>NZ_CP038213.1:0-2400000 GCF_004526345.1 Ornithinimicrobium flavum | reverse complement strand
CATGTAGGAGTGGGTCCCCAGGGCGATGACCGCCGTGAGCGAGGCGACCACGGGGGAGAGGTGGCGGTGCAGGGTGCCGACCAGCAGCGGGAGCGGGCAGGAGCGGGTGCCGTCGGGGATGACGAGGACCACGTCCTGTCCGGCCAGGTCCTCGACGTCGTCCAGCGCCGTCCGGACGAGGTCGTCGAGCTGCTCGGGGCTGACCTGCTCGTGCGGTCCGCCGACGAGACGGCAGGGGAGCGGGAGGTTCGTCATACCGGTCAGCCTAGGCCCGGCCGGCCGGCCGTGACCGGCAACTTGTGGCAACACCGTGCCGCCGGTCCCGGGGCGTTGCTTGTATGACGGTACGGTCCCGCCGCGACGTCGGGGTCGACCACGACGAAAGGCCTTGGGCAGTGCGGACCACATCATCACGGGCGGGGGTGCTCGCCGTGACCCTCGCGCTCGGGCTCTCGGCGTGCTCGGCGGCCGGTGCCCCCGGCGGGCAGGACGAGCGGACCGTCCTGCGCCTCGCCCTCAACCAGGCCGAGGGCCACCCCAGCTACATCGCCCTGCAGCGCTTCGACGGGCGGCTGCAGGAGCGCACCGAGGGGCGTCTGGCCGTCGACGTCTACGCCAACGAGACGCTCGGGGCCCAGGCCGAGGCCCTCCAACTGGTCTCCGACGACATCATCGCCCTGGCGATCGTCTCCGGCACCCAGCTGGAGAACCTCCACCCGGACTTCCTCGTCTTCAACATGCCCAAGGTCTTCGACGACGTGGAGCACCAGCTGAGGGTCATCAACGACGACGCCATCGTCGGCGACCTCTACACCTCGCTGGAGGAGCGGGAGAACTTCACCGTCCTCGGCGGGTTCACCCAGGGCTCCCGTCACATCTACACCTCGAAGCCGGTGACCGAGCCGGCCGACCTGGCCGGCCTCAAGATCCGGGTGCAGGAGAGCCCGCTCCACCTGGCGATGGTCACGGCCATGGGCGGCTCGGCCACCCCGATGGCCTTCGGCGAGGTCTACACGGCCATGCAGTCCGGCGTGCTGGACGGGGCGGAGAACAACGAGGTCTCCTACGTCACCCAGAAGCACTTCGAGGTCGCCCCGCACCTGTCCGAGACCAACCACCTGGTCGGACTGGACTACCTCATCGTCAACAGCGACACCCTGGCCGGGATGGACGACCAGGACCGCCAGATCTTCCTCGAGGAGTGGGAGGCCACCTCCCTCGAGCACGCCGAGCTGTGGGCGGAGGCCACCGAGGAGGCGATCGCCGAGGCGAAGGCCGGTGGTGCGCAGTTCCACGAGGTGGACGAGGAGGCGTTCGCGCAGGCCCTGGAGCCGCTGCAGGACCGCTTCCTGACCACCCCGTCCCAGCAGGCCCTGTTCGACGCCGCCCGCGCCGCGGCGGGAGAGTGAGGACCCCGTGAACATCGTCAAGAGCACGCTGGACCAGGTGCTGAGGTGGGCCTCGGTGGTCCTCTTCGCCGCCCTGGTCCTCATCGTCGTCTGGCAGGTCGTGAGCCGCTCCCTGGGCTCGGCCAGCACCTGGTCGGAGGAGGCGGCCCGGTACACCTTCGTCTGGCTGGGCTTCTTCGCCAGCGCCCTGGTCTTCTCCGAGAAGGGGCACATCGCGGTGGACTTCCTGGTCCGCAAGCAGCCGCCGAAGGGTCAGCTGGCCACCGCGGTCCTGGCCCAGGTCTCCGTGCTGGCCATGGCACTGCTCATCCTCGTCTGGGGCGGCCTGCGGGCCAGCGCCGGGGCGTGGAACCAGCAGCTGTCCTCGCTGCCGGCCACCGTCGGCGGGATGTACACGGTCATGCCCCTGACCGGGGCGATCATCGCCTTCTTCGCCGCCTACCACCTGGTCGAGCTGCTCCAGGGCAAGGAGCCTCCCTACGTCCTGGACGAGGGCGTGGGCGGGGACGTGCCGGAGCGCGGGGAGGCGAACCTCTGATGGACCCCGTGACCATCGCCGCGCTGGTCCTGCTGATCGGCATCGTCGTCTGCATCGCCCTGGGCTTCCCGATCGCGGTGGGCATCGGCCTGTCGTCGCTCGCCGCCGCCACCGTCTTCCTCGGCGCCGAGCGGGCCGTCTTCCTCGTCGCCCAACGCATGTTCACCGGCACCAACAGCTTCCCGCTGCTGGCCATCCCGCTCTTCGTCCTCGCCGGGGCGCTGATGAACACCGGCGGCATCGCCGCGCGGCTCATCGACGCCGCCAAGGTGATGACCGGGCGGCTGCCGTCCTCCCTGGCCGCCACCAACGTCGTCGCCAACGGGCTCTTCGGCTCGGTCTCCGGCGCCGCCGTGGCCGCGGCCGCCGCGGTCGGCACGGTCACCCAGCCCCGGATGCGGGAGGAGGGCTACGACCGTTCCTACGCCGCCGCCGTCAATGTGGCCTCCGCCCCGCCGGGATGCTGCTGCCCCCGAGCAACACCTTCATCGTCTACTCCCTGGTGAGCAGCACCTCGATCGCCGCGCTCTTCATGGCCGGTGTCGGCCCGGGCCTGGTGTGGGTCCTGGCCTGCCTGGTCGTGGTGATGTTCCTGCACCGGAGGTACGGCGTGGCCGAGACGGGCGCACGCCCCAGCCTGTCCCAGGCCCTGCTGACTCTGTGGCGGGCCGTGCCCTCCCTGCTGATGATCATCATCGTCGTCGGCGGCATCCTGCTCGGCTGGTTCACCCCCACCGAGTCCGCCGCGATCGCGGTCGTCTACTGCCTGGTCCTCGGGTTCGCCTACCGGCAGCTCGGCGTCGGCCAGCTGCCGGGGGTCCTGCTCGAGTCGGCCCGCACCACCGCCATCGTCATGCTCCTGGTGGGTGTCTCCTCGGCGCTGTCCTTCATGATGGCCTTCGCCCGCATCCCGGAGTTCGTGTCCGAGCTGCTCCTCGGCCTCACGACCAACCCGCAGGCGATCCTCATCATCATGATGCTGATCCTGCTGGCGGTCGGCACCTTCATGGACCCCACCCCGGCGATCCTCATCTTCACCCCGATCTTCCTGCCGATCGTGGTCTCCATGGGCATCGATCCGGTCCACTTCGGCGCCATCCTCGTCTACAACCTGTCGGTGGGCGTCATCACCCCGCCCGTGGGCAACGTGCTCTTCATCGGGGCCCGCGTCGCCGGGCTGCGGATCGAGCCGGTGGTGGGCAAGCTGGTCTGGTTCCTCCTGGCCATCGTCGTCGGCCTGTTCGTCGTCGTCTTCGTCCCGCAGCTGTCGATGTGGCTGCCGACCGCCCTAGGACTGGTGTGACATGAGTGAGCGACTGACCCTGCACCCCGACCGGCTGCTGCCCGTCGACCCGGGCGTCCGGGAGATCGCCCGCCGCCTCTACGCCGAGGTCGCGGACCTGCCCGTCATCAGCCCGCACGGGCACGTCCCGCCGGCCTGGCTCGCGCAGGACCTCCCCTTCCGCGACCCGGCCTCGTTGCTGATCACCCCCGACCACTACGTCACCCGGCTCATGCACGCCAGCGGGGTCGACCTGGCCGACCTCGGGGTCGGTCGGGGCGAGCTGTCGGAGGAGGACTCCCGCCGCGCCTTCCGGCTGCTGTGCGAGCACTGGCCGATCTACCGGGGCACCCCCATGCGGCTGTGGCTGGAGCAGCAGCTGGTCGAGGTCTTCGGCGTCGACGTCGTGCCCTCCGCCGGGACCGCGGACGCCATCTACGACATGGTCGCCGACTGGATCGGCCGGGAGAGCTCGCGTCCCCGGGCGCTGATGGACGCCTTCGACATCGAGTTCCTCGCGACCACCGACGACCCCTGCGACGACCTGGAGCACCACCGCACGCTCGCCGAGGACCCCTCCTTCCCCCGTCGCGTCGTCCCCACGCTGCGCCCGGACAAGTACCTCGAGCCGGCGTCGGCGACCTGGGTGCAGGACGTGGACCGGCTCGGCGAGGTGGCCGGGCAGGACACCGGCATGTATGCCGGGTGGGTGGCCGCGATGGAGGAGCGTCGGGCGTTCTTCCGGCAGCGGGGGGCGGTCTCGACCGACCACAGCCACCGCGACCTCGGGACCGAGCCGCTCGCGGACGGTGAGGCGGAACGCCTCTACGCGCAGGCCCGCGCGGGTCGCATCACTGCGGACGACGGGGACCGGCTCCGTCGCCACATGGTGCACGAGACCTTCCGGATGGCGGCCGACGACGGGCTGACCATGACCCTGCACCCGGCCGTCTACCGCAACCACCACCCCGGCACCCTCGAGGCCTTCGGCGCCGACGTCGGCGCGGACATCCCGGTCTCGGTCGAGGTGACCCGGGCCCTGCAGCCCGCGCTGAGCCGGTTCGGCACCGCGGCCGGGCTGACGGTGGTGGTCTTCACGCTGGACGAGACGATCTTCAGCCGCGAGCTCGCGCCGCTGGCCGGCTTCTACCCGAGCGTGCGGATCGGCGTCCCCTGGTGGTTCATCGATGCCCCGGAGTCGATCAAACGGTTCCGTCAGGCGGTGACGGAGACAGCGGGCTACACACGGACGTCGGGCTTCATCGACGACACGCGGGCCTTCCTGTCCATCCCCGCCCGGCACGACATGGCCCGGCGGATGGACTGCGGCTTCATCGCCGGACAGGTGGCCGAGCACCGGCTCACCGAGGACGAGGGGATGCAGATCGCGCGCTACCTCGTCACCGACCAGCCCAAGGAGGTCTTCGGGCTATGAGCGAGGCGACGACGACCGGCCGCACGGGCGGGCTGTCACGGCATACCCCCGCCCCTCCGGTCCGCATGGTGCACCTGGGGCTGGGCAACTTCTTCCGCGCCCACCAGGCGTGGTACACCCACCGCGCCAACGAGGGGCGCCCGCCCGAGGAGCGGTGGGGGATCCTCGCCTTCACGGGCCGCAGCCCGGGCGTGGCCGACCTGCTCGAGGCGCAGGACGGTCTCTACACGCTGGTGGTGGACGGTGCCGACGGCGCGGAGGCCGAGGTCGTCGAGAGCGTGGTGCGGGCACGGCCCGGCACCGACCTCGCGGCCTGGCACGAGGCGCTCGCCGACCCCGCCGTGGCCATCCTCACCACGACGGTGACCGAGGCCGGCTACTGCGCGGACGGCGACGGGAGCCTGGACCTCACCGACGAGGACGTGCGGGCGGACCTGCTCGCCTGGCGGGAGGGACGGCGGGAGGAGCTGAGGACGATGCCGGTCAAGGTCGCCAGCGGCCTGTCGGCTCGTCGGGCGGCCGGGGCGGGTGGTCTCACCGTGGTCCCGTGCGACAACCTGCCCGGCAACGGCGCCGTCGCCCGCGGCGTGGTCCTGGGCGCAGCCCGCGAGCTCGATCCCGGGCTGGCGGCATGGGTCGAGGAGAACGTCAGCTTCGTCACCACGGCGGTCGACCGCATCACGCCGCGGCCCACGGAGGCGGACGTGCGACGGGCGGAGGAGCTCACCGGCGTGCCCGACCCTGCGGTGGTCGTCACCGAGCCGTTCTCGGAGTGGGACCTCGCCGGGACCTTCGTGGCCGGCCGACCCGCCTGGGACGAGGTGGGCGCCGTCGTGACTGACGACGTGCGGCCCTACGAGACCCGCAAGCTGTGGCTGCTGAACGGCGCGCACTCGCTGCTGGCCTACGCCGGGTCGATCCGGGGGCACGAGACCGTCGCCGAGGCGACCGCCGACCCGCTCGTGGCCGGGTGGGTCCGGCAGTGGTGGGACGTGGCGGTCCCGCACCTGACCCTGCCGGAGGACCAGCTGCGCGCCTACACCGGTGCCCTGGAGGAGCGCTTCGCCAACCCCCGGATCCGGCACCTGCTCGCCCAGATCGCCGCGGACGGGTCGCAGAAGCTGCCGGTCCGGATCGTGCCGGCCCTGCGGGCGACGCTGGCCGCAGGGGGCGTCGACGAGGCCGACGGAGCCCTGCGCGTCGTCGCCGCCTGGGTGCTGCACGCCCGCGGCGCGGGCGCGCCGCTCACGGACGCCGACGAGGACGAGGTCCGGTCCCGGGTCTCCGGGTCCTTGGAGCAGGCGCTCGCCGCCGTGCTCGGGCAGTGGGGCCTCGCCGACCCGGCCGTGGTCGCCCGGGCCGTCGAGCTGGCGCAGGAGGTCGCCGCCCCCTGACCGGACGCGCGTTCCTGCCAGACCGGACGCGCGTTCGTGACGGACCGGACGCACGTTCTTGACGGACGGTGACGATGATGGGGCCATGAGTCTCGACGTCGAGCGCGTGCGCGCGCAGTTCCCGTCCCTGGAGTCCGGCACCGCCCACTTCGACGGCCCGGGCGGCTCGCAGACCCCGGCGTCGGTGGCCAGGGCCGTGGCCGACACCCTGACCTCATCCATCGCCAACCGGGGCACGGTCACGGCCGCCGAGCGACGGGCGGAGGAGACGGTCCGGCTCGCGCGCGCGGCCATGGCCGACCTGCTGGACACCGACGCGGGGACGGTGATCTTCGGACGGAGCATGACCGCCCTGGCGATGGACATGGGCCGCACCCTGGCCCGGACCCAGCGTTGGGGTCCCGGGGACGAGGTCGTCGTGACCTCCCTGGACCACGACGGCAACATCCGGCCGTGGACGATCGCCGCCGAGGCGGTCGGGGCCACGCTGCGGGTGGCGGAGATGGACCCGGAGACCGGGGAGCTGCCGGTGCAGGCGGTGAGGGCGGTCCTGTCCGACCGGACCCGCCTCGTGGCGGTCACCGGGGCCTCCAACCTCATCGGCACCCGCCCGGACGTCGAGGGCATCGTGAGGGCCGCGCACGACGTCGGGGCCCTCGTGCACGTCGACGCCGTGCACCTCGCCGCCCACGCCGCGGTCTCCCGCGAGGACCTGGGCGCCGACCTGCTGTCCTGCTCGCCCTACAAGTTCTTCGGGCCGCACCTCGGTGTGATGTCAGGGCGTGCGGACCTGCTCGAGCAGCTCCGGCCGGACAAGCTGCTGCCCTCCAGCGACGCCGTCCCGGAGAGGTTCGAGCTGGGCACCCTGCCCTACGAGCTGCTGGCGGGCACGTGCGCAGCGGTGGACTTCCTCGCCGACCTGGCGCCGGGGGAGGCCGGCACCCGACGCGGGCGCCTCAAGGCCTCCTTCGCCGCACTGGAGGAGCACGAGGACGCCCTGAGGGTGCGGTGCGAGGAGGGCCTGCGGACGATCCCCGGCGTGCAGATCTGGTCGCGGGCCGCAGACCGGACCCCCACCCTGCTGTTCACCGTGGACGGGGTGGAGCCGGCCGCGGTGCACCTTCACCTCGCGGACCGCAGGGTGAACGCCCCGGCGTCGCACTTCTACGCCTGGGACCTCAGCCACCGGCTCGGGCTCGGCCCGGCCGGAGGCGTCCGGGTCGGCATGGCGCCCTACACGACCGCCGAGGAGGTCGACCGCCTGCTGGAGGGGGTCGCCGAGTTGGCCGCCCGCCCCTGACCCACCGGGTAGGCTCGGACGGTCAGCCCGGGCGCCCGGTGACCCCTACCCCCACGGCGCCGGGACGATACCCCACCCGAAGGAGAGCACCACGTGGCCACGCGCCTGTCGACCCTGTTCCTGCGGACCCTGCGCGAGGACCCGGCCGACGCCGAGCTGCCGGGGCACAAGCTGCTCGTCCGGGCCGGCTACATCCGGCGCGCCGCCCCGGGCGTCTACAGCTGGTTGCCGCTGGGCCTGCGGGTGCTGCGCAAGGTCGAGCAGATCGTGCGCGAGGAGATGGACGCGATCGGCGGGCAGGAGCTCAGCTTCCCCGCGCTCCTGCCGAGCGAGCCCTACGAGGCGACGGGCCGCTGGACGGAGTACGGCGACAACCTCTTCCGGCTGCAGGACCGCAAGGGGGTCGACATGCTGCTCGGGCCCACGCACGAGGAGATGTTCACCCTCGCGGTCAAGGACATGTACAGCTCCTACAAGGAGCTGCCGCTGACGCTCTACCAGATCCAGACGAAGTACCGCGACGAGGCGCGTCCGCGCGCCGGCCTGCTGCGGGGTCGTGAGTTCGTCATGAAGGACTCCTACTCCTTCGACGTCGACGACGCCGGGCTGGAGGCCGCCTACCAGCGGCACCGGGAGGCCTACGTCCGGATCTTCGACCGGCTGGGGTTCGACTACGTCATCGTGTATGCCGACTCCGGCGCCATGGGAGGCTCCGCCAGCGAGGAGTTCCTCGCCGTCTCGCCCGTCGGCGAGGACACCTTCGTGCGCTGCGAGGCGTCGGGGTATGCCGCCAACGTCGAGGCGGTCGTGGTGCCCCAGGCGCCGCCGGTCGACCCTGCCGTCGTCGGGGCGACGCCCCCGGCGCACGTCGAGGACACCCCCGACAGCCCGACGATCGAGACGTTGGTCGACCGGGCCAACGAGCTGCACCCCCGCGCCGACGGGCGGGCCTGGACGGCCGCCGACACGCTCAAGAACGTCGTCGTCCTGCTCACCCACCCCGACGGGAGGACGGAGCCCCTGGCGATCGGCCTGCCCGGTGACCGTGAGGTCGACGCCAAGCGGCTCGAGGCGCAGGTGGCCCCCGCCGAGTGGGCCCCCTTCGGCGACGCCGACTTCGCGGCCTACCCGATGCTGGTCAAGGGGTACATCGGTCCGAGGATGCTGGGGTCGGACAGCCCGTCGACGATCCGCTACCTGCTCGACCCGGCCGTCGCGGAGGGCTCGGCCTGGGTGACCGGCGCCGACGAGCACGGCAAGCACGTCTTCGACCTGGTCCTGGGGCGTGACTTCACCGCCGACGGCACCATCCAGGCTGCCGAGATCCGTGAGGGCGACCCCAGCCCCGACGGTGCCGGTCCGCTGACCCTGGCGCGCGGCATCGAGATGGGCCACATCTTCCAGCTCGGTCGCAAGTACGCCGAGGCGCTCGACCTCAAGGTCCTCGACGAGAACGGCAAGCTGGTCACGGTGACGATGGGCTCCTACGGGGTCGGTGTGTCGCGAGCCGTCGCGGCGGTCGCCGAGGCCACCCACGACGACCTGGGGCTGTGCTGGCCGCGCGCCCTGGCGCCGGCCGACGTCCACGTCGTGGCCACCGGCAAGGACCATGGCATCTTCGCGCACGCGGAGGGCCTGGTCGCCGAGCTGGAGGCCGCCGGTCTGAGCGTCGTCTACGACGACCGGGTCAAGGTGAGCCCGGGCGTGAAGTTCAAGGACGCCGAGCTCCTCGGCGTCCCGACGATCGTCGTGGTCGGCAAGGGCCTGGAGCAGGGCACCGTCGAGATCAAGGACCGCGCGACCGGCGAGCGCCGTGAGGTCGCCGTCGACGCGGCGGTCGCCGAGGTGGTCACCGAGATCCGCGGGTGATCGAGGGCCTCGAGCCCGGCGTCCTGCTCTTCCTGGCCCTGGCCGGGCTGGCCGCCGGGTTCGTGGACGCGGTGGTGGGCGGGGGTGGCCTCATCCAGCTGCCGGCCCTCCTGGTCGGTCTGCCCGGGGCCTCACCCGTCCAGCTGCTGGCGACCAACAAGCTCGGCTCGGTGATGGGGACCGTCACCAGCTCGGTCACCTACCTGCGTCGGGTCCGGCCGGACCTGCGCACGGCGCTCCCGCTGGCCGGTGCGGCGTTCGCCGGCAGCCTGGGCGGCGCGGGGGTGGCCTTCCTGTTCACCAGGGAGCTGTTCAACCCGGTCATCCTGGTCGTGCTGCTCGGCGTCGGCGCGTACACGCTGGCGCGGCCCACGATGGGCCGCATGGCGGCGCTGAGGTTCGGCCACCGTCACCCGCGGCGGCACCTGGCGACAGCGGTGCTCATCGGTCTGGTGGTCGGGGCGTATGACGGGGCGCTCGGGCCGGGGACCGGGTCCTTCTTCGTCTTCGCCCTGGTCAGCGCCCTCGGCTACGGCTTCCTCGAGGCCAGTGCCAAGGCCAAGGTGGCCAACGTCGCCACCAACCTGGCCGCGCTGGTGGTCTTCGTGCCGCAGGGGGTGGTCCTGTGGGAGGTCGGTCTGGTGATGGGGGCGTGCAACGTCCTCGGGGCCTACCTCGGGGCCCGCGTCGCGGTCTCGCGGGGGAGCGGCTTCGTGCGGGTGTTCTTCGTCGTGGTGCTCTCGGCGTTCATCGTCAAGATCGGCTACGACACGGTGCGCCAGCTGCTGGGTTGACCCGCCGCCGGGTGGGTCAACCCGCCTGGTCGGGGTCGATCGGCTCGGCGCCGCACCCGCCCAGGGAGTCGACGGTCGACACGGTGCGCTCCCAGGTCTCGGGATAGGTGGTGGGGGACACGAGGCGGATGATGTGGCCCGGCGCCCGCTCCGGCGGGATCTCCACCCGGGTCGGCTGGTAGCGCATGGCCGTCGAGACCGACCCGTCCTCGTCCCGGGTGAGCGTGAGGACGGCGACCATCCCCTCCTGGGTGGCCGGCACCAACGACGAGGCGGTCATCGGTGACTGGTTGGACAAGGAGTTGCCGAGCCCGTAGATCACGTGCTTGCCGTTGATCCGCTCGCACGGCTGGATGACGTGCACGTGGGTGCCCAGGATGAGGTCGACCGCGTCGGAGGCGAGCAGGTCCGCGGCGATCTGCCGCTGCTGGTCCGTCGGCTGCGACTGGTACTCGTTGCCCCAGTGCATGGACACCACGACGAAGTCCGCGCCGTCCTGCTTCGCCTGCTCGGCGTGCCCGAGGATCCCCTCGCTGCCCAGGTTGGGCCAGGAGGCCTCCACCAGCCAGGGTGCCTCGCCGGGGACGTCCAGGGTGGGCCCGCCGGCGTTGGGGTAGGTGTAGGTGTACGCCAGGTGGGCCACCTGCACCGAGCCCGTCGACGTCGCGACGTCGTAGACCTCGGCCACCCCGGCCCGGTCCTCCTGGGCCGTCGGTCCGGCATACCCCATCCCCGCGTCGCGCAGGACCTGCTCGGTGTCGGCCACGCCCTGGATGCCCCGGTCCATGGTGTGGTTGGAGGCGAAGTCGCACCCGTCGTAGCCCGCCCCGGCCAGCGCGTCGGCCATCTCGCGGGGGGTGTTGAAGGACAGGGTGTCCGGGACGGACAGCCCGGTGTTGTCGGGGGACAGCGGGGTCTCCATGTGGCAGATCCCCAGGTCGGCGCCCGAGACCAGGTCGGCGATGTCGGCGAACATCGGCGTGTAGTCGTAGCTGGCCCCGTCCACGGGGTAGAGGTCGCGCTCGGGGTGCCCGGCGTACATCCGGGCGCTGGTGTTGACCCAGGAGTGCGCCAGCACGTCGCCCGAGGCGGCGATGGTGACCTCGACCGGCCCGGTGGCCTCCCCGGTGGCCTGCGGTGAGGCGCCCTCGTCGTCGTCGTCCGTGCCGTCCGTGTCGTCGTCCGTGCCACCCCCGTCGGTGCCGGGCGGTGGGGCGGCCGCCGTCGCCGGTGCGCTCGACGTGCTGCCGTCCCCGGCCGACGGGTCGTCGTCGCCGCCACCGAGGACGCCGCACCCGGTGAGGACGAGCGGCAGCACGGCCAGCGCGGTGAGGCGGAAGGGACGGCGTCGCTTCATGGCTGGCACTGTAGGCCGTGCGGCTGCCCGCTTCAGGAAGGCAGGCCGGAGGGATCGGTGACGGGCAGGCCGCAGACCGTGCCGCGGCAGACCGTCGCGGCGCGCAGACCGTCCACGGTCGGGGTGCCGGCGTCACCGTCGACGACGAGGGTGCCCACAGGGGTGCGCCGCGCGCGTCCGAGAGGGTCCCCCGCCCGGTGGCGGGGGAGAGCCGGAAGGACGGGCCCGGCCACCAGCTCCTCGGCGGCCACCAGGGCCCACCCGGCGAACCGGGCGCCTGCGTGATGAGCGAGGCCATCCCGCGCAGGGCGGCGAGGGAGGCGTCCAGGTGGGTGCTGCTGGCGGCCTGGGCGCCGTGCCTGGCCAGCGCTACGACCAGGGAGGACAGGCCGCCCGGCTCGGCGTTGTCGCCCCGGGAGGTCGGCGTGAGGACGAGCGGCTCGGCGTCGTGCCCGGTGGCGGCGAAGGTGCCGTCCGGGGCGCCGAAGAGGTCGACCGCCTCGGCGAGGAGGTCGGTGGCCGCCCCGAGCCAGCTGTTGTCACCGGTGGCCCGGTGGAGGGCCAGCAGCCCGTCGGCGAGGTTGCCGTAGTCCTCCGCGACCGCGAGGGCGGGGCCGACGGAGCCGTCCCGGGAGCTGCGCCGCAACCGGCCGTGCACCACGTGGACCCGCAGCAGGAAGCGGGCGCACCGAGCCGCGACGTCGACCCAGTCCGGCTCCTCGAAGGCCCAGCCGGCGGTGGCCAGGGAGGAGATGAGCAGACCGTTCCAGGCCGTCACCACCTTGTCGTCCCGCCCGGGCTGGGGGCGCAGGGTGCGGGTCAGGTGGAGCCGCTCGCGGACGGACGCCCACCAGGCCGCGTCGTCCGGGTCGGCCGGGAGCCGGAGCGTCGACGCCCCGCGCTCGACGGTGCCGGCCTCGGTGACCCCGAGCAGGGCGGCGGCCCGGTCGCCGTCCTCGTCCCCCAGGGCCTGCCGCAGCTGCTCGGGGGTCCAGACGTAGGTCAGCCCCTCCTGGCCCTGGGTGTCGGCGTCCAGGCTGCTGGCGAAGGCCTCCTGCTCGGTCCACATCTCCTGCAGCAGCCAGTCCACCGTCTCGCGCACCACCCGGGAGGCCCAGGGGCGAGCGGTGTCGTCCACGCGGGCCAGGTCGGTGTAGACCCCCAGCAGGAGCGCGTTGTCGTAGAGCATCTTCTCGAAGTGCGGCACGGTCCAGGCCCGGTCCACGGCATACCGGGCGAAGCCGCCGCCGAGCTGGTCGTAGGTGCCCGAGCGGGCCATCGCCTCACAGGTGCCGCGCACCATCTGCAGGGCGGAGGACCCACCGGTGCGGCCATGGTGACGCAGCAGGAACGCGAGCACCATCGACGGTGGGAACTTCGGCGCGTCCCCGAAGCCGCCCCACCGGTGGTCGTAGTCCCGGGCGAGGGTCTCCACGGCGGCGGCCAGAGCGTCCTCACCGACGGCGGCGGTCGCGCCGACGGGACCGGGAGTGTCCGCTCGGGCCTGCGCGCCGCGCAGCGTCGTGACGATGGAACGGGCCCCCTCGCGCAACCGCCCGGGGTCGGTCCTCCACTGCGCGGTCACCGTGCGCAGGAGGTGCTCGAACCGGTCGCGGGGGAGGTAGGTGCCAGCCCAGAAGGGCTCGCCGTCAGGGGTCAGCAGGCAGGTCATCGGCCAGCCGCCGTGCCCCGTGAGGGCGGTGGTGACCTCCATGTAGACCGCGTCGACGTCGGGCCGCTCCTCGCGATCGACCTTGACCGCCACGAAGTCCTCGGTCAGCAGCCGACCGATCTGCTCGTCCTCGAAGGACTCGTGCGCCATCACGTGGCACCAGTGACAGGCGGCGTACCCGACCGACAGCAGCACCGGGACGTCGCGTCGCCGGGCCTCGGCGAACGCGTCCGGCCCCCATTCCCACCAGTCCACGGGGTTGTCGGCGTGCTGCTGCAGGTAGGGGGAGGTGCTGCGCGCGAGGCGGTCGGCCATGCCCTCCACCGTAGGCGCTGCCGGCCGGGTGATCACCCCGGCTGGACGGCCTTGACGATCGTCACCGCCCTGGCCACCCAGGTCTCGCGGTCCGCGCCGCCCTCCTCGATGCTCCGAGCCGCCTCGGCGACGAGACGGACGATGGTCATGGCGGTGGCACGGTCCTCGTCCAGCCCCGCGGCGTCGCAGAGCAGGCCGAGACGCAGCCGCAGGTGGCTGCGGGCGTCGGCGGCGGCCAGCACGTCGTCCCACCGGTTCCACAGGGCCGGGGCGAGGGCCCAGTGCGGGTCTCCCGCCAGGACCTTGGGGTCGATCGCGACCCACTCGCCGGGGTCGGGCCGCCAGAGCACGTTCATCTGGTGCAGGTCGGTGTGGACCATCCGTCGGTCCAGCGGATGGTCGCCGGTGTCGCCGGTGCTCCCGGCCAGCAGGTCCCGGGTGAGGGACCGTGCCTGCTGCGTGAGCCTGCGCGGGAAGGACCGTCCGGCCGCCGGGTCGTGGTGGAGCCGGTCGAGCCGGTCCCCGATGCGTGCCAGCACGGCGGACAGCGGCGGGGCCCAGGGCGGTGCCGGTCGGTCGAGCCGCCGCAGGAGGGTGCCCAGCACCTCGGTCGTCGCCACGACCGGGCCGGTCATCAGGTCGCGGTCGGGGTCGAGGCGCTCGAGCAGGAGGGTCGCGCTCGGCGGGTCGGCGGCCAGCAGCTCCACGGCGCCGCGGCCCTTCCACGCCCGCAGGGCGAGGTGCTCGGTGTCGGACTCGGTATGCGGCCACGCCACCTTGAGCGCGCCGCGGTCACCCCGCGGGCGGCGCACGGGCACGACCAGCGCCGTGTAGCCGGACCGCAGGGGCTGGGTGTCGTCCCGGGACAGATCCCACCGCTCCAGGGCCTCGGCCACCCTCCGGGGGAGCTGGTCCAGCCAGCTGGTCCCGTCGACCCGGGGCGCCCGGGTCTGGGGGCCCGTGGTCCGGTCGGCGGGGCGGCCGTCCAGGTCCTGCAGCAGGGCCGGAGGGAGGTCCTCCTGGCGCAGCGCCCGGCTCACGGAAGCGTCATACCGGGGAACGGCGCCGCCTCGGCGCCCAGCTCGCGGGACCACATGGCCGACTCGGCCACGATCCGGACGACCGAGCGGAGCTGGCCCACGTCGCTGCCCGCCCGGCCGACGGCCGAGAGCGCGGCCGGGGCCACGTCCTGGACGAGGCCCCGCGCCAGCGCCATGCGGGACGGTTCGTCGTCGAGCGGCTCGGGCAGGTCGTATCCGAGCGGGGGCACGGGGGCGGCCTCGCCGGCCAGGCTCGTCAGGGACCGCGTGATCCGCTGCAGCGGTCGCAGCACCGACTCGTAGAGCTCGCGCTCCTCACCCCGGGACCGGGCGGCGACGACCTCCAGGCCGAAGACGGCCGGGCGGGTCACCTGCAGGACGGGCACCGCTGCGGCGCCCACCGGTCCCACCAGGGGCTCGTGGTGCACGGCCGCCCCGAGCAGGCGGGCCGCCTCGCTGTGCTGGGCCAGGAGGGAGGTGAGCACGGCACGGTTGGTGACCGTGGAGCGCGTCAGCTCCTCCAGCGCCCCGTCGAGGTCGGCGCGGATCTCGGTCCCGAGGACGTCGGGGGCCAGCCCCGCCGGGGCGCTGGTGGCCGCCGCGTCGTCCGTCCCGGTGGAGGCGGCCGCCTCGTCGGGCGGGGGGCCCGAGGCCCCGGCCACGTCCGGGAGGTCGACCACGACGTCCGCGAGGTCGGGCAGGTCGACCCCGGCCAGGACGAGCAGCTGCTCCAGCCGGTCCTGCTGGACCGCCCACATGTCCGCCAGCTGTCGGGCGACCGACCGCCCGGTGCTCGAGACGGGTCGCACGTGGACCAGCACCCCGCGGTAGCGGTGCAGGCGCTGACGGGCCAGCAGCAGCAGCTCGCCGTCGGGAGGCAGGCCCGGCGGCAGCGCGCCGTCGGTGTCGGTGTCGGGGTCCGGGGACCAGGGGGTGCGGGGGCGTCCCTCGGTGCACCCCGCCAGCGCCGTGGCCCCCAGGGCGAGCAGGCCGACCTGCAGGACGCTGCGCCGGGTCGGGCCCGCCCCACGGGTCGGGTCGGGCGACGCGGCGGGCATGACGGGGATCATCTCAGACGGTAGGCTAGCCCCTTCCGGCCGACCGGACCGGCGGCTCAGGCTGCCCGGTCCACGGCCCACAGCAGAAGAGACGAGGAGCAGGATGGACGCCCGGCCCAGCCCCGAGACGATCACGCAGCTGGCCTCCGACGCGCTGGCCGGGACGGGCGTGGTGGTGGACGGCGCCACCCTGCAGCAGGCGGGCCGCCGCCGCCTCGTGCGGGTCTTCCTCGCCCGGGACCTGACCGACCTGCCGACGGACGACGACACGAGCAGCGTCGAGCCCCTGACCCTGGACGAGGTCGCGCAGGCCACGCGGACGGTGTCGGACGCCCTCGACGCCTCCGACCACCTGGGTGAGGCCCCCTACACGCTGGAGGTCAGCTCGGCCGGCCTCGACCGCCCGCTCACCACCCGTGACCAGCTGCGCCGCAACGTGGGCCGGCTGGTCAGGCTCACCCTGGCCGACGGCACGACCACGACCGACCGGATCACCTCCGTCGGCGCGACCGCCCTCACGCTGGAGACCGCACCCGACACGCCCGTGGCCCTGGCCGACGTCACCAGGGCCCTCGTGCAGGTCGAGTTCTCCCGGCCCGACGGAAAGGACGACTGATGGACATCGACATGGCTGCCCTGCGCCTGCTGGAGCGCGAGCGCGAGATCCCCATGGACGTCATCGTGGAGGCGATCGAGCAGGCGATGCTCTCCGCCTACCAGCGGCTCGAGGGGCACGCCCGGCACGCCCGCGTCGAGCTGGACCGCAGCACCGGTCACGTGGTCGTGTGGGCCCGGGAGGACCCTCCCGTCCTGGAGGACGGCACCCGGGGCGAGCCCGGCCCGGAGTACGACGACACCCCGGAGGGCTTCGGGCGGGTCGCGGCCTCGACGGCCCGGCAGGTCATCACCCAACGGATGCGCGAGCTCGAGGACGACGCCGTGCTCGGTGACTTCCGGGCGCGGGAGGGGGACATCGTCTCGGGCATCATCCAGCAGAGCAACGACCCGCGGTTCGTTTCCGTCGACTTCGGCACCGTGGAGGGCGAGCTCCCCGTGGCCGAGCAGGTGCCGGGGGAGACCTACGAGCACGGGCAGCGGCTGCGGTGCTTCGTGGTGAGCGCCAAGCGCGGCTCGCGCGGACCGCACATCATGCTGTCCCGGACGCACCCGGGCCTGGTCAAGCGGCTCTTCGCCCTCGAGGTCCCCGAGATCGCCGACGGGACGGTCGAGATCGCCGCCCTGGCCCGGGAGGCGGGGCACCGCACCAAGATCGCCGTGCACTCCACGGTCCCCGGCGTCAACGCCAAGGGGGCGTGCATCGGGCCCATGGGCCAGCGGGTGCGGGCGGTCATGAGCGAGCTGCAGGGCGAGAAGATCGACATCGTCGACTACGACGAGGACCCCGCGCGCTTCGTCGCCGCGGCGCTGTCCCCGGCCCGGGTCCAGTCGGCCCGCGTCGTGGACACCAGGACCCGCCAGGTCAGGGTCGTCGTGCCGGACTACCAGCTCTCCCTGGCGATCGGGCGGGAGGGGCAGAACGCCCGGCTCGCCAACCGGCTGACGGGCTGGAAGATCGACATCCGCGCCGACACCGAGGAGCAGCAGGACCGGGGCGGCCCGGCCGAGGCGCGCGAGCCGGAGGAGGGGTCGGACGCTGCCGGCGTGTAGGATGGATGACGCTGTCCGTCGCGGCCCCACCTCGCCACCTGCACGGCACACGCCGGTCCGCACGTGCGTGGGGTGCCGGGGACGGGACGAGCAGCACGTGTTGCTGCGCGTCGTCGCGCGTCGGGACGAGGCCACCGGACGGTGGATCCTCCGGCCCGACGAGCGTCGACGCGGTGCCGGCCGGGGCGCATACGTGCACCCTGACCCCCAGTGCCTGCAGACCGCGATCGCGCGACGTGCGTTCGGTCGGGCCCTCCGCCTCCCGGCGGGCAGCCAGACCGATGCGAGCGCCGTGCAGGAGCGGCTGGAGCAGCAGCAGGAATGACACACCCGACCGGGTCGCCCGACCCGGTCGCTCAGCAAGGGCGGGTCCTGACCAGGGCCTGTCATCGAGGAACCGGAAGCGGGTTTGACGCTGATGAGCACCCGATGAGTACTCAGCGATGAGCACCCACCAGCACTAGTCGCGGCTGAGCCCCTGTGGCCCCGGTCGTGGCGCAACAACCAAGGAGACACCACACCGTGGCCAAACTCAGGGTCTACGAGCTCGCCAAGGAGCTCGGGGTCGAGAGCAAGGAGCTGCTCGCCCACCTGAAGGAGCAGGGAGAGTTCGTCCGGTCGGCTTCGTCGACCATCGAGCCCCCTGTCGTCCGCAAGATCCGGGAGAACCCCCCCGCCGCCGCCAAGGGCGCGGCGCAGGAGGCTCCCGCCAAGCCCTCCGGCGCGCCCGCGGCCAAGCCGGGTGGCACGTCCTCACCGGCCGCCACCCCCGGCCCCCGCGGGCCCCGTCCGGGCGCCGCCCCGGCCAAGCCCGGTGCACAGCCGGCGGGTCGTCCGGAGAGCGCGCCCCGCGGCGGCACGCCCTCCACCCCGGCACCTGAGCGCGCTGCCGCACCCACCCCCGGACCGGCGGCCCCCGCCCCGGCGCCGGAGACCCCGGCAGCCAAGCCCGGTCCCGCGCAGCCTGCTGCCCCGCAGCAGCCGGCCGCCCGCGCCGAGACCCCCTCCTCCCGTCCCGCGCGTCCGGGAGCCAAGCCCGGCCCCCGTCCGGGCAACAACCCCTTCGCCCCCAGCCAGGGCATGGGTCAGACCCGCGAGCGGCGCGGTGGCGCCCCGGGCGGCGGCGAGCGTGGCGGTGAGCGCGGTGGCGCCCCCCGTCCCGGCAACAACCCGTTCGCCCCCAGCCAGGGCATGCCCCGACCCGGTGGGTCCCGGGGCGGTCAGCCCGGTCCTGGTGGGCCCCGTCCCGGTGGCCCGCGCCCCGGCGGTCCCCGCCCCAACCCGGGCATGATGCCCGAGCGGGCCGCCGTGCCGCGTCCCGGTGAGCGGCCTGCCCGCCCCGCGGGTGGTCGCGGTCGTCCCGGTGGCGGCCCCGGTGGCGGTGGCCCCGGCGCGGCCGGCGGCGGCTTCCGTGGTGGTCCCGGCGGCCGTGGCGGTGGCCCCCGTGGCCGCGGCGGCACCGCCGGTGCGTTCGGTCGTGGTGGCGGCAAGGTCCGCGGCCGCAAGTCCAAGCGGGCCAAGCGCGCAGAGTTCGAGCAGATGCAGGCCCCGGCCATCGGCGGCGTCAACGTGCCGCGCGGTGGCGGGCAGACCGTCACGGTCCGCCGCGGCGCCTCGCTGACCGACTTCGCCGACAAGATCAACGTCGACCCCGCGTCGCTGGTGACCGTGCTCTTCCACCTCGGGGAGATGGCCACCGCGACCCAGTCGCTGGACGAGGACACCTTCGCGGTGCTCGGGTCCGAGCTGGGCTACGACATCCGTGTCGTGTCGCCGGAGGAGGAGGAGCGCGAGCTCTTCAGCGCCTTCAACATCGACCTGGACGCCGAGACCGAGGCCGAGTCCGACGAGGACCTCGAGCCGCGGCCCCCGGTGGTCACGGTCATGGGTCACGTCGACCACGGAAAGACGCGGCTGCTCGACGCGATCCGCGAGTCCGAGGTCGGCGCGGGCGAGACCGGTGGCATCACGCAGCACATCGGCGCCTACCAGGTGCGGACCGAGCACGAAGGCGTCGAGCGCGCGATCACCTTCATCGACACCCCGGGTCACGAGGCGTTCACCGCCATGCGTGCCCGTGGTGCCAAGGTGACCGACATCGCGATCCTCGTGGTCGCCGCCGACGACGGCGTCATGCCGCAGACGATCGAGGCGCTCAACCACGCCCAGGCGGCCGACGTGCCGATCGTGGTCGCGGTGAACAAGATCGACGTGGAGGGGGCCAACCCCTCCAAGATCCGCCAGCAGCTCACCGAGTACAACCTGGTCGCCGAGGAGTACGGCGGCGAGACGATGTTCGTCGACGTCTCGGCGAAGCAGGGACAGAACATCGAGGCCCTCCTGGACGCCGTCCTGCTCACCGCGGACGCGGCGCTCGACCTGCGGGCCAATCCGGACAAGGACGCCCGCGGCGTCGCGATCGAGGCCAACCTCGACCGCGGTCGTGGCGCGGTCGCGACCGTGCTGGTGCAGCAGGGCACGCTGCGCGTCGGTGACGCCATCGTCGCCGGCGGCAGCCACGGACGCGTGCGGGCCATGCTCGACGAGCACGGCAAGCAGGTGGCGGAGGCGACCCCGTCCCGCCCCGTGCAGGTCCTCGGTCTGGACACGGTGGCCCGCGCCGGCGACACCTTCCTGGTGGCGCCGGACGACCGGACCGCCCGCCAGATCGCCGAGAAGCGCGAGGCGGCCGACCGGCAGGCGGCCCTGGCCAAGTCCCGCAAGCGGATCAGCCTGGAGGACCTCAACCAGGCCCTGGCCCAGGGCAAGGTGGAGACGCTCAACCTCATCCTCAAGGGCGACGTCTCGGGCTCCGTCGAGGCGCTGGAGGACGCGCTCCTGCAGATCGACGTGGGCGACGAGGTCGACCTACGGATCATCGACCGCGGCGTCGGTGCGATCACGATGAACAACATCAACCTCGCGGTGGCCTCCGACGCCATCATCCTGGCCTTCAACGTCCGGGCCGAGGGGCAGAACGCCGACTACGCCGAGAAGGAGGGCGTGGAGATCCGCTACTACGGCGTGATCTACCAGGCCATCGAGGACATCGAGAACGCCCTCAAGGGCATGCTCAAGCCGGAGTTCGAGGAGTTCGAGACCGGGAGCGCGGAGATCCGCGAGATCTTCCGCAGCTCCAAGTTCGGCAACGTCGCGGGCTCCCTGGTGCGCAGCGGGGAGATCCGCCGCGGTGCCAAGGCCCGGATCACCCGGGCGGGTGTCGTCATCACCGAGGGTCTGGAGATCGCCGGGCTGCGGCGGTTCAAGGACGACGTCACCGAGGTCCGCGAGGGCTTCGAGTGCGGTATCAACCTGGGGTCGTTCAACGACATCCAGGTCGACGACCTCATCACCACCTACGAGATGCGGGAGATCCCGCGCTCCTGACCCGTGCGGTCAGCACGAGGCCCGGTCCACCCCTCGGTGGGCCGGGCCTCGTGCTGCAGCCCTCAGGCCAGCAGGACCGTTCCGACCCGGCGCGGCACCGCTGCCCCCGGTGCGTCGCGCACGGTGACGGTCACGGCATACTCCTGCCCGTCGGCGGTGACCAGGGTCAGCTCGAGGTCCTGACCCGTCTCGACCGGAGCGTCCAGCTGCAGCAGCATCAGGTGGTCACCACCGGGCTCCAGGACCAGCTCGCCGCCCGCGGGGACGACGAAGCCGTCGTCGGCCGGCTCCATCAGGCCGCCCGCGGCTCCGTCCACCGTGACGTGCAGCTCGACCAGTGCGGTGAGTTCGCTCTCGACGCGGGCGAGGGAGATGTCCTGCTCCGAGCTGTTCACCAGCGTGCCGAAGACGCCGGTCCTCACCCCGTCGGTGGCCTCGGCCCAGCCGTCGACGAGCATGAGGTCCTCCTCCACCGTGTCGACGATGGCGGCGGACTCGGCGTCGCCGGAGTCGGTCCGCTCGGACCCGGAGCCGCAGCCGGGGAGCAGGACGAGGACCGAGGTGAGGACGAGGAGGGGCCAGGTGGTGCGCACGGGAGTCTCCTGGAGGCGCGAGCCCCGGGGCACCGCATCACGACGGTCGCGCGGAGGTCGGCGGGGTCGAGGGGTGGGGGTCGGGGGGCGGCGCCCGGACCGCGAAGGGATGCGAGAACGTAGCAGGCGAACCTGGGCCCGTGCCCGTGCCCGTGCCCGTGCCGAGCCACCGCGCCCCGGTCGCACGCCCGGCCCGTCACCCCGCGTCGTCTGCGCAGGGCCGCCGCCTCCGTAGGATGGGCTGGCTCCCACCCCGCGTGGGCCACGCCGTACGGACCTCAGGAGGAGACATGGCCGACCAGGCACGCAGCCGCAGGATCGCCGAGCGGACCAAGCAGCTGGTGACCCAGGGACTCTCGCAGGTGGTCAAGGACGAGCGGGTCGGCTTCGTCACGATCACCGACGTCCGGGTGACGGGTGACCTCCAGCACGCCAGCGTCTTCTACACCGTCCTGGGGACGGAGGAGGACCGCGCGACCGCCGCGGAGGTCCTGGAGCAGTACCGCGGCAGGCTCCGCTCGTTCGTCGGGCGCGGGCTGGGCATCCGTCTGACGCCGAGCCTCGAGTTCATCCTTGACGCCCTGCCGGAGGACGCCCAGCACATGGACGACCTGCTGCGCCAGGTGGCCGAGCGGGACGCCGAGCTCGCCGCCGCGCGCCGGGCGGCCGGCTACGCCGGGGACGAGGACCCCTACCGCAAGCCCCGCCCGGCCTCGGAGGAGGCCGGCTCCGCCCCTCAGGACGCCGAGCCGGACGCCGGGCGTCCGTGACGGCCGACCCGACGCCCGTCGGGGACGGTCTGCTCGTCGTCGACAAGCCGGCCGGCTGGACCAGCCATGACGTCGTCGCCCGGTTGCGACGGTTCTGCTGCACCCGACGGGTGGGGCACGCGGGCACCCTGGACCCGATGGCGACCGGGGTCCTGGTCGTGGGGGTGAACCGGGGGACCAAGTTGCTCACCTTCCTCGTCGGGCACGACAAGGCGTATGCCGCGACCGTGCGCCTGGGCCGGTCGACCCTCACCGACGACGCCGAGGGGGAGGCCACCGGTGGGGCCGACGCCGGGCACCTCACCGAGGAGCAGGTCCGCGCCGCCGTCACGACCCTCACCGGCGACCTCGAGCAGGTCCCCAGCGCCGTGAGCGCGATCAAGGTCGACGGGAAGCGCTCCTACGCCCGGGTCCGGTCCGGCGAGGACGTCCAGCTGGCGGCGCGACCGGTGAGGGTGACCCGCTTCGAGGTGCTGACGCTGCGCCGGGCGGGGGAGCACGATCGGCAGGGCGCGCCGGTGCCCGGGGGTCTGCTCGACGTGGATGTCGAGGTGGAGGTGTCCTCGGGCACGTACGTGCGCGCCCTGGCGCGGGACCTGGGGGCCGCGCTGGGCGTGGGAGGGCACCTCACCGCGCTGCGGCGCACCCGGGTCGGAGGGTTGGGCCTGGACCGGGCGGTGAGCCTGGAGCAGCTCGACCCCGAGGTCGGGCCCGGACCCGCGGCCCAGCTCGTTGACCTCGCTGACGCCGCGAGGTCGGCGCTGCCGGCGCGGGAGCTGACGGCGCAGGAGGCGCGCGCACTGGGGTACGGGCAGCGGATCCCCTCCGAGCGCCCGGGTCGGGAGGGACCGGTCGCCGCGTTCGCCCCGGACGGGACGCTGGTGGCCGTCCTGGACGAGAGCCGGCCGGACGCCCGCCCCCACGTGGTCCTCGCCCCCGCCGGCGCGAAGTAGAGTGACCGCCGTGCATCGTTGGACCTCCCTGGACGACGTCCCGGCCGACCTGGGCCCCACCGTCGCCACCCTCGGCAACTTCGACGGGGTCCACCGGGGGCACCGGGCCGTCCTGTCGACGGTGACCTCCCTGGCCCGGGAGCGGGGGCTGGCCGCGGTCGCGGTCACCTTCGACCCCCACCCGGTGGCCGTCCTGCACCCCGAGCGCGCACCCGAGGAGATCGCGGGCCTCGAGCACCGGCTCGACCTGCTGGAGGAGGTGGGCCTCGACGGGGTCGTCGTCATCGAGTTCACCCCGGAGTACGCCCTGCTCACCCCGGAGGAGTTCGTCCGCGAGACCTTCGTCGAGGGGTTACGGGCCGAGGTGGTCGTCCTCGGGCACGACAGCCGGTTCGGGCTGCACAACAGCGGGGACGAGCACACGATGCGCGAGCTGGGGGCCGCCTACGGCTTCGAGGTCGTCGTGCAGGGGACGGTCGGCGACGATGGCCGAGGGGATGCGCGCCTGGTCATCCACCGCGCTGCGCGCAGCGCTGGCGGAGGGGGACGTGGTCACCGCCGCCGAGATCCTCGACCGCCCCCACCGCGTGTCCGGAGAGGTGGTGCACGGTCATCACCGGGGACGGGAGCTCGGCTACCCCACGGCCAACCTGTCCCCCGACAGCGAGGGCCTCGTCCCCGCCGACGGCGTCTACGCCGGCTGGCTGGAACGGCCGGCCCTCCCGGAGGACCATCCGGACCGGCGGCTGCCGGCAGCCATCTCGGTCGGGACCAACCCCACGTTCGACGACGTCGTGCGCCGCACCGTGGAGGCCTACGTCCTGGACCGCACCGACCTGGACCTCTACGGAGAGGTCGTCCGGGTCGACTTCGTGGAGCGGCTGCGCTCCAACGTGCGGTTCGACTCCCTCGAGGCCCTCATGGGGCAGATGGCCGCCGACGTCGACCGCACCCGGGCGCTGCTCAGCTAGGCCGCGGGTATGCCGACCCGGCCGCTGCGGGAGCGGTACGCCCGGACCGACTGGGCCCCCTTCGTCGCGGCCCTCGGCTCACCCTCGTCGGCGCCCTGCTCATCTGGTCGGCCACCCACGCCTGGGCGGGGTCGGCGCTGGCGGTGCGCCACCTCGTCAACGCGGCGATCGGGATCGTGCTGGCGCTGGCCCTGGTGGCGGTCGACGTGCGCTGGCTCCGGGCGGTGGCGCCGTGGCTCTACCTCGGCGGCCTGGCCGGGCTCGCCCTGGTGCTGACGCCGCTGGGCCAGACGGTCAACGGCTCCCGCTCCTGGCTCTTCCTGCCCGGCGGCTTCTCCCTGCAGCCGGCCGAGCTGGCCAAGATCGCCCTGGTGATCGGGCTGGCGATGATCCTCGCCGAGGGCCGCGACCCCTACCGACCGCCGGGGTGGCGGGAGGTCCTGCTCGCCTGGGTCCTGGCGGCGGTGCCGGTCGGGCTCATCATGCTGCAGCCCGACCTCGGCAGCGCTCTCGTCCTGGGCGTGCTCACCATCGGGGTGGTCGCGGCCTCCGGTGCGTCCGGGCGGTGGACCCTGGTGGCCCTGGGCGGCACGGTCGCCGCGGTCGTCGCGGCCGTGCGGGTCCCGCTCCTCGACCCCTACCAGGTCGACAGGCTCCTGGCCTTCCGGGACCCGAGCCTGGACCCGCAGGGGATCGGCTACCAGACCCGGCAGGTGCGGCTGGCCATCGGGTCCGGCGGCTGGTCGGGAACCGGCCTGGGGGAGGGGCCCCAGACCCAGGGCGGTTTCATCCCGTTCCAGCACACCGATTTCGTCTTCTCCGTCGCCGGCGAGGAGCTGGGGCTGCTGGGCTGCCTCGGTCTGCTGGTGCTGCTCGGGTTCCTGGTGCTGCGGGCGCTCGTCGTGGGGCTGCGCAGCCAGGACCCCTTCGGCCGGCTGGTGGCCGTCGGCGTGGCCTGCTGGTTCGCCTTCCAGACCTTCCAGAACGTGGGGATGAACCTCGGGCTGATGCCGGTGACGGGCCTGCCGCTGCCCTACCTGTCCTACGGCGGGTCCTCCATGCTGGCCTGCTGGCTCGCGCTCGGGTTGCTCGCCTGCGCCCAGCAGCGGACCGACCCGCGAGGGGGCTTGGTCCGGAGAGTGCGCACCTGAGAGGATGAGCCGAAGGACCAGCCCGACAAAGGAGTTGCTGATGGCCCGACTGGCCGACGAGACCTACGACACCGCGATCCTCGAGCAGCGAGCGGTCAGCGTGGGTCACCTGTTCCGTGACCGGGTCGCCAAGAGCCCCGACCGCGAGGCGTTCCGCTACCCCGAGGGTGAGCAGTGGCCGTCCCTGACCTGGGCGCAGACCAAGGAGCGTGCCTACGCCCTGGCCGCGGGCCTCATCGACCTGGGGGTCCAGCCCGAGGAGCGGGTGGCGCTGGCCAGCTCGACCCGGATCGAGTGGGTCCTGTCCGACCTGGCCGTGATGTGCGCCGGCGGGGCGACGACGACGATCTACCCCACGATGCTGCCGGACGACGTGGCCTTCGTCATCACCGACTCCGACAGCCGCGTCGTCATCGCCGAGGACCAGGAGCAGGTCGACAAGGTCCTCTCGCACCGGGAGCAGCTGGGCGGCGTGCTCAAGATCGTCGTGGTCGACGGGAGCGGCGACGGCGGCGACGTCATCAGCTTCGCCGAGCTGGAGCAGCGGGGACGGGCGCGGCTCGAGACCGAGCCCGGGGTGGTCGACGAGCGGATCGACGGGCTGACCCCGGAGCACCTCGCCACCATCATCTACACCTCCGGCACCACCGGCCGACCCAAGGGCGTGCGGCTGCCGCACTCGGCGTGGACCTACGAGGGCGCCGCCGTGGACGCGCTGCAGATCCTGTCGGAGGACGACCTGCAGTACCTCTGGCTGCCGCTCGCGCACGTCTTCGGCAAGCTCCTGCTCATGCTGCCGCTGCAGATGGGCTTCGCGACCGCGGTGGACGGCCGGGTCGAGCAGATCGTCCCCAACCTCGCCGTCGTCAGGCCGACCTTCATGGGCGCCGCGCCGCGCATCTTCGAGAAGGCCTACGGCCGGATCACCACGATGATGGCCGACGAGGGAGGGGTCAAGGCCAAGCTCTTCGGCTGGGCCGGCGGCGTCGGTAAGGAGGTCGCGGAGATCCGCGCCGCGGGCGGTGAGCCCGGGGGCCTGCTCAAGGCGAAGTACGGCCTGGCCGACAAGCTGGTCCTCTCCAAGATCCGGGACCGTTTCGGCGGGCGGATCCGCTTCTTCATCTCAGGCTCGGCGGCGCTCAACCACGACGTGGGTCGCTGGTTCGACGCCATGGGGCTGACGATCATCGAGGGTTACGGTCTCACCGAGTCCAGCGCCGCCTCGTTCGTGAACCGGCCGGACCCGACGAGGAACAGGATCGGCACCGTCGGCTGGCCGCTGCCCGGCACCGAGGTGCGGATCGCCGAGGACGGCGAGGTGCTCCTGCGGGGCCCGGGGATCATGACCGGCTACCACCAGAACGACGACGCCACCCACGAGTCCCTGCAGGACGGCTGGCTGCACACCGGTGACATCGGTGAGGTCGACGAGGACGGCTACCTGCGGATCACCGACCGCAAGAAGGCCCTGTTCAAGACCTCGGGCGGCAAGTACGTCGCCCCGTCCTACATCGAGTCGCTCTTCAAGGGCATCTGCCCCTACGCCAGCCAGCTCATCGTGGAGGGCGAGCACCGCAACTTCGTCTCCGCGCTCATCACCCTCGACCCGGACTCCATCGCGGCGTGGGGAGCCAAGAACGGCATGGCGGGGGACAGCTACGCGCAGATCGTCACCTCCGACCAGACCCGCGAGATGGTCCAGGGCTACGTCGACCAGCTCAACGCCAAGCTCGCCCGCCACGAGCAGGTCAAGAAGTTCCACATCCTCGACCACGACCTGTCCGTGGAGGAGGGTGACCTCACCCCGAGCATGAAGCTCAAGCGCAAGGTGGTCACCCAGAAGTACCGGGAGGAGCTGGACGCCTTCTACCAGGGCTGAGGATTCGGCACCGGGCGGTTCCCTGCCTACCCTGGAGCCATGTCTGCCGCACCGACCGCACGCACCTGCGCCCCCGGCGAGTCCTGGCTGCCTGCTCTGGAGCCCCTTCTGGAGCAGGTCGCCAAGCCGGTGCAGTACATCGGTGGAGAGCTCAACTCCCAGGTCAAGCCGTGGGACTGCGGCGGGGAGCGGACGGCGCGCTGGGCGCTGATGTACCCCGACGCCTACGAGATCGGTCTGCCAACCAGGGCGTGATGATCCTCTACGAGGTCCTCAACGAGCAGCCGGACGTGCTCGCCGAGCGGACCTACGCCGTCTGGCCGGACCTCGAGCGGCTCATGCGGCAGGGGGGGGTGCCGCAGTTCACCGTCGACGGGCACCGGGCGGTCGGTGACTTCGACGTCCTCGGGGTGAGCTTCTCCACCGAGCTCGGCTACACCAACATGCTCACCGCGCTGGACCTGGCCGGCATACCCCTGCACGCCGCCGACCGGGGCGAGGACCACCCCCTCGTCATCGTCGGGGGCCACGCCAGCTTCAACCCCGAGCCCGTCGCCGACTTCATCGACGCCGCGATCGTCGGCGACGGTGAGGAGGCGGTGCTGCAGACCTCCAGGATCATCAACGCCTGGAAGGCGGCCGGCCGTCCCGACGGGCGGCAGGGCCTGCTGCTGGAGCTGGCCCGGACCGGCGGGGTCTACGTGCCCGCCTTCTACGACGTCAGCTACCTGCCGGACGGGCGGATCCAGCGCGTGGCGCCCCGGCCGGACCTGCACGGCGTCCCGTGGCGCGTCACCAAGCACACGGTGATGGACCTGGACGCCTGGCCCTACCCCAAGCAGCCCCTCGTGCCGGTCACCGAGTCGGTCCACGAGCGGATGAGCGTCGAGATCTTCCGCGGCTGCACCCGCGGCTGCCGCTTCTGCCAGGCCGGCATGATCACCCGACCGGTCCGGGAGCGCTCCATCACCGGCATCGGCGAGATGGTCGAGCGGGGGCTGTGCGCCACCGGGCTGGACGAGGTCGGCCTGCTGTCCCTGTCCTCCGCGACCACTCCGAGATCGCGGAGATCACCAAGGGTCTGGCCGACCGCTACGAGGGCACGCAGACGGGGCTCTCGCTCCCCTCGACCCGCGTGGACGCCTTCAACATCGAGCTGGCCAACGAGCTGACCCGCAACGGGCGGCGCTCGGGCCTGACCTTCGCGCCCGAGGGTGGCAGCGAGCGGATGCGCAAGGTGATCAACAAGATGGTCACCGAGGAGGACCTCATCCGCACGGTGGCCCGCCTACGCGGCCGGGTGGCGGCAGGTCAAGCTCTACTTCATGTGCGGCCTGCCCACCGAGACCGACGAGGACGTGCTGGCGATCGCGGACCTTGCCAAGAAGGTCATCGACACCGGGAGGAGGTGTCAGGCCGTCGCGACATCCGGTGCACCGTCTCCATCGGGGGCTTCGTGCCCAAGCCGCACACCCCCTTCCAGTGGGCGGCGCAGCTCGGCGCGGAGGAGACCGACGCCCGGCTGGCCAAGCTGCGGGACGCGGTCCGCTCCGACCGTCGCTACGGCTCGGCGATCGGCTTCCGCTACCACGACGGCCAGCCGGGCATCGTCGAGGGCCTGCTCTCGCGTGGCGACCGCCGGCTGGGTCGCGTGATCGAGGAGGTATGGCGTGCCGGCGGCCGCTTCGACGGTGGAGCGAGCACTTCTCCTACGAGCGGTGGATGGGCGCCGCCGAGCGCGGGCTGGAGGGGACCGGTGTCGACGTCGCCTGGTACACCACCCGCGAGCGCGGCGAGCACGAGGTCCTGCCCTGGGACCACATCGACTCCGGCCTGGACAAGGAGTGGCTGTGGGAGGACTGGCTCGACGCCCTGGACGAGCGTGAGGTCGAGGACTGCCGGTGGACCCCGTGCTTCGACTGCGGGGTGTGCCCGCAGCTGGACACCGAGATCCAGATCGGCCCCACCGGCAGGACGCTCCTGCCGCTCACCGTCGTGCGCTCCTGACCGACCTGGACCCCACGCGGCGGCGCGACGGCGCCGAAGGCGGACTCATCTCCCGACCGGCCGCGCCGCGTGGTTGGCCTGGGGTCGACCGGCCGCGCCGCGTGGTTGGCCTGGGGTCGACCGGCCGCGCCGCGTGGTTGGCCTGGGGTCGACCGGCCGCGCCGCGTGGTTGGCCTGGGGTCGACCGGCCGCAACCCGCGGTTGGTCGGTTCTCGACGCGGAAACCGGTTTGCCCCCCCACGTTCCAGTCGGCGACAGACCTGTCGACGGGGTGGCCCAGGATCTTGGTCACCTCACACCATTCGCTGCGCCGGTCGCTTGCTCACTACCGGCGCCGGCGGTGCCGAGCGCCGACACCTCTGGGTATGACGAGAGCTGGGACTCCTGACCCGCGGCCACCCGTCCGCAGGCCCGGGTGGTTGGATCTCACCCGTCGGGCCGGGCATCAACCACACCACGCGGCTGGTGCGACTGAGGGCAACCAGACCGCGCGGCCGGTCGCCGGGAGGGCAACCAGACCGCGCGGCCGGTGGAGAGGGATCTGGAGTGACCTCAGATCTTGCGGGCCCGGATGACGCCGTCGATCGCCAGGATCTTCTCCTTCAGCTCGTCCCTGACCTCGCCCTCGACGTCGACCAGGGTGTACGCGACGTCGCCGCGGGCCTTGTTGGTGAACTCGGCGACGTTGAGCCCGGCCTCACCCAGGGCCGAGGTGATCTGGCTGATCATGGTCGGCTTGTTCTGGTTGAAGATGGCCAGCCGGGTCGTCCCGGGCGTGCGCGCCATGACGACGGTCGGGTAGTTCACCGAGTTGCGGATGTTGCCGTGCAGGAGGAAGTCCTGCAGCTGGTCCACGGCCATCACCGCGCAGTTGTCCTCCGCCTCGCCGGTCGAGGCACCCAGGTGGGGCAGAGTGATGACCCGGGGGTGGACGGCCCCGGCCTCGGTGGGGAAGTCGTTGACGTAGGAGTGCAGGTGCCCGGAGTCCAGGGCCGCGATGACCGCCGCCTCGTCCACGACACCGCCGCGGGCGAAGTTGAGGACGACCGCGCCCCGGGGCATCATGGCGATCCGCTCGGCGCTCACCAGGCCGGTGGTGCCCTCGACCAGGGGGACGTGCAGGGTGATCATGTCGGAGCGGGAGAACAGCTCCTCGACGGACTCGACCTGCTCCACGTTGGGGGAGAGCTGCCAGGCCCGCTCGACCGTGATCGCGGGGTCGTAGCCGAGCACCCGCAGCCCGAGGGCCTGGGCCTGGTTGGCCACGAGCACCCCGATCGCACCCAGGCCGATCACGCCGAGGGTCTTGCCGGGCAGCTCGAAGCCCGCGAACTGCTTCTTGCCCGCCTCCACCTGCGCGTCCAGCTCCTTGCCGGACAGACCCTGCTCGGCGACGAGGTCCCGGGTGTAGTCGGCCGCGTGGTAGAGGTTCCGGGCCGCCAGCAGCATGCCGGCCACGACCAGCTCCTTGACGGCGTTGGCGTTCGCCCCGGGGGTGTTGAACACGACGATCCCCCGGGCGGCCAGCGCGTCCACCGGGATGTTGTTGGTCCCGGCCCCGGCGCGGGCCACCGCGTAGAGGCTGTCCGGGATCTCCATCGAGTGCAGGTCCGCGGAGCGGACGAGGATCCCGCGCGGCTCGGCGATGTCGGTGCCGAGGTCGAAGACGTCGCGGTCGAGGCGCTGCAGGCCGACCGGCGAGATCGCGTTGAGGGTCCGGATCGGGAAGGTGCCGTTGCTCATGAGGGTCAGCCGTTCGTCTGCTCGAAGTCGGTCATGAAGTCCACGAGGGCCTGGACGCCCTCGACAGGCATGGCGTTGTAGATGGAGGCCCGCATCCCGCCGACGCTGCGGTGGCCGGCCAGACCGGAGAGCCCGGCCTCGGCGGCCGCCGCCACGAACGGCTTCTCCAGGTCGGGGTCGGGCACGAGGAACGGCACGTTCATCCAGGACCGTGCCTCCGGGGCCACCGGGTTGGAGTAGAAGCCCGAGGCGTCGATCGTTCCGTAGAGCAGGTCGGCCTTGGCGCGGTTGCGCTCGGCCATCGCGGTCAGGCCACCCTGGTCCTCGACCCACTCCAGGACGAGCCCGAGGAGGTACCACGCGAGCGTGGGCGGGGTGTTGAGCATGGAGTCGGCCTCCGCCATGGCGGTCCAGTCCAGCACCCCGGGGGTCTGCGGCCGGGCCCGACCCAGGAGGTCCCTGCGGACGATGGACACGACCAGGCCGGAGGGGCCGAGGTTCTTCTGGGCGCCGGCGTAGACGACGCCGAACCGCGAGACGTCGAGCGGCCTCGACAGGATCGTCGAGCTGGCGTCGGTGACGAGCGGGACCCCTCCCGCGTCCGGGACGTAGGGGAACTCCACGCCGCCGATCGTCTCGTTCAGGGTGTAGTGCAGGTAGGCCGCGCCCGGCGGCACCTGGAGTCTGTCCTGCGACGGCACGGTGGAGTAGTTGGACTCCTTCTCGTCCGCCAGCACCTGCACGTCGAGGTACTTCCGGGCCTCGCCGATCGCCTTCTTCGACCAGGCGCCGGTGTTGAGGTAGGCCGCGCCGGCACCCTCGGCGGTGAGGTTGAGGGGGACGGCCGCGAACTGACCGGTGGCCCCGCCCTGCAGGAAGAGGACCGCGTAGTCGTCCGGCACCCCCAGCAGGGAACGCATCCGGGCCTCGGCCTCGGCGGCGATCCCCACGAACTCCGGGCTGCGGTGCGACATCTCCATCACCGACATCCCCGACCCGCGCCAGTCGGTCATCTCCTCCCGCGCTCGCTCGAGCACCTCGAGCGGCATGGTGGCGGGGCCGGCGGAGAAGTTGTAGACGCGCACTGGCGCTCCCTCGGGACGTAGGCGACGGGGGCCCGGGCGCAGGCAGGACCGGCCCGGTGGGGCTCGGCGTCGAGCGTTGCGGTCCACCGTACCCGTCCCGCCTGACGTGACGTCGAGGTCCCCGGTGTGTTCTCGACCACGCCCGCCGCGGAGCGCGCCGGTACCCTCTGCAGCCATGGCCGGTTCCCGACGCGTCCCCGAGGGCCCTGACCCCGATCCCGCCGTGCAGAAGCTGCGGGTCCGCTACGCCAAGCGCGGGCGGATGCGTTTCACCTCCACCCGGGACTTCCAGCGCGCCCTGGAGCGGGCCGTGCGCAGGGCCGGGTTGCCGATGGCCTACTCGGGTGGTTTCCACCCGCACCCCAAGATCTCCTACGCCAACGCCGCGCCGACGGGGGCCGCGTCGGAGGCGGAGTACGTCGAGATCTCCCTGACCCGGGCCCTCGACCCCGCCTCCGTGGTGCCCCTGCTGGACGCCGCCCTGCCGGACGGGCTGGACGTCCTCGAGGTCGCCGACGCCGCCGACCTCCCGGGGGCGCTCGCCGACCGGCTCGAGGGCAGCCTGTGGGCCCTGCGGTTCCGTGCCCAGGAGGCAGGGATCGACGCGGCCGGTATGCGGTCCGCCGTCGCCGCGTTCCTGGACCGGGGGGAGCTCCACGTCACCCGCATGATGAAGAAGGGCCCGCGCGACCTGGACGTCCGGGCGGCCGTCCTGGACCTCGCGGTCGTCGGGCACCGGGAGGTCGACGGTCCGCCGGAGCTGCGCAGCGTCCCGGTCGAGGAGGGGGACGTGGTCCTCCTGGCCAGCGTCCGACACACCACCCCCACGGTGCGGCCGGAGGAGATCTGGGGTGCCCTGCGGCAGGTGGCCGCCGTGGAGCTGCCCCGCCCCGTCAGCACCCGGTTGCGTCAGGGGCCGGTGCACGGGCAGGACGTCGCCGCGTCACTGGGCGGGTGACACGCCGGTCACCCCTGCCGCCACGCGGCGACCGACGTCCGCCGCGTCGGGATACGTCCCGGGCGAGGCCGGTGTGAGATACTCCGTCGTGGTCGAGCAGTGCGCCACACCGTGCTGAGCGACCCGGTGCGAGTCCCCACGCAGTGCGGCCGCCGGCCGGCACGCGCGTCGCCCTCGAGTCAGATGGAGCGTCGAGCCGACTCCCACCGCACCCGACGGTGCCGCGCCTGCGCGAACCGAACGGTGAACTGGACGACTTCCGTCCCGGCCAACCGGTCGCGACGACCCACCCGCGGCACGCGGGCAGCGGGCGCAAGCCCCCGGTGTGGGCTACCCGGCGTGACCTGGAGGGCACACCGTGTCTGACGAGATCACCACAGAGCAGAGCACGACCGGCGAGGAAGACACCCAGGGCGCAGCGTCCACGGGCTCGGCCGACGACCGCGCGGCCCGCGCCGCCGAGCTGGCTGCGGCCGCCCAGGCGCTCTTCACCTCCGGCGGGGGAGTGCCGGGTGCGTCCACGGACGGTGCCGACGACCTCGGGGGTGTCCCGGCCCGGGCCGCTGCCGGTCCCGCCGACGAGGATGTTGACGACGAGGACGACCACGACGACGAGGACGAGGACGGCGAGGACGGCGAGGACGGCGAGGACGGCGAGGACGGCGAGGACGGCGAGGACGGCGAGGACGGCGAGGACGAGCCCGGGGACGTGGGGTCCGGTGCCGTGGCGCCGCCGCCGGTCATGCCCTCCTTCGGTCTGGTGTTCCAGGCCCCGGACCTCAGCGACCTGCCCCGTCGACGTTCGCGCCGCGCGACCGCTGCGGTCACCTCCCCCTCCGCGCCGGCGCACGGGGGGAGCGGGCCGCAGGACCCGACGGGGGTCGAGGACCGCGACCGGGACGACCGGGACCAGGACGACAGCGACCGGGAGCGGGACGACCGCGACGGGGACGATCTCGACGACGACCAGGGCTCCGGCCGCGGCCGGAGCCGCCGCCGCCGCGGGGGCAAGGGCCGCCGCACGCGCGGCGGGGGCGAGGACGGCACGGGGCAGGGCGACACGGGCGACGCGGCGGACGGGGGCGACGGGGCCGCAGCTCAGGACGAGGACAAGGACGCGGGCGGACCCGGATCCTCCGGGGGCTCCCGCCGGACGCGCAGCCGTGGCCGAGGGTCGGCCTCGGGAGGGGGCCGCCCGTCGCCCGGCGACGCCGACGGCGCGCCGGACGGCGAGGGACCGGAGGGGTCGGGCGAGGACGCGGACGAGGCCGGCAGCGGCACGCGGCGCCGCCGCCGCCGCAGCCGCAGCGGGCAGACGGAGCGCACCGCCCAGGACGAGGTGACCTCGGTCAAGGGGTCCACCCGCCTGGAGGCCAAGCGCCAGCGCCGCCGGGAGGGCCGGGAGGCCGGTCGCAGGCGCACCGTCATCACCGAGGCCGAGTTCCTCGCCCGGCGGGAGAGCGTCGACCGGGTGATGGTCGTCCGGGGCCTGGAGGACCGCACCCAGATCGCGGTGCTGGAGGACGGCGTCCCCGTCGAGCACTACGTGTCCCGGTCCGCCCAGAGCACGATGGCCGGCAACGTCTACCTCGGCCGGGTGCAGAACGTCCTGCCCTCCATGGAGGCAGCCTTCGTCGACATCGGCAAGGGGCGCAACGCCGTCCTGTACGCCGGTGAGGTCAACTGGGACGCCGCCGGGATGTCGGGGGGCGAGCCCAGGCGCATCGAGAACGCCCTGAAGTCCGGCGAGTCCGTGCTGGTGCAGGTCACCAAGGACCCGATCGGTCACAAGGGCGCCCGGCTCACCTCGCAGGTCTCCCTGCCGGGTCGCTTCCTGGTCTACGTCCCGGGCAACTCGATGACCGGCATCTCCCGCAAGCTGCCGGAGAACGAGCGGGCGCGGCTGAAGAAGATCCTCAAGGAGGTCGTGCCGGACGACGCGGGCGTGATCGTCCGCACCGCGGCCGAGGGTGCCTCCGAGGCCGAGCTGCGGGCCGACGTGGAGCGGCTCACGGCTGCCTGGGAGCGCATCCAGGCCCGCAGCAACAGCGCCAACGCCCCCGCCCTGCTGCACGGGGAGCCCGACATGACGGTCCGGGTCATCCGGGACGTCTTCAACGAGGACTTCAGCAAGCTCGTGGTGTCCGGCGAGCAGGCCTGGGACGAGGTCAAGCACTACATCGACGGTGTGGCACCGGACCTGGCGGACCGCGTCGAGAAGTACACCGGCAGCGCCGACGTCTTCACCACCTACCGGGTGCACGAGGCCATCGCCAAGGCCATGGACCGCAAGGTGTGGCTGCCCTCCGGCGGCTCCCTGGTCATCGACCGCACCGAGGCGATGACCGTCGTCGACGTCAACACCGGGAAGTTCACCGGCTCCGGGGGCAACCTGGAGGAGACGGTCACCAAGAACAACATCGAGGCCGCCGAGGAGATCGTCCGGCAGCTGCGGCTGCGCGACATCGGCGGCATCATCGTCATCGACTTCATCGACATGGTCCTGGAGGCCAACCGGGACCTGGTGGTGCGACGGCTCCTGGAGTGCCTGGGCCGGGACCGCACCAAGCACCAGGTCGCCGAGGTGACCTCGCTGGGGCTGGTGCAGATGACGCGCAAGCGCGTGGGCTCCGGTCTCATCGAGGTCTTCTCCGAGACCTGCGCCCACTGCGCGGGCCGCGCGCGTCGTCGTGCAGACCGAGCCCGTCGGGCGCGGCGGTGGGGAGGACAGATCGAACGGGTCCGGCAACGGCTCGGCCGCGAGCTCCTCGGGCAGCTCCCGCCGCGGGCGTGGGAAGGGTCGGGCCGCCAGCACCGGCACGACCTCGATGGAGGGCAAGAACGTCCTGCCCCCCCAACCCCAACGGCCCCACCCCGGCGCAGATCGCTGCCGCGGCCCACGCCGCCGCGATGCAGGTGGGTGGCTCCTCGGAGGTCGCCGACGACGTCGCCCGGGCCACCCTCGACGGTATGGGGACGAGCGTGGAGGGCGACAGGCAGGAGCGGTCTTCCGAGCCTGCGGCGCCCGAGGCAGCTGCCCAGCCCGAGCCGGCCCCCCGGCCCGAGGCGGCCGAGCAGGCCTTCCGGCCCGAGGCGGCCGAGCAGGCCCCCCAGCCCGAGCCCGAGCCGGCCCCCGAGCCCCAGCCCGAGCCCGCCCCTGCGCCCAAGCGACGCCGTCGCGGACGCGTGGTGGCACCGGCCGGCCCCCCGACGGGAGCCACCGAGGACGACGCGTCCTCAGCTCCCGGCACCACCGGCGGCTGAGTTTGGTCCCGGGGCGATGCGCACGGTAGTCTGGTGCGTCGGTTCGCCCCGGGTCCTCCGGGACCGGTCTCGCAGACGTCGACACCGCGCGACGGCTCGACCCGGACCGCCCCGGGAGCTACGTACCCCACCCAGACTGAGCAGGAAGTGAGTTCAACGTGTACGCGATCGTCCGTGCCGGCGGCCGTCAGGAGAAGGTCTCCGTCGGTGACATGCTGACCATCGACAAGGTCGAGGCGCAGGCCGGCGACACCGTCGAGCTCGCCCCCCTGCTGCTGGTCGACGGGTCCACCGTCACCTCCGACGCCGACGCGCTCGGCAAGGTCACGGTGACCGCCGAGGTCGTCGGCGCCGCCAAGGGCCCCAAGATCGTCATCCAGAAGTTCAAGAACAAGACCGGTTACAAGAAGCGGCAGGGCCACCGCCAGCCGCTGACCCAGGTCAAGATCACCGCGATCGACGCCTGAGGCGCCGGCGCACCGCATACCCAGGAGGCAGGACAGATGGCAACCAAGAAGGGTGCGTCCTCGACCAAGAACGGTCGTGACTCGAACGCCCAGCGCCTCGGCGTGAAGCGCTACGGCGGCCAGGTCGTCGGCACCGGCGAGATCCTCGTCCGTCAGCGCGGCACCCACTTCCACCCCGGTGAGGGTGTGGGCCGCGGCGGTGACGACACGCTGTTCGCGCTCGTCCCGGGCGTGGTGGAGTTCGGCTCCAAGCGTGGCCGCAAGACCGTGAACATCGTGGCCGCAGAGGCCGCGACCGTCGACGCCTGAGGCGCGACACCGCACAGCATCCGCGACGTCGGTGGGGCAGCTGCCCCACCGACGTCGTCTGCGTTCCCGACCGGTCGGCCGCTGCCGGCGACCGGATCTCCTGAGAGGATCTGTCCATGGCCAACTTCGTCGACCGCGTCGTGCTGCACCTGCGCGCGGGGAACGGCGGCCATGGCGTCGCCTCGGTCCACAGCGAGAAGTTCAAGCCGCTCGGCGGTCCGGACGGGGGCAACGGCGGCCGGGGCGGGGACATCGTGCTGCGCGTCGACCCGCAGGTCACCACGCTCATCGACTACCACCACGGTCCGCACCGCAGCGCTCCCAACGGCAAGCCCGGTGAGGGGTCGGAGCGCAACGGCGCGCAGGGGGAGGACCTGATCCTGCCGGTGCCCAGCGGCACCGTCGTCACGACCCGCTCCGGGGAGGTCCTGGCGGACCTCGTGGGCGAGGGCGCCGAGTATGTCGCCGCCCGCGGCGGCCGCGGTGGGCTGGGCAACAAGGCCCTGGCCTCCCCCCGCCGCAAGGCACCCGGCTTCGCCCTGCTGGGCGAGCCGGGGGAGGAGAGCGAGGTCGTCCTCGAGCTCAAGACGCTCGCCGACGTGGCCCTCATCGGCTTCCCCTCCGCCGGCAAGTCCTCGCTGGTGAGCGTCCTGTCCGCGGCCAGGCCCAAGATCGCGGACTACCCCTTCACCACCCTGGTCCCCAACCTGGGCGTGGTGACGGCCGGCGGGGAGCGCTTCACCATCGCCGACGTGCCCGGGCTCATCCCCGGCGCGTCGGAGGGCAAGGGGCTGGGGCTGCAGTTCCTCCGGCACGTCGAGCGCTGCCACGTGCTCGTCCACGTCATCGACTGCGCCACCCTCGAGCCCGGGCGTGACCCCCTCACCGACCTGGAGGTCATCGAGGCCGAGCTGGCCGCCTACGTGCCCCACGGCCAGCTGGGGGGCATCCCCCTCGCCGAGCGGGTCCGGGTGGTCGTGCTCAACAAGGCCGACGTGCCGGAGGCGCGGGAGCTCGCCGAGATGGTGCGCCCCGACCTCGAGGAGCAGGGCTACGAGGTCCACATCGTCTCCGCCGTGGCGCACCACGGGCTCAAGGATCTGACCTACGCCCTCGCGGGGCACGTCAGGCGGGCCCGGGAGGAGCAGGTCGTCGTGGCGCCGAGCCGGGTCGTCGTGCGGCCCAGGGCGATGGACGACCAGGGCTTCTCCGTCGTGCGGGAGATGACCAACGACGGCGAGGTCTTCCGCGTGGTGGGGGAGCGGCCGACCCGGTGGGTGCGTCAGACCGACTTCAGCAACGACGAGGCCGTCGGCTACCTGGCGGACCGGCTCGGGCGGCTGGGCGTGGAGGACGAGCTGCTCAGGGCTGGGGCCGTGGCGGGCTCGACCGTGCTCATCGGACCTGCCGACGACGCGGTGGTCTTCGACTGGGAGCCGACGATGGCCGGGGCCGGCGAGGTCCTGGGCCGGCGTGGCACGGACCTGCGGCTCGACGAGCGCAACCGCCCGACCCGCGCCGAGAAGCGGGAGGCCTTCCACAGCAAGATGGACGCGGCCGAGGCTGCCCGCCAGGAGATGGCCGCGGAGCGGCGGGCCGGGAAGTGGTCCGACCCCGAGGAGTAGGCCGACCGGCCCAAGGGGGATGCATGAGTATGCAGCAACCTGGAATAGTATTCAGCCATGGCTGAGATCCCCGACCGTCGCCTCATCAGGGAGGCCCGGCGGATCGTCGTCAAGGTGGGGTCCTCGTCGCTGACCAGACCCGGGGGCGGTCTGGACGGCTTCCGGCTCCAGGCCCTGTCCAACCTGCTGGCCCGCAAGGCGCTCGCCGGGACCCAGGTGGTCCTGGTGTCCTCCGGGGCCATCGCCGCGGGGATGGTCCCCCTGGGGCTGAGCCGGCGGCCCAAGGACCTGGCGACCCAGCAGGCCGCGGCCAGCGCCGGGCAGGGGCTGCTCATGACCGCCTACACGCGGGTCTTCGCGATGCACGGGGTGCAGGTCGGTCAGGTGCTGCTCACAGCCGACGACATGCACCGGCGCAGCCACTACGTCAACGCCTCCCGGACCCTCGAGCGGCTGATGGAGCTCGAGGTGGTGCCGATCGTCAACGAGAACGACACGGTCGCCACCGACGAGATCCGCTTCGGTGACAACGACCGGCTGGCGGCGCTCGTCGCCCACCTCGTGGACGCCGACGCCCTGGTCCTGCTCTCCGACGTGGACGCCCTCTACACCGGGCACCCGCGCGACCCCGGGAGCCGGCGGATCCCGCTGGTGGCCGGTGCCGACGACGTCGCCGGCGTGGACGTCTCCAAGGCCGGCTCCGGGGTCGGCACGGGAGGGATGGCCACGAAGGTCGCCGCGGCGCACATGGCCGTGCTGGAGGGCATCCCGGTGCTGCTGACCAGTGCCGACCAGGCCGGGGCCGCCCTCGGCGGGGAGGACGTCGGCACCCTCTTCACGCCGGTCGGCGACAAGAGCTCGGCCCGCCGCCGCTGGCTGGCGCACGCCACCCACGCCGCCGGCCGGGTCGTCCTCGACGACGGTGCGGTCGAGGCGGTGGTGCAGCGGCAGACCTCCCTGCTCCCCGTGGGGGTGCTGCGCATCGAGGGCCGCTTCGCCATGGGGGACACGGTCGACCTGGTCGACCAGCAGGGGGCGGTCGTCGCCCGCGGGCTCGTGGGCTACGACGCCGAGGAGCTGCGTCCGCTGGTCGGGCGCCGCCTGGACCGTGGCGTCCGGCTGCGCACCGGCGCCCCCGCGTCCCGACCGGTCGTCCGCCGCGACGACCTCGTCGTCCTGTGACCGCCCCCGCGCGGACCGGCCGCGCGACCGGCCGGCCCGCGTCGCCACATACCCGCCACCCGTCCGACCCCTCGTCGTCCGGCACCAGGAGAGGAACGCCATGACCACCACCGCGATCGACCCCGAGGTCGTCGAGCACGTCCACGCCGTCGCACGCAGGGCGCGGCTCGCCGCCCGCGAGCTCGCCCTGCTCACCCGGTCCCGCAAGGACGGGGCGCTGCACGCGCTGGCCGACGCGATCGACGCCGCCACGGCCGAGGTCGTCGCCGCGAACGACGAGGACCAGCGGCGCGGCCGGGAGCGGGGCCTGCCGGCCAACCTCCTGGACCGGTTGCGCCTGGACGAGGACCGCGTGCACGCGGTGGCCGAGGCGCTGCGCCAGGTGGCGGGCCTGCCCGACCCGGTCGGGGAGGTGGTGCGGGGCTCGACCCTGGCCAACGGCCTGCAGCTGCGGCAGGTGAGGGTGCCCATGGGCGTCGTAGGCATGATCTACGAGGCCCGGCCCAACGTCACCGTGGACGCCGCCGGGCTGGCTCTCAAGAGCGGCAACGCCGTCATCCTGCGCGGCGGCTCGGCCGCGGCCTCGACCAACACCACCCTCGTACAGGTCATGCGTGACGCCCTGGCGGCGCAGGGTCTGGACCCCGAGGCGATCAACCTGCTCACCGAGGGAGGGCACGACGCCGGCCGCGCCCTCATGACCGCCCGGGGTCTCGTGGACCTGGTCATCCCGCGCGGCGGGGCGAGCCTGATCCGGACGGTCGTGACCGAGTCCACCGTCCCGGTCATCGAGACCGGCGTCGGCAACGTCCACGTCTACGTGGACGCCGCTGCGGACACCGAGATGGCCGTGCGCATCCTCACCAACTCCAAGACCCACCGCACGTCGGTCTGCAACGCGGCCGAGTCGCTGCTGGTGCACCAGGACGCGGCCGGCCGGGTGCTGCCCGCCATCATGGCCGAGCTGGCCTCGGCGGGCGTCACCGTGCACGGGGACCGGGCGATGGAGGAGTATGCCGAGTCCGCCGGGGCCGCGCACGTCGCCATCACCGAGGAGGACGACGACACCGAGTTCCTGTCCCTGGACCTCTCGGCCCGGGTCGTGCCCGACCTGGACGCCGCGATCGCCCACATCCAGGAGCACACCAGCGGCCACACGGAGGCCATCGTGACCTCGGACCGGGCAGCCGCGCGCCGGTTCACCGCCGAGGTGGACGCGGCGGCGGTGCTCGTCAACGCCTCCACCCGGTTCACCGACGGCGGCGAGTTCGGATTCGGGGCCGAGATCGGAATCTCCACCCAGAAGCTGCACGCGCGCGGGCCGATGGCGCTGCCGGAGCTGACGACGACCAAGTGGATCGTGGAGGGCGACGGCCAGATCCGGTGAAGCGGGCGGCGTGCTCGGTGGGTGAGCGGGGTCCGGCACAGTAGAGTGACCCGCATGACGTCTGCGCTGAGCCTGCTCACGGCCGCCGAGAGCGGCCATCCCCCCGTCGTCAACGAGCTGCCGTTCCCCCCGGTCATCTTCGGTGTCATCGCCATGGTGATCTTCCTGGCGCTGCTGGGCCTGGTCTACGCCTTCCGCAACACCCTCGCGCTGGACCCCCACGGAGTGGCCGAGGGGCACAGCAGCCCGGACACCGCCCGAGGCTCCAGCGCCCACTGATGCGTCTGGGGGTGATGGGTGGGACCTTCGACCCCATCCACCACGGCCACCTGGTCGCCGCCAGCGAGGCGGCGCACCTGCTGGGCCTGGACGAGGTCGTCTTCGTGCCGACCGGACAGCCCTACCGCAAGGACGTCAGCCGCGTCACGCCGGCCGAGCACCGCTACCTCATGACCGTCATCGCGACCGCCTCCAACCCGCGGTTCCAGGTGAGCCGGGTCGATATCGAGCGGGACGGGCCGACCTACACGCTGGACACCCTGCGCGACCTGCACCGGCAGCGCCCGGACGACGAGCTCTACTTCATCACGGGGGCCGACGCCCTGGCCCAGATCCTGTCCTGGAAGGGCGTGGACGAGCTCTTCGAGCTGGCTCACTTCGTCGGCGTGACCCGACCGGGCCACGAGCTCTCGGGGGAGGGCCTGCCCAAGGACCGCGTGACGCTGCTGGAGGTCCCGGCCATGGCGATCAGCTCCACGGACTGCCGGGAGCGGACCTCCGACGGTGAGCCGGTGTGGTACCTCGTGCCCGACGGGGTCGTCCAGTACATCGCCAAGCACCATCTCTACCGTGAGGACTGATCAGTGACAGCCACGCAACGCGCGACCGAGCTCGCCCAGGCGGCCGGGGCCGCGGCCCAGGACAAGCTCGCCGAGGAGGTCCTCGGCCTGGACGTGTCGGACCAGCTGGCGCTGACCGACGTCTTCGTCATCGCCTCGGCGCCCTCCGAGCGCCAGGTGGACAGCATCGTGGAGGCCGTCGAGGAGCGGCTGTCGCGCCTCGGCGCCAAGCCGCTGCGCCGGGAGGGCCAGAAGGAGGGCCGCTGGGTCCTGCTCGACTTCGGCGACATCGTGGTGCACGTGCTGCACAGCGAGGACCGGGAGTTCTACGGCCTCGAGCGGTTGTGGAAGGACTGCCCGGTGGTCGTCATGCCGGAGTCCCGCCCGGCTGCGGAGGCCTGACCCCGCACGCGGGGCGACCTGGTATGCGGCGCGTCATCGTCTGGCGGCACGGCGAGACCGCGCACAACGCGGGCGGGATCTACCAGGGGCACCTGGACACCCCCCTGTCGGACCGGGGTCGGCAGCAGGCGCAGGCCGCCGCGCAGGTGCTCGCCGGACGCGGGGTGAGCCGGCTGGTCGCCAGCGACCTGGACCGCGCCGCGTCGACCGCGTCGGCGCTCGGGAGCCGCACCGGGATGCCGGTGCGGACCGACCCGCGGTGGCGGGAGATCGATGTGGGCCGGTGGGAGGGCCGGACCCACGCCGAGATCGCGCGGGAGGAGCCGGAGGTGCTCGCCGCGCTGGACCGGGGGGAGGACGTCGTCCGCGGGGGACGGGGGAGCGGGTCGCCGACCTGCAGGTGCGCACGGGGGAGGCGTTCGAGGAGCTCCTCACCGAGCTCGGGGCGGGAGAGACGGCCGTCGTCGCCACCCACGGGCTCGCCAGCCGGGCGCTGGTCGCGGAGGTCGTGGGCCTCACCTACCGGCAGGCGTGGCTGTCCCTCGTGGGCCTCCACAACTGCCACTGGGCCGAGCTGGTCGAGCACCGCACCGGCTGGCGCCTGGACTGCTGGAACGTCGGTGTGACGCCAGGGATCGGGAGCGTGACCGACCGCTGAGAACGGCCGTCCGGGCCGCGTGACCTGCGATTTGGGAAATGCGCGATCGGCTGGGTAAAGTGATCCAGTCCTCACGGGGCTGTAGCGCAGTTGGTAGCGCACCTCCATGGCATGGAGGGGGTCAGGGGTTCGAATCCCCTCAGCTCCACGGACCGAAGGCCGGGCACCCCAGGTGCCCGGCCTTCGTCGTGTCCCCGGGCCGGCCGCCGTCGGGCGCGCCCCCCGGGGCGGCCGGCCGACGCGGACTGGCCGCGCGAGGTTCTTGACGTGACCCCGACCGACGGGCATAGTGCAACCGTCGAATGGTCAGGCCAATCCCTCCCGGGCCGACCCGCCCCAGAAAGGTGTCAACGTGGACAACCTTGCAGTGCTGAGCCTCCTTGCGATCGCGCCCATCGTGGTCGTCGGTGTGCTCCTGGCAGGCTTCCGCTGGCCGGCCAAGTACGCCATGCCCGTCGGGTACGTCGTCACCGTGATCATCGCGATGAGCGTGTGGAAGATGAACCCGACCGCGGTCGCCGCCGCCACGATCGAGGGGCTGGTCGTCGCGATTACCCTGCTCTACATCGTCTTCGGCGCCCTGCTGCTCCTGTCGACCGTCATCGCCAGCGGTGCCATGAGCACCATCCGGGCCGGGTTCAACTCGATCTCGCCCGACCGGCGCGTCCAGGCGATCATCATCGGCTGGCTCTTCGGCTCTTTCATCGAGGGCGCCTCCGGCTTCGGCACCCCCGCCGCGGTGGTGGCCCCGCTCATGCTGGCGCTGGGCTTCCCGGCGATGGCCGCCGTCATGGTCGGCCTGATCATCCAGTCGACCCCGGTCTCCTTCGGGGCGGTGGGCACGCCGATGATCGTCGGCGTCGGCAACGGCCTGGCCGGGGACCCCGGTGTCGAGGCCAGGGAGGCCGAGCTCGGCCTGACCCACATGGAGTACGTCGCGCAGATCGCCAGCCAGGTCTCGGTCATCCACGCGATCGCCGGGCTGCTCATCCCGCTGCTCATCTCGGTCTTCCTCACCGGCTTCTTCGGGGAGCGCAGGAGCTTCGCCGAGGGCCTGAAGATCTGGCCCTTCGCGATCTACGCCTCGGTGGCGATGACGGTGCCCTACGTCGCCGTCGCCTTCCTCGCCGGCCCGGAGTTCCCCTCCCTCATCGGTGGTCTGATCGGCCTGGCGCTGGTGATGTTCACCTCCAGCAAGGGCTTCCTCATGCCCAAGGAGATCTTCGAGTTCGGTCCGCGCGCCTCCTGGGAGGAGCGCTGGATCGGCTCGGTCGACGCGGACCACCTGGAGGACATCACCCGGCGCAAGATGGGCATCAAGACCGCCTGGGCCCCCTACGTCATCATCGCGGTCCTGCTGCTGGCGACCCGCCTGATCGAGCCCCTCACGAACGCGCTGCGGGCGGACGCCCCCTGGGTCACGATCCCCGTCGAGAACATCCTCGGCACCGGCATCTCGACGAACTGGCAGTGGATCTACAGCCCGGGCACCGTCTTCATCGTCACCGTCCTCATCACCTACGCCCTGCACCGGATGAACGGCGATCAGATCCGGCGGACCTGGACGGTCGCGGGCAAGCAGATCCTCGGCACCGCGGTGGCCCTGCTCTTCGCCCTGCCGCTCGTGCGCATCCTCATCCGCTCCGGCCCGGAATTCACGGAGTCCACCCTGGCGTCCATGCCGGTCACCCTGGCCGAGGGCGCGGCGGCGGTCGCCGGGGCGAACTGGCCGCTCCTCAGCCCCTGGATCGGCGCGCTGGGTGCCTTCGTCGCCGGGTCCAACACGGTCTCCAACCTCACCTTCTCCCTCTTCCAGTTCTCCACCGGCACCGAGATCGGCGTGGCCCAGGAGACGGTCGTGGCGACCCAGGCAATCGGCGGTGCGGGTGGCAACCCCGTGGCGATCCACAACATCGTCGCCGCGTCGGCCACGGTCGGCCTGCTGGGACGTGAGGGTGACCTGATCCGCAAGACGGCGCTCATCACCGCCTACTACTGCCTGGTGGCGGGTGGTGTCGGCTACCTCATGATCTACGGCTTCACCCTCACCGGCATCGTGTATGCCGTGGTGGTGCTCGCACTGATCGTGGGGGTGGTGCTCTGGATGCTCAACCGGGAGAAGAGCCTGCCCCCCGTGGGTGCCTCCTCCCGCGGCTGACGCCCGGCGGGCGGCTGCGCCGCACCGCTGGGGTGAGAAACGCACAGGGCCCCGTCCCACCGTCAGGTGGGGCGGGGCCCGTGCGGTGCGCGCAGCCCGCCGGCCGCCCCGGGCCTCAGACCAGGGGCCGACCCGAGATGGACGCGTCGAGGACGACGGCGGTGTGGACGAAGGGGACCGACCGGCCGGCCCGCTCCAGCGCCTGCGTGATCTGCATGAGGCAGCCGGGGTTGGCCGTGACGAGCAGCTCGGCGCCGGTGGCGAGGATGTTGGCCGCCTTGCGGTCGCCCAGCTCGGTCGCCGGCTCCGGGTGCAGGATGTTGTAGACCCCGGCGGACCCGCAGCAGATCTCCGCGTCGGGGATCTCGCGCAGCTCCACGCCCGGGATCGCACCGAGCAGCTGCCGCGGCTGGCTGACGACCTTCTGGGCGTGCCGCAGGTGGCAGGCGTCGTGGTAGGCGACGACGACCTGCCGCTCCCCGGTCGTGACCGGGTGCCGGGGAGCGACCGGGCCGAGCTCGACGAGGATCTCCGACAGGTCGGCCACGCGCTCGGAGAAGAGGCGGGCGCGGTCGGCATACTCCGGGTCGTCCGCGAGGAGGTGGACGTACTCCTTCATCGTCGATCCGCACCCGGCGGAGTTGACGACGACCCGCTCGACGCCGGCCTCCTCGAAGGTGTCGATGAGCCGGCGCGCGAACGCCTGCCCCTCCTCCTCCCGGCCGGTGTGCACCGACAGCGCGCCGCAGCAGCCCTGCCGGGCGGGGGCGATGACCTCGCACCCCTCGGCGGCCAGGACGCGGGCCGTGGCGGCGTTCACGTCCCCGAAGAACTCCCGTTGCACGCAGCCGGTCAGCATCCCGACCACCGCCCGTCGGGCCCCGACCGCGGGGGTGCGCTCGGGGACGGAGACGCGGGTCCGAGCGGGGGCGCGAGGTTCTGCATCACCTCGAGCTCGGGGCTCACCCGCCCCACCAGCCCGGTCCGGCCGACCAGGCCGAGGATGCCGGTCCGTTGGGCCAGGCGCAGCGGGCCGCGCAGCGCCCGCAACCGGGCGGGGTAGGGGAAGAGGGAGAAGATGAGCGTGCGCAGGGCGCGGTCCTTGGCCGGCCGGTCGACGCGTCGCTCGACCTGGGCCCGGGTCTGCTCCAGCAGCCGGTCGTACTGCACGCCCGAGGGGCAGGCGGTCACGCACGCCATGCAGCCGAGGCAGGCGTCGAAGTGCTCGACCATGGAGGTCGTCAGGGGCGCCCCCTCGACGCCGGCCCGCATCAGGTCGATCCGCCCGCGCGGGGAGTCCATCTCCTCGCCCCAGAGGCTGTAGGTGGGACAGGTCGTCAGGCAGAAGCCGCAGTGCACGCAGTCGTCGAGCAGCTCGGGGCTCGGCGGGTGGTGGGCGTCGAACGCCGGTGCCGCCAGCACGTCGGCACGCTCGCCGCGCACGGCCGGCATGCCCAGCTCGACCTTGTGGGTGTCGCTCATCGTCACAGTCCTCCGACGAATCGGCCGGGCGCCAGCACCCGGGTGGGGTCGAACTCGGTCTTGACCCGACGCATCAGGTCGATCGCCGGCACCGGTCCCCAGGTGTCCAGCGTGTCCTTGACCTCCGGCGGGGCGTCCAGGACGACGGCCGAGCCGCCGAGTCGCGTCGCCGCCCGGCGCAGCGCCTCGACCTTCCCGCCGGCCTGCTCGTCCGGGGGGAGGCTGACGTAGACGACCCCGGCCCCGGCGGAGCCGTTGGCCGTGCCCTCCAGCCGCGTCACCTCGGCGAGGAGCTCGGGTATGCCGCTCAGCCGCGCCGTGACCTTGAGCAGGACCGGACGGGACCCGGCCGGCGGCTCGGTGCCGCCCCGCTGACCCGGGTGCAGCAGGACGCCCCACCAGGGAGGGGCGACGTCGTGGACCTGGGCCTCGCACCCGAGGTCGGCCAGGCGTGCGCGCAGCGTCTCTGCCCGGGCCGTGGCGCCGGCCTCGGTGCCGGAGAGAAGGGTGACCACCGCCGGCGAGACCCCCGGGCGGACCCGGGCCTCGACGGCGTGCGCCACCTGCTGGGTGTGGACGACCTCCTCCAGCACGGCCGCCAGCCGGTCCGGCTCGACCGAGGTGCCGACCCACCGGTCGGCCTCGGGGAGGGGGTGCAGCCGCACCGTGACCTCGGTGATGACCGCCAGCGTGCCGAAGGAGCCGGTGACCAGCTTGGACAGGTCGTAGCCGGCGACGTTCTTGACGACCTTGCCGCCGGCCTTGGCGACGGTGCCGTCCGCGCGCACCAGCCGGACCCCGATGACCAGGTCGCGGATCGCACCGGTCCACATCCGTCGTGGGCCCGCCAGGTTGGTGGCGACGGCACCGCCGAGGGTCGACCCGCCGGCGTCGGCGGCGAGGTCGTCGACGACCAGCTGGTGCCCGCCCTCGGCGAGGAGCTCCCGCAGCCGGGCGAGCGGCATACCGGCTCCGGCCGTGGCGATGAGGTCACCCCGGGAGTGCTCGACCAGCGCGTCCAGGCCGGTGGTGTCGAGGACGACGTCCAGCCGCTCGGGGGGCCGGCCCCAGCGGAGCTTGGAGCCGTGACCGCGCACGACGACGGCTGCTCCGGCCTCGTGGCAGGCGCGCATCAGGGCCGAGGTCTCCTCGGTCGAGCGGGGGCGGGCCACGAGGGCCGGCGCGACCCCGTCGACGGCGTCGCCCGGCCCGGCCTCGACGACCTCGCAGAGCGGGGAGAGGGTCTGCAGGAGCGTCATCAGAAGACCTCCACGCCGTCGCCGGTCAGCGGGTGGGCGCCCTGCCGGATGCGTGGTCGCTCGCCGCACAGCCGCGGGGTGGGGTAGATCTTGCCCGGGTTGGCGATGCCGTCGGGGTCGAAGGCGCACCGCACCATCTGCATGGTGTCCAGGTCGTCGTCGGTGAACATCCGCGGCATGTAACGAGCCTTGTCCGAGCCCACCCCGTGCTCTCCGGTGATCGACCCCCCGTGCTCGATGCACAGGTCGAGGATCAGGCCGGAGACCTCCTCCGCGCGCTCGGTCGCCCCCTCCTCGGAGGCGTCGAAGAGGACCAGCGGGTGCAGGTTGCCGTCACCGGCGTGGAAGACGTTGGCGACGCGCAAGCCCTTCTCGGCGCTGATCTCGCCCATCCGGCGGAGCACCGCCGGCAGCGAGGTCCGGGGGACCACCCCGTCCTGGACGATGTAGTCGGGGGAGATGCGGCCCACGGCGGCGAAGGCGGACTTGCGCCCCTTCCAGATCTCCGCCCGCTCGGCCGCGTCGGTGGCCATCCGGAACTCGAAGCACCCCTCCTGCCGGCAGATCTGCTCGACGGCGGCGTACTCGTGCCCGACCTCCGCGGCGGCCCCGTCCAGCTCCACGACCAGGACGGCCCCGGCGCCCGCCGGGTAGCCGCAGGACACCGCCTTCTCCGCGGCCTCGATCGCCAGCGCGTCCATGATCTCGATCGCCGCCGGGACGATCCCCGCGGCGATGATGGCCGAGGTCGCCGCCCCCGCCTGATCGGTGCTGGCGAAGCCGGCGAGCACGGTCCGGACCTCCTCCGGGAGCCGGGTGAGGCGCACGACGGCGCGGGTCGCGACCCCCAGCGTGCCCTCCGAGCCCACGAAGGCCCCGACGAGGTCGTAGCCGGGGGCGTCCGGCGCCTCCGTGCCGATGCTCACCTGCTCACCGGTCGGGGTGACCAGGTCCAGGGCCAGGACGTGCCCGGAGGTGAAGCCGTACTTGAGGCAGTGCGCTCCGCCGGAGTTCTCCGCCACGTTGCCGCCGATGGAGCAGATCTGCTGGCTGCTCGGGTCGGGGGCGAAGTAGTACCCCTGCGGGTTGGCGGCCTTGCTCACCTGCAGGTTGATCACGCCCGGGTCGACGACGGCACGCTGGTCGGCGCGGCGCACCTCGTGCAGCGTGCGCAGCCGGCTGGTGACGACGAGCACCCCCTCGGCGTGGGGGAGCGCACCGCCGGACAGGCCGGTGCCCGACCCCCGGGCCACGAAGGGGACCCGGTGCTCGGCACAGGCCCGGACGGTGGCGGTGACGTGCTCCGCCGTGTCGGCGAGCACCACCAGGGCGGGGGTGACGCGGTAGGCGGCCAGCCCGTCGCACTCGTAGGTCGCCAGCTGGGTCGGGTCGGTCAGCAGGAGGTGGTCCGGCACGCTGCCGCGCAGCGCCTCCAGCACGTCCCGGGCGGTGCCCCGGTCCCGCCCCGCAGGGTCGGTGGCCGCCGGATCCCCCTGCGCCGTGCTCTCGGCCTCACCCTCGGGTGCCAGCCCGCGCACCTCCGAGCCCACCTCGGGTTCCGTCGCCATGCTCGACCTCCTCGTCAGCTGGGACCAGCGTAATGGTCCGACCAATCATCGTCCACCGGAGGACGAGCGCGGCCCGGGCCCTCCGGCCCGGGCCGCACCCGTGATCACCCGTGCGCCGGGACGGTCAGGGCATCGTCTCGTAGGCGGGCACGGTGAGGAAGTCCGCGTACTCGTCCGCGACGGCGACCTGCAGGAAGAGGTCCTTGGCCTCGGCATACTGCTCCGGCTCGCCCGGCAGGGTCGGCACGACCTCCTCGACCAGCCGCTCGACCAGCTCCCTGGTGACGGTCTCCCCGGTGTCGGCGAGGGGAACGTCGTTGTGGATCCACTGCCAGACCTGGCTGCGCGAGATCTCGGCGGTCGCCGCGTCCTCCATGAGGTTGTGGATGCCCACCGCGCCGCGCCCGGTCAGCCAGGCGGCGAGGTACTGCAGCCCCACGTCGATGTTGGCGCGCAGGCCCTGCTCGGTCACCTCGCCGGGGGTGTCCTTGACCGACAGGAGGTCGGCGGCCGAGACGCTGACGTCGTCCCGGGTCCTGTCGACCTGGTTGGGGCGCTCGCCCAGGACCTCGTCGAAGACCTCGAGGCAGGTGGCGACCATGCCCGGGTGGGCGACCCAGGATCCGTCGAAGCCGTCCTGCGCCTCGCGGGACTTGTCGGCCCGGACCTTGTCGTAGGCGGCCGCGTTGACCTCCTCGTCCTTGGAGGGGATGAAGGCGGCCATCCCGCCGATCGCGTGCGCCCCGCGCTTGTGACAGGTGCGGACGAGCAGCTCGGTGTAGGCGCGCATCATCGGCGCGGTCATGGTCACCGCGTTGCGGTCGGTCGGGCAGCACGAAGTCGGTGCCACGGGTGCGGTAGGTCTTGATGATGCTGAACAGGTAGTCCCAGCGACCGGCGTTCAGGCCGGCCGAGTGCTCACGGAGCTCGTAGAGGATCTCCTCCATCTGGAAGGCGGCGGGGTAGGTCTCCACCAGGCAGGTGGCCCGGATGGTGCCGCGCGGGATGCCCAGGAAGTCCTGGGCCAGGTTGAAGGCGTCGTTCCAGAGCCGTGCCTCGAGGTGGTGCTCCATCTTCGGCAGGTAGAAGTAGGGGCCCTTGCCGGCGTCGATCTGCAGCTGGGCGCTCGCCGCCATGTAGAGGGCGAAGTCGACCAGCCCGCCGGCCACCCGCTGGCCGTCGACGGTGATGTGCTTCTCGTCGAGGTGCCACCCCCGGGGGCGCATGACGATCGTCGGCAGCTGGCTCTGGTCGGTGGTGCTCAGGGCATACTCCTTGCCCTCGGGGGAGGTGAAGGAGATGGTCCCCGCGATCGCGTCGCGGAGGTTGACCTGCCCCTCGACGACGTTCTCCCACAGGGGCGTGTTGGCGTCCTCCTGGTCGGCCAGCCACACGCGGGCGCCGGAGTTCATCGCGTTGATCGTCATCTTGCGGTCGGTGGGGCCCGTCATCTCCACCCGGCGGTCGACCAGTCCGGGCGCGGGGTCCGCGACCCGCCAGGTGTCGTCCTCGCGGATGCTCGCGGTCGAGGCCAGGAAGTCGAGGTCCTGGCCGTCGGCGACGGCCTGCACGACCTCCGCGCGGGCGGTGAGCCGCTCCTGGCGGCGCGGCTCCAGGTCCCGGTGGAGGATCGCGACGAGCTGGAGAGCGCGGGGGGTGAGGATCTCCTGGTAGCCGGGCTTCAGGGCTCCGGTCACCTCGACGCCGTCGGGAAGCTCGAGGGTGGGGGCTGCGGACTGCTCGGTCATGGCGCTCCTTTTCGTCTTCCGCATCGCGGAATCAGTGAACCGTATCGTGCAACCCACCATAGGGGATCGGGTGCGGTGCCCGGTGGGTAGGATCGCGGGATGCAGCCCCTCCTGCCGCGCCTGCGCGCCCTGCGCCGCCCCGGGAGCTACTGGCACCTGCACCGCTACGTCCTCGACCTGGACGCCGACGCCGCCGCCGGGCCGCCGCCGGGGGTGACGGCAGGTGCCGGCCCCGCCCTCGTGCCCGTCAACCAGGCCGACCTGGACGAGATGCGCGCCACCTGTCCCGACCTGACCGACCGCAAGTACGACCAGCTGCGGGAGCGGATCGGGGCTGCCGACATCACGGCATACCTGATCCGGGACGCCGACGGCAGCTGGGCGGGGTACTGCCACCTCGCCTACCGCCGGTTCGTCGACCACTACCTCTCCCACGTCGTGCGGCTGCGCCGGCACGAGGTCCTCTTCGTCGACGACCAGGTCTTCCCGAGCCACCGGCGGCGGGGGCTGCACGTCTACAGCATCCGCCGGCGCTGCGAGCTCGCGCGCGAGCGGGGGATGCGGACCGGGGTGGTGGTCATCAACGACCGGAACGCCGCATCGATCGCCAGCTACCGCCACGTCGGCATCCGTCCGGCGCGTCGGTTGGTGCTCGTCCGGCCCTTCCGGGTGATGATCCAGATCCCCCGGCGCAGGAGGTGAGACGTGGAGATCGAGATCGTCCGCGACAGCGATGGCCTGGAGTCGCTGGGTAGCGAGTGGGAGGAGCTGCAGGCCCGGGACACCCACGTCCCCTTCTACTCCACCTTCGCCGTCGTGCGGGCGTGGTGGGCGGCCTACGGCCGGGACGACGGGCACGAGCTGCTGGTGGTCACCGCCCGCCACAACGGCGACCTGGTCGGCGTGGCTCCGCTCTCCTACCGCCCCCAGACACGCTACGGCGTGCCGATCAAGGAGGTGCGCTTCGCCTCCCACGGCGACTACCTGGCCTTCCTGCTCGAGCCGGAGCTCCCCGCCGGGACGGTGACCCAGGCCCTGATGGACGCCGTCCTCGGGCAGAGCGACTGGGACATCCTCAACCTCACCAACATCCCGGCCTCCACCCCGTTCTCGGCCGCCCTGCTGCGCTCGGAGCACCACACGCGGCTGACCCCCCTGTCCGAGAACCCGTACCTCGACCTGCGCGAGTACCCGGACTTCGAGGCCTTCACCGCCGACCGCCTCCCCTCGCACACGCGGAAGTACCGCAACAGGCTGCTGCGGGACAAGGGGGCCAGGTTCCGGGTCGTGGAGGGCGACGCGGAGGGCGTCCTGGACCGGATGGCCGAGCTGCACCGGGCGGAGCGGGACTTCCTGCGGGCGCGGGGACGGACGGAGCGTCACTCCCTCTGGGACGACGAGCGGCGGGTCGAGCACTACCGGCGCATCTACGCCGAGCCGGGGACGGGCCTGACCTTCCTCCTCGAGGGCGCGGACGGGACCCTGCTCGGCTACCGCACCTGCTTCGTGCACGGTCGGACCCTGCTCTCGTGGAACAGCGCCTACCACCCCGACGTGGCCGACTACCGCATGGGCAAGGTGATCCAGTACGACATCCTCGAGCACCTCTACGCCCGGGGGGACGTCGACCGCTTCGACCTCGGGGCCGGGCGGTACCCCTGGAAGTACGAGTGGACCGACCGCTCGACCCTCTCCTACCGGTTCCGTCACGACCGTCCGGCGCTCACGGCGGCCGCCCCACCCGTGCGGCTGCGCAGCGGGCCCCCGCCGCCGGTGGACGCCCAGGTGCGGGCCGACCGGGTGCGGGAGGACCGGGAGCGCAGCGCCGCCGTGGAGCTCGAGCGCCAGGAGCGTGACCTGCGGCGCGGGCGGCAGGCGCGGGGGCCCCGGCACGCAGCCCGCACCCTGGCGGTCGGGGCGGCGAGGGCCGTCCTGCACCGGGCCCGACCGCCGGTGGTCTACTACGTGCCCCACCCCGACGACGAGGCCATCTACATGGGGGCCAGCATCTGGTCGGAGCGCAACCGGCGCACGGTGGTGGTATCCCTCACCAGCGGCGGGGCCTCGAGGGTGCTGCCGTGGATCAACGAACGCCTGGGGCAGCAGGTGACGCGGGAGGGCCTCGAGCGCAGCCGGGTGGCGGACCTGCGCCGCTCCGTGCACCACCTGGGTGTGGCGCCCGCCGACGTCCACGTCAAGGACCTCCCCGACGGGCAGCTGAGCGTCGAGCTGGTGCGCACGGTGGTGGAGGAGATGGCCCGCCTCCACCCCGGGGCGAGCCACCGGACGATGTCCTACCTGGATCCCCACCCCGACCACGCGGCGGCGGGGGAGGCGGTGCGGCAGGCTCACGCCGAGGGTGTGGTCGAGGACTGCCTCTTCCACGTGCCGGTGGACCTCGTGGACGAGTCCCTGGGCAGCCCGGTCCCGCTCTCCACCGCGGCCTGCGACGCCAAGCGGGCCGCGCTGGCGGAGTACCGCGTGTGGGACCCGTTCGCCGAGCGCTACGCCGTCGGGCTGCTCAGCGTGCCCGACCTGATCGCCGCCCAGACCGTCGAGCCGCGCGAGCGGGTGCACGGGCCCGAGGTGGACCCGCCTGCGGACGGCACCGGGCCGGTCTAGGGTAGGGGCGTGGCCTCCCACGAGATCGTCATCACCGCCGATGAACGTCCGAGCCGCGAGGAGCTGCTGACGCTCTACGACGCCGTCGGATGGACGTCCTACACCACCGACCCGGACGCCCTGGAGGCCGCCGTCGACGGCTCCACCCGGGTCGTCACGGCCCGCTACGACGGTGACCTGCTGGGTCTGGCCCGCGTGCTGTCCGACGGGGCGAGCGTCGCCTACCTCCAGGACGTGCTCGTCCGTCCCGAGCTGCAGCGCGAGGGCGTCGGCCGGGCCCTGGTGCAGGCCGCGATGGAGCCGTTCGCGCACGTGCGCCAGCAGGTGCTGCTCACCGACGACGAGCCGGGTCAGCGGTCCTTCTACGAGTCGCTGGGGTATGCCGAGATCCGGGACCACGGCGACGGTCGCCTCCGGGCCTTCGTCCGCTTCCTCGGCCCGTCCGCGGTGGCCGCGGACTGACCTCACCCGCGAGCCGTGGGACACTGGGAGGACTGCCCAGCCCACGACATACCTGACGAGGTCGAGACCCAGCGTGTCACCCCTTGCCCGCCCCGCCACGGTGCCCCAGCCGGCGGCCACCCCGCCCGAGCTGATCCGCAACTTCTGCATCATCGCCCACATCGACCACGGGAAGTCCACCCTGGCCGACCGGATGCTGCAGGAGACGGGCGTCGTCGACGCGCGCCAGATGCGGGCGCAGTACCTCGACCGCATGGACATCGAGCGCGAGCGGGGGATCACTATCAAGTCCCAGGCCGTGCGCATGCCCTGGGCCGTCGAGGCGGGCACCCACGTCCTGAACATGATCGACACTCCCGGGCACGTGGACTTCACCTACGAGGTGAGCCGCAGCCTGGCCGCCTGCGAGGGGGCGGTGCTGCTCGTCGACGCGGCGCAGGGCATCGAGGCGCAGACCCTGGCCAACCTCTACCTGGCGATGGAGAACGACCTCACCATCATCCCGGTCCTCAACAAGATCGACCTGCCGGCGGCCCAGCCGGAGAAGTACGCCGAGGAGCTGGCCGGTCTCATCGGCTGCGACCCGTCGGAGGTCCTGAAGGTCTCCGGCAAGACGGGCGAGGGGGTCACGGAGCTGCTGGACCGGATCGTCGAGCTGATCCCGCCGCCGGTCGGCAGGGCCGACGCCCCGGCCCGGGCGATGATCTTCGACTCGGTCTACGACACCTACCGCGGGGTGGTCACCTACGTGCGGGTGATCGACGGGCACCTGTCACCGCGGGAGCGGATCGCGATGATGTCGACGCGCGCCACCCACGAGCTGCTCGAGATCGGTGTCAGCAGCCCGGAGCCGGTGGCGTGCAAGGGGCTGGGGGTCGGCGAGGTCGGCTACCTCATCACCGGGGTGAAGGACGTCCGCCAGTCCAAGGTCGGCGACACCGTCACGGGGGAGCGCAACCCGGCTACCCAGGCGCTGGCCGGCTACAAGGAGCCGCGGCCGATGGTCTTCTCGGGTCTCTACCCGATCGACGGCTCCGACTACCCGATCCTCCGGGACGCCCTGGACCGCCTCAAGCTCAACGACGCGGCGCTCGTCTACGAGCCGGAGACCTCCGCCGCGCTGGGTTTCGGCTTCCGCGTGGGCTTCCTGGGCATGCTGCACCTCGAGATCGTGCGGGAGCGCCTGGAGCGCGAGTTCAACCTGGACCTGATCTCCACCCTCCCCAACGTGGAGTACGAGGTGAGGCTCGACGACGGGCAGGTCATCGAGGTCACCAACCCCAGCGAGTTCCCCTCCGGCCGGGTGGCCTCCATCACCGAGCCGGTCGTGCGCAGCACGATCCTGGCGCCCAGCGAGTTCATCGGCGCGATCATGGAGCTGTGCCAGAGCAGGCGGGGCACCCTGCGGGGGATGGACTACCTCTCCCCGGAGCGGGTGGAGATGCGCTACACGCTCCCGCTGGCCGAGATCGTCTTCGACTTCTTCGACGCCCTGAAGTCCCGCACCCGCGGCTACGCGTCCTTCGACTACGAGCCCGACGGGACGCAGGAGGCCGACCTCGTCAAGGTGGACATCCTGCTGCAGGGCGACACGGTGGACGCCTTCAGCTCGATCGTGCACCGCGACAAGGCCTACGCCTACGGCGTGCAGATGGCGGGCAAGCTCAAGGAGCTCATCCCGCGGCAGCAGTTCGAGGTGCCGGTGCAGGCGGCGATCGGGGCGCGCGTCATCGCCCGCGAGACCATCCGCGCCATCCGCAAGGACGTGCTGGCCAAGTGCTACGGCGGTGACATCAGCCGCAAGCGCAAGCTGCTGGAGAAGCAGAAGGAGGGCAAGAAGCGGATGAAGATGGTCGGCTCCGTCGAGGTGCCGCAGGAGGCCTTCATCGCCGCGCTCTCCCAGGACGGGTCGGCGGTCGAGAAGACCAAGAAGTGACCGGCTCCCCGACGCCGCCGCCCGGCCACTTCGCCCTGCGCCACCCGGTCATCGGGCCCAGGCCGCTGGCCCGCACCCGGTCGTTCACCCGGCGGGGCGGGCGCATGCCGCGCACCCACCAGGCGGCGTGGGACCGGTGGGCCGATCGCGTCGTGCTCGAGGTGCCGCGACCCGCGGGCGAGGGGTCCACGGTCGTGGACCCGGCCTACCGGCTCGACCCGGAGGAGGTCTTCGGGCGGCGGGCCCCCCTCGTGGTCGAGGTCGGGTCGGGGTCCGGTGACGCCCTCGTCGCCGGTGCCCTGCAGGAGCCCGGTCGGGACTTCCTGGCCTTCGAGGTCTGGCGGCCCGGGATCGGGCACGCCCTGGCCAAGATGGAGACCGCGACGGGGGGTGCGGCGCTGCCCAACCTGCGCGTCGTGGAGGCGGACGCCGCCGTGTCCCTGCGGACCATGCTGGAGCCCGGGACGGTGCGCGAGGTCTGGACCTTCTTCCCCGACCCGTGGCCCAAGGCACGCCACCACAAGCGACGGATCGTCACCCCGGAGTTCGCCGCCACGGTCGCCGACCTGCTGACGCCGGACGGCACCTGGCGGCTGGCGACCGACTGGGACGACTACGCGGTGGCGATGCGCGAGGTCGTGGGCGCCGAGCCGCGCCTGCGGCTGGTGTCGACCGACCGGGCGCCGCTGCGGCCGGTGACCCGCTTCGAGCGGCGCGGCACCGAGGCGGGTCGCACCATCACCGACCTCGCCTACGCCCTGCGGTAGACCCGGCGACGGCCCCCGGCGGCGGCCCCCGGCGGCGGCACGTGCCCCGGAAACGTCGATCGAGCGCCCGAACGGCCGACGCGACCGGGGCACTCGCTGGTGTTGGGGGAGGTGGGTGGGTGCGGCGACCCGGGTCATGCCGACGGCCCTGCACGCCTGTGGACAACCTCCGCCGATCGGCTGCGCAACAGGGCAGGGTCGGAGAATGCGCCCGCAGCTCGACACCACCAAGCCCTTCAGCCGGAAGGCGGCCCTGGCCGCCGGAATCACGCACCATGCGTTGACGTCCGGCCGGTACCGGTTGCTCCTGCGGGGCGTCTACATCTCCCACCAGGTCAAGGTCGACGGCTACGTCGAGGCGAGGGCGGCACTGCTCGCCACGCATCGGGCGGCGTTCGTCTCCCACCACACGGCTGCGGCCCTCTACCGCGCGGTGGCGCCGCTCAGCGAGCGGCTCCACGTCAGCGTCCCGCGCGGGACACCCCGCTCCGACCGCAGCGATGTGCTGGTCCACTCCTCGGCCCGGGTCCCGACCGTCTTCCGGGGTGTGCCCGTCACCACCCCGGTGGACACCTTCCTCGACATGGCCGCGCAGCTCAACCTCGTGGACCTCGTCATCCTCGGCGACAGCCTGGTGCGGCGCGGACGCACCACGCCCGAGGCACTGGTCGCCGCCGCCGACGCCGCGAGCGGCCGTGGCTCCCGGCTGGCCAGGCGAGCGTCCCGACTGGTGCGCCAGGGTGTCGACTCGCCGATGGAGACCCGGTGCCGGCTGCTCCGCGTGCTCGCCGGGCTGCCGGAGCTCGAGACCGACCTCCGCTTCCACGACGACCACGGCTACCTGCGCCGACGTCTCGACGCCGGCGACCGCGCCACGCGGACCGCCGTGGAGTACGACGGGCGGCACCATGTCGAACGTGAGGAGCAGTGGGAGGCCGACCTGGGGCGCCGGGAGGAGTTCGAGGACGCCGAGTGGCGGATCGTCACGCTGGTCGGCAAGGACATCTACCGGACGCCCGGTCGGACCGTGGAGCGGCTGGCCCGCATCTTCCACCAACGCGGACTCCCCGTCGGCCGCCGCAGCCAGGAATGGCGCCGTTTCTTTCCCGGCCACGCCTGAGTCATGCCGGTGAGCGTGGCCGGTGCCCCGTTGCGTCGGGGATGTCGAGCCTCGGTCGACAGAAGCGGGGCACGTGCCCCGATCGCGACTGAGTCGGTCCTGGTCCGCAGGTCTGGGAGACTGCAGGGTATGCCGTCCGCGTTCCCCCCCGGTGAGCCCGCCCCGGCCGACGGCTCGCTCCCGCCTGCGGCGCTGGAGGGTATGGGGTCCCGTCCCTTCTCCGTCTACGTCCACGTGCCCTTCTGCCGGGTGCGCTGTGGCTACTGCGACTTCAACACCTACACGCTGCCCGAGCTGGGGGTGGGGGGCGCGATCCCGGGGAAGGGGGCGACCTCGCCGGAGGGCCGCTCGCTGACCGACACCTTCCTCGCCGCGGCCCACGCCGAGCTCGCGCTGGCCGACGCCGTCCTCAGGGGTGGCGGGAGCGGCCCGCCACCGGTGTCGACCGTCTTCGTCGGCGGCGGCACCCCGACGATGCTCGCGCCGGAGCAGCTGGGTGGGCTGCTGCACGACATACGGGACCGGTGGGGGTTGGCGCCGGGGGCCGAGGTGACCACTGAGGCCAACCCTGACACGGTCACCCCTGAGGTCGCCGGGAGGCTTGCGGCGCAGGGGTTCACGCGTGTCAGCGTGGGGATGCAATCAGCGGTCCCGCACGTGCTGCGCACCCTGGACCGCACCCACGACCCGGCCAACGTCGAGCGGGCCGTGCTGGCCGTCCGGGAGGCCGGGATGCAGGTCAGCCTCGACCTCATCTACGGCACCCCGGGGGAGTCGCTGGAGGACTGGCGGCGCAGCCTGGAGCTGGTGACGTCGCTGGCGCCCGACCACGTGTCCGCGTACGCGCTGGTCGTGGAGGAGGGGACCAGGCTGCACGCCCGGGTGCGCCGCGGTGAGGTGCCGGCGCCCGACGACGACGACGAGGCGGACAAGTACGAGCTGGCCGAGCAGGTCCTGGCCGCCGCCGGGTACGGGTGGTACGAGATCTCGAACTGGGCCAGGTCACCGTCGGCCCGGTGCGAGCACAACCTGGCCTACTGGCGGGGCAGCGACTGGTGGGGGGTCGGGCCGGGCGCGCACAGCCACGTGGGCGGGGTGAGGTGGTGGAACGTCAAACATCCCCGTGCCTACGCGGACCGCCTGCGGGCGGGCGACAGCCCCGCCCACGCCCGGGAGGTGCTGGGCCCCGCGGAGAGGTCCGACGAGCGGGTGCTGCTGGGGGTCCGGCTCGCCGACGGTCTGCCGCTGGCCGAGCTCACGCGCGCCGGCCGCACGGCCGTGGCCGGGCTCGTGGCCGACGGGCTGGTGGACGGTCGTGCGGCGGTGGGCGGCCGGGTCGTGCTCACCCTCCGCGGGCGGCTGCTCGCCGACACCGTGGTCCACCGGCTGCTGGCCGAGGACCGCTGAGACCGACCGTCGAGGAGTTCACCGACACGCCACCGCGGTGTCGCCGTCCCGGCACCCGGGCGGCGCACAATGAGGCAGTCCCTGCCGGGTATGAGCCAGCAGGGCCGACGTCCGAGGCGCACAGAGGTGTGGCCCGGTTCGCGGAGCATGAGTCCGCGAACCGGGCCACGGACCAGCCGTGATGGACCGGACGGCCGCGAAGGTGTCTGAGGCTCTGCCCTGCATCACCAGGGTGTTCACCGACAGGTGCGAGCACCGGTCGGATCATCGAATCCTCGACGAGTCTTGCGACCCGCTCTCCCTTGCGGGAGTGCGTAGGACATGTCTAGCCCTCCGCCGTGCGGAGCGCAACCCCCCGGCGGCCACTTTTTTCTCGGGTATGGCGTGTCGCGGTTGACACGCCGGGCGAGCCGCCGGGGAGCCGGCTCAGCTGAGCAGCCGGATCTGGAAGGGGTAGTCGTAGACCTCGCCCCGGGTGGCGGCCATGGCCCCGCGCACGTGCGCCCAGATCTGGACGAGGAAGAGCACGATCCAGATCGGGATCGCCCAGAGGAAGCCGATGCCCAGCGTGAGGATCACGCTGATCCAGGTAAGGACCGAGGCGATGGTCATCGTGATGTTGAAGTTAAAGGCGCCGGCGGCCGCGGTCCGCACGGCCCGGCTGCGGTCCTTGTAGAACAACCACACGAGCAGGGGGCCGAGGAAGGGCAGCCACCCGACGCTCAGCAGCATGGAGGCCGGGGCCGACAGGTGGGCGACGAGCATCATCGTGCGCTCCTCGCCGTCCACCGGGGAGCCCGGGCGGTCGCCGCCCTGCGGGGCGGGGTAGCCGGCGCCGGGGCGGTCCTGGGGCTGCTGGCCGTAGGTGGGGCCCTGGCCGGGGGGAGAGGTCCGGGGCGGTTGGCCGCCGTAGGGGGGGGGGAGTCTGGGTCATTGCGCTCACTCCTTTGGAGGTCATGGAACCGTGACGAAGTCGATCAGCTCTTCGACGCTGGCGAGCAGCGTCGGTTCCAGGTCACTGTAGGAACGTACCGTGCCCAGGATCTTCTTCCAGCCCCGCGCGACGTCCGCCTGGGAGTCGTGCGGCCAGCCGAGCTCGGCCAGGACCCCGTGCTTCCACGACCGCCCCCGCTCGATCACCGGCCAGGCGGTCAGCCCCAGCCGGGCCGGCTTCACCGACTGCCAGACGTCGACGTAGGGGTGGCCGAGGATGCGTGCGTGGGGGCTGACGCGCTCGGCCTCGGCCACGATCCGGCTCTCCTTGGTGCCCGGGACGAGGTGGTCGACGAGGATCCCCAGCCGGCGGTCCGGGGTGGGGGCGAAGGCGCGGATCTCGGCCGCCAGGTCGTCGACCCCGTCGAGCATCTCGACGACGACGCCCTCCACCCTCAGGTCGTCGCCCCAGACCTTCTCGACCAGCTCGGCGTCGTGCCGGCCCTCGACCCAGATCCGGGAGCCGCTGGCCACGCGCGCCCGGTGACCGACGACCTTGACCGATCCGCTGGCCGTCCGGGTCCGGGCCGCGGCGGTCGCTGCCGCGCTGCGCCCCGCCGTGGGCACGGTGAGGACGACGGGCTCGCCCTCGACGAGGAAGCCCGGACCCAGCGGGAACCCCCGGGTCCGTCCGCGCCGGTCCTCCAGGTGCACGACCTGCATGCCGCCGGCCTTCTCCACGCGGACCACGGCGCCGCACCAACCGGTCTCCACGTCCTCGACGACCAGACCGGTCTCGGCCTCGACCGGCCGGGACCGGCCGCGGGTCGGGGCCCGCCAGTCACCGCTCAGGACGTCTGACCCATACCTGTCGCTCACAGCAGGCGACGGTATGCGGTGCGGGCGCCGGCAGCGGTCAGGCTCGCCCGCGCGGCCCGGTCATGTCGGCCGGCACCACCCAGGCGTCGAACTGCTCCCCGGTCACGTCCCCGCTGGCCAGGGCCGCCTCGCGCAGGGTGGTGCCCTCCTTGTGGGCCTTCTTGGCGATCGCGGCTGCCTTGTCGTAGCCGATGTGCGGGTTGAGGGCCGTGACCTGCATGAGGTTGCTGGCCAGGTTGGCCTCGATCCGCTCGGTGTTGGGCTCCAGACCCACGGCGCACCCGTCGTTGAAGGCGCGGCTCGCGTCCCCCAGCAGCCGGATGCTCTCCAGCACGGCATGGACCATGACGGGCTTGTAGACGTTGAGCTGGAAGTTGCCCTGGGTCCCGGCGAAGGCGACGGTCGCGTCGTTGCCGAAGACCCGGGTGGCGACCATGGTGAGCGCCTCGGCCTGGGTCGGGTTGACCTTGCCGGGCATGATGCTCGACCCCGGCTCGTTCTCCGGGATGACCAGCTCGCCGATCCCGTTGCGCGGACCGGAGGCGAGCCAGCGGACGTCGTTCGCCATCTTCATCAGCGCCCCGGCGAGGGTGCGCAGCGCCGCAGAGGTCTGCACCAGCGCGTCGTGCGCGGACAGGGCGGCGAACTTGTTGGCCGCGGAGGTCAGCTCCAGGCCCGCCTCCTCGCCCATCCGCCGCGCGGCCAGGTCGCCGAAGCGGGGGTGGGCGTTGAGGCCGGTGCCGACGGCGGTGCCGCCGATCGCCAGCTCGGTCAGCCCCTGGCCGGCGTGACGCACCTGCGCCATGGCGTAGTCGATCTGGGCCACCCAGCCACCGATCTCCTGCCCCAGCGTGATCGGGGTCGCGTCCTGCAGGTGGGTCCGCCCGACCTTGACGACGTCGGCGTAGTCCTCCGCCTTGGCGGCCAGCGTGTCGCGCAGGAGCGCGACGTCCCCCTCGAGCCGGTCGCGCAGCTCCAGCAGCACGGCGATGTGCATGGCCGTCGGGAAGGTGTCGTTGCTGCTCTGCCCGCGGTTGACGTGGTCGTTGGGGTGAACGGGCGTCTTGCTGCCCATCGTCCCGCCGGCCAGCTCGATCGCGCGGTTGGAGATCACCTCGTTGGTGTTCATGTTGCTCTGGGTGCCCGACCCGGTCTGGAAGACCACGAGGGGGAAGTGGTCGTCCAGGTCGCCGGCGATCACCTCGTCGGCGGCCCGCACGATGAGGTCGGCCACGTCCTGCGGCAGCTCGCCCAGCTCGGCGTTCGCCTGCGCCGCCCCCTTCTTGAGGATGCCGAGCGCCTTGATGACGGGCCGCCCCCAGACGAAGGTGTCGCGGCCGATCGGGAAGTTCTGGATGCTGCGCTGGGTCTGCGCCCCCCAGTACCGGTCCGTCGGGACCTCGACCTCGCCCATGCTGTCCGACTCGATTCGCACCTCGCTCATGCGCCCATCGTAGGAGGGGGGCGCCGCAGATCTGCACCTGCCGCCGCCGACCACGTAGACTGGCACTCGGTGCCCGGGAGTGCCAGGGTGCGCCGCGAGGTCCGCGCCGCCCGGCCCCGGTCCGTCCCGACGACGATCCCAGGTCCGGAGGTGAGCGAGGGGATGAGCGAAGGTCGACGTCTGGAGGTGCTGCGCGCGATCGTGCAGGACTACGTCCGCAGCTCCGAGCCGGTCGGGTCCAAGGCGCTGCTCGAGCGGCACCAGCTGGGTGTCTCGGCGGCCACGGTCCGCAACGACATGGCCGCGCTGGAGGAGGAGGGGTTGATCAGCGCCCCGCACACCAGCGCCGGCCGCATCCCGACCGACGCCGGCTACCGCCTGTTCGTGGACCGGCTCTCCGAGGTCAAGCCCATGAGCCGCGCCGAGCGTGCGGCGATCGCCCGTTTCCTCGACGGCGCAGTGGACCTGGACGACGTGGTGGCCCGCACGACCCGGCTGCTGTCCAGCCTGACCCACCAGGTCGCGGTGATGCAGTACCCCTCCCTGTCACGCTCCACCGTCCGCCACGTGGAGCTGGTGCCCATCGGCGGCCCTCGGCTGATGATCGTCCTCATCGTCAACACCGGGCGGGTCGAGCAGCGGGTGGTGGAGGTCGGCCGCGACGTGACCGACCATCCCGAGCTGGTCGCGCACCTGCGCACCCTGATCAACGAGCTGGCCGCGGGTGAGGCGCTGCCCGCCGTCGCGGCCCGGCTCGCGGGCGTGGCAGACCGGGTCGCCCCGGAGGACCGGGTCGTCGCCACCACCGTGGCCCGGGCGCTCGCTGCCGCCGCCGAGGAGCAGACCGAGGAGCGCGTGGTGCTGGCCGGCACGGCCAACCTCGCCCGGGTCGGCAGCGACTTCCCGACCTCCCTGTCCCAGGTCCTCGAGGCGCTTGAGGAGCACGTGGTGCTCCTCAAGCTCCTGGGAGGTATGGCGTCCCTCGGGGACGGCGACGGCCTCGCCGTCTCGATCGGGGCGGAGAACCCCTACGAGCCGCTGCGGACCACGTCGGTGATCGCCACGACCTACGGCTCGGCCGGCGGTCTGGGGGTCGTCGGCCCGACCCGCATGGACTACCCGCAGGCCATGGCCACGGTGCGCGCCGTCGCCCACTACGTGGCCGAGATCCTCGACGGGTGAGCGATCTCACGGCATACCCGAGCGCCCTCGCCCGTTAGCCATCCCAGAGCCCATCCGACCCGCCACCACCAAGGACGCCTCACGCTGTGAACGACTACTACGCCGATCTCGGGGTCTCCCGCGAGGCCACCGCCGAGGAGATCAAGAAGGCCTACCGCAAGAAGGCCCGCCAGCTCCACCCCGACGTCAACCCCGGTGCCGACGCCGAGGCCGAGTTCAAGCGGGTCAGCCAGGCCTACGACGTGCTCGGGGACGCCGCCAAGCGGGCCGCCTTCGACCGGGGGCAGGACCCCTACGGCGGGGCGACGGGCGGCTTCGGCCAGGGCTTCACCTTCAGCGACATCATGGACGCCTTCTTCGGCGGGACGGCCGCCGGCGCTCGGGGGCCGCGCTCGCGGGTCCAGCGCGGCCACGACGCCCTCGTCCGGCTGGACATCGACCTCGCGACCGCCGTCTTCGGCGGCGAGGAGACCCTCCACATCGACACCGCGGTGCTGTGCACCACCTGCTCGGGCGCCGGCGCGCAGCCAGGCTCGGGCACCCGGACCTGCCAGGTCTGCAGCGGGCGGGGCGAGGTGCAGCAGGTGCAGCGCTCCTTCCTGGGCCAGGTCATGACCTCCCGTCCGTGCCAGGCGTGCCGGGGCTACGGCGACGTCATCGAGCACCCCTGCTTCGACTGCTCGGGCGAGGGGCGTGTGCGGACCCGCCGCGACCTGACCCTGAGGGTGCCGGCCGGGGTCGACTCCGGCACCCGGATCCAGCTCGGGGGCGAGGGCGAGGTCGGGCCCTACGGCGGTGAGCCGGGGGACCTCTACGTCGAGATCGCCGTCGAGCCCCACGAGACCTTCACCCGGCGCGGTGACGACCTGCACGCGACCCTCGAGGTGCCGATGACGGCCGCGGCCCTCGGGGCCACCCTGCCCGTCGAGACCCTCGACGGCGGCAGCGAGGTCGAGCTCCCCCCGGGCACCCAGCCGGGGGAGACGATCACCCTGCGCGGCCAGGGCGTCACCCACCTGCGGCAGGAGGGTCGGGGCGACGTGATCCTCCACCTCGACGTCAAGGTGCCGACCGCCCTCACCGACGAGCAGCGCGAGCTGATGTCCCAGCTGGCCGAGCTCCGTGGCGAGTCGCGTCCGACCGGTCGCATGGCCGGCGCCGCCCACGGCCGCCGGGGCAGCAAGCTCTGGGACGCGCTGCGGGGCCGATGAGGTGACGGCACCCCTCTTCCTGGTGCCCCTCGGGGCGCTGGGGGATGCGGCGGGCCCCGGTCCGGCGGCCTATCGGCTCGAGGGCCCGGAGGGCCGGCACGCCGCCGACGTCCAGCGGCTGGGACCGGGCGAGCCGGTCCTGATCTCCGACGGTGCCGGCCGGCTGGCGCGATGCACCGTCACCGCGGCAGGCAGGAGCGTCCTGGACCTGGCCGTGGACGCGGTCGAGGACGTGCCCGAGCACTCGCCCCGGTGGGTGCTCGTCCAGGCCCTGGCCAAGGGCGACCGCGACCTCCTGGCCCTGGAGGCGGCGACCGAGCTCGACGTCGACGAGATCGTCCCCTGGCAGGCCGACCGGTCGATCGTCCGGTGGCGCGAGGAGCGCGCGGAGAAGGCGCGCCGTCGGTGGGAGCAGACCGTCGCCGCAGCGACCAAGCAGTCCCGCCGGGCCCGGGTGCCGGTGGTGGCCGACCTGGCCTCGCGGCAGCACCTCCTGCACCGGGTGCGGGACGCGACGCTCGCCCTGGTCCTGCACGAGGAGGCAGCCGAGGCGCTGGGTGCCGTGGAGCTCCCGACGTCCGGCGAGGTGCTCCTGGTCGTCGGTCCCGAGGGCGGCGTCTCACCGCAGGAGCTGGAGGCGCTGACCGGCGCCGGGGCCCGGGCCGTCCGGTTGGGCACCACGGTGCTGCGCACCTCCACCGCCGGGCCGGCCGCCCTGGCCGTGCTCAACGCCCGCAGCAGGTGGCGGTGAGGCCCGAGCCGACGCTGCGCGCCCACCGCCGCCGGCGCCACCGCGCTCATCGCGCTCTTCGCCCTGGAGTACATCGCGGTCGGGGCCGCCATGCCCACCGTGGCGTCCGCCCTGGACGGTTTCGCGCTCTACAACATGGCCTTCGGCGCCACCGTCGCGGCCAGCGTCGTCGGGATGGTCGTGGGCGGGTGGTGGTCGGACCGCGCCGGGCCACGCCCCGTGGTGCAGGCCGGGACCCTCGCCTTCGCCGGGGCCTGGTCGTGGCCGGGCTGTCGCCCACCATGGAGGTCTTCGTCGGTGGCCGGGCCCTGCAGGGGCTGGGGAGCGGTCTGGCGACCGTGGCCCTCTACGTGGTCATCGCCCAGCTGGTGCCGGACGAGCGACGACCCTTCGTCTTCTCCCTGCTCGCCGCGGCCTGGGTCGTGCCCGGCCTGGTGGGTCCGTTGTTCACCGGCGCCGTCGTCGAGTACCTCTCCTGGCGGTGGGTCTTCCTGTCCGTGCCACCGCTGGTGGTGGTGGCAATGGCGGTGCTGCGCCCGGCCCTGCGGGGCACCCGCCCGAGCTCGGACGCGCCCTACCTGCGGCCGGCGACGATCGGCTGGGCGGTCCTGGCGGCCGCGGCCGTCGGCCTGCTCAACCTGTCCGGCGAGCGCATCGACGGGATCGAGTGGGTGGTGGGCCCGGTCGTCCTGGCCGTCCTGGCGCTGGCCGCCTGGCGACTGCTCCCCCCGGGCACCCTCACCCTGGGCCGGGGGCTGCCCTCGGTCGTGGGCGTCCGCGCCACGGTGGGCGGGTCCTTCGTGGCCGCGGAGGCCTACCTGCCCCTCATGCTGCAGGACCAGTACGCCTACACGCCGGCCGGGGCGGGAGCCGTCCTGGCCGCCGCGTCGGTCGCGTGGGCCCTGGGCTCCTTCGTGCAGGGCAGGCTCGGCCCCGGCACGGACCGGTACCACGTCATGCTCACCGGCGTGCTCCTCTACACCGGGCTCATGGGCGTCCTCGCCCTCGCCGTCTGGGCGTCCTGGCCCGGGTGGGTGATCATCGGGATCTACGGCCTGGCCACGCTGGGGGTCGGTCTGGCCTACCCCACGACCTCGCTGCTGACGATGCGCCTCTCGCCCCCGGCGGAGATCGGGAAGAACTCCTCCTCCCTCCAGGTCGGTGAGGCACTCACGAGCGCCTTCGCGCTCGCCGTCACGTGGGGGTGGTCTTCGGGCTGACCTACACCGCCGCCCCCCACACCGCGTTCGTGGGCACGCTCGCGGTCGCGGTCGGGGTCGGCGCCCTGTCGGTCGTCAGCGCCGGCGGGCCCGCACGCCGTAGACTGGGTGCCCTCATGACGCAGCCCGACACCGAGCGATCCAGCCGTCCACGCCCCACCCACACCGTCGTCGTGCCCGACGACGTGCCGATGGTCTCCCTGCTCGGCCCCGGGGACGAGTTGCTGCGCACGATGGAGCGGGCCTTCCCCCAGGTGGACGTGCACGTGCGGGGCAACGAGTTCCGGCTCGTCGGCGACTCCGCCGAGCTGGCCCTCGTGGAGCGCCTGGTCGACGAACTGCTCGCGATCGTCGGGCGGGGCCAGCCCCTCAACCGCGACGCCGTGGAGCGCAGCATCGGCATGCTGCGGGCCGCCAGCGCGGACCGCCCGGCCGACGTGCTGACGATGAACATCGTCTCCAACCGGGGCCGCACCATCCGGCCCAAGACGCTGAACCAGAAGCACTACGTCGATGCCATCGACGCCCACACCATCGTCTTCGGGCTGGGCCCGGCCGGCACCGGCAAGACCTACCTCGCGATGGCGAAGGCCGTCGCGGCGCTGCAGGCCAAGCAGGTCAACAGGATCATCCTGACCCGGCCCGCGGTGGAGGCGGGGGAGCGGCTGGGCTTCCTGCCGGGCACGCTCACCGACAAGATCGACCCCTACCTGCGGCCCCTTTACGACGCCCTGCACGACATGGTGGACCCGAGTCGATGGCCAAGCTCATGGCGGCCGGCACCATCGAGGTGGCACCCCTGGCCTACATGCGCGGACGGACCCTCAACGACGCCTTCATCATCCTGGACGAGGGCAGAACACCTCGCCCGAGCAGATGAAGATGTTCCTCACCCGACTCGGCTTCGGGTCCAAGATGGTCGTCACCGGCGACACGACCCAGGTCGACCTCCCCGGCGGGGTCCAGTCCGGGCTCAAGGTGGTCCAGGAGATCCTCGACGGCGTCGAGGACATCCACTTCGCCCGCCTCACCAGCCAGGACGTCGTCCGTCACCGTCTCATCGGGGACATCGTCGACGCCTACGGCCGCTATGACGCACGGCAGCACACCGGCCCCCGCCGCTCCCGCCCGGACGGGCGCCGCCCAGGGCCCCAGGTCGACCGGCTGGGTGAGGGGACCCCGACCCCGTGAGCGTCGAGGTCCTCAACGAGTCCGGTGAGGTGCCCTCGCCCGTCCCGGAGCAGGAGCTGGTCGACCTGGCCCGGCACGTCCTGGAGCAGCTGCGCGTGCACCCGCGGGCCGAGGTGACGATCACCCTGGTCGACGAGGGCACGATGGCCTCCCTGCACGAGCAGTGGATGGACCTGCCGGGGCCGACCGACGTGATGAGCTTCCCCATGGACGAGCTGCGCCCGGGGCGGGAGGACGGGCCGGCGGCCGAGGGTGTCCTGGGGGACGTCGTGCTGTGCCCGGCCGTGGCGCGCACCCAGGCGCTGGCCGCGGGCCACGCGGTCGGTGACGAGCTCCTGCTGCTCACCACCCACGGCCTGCTGCACCTGCTGGGCTTCGACCACGCGGAGCCGGCCGAGGAGCGGGAGATGTTCGACCTGCAGCGGACCCTGCTGCTGACCTTCCTGGCCCAGCGTGGGCGCAGCACCACCGCCGCCCCGGAGGCCGGTCGCACGTGATCACCCTGGTGCTCATCGCCATCACCACCACGGTGATCGCCTTCCTGCTGTCCGCCGGCGAGACCGCGCTGCAGCGCGTGGGCCGGCACCGCGCCGAGCAGCTGCTCGACGAGGGGCGCCCCGGTGCCAGGGCGCTGGTCCGGATGTCGCACGACCCCGCCCCCTACCTGGCCGTCGCCACCTTCGTGCGGGTGGCCGCCGAGGCGGCCACCGCCGTCGTCGTCACGGTCGCCGTCGACACCCTCACCGACTCCCACTGGCGCACCGCCCTCATCGCGATCGGGGTCATGGTCGTCATCTCCTTCGTCGTCGTCGGGGTCTCGCCGCGCACCCTGGGCCGGCAGCACAGCGAGCAGGTGGCCCTGCTCACCGCTCCCGTCGTGCGGCTGCTGCGGCTCTTCCTCGGCCCGGTCGCCAAGCTGCTCATCCTCTTCGGCAACGCCGTCACGCCCGGCCGGGGTATGCCGACGGCCCGTTCGCCACGGAGGCCGAGCTGCGCGACCTCGTCGACCTCGCGGGTGAGTCGGCCGTGATCGAGGAGGGGGAGCGGGAGATGATCCACTCCATCTTCGAGCTCGGGGACACCGTGGCCCGCGAGGTCATGGTGCCGCGGCCGGACCTGGTGACGATCAAGTCCGAGAAGGTCCTGCGTCAGGCCATGAGCCTGTTCCTGCGCTCCGGCTTCTCCCGCATCCCGGTCGTCGGGGAGGACACCGACGACGTCCTGGGGGTGCTCTACTTCAAGGACGTCACCCGGGCGGTCAACAGCAGGGGGAGCGCGGCGAGCTCGGTGCCCGTCACCGAGCTCATGCGGCCGGTCCAGCGCATTCCCGAGATGAAGCGCGTCGGCGAGCTGCTGCGGGAGATGCAGCAGGGCCGCCAGCAGATCGCCCTCGTCATCGACGAGTACGGCGGGACCGCCGGCATCATCACCATGGAGGACGTCATCGAGGAGATCGTCGGCGAGATCACCGACGAGTACGACCGGGAGCAGCTCGAGGTCGAGCAGGTCGTCACCGACGACGGCACCGAGGTCACCCGCGTCCCGGCGAGCATGCCGGTGGACGACCTGGCCGAGATGTTCGAGGTGCCGATCGAGACCGAGGACGTCGACTCCGTCGGCGGGCTCCTGGCCACCGCCATCGGGATGGTGCCGATCCAGGGCTCCGTCGGGCAGGTCGCCGGGCTCGAGCTCACGGCCGAGCGGATGGCGGGGCGGCGACGCCGGGTGGCGACCGTCCTGGTGCGTCGCCTGCCCGAGGAGTCGGACGAGGACCCGGCCGCCCACCGGTCGGGTCAGGACGAGCGTGGGGACGCCGGCGCTGCCGTCGCCGGCGGCCCCGAGGAGGAGGTGAGCAGCGGTGCCCGCTGAGCAGACGACATACCGGAGCGGCTTCGCGTCCCTGGTGGGACGACCCAACGCCGGCAAGTCGACCCTGACCAACGCCCTGGTCGGGAGCAAGGTGGCCATCACCTCCTCCAAGCCGCAGACGACCCGGCACGCGATCCGCGGGATCCGCACGACCCCGACCGCCCAGCTGGTCCTCGTCGACACCCCCGGCCTGCACCGGCCGCGCTCGCTGCTGGGGCAGCGGCTGAACGACCTCGTGCGCGACACCCTGCTGTCGGTCGACGTCATCGGCTTCTGCCTGCCCAGCGACCAGCGGGTCGGCCCAGGGGACACCTACATCGCCAAGGACCTCGTCGACCTGCACCGGGTGCGCAGGGTGCCGGTGGTGGCGATCGCGACCAAGGCCGACGCCGTCAGCCGTGACCGGCTCGCCGAGCACCTCGTGGCCATCGACCAGCTGGGCGACTGGGACGCGATCATCCCGTGCTCCGCGGTGCGTGGCGACCAGGTGGAGGAGGTGGCCGACCTGCTGGCCTCCTATCTCCCGGAGTCGCCCCCGCTCTACCCCCTCGACCAGATCAGCGACGAGCCGACGACGGTCATGATCGCCGAGCTGGTCCGGGAGGCCGCCCTGGAGGGGGTGCGCGACGAGCTGCCGCACAGCCTGGCCGTCCAGGTCGAGGAGATCGTGCCGCGCGAGGACCGGCCCGAGCACGACCCGCTGTCCGACGTCAGGGTCAACGTCTACGTCGAGCGCCCCAGCCAGAAGGCCATCATCATCGGGCGTGGCGGCTCGCGGCTGCGGGACGTCGGGGCCCAGGCGCGCGAGGGGATCGAGCGGCTGCTGGGGCACCGGGTCTACCTCGACCTGCACGTCAAGGTGGCCAAGGACTGGCAGCGCGACCCCAAGGCCCTGGACCGGCTCGGCTTCTGAGGCCGCGGGACGCGGGCGCCGGGGTCGGCAGCCCCGTGCGGAGGCCGCGAGGCGTGGGAGAGTGACGCGCATGAAGAAGTTCCTCAACGATCCGCAGGACGTGGTCCGGGAGGCTCTGCGGGGCCTGGCCCTGGCCCATCCGCGGTCGTTGCGGGTGGACCTTGAGCGGCGGATCGTGCTGCGTGCCGACGCGCCCGCCCCCGGTCGGGTGGGGGTGGTCTCCGGTGGCGGGGCGGGCCACGAGCCGCTCCACACCGGCTTCGTGGGGGTCGGCATGCTCACCGCCGCCTGCGTCGGGGAGGTCTTCACCTCTCCGGTCCCCGACCAGATCCTGGGCGCGACCACGGCCGTCGACGGCGGCGCCGGCGTCCTGCACGTGGTGAAGAACTACACCGGCGACGTGCTCAACTTCGAGATGGCCGCGGAGCTCGCCCACGAGAGCGGGGTGCGGGTGGAGCAGGTGCTCGTCGCCGACGACGTCGCGGTGGAGGACAGCACCTGGACGGCCGGACGCCGCGGGGTGGCGGCGACCCTGCTCGTGGAGAAGATCGTCGGGGCGGCCGCGGAGGAGGGGGCGGACCTGCACAGGTGCGCCGAGCTCGGGCGTCGGACCGCCGCCCGGGCGGCGTCGATGGGGATCGCCCTGAGCTCGTGCACCGTGCCGGCGGCGGGGCGACCCACCATCAACCTCGGTCCGCAGGAGATCGAGGTCGGGGTCGGCATCCACGGTGAGCCGGGCCGCGCCCGGGTGCCGATGGCACCCGCGCGGGAGCTCGCCGCCCTGCTGGTCGAGCCGGTCCTCGCCGACCTGGCCCCGGCGCGGGGGGAGCCGGTGCTGGTCCTGGTCAACGGCTTCGGCGGGACGCCGCTGCTCGAGCTCCACCTCGTCTTCGCCGAGGTGGTGCCGCTGGTGCAGGCGGCGGGGCTCGTCGTCGCACGGTCCCTCGTGGGGAGCTACGTGACCTCCCTGGACATGGCCGGCTGCTCCCTGACCCTGCTGCGGCTCGACGACGAGCTGGTGCGATGCTGGGACGCTCCGGTGGACACCCCGGCTCTTCGACGGTGAGGATGAGACACATGGCTGACCTGAGTGCGTTCCAGGCCTGGATCGCGGAGAGCGCCCGCACGCTCGGCGAGCAGGCCACCTATCTCACCGACCTGGACCGCGCGATCGGCGACGGTGACCACGGCAGCAACATGGACCGGGGCTTCTCGGCGTGCGCCGAGCTCGCCGAGGCCGAGGAGTTCCCCAGCGTCGACGCCTACCTGAAGAAGGTCGGGATGGTGCTGGTGAGCACGGTCGGCGGCGCGTCGGGACCGCTCTACGGCACCTTCTTCCTGCGTCTCGCCGGGCCGCTGGCGGCACCGGGCGAGATCGGCGCACGGCAGATGGGGCAGGCGCTGCGCGCGGGCGTGGACGGCATCGTGGCACGGGGCAAGGCGGAACGTGGCGACAAGACGATGTACGACGCCTTCGCCCCGGCGCTGGAGGCCTACGAGCAGGCCGCCGCCGAGGGCCGGGGCCTCTCCGACTGCCTGACGGCGGCTGCCGGGGCAGCCCGCGAGGGACGGGACGCGACGGAGCAGATGATCGCGCGCAAGGGCCGGGCGTCCTACCTGGGCGAGCGCAGCGCGGGCCACCTCGACCCCGGGGCGACGAGCGCGACGCTGCTGCTCGAGGCCGCGGCGCAGGCGCTGCGCTGAGGACGCCGGTGCCGCGCTGTCCTGAGCCCGCGCCCCGGGGAGCTGCGTGATCTCCTTCGTGGTGGTCTCCACAGCCGTGCCCTCGGTGAGGCGGCTCGTGAGCTGGCCGCCGGGATGACCCCGGCCGTGGGCGGACCGCACGTGGAGGTGGCGGCGGGGCTGGCCGACGGCACGCACGGCACCGACGCGAGCGCCGTGTCGCAGGCCCTCCTGCGTGCCGACGAGGCGTCCGGGGGGGACGGCACCCTGGTCCTGGTCGATCTCGGCAGCGCGGTCCTGGCCACCGAGATGGCGCTCGAGCTCGTGGGGACGGACGTGGCCGCACGGGTCCGTCTCAGCGCGGCGCCGCTCGTGGAGGGACTGGTCGTCGCGGTGGTGACCGCGACCGGCGGGGGCGACCTGCAGACCTGTGCGGAGCACGCGGAGCGGGCGCTCACCGCCAAGGCCGTGCACCTGACGCCGGTGGGGGACGGCGCTGTCGGTGCCGGCGGCGCCGGCGGTGGGCCGGGGGGCGACCTCGGCGTGCCGGGCGGTGCGGCCTCCCGGGGGTCGGCGGGGGTCCTCGACGGGGCCGACGGCTGGGTGTCGGCGGAGCTCTCCGTGGTCGGGGAGCACGGCCTGCACGCCCGCCCGGCGGCGCGGATCGTGGCGACCCTGGGTGAGCACCCGGCGGAGACCCAGCTGAGGCTGACCAACCGCACCTCGGGGCGCGGACCGGTCGACGGGCGCAGCATCACCGCGGTCGCCACCCTCGACGCCCGCCGGGGGCACGTGGTGGTCGCCGAGGCCCGGGGGCCCGGTGCCCAGGAGCTGCTGGACTCCCTGGAGGAGCTCGCGGCGTCCGCCTTCGGCGACCTGCCCCCCGTGGGCGCGGAGCCAACGGCCGACCTCGAGGTGCCCGTCCCGGCCTCCGTCTCCACCGAGCCGGGGGTGGCCGGCACCGGTCTCGAGGCGGCGGTCGGGCCTGCCATCATCCCGCGCGCCGTCCTGGAGCTGAGCGAGCTGGAGGCGGGTGACCCCGAGGAGGAGCAGCGGGCCGTCGATGAGGCCGTGGCCGAGGCCGTCGACCGCCTGGCCCAGCTGGAGGAGCGGGCCCAGAGGCACCTCGGCCACGGGGAGGCCGAGGTCTTCGCCGCGCACGCGATCATGCTCCGGGACCCCGAGCTGCAGGAGGACGTCTCGGCGCGCATCAGGGGCGGGGCAGCGGCAGCCGTGGCCTGGCGCGACGCCGTCGCCGGCATCGCCGAGGCGTTCGGCGAGCTCCCGGACGCCTACCAGCGGGAGCGGGCCACCGACGTGCGGAGCGTGGGTGACCGGGTCCTGCGCATCCTGCGCGGGGCGGAGGAGCCGGAGGCCGTCGGGCGGGGCGTGCTGGTGGTCGACGACCTGGACCCGGCCCTGGCCATCTCCCTGGACGCGGAGTCGGTGCTCGGGGTCGTCACGCGCTCCGGCAGCGGGCTCGGCCACGGGGTCCTCATCGCCCGCTCACGAGGTGTTCCCGTCCTCACCGGCGTGGGGTCCGGGGCCGACGTCCCCGAGGGCACCGTCCTGGCCTTCGACGTCCGCAGCCGCCGGCTGGAGGTCGATCCGCCACCGGAGGTGCGGGCCGCCTTCGAGCGGGTGCTGGAGCGCCGACGGTCGGTGCGGGCCCGGGCCCTCGCCGACGCGCACCTGCCGGCGCTCACCCGCGACGGCACGCGGATCACGGTCCGGGCGAACGCCTCCTCGCTGGCCGTGGCCCGGCTGGGGGCCGGTCTGGGGGCCGAGGGCTGCGGGCTCGTCCGGACCGAGGCGGTCTTCTCCCGGTGGACCGAGGCGCCGAGCGTGCGGGAGCAGGTGGACGCCTACGAGGCGATCGCGACCGCCTACCACCCCTATCCCGTGACCTTCCGGTCCTGGGACGTCGGCGGGGACAAGACCCTGCCGTTCCTGCGGGCCAAGCCCGAGGAGAACCCCTTCCTAGGGGTTCGCGGGCTGCGGGCGTTCCGGGAGGACCCCCCTCCTGCTCGACCAGCTCGAGGCGATCTGCACGGTGGCGACCCGGCACCGCGTCACGGTGACCTTCCCGATGGTCACCACCCGGGAGGACGTGGACTGGGCCCGGGAGCGCCTGGGGGAGGCCGCGGCCCGCGGTGGTCACCGGGGGATCCCGCCCGGTCTGGGCGTGGGGATCATGGCCGAGGTGCCGGCCGTGGCCCTGCGCGCTGACCGGGTGGCAGAAGGCCTGGATGTGCTCTCGATCGGCAGCAACGACCTGAGCCAGTACACCCTGGCGGCCGAACGCGGCAACCCCCGGGTCGCCCCGTGGTCGGACCCCCTCGACCCCTCCGTGCTGCAGCTCATCAGGCAGGTCTGCGACCGGGCGCCGGAGGGGGTCGTCGTGAGCCTGTGCGGGGAGATGGCGGCCGACCCGGACGTGGCGGCGCTCCTGGTCGGCCTGGGGGTCCGGGAGATCAGCTCGACGGCGGCCTCGGTGCCGACGGTGAAGGCGCGGCTGCGTGCGGCGACCCTGACCCAGCTCCAGGAGCTCGCGACGGCCGCGGAGGCGTGCGGGGGAGCGGCGGAGGTGCGGGCGCTGCTGGACCGGTCCGTCTAGGGCCCGCTCAGCGCACCCCGCGCGGGCGGAACTGGATGCTGATCCGCGGGCCCACGGGGGTGCTGGTCTTGGGGACGCAATGGTCCCAGGTCCGCTGGCAGCTGCCGCCCATGACCAGCAGGTCGCCGTGGCCCAGCACGTGGCGCAGGCTGGCACCGCCGCCCCGGGGGCGCAGCAGCAACGCCCTGGGCGCCCCCAGCGACACGATCGCCACCATGGTGTTGTGCTCGGCGGCCCGGCCGAACCGGTCGCCGTGCCAGGCGACGCTGTCGCGCCCGTCGCGATAGAGGCACATGCCGGCCGTGGCGAAGGGCTCGCCCAGCTCGCCCGCGTAGTGGTCGGACAGGGTGGTCCGCGCCTGCTCGAGGACGGGGTCGGGCAGCGGCTCCGCCTCCCGGTAGAACCGCAGCAGCCGCGGCGTCGTCACCTGCTTGTCCCACATGGTGCGCTGCTCCCCGCGCCACTGGACACCGGCCGGTCCGCCGAGGGCGAGCCGGGTGAACAGCTCGTCCGACCCCGTGACCCACCCCGGCCGGACGTCGATCCACGCTCCGTGGTCCAGCACGGTGCGTCGCACCGCGCTCCCCAGGCTGCGCAGCCCGACCTCCTCGACCTGGTCCAGCAGCGACCCCTGCAGCATCATACCGACAAGGATAGAACACCTGTCCACGATCGCGCCACCACCGGACGCGCGTTTCTGACAGTTGTCCACAGCCCCCTCCCGACCGGACGCGCGTTCGTGACGGTTGTCCACAGGTCCGGTCGAGGAAACAGGGGGGTATGTGGCAGGAACGCGCGTCCGGTGTGGCAGGAACGCGCGTCCGGTCGCGTGGGGGAGAATGGTCGGCATGCCCACCTATCGCGAAGCAGCCATCGTGCTGCGGACGCACAAGCTGGGCGAGGCAGACCGGATCGTCACGCTGCTCACCCGTGGCCGGGGCAAGGTGCGGGCTGTCGCCAAGGGGGTGCGGCGGACCAGGAGCAAGTTCGGCGCGCGGCTGGAGCCGGGAATGGTCGTGGACGTCCAGTGCTACGAGGGCCGCAACCTGGACACCGTCACCCAGGCCGACGGGCTCGCGCCCTACGGCGAGGCGATCGCCCGTGACTACCCAGCCTTCACCGCGGCCAACGTCATGCTCGAGACGTGCGACCAGCTCACCGAGGAGGGTCAGCCCGCGACCCAGCACTTCCGCCTGCTCGCCGGGGGGCTCGCCGCCCTGGCCGGGGGTGAGCACGACCCGCGCCTGGTCCTGGACTCCTACCTCATCCGGGCGCTGGCCATCGGGGGGTGGCGGGCCAGCTTCGTGGACTGCGCCCGCTGCGGCATGACCGGGCCGCACCGCGCCTTCCACGTCCCCTCGGGAGGGGCGGTCTGCCCGGTATGCCGTCCGGCCGGGTCCACCGCGCCCGCCCCCGAGACCTTCGCCCTCCTCGCGGCCCTGTTCAGCGGCGACTGGGGCGTCGCCGACGCGAGCCAGGGACGCCACCGGCACGAGGCGAGCGGGTTGGTGGCGGCCTACCTCCAGTGGCACCTCGAGCGCGGGGTGCGCTCGCTCCGGCACGTCGAGAGGACCTCCTAGCCATGGCCGCCCCCCGCCCGACGCAGCGCCCGACCCCGCACCCGTCGGGGGCACGCCCGCCCGCGGTGCCGCTGGACCTCGTCCCCCGGCACGTCGCCATCGTCATGGACGGCAACGGCCGGTGGGCCAACCAGCGAGGGCTGCGCCGGACCCAGGGGCACGAGGCGGGGGAGGCCTCGCTCCTGGACGTCATCGCCGGCGGGATCGAGATCGGGGTCCGGTGCATCAGCGCCTACGCCTTCTCCACCGAGAACTGGCGCCGCAGCCCCGACGAGGTCCGCTTCCTCATGGGCTTCAACCGTGACGTCATCCACCGCCGCCGCGACGAGCTCGACTCCTGGGGGGTGCGCGTCGTGTGGTCGGGCCGGACGCCCCGGCTCTGGCGCTCGGTGATCTCCGAGCTGCGTGACGCCGAGGAGCGCACCCGGGACAACGACGTCATCACGCTGAACTTCTGCGTCAACTACGGAGGCCGGGCCGAGCTCGCGGACGCGGTGCGGGCGATCGGCGAGGACGTCCGGGCCGGACGGCTCAACCCCCGCGGGATCGACGAGCGCACCATCGGGCGCTACCTCTACCACCCGGAGGTGCCGGACGTCGACCTGTTCGTGCGGTCCTCGGGGGAGCAGCGGACGTCCAACTTCCTGCTCTGGCAGAGCGCCTACGCCGAGATGGTCTTCCAGGACGTCCTCTGGCCCGACTACGACCGGCGCCACCTCTGGGCCGCGATCGAGCAGTACGCGTCGAGGGACCGGCGCTACGGCGGGGCGGTGGACACCCCGACGAGCTGATCGGGCAGGTCGCGGGTCAGGTCGTCCCGCAGGCGGAGCACACGCCGAAGACCTCCAGCGTGTGCTCGACCTGGGTGAAGCCGTGCTCGGCGGCGACCGTGTCCGCCCACCGCTCCACGGCGGGCCCGTCGATCTCCACGGTCCGGCCGCACACCCGGCAGACCAGGTGGTGGTGGTGGCCGCGGGAGCAGCGGCGGTAGACCGCCTCCCCCTCGTCCGTGCGCAGGGTGTCCACCTCGCCGGCGGCGGCGAGCGAGGCCAGGGTGCGGTAGACGGTGGCCAGGCCCACCTTGGCCCCGCCCTCCCGCAGCTGCGCGTGGAGCTCCTGGGCGCTGGTGAAGTCCTCCCGCTCGCCCAGCTGCTCCATGACCGCGAGCTGCTGCCGGGTGGGTCGTCGGGTCGTCGGTCTCATCGGCTCGCCTCCGTGCGCACGGGCGTCTCGTCGGGGGTATGCGGATGCTCACCGTGCTCGTCGTAGTGACCCTCGTGGGCGGCGTGCCGGTGCCCGTCGTGCAGGTAGTCGACGTGGTCCTCGTGGAGGACGGCCTCGTGGCCGCACCCGGGCCCGTGCTCGTGCAGGTGCCGCTCGGCGTGCCGGTGCCGCGCGGCGGCGACGGCACGCCGCACCCAGCTGGCGGTCGCGGCGAGCACGAAGATCCCGATCGACATGAGCACGATGGTCCCGCCGGTGGCGGTGTCGGCGGAGTAGGAGAGGGCCACCCCGCCGACCGCGGCGACCACGCCCAGCACCAGCGCCCACCAGGCCGCCGACCGGAAACTGCGGGCGAACTGCTGGGAGGCGGCGTTCGGCAGGATCATCAGGGCGCTGATGAGGAGCAGCCCGATGACCCGCATGGACACGACCACCGTGACCGCGGTGAGCACGGCCAGCAGGATGTTGAGGCCCAGCACCGGCAGGCCCGAGGCCCGGGCGTGCTCCTCGTCCCCCGCGACGGCGAAGAAGCGCTCCCGCAGCACCCAGGTGATGCCGACGATGAGGACGGACAGGACGGCGAAGACGAGCACGTCCTCCCGAGAGGTGGTGGTGATCGAGCCGAAGAGGAAGCCGGTGAGGTTCGTCGTCTGCGACCCGTCGGCCCTGTTGATGATGACCACGCCGGCCGCGATGCCCCCGTAGAACATCAGCGCCAGGGCGAGATCCCCCGACGTGCGGCCGCGGGCCCGCACCAGCTCGATGGCGACGGCGGCCAGGACGGCCGCGACGAGCGCGGTCCAGACCGGGTTGTTCTGCGTGACGACGCCGACGGCCACCCCCGCGAGGGCCACGTGACCCAGGCCGTCCCCGATGAGGGAGAGCCGCCGCTGGACGAGGAAGATCCCGACCAGGGGGGCGGCGAGGCCGACGCACAGGGCGGCCAGCAGGGCGTTGCGCATGAACTCCAGCGACAGCATCTCGCTCACGCCGCACCCCCGCGCCGGGAGGCCCGTGCCAGGCCGGCCTGGTGGTCGGCGTACGCCTCCGGGGGGCCGTCGAAGGCCAGCCGTCCGAGGTCCACCTCGAGGATGCGGTCCACCACCCCGCGGAGCGCGCTCAGCTCGTGCGTGACGACGAGCATGGTGGTGCCGGTCTCCCCGAGCCGTTGCAGGACCCCCGCGAGGACGGCCTGGCTGGCCCGGTCCACCCCGGCGGTCGGCTCGTCCATGACGAGGACCTCGGGACGCACGACCAGGGCCCGGGCGATGAGCACCCGCCGCTGCTGCCCCCCGGACAGCGTCTCGATGTCGAACCTGGCCCGGTCGCCCAGCCCCACCGCCTCCAGGGCCTCCTGCACCGCCGTGCGGTCGGCCCGACGCGCGGGGCGCCACCAGGGGCGGGTGGCGAGCAGCCCGGTCCCGACGACCTCGCCGACCGTGGCCCGGACCCCGCCCACGAGGGTGTGCCGCTGCGGGACGTAGCCGATGCGCGTCCGGTCGCGGAGCCGGGCCAGCGGGGTGCCGAGCACCGAGGCCTCCCCGGAGAGGTGCTCGGACAGCCCGAGCAGGCCCTTGACCAGCGTCGTCTTGCCCGACCCGTTGGGGCCCAGCACGGCCAGCACCTCCCCGGAACGGACCTCGAGGTCGACGTCGCTGACGACAGGGCGGCCCTGGTAGCCGAAGGTGGCCCGGTGGAGCCGGATCACGGGTGGCACGGTGGCGGGGGCGGTGCTCACGAGCAGCCCAGCCCCTCCTGCAGGGCCGCGAGGTTGGCCCGCATGATCTCCAGGTAGTCCTCGCCCGCCGACTCCTGCGTCAGACCGTCCGCGGGGTCGAGCGTGAGGACCCGCGCCCCCGTCTCCTGGGCGACGGTGCGCGCGATGGCGTCGCTCAGGAGCGGCTCCGCGTAGACGGTCCTCACCCCCTGCTCACGGACCTGCGCGGAGATCTCCGCGAGGCGGGCGGCAGACGGCTCGGACTCCGGGGAGATCCCGGTGATGCCTGTCTGGTGCAGGTCGTAGCGCTGCGCCAGGTAGCCGAACGCCTCGTGCGTCGTCACGAGCTCGCGGCTGTCGCACCGGGCCAGACCGTCCGCGAACTCCTGGTCCAGCTCCTCCAGGTCGGAGACCACCGCGGCGGCGTTCGCCTCGTAGGCGGCGGCGCGGGCCGGATCCAGCTGTGCCAGCCGGTCGGCGATGACGAGCGCGACGGCGCCGTACCGCTCGGGGTCGAGCCAGAAGTGCGGGTCCTCGTCCCCGTGGTCGGCGTGCTCGTCCTCGCTCTCCCCGAGGGCCAGCAGGTCCGCCGCCGTCGCGACGTCCAGGGCGTGGCCCTGGGCCTGGGTCTCCACCGCCCGGTCCACGGCCGGCTGTATACCCGAGGAGTAGATGACCAGGTCCGCCGCCCCCAGGGCGCCGACCTCCCGGGGGGAGAGCTCGACGTCGTGGGGGTCCAGGCCGGGCCGGGTGAGCGTCGACACCTCGGCGGCCTCCCCGGCGACCCGCGCCGTGAGGTACTCCAGCGGGTAGAAGCTGGCGGTCACCGCGAGCGGCTCGTCCACCGCCGTCACGCCGCTGCTCTGCGTCGCCGCGCCCGCCGTCGTCGTCGCGCCGGAGGGCACCGGCTCCGCCCCTCCGCACGCCGCGAGGGCGAGGGTCAGGGGGAGGAGGGGAAGGAGGGTGTGAGGGAGGCGGGCCATGGACCCAGGATCGTCAGAATGAGAATGATTGTCAAAACGGGTCGGGTTTGGACCCCTCAACCGCGCGGCACCAGCTGGGTGACCGTCACCGCGAGGAAGAGCACGAGCACCGCGACCCGCATGACGCGCTCGACCGGCGTCAGGCGGGGCCAGGACAGGAAGAGCAGCCACAGGATGAACAGCATGGCCACACCGACCAGCACCCATCCTGCGGGGCCTCCGAGGAAGCCGCCGCCGAGGAGCAGGACGAGCAGGACGAGGAAGGGCAGCCAGACGGGGAGCCGCCCCAGCAGCTCGAGGGCCGGCCTGCTGGCCTGCTCGACCGAGCGTCGGAAGGGGCCGGGGCCCCCGGCCGCCGAGGGTGCTGACGAGGGCTGCTGGGTGGTCACCCGACCAGGGTACGGGCCGTCCGGGGAGCCCTCCGACGCGGCCTAGACTGCCCCCATGGCTCCCACCTCCACCGTCGATACGGTCGTGTCCCTGTGCAAGCGTCGTGGCTTCGTCTACCCCAGCGGCGAGATCTACGGAGGCACACGGTCGGCGTGGGACTACGGTCCGCTCGGGGTCGCCCTGAAGGAGAACATCAAGCGGCAGTGGTGGCGCGCCATGGTCCAGTCCCGTGACGACGTCGTCGCCCTGGACTCCTCGATCATCCTGCCCCGCCAGACGTGGGTGGCCTCGGGCCACGTCGGTGCCTTCTCCGACCCCCTGACCGAGTGCCAGTCCTGCCACAAGCGCTACCGCGCCGACCACCTGCAGGAGGCGCAGGCGGAGAAGCTGGCCCGCAAGGGCCGTGCGGTCGAGCCCGAGGACGTGCCGCTGACCGAGATCACCTGCCCCAGCTGCGGCAACAAGGCGTGGACCGAGCCCCGCGAGTTCAACATGATGCTCAAGACCTACCTGGGGCCGGTGGAGGACGAGTCCGGTCTGCACTACCTGCGTCCGGAGACCGCGCAGGGCATCTTCGTGAACTTCGCCCACGTGCTGGGCACGTCCCGCAAGAAGCCGCCGTTCGGCATCGCCCAGATCGGCAAGTCCTTCCGCAACGAGATCACCCCCGGCAACTTCATCTTCCGCACCCGCGAGTTCGAGCAGATGGAGATGGAGTTCTTCGTCAAGCCCGGCGAGGACGAGGAGTGGCACCAGTACTGGATCGACGAGCGCGTGCGCTGGTACACCGACCTGGGGATCAACCCCGCCAACATCCGGCTGTACGAGCACCCCCAGGACAAGCTGTCCCACTACTCCAAGCGGACCGTGGACCTGGAGTACCGCTTCAACTTCGCGGGCAGCGAGTGGGGCGAGCTGGAGGGCGTGGCGAACCGGACCGACTTCGACCTCACCACCCACAGCGAGCACTCGGGCCAGGACCTGTCCTTCTTCGACCAGACCAGCGGGGAGCGCTACACCCCCTACGTCATCGAGCCGGCTGCAGGCCTGGGGCGCTCGCTCATGACCTTCCTCGTCGACGCCTACGCCGAGGACGAGGCGCCCAACACCAAGGGCGGGGTCGACAAGCGCGTGGTGCTGCGCCTCGACCCGCGCCTGGCGCCGGTCAAGGTGGCGGTCCTGCCGCTGTCGCGCAACGCGGACCTCACCCCCAGGGCCAAGGAGCTCGCGGCCCAGCTGCGCCGGAGCTGGATGATCGACGTCGACGACGCCGGGGCCATCGGCAAGCGCTACCGCCGCCAGGACGAGATCGGCACGCCCTACTGCGTCACCGTCGACTTCGACACCCTCGAGGACCACGCCGTGACCATCCGCGACCGCGACACGATGTCGCAGGAGCGGGTCTCGCTGGACCAGGTGGAGGGTTACCTGGCCCAGCGCCTCGTCGGCTGCTGACCCCGCGCAGCGTCCGGTGCGGACCGGCATACCTCCGCCCCGCACCGGACCCGGCACACTTCGTCGTCCTCCGAGGCAACCTCGCAGGGGGCCGCTAGCGTTCTCTGCCCATGGGACCCACCGCCGCGGACGCCGAGTTCGTCGACTTCGTGCGGGCCCGGCAGCACCAGCTGATCCGGGCCGCACGTCTCTACTGCGGCGACCACCACGCGGCGGAGGACCTGGTCCAGGACGCCCTGGTCAAGCTCGCCTCCCGGTGGGAGTCGGTGCGCGACGGGTCGCCGGACGCCTACGTGCGCCGGATCCTCTACCGCGACGCCGTCTCCCGCTGGCGCAGATGGGGCCGTGAGGTCCCGTATGCCGTCCAGCCGGGGGAGCGGGACCTGTTCGACGCCGAGCCGGTCCCCGCGGCGACGGACGCGTGGGTGGACGGCTCGCCCGTCCGGCAGGCCCTCGGTGCGCTGCCGCCCAGGCAACGGGCGGTCATCGTGCTGCGCTACTTCGAGGACCTGTCGGAGGTGGAGATCGCCTCCGCGCTCGGGTGCAGCACCGGGACCGTCAAGAGCCAGGCCAGCAAGGCCATGGCCACCCTGAGATCAGTGCTGCCGGACCTGACCGGCAGCCACCACGGCACGGGAGGAGGAGAGCGATGAACGAGGACCTGGGACGGGCGCTGGAGCGCGCCGCGGGCGGGGACCCGCAGGTCGACCTGGCGGAGACGGTGTGGGCGCGGGGACGGATCCTGCGGCGCCGCCGGCACGCGGCGCAGGCCGTCGGCGGCGCAGCCGCGGCGGCGGTCCTCGTCGGGGCCTTCGTCCTCGGGGGCGGTCTCCTGGAGCCGCAGGCCGAGGTCGGGCCGGCGGTGCCCACCGTCGAGGAGACCGCCGACGCCACGGTGCCGCCCACCGCGGTCGAGGAGACGGACGAGCCGACCTCGACGGAGAGCCCCGGGCCCAGCACGGGGGAGGGGGACCCGCCCACCGGGGACGAGCCGACCTCGACGGAGCCCTCCGCGCCCGAGGGGCTGGCACTCAGCGCGACGACGATCGGGGAGCTGCCGTTGACGGCACCGACGTTCGACCTGGTCGCCCTGATCACCGAGGAGTTCGGTGAGCCGTTCAGCACGCAGGTCGACGTGGTCGGCGGCTGCAGCGGCGAGGAGGTCTTCAGCCTCTACAACTGGGAGGGCTTCCTGCTCTTCGTGCGGGGGGCCGACGGCCCGGGCGCTGCCCGGTCGTGGGAGACCCGGAGCAGCGAGGTCATCCTGCCTGGCGGCGTCAGGCTCGGCATGACCCTGGAGGAGGTGCAGGCGCTGGACACCGTGACCGAGCTGCCGTCGGTCGCCTCGCCTCACTACCGGCTGGGCAGCGGGATCGTCGTCTCGACCGCGGACGGCGTCCTCGTCACGGCGTCCAGCGAGCGGGGAGAGGTCTGCTGACCGTCGGCCCGGCCGGGAGTCACCGACCCGGCCGCGTCCTCACCCCCCGAGGAGGAGCCCGAGCCCGATGGCTCCCATGACCACCGCGATGCCGGCGTCGAGCACCTGCCACGCCCGGGGCCGGGCGAAGAGGGGCGCGAGGCGGCGGGCGCCGAAGCCCAGCGAGCTGAACCACACGGCGCTCGCGGTCACCATGCCGGCGTAGAACCACCAGCGACCCTCGGGGCCGTGGGTGTTGGCGATGCTGCCGACCAGCGTGATGTCGAGGTAGACGTGCGGGTTGAGGAAGGTCAGGGCGGCCATGGTGGCCAGCGAGCGCCGGACCGACCCGACGGCCGCACCCTCGGCGACCAGCACGTCGCCGGGGTGCAGCGCCCGCCAGGCGGCGTGCAGTCCGTAGCCGAGGACGAACAACCCACCGCCCCAGCGCGCCACGTCGAGGAACCCTGGCCAGGCGGTCACGAGCGCCCCGATCCCGAGCACCGCCAGCGCGGCCAGGAGCGCGTCGGCCACGGTGCAGAGGACGACGAGCGGGGCCACCGCGGCGCGGCGCAGCCCCTGCCGCAGCAGGTAGGCGTTCTGCGCCCCGATGGCGACGATGAGGCCGAGGCCCGTGAGGAAGCCGGCGAGCAGCACGGCGGGGAAGGACATGCGACCACGGTAGGCCGCGGGCGGCCCCCGTCCACCATCAGGGTGATGAATGATTCTGCACAACCCTTAGCATGACTGCATGACGATCGATCCTGTCGCGCTCGCCACGCTGGCTGCGGTGGTCCGCGAGGGCACCTTCGAGCGGGCAGCGGCCCGGCTGCACGTCACCCCGTCCGCGGTGAGCCAGCGGGTCAAGGCTCTGGAGACCGGCATCGGGCAGGTCGTGGTGAGCCGGACCAAGCCGGTGACCCCGACGGCAGCGGGGGAGGTGCTGCTGCGCCTCGCGCATCACTGGGATCTGCTGGTGCACGAGGCGCTGGGGGAGCTGGTGCCGCAGGAGGGGCAGGTCGGGCGGCCCCTGGTGCCGGTCGTCGTCAACGCGGACTCGCTGGCCACGTGGATCCTGCCGGCCCTCGCCCGCGCCCAGGACGAGCTCGGGATCAGCCTCGACGTCATCCGCGAGGACGAGCAGCACGCCTCGGCGCTGGTCCGGTCCGGGGCGGCGCTCGCGGCGGTCACCTCCGACCCGACCCCGGTGGCGGGGTGCAGGCTCACCACGCTCGGATCGCTGCGGTATGTCGCGGCGTGCACCCCCGCCTTCAAGCGACGGTGGCTACCGGACGGTGCTCGGGCAGCCGACCTCGACCGCGCGCCCCTGGTGCGCTTCGACCGCAAGGACCTGCTGCAGCATCGCGCGGCCCGGCGGTGGGTGCGCCGCGACATCGACCCGCCGACGACGTTCGTGCCCTCGAGCCGGGAGTTCGCCGAGGCGGTGCGGCTCGGGGTGGGCTGGGCCATGGTGCCGGTCGCCTGGGCGGAGCAGGGCCTCGGTGACGGCACGCTCGTGACGGTCGCCCGCCGACCGCACCTGTCCGTCGACCTGCACTGGTTGGCGTGGAAGCTGCCATCCCGCGTCCTGGCGGGGCTGGGACGGTGCGTGAGCGAGGAGGCCGGGCGAGCCCTGTCCAGGGCCTGACGCGGCCGCAGGGTCGGGCGCGCGGAGCGTGGGAGAATGGGGAGGCTATGTCCCTGACCGCCACCGCTCCCGCCCGTGCACCGCATACCTCCTCCTCGCCTGTCTCGGGGCCCGTCCTGCCGCCCCTGCAGATCGGCCCGCACACCATCGACTCCCCGGTCGTGCTCGCCCCCATGGCCGGCATCACCAACCGGGCGTTCCGGCAGCTGTGCCGGGAGTACGGCGCCGAGGGCGTCGCCGCCGCGGCGGGTCGACCGGGAGCCAGCGGGGCGACCTCGCTCTACGTGAGCGAGATGATCACCTCCCGCGCGCTGGTCGAGCGCACACCGGTGTCGATGAAGCTCATCGAGCACGGACCGGGCGAGGACCCTCGGTCGGTGCAGCTCTACGGGGTGGACCCCGTGACCGTGGGCGCGGCCGTGCGCATGCTGCGCGACGAGGACCGCGCGGACCACATCGACCTGAACTTCGGCTGCCCCGTGCCCAAGGTCACCCGCAAGGGCGGGGGCTCGGCACTGCCCTGGAAGACCGACCTGTTCCGGGGGATCGTCCGTGCCGCGGTGCAGAACGCCGCCCCGGCACAGATCCCCGTCACGGTCAAGATGCGGGTCGGGATCGACGCCGACCACGAGACCTTCCTCGACGCCGGCCGGATCGCGGAGGAGGAGGGCGCCGCCGCCGTGGCGCTGCACGCCCGCACCGCCTCCCAGGCCTACTCCGGCCAGGCCGACTGGTCCCGCATCGCCGAGCTGAAGCGAGCCGTCACGACCATCCCCGTCCTGGGCAACGGGGACATCTGGTCGGCGGAGGACGCGCTGCGGATGGTGGAGGAGACCGGGTGCGACGGCGTGGTCGTCGGCCGGGGCTGCCTGGGCCGTCCCTGGCTGTTCACCGACCTGGCGGCCGCCTTCGCCGGCTCCAGGGTGCGGGTGGAGCCGACGCTGGAGGAGGTGTGCCGGGTCCTGCGCAGGCACGCGGAGCTCCTCGTCGACTTCCACCGCGACGAGGCCAGGGGCTGCCGGGATATCCGCAAGCACATCGCCTGGTACACCAAGGGCTTCCGGGTCGGCGGCCAGCTGCGCCACCAGCTGGCCCTCGTCGACACCCTCGACGACCTCGACCGTCTGATCGACACCCTCGACCTGGACCAGCCCTGGCCCCGCGCCGGCGCCGACGGTCAGCGCGGGCGCGCCGGCTCCTCCCGCGTCGTCGCCCTCCCCGACCGTTGGCTCGACTCGCGCGAGCTCGACGAGGAGCAGCGAGCCAGCATCGCGCAGGCCGAGCTGGACGTCGACGGGGGCTGACCACACCCCGGCGCCGGGCCGGCCCCCGCGGCTCCGGGCTGCGAACCCGCGACGTCTTTCCTACGGTGAGGGTATGACGCAACGACTCACCGGCAAGAAGGTCGCCTTCCTCCTCACCGACGGTTTCGAGGACAGCGAGCTCACCAGCCCCTGGAACACCGTCGTCGAGGCCGGCGGCACCGCTCATCTGCTCGCGCCCGCGCAAGGTCAGGTCGAGGGGAAGAACGGCCACACCCAGGACGTGGACCGCGTGGTCTCCGCGGCGGACCCGGGGGAGTACGACGCCCTCGTCCTGCCCGGGGGCACCGGCAACGCGGACAAGCTCCGGATGGACGAGGACGCGGTGGCCTTCGCCCGCCACTTCGGAAGCGAGGGCAAGCCGATCGCGGTGATCTGCCACGGCGCCTGGATCCTCACGGATGCCGACGTCCTCCGGGGCCGCACCCTGACCTCCTACCCCTCGTTGCGGACCGACCTGCGCAACGCCGGGGCGACCTGGGTGGACGAGGAGGTGCACGTCGACGGGGCCCTCGTCTCCAGCCGCACCCCAGACGACCTGCCCGCCTTCAACCGCGAGCTGGTCGAAGCCTTCGCCTCGGCGTGACCCTGCTGCTCAGTCCGCGGCCACCGGCCGCGTGGGGTCGCTGATCCAGTCGCTCCAGCTGCCGACGTAGACCGCCGGCCGCGGGCCGACACCCCGCGCCTCCAGGGCGAGCGCTAGGTGCGCCGCCTGCACACCGGACCCGCAGTAGACGGCGGCGGGGGTGTCGGTCCGCCCACCGGCCTCCGTGAGCCGGGTGACCACGGTCTCGCTGTCGACCAGGCGGCCGTCGTCGACGAGGGAGAGAGCCGGCAGGGAGAGTGCCCCCGGGACGTGGCCGGCGACGGGGTCGATCGTCTCGTGCCGCCCGTGGAAGCGGTCGGCCGGCCGCGCGTCGAGCACCTGGTGCCCCGCCGCGAGATGGGCGGCCAGCCCGTCGGCGTCGAGCAGCTCGCGACCGCCGGGGACGAGCCGCACGTCGCCCGGCTCGGCGCTGACCTCGCCGCCGCGGACCGGCAGGCCGGCCCGCGACCAGGCGTCCAGACCGCCGTCCAGCACGGCCGCCTCGACGCCGTAGTAGCTCGCCACCCACCACGCCCGCGCCGCTCCCAGCCCCACGGACCCGTCGTAGAAGACGACAGGACGGTCCTGGCCGACCCCCGCGGCCCGCAGCGCCGTCTCGACAGCCTCCAGCGACGGCATCGGGTGCCGACCGCCCACGCCGTCGTCGCGGACCGGGCCCGAGAGCGCGGTCTCCAGGTCCAGGAAGGTCGCGCCCGGGAGGTGGGCCTCCAGGTAGGCGGAGCGGTTCACCTCCGGGCCCGCGCCGAGGGTCCACCGCACGTCGACCAGCGTCGGCCGCCCCGCCTCCGGCCCCGACAGCAGGGCCTGGAGGTCGGCGGGGGAGAGCAGGACGTCCATCAGACGGTCCTGGGGGAGGTGAGGCGGACGGGCCGACGGAAGGTTCTCATCCCCCAGACCCTAGTGCCCGGTCCGCTGCGACCGGAGGCCGTGCGTGGCAGCATGAGGCCATGTGCCGCAACATCCGCCCGCTCTTCAACTTCGAGCCCCCCGCCACCCGCGAGGAGGTCGAGGCGGCCGCGCTCCAGTACGTCCGCAAGGTGGCCGGCGCGCCCCGGCCCTCCCAGGCCAACGAGCGGGCGTACGCCGTGGCGGTCGCCGCCGTCGCGGAGGCGACCCAGCAGCTGCTCGACGCCCTGGTGACCACCGCCCCGCCCAAGGACCGGGAGGTCGAGGCGGACAAGGCCCGCGCCCGGGCCCGGGCGAGGTACGCCTGAGCATGGGCGGCCCCCGGTCGCCCTTCCTGCGCCCCGCCGCACCGGGCCCGCGCAACCCGACGCTGACCCCGGACGCCCTGGGCGACCCCGCCGGCGCCCGGGCCCGGCAGGTCCTCAACTGGGCCAACCTGTCCACGCCCCTGGGGCTGGGCATCGCGGCGGCCGGCGGCTGCCGGTTCCGCCGCGGCCCCGGCCGGTCGGTCCTGGCGGACTACTACCGGTGGACCTTCCCGGCGGCGGGGGCCTTCACCGTGGGGGACGTCATCATCACGCGGCACGACCTGGACCTGCTGGCCGCCCGCCGCCCGGACCTGCTGCGCCACGAGCTGGTGCACTCGTGGCAGTGGGCCTACTGCCTCGGACTGCCCTTCCTCCCGCTCTACGTCGGCTCGATGGCCTGGTCCTGGTTGCGGACCGGCGACCGGGCGGCGAGGAGCTTCTTCGAGCGCCAGGCCGGTCTGGACACCGGTGGGTATGCCGACGTCCCGACCCGGCCCCTGGGGCCGGTCCTCGCCGACGCGACCCGCCGCCTCACGCTCCTCGTCACGGGCAGGCGGGGGCTGGACACCGGGGCCGACCTCGGCTCCGGGGCGTCCTGAGGTGCCGGGGGTTCCCGACCCGGACGGCACCGGGTACACCGCGGCGGACCGGGAGCGGTGGGTCGCCGAGGACCCGGCGCAGAAGCGGGCCGACCGCCACGACTTCGCGCGGGACCGGGCCCGGGTGCTCCACAGCGCGGCACTGCGCCGACTGGCGGCGACGACCCAGGTGGTGCAGCCGACCAGCGACGACTTCGTCCGCAACCGGTTGACGCACTCCCTGGAGGTGGCCCAGATCGGCCGCGAGTTCGGCGCCGCCCTCGGGTGTGACGCCGACGTCGTGGACACCGCCTGCCTGGCCCACGACATCGGTCATCCGCCGTTCGGGCACAACGGCGAGGCCGTGCTGGACGAGCTGGCCGCGTCGATCGGTGGCTTCGAGGGCAACGCGCAGACGCTGCGGGTGCTGACCCGCCTGGAGGCCAAGCGCACCCACGCCGACGGCCGCTCCGCCGGGCTGAACCTGACCCGCGCCAGCCTGGACGCCGCGACCAAGTACCCGTGGACCCGGGGCGGCGGCCCGCTGGGGGACGGGTCGCCGAAGTTCGGCGTCTACGACGACGACACCGACGTCTTCGCCTGGTTGAGAGTCGGGGCGCCGCAGGGTGATCCGCTCCGACGGTGTCTCGAGGCCCAGGTGATGGACTGGGCGGACGACGTCGCCTACTGCGTGCACGACGTGGAGGACGGGATCGCCTCCGGCCGCGTCCCACCGGAGGCGTTGCGCGACACCGAGGTCCAGCGGGTCGTGGCCGAGGTGGCGCACGCGTGGTACGCCCCCGACCTGGAGGTCGAGCTGCTCCGGGAGGCGCTCGCCGGGGTGGTCGGCAGCGGCGCGGTGCCGCACCGGCATACCGGGACCCGGGCCGACCTCGCCGCGCTCAAGGACATGACGAGCCGCCTCATCGGGCACTTCGTGCACACGGTCGAGCTGGCCACCCGGGAGCGCTACGGCCCGGGCGTGCTCACCCGCTACGCCGCCGATCTCGTGGTGCCCGACCGGGTCCGGGCGCAGGCCTCGGCGCTCAAGGCGGTGGCGGCCCACTTCGTCATGCTCAGCGAGGAGCGCCGGATGGTCATGGACACCGAGCGGGAGGTCCTCACCACCCTGGTGGAGCGCTACCGGGCCGACCCCGGGCTGCTCGACCCGGTGCACCGGGAGGCGTGGGACGACGCGGCCGGACGAGGGGACGACCCCGCACTGCTGCGGGCGGTCGTCGACCAGGTCGCCTCCCTGTCCGACGCCCGCGCCCTCGCGGTCCTCGGCCGGACCGCCCCCGGGGGCCCGGCATGACCCTCCTGACCGACCTGCCGGTCCCCGTCGTCGGGGCGCCGATGGCCGGTGGCGTCAGCACCCCCCTGCTGGTCGCCGCGGTCAGCGACGCCGGCGGCCTGGGCATGCTGGCCGCCGGCTACCGCAGCCCCGAGCAGCTGGCCACCGACCTGGTGCACACGCGTGACCTCACGGACCGGGCCTTCGGGGTCAACCTCTTCGTCCCCGCCCTCCCGGACCGGGAGAGGCACGAGGACGCCGTCGCCGACCTGCGCGCCCGCCTAGCTCCCCGCGCCGCGGCGCTGGGGGTCGAGCCGGGGCACCCGGTCTGGGGCGACACCGACGGCTGGGAGGCGAAGGTGCAGCTCGTGGAGACCTTCGCGCCGGCGGTGGTCTCGTGCACCTTCGGCCTGCCCGACGCCGCGACGGTCCGACGGTGGCAGGCCGTCGGGTGCGAGGTCCACGCGACCGTCACCTCGCCGGCCGAGGCGCGGGACGCCCTGGCGGTCGGTGTCGACGCGCTCGTGGTGCAGGGTCAGGAGGCGGGCGGGCACCGCGCGACGCACGACCCGCAGGCGGAACCCACCCCGGTGGACCACCTCGGGCTGCTGGAGCTGCTCGGGCCGCAGGTCGACCTGCCGCTCGTCGCCGCCGGGGGCGTCACGACGTCGGGGGACGTCCGCCGGGCGCTGGCCGCCGGGGCGGTCGCGGTCCAGGTCGGGACGGCGCTCCTGCTGGCGACGGAGGCGGGGACCTCGCCGACCTACCGGGCCGCCCTGCGCGACCCCAACCTCACCCACCGGGTGACCACGCGGGCCTTCACCGGCCGGGTCGCGGGCGCGGTCCGCAACGCCTGGGTCGAGGAGCTCGAGGGCCTGGTCCCCTCCGCCTTCCCGGTCGTCGACCAGGTGACCAGGCCGATCCGTCGTGCCGCCGCCGAGGCCGGTGACGTGCACGGCATCCACGTCTGGGCCGGCTCGGGGTGGCGGGCCGCGCAGGACCGGTCCGCCCGCGAGATCGTCCGGGACCTGCGCCCGTGAGCAGACCGGAGGATCCCGTGCCGCCACCCGAGGCCTGGTGGCCGCCCGGGGTGCGCCTCGGCGGGGCCACGGACCTGGGCGGCTCGACCCGGTCGCAAGTGCAGCGGCGCCCGGTGCTCGCCGGGCCGGCCGGGTGGGGCACGTCGGTGGTGACCAAGCGGTTCCTGCCGCAGCCCCCCGGGTCGCGGGCCGCCATGGGCTACACGAGGGAGAAGGTCGGTCTGGCCCACCTGCCGGGAGCCCCCCGGCTGCTGGCCAGCGACGACCGCACGCGGTCGCTGGTCATGGAGGACCTCGGCACCTCCCCGACGCTGGCCGACGTGCTCCTGGGGGGCGACGCGGACACCGCATACCAGCGGACGCTCGCCTGGGCGGGGGCGTTGGGGCGGACCCTGCGGTCGGCCCCCGAGGTGCTGGCCCGGGCGACGCGGGAGCTCGGCGGCGCCGTCATCCAGGACCGCGAGGTCCGCCGGGACTACCCGCGCTCGGGGCTGTCGCGGCTGCAGGAGGTCGCCGGCGTCCGGCACGCGGCCGCCGCGACCGCGGAGATCCTGGACGCGGTCGAGCGGCTCGAGGAGGACACCGACCGTCACGTGCTCGCACCGGGGGACACCTGCCCGGACAACGCGGTGACCACGCCGGACGGGATCCGCTTCCTGGACCTGGAGGGGGCCGGTGTGCGGCACGCGGCGTACGAGGCGGCCTACGCGGCCGAGCCCTTCTCGACGTGCTGGTGCGTCTTCACCCCGCCGCCGGGTCTGACGAGCTCGATGCTGGCCGCCTTCACCGCGGGCGCCGAGGCCCAGCTCCCGGGGCTGGCGCAGGATTCCGAGTGGCCCCGACAGGTCCGGGTCGCGGTGGCGGCCTGGGTCCTGAGCGGCACGCTCTGGCTGCTCGACGGCGCCCTCGCGGACCGCACGATGGCCCCGGAAGGCCGCGTCGGCCCGCCCTTCCGGGGACTGCTCGTCCGCCGCTGGCGCTGGGTCGTCCGGGAGTGCGCCGAGGAGCTGCCCGACGTGGCCGCCGCCTGCGAGGAGGCGCTGGCCTGGGCGATGCGCACCTGGCGGGAGGGTCGGTCGCTGGAGCTGCCCGGCTACCCCGCCTTCACCACGCGAGAGGATTCCCGATGAAGGTCACGACGCACCGGGTGGGCGAGCACGAGGCCGTCCTGACCGCCTACGTCCAGGACCCCAGCGAGGAGCTGCCGGACGTCCGGCGCCGCCCGGGTGTCCTCGTGCTCCCCGGCGGGGGCTATCTGCTGACCTCGGACCGGGAGGCGGAGCCGGTGGCGCTGGCCTACCTCGCCGCCGGCTTCAACGCCTTCGTGCTCCGGTATGCCGTGGGGCCGGACGTCCCGGTCGCGCGCTCCCGCGCCGACGGACGGGCCGCGCTGCGCTGGTTGCGTCGGCACACGGACGAGGTGGCCCTGGCCCCGGAGCAGCTGGCCGTCGCGGGCTTCTCGGCCGGCGGGCACCTGGCGGTCAGCCTCGCGGCCGGGCAGGACGACCCTCCGGACGCCCTCGTCCTGGGCTACCCGGTCGTCCTGGAGGAGCTGGGGGCCCTCCTGGGCAAGCAGATCGGCGACGTGTTGGGCGAGCTGGACGCACGGACGCCGCCGACCTTCGTCTTCCACACCGTGCCCGACGAGGTCGTGCCCGTGCGCCACTCGCTGGAGCTGCTCGCCGCCCTGGACCGGCACGGTGTCCCCTTCGAGGCACACCTCTACCCCGAGGGCGTGCACGGGCTGAGCCTCGCCCGGCGGCACACGGCCGGCGGGCGGCCCGAGATGGTCGAGCCGGTGGTGGGGGGCTGGATGGAGGACTCCGTCCGGTTCCTGAGGCGCGCCTTCGGCGTGGACTGAACCATCCGGGCCCCGGCTGCGACACAGTGGTGACAGCACCGTCGACGTCCGGAGAGGAGGCGCCGTGACGACGACCGACCCTGCCTACACCGAGTTCGTGCTGTCCCGGCAGGGTCGCCTCCGTCGCGCGGCATACCTCATGTGTGGAGACGCCGACCAGGCCGAGGACCTCCTCCAGGAGGCCCTCATCGCCCTCGCCGACCGGTGGGAGAAGGTGGAGCACCCGGACGCCTTCGTGCGCACGGTGATCTACCGGCAGCGGGTGTCGTGGTGGCGCCGCAACCGGCGAGAGCTCACGGTGGACCACCTGCCGGAGAGGGGGCAGGACGACGGGGCGGACCGACGGGCGAGGGAGGCGGAGGTGCACGACGTGCTGCGGGCCCTGCCGCCCCGGCAGCGGGCCGCGCTCGTGCTCCGCTACTTCGAGGACCTAACCGAGGCGCAGGCGGCCGAGGTCATGGGCGTGGCCGTCGGCACCGTCAAGAGCCTGTCCCACCAGGCGATCGCCCGGATGCGCACGGAGCTGGCGGCGCACGCCGCCGTCGAGGCCGAGGAGGAGGGTCGTCGATGACCGGGTGGGACACGCAGCGTTCCCCGTCCGAGCGTGAGGGCCACGGGTCGGACTTCGTCCGCGAGCTGCTCGAGGACGCGTCGTGGCCGGACCGGGAGAGCACCGTCGAGCCGCACCGGTCGTGGGCCGACGGACGTCGCCGCCGCAGCCGTCGGCGCGCAGGCGCGGGCCTGGTCGCAGCCGCCGCGGCGCTCACCGTGGGAGGCCTCGTGTGGCAGGCCGGGTTCTTCGGCGGGACGGTGGGCGAGCGTGAGCCCCAGGTCGCCACCGTCCCCAGCGGGCTGACGACCTTCGTGCTGGCCGCTCCCGACGCCCCCGACGCCGACCCCACCTCGATCAGCGCGCTGCGGGTGCCCGGTGAGGACGAGCTCGCCGGCACGAGCTGGACCCTGACCAACCAGATCTACGGCAGCGACCGCGCCGCTCCCGACGTCGTGGGCTCCGGTGCCCGGACCGTCTTCACCTTCGCAGACCAGGGAACGGCGCGCGGCTGGGGGTTCCTCGCCGACGGGTGCGGCGGGGGCTGGTTCCAGGAGGAGCTCGACCTCACCTCGGCGGGGCCTTCGACGGGAGCGCGTCGCTGGCGACCGACGACCAGGGCTGCCCGGAGGCGGCCCAGGTCGCCGAGGACTTCTGGCTCGAGGTCCTGCCCGAGGGCGGGACGATCCACCTGCTGGGCGGGCACTGGCTGCTGCTGTCGGTCGACGTCGGGGAGCACGAGGCGGCCGGTCCGTCCCTCGTGGAGGAGACCACCGACCCGGACGAGGGCACGACGGGTCCGGCGACGCCGACCGACGAGCCGCCGACGGGGCCGACCACCGAGCCGTCCACCGCGCCCACCGCCGAGCCGTCGGCCCCTCCCACCACCGACCCCGGCCCGACCGCCCCGAGCACCCCCGCAGCACCCGTGCCACCGCCGGCGGTGCCCGACCCACCCACCAGCACCGGCTCCGACGAGGTCCTGGCCGGGTTCACGGCACCGGACGTGGTGGTCACGAGCCCCGGGTGGCCAGGCTCAGGGGGTGACCTGCTCGCGCCCACCGTCCGGGCCGGTCTGAACGACGGGTTCGACCGTGTGGTGCTCGACCTCACCGGCACCACGACTCCCACCTGGCTGGCGCGGTACACCGAGGAGCCGGTGCGGGACGGCTCCGGCCTGCCGATGCTGATCGCCGGGGACTCGGTGCTCGAGCTGGTGGTGACGGGCATGGCCTACCCCGAGCCGGGTGACCCGGTCTACGACGACGGCGACTTCGGCCTGGACACCCACCGGCTCGACGGCGTCTACGAGGTGATCCGGACCACGCCGTTCGAGGGCCAGCTGCAGCTCTTCGTCGGGCTGGAGGACGGCCCACGGCCCTACCGCGTCTTCCTGCTCCAGGAGCCCCTGCGCCTGGTGGTCGACGTCCAGCACGCCGGGTGAGGGGAGCCTCCGCGGCCCTCAGGCTCCCGCCGCCCTCCTCACGAGCTCGGCGATCCTGTCCTCCTCGGCAGCACCGAGGGGACCGGTGATCGCGTAGGCCGTGGGCCACATGACGCCGTCGTCGAGGTGGGACGCCTCCTCGAACCCCAGGGTGTTGTACCTGGTGCCGTACTTGTCGGCGGAGTGGAAGAACACCACGACCTTGCCCTCGGCGTTCGTCCAGGCCGGTTGTCCGTACCAGGTCTTCGCCCGGAGGTCCGGCGCCACCTCGGAGACGATGACGTGGATGCGCTCGGCCACGGCCCGCTGGTCCGCAGGCATCGCCTCGATGCTCGTCAGCAGGTCCTCCAGCGCGGCCGCCGCCTTCCTGCCCCCTTCTCGGCGCGCAGCTCGGCGGCCCGCTCCTTGATCGCAGCGCGCTCCACCTCCGTGAACCCACCTGTCCGGTCGTGCACCATCGATCGTCCTTCCCTTGTCGTGACGTGGACCCGTTCGTCGAGCCGTGCCGCCGGCGGCGGCCCGTCCCTCAGTCCGGTTCGGGGGTCGGCTGTCCCGCCGCCTCGTCACGCTGCGCCCACTCCAGCAGCGGGGCGATGTCGAACACCGCGTCGTCGATGCCGGCGTGCAGGTCGCCGAGGTCGGCGAAGCGCCCGGGCATGGTGAGCACCGTGAAGTCGCGGGGGTCGCAGTCGGGCACCTCGTCCCAGCGCAGTGGGGCGGAGACCCGGGCGTCGGGGGTGGCCCGGATCGAGTAGGCCGCGGCGATGGTGTGGTCGCGCGCGTTCTGGTTGAAGTCGACGAAGACCTTGGCCGGGTCACGGTCCTTGCGCCACCACACGGTGGTCGCCTCCTCGGTGCGGCGCTCGACCTCCCGGGCGAAGGCGAGAGCGGCCCGGCGTACGTCGCGGAAGCCGTGGTCGGGCCGGATGCGCACGTAGACGTGGATGCCCTTGGACCCGGTGGTCTTCGGCCAGCCTGTGGCCCCCAGCTCCTCGAGCACGTCCTTGGCCACGCCGGCGACCCGGCGGACGGTGGCGAAGTCGCACCGGTCCCCGGGTCGAGGTCGATCCGCCACTCGTCCGGCTCCTCGACGTGCCCCGCCGGCTGTTCCACGGTGGAACTCCACGGTCGACATCTGCACGCACCGATGACCTGCGCCAGCTCGGTCACGCACAGCTCGTCGGCGTGCAGGTCGTAGCGGGGGAAGTGCAACCGGACCGTCTCCATCCACTCCGGCGCGCCGCGCGGGAGCCGCTTCTGGTGGACCCGTTTCCCCGGTCGTGCCGTCCGGGAAGCGGTGCAGCATGCACGGCCGCTCCCGCAGCGCGTTTGACGATGCCGTCACCCACGTCCAGGTAGTAGCGGACGAGGTCGATCTTGGTCAGGCCGGGCTCGGGGAATAGACCCGGTCCGGATTGGAGATCCGCACCGTGCGCCCGCCGACCTCTAGCTCGGTCGCGGGGCTGCTCGCCTTGACCATGGCCCCAGGTTAGGGGCTGGGGTATGACGTGTGCTCGGGCCGGCGCACCAGGAGGGACAGGACGACCAGCCCCGCCGCGAGCGCGCTGCCCACGAGCAGACCGGCACGGATGCCACCGCCGGTCGCGTCGGTGGCCCCCACCCGTCCGTGGCGAGGGCCGCCGCGGTGACCTGCATGACGGTCACGACGAGGGCGGCGCCCGCCGCCCCTGCGACCTGCTGCCCCGCCCCCAGGAGGGCGCTGCCGTGCGAGCTGAGCCGGGTCGGCAGCGACCGAGCCCGGCGGTGAAGGCGGGGGTGAACAGGAAGGAGAGGCCGAGGCTCATCAGGCTGTGCAGCCCACGAGAGCCCACCAGGGCGCCTGCTGGACGGTGAGCGCCATACCCAGCAGCGACCGGCGACCACCACGGCACCGGGCACCACGAGCGGACGGGGCCCGAACCGGTCGTAGAGCCGGCCCACGGCCGGCCCGAGCAGCCCCATCGTCAGGGCCCCGGGCAGGAGCATGAGCCCTGACTGGAGGGTCGTCATCCCGCGGACGTCCTGGAACGCGATCGGCAGCAGCATCATCGTCCCGATGAGCGCCATGAAGGCCAGGCAGAGCAGGACGAGGGCGACGACGTAGCGCCGGACCTTCAGGGTGCGCAGTCCAGGAAGGGCTCGCCGCGACGCTGCAGCACCACCTGGCGCCGGACGAAGAGGCCAGCGTGACCAGCCCCACGAGCAGCACCAGGAGCGGGGTGGCGCCGGACCCGCCGCCCGACCCCTTGCCGAAGGCCGACAGCCCGTAGACCAGGCCGCCGAAGCCGACGGCGGTCAGGACGACGGACACCAGGTCCAGCCGGGCGGGACGGCCCGGGGCGCCACCGCCCAGCATCCGCACCCCGACCACGGTGACCAGCACCGCGATCGGCAGGACCAGGCCGAAGAGCCAGCGCCAGGAGCCCAGCTCCAGGACGATGCCGGACACCGTGGGCCCCAGGGCGGGGGCCACCGACATGGCCAGGGTGAGGTTGCCCATCACCCGGCCGCGCGCTGGGGCTCGACCAGGGTCATGATCGAGGTCATGAGCAGCGGCATCATCACCGCCGTGCCGGAGGCCTGCACGACCCGCCCCACCAGCAGCACCGAGAAGGTGGGAGCGGCCGCGCACACCACGGTCCCGACGATGAACATGCCCATGGCCGTCGCGTAGGCCGTCCGCAGGCTCAACCGCTGCAGGAGCCAGCCCGTCATGGGTATGACGACGGCCATGGTGAGCATGAAGCCGGTCGTGAGCCACTGGCCGGTAGCCGCGTCGATGGCGAAGATCTCCATCAGGGACGGCAGGGCGTTGAGCATCAACGTCTCGTTGAGGATCACGACGAAGGCGGCCACCGTCAGCAGGCGCAGCACCAGGGCGACCCTGGCCGGGTCGGTGGGCGCGGGCGTCGACGCGTCCGTCCGGGGCAGGGACGGGCTCACGGCGTGGGTCAAGGAGGGCTCCGTGGGGTGGGTGCGCGCGGGGCGGGGGGAGTCAGGGAGGGGGAGGCCGCCGCTGCGGCACCACCCCAGGGTACGCGTGCCGGGGGTGCAGGTCGTCCGACGACGGGGCTGGGGACGAGGGTGCGGCACGTCGACGCCCGACGCCTAGACTGCCCGGGGAAGAGGAGGTGCACCGTGGCCCGGATCAAGGCGGAGGACGTCCAGGCGGTCAAGGAGCGCGCCTCCATCGAGGCGGTGGTGCGCGAGCACGTGACGCTGCGGGGCGCCGGGGTGGGGTCGCTCAAGGGACTGTGCTGTGCCCTTCCACGACGAGAAGACGCCCAGCTTCCACGTCCGCCCCGCGGTGGGCACCTACCACTGCTTCGGCTGCGGGGAGGGCGGCGACGTCATCGCCTTCCTCCAGGCGATCGACCACCTCACCTTCGCCGAGTCCGTCGAGCGCCTCGCGGACCAGCTCGGCATCACGCTGCGCTACGAGGAGACCGGGCCGGCGGGCGGGGGCCGCGCGACCAGGCTCCGGCCGGGCAGCGGACGAGGCTGATGGAGGCGCACCGGGTCGCCGAGGAGTTCTACCACGAGCAGCTCCTCGCCTCGCCCGAGGGACGCAAGGGGCGCGACTTCCTGCGCGAGAAGGGGTTCACGGGGAGCACTCGACGAGGTTCATGGTGGGGTATGCCCCGCGGGCCGGCACGGCGCTGGTGGACCATCTGCGCTCAAGGGGTTCACCGACGACGAGCTCGTCCTGGGGGGCCTGGCGAACCGCCGGGGCAGGGGGCTGTCGGACCGCTTCCAGGGCCGCGTGCTGTGGCCGATCCGGGCCATCACGGGTGACACGGTCGGCTTCGGGGCGCGGCGGCTCTACGAGGACGACTGGTCCCCGGCGAAGTACCTTAACACCGCCGAGACGCCGATCTACAAGAAGACGGGGGTCCTCTACGGCCTCGACCTGGCGAAGAAGGCGATCGCCGGCGAGCGGACCGCGGTGATCGTGGAGGGCTACACCGACGTCATGGCGGCGCACCTCGCCGGGGTGGGCACGGCCGTGGCGACCTGCGGCACCGCCTTCGGCGCCGACCACATCACCATCCTGCGACGCATCCTGCGCGACGAGGCCGGCCGGGCCCCCGCCCGGGTGATCTTCACCTTCGACGGGGACGCCGCCGGGCAGAAGGCGGCGATGAAGGCCTTCGAGCAGGACCAGCGGTGGGCGGCGCACTCCTACGTGGCCGTGGCCGCCGACGGTGCCGACCCCAACGACCTGTGGGTCCAGGGCACGGGCGACAGCGACGAGGACAGGGGACAGGGGGTGCGCGACCTGGTCGCCTCGGCCGTGCCGCTCTTCGAGTTCGTCGTCCGGACGACCCTGGAGCCCTACGACCTGGGGGAGGCGGCCCAGCGCGTCCAGGCGATGCGGGCGGTGGCCCCGGTGATCGCCGGCATCAAGGACCCCAGCCTCCGGCCGGAGGTGGTCCGGGACGTCGCGGGGTGGATGGGGGTCGACCCCGCGAGCCTGACGGTCGAGGTGCAGCGGGCGGCCCGGGCCCCCGCCGGGCGCCCGGGTCAGGGCGGCCCAGCCGGCCCGCAGCCCCCGGCCGACCCGGCGACGGGCGCCTCCACCCCCGCCCCCAGCCTCCCGCCGCCGGACCTGCGTGACCCGGTGCAGGTGGCCGAGCGGCACCTCCTGCAGGTGGCGCTGCAGTATCCCCTGGCCATCTACCTCGAGGACATGGAGAGCCTGGACCCGGCACTGATGCGGGCGCCGATGCACCGTGCGCTGTGGCACGGCGTCCGGACCGCCGGGGGGGTGGAGGCGGCAGCCACGATGTCGGCCGGCGCCTGGGTCCGGGCGGTGCTGGGCCAGACCCCCCGCCGGCCCACCCCCTCGTCCACGAGCTCGCCGTCGCCCCGCTGCCCACGCGGTCCGACCCCGAGACCGGCTATCCCGTGCAGGCGTTCGTCGACTCCCTCGTGCTCCGCGTCCGGCTGGCGGCCGTGGAGCAGCAGATCGCCGAGCAGCTGAGCGCCCTGGCCCGGGCCACCCCCGGCACGCCGGACGAACGTCTCATCGGTGAGCAGCTCAACGCCCTGCATCGGCAACGGGCCGCGCTGCGGTCCAGGATGGAGTAGATCCCGTGCCCCTCTTCCGCGGTCCCAAGAAGGTCATCGGGGCGCTGCCGCCCCCGGAGCGCACCCCCGCCGACCTGCCCACCCAGGCCCGTCCTCGCCTGGGCGCGGGGGAGCGCCTGCTCGCCGTGGCCCAGGAGGACGCGGGCGGGCACTGGCTGGTCCTCACGTCATACCGGCTCCTGGAGCGCACGACGGACGGGGACACCGTCCTGGAACGTCCTTGGCACGAGGTCGACGCCGGGGCCTGGAACCCCGACCTGTGGGTCCTCGCCGTGTCCTTCGTCGACGGCCTGGGCGGACGCCAGTGGCAGCTGAAGACCCAGACCGGTCCCGGGCAGGTTCCGCAGGTCTTCCGCGAGCGCACCCAGGCCAGCGTCGTGCTCACCCGCTCGGTCGACCTCGGGTCCCGCCGCTCGGCGCGTGTCTCGGTGCGCAAGGTGCTGGACACCCGGGAGCTGGTCGAGCAGGTGCTGTGGGGGCGGGGTTCACGACGGGACGACGAGGAGCTCGCCCGACGGGTCCGAGCCGCCCGTTTCGAGGTGCGGGATCAGGTCGGTATGCCGCCCGAGCCACCGGACTGAGCAGCCGGCCGGGGCGCGGAGGCCCGGCCGGTGGAGGGCACCCGCCTACCCGCCCAGGACGGATTTCAGCGCGGTGCGACCCTTTGCTAGAGTCTGTCCTCGCTGCACATTCCCCTGTAGCTCAATTGGCAGAGCAGCCGGCTGTTAACCGGCAGGTTGTTGGTTCGAGTCCAACCGGGGGAGCATCGCGAGAAGGCCTCTGAACTGCGGAAACGTGAGTTCGGAGGCCTTTCTTCTTTCGAACGGTGGCCACCCCCCCCGGGACCACCGCGGGGAGGCACCTACGTGTCGTCCGGGCCACGTCCAGGACCCACCCGGGAGGTGGCGTCCATCGACGGGCCGTAGGTCGGCGCGGCCTTCTCCGGGGCGCCCCTGCCGACCGCCGAGCGACGGGTCCGGCGGTTGCGTGACTCGATCCACTCCGCCAGCTTGGTGATGGCGTAGTTCAGCAGGATGAAGATGGCCGCCACCACCAGGTAGGCGACGAAGGTGTTGGCGTTCGCGGAGCCGAGCTGCCGGGTCCGGCTGAGCAGCTCGGGGTAGGTGATGATGTAGCCGAGGGCGGAGTCCTTCGTGATGACGACGACCTGGCTGATCAGCACCGGGAGCATCGCCGTGAACGCCTGGGGGAGCAGGATCGCGCGCCGCACCTGGCTGGGGGACAGGCCGATCGACAGCCCGGCCTCGCGCTGGCCGGCCGGCAGCGAGAAGACGCCGTTGCGCAGGATCTCGCAGATGACCGAGGCGTTGTAGAGGACCAGGCCGGTGACCACGGCCACGAAGGTGACGTCGGCCGCACTGATGCCGACCGACCTGGTGAGCCGCACCAGGTTGGGGTCCTTCACGAGCATCACCCAGGTGAAGATCATCATGATGAGGACGGGGACCGCGCGGAAGAACTCGACGAAGACGCCCGAGGCCCAGCGCACCGGGGCGATGTCCGACATCCGGAGCATCGCCAGGGCGGTGCCGAGGACCATCGACAGGACGATCGCCACCGCCGCCGCCTTGAGGGTGTTCCACAGGCCGGGGAGCAGGTAGAACGTCCACGAGGCCGGCTCCAGGAAGGGCGTCCACTTGCCCGCCTCGAACTGGCCCTGCGCGTAGACCCGCACCAGCGCCACCACCAGCAGCCCCAGGAGCAGGGCGCTGCCGATGATGCCCAGCACGAGGTGCCGACGACGGGCACGGGGACCGGGGATGTCGAAGAGGACCTGCTGGGCGCTCATCGCTTCACCGCCAGCCTGCTGGACAGCCAGCTGGTCGCCAGGCCCACCGGCAGGGTGAGGGCCACGAAGCCGAGGGCGATGACGAGGAAGATGAGCAGGCCGGCGTCCGGGCGGAACTCGATCATGTTGCGCATGGCGTAGGCCACCTCGCGGTTGCCGATCGCCACGGCGACCGTGGTGTTCTTGATGAGCGCGATGAGGACGTTGCCGATCGGGGTGATCGCCCCCCGGAAGGCCTGGGGCAGGATGACCTCGCGGAGGGACTGGGGGAAGGTCAGCCCGATGGACCGCGCCGCCTCGGACTGACCCACCGGGATGGTGTTGACGCCGCTGCGGATCGCCTCGCAGATGAAAGCCGCGTGGTAGACGGCCAGGCCGAGCACGGCCAGCCGGAAGTTGTTCTCGAGGATGAAGTTGGGGCCCCGGTCCGCGAGTTCGATGCCGAGCTGGGCCCACAGGCCGAGGTTGGCGAAGACGATGATGAGGGTGAGCGGGGTGTTGCGCAGGATCGTCACGTAGGTGGCACCGAACCAGTTGAGCACACCGACAGGGGCCAGCCTCAGGACCGCGACGAACGTCCCCAGCAGGAGCGCGACGACGAACGAGACGGCCGCGAGCCGGATGGTGAGCCAGAACGCCCCGACGAGGTTGAACTGCTCGATCAGCTCCAGCACAGGGTCTCCTTCCTCAGCACGTGGTGGACGGGCTGACGGGACGCGCCGGGGAGGGAGCCCCGGCGCGTCCCGTCACCGTGTGCCTCAGCCGCAGTGCCCGCCGGCCTCCGGCGGGTTCAGGTCGGCGTTGGCGGTGTAGTCGGCAGCACCGAGGTTGTCCTCGATGATCTGCTCCATCGTGCCGTCCTCCCACAGCTCGGTGATGGCCTCGTTGATGGCCTCGCAGTCCTCGGACTCCTTGGACAGGCCGATGCCGTAGTTCTCCTCGGAGAAGGGGTTCCCGACGACCTTGAAGTCCCCGGCGTGGGCGGCGAAGCCGGCCAGGATCGTGTCGTCGGTGGTGAGGGCGTCGATCGTGCCCGAGGACAGGGCCTCCATGCACTCGGAGTAGGAGCCGTACTCCTGCAGCGCGACGCCGTACTCCTCGTTGACGCGTGCCGCGGAGGTCGAGCCGGTGACCGAGCACAGGATCGCGTCACCCATGTCGTCGGGCCCGGTGATGTCGCTGTCCGCGGCGACCAGCAGGTCCTGGCCGGCGACGAAGTAGGGACCGGCGAACTGCACCCGCTGCTTGCGCTCGTCGGTGATGGAGTAGGTCGCGACGATCATGTCGACCTGGCCGGACTCCAGCAGGTCCTCGCGGGCGCTGGAGATGGACTCCTTCCACTCGATCTGGTCCTCGGAGTAGCCCAGCTTCTCCGCGATGGCCTTCGCGACGTCCACGTCCATACCGGTGGGGGTGCCGTCGCTGCCCATCAGACCGAGACCGGGCTGGTCGAACTTGGTGCCGATGATGATGCCGTCACCGTCGCCCGCGGCGGCGTCCTCGGTGGCGGTGTCGTCGCCGGCGGCCTGGTCCTCGGTGGTGTCGGCGTCGCCGCCGTCGTCACCGCAGGCGGACAGGGTGAGAGCGGCGGCAGCGACCACCGCGGCGATCCGGAAGCTCGTGGTGCGCATAGGGTTCTCCTTCGTTCGGGTTACGTGGGTATGCAGGTGAGCAGGTCGGCGGTCGTGGTCAGTGGGTCAGGATCTTGCCCAGGAAGTCCTTGGCTCGCGAGGACTGCGGGTTGGTGAAGAACTCCTCGGGGGTGTTCTCCTCGACGATGGCGCCGTCGGACATGAAGACCACCCGGTCGGCGGCCTTGCGGGCGAAGCCCATCTCGTGGGTCACCACGATCATCGTCATGCCGCTGCGGGCCAGCTGCGTCATGACGTCGAGGACCTCGTTGATCATCTCGGGGTCCAGGGCCGAGGTCGGCTCGTCGAAGAGCATGACGGAGGGCTCCATCGCCAGGGACCGGGCGATCGCCACCCGCTGCTGCTGACCGCCGGACAGCTGCGCGGGGTACTTCTCGGCCTGGTGGTCCACACCGACCCGCTCCAGCAGCTCCATGGCCTTGGCGCGGGCCGCGGCGGGCTTGACCCCGCGGGCCTTGACGGGCCCCATCGTCACGTTCTCCAGGATCGTCTTGTGGCTGAAGAGGTTGAAGCTCTGGAAGACCATGCCGACGTCGGCGCGGAGCCGGGCCAGGGCCTTGCCCTCCTCCGGCAGCTCGTCACCGTGGATGCTGATCGAGCCGGACTCGAAGGACTCGAGCCGGTTGATGGTGCGGCACAGGGTCGACTTGCCCGAGCCGGAGGGGCCGATGACGACGACCACCTCACCCTCGTGCACGGTGAGGTTGATGTCCTTGAGGACGTGCAGGTCGCCGAAGTGCTTGTTGACGTCCTTCAGGACGACCAGGGGTTGGCCCAGGCCGGTCCCCGGTGACGCGGCGGTGTCGCTCATGTCGGGCACCCTAACGCCGGGGGGCGCTGTTGAGCAGGCATCTCCGCCGGTTGTCACCGCATTGTGACCTTTGGAGGGCGGGCGGGCAGGACGGGGTGGGCCAGCAGGGGCTTGAACCCTGGACCGGCGGATTATGAGTCCGCTGCTCTAACCGGCTGAGCTACTGGCCCCGGACCCAGGAATCCTACCGGGGCGCACGGACGTGCCACGAGGGGCACGGCCGGCTCACTGCCGGAGGTAGGACTCCAGGTGGTCGCGCTCGGCCTCCAGGGCGTCGAGCCGGGCCTTGACCACGTCGCCGATGGACACGATGCCCTGCAGCCCCTCGTCACCGACCACCGGCAGGTGTCGGAAGCGGCCCTCGGTCATGGTCCGGGCGAGGTCCACGACGTCGTCCTCGGGGGTGCAGGTCTGGACCTCCCTGGTCATCACCTGCTCCAGGGTGCGAGCCGGGTCCGCGCCACCGCGTAGGTGGTGCACGACGTCCCGCTCGGAGGCGATGCCGACCACCCGGTCCCCGTCCAGCACGACCACGGCACCGATCTTGTTGTCGTCGAGCGTCTCCAGCAGCTCCGCGACGGACGCGGAGGACGGCAGGGTGACGACCGAGCTGCCCTTCTTCTTGATGAGGTCTGCGACGCGCATGTTTGAAACTAGCACGGTGGGGATGTGGCGCGCGGGGCACTTGCTCCTGGAGTGATTTGCGAGCACAATGTGACGCACAACCGCACAGAGGCGATGACACGCCGCCGTCATCCGTGCCTGCACCCGTGGTCGAGAGCGTTGGGGAAGACGTCCCTCACCACACAGGAGGCCCAGGATGTCCGCTGTCATGCCCAGAGTCATGACCCGAGGGGTGGTGTTCATCCACTCCACGCCCATCGCGCTGTGCCCGCACATCGCCTGGGCGCTCGAGGGTGTCCTCGACACCCGCGTCAGCCTGGACTGGATGCCTCAGCCGGCGCAGAGCGGCACCATGCGCACCGAGTTCGCGTGGACCGGTGAGGCCGGGACGGGTGCCACGATCGCCAGCGCCATGCGCGGCTGGGACGGCCTGCGGTACGAGGTCGTCGAGGAAGCCAGCCGCGGGAGCGACGGTGTCCGCTGGACCCACACCCCCGCCCTCGGGGTCCACACCGCCCGGCTGTCGGCCAACGGTGACGTCGTCGTCAACGAGGACCGCATCCGCGCCATCCTCGAGGCCTCGGCCGGCAGCGCGGCCACGATCACCGCGGAGCTTGACCGGGCCCTGGGTGCGGCGTGGGACGCCGAGCTGGAGCACTTCCGGCACGCCGGTGAGGGCGCGCCGGTGACCTGGCTGCACAAGGTCGGCTGACAGCCTCGCGAGGACACGAGCTCGCGCCCGGGTCGCCTGTGAGACCTGGGGCTAGGTTGCGAGCGTGGCCCGGACGTCCTGATGCACCGCGAGCATCCGCTCGGCCGAGGTGCGCCAGCTGAAGGTCTCGGCCTGCTCGCGGGCCAGGAGGTGGGCCCCGGGGCGGGCCAGGAGCTCCTCGACCCCGTCGGCGAAGGCCTCCGGCGTGGAGGGCTTGACCACCCCGCCGGGCCCGACGACCTCCTGCAGCGCCCCCTCGTCGCAGCACACGGCCGGCACCCCGACCGCGAGCACCTCCAGCGCAGCGAGCCCGAAGGTCTCCAGCGGGCCCGGGGCGATCGCCACGTCCGCCCGACCCATCCGGGCCGCGAGCTCGGCGCGGTCGGTGATGTAGGAGTGGAAGACCACCGGCAGGTTCTGGGCCCGCCGGACCAGCCTGGGCAGCATGGGCCCCTCGCCGAAGACGGTCATCTGCACGTCGTGCCCCCTGCGGAGGAGCTCGCGCACCGTCTCGATCGACAGCCCCGGGTTCTTCTCCGGGGACAGGCGGCCGCAGTGCACGATCTGGATGCGCTGCCCCGGGGCCGGTGGGGCGTAGTCCTGCAGGTCCCCGGTGGGCGAGAAGGTATCCAGGTCGACCCCCAGCGGCACGACGTGCGCCGGGATGCCGTTGCGGTGGAACTCCTCGGCGGCGAACCGGCTCGGGCACACGATGGCGTCGTAGTCGTGGGCCGACAGCCGGTTGACCAGGTCGGCCGACAGGTGGGCGACCCCGACCGGCATCGGGGTCCGTCGGACGAGGATCCCGGTCATGTTCTCATGGCTGAGCATGACCGACCCGATGCCCCTGCGCGCCGCCCACCGACCCATCCACCGGGTCGTGGCGCGGTCGGAGACCTCGAGGGCGTCCGGGGCGATGGCGTCCATGAGACGGGACAGGCCGACGCGGCTCCACATGAGCGAGTAGCCGGTGCCCGGGACGGGGGTGGCGGGCACGCGGTAGACGGTGCCCTGGGCCTCCTCGCTGATCTCCGGGCCGGGACCGGGGATGATGAGCGAGGCCCGGTGACCGAGATCCTGGTAGTGCTGGCCCCAGGCCCGCAGGGCGGTCTTGATCCCCCCGGAGGTGGGGCTGACGAAGTTGGCGACGCGAAGGATGTGCATGTCCCGGCGCAGCCTAGCCCTGCCGTCTGACCGTCGGCCGGAGCCTGGGGCTCACCCGGCGCTGGCGAAGGTGAGGGCCACGTTGACCCCGCCGAAGCCGAAGGAGTTGTTGAGGGCAGCCAGGTCGCCCGCCGGCAGCTCGCGCGCGGCGTCGCGGACGACGTCGAGGTCGATCTCGGGATCCATGGTCTCGATGTTGATGGTGGCGGGGACCCGGCGGTGGTGCAGCGACAGCACCGTGAGCACGGCCTCCAGCGCTCCGGCGGCGCCGAGCAGGTGACCGGTCATGGACTTGGTGCCGGTGACGCAGATGTTGCCGGTGTGGTCCCCGAACGCGCGTCGGATCGCGCGGGCCTCCGCGGCGTCCCCCACCGGGGTCGAGGTGGCGTGGGCGTTGATGTGCGAGATGTCGGTGACGGACAGCCCGGCGTCCGCGACGGTCTCCAGCATCGCCCGCGCGGCGCCCTTGCCCTCGGGCTCGCCGGCGGTGATGTGGTAGGCGTCCGAGGACATCCCCACGCCGTCCAGGTAGGCGTAGATCCGGGCCCCGCGGGCCTTGGCGTGCTCCTCGGCCTCCAGCACCATGACGCCGGCCCCCTCGCCCATGACGAAGCCGTCCCGGCCCACGTCGTAGGGGCGCGAGGCCCCCTGCGGGTCGTCGTTCCGGGTGGACAGGGCGGTCATGGAGGCGAAGGCGGCCACGGGCAGCGGGTGGATCGCGGCCTCGGTGCCGCCCGCCACGACGACGTCAGCCCGCCCGGAGCGGATCATCTGCACCCCGAGCCCCATACCCTCGGCGCCGGAGGCGCAGGCGCTGACGGGGCAGTGGGCGCCGGCGCGGGCGGTCAGGTCGAGGCTGACGGCGGCGGCGGACCCGTTGGGCATGAGCATGGGCACGGTGAGGGGGAAGACGCGGCGGGGGCCCTTCTCCTTAAGGACCTCCCACTGGTCCAGCAGCGTCCAGACCCCGCCGATGCCGGAGCCGATGGCCACGCCGAGGCGCTCGGGCTCCAGCTCGGGGGCACCCGCGTCGGCCCAGGCCTCGCGGGAGGCGATGAGGGCGTACTGGCCCGAGGGGTCGTTGCGGCGGACCTCGACCTTGGCGAGCACCTCGGCCGGGCTGGTGTGCAGCTGGGCCGCGAAGGTCACCGGGAGCTCGTGCCGCTCGATCCACTCCTCGGGGAGGCGGCGCACACCCGAGCGACCGGCCAGGATGCCCTCCCAGGTCTCGGGGGCGGTGCCGCCGACGGGGGTGGTGGCACCGAGGCCGGTCACGGCGACGCGGCGGGGGGTCTTCGTGCTGGCGGACATGGTCGCTGCCTCCTGGCGCGGGGTCGGGCGGGTGTGGCGCGGGTGGGACGGGTATGGCGGGGGCCGGGTGGCCGCGCCCGGCCCGGGGGCCGGACGCGACCGGGGGGGTCAGCCCTGGTTGTTGTTGATGTAGGTGACCGCGTCGCGGACGTGCGTGAGGTTCTTGACCTCGTCGTCCGGGATCCGGACGCCGAACTTGTCCTCGGCGTTGACGACGATGGTCATCATCGACAGCGAGTCGATGTCCAGGTCCTCGGTGAAGGACTTGTCCATCTGGACCTCCTCGGCCTCCAGACCCGTCTCCTCGTTGACGATCTCGGCGAGACCCTCGAGGATTTCCTGCTCGCTCAGTGCCATGGGTTGTCTCCTTCGGTATGTGGTCACAGCTGACCCGGTCGTGGTGCTCCCGCCGGGCCCCGGGGGTCTGGGGGTGCCGGTCAGGGCATGAGGACCACCTGGGCGGCATACACGAGCCCGGCGCCGAACCCGATCTGCAGGGCGGCGCCCCCGTGCGGGGCCTCGCCCTCCTCCAGCATCCGGCTCATCGCCAGCGGGATCGAGGCGGCGGAGGTGTTGCCGGTCTCGGCGATGTCGCGGGCCACCGGCACGTGGTCGGGCAGCTTGAGGGCCTTGATCATCGCGTCGGTGATGCGCATGTTCGCCTGGGGGGACGAAGGCGTCCAGGTCGGCCGGGGTGAGGCCGGCGGCGCTGACCGCCTCCTGCGCCACCTGCGCCATGGAGAAGACGGCCCAACGGAAGACGGTCTGGCCCTGCATGACGAAGGAGGGCCACGGGGTGGGGTCGCTTTGGTCCGGCTGCTCCATCTGCTCGCGCAGCCCGGTCCAGGGCTCGCGCTGGGTGATGACGTCGCGCTGCTCGCCCAGGCTGCCCCACAGGGTGGGGCCGATGCCGGGGACGTCGGAGACGCCGACCACGGCGGCACCGGCCCCGTCCCCGAAGATGAAGGCGGTGCTGCGGTCGTAGGGGTCGGTGAAGTCGGACAGCTTCTCGACGCCGACGACCAGGACGTAGTCGGCCGTCCCGACCCGCACCATGTCGTTGGCCAGGGAGATGGCGTGGCAGTAGCCCGCGCAGGCGGCCGAGATGTCGAAGGCGGCGGGGTTCGGGATGGCGAGCCGGTGGGCGAGCTCCGGGGCGGCCGCCGGGGTCTGGTAGGGGTGGGTGACGGTCGCCATGATGACCACCCCCACCTGCTCGGGGGAGACCCCGGCGTTCTCGAGCGCCCGACGGGCCGCGACCTCGGACATGTCGATGACCGACTCGTCCTCCCGGGCGAACCTGCGGGTGACGATGCCCGAGCGCTGCCGGATCCACTCGTCGGAGGAGTCGATGGTGCGGCAGATCTCCTCGTTGGTCACCACCCGCTCGGGGCGGTAGCCGCCGACGCCGTGGATGCGGGCGTGCCGCAGGACGTCCGGCGCGGTCAGGGACGGGCGGGTGCTCACAGGGAGTCCTCCTCCGGAAGGTGGTGCGACGGACCGGTGTCGTCGCGGTCGCCGGCACCGTGCTCGCGGATCATCCTCGCGGCTGCCTCGAGGTCGTCCGGGCTCTTCAGGGCGAGGGTATCCACACCCTTGAGTCCGCGCTTGGCGAGACCCACCAGGGTGCCGGCCGGGGGGATCTCGATGAGGCCGGTCACCCCCAGGTCGGCCAGGGTCTGCATCGTCAGGTCCCAGCGCACCGGGCTGGAGACCTGGGTCACCAGCCTGCGCAGCACCTCGGTGCCGTCCCGGACGACGCCCCCGTCCGCGTTGGACAGCAGGGGGAGCCGGGGGGCCCCGGGCTCGATCACCCGGGCGTAGCCCGCGAGGCGGTCGACGGCGGGCTGCATGTGCCGGGTGTGGAAGGCCCCGGCCACGGCCAGCGGGATCACCCGCGCCCGGGCCGGGGGCTCCTGGGCGAGTCCCTCGAGCTGCTCGAGGGTGCCCGCGGCGACCACCTGGCCCGCGCCGTTCATGTTGGCGGGGGTGAGGCCGTGGCGTTCGAGGGCGGCCGCGACCTCCTGCGCGTCGCCACCGACGACGGCGCTCATGCCCGTGGGAGCGGCCGCCGAGGCCATCGCCATCCCGCGCCCCCGCTCCCGGACGAACACCATGGCCTGCTCCTGGCTCAGCACGCCGGCGGCCGCGGCGACCGTGATCTCGCCGACGGAGTGGCCGGCGGTGGCTCCGACCCGGCGGACGAGGTCGCCCGGGTCGGGGAGCAGGGCGGGCAGGCAGGCCAGCCCGGCGGCCACGATGAGGGGCTGGGCGACCGCGGTGTCCTTGATGGTGTCCGCGTCCGAGGTCGTGCCGTGGGCGACCAGGTCGATCCCGGCGACGGCGGAGAGCCACTCCAGCCGGTCCCGCAGACCTGGGAGCTCCAGCCAGGGGGAGAGAAAACCGGGGGTCTGTGAGCCCTGTCCGGGCGCGACGATCGCGAGCACCCCACCACTCTGCCTCCCATTTCCCCGCGAACTCTCCACCGTTCCCCACCAGAAGACCGGCGCCGCTTTGTAGGATTCCTACAAGGTCGCGGTGCCGCGCTCAGGGGGTCGGGGAGGCCGGTCGGCGGGGTCCGCGCACCGGTCGGCTGGTCCGTCCCAGGGCCAGGGCGACCTGCAGGACCCAGGCGTCCCGGGCGTTCTGCGGGTCCAGCCCGACGGTGTCCGCCACGCGCCGCAGCCGGTACCGGACGGTGTTGGGGTGCAGGAAGAGCAGCCGCGCCGTCGCCTCCAGGACCTGGCCGTTGTCGAGGTAGGCCTGGGTCGTGTCCAGGAGGTCGGACGCGTGGTCCCGCAGCGGGAGGTAGACGCGGTCCACCAGCATGCGCCGCGCCGGGGTCTCGCCCAGCAGCGCCCGCTCCGGGAGGAGCTCGTCGGCCGCGACGGGACGGGGGGCGCCGGGCCACGCGGGCGCCGCGTCCACCCCGGACAGGGCCGCCCGGGCGCTGCGACCCGCGGCGAACAGGTGGGGGACCCGCGGACCCACCACCACGGGGCCGTCGCCGAAGGCCGGCGTCAGCCGCTCCGCGTCGGCGAGGGGGTCGGTCGACCCCCCCAGCACGCAGACCAGCCGGGTCCCCTGGACGGCGGTGAGGGCCTCGCGCCCCAGGCGCCTCGCGGCCAGGCGCAGGTCGCCCAGGGCCGGTGCGGACTGCCCCTCGGGCAGGCGTCCCACGACCACGGCGACGTCGGTCACGTCCTCCCAGCCGAGCTCCGCGGCCCGGGAGGCCAGCGAGTCGTCGGCCTCACCGCGGATCACCGAGTGCACGACGAGCGACTCCAGACGGGCGTCCCAGCCGCCGCGCTGCTCGGCGGCCCGCGCGTAGACCTCGGCCGCGGCGAAGGCCAGGTCGCGCGAGTAGCGCAGGACCGCCTCGCGCAGGGCCGGCACCTCGCTGCCGGGCACGAGCTCGGGGATGGCCTCTTCGACGGTGACGATGGCCGTCCGGGTCAGGTCGAGCGCGTGCGCCAGCGAGATCGCCGAGGTCAGGCTGGAGGGTGCGGCCGAGAAGGCCTGCGCAGGGGGCGGTCCGGACGGAGCACCCTCGTCGTACCAGGTGAGCAGCGCGTTGAGCCCGGCCTGGGCGACCAGGGCGACCCAGGAGCGGTCGTCGGCCGACAGCTGGCGGAACCAGTCGTGGTCGGCCTCCATCCGCTGGGTCGCCCTGGTCGCCAGGCTCCCGGCACGGCGGGCGAGGCTGTCCCGGGTCAGGCGTCGCCCCCGGTGTTGCCGGAGGTGCCGGCGGTGACGTCGAGGAGCCGGTACTTCTTCGCGGCCTCCTGGGGCACACCGGGGTCCAGCTCCCCCCGGTCGGCCAGCATCTGCAGGGCCTTGACCGCCATCGACGGGCCGTCGATGTGGAAGAAGCGACGGGCCGCCGGGCGGGTGTCTGCGAAGCCGAATCCGTCGGCGCCGAGCGCGTAGTAGTCCTCGGGGACCCAGCCGGCGATCTGGTCCTGGACCTGGCGCATCCAGTCGCTGGTGGCGATGACCGGGCCGCTCGCCTCCGAGAGCCGCTGCGTGACGTAGGGCACGCGCCGCTCCTTCTCCGGGTGCAGGAAGGCTTCGTCGTCGCAGGCCATGGCCTCTCGGCGCAGCTCGCTCCAGGACGTGACCGACCAGACGTCGGAGCTCACGCCCCAGTCGTCCCGCAGCAGCGCCTGGGCCTCCAGGGCCCACGGCACGCCCACGCCGGACCCGAGCAGGCGCACGTGCCGGCCCTCGCCGGCCGGCTCCATACCGGAGACCTTGTGCATGCCCCTGACGATGCCCTCGGCGTCCACGTCCTCCGGCTCGGCCGGCTGGATCATCGGCTCGTTGTAGACGGTGATGTAGTAGAAGACGTCCTCGGGGTCCGAGCCGTACATCCGCTCCAGGGCGTCGGGCAGGATGTGGGCCAGCTCGTAGGCGTAGGCGGGGTCGTAGGCCACGCACGCCGGGTTGGTCGCCGCGAGAGCAGCTGCGAGTGGCCGTCCGCGTGCTGCAGACCCTCACCGGCCAGCGTGGTCCGCCCCGCGGTGGCCCCGATGAGGAACCCGCGGGTCAGCTGGTCGGCCGCGGCCCAGATGCCGTCACCGGTGCGCTGGAAGCCGAACATCGAGTAGAAGATGTAGAACGGCACCATCTGCACGCCGTGGGTGTCGTAGGAGGTGCCGGCGGCGGTGAACGCCGCCACCGAGCCGCCCTCGTTGATCCCCAGGTGCCAGATCTGGCCGGCCGTGGACTCCTTGTAGGCGAGCATGAGGTCGGCGTCGACCGAGGTGTAGTTCTGCCCGTGGACGTTGTAGATCTTCGCCGTGGGGAAGAAGCTGTCCATCCCGAAGGTGCGGGCCTCGTCCGGGATGATCGGCACGAGGTGCTTGCCGAACTCCTTGTCGCGGATCCACTCCTTGAAGATCCGGACCAGGGCCATCGTGGTCGCGACGTTCTGCTTGCCCGAGCCCTTCTTCGCGACGTCGTAGACCTTGCGGTCAGGCAGCGCGAGGGGCGCCGCCTTCTCCGGCTCCCGCTTGGGCAGGTAGCCCCCGAGCTGGCGCCGGCGGTCCTTCATGTAGCGGATCGCCTCGTCGTCCTCACCCGGGTGGTAGAACGGCGGCTTGTAGGGGTCGGCCTCGAGCTGCTCGTCGGTGATCGGGATGCGCAGGTTGTCGCGGAAGCCCTTGAGGTCATCCAGCGTCATCTTCTTCATCTGGTGCGTGGCGTTCCGACCCGCGAAGTGGGAGCCCAGCGAGTAGCCCTTGATGGTGTGGGCCAGGATCACCGTCGGCTGACCCGTGTGGGCCATCGCGGCCTGGTAGGCGGCGTAGACCTTGCGGTAGTCGTGCCCGCCCCGCTTGAGCTTCCACCAGATGTCCTCGTCGCTCCAGTCCTTGACGAGCTCCTTGGTGCGCGGGTCGCGCCCGAAGAAGTGGTCGCGGATGAAGGCGCCGTCGTTGGCGCGGAAGGTCTGGAAGTCACCGTCGGGCGTGGAGTTCATGAGGTTGACGAGGGCGCCGGAGGTGTCCTTGGCGATCAGGTCGTCCCACCCTCGGCCCCACAGGACCTTGATGACGTTCCAGCCCGCGCCCCGGAAGAAGCTCTCCAGCTCCTGGACGATCTTGCCGTTGCCGCGGACCGGCCCGTCGAGCCGCTGCAGGTTGCAGTTGACGACGAAGGTGAGGTTGTCGAGCTCGTCGTTGGCCGCCACCTGGAGCAGGCCGCGCGACTCCGGCTCGTCCATCTCGCCGTCGCCGAGGAAGGCCCACACGTGCTGCTGGCTGGTGTCGCTGATGCCCCGGTTGTGGAGGTACTTGTTGAAGGCCGCCTGGTAGATCGCGTTCATCGGGCCCAGGCCCATCGACACCGTCGGGAACTGCCAGAAGTCCGGCATGGCCCGCGGGTGGGGGTAGGACGGCATCGTCCTGTGGTCGGGGAGCAGGCCCTTGCTCTTCTCCTGCCGGAACCCGTCCAGGTCGGCCTCGGTGAGCCGGCCCTCCAGGAAGGCCCGGGCGTAGATGCCGGGGGACGCGTGACCCTGGAAGAAGAGCTGGTCGCCGCCGCCCTCGTGGTCCCGACCGCGCCAGAAGTGGTTGAAGCCGACCTCCCACAGCGTCGACATGGACGCGTAGGAGGAGATGTGGCCACCCACGGAGATGTCGGGGTGCTGGGCCCGGTGGACCATGACCGCGGCGTTCCAGCGCATCCAGGCCCGGTAGCGGCGCTCCATGTCCTCGTCACCCGGGAACCACGGCTCACGCTCCGGCGGGATCGTGTTGATGTAGTCCGTCGTGGTGAGGGAGGGAAGACCCACCTGGGAGTCGCGCGCCCGCTCCAGCATCCGCAGCATGAGGTAGCGGGCCCGCTGGCGCCCGCCGCTCTCGATCGCGGAGTCCAGGGAGTCGAGCCACTCCTGGGTCTCCTCGGGGTCGGTGTCCGGGACCTGACTCGGTAGACCGTTGAGGATCGGGCCGGTGGGGCGCTGGAAGACCATCAGGATGGATCCTTTCCGACGTGGATGACCCGCTCAGTCTGTCATGGCGGGTGGGCCGGAGTCGGCCCCGGTGCTCGGGGTGGCCGGTTGTCCTGCGGCACCCATGGGTGGTTGGCTAGTCGCACCATGAAAGGGCATACGAAAGATCACGAGCAGGTCGACGGGGTGGCCGACGGCCCCCTGCTGTCGGGGCTGCGCAGGTTGGGGCTGCGGCCGGGGCAGGTCGTCGTCGAGTTCGGCTACGACGACGACGTGGACGAGGACGTCCGGGAGGCCGCCGAGGCGCTCGCCGGGAGCGCGATCGAGGAGGACGACTACGACGGCGTCGTCGACGTGGTGCTGCTGTGGTGGCGCGACGGGGACGGGGACCTGGCCGACGAGCTGGTCGACGCGCTGACCGGTCTGGAGGAGGGCGGCTCGATCGCGCTGCTCACCCCCGGCCCCGGCCGGGGGGACAGGGTCCCGGCCCACGACGTGCAGGAGGCGTGCACCGTCTGCTCGCTCTCCGCCTCGGGGGCGGTCCCCCTGGGCGGATGGGTGGGTCAGCGGCTGGTGGGCCGACGGTGACCACCCCCGTGCGTCAGCCGGCTCCGCCGGCGGTGGGGGGACGGGCTCCGGAGCTGTGCCTGCCGGACCAGCACGGCGGGATGGTGCGCCTGTCCGAGGCGGTGGCGGACCGGCACGCCCTGCTGGTCTTCTACCCCTTTGCCTTCTCCTCGATCTGCACGGGGGAGCTGCTGGAGATCCAGCTGAACATCGACGAGTTTGTCAACGACCGCGTCCAGGTCTACGGCGTCTCCTGCGACCCGCCCCACGCGCTGCGGGCCTGGGCGGCGCACGAGGGGTACCGGTTCCCCCTGCTGTCCGACTTCTGGCCGCACGGTGAGGCCAGCCGGGCGTACGGCGTCTTCGACGAGAGCTCCGGCATGTCGGTGCGGGGAACCTTCCTGGTGACCCTCTCGATGGAGGTGCGGTGGAGCCTGCTTCACGGGCCGGGCGAGGCACGCGAGATCGGCGTGCTGCACGAGGCCGTGCGCGACCTGTAAGAATGGTCGGCCGAAGGGGCCTGTAGCTCAGCTGGTAGAGCGCCGCGTTTACACCGCGTAGGTCGTCGGTTCGAGCCCGGCCGGGCCCACGTGGACAACAGCAGAGCGACATCGTCGGCGCCGCGGCTGCGGGACGTCGTGGCGGTCCTGGAGGAGCTCTACCCGCCGGGCACCGCCCAGTCCTGGGACCGGGTCGGGCTGGCGGCCGGTGACCCCGACCAGCCGGTGACGACCGTCCTGCTCGCCGTGGACCCCACCCTGGACGTGGTGGCCGAGGCGGTGCGGACCGGGGCGGACCTCATCGTCGCCCACCACCCGCTCCTGCTCCGCGGGATCCACTCGGTGGCGACCACCAGCGCCAAGGGGGCCACGATCCACGACCTCCTCGTGAACGACGTGGCGCTCTACTGCGCCCACACCAACGCCGACGTCGCCGACCCCGGCGTGGGCCACGCCCTGGCCGCCGCCTGCGGGCTCGCGGCCACCCGTCCCCTCTCGGTGGTCGAGGACCAGGAGCTGGGTCGGGTGGGGGAGCTGGACCGGCCGGTCTCCCTGGCGGACTTCGCCTCCCGTCTGGCCGCGGCGCTGCCGCCGAGCGCGGTCGGGGTGCGGGTCAGCGGCCCCGCGGACGCCGAGGTGCGCACCGTCGCCCTCCTGGGCGGTGCGGGCGACTCCGCCTTCGACGCCGTGCGCAGCAGCGGTGCGGACGTCTACGTGACGGCTGACCTGCGGCACCACCCCGCGCTCGAGGCGAGGGAGGAGTCCCGCGCGAGGGAGCGCGCGGGCGGGGACGGCACCCCATACCTCGTCGACGCCGGCCACTGGGCCAGCGAGTGGCTGTGGCTGCCCGGCCTGCGGGACCTGCTCGCCGCCCGGCTGGGGGATAGCGTGAGCCTGCGGATCTCCTCCGTGCGCACCGACCCCTGGGACTTCGTCGTCGGTGCCAGGGGTCCTCGCGAGCACGTGCCAGACCCGTCCGCCGACCGCACCACCACAGGAGGTATGCCGTGAAGGCGTCCCCGCAGATGCAGGCCAGACTGCTCGACCTCGTCGATCTGGACACGACCGTCAACCAGCTCGCGCACCGGCTCCGGACGCTGCCCGAGCAGACCGACATCGACCGGATGGAGGCGCGTCTGCCCGCCCTGCAGGAGGCCGTCGTCCGCACCGGCACCGAGGTCAGCGACCTGCAGCGCGAGGTCGCGCGGGCGGAGGCGGCCGTGCAGCTGGTGCGGGACCGGGCCGCGAGGGACCGGCAACGGCTGGAGTCGGGGACGGGCAGCGCCAAGGACCTGCAAGCCCTGCAGCACGAGCTGGAGTCCCTGGGGCGCCGTCAGGGTGTGCTCGAGGACGAGGAGCTCGAGGTCATGGAGCGGGCGGAGTCGGCGGAGGCGGCCGAGCGCGAGGCCCGCGGCGCGCTGGACGAGCACTCCGCCCGGCTCGCCGAGCTGAGGGCGGTGCGGGACGAGAAGGCCGCGGCGATCGAGGCCGAGAAGGCTGAGGTCGAGGGTGGACGGACCGCCCTGACCGCAGAGCTCCCGGCGGACCTCCTGGCGCTCTACGAACGGCTGCGGGCCCAGCTGGGCAGCGGGGCGGCAGCGCTGCAGCAGCGGCGGTGCGGCGGGTGCCGCCTGGACATCAACGCGGTGGACCTGGGCCGGATCCGGGCCGCGGCGGAGGACGAGGTGCTGCGCTGCGAGGAGTGCGGTCGCATCCTGGTGCGGACGCCGGAGTCCGGGCTGTGACCCTGCGCCGGGCCCTGGTCGTCGAGGCTGACGGCGGCTCCCGAGGCAACCCCGGGGTGGGGGGCTTCGGCGCGCTGGTGCGGGACGCGCGGACCGGTCGGCTGCTGGCGGAGCGTGCCGGGCCCCTGGGCAAGGTCTCCAACAACGTGGCCGAGTACACCGGTCTCGTCGAGGGCCTGCGCGCCGTCCTGGACCTGGGGCTCGCGCAGGGGGCGACCGTCGAGGTCCGCATGGACTCCAAGCTCGTGGTGGAGCAGATGACCGGGCGGTGGAAGATCAAGCACGCCGACATGCGTCGGTTGGCGCTGGACGCCCGCCGTCTGGTCGACGAGGTGCAGAGCCAGGACGGGTCCGTCGAGTTCACCTGGATCCCGCGGGAGCGCAACGGTGCCGCCGACGCCCTGTCCAACGACGGCATGGACGGGCGGACCGTCCACCGTGACCACGTCCGGGCCGCCGCTGGCCAGAGCGGGGCGGACGACGACCCGGACCCCTGGTCCGAGCTCGAGGAGGACGAGGGGACGGCGCGGGGCGGGGGTCGGGCCTACCACGACCGGCAGCTGGTCCGGCCGACGTTCGGCGAGGCGAAGGCCCCCGTGAGCGACCTGCTGCTCTCCGACGAGACGGTGCCGGTGCTGGAGGGCCAGACCAGGTTGGTCCTGGTGCGCCACGGCGTCACGGACTTCACGGTCGAGCACCGGCTCGACGGCCGGGGCGGGGCCGACCCCTCCCTCAACACCACCGGGCTGGCCCAGGCCCGCGCGGCCGCGCGGGCCGTCGAGGCCCTCGTGGGGAGGTCCGAGCCGGGCCCGGTCACCGTCGTGAGCTCCTCGTTGCAGCGGGCCCGGCAGACCGGTCAGGCCATCGCCGACGCGCTGGGGGTCGAGCGGGAGGAGGACGCCGACTGGGACGAGCAGGGGTTCGGGGACTGGGACGGGCGCGCCATGCCCGAGCTGCTGTCCCGGTACGGCCAAGACCTGCGGCGGCTGCGTGCGGACCCCGACTACCGACGCCCGGGCGGGGAGAGCCGGCGGGAGCTGGACCGGCGGGTCGCGGCCGCACTGTCCCGGGCCACGGCCCGGGGCGGGACCGTCGTCGTGGCCACGCACCGGATCGTGCTCATGTCCGTCCTGGCCCGGCTGCTCGGGGTCGACCACGAGCGAGCGTGGTCGATCGCCACCGCGCCGGCCTCGCTGTCGGCCGTCGAGGTGTGGCCGGACGGTGGCGTGCAGGTGGCTTTCGTCAACGACACCCACCACCTCTACGACCCCGCCCTCGACCCCGGGCCGGCGCCGGTCGCCATGCGGATCCTCGACTCTTCGCTGGACTGACGCGCGAGTCGCTCAGTCCAGCCGCGTGCCGTCCGGGCCGTAGCGCTCTGCGTAGCGGTCCGCGTGCTCGAGGACCTCGTCGGCGTAGCGCCCGGACTGGTTGTAGCGCAGGACCGCTCTCCGCAGCTCGCCCCGGTCGGACAGGTCGACGGGGGTGAAGCCGCACAGGTGGACCGCCGCGGACAGCGCCGCGTCGTGGACGTTGTGGGGGTCGGCGACGCCGTCGCCGCTCGCGTCCCGCCCGTAGAGCTCCCAGCTCGTGGGGATGAACTGCATCGGCCCGACCGCGCGGTCGAACTGCGTGTCGCCGTCGAGGCGGCCCAGGTCGGAGTCCTCGACCGGCGTGGTGTTGCCCCCGGCACCCGAGCCGTCGAGGAGGGGACCGAGGATCTGGGGGTCGGTGCGGCCCACGGCGTCGACCTCGCTCCCGCGGGCGTGCCCGGACTCCACCCTCCCGATGCCGGCGAGCACCTGCCAGGTCAGACCCTCGCACCCCGGCACCTCCTGCGGCAGTCGCTCCACGGCACCGACGTAGGCCGCGACCAGCTCGGGCCGGACCCGCTCGTCGCGGTCCCCGCCGAGGACGGCGGCGAGCAGGGCCGTGCCGAGCAGGCCGGCCCCGATCCATCCCAGGGTGCGCTGCCGCACGGGGGCCATCAGCGGGCCGTCGCCTCGAGCGACCAGCCGCCGCCACGGTTCTGCTCCAGCCGCAGCCGGAACCGATCCTCGAGCGCCGTCACCAGGTCCTGGGGCGTCCGAGGGTCGGACGGGGCCCCGACCAGGGCGCGGGCCACCAGGCCGCGGGTGTGCTTGGCCATGTGGGTGGCACCGGGCACCTTGACCTGCACCCAGCGCTCGGCGAGGCTCCCGCGGGGGCTCCAGGCGGCGGCATACGTGCTGGAGCGGGTGTCGACCACGAGGCCCCGACCGGCGGCGCCGGTCAGCACCGGGGCCAGGTGCGGGCGCCAGAAGGAGGCGAGCGGACCCACCCCGGGCAGGTTGACCCCCATGGCGAGCCGGTAGGGCGCCAGCCGGTCGGTCATCCGCACCAGGCCGTAGAGCGCCGACACCACCCGCAGGCGCGCCGTGGCCCTGCGTGACGACGCCGGGTCCAGGCCCGCCAGGTCGAGCGCGTCGTAGAGGACACCGGTGTAGAGCTCGCGGGCCGGCAGCGTCGGGGCGCTCCCGAGCCGGAGGTTCCGGGCGACGTCCTCTCCCAGCGTCGCGCTGACCGACAGGACGACCGGCGCGTCGATCCGGGCGCTCGCCGCGGCCAGCGCCCGCGCCACCTGCTGCCGGGGCTCCGTCAGCTCGGGAGAGGACAGCCGGTCCCACCGCAGGCTGGCACCACGGGCCCGGGTGGCCTTGGACTCCGAGGGCGGCAGCAGGATGAGCACCACAGGAGGGTAGGTCATCGACCCCCGTAAGGTGTGGGCCATGCTGCAGCGAGCGACGTCCCTGGCCTGCGACCCGACCGAGACGTCGACGGGGCGGCTGCTGGAGCAGGCCTTCGAGCAGGTCCGGGCCGAGCAGGAGGTGCCGGAGGAGTTCTCGCCCGAGGTGCGCCAGGAGGTGGCCGCCGGTGTCGCCGCACCCGACCTGCCCGAGCGCGACGAGACCGCCGTGGAGCTGGTGACCATCGACCCGCCCGGCTCCATGGACCTCGACCAGGCGATGCACATAGAGCGGCACGGGGAGGGGTTCCGGGTGCGCTACGCGATCGCCGACGTGCCGGCCTTCCTGCGGCCCGGGGGTGCGCTGGACACCGAGACCTGGCTGCGGGGCCAGACCGTCTACTGCCCCGACCGGCGCGTCCCCCTCCATCCCCCGGAGCTCAGCGAGGACGCGGCCAGCCTGCTGCCGGACGTGGTCCGCCCGGCCTACGTGTGGGACATCCGGCTGACGGCGACGGGCCAGCGCGAGAGTGCGGAGCTGTACCGGGCGATGGTCCGTTCGCGGCGGCGGTACGACTACGAGCAGGTGCAGGAGCTGGTCGACGGGGGAGAGGCCGAGGAGACGCTGATGCTCCTGCGCGAGGTGGGGGAGCTGCGGATCCAGCGGGAGTCCGACCGGGGCGGCGCCAGCCTGCCCATGCCCCAGCAGGAGGTGCAGGTCGGGGCGGACTGCGACTACGAGCTGCGGCTGCGTCCGCTCCTGCCGGCCGAGGACTGGAACGCGCAGATCTCGCTGCTCACCGGCATGGTGGCGGCGGAGATGATGCTCGAGGGCGGTGTGGGCATCCTGCGGACCATGCCGGTGCCGACCGACGAGGCGGTCGCCCGGTTCCGCCGGGAGGCGCGGGCCCTGGGGCGGGAGTGGCCGCAGGGTATGGCGTACGGCGACTTCCTCCGCACGCTGGACAGGGCGGACCCCGCCCACCTCGCGATCGTCAGCGCGGCGACCGCGCTCTTCCGCGGGGCCGGCTACACCGCCTTCGACGGGGAGCTCCCGGACGAGGGGGAGCGGGTGCAGGCCGCGCTGGCCGCGCCGTACGCGCACGTGACGGCCCCCTTGCGCCGACTGGTCGACCGCTTCGGGCTGGCCGTGTGCGAGGCCCTGTCGTCGGGGGACGAGGTGCCGGCGTGGGCCCGCGAGGCGTTGCCCCGTCTGCCGGAGGTGATGGCGCAGACCGGCCAGCGCACCAGGGCCGTCGACCGCGCCTGCATCGACGCCGTCGAGGCCGCCGTCCTGGCGGACAGGGTGGGGCACACCTTCCGGGCGGTGGTCGTCGACGGTCTCCCGCGGGGTGACGTCATCGTCCACCTCGACAACCCCCCGGTGAGCGAGGTGGCGCGAGGCAGCGCCGAGCTCGGCAGCCAGGTCAGCGTCCGGGTGGACGAGGCCGACATCCTGGCCCGTCGCGTCGAGCTGAGCATCGTCGAGGAGGAGACCCCCGCGCCGTGACCGCCTCCCAGCGGCCCGCACCCGCGGCTCCGAGCGTCGTCGCCACCGACTGCGACGGCACGCTGCTGAGACCGGACGGGTCCGTCTCCGCCTACACCAGGGACGTCCTGGACCAAGTGGCCGACCTGGGCGTGCGGGTGGTCCTCGTGACGGCGCGACCCCCTCGGTGGATGGACGAGCTGGCCGACCTCGGGGTGACCGGCCTGGCGCTGTGTGGCAACGGCGCCTTCACCTACGACCTCGCCGCGAGGCAGATCGTCGCCAGCCGGCTCATGGCCCGCGAGCTGCTCGGTGAGCTGCTGGAGGACCTGCGGCGGGAGCTGCCCGGTGTGACCCTCGCGACGGAGTCCTTGCGCGGGTTCGCCCGCGAGCCGGGGTTCATGCGCCCGACCGGGCGCAGCACGGGGCAGTGGTTGGTGGGGGAGATCCGTGAGCTGGCCCAGGAGCCTGCCGGCAAGATCCTCGTGACCCACCCCGACTGGTCCACCGAGGTCATCTCCGCGCGCGTCGCCCGGGTCGTCGACGGGCGTGCCGAGGTGGCGCACTCGGGGGCGGTCCGGCTCGGCGAGATCACCCCGCTCGGGGTGACCAAGGCGCTCGCGCTCGCGCACTGGTGCGCCGAGCAGGCGCCCAGCGTGCCGGCCGGCAGCGTGTGGGCCTTCGGTGACATGCCCAACGACCTGCCCATGCTGGACTGGGCCGGCACGTCCTTCGCCGTGGCCAACGCGCACCCCGACGTCCTGGCAATGGCTGACCACCACGTGCCCGCCAACGGGGAGGACGGCGTGGCGCGCACGCTCGCCGGTCGGTTGCTGGACCACCCTCCCGTAGACTGACCCGCATGGCCACCCCGCACCAGGACTCCTCCACGCCCGCCACGACCGCTCGCACCGTGCCCGTCGGGCAGAAGGACCCCCGGAGCATGAACACCGTGCTGCTCTACGGCATCGGGACCTTCGCCGCCTTCGCCGTCCTGTTCGTGCTGCTCGACCTCGTCAACGGCCACCTCTGATCCCCTGGGGTCAGCCGCGTGTCCCGGGGACCGGAGGACGCACTAGGAGGACCACGGCTGACAGCAGGAGGGCCAGCGCCAGCAGAGGTAGCGGCGCAGGACCGATGCCCCAGTGCCAGGCCAGGGCGGTGCCGCCCACCGCCAGGCCGGCCGACGGCAGCACCACCGCCGTACGCGTGCTGACCCGGCGGCGGTGCATCCGCAGCTCCCAGGCGCCGGCCGGCACCATCACCAGCCACAGCAGGCCGACGGCCAGCACCAGGTAGAGAGGCCGCAGGGCCAGCCACGCCCCCGTCCCCGCGGGCAGCAGCACCTCGGGGGCGAGCAGCCCCACGAAGGTCACCGCACCCAGCGCGGGGACGTGCCACAGGTAGATCAGCACCAGGCGGGGATTGAGCCAGCGCACCGCGGCCCGCACCGCCGGCGGGGGCACCCGGTCACCGACGACCCGGGCGAGCAGGGTCAGGACGGCCAGCTGCGCGACCCCCACCAGCGCCAGGGCCGCGTTGGGCGGGGTCAGGTTGGAGGTCGGCCGGTCGGCCATCCCGATGTTGGCCGGCGCGTAGGGCCCGGCCACGACCATCGCCAGCAGGGCGCCGACGGCGGCCAGCAGCACCAGCACGGGCACCCGAGCGGACCGGGAGCGCAGCGTGCCCCGGGCGTGCAGCACACCCAGCTGGTGGCAGAAGAGCCAGACCAGCACCAGGTTGGCCCACCGCGCCGGCTCGTAACCGACGGCTCCTGAGAACCACGCCAGGTCCACCAGCAGCGCACCGCCCAGCAGCACCCCCGGCACCACCCACCACCCGTGCCGGTCGTGGAGCGCCACCACGGCGGGAGCCACGACCAGGCACAGCAGGTAGACGACGAGGAACCACAGGTGGTTGCCGGTGACCGCGGTGAGCCTCCGCGCCGACCCCGGGTCGACCGCCGCGACCAGGAGGACAACCCCCATCGTGACGGTGACGAGCACCAGCACGGGGCTGGTGACCCGGAGCAACCGGGGCGCGAGGTATGCCGGGTAGCCGGTGCCCTCGGCGCGGTGGCGGTCGGCGAGGCGGGTGCCGGCGAACCCGGCCGCCAGGAGGAAGAGGGGCAGCACCATCAGGACCCAGGTCAGGGCGAGCACCACCGGGCCGGACAGGGCGGGGTCGGTCCGCATCGCCCCGTCGACCACGGTGACCCGGAGGAAGAGCCAGTGCATGACCACGACGACCCCGACCGCGACGATCCGCGCCAGGTCGACCAACCAGTCCCGCCCGTCGGCCGCCCCGCCGTGCTCGCTGGGGTCCACCCGTGCCGCGGCGCCGAGCGGCGTCGGTCGGCCTGGCACGCGGCTCATCATGGCACGGCCCGGGCGGCCCGGGGTGAGGGGCGCAAGGGATGGTGTGGATGAGTCGGCCGGCACGCCGGGAAGGGGCCGCAGGGCTTGATCACCGCTGGACCAGAGATGCACAACGTATTTGACCTGGGGAAACGTCGTTGGTCAGTAGTTGGTCATGGTGGGGTCTTAGCGGACCTTCTGAGGACGAATTGAGGATGACTGCTCTGCGCTCGGACCTCCCGTGGCCGGCGAGGTCCCGCTGTGGCGCTTCGACACGAAGGCGCCGCGAATACGCCCCGGCCGGATCGTCGTTGGCAAGGTTCGTCAGGCCGAGAGCCTGGACCTGCTCATTGCACTAAACAGCGGTCTTCCCAGGATTATCAGCAGCGTGATACGGATATGCCGGGTCGGGGCGTGGAAACGCCAAGTGCTCAGCAACACGCCCGGGACGAAGCCGTCGGCCTAGAAAGTCCAGCCCTGGTCCGAGATGAACTCCACGAGGGTCACGCAGGGGACGCCCATGGCGGCGCAGACGTCGGGAATCTTGGGCTTGTTGAGGTTGGCGGCCCGCTCCTCAGTGACGACAGCCCCGCCCTTCACCCGTGCCAGTCCGACGACGAAGGGGTCCGCGGCGTTGCGACCCTTGCCAGCGCCGAGGAGCTTCGGATGGGCGGCGAGGACCTCCGTCGTGGCGACCTGGACGTCCTCGTCCAGAGGCACGAAGAGGCCATTCTGGGAGCGGGCCCACGTGTGGATGGCGTCTCCGTCGCGCTTGGCGAGTTCCTTCTCTACCTCGTCCACGCAGAAGATTTCCTTGCTCGCAATCATGCCCTCAATCCGCTCCCAGACGCTCGGGAACGTGGCCGGGGGGAGGAGGTCGCGGCGCCCGTTGATGAGCGCGCTCGTATCGAAGGAGTACAGGCCCATCCGTCGCTACACCGCGCTGGCGTTGGACAGAGCGGCAGTTTCGGCAAGGCGGGGTAGTTGGCTAGCCTTGACGTTGAGGAAGGTCGCGGCGGTGTAGGTGTCGATGACGCGGCGGCGGTGGGCGTCCGTGACCTGGCGCACGTAGCCCTTGCCGAGGTCGCGGACAGTGTTCCGGTACCAGTTCCCGCCGGAAGCGCGGTCGCGGGCGGCGTCGGCTTCGTAGGCGGCCAGGAACTCCTCCCGCATGTCCGAGTAGAAACCCTCGGAGACGCGGCCGAGGGTCACGAGACGCCGGAGGAGGGCCTCGGCGCTCACCCCGAACGGGGCCGCGGCGGCTCGGAGGTCCTCGTAGGTCCAGGGCGTACCGTCCGCGGCCTTCCGTCGGACCACCGACTGGGCCAGCACCTCCGAGGCAGGGAGGAGCATCCCCGCGGCCAGCGCGTTGCATCGCGCCTCTAGCCGCCGATCCGGTGAGACCGCGCGCCGGTCCGTCACCATGTCGCAGAGGCCCTCCGTGTGGAGCAAAAGGTGCGCGTACTCGTGGAGAAGGGAGAAGAGGCGGCCACGCGGACTGTCGGCGCCGTTAACCACGATGACCGGGAGGGTGTCGAAGTAGAGCGAGAAGGCCCGCATTTCGTTCAAGGGGACACGGCCTCCGGCCGTCGCCATCACTAGGACGCCTGCCGCCTCCAGCGCCGCCACCCACGTGTTGAGGTGGTCGTAGGGCCGGTCACCCCCGCCGGGCAGAGCCAGCGGGCTGGCGCGGAGGAGTAGGGCGCGGGCCGCGCTGGCTATGGCCTCGTCCGAGTCGGGGAGCGGCGCGAGGTGCCACGTGGTCGGCGGCTCGGTGTCGTCCAGGTCGGCCAACTCCAGGGCGGCTTCTCGCTGAGCGTGCGCGCGGCGGAAGTCATCGTGAAGCGCGGGCGACCACGCGCCCTCATCCGAGCCCGCGAGTCGGCGGAAGTCGCGGAGCGTGTCGAAGTCCTTCGGCGGCTCGGGAAGGAAGAAGACGGCCAGCGGCCGCTTGTAGAGCTCCGCGGCCTTCCGGAGCTGCGCGATGGTCGGGCGCTCCTCGCCGGACTCCCAAGCGGCCACGCGGTCGTCTGGGAGGTCCAGTTTCCGGGAGGCGGCAACCTCGGTGAGATCGATGGTGAGGCGTGCCCAGCGCAAGACGCTGGGTTCGACCAGCGCGGGGATGGAGCGGGGCATAGGTCGATCTTGCCCCATGTCGGTGTGCGGCATCGACCATTTCTCCCCTGGTGTGGCGGGGGATGCAGAGAAGCCCCCCGGCCTTATCCCAGGTGCGCCGGCCGCGGGAGGTGGTCGGGGCGGGGCGAGAGCAGATGCTCGACCACCTCGGGAGCCGCGGCCAGGACCGTGATCTGGTCGCAGACCCGGCCGGAGGCCGTGCCGCGCAGGCTGATCGCTCGCAGCTCGATGCCCTTGTCGAGGATCTTCGCCAGCGAGCGCGCCTTGCCCTTGTTGACGTAGGCAGCCCTGGTCCGGTGACCCTCGGCGAGTATGGCGACCGCGTTCGGGTCGTGCTCGTTGTCCGGCTCACGGACCAGGCGGACGGAGGCGCCGGGGGAGAAGTCCCCAGCCTGGCACGCCGCCTTGTGGTAGGCCTCACCTCGGGCGGCGATGGCGAAGATGCCGGCACGCTGCAGGCGGCGGTCCTTGGGCCCGACCAGCAGGCCGGTGCTGTCCTCGCAAAGGGTGAGAACGTCCTCGTCTCCGGCCGTCGTGTACGGGATGAGGTGCAGTGGCGGCATATGGCCCAGCTCAGGGACGAAGCGGTCTACGTCACCCTCGGAGGGCACGTACCAACGACTCTCACGCGGCCGCGGCGGTATGTCGGGATTGTACTCGAGCCGCACCGCAACGCGCGGTGTCGCTGCCTCTCGAGGCCGCTCGGCAATCGCAGTCTCCGGCTTGCGCCCCAGCAGCCAGTCAAGAATCCCCATGCCTCGCCACCATAGCGGGCAGCTACATGCTCCCGCCGACGACTCCCGCGATGACCGCCGAGACGGCGCCCTCGAGGATCCGTCCGCTGCTCGCCCTGAGCGCGTCGGCGGCCTTGCGGAGGCGGCTGCGCTCGTCCTCACTCTCGACCTGCTCGGCAGCGGCGAGGATGGCGGCGACCAGCGCCTCCGTATGCGTCTCCTCGGCGGGCCACAGGTGCGCGGCCCGGCGACCGCGTTCGGTCAGTCCGGTGATGATGACGTCCGTGTCGCCGGCCAGGCTCCGGTGCACCTCGCCCTGCAGGTAGGGGCCAACCAGGGTGGTGAGCGAGTGGGCGACGTCGCGCGGCTCGAGGTCAGGCAGTCGCTTGGCGAGCTGGTGGCTGACGAATGGCTGGCCGCGGGTCTCCTCGAGTTGGTCAGCGACGGCGACCAGCACGGGGTAGTCGCGGGTGGTCCAGGTGTCTCTGCTCACGTGGCGACCGTACCGGTGGCCACCCTCACTATCGAACCCTCCGAAGACGGCGAGCTCGGTGAGGACCATTCCCCTTCCGCAGACCATCGTGGACGCGCTCGCTGCTCATCTGCAGGCGTTCCCTGCCGGTGACGACGGTCTCGTGTTCACCCGGCCCAGCGGGCGGCCCTGGAAGCGCTCGGCCTTCTCCGAGCACTGGACGAAGGCGCGCGAAGCGACGGGCAGCCCGCCCAGTGTCACCATTCACTCGCTGAGGCACTACTACGCCTCGCTGCTGATCCGGCACGGGGAGAGCGTCAAGGTTGTGCAGAGCCGCCTGGGCCACGCGACGGCCGCGGAGACGCTGGACACCTACAGCCATCTGAGGCCGGACTCGGAAGACCGAGCGCGCGCGGCCGTGGATGCGGTGCTGGGCGCTGAGGACGGGCTGAGGACCAGCGCGACCCGCTGCCAAATCGGTGCAGGTCAACGGGTCTGGTGTGGATGAGTCGGCCGGTACGCCGGGTTCTGTCCCCCCGCGCCGTCACCGGCACTGCGGGGGTGGCGGCCATCCATCTCGGGCATGCGTTGCCGCATACCTCCAGCGACCTACCCGTGCGCTCGGGCGGGCAGCCCTCGGGCGCGCACTGTCTGGTCTTGCTCCAGGTGGGGTTTACCTAGCCACGCCGGTCGCCCGGCGTGCTGGTGGTCTCTTACACCACCGTTTCACCCTGACCCACCGCGAGCGGTGGGCGGACTGCTCTCTGTGGCACTGTCCCGCGGGTCACCCCGGGTGGCCGTTAGCCATCACCTTGCCCTGTGGAGCCCGGACGTTCCTCGGCGGGATCCCCTCGCGGGGCCCGACGCGGCCGCCTGGCCGACTCATCCACGACCCACCATGCTAGCGGAGGCCGGCCAACGTCAGGACCGAGGTGGTCCCCGGCTGCCTGCAGCGTCATACCGTGGTGGTGCCCGCACCCCTGAGGTCGAGGACCTCGACGCCACCCTCGGCGCCGTGGTCGCCGATGTGGCTCACGTAGAGCCCTCGGCCGGCCTCCGACAGCAGTCCGTCGTGGATGGGCACCACGCCCCGCCGGGGGCCCACCCTGCGGACGAACTCGATGGTCTCCACCACCTTCGCCCAGGGGGCGTTGACGGCGACGCCGAGCAGGTCCACCTCGCCCGGGTCCCCGTCGAGGGCGTCACCGGGGTGGAACAGGCTCGGCTCATCCTCGGCCCGCAGGACGACCCCCAGGTTGCCGACCCGGGCCACGTAGGGGTGGATGACCGCGTGCAGGTCGCCGACGGGGGTGAGCGTCAGACCCCCGAGGTCCACGACGCCTCCCGCGGTCATCGACTCGGTCCGGGATCCGAGGCCGGCGCGCGCCAGCACCTCCGCCGTCTGCGGCTCCACGAGGACCTGCGCCCGAGGGTTGGCCCCCAGCAGGTCCGGGACCCGGGCGGGGTCGCAGTGGTCGGGGTGCTGATGCGTGATGACGACGGCGTCGAGGTCGTGCACCCCCTCCAGGTCGGAGAAGGTGCCCGGGTCCACCAGGACCCGGCGTCCTCCGGCGGCAACGAGGAGGCAGGCGTGGCCGAGGTGCGTGATCTCCATCCCTCCACCGTAGGGGCTGGCCGTACCCTTGGGGCTCGTGGAGTTCCTCAACGGCCTGCAGCCCACGCACGACCTCACCTACGACGACGTCTTCATGGTGCCGTCACGCTCCGACGTCGCCTCCCGGATGGACGTGGACCTCGCCACCCCCGACGGGGTCGGCACCACCGTCCCGCTCGTCGTCGCCAACATGACGGCGGTCTCCGGACGACGCATGGCGGAGACGGTGGCCCGTCGGGGCGCGGTGGCGGTGCTGCCCCAGGACATCCCGCTGCCCGAGGTGCGCCGGACGGTGGAGCGGGTCAAGGCCAGCCATCCGGTCTACGAGACGCCGATCGTCGTGGAGCCCTCGGCGCCGGTCGCCCAGGTGCTCTCGGTCATGCACAAGCGGGCGCACCACGCCGCCGTGGTCGTCGAGGGCGGTGCGCCGATCGGCATCGTCACCGAGCACGACTGCGAGGAGGTCGACCGGTTCGCGGCGGTGGCCGACGTCATGGTCGCGCCCCGCCTGGTCCTCGAGGACGGGGTCGACCTCCGGGAGGCCTTCGACCAGCTCGAGGTCACCCGGGCAGGGCTGGCCCCGGTGGTGGCGGGCGGGCTGCTGCGGGGGGTGGTGACGCGCCAGGGCATCGTGCGCTCGGGGATCTACCGCCCGGCCCTGGACCGCGACGGCCGGCTCCGGGTGGGCGCCGCCGTCGGGATCAACGGTGACGTCCCCGGCAAGGCCGCGACCCTGCTCGCCTCCGGGGTGGACGTGCTCGTCGTGGACACCGCCCACGGTCACCAGGAGAAGATGCTCTCCGCGCTCCCGCAGGTGGTCGCCGCCCGGGACACCCACGAGGCGGCGACGGGTGTGCGCGTCCCGGTCGCGGCCGGCAACGTGGTCAGCAGGGCCGGGGTGGAGGACCTGGTCGCGGCGGGGGCCGACATCCTCAAGGTCGGGGTCGGGCCCGGTGCCATGTGCACGACGCGGATGATGACGGGCGTGGGCCGGCCGCAGTTCTCGGCCGTGCTCGAGTGCGCCGACGCCGCGCGTGAGCTGGGCGCGCAGGTGTGGGCCGACGGTGGGGTCAAGCACCCGCGTGACGTGGCGCTGGCCCTGGCGGCAGGCGCGGCCTCGGTCATGGTGGGCTCCTGGTTCGCCGGCACCCTGGAGTCGCCGGGCGACCTCATCCGGGACGCCGACGGACGCCTCTACAAGGAGTCGTTCGGTATGGCGTCGGCCCGCGCGGTCAAGAACCGCACCCGGGACCTGTCCGCCTTCGACCGGGCCCGCTCGGCGCTCTTCGAGGAGGGCATCTCCTCCTCCAGGATGTTCCTCGACCCGGCCCGCCAGGGCGTGGAGGACCTGCTGGACCAGATCGTCTCGGGGGTCCGGTCGGCCTTCACCTACGCCGGTGCGCGCACCATCGGGGAGTTCCACACGCGGGCCGTGGTCGGCATCCAGGGCGCGGCGGGCTACGAGGAGGGGCGTCCCCGCCCGACCTCCTGGTAGCGGCAAGGGCCGGGGCACCGGCCCGGCCGCCGCTCAGCCGATGTGCTGCGCGTGCCAAGCGGCCCCGATGATCCCCGCCTCGTTCCGCAGCTCGGCCGGGACGATCGGGGCCCGCAGGGAGAGCAGCGGCAGGAACTTCTTCGCCTTCTTGGAGACGCCCCCACCCACGATGATCAGGTCCGGCCAGAGCAGCGCCTCGACCACCGAGTAGTAGCGCTGCAGCCGCTCGGCCCACTCCTCCCAGGACAGGTCCTCGCGCTCGCGGGCGCTGCTGGCGGCCCGGCTCTCCGCGTCGTGCCCGTCGATCTCCAGGTGCCCCAGCTCGGTGTTGGGCAGCAGCTCCCCGCCGAGGAAGAGGGCCGAGCCGATGCCGGTCCCGAGGGTGGTGAGCAGGACGACCCCCTGCTGGTCCCGCCCGGCGCCGTAGTGCACCTCGGCCACCCCGGCGGCGTCGGCGTCGTTGACCAGGTGGACCGGGCGCCCGAGCCGCTCGGTGAACATCGTGTCCGCGTCGAAGCCGATCCAGGCCCGGTCGATGTTCGCCGCCGAGCGGACCACCCCGTGGTGGACCACGGCGGGGACGGTGATGCCGACGGGGGAGTCCGAGCCCACCTCGTCGCTGAAGTGCTCGACCAGCTCGGCGACGACGTCCGCGACGGCCTCGGGCGTCGCGCCCTCGGGGGTGGGGATGCGCAACCGGTCGGCGGCCAGCTCGCCCCGCTGCAGGTCGACCGGAGCCCCCTTGATGCCGCTGCCGCCGATATCGATGCCGAGGATCGTCTGGGAAGCCATGGTCGACAGGGTATGCGGTCCTCAGGGCTGGGTGAGGATCTCCGCGCCGTCCTCGGTGATGAGGATGGTGTGCTCGAACTGGGCCGAGGCTCGGCCGTCAGCGGTCACGACGGTCCAGCCGTCGTCCCACTCCGACCAGCGGGGCGTCCCGAGGTTGAGCATCGGCTCGATGGTGAAGGTCATGCCGGGCTCGATGATCGTGCCGTAGTCCGGCGCCGCGTCGTAGTGGGGGATGACCAGACCGGAGTGGAACGCCTCGCCGACGCCGTGACCGGTGTACTCCCGGACGACCCCGTAGCCGAAGCGGTCGGCGTAGGCCTCGATCACGCGCCCGATGACGTTGATCTCCCGTCCGGGGCGGGCCGCGCGGATGCCCCGCATGAGGGCCTCCCGGGTGCGTTCCACCAGCAGGCGCACGTCCTCCTCCACCTCGCCGCTGAGGAAGGTCGCGTTGTTGTCGCCGTGGACGCCACCGATGTAGGCGGTGACGTCGATGTTGCAGATGTCCCCGTCCTGCAGCTCACGGTCGTCGGGGATGCCGTGGCACACGACCTCGTTGACGGACGTGCACAACGACTTGGGGAAGCCCCGGTAGCCCAGCGTGGAGGGATAGGCCCCGTGGTCGAGGAGGAACTCGTGGCCGGCCCGGTCGATCGCGTCCGTCGTGACCCCCGGGCGCACCATCGACCCGCAGAGCTCGAGGGCCTGCGCGGCGAGCCGACCGGCGACCCGCATCCGTTCGATGGTCTCGGCGTCCTTGACCTCGGAGCCGGAGAAGGGCCGGGGAGCTGGCCGGTCGACATACTCGGGACGGTCGATCGAGGCGGGGACGGGCAGACGCGGGCTGACCCTTCCGGGGGCGAGGGGGGAGGGGCGGGGCATAGGCTTCAGTCTAGGTGTCGCCCGGCGGGCGACCGGACGCACGAGGAGGACGTATGCCGTTCTGGTTCAACACCCGCACCAGCCAGGTCGAGTCGCACGACGATCCCGCACGGGCCCGCAGCGGGGACCTCATGGGTCCCTACGACACCGAGGACGACGCGGCCCGCGCCTACGAGATCGCCGCGCAGCGCACCGCGCAGTGGGACGAGGAGGAGCGCGCCGAGCAGGAGTGGAGGAGCGGTGACCCGCAGGCCTCCGACTGGGACAACAACCCTCTCAACGACTGAGTGGACGAGGTCGTCGTCGAGCGCGTCCTGCGGGCGGTCGAGCAGGTGCCGCCGGGCCGCGTCGTGTCCTACGGCGACGTGGCCGAGCTCGTCGGCATCGGCCCCCGGCAGGTCGGCTCGATCATGCGCCACTGGGGCGAGAACGTGCCCTGGTGGCGGGTCGTGAGCCACGCCGGGGACCTCGGCGGCGACCTGCTGTCGCGGGCCCGTCCGCACTGGGACGAGGAGGGGATCCCCGTCAAGCCCAACGGGCTGGGCTGCCGCATCGCCGACCACCGCGCGGACCTGGAGCGGCTGGCGGGCGACTACGCCCGGGCGGCCGCTGACCTGCCCGGTAGGGCAGGATGAGGCCATGAACCGCCAGCAGGAATACGTCCTCCGCAGCATCGAGGAGAGGGACATCCGGTTCGTCCGGCTCTGGTTCACCGACATCCTCGGGACGCTGAAGTCGGTGGCCGTGGCTCCCGCCGAACTCGAGCAGGCCTTCGTCGAGGGCATCGGCATCGACGGCAGCGTCATCGAGGGGTTCACGCGCGTCTACGAGGCGGACATGGTCGTCCAGCCCGACGCCGACACCTTCCAGGTCCTGCCCTGGCGGGAGCGCACCGCCCGGATGTACTGCGACCTGAACATGCCCGACGGCAGCCCCTCCGCCACCGACTCCCGCCACATCCTGCGTCGCACGCTGGGCGCGGCCGCGCAGGAGGGCTTCACCTTCTACACCCACCCGGAGATCGAGTTCTACCTGTTCAAGGAGCCCTACGACGCCGGCGCCGGGCCGGTGCCCGTGGACCAGGCGGGCTACTTCGACCACGTGGCGCGGGGGGACGGGCACGACTTCCGCAAAGCCGCGATCGAGATGCTGGAGCAGATGGGCATCTCGGTGGAGTTCAGCCACCACGAGGGCGGGCCGGGCCAGCAGGAGATCGACCTGCGCTACGCCGACGCGCTGTCGATGGCCGACAACATCATGACCTTCCGGACCGTGGTCCGCGAGGTCGCCATGCAGGAGAAGGCTTTCGCCAGCTTCATGCCCAAGCCCCTGGCGCTGCACCCGGGCTCGGGCATGCACACGCACGTCTCCCTCTTCGAGGGTGACACCAACGCCTTCTACGAGCCCGGTGCCCCCTACGAGCTGTCCCAGACCGGCCGTCGGTTCACCGCCGGCGTCCTGGCCCACAGCCGGGAGATCAGCGCCGTCACCAACCAGTGGGTCAACTCCTACAAGCGGATCTGGGGCGGCGGGGAGGCACCGGCCTACGTGTGCTGGGGCCACAACAACCGCTCGGCGCTGGTGCGCGTGCCGATGTACTCCATCGGCAAGGGGCACTCCAAGCGCGTCGAGATCCGCTCGCTGGACTCCGCGTGCAACCCCTACCTCACCTTCGCCGTCATCCTCGCGGCCGGGCTGCGCGGTGTCCGGGAGGGTTACGACCTGCCCCCGGAGGCCGAGGACGACGTGTGGGCGCTCACCGAGGCCGAGCGACGCGCGATGGGCATCGACCCGCTGCCGCAGAGCCTGGGCGAGGCGGTCGCCGTCATGGAGGAGTCCGAGCTGGTGGCCGAGGTCCTGGGCGAGCAGGCCTACGACTTCTACCTGCGCAACAAGTGGCAGGAGTGGAGCGAGTACCGCTCCCAGGTCACGCAGTTCGAGCTCGACCGCTACCTCCTGCAGCTCTGAGCAGGCACGGCAGGCCGTGACGCACGACCCCACCGCGCGCCGCCCCCGCGGGGGGCGGGACCGCTCCGCCGGGAACGACACGGTCGGTGTCGCGGAGCTCGCACGCGCGGGGTTCGCCGACGGCCGCCGCGCCGCCCAGCTGCTGGCCGAGGTGCGCGGCCGGCTGGCCGACGACGGGGACGGCGCCGCACCGGGCGTCGACGTGCCCGCGCTGGTGGGGGACCTGGGTGCGGTGGCCGACCCCGACGCCGCCCTGCTGGCCCTCGCGCGCCTGCTGGATCCCCGGAGCACCGGGCGCGACGGCCGTCCGTCCGCCCGGCCGGCGCTGCCGCTCGTGCGGGACGGGGGGGAGCCGCGTCGGCGGCTCCTGTCCGTGCTCGGCGGGTCCGTCGCGCTGGGTGACCACCTGCTCAGCCACCCCGAGCACGTGACCGAGGTGGGGGAGGGGCTCGCACCGGAGCCGTGGGCGGTCGTGGAGGCGGTGCGTGGTCTGGAGGGCCGGGAGGGGGCGGACGCCCTCCGCGTGGCCTACCGCCGCCAGCTGGTCAGGGTCGCCGCGGCGGACCTGACCTCACCGGACCCCGTCGCGCTGGTGCCGACGGTGGGGGCGGCGCTGGCCGACCTGGCGGCGGCGGCGCTGGAGGGTGCGGTGCTGCTGGCCCGGGCGGAGACCGAGGGCGAGGAGGGCTGCACCTTCGCCGTGGTGGGCATGGGCAAGACCGGCGGCCGGGAGCTCAACTACCTCAGCGACGTCGACGTCATCTTCCTCGCCGCCCCGCACGAGGGTGGGGACGAGGCGGACGCCCTGGCCGTCGGGGCCCGGCTGGCCAGCGCGGTCATGCGCATCTGCGGGCAGTCGACCGGGGAGGGGACCCTCTGGCAGGTCGACGCCGCGCTGCGGCCCGAGGGCAAGCGCGGCCCGCTGGTCCGGTCCCTGCACTCGCACCGCGAGTACTACCAGCGGTGGGCGAAGACGTGGGAGTTCCAGGCCCTGCTCAAGGCCCGCATCGTGGCCGGGGACACCGGGTTGGGGGAGGAGTGGCTCGAGCTGGTGCGGCCCATGGTCTGGGAGGCGTCGGGGCGCGAGGACTTCGTCGACGAGGTGCAGGCGATGCGCCGACGGGTGGAGGAGCACGTCCGCAAGGACGAGGCCGAGCGGCAGATCAAGCTGGGTCCCGGAGGGCTGCGCGACATCGAGTTCAGCGTGCAGCTGCTCCAGCTCGTCCACGGCCGCGCCGACGAGACCCTGCGCTCGGGCACCACGCTGGAGGCCCTGCACGCCCTCACCGCAGGAGGCTACGTCGGGCGCGAGGACGCGAAGGTTCTCGACGGGGCGTACCGGCTGCTGCGCGCGATGGAGCACCGCGTCCAGCTGCACCGCCTGCGCCGCACGCACCTCATCCCGACCTCACCGGCCGAGCTGCGCCGGCTGGGTCGGTCGCTGGGGGAGCGCGGCGAGGCCGACCGGGCAGTCCTGCAGCGCTGGCGGGAGGTGCGCAGGGACGTGCGCAGACTGCACGAGCGCCTGTTCTACCGGCCGCTGCTGTCCGCCGTGGCCCGCCTGTCCACGGACGAGGCGCGCCTCTCCCCGGAGGCGGCGCGGGCCCGGCTGGCGGCCCTGGGCTTCCGGGACCCGGCCGGGGCGATGCGGCACCTGGAGTCGCTCACCGACGGGGTGAGCCGGCGGGCCACCATCCAGCGCCACCTGCTGCCGGTGATGCTCTCCTGGTTCGCCGACGGCGCCGACCCGGACGCCGGGCTGCTGGCCTTCCGGCAGATCAGCGACGCCCTCGGCGGCACGCACTGGTACCTCGGCATGCTCCGGGACGAGGGCACCGCCGCGCAGCGCCTGGCCCGGGTCCTTTCCTCGAGCAGGTATGCCGTGGACCTGCTCCTGCGCAACCCCGAGACGGTGGCGCTGCTGGGGGACCGGACCGGTCTGGTCCCGCCGGACAGGGAGTCCCTCCAGCGCCGGATGGCGGCCGCCGCCGGCCGGCAGGCCAAGGGGGAGGAGGCGTTCACCGCCATCCGCTCGGTGCGGGCGCGGGAGCTGGTGCGGATCACCCTGGGCCACCTCGGCGCCGACTGGGACAGCGGGACCGTGCGCCGCGCCCTGAGCGAGCTCGCCGACGCCTACCTCGAGGCGGCCCTCGAGCTGGCGCACCGGCGCGTCCTCGAGCAGCGGGGGGAGGAGCCGGCCACCGCCCTGCTCGTGGTGGGCATGGGGCGCCTCGGTGGCGGGGAGATGGGGTACGCCAGCGACGCGGACGTGATGTTCGTCCACGACCCCCTGCCCGGGGTCGACCCCGACGTGGCCGCGGCCCAGGCCGCGGACGTCGTGGCCGAGCTGCGGCGGGGGCTCGCGGGCAGCGGGCCGGACCCGACGCTGGGCCTGGACGCCGACCTGCGGCCGGAGGGACGGTCGGGTCCGTTGGTGCGCACCCTGGACAGCTACCGCACCTACTACGCCCGCTGGTCGGCCGGGTGGGAGTCGCAGGCCCTCCTGCGGGCCAGGCCGGTGGCCGGGGACCCGGGCCTGGCCGAGCGGTTCGTGGCGCTGATCGAGCCCCTGCGCTGGCCCGAGGGGGGCATCGCCCCGCAGGCCGTGCGGGAGATCCGCACCCTCAAGGCGCGCATGGAGGCCGAGCGCCTCCCCCGGGGGGCCGACCCGCGCACCCACCTCAAGCTGGGTCTGGGAGGGTTGTCGGACGTCGAGTGGGTCGTGCAGCTGCTCCAGATGCAGCACGCCCACGAGCACCCCGGCCTGCGGACCACGAGCACCCTGGAGGCGATGGACGCGGCGGTGGAGGCAGGCCTGCTGTCCGAGGAGGACGCCGGAGCGCTGCGCACGGCGTGGGTCCTGGCCTCGCGGCTGCGGGACGCAGGGGTCATCTGGCGGGGCCGCCCGGTCGACAGCGTCCCCAGCGACGTGCGGGACGCGGAGGGGATCTCCCGCATCCTCGGGCATCCTCCGGGGCGGGGCGCGGACCGGGCGCAGGAGTGGCGACGCGCGGCCCGGCACGCGCGGGTGGTGGTCGAGCGCTTGCTCTACGGCGGTCGGGCGCCCCGCTCCGGACCGGGCTCGGTCGGCGGTGCGGGTCCCCGTCGGTTCGGCGCGACGCGCCCCCGGACCGTCCCCCCTCGGGGCGGTGCCGACGCCTTCGGCCGCCCCCGGGTCGTCCCGCCTCGTCGGCATCCCCGGCCGGGCGGGCCCGGGCCGGACCCCGGGTCTTCGTAGGATGGCCGGGTGAGCGCCCCCGACCAGACCGACGTCGCGATCGTCCTGGCCGCCGGCCCCCGCCCGGAGGTGGACGCGTGGGTGCAGGCCGGCGTGGTGCCCGTCACCGTCGTGCCCCTGGACCGGTGGACCGCGGTGATCGGTCGGGGCCGGTCCCGGGCGGGGGCACCCTACGACGACGGGGGGTTGGTCCTGGCGGCCCGGTCGCTGGGCCCCAGGGCGGGGCCGGGGCTGGGCTTCTTCGTCCTCGACGGCCGGGCCGTCATCACCGTCCACGCGCCCGGGCGGCGACGGGCGGTGCGGTGGGTCGTCTGGGCCCCGGACGCGGGACTGCTCCGGCCACCCGGGCTCGACCTGGCCGGACCGGGTGAGATCGTCGCCGTGGCCGGCTGCGCACCCTCGGTGCGGGAGGAGCTGGTGGAGCTGCTGCACGAGACCAGCGTGCGTCCGCACCGCATGCTGCAGGCGGTCATGGCCACGCTGGAGCTGCCCGGCACCCGGCTCGTCGAGGAGCCGGAGCACGCCGACGGGCTCCAGGAGGTCGCGCACCACGCACCGGACCCCCGGCAGGTGGGCTGGTTCGACGACGCCGTCAGGGACACGGTCCGGCTGCGCCGTGAGCTGGGGGCCCTGCCGTGAGCGGTCTGACGCTGCTGCCGGCCGTCGACGTGGCCGACGGTCGGGCGAGCCAGGTCGTCGAGGGCCCCACGGACGCCTGGGCCGCGGCGATGCGCTGGGTGCGGGAGGGTGCGGGGTGGATCCACCTGGTCGACCTCGACCGCGCGTTCGGTCGCGGTGACAACGCCGTCCTGCTCGAGGACCTGGTGAGGAGGCTCCCGGTGCCCGTCCAGCTCTCGGGCGGGATCGCCGACCTGCCGACCCTGGACTGGGCCCTGGGGACGGGCGCCGCACGGGTCGTCCTGGCCGCCGCGGCCCTCGCGGACCGGGAGATGGTCTCCCGGGCCGTGGCCGACCACGGGGACCGGGTGGTCGTGGCGGTGGACGTCCGGGACGGACGGGTCGTCAGCCGGGGCACCGACCTGGACCTCGGGCCGGTGGGCGAGCTGCTGCGCGACCACCCGGTCTCCGGTCCGGCCGTCCGCCACCTCCTGGTGGCCGACGCCTCCCGCGACGGCACCCGCACCGGGAGCGACCTCGACCTCTTCGCACAGGTCGCCGACCTCGTCCAGGCACGGGTGATCGCCTCCGGCGGGGTGTCCTCGTTGACCGACCTGCAGGCGCTCGCCCGGCTCCACCCCCGCGTGGGCGAGGTGGTCCTGGGGTCGGCGCTCTACCACTCCGCGTTCACCCTGGAGCAGGCCCTGGAGGTGTGCCGGTGAGCTCAGGTCGGCACCGGTTCACCGGTCACCGGCCCGCCGCCGGCCACGACACCGGGGGTGTCCCCTGGTCCGGGCGGACGCTCACGGGCACCGGCTTCGACGGCGACCAGGGTGCGGCCGACCCGCGGCTGGCCGCCCTCCTCGCGCGGCCCGACGATGACCGCGACGAGCGCGAGCTGGTCGCGGTCCTCGCCACCGCCCGCCTGATCGTGCCGATCGTCGCGGTGCCGAGCGAGGTCGACGAGAGCAGCGGCATACCCGTCGACGCCGTGAGCGACATGGCCGCGGTGACCCTCGTCGCCCCCGACGGCCAGCAGGCCATGCCGGCCTTCACGAGCACCGCCGCCCTGGCGGCCTGGGACCCCCAGGCCCGTCCCGTGCCGGTCACCGCGCAACGGGCGGCGCTCGCCGCGGCGCAGGAGGGCTGCCACGTCATGCCCCTCGACCTGGCACCGCCCCCGGGGCCGGCGGCCTGGACCCTGCGTCCGTCCATGGTGTGGGCCCTGGCCCGCGGCCGCGAGTGGGTCCCGTCGCACCAGGACCCGGTGGTGGCCGCCACCCTGGCGGAGGCGGTCGCCGAGCAGCCCGCCGTGGCCGGGCACCGGCTGGACCCCGGGCCCGAGGGCGCCCTGCAGGTGACCCTGGCGCTCCGACCCGGTCTCCGGCAGGAGCAGGTCCGGGACGTCCTCGCCGGCGTGGGGGAGCGGTTGGCGGGGGAGGACGACTGCCGCGAGCGGATCGACGCCCTCACCTTCCGGCTCACCACCGCCTGAGGCAAGCAGGACGGCCCCGCACCCGGTGGGTGCGGGGCCGTCCTGCTCCCACCGCGGTGGCGGGGGCAGCGTCGGAGGTGCTCAGCGGTGGCCGGCGTAGGTGTCGCCGGCCTCCTCGCGCAGCCCGGCGGGGACGTCCTGCGGGGCCTCGGCGCCCGGGACGTGGTCGGACCCGGCGTCCGCCTCGGCGGCCGCGCGGATGCGCTCGCCGATCTCCTGGTCCACGTTGCGCCAGTAGTCGTAGACCCGGGAGCGGATCTGCGGCTCCACGTCGCCCATCATCCCGGCCACGGTCCGGACCAGGCGCTCGCGGGCGCCGTCGTCGAAGACCTCGCGCACCAGCGTGCCGGCCTGACCGAAGTCGTCGTCGTCCTGGCGGAGCTGGTAGGCGGCCCGGACGAGCTGACCGTCGGCCTCCCAGCCGTTCTCGACCGGACCCTGCTGGTCCGCCCAGGGGCGGCCGTAGGAGTTCGTGACGTAGGTCGGCTGGCTCCCGGAGTGCAGGTAGGCCATCGGACCGTCGAACTGGTAGGCGTTCACCTGGGTCTTCGGCTGGTTCACCGGCAGGTGGGTGAAGTTGGCGCCGATGCGGTGCCGCTGGGCGTCCGGGTAGGAGAAGACGCGCGCCAGCAACATCTTGTCGGGGGAGACCCCGGTGCCCGGGACCATGTTGGAGGGGCTGAACGCGACCTGCTCGATCTGGGCGAACCAGTTCTGCGGGTTGCGGTCCAGCGTCATCCGGCCGACCTCGTGCAGCGGGTAGTCGGCGTGCGGCCAGACCTTGGTCAGGTCGAACGGGTTATAGCGGTAGGTCCTGGCCTCCTCGTAGGGCATGACCTGCACCGACAGCTTCCACGACGGGTGGTCACCGCGCTCGATGGCGTCGAACAGGTCCCGACGGTGGTAGTCGGCGTCCTGGCCCGCGAGCTGCTCGGCCTCCTCGTTGGTCAGCGTCTCCACGCCCTGGTCGGAGTGCCAGTGGTACTTCACGAAGAACCGCTCGCCGTCGCCGTTGACCCACATGTAGGTGTGCGAGGAGTAGCCGTTCATGTGACGCCAGGTCTTCGGCAGGCCGCGGTCACCCATGAGGTAGGTGACCTGGTGCGCCGACTCCGGGTTGTGGGTCCAGAAGTCCCACTGCATGGTGGCCGAGCGCAGGCCCGAGTCGGGCAGCCGACGCTGGGAGCGGATGAAGTTGGGGAACTTCATGGGGTCCCGCACGAAGAAGACCGGCGTGTTGTTGCCGACGATGTCGAGGTTGCCCTCGTCGGTGTAGAAGCGGACGGCGAAGCCGCGCACGTCCCGCCAGGTGTCGGGGGAGCCCTGCTCGCCCGCGACGGTGGAGAACCGCGTGATCGTCTCGGCCGTCGCGCCGGGCTGGAAGACGGCGGCCTTGGTCCACCGGGAGACGTCCTGGGTGACCTGGAAGGTGCCGAAGGCACCCGAGCCCTTGGCGTGCGGCAGTCGCTCCGGCACCTTCTCGCGGTCGAAGCTGGCCAGGGACTCGATGAGGGCGACGTCGTGGAGCAGCAGCGGTCCGTCGGCGCCGACGGACAGGCTGTTGCGGTCGGAGTCGTTCGGGGCTCCGTTGCTCGTGGTCGAGCCGGTGGGGGAGCCGCCGGTGCCGCTGTGCTCGGCGTTGACGTAGCCGTGGAGGGTGTCGGTCATGCCTTCTCCTTCTTCGTGGGTTGCGTGATGGTCCGGGAGGTATGAGGTGAGGTGCCGGGTCGGCCGCCGGGGTCCGCGGCCGTGCGGCACGTGGAGCAGGCCCCCCAGTAGATGACCTCGGCCTCGTCGACGGCGAACCCGAGCGCCTCGGCCTGGCCGGGGTCGAGGCAGGGCGCCGCGGCGCCGTCGCACGGCACGTCGACGATGGTGTGGCAGTCGCGGCAGACGACGTGGTGGTGGTTGTCCCCCTGGTCCACCTCGTAGCGCGCGACGGAGTGGGCGGGCTGGATGCGCCGGAGCAGACCACGGTCGGTCAACGAGCTCAGCACGTCGTAGACGCCCTGGACGGAGATACCGGTGCTCCGCTGACGGGTGAGCTGCAGGATCGCGGTCGCGTCGGAGTGGGGGTGCTGGTCCAGCACCTCCAGGACCGCCACCCTCGGCGCCGTCACGCGCAGGCCCGCGCTGCGCAGCAGGTCCGTCGGCGGCAGGGTCGGCATGCCACGACGCTACCACTTCTCTTGAACCCTTCAAGATTAGGGTGCCCCGCCCGTCCGTGGCCGTACCCGACCACCGAGGTCACGACTCGGTAAGGAGTTGGTCAAGACGGCCCTGACCAGCCTGCTCGTCCCCTAGGGTGGATGGACGACGGGGCCTCCGGGGGGTCCCGCGCTCGGGGAAGGCGCAGGGGTGACCGGACGAACGACGGCTGTCATGGTGGTCGTCCTGTCACCGAGGACCGCCGAGCACGTCGAGATGATCGCCGGCTCCGGCTGGCCGGGGCCGGTGCTCGTGGTGGGCTCGGTGACCGAGGCCCAGCAGGTGCTCTCCGGGGCCCCGCTCCGCCCGGTCCACGCGGTCGGCACACCACCCGCCCCGGTGGCGGCGGCACCGCAGGAGGCCGCAGGGATGGTCCTTGACGCAGACCGGCGGCTGGTCGCCCACGGGACGTCGGTGCAGCGCCTCACCCCCCTGGAGTACGGCGTCCTGGAGGTCCTGCTCCGTTCCCCTGGCCGCGTGCATCGGTACGCCGAGCTCACCCGCACCGTGTGGGGGGTCCACTACACCGGGGACACCTCCTCGCTCCACGCCCTCGTGCGCCGGCTCCGGCGCAAGCTCGAGGCCGTCGGTGCGCCCGTCGAGCTCGAGGCCGTCCGGGGCGTCGGTTTCCGGCTGGGCCGTGACAGCGCCGCTGACGAGGACGGCGCCGTCCACGGCGATGGCGGTGACGACGACGACACGGTCGGGATCGCCGCGGCCGGGAGCTGAGCGGGCGCCTCGACGACGGTCGGGGCCCGGTGTGCACCGAATGCCCATCTTGTGCACGGATTGTGCACGTTCTGTCGTTGTATCCCTCCCGACCCGTGCCTAGCCTCGGCGTGGGTGACGTCCGTCACCCACCTCAAGGGAGAGGAATTCCATGGAACCGACAGGTCGACGACGCTGGTGGGCCACCCTGGCCGCCACGTCGCTGGTGACCTCGGGGTTGGCGATGGCGCCCGCAACGGCTGCCCCCACCGATCCCGCAGGGCCGAGCTCCGGAGACAAGATCGACTCCGAGGTCTCGGCGCAGATGGAGGCCGAGGGCCGGACGGACGTCTGGGTCCGTTTCGCCGACCGGCCCGACATGACGCAGTTCGAGGGGATCGCAGACTGGGACGCACGAGGGCAGGCGGTGGTCGATGCCCTCACGGCGACGGCCGAGGCCAGCCAGGACGACGTGCGCGACCGTCTGGATGAGGAGGGCGTCACCTACCAGGCTTTCTGGGCCACCAACTCCATCCGGGTCTCGGCCGCCGACAGCGGTCTGGTGACCGAGCTCGCCCGCGAGGCCGAGATCGAGGGCATCTACCCGACGATGCAGATCGAGGTCCCCGAGACCCGGCCGGCCGAGCTGGAGAAGGCGCCGGCCGCGATCGAGTGGGGCGTGGGAGACATCAACGCCCCCGAGGTCTGGGACGACCTCGGCGTCCTCGGCGACGGCATCGTCGTCGCCTCGATCGACACCGGCGTGCAGTTCAACCACCCGGCCCTGGTGAACCAGTACCGGGGCAACAACGGCGACGGCACCTTCGACCACAACTACAGCTGGTTCGACGCGGCGGGCACCTCACCCACGGTGCCCAACGACACGAACGGTCACGGGACCCACGTCACCGGCACGATGGTCGGCACCGACGGTGGCGCCAACCAGATCGGGGTCGCCCCGGGTGCCAGGTGGATCGCGGCCAACGGCTGCTGCCCCTCCGACGCCGCGCTCATCGCCTCCGGCGAGTGGATGCTGGCGCCCCGGGACCTGGCCGGGCAGAACCCGGACGTGAGCAAGCGCCCGCACATCATCAACAACTCCTGGGGGACGACGGCGCCGTCGAACGACCCCTTCATGGAGGACATCATCGAGGCCTGGGCGGCCGCGGGTCAGTTCGGCGTCTTCGCCAACGGCAACTCCGGCCCGGCCTGCAACACCTCCGGGTCGCCGGGCAGCCGCACCATCGCCTACTCCGTGGGCAACTACAACAGCAGCCACGTCATCGCCTCCAGCTCCGGCCGGGGCGCGGGCCAGGACGGCACGATCAAGCCCGACATCTCCGCCCCGGGCTCGTCGGTCCGCTCCGCGGTGCCCGGCAACGGCTACGCGTCCTACACCGGGACCTCCATGGCCTCGCCGCACGTGGCGGGTGCGGTGGCCCTCCTGTGGTCCGGTTCACCGGCGCTGGCCGGGGACGTCCAGGCGACCCGCGACCTGCTCGACGGCACCGCCATCGACACGGCGAACGCCCAGTGCGGCGGCACGCCGGAGAACAACAACGTCTTCGGCGAGGGACGGCTCGACGCCCTCGCGCTGCTGTCCGACGCGCCCATGGACGACGTGGGCACCCTGAACGGCGTGGTCACCGACGCGGCCGACGACTCGGCGATCGCCGGGGCCCAGGTGCAGCTCGTGGGTCCGCTCGAGCGGACCCTGGTCACCAACGACGAGGGCGCCTACAACGCCCTGCTGTCGGCCGGCGACTACGCGATGACCGTGAGCTCGTTCGGCTACGAGACCCACACCCAGAACGTCACCGTCCCGGCCGAGGAGACGGTCACGGTCGACGTGGCCCTCGACCCGGCCGAGGTGGCCACGGTCAGCGGCGTGATCACCGACGGTTCCGGCTACGGCTTCCCGCTGTACGCCCGGATCTCGGTGGACGGGACGCCGGAGGCCACCTACTCCGACCCGGAGACCGGTGCCTACTCCCTCGACATCCCGTCGGGAGCCACCTACACCCTGACGGTCCAGGTGCAGTACGACGGGTACACCACGCCCGCACGCGAGGTGACCGTCGAGGGTGACACCACGGAGGACTTCGCGGTCCCCGTCGACTCGGTCACCTGCTCCGCCCCCGGCTACCAGGTCGAGACGGACGGGCTCTGGGAGACCTTCGACGAGCCCACCCTGCCCGCGGGCTGGGAGAACGTCGACCACCTCGGCAACGGCCACGTGTGGCGCTTCGACGACCACGGTGGCGAGGGCAACCTCACCGGAGGGACCGGTGGCTTCGCCATCGCCAACTCCGACGCCTACGGGTCCGGCACGCAGACGTCCACCACCCTGGTGACGCCGCCGCTGGACCTGTCCGGCGACGAGACCCCCGCCGTGGGCTTCAGGATGGACTACCGTCACCTGTCCACCAGCTCGGCGGCCGTGAAGGTCAGCCTCGACGGTGGGGAGACCTGGGAGACGGTCCAGCAGTGGACCGCGAGCGCCCGGGGACCGCGCGAGGAGCTGGTCCCGCTGCCGCAGGCGGCGGGCGAGAGTGACGTGCGCGTCGGGTTCACCTACGACGCGCCGGGCTGGCACTGGTGGTGGCAGCTCGACGACGTCTTCGTCGGCGAGCGTGCCTGCGTCCCGGCCGGAGAGGGCGGGTATGTCGTGGGCAACGTCTACGACGGCGCCGACACCGGCATCGTCGGTGCCACGGTGACCAACCTCGAGGCGGGGGACCAGACGGCGACCACCGTCGCCACCCCCGCGGACGAGAACCTCGACGACGGCTTCTACTCGATCTTCTCCGACACCCCGGGGGAGAACACCTTCGAGGCCTCGGCCGGCGACTACGAGACCCAGACCCAGGACGTGGTGGTCGAGGACGGCGACGCCGTCCGTGCCGACTTCGTGCTGGGTTCCGGCCTGCTGAGCGTCGACCCGACGCAGATCGAGTCGACGCAGGAGCAGGACGAGGTCGTCGAGCACACGCTGACGGTCACCAACGACGGCACCGCTGACGCCGAGGTCGAGCTCCTGGAGCGCGGCGGAGGTTATATCGCCCCCGCGGGCAGCAGCGAGGCCGCCGTCGTCACCCGGGAGGTCCCGACCTCCTTCGCGGCGCAGGCCGGGTCCTCGGACGAGGTCGGCACCGCGCCCGCCGTCGGGTCCGCCAACGACCCGTGGGAGGCCCTGCCGGACCACCCGCGCGTCGTGATGGACAACCGGGTGGTCAACCTGGACGGGGTCTACTACTCCCTGGGTGGCACCACCGGGACGGCCAGCTTCGCCGACGTGAACTACCTCGACCCCGAGGTGGGTACGTGGGCGGCCGCCACCCCGATGCCCGAGGCCCGGTCCGCCGTGACGGCGGGCGCCGTCGACGGCCGGATCGTCGTCGCGGGCGGCTGGGTCGGTGCCGGCGTGTCGACGGGGACGTTGATCTACGACCCCTCCGCCGACAGCTGGAGCACGGGCGCCTCGGCACCGGCCGGACGGTCCGCCGCGGGCACCGCGGTGGTCGACGGCACGCTCTACTCGGTCGGTGGCTGCACCACGAGCGACTGCACGCCGATGAGCAGCACGGTGATGGCCTACGACGTCGCGGCCGACACCTGGCAGACGCTGGCCAGCTACCCCACCGCCGTGGCCTTCGCCGCGTGCGGGGCGGTCGACGGCCAGGTCCTCTGCTCGGGCGGCAACCCCGGTTCGGGTGGGATCACGGCGAGCTACGCCTACGACCCGGCGGCCGACACCTGGACCGCTCTCCCCGCGGCGCCGGTGGCCCACTGGGCGGCCGGCTCGGCGGGCGCGAACGGCATGCTCGTCGTCCAGGGCGGTGTTCAGGGGGCGGCGGTCAGCAACGCGACCCACGCCTTCGACACCGCCACCGACGCCTGGGTCAGCCTGCCCCCGGCCGCCGTCGGGGTCTACCGCGGGTCGATCGCCTGCGGCGTCGCCAAGGTCGGTGGCTCCACCGGTGGGTTCACCCCCGTCGCCGCGGCCGAGCACCTGCCCGGTCTCGACGACTGCGGGCAGGTGACGGAGGTCGACTGGATGGACGCCGACCCCCAGGCCTTCACGGTGCCGGCCGGTGAGTCCGTCGAGGTGACGGTCACCACCGACTCCACCGCGCTGGACCCGGGGACCTACACCGCGGCGCTCCGCGTCCGCAGCGACACCCCGCAGTCCGTCGGGGACGTCCCGGTCACCATGACCGTCACGGGCGACCTGCCCGGGACGCCGGCGATCGAGGTGACCCCGGAGTCGCTGGACTCCACCCAGGACCAGGGTGAGGTCACCGACCACGAGCTCACGATCGCCAACACCGGCACCGCCGAGCTGACCTGGTCGATCGACGAGGCCGAGGCCGACGCGGGCGTCAGCCCGGGCGCGTCGCCGACACTGCCCCGGGGCGCCGACCGCGCCGCCGGCCAGCAGGTCGACGGACAGGCTCCGGCCGTGGTGGCGCCGTTGGCCTCACCGGCGGCGACCAGCACGCTGGTGGAGGGCTTCGAGAACATCGAGGGTCTGCCCGGCGCCGGTTGGGCGATGACCAACAACAGCGAGCCGGTCGGCCTGACCAGCTGGTTCCAGGGCAACCCGGACGTCTTCCCGGCCCACCAGGGCTCCCCGGAGGAGTACGTCGGTGCCAACTTCAACAGCGCCGGCGACTCCCCGGGCAACATCAGCAACTGGCTGATGACCCCGGAGCTGGACCTGGTGAACGGCTCCGAGCTCTCCTTCTGGACCCGGGCGGCCGGCGGGCAGTGGCCCGACCGGCTCGAGGTCCGGATGTCGACCGCCGGTGCCAGCACCGACGCGGGCAGCGGCTACTCCGGTGTGGGTGACTTCACCGAGCGGCTGCTGGTCATCAACGAGGGTCTCGGCTCCGACTACCCCGCCGTGTGGACCCAGTACACGGTGGAGGTCGAGGGTCTGGAGGCCTCGACCACCGGCCGTCTCGCCTTCCGGTACCACGTCCCCGACGGGGGACCGGTGGGGATCAACTCCGACTACATCGGCATCGACACGGTCAGCTACGAGGCTGCGGACGACACCCCGCCGCCGCCCCCGTCGCAGTGCGAGACGCCGACGGACGTGGAGTGGCTGTCGGTGGACCCGGCCAGCGGCACGACGGCTGCCGGTGGGACGAGCACGGTCACGGTCACCCTGGACGCGACCGGTCTGGCACCGGGCGCGTACGAGGCGCAGCTGTGCGTCACCAGCGACGACACCAGCACCCCGCTGGTGCAGGTGCCGGTGACCATGACGGTCGAGGAGGCCGTGCCGGTCCCCGAGGGCTTCATCGAGGTCGACCCGACGTCGGTGGAGCACGAGGTGGAGCCCGGTGGCTCGCAGACCAGTGAGGTGACCTTCTCCAACACCGGTGACGGGAGCGCCGAGGTGGTCCTGTCGGAGGACGCGGACTGGTTGAGCCTGGACCCGGGCGCGTTCGACGTGGCGGCCGGGAACGCGGTGGACGTGGCCTTCACCACGGACGCCGCGGGCCTGGAGGCCGGCACCTACACCACGGAGGTGGACATCACCACCGACACCGACCAGGACCTGGCGCCGATCCCTGTGACCCTGACGGTCCTGGAGGCTCCGGTGGAGCCGGTGGAGGTGCAGCGGTGGGCCGGTGCGAACCGGTACGGCACGGCCGCGGTGATCTCGGGCACGTACGAGCCGGGTGTGCCGGTGGTGTTCATCGCCACGGGCGTGGACTACCCGGACGCGCTGAGCGGTTCGGCGCTGGCGGGGTCGATGGACTCCCCGGTGCTGCTGACCCGCCCGGGCGGGTTGCCGTCGGCGACGGCGGCCGAGCTGGAGCGTCTGGACCCGCAGCGGGTCGTGGTGCTCGGTGGTCCGGGTGCGGTCTCGGACGTGGTGCTGGCGCAGGCCGGCGCGGCGGCCGGGGTGCAGGCCGAGCGGGTCTACGGGTCGAACAGGTACGGCACCGCGGCTGCGGTGGCGGGCGAGTTCGGGACCGCGGAGCGGGTGTTCGTGGCTACTGGTGTGGACTACCCGGACGCGTTGTCCGCGGCGGCCCGTGCCGGTGCTGTGGACTCTCCGGTGCTGCTGGTGCGGCGGGACTCGATCCCGTCCACGACGGCGGCGGCGCTGGACGCCCTGGACCCCTCGCAGATCACCGTCCTCGGTGGTGAGGGTGCGGTCGACCAGTCGGTGGTGGAGGAGCTGCGTTCGTGGGCTCCGACCCAGCGGGTGGGTGGCCTGAACCGGTACGTCACCTCGGCCCGGCTCTTCGCCGAGGTCGTGTCCGCCGAGACGGTGTACGTCGCCTCGGGCCAGAACTGGCCGGACGCGCTGGCCGGCGGGGCGAAGGCGGGCTCGGACCACGAGCCGCTGCTGATCACCCGTCAGCACAGCCTGCCGCAGGTCATCGTGGACGCGCTGCACCGTCTCGACCCTGACCGGGTCGTGGTGCTCGGTGGCGAGGTCGCGGTGTCCGAGGACGTGGTGGAGGAGCTGCGAGGTCTGCGCGACTGACCAGCCCCGCCCCGCACACGTGGTGCCCCGTCGACCGACCGGTCGGCGGGGCACCGCCCGTTCTGCTACCATCGATCCTTGACCAGTTGGGCGCCCCCGGGTGCCTGACGTGCAAGAGGGGCCTTGGCCCCCACCCGCGTCGACCTCAGGGTCGCCGGGTCCCTGGTCCCGCACCTCGGTCCGCCGACCGTGGTGAGTGTATGACGTGGGCAGCCACGGCATACCCCGCCCGGTCCGCCGGAGTGGACGGGCCGGTGGTGGAGGCCTCTTGCGCACCTGGTGCCAGGAGGCCTTTCTGGTGCCCGAGGGCCTGGAAGAACGACGAAGGAGCATGCACATCAGCGAGCCTCGCATCAACGACCGCATCCGAGTTCCCGAGGTGCGGCTGGTCGGCCCCAACGGGGAGCAGGTCGGCATCGTGCGCGTGGAGGACGCGCTGCGACTGGCGGCCGAGGCCGATCTCGACCTGGTCGAGGTCGCCCCGCAGGCGCGTCCGCCGGTCGCCAAGCTCATGGACTTCGGCAAGTTCAAGTACGAAGCCGCCATGAAGGCCCGGGAGGCCCGGAAGAACCAGATCAACACGGTCATCAAGGAGATCAAGCTCCGGCCCAAGATCGACAGCCACGACTACGGCACCAAGAAGGGCCACGTCGAGCGCTTCCTCAAGGCCGGGGACAAGGTCAAGGTCACCATCATGTTCCGTGGCCGCGAGCAGTCCCGCCCGGAGCTGGGCTTCCGTCTCCTGCAGCGCCTGGCCGAGGACGTCGCAGAGCTGGGCTTCGTCGAGAGCTCCCCCAAGCAGGACGGCCGCAACATGGTCATGGTGCTGGGCCCGACCAAGAAGAAGACCGCTGTCCGTCAGGAGAAGAAGCGCGACGTCGAGCGCGCGGAGGCGCAGGCCGCCGAGCCGCAGGCCGCCGAGCCGCAGGCCGACACCGCGACCAGCGTGACGGACGCCCCGGCACCGACCGAGGCGACGGACGCCTCCTGAGTCCAGGGCAGGAGCCCTGGACCCCCGCAGACCACCGCACCCACCTCGCCCGGCCAGCGCCGGGCGGACACCGCACGAAGGAGACCGGCTCATGCCGAAGATGAAGACCCACAGCGGTGCCAAGAAGCGCTTCCGCGTCACCGGCACCGGCAAGATCATGCACCAGCGCGCCCGCCACGTGCACAAGTTCCAGGAGCGGACCTCCCAGGCCGCCCGTCGCCTGGCCAACGACAAGACGGTGGCCCCCGCCGACGTCCGCAAGGTCAAGAAGATGCTCGGCCTGTAGGCCCGAGCCTCCGGCAGATCCTCATCCCCCTTTCTCGCACGTAACTAGTCAAGGAGAACTCACGTGGCACGCGTGAAGCGGGCGGTCAACGCCCACAAGAAGCGCCGGGTCGTCCTGGAGCGCGCCAGCGGCTACCGCGGTCAGCGCAGCCGGCTCTACCGCAAGGCCAAGGAGCAGGTCACCCACTCGCTGGTCTACTCGTACAACGACCGGCGCAAGCGCAAGGGTGACTTCCGTCGCCTCTGGATCCAGCGCATCAACGCCGGCGCCCGCGCCAACGGCATGACCTACAACCGGTTCGTCCAGGGCCTCAAGGCCGCCGGTGTCGAGGTCGACCGCCGCATGCTGGCCGAGCTGGCGGTCAACGACGAGGCGGCCTTCGCCGCGCTGGTCGAGATCGCCCGCGTCAACGTCCCCACCGAGGGCGAGACCTCCGCGGCCTGAGCCGCCACCGACGACGCCCCGGCGCATGACCGAGCCCTCCCCGCAGCTGAGCAGTCCGCGCAGCGAACGGGTCCGCCAGGTCGCGGCGCTGGGGCGTCGCGCTGCCCGCGAGCGGTCGGGGACCTTCCTGGTGGAGGGGCCGCAGGCCGTGCGCGAGCTGCTGCTCCACGCGGCCGCGGACGCGGTCGCCCTCTACCTGTCCGAGGCGGCCGGCGCCCGGTATGCCGATCTGGTCCGGCACGCGCAGGACGCCGGGGTGCCGATCTGGTCGTGCACGGAGGCCGTCCTCGTGGCGATGGCCGACACCGGCACCCCCCAGGGCGTGCTGGCCGTGGCCCGCCGGGTCGACGTCCCCCTCGAGGTCGCGCTCGACGCGCTCGGGGAGGACGGGTTCGCCGTCGTGCTCACCCACGTGCGGGACCCCGGCAACGCCGGGACCGTGCTGCGCGGGGCCGACGCCTTCGGGGCCGGTGCGGTGCTGGTCAGCGCGGCGTCCGTGGACCTCTACAACCCCAAGGTCGTGCGCTCGACCGCGGGCTCCCTCTTCCACCTCCCGGTCAGCCTGGGCACCCCGGTGGACGACCTGCTCGGGGCGTGCCGGGCCCGCGGGGTCCGCCTGCTGGCGGCGGACGGGAGCGGGACCACCCTGCTGCCCGACGCCGACCTGTCCGGTCGGCACGCGTGGGTGATGGGCAACGAGGCGTGGGGTCTGCCTGGCGAGGTGCTCGAGCGCTGCGACCAGACGGTCGCCATCCCCATCCGGCGCGCCGAGTCGCTCAACCTGGCCATGGCGGCGACGGTCTGCCTGCACGCCTCGGCCGCCGCGCGCTCCGCCACGGCCTGACCGCGAGCCCCTCGGGGGTCACCGCCCGGGCGTCGGCTCCCGGTCGTCCTCGTCCTCGGCCACGTGCCGGGCGTCCTCGAGGGCGTGCTGGTACTCCTCGCCCCGGCGACCCAGCCACCCCAGTCCGAGCACCAGGGCGGCCCCGGCCAGGAAGAGACCGAACGGCAGCGCCAGGTCCGGGCCCGGGGGCAGGAGGCCGCGGTCCTCGTCCTGCCAGGGCCACAGCGCACGGACCGCCCCGGCCATCACCCCGGTCACCACGACCAGGGTCGTCACGTGGTGGTGCTCCAGGAGGTGCTCCAGCACCCGCACGAAGAGGGCGAGGCCGAGGACGAGGCCGGCTCCGAAGACGAGCAGGTAGGCCCACTGACGTTCGTTGAGGGCGGTGATGGTGGGGGTGTAGAGCCCGAGGGTCAGGAGCAGGAACGAGCCGGACAACCCGGGCAGGGCCAGGGCGCAGACCGCTACCGCGGCGGCGAGGAAGACCAGGGGCAGGGAGACCGGCAGCTCCTGCGGCGGCAGGCCGACCAGCAGGAAGGTGCCCGCGGCGACGGCCGCGGCCAGGCCGGCCCGCGGCCAGGTCCACGCCGGTCCCACCATCCCCGCCGGCACCGTGATCGCGGCGATGCTCATGCCGAGGAAGAGGGCGAGGGTGGGCACGGGGTGGTCCTCCACGAGGGGGCCGAGGACGCGCGCCCCGACGAGCACGGCCGGGACCATCCCGAGCAGGACGGGCACGACGACGTCCCAGCGCACCTGGGCGAGCTCGGCGCGTGCGGCCGCGCGGTCGGTCAGCACGAGGCGGGCGGCACCGACGAGGTGCCCCGCCGAGGTGATGAGCCGTTCGTAGACACCGACGATGAGCGCCACGGTGCCGCCGCTGATGCCGGGCACCACCTCGGACAGACCGATCGCGGCACCCCGGGCAGCGTGGATCACGGGCGTGAGGGGGGATGGCATGGCCCCAAGGTTAGGCGGTGCTCCCAGGGGTCGGTGACGCTCGCGCCAGGCCGACGGACAAACCCGGTCGAGGTCGGCACCGGTCGCTGCCTAGACTTGCTCGGGTGTCCGGACCCAACAGCAACTACGACCCGGTCGAGGTCGCTGCCCTCGCGCCCGAGGCTATCGAGGCCGCCGTCAGCGACGCCCTGAGCGCGATCGCGGCCGCCAGCACGCTCGAGGAGCTCAAGGTTGCGCGGCTGGCGCACCAGGGGGAGAGGTCCGCCCTGGCCCTGGCGAACCGCGAGATCGGCGCCCTCCCGCCCAGCGCCAAGGCCGAGGCGGGCCGACGCGTCGGCCAGGCCCGGGGTCGGGTCGGCGGGGCGTTGACCGCCCGCCAGGCCGAGCTCGAGGCCGAGCGGGACGAGCGGATCCTGGTGGAGGAGGCGCTGGATCTCACGGCGCTCCCGGCGCGCCGTCCCCTCGGTCGCCGGCACGTCCTCACCGTCACCGCCGAGCGGATGGCCGACGTCATGGTCGGTCTGGGGTGGGAGATCGCCGAGGGTCCCGCCGTCGAGGCCGAGTGGTTCAACTTCGACGCGCTGAACTTCGACAAGGACCACCCCGCGCGCCAGATGCAGGACACCTTCTTCGTCGACCCCGGGGACGCCGGTCTCGTGCTGCGCACGCACACCTCTCCGGTCCAGGCCCGCTCCCTGCTCGAGCGCGGCGTGCCGCTCTACGTCGCGGTGCCGGGCAAGACCTTCCGGACCGACGAGCTGGACGCCACGCACACGCCGGTGTTCCACCAGCTGGAGGGTCTGGCGGTCGACGAGGGGCTGACGATGGCACACCTCAAGGGCACCCTGGACCGGCTCGCCGAGGCGATGTTCGGCGAGGGGATCGTCAGCCGGCTGCGCCCGGCCTACTTCCCCTTCACCGAGCCGAGCGCGGAGATGGACTTCCAGTGCTTCGTCTGCCGCGGGGACGACCAGGGGTGCCGGACGTGCGGTGGCACCGGCTGGATCGAGTGGGGCGGGTGCGGCATGGTCCACCACAACGTCCTGCGCGCCTGTGGCGTCGACCCCGAGCGCTACCAGGGCTTCGCCTTCGGGATGGGCGTGGAGCGCACCGCGATGTTCCGCCACGGCATCACCGACATGCGGGAGATGATCGAGGGAGACGTGCGCTTCAACGCGCAGTTCGGGATGGAGATCTGATGCGGGTTCCGGTCGACTGGCTGGGCGAGTACGTCGAGCTGCCGGAGGGGGTGACCGGTGCGCAGATCGCCGCCGACCTCGTGGCCGTGGGGCTGGAGGAGGAGGGGCTGCACACCAGCGGCGTCGGCGGGCCCCTCGTCGTCGGCCGCGTGCTCGAGAAGCACCCTGAGCCGCAGAAGAACGGCAGGACGATCAACTGGTGCCAGGTGGACGTCGGCCACGCGAACGGCAGCGGCGAGCCGCAGGGTGTCGTGTGCGGCGCGCACAACTTCGAGGTCGGCGACCTCGTGGCGGTCATCCTGCCCGGTGGTGTCCTGCCGACGCCCCAGGGTCCGCTGACCATCTCGGCGCGCAAGACCTACGGGCACGTCTCCGCCGGGATGATCTGCTCCGTGCGCGAGCTCGGCATCGGGGACGACCACGACGGCATCATCGTGCTGCCCCACCTGCTCGGGCCGGACCGGGTGCAGCAGCTGGGCCTGACCCCCGGCGACGACCTGGTCGGCGTCCTGGGCCTGGACCGCGAGGTCGTCGAGGTCAACGTCACCCCGGACCGCGGCTACTGCTTCAGCATCCGCGGCATCGCCCGGGAGTACTCCCACTCGACGGGGGCCGCATACCGCGACCCCGCCGACCTGGAGGTGGACCCGGCCACGGCCGACGGGTATGCCGTGGAGCTGCGCGACGAGGCGCCCCCCGCGGTGTCGCCGGCTGCGACCCGTTACGTGGCGCGGATCGTGCGCGGCATCGACCGACCCGGCAGACGCCGGAGTGGATGGCCCGCAGGCTGACCGAGGCGGGGATGCGCCCGATCGGGCTGGCCGTCGACGTCACCAACTACGTCATGCTCGCCCTGGGGCAGCCGCTGCACGCCTTCGACCTGGCCACGCTGGAGCGCCGATCGTGGTGCGGCGGGCACGGGCGGGGGAGCGGCTGCGCACCCTCGACGACGTCGACCGCGAGCTGCACCCCGAGGACCTGCTCATCACCTGCGGCCCCGACGGCGAGCGCATCCTGGCGCTCGCCGGCGTCATGGGCGGCGAGGACGGCGAGGTCACGCCCGGGCGGACGACCGACGTGCTGGTCGAGTCGGCCCACTTCGACGCCCGCACCGTGGCGCGCACCTCCCGTCGGACAGGCTGTCGAGCGAGGCGGCCAAGCGCTTCGAGCGCGGGGTCGACCCTGCCGTCGCCGCGGCGGCCGCGCAGCTGGCCGTCGACCTGCTGGTCGAGCACGGCGGCGGCACCGCCGACCCGGCGATCACCGACCGCGACGAGCGGGTGAGCACGACGATGCCGGCGATCCAGCTCGACCTGGGCATGCCCACCGCCTACGTCGGCGTCGACTACGGCCCGGCACGGGTCGTCGAGGTGCTCACCATGATCGGCTGCGAGGTCACGCCGGAGGACGCGACGCTGCCCGGGACCGTCAGTGTCGTCCCGCCGACCTGGCGCCCGGACCTCACCGACGCCCCGACCCTGGTGGAGGAGGTCGCGCGGATCGACGGCTACGACAAGATCCCCTCGGTGGTGCCCCGGGCGATCGGCGGGCGGGGTCTCACGCACGCCCAGCGCTCGCGCCGCGCCGTCGCGGGAGCCCTGGCGGGGCAGGGCCTGCACGAGGTGCTGACCTACCCGTTCATCGGTGCTCCCCGGTTCGACGAGCTCAGTCTGGCCGCCGACGACCCGCGGCGTGCCGCCCTGCGGCTGGCCAACCCGTTGTCGGACGAGGCGCCGCTGATGCGCACCGAGCTGCTGCAGACGCTGCCCGAGGCGCTGCGGCGCAACATCTCGCGCGGGACGCGGGACGTCGCGCTCTTCGAGATCGACACCGTCACCCTGCCGGACCACTCGGCGAGCGCGCCGGTCCCCGACGTCGGGCAGCGGCCCGACGACGGGACGCTGGAGACGATCCGTGCGGCGGTCCCGGCACAGCCGTGGCACGTCGCCCTCGTCGCCGCGGGGCTGGCCGACCGGGCCGGGTGGTGGGGCAGCGGCCGTTCCCTCGACGTCACCGACGTCGCCGCGTGGGCACACGCGGTGGCCGACACCCTGGGGGTGGAGCTGCGCCGACGGCCGGCCGGGCGCGCGCCCTTCCACCCCGGCCGCTGCGTCGAGCTGACCCTGGTCGACGGCACGACCGTGGGCTGGGCCGGTGAGCTGCACCCCAAGGTCAACCAGCGGCTCGGCCTGCCCGAGCGCACCAGCGCCGCCGAGCTGGACCTGGAGGTCCTGGTCCGGGCCAGCGACCACCGCACCCAGGTGGGTCTCCTGTCCACCCAGCCGATGGCGGCCTCCGACGTGGCCCTCGTCGTCCCGCTCCCGGTGCGCTACGCCGACGTCGAGGAGTCGCTGCGTGCCGGCGCCGGCGACCTGCTCGAGAGCATCGCCCTCTTCGACGTCTACGTGGGCGACCAGATCGGCGCCGACCAGCAGTCGCTGGCCTTCCGGATGCACTTCCGCGCCCCGGACCGGACGCTGACGACCGAGGAGGTCAACGCCGCCCGCGACGCGGCCGTGGCCCGGGCCGCGCGCGATCACGGGGCGGTGCAGCGATGAGCCGGGTCGCCCTGGTGACCGGGGCCTCGCGCGGGATCGGCGACCACGTCGTCCGCGCCCTGCTGGGCGCAGGCTGGGTCGTCGTCGGGCTGTCCCGTTCGGGCCGGGTGGCTGAGGGTGCCGAGGGCCTGAGCTGCGACGTCACCGACGCCGAGGCGGTCGGGACGGCGGTCAACCACGTCGTCGGGACCCACGGACGGATCGACCTGCTGGTCAACAACGCCGGGCTCATCGAGACCGAGCAGCCGCTGTGGGACGCCGACGTGGACGAGTGGTGGCAGGTGATGGTCACCAACGTCCGGGGGCCCTTCCTGCTCACCCGCGCGGTGGTCCCCCACATGATCGAGGCCGGGGGCGGCCGGGTCATCAACCTCAACTCGGGGTCCGGCACGCGGGAGAGCGACGTGCTGACCGCATACCACGCCTCCAAGTCGGCCCTGGCCCGCCTCACCGGCGGGGTGGCTCTGGCCGGTGCCCCGCACGGCGTGCGCGCCTTCGACCTGGCCCCCGGGGTGGTCGAGTCCGACATGACGCACTCGATGGAGCTGCACCGCGGCCGCACCGAGTGGACCGACCCGAAGGACGTCACCGCGCTCGTGCTGGCTCTCGCCGACGGGGAGCTGGACGGCTTCAGCGGCCGCTTCCTGCGGGCCGGCACCGACGACCTGGAAGAGTTGCGCCGCCGTTCCCGGGAGGGGCTCGGCGACGGGGCCCGGATGCTGCGGCTGCGCCCCTGGGGCGACGACGACCCGGTCGCCTGAGCTCGGTGTTCGGCGTCCGCCTGTCCTGGAAGGACCTTCCCGAGCCGGTGCACGTCTTCGTCGCCGAGGCCCTGGGGTCACCGGTCGTGAGCGCCCGGTCGCAACCGGCGGGCTTCTCCCCGGGGTCGGCGGACCGGGTCGTCACGGGGACGGGGAGGCGTGCCTTCGTCAAGGCGGTCAGCACGGCCCAGAACCCGGACACCCCGGCCCTGCACCGCCGCGAGGCCGTCGTGCTGACGGACCTGGCCGACGTGGCGGCCGTGCCACACCTGCTGGCGGTCCATGACGACGGGGAGTGGGTGGCGCTGGTGGTCGAGGACGTCGAGGGGCGTCACCCCCGGCTGCCATGGACCCGGGACGACCTGGTCCGCACCCTCGACACCCTCTCGGACCTGGCGACCGTGAGGGCCCCGGCGTCGTGGCCTGCGCTGGAGCAGGAGCTGGAGGGTGAGTTCTCGTGCTGGCGACGGATCGCCGACGACCCGCCGCCGGGGCTGGACCCCTGGGTGGCCGGGCGGCTGCGCGAGCTGGACGACCTGGCCCGCCGCACCCTCCCCCGGCTGGCGGGCGAGGCGGTGACGCACACGGACCTGCGCGCCGACAACCTGCTGGTCGACGCGCACGGAGGCGTGCGCGTCGTGGACTGGCCGTGGGCGAGCCGTGGCGCCCCCTGGTTCGACGCCGCGAGTCTGCTGGTGAACGTGCGCTGGTCGGGCGAGCTCGACGTCCGTCCCCACCTGTCACGACTGGCCGAGCTCGGAGCAGGGGAGACCGACGTGGTCGGGGTCCTGGCCGGCCTGGGCGGCTTTCTCCTGGACGCGTCGCGTCGACCCACCAAGGCCGGTCTGCCCACCCTTCGGGCGTTCCAGGCGTCCCAGGCCGAGGCGACCGTACGGTTGCTGCGCGAACTGCAGGGGTAGCGAACCGCATACTCATGCAGGGTTAGGTATAGTCCTGCAGCGTGAGCTCGATCCCCATGACCCGTGCCGCGCGGCACCAGCGCATCGCGGAGCTCCTCGAGCGGCACGCCGTCGGCTCGCAGGGCCACCTGCTGGACCTGCTGTCCGAGGACGGCATCACCGTCACCCAGGCCACCCTCTCCCGGGACCTGGTGGACCTGGACGCCGTCAAGGTGCGCCGGGGACGCCAGCTGGTGTATGCCGTGCCGGGTCAGGGCGGGGACGCCACCCCCCGGCCCGCGCAGGACGCGGGGGAGGTGAGCGCCCGGCTGGCCCGGCTGTGCGAGGAGCTGCTCGTCAGCGCCCGCTACGTGGGCAACCAGGTGGTGCTCAGGACGCCTCCCGGTGCGGCCCAGTTCCTCGCCTCCGCGATCGACCGGAGCGACGCCACCGACATCCTGGGCACCATCGCCGGGGACGACACCATCCTGGTCATCACCACCGCCCCGGACGGGGGAGAGGCGACGGCGCAGCGTCTCCTGGCCCTGGCCGACGACCACGACCCGGCGTAGAGGGACAATGACCCCATGACTGTGAGCCTGTGGGGAGGTCGTTTCACCGGCGGCCCCAGCGACGCCCTCGCCGCCCTGAGCAAGAGCACGCACTTCGACTGGCGGCTGGCGCCCTACGACCTGGCGGGCTCCCGTGCCCACGCGCGGGTCCTGCACCGCGCCCGGCTGCTCTCCGACGAGCACCTGCACCTCATGCTGGAAGGGCTGGGGCGGCTGCTGGACGACGTGCGCAGCGGCGCCTTCACCCCCGCCGAGACCGACGAGGACGTCCACACCGCCCTCGAGCGCGGGCTCATCGAGCGCGTCGGCCCGGACGTCGGCGGCCGGTTGCGCGCCGGGCGGTCGCGCAACGACCAGGTCGCCGCCCAGTTCCGGATGTACCTCCGCGACCAGGCACGGCTCCTCGGGGCCAAGGTGCTCGACGTGGTGCGGGCCCTGTGCGAGCAGGCCGAGCGGCACGCGGGGGTCGCCATGCCGGGGCGGACCCACCTGCAGCACGCCCAGCCCGTCCTGCTGGCCCACCACCTGCAGGCCCATGCCTGGGCGCTGCTGCGCGACGTGGAGCGGCTGACCGACTGGGACCGCCGCGCAGCGGTTTCGCCCTACGGGTCCGGCGCCCTGGCCGGCTCCTCCCTGGGCCTGGACCCGGAGTCGGTGGCCCACGACCTGGGGATGCCGCGCGCGGTGGAGAACTCCATCGACGGCACCGCCTCCCGGGACTTCGCCGCCGAGTTCTCCTTCGTGATGGCGATGACGGCCGTGGATCTCTCGCGGCTCGCCGAGGAGGTCATCCTGTGGGCCACCGCCGAGTTCGGCTTCGTCACGCTCGACGACGCCTACTCGACGGGGTCCAGCATCATGCCGCAGAAGAAGAACCCGGACGTCGCCGAGCTGGCGCGGGGCAAGGCGGGGCGTCTCATCGGTGACCTGGCCGGGCTGATGGCGACCCTGAAGGGTCTGCCGCTGGCCTACAACCGCGACCTCCAGGAGGACAAGGAGCCCGTTTTCGACGCCGTGGACACCCTGGAGGTGCTGCTCCCGGCCGTCGCCGGGATGGTGGCCACGCTGACCTTCCACCCCGACCGGATGGAGGCCCTGGCGCCGCAGGGTTTCTCCCTCGCCACGGACATCGCCGAGTGGTTGGTCCGCGAGGGGGTGGCCTTCCGGGTGGCGCACGAGGTCGCGGGTGCCTGCGTCCGTCGGTGCGAGGAGCGCGGCATCGGCCTGGAGGAGATGAGCGACGAGGACCTCGCCGCCGTCAGCGAGCACCTGCACCCCGGTGTGCGGTCCGTGCTCACCGTACAGGGCTCCCTCGCCTCGCGCAGCGCCCTCAGCGGCACCGCACCCGTGCGGGTCACGGAGCAGCGGGCCCACCTGCTCAAGGAGCAGGCCAGGCTGCGGCACTGGGTCGAGGACCTGCCTGTCCTGCGCAGCTGACCCCATCACCCACCGTCCCACCCGCCGCCCGGCCCCACCGGACCGACCGACAGGACCCATGACTGCCCCGCTCTTCGAACCCGGCACCGCCCTGGGCCGCGCTGCCCTGGAGGGTCCGGTCCTGGAGGTCGCTCCGCGTCTTCTCGGCTGCTTCCTGACCCATGACGGGGTGACGGTCCGCCTCACCGAGGTCGAGGCCTACGCCGGGACCGACGATCCCGGGTCGCACGCCTTTCGCGGGCCTACCCCTCGGACGGAGGTGATGTTCGGCCCGGCTGCGCACCTGTACGTCTACCTGTCCTACGGGATGCACCGCTGCGTCAACATCGTCACCGGCACCGCCGGCCGGGCCTCCGCCGTGCTGCTGCGGGCCGGCGAGGTGGTCGCGGGGGTCGAGGAGGCCCGGGCACGCCGCCTGGCCGCCCGCCGCACACCGGTGCGGGACCGGGACCTCGCACGGGGGCCCGGTGTGTTGACCCAGGCCCTGGCGCTCGAGGCCGCCCACGACGGGCTGGACCTCACCGACGCAGGCTCCCCGGTCCATCTCGTGGCGGGGGAGCCGCTGGACCCCGGTGTGATCCGGACGGGGCCACGGGTCGGCGTCAGCGGGGTGGGCGGGGACGGCTCGGTATACCCCTGGCGGTTCTGGATCGAGGGGGAGGAGACCGTCTCGGCCTACCGGCCGTCGGCACGTAGGCTGGGCCGGCCGGCTCCCGACGGTGGGGAGCGGCATACCCGCAGGCACGGAAGGACCGACCGGTGACGAACATTCTCGACGAGCTGCAGTGGCGAGGGCTGGTGGCGCAGACCACCGACCTGAACGCCCTCCGGTCGGCTCTGGACGCAGGCCCGATCACCCTCTACTGCGGCTTCGACCCCACCGCGCGCTCGCTGCACTTCGGCAACCTGGTCCAGCTGGTCGTCCTGCGCCACTTCCAGCGTGCGGGCCACCGGGTGCTCGCCCTGGTCGGGGGGTCGACCGGTCTCATCGGCGATCCGAGACCCACCTCCGAGCGGGTGCTCAAGACGCCCGAGCTCACCGCGGAGTACGTCAGCCGCATCCAGGAGCAGGTGCAGCCCTTCCTGTCCTTCGAGGGGGAGAACCCCGCCCTGCTCGTCAACAACCTCGACTGGACCGCGCCGCTGAGCGCGCTTGACTTCCTGCGGGACATCGGCAAGCACTTCCGCGTCAACCAGATGATCAGGAAGGACGCGATCGCCGCCCGGTTGGAGAGCCAGGAGGGCATCTCCTACACCGAGTTCAGCTACCAGCTCCTGCAGGGCATGGACTACCTCCACCTCTACCGCGAGTACGGCTGCACCCTGCAGACGGGGGGCCAGGACCAGTGGGGCAACCTCACGGCGGGCGTCGACCTCATCCACCGGGCGGAGGGGGGGACCGCGCACCTGCTCACCACGCCCCTGGTCACGGACGAGAACGGCGAGAAGTACGGCAAGTCGGCCGGCAACGCCGTGTGGCTCGACCCGGAGATGACCAGTCCCTACGCCTTCTACCAGTACTGGATCAACGTGGCCGACTCCGAGGTGGGGAAGCTGCTGCGGATCTTCACCGACAGGGGGAGGGAGGAGATCGCCGCCCTCGAGACCGCGGCCGCGGAGCGACCCCACCTGCGGGAGGCGCAGCGCGCGCTCGCGTCGGACGTCACCACCCTGGTGCACGGCGCCGCGGCCACGGCACAGGTGGAGACCGCGAGCCAGGTGCTCTTCGGGCGGGGGGACCCCGGCCAGCTCGAGCCCGGCACGCTGCGGGACGCGACCGGGGAGCTCCCGGGCGCGGACGTGGCCGCCGGCACCCCGATGCTCGAGGCGTTGGTCCTCACGGGCCTGGCGGACAGCAAGGGAGCTGCCCGTCGGCTCCTGGCCGAGGGTGGCGTGAGCCTGAACAACACCAAGGTGGACGACCTGGAGCGAGTCCTGCGTGCCGACGACTTCCTGCACGGTCAGGTGGCCCTGCTGCGGCGGGGGCGCAAGAGCCTCGCCGCGGCCCGAAACCCGTCCTGACCTGGGGATTTGCGTCGGCCGACAGACGTGACCTAAAGTTACGTCTCGCCGCACCGACAGGGAGGCACGGACACCGGAAGGTGGCCGGTCCCGGGTGCGTGACACTCCCTCTGACCACGCCGTCCAACGGACGCGGGCGGGTTTGACTGCCCAGGTCACGAGAGAGTAAAGTGGAAAAGCACCCCGAGCGAGAGCATCACCACGATGCCCGAGTGCGGTGTGTGTCCGATTCTTGAGAACTCAACAGCGTGTCAGTTTATTGATGCCAATTGTTTGTTGCTGCACCGCCTTTTTTGTGGGGTGGTGTGGTTTTGCACCGTGTCGTCCACCCCCGTGGGTGGCAGGGTGTTTGCTGGTGATCGGCTCTGGATAAGAGTTTTGGTTTTTATCGGAGAGTTTGATCCTGGCTCAGGACGAACGCTGGCGGCGTGCTTAACACATGCAAGTCGAACGCTGAAGCCCAGCTTGCTGGGTGGATGAGTGGCGAACGGGTGAGTAACACGTGAGTAACCTGCCCTTCACTCTGGGATAACTCCGGGAAACCGGTGCTAATACTGGATAGGACTCCTGCCTGCATGGGTGGGGGTGGAAAGATTTATCGGTGGAGGATGGACTCGCGGCCTATCAGCTTGTTGGTGGGGTAATGGCCTACCAAGGCGACGACGGGTAGCCGGCCTGAGAGGGTGACCGGCCACACTGGGACTGAGACACGGCCCAGACTCCTACGGGAGGCAGCAGTGGGGAATATTGCACAATGGGCGGAAGCCTGATGCAGCGACGCCGCGTGCGGGATGACGGCCTTCGGGTTGTAAACCGCTTTCAGTAGGGACGAAGCTTTTGTGACGGTACCTACAGAAGAAGCACCGGCTAACTACGTGCCAGCAGCCGCGGTAATACGTAGGGTGCGAGCGTTGTCCGGAATTATTGGGCGTAAAGAGCTTGTAGGCGGTTTGTCGCGTCTGCTGTGAAAGCCCGGGGCTTAACCCTGGGTCTGCAGTGGGTACGGGCAGGCTAGAGTGTGGTAGGGGAGACTGGAATTCCTGGTGTAGCGGTGGAATGCGCAGATATCAGGAGGAACACCGATGGCGAAGGCAGGTCTCTGGGCCATTACTGACGCTGAGAAGCGAAAGCGTGGGGAGCGAACAGGATTAGATACCCTGGTAGTCCACGCCGTAAACGTTGGGCGCTAGGTGTGGGTCCCATTCCACGGGGTCCGTGCCGCAGCTAACGCATTAAGCGCCCCGCCTGGGGAGTACGGCCGCAAGGCTAAAACTCAAAGGAATTGACGGGGGCCCGCACAAGCGGCGGAGCATGCGGATTAATTCGATGCAACGCGAAGAACCTTACCAAGGCTTGACATACACCGGAAACTTCCAGAGATGGGAGCCCCCTTTGTGGCTGGTGTACAGGTGGTGCATGGTTGTCGTCAGCTCGTGTCGTGAGATGTTGGGTTAAGTCCCGCAACGAGCGCAACCCTCGTTCTATGTTGCCAGCGGTTCGGCCGGGGACTCATAGGAGACTGCCGGGGTCAACTCGGAGGAAGGTGGGGATGACGTCAAATCATCATGCCCCTTACGTCTTGGGCTTCACGCATGCTACAATGGCCGGTACAAAGGGCTGCGATCCCGTGAGGGGGAGCGAATCCCAGAAAGCCGGTCTCAGTTCGGATTGGGGTCTGCAACTCGACCCCATGAAGTCGGAGTCGCTAGTAATCGCAGATCAGCAACGCTGCGGTGAATACGTTCCCGGGCCTTGTACACACCGCCCGTCAAGTCACGAAAGTCGGTAACACCCGAAGCCGGTGGCCCAACCCCTTGTGGGAGGGAGCTGTCGAAGGTGGGACTGGTGATTGGGACTAAGTCGTAACAAGGTAGCCGTACCGGAAGGTGCGGCTGGATCACCTCCTTTCTAAGGAGCATCAACGGTTCTGGCCCCTTTGGGGGTCGGGGCCTGCGGCCTCGTGGTGCACCCGTTCGTGGTGCCCGGGGTTTTGCTACGGGTGGAACATCGATGGACTGTCGCTGCCGGCTGGTTGGTCGGGTGGTTCGAGTACGGCCTCTTCGTGGGGTGTGGAAAGGGTGCCTGGTCGACGGGTGGGTGGTGCTGGCACGCTGTTGGGTCCTGAGGGATCGGGCTTCCCCTACCGGTTGGTGGGGGTGTCGGGTGTCTTGGCTGGGGCCGTCGGTCTCACCGGACCGGCTCATCGCGTTCACCTCTGGTGTGCGGGTGGGTGTCTGGTGGTGGGGTGGGTGGTTGTCCTGGTTGTTGGTTGAGAACTGTACAGTGGACGCGAGCATCTTTGTGGCTTGTTAAGTTTTTAAGGGCGCACGGTGGATGCCTTGGCACTAGGAACCGAAGAAGGACGTAGGAATCTGCGATAAGCCTCGGGGAGTCGATAACCAGACTGTGATCCGAGGGTGTCCGAATGGGGAAACCCGGCCAGTTTCATCACTGGTCACCCGCACCTGAATATATAGGGTGTGTGGAGGGAACGTGGGGAAGTGAAACATCTCAGTACCCACAGGAAGAGAAAACAACATGTGATTCCGTGAGTAGTGGCGAGCGAAAGCGGATGAGGCTAAACCGTTTCTGTGTGATACCCGGTAGGGGTTGCAGGGGCGGGGTTGTGGGAGTGCGCGTACCAGGTCTACCGGTCTGGTGCACAGTAAGAAATTCGCGGTGTAGGTGAAGGGTCTGGAAAGGCCTGGCGTAGACGGTGAGACCCCGGTAGCCGAAACATCGTGGACTGTGTTGCGTGCCACCCGAGTAGTACGGGGCCCGAGAAATCCCGTACGAATCTGGCAGGACCACCTGCTAAGCCTAAATATTCCCTAGTGACCGATAGCGGACAAGTACCGTGAGGGAAAGGTGAAAAGTACCCCGGGAGGGGAGTGAAATAGTTCCTGAAACCGTGTGCCTACAATCCGTCGGAGCCGGGCTGCGGTCTGGTGACGGCGTGCCTTTTGAAGAATGAGCCTGCGAGTTAGTGCTCAGTGGCGAGGTTAACCCGTGTGGGGTAGCCGTAGCGAAAGCGAGTCCGAACAGGGCGATCATAGTCGCTGGGTCTAGACCCGAAGCGGAGTGATCTACCCATGGCCAGGGTGAAGCGCGGGTAAGACCGCGTGGAGGCCCGAACCCACTTAGGTTGAAAACTGAGGGGATGAGCTGTGGGTAGGGGTGAAAGGCCAATCAAACTCCGTGATAGCTGGTTCTCCCCGAAATGCATTTAGGTGCAGCGTCATGTGTTTCTTGCCGGAGGTAGAGCTACTGGATGGCTGATGGGCCTCACCAGGTTACTGACGTCAGCCAAACTCCGAATGCCGGTAAGTGAGAGCATGGCAGTGAGACTGCGGGGGATAAGCTTCGTAGTCGAGAGGGAAACAGCCCAGATCACCAGCTAAGGTCCCTAAGCGTGTGCTAAGTGGGAAAGGATGTGGAGTTGCGAAGACAACCAGGAGGTTGGCTTAGAAGCAGCCACCCTTGAAAGAGTGCGTAATAGCTCACTGGTCAAGTGATTCCGCGCCGACAATGTAGCGGGGCTCAAGCACACCACCGAAGCTGTGGCACTGACATTTTGCTCGGCCCGTCCCCTCGTGGGGTGGGTCCAGGCGTGTTGGTGGGTAGGGGAGCGTCGTGCCGGGAGTGAAGCATCCGAGTGATCGAGGTGTGGATCCGGCACGAGTGAGAATGCAGGCATGAGTAGCGAAAGAAGAGCGAGAAACTCTTCCGCCGAATGACCAAGGTTTCCAGGGTCAAGCTAATCTGCCCTGGGTAAGTCGGGACCTAAGGCGAGGCCGACAGGCGTAGTCGATGGACATCCGGTTGATATTCCGGAACCGGCGAAGAACCGCCCAGTACCGAATCTTGTGATGCTAAGCGCCCGAGCTTCCGGCAGACGGAGTCCTACCTTCGGGTGGGGTTCCCGGTCGGGAGTGAGCGCGTGACCCGAGCTGGTAGTAGGTAAGCGATGGAAGGACGCAGGAAGGTAGCCCCGCGTGGCGATGGTTGTCCACGTTGAAGAGCGCAGGGCCGGGGAGTGGTAAATCCGCCCCATCAGTGCCCGAGGCTTGACCGTGACCGCGTATGCGGGAAGCAGGGTGATCCTATGCTGCCAAGAAAAGTTCCTAGCGAGGTTCTAGCCGCCCGTACCCCAAACCGACTCAGGTGGTCAGGTAGAGAATACTAAGGCGATCGAGTGAATCGTGGTTAAGGAACTCGGCAAAATGCCCCCGTAACTTCGGGAGAAGGGGGGCCGGACGCGTGAAACCCCTTGCGGGTTAGCGCTGATGGCCGCAGAGACCAGGGAGAAGCGACTGTTTACTAAAAACACAGGTCCGTGCGAAGTCGCAAGACGATGTATACGGACTGACGCCTGCCCGGTGCTGGAACGTTAAGGGGACGGGTTAGCCTCACGGCGAAGCTCTGAACTTAAGCGCCAGTAAACGGCGGTGGTAACTATAACCATCCTAAGGTAGCGAAATTCCTTGTCGGGTAAGTTCCGACCTGCACGAATGGCGTAACGACTTCTCCACTGTCTCAACCACGAACTCGGCGAAATTGCACTACGAGTAAAGATGCTCGTTACGCGCAGCAGGACGGAAAGACCCCGGGACCTTTACTATAGCTTGGTATTGGTGTTCGGTACGGCTTGTGTAGGATAGGTGGGAGACTGTGAAGCGGCCACGCCAGTGGTCGTGGAGTCATCGTTGAAATACCACTCTGGTCGTTCTGGATATCTAACCTCGGTCCGTGATCCGGATCAGGGACAGTGCCTGGTGGGTAGTTTAACTGGGGCGGTTGCCTCCTAAAAGGTAACGGAGGCGCCCAAAGGTTCCCTCAGCCTGGTTGGTAATCAGGTGTCGAGTGTAAGTGCACAAGGGAGCTTGACTGTGAGACAGACATGTCGAGCAGAGACGAAAGTCGGGACTAGTGACCCGACGGTGGCTTGTGGAAGCGCCGTCGCTCAACGGATAAAAGGTACCCCGGGGATAACAGGCTGATCCTGCCCAAGAGCTCATATCGACGGCATGGTTTGGCACCTCGATGTCGGCTCGTCGCATCCTGGGGCTGGAGTCGGTCCCAAGGGTTGGGCTGTTCGCCCATTAAAGCGGTACGCGAGCTGGGTTTAGAACGTCGTGAGACAGTTCGGTCCCTATCCGCTGCGCGCGGAGGAAACTTGAGAAGAGCTGTCCCTAGTACGAGAGGACCGGGATGGACGAACCTCTGGTGTGTCAGTTGTCCTGCCAAGGGCACCGCTGATTAGCTACGTTCGGACGTGATAACCGCTGAAAGCATCTAAGCGGGAAGCACACTTCAAGATGAGGTTTCCATGCACCCTCGGGTGTGAGAGGCTCCCAGCTAGACTACTGGGTTGATAGGCCGGATGTGGAAGCACAGTAATGTGCGGAGCTGACCGGTACTAATAAGCCGACAACTTAACAAACCCTCGGGGGCTTCGCCCCCCGTGGACCCCCATGTTAGCAAAAGCGCGTCCACTGTACGGTTCCCGACCCACAACCAACCCCTGGTCGGTTGATAGAGGTTGATAGTGTTACGGCGGTCATAGCGTCAGGGAAACGCCCGGTCACATTCCGAACCCGGAAGCTAAGCCTGACAGCGCCGATGGTACTGCACCGGGAACGGTGTGGGAGAGTAGGACACCGCCGGACTTACCTTTACAGTAGGCCCTGGTCAGCACGTTTCGTGCCGACCAGGGCCTACTGTCATGTCTGCGTGGTCGTGCGACGGCCCAGTCCGCTGGTCGAGGACCAGTCCCGAGAGGATGGATCCCTGTGAACGACGACGGTGAGCGACGAGGCGAGGACCGCGCCGGCGACGGCCGGCAGGACCGTCCGCGGCGCGAGGGATCCGATCCGCGTCGACGGGACGACCGGGCCCGCCGGGACACCGGCGGGGCGCGCGGGGGTGCATCGTCCTCCGACCGGCGCGGTGGGGACCGGCGCGGAGGTGCGGGTCCTGCGGACCGGCGGGGAGGCGACCGGCGGGGAGGCTCAGCTGGCGACCGCCGCGGTGGTGACGGTCGTGGAGGCGCGGGTGCATTCGACCGACGCGGTGGTGACCGTCCGGGAGCCGGCGGGCAGTCGGACCGGCGGGGCGGGGTGTCCCGTGACCGTGACCGTGACCGTGACCAGGACCGCTACAGGGACCGCCCCTACCGTGAGCCTCGCCCGCGGGACCCGGAGATCCCTGAAGGCGTCGACGCGGGAGGGATCGACCGCAGCCTGCGTCAGGAGCTGCGCACCCTGAGCAAGGAGAACGCCGAGGGCGTGGGTGGGCATCTGGTCATGGTCGGTCGGGCCCTGGACGCGGAGGACTTCGACCTGGCCCTGGCCCACGCCGAGGCCGCCTCGCGACGGGCGGGCCGGGTGGCCGGCGTGCGCGAGACCCTCGGGGTCGTGCACTACCGGCGCGGGGAGTGGGCCAAGGCCCTGGCGGAGTTCCGGACGGCGCGCCGGCTGTCCGGGACGCACCACCTCATCCCCCTCATGGCGGACGCCGAGCGGGGTCTCGGTCGCCCGGAGCGGGCTCTGGAGCTGGCGGCCTCGCCCGAGGCCAGGACGCTGGGCGCGGATGAGCAGGTCGAGCTGGGGATCGTGGTGGCCGGCGCCCGGGCGGACATGGGTCAGACCGCGGCCGCGGTGCTGCACCTGCGGGACCTGCTGGCGCGGACCAGGGACTCCGACCCCTGGTTGGCCCGCCTGCGCTACGCCTACGCGGCCGCTCTGGAGGGTGACGGGCAGTCGGCCGAGGCCCGTGCCTGGTTCCAGCGTGCCGCCGAGGCCGACACCCATGGTGAGACCGACGCCGCCGAGCTGTTGGGCGGGGAGGCGGAGCCACTCATCCTGGACTTGGGTGACGACGAGGACGACGAGGTCGACGCTCCGGCCCCGCCCGCCCCGCACGACGGCGACCGCGACGGTCGTCCCTCCCGCTCCTCGGAGCCGGAGGAAGGAGCGGGTCGATGACGATCGAGGGTCTCCTCTGCGACCTGGACGGCGTGGTCTACCGGGGGTCCGAGGCGTGCCCGGGTGCGGTCGAGGGTCTGACCGCCGCTCGTCGCGCCGGTGTCCGAGTCCTCTACATGACCAACAACGCCAGCCGGCCGCCGCAGGCTGTGGCCGACCACCTCAGCGACCTGGGTCTGCCCACGTCCGCCGCCGACGTCCTGGGAGCCTCCCAGGTCGCTGCGTCCGTGCTGGCCACGCGGAAAGTGGAGCTGGACGCCGGGGACCGCGCGGGTGACCCCGGGGTCGTCCTGGCCGTCGGCGGCCCCGGCGTGGCGCTCGCCCTCGAGGCGGTCGGCCTGCCGGCCGTTCTCCCGGAGCGGACGCGGGCGGCGGCCGAGGGCGGGGCGCCGCTGACCGTGGACACGGTCGTCCAGGGATACGGCGCGGAGGTGACGGCCCTGGATCTCGCCGAGGCGGCCTACGCCATCGGGGCGGGCGCGGCCTGGATCGCCACGAACGACGACGCGACCCTGCCCACGCAACGGGGACTCGCCCCGGGGAACGGCGCCCTGGTGGCGGCCGTCGCCCACGCGACCGGGGCGACCCCGGAGGTCGTGGGCAAGCCACACCGTGCGGCCTACGACGTGGCGCTCCAGCGGCTGGGGCTCGCCCCCGGGCGGTGCCTGATGATCGGGGACCGGCTGGAGACGGACATCGGGGGAGCGCGGGCGGCCGGGTTGCGCACGGCTCTCGTCCTGACCGGTGTGGCCTCGCGCGAGGACGCGGACGCCGCCCCGGAGGAGCTGCGACCCGACCACGTGGTGGGGACCATCCCGGAGCTCGGCTTCCTGTGGGGGGACTCGTGAGCGACGGGCAGGCACCACCGCGTCCGTCGACCGGGGACCCGGCGGTCGACCGCGTCCTGGAGGACCTGGACGACGGCCTCGCGTCGGCCCCGGAGGACCAGGTGGGCCTGGTCACCGAGGCCCACCGGCTGCTCCAGGCGCGGTTGACCTCCCCGGCGCCGCCCGCGCCACCGGGCCAGGCGCGCCCGGGTCCTCGGTGAGCGATCGACGACTGGACCACGAGGTGGTGGCTCGCGGCCTGGCCCCCAGCCGCAGCCAGGCTCAGCAGCTGATCCGCTCGGGCCTGGTCACGGTCGACGGGGTCGTGGTCCTCAAGCCGTCCCTGCCGGTCGGCCACGACGACGACGTCGCGCTCGTCCCCGCGGAGGGGTCACCGGGCGCGGACGACCCCGGCGCCGCAGCCTGGATCCTGCGGGGCTGGGTCGGCCGGGGTGCGCTCAAGCTGGAGCACGCCCTCGAGGTATGGGGCCGCGCGGGGCTCACGGTGGCAGGGGCCCGGTGCCTGGACGTGGGGGCGTCGACGGGCGGGTTCACGCAGGTGCTCCTGGAGCACGGCGCCGACCACGTCGTGGCGTTGGACGTCGGCCGGGACCAGCTGCATACCCGGCTCCGTGAGGACCCTCGGGTGACCGACCTGTCTCGGACGTCGGTCCGGGACGTGGTGCCGGGGGACCTCGGCGGACCCTTCGACGTGGTGGTGGCCGACCTGTCCTTCATCTCCCTCTCCTCGTCCTGCCCGCTCTCGCCGCGCTCACGGCGGTCGGCGGGCACGTCGTGGTGCTGGTCAAGCCGCAGTTCGAGGTGGGGCGAGGCTCCCTCGGGCGGGCGGGGTCGTGCGGTCGCGGACGGGACGTGCCGAGGTGCTGGAGCGGCTGGACGCGGAGGCCCGGGCTGCGGGGCTGACCCCGGTCGACCTGGAGCGGTCCCCGGTCACCGGCAGCAGCGGCAACATCGAGTACCTCTGGTGGTTGCGGGTCTGTCCGGACGGCATGATGGACTGTGGCCGGCCACCCGACGAGCTTGCGGCCCGTCGCCGGGAGCTGCGAGGACAGGAGGAGCCATGAGCCGTCGAGTGATGCTCGTCACCCACCCGACGCGCCCCGAGGCGGTGGAGCTCGCGCAGACCCTGGGGGAGCGGCTGGCCGCCCACGGCGTCGGGGTGGAGATCGTGCCGGAGGCCGAGCCCACCAGGATGCTCGCCGGCCAGGACACCTCCCCGGGGGCGGGGACGTCCTCCACCACCGTGAAGAGCCCGATCCCGGCCCACGTGGACGCCAGCGGGTGCGAGCTGGTCGTGGTCTTCGGCGGTGACGGGACCATCCTGCGCGGGGCCGAGGTCGCCCGCCCGGCCGGGATCCCCCTGCTGGGCGTCAACCTGGGTCGCGTGGGGTTCCTCGCCGAGGCGGAGCGGGACGACGTGGACCACATCGTCGCGCGGATCGTCCGGGGGGACTACCGGGTCGAGCGTCGGATGACCCTTGAGGTCGACGTGCTCAACGAGGGGCGGGTCGTGGGGTCCAACTGGGCCCTCAACGAGGCCAGCGTCGAGAAGTCGGCGCGCGAGCGCATGCTCGAGCTGGCGGTGGAGGTCGACGGTCGGCCGCTGTCCACCTGGGGCTGCGACGGGGTCGTCATCTCCACCCCCACCGGCTCGACCGCCTACGCCTTCTCCGGCGGGGGCCCGGTCGTGTGGCCGGACGTCGAAGCCCTGCTCCTCGTCCCCATCTCCGCGCACGCGCTCTTCGCGCGGCCCGTGGTGCTGGGGCCCGACACGCACCTGGCCGTCGAGGTGGTCCCGCACTCCCACGTCACCGGCGTGATGTGGTGCGACGGACGGCGCACCATCGAGCTGCCGCCCGGTGCCCGGGTGGAGGTGCGCCGGTCCGACACCCCCGTCCTCATCGCTCGGCTGAGCGACGACCCGTTCACCGACCGGCTCGTCCACAAGTTCGCCCTGCCGGTCACCGGCTGGCGTGGCCCGGCCGCCACCCGGCCGGCGGTGGCCGGCGCGTGACCCTGCGACGCATCCGGATCCAGGGGCTCGGAGTCATCGACGACGCCGAGCTGGACCTGAGCGACGGCCTGAACGTCATCACCGGGGAGACGGGGGCCGGGAAGACCATGGTCGTCAGCGGGCTGGGCCTGCTGCTGGGTGACCGTGCCGACGCCGGGCTGGTCCGCGCCGGCTCGGGGCGCGCGGTGGTGGAGGGCGAGGTGGACGTCCCCGCCGACCACCCGGCCTCCCTGCGCGTCGCCGAGGCCGGAGGTGATGTCGACGACGGTCTCATCCTGGTCCGCACCGTCGCCGCCGAGGGGCGGTCGAGGGCGTCCGTCGGAGGACGCAGCGCCCCTGTCTCGGTGCTGACCGACGTCGGCAGGCACCTCGTGGCGGTCCACGGTCAGGCCGACCAGTGGCGGTTGCGGGACGCCGAGCAGCACCGCGTCCTGCTCGACGCCGCCGGGGGCGAGGAGGTGGCCGACGCCCTGGCCGCCTACCAGCAGGTGTGGGCGCGGTGGCAGGGCGCCCGGGAGCGGTTGGAGGGCCTGACCCGGTCCTCCGCCGAGCGGTCGGTGAGGGTCGCCGCGCTGCGGACCGCGCTGGAGGAGATCGAGGCGGTCGCCCCCGTCGAGGGGGAGGAGGACGAGCTGAGAGCCGAGGCGGTGCGGCTGTCCCACGCCGAGGAGCTGCGGGCCGGTGCCCAGACGGCGCACGACGCCCTCGCCGGGGACGACCTGGACGACCAGCCGTCCGTCAGCGGACTGCTCGCCGCCGCGATGGCCGGCCTCGGGCCTGCCGCCGAGCACGACCCGGAGCTGGCCGGGCTGCGGACCCGGACGGAGGAGCTCGCCTACCTCACCTCCGACCTGGCCTCCGACCTGGCGTCCTACGCCGGTGGGGTCGAGGTCGACCCGGCGCGGCTCGAGACGGTCCAGACGCGTCGCGCGGCGCTGGGCGGGCTGCTGCGGCGGTACGGCCCCGGGACCGCGGACGTCCTGCACTTCGCCGAGGAGGCGGCGGGGGAGCTCGCCGGCATCGACCTGTCCGACGAGCAGCTGGAGGATCTGCGCACCGAGGTCGCGGAGCTGCGCCGTGCGGTCGGGCGCGCCGGTGCCGCCCTCACCGCCGCGCGGTCCCGGGTGGGTCAGCGGGTCGGTGCGAGGGTCAGCGAGGAGCTGGCCCACCTGGCCATGGGCTCGGCCACCGTGACCGTGGACGTCTCCCCGCGCTTGGCGCCGGACGAGGAGCCCGGCGTCGAGGCGACGAGCGGCACCGTCCCCCTGGAGGGCGGGCGGCTGGCCCGGCCCGCGAGCCACGGCCTCGACCTGGTCGAGATCCGGCTGGCCGCCAACCCCGGTGCGCCCGCGCGGTCGGTCACCCGCGCGGCGTCGGGGGGAGAGCTGTCCCGGGTGATGCTGGCGCTGGAGCTGGTCTGCGGTGCGGGGACCGGTTCGGTCCCCACCTACGTCTTCGACGAGGTCGATGCCGGGGTCGGTGGCGCGGCGGCGCTGGACCTGGGTGCCCGGCTGGCGCGCCTGGCCCGGCACAGCCAGGTCGTGGTGGTCACCCACCTCGGCCAGGTGGCCGCTCACGCCGACCGGCACCTGGTCGTCCGCAAGAGCACCGACGGCCAGGTGACGCGCAGCGGCGTGGTGGCGGTCGAGGGCTCCGAGCGGGAGGCCGAGCTGGCCCGGATGCTGGGTGGCGTCGCCGAGTCCGACGCCGCCCGGGAGCACGCGCGTGAGCTGCTGGCCCGTCGCACCACGGGGAGCGGGCCGTGAGCCCACCTCGTCGCCGGGACCGCCAGCCGGACCTGGCCGCCCCGGTCACCGGCAGGGTGCGGGTGGACCCCCGCACCAAGAAGCTCACCGGCCGACTGCGGCCCGGTGAGATCGCCGTCATCGACCACGAGGACCTCGACCAGGTCAGCGCGCACGCGCTTGCGGCCTGCCAGCCGGCCGCGGTGGTCAACGCCGCCCCGTCCACGAGCGGGGCCTACCCCAACATGGGTCCCCAGATCCTCGTGGACGCGGGCATCCCGGTGCTGGACCGGGTCGGGGCCGAGGTGATGGAGCTGGTGGAGGGCTCGACCGGGACGGTCACCGGCAGCGAGCTGTGGGTCGACGGGCGTCTGGTGACGAGCGGGACGCGTCTGACGCCGGACCTCGTCGCCGCCCAGCACGACGCGGCACGGTCCAACCTGTCCTCCCAGATCGAGGCGTTCTCGCACAACACCATGGATTACCTCCGGCAGGAACGGGCCCTCCTGCTCGACGGGATCGGGGTCCCGGAGCTGCGGACCTCGTTCGCCGGCCGCTACGCCCTCGTCGTGGTGCGGGGCTACCACTACAAGGAGGACCTGCAGACCCTGCGGCCGTTCCTGCGGGAGGCCCGGCCGGTGCTCATCGGGGTGGACGGTGGCGCGGACGCCCTGCTGGAGCTCGGCTACCGGCCCGACCTCATCGTGGGTGACATGGACTCCGTCTCCGACGCGGCGTTGCGCAGCGGCGCCGAGCTGGTCGTGCACGCCTACCGTGACGGACGGGCCCCGGGACTCGACCGGGTGCAGGAGCTGGGCATCCAGGACGCCGTCGTCCTGCCCGCCCCCGGGACGAGCGAGGACATCGCGATGCTGGTCGCGGACGAGCTGGGGGCCGAGCTCATCGTCGCCGTCGGCACCCACGACACGCTGGTGGAGTTCCTCGACAAGGGACGTCAGGGGATGGCCAGCACCTTCCTCACGCGGCTGCGGGTCGGGAGCAAGCTCGTGGACGCCAAGGGCGTCAGCCTGCTCTACCGGTCCAGGATCTCGACCTGGTCCGTGGTGTGGCTCGCGCTGGCGGGCCTGTTCGCCGTCCTCGCCGCGCTGGGCGCGACCCCGGGAGGTCGGGCCCTCTTCGGCGTCGTGGCCGTACGATGGGACGATGCCTGGGCCTGGATCGAGGGGCTGTTCTGAGCCGTGATCGACTTCCGTTACCACGTCGTGTCCCTGGTCGCGGTCTTCATCGCCCTCGCGGTGGGAATCGTGCTGGGTGCCGGGCCGCTCCGGGAGGGCATCTCCGACACCCTCGAGGGGGAGGTGGAGCAGCTGCGCGCCGAGCGCTCCGACCTGCGCACCGAGCTGGGCGCCGCGCAGGCCCTGGCCGGTGACAAGGACGCCGCCCTGGGGTCGGTCGCCGACCGGGTGGTGGCCGGCACCCTGAGCGGGGCGCGCGTCGCCGTGGTGGTGCTCCCCGAGGCTGACCGCAACCACGTCGCCCGGGTCCAGGACGGCGTGGAGGCCGCGGGGGGAGAGGTGGTGCTCGCGCTCGAGGTGTCCAGCGACCTGGAGGCGCTGGAGGCCCCGGAGGGGCGTGGGGCCCTGGCCCGCGAGCTCCGCAGCGGGCTCGACATCGAGGACAGGTCCGCGCCGGGCGACGAGGCCGCACCGGAGGAGGTGCAGCCCGGTCTGGCCCCTGTGCTCGCCGCCGCGCTCCTCGGGGCCGACGCCGTCGGGCAGACGGGGGCCTGGCTCGCCACCCTGGAGCGGCTCGAGCTGGAGGGGTATGTCGATCTCGACTGGCGGGGTGAGGCCCAGGGCTCGGTGCTCGACCGACGACCACCCGACGCCCTGCTCGTGCTGGACGGGGAGCTGGCGACGGACGAGGACGACCAGCCCACCCGTGCCTCGGTCGCCGCGCTCCAGGAGCGCTCCTCGCTGGTCGAGCGGCTGGCCGAGGGTGGCGCGGCGGCCGTCGTGGCCGGGTCCGGTGCCGAGTCGCGGGCCCTCTCCCCGGGCGGCGGGGTGAGCCCGCTGGTGGGCGTGGTCCGCGACCGGCGCGACCTGAGGGAGGAGACCTCCACGGTCGACAACCTGGAGAGCGCCGCCGGGCAGCTCTCCGCCGTCCTGGCGCTCGCGTGGGAGCTGGAGGGTCGCAGCGGGAGCTACGGCGAGGGCGGGTCGGTGGACGCCGCGGTCCCGGCACCCGCGCCGGTGCGGATCATCACCCCTCCCGGTCCTGACCCGGACCAGGCCGAGATCACCGGCCCCGTCCCCGAGCCCGAGGACGCTCCGGGGACCGAGGCCGTCGAGGAGGACCCCCAGCCCGTCCCCGCCCCGACCTCCGCCCCGGACGACGCGACCGCCACGGCGACCCCGTGACGCACCCGCTCGCCGTGGCCGCGGCTGCCGCCTCCGCGGCCCTGGGCGTGCGGGTCGCCTCCCGGCGTGGGTGGCTCCCCGGTGGGTCGGAGCGCTGGGAGAGGACCAACCACGCCGGTGACCCCGTGACCCTCACTGAGGGACTGAGCCTGGCCGTCGGCGCCGTCGCCCCGCTCCTGCTGGTCGACCCCGCCGCGGCCTGGGCGGTGGGGGAGAGCGCCGTCGCCGGTGCCCTGGACGACGTGGACGGCCGCACCGACGTCAAGGGCCTGCGGGGGCACCTGCGCCTCCTGCGGAACGGCGAGCTGACCAGCGGCGTCGTCAAGATCCTCGCCCTCGTCGAGGCGGGGGCGGTCTCGGTCGCGTGGTCCGACCGGAGGAGCGGTCGTGGCCTCGGTGCCCACACCCTGGCCGGGGCCGGTCTGGTGGCGGGTGCCGCCAACCTGGCGAACCTCTTCGACCTGCGCCCCGGGCGGGCGCTCAAGGTCTTCCTGGCCTGCGGACTGCCGCTCGCGGCGGCCGGCCGGCCGGCCGCCGCCGCGGTCGTGGGTGCCGGTCTGGTCGTTCTGCCCGACGACCTCCGGGGGCGCTCCATGCTCGGTGACACGGGGGCCAACCCGCTGGGGGCGGCGGTCGGGCTGGCCGCGGCCCAGCTGCTGCCGGACCGTGGCCGGTGGATGGCCCTGGGCGTGGTCACCGGGCTCGTGCTGGCGAGCGAGAGGGTGAGCTTCAGCGCCGTCATCGACAGGACACCGGTGCTGCGTGCGGTGGACCGGTGGGGCCGGGCGTGACGGCGACGCCCAGCGCCCGCCTCGGAGGGCAGGGGCTGGTGGCGGCGGCCGGACTCATCGCCGTCGTCACGATCCTGGCCCGAGCGGTCGGGCTGGCCCGCTGGGCGGCGTTCTCCCACGCGGTGGGGGCCACGTGCGTGGGTCAGGTCTACGCCACCGTCAACCAGGTGCCGAACGTCCTCTTCGAGGTCGCGGCGGGCGGTGCCCTGGCGGCCGTCGCGGTGCCGCTCGTCGCTCGGCACCTGCAGCGGGGGGATGAGGAGACGGCCGACCGCACCGCCTCGGCCCTGCTGGGGTGGACCCTGCTCGTGCTGCTGCCGCTGGCGCTGCTGGTCGCGCTGACGGCCGGCCCCGTGGCGGCCCTGCTCCTGGGTGGGGGGGACCTCGAGCGGGGCTGCGAGCCCCGCGCGGCCGTCGACCTCGGCCGGTTCATGCTGCTGCTCTTCGCCCCGCAGGTCGTGCTCTACGGCGTCGGCATCATGCTCACCGGGGTGCTGCAGGCGCACCGCCGCTTCCTCGCGGCCGCCCTGGCCCCGCTGCTGTCGAGCCTGGTCGTCATCGGTGTCTACCTCACCTTCGGGGTGCTGCACGACCCCGACCAGCCGCTGGCCGAGCTGCCCCGCTCCGCCCTGGTCCTGCTCGCCGGGGGCACCACGCTCGGTGTGGCGGTGCTGAGCCTGCCCCTGCTGCTGCCGGCGGCCCGGCTCGGGGTGCGGTGGCGTCCGACGCTGCGCTTCCCCGCCGGCTCCGGGCGGACGGCGGGGGCCCTGGCCGGCGCCGGCGTGCTCGCCGTCGGGGCCCAGCAGGTCTTCGTGGTGGTCGTGCTCCTGCTCACCGGCCGCACCGGGGTGGCGGGTATCACGGTGTGGAACTACGCACAGACCGTCTACCTGCTTCCCTTCGCCGTCCTGGTGGTGCCGCTGGCCACGGCCGCCTTCCCGAGGCTGACCGACGCCCCCGACCAGGCCCGTCGGACCCTGCGCCGGACCCTGACGGCTGCGGTGGTCGCCGCGGCGACGGGTGCGGCCGTGCTGGCCGCCACCCGGCACGACGTCGGGCAGGTCTTCCTCGCCCTCGACGCCGGGGCCGACGGGCCCGGGCGGGAGAGCCTGGAGGCCCTGCCGACGACCCTGGCGCTGCTGGCCCCCGGCCTGCTCGGCATGGCCGTGATCGCCGTTCTCACCCGGGCCCTGTATGCCGCGAACCGGGCCTGGGACGCCGCCGCCGGCACGGTCCTGGGCTGGGCCGTCGCCGGGCTGCTCGCGCTCGTGCTCGCCCCCTGGGCGGCGGGCCAGGCAGGGATCACCGGTGTGCTCGCGCTCCTGGCCGCGTCCTCCTCGACGGGCATGACCCTGGCCGCGGCCGTGCTCCTGCTCCTCACCCGCGCGGCCTGGGGCCAGGACTCCCTACGCGGTCTCGGCAGGGCGGCCGCCGCCGCCCTGGCAGGAGCCACCCTCGTGGTCCTGCTGCGACTGGCCCTGCCGGCCCCCGACGGCTGGGTCTCCGCGCTGGGGTGGGGGGCCCTGACCACCCTCGCCGCACCGGTGCTGGTCGGGGCGGTGACGGCGACGCTGGCGCCGGAGGCCTGGCGGGTCGTCCGTGCGAGAATCGCCCGCAGCCGGGGGACCCGGTCCTGAGACGAAGGGGTCTGGCGTGAACATCCTGCTCGTCACCGCGGTGGTCGCCGGCGGGGTCGGACGGCACGTGCGCCAGCTCGCACGCGGACTCGCCCGGCAGGGTCACGCGGTCGTCGTCGCCTGCCCGACGGCCGTGGCCGAGCAGTTCCGTCTCGCCGAGCACGGCGTCCACGTCGAGACGGTGGAGATCGGCGCGGGGCGGCTGCCCCTCCCCGGCCCTCGCCAGACCGGTCGGCTCGCCGCGCTCGTGGGCCGCGCCGACGTCGTCCACGCCCACGGGGTGCGCGCCGGCGCCTACGCCGCCCTGGCCCGACGGAGGTCCAGCACGCCCCTGGTGGTGACCACGCACAACGCCCCGCCAGCCGGCCGGGCCGGGGTCGTCTACCGCGTGCTGGAGGAGGTCGTGTGCCGCCGCGGCGACCTCGTCCTCGGCGTCTCGCCCGACCTCGTGGCGCGCGCGCGGCGCCGCGGTGCCGCGGCCGTCGGGCTGGCGGTGGTCCCGGCCGACGACACCCCCGTGTCGGGGCCGGAGGAGCGACGGGCCGCCAGGTGGGCGGTGCGCACCGAGCTGGGGCTCCCGACGGAGGGGGGCCCACCGGTGATCGTCTCGGCCGGTCGGCTCGGCGCGCAGAAGCGCACGGGCCTGGTCCTGGAGGCCTACCACCGGCTCCTGGCGACGGTCGACCGGCACCCGCCCCCCGTCCTCGTCCTGGCCGGCGACGGCCCCGAACGGGCCGAGCTGGAGCGCCTGGCCGGTCAGGGCCCGGGTGACGTGCGTCTGCTCGGCCAGCGGGACGACGTGCCCACCCTGCTGGCCGGGGCCGACGTGGCCGTGTCCGCCGCGGTGTGGGAGGGACAACCCCTGTTCCTCCAGGAGGCGCTGGCCGCCGGGACCCCCGTGGTCGCGACGGACGTCGGTGGGACCGGTCTCGTCCTCGGCGGGGCCGGGCTGCTGGTCCCCGGCGAGGGCCGTGTGGCCGAGGCGCTCGCGGGCGCCGTGCGACGGGTGCTCCAGGAGCCCGGCCTCGCGGAGGACCTCCGCACCCGCTCCCTGGCGCGCGCCGCCGAGCTGCCGACCGTCGAGGAGGCCGTCGCAGCCGCGCTGGAGGCCTACCGGTGCCTCCGCCCCGGCCGCTGAGCGGCGGCATACCCCACCCGCCCCGAGGCCCGGCCCGGCCGTGGCGTAGGATCAAAGCCCGTGGCGGAGACGACGAAGCACATCTTTGTGACCGGAGGCGTCGCCTCCTCGCTCGGGAAGGGCCTGACGGCCTCCAGCCTGGGGTTCCTGCTCAGGTCGCGCGGCCTGCGGGTGACGATGCAGAAGCTGGACCCGTACATCAACGTGGACCCGGGCACGATGAACCCGTTCCAGCACGGCGAGGTCTTCGTCACCGACGACGGGGCGGAGTGCGACCTCGACATCGGCCACTACGAGCGGTTCCTGGACCGCAACCTCACCGGCCGCGCCAACGTCACCACCGGCCAGGTCTACAACGACGTGATCGCCAAGGAGCGCCGCGGGGAGTATCTCGGCGACACGGTCCAGGTCATCCCCCACATCACCAACGAGATCATCGCCCGGATGCGCGCCGACGCGGACCTGCCCGACGGGGAGCGCCCGGACATCATCATCACCGAGGTGGGCGGCACCGTCGGCGACATCGAGAGCCTGCCCTTCCTCGAGGCGGCCCGCCAGGTCCGGCACGCGATCGGCCGTGCCAACAGCTTCTTCGTTCACGTCTCGCTGGTGCCCTACCTCGCTCCCAGCGGCGAGCTGAAGACCAAGCCGACGCAGCACTCCGTCGCAGCCCTGCGGCAGGCAGGCATCACCCCCGACGCCCTCGTCCTGCGCGCCGACCGCGAGATCCCGGAGGGCATCAAGCGCAAGATCTCGATGATGTGCGACGTCGACCAGCAGGCGGTCGCCGCCTGCGTGGACGCGCCGTCCATCTACGACATCCCCAAGATCCTGCACCGGGAGATGCTCGACGCCTACGTCGTCCGGCACCTGGGGATGGTCTTCAAGGACGTCGACTGGTCCGCGTGGGACGCCCTGCTCGAGCGGGTCCACGAGCCGGAGCACCGCGTCGAGATCGCCCTCGTGGGCAAGTACGTCGACCTGCCCGACGCCTACCTGTCGGTCACCGAGGCCCTGCGCGCCGGCGGCTTCCGGCACGACGCCAGGGTGGACATCCGATGGGTCCCTTCCGACGAGTGCCAGACCGAGGTGGGCGCCACCCGGGCCCTGGGCGGCGTGGACGCCGTGCTCGTGCCGGGCGGCTTCGGCGTGCGGGGGATCGAGGGCAAGATCGGGGCCCTGCGCTGGGCCCGGGAGCGGCAGGTGCCGACCCTGGGCATCTGCCTGGGTCTGCAGGCCATGGTCATCGAGCACGCCCGCAACGTCGCCGGGATCCCGGGGGCCAGCTCGACCGAGTTCGACCCGCGGACCCCCGACCCCGTCATCGCCACGATGAAGGAGCAGGAGGCCATCGTGGAGGGAGCCGGGGACCTGGGCGGCACCATGCGCCTCGGGTCCTACCCCGCGACCCTGCTCCCCGGCTCCGTGGTGGCGGAGGCCTACGGCGAGACCGAGGTCACCGAGCGTCATCGGCACCGCTACGAGGTGAACAACGCCTACCGGGACCGTCTCACCGACGCGGGCCTGGTCGTCTCCGGGACATGGCCCGAGGGGGACCTCGTGGAGTTCGTCGAGCTCCCGCGCGACGTGCACCCCTACTACGTCGCCACGCAGGCGCACCCGGAGTTCAAGTCCCGCCCCGACCACGCGCACCCGTTGTTCGCCGGGCTCGTGCGGGCCGCCCTCGACGTGCAGCGCAGCCAGCGGCTCGTCGAGGTGGAGGCACGCCACCACCAGCACGAGCTCCCGGAGTAGTCCGGCGGGAGCGGGTGACGGGCACCCCATACCGTGGGGTCATGAGCCTGGACGCCCCGCGGATGAGCCGAGCCGAGCTGCGCGACGAGCCGGGTCGTCGCCCCGTGCTGCGCAGCGAGGTGGTCTACGACGGTGCCGTCTGGGACGTGCGTCGGGACCGCGTCGACCTGGGGGAGGGCGGCGTGGTGGCGCGGGACTGGGTCGAGCACACCGGGGCCGTGGCGGTCCTGGCCGTGCGCGAGGACCGGGGCGAGGCCGAGATCCTCGTGGTGCGGCAGTACCGCCACCCCGTCGGTGCCGAGGACTGGGAGCTGCCCGCCGGGCTGTGCGACATGCCGGGGGAGGCGCCGGTGGTCACCGCCGCCCGTGAGCTGGCCGAGGAGGCCGACCTGGTGGCCTCGACCTGGGAGCAGCTGCTGACGTTCACGCCGTCGCCGGGCAGCCTCGGCGAGGTCATCACCGTGTTCGTCGCCACCGACCTGTCCGACGTCCCCGAGCACGAGCGCCACGCCCGCGCGCACGAGGAGGCGGGTATGCCGACCGCCTGGGTCGATCTGTCCGACGCCGTGGCCGCTGTGCTGGCCGGTCAGGTGCGTAACGGCCCGCTGCTCATCGGTGTCCTGTCCCTGGCCGCCCGTCGCGCGGCGGCCCCGGGAGGACAGCTCACAGCGGGGTGACGCTCACCCCCAGCAGCATCGCCAGCAGCCCGCCGACGACGGACAGCACGACATACGCGCTGATGAGACGGACGAAGCCCCACCCGCCCCCCTCCCGTCGCTCCGGAGCGGCCAGCGCCCGGCGTCGGCCCCTCCCGCCCAGCTCGTAGACGGCGTAGGCCAGCACACCCAGACCCGCGGGGGCCTGGAGGATCCAGAACCAGAACCAGCGGTTGCCGTGGACGGGCCGGGGACCGGAGACGACGAGCAGCAGGGTCCCCAGCGCCAGGACCCCTCCGGTGACCGCGCTGACCCACCACGCGATCGGGGCTCCCGGTCCGCCCACCTCCGGCAGACCGCGGCCGATCGACTCCAGGTCGGTGCCGGGGTCCAGGGAGCTGGCGCCCCGGGTGAGGCTGGGCGGGCCGTAGGCACCGTAGGCCGGGTCGGCGACCCGGACCCGCTGCCCGTCGGCCACCGTGTAGACGACGACGACCGGCTGGCCCTCGGTGGCTCCCGACACGACCGGGTCCGGCTCACCGGCCGTCCACCAGGGGCCGGGCGGAGAGGGGTGGGCAGCGGCAAGCGTGACCGCGGTCATCCGGCCCTGCTCGTGCTCCAGCGTCGCCCAGGGGACCCGCTCGTAACCTCCCGCCCAGGAGGCGACGGTGTGGACGGTCCAGAGCAGGATCAGGACGGCGGCGGCCACGAGGGCCAGCCGGGGCCGGGCGGGAGCGACGGTGCTCACGCGGGGCGCGACGGCGGAGGTCATGGGTGAACCGTAGCGTCCAGCGCCGCCGCGCGAGCGAATAGACTGCCCTCGTGCCCGGGGCGGAGTGACGACCCGCCCGCGGCGCGCGGTCCCGGAGGGGACCGGCCGCCGCACCCGTGCACCGCGCGTCCGGTGGACCGACGAGAGGCCGAGATCCTCGGCGAAGGTGTGGTGGCACCGCGACCTGGCCCCCGCCCACACCTGTCAGGGCTGCGTCGGGGATCCACCGTGGATCCTCGACGTGTCACGACCGAGAGGAGACAACCATGCTTCGCACCCATGAGGCCGGGACCCTGCGCCCGGAGCACGTGGGCACCACCGTGACCCTGACCGGCTGGATCGCGCGCCGCCGCGACCACGGCGGTGTCGCCTTCCTCGACCTGCGCGACGCCAGCGGCGTGGTCCAGGTCGTCGCCCGCGACGAGGTGCTGACCGGCACCGCGCACGACCTGCGCAACGAGTACTGCGTCAAGGTCGTGGGCACCGTGACCGCCCGCGCGGACAAGGACGTCAACCCCGACCTGCAGACCGGTGCCGTGGACGTCATCGCCACCGGCATCGAGGTGCTCAGCGAGTCCGCCCCGCTGCCCTTCCAGATCGACGAGCGGGTCAGCGTGGGCGAGGAGGCCCGGCTGCGGCACCGCTACCTGGACCTGCGCCGCCCGGGCGCCAGCTCGGCGGGGCAGAACCTGCGGCTGCGCTCCAAGGTCAACGCCGCGGCCCGCGCCGTGCTCGCGGAGCGCGACTTCGTCGAGATCGAGACCCCGACCCTGACCCGCTCGACCCCGGAGGGGGCGCGCGACTTCCTCGTGCCGGCCCGGCTGCAGCCGGGCAGCTGGTACGCCCTCCCGCAGAGCCCGCAGCTGTTCAAGCAGCTGCTCATGGTCTCCGGTATGGAGCGCTACTACCAGATCGCCCGCTGCTACCGCGACGAGGACTTCCGGGCCGACCGGCAGCCCGAGTTCACCCAGCTCGACATCGAGATGAGCTTCGTCGAGCAGGACGACGTCATCGAGCTCGGCGAGGCGGTCGCGCGGGCGGTCTGGGCGGTCAGGGGGGTCGAGCTGACCACCCCCTTCCCGCGGATGACCTACGCCGAGGCGATGGCCCGCTACGGCACGGACAAGCCCGACCTGCGCTTCGACCTCGAGCTCACCGACTGCACCGACTTCTTCGCCGGCACGCCCTTCCGGGTCTTCCAGGCGGAGTACGTCGGCGCGGTCGTCATGCCCGGTGGCGGCAGCCAGCCGCGCCGCCAGTTCGACGCCTGGCAGGAGTGGGCCAAGCAGCGCGGCGCCAAGGGCCTGGCCTACGTCACCGTCGGTGAGGACGGCGAGCTCGGCGGCCCGGTCGCCAAGAACATCTCCGAGCAGGAGAAGGCCGGTCTCGCGGCGCACGTGGGTGCGGCGCCGGGCGACGCGATCTTCTTCGCCGCCGGCCCGGTCAAGGCCTCACGAGCGCTCCTCGGTGCCGCCCGGCTGGAGATCGGCCGGCGCGTCGGGCTGATCGACGAGTCGGCCTGGAGCTTCCTGTGGGTCGTCGACGCGCCGCTCTTCGAGCCCGCCGGTGAGGCCGTCGCGGCCGGCGACGTCGCGGTGGGCGCCGGAGCGTGGACCGCGGTGCACCACGCCTTCACCTCCCCGCAGGAGCAGTTCCTCGACTCCCTGGAGTCCGACCCCGGTGCCGCCCTCGCCTACGCCTACGACCTGGTGTGCAACGGCAACGAGATCGGGGGCGGGTCGATCCGTATCCACCGCCGCGACGTGCAGGAGCGGGTCTTCGCGATCATGGGCCTGGACGAGGATCAGGCGCAGGAGAAGTTCGGCTTCCTCCTCGAGGCGTTCAAGTACGGCGCGCCCCCGCACGGCGGGATCGCCTTCGGCTGGGACCGGATCGTGGCGCTGCTGGCCGGCACCGACTCGATCCGCGACGTCATCGCCTTCCCCAAGACCGGCGGCGGCCTGGACCCCCTCACCGAGGCACCGGCGCCGATCACCTCCCAGCAGCGCAAGGAGGCCGGGATCGACGCCCGACCCCAGGCGCCGGCGCCCGCACCGCAGGGCGCCGAGGAGGTGAACCCCCGGGAGGGCTGAGCGCAGCCCCCCACCCGACCTGTGCGCGGTCAGCGGTCGGCCAGGTGCCGGGAGTGCCAGCGCCTGGCCGTCCGGTAGCCGAGGCGGTGGTAGAGGCGCCGGGCGACGTCGTTGTCGGAGAACATGCCGAGGGTGCAGACGCCGTGGCGGGCCACCGACCAGCGCGTCAGGGCGCTGGAGACCGTCTCGCCCCAGCCCTGCCCACGGGCCGGCACCGCCGTGAGGATGCCCGCGAGGTGGGGGACGCCCGAGCCCTCCAGCTCGGCGCCGCCGACCGCGACCAGCTCGCCGCGGCGGTCCCGGACCCCCACCCACCGGACGACCTCGCCCTCCCCGATCCGGGTCCACACGCGGGGGTTGTGCTCCCGGGCGAAGGCGGTGAGCTCCTCGGCGTCGTCCTGGTCGTCGAGCAGGACGAGCCGCTCCTCCCCGGGTCGTGGCGGGGGAGCGGTCGTCGTCCACATCCACTCCCAGTCCCCGCCGCGGTCCGTGAGCGGCAGCTCGGCCTGCCCCACCACCGCGTGCTCCTGGGGGACCGACGCCGACATCGCGCCCCAGGCGTCCAGCAGACCTGCCGCGCGGACGGCCCGGAGGGTCGAGGCGACCCGGCCGGCCTCCTCGGTGAGGTCGGTGGGGGTCCGGCCCGGCGGCATACCCGGTCGCAGCGGGAGCACCCAGAGCCCCGGCCGGTGACCGAGCCGCTGGACGACGGCGACGACCTCGTGCACGACGGCCGAGCCGGGCAGGGGGTCGGCGAGGGCCCAGCGCACCCACGGGTCCTGTCCCGCGGATCTCAGCAGGTAGGCCCGGGTGACCTCGCGCAGCAGGGTGGACGGCACGGGCGTCAGCGTAGTGCGCCCCACACTCCGGGCACGGATGAGGGCCGGGTGCGAGGGGACTCGCACCCGGCCCTCTCGGGGACAGGTCAGGCGGGGCTCAGCCGATGCGCTCCAGCTCGGGCTGCTCGACCGGGGCCGGGGGCAGCTCGGCCGTCCTGCGCGGTCCGGCGGCCCAGTACAGGCCCGCGCCGGTCAGCAGGTTGATGACACCCAGGCCGGCGATCAGGGCGGTGAGGCCCAGGGCCAGCTTGAGGGCGGAGGCGGTGACGGTGCCGACGCCGAGCTCGCCGACCAGGCCGTGGACGGTGCCGGTCCAGATGAGGGGACGGGCGGCGGCGTCGACCGGGTTGGTGCGGTCGAAGTCGTTCCAGTAGCGGCCCTCGCCGTTGACGTCGAAGGTCAGGCCCTCGGCCGGGATCGTGGCCGGGATGGCGATGGTCTCCCCGTTGACGACGACCTCGGTCAGCGCGTTGCCGTCGGCGTCGACGAGCTGGTCCTCGGTCAGGGTGACGGGGTAGGTGCCGTAGATGACGTGGTGGGTGATGACGGCCATCTGGTACATGTACTCGCTCGCGGTGTTGACCAGCGGGTCGGCCGGGTCCATCTCACGGTCCGAGACGGGGTAGCCCCACTCGTCGGTGAGCATGGTCATGATGGCCTCGGCCGCGGCGGGGTCGCCCCGGTCCACGAGCTGGCCCTGGTCGTTGTAGCTGAGCTCGACGCCCTGCACCTCGCTGAAGCTCTGCAGCGAGTGCCGACCGTCCTGGTACATGCTGAAGGCGACGGCGGCGCCGCCGAGGAACACCAGGCCGAAGACCATGAGCATGATCCCGACGAGGCGCAGACGCTGTGTCATGAGAGTGTCCTTCTCCGGGTCGACCCGGATCGTGGGGTGGCCGGTCGGGGACGACCGGTCGTTGAGCCCCGGTGGTGGAGCTCGATGGATTCATCGTGGCCTAAGTACGACAGTAAGTAGTAGTGCCGAGGTCCCGACCTCGGGGAGTCGTAGGTCACCTGTGCAGACGTCGCCCCGACGCCGCTGCGGGTAGCCTCGCGACCGTGGCAACTGGTGGTACGGACCTGTTCGACGCCGCTGCGCCCGGTGCCGGTGAGGGTGACCTGCGTCCGCCGCTGGCGGTCCGGATGCGACCACGCACGGTGGACGAGGTGGCGGGGCAGCAGCCGGCGCTGCGACCGGGCTCACCCCTGAGGCGGCTCATCGAGGGCCAGGGCGGCGCGGCCGGACCCCTGTCCGCGATCCTCTGGGGGCCCCCGGGGACGGGCAAGACCACCCTGGCCCATCTCGTCGCCCGGTCCGCGGACCGTCGGTTCGTGGAGCTCTCGGCGGTCACCGCCGGGGTCAAGGACGTGCGCGCCGTCATGGACCGGGCGACCCAGGACCGGAGCCTCTACGGGCGGCAGACCGTCCTCTTCCTGGACGAGATCCACCGCTTCAGCAAGGCCCAGCAGGACGCCCTGCTCCCGGGGGTCGAGAACCGGTTGGTCATCCTCGTGGCCGCCACGACCGAGAACCCGTCGTTCTCCGTCATCGCCCCCCTGCTGTCCAGGTCGGTCCTGGTCACGCTCACCTCGCTGGACGACGATGACGTCCGCGGCGTGGTCGAACGGGCCCTGGTGGACGAGCGTGGTCTGGCCGGGGAGTTCACGCTGGAGGAGGAGGCGAGGGAGCACGTCGTGCGGATGGCGGGCGGCGACGCCCGGCGGGCCCTGACGACGCTGGAGGCCGCGGCGGGGGTGGCGACCGACGAGCGGGCGGCGGGCCGGGAGGGTGAGGTCATCCCGATCCGGCTGCAGCACGTGGAGCAGGCGGTGGCCCACGCCGCGGTCCGCTACGACCGGGCCGGTGACCAGCACTACGACGTGGCGAGCGCCTTCATCAAGTCGATGCGCGGATCGGACGTGGATGCCGCGCTGCACTACCTCGCCCGGCAGCTCGAGGCGGGGGAGGACCCTCGCTTCATCGCCCGCCGGATCGTCATCGCGGCCTCGGAGGACGTCGGGCTCGGCGATCCCACCGCCCTCCAGACCGCGGTGGCGGCCATGCACGCCGTGGCCCAGATCGGCATGCCGGAGGCGCGCATCATCCTGGCCCAGGCGGTCGTGCACAATGCCCTGGCCCCGAAGTCGAACGCCGTCTACGTGGCGGTGAACGCCGCCATCGCCGACGTGCGGGCCGGCCGGGGCGGTCCGGTCCCGCCCCACCTGCGGGGGACGGGGTATGCGGGAGCCGAGCGGCTGGGTCACGGCGCGGGCTACCGGTACAGCCACGACGAGCCGGCGGGGGTGGGGAGCCAGCAGTTCCTCCCCGACGACCTGCTCGAGGCGGACGTGGACTACTACCGCCCGACCGGGCGGGGCTGGGAGGAGCGCCTCGGACCGCGCTGGGCCGAGCTGCGACGCCTCGTCCGGGGGCGCAGGGAGCGATGAGCAGCAGCGACTAGACTTGGTCGGTGGCCGCCCCGCCGTCGGCGCGCCTCCCCCTGCACCGTTCTTCGAGGAGATCATGGAAACCGCCGAGATCCGTCGCCGCTGGCTGTCGTTCTTCGAGAGCCGGGGTCACGCGGTGGTGCCGAGCGCCCCGCTGGTCTACGACGACCCCAACCTCCTGTTCGTCAACGCCGGCATGGTCCCGTTCAAGCCGTACTTCCTGGGGCAGCAGACGCCTCCGTGGGATCGGGCGACGAGCGTCCAGAAGTGTGTGCGGACCCTCGACATCGAGGAGGTCGGCAGGACGACCCGGCACGGCACGTTCTTCCAGATGAACGGCAACTTCTCCTTCGGCGACTACTTCAAGGAGGGGGCGATCGGCTACGCCTGGGAGCTGGTGACCGGCAACCAGGACGAGGGTTTCCTCGGGTTCGATCCCGACACGATCTGGGTCACGGTCCTCGACGGGGACGACGAGGCGGCGGACCTGTGGCACCGGGTGGCGGGCCTGCCCCGCGAGCGCATCCAGCGACGGGGCCACGAGGACAACTACTGGTCGATGGGGGTGCCCGGTCCGGGCGGGCCGTGCAGCGAGATCTACGTCGACCGCGGCCCGGAGCACGGCCCGGACGGTGGTCCGGTGGTCGACGAGGACCGCTTCCTGGAGATCTGGAACCTCGTCTTCATGCAGGAGGAGCTGTCCGCGGTCCGGTCCAAGACCGACTTCGACATCGCCTCGGAGCTGCCCCGCAAGAACATCGACACGGGCATGGGCCTGGAGCGGGTGGCCTACCTGCTCCAGGGTGTGGACAACCTCTACGAGATCGACGAGGTGTATCCCGTCATCGAGCGCGCCGAGGACCTCACCGGCCGCAGCTACGGCGTCTCCGAGGAGGACGACGTCCGGTTCCGCGTCGTCGCCGACCACGTGCGCTCCGGCCTCATGCTCATGGGGGACGGGGTGGTCCCGGGCAACGAGGGCCGCGGGTACGTCCTGCGACGCCTGCTCCGGCGGGCCGTGCGGTCGATGCGACTGCTCGGTGTCGACCCCTCCCGGGCCGCGCTGCCCGACCTGCTGCCGGTGAGCAAGGACGTCATGGCCGCCTCCTACCCCGAGCTCGAGCGTGACTGGTCGCGGATCAGCGAGGTGGCCTACACCGAGGAGGACGCCTTCCGTCGCACCCTGGCCAGCGGCACCACGATCCTGGACACCGCGGTGGCGAAGGCGCGCTCGACCGGGTCGCGCACCCTGGCCGGGGCGGAGGCCTTCGCCCTGCACGACACCTACGGCTTCCCCATCGACCTCACCCTGGAGATGGCGGCCGAGCAGGGTCTGCAGGTGGACGAGGCGGGCTTCCGCTCGCTCATGACCCAGCAGCGTGAGCGCGCCAAGGCCGACGCCCGGGCCAAGAAGCTAGGTCACGCCGGCGCCACGTCGTACCGGGCGATCGCCGACCGGCTCGGGGGAGCCGTGGAGTTCACGGGCTACGACCGGACCGAGGGGGAGTCACCCGTCCTGGCGGTGGTCTCCGGTGGCGAGGAGGTGGACCGCGTCGAGCACCCCGGCGGGGGCGCCGCCGAGGAGGGCACCGAGCTCGAGCTCGTGCTCCGCACCACCCCCTTCTACGCCGAGGCCGGCGGGCAGCTCGCCGACCACGGCACCATCCGGCTGGGCGGTGGCGGTGTCTTCCAGGTGACTGACGTCCAGCGTCCCGTGCCGGGGCTGACCGTGCACCGCGGCCGTCTGGTCGAGGGCATGGTCGCCGCCGGCGACACCGCGCACGCGACGATCGACGTCGTCCGGCGCGCAGCGGTCTCCCGGGCCCACACCGCCACCCACATCGTGCACAAGGTGCTGCGCGAGGCGCTCGGTGACTCGGCGACCCAGGCGGGCTCGGAGAACGCCCCGGGCCGGTTGCGCTTCGACTTCCGGGCCACCCGCGGGCTGGACGCGGACGAGCTCCGGGCCGTGGAGGAGCGCATCAACGAACGCCTCATGGCCGACCTCCAGGTCAGCGCGGCCGAGATGCCCTTCGCCCAGGCGCGCGAGATGGGGGCCATGGCGCTCTTCGGCGAGCGCTACCCCGACGTGGTCCGGGTGGTCTCGGTGGGAGGGCCGTGGAGCCTGGAGCTGTGCGGCGGCACCCACGTGCTGAACTCCGCCCAGCTGTCCCTGGTCAAGATCATGGGTGAGTCCTCCATCGGCTCCGGTGTCCGCCGCGTCGAGGCCCTGGTGGGTGCGGACGCCTACCAGCACCTCGCGCGGGAGAACGTCATCGTCAACCAGCTCACGGACAGCCTCAAGGTGCGCCCCGACGAGCTGCCCGACCGGGTCTCCCAGCTCGTCACCCGCCTGAAGGAGGCCGAGCGGGAGATCGCCCAGGCCCGGGCGGCGCAGGTGCTGGCGTCGGCCTCCGGGCTGACCGAGCACGCCCGGGACGTCTCCGGCACGACCTACCTGGGCCACGACCTGGGCGAGGGCGTGGCGGCGGACGACCTGCGACGCCTGGTCACCGACCTGCGTGCACGGCTCGGGACCGACCGCCCGGTCGTCGTCGCCCTCACCGGGGTCAAGGACGGACGACCCGCGGTGGTGGTCGCGACGAACGAGGCGGCGCGAGGCCGAGGCATCCAGGCCGGCGCGCTGGTCAAGGTGGCGGCCGAGACCCTCGGCGGAGGGGGCGGCGGCAAGGCGGACCTCGCGCAGGGCGGTGGGCAGGACCCGTCACGTACGGGGGAGGCGCTGGCCCGGGTCGAGGCCTCGCTGGGCCGGTGACGACCCAGGACGGGCCGTCCGGGGACGAGGGCGGCGTGCTGCTGGGGGTGGACGTGGGTGAGGTCCGCGTGGGCCTGGCCGCGTCCGACCCCGGGGGCGTGCTCGCCCTCCCCGTGGCCACCCTGGCGCGGGACGAACAGGACGGGACCGACCTGGACCGGATCGTCCGCGAGGTGGTCGAGCGGGGTGCCGTCGGCGTCGTGGTGGGCCTGCCGCGCAGCCTGTCCGGGGAGGAGGGTGTGGCGGCGGGCCGGGCCCGACGGTACGCTCGGACGCTGCAGAGGCGCCTGGAGGTGCCGGTCCGCCTGTGGGACGAGCGGCTCACCACCGTCGACGCCCACCGGTCGCTGCGCGACAGCGGCGTCCGCGGCCGGGACCAGCGTGGCATCGTCGATCAGGCGGCCGCCACCCTTATCCTCCAGGGAGCCCTCGAGGCCCGTAGTGCCGGCCGCCGCCCCGGCGAGCCGTTGAAGGCCAGGAAGCCCAGGACTGCCCGGTCCGCGGGCCCGGACACGAAGGACGGCACATGAGTCAGCCACCCCACGACGACTGGGACGAGCACGACGTCCGCGGCGCGGGGGCGCACTACGACGACGACGTGCTCGGCCTGCGCGGCGTGCGGGAGCACGACGCCTCCCTCGCGGACGAGATGCTCGAGCCCGCGCCGGTCCACGAGACCTTCCGTCCCCGGCGCCGGCAGCGCCGCAACCCGGTGCTCAAGGTCCTCGCCCTGCTGCTGGCCACCGCCGCGGTCGTCGTGGGCGGCATCTACTCCTTCGGTGCCGTGAGCTCGCTGCTGCCCGACCTGTCCATCGGCTCCTCGGAGCCGAGCGCCGCGGACTACGAGGGCTCGGGCACCGGCGAGATCCTGATCGAGATCCCCCAAGGGGCGGCCGGCGGGCAGATCGCCGAGCTGCTGGCGCAGGAGGACGTCGTGGCCTCCGCGTCCGCCTTCACCGCGGCCCTGGCCGCGGACCCGGCGGGCGCGTCGATCCAGCCTGGCACCTACCGGATGGCCAACCAGATGAGCGCCTCCGCGGCCCTGGCCCGGCTGCTCGACGGCAACTACCGCGAGATCAACGGCGTCACCGTCCGGGAGGGCCTGTGGGTCGCCGAGACCTTCGCCGTGCTCGCCGAGGCCACGGGCCACGACGTCGCCGACTACGAGGCCGTCGACCCGGCCACGCTCGACCTGCCCGACGCGGCCGAGGGGGAGCTCGAGGGCTTCCTCTACCCCAGCACCTACGAGTTCGGCCCGGACACCACCCCCCAGCAGCAGCTGCAGACGCTCATCGACACCGGTCTGCGCACCTACGAGCAGCTCGGTCTGTCCGACGGCCCCGAGCTGCGCGAGGTCATCATCAAGGCCAGCATCGTCCAGGGTGAGGGTGCCTTCTCCGAGGACCTGCCCAAGGTGGCCCGGGTCGTCGAGAACCGCCTGGACCCCAACCCGGAGACCAACGGCTACCTGCAGATGGACTCCACGGTCCACTTCATCTACCAGGAGCGCGGGCTGGCCGGCACCACGGACGAGCAGCGTGCCAACGACGACCCCCACAACACCTACGCCTACCCCGGGCTGCCGGCCGGCCCCATCAACAGCCCGGGCGAGGAGGCGATCCGCGCGGTCCTGAACCCCGAGCCCGGCGACTGGCTCTACTTCGTCACCGTCGACCCCTCGACCGGGGAGACACGGTTCGCCACCGACTTCGCCGGGCACCAGGAGAACGTCGCCCTGTTCCAGCAGTGGTGCCAGGAGAACCCCGACCAGTGCTGAGCCGGCCGGTCCCCACGGGCCGACGGGCCGGGGTCGTGGGGTCGCCGATGGCCCACTCGCTGTCCCCGGTCCTGCACGGCGCGGCCTACGCGGCGCTCGGCCTGACGGGGTGGCGCTACGGTCGCGAGGAGGTGCCGGCCGGCGCGCTTGCCCGGCACGTCGCCGGGCTCGGCCCCGAGTGGGTCGGGCTCTCGGTCACCATGCCGGGCAAGGAGGAGGCGCTCGTCCTCGCCGACCGGGCCAGCAGCGAGGCGGAGCTCGCCGGTGCGGCCAACACCCTCCTGCGGCGGGACGGCGGCTGGTATGCCGACAACACCGACGTCCACGGCCTCGCCGTCGCGCTCGAGCAGGCCGGTGCGGGCCAGGTGCGGCGGGCCGTGGTCCTTGGGGGAGGGGCGACCGCACGGTCGGCGGTCCTGGCCCTGCGCCGCCTCGGTGCCGGGGAGATCGACCTGCTGGTGCGCGACGCGGTCCGGCCCGCCACCCGGGAGCTCCTGGCCCGGCTCGCCGGCGAGCCCTCGGGGCCGCGGTTCCACGTCCGGGCGCTCGCGGACGGCATACCGCTGGACCGGGAGCGGGCCGACGTCGTCGTCGGCACTCTCCCCGCCGGTGCACCGGCACCCGACCTCACCCCCGGTGGCGACCGCCCGCCGGTCGTGCTCGACGTCGTCTACTCCCCCTGGCCGACCCCGTTGGCCGACGCGGTCGCGTCCGCCACGGCGGGTAGGGTCGTCGCCGTGAGGGGAACGACCATGCTGCTGCACCAGGCGGCCCGGCAGGTCGAGCTCATGACCGGGTGCCCGGCTCCGGTGCGGGAGATGTCGACCGCGCTCGCGGCGGCCCTGGAGGAGGAGGCAGGGTGAACGGGACGTACGTGCCGGTCGTCGTCGGCGTGGTCACCGCCCTGCTCGGCATCCCGGTGGCTCGCTGGCTGGAGCAGACCACCTACCGCAAGCCGGACGAGGTCGAGGAGCCCTACCCAGGGCGTCGGTGGTGGGTGCCGCCCACCCTGGGGGTCGTCGTGGGGCTGCTGGTGCACCGTATCTGGTTCGTCGAGGACCCCGCGGTGCCGGGGGCCGCGGTGGCGGCGGTGCTCACGGCGACCCTGGCGGTCGTGTCGCTGGCGGCCGTCTGCCTCGCCGCGATGGACTTCGACGTGCACCGGCTCCCGGACCGGATCATGTGGCCCACGATGGGCACGCTGGGCGCAGGCCTGCTGCTGGCGGCGCTCGTCGGCGGCGGCCCCCAGCCCCTGGTGCGGGCGCTGCTCGGAGCCGTCGGGGCCGGTGGGCTCTACCTGCTCATCGCCCTCGTGTCGCTGGCCCGGGGGTCGCTGGCGCTCGGCCTGGGGGACGTCAAGCTGGCCGTCGTCCTCGGCGGGGCGCTCGGCTGGTTCGGCTGGCCCGAGGTGGTGCTGGGGATCTACGGAGGTTTCCTCGTGGGTGGCCTCTTCGGCCTCGCCCTCCTGGTGGGTCGCCGGGTCAGCTGGAAGGGTCACTTCGCCTACGGCCCGCCGATGATGGTCGGGGCCCTGCTCGGCCTGCTGCTGGGGCCCTCGCTCATGCCCGGCCTGGGGTGAGGGCCGGCACCCCACCGGTCGGCCCGGGGCGCCGGGCGTGGGAGGATCTGGGGTCATGCTGCGTTGGTTGACCGCGGGCGAGTCGCACGGCCCCGCCCTGACGGCCGTCCTGGAGGGCCTGCCCGCCGGCGTCCGGGTGGAGCGGGCCGACGTCGAGGCCGCCCTGGCCCGCCGCCGGCTCGGGCACGGACGGGGGGCCCGCATGTCCTTTGAGGCCGACCGGCTGCACTTCCTGGGAGGCCTGCGGCACGGGCTCACCCTCGGCTCCCCGCTGGCCCTGCAGATCGAGAACACCGAGTGGCCGAAGTGGCAGGCGGTGATGGCCCCCGAGCCCGTGGAGGACGCGGCCCTGCGTCGGGCCGACGACGTGGGCGCGCCCCAGGAGCTGGCCCGCAACCGACCGCTCACCCGGCCCCGGCCCGGGCACGCCGACCTCGTCGGCATGACCAAGTACGGCTTCGACGAGGCCCGACCCGTCCTGGAGCGGGCCTCGGCGCGCGAGACCGCCGCACGGGTGGCGCTGGGCGCCGTCGCCGCGGCCTTCCTGGAGCAGACGGTCGGCGCTCGCCTGGTCTCCCACACCGTGAGCATCGGGCGGGCCGGGGTGCCGTCCTGGGACGACGACGCCCCCGACCCGGTCTCGCTGCCGCGCCCCGACGACGTGGGGCGCGTCGACGCCGACCCGGTGCGGACCCTGGACCCCAGCCTCTCGGCCGCGATGGTGGCCGAGATCGACGCCGCCCGGGCGGACGGCGACACGGTGGGTGGTGTCGTGGAGGTGCTCGCCTACGGCCTGCCGCCGGGCCTGGGCTCGCACGTGCACTGGGACCGTCGTCTGGACGCGCGGCTGGCTGCCGCGCTCATGGGCATCCAGGCGATCAAGGGGGTCGAGGTCGGCGAGGGCTTCCGCACGGCGGCCCGCCGGGGCAGCCGGGCCCACGACGAGCTCGACCGGGGTGACGACGGTCTCATCCGCCGCGCGGCCCTGCGCAGCGGCGGGACCGAGGGCGGCATGTCGACCGGTGAGGTGCTCAGGGTGCGCGCGGCGATGAAGCCCATCTCCACGGTGCCCAGGGCGCTGCGCACGGTCGACACGACCAGCGGCGAGGCGGCCACCGCGATCCACCAGAGCTCGGACGTGTGCGCCGTCCCCGCGGCCGGCGTGGTGGCGGAGGCGATGGTCGCGCTCGTGCTCGCCGACGCGGTGCTGGAGAAGTTCGGCGGGGACTCCGTGCCGGAGGTGGCCCGCAACCACGCGGCCTACCTCGCGGCCGTCGGTGAGCACCTGCGCACCCCCGCCACCGAGGCCGGCTCGTTCACCGAGGCCGCCCCCGCCACGGTGGACCCCGAGGGCCCCCCGTCCGGCGGGGGCCACCGGTGAGCCGCCCGCGGGCGGTGCTCGTCGGCCCGCCGGGGGCCGGCAAGACGACGGTCGGCGGGCTGCTCGCCGAGCGTCTGGGCCTCACCCTCCACGACACGGACCGGGCCGTCGAGAGCGCGACGGGTCGGTCCATCAGCGACATCTTCGTCCAGGACGGCGAGGAGGCGTTCCGGCGGCTGGAGCGGGAGGAGGTGCTGCGCGCGCTGCGCGAGGAGACCGGGGTGGTGGCCCTCGGCGGGGGAGCGGTGATGCAGGAGGCGGTCGCCCGCGCGCTCCGCGAGGAGGGCCACACCGTGGTCTTCCTGGACGTCACCATCGCCGACGCCTCGCGACGGGTCGGCTTCGACGCCTCCCGTCCCCTGCTCCTGGTCAACCCCCGCGCCTCCTGGACCCGGCTGATGGACGCCCGTCGGCCGACCTACGAGTCGCTGGCGACCCTGCGGGTGGCCACCGGGGGGCGCACCCCCGAGGAGATCGCCGACGAGATCGCGGCGGCCCTGTGACCGCGGCGACGCGCACGGTGCAGGTGGGGGGAGCGGCCCCCTACCCGGTGCACGTGGGTGCCGGGGCGGCAGGACTGCTGGCACGCCACGGCCGGGAGGGCCGACGGGTGCTGCTCGTCGTGCAGCCCGGCCGGGAGGCCGTGGCCGACGAGGCCGAGCGGACGCTCCGCGACACCGGGGCCGACCCGGTGCGCGTGGTCGTGCCGGACGCCGAGGACGCCAAGACGGCCGAGGTGCTCACCGGGCTCTGGAACCGGCTGGGACGGGAGGGCTTCACCCGGGACGACCTCGTCGTGGGCGTCGGGGGCGGGGCGACCACCGACCTGGCCGGCTTCGCGGCGGCCACCTGGCTGCGGGGGGTGGAGGTCGTGCACCTGCCGACGTCGCTGCTCGGGGTGGTGGACGCCGCGGTCGGTGGCAAGACCGGCATCAACACCGCGGAGGGCAAGAACCTCGTGGGCGCCTTCCACCCCCCGGCCGCCGTGCTGTGCGACCCCTCCTGGTTCTCCGGTATGCCGCGCGCCGACTACGTCTCAGGCCTCGCCGAGGTGATCAAGTGCGGGTTCGTCGCCGACCCGGTCATCCTCGACCTCGTGGAGGCCGACCCGGCCGCCGCCGTGGACCCGGTCGCCCACCCCGACCTGGCGGTCGAGCTCGTCGTCCGGGCGGTGGGGGTCAAGGCCGAGGTGGTGGCCGCCGACCTGAGGGAGTCCTCGCTGCGGGAGATCCTCAACTACGGGCACACCTTCGCCCACGCGGTCGAGCAGGTCGAGGGGTACACCTGGCGGCACGGGGACGCCGTCGCCGTAGGGATGGTCTACGTGGCCGAGCTGGCCTCCGGACGAGGCCTCATCGACGAGGACCTGCTGGCCCGGCACCGCCGGGTGCTGTCGGCCGTGGGCCTGCCCACGGCCTACCCCGGTGGCCGGTGGCCGGAGCTGCGGGTCGCCATGGGCCGGGACAAGAAGACGCGGGGCTCGACGCTGAGGTTCGTGGTCCTCGAGGGGCTCGCCCGGCCGGGACGGCTGGAGGGCCCGGCCGAGGAGGAGCTCCGGGCGGCCTACGACGCCCTGCGCTGACCGCTCCGCGGCCCCGGGGTGGGCGCAGACGGTGCCGGGAGGACGCCCCGGCACCGGTAGACTTGCCCGGGTTCAGGCCGTGTCCGCCCCGGTCTGCCCCCCGACCACTCTCCCGACCCGCGAAGGAAGCACGCTGTGGCAACGACGAACGACCTGAAGAACGGCATGGTCCTGGCGATGGACCACGGTCTGTGGCAGGTGCTGGAGTTCCAGCACGTCAAGCCCGGCAAGGGCCCGGCCTTCGTGCGCACCAAGCTGAAGAACGTCCTCTCCGGCAAGATCGTCGACAAGACCTTCAACGCCGGCACCAAGGTGGAGACCGCGACGGTCGACCGGTCGGACTACCAGTACCTGTACAACGACGGCGCCGACTACATCTTCATGGACGAGAAGACCTACGAGCAGGTGCCGGTGAGCGCCGAGGTGATGGGAGACGCCTCCCGGTACCTCCTCGAGAACGGCCGGGCGATGATCGCCCAGCACGAGGGCCAGGTCCTCTACGTCGAGCTGCCCCCCTCGGTCGTGCTGGAGATCACCCACACCGAGCCCGGGCTCCAGGGTGACCGTTCCACCGGCGGCACCAAGCCGGCGACCGTCGAGACGGGGGCCGAGATCCAGGTCCCCCTGTTCCTCGAGGCCGGCACCAAGGTCAAGGTCGACACCCGTGACGGGTCCTACCTCGGCCGCGTGAGCTGACGTGCCCGCACGCACCAAGGCACGCAAGCGTGCCCTGGAGCTGCTCTTCGAGGCCGAGCAGCGCGGCGTCAACGTCGGTGACCTGCTCGAGCAGCGCCTGGCGGCACCCACCACCCAGCACCCGCTGCCGGAGTATGCCGTGGAGCTGGTCCGGGGTGTCCTGGCCCACTGGGGCGAGATCAACGAGACGCTGACCACCTACTCCCAGGGCTGGACACTGGAGCGGATGGCGGCGGTGGACCGGGCCGCCCTCCGGCTGGGCACCTGGGAGATCGTCTGGAACGACGAGGTCCCCGACCAGGTCGCCATCTCCGAGGCCATCGCGCTGGTGGAGTCGATGTCGACCGACGACTCCCCGAAGTTCGTCAACGGCATGCTGGGGCGGGTCTCCGAGGTGAAGGCCACCCTCGTCTGAGCCCAGCGGTCAGCCGGGGCCACGGCTGGCCCGGAAGTCCCGGACGGCCGCGTTGATCGTGGGGTAGTGGTGCAGCGGCCCCTCGGGCGCGAGCAGCGCGACCCGCCGGAGGCGGTCCACGACCCCGGCGTTGGCCCTGGCCACGGCGATCCGCTCGATCCCGCGCTCCGGCAGCGTGTCGACCAGCTCGGCCAGCCCGGCCAGCGCCGTGGCGTCCAGACCGCCCACCCCCTCGAAGTCGAGCACCAGCCATTCCTCCTGACCGGGGTTGTGCTCGAGCGTGTCGAGGACCCGGCTGCGGAACCGGTCGACGTTGAGGAAGAACAGCGGGGCGTCGAAGCGGTAGACGAGCAGCCCCGGCTCGACCCGGGCCCCGGGGTAGGCGTCCACCTCCACCCAGCCGTCCAGCTCCGGCTGGTCGCCGAGCACCGCGTCGTGCGGCCTGGCCATCCGGGCCAGCGCGACCAGGACGGACAGCGCCACCGCCACCAGGACCCCGACCAGGACGTCCACGAGGACCACCCCCAGGGCGGCCGCCACCGCCAGCAGGGCCTCGGGGCGGCTGACCCGCCACAGGGCGCGGTAGCCCGGCAGGTCGATGATGGCGATCGCGGCGGCCACGATCACGGCGGCCAGGGCGGCCCGGGGGATGAGCGCCAGTGCGGGGCCCAGGACCAGCAGGGTGGCGACGACCAGGGCGAGGGCGACGAGGGAGACGGCCTGGGTGCGGCTGCCCAGCGCGGCCGGGACCGCGGTGCGGCTGGCGCTGGAGGAGACGGGGAAGCCCTGCAGGGCGCCGGCGGACAGGTTGGTCACCCCCAGGGCGAGCAGCTCCTGGTTGGGGTCGATGCGGTAGCCCTGGCGGGTCGCGATCGACCGGGCGGTGAGCACGTTGTCGGTGAAGCCCACCAGCAGGACGCCCGCCGCGACCGGGAGCAGCGCCGTCAGGTCGGCGACGGTGACGTCGGGCAGGACCGGCGCGGGGAGACCCTCGGGGACGGCGCCGACCACCGGCACCCCGGCCGACGGCAGCAGCCACACCAGCAGGGTGGCGACGCCCACGGCGACCAGCGCACCGGGCACCCGCGGCGCGACCCGCCGCAGCCCGAGGACCACCGCGAGGGACAGGACGCCCACGGCCAGCGTGGGCAGGTGGACCGACCCCAGACCCTGCAGCAGCTCGCCGATCCTGGGGAGGAAGCGGTCCGCCTCGACGGGCACCCCGGTGAACGCGGCGATCTGGCTGGACAGGAGGGTGAGCCCCACACCGGTGATGTATCCCACCAGCACCGGCGTGGACAGGACGGAGGCGATGAACCCCAGCCGGGCCACCGAGCCGAGGACCGCCAGGGCCCCGACCACGAGGGCGAGGGCGGCCATCAGGGTGAGGTAGCGGCCCGGGTCCCCGGCGGCCAGCACGCCCACGCCGGTGGCGGCCAGGATGGCCGTGCCCGGCTCGGGCCCGACGCCGAGGTGCCGGCTGGTGCCGACGAGAGGGTAGAGCAGCAGCGGTCCGAGGACGGCGTAGAAGCCGTACTGGGGCGGGAGCCCGGCCAGCTCGGCGTAGGCCATCGACTGGGGGATGAGCATCGCGCCGACCGTGAGGCCCGCCATCAGGTCGGGTCGCCACCAGGACCGCTGGTAGCCGCGCAGGACGCCCACGCCCGGCAGGAGGCTCACGCTCTCGACGGTAGTCGATCCGCCCCAGGGTCGTGCGGAGGGTCGGGACGGCTGGAGTACAGTGGCGCCCGAGCACCATCCTTTAACCACCGTCCTGTGAGGCGGGGAAGGAGACGGACGTGAGCGCTGCCCATCCGCAGCCCGGGACCGGTCGGGAGGTCCTGACCGGCGACGACATCAGCAGGGCGCTGCGGCGCATCGCGCACGAGATCCTCGAGGGCAACAAGGGCCCCGACGGTCTCGTGCTGCTCGGCATACCGACCCGGGGGGCCCCGCTGGCCAGACGGCTCGCGCGGACGCTGCACGAGGTGGAGGGCGTCGACGTCCCCGTCGGCTCGCTGGACGTCACGATGTACCGGGACGACCTGCGCACCCAGCCCACGCGGGCCGTGGAGCCCACCCTCATCCCCGCCCCGGGCATCGACGACCGGGTCGTGGTCCTCGTGGACGACGTCCTCTACTCCGGGCGCACGGTCCGCAGCGCGCTGGACGCGCTCGCCGACCTGGGCCGCCCCCGTGCCGTGCGGCTGGCCGTGCTCGTCGACCGGGGCCACCGCGAGCTGCCGATCCGGGCCGACTACGTGGGCAAGAACCTGCCGACCTCGCACAGCGAGCGCGTCATGGTGCAGCTCGGCGAGAGCGACGGAGGAGCCGAGGGCGTGCGCATCGCCGGCCCGGCCCCGGAGGAGGGCCGGTGAAGCACCTGCTGTCGATCGCCGACCTCAGCGCGCAGGAGATCACCTCGATCCTCGACACCGCGGTCTCCATGCACGAGGTCCAGGACCGGGACGTCAAGAAGCTCCCCACCCTGCGGGGTCGCACCATCATCAACTTCTTCTTCGAGGACTCGACCCGCACCCGCAGCAGCTTCGAGATCGCGGGCAAGTGGATGAGCGCCGACACGATCAACCTCACCGGCAAGGGGACGTCGGTGTCCAAAGGTGAGAGCTTGCGCGACACGGTCCTGACGATCGCCGCCATGGGGGTGGACATGATGATCGTCCGCCACCCCGCCAGCGGCGCCCCGCAGCAGATCGCCCAGTGGGTCGACTGCTCGATCGTCAACGCCGGGGACGGCACCCACGAGCACCCCTCCCAGGCGCTCCTGGACGCCTACTCCCTGCGGCGGGCGCTGGGGGAGCTGACCGACCGGCACGTGGCCATCGTCGGCGACCTCACGCACTCCCGGGTGCTGCGCTCCAACCTGCTCTGCCTGCGCAAGCTGGGGGCCGCCGTCACCGTCGTGGCCCCGCCGACCCTCATGCCCAGCGGCATCGCCTCCTGGGCGGCGGCCGACGGGTTCGCCGTCTCCTACGACCTCGACGCGGTCCTGCCCACGGTGGACGCCGTGATGATGCTCCGCGTGCAGCGGGAGCGGATGAGCGGCGGCTACTTCCCGACGGCCAAGGAGTATGCCGTCACCTACGGCCTCACCTCCGGCCGGCTGGCCCGGCTGCCCGCCCACGCCGTCATCGCCCACCCCGGCCCCATGAACCGGGGTCTGGAGATCTCCGCGGACGCCGCGGACGCGGCCCGGTCGCTGGTGCTCGACCAGGTGAGCGCCGGGGTCGCCGTGCGGATGTCCATCCTCTACCACCTGCTCGCCGGGGAAGGGAACGCCCAGTGAAACGGACCACCACCCCGCCCCTGCTCATCCGCGGCGCCGACGTGCTCGGTGAGGGCACCCAGGACGTCCTGCTGGTCGACGGCCGCATCGCCGCCGTGGGGACGCAGGCCCGGGACGACGCCCCCACCGGCACCGGCACCCTGCACGCCGAGGGTCTGGTGCTGCTGCCCGGCCTGGTCGACCTGCACACCCACCTGCGCGAGCCGGGTCGCGAGGACGCCGAGACGGTCGAGAGCGGCTCGCAGGCCGCGGCCGCGGGCGGTTTCACCGCGGTCCTCGCGATGGCCAACACCTCGCCGGTCACCGACACCGCCGAGATCGCCGAGACGGTGCTCGACCTGGGACGCCGGGCGGGGTACGTCGACGTGCACCCCGTGGGGGCGGTCACCAAGGGCCTGGCGGGGGAGGAGCTGGCCGAGCTGGGCCTCATGCACCGGTCCCGCGCCCGGGTCACCGTCTTCTCCGACGACGGACGCTGCGTGCACGACGCGCGCCTCATGCGCCGCGCGCTCGAGTACGTCAAGGCCTTCGACGGCGTCGTGTCCCAGCACGCCCAGGACCCGCGCCTGGCCGACGGCACCGCCTGCTGCCACGAGGGGGAGCTCTCCGGCCGGCTCGGGCTGCCCGGCTGGCCGGCGGTCGCCGAGGAGGTCGTCGTCGCCCGGGACGTCATGCTGGCCCGCCACACCGGGTCGCGGGTCCACATCGCCCACGTCTCGACGGCCGGCAGCGTCGAGGTGGTCCGGTGGGCCAAGAAGCAGGGGATCGACGTCACCGCCGAGGTGACGCCCCACCACCTCATGCTCACCCAGGACCTGCTCGCCGGCTACGACCCGACCTTCAAGGTCAACCCGCCGCTGCGGCCCACGGAGGACGCGCTGGTCCTCCAGGAAGCGCTGGCCGACGGCACCATCGACATCGTCGCGACCGACCACGCCCCCCACGCCCGGCAGGACAAGGAGCACGCCTTCGTCGACGCCGCCTTCGGGATGCTCGGCCTGGAGACGGCCCTCGGCGTCGTGTCCACCCTCATGGTCCAGCCGGGCCGGATGGGCTGGGCCGACGTGGCCCGCGTGATGTCGACCGCACCCGCCCGCATCGCCCGGCTCTCCACCCAGGGCCAGGGGATCACCCCCGGTGCGCCCGCCAACCTCACCCTCGTCGACCCCACCCGGAAGGGAACCGTGGACCGCGCCCTGTCCAAGTCCTTGTCCCGCAACAACCCCTGGCACGGCCGTGAGCTGGTGGGGGCCCCGCACCTGACGCTCCTGCGAGGGCGCGTCACGGCCCGCGAGGGTCTGGTCTGGGGTGGCGAGGCATGAGCGTGGACGGCACGATCCCCGCTCCCCGGCCGGCGGTCCTGGTCCTCGAGGACGGCCGCACCTTCCGCGGCGAGGCCTACGGCGCGGTGGGCCGGACCGTGGGCGAGGCCGTGTTCAGCACCGGGATGACGGGCTACCAGGAGACCCTCACCGACCCCTCCTACCACCGGCAGGTCGTGGTCATGACGGCGCCGCACATCGGCAACACCGGGGTCAACGCCACCGACATGGAGAGCTCCCGCATCTGGGTGGCGGGCTTCGTCGTCCGCGACCCGGCCCTGCGGCCGTCCAACTGGCGGTCCCAGGGCGACCTGGGCGAGGCCCTGCGGGCGGCCGGCGTGGTGGGGATCAGCGGTGTGGACACCCGCGCCCTCACCCGACACCTGCGCGACGAGGGTGCCATGCGCGTGGGCATCTTCTCCGGGGACGACGCCGCTCGCCCCGTCGAGGAGCTGCTCGGGGTGGTGCGGGACTCGCCGACGATGACCGGCGCCGCCCTGGCCGCCGAGGTCACCACCGCCGAGCCGTACGTCGTGTCCCCGCCCGAGGGCGTCCCGACCCGCTTCCGCGTCGCGGCGCTCGACCTCGGCATCAAGGGGATGACGCCGGCGCTGATGGCCCGGCGCGGCATCGAGGTGCACGTCCTGCCGAGCACGACGACCTTCGAGGAGCTCGCCTCCCGGGAGCCGGACGGGGTCTTCTTCTCCAACGGCCCGGGTGACCCGGCCACGGCCGACCACGAGGTCGACCTGTTGCGCACGGTGCTGGAGCGCCGCATACCGTTCTTCGGCATCTGCTTCGGCAACCAGCTGCTCGGCCGTGCGCTGGGGCTGGAGACCTACAAGCTCACCTTCGGCCACCGCGGCATCAACCAGCCCGTCCTGGACCGGGAGACCGGCAAGGTCGAGGTGACCAGCCACAACCACGGCTTCGCGATCGCCTGGCCGGAGGGGGTCGCCACCCAGGACCCCGCCCCGACGCCCTACGGCCCGGTGCGCTGCTCCCACATCGCCCTCAACGACGACGTCGTCGAGGGCCTCAGCTGCCAGGACGTGCCCGCGTTCAGCGTGCAGTACCACCCCGAGGCCGCGGCCGGTCCGCACGACGCCGAGTACCTCTTCGACCGCTTCGTCGCCCTCCTCGAGGACGCCCAGAACACCAAGGAGGCCTGAGCGTGCCCAGGCGCAAGGACATCGACAGCGTCCTGGTCATCGGCTCCGGGCCGATCGTCATCGGTCAGGCCGCGGAGTTCGACTACTCGGGCACCCAGGCGTGCCGGGTGCTGCGCGAGGAGGGGGTGCGCGTCATCCTGGTCAACTCCAACCCCGCGACGATCATGACCGACCCGGGGGTGGCCGACGCCACGTACGTGGAGCCGATCACCCCGGAGATCGTCGAGGCCATCATCGCCAAGGAGCGGCCGGACGCCGTGCTGGCGACCCTGGGCGGCCAGACCGCGCTCAACACCGCGATCGCCCTGCACGAGGCGGGTGTCCTGGAGAGGTACGGCTGCCCGCTCATCGGCGCCAACGTGGAGGCGATCCAGCTCGGCGAGGACCGGCAGCTGTTCAAGGGCGTCGTGGAGCGCTGCGGGGCGGAGGTGGCCCGGTCGGCGGTGTGCCACACGATGGACGAGGTCCTCGCCGCCGCGGAGGAGCTGGGGTACCCCGTCGTCGTCCGGCCCTCCTTCACCATGGGCGGGCTGGGCTCCGGCTTTGCCCACGACGAGGAGAGCCTGCGGCGCATCGCCGGGGCCGGCCTGCAGGACAGCCCGACGACCGAGGTGCTGCTCGAGGAGTCGATCATGGGCTGGAAGGAGTACGAGCTGGAGGTGATGCGCGACCGGGCCGACAACGTGGTGGTCGTGTGCTCCATCGAGAACCTCGACCCCATGGGTGTCCACACCGGCGACTCCATCACCGTGGCGCCCGCGATGACCCTCACCGACCGGGAATACCAGGAGCTGCGGGACATCGGGATCGCCGTGATCCGCGAGGTCGGGGTCGACACCGGCGGGTGCAACATCCAGTTCGCCGTCAACCCCGCCGACGGTCGGGTCATCGTCATCGAGATGAACCCGCGGGTCTCCCGCTCCTCGGCCCTGGCCTCGAAGGCCACCGGCTTCCCGATCGCCAAGATCGCCGCCAAGATGGCCCTGGGGTACACCCTCGACGAGGTCCCCAACGACATCACCGGCGGGACCCCGGCCAGCTTCGAGCCGACGCTGGACTACGTCGTGGTCAAGGTCCCCCGCTTCGCCTTCGAGAAGTTCCCGGCCGCCGACCCGACGCTGACGACGACCATGAAGTCGGTAGGGGAGGCGATGGCGCTGGGCCGCAACTTCACCGAGGCCCTGCAGAAGGCGCTGCGCTCGACCGAGGCGTCGCACACCAGCTTCCACTGGCGGGAGGACGAGCGGCCCAACGCCGAGATGGCGCGGGCGCTCATCGAGCAGGCCGCCACGCCCACCGACGGTCGGCTCGTGCTCGTCCAGCAGGCGCTGCGCGGCGGGGTCAGCGTCGAGGAGGCGCACGAGCACACCCGGATCGACCCGTGGTTCCTGGACCAGATCGTCCTGCTCAACACGATCGCCGAGCAGGTGCGCGGCCAGGCGCGGGCGGCCTCCGGCGGCCGGCTGACGCCCGAGCTGCTGCGGCTGGCCAAGCGGCACGGCTTCTCCGACGCCCAGCTCGCCGAGCTCACCGGTCTCACCGAGGCGGTGGTCCGCGGGGTGCGGCAGGCTCTCGGGGTGCGGCCCGTGTACAAGACGGTCGACACCTGCGCCGGGGAGTTCGTCGCGCTGACCCCCTACCACTACTCCTCCTACGACGAGGAGACCGAGGTCGCCCCCCGGGAGCGACCGGCTGTCCTCATCCTGGGCTCGGGGCCCAACCGCATCGGGCAGGGCATCGAGTTCGACTACTCCTGCGTCCACGCCTCGCTCACGCTGCGCGAGCACGGCTTCGACACGGTGATGGTCAACTGCAACCCCGAGACGGTGTCCACCGACTACGACACCTCGAGCCGTCTCTACTTCGAGCCGCTGACCCTGGAGGACGTCCTCGAGGTGGTGCACGCCGAGCGCCGGGCCGGCCCGGTGGCGGGCGTCATCGTGCAGCTGGGCGGCCAGACCCCGCTGGGGCTGGCCGCCGCGCTCAAGGCCGAGGGTGTGCCCGTGGTCGGGACCTCCCCGGAGGCGATTCACCTGGCCGAGGACCGGGGGGCGTTCGGCCGGATCCTGCACGAGACGGGGCTGGTCGCCCCGCGCCACGGCACCGCATACTCCGTCGAGGACGCCCTGGAGGTGGCGCGCGAGATCGGCTACCCCGTCCTGGTCCGCCCCTCCTACGTGCTGGGGGGCAGGGGTATGGAGATCGTCTACGACGACGAGACCCTCGCCGCCTACGTCGGCCGGGCCACCCGCTCGGCCCCGGAGCACCCGGTGCTGGTCGACCGCTTCCTGGACACCGCGGTCGAGATCGACGTCGACGCCCTCTACGACGGCACCGACCTCTACGTCGGCGGCATCATGGAGCACATCGAGGAGGCAGGGATCCACTCCGGCGACTCCGCCTGCGTGCTCCCACCCTTCACGCTGGGGCGATCGGAGCTGGAGGCGGTCCGCGAGGCCACCCGGGCCCTCGCCGAGGCGATCGGCGTCCGCGGCCTGATCAACGTGCAGTTCGCCCTCGCCCAGGACGTCCTCTACGTCCTGGAGGCCAACCCCCGGGCCAGCCGGACGGTGCCCTTCGTCGCGAAGGCGACCGGCGTGCCGCTGGCCAGCGCGGCCGCTCGCGTCATGCTCGGCACCTCCATCGCCCAGCTGCGGGACGAGGGGCTGCTGCCCCGTCACGTGGACGGTGGCGCCATGCCCGGCGACGCGCCGTTCTCCGTCAAGGAGGCGATCCTGCCGTTCCGTCGCTTCCGCACCCAGACGGGCCAGGCGATCGACTCCATCCTGGGTCCGGAGATGCGGTCGACCGGTGAGGTCATGGGCATCGACGCGAGCTTCGGTGCGGCCTTCGCCAAGAGCCAGCTCCGGGCGGGCTCCAGCCTGCCCACCGAGGGCACCGTCTTCGTCTCCGTCGCCAACCGGGACAAGCGCTCGATGATCTTCCCGGTCAAGCGCCTGGTCGACCTGGGGTTCACCGTCATGGCCACCGCGGGCACCGCGGACGTGCTGCGGCGCAACGGCATCACCGCCGAGGTGGTGCGCAAGGTGAGCCAGCGTGGTGCGCCCGCCGGTGCCGAGGGGCACGCGCCGACCGTCGTGGACCGCATCACCGCCGGGGAGGTCGACATGGTCATCAACACCCCGTCCGGCCGGGACGCCCGTGCCGACGGTTACGCCATCCGGGCGGCGACCACGTCGATGGACAAGCCGATCATCACCACGGTGCAGCAGCTGTCGGTGGCGGTGCTGGGCATCGAGGCGATGCGCGCGGGCCGGCTCGAGGTGGCCAGCCTGCAGGAGCACGCCCGGGCCCTGGACCTCTACGGGCGTCCCCCCGCCGGTGAGGGCGGCGACACCGCGCCCGGAGGCTGACCCCGTGACCCCCGGCCCGGCCGTGCAGGCGGTGGTGAGTGCGGTCCGTGCCCTCGGCTCCTACGACGTGGTGAGCCTGACGGTCCCGTCCGCGCCCGGCTGGGACCGGGCGCGGCCGGGCCAGCTCGTCGTCCTCCCCGCCGACCCGGCGCGCGGCTCGGTGCTGCCCGCGGTGCACTGGCTGGCCGAGGTGGTCTCCGACCCCGTCCACGGCACCACCGTCCAGCTGGTCGTCGCGATGGACGCCCACCAGGTGGGGGAGGAGGTGCGCCTCCTGGGGCCGCTGGGACGAGGCTTCCCGCTGCCGAGCCGGCCGGTCTCGGCGCTCGTGGTGGCGCACGAGCGGTCGGCGGCCCCGGTGCGCTGGCTGGTCTCCCTGCTGCGCGAGCGGGGCTGCGCCGTGCACGTCCTGCTCAGCGCGGGCGACCCGGACCGTCACCTGGACCCGGGCGGCCTGCGGCGGCAGGCCGCATCGGTGGTCCTCACCCGGCCCGAGGACCTCCCCACGGAGCTGTCCGCCCGGCTGGACGACCCGGGCACGGACCCGGCGCTGGTGCTGGCCGCCGGTCCGCGCGACCTCGTGCGGGTCGTGGCCAGCCTCTCCGCCCCCCGGGGCCGTGTCGTGCGCGTCACCGCCCTCGACCCCGACACCGGTCCGGTCTGCGGGACCGGCGTGTGCGGGTGCTGCGACGTGGTGGTCGACGACGCCGCGGGGGCCCGGCGGGTCCGGCCCTGCCTGGAGGGTCCGGTCCTCCCCGGGGAGTGGCTGCTCTCGGCCCGGTCGGAGGCGCGTCGTGCAGCGCGGTGAGCCGCTTCCCCTCGTCTGGCTCGCGCCGGGGGCCGTCAGCGACCCCCGGGGGCTCCTGCGGTTCGGCCCGCTGCACGACATACCCCTCACCCTCGGGCCCGTGGTGGCGGGCGTGCCCGAGCCGGTGCCGCTCGTGCACGCGACGGGGGTCGGCGGGGTGGAGCACCCCGACCACCCCGGGTATGCCGTCCCCGAGGCGCTCGACCTGCTGCGCTGGTGCGGGACCCGGGGGCTGCACGCCGTCCTGGCCGTCCGGGGCCGGACCTCGGGCGAGCTGGCGGACGTCGTCGGGCAGGTGCGGCGCAGCCTGGACGCGGACGCCCTCGGGGCCGTGGAGGTCGACCTGCGCGGGGCGGACGACCAGACGGCCCTGAAGTGCCTGGCCCGGGTGCGGGAGACGACGCCGCGCGACCTGCTGCTGCTGGCGCGCCTGTCCGCTCTCCAGCCGGACCTGGTCGCAGCGGCCCGCGGTGCCGTGGCCGGCGGGGCGGGGGCGGTCGTGGTGTGCGGCTCGGTGCGGCTGGGGGAGGGGCGGTGGTGGTCCGGGCCCTCGACCGCGGCGGTGTCCCGGGCCGGGGTGCGCAGGCTGAGCGCGGCGGCCGCCGAGCGGCGGTGGCCCCCCGTGCCGGTCGTCGCCGCGGGTGGCGTGCACGACGTGGGGTCCGCCCGGGCGGCCCTGGCGGAGGGCGCGGCCGCCGTCCAGCTGGGCACGGCGCTCTGGGCCGACCCGACCCTGCTGTGGACCGTCCGCGACGCGCTCGCCGGCGACCCGCCACCACCCCGACCCGACCCGACCGGACGCTGAGGAGCCACCGTGAGCACGACCCCCCCACCCTTCGGAGCCAGGTTGCTGGCGGCGACCACCGATCGGGGCCCGCTGTGCGTCGGGCTGGACCCGCATGCCCACCTGCTCGCCGACTGGGGGCTGCCGGACACCGCGGAGGGCGTGCGGACCTTCAGCCTCAGGGTGATCGACGCCGTGGCCGGTCGCTGCGCCGCGGTCAAGCCGCAGTCGGCCTTCTACGAGCGCCACGGCGCGGCGGGCGTGGCCGTCCTGGAGGAGGTCCTCGCGGGGTGCCGGGAGCGGGGCCTGCTGACGGTGCTGGACGTGAAGCGCGGCGACATCGGCTCGACCATGGACGGGTATGCGCAGGCGTACCTCGGCGAGGGGTCCCCCCTGGCCGCGGACTCGGTGACGCTGAGCCCCTACCTGGGGTACGGCTCCCTGCGTCCGGCGATCGACCTGGCGGTCAGCACGGGCCGGGGGGTCTGGGTGCTGGGGATGACGTCCAACCCCGAGGGGGCGGAGGTCCAGCTGGCCGGGACCCCCTCCGTGGCGGCGCGCATCGTCGAGCAGGTCGCCCTGGACAACGCGGGGGTCCTCCCGTGCGGATCCGTCGGCCTGGTCATGGGCGCCACGCTGCCCCGGCCCCCGGCGGAGCTCGGGCTGGACCTGGTCGGCGCGGGGGCGCCCTTGCTCACCCCGGGGGTCGGCGCCCAGGGGGCGGACGAGCACGACGTCGCCCGCACGTTCGCCGGGGTGACGGACCGTCTCCTGGTGCCGGTCAGCCGGGGGGTCCTGGCCGCCGGGCCCGACGTCGCCGCCCTGCGGCAGGCCGCCACGCGGTGGGCCGACCGGCTGCGCTCGGCGCTCGCGCCGGACGGTCCCGGGCCGATCGCCCGCCGGAACTGACCCGGGGGCGCAGGGACGGGTTGGCAGGGACCCGTCGGTGTGGATAGGTTCGCTGGTGGCAGGGATTCCTGCCCATCGGACGTAGGAGGAGACGGATCGTGGCACTTCCTGAGCTGACACCTGAGCAGCGGGCCGACGCGCTCGCCAAGGCCGCGGCCGCACGCCGCGAGCGTGCCGCGGTGAAGAACCGGCTGAAGAACGCCGAGGGCTCCCTCAAGGAGGTCATCGCCGAGGGCAAGGAGAACGACGTCGTCGGCAAGATGAAGGTCTCGGCCCTGCTCGAGTCGCTGCCGGGCGTCGGTCGGGTGCGGGCCCGGCAGGTCATGGAGGAGATCGGCATCTCCGAGAGCCGCCGCGTGCGCGGGCTGGGGGCCAACCAGGTGGCCCAGCTCCTCGACCGGTTCGGCGACCGCTGAGCGCGCACGCGGCGCCCGGGTCGTCCTCGACGGCCGGCCGGCGTCGTCTGGTCGTGCTGGCGGGGCCCACGGCCGTGGGCAAGGGGACCGTCGCCAGCTACGTGCGGCAGCACCACCCCGAGGTCTGGCTGTCCGTCTCCGTGACCACCCGTCCGCCCCGTCCCGGGGAGGTCGAGGGCCAGCACTACTTTTTCGTCGACGACCGGGAGTTCGACCGGCTCGAGCGGGAGGGCCAGCTGCTCGAGTGGGCGGTCGTGCACGGCCGCGCCCGGTACGGCACGCCCAGGACCCCCGTCGAGCAGGTCCTCGACGAGGGCCGGCCGGCCCTGCTCGAGATCGACCTGCAGGGGGCCCGGCAGGTCCGGGAGGCGATGCCGGAGGCACGCTTCGTCTTCCTCGAGCCCCCGTCGTGGGAGGAGCTCGTGCAGCGGCTGGTGGGCCGGGGGACCGAGGACGAGGAGGAACGGGCGGCCCGGCTCGGCACGGCCCGCGCCGAGCTGGCGGCCCGCGGCGAGTTCGACCACAGCATCGTCAACGACGATGTCGCCAGGGCGGCCGAGGAACTCGTATCATGGATGGTTGACCCCACCCCCGAGAAGGACTGAGGCATCACGTGACCGGCACCATCGCCCACCCCGACGGCATCACCAACCCGCCGATCGACTCCCTGCTGGAGCGCGCGGACTCCAAGTACGCCCTGGTGATCTACGCCGCCAAGCGGGCCCGCCAGATCAACGCCTACTACGCCCAGCTGTCCGAGGGGCTGCTCGAGTACGTCGGGCCTCTCGTCGAGGCCGACGCCACCGACAAGCCGCTGTCCATCGCCCTGCACGAGATCGACCAGGGCAAGTTGCATACCAGCTCCCCCGAGAGCTGACGGGTCCGGGCCCGGTGCGCGTCGTCCTGGGTGTGGCCGGCGGCATCGCGGCCTACAAGGCCTGCTCGGTCCTGCGGCTGCTCACCGAGGCCGGGCACGAGGTGACCGTGGTGCCCACGGCCGCCGCGCTGCGGTTCGTCGGGGCCCCGACGTGGGAGGCGCTCAGCGGGCGGCCGGTGTCGGCCGACGTCTTCGACGGCGTGCCCGAGGTCCGGCACGTGCGCCTGGGCCAGGAGGCCGACCTCGTGCTCGTCGCCCCCGCCACCGCGGACCTGCTGGCCAGGGCCGCCCACGGCCTGGCCGACGACCTGCTCACCAACACCCTGCTCACGGCGCGCTGCCCGGTGGTCCTGGCGCCGGCCATGCACACCGAGATGTGGTCCCACCCCGCGACCGTCGCCAACGTCGAGATGCTGCGCGGGCGGGGCGTGACCGTGGTCGAGCCGGCCTCCGGCCGTCTCACGGGCAAGGACAGCGGTCCGGGGCGGCTGCCCGACCCGGAGGACATCGTGGCGCAGGCCCTGGCCGCGCACTCCCGGACCGGGCCCGGCTCGGCGCGGCGCCGGATCCGGCCGGGGGCGAGCGCCGGCGACCTGGCCGGACGCCGGGTGGTGGTGTCGGCCGGCGGCACGCGTGAGCCGCTGGACCCGGTCCGCTTCCTGGGCAACCGTTCCTCCGGCAAGCAGGGGTATGCCGTGGCCGCCGCCGCCGTGGCGCGGGGCGCCGAGGTCACCCTCGTGAGCGCGAACGTGACCCTCCCCCCGCCGGCGGGGTGCCGGGTCGTGCCCGTCGAGACCGCCCTGGAGCTGCAGGAGGCGGTCCGGGCCGCCGTGGCGGAGTGGACGGACGTGGTCGTCATGACGGCCGCGGTCGCCGACTTCCGGCCGGCCCGCTACGCCTCCTCCAAGATCAAGAAGACGCACGGCGAGGATGACCGGAGCGCCCCCACGATCGAGCTGGTGCGCAACCCCGACATCCTCGCCGGCCTCGTCGCGGACCGCGCCGGGGCCGCTTCGCCCTACATCGTCGGCTTCGCGGCGGAGACGGGGGACGAGTCGGGGGACGTCGTCCACCACGCCCGGGCCAAGCTGGCCCGCAAGGGGTGCGACCTGCTCGTCGCCAACGAGGTCGGGGTGGGCAAGACCTTCGGCCAGGACGAGAGCACGGTGCACCTGCTCGTGCCCGGCAGCGACGAGGTGCGCACGGTGGGGCCGGTCGGCAAGGACGTGGTGGCCGGGGCCGTCTGGGACGTCGTGGTCCCGGCCCTCGCCGACCGGGGGACGGCCGACTGACCCCCGACCGGGCCCCGGGGCGTGTCGGCGGCCCGGCATAGACTGCCCAGCGTCAGCCAGCAGCCGCTGCCCACCGCGAGGGAGACCGCATGGCCCGCCTGTTCACGTCCGAGTCCGTCACCGAGGGACACCCCGACAAGATCTGCGATCAGATCTCCGACGCCATCCTCGACGACCTGCTGCGCCAGGACCCGCACTCGCGGGTCGCGGTCGAGACGCTGGTGACGACCGGGCTGGTGCACGTCGCCGGGGAGGTCCGGACGGAGGGGTACGCCAACATCCCGCAGATCGTGCGCGAGACGATCCTGGAGATCGGCTACGACAATTCCCACAAGGGGTTCGACGGGCGCACCTGCGGCGTGGAGGTCTCCATCGGTGACCAGTCCGCCGACATCGCGACCGGCGTGGACGACGCGGTCGCCAGCCGCGGGGCGGAGCAGGCCGACCCCCTGGACCAGCAGGGCGCCGGTGACCAGGGCCTCATGTTCGGCTACGCGTGCGACGACACGCCCGACCTCATGCCGCTGCCGATCTTCCTGGCCCACCGCCTGGCCGAGCGGCTGACCGCCGTCCGCAAGAGCGGGGAGCTGGACTACCTGCGGCCGGACGGCAAGACCCAGGTGACCATCGCCTACGAGGGCGACCGGGCCGTGCGGCTGGACACCGTGGTCCTGTCCACCCAGCACGCCGCCGACATCTCCCTGAGCGACCAGCTCTCGCCGGACATCCGCGAGCGGGTCATCGCCCCGGTCCTCGCGGAGGCCCGGGAGGCGGGTCTGGAGCTGCAGACCGAGGGCTACCGGATGCTGGTCAACCCCACCGGCATCTTCACCATCGGCGGACCCATGGGGGACGCCGGGCTGACCGGGCGCAAGATCATCGTCGACACCTACGGCGGGATGGCGCGGCACGGGGGAGGCGCGTTCTCGGGCAAGGACCCCTCCAAGGTGGACCGGTCCGCCGCGTACGCCATGCGCCGCGTCGCCAAGCACGTCGTCGCCGCCGGGCTGGCGAGGCGCTGCGAGATCCAGGTGGCCTACGCCATCGGCACCGCGCAGCCGGTGGGCCTCTACGTCGAGACCTTCGGCACCGAGACCGTGCCCGTCGACCGCATCCAGCAGGCCGTGACCACGGTCTTCGACCTTCGTCCGGCGGCCATCGTGGCCGAGCTGGACCTGCTCCGGCCGATCTACCGGCCCACGGCCGCCTACGGCCACTTCGGTCGGACGCAGGCGCCGGGGGTCGAGGACGCCTTCACCTGGGAGCGCCTGGACCGGGTGGACGAGCTGCGGGCCGCGGTCTGACCCCGACCGCGATGAGCGAGCAGCTGGCGCTGGTCCCGGAGCCCGAGGGTGTCCGGCGCCGGCCCGCCTCGCCGGCCGCCGACATGGAGGTGGCGCCGGAGCAGCCGGTCGCCCGGGTGCTGGTGGAGACCCCCCTGGCCCACCTCGACCGTCCCTTCGACTACCTGGTCCCCGCCGAGCTGGCCGACGACGCCCGCCCGGGTGCGCGGGTGCGGGTCCGGCTCGCGGGCCGGGACCGTGACGGTGTCGTCCTGGAGCGCGTGGGCGAGGCCGACCACACCGGGCGGTTGTCGCCGTTGCGCACGGTCGTCAGCCCAGAGCCCGTCCTCAGCCCGCAGGTGGCCGCCGAGATCCGACGGGTGGCCGACCACTACGGCGGCACCGCCGCCGACGTCCTGCGCCTTGCCGTCCCCCCGCGTCACGCGCGGGCTGAGCGGTCGGTGCCTCCGCGTGCTCAGGAGCGACCCCGGCAGGACCCGGGACCGGTCGGGCCGGGGCCGCTCGGCGTGGCTCCGGCCGGCGTGGCTCCGGCCGGCCTGGCTCCGGCTGCTGCGTGGGCCGACTATCCCGCCGGGGCCGCGTTCCTGCGCCGGGTGGCGTCCGGCTCCTCCCCGGCCGCCTCCTGGCTCGCCCTGCCGGGCCGGCCCCCGGGGCGGGACTGGCCGGACGCCGTGGCGCAGGCCGTGGGCGCAGCGGTCGGTGCGGGTCGGGGGGCCCTGGTCGTGGTGCCCGATCACCGGGACGTGCAGCGCGTCCTCGAGCCGGTCGTCGCCGCCGTCGGCGCGGACACCGTCGTGCAGCTCACCGCAGACCTGGGGCCGGAGGCCCGTTACACCGCCTTCCTCCGCGTCCTGCGGGGACACGCGCGGGTGGTGGTCGGCACCCGGTCGGCCTCCTTCGCCCCCGTCCAGGACCTGGGTCTGCTCGTCTGCTGGGACGAGGGGGACGACCTGCACCAGGAGCCCCGGGCGCCCTACCCCCACGTCCGCGAGATCCTCCGGGTGCGCGCTGCCCACGAGCGCGCGGCCCTGCTGCTGGGCGGGTTCACCCGCAGCGTCGTCGTCCAGGGGTGGGTGCGGGAGGGTCTCGTCGCGTCCGTCGCGGCCGCCCCGGCCACCGTGCGTTCCGCGACCCCGGCGGTCACCGTGGCCGGCGAGGGGTGGCAGGAGGCGCGGGACGAGGGCGCCCGCACCGCGCGCATCCCCACCCTGGCGTGGCGCGCCCTGAAGGAGGGTCTCCAGCACGGACCCGTGCTGGTGCAGGTGCCGCGGCAGGGGTATGTCGTGGCGCTCGCGTGCCAGGACTGCCGGGCCCCCGTGCCGTGCCCGGCCTGCGGCGGCCCGACGGGCGCACCGGCAGCGGGAGCCCTGGCCCGCTGCCGGTGGTGCGGCGTGGCCGCCCCCGTCGACCTCCCGTGCGCCCGCTGCGGGTCGCGGCGGCGCCGGGCCACCGGGGTGGGGGAGCGGCGCACGGCCGAGGAGCTCGGGCGGGCCTTCCCCGGGGTGCTGGTGCGCACCTCGGGCGGTGACCGCGTCCTGGCGGAGGTCGGGCCGGAGCCGTCCCTGGTCGTCGCCACCCCGGGGGCGGAGCCCTGGTGCCGGTCGGGGTATGCCGCGGTGGCCCTCCTGGACGGGTGGCGCCTGCTCGAGCGGGCCAGCATCGACGCCCAGGCCGAGGCCCTGCGGCGGTGGTGCGCGGCAGCGGCGCTGGCCGCCTCCCCGGTCGGCTCCGGGCGGGGGGACGGCCCGCCCGTGGTGCTGTGCGGGGTGCCTCCGCACGCAGGGCTCCCCGCGGTCGAGGCCCTCGTGAGGTGGGACCCGGCCTGGCTGGCGACGCGGGAGCTGGGGGAACGCACCCAGCTCGGGCTGCCGCCGGCCCGGCGCTACGCCACGCTCACCGGTCCCCCGCAGGGTGTGACCGAGGCGGCGCAGGAGCTGTCCGCGGCCGGCCACGACCTCGTCGGCATCCGGGAGGACCTCACGGACGGGAAGGGCGCCGGTGGCCGCGCGAGCGCCACGGTCCGCGAGTCCCCGCAGGCGCCGTCCTCCCTCGCCGCGGCGGTCCACGTGGTCCGCGCGGCGCGCAGCGCGCGGAAGGCCCGCGACGCCGTCCGGATCGCCCTCGACGACGTGGACGCGACGGCCTGAGACCCACCGCGGGCCGTGTCCGCGCGGGCCCTCGACGAAGTCTCAAATACGTAACGATCCAGTCACCGTTTGGTCCCGCGAGTGGCGTCGAGGGGGTTCGTCTGCCTATCTTCGACACGCAACCCCCAGGTTCGCCGACCGTGAACAAGGGTGCGGGCCAACATTGGCCCCATCCGGACGGCGACCGTCCACTAGGAGGAACATTGAAGATCAGGCGCGCGACCATGGCTGTCGTGGCGGCCGGTGCCCTGGCGCTGGCCGGCTGCACGTCGGACACCGCTGACGACACCGAGACCCCCACGGCGGACTCCGCTGCTGACGATGCTGCGGACGACAGCGCGGACGACACCGCGGCCGCCGGCGACGACGCCGGTGAGACCACGGGCGCTGGCGACGACGAGGGGACCGCCTCCGGCGACACCGCCAAGGCTGACCTGGGTGACATCACCACCAACTCCGACACCGTGTCCTTCTCCAGCGGCGCGGAGGAGTACAACGCCTACAACGGTGACACCGCCGGCACCAACTCGACCTACAACGCCGTCGTCAACAACCAGCTGTCCTCGGGCTTCTGGTACTGGGGCACCGACGGTACGGTCTACCCGAACGAGTGGTTCGGTTCCTACGAGAAGACCTCGGACGAGCCGCTGACCGTCGAGTACACCATCTCCGACGAGGCCACCTGGTCCGACGGGACGCCGATCACCGCCAACGACTACCTGCTCACCTGGGCGTCGACCAACCCCGACTACCTCTTCGGTGCCGAGGCCGGTGGCGACGACGCGTCCGCCACCTCCGCCCCGGCCGAGGGCGAGGAGGAGGCCGAGAACACCGGCGAGTTCAACCCCGTCAGCGACTGGAGCACCTACGTGACCCAGCCGCCGGAGGCGGACCCGAGCGGCAAGACCTTCACCGTCACCTACGACGAGCCCTACCCGGACTGGGAGATCGCCGTCAGCGGCGCGCTGCCCTCGCACGTGGCCGCCGAGCAGGCCGGCCTCACCGGCGACGAGCTCGCCCAGGCGATCCTCGACGGTGACGGCGAGACCGTCAACGGCGTGGCGCAGTTCTGGAACGAGGGCTGGCTGTTCCCGAACTTCCAGGTCGAGGACGAGTCCCTCGTCCCCTCCTCGGGCCCCTACACGCTCGAGGGCGCCTCCTGGCAGTCCGGCACCCAGCTCACGCTGGTCCCGAACGAGACCTTCTGGGGCCCGCCGCCGGCCACCGGCAACCTGATGTTCCGCTTCGCGGCTCCCGAGACGCACGTCCAGGGTCTGCTCAACGGCGACATCAACGTCATCGACCCGCAGGCCACCGTCGACACCAAGCAGCAGCTTGAGAACGCCGGTGACAGCATCGCGATCGAGACCGGTGACGCGATGACGTGGGAGCACCTCGACTACAACTTCGGCGAGGGCAGCCCCTTCGCCGAGGACGCAGGCGGCCTGGCCGCCCGCGAGGCGTTCGCCCTGTGCGTGCCGCGTCAGGGCATCGTCGACTCGCTGATCAAGCCGATCAACGAGAACGCCGAGGTCCTCAACCTCCGCGAGAAGTTCCCCTTCATGCCCGACTACGACGAGGTCGTGGAGGCCGCCTACGACGGTCGCTACGACGAGGTCAACATCGAGGAGGCGAAGGCCAAGTTCGCCGAGGCCGGTCTGGAGGAGGGCGTCGAGATCCGCATCGGCTACTCGGCCCCCAACCAGCGCCGCACCGAGGAGGTCGCCGCGATCAAGGCCTCCTGCGACGAGGTCGGCTTCAACATCGTCGACGCCGGCGACTCCACCTTCTTCCAGGCCGGCGGCCCGCTCGAGGTCGGCGACTGGGAGGTCGCGCTGTTCGCCTGGGCCGGCTCGGGCCAGATCGCGTCCGGCAAGGGCATCTACGAGACCGACGGCAACCAGAACTACGGTGGCTTCAGCAACGCTGAGGTCGACGCAGCCTGGGAGACCCTCGCCTCCTCCGTGGACCCGGAGGTCCACCTGGAGCAGGTGAAGATCATCGAGAAGCTCCTGTGGGACAACCTGTACGGCATCCCGCTGTTCGCCCACCCGAGCATGGTCGGCTACGACGCCACGCTGGAGAACGTCCGCGACACCGCGGTCCAGACCGGTGTGTCGTGGAACGCCGAGCAGTGGGTCCGCAGCAGCTGATGCTCCACCGCCCGGTCGACCGGTGATCACCTCACCCTGACCGTGGCACCCACGCACCGGGGCGGGAGGGCCCAGCGCCCTCCCGCCCCGTCGCGCGTGCCCGGGACAGTGTCGTCCCGGCGCGTGCCCCGCCCACCCCCTACGCCCTGCTGCGACACCACCGCTGCGCGCATGGTCAGGCCGGCCCACGCGGGCTAGAGTCCCCGTTAGCCGGTCACACCGCCGTGACCCCTCAGGAAGGTCAACCCGTGCTCCAGTTCATCATCCGCAGGATCGCCGTCTCAGGCCTGATCCTGCTGCTCGGATCCTTCGTGCTCTACGTCGCCACGATCAACTCCGGCGACCCGCTCGAGGACCTCCGCGAGAGCAACGCCCGCAACCGCGAGCAGCTCATGGAGGCGCGTGCCGAGATCATGAACCTCGACGTCCCCTGGTGGCAGCGCTACCTGGGCTGGCTCACCGGGGCCAGCAAGTGCCTGGTCCTGCAGTGCGACCTCGGCACCACGATGAGCGGCAGCTCGGTCAACAACATGCTGATCCAGTCGGCCGGCGCGAGCCTGCGACTGGTCACGCTGGCGACCTTCCTGGCCCTCTTCATCGGCATCACCCTGGGCATCCTGTCCGCGATCCGGCAGTACTCCGGGTTCGACTACGGGATCACCTTCCTCGCCTTCCTCTTCTACTCCCTGCCCGTCTTCTGGGCGGCCGTGCTGCTCAAGGAGTACGGCGCGATCCGCTTCAACCGCTGGATGGCCGACCCGAACCTCTCGCTGGTGATGATCGCGGCCGTGGGTCTGGTCTTCGCGATCCTGGTCACCTCCGTCCTGGGTGGACCGATCCGACGGCAGGCCCTCACCTTCCTGGTCACCTTCCTGGTCGTCTTCGGCGCCGTCTACTACTTCGACTCGGTCAACTGGTGGCAGCGCCCCGCGCTCGGGCTCCCGCTGATCATCGTCGGGGGTCTCGTGGCCCTGGCCTTCATGCTGGTCATGACCGTGGGCCTGCAGAACCGCAAGATCATGTATGCCGGGCTCATCACCATCGCGGTGGGGATCGTCGGCTACTTCGTCACCCGGCCGCTCATGGAGAACCCGTCCAGCTGGTGGGTCGTCCTGGGGCTGGCCCTGACGACGGTCGTCGTGTCGGGCGCCATCGGCTGGCTCATGGGGGGCTTCGAGCGCAAGATCGCCATGTGGGTGACCGCCATGACCGGGTTGGGTCTGGGGTTCTTCGCCTTCATGGACTACCTGCTGCGGGCCTGGAGCGGCTTCCTCGAGCTCACCCCCGGACGGCAGATCGCCACGATCGGTGACACCCGGATCGACCCCGCCCGGTTCACGGGCACCTTCTGGGAGAACATCTACAACTGGGGGATCCAGCTGATCCTGCCGACGATCGTCCTGACCATCATCTCGATCGCGGCCTACAGCCGCTACACCCGTGCCTCGATGCTGGAGACGATCAACCAGGACTACATCCGCACCGCCCGCTCCAAGGGTCTGTCGGACCGTGTCGTCTACACCAAGCACGCCCTGCGCAACGCGCTCATCCCGATCACCACGATCGTGGCCTTCGACTTCGCCAGCCTGCTGGGCGGCGCGGTCATCACCGAGACCATCTTCGGCTGGAAGGGGCTGGGGGCGATGTTCGCACAGGGCCTGAACACCGTCGACCCCAACCCGGTCATGGGGTACTACCTCGTGGCCGGCGGCGCCGCGGTGATGATGAACATGCTGGCGGACATCGCCTACGCCTTCCTCGACCCGCGGATCCGGAGGTGACGCGCATGCTGACCCTGCCCGTCGCCCTGACGAACCACGTCGCCCCCAGGAGCATCCGATGACCGACCAGAACCGCCCCGACGGCGAGCGCCCCGAGGACCTCGGGTCGCCCCGGGACCTGCAGCAGAAGTACTCCGTCGAGAAGCAGATCGACCTCTCGCAGAAGTCCTACTCCCAGGGCCAGCTTGTCCGCCGCCGGTTCTTCCGGCACAAGGGGGCCATGATCTCCCTGGCGGCGCTGGTCTTCATCACCGTCATGGCCTTCACCTCCATCGGCTACGGCATCATCCCCGGTTGGTGGGACAAGAACTTCACCCAGATGAACCCCCAGGTCGACGGTGGCCGACCCACGCTGCGGCTGTGGCCCTTCCAGGTGGGCGAGCACCCGTTCGGCCAGGACACCATCGGCAAGGACTACTTCGCGCTCACCATGCGGGGCACGCAGCGCTCCCTCGTGGTGGCCTTCACCGTCGGCATCCTCTCCACGATCATCGGCACCCTCATCGGCGCCATCGCCGGGTTCTACCGCGGCTGGGTCGAGGCGATCCTCATGCGGGTCACCGACCTGTTCATCGTCATCCCGGCCCTGGTCCTGGCCGCAGTCCTCGGGCAGATGTCCGGCGGTGGCATCTGGTCGCTGGCGCTGCTGCTGAGCGTGATCGGGTGGACCGGCCTGGCACGCCTGGTCCGGGGCGAGGTGCTCTCCCTGCGGGAGCGGGAGTTCGTCACCGCCGCGGAGGCGATCGGCACCAACTCCGGCCGGATCATCTTCAAGCACATCCTGCCCAACACGATCGGGACCATCATCGTCAGCGCGACGCTGGCGATCGCCGCGACCATCCTCACCGAGTCGGCGCTGTCCTTCCTGGGCTGGGGCGTCAAGGCCCCCGACACCTCCCTGGGGCTGCTGATCTCGACCTATCAGAACGCCTTCCTCACCCGTCCCTGGCTCTTCTGGTGGCCCGGCATGATGATCCTCGCCATCGCCCTGGCCGTGAACTTCCTGGGCGACGGCCTCCGGGACGCCTTCGACCCCCGTCAGAACAGGACTGCTGACTGATGACGACCACGACCGAGAACTACGACGGCCCCACCTTCTCCGGGTCCGGGACCCCCACCGAGGGGGAGGAGGTCGTCCTCGCCTTCAGCGACGTCGACGTCCGGTTCCGGACCGAGTTCGGCAGCGTCCACGCGGTCAAGGGCGTGGACCTGCGGGTGCGACCGGGGGAGGTCGTCGCCCTCGTGGGCGAGTCCGGGTCGGGCAAGTCGGTCACCTCGATGACCGCGATGCGGCTGCTGCCGAGCAACGCCACCATCGGTGGCCTGGTGGACGTGGCCGGGAAGGAGGTGGGCCGGCTTCCCGAGGCGAGCATGCGTCGACTGCGCGGCAACGACATCGCCATGGTCTTCCAGGAGCCGATGACCGCGCTCAACCCGGTGCTGACCATCGCCACCCAGATGATGGAGTCCATGGAGCTGCACGGCGTCGCCCGCGGCCAGGCCGCCTGGGACCGGGCCGTCGAGCTGCTCACCATGGTCGGCATCCCCGAGCCCGAGCGGCAGATGAAGAAGTACCCGCACGAGCTGTCCGGCGGTCAGCGTCAGCGTGTGGTCATCGCCATCGCCATCAGCTGCGACCCCAAGGTCATCATCGCCGACGAGCCGACCACAGCCCTGGACGTCACGGTCCAGGCCGACATCCTGGACCTGCTGCGCTCCCTCAAGGACAAGCTCAACACGGGCATCCTGCTCATCACCCACAACATGGGTGTCGTCGCCGACATGGCGGACCGTGTGGCCGTGATGTTCAAGGGTGAGATCGTCGAGCGCGGCACCGTGGAGGAGGTCCTGCTCCGACCCCAGCACGACTACACCCGGATGCTCCTCGACTCGGTGCCGCGCATGGGTCACGGCCGGGGTCAGATGGGCATACACGTCAAGGAGGACGTCGCCGCGGACGCCCCCCTGGCCATCGACCTGAAGAACCTCGTCATCGAGTACCAACGCCTGGGCAAGCCGCCGTTCCGGGCGGTCGACGACGTGAGCTTCCAGGTGCGGCAGGGCGAGATCGTCGGCCTGGTCGGGGAATCCGGCTCGGGCAAGTCGACCATCGGGCGCTGCGCCCTCGGGCTCATCCCGGCCGCCGGCGGCGAGTTCCGGCTCCTGGGCCAGGACATGACCTCGATGTCGCGGGCCGAGAAGAAGGCGCTGCGCAAGCGCATCGGCGTCATCTTCCAGGACCCGGCGGCCTCGCTCAACCCCCGCCTGCCGATCGGCGACTGCATCGCCGAGCCGATGGTGGTGCACAAGGTCGGTGACCGCAAGGCCCGGGAGAACAAGGTCTACGAGCTGCTGGACGCCGTCGAACTGCCCCGCGAGGTCTACAACCGCTACCCCCACGAGGTCTCCGGCGGCCAGCGTCAGCGCATCTCCGTCGCCCGGGCGCTGGTCCTGGACCCCGAGCTGCTGGTCGCCGACGAGCCCACCTCCGCGCTGGACGTCTCCGTGCAGGCCCGTGTCCTGCGCATCTTCGCGGACCTGCAGGAGCAGTTCGGCTTCGCCTGCCTCTTCATCTCCCACGACCTGGCCGTCATCGACCTGCTCGCCCACCAGGTGGTCGTGCTGCAGAACGGCAAGGTCGTCGAGGCCGGACCGCGGGCCCAGATCATGGAGGACCCCCGGGAGGAGTACACCCAGCGTCTCATCGCCGCCGCGCCCGTCCCCGACCCGATCGAGCAGGCCCGGCGCCGCCGCGAGCGCCACGAGCTGCTGCGCGAGCAGGGCGAGGAGGTCGTGGAGCTGCACACCGACGCGGGTGCCTTCCACAGCGCCTACACCGCGCACGACGAGGTCTCACCCGAGGAGGCCGGGGAGCCGGACACCGACCGGCGCTGAGCAGGTCGGGTGGCCGTGGGCCGACGCGACCCGGCCCGCGGGTCGGACGGTGCGGACCTGCCCGGTCGGTGTGTGAGGATCGTCCGGTGAGGGTCGGAGGTATGCGGTGAGGGTCGTCTTCGCGGGGACACCGGAGGCGGCGGTGCCGAGCCTGCGGGCGCTGCTCGCGTCCCGGCACGAGGTCGTCGGCGTGCTGACCCGGCCGGACGCGAGGGCCGGGCGGGGGCGTGCCCTGCGCCCCTCACCGGTCCGTGGCGTCGCCGAGCAGGCGGGTCTGCCCGTGCTGACTCCGGACACCCTGCGCGGGGACGAGATGGCCGACCGCCTGCGGGAGTGGGGGCCGGACGCGTGCGCGGTCGTCGCCTACGGCCTTCTCGTCCCCCCGCACCTGCTCGCCCTGCCGGCGCACGGCTGGGTCAACCTGCACTTCTCGCTGCTGCCCGCCTGGCGCGGGGCGGCGCCCGTCCAGCACGCGGTGCGCGCGGGCGACGACATCACCGGAGCGGTGACCTTCCGACTCGAGCAGGGGCTGGACACCGGCCCGGTCCTGGGTCGGCTCACCGAGCCCATCCGCCCGGAGGACACCAGCGGTGCCCTCCTGGACCGCCTGGCGCTGGCCGGGGCGGACCTGCTCGTGGCGACGATGGACGGGCTCGAGCAGGGGATGCTCGTCCCCGAGCCGCAGCCGGCGGACGGGGTCAGCCTCGCCCCGAAGCTGGGGGTGGACGACGCGCGGGTCGACTGGGCCCGCCCGTCCTACGCCGTCGACCGGCTCGTGCGGGCCTGCACGCCGGCCCCGGGCGCCTGGACGACCTGGCGCGGTGAGCGGCTCAAGCTGGGCCCGGTGCGCCCGACCCCCGCGCCGTCCGACCGGGAGCTGGCCCCAGGTGAGCTCCTGGCCGGACGGCAGGACGTGCTCGTGGGCACGGGTGGCGGTGCGGTGCGGCTGGACCGTGTGCAGCCCCACGGCCGCAGGGAGATGGCGGCGGCGGACTGGGCCCGTGGTGTGCGACCGGGGACGGGGGAGCGGTTCGATGGCTGAGCGACCCGGTGAGGAGCGTCGCGGGAGCGGACCGGACCGGTCCCGGCGTGGGCCTCGTCGCCGCTCGGCCCAGGCGCCCGCGCAGCGTCAGCGCAGCGGGGACCCGGCCCGGGAGGTGGCCTTCCAGGTGCTGCGGGCGGTGGAGACCCAGGAGGCGTTCGCCAACCTCGAGCTGCCCGCCGCGCTGCGCCGGGCCCAGGTCGCCGGGCGCGACGCCGCCTTCGCCACCGAGCTGACCTACGGCACGCTGCGGATGCAGGGACTCTACGACCGCGTGATCGCGGTGGCGGCCGACCGCCCCGTCGACCGGATCGACCCGCCGGTGCGCGACGTGATGCGCCTGGGTGTCCACCAGCTGCTGGGGATGCGGGTGCCGGCCCACGCGGCGGTGAGCGCCACCGTCGCCCTGGCCCGCCAGCACGTCAGCCAGGGCGCGGGAGGCTTCGTCAACGCCGTGCTGCGCCGGGTGAGCGAGCAGGACCGCCAGGCGTGGGTCGACCGGGTCACCGAGGGTCTCAGCGACCCCCTGGAGCGCCTCGCGGCGGAGCACTCCCACCCGGTCTGGGTGGTGCGGGCCCTGCGCGGGTCCCTGCTGGCCGGCGGCATACCGGAGTCCGAGCTGCCCGACCTGCTCGCGGCCCACAACGCCCCCGGCCCGCTGACCCTAGCCGCCCGGCCCGGTCTGGTGGCGGAGGACGATCTCCTGCGTGCCGGGGCCGAGCCCTCGCCGCTGGCCCCGACGGCCTGGACCCTCGCCCAGGGGGACCCGGGCCGTCTCGCAGCCGTGCGCGAGGGCGGAGCCGCCGTGCAGGACGCCGGCTCCCAGCTGCTCACCCTCGCCCTCGCGCAGACCCCCCTGCCGGGCCGGGACGAGCGGTGGCTGGACCTGTGCGCCGGCCCGGGGGGCAAGGCCGGTCTGCTGGCCGCGGTGGCGCTGCAGCGCGGCGCCGGCCTGCGCGCCAACGAGGTCAGTCCCCACCGTGCCGAGCTGGTGCGGCACACCGTGGCGGAGGCGCTGCGGGCGGGGGCGCGGGTCGAGATCAGCGTGGGTGACGGCCGCGAGGTGGGGAGGGACGAGCCGGGCGGCTACGACCGCGTCCTCGTCGACGCCCCCTGCACCGGGCTGGGTGCCCTGCGTCGTCGACCCGAGGCTCGCTGGCGGCGCTCGCCCAGCGACCTCACCACGCTCGGTCCGCTCCAGCGGGACCTCCTGGCCTCCGCCCTCGACGCCACCCGGGTGGGGGGTCTGGTCGCCTACGCCACCTGCTCGCCGCACCTGGCCGAGACCCAGCTGGTGGTGCGCGACACCCTCAGGCGTCGCGACGACGTCGAGCTGGTCGACGTCCGGCCGCTGCTGCGGGACCGCGAGGGGGCCCCGCTGACCGGGACCGGTGGCACCGACGCCGAGCCGTGGGCCCAGCTGTGGCCCCACCGCCACGGCACCGACGGCATGTTCGTCGCCCTCCTGCGCCGCCGGTGAGGCGCAGGAGCAGGCCGGTCGACGCTCGTTAGGCTGGCCACCATGACCTCCCAGCTGCAGATCAGCCCGTCGATCCTGGCCGCGGACTTCGCCAACCTGGAGGCCGAGCTGCGGGCCATCGAGAGCGCCGACTGGGCGCACGTGGACGTCATGGACAACCACTTCGTGCCCAACCTGACCCTGGGTCGACCGGTCGTGGAGGCGCTCGCCCGGGTGAGCCCGGTGCCCATCGACGCGCACCTCATGATCGCCGAGCCGGAGCGCTGGGCGCCGGGGTACGCCGAGGCAGGAGCCCGGTCGGTGACCTTCCACGTCGAGGCGGCGGGCGACCCCGTGGCGGTGGCCCGGGCCATCCGTGCCGAGGGTGCCCGCGCCGCCATCGCCCTCAAGCCGGGCACCCCCTTCGAGCCCTACGAGGAGCTGCTGGACGAGGTGGACATGGTGCTCGTCATGACCGTGGAGCCGGGTTTCGGTGGTCAATCCTTCATGGCCGACCAGATGCCGAAGGTGCGGGCGGTGCGCGAGGCGGTGCGACGGCGGGGAGGGGAGATCTGGGTCCAGGTGGACGGCGGCGTGTCGGCCGACACCATCGGGCAGTGCGTCGAGGCGGGGGCCGACGTCTTCGTCGCCGGGTCGGCGGTCTACGGCGCCGACGACGTCGCCGGGCGCATCGCCGAGCTGCGGAGCATCGCCGCGCGCCACCGCTGCGGCTGATCGCCGCGGGAGGAGTACCCTCGTGGGTGCACACGTGCTCCGGGGTGGGTGAAAGTCCGAGCCGGCGGTGACAGTCCGCGACCCGGCCGCAGCACGACCACGGCGCCCGCACCCGACGAGCGGGGGTCCCCCGTCTCGTCCTGATCCGGAAGGACGGACGTGGACGTCTGGAACGACATCTTCTACGCCGAGCTCACCGTGGCCGGCCACACCATCGCGTGGCGGGAGGTGGTCGGCAACGCCTTCGGGCTGGCCTCGGCCGTCCTCGGCATGCGACGCACCGTCTGGGCCTGGCCGGTGGGCATCATCGGCAACGCCCTGCTCTTCACCGTCTTCATGGGGGTGTGGTTCTCCAACCCGCAGGAGCACAGCCTCTTCGGACAGGCCTCGCGCCAGGTCTTCTTCATCGCCACCAGCGTCTACGGCTGGTGGCGGTGGAACCGCTCGCGGCGGCACCGCGAGCACGGGGCGCCGGCCATCACGCCCCGGTGGGCGACCGGCCGGGAGCGGGCCCTCTACCTGCTGCTCGCCCTCGTCCTGCTCGTGCTGTGCCAGTGGATCTTCGCCCAGGTGGGCGCCGGCTGGCCGGCCCCGCGGTGGTACTACTGGACCGACGCCTGGATCTTCGTCGGCTCGATCCTCGCCACCTTCGCGATGGCCCGGGGCTGGGTCGACTTCTGGTTGGTCTGGATCGCCGTCGACATCGTGGGGGTGCCCCTGCTGTGGAGCTCGGGCTACTACCCGTCGGCCGTCCTGTACGCCGTCTACGGCGCCTTCGTCCTGTGGGGATTCGTCGTCTGGCGCAGGGCGGCCCGGGACGAGGAGGCCGAGCCCTCGATCACCGGGGCCGGGCCCGCCCCGGAGGACGGGGCACGTACCCTGGTCCGGTGAGCGAGCAGCAGCGCGCGCCGCGCCCTCCGGAGCCCTACGCCCCCTTCCGCCCCGTCGTCGGGGCCTGGGTGGGTCGGGTCATGGCGGTGCTCTCGGTCCTCGTCTTCGGCCTCGTCGCGATCCTGGCCCCGGCCCACATCAACGCCCCCGCGGAGCTGGACACGCTCAACCGCGTCCTCATCTTCCTCGTCGGCCTGGTGATGGGCGGGTTCCTCTGGAGGTACGCCCTGATCCGTGCCCTCCCCTCGCCGCAGGGGCTGCGGGTGGTCAACCTCGTGCGGAGCCGGGACCTCGAGTGGTCGCAGATCCTCCGGGTCGGCTTCGCGCAGGGTGGGCCGTGGGCGGTGCTGGAGCTGACCGATACCGAGGAGGTCGCCGTGATGGCGATCCAGCGGGCCGACGGTGAGCGGGCCCGTCGCGACGCGGCCCGCCTCGCGGCCCTCATCCAGCACCACTCCTCCCGTCAGGAGAGCCCCGGGGGCCTGGGCTGATCCTCCCCGGGGGGAGTCCCGGGCCCTTCTCGCGCCGGGCCCGCCTCCCGGTCCACCCGGGCGGCCAGGGTGGTCACCGCCACCGGCCCCCCGTCCCGCAGCACCACGTCGGCACGGTCCCGCCCGCCCCGACGGGCGAAGAGCCGCTCCTCCTGGGCCGCCCAGTCCTGCCAGTGGGGGGCGAGGACGTCGCCGTCACGTTCCAGGGCCCGCCGCCGGCGCACCTCCTCCTCGACCTCGAGCCACACGCGCAGGTCGACCAGGTCCGCGCAGGGCACCGCCCCGGCGCCGACGCCCTCGACCAGCACCACCGGGGCGGGCCGGACCGTCCGGACCGGTCCCGGTCGTCCGGCGTGCCAGTCCCAGGACCGGTACCGTCCCGGGCTCCCCGCCCGCAGCGGGCCGAGCACGTCCGAGCAGAGTCCGGGGAGGGCGTCGGCCAGGCCGTCCCACCCCGGGTAGAGGTCGTCGAGGTGGACCACCACGCACCGACGGTCCCGGAGCGCGAGCTCGGCCGACAGCCGCGCCGCGAGCTCGGTCTTGCCCGCCCCGCTGCGCCCGTCCAGCGCCAGCACGAAGGGCCGCGCCGGACCGCGTCGGGCGGAGGACGGCATACCCTCAGGCGCCGCGCCGGTGGGCCGCCAGCGCGGCGACGTCCTCCTCCTCGCCCTCCACGGTCACCCGGGCCACACCGTCCCGGCCGAATGCGTGGAGCAGCAGCTCCAGGGGGGTGCCGCGCAGCACGACCGTGCCGGACTCACCCGGGGGACGGCGCAGGGCGACCCGCCCGTGTCCCTCGGCCACCGCCACCACCCCGGTGGGTGCCGAGGCGTAGAGCATCCGGCCGGCGCCGCGCAGCGTGCGCCACAGGGCCGCCTGGACCTCCGGCGGGAGCTCGGTGGGCTCCCAGCCCGGCTGCGCCCGCACCATGTCCTCGAGGTGGACGGCCAGCTCGGCGGTGTTGACCAGACCGTCCAGCACGGGCAGCCGGGTCGGCCACCAGGGCGCCGGGCCGGCGCCGAACGTCGCGACCAGCCGGGGGAAGCTCCCCGCGGCCACCGACTCCTGCACCGACGCGGTGTGCCGTTGCAGCGCCGGCACCGGGAGACCGATCCCCGGCAGGGCGTCGGGGCGGGACTCGCGCACGACCAGGTGGGCGAGCAGCGCGCGCACGTCCCACGGGTCGCACAGCGTGGGAGCGTCCGGGCCCAGGCGGGTCGCGGTCTCGGCGATGAGCTGGCGGAGCGGGGCGGCGGGGGAGGACATGCACCTATCTCACCACGCGGCGGGGGCCTCCTCGACGGCCGGGCGGCAGGCCGGCCGTGGGAGACTGGTGCGGGGACCCTATGATCGGACGTCGTCTGCCACCGGGGTCAGCCACCCCCACCCGCGACCCCGGAGGCCGACCTCACGATGTCCACGACCAGTCCGCCCGTCCCCCGTCCGGCCCCCACCCGCGCCGTGCTGCGTCGCGGGCTGGGCGTCATCTGGGGCGGCATGAAGGCCGAGCCACGGCCGGTCGTCGTGGCGGTGGTCGGGTCCGTCCTGTGGGCCGGTGCCACCGTGGGCACGGCGTGGGCGATCGGGTGGGTCACCGACGGCGTGATCGCGCCGGCCGTCGCCGCGCGGCGGGTCGAGGCCGTCGGGCTGTGGACGATCCTGGGGGTCCTGCTGGGCGTCCTGGCCGTCAACGTCGTCGGCGTCATCCTGCGCCGGGTCTGGGCCACCATCGCCGGCTTCAACCTGCAGGCCCGCTACCGCCGGGACGTCACCCGGCAGTACCTCAGGCTCCCCCTCTCCTGGCACCACGCGCACCCGTCGGGTCAGCTGCTGTCCAACGCGCACGCCGACGTCGAGGCCACCTGGCAGGTGTTCAACCCCCTGCCGATGGCGATCGGGGTCATCGTCATGCTCGTCATCGCCGGGGTGATGATGGTCCTGGTCGACCCCTTCCTGGCCTTCATCGGGCTGCTCGTCTTCCCGGGCCTGTTCGCGGCCAACCTCGTCTTCCAGCGCTTCATGTCCCCCCGCATCACCAAGGCCCAGCAGCTGCGGGCCGAGGTCGCCGAGGTGGCCCACGAGTCCTTCGAGGCGGGCATGGTCGTCAAGGCGATGGGGCGCGAGGACGAGGAGGCCGAGCGTTTCCGCGTGCGCACCCACGAGCTGCGGGACGCCCTCATCGAGGTGGGGCGGACCCGGGGGACCTTCGAGCCGGTCATCGAGGGCATCCCGACCCTGGGAACCCTCGCCGTGCTCGGTGCGGGCACCTGGCAGGTCTCGCGCGGGGAGCTCGGCGCGGCCGAGGTCGTGCAGATGGCCTACCTCTTCTCCATCCTCGCCTTCCCCGTCCGCGCCCTGGGGTGGGTGCTCGCCGAGCTCCCGCGCTCGGTGGTCGGCTTCGACCGCGTGCAGCACGTGCTGCGGGCCTCCGGGGGTATGCCGTACGGCGACCGGACCCTCCCTCCACGGGAGGAGCCCGCCGCGTCGCGGCTCACCGACGTGGTCTACACCCACGCGGGGGAGGACCGGCCCACCATCCGGGGTGTGACCCTGGAGGTGCCGGCCGGCACGACGACGGCCCTGGTCGGACCGACGGGCTCGGGCAAGACCACCCTGGCCAACGTGGCCCTGCGGCTCGTCGACCCGGACTCCGGGACGGTGACCATCGACGGTGTCCGGGCCCCCGAGCTGGCCCGGGGCGAGATCCCCGGGGTGGCCACCCTCGTGGCGCAGCAGACCTTCATGTTCGACGACACCGTCCGGGGCAACGTCACCCTGGGCGAGGACGCCACCGACGCGAGCGTGTGGGAGTCGCTGCGCGTGGCGCAGGCCGACGCCTTCGTCCGTGCCCTGCCGGACGGTCTCGACACCGTCATCGGCGAGCGGGGCGGCAGCCTGTCCGGCGGGCAGCGGCAGCGGGTCTCCCTGGCCCGGGCGATCTGGCGGCGCCCCCGCCTGCTCGTCCTCGACGACGCCACCAGCGCGGTCGACCCCACGGTCGAGCAGGCCATCCTCACCGGCCTCCGGGAGACCCGGGAGGGGATGACCGTCCTGGTCGTCGCCTACCGGCTCGCCACCATCATGCTCGCCGACCACATCGTCTACGTGGAGCAGGGCCGGGTCGTCGACCAGGGCACCCACGCCGAGCTGCTCTCCCGGTGCGGGGGATACGGCGACCTGGTCCAGGCCTACGCGCGGGACGCCGCGGACCGAGCCGTCGTGGCGCGGCACGAGGAGGAGACCCCGTGAGCACCCCGCACGAGCAGGCCAGCAGCCGGATCGAGGCCCAGAGCGACCTGGGGACGCTGGCGACCCTGCGCCGGGGCTTCCAGCTCTCCCCGGAGCTGTCCAGGGGGCTGTGGCTCACCGCCGGCCTGGCGGTCCTGGCCACCCTGGGCCGGGTCGTCATCCCCTTCGTCGTCCAGCAGACCACCGACAACGGGATCATGGCCGACGGGGGCCCCGACGTCGGCTTCGTCGTGCGGGCCATCGCGCTCGCGGCGGGCGTGGTCCTCATCACCTCCTTCGCGCAATACGCCGTCAACATCCGGCTGTTCACGGCGGCCGAGTCCGGGCTGGCCACCCTGAGGATGAAGGCCTTCCGCCACATCCACGACCTGTCGATGCTCACCCAGAGCACGGAGCGCCGGGGGGCCCTGGTCTCCCGGGTGACCAGCGACGTGGACACCATCTCGATGTTCGTGCAGTTCGGCGGCCTGATGCTGCTCATCAGCACGGCGCAGATCATGCTGGCGACCATCCTCATGCTGGTCTACAGCCCGGTCCTGGCCCTGGTGGTGTACCTGTGCCTGGTGCCGCTGGCCGTGCTGGTCCGCCGCTTCCAGCCGATGCTGGGCCGCGCCTACGGCGCCGTCCGGACCCGCGTGGGCGACATGCTCGGTGCCATCAGCGAGTCGATCGTGGGGGCGACGACGATCCGCGCCTTCGGTGTGGAGGAGCGCACGGCGGCCCGCATCGACCGGGCCATCGAGGACCACCGCCGCTCGGCCGTGCGGGCCCAGGTGCGCTCGGTCATGGCCTTCGTCTCGGGGCAGGCGTTCGCGGGCATCACCACGGCCGTGGTCCTCGTCGTCGGGACCGTCCTGGCCGCCCGGGGCGAGCTGACGCTGGGCCAGCTGCTCGCCTTCCTCTTCCTGGTCAACCTCTTCACCCAGCCCGTGCTCATGGCCACCGAGATCCTCAACGAGCTGCAGAACGCCGTGGCCGGCTGGCGGCGGGTCATCGGGGTCATCGACACGCCCGCCGACGTGTCCGACCCGGGGGAGGACGGCGTGGACCAGGACCGGGGGCCCATCACCGTCGACTTCGAGGGCGTCTGGTTCTCCTACCCGGGCGGCGAGCCCGTCCTGCGCGACGTCGACCTGCACATCGAGCCGCACACCCGGGTGGCGGTCGTCGGCGAGACCGGCTCCGGCAAGACCACCCTGGCCAAGCTGCTCACCCGCCTCATGGACCCCAGTCGGGGGCGGGTGCTCCTCGACGGCACCGACGTGCGCCGCATCCCCTTCTCGAGCCTGCGTCGACGGATGGTGCTGGTGCCGCAGGAGGGCTTCCTCTTCGACGCCGATCTGATGACCAACATCAGGTTCGGCAAGCCTGAGGCCAGCGACGAGGACATCCGCCTGGCCATCACCGAGCTCGGGCTGGACGCCTGGGTGGACGGCCTGCCGCACGGGCTCGCCACCAAGGTGGGGCAGCGCGGCGAGTCGATGTCGGCGGGGGAGCGGCAGCTGGTCGCCATCGCCCGCGCCTACCTCGCCGACCCGGACCTGCTCGTGCTCGACGAGGCGACGAGCGCGGTGGACCCCGCCACCGAGGTGCGCGTCCAGCGGGCGCTGGAGGGCCTGACCAGCGGGCGCACGTCGGTCGCCATCGCGCACCGGCTGTCCACCGCCGAGGCCGCGGACCTGGTGGTCGTCGTGGACCGGGGCCGTATCGTCGAGCTCGGTCACCACCGCGACCTCGTCGGGGCCGGCGGTGTCTACAGCCGGATGCACGAATCCTGGGCGGCGCAGCAGGCGGGGTGAGATGTCCCCGCCCGCCCGGGCTGGCACAATGTCCGGCAGGGCGCCGACCTGAGGTGCGCCGCCAGGACAGACCGACGAGCAGATCCACGAGGAGCGCGTGATGGAGCAGCACGACAACCACGGCCACAGCAGGGCCGCCTGGACCGGGACGGCCATCATGCTCGTCGCGGCGGCCGTGGCCTGCTGGGGCGTCTTCTTCGGCCCGGAGCTCCTGCTCTACGTCGGGCTGGGGGCCTTCGTCGTCGGCGCCCTGGTGTGGTACCTCATGGATCGCGCGAGCCAGGGCGGGGACGAGCCGGCCCGCACGGGGCACCCCATCACGCCCCCCGCCGGCGCCCGCGGCGGCCAGCGCACCGAGGCGACCGACTGAGGGGCGAGGGTCACGCGAGCCCGCGCCGCTCCGGGTCGGCCCCGGGCGACGGGAGCACCCCGGCTCGCCACCCCACGGGACGGACCACCCGTGCACGCGGCTTAGGCTTGCCGGGTGAGCACCGTGCTGGACGAGATCATCGAGGGGGTGCGCGAGGACCTCGCGCAGCGACGAGCCGGCGTGCCGCTGGAGACCGTCAGGGAGCAGGCCCTCCGGGCCCCGTCCCCCCGTGACGGGCTGGCCGCGCTGACGGGGCGTCCCGGCCTTCACGTCATCGCCGAGGTCAAGCGCAGCAGTCCCTCCAAGGGCGCGCTCGCGGCCAACGCCGACCCGGCCGCCCTGGCCGCCGACTACGCCGCAGGAGGGGCCAGCGTCATCAGCGTCCTCACCGAGCGGCGACGCTTCGGGGGGTCGCTCGCGGACCTCGACGCCGTGCGGGCCCGGGTCGACGTGCCGCTGCTGCGCAAGGACTTCGTCGTCGATCCTTACCAGGTGTGGGAGGCCCGGGCGCACGGGGCCGACCTGGTCCTGCTCATCGTGGCCGCCCTGGCCCAGGACGTCCTGCAGGGGCTGCTGGAGCGGGTCGAGTCGCTGGGGATGCACGCGCTGGTCGAGGTGCACGACGAGGAGGAGCTCGCGCGGGCCGTCGGGGCCGGGGCCCGGATCATCGGCGTCAACAACCGCGACCTGCGCACGCTCGAGGTCGACCGCGACACCTTCGCCCGGCTGGCTCCGCAGGTCCCCGACGACCGCGTCGCCGTCGCCGAGTCCGGGGTCCGGGGGCCGCTGGACGCCATGCGCTACGCCGAGGCCGGCGCCAACGCCGTCCTCGTCGGCGAGGCGCTGGTCACCGGGGCCTCGCCGCGCGAGGCGGTCGCCGAGCTCATCGCGGCCGGGACGCACCCGGCCCTGCACGGGTCGGGCCAGCACGGCTCCGGCGTGCGCCGGAACCACGAAGGAGGACCCTCCGTATGACGTCCACCACGTCCCCGGCCGGCCGGTTCGGCGGCTTCGGCGGCCGCTACGTCCCCGAGGCGCTCGTCGCGGCGCTGGAGGAGCTCGAGGAGGCGTGGGGGAAGGCCATGACCGACCCCGACTTCCTCGCCGAGCTCGACCGTCTCCAGCGCGACTACACCGGACGGCCCAGCCCGCTGACCGAGGTGCCCCGCTTCGCCGAGCACGCGGGCGGCGCACGCGTCTTCCTCAAGCGGGAGGACCTCAACCACACCGGCTCCCACAAGATCAACAACGTCCTCGGCCAGGCGCTGCTCACGGCCCGCATGGGCAAGAAGCGGGTGATCGCCGAGACCGGCGCCGGCCAGCACGGTGTGGCCACCGCGACGGCGGCCGCGCTGCTCGGGCTCGACTGCACGGTCTACATGGGCGAGGTCGACACCCGTCGCCAGGCGCTCAACGTGGCCCGGATGCGGCTCCTGGGTGCGGAGGTCGTCCCCGTGGCCACCGGGAGCGCGACCCTCAAGGACGCCATCAACGAGGCCATGCGCGACTGGGTGACGAACGTCGACCACACCCACTACCTGCTGGGGACGGTCACCGGTCCCCACCCCTTCCCCACGATGGTCCGCGACTTCCACGCCGTCATCGGCCAGGAGGCGCGGGAGCAGGTCCTGGCCGTCACCGGCGGGCTGCCCGACGCCGTCTGCGCCTGCGTGGGTGGCGGGTCCAACGCCATGGGGATCTTCCACGCCTTCCGCGAGGACGAGACGGTGGCGCTGTGGGGCTTCGAGGCCGGCGGCGAGGGGGTCGCCTCCGGGCGGCACTCCGCCCGCTTCTCCGGGGGTGTCCCGGGCGTCCTGCACGGGGCCGCCACCTACGTCCTGCAGGACGAGGACGGACAGACCCTGGAGACCCACTCGGTCTCCGCCGGGCTGGACTACCCCTCGGTGGGTCCCGAGCACGCCTTCCTGCACGACAGCGGACGGGCCACCTACGAGCCGGTCACCGACGCCGAGGCCATGGAGGCCTTCGCCCTGCTCTGCCGCACCGAGGGCATCATCCCTGCCATCGAGAGCGCGCACGCCCTCGCCGGGGCCCTGCGGGTGGGCCGCTCGCTCGCCGCGTCGGCGACCGACCGGATGCCGGTCGTGCTCGTCAACCTGTCCGGCCGGGGGGACAAGGACGTGGACACGGCGGCCCGCTGGTTCGGCCTCGTCGACGGCCAGGAGCTGGTGGAGGCGGAGGAGCTCAAGGCCTCCGAGCCGGTCGCCGAGGCCGAGGGGAGCGGCTGGTGAACGCGCTCGAGGAGGTCTTCGCCCGGGCTCGGGCGCAGGAGCGGGCCGCGCTGATCTGCTACCTGCCGGCCGGCTATCCCGACCTCGAGACCTCCCGGGCGGCGGTCCGCGCGCTCGCCGAGGAGGGGGCCGACGTGGTCGAGGTGGGCGTCCCCTACACCGACCCGCTCATGGACGGTCCGGTGGTGGAGCAGGCGGCGAGCGCGGCCCTGGCGGCCGGTTTCCGCCTGCCCCAGGTCTTCGACGTGGTGCAGGCCGTGCAGGAGGCCGGAGCGGTGCCCGTCGTCATGGGCTACTGGAACCCCGTGCTGCGCTACGGCCCCGACCGCTTCGCCGCCGACCTGGCGGCCGCCGGCGGCGCGGGGATGATCACCCCCGACCTCGTCCCGGACGAGGCCGCGGCCTGGATCACGGCGGCGCAGGACCAGGGTCTGTCCCCGATCTTCCTGGTCGCCCCCAGCTCGACGACCGAGCGGCTGGCGATGACCACCGGCGCGTGCCGCGGGTTCGTCTACGTCGCCTCCACGATGGGGGTGACCGGCGTGCGCGAGAGCGTGGGTGACAGCGCCCAGGTCCTCGTCGAGCGGACCCGGGCGGTGACCGACCTGCCGCTGGCCGTGGGGCTGGGCGTGAGCACCGGTGACCAGGCCGCCCAGGTCGCCCGGTTCGCGGACGGGGTCATCGTCGGCTCCGCCCTGGTCCGGGCGCTCACCGCCGACCCTTCCCTGGAGGGTCTGCGAGCCCTCACCCGGGAGCTGGCCGCCGGGGTGCGGCGTCGATGACCGCGGAACGGCCCGGCGTCCCGCCGTGGCGGAGCCGGCTCAGCGGGAGCAGGTCGGGGACCACCGCGGCACGTCCCGGCGGCACGGCGCCGACTGGGTCGGGCTGCTGGCCCGCCTCGCCCTCGGCGGGGTGATGATCGCCGCCGGCGTGCCCAAGCTGCTGGACCGCACCGCCTCGATCCAGAACGTCCTGGCCTATGAGCTCTTCGGCTACGAGGTGTCGCGCGCGATCGGGATCCTCCTGCCCGTGGCGGAGGTTGCGCTCGGCGTCCTGCTGATCCTGGGCCTGCTCACCCGTTCGGCGGCTGCCCTCACCGGGGTGCTCATGCTCGTCTTCGTGGCGGGGATCGTGTCCGCCTGGGCCCGAGGCCTGGCCATCGACTGCGGGTGCTTCGGCACCGGTGGGCCGGTCGACCCGGAGGACACCACCTACGTCACCTCGATCGTCCGGGACGTCCTCTTCCTCGCCCTGGCGGTCTGGCTCACCGTCCGTCCCCGCACCCCCTGGTCGCTGGACCAGCTGCTCACGAGAGGTCGCTGACATGCCCCGTCCCCCCGCCCCCGAGATCAAGCCGGTGTCCAGCAAGGGCCCGCCCGGCGTGCTGATCGGCGGTGTCGTCGTGCTCGTGGTGGCCCTCATCGGGGCCCTGGTGTTCTGGGCGGCGACCCGGGGGGCCGATGACTCGGTCGCCACCGGGTCCGCCAACGCGCTGCCGGACGGCGGCGGGGTCAGCATAGGGCCGGGCACCGACGCCGACGTGCCCCAGCTGCACGTGTACGGGGACCCTCAGTGCCCGTGGTGCGGCGTCCTGGAGAACTCCATCGGGGGCGCCGTCGACGAGCTGGTCTCGGCCGATGAGGTCAACCTCACCGTGACGCTCATGTCCTTCCTCGACGGGCGCATCCAGGGGGAGAACTCCGCGCGCGCCGCGAACGCCGCCCTCTGCGCCGACGACGCCGGGGCCTTCCTGCCCTTCTACCAGGGGATGTACGCCGCCCAGCCGGAGGAGGGCGGTGGCTGGACCGACGAGGAGCTGGTGGCGATCGGCGAGCAGGCCGGCATCTCGGGCGAGGACCTGTCGAGCTTCGACCGGTGCGTGACGGACCGGCCGCACGACGGCTACGTCGACGCCATGCAGGAGCGGGCCAACCGCGACGGGGTCAGCGGCACCCCGCGGCTGTTCGTCGACGGCACGCAGATCAGCGACCAGGAGATGCAGGGGCTGATGGAGGACGCCTCCACGCTGGACGCCGTGATCGCCAACCACTCCTGAGACTCCCTTACGCTTGACCCATGCGTCGAGCCAAGATCGTCTGCACCCTCGGTCCTGCGACCGACTCCTCCGAACAGATCGAGGCCCTGGTCCACGCCGGCATGGATGTCGCCCGGCTCAACCTGTCCCACGGCTCCCACGAGGAGCACTACGAGCGTTACCTGCGCGTGCGGGAGGCCAGTGACCAGGCCGGTCGTGCGGTCGCCGTGCTCGTCGACCTGCAGGGCCCCAAGATCCGCACCGCGGCCTTCGCCTCGGGCCCGGTCACCCTGGCCCCCGGCGACATCTTCACCATCAGCAACCGGGACGTCGCCGGCGGTCAGGCGGAGGTTGGCACCACCTACCACGGGCTCCCGGGCGACGTGAAGGTCGGCGACCAGCTCCTCATCGACGACGGCAAGGTCCTTCTGCGGGCCACGCAGGTCACCGACACCGACGTCGTCACCGAGGTGGAGGTCGGAGGGCTGGTCTCCAACCACAAGGGGATCAACCTGCCCGGCGCGGCGGTCAGCGTGCCCGCCATGTCCGACAAGGACGAGGACGACCTGCGGTGGGCCGTCCGCTCCGGCGCCGACTTCGTGGCCCTGTCCTTCGTCCGCAGCGGCAAGGACATCGAGGGCGTCCACCGGATCATGGACGAGGAGGGCCGTCGGCTGCCGGTCATCGCCAAGATCGAGAAGCCCCAGGCCGTGGAGAACCTCGCGGAGATCGTCGACGCCTTCGACGGGATCATGGTCGCCCGCGGCGACCTGGGGGTCGAGCTGCCCCTGGAGCAGGTCCCGCTGGTGCAGAAGGACGCCATCCAGCTGTGCCGGGAGAAGGCCAAGCCCGTCATCGTGGCCACCCAGGTGCTCGAGTCGATGGTGGAGAACCCCCGCCCCACGCGGGCCGAGGCCAGCGACTGCGCCAACGCCGTGCTGGACGGGGCCGACGCCATCATGCTCTCGGGCGAGACCTCGGTGGGTGCCTGGCCGATCCGGGCCGTGGAGACGATGGCGACCATCATCGAGAGCACGGAGGAGCACGCGCTGCACCGCATCGCGCCGATCGCGACCAAGCCCCGCACCCCCGGGGGGGCGGTGACCCGGGCGGCGATCACGCTGGCCGACGCCCTGGAGGACCAGGTCAAGTACCTCGTGACCTTCACCCAGTCCGGTGACACGACCACCCGGATGGCCCGGGTCCGCCCCCGCACCCCGATGCTGGCCTTCACCACCGAGCAGTCCACCCGTTCCCGCTTGGCCCTGACGTGGGGGGTGGAGACCTTCCTCGTCCCCTTCGTCTGGCACACCGACCAGATGGTCCAGCAGGTCGAGGACGCCCTCCTGCGCGAGGAACGGTGCGTCAAGGGCGACCTGGTCGTCATCGTCGCCGGTTCCCCGCCCGGGGTGTCCGGCACGACCAACGCGCTGCGTCTGCACCGGGTCGGCGACCCCATCGTCGGCAACGTGCCCGCCTATGTCGAGGAGCCGCTGGTCTGAGCAGGTGGTCGCACCGGGGCCGGGTATGCTGTCCCGGTTCGACCAGCGCGGGCCCGGCCCGCGTCCCCGCCGGGGTGGTGGAATGGCAGACACGGGGCACTCAAAATGCTCTGCCCGCGAGGGCGTGCGGGTTCAAGTCCCGCTCCCGGCACCACCACCCTGACCGGCGTGGGGACCGCTGTCGCCCCGAGGCCCGTTCGGGATAGGGTGAGCGACGTGATCGAGGCAGACGAGCGGAGCACCATACCCGTCGAGGGGGCCCCCGGGTCCGAGCCGACCCAGGACGGCGCGGCACCCCGGCCGGCACCACCGGCCGGGTCGGGCTCCGGGCCCGCTCCCGCGGCGACGGGCGAGGCTCCGGACCACCACGCCGGGGCCGAGGCCCCCGAGGGTGGGCTGCGCATCCTGCTGGCCGAGGACGAGGCCCTGATCCGGATGGACCTGGCCGAGATGCTCACCGAGGCCGGGCACCAGATCGTCGGCCAGGCCGGCGACGGCGAGCAGGCGGTGGCCCTGGCCCGGGAGACCGAGCCTGACCTGGTGGTGATGGACATCAAGATGCCCGGCATGGACGGCATCTCGGCGGCCGAGCAGATCGGTCGCGACGCCCTCGCCCCGGTCGTCATGCTCACCGCGTTCAGCGACAAGAACCTCGTCGAGCGGGCGCGCGACGCCGGTGTCATGTCCTACGTGGTGAAGCCTTTCAGCAGCGCCGACGTCCTCCCGGCGATCGACATCGCCCGGGCGCGCTGGGCCGAGCGGAAGGCGTTGGAGGCCGAGGTCGCGGACCTGGGCGAGCGGTTCGAGACGCGCAAGCGGGTCGACCGTGCCAAGGGCCTGCTCATGACCCAGCTCAAGCTGTCCGAGGCCGACGCCTTCCGGTGGATCCAGAAGGCCGCGATGGACCGTCGGCTGTCGATGCGCGAGGTGGCGGACGCCGTCATCGCCGGCATGCCCGGCAAGAAGGAGAAGTAGGCCTCACCGCAGCGCCGAGACCAGGCTGACCAGGAGCGGTGCGAGCAGCAGTGCCGGCAGCAGGTCACCGACGGGCACCTGCTTGATGCCCAGCAGCCGGAAGGCGATGCCCACGAGCAGCAGCCCCCCGGTGGCGGTGAGGGCGGCGACGTGCGCGTCCGGGACCACCGAGCCCAGGGTCACCCCGACCAGCGTGAGCGCGCCCTGGACGACGGCCACCGACACGGCGGACAGGAGCACCCCGATCCCGAAGGTCGAGGCGAAGGCGATGGCGGCGAAGAAGTCCAGCGCCGACTTCAGCACCAGCTGGTCGATGCCACGCCCCAGGCCGTCGGACAACGACCCCAGGATCGTCAGCGGCCCGACGCAGAAGAGCAGGGATGCGGTCAGCCACCCCTCGATGAACCGTTCCCGGGCCTCGTGGGCGCTGCCGTGCGCGGCGCCACGGTCACGGACCAGCCTCCCGACCTGACGCTGCACCACGCCGGCGAGGGCCTCCAGCCGTTCCTCGATCCGCAGGTAAGCCCCCACGATGCCACCCAGGAGCAGGGCTGCCAGGACCACGAGGATGGGGGCCCCGCGACCCACGGCAGCCTCGAGCTCGGGGGCGGTGACGTCCAGGGCGGACAGGATGGCCATGAGCAGGGTCACCAGTCCGAGACAGCTGGTGACGACGTCCCGCACACGGTCCGGCAGCCGGTTGCCGGCGAGGATGCCGATGAGGGCGCCGGCGGTCACGGCGACGACGTTGATGAGGGTGCCCGCGCCCGGGACCGGTCCGTCCATGCAGGGGAGGGTATGTGGTGCCCGGAGCGCCCGCCCCGCCGGGTCGCGGGTGTGCGGGCAGGTGCTCAGGTGCCGGGGGCGCGGTCGCGCAGCACGCAGGTCAGCCGGGCGCTGCACACCCGCGCGCCCTCGTCGTCGCGGACGACGATCTCGAAGGCGGCCACGGACCTGCCCAGGGACAGGGCGGTCGCCTCGCCGATGACGTGGCCGGACCGGACCCCCCGGTGGTGGGTGGCGTTGAGGTCGACCCCCACCGCCACCCGGTCGGCACCGGCGTGCAGGGCGGCGGCCACCGATCCCACGGTCTCCGCCAGGGCGGCGGACGCGCCGCCGTGCAGCAACCCGTAGGGCTGGGTGTTGCCGGCGACGGGCATCCGGGCCACCGTCCGCCCGGCACCGAGCTCGAGGAACTCGATGCCCATCCGGTCCACCAGGGTGCCCTCGGTCCGGAACGGCAGGTCGGGAGAGGCGGGGCGCGGTGCGTCGGTCATGGGACATAGGCTGCCATGCGTGAGTCGACTGCTTCTCCTGGACGGACACTCGTTGGCCTACCGCGCGTTCTACGCGCTGCCGGTCGAGAACTTCTCGACGACGACGGGTCAGAGCACCAACGCCGTCTACGGGTTCACCTCGATGCTCATCAACGTGCTGCGCGACGAGGCGCCGACCCACGTGGGCGTCGCCTTCGACGTCTCCCGCCAGACCTTCCGGACCCAGGAGTACGCCGAGTACAAGGCGGGTCGGGCGGTGACCCCCAGCGAGTTCGCCGGCCAGGTCGACCTGGTCAAGCAGGTGCTGGACGCCCTGCGCATCACCCATGTCGAGGTGGAGGGCTACGAGGCCGACGACATCATCGCCACGCTGACCACCCAGGCGCGCGAGGAGGGGATGGAGGTGGTCATCCTCTCCGGTGACCGCGACGCCCTGCAGCTGGTCGACCAGCGCACCCTGCTCCTCTACCCCGTGCGGGGTGTCTCCGAGACCTGGCGGATGACCCCGGAGAAGGTGGAGGAGAAGTACCTCGTGCGGCCCGACCGCTACAGCGACCTCGCCGCCATGGTGGGGGAGAGCTCGGACAACCTGCCGGGGGTGCCCGGCGTGGGGCCCAAGACCGCGGCGAAGTGGCTGGCCCAGCACGGGGACCTCACCGGCATCGTGGCGGCGGCGGACCAGCTGACGGGCAAGGCGGGGCAGGCCTTCCGCGACCACCTCGACCAGGTGCTGCGCAACCGCAAGCTCAACCAGCTGGTGGCCGACGTGCCGCTGCCGGTCACGGTGGCCGACCTCGAGGCCCGGGGCTGGGACCGGGAGGAGGTGCACCGCGTCTTCGACGGCCTGGAGTTCCGCGTCCTGCGCGAGCGGCTCTTCGCGACCCTGGAGTCGGCCGAGACCGAGGCCGAGGAGGGCATCGAGGTCGAGGGCGCCGAGCTCGCACCCGGGGCGCTGCGGGACTGGCTGGCGGAGCACGCGGGCCCGGGGACGCGCACGGCCCTGGTCGTCCAGGCCGCGCCGCGCACCGCCGCGGGGGAGGGGGAGGCGACCGGTCTCGGCCTGGCCGGTGCCGCGCAGGCCGCCTACCTGGACCTGACCACGATCGACCCGCAGGACGAGCAGGTGCTGGCGGGCTGGTTGGCCGACGCCGACCGGGGAAAGGTCCTGCACGACGCCAAGGCCCAGACGGCCTCGCTGGAGACCCGGGGCCTGCGGGTCGCCGGCCTGGTGAGCGACACCGCACTGGCCGCCTACCTCGCCCGTCCCGACCAGCGCTCCTACGACCTGGCGGACCTGTCCCTGCGCTACCTGCGCCGGGAGCTGCGCCTGGAGGAGGACGACGAGGCGTCGGAGGGGCAGCTCGAGCTCGGCTTCGGGGACGAGGTCGACGCGGCCGCCGAGGCGCGGCGCTCGGCCGCCCGCGCCGCCATGGTGCACGCGCGCGCCGTCCACGACCTGTCGGTGGCCCTGGACGAGGAGCTGGACGACGATCACGAGCAGCGACTCCTCCGGGAGGTCGAGCTGCCCCTGGTCGGGGTGCTCCGCAGGATGGAGCAGGCCGGCATCGCGGTCGACCTGCCCGGCCTGCAGGGGCTGGAGGCGCAGTTCGCCGACGCCATGGAGCGGGCCCAGCAGGACGCCTGGGACGCGATCGGCGACGACAGCATCAACCTCGGCTCGCCCAAGCAGCTCCAGGTGGTCCTGTTCGAGACGCTCGGTCTGCCCAAGACCAGGCGGACCAAGACGGGCTACACCACGGACGCCGACGCGCTCGTCGGGCTCTACGCTCAGACCGAGCATCCTTTCCTGGAGGCGGTCCTGCGCCACCGGGACACGGCCCGGCTGCGGGTCACGGCCGAGGGCCTGATCAGGTCGGTGGCCGACGACGGCCGGATCCACACCACCTACCAGCAGACGATCGCCGCCACCGGACGGCTCAGCTCGACCGAGCCCAACCTCCAGAACATCCCGATCCGGACCGAGGAGGGACGCCGGATCCGGGAGATCTTCGTCGTGGGCCGCGACCCGTCCGCCGGGATCGACTACGACTGCCTCATGTCCGCCGACTACAGCCAGATCGAGATGCGGATCATGGCGCACCTGTCCGGCGACGAGGGGCTCATCGAGGCCTTCCGCAGCGGGGAGGACCTTCACCGCTTCGTCGGCTCCCGCGTCTTCGGGGTGTCCCCGGAGGAGGTCACCCCCGAGATGCGCTCCAAGGTCAAGGCGATGAGCTACGGCCTCGCCTACGGCCTGTCCGCTTTCGGGCTGTCCAAGCAGCTGGGCATCTCCACGGGGGAGGCCAAGGGCCTCATGGAGGAGTACTTCGAGCGCTTCGGCGGCGTGCGTGACTACCTCCGGGACGTCGTGGCCGAGGCCCGCAGGACCGGTTTCACAGAGACGATCCTGGGACGCCGTCGGCACCTCCCCGACCTGCTGAGCGACAACCGCCAGCGCCGCGAGATGGCCGAGCGGATGGCTCTCAACGCCCCGATCCAGGGCTCCGCGGCCGACCTGATCAAGGTGGCCATGCTGCGGACCGAGGAGGCCCTGCGGGAGCAGGGGCTCGCCTCGCGCATGCTGCTGCAGGTCCACGACGAGCTGGTGCTCGAGATCGCCCCGGGGGAGCGGGGGCAGGTGGAGACCCTGCTGCGGGAGCAGATGGGCGCGGCCGCCGACCTCTCGGTGCCTCTGGACGTCAGTGTCGGTCTCGGACGCACCTGGCACGAGGCCGCACACTGACGCGGCGCCGCCCTTGATAACGATGTGGGAACGATCGGACACGATCACGCACGTCACCCTTGTCTAACCCGGTGCCCCGACCTAGGTTCAGTGCACCCGTGGCGGCACAGTCGCCGCCACATCCCGACACGAGGAGCACCATGAGCCCAACCTCTCTTCGCTCTCGAGCGTCCGTGACCGCCCGTGGGATCGCCGCCGTTGCTGCTGCCACCCTGATGCTGGCGGCCTGCGGCGACGGAGGAGATGCCCCTGCCGACGGCGACGACGCCGGCGAGACCGAGGCGCAGTCCACCGGCGAGGCCGGCGAGCGCGACCTGACGCTGAAGGTCGGCACCGTGCTGCCGCAGACCGGGTCGCTGGCCTTCCTCGGCCCCCCGGAGGAGGCGGGCGTGCTGCTCGCCGAGAAGCACATCAACGACGCCGACCTGGGGATCACCGTCGAGGTCACCCTGGGTGACTCCGGCGACCCGGACAACCGCGCCTACGCGACCACCGTCCCGCAGCTGCTCAACGCCGGCAACAACGTCATCGTCGGTGCCGCGTCCTCGGGCGTGTCCAAGCTGTTCATCGACGACGTGGTGGCCGCCGAGCGTCTGATGATCTCCCCGGCCAACACCTCCCCGGACTTCACCGACTGGGAGGACGACAACCTCTACTGGCGCACCGCGCCCTCGGACCTGCTCCAGGGCGAGGTGCTCGGCAACCTCATCGCGCAGGACGGCGTGGCCAACCTGGGGATCATCTACCTCAACGACGCCTACGGCACCGGCCTGGAGCGGGTCCTCACCGAGACCTTCGAGGCGGCCAACGGCACCGTGGTGGCCAGCGAGTCCTACAACGCCGGCGACACGACCTTCGACGCGCAGATCAGTTCGGTCATGGCGCAGAACCCGGACGCGATCGTCCTCATCACCTTCGAGGAGGTCAAGACCATCCTGCCGGCGCTGGACGCCGCCGGGTTCGACACCAGCAGCCTGTACTTCGTCGACGGCAACATCGCCGACTACAGCGAGGACTTCGACCCGGGCCTGCTCGAGGGCTCCAAGGGCACCCAGCCCGGCCCCGACCTGGGCGACGACTTCCGCGACCAGCTCAACGAGGTCTGGACCGCGGCGGGCAACGAGGAGCTGGCGAACTGGAACTACGCCGCCGAGTCCTACGACGCGGTGATCCTGGCCGCGCTGGCCGCCCTGGCCGCGAACTCGGTCGAGGGTCCGGACATGGCCGCCAAGATGCAGGAGGTCTCCGGTGGCTCCGGCGGCGGCGACAAGTACGACACCTTCGCCGACGCGGCCCAGGCCATCATCGACGGCGAGGTCGTGGACTACGACGGTCCCTCCGGCCCCATCTCGTTCGACGAGAACGGTGACCCGACCGAGGCGACCATCGGCATCTTCGAGTACGACGGCGAGAACAAGCTGGTCCGTCAGAACTGACGTCGAGCCGGGCCACCTCACCGGGTGGCCCGGCAAGGCCACGCAGGAAGGCCCCCGGGACGATCGTCCCGGGGGCCTTCCTCGTGCTCGAGCTCTTCTCGCGCGCGAGGCTCAGCCGGCGTCCTGGCCGAGCGTGCCGAGGTAGAGCCCGATCACCTTCTCGTCGCCCAGCAGCTCACGGCCGGTGCCCGTGTGCGCGTCGCGGCCCTGGTCCAGGACGTAGGCGCGGTCGCAGATCTGCAGGCAGCGGCGGGCGTTCTGCTCGACCATGATCACCGTCACACCGGCCTGGTTGATCGAGGAGACCCGCATGAACGCGTCGTCCTGGCGCACGGGGGACAGGCCCGCGGAGGGCTCGTCCAGCAGGAGGACCTCGGGGCGCATCATGAGGGCCCGGGACATCGCGACCATCTGCCGCTCGCCCCCGCTCAGCGATCCTGCGACCTGGTTCATGCGGTCCCGGAGGGCCGGGAAGATGTCGACCACGAAGTCCAACCCGTCCTGGAGCTGGGACGGGCGCTGGTAGGCCCCCATCTCCAGGTTCTCCCGGATGGTGAGCGTGGGGAAGACGTTCTCGGTCTGGGGACGAGGCCGACGCCCTTGGCCACCAGCTTGTTGGCCTTGAGGTTGGTGATGTCGTCCCCGCGCAGGGTGATGGTGCCCGAACGAACGGTGACCAGGCCGAAGATCGCCTTGAGCAGGGTCGACTTGCCCGCCCCGTTGGGCCCGATGATGCCGATGAGCTCACCGTCGTAGGCCTGCAGGTTGGTGTCGGTGAGGATGTCGATCCCGGGAGGTAGCCCGCCGTGACGTCGTGGACGTCGACGACGAGCGAACGGCCCCGGGGGTCCGAGCCACGCTCGGTCGTGGGGGTGGTCTCTGCGGTGCTCATGAGATGCGCTGGCCCTCCTGGTCGTACCGGCCCGTGATGACACCCAGGTCGTCGTCCAGGTGGCTGCCCAGGTAGGCGTCGATGACGGCGGGGTCCTGCATGACGTCCTTCGGCGGCCCCTCGGCGACGATCCGGCCCTCGGCCATGACGACGACCCAGTCGGCGATGTGCCGGACCATGTGCATGTCGTGCTCGACGAAGAGCACGGTCATCCCCTCGCTCTTGAGGTCGATGACGTGGTCCAGCAGGGACTGGACCAGGGCGGGGTTGACGCCGGCCATCGGCTCGTCGAGCAGCACGAACTCCGGGTCGGTCATGAGGGCCCGCGCCATCTCCAGCAGCTTGCGCTGCCCGCCCGAGAGGCTGGCGGAGTAGTCCTGGCGCTTGTCGTAGAGCTTGAACTTCGTCAGCAGCTCGAGGGCCCGCGCCTCGATCTTCTTCTCCTGGGCACGCCACAGGAAGGGGAAGATGCTGGCGAGCATGCGCTCGCCGGTCTGGCCCGTCGCGCCCAGCTTCATGCTGTCGAGGACCGTCAGCTTCTGCAGCACCTTGGTCAGCTGGAAGGTCCGCACCTGACCACGACGCGCGGCCTTCCAGGCGGGGACCCCGGCGAGCGAGCGTCCGTTGAAGGACCACTCGCCGCTGTCCGGCTGGTCGAAGCCCGACAGCAGGTTGAACAGGGTCGTCTTGCCGGCACCGTTGGGGCCGATGAGGGCCGTGATGGCGTTGCGGGGGATCTCCAGGTGGTCGACGTCGACCGCCTTGACGCCGCCGAAGCTGCGCGAGATGTGGTCGGCGACCAGGATCGGGTCCTTCTTGGAGACGCCCGGGACGGCCGGCCCGGTGGCCAGGTCGTGGTCGATGTGCGTCTCGTGCGTCGGGACGACCTCCAGGGTCTCGACACCGGTGTCTTCGTCGGCGTCGCTGCTGCGCTGGTCACTTGACAAAGGTCATCTCCTTCTTGTTGCCGAGGATGCCCTGGGGCCGGAAGGCCACGAGGAGCATCAGCGCCACGCCCGCGACGATGAACCGCGCGTTGCCGGCCTGGCTCGAGCTGAGGGGTAGCCATCCCTCGTTGGCCAGGGCCGGCAGGACGCCGGCCAGGAAGGCCATGAGCGCCCAGTAGAGGACCGCGCCCAGGACCGGCCCCAGGATCGTGGCCGCACCACCGAGCAGGAGGGCGGTCCAGACGAAGAAGGTCAGGCTGGGCAGGTAGTACTGCGGGATGACCGCGGAGGGCAGCGCGATGACCACGCCTCCCAGGGCCCCGAAGACCCCGCCGATGATGAGTGCCTGCATCTTGTAGAGGAAGACGTTCTTGCCCAGCGAGCGCACGGCGTCCTCGTCCTCCCGGATGCCCTTGAGCACGCGGCCCCACGGGCTGCGCATGAGCAGCCAGGTGAAGACGACCGCGACGGCCACCAGCAGCAGCCCGAAGAGGCGGATCCACCAGCCGGTCTCGTTGTAGGTCCACGGCCCGAGCCCGTAGGTGCCGTCGGGCAGCGGGTTGGCCCCGCGGAAGCCCGTGTGGTAGCCGCCGAGACCGTCGGCGGAGTTGGTCCACCGGTCGAAGAGCTGGGTCTGGAAGAGCAGCCGGACGATCTCGGCCGCCGCGATCGTGACGATCGCGAGGTAGTCGCCCCGCAGTCGCAGCGTCGGGATCCCCAGGATCATGGCGAAGACCACGGCGGCGACCATGCTCACCAGGATCGCGACCCACCACGGCAGGCCGAAGCTGAGGATCGAGATGGCGTAGCTGTAGGCGCCGATGGCCATGAACCCGGCCATGCCGAAGTTGAGCAGGCCGGCGTACCCGAAGTGGATCGACAGCCCGATGGCGGCCAGCATGAAGCCGATGGTCTCCGGCGAGAGCATGAAGCTCGCCGTGTTGTTGAGGATCTGACCCCAGTCCATCGCGGGTCCCTTCGTTAACCGATGCGTTCACGTCGGCCGAGGAGCCCCTGCGGCCGGACGAGGAGGATGAGGATGAGGACGCCGAGGGCACCGACGTACTTGATGTCGGAGGGGATCCACAGGGTGGACACCTCGACGAGGATGCCGATCGCCAGGGCGCCCACGAGGGCGCCGAAGGCCGTGCCCAGCCCGCCCAGGACGACGGCCGCGAAGATGAGCAGCAGGATCTGCACACCCATGTCCCACTTGATGCCCGGGCGGAAGTAGGCCCACAGGATGCCGGAGAGACCGGCCAGCGCGCCGCCGGCGACCCAGACGATGCGGGTGACGGCCTCGACGTCGATGCCGCTGGCCGAGGCCAGGGAGCGGTTGTCGGCGACCGCGCGGGTGGCCTTGCCGGTGCGGGTCCGCAGCAGCCAGAAGGCGACCAGGCCGAGGACGACCAGGCTGATGCCCATGCTCACCATGTCCACCGTGCTGAGCCGGATGGGGCCGATGATCTGGTGGCGGGTCCCGCCGGCACCGGGCAGCTGCTCGGTGCCGCCACCGATGAAGAGCTGGAAGACGTAGCGTCCGGCGAGCGACAGACCGATGGTGAGGATCATCAGCTGGACCAGCCCCAGCCCACGGCGTCGCAGCGGCCGCCAGATCGAGGCGTCGACCGCCAGGCCGAGCACCCCGCTGAGGGCGACGGCCAGGATGATGGCGATCCAGATCGGCAGGCCGAGCTGCACGCCGAGGAACCAGGCCATCACCGCGCCGAAGGTGACCATCTCGGCGTGGGCGAAGTTGGTGAGCCCGGTGGTGCCGAAGATCAACGACAGTCCGATCGAGGCCAGCGCCAGCATGAGGCCGAAGTTGATGCCGTTCATGAGCCGCTCGGTGAACTGGGCGAGCATCCCCGTGGTCTGGCGCTCACCCTCACCCAGGAAGAAGTTGGCCGGCTGGAAGAACTGGGACCCGTAGGTGACCGTGATGGGGTTGTCACCGGTGACGGTCACACCCTCGGGCAGGGTCTCCTCGTCGACGAGCACCTCGTAGGGGTCGGTGGTGGGCACGCCGATGCGGGCCTGACCACGGTCGTTGGTGGTCGCCTCGGCCTCGTAGTCGCCACCGGAGACCACGATGCGCACGCCCTCCACCGGCTCGTTGTCGTAGCGGAGGTTGACCGCGATGTTCTGGTCGTGCTCCTCGACGTTGACCTGTGACGGATCGTCCGGGGCCTGGGCCAGCGAGGCTGCCGGGGCGAGCACCTGGAAGGCGAAGAGCGTCGCCAGCAGGAGCCCCAGGACATGCAGGGGGCTCCGGACGCGGCGGCGCTCCCGGTAGGGGGTGGTGGGCGGCACTGCTCCTCCAGCCTGGATCACGGGTGAGAGTTCATGCGACCGGGGGGCCACATGGCTGGGGTGAGCATAAAGGACGCTCAGAGGCTCCACGGAGAGGGCGGCGGGACCGTGTCCAGATCGTGACCTTGAGGTCGTTCGCAGACCAGGACGGCGGTGCCGGGCACCAGCTCGCCCCGCACCGGGCTCCATCCGCCCCATACGTGCTGCCGGCCCGGGGGCCACTCGGGTTCGACGAGGTCGACCAGCCGGAGCCCCGCCCCCACGACCGACCGGACGAGGTCGCCGACGGTCCGGTGGTGCTCGGCATACGTGGCCCGCCCGTCCGAGGTCTCCTCGACGTAGGCCCGCCGGTCGTAGTAGGAGTGGCGCACCACCAGCCCCGCCTCCGTGGGGACGTCGGGCAGGCACCAGCGGAAGGGGTGGGGGAGGGAGAAGACGCACCGTCCGCCCGGACGGAGCACCCGGGCCCACTCGGAGAGGCAGGCGGTCGCGTCGGGGACGAAGGCCAGCACCCCGTGGGCGGTGAAGACGAGGTCGAAGGACGCGTCGGCCAGGGGCAGGCGGGCGCCGTCGCACTGCACGTAGGCCGGGCCGCCGGTGCGTCCGGACCCCCCGTCTGCGGCTGCGTCCACCCGGCGGGCCACGCGCAGCATCCCCGCCGACAGGTCGGTCGAGAGCACCTGCGCCCCCGCGGAGGCGCACCACCGGCCGCCCTGGGCCGCACCGGCACCCACCTCCAGGACGTCGCGCCCCGCCACCGGCCCCAGCAGCCCCAGCTGGGCCTCGGTCCACCCCTCCGGCCCCCAGACCAGGTCTTCGTCACCGAGGAACGGCCCGTGGTCGCGGTAGTAGCCCTCGGCCTCGGCGTCCCACCAGGCGCGGTCGGCACGGACCGTCTCGTCGTGGTCGGCGACCCGGCGGGAGACGCGGTCCGGGGACGGCGGGGGAGGAGTGCTCACGTCGCGAGTCTGCCGCACGCGGCGACCCGGGCCGGCTTTGACCTGGTCCGCCCGCGCCGGTAGGCTGATTCGGCGCGTCGCGTGCGCTGTGCCGTGCCCCTGGACAGGGGCGGGTTCCTCGCGGTGACGGGCAAGCACAGTCCACCACTCGTCCATACTCTTTGTCCACAATCGGAGCCCCTACTACATGACTGCCACCACGGCCGACAAGGCCATCTCCCAGATCGCTGTCAACGACATCGGGTCTGAGGAGGAGCTGCTCGCAGCGATCGACGCGACGATCAAGAACTTCAACGACGGCGACATCGTCGAGGGGGTCATCGTCAAGGTCGACCGCGACGAGGTCCTGCTCGACATCGGCTACAAGACCGAGGGCGTCATCCCCTCGCGCGAGCTGGCCATCAAGCACGACGTCGACCCCTCCGAGGTTGTCTCGGTCGGCGACGAGGTCGAGGCCCTGGTCCTCCAGAAGGAGGACAAGGAGGGCCGCCTGATCCTGTCCAAGAAGCGCGCGCAGTACGAGCGCGCCTGGGGCTCGATCGAGAAGGTCAAGGAGGAGGACGGCGTCGTCACCGGCACCGTCATCGAGGTCGTCAAGGGCGGCCTCATCCTCGACATCGGCCTGCGCGGCTTCCTGCCGGCCTCCCTCGTCGAGATGCGTCGCGTCCGCGACCTGCAGCCCTACGTCGGCAAGCAGATCGAGGCCAAGATCATCGAGCTGGACAAGAACCGCAACAACGTGGTCCTGTCCCGCCGCGCCTGGCTCGAGCAGACCCAGTCCGAGGTCCGCACCACCTTCCTCAAGGAGCTGCAGAAGGGTCAGGTCCGCTCCGGCGTCGTCAGCAGCATCGTCAACTTCGGCGCCTTCGTGGACCTCGGTGGCGGCGTGGACGGCCTGGTGCACGTCTCCGAGCTGTCGTGGAAGCACATCGACCACCCGGGTGAGGTCGTCGAGGTCGGCGACGAGGTCACCGTCGAGGTCCTGGACGTCGACATGGACCGCGAGCGTGTCTCCCTGTCGCTCAAGGCGACGCTGGAGGACCCGTGGCAGACCTTCGCCCGCACCCACGCCATCGGCCAGGTCGTGCCGGGCAAGGTCACCAAGCTGGTCCCCTTCGGTGCGTTCGTGCGCGTCGAGGACGGCATCGAGGGCCTGGTCCACATCTCCGAGCTCGCCGAGCGTCACGTGGAGCTGCCGGAGCAGATCGTCACCGTCGGGGGTGAGGTCTTCGTCAAGGTCATCGACATCGACCTGGACCGTCGCCGGATCTCCCTGTCGCTGAAGCAGGCGAACGAGGCCGTCACCGCCGAGTTCGACCCCACGCTGTACGGCATGGCGGCGGAGTACGACGAGCAGGGCAACTACAAGTACCCCGAGGGCTTCGACCCCGAGACCAACGAGTGGCTCGAGGGCTTCGAGACGCAGCGGGAGAAGTGGGAGAAGGAGTACGCCGACGCCCACTCCCGCTGGGAGGCCCACAAGGCTCAGGTCGAGGCCGCCGAGGAGGCCGACTCCACCGTCGGCGTCGAGGTCGCCCCGGCGACCGCGAGCTACTCCTCCGAGGGTGACGAGGCCGCCGGCACGCTCGCCTCGGACGAGGCGCTCGCCGCGCTGCGCGAGAAGCTCACCGGCAACTGAGCGGACGGTGACCGGCGCTCCCGCGCCGTGATCGCCAGGAGGGGCACGACACCACGGTGTCGTGCCCCTCCTGGCGTCCCGTAGGGTCGGTGCTCGTGCCGTCCCTGACCCTTGCCCAGGCCCGTGAGCGTTCCCGCGTCGTGCAGGAGGTGGAGGCCTACGCCCTCCACCTGGACCTGACGAGGGACCACGACCTCACCGCCACGACGACCGTGACCTTCACCGCGGTCCCGGGGGAGAGCACCTTCCTGGACCTGCAGCACGCGCTCGAGGTCGAGGTCGTCCTGGACGGGGTCGTGCTCGACCCCGCCGAGGTGCACCGGGACGACCGGGTGGTGCTGCCCTCGCTGCGTCACCGGAGCACGGCGGTCGTCACGGCCCGGCTGCCCTACGTGACCGACGGGGACGGCATGCACCGGTTCGAGGACCCGGCGGACGGGGAGGTCTACCTCGGCTGCTACGGCGGCATGGACGTCAACCGGCGGGTCTTCGCGTGCTTCGACCAGCCCGACCTCAAGGCGCCCTTCACCGTGTCGGTGACGGCGCGGGAGGGGTGGACCGTCCTGTCCAACGGGCGACCGGAGGGACGACCCGACCCGGACGGGGGTGCGGCCACCTGGACCTTCGCCACCACGCCCCGTCTGTCCACCTACCTCGTGACGGTCTGCGCCGGGCCGTGGGCGTCGCGCACCTGGGAGCACGCCGGACTGCCCTTCGGGTGGCACGCCCGCGCCTCCCTCGCGGACGACCTGGACCGCGACCTGCCCGGGTTGCGTGCGGTGACCGAGGGCGCCTTCGACTGGTACACCGCGCGGTTCGACGAGCCCTACGCCTTCGACTCCTACGACCAGGTCTTCGTGCCCGGGCACAACTGGGGGGCGATGGAGACGCCCGGGTGCGTCACGTACCGCGACGAGCTGCTGCCTGCCGGCACCACGCCGAGGGCGCTGGCCCGGCGCCGGTCGATGACGATCGCCCACGAGATGGCGCACATGTGGTTCGGCGACCTGGTCACCTTCCGCTGGTGGGAGGACACCTGGCTGAACGAGTCCTTCGCCGACCTCCTGGGCTTCCGGGTGGCCGGGGAGGTGGGCGCCGCGCCCGGCTCGCTGGCGGAGTTCGACCTCGGTCGCAAGGCCGGGGGGTACGCCGCCGACGACCGGCCCTCCACCCATCCGGTGGCGCCGCGCGCCGAGGACGTGCCGGACGTCGACTCGGCGTTCTCGAACTTCGACTCGATCTCCTACGCCAAGGGCAACTCGGCCCTGCGGCAGCTGTCCTTCTGGCTGGGGGACGAGACCTTCCTGGCCGGTGTCAACGCCCACCTGACGCGGGCGCGGTTCGGCACCGCCGAGCTGGGTGACCTGGTCGGGTGCCTGCAGGCGGTGACCGACCGCGACGTGACGGCGTGGGCCGACCGGTGGCTGCGCACCACGGGGGTCGACACCCTGCGGGTGCGCCGCGACGGGCCCGGGCCCGCGCTCGAGCTGGCGGGGGAGCGCCCCCACCGGCTCCGCGTGCAGGGGTATGCCGTGCGCCCGCCCGCCGGGGACGCCGGTGCCCCGGTGGTCGACGAGGCGTGGGAGGAGGTGGTCGACCTGTCCCCGGAGGCTCCGACGCTGGGGCTCCCGGAGGCCGACCTCGTCCTGCCCAACAGCAACGGTGACACCTTCGCCCGCGTCGAGCTGGACCCTGCCGGGCTGGCCACCGCCCTGGAGGTGCTCGGCGCCGTGCCGGGTGAGCACCCCCGGGCCGTCCTCTGGGCCACCGTCCTGGAGCTGACCTCACGGGGGCGCCTGCCGGTGCCGGACCTCGTCACGGCGCTGGAGCGGCACCTGCCCGGGGAGACCTCCGAGATCATCCCCGACCTCGTCCTGGCCAGAGCCGTCCAGGCCGTGCACCAGGTGGGCCTGCCCACGCAGGTGCCGCCGCTCGCGGAGCGCATCGGCCAGGTGGCGCTGACACTGCTGCGGCGGCCCGGAGTGCCGGAGGCCCTGGTGCAGACGGCGACCGGGGCGGCGGTCTCGACCCTGCACGACACCGCCCTGCTGCGGTCGTGGCTGGCGGACGGGGCCGGGCACGGGCCGCTGTCGCAGGCGCACCGCTGGGAGGTGATCCTGCGGCTGGCCGAGCTGGGGTCCGACGTCGGGGAGCTGGCGGCGGCGGAGGCCGCCGCGGACCCCTCGGCCGCGGGGCGGCTGGCCCTGCTCTCGGCCGAGGCGGCCCGGCCCACGCCCGAGGCCAAGGAGCGGGCGCTGGCCCGGATGGCCGACGACCGCACCAGCAACCGCGAGGTGCTCGCCCTGGCCCGGGGGGTCTGGTCGGCGGAGCAGCGCCACCTGGTGGACCCCCTGGTCGAGCGTTCTCTGAGGGACATGGCCGGCGTGGCCCGTCGCGGCCAGGCGATGGCCCTGGTGGCCGGCCGGTCGGCGCCGTCCTTCCGTCTGCTCCCTGAGCAGCTCGCCGCGCTGCGGGAGGCGGCGCAGGCCGACGGTCTGCCGCCCGCCCTGGCCCGGGCCTGGGCCGACCTGGCGCACGACCAGGGCCTGCTCCCGCCGGGGACGTCGCCTGCCGGTCGGCCCTGAGCGACGGGAAGGGTCTGTGGGTCTGCGGCGTTAGCGTGGGGGTATGAGACCAGTCACCGACCTCCAGCGCACGGTCGCGCCGTTCCGCGTCGAGTCGGACTTCCGCCCCAGCGGGGACCAGCCCGCCGCGATCGCCGAGCTGGCCCGGCGGATCAACGCCGGCGAGGAGGACCTCGTCCTGCTCGGTGCCACCGGCACCGGCAAATCGGCGACGACCGCCTGGCTCATCGAGCAGGTGCAGCGCCCCACCCTGGTGATGGCGCCCAACAAGACGCTCGCCGCCCAGCTGGCCAACGAGTTCCGCGAGCTCCTGCCGCACAACGCGGTCGAGTACTTCGTGAGCTACTACGACTACTACCAGCCCGAGGCCTACGTCCCGCAGACCGACACCTACATCGAGAAGGACTCCTCGATCAACGACGAGGTGGAGCGGCTGCGGCACTCGGCGACCAACAGCCTCCTCACCCGCAGGGACGTGGTCGTGGTCGCCTCCGTGTCCTGCATCTACGGCCTGGGCACCCCCCAGGAGTACGTCGACCGGATGGTCAAGCTGCGCGTCGGGGACGTGGTCGACCGTGACCAGCTGCTGCGCCAGTTCGTGACCATGCAGTACACCCGGAACGACATGTCGTTCACCCGCGGCACGTTCCGGGTCCGGGGCGACACGGTCGAGATCATCCCGCAGTACGAGGAGCTGGCCGTGCGGATCGAGCTCTTCGGGGACGAGGTAGACCGCCTTTACACCCTGCACCCCGTGACCGGTGAGATCGTCCGCGAGGAGCAGGAGATGTATGTCTTTCCTGCCTCGCACTACGTGGCCGGTCCGGAGCGGATGGAGCGGGCGATCGGGGGCATCGAGGCGGAGCTGGCCGCCCAGCTGGAGACCTTCGAGCGGCAGGGCAAGCTGCTCGAGGCCCAGCGCCTGCGGATGCGCACGACCTACGACATCGAGATGATGCGCCAGGTCGGCTCCTGCTCCGGGATCGAGAACTACTCGCGGCACATCGACGGGCGGGGCCCCGGGACGGCCCCCCACTGCCTGCTCGACTACTTCCCCGAGGACTTCCTGCTCGTGCTCGACGAGTCCCACGTCACGGTGCCGCAGATCGGCGCCATGTACGAAGGGGACATGTCACGCAAGCGGACCCTCGTCGAGCACGGCTTCCGGCTCCCCAGCGCGATGGACAACCGGCCGCTGAAGTGGGAGGAGTTCCTGGAGCGGATCGGGCAGACCGTCTACCTGTCGGCGACGCCGGGAGACTACGAGATGGCCAAGGCCGACGGGGTGGTCGAGCAGATCATCCGCCCGACCGGGCTGGTGGACCCCGAGATCGTGCTCAAGCCGACCCGGGGCCAGATCGACGACCTGCTGCACGAGATCGGGCTGCGCACGGCCCGCGACGAGCGGGTGCTGGTGACCACCCTCACCAAGAAGATGGCCGAGGACCTCACCGACTACCTGCTCGACAAGGGGGTGCGGGTGCGCTACCTGCACTCGGAGGTCGACACGCTGCGCCGGGTGGAGCTGCTCCGGGAGCTGCGCCTGGGGGAGTACGACGTCCTGGTCGGCATCAACCTGCTGCGGGAGGGCCTGGACCTTCCCGAGGTCTCGCTGGTCAGCATCCTGGACGCCGACAAGGAGGGCTTCCTGCGCTCCACCAGGTCGCTGGTCCAGACCATCGGCCGAGCGGCCCGCAACGTCTCCGGCCAGGTGCACATGTATGCCGACACCGTCACCCCTTCCATGGATGCGGCCATCGAGGAGACCAACCGCCGCAGGGACAAGCAGCTGGCCTACAACCGGGAGCACGGCATCGACCCCACACCGCTGCGCAAGCGCATCGCGGACATCACCGACCTGCTGGAGCGGGAGGATGCCGACACCGAGGCGTTGATGGGCAGCGGCCGGTCGCAGTCCCGCGGCAAGGGCCGGGGTCGGGGCGCCGGTGCCGCGGTCGCCGCCGGTCTTCCTGCCGGTCAGCGGCGGGTGAGCGACGACATGCCGGCCACCGAGCTCGCGACCCTGATCCACGAGCTCACCGAGCAGATGCACCAGGCCGCGACCGACCTGCACTTCGAGCTGGCGGCCCGGCTGCGCGACGAGATCTCGGACCTGAAGAAGGAGCTGCGCCAGATGCGGGAGGCCACCGGCTGACGTGGCATCATGGTGAGGTTCATCGACGAGGGGGGCAGCCCCCGCCTGCTGCGTCCCCGCACGGACGGCGGCGCACGTGTCCGGCTAGCGAAAGTGAAAGTTCTGCATGGACGTCCCCGGCTGGGTCTGGATCACGACCCTGCTCATCATCACTGTGATCTTCGCCTTCGACCTGCTGGTGCTGGGTCGTCGCCCCCACGAGCCCTCCCGCAAGGAGGTGACGGTGGCGCTGACGATCTACGTCAGCCTGGCCGTCCTCTTCGGGCTCGGGGTCCTCGTCGCGGCCGGCGGCCAGCTGGCCGGTGAGTTCTTCGCCGGATGGCTGACCGAGTACTCGTTGTCCATCGACAACCTGTTCATCTTCCTCATCATCATGGCCAAGTTCGGCGTGCCTCGGAAGTACCAGCAGTTCGCGCTGATGGTGGGCATCGTCATGGCCCTGGTCATGCGGGCGATCTTCATCCTCGTCGGGGCGGCCGCGATCAACCAGTGGTCGTGGGTGTTCTACCTCTTCGGCGCCTTCCTCATCTACACCGCCGTCAAGCTGGCCAAGGAGAACCTCGGCCACGACGAGGAGGGTGAGGAGGAGTTCGAGGAGAACGCCCTGCTGCGGGCCGTCGAGAAGCGGTTCCCCGTCACCCAGTCCTGGGACGGCGGCACGAAGCTGCGGGTGGTGGAGAACGGCAAGAAGGTCCTCACCCCGATGTTCATCGTCATCCTGGCGCTCGGCACCACGGACCTGCTCTTCGCCCTCGACTCCATCCCGGCGATCTTCGGCCTGACGCAGGAGCCGTACCTCGTCCTCATGGCCAACGTCTTCGCCCTCATGGGCCTGCGTCAGCTCTACTTCCTGCTCGGCGACCTGCTCAAGCGGCTGGTCTTCCTCGGGTTGGGGCTGGCCGTGCTCCTGGCCTTCATCGGCGTCAAGCTCATCCTGCACGCCCTGCACGAGAACGAGCTGCCCTTCATCAACGGGGGGGAGCACGTCCCGGTCTGGGACATCCCCATCTGGTTCTCGCTCGGCGCGATCGTCGTCATCCTCGGGGTCACCGCGGTGGCGAGCCTGCTCAAGACGGCCAGCGACCGGAGGAAGGGCCTGCCGGAGGTCAGCGGGAGCGCGGCCGAGGACTACGACAAGGCCAACCTCAACCTCGACGAGGTCTCCATCCACGACTACCACCCGAAGCGGGACCACGAGGTGCAGGACAGCGCGCCGGAGGGCACGGGCCCGTCGATCCGCGACCGCGCGAGGGGGACTGACCGGGGTCAGGCCGGCGCTGCCCGCCGGGACGGTCGGCCAGCACCAGGATGCTGGCGACGACGACGAGCGTCATACCGGCCAGCTGCAGCGGCTCGAGGACCTGACCCAGCACGAGGAGCCCGGCCAGCGCCGCGGCTGCGGGCTCCAGGCTGAGGAGCACGCCGAAGGTTCCCGAGGTGAGGGTGGCGCAGCGCCATGAGCTCCAGGCTGTAGGGGATCGCGGAGCTGAGCAGGGCGATCCCAGCCCGCGCGCCAGCGCGTCCGGCGACCACAGGCGGACCCCGCGGTGAGCAGGCCCAGCGGGAGGGTCACGACGGCGCCCATCGCCATGCAGATCGCGATCCCGTCCAGCCGGAGAACCGGGCCCCGGTGCGCCGGCTCAGGACGATGTAGGCAGCCCAGCAGGCACCGGCGGTGGCCGCCGACCGATCCGACCAGGTCCAGCTCGGCCCAGGGGGTGGTGAGGGCCTGGGAGATGAGCAGTACCCCGACGAGGGCCGCCGCCACCGCGAGCAGGTCCCGCCCCGGCGGGACAGGACGGCGGCCAGGGCGAGGGGTCCAGGAATTCGATGGTGACGGCGACCCCGATCGGCAGCCGGGTTCAGGCTGCCGTAGAAGCTGAGGTTCATCGCGGTCAGCGCCAGGGCGAAGAGACTCACCACCGCCCAGTCCTGCCGGGTCCGCCCCCGCAGCCGCGGTCGGACCGCGAGCCACAGGATCGCCGCGGCCAGGCCCAGGCGGAGCGCCACGGAGCCGAAGACCCCGACGAGCGGGAGCAGGGTCGCCGCGAGGGCGCCCCCGAACTGGACCGAGACGACGGCCAGCAGGACCAGGACGACCGGGTGCACCCGGGGCGGAGCGGCCGGGGCGGAGGGGCCGGTCACCAGCCCCGCTCACGCCAGCCGGCCAGCTGGGGACGCTCGGCCCCCAGGGTCGTGTTGTCACCGTGCCCGGGCAGGACCAGCGTGGCGTCGTCGTAGACCGCGAAGACCCGCTTCTCGAGGTCGTCCATGAGGCTGGCGAAGTCCTCCGCGCCACCCGTCCTGCCCGGCCCGCCGGGGAAGAGGCTGTCGCCCGTGAGAAGCACGACGGGGTGGTCCGGCACCGTGAGGGCGAGCGCGACCGAGCCCGGTGTGTGCCCCCGCAGGGCGAGAACGTCCAGGGTCAGACGTCCCACCTGCACGGTGTCGCCCTGCGTCAGCCTGGTGCCGGTCGGCACCGGCAGCTCGTCGGCGTCGGCGTCACCGGCGAGGGTGCGGCACCGGTGCGCCGGACGACCTCCTCGAGGGCCCGGGAGTGGTCCCAGTGGCGGTGCGTGGTCACCACCTGACCCAGGCCGCCCCCGCGAGGTCGAGCTCGGCCAGGATGCGGTCGGCATCGTCGGCCGCGTCGACGAGCAGGTGCTCGGAGGTCGCCCCGCAGGTGAGCAGGTAGACGTTGTTGTCCATGTCCGAGACGCTGAACTTCCGCACGACGGCCCCTGGCAAGGGCAGGATCCAGGCAGGTCCTCCGGGGGAGACGTGCCCGGCGGGGTCGCCCGGGGCGCCCGGGGCGGCGGGGTCGCTGCTGGTCATGGCCCCGAGTCTAGGGACCGGTCGCGGACGACCGCCCGGAGGTCCCGGACCCGCACGGTCTCAGACCGTCAGGGCGCGGTCGGTCGGCCGGACGGGGGCCGGCAGGGTGGTGGACCCGGTGAGGAAGCGGTCGACGGCGGCGGCGCACGCCCGGCCCTCGGCGATCGCCCACACGATGAGCGACTGGCCCCGCCCGCAGTCACCGGCGGCGAAGACCCCCTCCAACGGGGTGGCGAAGGACGCGTCCCGCTCGTAGGTGTTCGCCCTGGTGCGAGGCAACGCCTCCGCCGGGGCCGCCGACTCGTCCGGGCCGACGAAGCCCATGGCCAGCAGGACCAGCTGGGCGGGGATCTCCCGCTCGGTGCCCTCGGTCGGCACGAAGCGGCCGTCCACGAAGGCGCCCTCGACCATCGTGAGGGCCCGCACCCGTCCCTCGTCGTCCCCGAGCACCTCGACCGTCGAGACGCCGTAGGTGCGCTCGCCCCCCTCCTCGTGCGCCTCGGTGACCTTGTAGAGCATGGGGTAGGTGGGCCAGGGCTGGTGCTGCGGCCGCTCCGACGGGGGCGTGGGCATGATTTCGAGCTGGAGCACGGAGCGCGCACCCTGGCGGTGGGCGGTGCCCAGGCAGTCCGCGCCGGTGTCCCCACCCCCGATGATGACCACGTCCTTGCCCTCGGCGTCCAGCCCGCGGGGTCCGCCCAGGGCCTCCTTGTTCGCCGGGACCAGGTAGTCCATGGCGGGGTGCACACCGTCCAGGTGCGCCCCGGGCACCTGCAGGGTGCGGGGCACGGTGGACCCGGTCGCCAGGACCACGGCGTCGAAGCGCTCGCGCAGCTCGGCCAGCGACAGGTCGTCCGGTCCGTCGCCGCCGACGGTGACACCGGTCCGGAAGCGGATGCCCTCCCCGCGCAGCTGGACCAGCCGGCGGTCCAGCACCGCCTTCTCCATCTTGAACTCCGGTATGCCGTAGCGCCAGCCCGCCGACCGCGTCGGACCGCTCGTAGACCACGACCGTGTGACCGGCGCGTCCCAGCTGCTGGGCCGCGGCGAGCCCGGCGGGGCCGGAGCCCACGACGGCCACCGTCCGCCCGGACAGCCACTCCGGCTCCTGCGGCGTGACCCGGCCGTTGGAGAAGGCCCGGTCGATGATGGAGACCTCGATCTGCTTGATCGTCACCGGCGGCTGGTTGATGCCCAGGACGCAGGCCGTCTCGCAGGGCGCGGGACAGAGGCGCCCGGTGAACTCCGGGAAGTTGTTGGTGGCGTGCAACCGCTCGATGGCGTCGGCGAAGTTGGCGCGCCGGGTGTGGTCGTTCCACTCCGGGATGAGGTTGCCCAGCGGGCACCCCTGGTGGCAGAACGGGATGCCGCAGTCCATGCAGCGGCTCGCCTGGCGCTGGAGCACCTTGGTGTCCTGCTCGTCGTGCACCTCCTTCCAGTCGCGGATGCGGACCGGGACGGGGCGGCTGGGCCGGTTCTCCCGCTCGCGGTGGGTCAGGAAGCCGTGCGGGTCAGCCATGGGAGTCCTCCAGGATGAGCGACCAGGCGTGCGGGCCGTTGGGTCGTCGCCGCGGGCCTCGGCCTCGGCGCGGATGCGCAGCACGCTGGCGTACTGGCGGGGGGTGATGACGGTGAACCGGTCGACCCATCCGGGGTCGGCCAGCAGGTCGCGGGCCACCGGGCTGCCAGTGAGCTCCAGGTGCTCCTCGAGCAGCCGGTGCACCTCGTCACGGTGCTCGGTCTCCCGCAGCGGGGCGAGGTGCAGGTCACCGGACGAGGTGGCCAGGGGGTTGAGCCGGGAGCTGTCGAGATCGAGCACGAAGGCGGTCCCTCCCGACATCCCTGCCCCGACGTTGCGGCCGGTGGGTCCCAGGATGAGCGCCCTGCCCCCGGTCATGTACTCGAGCGCGTGGTCGCCGACGCCCTCGACGACGGCGGTGGCGCCGGAGTTGCGGACGCAGAAGCGCTCGCCCACCGTGCCGCGCAGGTTGACCTGGCCGGACGTCGCGCCGTAGCAGATGACGTTGCCGGCGATGACCTGGTCCGCGGCCTCGAAGGGGGCGTCCTGCGGCGGGACCACGACGATCCGGCCGCCCGAGAGGCCCTTGCCGACGAAGTCGTTCGCGTCCCCGACCAGGCGCAGGGTGACGCCGCGGGGGAGGAAGGCACCGAGGGACTGTCCGGCCGATCCGGTGAGGGTGAGGTCGATCGTGCCGTCCGCGAGCCCGTCGGGCCCTGCGGCCACGGTGACGTGGTGGCCCAGGAGCGTGCCCACCGTGCGGTTGACGTTGGTGATGGGCACGGTGGCACGCACCGGGGTGCCGTCCGTCAGGGCGGGTGCGGCCAGCGCCACCAGCTCGTTGTCCAGGGCCACGTCGAGCCCGTGGTCCTGGGTGGTGGTGGACCGCAGTGACGTGCCCTCCGGCAGGTCCGGGCGGTGCAGGATCGGCGCAGGTCCAGACCGTCGCCTTCCAGTGGGACACCGCCGCGCTGGTGTCGAGCAGGTCGGTGCGTCCCCACCACCTCGTCCAGGCTCCGGTAACCCAGCCCGGCGAGCAGCTCGCGCACCTGCTGGGCGATGAACTCGAAGAAGGTGATGACGAACTCGGCCTTCCGGTGTAGCGCTCGCGCAGCTCGGGTTCTGGTCGCGACGCCCACCGGGCAGGTGTCGAGGTGGCAGACACGCATCATGACGCAGCCGAGACGACGAGGGGGGCGGTCGCGAGAGCCGAACTCCTCGGCACCGAGCAGGGCGGCGACCAGGACGTCCCGCCCGGTCTTGAGCTGTCCGTCGCACTGGACCACGATGCGGTCGCGCAGCCCGTTGAGCAGCAGGGTCTGCTGGGTCTCCGCGAGCCCGAGCTCCCAAGGCGTGCCGGCGTGCTTGAGCGAGGTGAGCGGGCTGGCCCCGGTGCCCCCGTCGTGCCCGGAGATCAGGACGACGTCGGACTTGGCCTTGGCGACCCCCGCAGCGACCGTGCCGACGCCCACCTGGCTGACGAGCTTGACGTGGATGCGGGCCCGGGGGTTGGCGTTCTTGAGGTCGTGGATGAGCTGCTTGATGTCCTCGATGGAGTAGATGTCGTGGTGCGGCGGGGGCGAGATGAGCCCCACCCCCGGCGTCGAGTGCCGGGTGCGGGCCACCCACGGGTAGACCTTGCCCGGGGGCAGCTGGCCGCCCTCGCCGGGCTTGGCGCCCTGGGCCATCTTGATCTGGATGTCCTCGGCGTGGACGAGGTAGGCGGAGGTGACGCCGAAACGGCCCGAGGCGACCTGCTTGATCGCCGAGCGTCGTGCCGGGTCCAGGAGCCGGTCGACGTCCTCACCGCCCTCGCCGGTGTTGGACTTGCCGCCCAGCCGGTTCATGGCCACGGCGAGCGTCTCGTGCGCCTCCTGGGAGATCGACCCGTAGGACATGGCGCCGGTGGCGAAGCGCCTGACGATCGCGCTGACCGGCTCGACCTCGTCGATGCTCACCGGCTCCCGGTCGGGTCGCAGGGCGAAGAGCCCGCGCAGCGTCTTCAGGCTCTCGGACTGGTCGTCGACGAGGTCGGTGTACTGCCGGAAGACGTCGTAGCGCCCCTCCCTGGTGGCGTGCTGCAGCCGGAAGACGGCCTCGGGGCTGAAGAGGTGGGGCGGTCCCTCACGCCGCCACTGGTACTCCCCGCCCACCTCGAGCTCGCGGTGGTAGGGCGGGATCCCGGACAGGGGGTAGGCGCGGGCGTGCCGGCGGGCCACCTCCTCGGCGATCACGTCCAGGCCCACGCCGTCGATCTGGCTCGTCGTGCCGGTGAACCACCGGTCCACGAGCTCCCGTGACAGCCCGACCGCCTCGAAGGTCTGGGACCCGCGGTAGGACGCGATGGTCGAGATGCCCATCTTCGACATGACCTTCAGGACGCCCTTGCCGAGCGCCTTGATGAGGTGGGCGATCGCGACGTCGGGGTCCAGGCCGTCCAGGACCTGGCCCGCGGTGCACAGGTGCTCCACGGTCTCCATGGCGAGGTAGGGGTTGACGGCGGCCGCCCCGTAGGCGACGAGGGTCGCGACGTGGTGGGTCTCCCGCACGTCACCGGCCTCGACGAGCAGACCGACCCGGGTGCGGGTGTGGTTGCGGACCAGGTGGTGGTGGACCGCGCTGGTGAGCAGCAGGGAGGGGATGGGGGCGTGCTCGCGGTCGGTGTGCCGGTCGGACAGGACGACGAAGAAGGCGCCTCGGGCGACGGCCTCGTCGACCTCGGCGCAGATCTCCTCGAGCCGTCGCTCGAGGGCCGGGGCACCACCGTCGACGCGGTAGAGGCCTCGCACGACCACCGGGGCGAAGTCCGGGTGCTGACCCTCGAGGTTGATCCGTCGCAGCTGCGCCAGCTGGTCGTTGTCGAGGACGGGGAAGGGGAGCACCACCTGCCGGGCGTGCTCCGGGGTCTCCGCGAGCAGGTTGGGCTCCGGCCCGGTGGAGCCGGCCAGCGAGGTGACGATCTCCTCCCGGATGGCGTCGAGCGGGGGGTTGGTGACCTGGGCGAACGCCTCGACGAAGTAGTCGAACAGCAGGCGCGGGCGGTCGGAGAGGACCGCGATCGGGGTGTCCGTGCCCATCGCGCCGATCGGCTCGATGCCCGTCTGGGCCATGGGGGCCAGGATGATGCGCAGCTCCTCCTCGGTGTAGCCGAAGATCTGCTGGCGCCGCGTCACCGAGGCGTGGGTGTGCCGCACGTGCACCTGCTCGGGCAGGTCGCTCATGTGGACGAGATGGGTGTCGAGCCACTCCTGGTAGGGCCGGCGGGAGGCCAGCTCACCCTTGATCTCCTCGTCCTCCACGATCCGCCCCAGCTCGAGGTCGACGAGGAACATCCGTCCCGGGGCGACCCGGCCCTTGCGGACCACCCGGTCCGCGGGCAGGTCCAGCAGCCCGGTCTCGGACCCCAGGACGACCAGCCCGTCGGCGGTGACCCAGTAGCGGGAGGGCCGCAGGCCGTTGCGGTCGAGGACCGCCCCGACCCGGGTCCCGTCGGTGAAGACCAGGTTGGCCGGGCCGTCCCACGGCTCCATGAGCTGGGAGTGGTACTCGTAGAAGGCCCGTCGCCGCGGGTCCATCGCGGGGTTGTTCTCCCACGCCTCCGGGATCATCATGAGGACCGCGTGCGGGAGCGAGCGCCCGCCGAGGTGCAGCAGCTCCAGCACCTCGTCGAAGGTCGCGGAGTCGCTGGCGTCGGGGGTGCAGATGGGGAAGGTCTCCGCCAGGTCCCCGGGGAAGAGGTCGCTGCGCAGCGCGGACTCCCGGGCGTTCATCCAGTTGCGGTTGCCCTTGACGGTGTTGATCTCCCCGTTGTGGGCCACGAGCCGGTAGGGGTGGGCCAGCGGCCAGGAGGGGAAGGTGTTGGTCGAGAACCGCGAGTGCACGACCGCCAGGGCGCTGGCGTAGCGCTCGTCCAGCAGGTCGGGGAAGTATCGGGGCAGCTGCTCGGTGGTGAGCATCCCCTTGTAGGTGATGGTCCGGGTGGACAGCGAGCAGGGGTAGGCCGCGGTGCGGCGCTCGATCTGCTTGCGGCACCACCAGACCCGGCGCTCCAGCACGAGCCCCTCCTCGTCCGGAGCCGCCTCGCCCGCGGCCACGACGAGCTGCCGCATGACCGGCATCACCGCCAGCGCCGTGGGCCCGACCATGTCGCTGACGACGGGCACCTCGCGCCAGCCCAGCACCCGCAGGCCGCAGCGCGTCACGATCTGCTCGATCTCCTCGGCCACCGCGTCCGCCGAGCCGTCGCCCGGGAGGAAGACGATGCCCACCGCATACCGCCCCGGGGCCGGGAGCTCGAAGGGGAGCACCGACCGGAGGAAGCCGTCCGGGATCTGGGTGAGGATGCCTGCGCCGTCGCCGGTGTTCTCCTCGGCACCGACGGCGCCGCGGTGGTCGAGGTTGGCCAGCGCCGTGAGCGCCTGGGCCACCGTCGAGTGCCGGGGAACCCCGTCCAGGGTCGCGACGAAGGCCACCCCGCAGGCGTCGTGCTCGTGGCGTCCGTCGTAGAGGCCCTGGGGGGTGGCGCCGGGGACGGGGCGCAGCGGGGACCAGGGTCGGGTGGTGGTCTCGGTCATGGGATCACCGATCTGGACAGGGCTCACCGGGGGAGGTCGCCGGACGGGTGCACGGGGCATCGGCGACCCGGGCGAGGAAATATGTGGGGTGCAGCATACCTATGCATGCCGCTGTGCGGAAGCCTGTTCGCGGCCGGGTGTGTCGGCGGCGCCACTTACAGTGGAGGTGTGCAGTCTCCGTCCGTCGCCCCCGTCCCTCCGGCGCCCCGCCACGACCGGCTCTTCGTCCAGGGGGCCCGCGAGCACAACCTCCGCAACGTCTCCGTGGACATCCCGCGCGACGCGCTCGTCGTCTTCACCGGCCTGTCGGGGTCCGGCAAGTCCTCCCTGGCCTTCGACACCATCTTCGCCGAGGGTCAGCGTCGCTACGTCGAGTCGCTGTCCGCCTACGCCCGGATGTTCCTCGGCCAGATGGACAAGCCGGACGTGGACTTCATCGAGGGGCTGTCGCCGGCGGTCTCGATCGACCAGAAGTCGACCAACCGCAACCCTCGCTCGACCGTCGGGACCATCACCGAGGTCTACGACTACCTCCGCCTCCTCTTCGCCCGGGTGGGCCGGCCCCACTGCCCCGTCTGCGGCGAGGCGGTGGGTCGCCAGACGCCCCAGCAGATCGTGGACCAGATGCTGGAGCTGCCCCCGGGCACCCGCTACCAGCTGCTCGCGCCCGTGGTCCGGGGCCGCAAGGGGGAGTTCGTCGACCTCTTCGCCGAGCTCCAGTCCAAGGGGTTCGCCCGGGCGAGGGTGGACGGCGAGCTGGTCCAGCTGAGCGACCCGCCCACCCTGCTCAAGCAGGTGAAGCACAGCATCGAGGTGGTCGTGGACCGGCTCGTGAGCAAGGCCGGCGAGACCGGTGAGGACGGCGAGGCCACCGTCGACCGGTCCTACGCCCGCCGGCTGACCGACTCGGTGGAGACGGCCCTGGCCCTGGCCGGCGGCATCGTGGTCGTCGAGTTCGTGGACGTCCCGGCGCAGCCGGACGGGGCGGCCGAGGGGGGCCGGCCCCACCCGCAGGGGGCCGACGGCGAGCCGCTGCCCCGGGAGCGTCGCTTCTCCGAGCGGATGGCCTGCCCCAACGACCACCCGCTCACGATCGACGAGGTCGAGCCGCGCAGCTTCTCCTTCAACAGCCCGTTCGGCGCCTGCCCGGAGTGCACGGGGATCGGGGTGGAGCTGGAGGTCGACCCCGAGCTCGTCGTGCGGGAGGACCAGAGCATCCTGGGCGGCGCGCTCGTCCCCTGGTCGACCGCCTCGGGTCTCAGCGACTACTTCCTGCGGGTGCTCGGCGGGCTGGCCGAGGACCTCGACTTCCGGATGGACGTGCCGTGGGGGAGCCTGCCCGGCCGCGCCAAGGACGCCATCCTGCACGGCTACAAGCACAAGGTCCACGTCCGCTACCGCAACCGCTTCGGCCGCGAGCGGAGCTATTCCACGGGCTTTGAGGGAGTCATTCCCTACGTCAAGCGCAAGCACTCAGAGACCGAGTCGGAGAGCAGCCGGGAGCGCTACGAGGGCTACATGCGGGAGGTGCCCTGCCCCGTGTGCAAGGGGGCCCGGCTCAAGCCCGAGATCCTGGCGATCCTCGTGGGCGGGCGCAACATCGCCGACGTGTGCAACCTGCCGATCGACCAGTGCCTGGCCTTCCTGTCGGAGGTGGAGCTGAGCGAGCGGGAGGCGGCCATCGCGGCGCAGGTGCAGCGCGAGATCGCGGCCCGTCTGGGGTTCCTCCTCGACGTCGGTCTCGACTACCTGTCCCTGGACCGCCCCGCCGGCACGCTCTCCGGCGGGGAGGCCCAGCGCATCCGGCTGGCCACCCAGATCGGGTCCGGCCTGGTGGGGGTGCTCTACGTCCTCGACGAGCCCAGCATCGGGCTGCACCAGCGGGACAACCACCGGCTCATCGAGACGCTGACCCGGCTGCGGGACCTGGGCAACACCCTCATCGTCGTCGAGCACGACGAGGACACCATCGCCACCGCCGACTGGGTCGTCGACATCGGCCCCGGGGCCGGTGAGCACGGTGGCGAGGTGGTCCACAGCGGATCGGTCGCCGACCTGCTGACCCACCCGACCTCCCTCACCGGGGCCTACCTGTCCGGGCGCAAGGCGATCCCCGTCCCGGAGCGCCGCCGCCCCCAGGACGGCCGCCGGGTCACGGTGAAGGGGGCCCGTGAGCACAACCTGCAGGGCCTGGACGTCAGCTTCCCGCTGGGCAACCTCGTGGCGGTCACGGGCGTTTCCGGGTCAGGCAAGTCGACCCTCGTCAACGACATCCTCTACCAGGTCCTGGCCAACCAGCTCAACGGCGCCCGGCGCGTGCCCGGCCGGCACCGCAAGGTGGAGGGGCTGGAGCACCTGGACAAGGTGGTCCACGTCGACCAGAGCCCCATCGGGCGCACCCCGCGCAGCAACCCCGCCACCTACACCGGGCTCTTCGACCACATCCGCAAGCTGTTCGCCGGCACCACCGAGGCCAAGGTGCGCGGCTACCAGCCGGGCCGGTTCTCCTTCAACGTCAAGGGCGGCCGGTGCGAGGCCTGCTCGGGCGACGGGACGCTGAAGATCGAGATGAACTTCCTGCCGGACGTCTACGTGCCCTGCGAGGTGTGCCACGGGCGCCGCTACAACCGCGAGACCCTGGAGGTGCACTTCAAGGGCCGCACCATCGCCGACGTCCTCGACATGCCGATCGAGGAGGCCGCCGAGTTCTTCTCCGCCGTGCCCGTCATCAGCCGCCACCTGACCACCCTCAACCAGGTCGGCCTGGGCTACGTGCGGCTGGGCCAGCCGGCCACCACCTTGTCCGGCGGCGAGGCCCAGCGGGTCAAGCTCGCCGCGGAGCTGCAGAAGAGGTCGACCGGCCGGACGATCTACGTGCTCGACGAGCCGACCACCGGCCTGCACTTCGAGGACATCAGCCGCCTGCTCGGCGTCCTGCAGGGGCTGGTGGACAAGGGCAACACCGTGCTCGTCATCGAGCACAACCTCGACGTGATCAAGTCGGCCGACTGGATCATCGACATGGGCCCCGAGGGTGGGCGCGGCGGAGGGACCGTCGTCGTGGAGGGCACGCCCGAGCACGTGGCCGCCACCACCCAGAGCTACACCGGTCGCTTCCTGGCCCCGGTCCTCGAGGTCAACAGGAGGTCGACCGCATGAGCCGCCCCCGCCCCGTCGCCCCGGCCCACCGCGACGTGACCCGTCGCGCCGTCCTGGGAGGAGGGTGCGGCGTCGGCGCCACCGGCCTGGTCTCGGCCTGCGGCGGCGAGGACACCAGGAGCGCCGAGACGGCGGGCGACGGCTCGGTGCGGGTGCCCGCGGTGGACACGCCCGTCGGGGGCTCGACCTACTACCGGGGCGCGGACGTCATCGTCAGCCAGCCGCAGGAGGGCTCGTTCACCGCCTTCGACGCGACCTGCCCGCACCAGGGGTGCCAGACCTCCTCCCTCGGCCCGGACGGAGAGCTGGTCTGCCCCTGCCACAACAGCGCCTTCGACCCCGCGACCGGGGAGGTCGTCTCCGGCCCGGCGACGTCGGGCCTCACCGTGCTGCCCGTCAGCGTCGAGGGCGCCGACCTCGTGATCCGTGGCTGACCCGGCCACCTACCGTCCGGCTCCCGGCCAGATCCCGACCGACCCGGGGGTCTACCGTTTCCGGGACCAGCACGGGCGCGTCATCTACGTCGGCAAGGCACGCAGCCTCCGGCCCCGGCTCACGTCCTACTTCCAGGACCTCGGGGCGCTGCACCCCCGCACCCGGCAGATGGTCACCACCGGGGCGAGTGTGGAGTGGACCGTCGTCCGCAACGAGGTCGAGGCCCTGCAGCTCGAGTACTCCTGGATCAAGGAGTTCGACCCCCGCTTCAACGTCAAGTACCGCGACGACAAGTCCTACCCCTACCTGGCGGTGACGATGGGGGAGGAGTTCCCCCGGGCGCAGGTGATGCGCGGCCGCAAGCGGCCGGGCACCCGCTACTTCGGGCCGTACACGCACGCGTGGGCCATCCGCGAGACCCTGGACACCCTGCTGCGGGTCTTCCCGCTGCGCACCTGCAGCAACGGCGTCTTCCGGCGCGCCGGGCAGGTGGGCCGGCCGTGCCTGCTGGGGTACATCGACAAGTGCTCGGCACCATGCGTGGGACGGGTCAGCCCCGAGGAGCACCGGGAGATCGCCCAGGACTTCTGCGACTTCATGGCCGGTGACACCCAGCGTTTCGTGCGTCGGCTCGAGCGGGAGATGCGGGCCGCCGCGACCGCGCTCGACTTCGAGACGGCGGCGCGCCTGCGCGACGACGTGGGGGCGCTGACCCGGGCGCTGGAGCGGTCCGCCGTCGTGCTGCCGGACGCCACCGACGCCGACGTCTACGCGCTCGCCGACGACGAGCTCGAGGTGGCCGTCCAGGTCTTCCTGGTGCGGGGAGGCCGCGTGCGGGGGCAGCGGGGATGGGTGAGCGAGAAGGGCGCGGAGGACCTGGGCTCGATCGTGCAGCACCTGCTCCAGCAGGTCTACGGCGGCGAGCACGGCGACGACGTCCCGCGCGAGGTCCTCGTGCCGGTCCTGCCCACGGACGTTGAGGACGTCGAGGAGTGGCTCAGCGGCCTGCGCGGCTCGCGGGTCCGGGTGCGCGTGCCGCAGCGCGGCGACAAACGCACGCTCGCCGAGACCGTGCACCGCAACGCCGAGCAGGCGCTGGCCCGCCACAAGGTGGCTCGCTCCGGCGACCTCACCCTGCGCTCCCAGGCGCTGCAGGAGCTGCAGGAGGTGCTGGGTCTGGAGGAGGCGCCGCTGCGGATCGAGTCCTTCGACATCAGCCACGTGCAGGGCAGCGACGTCGTCGGGTCCATGGTGGTCTTCGAGGACGGGCTGGCCCGCAAGGGGGAGTACCGGCGGTTCATCGTCCGGCAGGGCACGGCGGACGACACCGCCGCCATGCACGAGGTCCTGACCCGGCGCTTCCGGCACCTCGTCGACGCCCCGCCGGCCGGGCAGGACGACAGCCGGCCGGCGAAGTTCGCCTACCCGCCCAACCTCGTGGTCGTCGACGGCGGGCAGCCCCAGGTCAGGGCCGCGCAGGCCGCCCTGCTGCAGGTGGGTGTCAACGACGTCGCCGTCGTCGGGCTCGCCAAGCGGCTGGAGGAGGTCTGGCTGCCGGACGAGGAGTTCCCCGTCGTCCTCCCGCGCACGAGCGAGGCGCTCTACCTCCTGCAGCGGGTTCGGGACGAGGCCCACCGTTTCGCGAACGCCTTCCACCGGCAGCGTCGCTCCCGCAGCATGACGACCAGCGCGCTGGACGGCATACCCGGCCTGGGCCCGGCCCGTCAGCAGGCTCTCCTGCGGCACTTCGGCTCGGTCAGGTCGGTGCGGGCGGCCACGGTCGAGGAGCTCCAGGAGGTGCCGGGGGTCGGCCCGGCCCTGGCAGAGGTGCTGGTGGAGCGCCTCGGGGGCGAGGAGACCACCCCGGCGGTTAACCTGAGCACGGGCGAGGTGCTCGACTGACCCGGCCGTCCCGACCGGGCGGCACCCCCCGTGGACGGACGGAGCACGCGTGACGACACCTCCCGCCGGCGGGGCGCCGCAGGGCCCTCCGGAGCCGGCCGGCCCGGACCGGTCCGGCCACGTGGCCATCATCACCGGCATGTCCGGGGCCGGCCGCACCACCGCCGGCCGGGTGATCGAGGACCGCGGCTGGTACGTCGTGGACAACCTGCCGCCGGCCCTCATCCCCGAGCTCATGCGGCTGACCGCCGACGACCCGGCCCGGCAGAAGATCGCGGCGATCGTGGACGTCCGGACCCGCGACTTCACCCGGGAGCTCGACCGGGCGCTGGAGGAGCTGGCCGGTGGTGGCCTGCGACCGCGCATCATCTTCGTCGACTCCTCCGACGAGTCCCTGGTGCGGCGCTTCGAGTCGGTCCGCCGGCCGCACCCGCTCCAGGGCGAGGGGCTCCTGCTGGACGGCATCCGCCGCGAGCGCCGGATGCTCGCGGACCTGCGCTCGTCGGCGGACGTCGTCATCGACACCACGAACGACAACGTCCACCAGCTCAGCGCCAAGATCGACGCGCTGCTCAACACCGACGCGCGGGTGCAGCTGCGTCTCGCCATCGTCTCCTTCGGCTACAAGTACGGCATCCCGCTCGACGCCGACGTCGTCCTCGACCTGCGCTTCCTGCCCAACCCTTACTGGATCCCCGAGCTGCGCGACTTCACCGGACGCGACCCGCAGGTGCGCGACTTCGTCCTGGGGCAGGAACGCACCGGCACCTACCTCGACCACGCCGAGCAGATGCTGCGCACCGCGGTGAGCGGCTACCTCCAGGAGGGGCGGCGCTACGTCACCGTCGCGGTCGGGTGCACTGGTGGCAAGCACCGCTCGGTGGCGACCGCCGAGGAGCTCACCCGCCGGCTGGAGGACCTCGAGGAGGCGGGCGTCCAGCTCACCACCTTCCACCGGGACCTGGGGCGGGAGTGAGCGCCCCGCGCGTCGTGGCGCTGGGGGGGGGCACGGGCTGTCGGCCTCCCTCCAGGCGCTGCGGCACATCACGGAGGCCATCACGGCCGTGGTCACGGTGGCCGACGACGGGGGGTCCAGCGGACGCCTGCGTCGGCAGTTCGACATCCTGCCCCCGGGCGACCTGCGGATGGCCCTGGCCGCGCTGTGCGAGGACACCGCATGGGGTCACCAGTGGTCCGCCGTGCTCCAGCACCGCTTCCGGGGGGAGGGCGAGCTCGCCGGGCACGCCCTGGGCAACCTGCTCATCGTGGCGCTGTGGGACCTGCTGCCGGAGGGTCAGGAGGTGCGCGGCCTGGACCTGGTGGGGAGGCTGCTGAACACCCGCGGCCGGGTCGTGCCCATGTCCACCGTCCCCCTGTCGATCGAGGCGGTCATGCTCGAGGACGGCACGGACGGCCCGGTCGAGGTGACCGTCCGCGGGCAGTCCTCGGTCGCCTCCCACCCCGGGCGCGTCTCCTCGGTCCAGCTCGTGCCCCAGGACCCGCCCGCGACCCCCGAGGCGCTGGAGTCGATCAAGCTCGCCGACTTCGTCGTCCTCGGCCCGGGCTCCTGGTTCACCTCCGTGATGCCGCACCTGCTGGTGCCCGACCTGCTGCAGGCCCTGCGGGACACCCCGGCCTCCCGCATCCTCACCCTCAACGTGAGCCTGACCGACGACGAGGCCAGCGGCTACACCGTGGCCGACCACGTCGCGGCCGTGGCCGCCCACGCACCCGGGCTGCGCCTCGACCACGTCGTCGTGGACCCGCACGTCCTGCGGACCGCCGCCGACCGCGCGGCGCTGGAGGCCGCGGTCGCCACGGTCGGGGGCCAGCTCCTCGTGACCCCCGTGGGGACCGTGCGCAGACCCGGCCAGCACGACACGCTGCGGCTCGCCGCGGCATACCGGGACATCATGGCCGGGAGCCACGGATGACCGTCCCCGTCCCGACCGGCGCAGGGTAGCCTGCCGGACGCGGGCCTAGGGGAGGCGTCCCGCGAGCCCAGGCCGGAGCGGACCAGGAGGATGAGCGCGGTGGCGATGACGGCGAAGGTCAAGGACGAGCTCAGTCGGCTCCCGGTCGGCAGGACGTGCTGCCGCAAGGCGGAAGTCTCCACGATGCTGCGCTTCGCCGGCGGACTGCACATCGTCGGAGGACGCATCGTCATCGAGGCCGAGCTCGACACCGCGCAGAGCGCGCGCCGCCTGCGGGCCTTCATGGCCGAGGTCTACGGCTCCTCCAGCGAGGTGATCGTCATGAGCCCGGGCGGGCTGCGCAAGCACACCCGGTATGTCGTGCGCGCCACCTCCGACGGTGAGTCGCTCGCCCGCCAGACCGGGCTCATCGACCACCGGGGCCGCCCGGTCCGGGGCCTGCCCCCCCGCTGGTCGGGGCGGCGGTCTGCGACGCCGAGGCCGCCTGGCGCGGCGCCTTCCTGGCGCACGGGTCCATCACCGAGCCCGGCCGGTCCTCCGCCCTGGAGGTGACCTGCCCGGGCCCCGAGGCGGCCCTGGCGCTCGTCGGCGCCGCGCGACGGCTCGGGATCCAGTCCAAGGCGCGGGAGGTGCGCGGGGTGGACCGCGTGGTCATCCGGGACGGCGACGCCATCGGAGCGATGCTGACGCGGCTCGGGGCGCACGACGCCGTCCTGGCCTGGGAGGAGCGCCGGATGCGCCGGGAGGTGCGGGCCACCGCGAACCGGCTGGCCAACTTCGACGACGCCAACCTGCGCCGCTCCGCCCGCGCCGCGGTGGCGGCCGGTGCCCGCGTCGAGCGCGCCCTGGAGATCCTGGCCGACGAGGTCCCCGAGCACCTGCGGGTCGCCGGCGAGTTGAGGGTCCAGCACAAGCAGGCGAGCCTGGAGGAGCTGGGTCAGCTCGCCGACCCGCCGATGACCAAGGACGCCGTCGCCGGCCGGATCCGGCGGCTGCTCGCCATGGCCGACAAGCGCGCCGAGGAGCTGGGGATCGACGGGACCGAGGCGAGCCTCACGCCCGACATGTTCGACGACTGAGCGACCGGCCCCGACGCGCCCGGACCCCGGCCGGTTCGGTAGGTTGGGACGCAGACGAGGAAGTCTTCTGCGCGGTGCCCAACCGGGGCGCCGCACCCACCAGGGAAGGTTGTCTGACATGACCGTTCGTGTTGGTATCAACGGTTTCGGGCGCATCGGCCGCAACTTCATGCGGGCCGTGCTGGCCTCCGGCGCCGACATCGAGATCGTGGGGGTGAACGACCTCACCGACAACGCCACGCTGGCCCACCTGCTGAAGTACGACTCGATCCTGGGCCGCCTGGAGGGGGAGGTCAGCTCCAGCGAGACCGAGATCACCGTGGACGGCAAGGCCGTCAAGGCCTTCGCCGAGAAGGACCCCGCAGCCCTGCCCTGGGGCGAGCTCGGCGCGGACGTCGTCATCGAGTCCACGGGCATCTTCACGGACGCGACCAAGGCCCGGGCGCACATCGAGGCCGGAGCCAAGAAGGTCATCATCTCCGCGCCGGCCAAGAACGAGGACTTCACGGTCGTCATGGGCGTCAACGACGGCGACTACGACCCCCAGGCGCACACCATCATCTCCAACGCCTCCTGCACCACCAACTGCCTCGCGCCCATGGCCAAGGTGCTGCACGAGGAGTTCGAGATCGTCAAGGGTCTGATGACCACCATCCACGCCTACACCGCGGACCAGAACCTCCAGGACGGCCCGCACTCGGACCTGCGCCGCGCCCGCGCCGCCGCCCTCAACATCGTCCCGACCAAGACCGGTGCCGCCCAGGCCGTCGCCCTGGTGCTGCCCGAGCTCAAGGGGAAGTTCGACGGGTACGCGCTGCGGGTCCCGACCCCGACCGGCTCCGCCACCGACCTCACCTTCCAGGCGGGCCGCGAGGTGACGGTCGAGGAGGTCAACGCCGCGGTGCGCAAGGCCGCCGAAGGCCCCCTGAAGGGCATCCTCAAGTACACCGAGGACCCGATCGTCTCCAAGGACATCGAGACCGACCCGCACTCCTGCATCTTCGACGCCGGCCTGACCAAGGTGATCGGCGACCAGGTGAAGGTCGTCGGGTGGTACGACAACGAGTGGGGCTACTCCTGCCGCCTGGTCGACCTCACCACCCTGGTGGGCGAGAAGCTCTGATGCGGACGATCGAGCAGCTGAGCGAGCAGCTCGGCGGCCTGTCGGGGCGCACCGTCCTGGTCCGGTCCGACCTCAACGTGCCGCTGGACGGCTCGAGCATCACCGACGACGGCCGGGTGCGCGCCTCGGTCCCCACGATCACCGAGCTCGCCGAGGCGGGGGCCCGGGTGGTCGTGACCGCCCACCTGGGTCGTCCCAAGGGTGCGCCCGAGGCGCGCTACTCCCTGGCCCCCGTCGCCCAGCGGCTCTCCGAGCTGCTCGGCAAGGAGGTCACCTTCGTCGAGGAGACCGTCGGCGAGCGCGCGACGTCTGCCGTCCGGGCGATGTCCGACGGTGACGTCGTCCTGCTGGAGAACCTGCGCTTCCACCCCGGGGAGACCGCCAAGACCGACGAGGAGCGGGCCGACTTCGCCCGGCAGCTGGCCGGTCTGGCCGACGCCTTCGTCTCCGACGGTTTCGGCGTGGTCCACCGCGCGCAGGCCTCGGTCTACGACGTCGCCCGGCTGCTGCCGCATGCCGCCGGGGGCCTGGTGCGATCCGAGGTTGAGGTGATGCGCCAGTTGCGCGAGGACCCCCAGCGTCCCTACGTCGTCATCCTCGGCGGGGCCAAGGTGAGCGACAAGCTGGGCGTCATCGAGTCGCTTCTGTCCGTCGCCGACCGGCTGCTCGTCGGCGGTGGCATGGTCTTCACCTTCCTCAGGGCCCAGGGCCACGAGGTGGGCACCAGCCTGCTGGAGGAGGACCAGGTCGACACGGTCCGCGGCTACCTGGAGGCGGCGGCCGAGCGCGGGGTCGAGATCGTGCTCCCGACCGACATCGTGGTCGCGGACGCCTTCTCCGCCGAGGCGCGCCACGAGGTGGTGCCGGCGGACGGCATACCGGCGGACATGATGGGTCTGGACATCGGTCCCGACTCCGCCGCTTTCTTCGTCGACCAGCTGGCCGACGCCCGCACCGTCTTCTGGAACGGCCCCATGGGCGCCTTCGAGATGGCGCCCTACGCCGCCGGGACCCGGGCGGTGGCCGAGGCGCTGGTCCAGCGCACCCGCGACGGCGCGATGACCGTCGTGGGCGGCGGCGACAGCGCCGCGGCGGTGCGCGAGTTCGGCTATGCCGACGACGACTTCGGGCACATCTCCACCGGAGGCGGGGCGAGCCTGGAGTATCTCGAGGGCAAGGACCTTCCCGGACTCCAGGTGCTGGAGGACTGATGGCAACCGTCAAGGTCACCCCGCGCACGCCGTTGATGGCGGGGAACTGGAAGATGAACCTGGACCACCTCCAGGCGACCCACCTGGTCCAGAAGCTCGACTGGGCCCTGCGGGACAAGCGGCACGACTTCGCCGCCGTCGAGGTGGTCGTCCTGCCGCCGTTCACCGACCTGCGGTCGGTGCAGACCCTGGTGCAGGGCGACAAGCTGGAGCTCGGCTACGGCGGGCAGGACCTGTCCCAGCACGACGACGGGGCCTACACCGGGGAGATCTCCGGGGCCTTCCTGGCCAAGCTGGGCTGCTCCTACGTGGTCGTCGGGCACAGCGAGCGGCGGGAGTACCACGCCGAGTCCGACGAGCTGGTCGGGGCCAAGGTCCGCGCCGCGCTCCGGCACGACCTCACGCCGATCCTGTGCGTGGGCGAGCCGCTGGAGGTGCGGCAGGCCGGCCAGCACGTCGAGCACGTCGTGGGTCAGCTCCGCGCGGCGCTCGAGGGTCTGGAGGGCGAGCAGGTGGCGCGCGTGGTCGTCGCCTACGAGCCGGTCTGGGCGATCGGGACCGGTGAGGTCGCGACCGCCGAGGACGCCCAGGAGGTCTGCCGGGCCGTCCGCACCACCGTCTCCGACCTCGTCGGCGACGAGGTGGCCGGCGGTCTGCGCGTGCTCTACGGGGGCTCGGTGAAGCCGGGCAACGTGGCCGAGCTCATGGCCCAGGAGGACGTCGACGGCGCCCTCGTGGGAGGGGCGTCGCTGAGCGTGGACGACTTCGTGGCGATCTGCCGCTTCCAGCAGCACCACGGCACGGCCTGACCCGGCGCGCTTCGGCCCCCGGCCGGTGCTGGGTTAGGCTGTCCATCGCCCCGGATCCTCACGGGTCCGGGGCGAACCCCTTCCCCCGACGATCGACGACAAGGTTGTGTGCCGCGTGGAGTACGTGCGCTGGTTCCTCAATGGGCTGCTGGTCATCACCAGCCTCTTCCTCGTGCTCCTCATCCTCATGCACAAGGGCAAGGGTGGAGGGATGTCGGACATGTTCGGCGGGGGTATGAGCAGCAGCCTCGGCGGGTCCTCGATCGCCGAGCGCAACCTCAACCGCATCACCGTCGCGATGGCGGTCATCTGGGGGAGCGTCGTCGTGGCCCTGGGCGTGCTGCTGCGATTCTCCTGAGTCGCTCTCGCCCCGCAGGTCGCAGCCGGGTTAGGCTGACCCGAGCACCGTAGGGAAGCCTTCCGTGCCGGCCGCTGCCCGACCCGGGGGGACGGCCCGGGGCGGGCTCCAGCTCGAGGAGGAACGATGGTCGGGACCAACGCGATCCGTGGCAGCCGTGTGGGCTCCGGGCCGATGGGGGAGAGCGAGCGGGGGGAGACCGCACCCCGGATCGTCGTGAGCTACTGGTGCGGCCGGGGCCACGAGACCCGACCCAGCTTCGCCCAGGACGACGAGATCCAGGTGCCGGACGTCTGGGACTGCCCGCGCTGCGGCCTGCCCGCCGGGCAGGACCGTGACAACCCGCCCCAGCCGTTGCGCAACGAGCCGTACAAGACCCACCTGGCCTACGTCAAGGAGCGGCGCAGCCCGCAGGACGGCGAGGCCCTGCTCGACGAGGCCCTGGCGTCGATGCGCGCCCGCGGCGTCGGCGGCGGCACCGCCACCCCGACCTCCTGAGCCCCCCTCGACAACCGGACGCGCGTTCCTGCCACACCGGACGCGCGTTCCTGCCACACCGGACGCGCGTTCGTGACGGTTGTCCACAGGCTGGGCGACGCCATACCTGTGGAAAAATGTCAGGAACGCGCGTCCGGTTGCAGGGGGGGGGGGGGGGGTTCAGCGGCCGAGGACGGAGCGCAGCTGGCTCAGGCCTGCGGACAGGTCGGTCAGGTGCACGCGCAGGACGGGGCGGTCGTGGTCAGCGAGGACGGAGGCGTCCCCGGCGGCCTGGGCGGCGATGAACTCGCCGAAGGTGAAGTCCTTGCCCGGGACCGGGAGGTCCTCGTCGGCCGTCGCGGTGACCTGCAGGTAGACGCCCTGGGCGGGGCCGCCCTTGTGGTACTGCCCGGTGGAGTGCAGGAAGCGCGGGCCCCAGCCGAAGGTCACCGGTCGCCCGGTCCGGTCGACCAGGTCGGCCTGGACGTCCGCCAGGTCGGCGTGGGCGATCCGGTCCAGGTAGGCCATGACCGCCAGATAGCCCCGGTGCGGGTCCACCTGCTCCAGCAGGGCGTCGACCGCACCCCGCAGCGTGGCGGTGCCGTCCGGGAGCCACGGGCCGCCGAGCGCACGGATCTCCGCCGCGCCCTCGACCGCGTCCGGGTCGTCGGACGCGCCGGCCCCCGAGGCCATGATGCGCCGCGCCGCGTCCTTGGCGCTCTCGACGTCCGGCTGGTCGAAGGGGTTGATGCCGAGCAGCCGCCCGGCCACGGCGGTCGCGACCTCCCAGAGCAGCAGCTGCGCGCCGAGCGACCCGGAGACCGTCACCTCCGACCCGGCCGCCGCGCCCGTGGCCCGGGTGTCCGTGGCGGACGGTCCGTCGTCCTCCTCGTCGTCGTCGCCGGCCAGCACCACGACGGTGCAGTCCGAGGGGTCGGACAGGCCGTCCAGGGGGTCGGTCCCCGCCGGGACGACCACGGGCAGCACCCCGGTGCCGCTCTTGCCCGTGGACTCCGCGATGAGCTGCTCGGCCCAGTCGGCCAGGCCGACGATGCCGGACCCGGCGTCGGTGAACAGCAGCTTGTCCCGCAGCGGCTCGGTGCCGCCGAGGGCCGCCCCGAGGCGCAGGCCCGGGTTGGCCCCGTCGTCCTCGGCCAGCAGGTCGGCGACCTCCTCGGCCTCGTCCAGCAGCGCGCCCACGTCGACACCGGCCAGGCCGGAGGGCACCAGCCCGAAGGCGGTGAGGGCGGAGTAGCGTCCACCGACGTCCGGGTCGGCGTTGACGACCCGGTAGCCGTCCGCGCGGGACTGCTCGTCCAACGGGCTCCCGGGGTCGGTCACGATGACGACGCGCTCGGTCGGGTCGATGCCCGCGTCGGTGAAGGCCTGCACGAAGGCCCGTCGCTGGCTGTCGGTCTCCAGGGTCGATCCCGACTTCGACGAGACCACCACGGCCGTCCGCGCCAGGTCCTCCTCCAGCACGGAGCGGACCATGGCGGGGTCGGAGCTGTCGAGCACCACCAGCGGCACGCCGGCCGTGGCGCAGATGACCTCGGGGGCCAGCGAGGAGCCGCCCATGCCGCACAGGACGATGCGAGAGACCCCGCGCTCGCGCAGCTGCTCGCCCAGCGCCTCGACCTCACCCACCAGCGGGCGCGAGCTGCGCGGGAGACCGACCCACGAGAGCCGGACCGAGGCCTCCTCCTGCGCCTCCGGCCCCCACAGGGTCGGGTCCTGGGCGAAGAGACGGGAGGCGAAGGACTCCTCCACGAGCGTCGGCAGGTGGGCCTCGACCGCGTCCGCCGCGGCGCCGACGGCCGTGACCAGCAACGAGCTCACGCGCCGGCCCCCGTGGGGCCGGCAGAGCCGCCGGCCTTGTTGAGCTCCTCCTGCACGGTGCCCAGCAGCTCGCCCCAGGACTTCTCGAACTTGTCGACGCCCTCGGTCTCGAGCAGGTCCACCACGTCGGTGTAGGACACGCCGGCCCGCTCCAGGTCGTCCAGCACCTGCTGGGCCTCGGCGTAGGAACCGGTCACGGTGTCACCGGTGATCTCGCCGTGGTCGACCGTCGCATCGAGCGTCTTGGCCGGCATCGTGTTGACGGTGTCCGGGGCGACGAGCTCGGTGACGTAGAGGGTGTCGGGGTAGTCCGGGTTCTTCACGCCGGTCGAGGCCCACAGCGGCCGCTGCACGTGCGCCCCGTCGTCGGCCAGGTTGGCCCAGCGGGGGGTGGAGAAGACCTCCTGGAACGCCTGGTAGGCCAGGCGTGCGTTGGCCAGTCCGGCCTTGCCGCGCAGGGACAGGGCCTCGTCGGTGCCGATCTTCTCCAGCTGCTGGTCGATCTCGCCGTCGACCCGGGAGACGAAGAAGCTCGCGACCGAGCGGATCGAGCTCAGGTCCCGGCCGTGCTCACGGGCCTGCTCCAGCCCGGTCAGGTAGGCGTTCATCACCCCGCGGTAGCGGTCCAGGCTGAAGATGAGCGTCACGTTGACGCTGATCCCCTCGGCCAGCACCTGGCTGATCGCCGGGAGCCCCTCGACGGTGGCCGGGATCTTGATGAGCAGGTTGGGGCGGTCGATCTGCGCCCACAGCTGCTTGGCCATCTCGACGGTGCCGGCGGTGTCCTTGGCCAGGCGCGGGTCGACCTCGATGGAGACGCGACCGTCCTGGCCGCCGGTGGCCTCGTAGACCGGCAGGAAGATGTCGCAGGCGTCGCTCACGTCCTGGGTCGTCAGCGCGAAGACCGCTGCGTCGACGTCGGCGCCCTCGGCGGCGAGGGAGGCCACCTGTGTCCCGTACGCCTCGCCCTCGGACAGCGCGGCGGCGAAGATCGTCGGGTTGGTGGTCACGCCCAGGACACCCCGGTCGATGTAGCCCTGGAGGTCGCCGTCGGTGATCATCGGCCGGTTCAGGTCGTCCAGCCAGACCGAGACGCCGGCCTCGGCCAGCTCGTGCAGGGTCGTGCGGGTGGCGGACCGGTCGGCGGTGGCGCCCTCGGTGGGGGCCTGGGTCGGCTTGCTGTCGTTCATCTGGGTCTCCTTGGCTTCCTGGCTCACTGCTGCGTCTCGTCGGTGGACCGGGTGCCGCCCTCGCCGGCGTCACCCAGGGTGCTCTCCTCGCCCTCCGGCTCCTCCGGCACGCCCTGCCCGGGGGCCGGTCGCCCTTGGCCGCGGCGAGCGACTCCCGGGCGGCGGCGACAACGGCCTCGGCGGTGATGCCGAACTCCTGGTAGAGCCGCTCGTAGTCGGCGGAGGCACCGAAGTGCTCGATGCTGATGCTGCGGCCGGCGTCGCCGACCACCTCGCGCCACCCCATGGCGATGCCGGCCTCCACCGACACCCGGGCGCGGACGTCGGCGGGCAGGACCTCCTCCTGGTAGGCCGCGTCCTGGGCGTCGAACCACTCGCGGCAGGGCATGGACACGACCCGGGTCGGGACACCCTCGGCCTGCAGCGTCGCCCTCGCCCGCACGGCGAGCTGGACCTCCGAGCCGGTCCCGACGAGGATCACCTCGGGGCGACCGCCCTCGGCCTCGGCCAGCACGTAGGCGCCGCGCGCGACGCCCTCGGCGGACGCCATACCTCCCTCGCCCCGGTCGAAGGTCGGGACGTTCTGCCGGGTCAGGGCCAGCGCCGAGGGGTGGTCGACCGTCTCCAGGATGGTGCGCCAGGCGACGGCGGTCTCGTTGGCGTCCGCGGGACGCACGACGTCCAGACCGGGTATGGCGCGCAGCGCGGCCAGGTGCTCGACCGGCTGGTGGGTCGGGCCGTCCTCGCCCAGCCCGATGCTGTCGTGGGTCCAGACGTAGACGACCGGCAGCTGCTGCACCGAGGCGAGCCGCACGGCGGGCCGCATGTAGTCGGAGAAGACGAGGAAGGTGCCGCCGTAGGGCCGGGTCAGGCCCTCCAGGGCGATCCCGTTGAGGATCATGCCCATCGCGTGCTCACGGATGCCGAAGTGCAGGGTGCGGCCGTACTCGTGGCCCGGGAACATCTCCGTCGCCTTCGCGGCGGGCACGAAGCTCGGCTCGCCCTTCATCGTGGTGTTGTTGGACCCGGCCAGGTCGGCGGAGCCGCCCCACAGCTCGGGCATGACGGGCGCCAGCGCGGTCAGCACCTCGCCGGACGCCTTGCGGGTCGCCATCCCCTTCTCGTCGGCCTCGAAGGACGGGATCGCCTGGTCCAGACCCTCGGGCAGGGTCTTGTCGCGGAGCCGGTCGAGCAGCGCGGCCCCGTCGGGGTTCGCCTCGCGCCAGGCGTCGTAGCGCTGCTGCCACGCCTCGTGCGCCTCCCGGCCCCGGTCGCGCACCGCGCGGACGTGGTCGAGCACCTCCTGCTCCTCCGGGAAGGTCTGCTCCGGGTCGAAGCCGAGCAGCTTCTTGGTCGCAGCGACCTCGTCGGCACCAGCGCGGACCCGTGCGAGGCGCCGGTGTCCTGGGCCTCGGGAGCCGGCCAGGCGATGATCGTGCGGAGCACGATCAGGGTGGGCCTGTCGGTGCGCTCCCGCGAGGCCTGCAGCGCGGCGTGCAGGGCGTCGACGTCCTCGACGTAGGCGCCCTCGCGCTGCTCCACCCCCTCGACGTCCTCGGTCGCCTCGCCGGCCGAGCCCGCGCTGCCGCGCCAGTCGATCGTCTCGACGTGCCAGCCGTAGGCCTCGTAGCGCTTGGCGACGTCCTCGCTGAAGGAGATGTCGGTGTCGTCCTCGATGGAGATGAAGTTCTGGTCGTAGACGACCGTGAGGTTGGACAGCTCCTGGTGACCCGCCAGCGAGGACGCCTCGGAGGTGACGCCCTCCATGATGTCGCCGTCGGAGGCGATGACCCAGACGTGGTGGTCGAAGGGGGACTCACCCGGGGCGGCGTCCGGGTCCAGGAGGCCGCGCTGGCGACGCTGCGCCATCGCCATGCCCACGGCGGAGGCCATGCCCGAGCCCAGCGGCCCGGTGGTGATCTCGACGCCGGTGGTGTGGTGCACCTCGGGGTGGCCGGGGGTGGCGCTGCCCCAGGTCCGCAGCGCCCGGAGGTCCGACAGCTCCAGGCCGTAGCCGTTGAGGTAGAGCTGGACGTACTGCGTGAGGCTGGAGTGTCCCGCCGACAGGACGAACCGGTCGCGGCCCAGCCAGTGGGGGTCGGCTGGGTCGTGGACCATGACGTTCTGGTAGAGCAGGTAGGCCAGCGGGGCCAGGCTCATCGCGGTCCCGGGGTGGCCGTTGCCGACGTTCTCGACCGCGTCGGCCGCCAGCACCCGCGCCGTGTCGACGGCCCGGACGTCCGCGTCGGTCCACCCGACCTTCTCGGCGACCGGGCGGCTCAGGCTCGAGGCCCGGCCCGCGGTGTAGGTGGTCGTGGAATCGCTCACGTTCTCTCCTGAGGTGCGGACGGTCTCGGGTTCCGCGCCAGGGCGTGGCACGGCATACCCGACCTTAGTGCGTCCGCCCCGGCCGGACCCGTCGAGCGCCAACTGTTGCCTCGCGACGGGGGAGCCGGCGCCGGTCCGGGGGGCGCGGGCGGAGCGAGTACCATCGGGGGAGCATCCTGCCCAGCCCACCGCACCGCCCGAAGGACACCGTGACCCCTCCCGACCCGCGCCCACGCTCGACGCAGCGGACGCAGGACCGGTGGGCTCCCCTCCAGCGCACCGCGGCTGGAAGGACGTGCTCCGCGACTACGTCGCCCTGACCAAGCCCCGCATCATCGAGCTGCTGCTGGTCACGACCTTCCCGGTGATGTTCCTCGCCGAGCGCGGCATCCCCGCCGTGTGGCTCATCGTGGCCACGCTGGTGGGCGCACGCTGGCCGCCGCGTCCGCCAACGTGCTCAACTGCTGGCTGGACCGGGACATCGACGCGCACATGCAGCGCACCTCCAACCGGCCCCTGGTGACGGGGACGATCTCCCCGCGCCAGGCCGTGGTCTTCGGCGTCGTGCTGCCGGGATCGCCGCGGTGCTGTGGCTGGGGCTGCTCGTCAACTGGCTGTCCGCCTGGCTGGCGCTGGGCGCCATCGCGCTCTACGTCGTCTTCTACACGATGATCCTCAAGCGCCGCACCAGCCAGAACATCGTCTGGGGCGGGGTCGCTGGCTGCATGCCGGTGCTCATCGGCTGGTCGGCGGTCACCGACTCGCTGTCCTGGGCGGCCCTCATCCTCTTCCTCGTCGTCTTCTTCTGGACCCCGCCGCACTACTGGCCGCTGTCCATGCGGTTCCGGGAGGACTACGCCGCCGCGGGCGTCCCGATGCTGCCCGTCGTCGCCGAGGACACGGCGGTGGGGCGCCAGATCGTCGTCTACTCCTGGGTGACGGTGCTGGCCTCCCTGGGGCTCATCCCGGTGGCCCCGATGGGCTGGCTCTACAGCGTGGTGGCCGTCGTCTCCGGGGCCGTCTTCATCCTCGAGTCGCACCGGCTGCTGGCCCGTGCCCGCGCCGGGGAGACCGGCAAGGCGCTGGGGGCCATGAGGCTGTTCCACTACTCGATCAGCTACCTCACCCTGCTCTTCCTGGGCGTCGCCGTCGACCCCCTGCTCTTCTACCCGCTGCCCCTGTGACCGGCGCACGCCGCCCCGAGGAGACATGACCCCAGCACCAGCGCAGCCCTCCGCGGGACGCCGGCTCACGACCTTCCTGCTGCCGACGGAGGTGAACGGCTGGGTGCGGGTCACGGCCTGGGCCTCCGTGCTCGCCAACGCCCTGCTCATCGTCACCGGGGGCGCGGTGCGGCTCACGGGCAGCGGCCTGGGCTGCCCCACGTGGCCGCGGTGCACGGACGAGTCCTGGACGAACACGCCCGAGATGGGCCTGCACGGCGTCATCGAGTTCGGAAACCGCCTGCTCACCTTCCTGCTGGTCATCATCGCGGTGCTCACGGCCCTGGCGGTCTGGCGCTCGCGGCGTCGCCACCCCGGTTTCGTGCTGATCGCGGGGGCGATCGGCCTGGGGATCATCGTGCAGGCCGTCATCGGCGGGATCACGGTGCGTACCGGCCTCAACCCGTGGGTCGTGGGGATTCACTTCGTCATCTCGGCGGTGCTCGTGGCGCTGGCAGCGGTCCTGGTCAACCGCACCAGGCGGGCGTCGTTGCCGAGCGTCGCGCAGGCGGAGCGGCCGGGCCGGATGGGCGGGACGGACCGCCGGTGGGCCCGCGCGCTCGCCCCGGTGCTCGCTGTCTCGACCGCGCTCGCGATCTACCTGGGCACGCTGGTCACCGGGACGGGCCCGCACTCCGGCGACGCGGGCGAGGTGACGCGCCTGACCTTCGACCCCTACCTCATCACCCGGGCGCACGTCGTGCCCGTCTACGTGCTGGTCGCCGCCACCGCGGTCGCGCTGGGCCTCAGCCTCGCCCGCCGCTGGCCGGGCCCGCTGCGGCGGATCCTGGGCGTGCTCGCCGCCCTCGTCGTCGTCCAGGCGCTCATCGGCTACTACCAGTTCTTCAACGGCGTGCCCGAGCTCGCGGTCGGTCTGCACATGGCCGGGGCCGCCGCGCTGGCGGCGGTGGCCACCATGGCGGTCGAGAAGATGTATGTCGTCTCCGCCCCGGTCCCGGACGAGCCGCTGGCCCCGGGTCAGGCGCCCGCCGCCCTGACGCGCTCCTGACCTCCGCGCTGACGCGCTCCTGACCGCCGCCACCGGCGGCCTGGCGCCGCGCCGCGTCGGGCGGGGCGCAGTCCGGGAGACGTCAGTCCGACCAGCGCAGGAGCCGGCGGGCCAGGGCGAGGGCGAGGCCGCCCCATACCGCCAGCACGAGCAACGGACCCCAGGCCAAGGTGCCCTGCACGAGGGCGGCGCGCAGCAGGTCGCCCAGCGCGGCGGACGGGAGCAGGGCCACCACGCTCGCGACCGGCTCCGGGAAGGTGCCGGCGGGCAGCAGGACACCGCCTCCGGCGGCCAGGAGCACCCAGACCAGGTTGGCCACCGCGAGCGTGGCCTCGGCGCGCAGGGCCCCGCCCACGCAGGCCGCCAGGGCGGTGAAGGTGACGGCGCCCAGGACGACGGCGAGCAGGGCGGGGAGGATCCCTGCCGGGTCGGGCCGCCAGCCCAGGACGGCCGCGACGGCACCGACGACGGCGAGCTGGACGGCGATGACCACCAGGACCGACAGGGACTTGGCGGTGAGCAGCCCGCCCCGGCCGAGCGGGGTGGTGCCGAGCAGCCGCAGGACGCCCCAGCGTCGCTCGAAGGCGAGCAGGATCGCCTGCCCGGTGAAGGCCGTGGACATCACGGCGAGCGCGAGGACCCCCGGGGCGAGCACGTCGACCCGGTCCTCGCCGGCGAAGGGGCCGACCGCCAGCTCCGGGTAGGGGACCAGCGCCAGCCCGACCAGGGCCAGCAGGGGCAGCACCATCGAGACGATGAGCTGCTCGCCGTGCCGGAGCAGACCGGCGGCCTCGAACCTGGCCTGGGCGAGCACCCGGACGACGGGGGAGGCCGGGGCGCTCATCGCGCCACCCCGTCGGTGAGGGCGAAGTAGGCGTCCTCGAGCCCCCGGCCACCGGCCACCTCGGTCACCGTCCCCTCCGCAGCGACGCGGCCGCCGACGATGACGACGACGCGGTCGGCCAGGCGCTCGGCCTCCTCGAAGGAGTGCGAGGTCACGACGGTCGCGGCACCCGCGTCGGCGACCTCCCGGATGAGGGCGTGCACCTCGCGGCGGGCGTGGGGGTCCAGGCCCGCGGTGGGCTCGTCGAGGAAGACGACGTCCGGCCGGCCCACGAGGGCGGCGGCGAGCGCCACGCGCTGGCGCTGCCCGCCGGACAGCCGTCGGACCGGGGTGCCCAGGAAGGCGTCGATGCCGAGCCGGGTGACCAGCGCCGGGACGTCGGCGGGATCGGCCCAGAACCGGGCCAGGTGCGAGAGGAGCTGGCCGGGGCGCACGGCCTGGGGGAGCCCGCCGTCCTGCAGCATGACCCCGACCCGGGCCCGGTGCCCGGCCGGCGCGTGCCACGGGTCCGTCCCGAGGACGCGCACCGTGCCGCCGTCCGGGGCCTGCAGGCCGGTCGCGACCTCCACGGCCGTGGTCTTGCCGGCGCCGTTGGGTCCGAGGACGCAGGTGACCTCTCCCGCCCGCGCCGTCCACGAGAGGCCACGCAGGGCCTCGGTGGCGCCGAACCGACGGGTCACGTCGGTCATGCGCAGCGCGGGGGTGGTCACGGTCCACCAGTCTAGGACGCGCCGGAGGTGGGTCGGTCCGGGGCGGGACCGGGCACCCGCGGCGGCACGTCGGTGTGACCCCGGTCGCCCCGCGTGTGGCTTTGATTCGGGCTCACATATACGTCACAATGGCATGGTGAATATCTCAGACGTGCACACCGAGTCGCGGACCCGCGACCGGGTCCGTCTGGCCGTGGGGGCCCAGGGCCCGATCAGCGCGTCGGCCCTGGCCAAGGACCTCGGGCTGACCGCCGCGGCGGTGCGCCGCACCTGGACGCGCTCGAGGACGCCGGCCTCATCGCCGCGCACGAGCCCGCCCCGGGCGCCCGCCGGGGCCGGGGTCGCCCCGCCCGCGCCTACGTGCTCACCTCGCTGGGGCAGGACCAGTTCCAGACGCACTACGACGACGTGGCAACCGCGGCCCTGCACTTCCTGGCCGACCACGCGGGGGAGCAGGCGGTCGAGAGCTTCGCGGAGCACCAGATGGCCGCGCTCGAGGAGCGGTTGCGCGTCGCCGTGGACGCGGCCGTCGCCGAGAGCGGGGTCGACGACCTGGACACCCGGGCCGCGGCCCTCGCCCGCGCCCTGTCCGAGGAGGGGTTCGCCGCCTCCACCCGCCCCGTCGGGCTGGGCACCGGGCTGGCCGGCCTGCAGCTGTGCCAGGGGCACTGCCCCGTCCGGTCCGTGGCGACCGAGTTCCGTCAGTTCTGCGACGCCGAGACCGACGTGATCTCCCGGGTCCTGGGCGTGCACGTCCAGCGGCTGGCCACCCTCGCCGGTGGCGAGCACGTGTGCACCACGTATGTTCCTACGGGCGCGTTCGGCACGGGCCCGCCGACGCCCGACCAGGAGGCGGCGGCCCCGCCGCGCCCCTACCACCCCGTTCCGACCGATCCTTCCACCACCCTGCACGCTCGCCGAGAGGACGTGAGATGAGCACCAACATCGAGGAGCTCAACCCAGGCCTGAAAGACCTGGGGAAGTACGAGTACGGCTGGGCCGACAGCGACCTGGCCGGAGCCACGGCGCGGCGCGGCCTGTCCGAGGAGGTCGTCCGCGGCATCTCCGGGCTGAAGAACGAGCCGGCCTGGATGCTGGAGCAGCGGCTGAAGGCCCTGCGCCTGTTCGGCAAGAAGCCGATGCCGCACTGGGGCGCCGACCTGTCGGAGATCGACTTCGACAACATCAAGTACTTCGTGCGGTCCACCGAGAAGCAGGCCACCAGCTGGGAGGACCTGCCCGAGGACATCAAGAACACCTACGACCGCCTGGGCATCCCCGAGGCGGAGAAGCAGCGGCTCGTCGCCGGCGTCGCCGCGCAGTACGAGTCCGAGGTCGTCTACCACCAGATCCGCGAGGACCTGGAGGAGAAGGGTGTCCTCTTCCTGGACACCGACACCGCGCTGCGCGAGCACGAGGAGCTCTTCCGGGAGTACTTCGGCTCGGTCATCCCGGCCGGTGACAACAAGTTCTCCGCGCTGAACACGGCGGTGTGGTCCGGCGGCTCGTTCATCTACGTGCCCAAGGGTGTCCACGTCGACATCCCGCTGCAGGCCTACTTCCGCATCAACACCGAGAACATGGGCCAGTTCGAGCGCACGCTCATCATCGCCGACGAGGGCTCCTCGGTGCACTACGTCGAGGGCTGCACCGCCCCGATCTACAAGACCGACAGCCTGCACTCGGCGGTCGTCGAGATCATCGTCAAGAAGGACGCACGCGTCCGCTACACGACGATCCAGAACTGGTCGAACAACGTCTACAACCTGGTCACCAAGCGCGCGACCTGCGACGAGGGCGCGACCATGGAGTGGATCGACGGCAACATCGGGTCCAAGGTGACGATGAAGTACCCCGCCGTCTTCCTGCTCGGCGAGCACTCCAAGGGTGAGACCCTCTCTGTCGCCTTCGCGGGCGAGGGCCAGCACCAGGACGCCGGCTCCAAGATGGTCCACGCCGCGCCCCACACCTCCTCGACCATCGTGAGCAAGTCGGTGGCCCGGGGCGGCGGCCGCTCGTCCTACCGCGGCCTGGTCCAGATCAACGAGGGCGCCCACCACAGCAAGTCCTCGGTGGTGTGCGACGCCCTGCTCGTCGACCAGATCTCCCGCTCCGACACCTACCCCTACGTCGACGTCCGCGAGGACGACGTCCAGATGGGTCACGAGGCGACCGTCTCCAAGGTGTCCGAGGACCAGATGTTCTACCTCATGTCCCGAGGCCTGTCCGAGACCGAGGCCATGGCGATGATCGTGCGCGGGTTCGTCGAGCCCATCGCCCGCGAGCTGCCCATGGAGTACGCCCTCGAGCTCAACCGCCTCATCGAGCTGCAGATGGAAGGAGCCGTCGGCTGATGTCGCTTCTGATCGACGAGAGCAAGACGCACCAGGACCCCCAGGCCCAGATCGGTGGCGACCACCGGATCCCGGACGAGTCCCGGGCCGCACGCCACCGCTCCTTCGACGTCGAGACCTTCCCCGTCCCGACCGGTCGCGAGGAGGAGTGGCGGTTCACCCCCGTCGACCGGCTCGGCGGCGTCCTGTCCGACGCCCCCACCGACGACCAGCCGGGCGACGCCGCAGCCGGGTATGACGTGCAGGCCCCGTCGGGCGTGGAGGTCGGCACCCTCGCCCCGGGCCAGGCCCCCCGCGGCACCGTCCTGGTCCCGGAGGACCGCGGCGCGGCCGTCGCCAGCAGCAACACCCCCGAGGCCCTCCACGTGCGGATCCCGGCGGACGCCGAGCTGGACGGTCCGGTGCGCGTGAGCGTGCAGGGCCGTGGCGCGGGACGACGCAGCAACGCCCACTACGTCCTGGAGGCCGGCACCCACAGCAAGGCCCTGGTCATCCTGGACCACACCGGCAGCGTGCAGCACACCGGCAACCTCGAGGTCATCGTCGGGGACGGCGCCGAGCTGACCGTCGTCAGTCTGCAGCGCTGGGAGGACGACGCGGTGCACCTGGGCCAGCACGAGGCCCTCGTGGGCCGGGACGGCACCTACAAGCACATCGCCGTCAGCCTGGGCGGCGGCATCGTGCGGATGAACTCCAACGTCCGCTACGCGGGCCCCGGTGGCGACGCCACCCTCCTCGGGGTCTACTTCGCCGACGCCGGCCAGCACCTCGAGCACCGCTCGTTCGTCGACCACAACGCCCCCCGGTGCACCTCGCTGGTCACCTACAAGGGCGCGCTGCAGGGCGACAGCGCCCGCACGGTGTGGGTCGGTGACGTCCTCATCCGCAAGGAGGCCGAGGACATCGAGACCTACGAGCTCAACCGCAACCTGGTGCTCACCGACGGTGCGCGCGCCGACTCGGTGCCCAACCTGGAGATCGAGACCGGCCAGATCGCCGGTGCCGGCCACGCGAGCTCGACCGGACGCTTCGACGACGAGCAGCTGTTCTACCTGATGTCGCGCGGCATCGGTCAGGACGAGGCCAAGCGGCTGGTCGTGCGCGGCTTCTTCGCCGACATCATCGCCAAGATCGGCGTCCCCGAGGTCGTGGAGCGGCTCATGGTCGCCATCGACGACGAGCTCAGCCTCACCATGGGGGAGCCCGGCGACGGCGTGACCCTCCCCGAGGGCCAGGCATGAGCGAGCCCGTGCAGGTCAGCCAGGCCGTCCGGGTGTGCTCGGTGGACGACCTGCCCCGCGTCGGGGCGGCCGTCGCCGAGATCGAGGGACGACGGGTCACCATCGCGCGGGACTCCGCCGGTGAGATCCATGCCTTCGACGACACCTGCACGCACGCCAACGTCAGCCTCGCCGAGGGCGAGGTCGAGGGCGACCTCATCGAGTGCTGGCTGCACGGGTCCCAGTTCGACATGCGGACGGGCCAGCCCCGGCAGCTGCCGGCGACCCAGCCCGTCCAGGTCCACACCGTCACCCTCGAGGGCGACGACGTCTACGTCACGCTCGCCGGCTGACCGGCACCCCCACACCCTTGACAACCCTGCTCACGAAGGAGCAAGCATGACCACCCTTGAGATCAAGAACCTCCAGGTCAGCGTCGAGACCGACGACACCGCCAAGGAGATCCTGCGCGGCGTCGACCTGACCATCAACTCCGGCGAGACGCACGCCATCATGGGCCCGAACGGCTCCGGCAAGTCCACGCTCGCCTACGCCATCGCCGGCCACCCCAAGTACACCGTCACCGGTGGCGAGGTCCTCCTCGACGGCGAGAACGTCCTGGACATGGGCGTCGACGAGCGGGCGCAGGCCGGGCTCTTCCTGGCGATGCAGTACCCCGTCGAGGTGCCGGGCGTGTCCGTGTCCAACTTCCTGCGGACCGCCAAGACCGCCATCGACGGCGAGGCGCCCAAGCTGCGGCACTGGGTCAAGGACGTCAAGGGCGCCATGGACGCGCTGAAGATGGACTCCTCCTTCGCCGAGCGCAACGTCAACGAGGGCTTCTCCGGCGGCGAGAAGAAGCGCCACGAGATCCTGCAGCTGGAGCTCCTCCAGCCCAAGATCGCCATCCTGGACGAGACCGACTCCGGTCTGGACATCGACGCGCTCAAGGTCGTGTCCGAGGGGGTCAACCGGGTCAAGGCCAACACCGACCTCGGCGTGATGCTCATCACCCACTACACCCGGATCCTGCGCTACATCCAGCCCGACTTCGTGCACGTCTTCGTCGCGGGCCGGGTCGCCGAGTCCGGCGGCCGCGAGCTGGCCGACCGCCTCGAGGCCGAGGGCTACGACCGGTTCCTCACCCCGGCCCTCTGATCGCGGTCACGGGAGGACGAGGTATGACGTCCGGCCGGCCCCCCGCCGCGCCCCCGCTGGGAGGGGAGCAGCTCGCGCGCCTGCGCGGGGACTTCCCCATCCTGGGGCGCACGGTGCGCCGGGGCCGTCCGCTCGTCTACCTCGACAGCGGGGCGACCTCGCAGAAGCCGCGGATGGTGCTGGAGGCCGAGCGGGCCTTCTACGAGCAGCACAACGCCGCCGTGCACCGCGGGGCGCACCAGCTCGCCGAGGAGGCGACCGAGGCCTTCGAGGGGGCCCGTGCCGGCGTGGCACGCTTCCTCGGCGCCCCGGCCGACGAGGTCGTCTTCACCAAGAACGGCACCGAGGGGCTCAACCTGCTGGCGTACGCCTTCTCCAACGCCGCGGCGCCCGGGGCGATGGACGGCGCAGACCCGGCCTGGGCCGACCGCCTGCGGCTGCGGCCGGGCGACGAGGTCGTGGTGACCGAGATGGAGCACCACGCCAACCTCGTGCCCTGGCAGGAGCTGTGCCGTCGCACCGGGGCGACGCTGCGCTGGATCGGCGTGACCGACGACGGCCACCTGGAGGACCCCGGCGAGGTCGTCACGGCCCGCACGAAGGTCGTCTCGCTCACCCACGTCTCGAACGTCCTGGGCACCCTGAACGACCTGGGGCCCGACTCCCCGGTCGTCCGCGCGGCGCGGGCCGTCGGCGCGCTCGTCCTCGTGGACGCCTGCCAGTCGGCCCCGCACCTCGACCTGAGCCCGCTCACCGCACCCGGGTCCGGGGTCGACGCGCTGGTCCTCACCGGTCACAAGACGCTTGGCCCCTCCGGCGTGGGGGTCCTGTGGGCCCGCCGTGAGCTGCTGGAGGCCATGCCGCCGTTCCTCACGGGCGGGTCGATGATCGAGGTCGTCCGCATGGAGGGATCCACCTGGGCGCCGCCACCCCAGAAGTTCGAGGCGGGCGTGCCGATGGCCGCCCAGGCCGTCGGGCTGGCCGCGGCCCTGGACTACCTGTCGGGCGTCGAGGGCGGCCTGGAGCGGGTGCACGCGCACGACCAGGCGCTGGTGCGGCATACCCTCGACCTGCTGGCCGAGCGCCCCTGGGTGCGGGTCCTCGGGCCGACCGACTCCACCGAGCGGGTGGGCTGTGTCAGCTTCGTCGTCGACGGGGTCCACCCCCACGACGTCGGCCAGGTCCTGGACGACTCGGGCGTCGCGGTGCGGACCGGGCACCACTGCGCCTGGCCGCTGCACCGGCGGCTGCGGGTGCCGGCCTCGACCCGGGCGAGCTTCGCGGTCTACACCTCCCCGGAGGAGATCGACGCCTTCGTCGCCGCGCTGGACCGTGTGCCGCAGATCTTCGGGATGAGCGCGTGAGGGAGAGGGAGCACTGATGGACCTGTACGGCGAGCTCATCCTCGACCACGCGCGGCACCCCCAGCACGCGGGGCTGCGAGAGCCCTACGACGTCGAGGTCAACCACGTCAACCCGACCTGCGGCGACGAGATCAGCCTGCGGGTCCGGGTCCTCGGCAGCGGGGCGGACGCCGTCCTGGAGGACGTGTCCTACGACGCGCTCGGGTGCTCCATCTCGGTCGCCGCCGCCTCGGTGCTCGCGGAGGAGTCCCTGGGGCACCCCGTGGCCAGCACCCTGCAGACCTACCGCCACGTGCACGCCATGCTCACCAGCAAGGGCGCGGACCCCGGTGACCCCGAGCAGGTCGGGGACGCGGTCGCCTTCGCCGGCGTCGCGAAATATCCTGCGCGTATCAAGTGCGCCCTCCTGCCCTGGGGGGCCTACCTGGACGCCCTGGCCCGTGCCGGGGTCGACATCTCTCGGCCGCCAGCACCCAGCCCGACCACTGACCGACCATCTCACCTGGAGGCATGATGACCACGACCACCCCGCCCAACGTGGCCGACATCGAGGAGGCCTTGCGTGACGTCGTCGACCCCGAGCTCGGCATCAACGTCGTGGACCTCGGGCTCGTCTACGGCGTGACCGTCGACGCCGCGTCCCACGCCGTCATCGACATGACCCTGACCTCGGCGGCGTGCCCGCTCACGGACGTCATCGAGGACCAGATCGCCCAGACCCTGGAGGGGCTGGTGGCCAGCCACCGCATCAACTGGGTCTGGATGCCGCCGTGGGGCCCGGACAAGATCACCGACGACGGGCGTGAGCAGCTGCGCGCCCTCGGCTTCAACGTCTGAGCAGCGGCCTCCCGGCCGCCGCCCGCCGATGACCGCACCCCGGCCGGTCGAGGTCGCCCCCGAGCGTATCGCCGGCTGGGTCGCGCGGTTCACCACCTCCCACGGGGAGGTCACCTGGTCGCTCGCCGACGCCGAGGGCCAGGGAGGCTCCCCGTCGGCGTACCTGCTGTCGGCCGCCGACGGCTCCTGGGCCCGTCTTCAGGGCTGGGCCTCGCCCTCGGGGGCCGACCGGCCGCCCGACCTGTCGGCCGCCGCGGCCTGGGTGCGACCACCCGGCCCGGTGCTGACCCTGCTGGTCCGACGGGGCGGGTATGCCGTGGCCGTCAGCTCGGGCGGTGGCGAGCTCCTCGCCTCCAAGGTGGGCACGCGTCACGTCCAGTCGCGCACCGCCGCGGGCGGCTGGAGCCAGCAGCGCTTCGCCCGCCGGCGCGCCAACCAGGCCGACGAGCTCGTCGGCGCGCTCGTGGGCCACGCCGTCCGGGTGCTGCAGGAGGGGGAGGGCCGGGCCGGGCCGGTGGCGGCCCTGGTGGTGGGAGGTGACCCCTCCCTGACCGCTCAGGCCCTGGCCGGGCTCGGCCACGGGCCTCGCCGGCGGGTGCCGGACCTGCCGCGACGGGAGCTGCCGGACCTCGCCGACCCCCGACGGTCCGTCCTGGAGGAGGCGGTGCGCCGCGGGCGGGCGGTCCGGGTCCGCGTGCACAACGCCGAAGGACGCGGCGCAGTCCCCGGGAAGGGGGCGGCGCCGCGTCCTTGACGCGTCCCGGTCAGGCCGGGGGCGTCGGGCTCAGCCTCGGGCTCAGCGAGCCGGCTCCGGCTGGTTCTGACGCGGCGGCGAGGTGTCGGCTCCGGTCTCCGCGTCCCGGGCGGGGCGCTCCTCCGGGGCGACCGGGGTCTCGGTCGCCCAGGGCAGGCCACGGCGCGCTGCGTCGTAGGCGGCCCGGTCCAGGATGCCCTCGCGCTTGGCCACGATCGTGGGGATGAGTGCCTGGCCGGCCACGTTGGTGGCGGTGCGGCCCATGTCGAGGATCGGGTCGACCGCCAGGAGCAGACCGACGCCCTCGAGCGGCAGGCCCAGGGTGGACAGCGTGAGGGTGAGCATGACGGTAGCCCCGGTGACGCCCGCCGTGGCGGCCGAGCCGATGACCGCCACGAAGGCGATGAGGAGGTACTCGGTGAGGCCCAGCTGGACCCCGAAGAACTGCGCGACGAAGATCGCGGCGATCGCCGGGTAGATCGCGGCGCACCCGTCCATCTTGGTGGTCGCGCCCAGCGGGACGGCGAAGGAGGAGTACGCGCGGGGGACGCCGAGGTTGCGCTCCGTGACCGCCTGGGTGACCGGCATCGTGCCGATGGAGGACCGCGAGACGAAGGCCAGCTGGATGGCGGGCCAGGCGCCGGAGAAGAACTGCCGGACCGACAGGCCGTGCACGCGCAGCAGCACGGGGTAGAGCACGCCGATCACGAGCAACAGGCCCACGTAGATCGCCAGGGTGAAGCGGCCCAGGGAGCCGAGCGTGTCCCAGCCGTAGGCCACGATGGCGTTCCCGAGCAGACCGACGGTCGCGAGCGGGGCGAGCAGGATGATCCACCACAGGACCTTCTGCACCACGCTGAGCGCGGAGCGGCTGAAGGTGAGGAAGGGCTCGGCCGCGTCGCCGACCTTGACGACGGCGATCCCGACGGCGATCGCCACGATGAGGATCTGCAGGACGTTGAACGACAGGTTGACGCCGGCGTCGTTCGCGCTGGCCGACAGGCCGAGCGCGTTGGCGGGGATGATGCCCGTGAGGAAGTCGAGCCAGCCGCCGGTGCGCGAGGGCTCGGCCGCGTCGGCGGCGGTGACACCGGCGCCGCGGGCCGGGTCCAGGAGAAGACCGGTGGCGATGCCGATGCCCACCGAGATCAGCGCGGTGATCGCGAACCACAGCAGCGTCTGCCAGGCGAGGCGGGCGGCGTTGGTCACCTCCCGCAGGTTGGCGATCGAGGACACGATGGCCAGGAAGACCAGGGGCGGCACGATGGTGCGCAGCAGGGTCACGAACGAGGACCCGATGATGCGCAGGGTCTCGGAGAGCCAGGTCGGGTTGTCGGCGCTGGCGCCGGTGGCCCGCGCCACGAGGCCGAGCGCGACGCCGAGCACGAGCCCGATGAGCACCTGGGTCCCGAAGGAGACCCGGGGGAGTCTGGAGAGCACGAGGAGCACCCTTTCGTTGACGTGGGGGCGGGGGCAGCGTCGTCGGTCCCCCCGTGGTCGGGTGTGACCGCACAGCGAGCCACGGTATGTCGCAACACCGGGTTATGGGTGCCCATTCCGCCCCTCGGGGCGGGACCTGTGTGATCCCGGTCACCTCCGTCGGCCGGGCGACCACCCGGCACGACGAAGCCGCCGCCCGGTCGGACCGGACGGCGGCTGCGACGATGTGGCGGGCGGCTCAGTAGTCGTCCACGCTCGCGGCGTTGAGCACGTCGCATTGGTTGGCGTCCGCCGACTGGTAGCCGCGCATGAACCACCCCATCCGCTGCTCGGAGGAGCCGTGGGTCCACGTGTGCGGGGTGACCTGGCCCTGCATACGCTCCTGGATCGAGTCGTCACCCACGGCCGCGGCGGCCGACAGGGCGGAGCGGATCTGCTCCTCGGTGGGCGGCTCGAGGAGGGCGTCCTCGCCCTGGGCGACGTGACCGACCCAGGCGCCGGCGAAGCAGTCGGCCTGCAGCTCCACCCGCACCGCGCCGGACTCCTCGCCCTGCCGGGACTGCTGGGAGGCCTGCAGCGCCCCGGTGTAGTTCTGGATGTGGTGGCCGTACTCGTGCGCCAGGACGTAAAGCTCGCCCAGCGAGCCGCCCTCGGCGCCGAGCTGGCCCTCGAGCTGCTGGAAGAAGCTGGTGTCCAGGTAGATCTGCCGGTCGAGCGGGCAGTAGAAGGGTCCGACGGCGCTGCTGGCCTGGCCGCACTGGGTGTTGACGCCGCCCGAGAAGAGGATGGCGGTGGCCGGGGCCGCACGGGGGTAGACCTCGGTCCAGTATGTCTCCAGCGAGGCCATCCCGCCCTTCATCCGGCAATCGACGTTCTCGTTGGCGTCGGCCCCGGTGCGGCACTCGGCCAGGTCCACGTTCTGGGCCGAGGAGTCCTGCCCCTGCGACTGGGGCTGGAGGACCTGTCCCGGGTCGCCGCCGAAGAGCATGACCAGCAGCGCCAGCAGGAGCGCGCCGATGCCGCCCCCGACGGCCATGCCGCCGCCTCCGCCGCCACCGCGACGGGCCCTGCCGCCGCCGATGTTGGCGTTCTCCCTGAACGTCATGGATGCCTCCGCTGGTGCGTGCGTCCGCGCCGGTCGGGTGACCGGGGGTCTAGCGCGTAGACTAGTCATCCGCCCACCACCGTGCACCCGCCGGTCCGGCGTGCCGTCCCACCCCCCTTCCCCCGCAGCCCCGGTCCGGGCTGCCCGAGCGCCCAGGAGGAGCCACCCGTGATCACCGCCAGCGCCGTCGAGATCCGCGTCGGGTCCCGGTTGCTCATGGAGGACGTCACCTTCCGCGTCGGCGCCGGTGACCGGGTCGGCCTGGTGGGGCGCAACGGCGCGGGGAAGACGACGCTGACCAAGATCCTGGCCGGCGAGGGTCAGCCGAGCGGCGGGACGATCGGGCGCACCGGACAGATCGGCTACCTCCCGCAGGACCCCCGGACCGGGGACCTGGAGGTCCTGGGCCGCGACCGGATCCTGTCCGCCCGCGGCTTGGACGAGGTCATCCGCGGCATGCGGGCCGCGGAGGAGGCGATGGCGACCCAGGAGGGGGAGGCACGCGAGAAGGCGATGCGCCGCTACTCCCGGCTGGAGGCTGAGTTCACCTCGCGCGGGGGGTATGCCGCAGAGAGCGAGGCCGCCTCGATCGCCTCGAGCCTGGGGCTGCCGGACCGGGTGCTCGCCCAGCCGCTGCATACCCTCTCCGGCGGGCAGCGGCGACGGATCGAGCTGGCCCGCATCCTCTTCAGCGGGGCCGACACGCTGCTGCTGGACGAGCCCACCAACCACCTGGACGCCGACTCCGTGGTCTGGCTGCGGGAGCACCTGCGCGGCTACGCCGGTGGTCTGATGATCATCTCGCACGACGTGGACCTCATCGAGACCGTCGTCAACAAGGTGTTCTACCTCGACGCCAACCGTCAGGTCATGGACATCTACAACATGGGGTGGCGCAGCTACCTCGTCCAGCGGGAGGCCGACGAGCGCCGGCGGCACCGGGAGCGCGCTAACACCGAGAAGAAGGCGGCCGCCCTGCTGGCGCAGGCCGACAAGATGCGGGCCAAGGCGACCAAGGCCGTGGCGGCGCAGAACATGGCGCGCCGTGCCGAACGGATGCTGGCGGGGCTGGAGGGGGAGCGGCAGGCCGACAAGGTGGCCAAGCTGCGCTTCCCCACCCCCGCGCCGTGCGGCCGCACCCCGCTGACGGCGGAGGGGCTGTCGCGCTCCTACGGCTCCCTGGAGATCTTCACCGACGTCGACCTGGCGGTCGACCGGGGATCGAAGGTCGTGGTGCTCGGCCTCAACGGGGCCGGGAAGACCACGCTGCTGCGGCTGCTCGCGGGGATCGACCGACCGGACACCGGTGAGGTCGTCCCGGGGCACGGGCTCAAGCTCGGCTACTACGCGCAGGAGCACGAGACCCTGGACGTGACCCGGTCGGTCCTGGAGAACATGAAGAGCGCCGCGCCCGACCTGGACGAGACCGAGACACGCAAGGTGCTCGGGTCCTTCCTCTTCAGCGGTGACGACGTGGACAAGCCGGCGGGTGTGCTCTCCGGCGGGGAGAAGACGAGGCTCGCCCTGGCCATCCTCGTGGTCTCGGCCGCCAACGTCCTGCTCCTGGACGAGCCCACCAACAACCTCGACCCGGCCTCCCGGGAAGAAGTGCTGGCGGCCCTGCGCTCCTACGAGGGAGCGGTCGTGCTCGTCAGCCACGACGAGGGAGCGGTGAGCGCCCTGGAGCCCGAGCGGGTGCTGCTGCTGCCCGACGGGGTCGAGGACCTGTGGGGCCGCGACTACCAGGACCTGATCGCCCTGGCCTGACCCCGGCCACCGGGCGCCCCCGGGCGCCGGAGAGGAGCTTTCCGGATGACGATGCACGGCATGGCCCGCGGCGGGAGCGTGCGCAGCTTCGCCAAGGACCCCTCGGTGCGCTCGCACAAGGTGGGGCGGGAGACCGCCCGACGGGTGACGGCCTACGGCCGGCCCTTCGTGCCGGAGATCGCCGGCTACCTGGCGCTCGCCGTCCTCGGCGGGTTGATGAGCGTGGCCGTGCCCCTGCTGCTGCGGCGGATCATCGACGACGGTGTCACCCCGGGGGACCGCGAGGTGGTCATCACCCTCGGTGCGGTCGTGGCGGTGCTCGCGGTGGCGAGCTCCCTGACGACCGTGCTCAGCCGGTGGGTGAGCGCCCGGATCGGGGAGGGCCTCATCCTCAACCTGCGGCGCGAGGTCTTCGCGCACGTCCTGCGCCAGCCGATCGCCTTCTTCACCCGGGCCCAGACCGGAGCCCTGGTCTCGCGGCTCAACTCCGACGTCATCGGGGCCCAGACGGCCTTCACGTCGGTGCTGTCCGGGCTGGTCGGCAACATCGTCCAGATTGTCCTGGTCGTCGCCGCGCTCGTCTCCATGAGCTGGCAGATCACCCTGCTGGCGCTCCTGCTCCTGCCCCTCTTCCTCGTCCCCGCCCGGCTCATGGGGGCCCGCCTGTCCGACCTCACCCGCCGGCAGATGAGCCTCAACGCCGACATGCAGAGCCGCACGACCGAGCGCTTCAACGTCGCCGGGGCGCTGCTGGTGCGGCTCTTCGGACGGCCGGTCCAGGAACAGCAGGAGTACGGCGACCGGGCCCGGGGCGTCCGGGACGCCGGCGTCGCGATCGCCGTCAACCGCGTCATCTTCCTCGCCGGGCTCGGGCTGGTCGCCGCCCTGGCGACGGCCCTGGTCTACGGGCTGGGCGGGCTGATGGCGATCAGCGGGGAGTTGACCATCGGGGAGCTCGTCGCCATGGCGGCGCTGCTCTCCCAGCTCTACGCACCCCTCACCGCTCTGTCCAACGTCCGGGTCGACATCATGACCGCGCTCGTCAGCTTCGAGCGGATCTTCGAGCTGCTCGACCTGCAGCCGCTGGTGGCGGAGTCGAACGCGGCCCGCGACCTCCCGTCCGGTCCCGTCGAGGTCGAGCTGCGCGACGTGAGCTTCTCCTACCCCGCCGCCCAGGAGGTGTCGCTGGCCTCCCTGGAGCAGCGGCCCGAGGCCGAGGTCGCCGACGGCCACGCGGTGCTCGGCGGGATCAGCGCCGTCGTGCCGCCCGGCACGATGACGGCGCTCGTGGGTCCCTCCGGGGCCGGAAAGACCACCCTCACGGCGCTCGTGTCCCGGCTCTACGACCCCACCGAGGGGCAGGTGCGGATCGGGGGTGTCGACCTGCGGGAGGCGACCTTCGACTCGCTGCGCGACACGGTGGGCGTGGTGACCCAGGAGGCGCACATGTTCAACGACACCGTGCGCGCCAACCTCGTCTACGCCCGGCCCGGTGCCACCGAGGACGAGGTGTGGGCGGCCCTCGAGGGGGCCCAGATCGCCGACCTCGTGCGTCAGCTGCCGGCGGGGCTGGACACGGTCGTCGGTGACCGCGGCCACCGCCTGTCCGGCGGGGAGAAGCAGCGGCTGGCGATCGCCCGGCTGCTGCTGAAGTCACCCGCGGTCGTGGTGCTCGACGAGGCCACCGCCCACCTGGACAGCGGCTCGGAGGCCGCGGTGCAGCGCGCCCTCGACTCCGCCCTGGCCGGGCGCACCTCGCTCGTCATCGCCCATCGCCTGTCGACCGTGCGGGACGCCGACCAGATCCTCGTGCTCGACCGGGGACGCGTCGTCCAGCGCGGGACGCACGAGGAGCTGCTCGCGGCGGGCGGGCTGTACCGCGCGCTGCACGACACCCAGTTCCGCCACTGACGCGCCATACCCCGCGCACACGTCCCGTCGAGGTGCACAGGTCGCTCAGGCATCCTCCTCGTCCCAGATGCGGGTCTTCCTGGCCCGGGCCTGCCGGGCGGGGACGACCTCGCCGCGGGCGGCCGCCTCGTCCTGGGCCTCGCGCCGGGCCATGACCAGGACGAGCACGAACCCGACGGGAACGGTCAGCCACCACTGGATCGCGTAGGCGAAGTGCGAGCCCAGGCGGGTGTCCGGGGCGGGCAGGAGCGCCGGGGCCTGCTCCGGTGAGGGGTCCTCGGCGCCGAGCACGAGGTACGCACCGACCACCGGGCCACCAACCGCCAGCTCGGCGCGGGGAAGGTCGACGGAGGCCAGCTGTCCGGCGGGCAGGTCCCGACCCAGGTCCGGCTCCGAGGGGCGGAGCCAGCCGGTCACCTCGACCTGTCCTTGAGGTGGAGGCGCGACCTCCGGCTCCTCGGCTGCGGTCGCGGCGTTCCGCACCCACCCCCGGTCGACGACCAGGACCCGGCCGTCGTCCAGGACGAGGGGGACGAGCACCTCGTAGCCGTAGACACGCTGGTAGGGGCGGTTGCGCACCAGCAGCTGCTGCTCGGGGCGGTAGGTGCCGCGGGCGCTCACGTGCGTCCACTCCGCGGACGGGGCGAGCGTCGCATCCCGGGGAAGCACCTCAACCAGGGGTCGAGGGTCCTCGAAGTAGTTCGCCTCGACGAGCTGGCGCCGCTCCACCTTGCCCTCGTGCCGGTCCAGCTGCCACAGCCCCAGCCCGAGGGTGACCGCTGCGAAGACCGCCGCCAGCAGGAGGTAGAGGAGCCACCGGGGCCGCCGCAGCACCTGCCAGGTCCCGGCCTCACCCACGGTCGTCCTCGCCGTCGCCGTCCAGGTCGGCCACGGGGACGACCTCGAGCAGGAAGCCACGGACCTGCACGAAGTCGCGGAGGTGGTCGCGGTGCTCGTCGCAGGCCAGCCACACCTTACGGCGCTCGGGGGTGTGCAGCCGCGGGTTGCGCCACACCACGGCGTGCTCGGGCACGGCCCGGCACCCCTTGGCGCTGCAGACGAGGGACGGCGTCGAGCCCGCCGTCACGACCCTCCGGGCGGGACCGTCCTCGTCCGGCGTCGGGGCGGGTCCGGCCTCGGGCGTCGGCGCACCGGGGCGGACGACGGTGCCGGGGATCACCACGGAGCCCGGGATCACGACGGAGCCGGGGGCCACCTCCGTGCCCGCAGGCCCCGGCTCCGGTGCCGGGGCGGGGGCGGAGGTCGAGGGCCCGAGCCCCTGGACGGGCGAGCGGACCTCGGCGCTCGCCGGTGCCCGCCTGCGGTCGGCCGCGTTGGCGATCATCACGGCGAAGGACGGCAGGATCGTGGCCAGGACCGCCATCACGCCGGCGAGGACGTAGTACTCCTGCACGAAGGCCCAGACGGCCACCGGGAAGGACAGGGTGCGCACCCCCATGGCCATGAGGTAGTGGCGCATCCGCCGGGACCGGTCCTCCTCCACCGAGGCGCGGGCGTCGGTCACCGCCTGCGCGGCGCGCCGCGGCGCGCGGGACTGGTGGGTGGGCACCTCCCCACGATACGGCTACGGTGGGGCGGTGAGCGAGACGCACCCCACCACCACGCCCCTGTCCGTGCTGGTCACCGGCGGCAACCGCGGCATCGGCCTGGCCATCGCACGGGCCTTCCGCCAGGACGGCCACGACGTCGTCGTCACCCACCGCAGCGGTGAGCCCCCCGAAGGTCTGCAGGGCGTGCGGTGCGACGTCACCGACTCCGCGAGCGTGGACCGCGCCTTCGACGAGGCCGAGGCGATCCTGGGCCGCCCGGTCGAGGTGCTCGTGGCCAACGCCGGCATCACCAAGGACACCCTGCTCATGCGGATGAGCGACGAGGACTTCGAGACGGTCCTCGACACCAACCTCACCGGGGCCTTCCGCTGCGCGCGCCGGGCCTCCAAGGGCATGATCCGGGCACGGAAGGGCCGCATCATCCTCATCTCCTCCGTCGTGGGCCTCTACGGCTCGGCGGGCCAGACCAACTACGCCGCGTCCAAGGCGGCCCTCGTCGGGCTGGCCCGGTCGATCACCCGCGAGCTCGGCGGCCGGGGCATCACCGCCAACGTCGTCGCCCCCGGCTTCATCGAGACCGAGATGACCGAGCAGCTGTCCGACGACCTGCGCACGACATACCTGGCCGGCATCCCAGCCGGTCGCTTCGCGACGGCGGAGGAGGTGGCGGGCGTGGTGCGCTTCCTCGCCAGCCCGGAGGCCGCCTACGTCTCCGGCGCCGTCATCCCCGTCGACGGCGGCCTCGGTATGGGGCACTGACCCGACCGGGCGTCCGGTCACCCAGGGCGGGGGCCGGCGGCGCGGCGCAGCCCGGCAGCCTCCGCCGTCCGCGAGCAGGCACGCACTAGAGTCCTCCCATGCTCCTCGACGGCAAGAAGATCCTCATCACCGGTGTCCTCATGGACAGCTCCATCGCCTTCCACGTCGCGCGCCTGGCGCAGGAGCAGGGCGCGACGGTCGTGCTGACCTCGTTCGGCCGGACCTTCAGGATCACCCAGACCATCGCCAAGCGGCTGCCGCAGCCGGCCCCGGTGATCGAGCTCGACGTCACCGACACCGAGCACCTGGACACCCTGGCCGACCGGCTGGGGGAGCACGTCGACCACCTCGACGGGGTCCTGCACTCCATCGGGTTCGCCCCGAAGGGCGCCTTCGACTTCATGCAGGCCCCGTGGGAGGACGTGGCCACGGCGGTGCACGTGAGCGCGTACTCCCTCAAGGCGCTCGCCGCGGCCTGCCTGCCGCGGATGGGGCAGGGTGGCAGCGTGGTGGGCCTCACCTTCGACGCGCAGTACGCCTGGCCGATGTACGACTGGATGGGCGTGGCCAAGGCCGCCTTCGAGGCGACCAGCCGCTACCTGGCCCGCGACCTCGGCCCGCACGGGATCCGGTCCAACCTCGTCTCCGCCGGGCCCATCGCCACCACCGCGGCCAAGTCGATCCCCGACTTCGAGCAGTTCGCCCGGTGGGGGGAGCACGCGCCGCTGGGGTGGGACGTCAAGGACGCGGTGCCCGCGGCCCAGGCCTGCGTGGCGCTGCTGTCCGACTGGTTCCCGGCGACCACGGGCGAGATCGTGCACGTGGACGGCGGCTACCACGCCACCGGTTTCTGACGGCAACCACGCGACGCGGTCGGTCGCGCTGACGGCAACCACACGACGCGGTCAGTCGCGCTGACGGCAACCACACGACGCGGTTGGTGGGGGTAGGGGTAACCAGACGGGGCGGCCGGTCGAGGGGGGCGAGGGGGTCGGGGTGGGGGTCAGCCCTCGATGACGGTGCCCTTGCCGACGACGACGATGCCGGAGTCGGTCACGGTGAAGCCGCGCGCCCGGTCGGCCTCGTGGTCGACGCCGATGTGCACGCCGGCGGGCACGAAGACGCCCTTGTCGATGATCGCGCGGTGGATCTGGCAGGACCGCCCGATCTCCACCCGGTCCATGAGCACCGAGCGGGTCACGTGGCTGAAGCTGTGCACCTTGACCCTGGGCGAGAGCACCGAGTCCGACACCGTCGAACCGGAGATGACCGAGCCGGGGGAGACGGCGGAGTTCACGGCGTGGCCGATGCGGTCCCCGGAGCCGTGCACGAACTTTGCGGGCGGGTGCGGGCCGTAGTTGGTGTAGATCGGCCAGGCCTCGTTGTAGAGGTTGAAGACCGGGTGGACCGACACGAGGTCCATGTGCGAGTCGTAGTAGGAGTCGATCGTCCCGACGTCGCGCCAGTAGCCCCGGTCCCGGTCCGTCGAGCCGGGGATGTCGTTGTCCTTGAAGTCGTAGACCCAGGCGTCCTGCTGACGGACGAAGGACGGCACGATGTCGCCGCCCATGTCGTGCTTGGACCCCTCATCCTGAGCGTCGGCCCGGACGGCCTCCTCCAGCGCGGACGCGGTGAAGACGTAGTTGCCCATCGACGCGAGGACCTCGTCCGGGGCGTCGGGCAGCCCCTGCGGGTCGTTCGGCTTCTCCAGGAAGTCACGGATGCGGCGGGGGTCCTCGGGGTCGACGTCGATGACGCCGAACTGGTCGGCCAGGCTGATCGGCTGCCGGATGGCCGCGACGGTGCAGGCCGCACCGGTGGCGATGTGCTGGTCGACCATCTGCGCGAAGTCCATGCGGTAGACGTGGTCGGCGCCCACGACCACGACGATGTCGGGCCTCTCGTCGTGGACGAGGTTGAGGCTCTGGTAGATCGCGTCGGCGGACCCGGAGAACCAGTGCTTGCCGAGGCGCTGCTGGGCCGGGACGGGGGCGACGTAGTTGCCGAGCAGCGTGGACATCCGCCAGGTCTTGGTGATGTGGGCGTCCAGGCTGTGCGACTTGTACTGCGTCAGCACGACGATCTTGAGGAAGCCGGAGTTGACGATGTTGCTCAGGGCGAAGTCGATGAGCCGGTAGATGCCGCCGAAGGGGACGGCCGGCTTGGCCCGGTCGGCGGTGAGCGGCATCAGCCGTTTCCCCTCGCCGCCGGCCAGGACGATGGCCAGGACCTTCAGACGAGAACCGCGCTGCGCTGCCATGACACCAACCTAGTAGAGCGCTGACCTCCTGGCGAGAGGTGGTGCCGACCCGGGGCCAGGTCTAGGTTGGAGCCGTGCGCATCGACATCCTGACCCGTGAGTACCCTCCCCACATCTACGGCGGGGCGGGGGTGCACGTGGCCGAGCTGACCCGCGCCCTGCGCGCTGCCGACGGGGTCGAGGTGCAGGTCCGCGCCTTCGACGACCCCGTGCAGGAGGAGGGCACGGTGGGGTATGCCGTGCCGCCCGGCCTCGAGGAGGCGAACGGTGCGCTGCGCACGCTCGGGGTGGACCTGCTCATGGCCCGGGACGTGGCCGCTGGCGGTGCGGACCTCGTGCACTCCCACACCTGGTACGCCAACCTGGGCGGGCACCTCGGCGGCCTGCTGGCGGGCATCCCGCACGTCGTGAGCGCCCATTCCCTGGAGCCGCTGCGTCCCTGGAAGGCCGAGCAGCTCGGCGGCGGCTACGGCATCTCGTCCATGGCGGAGAAGGTCTCCTACGAGGGGGCGGCCGGGATCATCGCCGTCTCGGCGGGCATGCGCAAGGACATCCTGGCCGCATACCCCTCCGTCGACCCGGCGAAGGTGCACGTGGTGCACAACGGCATCGACTCCTCCCTGTGGCAGCGCGACACCTCGGACGCGGCGGCCGCCTTCGTGCGGGAGAGAGGGCTGGACCCCCAGGGCCGTACGGTCGTCTTCCTGGGGCGGATCACCCGCCAGAAGGGGCTGCCCTACCTGCTGCGTGCCCTGCGGGCGGTGGACCACGACGTCCAGATCGTGCTGCTGGCGGGGGCTCCGGACACCCCGCAGATCGAGCAGGAGGTCATCGGCCTGGTGGACCAGCTCCGGGAGGAGCGCGGGGCGGGGGCGGCCCCGGTCGTCTGGATCGGGGAGATGCTGCCCCGGGACAAGGTCATCGCGATCCTGTCGCACTCCACCGTCTTCGTCACCCCGTCGGTCTACGAGCCGCTGGGCATCGTCAACCTGGAGGCGATGGCGTGCGGTCTGCCGGTCGTGGCCACCGCGACCGGCGGCATCCCGGAGGTCGTGGACGACGGGCGGACGGGCTGGCTGGTGCCGATCGAGCAGGTCACCGACGGCACGGGGACACCGGTGGACGAGGACGCGTTCGTGCGCGACCTCGGTGACGCCCTGGTCGAGGCGCTCGCCGACCCCGAGGAGGCACGTCGTCGCGGGGAGGCGGGCCGGGTGCGAGCGGTGGAGAGCTTCTCGTGGTCGACGATCGCCGAGCGGACCCTGGAGGTCTACCGGGCCGTGCAGGAGGGGCGGGCCCCCGACCTCCCCGGCCAGGACGGGTGAGCGGGCACGTCCTGCCGGCCAGCGTCCGGGTGGCCCTGTGGGGCACGGCCGCGCTCGCCGGCAGGGTGCCGGTCGCGAAGGTCCCGGAGCGGGCGCTGCCCGACCTGGACGCCTGCACCGGGCTGCGCGAGCAGCTCGGTCTGTGGCGCGACCTCGGCGAGCGGGTCGTCCTGGTGGCCCTGCCGCGTGCGGGTGACGTGACCGGGCTGCCGCGCGGGGGTCCGGACCTGCTGGCGGCGGCGACGCGCGCGCAGGAGTGCGTCCTCGTGCCCGGTCTGGGCGGGGCCCTGGTGCCGCACCTGGAGCAGTTCGGGCCCCCGGGGGACCGGGGGTGGTCGGTCCGCTGGGAGGCCTTCCCCGCGGACCCGCTGCCCACGCACCGGGTCGAGGCGCTGGACCTCGGTCAGGTCGAGCTGGGGCTGCGCGCCGGTCTCGCCGAGCAGACGGCGGTCCTGACCGCGGTCGGGGGAGTGCCCTTCGGCGGGGGCGCCGAGACGTCGTCGGCCCGGGCACGGGCGGCCGTGCGCACCGGTACGCTCGGAGGGTCCTGGGGCCTGCCGGACGGCGTGCCGCCGCGGGCCGCCCGCGTCGTCGACCTCGCGGGCACGGTCCTCGAGCTGGCCGACGCGGGCCTTGACGACGGCGCCCAGTCGCTGGACGCCGGGACCACCACGACCCGCACCCGGGCGCTGCGGGACCTCCAGGCCGCCGCCACCCGCGCGCTCGCCGACGCCACCAACGCCGCCGCCCTCGCGCTGGCCGGCTGGCGCTGACCCGGCCCCATCAGTCCACCGACAGGCCGCGCCCGGGCGGCGGGGGAGCGGCACGGACGAACTAGAGTGGGCCGCCATGAGCGATGTCCTCGAATTTGCCGGGGTCGGCGTGCGCCGCGGCACGACCGACCTGCTCAAGGGGGTGGACTGGTCGGTCGAGGAGGGCGAGCGCTGGGTCGTCCTGGGGCCTAACGGCGCCGGCAAGACCACGTTGCTGCAGCTGGCGGCCGCCCGCATGCACCCGACGACGGGCGTGGCCGGCGTCCTGGGCGAGGTGCTGGGGACGGTCGACGTCTTCGACCTGCGTCCGCGCATCGGCGTCTCCAGCGCCGCGGTCGCCGACCGCATCCCGGACGAGGAGCGGGTGAGCGACGTGGTCGTCACCGCGGCCTACGGCGTCCTGGGCCGCTGGCGAGAGGAGTATGACGTGTCCGACGAGCAGCGCGCCGCCGAGCTGCTCCAGGCCCTGGGGGTCGCGCACCTGGCCCAGCGCCGGTTCGGCACCCTGTCCGAGGGCGAGCGCAAACGGGTGCAGATCGCCCGCGCCCTGATGACCGACCCCGAGCTCATGCTGCTCGACGAGCCCGCCGCGGGCCTGGACCTGAGGGGCCGGGAGGACCTCGTCGGCCGGCTCAGCCTGCTCGCCCAGGATCTGGAGGCACCCGCCCTGGTCCTGGTCACCCACCACGTCGAGGAGATCCCGCCCGGGTTCACCGACATCCTGCTGCTGCGCGACGGCGAGGTCGTCGCCGCCGGCCCGCTGGAGCTCACCCTCACCGCCGACAACCTCTCCGCGGCCTTCGGCATACCCCTCGTCGTCGACCGGCACGGCGAGCGCTGGGCGGCGCGGGCCGCCCAGCCGGGGCAGGATGACCCGTCGGCCGTACCGGCCGGCGCCGAGACCACCGGGTGAGCGTCTGGGAGGTCCTGGCGATCATCCTCGCCGGCCTCGCGGCCGGGACCATCAACACCATCGTCGGGTCCGGCACCCTGGTCACCTTCCCGACCCTGCTCTTCTTCGGCTACCCGCCGGTCTCGGCGAACATCTCCAACAGCCTCGGACTGGTGCCCGGTGGCCTGACCGGGGCCTGGGGCTACCGGCACGAGCTGCGCTCGCTGGGCCCCATGCTGCGGCGGCTGGCCCCCGCCTCGCTCCTCGGGTCCGTCCTTGGTGCCCTGCTGCTGCTCGTCCTGCCCCCTGCCGCCTTCGAGGCGATCGTGCCGGTCCTCATCGCCCTGGCGCTGCTCCTGGTGATCCTCGGGCCCCGGCTGCAGCGCTGGGCGGCCGCCCACCACGCCGAGCGCATCACCCCTGGCCGCTGGGTCGTCCTCCTGCTGGGCGTCCTGGTCGCCGGGATGTACGGCGGCTACTTCGGTGCCGCCCAGGGCGTGCTCCTGCTCGGGATCATGAGCATCTTGCTGCCGCTGCGGCTCCAGCAGATGAACGGCATCAAGAACGTCCTGGGCATGATCGTCAACTTCGTCGCCGCGATGGTCTTCCTCGTGGTGGCGCCCGAGCACGTGAACTGGACCATCGTCCTGCTCATCTCCATCGGCTCGCTGCTCGGCGGGGTCGTCGGCGCCCGCGTCGGACGCGCCATGCCTCCCTGGCTGCTGCGGGCGGTCATCGTCGTCATCGGCACCGTCGCGATCCTCAACCTGGTCCTGTGAGCGGCCCGGTGGACGCTGCGCAGCCGGGCATCCCGCCCGTGCTGCCCCCCGGCTGCACGTGGGTGGACGACCCCACCCAGGAGCGGCTGCGCGACTACGTGTCGCTGACCGACGTCGCCCTGCGGCGGGTGGTCGAACCCGAGCGGGGCCTCTACATGGCCGAGTCCGAGAAGGTCATCCGGCGCGCCCTCGGTGCGGGGCACCGGTTGCGCTCCCTGCTGATGACCCCGCGCTGGGTGCAGGAGTGGCCGGACCTGCTGCGCACCGCGCAGGAGCAGGACGCGCCGGTCTACGTCGCCTCGCCGCGGGTGGCGGAGGAACTCACCGGCTTCCACCTGCACCGGGGGGTCCTGGCCGCCATGCACCGTCCCGAGCTGCCGTCGGTGGCCTCCGTGGTGGCCGGTGCCCGGCGCGTGGCGGTGCTGGAGGACGTCGTCGACCACACCAACGTGGGGGCGGCCTTCCGCTCGGCCGCGGCGCTCGGGGTCGACGCCGTGCTCGTCACGCCGCGCTGCGCCGACCCCCTCTACCGCCGCTCCGTGCGCGTGTCGATGGGCACGGTCTTCCAGGTGCCCTGGACGCGGATCGACCCCTGGCCCGGCGGGATCGACCTGCTGCACGAGGGCGGGTTCACCGTCGCCGCGCTGGCCCTCGCCGATGACGCGGTGAGCCTGGACGACCTCCAGGCCGCCCCGCCCGAGCGACTGGCCCTGGTCCTGGGGACCGAGGGCGACGGTCTGGGCCGACGCACGGTGGAGGCCGCCGACCTCGTCGTGCGCATCCCCATGGGCGGGGGAGTGGACAGCCTCAACGTCGCCGCCGCCTCAGCCGTGGCCTTCTGGGCGCTGCGGCCCCCGGGCTGAGACCGGTCAGAGCTCCAGCCCGAGGCCCTCGACGACGTCGGCCGCAGGCAGCTGCGCGGCCAGCGACCCGGGCAGGCGCAGCTTGGAGCGCCGCAGACCGGATCCGACGACGATCCGCTCCCTCCCGGTCACCGCGGCGTCCACGAGCACCCGCCACCCGGCGGGCAGGCCCAGGGGCGTGATGCCGCCGTGCTCCATACCGGTCCGCCCCACCGCCTCGTCCATGGCCATGAAGGAGCACTTGCGCACGTCCAGCGCCCTGCGCACCGTCCGGTTGACGTCGGCCCGGGTGTGCCCCAGGACCAGGGCCGCGCACACCCGCTCCTCACCGGCCCGGGCTCCCGACACGACGATGCAGTTGGCCATGTCCTGCAAGTCCATGCCGGTCTCGCGCACCAGGACGGCGGTGTCGGCGTGGTCGGGATGGATCTCGGCGACCTCGACGCGCTCGGCGAGCGCGGGCGGCATACCCTCCAGCGCGCGGCGCACGGGCTCCGCGAGCAGGTCCGGACGTCCCAGGGCGGGGCCCCAGGCCAGGGTCACAGCTGGTAGGTGCCGGTGATGGACCCGCGGGCCAGGACGTTGCCGAGCACGGTGAACTGCGCTTTGGCGACGGAGGCGGAGGCGTCCAACCCGGTCGAGTCGGTGTCGAGGGCCCAGACCGTGAAGATGTAGCGGTGGGCCGGGTCGCCCTCCGGCGGCGCGGCCCCGCCCCAGTCCTTGGTGCCGTAGTCGTTGGCCAGCGTGACCGCCCCGCCGGGGCCGACACCGACCTCGCCGGCGCCGGAGGGGAGCGAGGTCACCTCGGCCGGGATGCCCAGGACCGCCCAGTGGTGGAAGCCGCCCAGCACCGGTGCGTCCGGGTCGTGGCAGACCAGCAGGTAGGACTTCGTGCCCTCGGGAGCGCCGCTCCACGACAGTTGCGGAGAGACGTTGCCGAAGCCGAAGCCGGCGTTGCGCGGCAGCGGTCCCTGGTCGGCGAAGTCCTCGCTGGTCACCTGCAGCTCGGCCGGGGCGGCGGGGAGGTGGTCCAGGGGGTCGGGGGGGAAGGTGCGCTCCAGGTTCATGACCCCGAACCTAGCCAACGCGCAGGCCTTCCGCACGGCAGGGGCTGCACGACCGGCGGTGGCGGGCGGTGGCCGGGCGGGAGCGTGGCAGAGTGATGGGTGTGGCGGCGGACGATCGACGGTGCATCCTGCACCTGGACCTCGACGCCTTCTTCGCCGCGGTCGAGCAACGTGACAAGCCCTCCCTGCGGGGCCGCCCGGTCGTCGTCGGCGGGCTCGGCCCCCGCGGCGTGGTGTCGACGGCGTCCTACGAGGCGCGTCGCTACGGCGCCCGTTCGGCGATGCCGATGATGGACGCCCGCCGCCGCTGCCCGGCGGGCACCGCCTTCCTCACGGTGCGCTTCGAGGCCTACCGCACGAGCTCCGGGGTGGTCATGGACCTGCTGCGCGGGCGCTCCCCGCTGGTGGAGCAGGTCTCCGTCGACGAGGCGTACGTCGACCTCACGGCGGCGCCGGACCCACCCGGTTGGGAGGAAGGCCGGCTGGAGGCATGGTGCGCCCGCCTGCTGGAGGAGATCGCGGCGCAGACCGGTGGTCTGACGGCCAGCGTGGGGGTGGCGACCAGCAAGATGATGGCCAAGCTGGCCAGCGAGATGGACAAGCCCGCGGGGACGACGATCGTCCGGCCGGGGGAGGAGCTGACCGTCCTGCACCCGCTGAGCGTCCGGGCCATCCCCGGCATCGGTCCCGCGACCGCCTCCAGGCTGCACGGCTTCGGCGTCGACACCGTGGCCGACCTCGCGCGGGTGACCGAGACCGACCTCGTGGCGATCTTCGGCACGGCGCAGGGGACGGCGCTGCACCGCCTGGCGAGGGCGGAGGACGACCGGGCCGTCGTGTCCGAGCGGGAGGCGAAGTCGATCTCGGTGGAGGAGACCTTCGCGTCGGACATCACCGACCGGGCCGTCCTGGAGGCCGAGCTCGGACGGATGGCGACCCGGCTCGCCGCCCGGCTGGGGGCCTCGGAGGTCTTCGCCCGGACGATCACCGTGAAGGCCCGGGAGCACGACTTCACCACGCACACGCGGTCGGGCACGCTGCCGTTCGCGACGGGGGACCGGGCGGTGATCCTGCGGGAGGGGCGGCGCCTGCTGGGGTCCCTCGACGTGAGCGGGGGACTTCGGCTGCTGGGGCTCGGGGTGGCCGGGCTGACGGGGCACGCTCAGGAGGAGCTGGCCCTGGACACCGTCTATCCGCGGCCGGACGGGATGGGGCTCCCGGACGCGGTCGGCGGGCCGACCGATCCCGGCGGGTCGCCGTCGACCGGGGACCCGGTGACGCCCGGCGACCTGCTGGCCCGTCCCGGTGCGGGCTGGCGCACGGGGCAGGACGTCCGGCACGACAAGCACGGCCCAGGCTGGGTATGGGGCAGCGGCCGGGGGGTGGTGACGGTCCGGTTCGAGGGGCCGACGACCGGTCCCGGACCGGTCCGCTCCTTCCGGGACAGCGACCCCGCCCTTCACCTCGCGGGTCCCCCGGACTGGCGCGGGGCACCCGTGCAGGCGTGCTAATCTTGTCCGTCGTTGCCCGCTCCCCCGAGCGAGCAGCACCACCTGTCCGGGTGGCGGAATGGCAGACGCGCTAGCTTGAGGTGCTAGTGCCCTTAACGGGCGTGGGGGTTCAAGTCCCCCTCCGGACACAAGGCATGCTCTGACCTGCGGAAACGCGTCCATTTTGACGTCGGCGACTTGAACTCCGTCGCGCTGGTCAGATCCGCCGTGCTGACGAACGCGCCGTGCCCGCTGTGGGGTGGCTGCAACGATCGCGGCAGCGGTTACGCGCAGGACTCGTCCTCGGGGTCCTCTTCAGCCTGTGGCAAGAAGATGATCCCCCGCTCGAGATCGACCCGAGCACCTGCGGATCAGCATCCGCCTCCGAACCGCGAAGCTGAGCCTCGATCCGCTTCCGATCTCGCTCTTCGGCCAGATGCTCATGGTCAGGGTTGAGAATCTCGTCCCGGCTCATGGCGCCACCCCTTCCTGGCCTTGACCCTAGCGTCGGACGCCGAGAGCTCCGCCGGGGCGCGAGAGCACGCCACCGCAGCGGCGGGGAGTGTCCCGCGGAGCACTCTCGGCTGTGACCGGTCAACCGACCGGCGGCATGAGAGTGAGACGGGTGCGGCCTTGGGGGTCAGCCGTTGGCCGTCGGTAAGTATGGTGCTAGCCCCGGTCTTTCATGAGGTCGGGCTGGTTGGCTCGGCGCGAGCGTGATGGTCATCGCCTTTCGGATTCGGCGCGTGGACGTGGGGTAGCGCCGGCTGGCGCTGCCGGGCTGCGGTTCTCCGGGTTCCTGGTCGTGAGCGGACGGGGCGGTCAGGGGTGTCGGGGGATGGCGGCGATGTTCGCGAAGACCGCGACGATCGCTGCCGCCCAGGGCCAGGACCTCGGGATCCGCAGCCGTCGGCGACGGGCGGCGTGGGTGAGCCGGGCGGGGACGTGCAGGAACCGGTAGCGCAGCGCCTTGGGCTCGCACGCGGCCAGGGGTTTGGCCTCACCGGTCAGGGCCAGCAGACGGGTCCAGGCGATGAGGTCGGCGGCGATGCCGGTCAGCAGCAGCCAGGTCTGGTTGATGCCGAACTCTCGTGAGGGAAAGCGTCCCAGGCCGGAATCCTTGCGTGCCGGATGCGGTCCTCCACGCGGGCATGGGCGCGGTGGCGGGCCTCCAGGAACGCCAGCTGCCCGACGGCAGTGTTGGTGACGAACGCCTGGTAACGCCACCCGTCGGCCTCCTCGAACAGGGACAGCTGCGCACCGGGGTGGGGCCGCTCACGGCGCACGATGACCCGCATCCCCTCGGGCCACGTCGCGAGCAGGTCCGCGTCGATGAGGCCGGTCAGCTCGGCGACGTGCCCGCCTTCGCGCACACCACCGTCGGCGTCCACGCCGGGGTCCAGGTCTGCTTGGGCACCAGGACGATCGCGCCGCGGACCTGCTCGGTGAGCGCGAACCCGACGGAGTACTCCACCCGGCGGCCGCGGACCTTGCCCTGGGCGGTGAGCCAGTCCAGCAGGTCGTGCGAGGCACCGGCCCCGTCGGAGCGGACCAGCAGGTCCTTGCGGTGGGTGCCGGGGACCTGGGCGATCGCCGCAGCCAGGACCTCGATGTGATCGACGGCCGTGTTCGACCCGGCACGACCGGTGCGCAGCTTCGCGGCCAGAAACTCACTCGTGTTGTCGCACCACACGCCCAGGGGGTGGAACCCGAAGGTCCGCTTGAAGGTCGGCGCCGCCTGTTCCTTCTCGCTGTGCGCGATCACGATCGTGGCATCCACATCGAGCACGACGACCTGTCCCAGGTCGCTCCCGGCGACCTTGCTGGCCGGCAACCCACCGGGGATCAGGGACCAAACGCGGCGCCGGACCCTGGCCCTCGCGGCGGCGATCTTCCTGGCCCGGGCCGGTGTGACCTCGTCCAGAGCACGCCACACCGTCGGTGGTGAGGCGACCGGCCCGAGCACGCCGCCCTGGTGGCGCAGCACGTCAATGTCGGCGATCGCCTCCCCGCCGTCGGCGAGCATCACCGCCACGTCGCTCAGCACCTGGCCGCGGTCGTGGACCGGCACGAACGAACGGCGGGCCATCGCCGCGGACAGCTCCCCGGTCAGGCCGGTGCGCTCGGCCAGCAGGCGCAGCCCCACACTGCCCGCGTGGGCCACCACGCCGACACCATCAGCAGAGACGGACAACCCCGACGACCACGACGTACGCTTCACTTACCGAGTGCTTCCTGCTGGGCGACCTGGGACCTTAGACAAGTCCAAGTCTTCCCTGATCAGGGAGCACTTCGGTGCTTCTACACGCCGATCACACCACCACCCCGTGAACGATCCGGGCTAGGCGTGCGAGTTCCTGAGGTTGTGGACTATGCCGCCTTCCTGCCCGCCGCTTGGGGTGAGCGGGTGGATTACGCTCCCGAGCAGGACCGGTGGGAATGGCACGGCCACGACGTTCACGTCTACCGCCGCCGCAGCCCCGAAGCGCGGGTCCGGGTCATCGTCGTGCATGGTGCCGGAGGAAACAGCAGCGCCTTGTGGCCCATTGCCTCTCTACTGCCGCCGGAGCAGTTCGACCTGTCAGCCGTGGATCTGCCCCTGTACGGCAAGACGGTATCGCCGGACCCGTCCTCGGTGCGGTACCAGCACTGGGTCGACATGCTCTGTGACTTCGTGGCTGCTGAGGACGACGGGAGACCGCTGCTCCTTCTGGGCGCCAGCGTGGGAGCCATGCTCGCCTATGAGGTCGCCGCACGCTGCGGGCGTGTTGCGGTCGTCGTGGCCACATGCCTGCTCGACCCTCGCGACCGGCGTGTCCAGCGGGTGCTGACCAGGTTCGGCCCTGCAGGTGTGCTCGCCGGGCCTTTAGCGAGGCGGCTTCCTGACAGGCTGTCGGGGCTGCGGGTGCCCATGTCGTGGGTAGCCGCGCTGGACAAGATGAGCCGCAACGCCGGACTGTCGAAGCTCTGCGCCAGCGACCCCCGGGGCGGAGGGGCACACGTGCCTCTTGGCTTTCTCGCCTCCTACATGACGTACCAACACGTCCAGCCCGAGCAGATGCGCACCCCCGTCATTCTCGCGCACCCGGACAAGGATGCCTGGACGCCCCTGGAGGTGAGCATCCGATGGTTCCAAAGAATTGCAGGTCCGACCGAACTGGTCAGGCTGCGTGGCTGCGGCCACTTCCCCATAGAAGAGCCCGGACTCTCCAGCCTCCTAGGCAGACTCACAGGCCTGGCACCGGACATCGAGACGGCAATCGAGCGCGCGACGGGCAGCCCTCCCAACTCGCGCTGAGCCCGGATCCCCCGTCGCGGCATGTGCGTGCGTAGTCGCCTGTAATACACTTGAGTATGAGCGAACCGTTCGACCTGGAAGCGCTCGATGACATCGAGCCCTTCGAGATCGACAAGCAAGCCGCTCACCTGTTCAAGCATCCGCACCTGGGGATGGACGACGTGATCGATGCGTGGAGCAGCGACCCGCTGTTCTACCCGGCCAAGCCGCCCGCTCATTGGCTGATGCTCGCGGAAGTCAGTGGGCGAGTACTCATCGTGCCGCTGGCTCCATCTCGATCGGGCGATCCGAGCAAGTGCCGACCGATCGGCTGCTACGAGGCGTCTTCGGGCCTCGCCGCTACGTACCGGAGGGACCGTGATGAGCACTGAGGACAGCCGGCCGATGACGCCGGAGCAGGAGTACCACTTCTACGCCGACCCGCGCAATCAGGAGCCCCAGGGACCTCCGCGTCGTCGCAAGCGTCCACTGAGCACGCCCGTGCCGGTGCGCTTCCCAGCGGACCTGCTCGAGGAAGTGAAGCGCGCTGCCGCAGCTGACGACCGTTCAGTCTCAGCCTGGATCCGCCGAGCCGTCGAGCACGAGCTGTCTCGCCCCGCCTGACCCCCTGAGCCTGAGCCCAGCACGCGGGCAGCGGCATGACCGAGAGTCTGACTGAGGGGCTTCGGAGAGTCACAGGCGGTACAGACGTCCAGGTCATGCACGTCGAACGACCCTGCTTCGTAGCCGGTCCGAAGCCGACGCAGCCGAGCGGCACACGCCACAACGAGCTCGCGGCCACCGATGACACCAGGTGTGCGCGGTCCCGAGCCGAGTGGACGAAGACCTCCTCACCGAAGCCCTGCTGGATGCCGTCACCGTTGGCGCGAAGCTTCATGGAATGCCCGTCGACACGGCCACGCTCGCCGGCCAGTTCCACCCGGATGGGGCGCCAATCCACGATGAGCTGGTACCCGCGTTCGCCGAGGCTGATATGGAGGGTCTGTTTGTCAAGTGGGCGCGCCGGATCAGCCTCGCGTTCGGCTCTTTGTGCGTGAGGTTACCGGGTCGGGGTGACCGTGGGGGTCTGCGCCTGGTCAGCGTGTCGTTGGCGACGCGTGGTCAAAGCTGATATGCGCGGGTTGGTTACCGCAGGGCCGTGTGTTCGGCGGGAGCGGGACCGCGGTCTAGAGATCGAGCGTGGGCCCGAGGCGACCCGTCCCGCTGGGACGGTCCTCGTGCCTGCTCATAGCCTCGTCGCGGGTCGCTCCTCACGCTGCTCGGGCCCAGGTCGCTGACCCCCACGGTCAGCTTGTGGGTGGCGCGCTACTGGTCGGGCAGCACGGCCAGGGACCAGCACCAGCCGGCCAGCTCGCGGGCGACGGCGACGTTGGCCAGGACGGGGCGCTTCCTGCGCTCGGCGTAGCCGACCCAGCGCCGGTGCAGCCGGTGGTTGCCGGCCTGGGCGCGGGCGACCGCTGCGGGCGTGGCGCGCTCCCAGCGGCGGCGCAGGATCGCGGTGGGTCGGTAGGGCTTGCGGTGGTGCCAGGCCGCCTCGACCAGCAGCCGGCGCACATGGGTGTTGCCGGTCTTGGTGATCGAGCCCTGGGAGCGTCTGGTCCCCGAGGAGGACTCGGTGGGGACCAGGCCGAGGTAGGCGCCGATGCTGGAGCCGGTGAACCGGTCCCAGTCGCCGATCTCCACGGCCAGGGCGACCGAGGTCAGCGTGGAGATCCCGCGCAGGCACGCCAGCCGGGACGCCACGGGCACGTACTCGCCCTCGGTCGCCAGGACGGCGACCTGCTCGTCCAGGCGGTCCCGTCGGCCGCTGGCCAGCACGGCGCTCTCGTAGGCGTCCTCGAACGCGGTCCGGGTCCCGGGCAGCTCGAAACGCTGGCCCAGCAGCCACGCGTCGTGCTTGGCGGTCCAGGCAGCCCCGCCGGAGTAGACGATCCCGTGGCGCAGCAGCAGCTTGGACACCCGGTGCCGGGCCCGCATCAGGTCGCCCCGGGCGGCCTCCCGGGCACGGACCAGGTCGCGGGCCGACTCCTGGGCCTCGGTAGGCACCCGCACCGGCGTGTACTCATCCAGCCGAAGCAGCCGGGCCAGGTGCATCGCGTCCCGGGCATCGGTCTTGACCCGGTCCCCGGAAGGGCGGGCCAGCTTCGAGGGCGCCACCACCTCGCACCGCACCCCTGCCGCCCGCAACGCCCGCGCCAGGCCGTAACCGGTGGGCCCGGCCTCGTAGGCCGTCGCGACCGGCCCGGGCAGGCCACCCAGCCACTCCAGCACGACCTGCTGGTCAGGGACCAGCCTCGCCTTGAACACCTCGCCGGTCACGCCGTCGATCGCCGCAGCCGCGACCGACCGCGCGTGCACGTCCAGGCCGACACTCGTACGCTCTGTGAACACCGGGGCCTCCTACACCTGTGGAAAGGCCGGGCAGGCACCTCCTGCTCGGTAACCCACGAGCATGTGTATTGGAGGCCTCGGCCCGCAACCCCCGCACGGCGCGGCGGTCACTCCATACGGTCTAGACGGAGTGGTCGAGTCGACGAAGAGGCCAAGGTCTCGGTGCTCTCGGGTCTCACGAAAGAGCAGTGCGTCTGCAGTCCACCTCCGTTTGATCTGGTAGGTCGCACCCGGGGCGACCAATCAGTCGACGATCTCTACCACCTCGCCGGCGGGCTCCGTCATCCAATGGCCATGGGAGCCATCTTGAGGACTTACGGCCCGAAATCTCGCGATCGAATCTCGACATCCGCTCCAGGTGCGGCCTTGGCTTGAAAAGCAAGGCTCGTGCGAGGACTTATGGTTCGTAGAGGTCGAGGCTGATGACCTGGATCAGCCCGTCGTCGAGGTAGAGGTCGACGGTGGACCAGGCGAGGCATGAGTCGACGACACCGGGGCCCGGTCGGATGGATACCTGCCGCAGACCTTCGGTGCCTGTCGGGGGTGGTACGGGCGGGCTCGCGCAGTGGGGGTGCGGGCCGGCGGTGATGACGAAGGGGTTCTCCGTCTGCGCCCACCCGGGGCGCGGCGCGAGCAGATCCAGTGCGCTGAACGGGCCGACGTAGGCGCGGAAGTGACCGTCCGGATGATCCAGCTGCCAGGTCTTCGGGTCGGTCAGCTGACTGGCGGGGACGCTCTTGATGTCCTCGGGACCCAGCGCGAGCCGGACGGTCGGGGCCAGGGGCAGCACCGAGGCGTCGATCGTCCCGTCGTCGGCCGTAGCTATGAGCAGCCGAGCCGCACCCAGCTCCTCACCGGTGACGACGTCAGGCAACAGTTCTGTCTCGTCGTACTCGAGGATCAGGTCGGCCAGGTCGTCGGGGAAGAGTGCACGGACATCTTCCGCGTAGGCGCTGTCCGGCGGCTCACTAGGGACGTCAAGGGTCCCACCGTCGAACCGGACGGGCCCCGACTGCTCGCGAGCCTCCCCGTCCGGGGCCTCCAGTGGTTCCCCGGTGCACCGCACCCATGCCCAGGAGGTGTCGTCCTCGGTCCGCAGAACTCTGGCCTGGCAGGCGGCGTCATCGATCCACGTTTCCTGCTCCATCAGGGCCGCGATCGACTCGGCCGTGGCGTGCACCTGCGGGTCTAGCGGGTCCGGGAGATCGACTCTGGGTGCCGGCGCCTCCTCGGTCTGGTCCTCCGGCTCGGTCGATGGGGAGTGCTGGCTCGGATCCCGGCTCACGCCCGCCGGGTCCACCGACGGGCCGGCCAGATGGTCCGGCCCATTCAAAGCCAGGACCAGAGCAGTACCGGTCACCGCCGCGGCAGCCAGGCCCCCGATCCGGACCACCACCCTCCGGCGGCGCCGGGTCGTGGCACCCGCCAGGGCGTCAGGAACCAGGTCTACCTCCTCGACCTGCGAAGCCGCTCGCCGCATGAGGTCACGGATGTCATCGTCCACCGTGCACACCTGCCTGATCTGCTGTAACGCGCTGAGCCTCGAGCGCCTCACGCAGCCGGCGCAACCCGACGTGGGCCTGGCTCTTCACGGTGCGGGCACCGACCCCGAGCGCCTGAGCGATCTCGGCCTCGGGCAGGTCCTCGTAGTAGCGCAGCACGAGCACGGCCCGCTGCTTTTGCGTCAGCCTCAGGAGCGCCTCGCGCACGTCGGCGCCGGCGACCCAGTCGCCGGCGGGGTCGTGCAGGGCCTGCTCCGGGGTCTGGGCGCGGACCTCGATGCGGCGTGTGCGGCGCCAGGCAGAGATGGAGTCGCGATAGATGATGCGTCGGGCGTAGGCCTCCGGCCGGTCATCCCGCAGGCGCGTCCACCGGTCGGCCACCTTGATCAGCGCCTCCTGAACCAGGTCCTTAGCTGATGCCTCGTCTCCCGTCAGCAGCACGGCAGCACGCAGCAAAGCTCCCTGGCGCGATCTCGCCCAAGCGGCGAAGTCGTCCTCCTGCTCCCTGCGCATCCGACCTCCTTTCCTGCCCCGGTAACGCTCCCGGAGTAGCCCAAGGTTGGCACCGGCGGGGAACTGACAGCGAGCACGTACACAGCGCGGCTCAGTGGGGGGATTTGCGCCACTCCGCGCTCGGCCACAGCCAGATCAACCCGATAGCCTTCGAGCACCGTCTTATCCCCAGCGGCAGGCCAAGCGCCGTCACACAAGCCGCTTGACCGATATCCACGAAAAGGAGTCAACCCGACAAGGAAAGCACACCCCGTACAGCATCACGGACGCTTCGCCCAGAGTGCGGCTACGTGTTTCATTGACGTCAGGATCAGGCCCGGCCAGGCTCGGTCCTAGGTGACCGGGGTTGCCGCTCTCAGTGCGGCTGCCCACGCCGTTGGTGTGAGGCTCACATTTGGCCTGCGCTGCCCCGGTCACCGCCAGGGCCGGGAGAGGCTCAAGAGGGGTATGCCCAGCCGAACGTAGCGGTGCCCTCCCAGCTCGACACCACCTGTTGGCACGAGCAAGGGAGCAAGGGCATGGATGAGCAGATCGGCCAGGTCGTGATCGGGATGGACCCGCACAAGCGCAGCGTCACGATCGAGGTGATGACCGCTGATGAGAGCATCGTCGGCGGCGGGCGGTTCGCCACCGACGCAGAGGGGTACGCCCGCCTGCTGGACTACGCCCGGTCCTGGCCGCAGCGGGTGTGGGCGGTCGAGGGCTGCGCCGGGATCGGCAAGCACGTCGCCGACCGCCTCGTCGCCGACGTGAGATGGTGGTCGACGTGCCGGCGAAGATGTCGGCACGGGTGCGGGTCTTCGCCACCGGGCAGGGTCGCAAGACCGACGCCACCGACGCCCATTCCATCGCCCTGGTCGGGGTGCGGATGGCCGGGCTGCGCCCGGTCCTCGCCGACGAGCAGGCCGAGCTGCTGCGGATGTGCGTGGACCGGCGCGCCTCGCTGGGCCGCGAGCACACCCGCAAGGTCTGCCAGCTGCACAGACTCCTGCTCGAGCTCATCCCTGGCGGGGCCAAGCGGTCGCTGTCGGCGGCGCCGGCCAAGGAACTGCTGAAGACGGTCCGCCCGACCACGACGGTGGGCAAGGTCCGCAAAGCTCACGCCGCCGAACTCGTGGCCGACCTGGCCACGATCTACGCGCGCAGCAAGGCCGCGGACAAGGAACTGAAGGCGCTGGTGAAGACGACCGGCACCACCTTGCTCGACCTGCACGGCATCGGTCCCTCCGGCGCCGCCAGGCTGCTCGCCGAGGTCGGTGACGTCACCCGCTTCCCCGACCGCAACCACTTCGCCTCCTGGAACGGCACCGCCCCGATCGACGCCTCCTCCGGGGACCACACCCGCCACCGGCTCTCCCGCAAGGGCAACCGAGCGATCAACCGGGTGCTGCACATCATGGCCGTCGTCCAGTTGCGCAACGCCACCGAGGGCCGGGTCTACTACGACCTCAAGAAAGCCGCCGGGAAGACCTCCATGGAAGCGATGCGCTGCCTCAAACGCCGCCTGTCCGACCTGGTCTACAAGGCGCTGCTCGACGACCTCGCCGAGCACGCGACGACGGGCCCGGGAGGGCACTCGGGTGACGACTCTGACTCCAGCGCGACCGGCTCACAACCCGCTGCCGGCTCTTCGGACAAGCCACTTCCCGGACCCGCCACCACCAAGCCTAGAACCACCCTCCCAGCAGCGTCTTGACACAGAGGGGTGCCAGATCCGGACGTTCGTCCGAGACGCTACTCGTTCTCGTCAGCGCGGGTGGACCGTGGCCGACAGAGCTGTTCGGCCGCCCTCGGGAGGGCTAGACCGAGGGCGACGGAGGCGGGAAGAGCGATCGCCGCCGAGTAGGCCCAACCTGTGCGGGAGAACGCCGTGAACAAGGCACCCAGAGCAACAGCCGATGTCAGCGCTACGGCCGCAGTGAGGAGGAAGTGCGGGAGCCGACCCCAGTGGGAGGTATACATCGAGCCCGCCACTCCGGCTGCGCCACCGCAGACTGCGCCCACCAATACCCCGAGCAGTGGCAGGGCAACCAGCACGGACGCGGACGTGTACTCCGCAGACGGTCCAGTGCCGAGGTATAGCGCGACCCCGATCCCGGTCAGCCCGCCCAGGGCGATGCCAAGCAACAAGCCTGCGGCGCTGGACTGCCAGTAGAACTGCGCCTGATTCTCCCTGCTCGTCACGGTGATGATGTTGCCTCACAGCCACGGAGGAACGGGCGCGCGACAGGCGGCATGAGCGGATGGCACAAGGCGGGCCGCTGGAGCGGTTCAGGGAGACCTGCGCGGTTCGGTCTCAGGTCGTGCTCGGCGGCTGCAGGGAGGGACCGCCGGGTGCTTCCCACGAACCGTCCGTGGGGATGACGCGCCTGCGCTCGAACCCCCGGTACCACGTGCCCTGATGGGTGAGTTGCCCCTGATCTCCTTCCGCAAGCTGGCCGTACTCGCGTTGGGGGATCTTGACCTCGATGCGATCACCACCCGTGACCTCGAACGTGGCGAAGTATGCGGTCTGCACCGCACTGTCGCCCGCTCCGCCCTCGGTGTGGGTCCGCTTTCCGACCACCCGCGCGGCGACGGTTCGCTCGGGCAACGCGGAATTGTTGGCGTAGGTCTGCCCGGCTTGAACTAGCTTCACGACGACCACGATCACGAAGATGATGAAGAAGATGCCCATGAGCACCGGCACAGCGGAGAACAACCCGTCGCCAGGTCCAGCAAACGGGTCGGGGGTCACCTCCGGATCGAACAGCACGTCAGGATCCATGGGAAGGCCCGATCCGATCGCGCCCGCTCACAGCGGCCGCCAAAACCGTCGGGATCGTCATGGCCCACCTCCTCGATGAGTGCCAAGATCAACTCGGCTCGGGTCGGACGCTACCGTCTGGTCGCAGGTTCCCCCGGGCAGCACGCCCGATCGGGCCAGGAACGCGTTCAGGTCCCCAGGGGTACAACGCCTCACGCTGATGACCGGATGGACGACCGCCCGTGGGATGGCTGCAACGATCGCGGCAGCGGCTACTGGGAGGAGTCGTCCTCGGCGTGCTCTTCAGCCTTTGGCAAGAAGATGATCCCGCGCTCGAGATCGACCCCAGCAGCATGAGGATCGTCATCCGCCTCCGAACCGGGAAGCTGAGCCTCGATCCGCTTCCGATCACGCTCTTCGGCCAAGTGCTTATGGCCCGGGTTGAACAACTCGATCAGGTCGTCCCAGCTCATGGCGCCACCCCTTCCTGGCCCTGACCCTAGCGTCGGACGCCGAAAGCGGGGTTAGGTGACCAAGAGCAAGCCACCGCAGCCGCGGGGAGTGTTCCGCGGAACACCCTCTCCTGTGACCGGTCAACCAACCGGCGGCTACGTGTTTCATTGACGTCAGGATTGGGCCGGCCCGGCTCGGTTCTAGGTGACCGGGACGGTCGTTCTCTTTGCGGCTGCCCACACCCCGGGTGTGAGGCTCACAATTGGCGTGCGTCGTCCCGGTCACCGCCAGGGCTGCGAGAGGCTCAAGAGGGGTATGCCCAGCCGTACGTAGCGGTGCCCTCCCAGCTCGACACCACCAGGGTTGGCACGAGCAAGGGAGCAGAGCATGGACGAGCAGGAGTCACCGCGGGTCGTGATCGGGATGGACCCGCACAAGCGCAGCGTCACGATCGAAGTCATGACCGCCGACGAGAGCATCGTCGGCGGGGGCCGGTTTCCCACCGACGCCGACGGGTACGGACGGCTGCTGGCCTACGCCCGCCAGTGGCCTGAGCGGGTCTGGGCGGTCGAGGGTTGCGCCGGCATCGGCAAGCACGTGGCCGACCGGCTGGTCGCCGACGGTGAGGACGTCGTGGACGTGCCGGCGAAGATGTCGGCGCGGGTGCGGATCTTCACCACCGGGCAGGGGCGTAAGACCGACGTCACCGACGCCCACTCCATCGCCCTGGTCGGGGTACGCATGTCCGGGCTGCGCCCGGTCATCAACGACGAGCAGCTGGAGGTGCTGCGGATGTGCGTGGACCGGCGCCGGTCCCTGGGCGAGGAGCACACCCGCAAGGTCTGCCAGCTGCACAAGCTCCTGCTCGAGCTCATCCCCGGCGGGGCCAAGACGTTCCTGTCCGCGGCCCAGGCCAAGGAGCTGCTCAAGAAGGTCCGCCCCACCACGGCGGCCGGTAAGGTCCGCAAGGCCCACGCCCTGGAGCTGACAGCTGACCTGGCCACGATCTACGCCCGAACCAAGGCTGCCGACAAGGAGCTGAAGACGCTGGTGGAGGCGACCGGGTCCTCGCTGCTCGGCCTGCACGGCATCGGACCCTCCGGCGCCGCCCGACTCCTAGTGGAGGTCGGCGACATCACCCGCTTCCCCGACCGCAACCACTTCGCGTCCTGGACCGGCACCGCCCCGATCGACGCCTCCTCCGGCGAGCACGTCCGTCACCGCCTCTCCCGGGGCGGGAACCGTCAGATCAACCGGGTGCTGCACATCATGGCCATCGTTCAGCTGCGCACCAGAACCACCGAGGGCCGGGCCTACTACGACCGGAAGAAAGCCGCCGGCAAGACGTCCATGGAAGCGCTGCGCTGCCTGAAACGACGCCTGTCCGACCTGGTGTACAAGCAGATGCTCAACGACCTTGCCGGGCACACGGCGACGGGCCCGGGAGGGCACCTGGGCGACGACTCTGACTCCAGCGCGACCGGCTCACAACCCGACACCGGCTCTTCGGACAAGCCACTTCCCGGACCCGCCACCACCGAGCCTAGAACGACACTCCCGACGGCGTCTTGACATAGAGGGGTGCCAATACAGGATGTGCGGATGGTGTGGAACGCTGACGGCTGGGTCGGCGTCTCAGGTGGAGCCGACGTTCACCTGGAGCAGACGATGCAGATCCATACCGTCACTGGGACCCTGCTTGGCCTTGCCCTGATCCTGACGTCCTGCAGCGGCGATGCGGAGAGCACCGCGAGCCGTCAAAGTTCGGATGGATCTCCTGTCGCCTCCGCTGGCAGCGAGCCCGCGCCGGACAACGAAGGCGGTCCGCTGCCAGATGGTGGCGCAGTCTCTTGCGTCGAGTCGTACTCGCCCGAGACACTCCAGAAACGCGCCTTCGCTTTCGATGGGATCGTCATCCGTCTGGGACCGTCCGTTTCCGACCGGGGTGACGACGGTGACCTGAACCTGGCGGGCATCACGTTCGAGGTCCGCGAGTGGTTCGTGGGCGGTGACGCGGATGAAGTCACTGTCGACCTGCAAAGCGTCGGCGAAGGGACCGCGGAGGAAGATCTGCCCTTCCAGGTCGGGACGCGTCTGCTGGTGAGCGGTGAACCTCGTTGGGGAGGCGCCCCGCTGGACTCACCGATCGCGTGGGGTTGTGGCTTCAGCCGGTACTACGACGAGCAAACCGCCACAGCGTGGCGCGAGAGCACGACGAGATAGGAAGTTTCGACCGGCGGCAATGGGGCGTCTCGTGGCGTCGAGCGGGCAGACTGCTCTTGGGAGGTGAGAGGCTTGCAAAGGTCATGGCGTAACCCGTGGACAGGTCCGGTGCCGGTGGGCACCGTCATGGCCGCGTTGCTCCTGACAGCGTGCGGGACGGTCGGAGGGAGTTCCGGTGGCGCATCTGGGGCGTCCTCAGGGGGCGTAGCGGGGTTCCCGTCGTGCGCGGACGTGCCGCAGATCCGCGCGGACGAGGCGCTGTACCGCGATGAGCCGCTGTACGGCAACGCCGAAGAGCTGCTCAGCGAGGTGCACGCGTGGGCGGTCCGGCAACCCGGGTTTGTCGAGCTGGGGCTGGACCGGGAACGCAACGGGTGGATCACCGTGTGGGTCAAGGACGCCGACGCCGGCGCGCTGCAGCAGGAGGTCGCCCGGGAGTGGCCGGGGGAAGGGATCGTGGTGGTGGAGGTGCCCTGGACCGCCGGGGAGCTCGAGGCCGTGCTGACCGAGGTGGACGCCGCGCTGCGGGAGGCTGGTGTTCGCAGCGGCGGGTCCGCGCTCTCCCCGCACCGCGGTGTGGTCGAGATCCACCTCGGGGTGATCACCCCCGAGGCCGAGGCGGTGCTTGCCGGCTTCACCGGCCGGCCGTTGTGCGTGGAGGGGATCCCTGAGGATCAGGCGCCTGAGGAGAGGAGCCAGGCAACAGCCGGGGAGGGGTGGCGTCTGCTGGGTGAGGGGTTGAGCGGTGAGTCCTACCGGACGTCGGTGGCCACCACCGATGACCAGCTGCAGGACCTGTGGGAGGCCGCGGGACTGGAGGGGGAGGCGCCGCGGGTGGACTGGGACGGCGAGATCGCGGTGTGGTTCGGCGCGGTCTACGGCTCGGGCTGCCCCGTGCGGATGGACGGTGTCCTCGTCGAGGGTGACCTGCTCTACGCCGATCTCGTCGTCCCCGGTGAGGTGTACGGCTGCAATGCCGATGCCAACCCGCACGCCTTCGTGGTCGCGGTTTCCAGGGCTGTCCTGCCCGAAGGCCCGTTCCGGGTGCAACTGGAGGCGCGTGACCCCTACCCGGGGGCACCGGAGGAACGCACCGTCGTGGATGTGGACCTGAGATCGCCGGGCAGCACTGCCACCAACGAGCAGGTGCACGCAGACGCGTCACTGGCGGTGCCCCTTGAGCCTGCCCTGGTCACCGACGGAGACGATCTGCCGAACGACCAGCCGGTGCGCTACATCTACCGTGACGATCCAGACTGCGACACCCCGGTTCTAGGTCCGCTCGACGGATCCATCTGGCGACTGGCCGACGAGGAGGCAGCCTGGGACGTCCAGGACGGAGATGAGCTCACGCTCCACCCACTGGGCGGATCTGACAGCGAGATCATCGCCTCCGCCCCGCAGATGGACTGGCTCTTCGTGCGCCTGCCGGAAGCCACTTGCCCTTAACAGCTCAGCTATGTATGCGGCAGAACAGGATGCCTACAGTTCGTCGAGGACAGCGAGGTCGTGGAGGTCCACGGCGCGCGGGGGATAGCCACTTCGAAGCTCTCGGGCTCGCTCCGCGCTGGCCACGACGACCGCTTGGCCGTCTATGAAGCCCGTGACTCTCTGCTCAGAAGGGTGGAGGTACACCTCGCCGTCCAGACCTTCCTGAACCCCGTTGCCGGCCGGGTCCAAGCGCATTGCGTGGACGTCTACTTGCCCTGAGTGACTCGATAGCTGCACGCGGACTGGTCGCCAATCCTCGGTGACCCGATAGCCGCGGGAGGTGAGCCAGGCCATGAACTCGGCCTCCTGATCGTCGTCGATGAACACGTCGAGATCTTGATGGGGGCGAGTCTGTCGTCCCACCAGCGCATCGACACCCCATCCGCCGTTGACCTGATAGACCACACCATTGGCGTCAAGCCAGGCCACGATCTGCACCACCTCGGCGGCGGTCATCTGGGAGGAGAGCTCCATGGGTGAAGTCTCTCCCGTGTGGGTCCAGCGGGACCTTGCGACCGGCGGCAGTTGCGTGCGTTGCAGCGGCGCTCGAGCTTGCATATTTATGCAGTGGACCGGGGACTCTGTCGTTGGTCCTCTGCCCCATAGGTCACCGGGCCACTCTTCGGCGCCAAGCGTGGGCACTGCCGCAGGGGTGCCGGGCCCGTGCGGATCACAGGTAGCGGCAGACGGTCGTGGCGTCGCAGTTGGTGGGGTCGACCGTGGCGGCATCGTCGCGGAGGCGGGCGACGGTGTGCCGTAGCGCCTGTAGGTCGGCGATCTGGCGGTCCAGGTCGCCCAGGCGGGCCTCGAGCAGGTCTTGCACGTGCTGGCAGGGCGCGACGCCGGTGTCGCGGATGTCGAGGACCTCGCGGATCTGGGCCAGAGTGAGCCCAGCGGTGCGGCTGCGGCGGATGAAGTCCAGGCGCGCCAGAGTCTGCGGGGCGTAGTCCCGGTACCCGCTGGGGGTGCGCTCGGGTGCGGGCAGGAGCCCTGCTTCTTCGTAGAACCGCAGCGTCTTGGTCGTGGTGCCGCTGGCCTCGGCCAACTCACCGATCCGCACAGTGACCCCTTGCTCGATCCTTTTCGATGTTCACCTTGACCTTCCCCTGTACTGGAAGGTCCATTGTGGCCTCTGGAGACGTGCAACGCGAAGGATGGTGTGAGATGGGTGAGGACTACGACGTCGATCTGGCCGTGATCGGCTCCGGGGGTGCGGCCATGTCCGCGGCTATCGCGGCCAGCCAGGCCGGCAAGAGCGTGGTGCTGATCGAGCGCGGCGTCCTCGGCGGCACGTGCGTGAACATCGGCTGTGTGCCGTCCAAGACGCTCCTGGCGGCCGCCGGAGCGCGGCACGCCGCGCTGACCAACCCCTTCGGAGGCGCTCCAACCTCCGCCGGGCCGGTGGATCTGGGCACCCTGGTGGCCCAGAAGGACGCCCTGATCGAGCGCCTGCGCGAGGCGAAGTACGCCGACGTGGCCGCCGCCTACGGCTTCGAGGTCCGCCCGGGCCAGGCCACCTTCGTGGACGAGGACACCCTGGCCGTCGACGGCGAGGTGGTGCGGGCCCGGGCCTACCTGGTGGCCACCGGCTCCGAACCCGCCGTCCCGGACGTGGCGGGCCTGGACTCCGTGGACTGGCTGACCTCGACCACGGCGATGGAGCTGACCGAGCTGCCCGAGTCCCTGGTCGTCGTCGGTGGTGGCTACGTCGGGATGGAGCAGGCCCAGCTGTTCGCCCACCTCGGCGCCCGGGTGTCGGTGGTCGGGCGTCTGGCGCCTCACGCCGAGCCGGAGCTCACCCAGGGGCTGCGCGGCGTCTTCGCCGACGACGGCATCACCGTGGTCGAGGAGCATGCCACCGCGGTGGCCACCGACGCCGGCCCTTCAGCACAGGGAGTCGTGGTGAGCACCGCCTCCGGCGCGCAGGTGCGCGGAGCACGGCTGTTGCTGGCCACCGGGCGCGTCGCGCGCACCGACGGGCTGGACCTGGCCGCTGCCGGGGTGGACGTGGGCGAGCGGGGCTTCGTCGTGGTCGACGAGACCCAGCGCACCACCAACCCGCGCGTCTACGCCGCCGGTGACGTCTCGGGGGCTGCCCAGTACGTCTACGTCGCCGCCGCCGGCGGTCGGGCCGCCGCGCTCAACGCCCTGGCCGACGGCGGCAGCGCCCCGGCAGCACGGGTGGACTACACCGGTTTGCCTGCCGTCGTGTTCACCCGCCCCCAGCTGGCCTCGGCGGGACTGACCGAGGAAGAGGCCCTCGCCCGCGGTCACGAGTGCGACTGCCGGGTCCTGGATCTGTCCGACGTCCCCCGGGCGCTGGTCCAGCACGACACCAGGGGCGCGGTGAAGCTCGTCGCCGACGCCACCACCGGCAAGGTCCTGGGCGTGCACGCACTGGCCGACGGCGCCGGGGAGATCATGCTGGCGGCCACCTACGCCATCAAGGCCGGCATGACCGTTGACGACCTGGCCGACACCTGGGCGCCGTACCTGACCATGGCCGAGAGCCTGCGCATCGTCGCCGGCCTCTTCCGCAACCAGATGCCGACGTCCTGCTGTGCCTGAGACCCCTCGCATCCAGCGACCCCAACCCCAGGCCCGGCCAGAGCGCCGGGGAGGCCGGCTCTCACCGACACCACCGCGATGCTCACCATCGCCGCGATAGCCCTGGCGGTGACCGGAGCACTGGCATCCCTGCGACTACTCCGCCGGCGCCAGCGCATCGGCCTGGGCTGCATTGACTCGATGAGCCGGACCGATCCGGCTGGAAGGAATCTGCCATGAAGCTGACCCGGACCCTGGTCGACGCCGGCCTGTCCGCTGTTGGCGGCTACCTGGGGACCAAGGCCATGGAACCAGTGAGCATGAAGCTCTACGACCTGGAGCCCGCTGCTGCCCGCGCCCGAGAGGACGCGGTGCGTCCGGGCCCGCCCTACCGGATCGCCGCGCAGAAGCTGTCCACGCTGGCCGGCCTCGAGCTGAGCGAGAAGCAGCTGGACCGCCTCAGCCTGGTCTTGCACTACGGCCTGGCTGTCCAGTGGGCACCGCTGTACCCGCTGCTGCGCCGACGCACGAGCATCGGTCCGGTGGCCGCCGGGCTGGTTACCGGAGCAGCGATGAGCGTGGTCGCCGATGAACTGATGACCCCGGCGTTCGGGTTCTCGGCTCCCAACCTGGACTACCCGCTGGTCACCCACGCCCGCGGGGTGGCCGCGCACCTGGTGTTTGGCCTCGCCGTGGCGGCCGTCTTCGAGATCGGCTGGGTGCTGACCCGGACCAGGCGGTGACGCGCGCTGACCGATCACAACCGCACAGACGGCACGACCACCGACCACCGACCACGACCGCGGAGCAGGAGCACCAATGAGGGAGCACTTCGACGTCATCGTGATCGGCATGGGCCCTGGCGGGGAGGTCGCCGCCAGCAGGCTGCTGAGCGCAGGCAAGTCCGTCGCCGTCGTCGAACGCGAGCTGATCGGGGGGGAATGCGCCTACTGGGCCTGCATCCCGTCCAAGACTGTGCTGCGCCCACCTGAGGCAGGTGGGCAGGTGGACCGGGCCGCCGGGGTCGGCGGCGCCCAGATGGACTGGCCAGCCGCGCGGGACTACCGCGACTACATGGCCCGCCACCTGGACGACTCAGCCCAGGTCGACAGCTACGCCGACCAAGGCGCCCTGGTGGTCAAGGGCGTGGCCCGCCTGAGTGTGCCCGGCGTGGTCGACGTCGACGGGCGCCTGCTGGGCGGCGACCACGTCGTCATCGCCACCGGTTCTACGGCCGTGATCCCGCCCATCGAGGGCCTGGACGAGGTCACGGTGTGGACCAACCGCGAGACCTACACCGCTACCGACCTCCCGGCCCGAGCGGTGGTCATCGGCGGCAGCGCCGTGGGCGTGGAGACAGCGTTGTTCCTGACGCGCTTCGGCACGGCCGTCACGCTGGTCCAGCGCAGCGAGCGGCTGCTCAGCCGGGAGGATCCCCGGGTGGCGGACCTGGCGCGGACCGCGCTGGAAGGAGCCGGCGTCCAGGTCCGCGCCGGCACCACCCCGGCGCGGGCGCGGCGTGAGGGCCCCGATCAGGTCGTCGAGCTCGACGACGGGACCTCCGTACGCGGCGACGTGGTGATCATGGCCACCGGCCGCGCCCCGCGCAGCGACGGTCTCGGCCTGGAAGAGGTCGGAGTGAGCTTGGGCGAGCACGGTGAGGTCCTCATCGACGAGCACTGCCGAGCCGCAGACGGGATCTGGGCTGTGGGCGACGTCACCGGTGTTCTGCCCTTCACCCATGTGGCCAAGTACCAGGGCCGCATCGTCGCCGATGCCATCCTCGGGCGGGCCCGTCCCGCCCGCTACGACGGCATCCCGCGGGTGGTCTTCGCCGACCCCGAGATCGCCGCGGCGGGTCTGACCCAGGCCCAAGCCGATGCCCAAGGGCTGCGCACCGCGGCCGCCGAGGTCGACCTGGCCGCGTCGATCGCCAGGCCGTGGACCTTCGAGCAGGACCCCCGGGGTCACCTGGGCCTACTGGCCGACGTCGACCGCCGCGTCCTCGTCGGAGCCTGGGCCGTGGCGCCCCAGGCCGGTGAGTGGATCCACCAGGCCTCCCTAGCCATCCGCGCTGGCATTCCCCTCGACACCCTGCTCGACCAGGTGGCGCAGTTTCCGACCTACACCGAGGGCTACCTCGCCGCCCTGGATGCCTTGGACCTGTAGCGCTCATCCCGGACGGCCTGCCTCCGGCAGCCCATATGGGGAACGGTCTACGAGCGCGAGATCGGAGTGGAGTCCACCAGAGTGGTGTACGACGGCACCCGGTGAGCGTGTCCTGCACAGGTAGGCGCGGCCACCGGTGTGATCCTTCGAGTGAACCTTCCAAAGTACTCTCGAAGAGGAGCACCACCGATGACCGCTTCCCCCATTATCGACCCTGAGCAGTTCCTGCACGAGGAGCTCGCGCAGGCGAGCCCGGACCTGATGCGTCACCTGCTGCAAACCTTTATCAACAGCCTGCTGTCCGCGCAGGCCGATGCCGTGTGCGGCGCGGACTACGGCACCCGCAGCACCGAGCGGACCAACCGGCGCAACGGGTACCGGCACCGGGACCTGGACACTCGCGTCGGCACCCTGGACGTGGCGATCCCCAAGCTGCGCGAGGGGACGTTCTTCCCCGAGTGGCTGCTGGAGCGGCGTAAGCGGGCCGAGGCCGCGCTGACCACGGTGGTGGCGACCTGCTACCTGCTCGGGGTCTCCACCCGGCGCATGGACAAGCTGGTGACGGCGCTGGGCATCACCGGCCTGTCCAAGTCCCAGGTCTCGGTGATGGCGACCGAGCTGGACGAGCAGGTGGAGTCCTTCCGCACCCGCCCCCTGGACGAAGGGCCCTACACCTTCGTGGCCGTCGACGCCCTGGTGCTCAAGGTGCGTGAGGGCGGGCGCGTGGTCAAGGTGTCCGCCCTGGTCGCGACCGGCGTCAACGCCGAGGGCTACCGGGAAATCCTGGGCCTACAGGTCGCCACCGGCGAGACGACCGCGTCCTGGCTGGCGTTCTTCCGCGACCTGGTCGCGCGCGGCCTCACCAGTGCCGGGCCGGTCGGGCTGGTCACCTCCGACGCCCACGCCGGCCTCGTGGAGGCCATCGGTGCCACCCTGCCCGGCACGTCCTGGCAGCGGTGCCGCACCCACTACGCCGCCAACCTCATGTCCGCGACCCCCAAGTCCTCATGGCCGTGGGTCAAGACGCTGCTGCACTCGGTGTACGACCAACCCGACGCCGAGGCCGTGCACGCCCAGTTCGACAGGGTCATCGACACGCTCACCGACAAGCTGCCCGCCGTCGCCGAACACCTCGAGAGCGCCCGGGCCGACATCCTGGCCTTCACCACCTTCCCCAAGGAGGTCTGGCGCCAGATCTGGTCCAACAACCCCCAGGAACGGCTCAACCGCGAGATCCGCAGGCGCACCGACGTCGTCGGCATCTTCCCCCACCGCGAGGCCGTCACCCGCCTCGTCGGAGCCGTCCTGGCCGAGCAGCACGACGCCTGGGCCGAGCAACGGCGCTACATCGGACTGGACGCCCTCACTCGGTGCCGACACGCCCTGATCCCCACCACCACCGACCCCGAGGAGATCACTGCTACCGTTCCCGCACTGACGACCTGATCAACCCCATCGAGGGATCACCGTCGTACACCACTCCACTGGACTTGACCTGCGCCGACGCCAACAAGGTATCGACTGCAAAGACCACGTCGGGCCATGTCTGTCTCAACCCAACTGACGTCGTCGGATCCCTCGGTGCACCATAAGTCGAACCTCATACGGGAACGAGGCAACTCGACGTGCGCACTCGCGGTCGATCGTCCCGTAACACCCGCCCGGTGAAGAATCCCGAGCAGGCACCTCTTATGCAACACGGGTTCTCGATGCCTCCCCTGATCGGTGCACGCAGACCCGACCTCCAGGAGCGCGCCCAGATACCTCCGTATGTCGATGCGAGTCTTCGTATGGGTATGCAGCATGCCGACCGCCCTCAATTCGGCGGATCCGGTCTGTCACGCACCTCAACGGGTAAGTTGAGAGACGTTGAGGGTCGTGGGGCCCGGCGGGCCGCCGCCACATCGATCGCGGCATGACGTTCCGACGCAGCCGGCTTGCCGCAGCGGCGACCAGACCCCACCGTACGGCCGGCACCGCCGTCACGACCAGGCGTCGTGGCGGCGCAGGCCCAGCAGTCCCATCAGGTGCGCGTGTCACCCTGGTGGCTGACGCGGGGCCCAACTCTGGCAGTGCTGGCTCGGGCGCCGACCGTGGCGGTAGCGGTGCTGGCGGGCCTGGTCGCGCTCCTGGGTGCGATCTCTGGCCCACCCTTGCTCCAGGGTGGGCCTCCTTCCGGGGATACGGCTGTCGCGACGTCCGCGGGCGCCGGCCCCCGCGCGTCGGCGGGGGATGATCCCGTTGCCTTGAGCGCCGGGCAGATGACGCACCAGCCCCCAGGGACCCCTACGGCGCGCTGTTCCTGCTGGGTGACCTGACCTACCAGGACGGCGACGCCCGATAAGGTCCAGAGCCGCAGGTCGGACCCGTGCGTCTCATCGTGCTCGACTCCAACCGCGTGGAGGGGCGACCTGCCGCTCTCAGGTCCTCACGTCGTCAGCATCGGCCAGAGCGGCCATGGCCCGGGCCACCCGCACGGCCTCCCCAGGGCCCAGCACGTCGACGACGGTGCGCTGGACGATGTCGGCGACCCGCTCCTGCAGGGCTGCCGCCACCGCGGCGCCCTCCGGCGTCAGGGCCAGGTAGATGACACGCCGGTCGGTCCGGGAAGGAACGCGCAGGGCGAGGGACCGGCGCGCCAGCCGGTCGGCGACCTTGCTGACCCCGCCCGTGCTGAAGGCCACCTGCCCGGCGAGCTCGGTCATGGGCAACCGGCCCTCCGCGCTCCGGCCCAGCCGCAGCAGAGCCTCGGTCTCGGCGGCGGCGAGGGAGAACTCCTGCTCAACGGTGCGGTGCAGGTGCCGGTTGGTCCGCTGAAAGCCCTCGATGACGTGACCCCACAACGACACCGGGTCGGTGCTGATGTCCCGCGCCACGACGCCTCCTCCCTCGCACCGCCCGGTCTTTCGCCGAGAAACGGTTTCCGAGGAAATAATATCAGGAGCCCGCCCGTTAACCCGTCAGCCAGCCCGGCGAAGGTCGCCGGACCGCATACCCGAAGGAGGCGGCATGACCGCACGCACCAGCGGCCTGCACCACGTCACCGCGATCGCCGGAGACCCGCAGCGCAACATCGACTTCTACATCCAGGGCCTCGGCCTCCGGCTGGTCAAGCGGACCGTCAACTTCGACGACCCCTCGACATACCACCTCTACTACGGCGACGAGGCCGGGCGACCGGGCACGCTGATGACTTTCTTCCCCTGGAGGGGCGTCCCGGCGGGGCGGGTGGGTGCCGGCCAGTCCACCTCGACGGCGTTCTCGGTGCCGCAGGACAGCCTGGGGTGGTGGAAGGACCACTTCGGTGCCCTCGGGGTCGAGCCGAGCATCACCTCCGCGGACGGCGAGGACCGACTGGTGGTGCGTGACCCCGACGGTCTCGTGCTCGAGCTGGTCGCCTCCTCCACCGAGGACCCACGTGACCCCTGGGACTCCGCCTCGGTCCCGGCCGAGCACGCCGTCCGGGGGCAGCACTCCTCGGTGCTCACCGTCGCCGACGCCGAGAGCACGCTGCGGGTGCTCATCGAGGACCTCGGTATGACGCCGGTGTCGCAGAGCGGTGGACGCACCCGGGTGGCGGCGGGTGAGGGAGGCCCGGGACGGATCATCGACGTGGTCGCGGACCCACGCGCGCAGCGGGGCCTGACCGCCGGCGGCACCGTGCACCACATCGCTTTCCGCGTCCCCGACCAGGCGACCCAGGAGCAGTGGCGGCGTGAGCTGGTGGAGCGTGGCCACACCGTGACCGCGATCCTGGACCGCCAGTACTTCACCTCCATCTACTTCCGCGAGCCCGGCGGCGTGCTCTTCGAGATCGCCACCGACGCCCCCGGCTTCGACGTCGACGAGCCTCTGCTGGAGCTCGGACGTTCCCTCAAGCTGCCGCCGTGGTTGGAGCCGACCCGCGAGGACATCGAGCACTCGGTGCAGCGGATCACGCTGCCGCAGGAGAACAACCCCGCCGTGGTGGACCGGTGAGCACCGCGCCCGCCCTGGCGGACTGGCCGCACCTGTTCCACCCCGCAGAGGCCGAGGACGCGCCCGTCCTGCTCACGCTGCACGGGACCGGCAGCAACGAGCGCGAGATCGCCACCCTGGCGTCGCGGCTGGACCCGCGGGCCGGCGTGCTGTCCCCCCGCGGCCTGGTCCGCGAGAACGGTATGCCGCGCTGGTTCCGTCGGCTGGGCGAAGGGGTTTTCGACGTCGACGACGTCCTCACCCGGGCCGGTGAGCTGGCCGGTTTCCTCCGGGCGGCCCGCGAGCACTACGACCTGGGGGCGCGGCCGCTGGTCGCCGTCGGCTTCTCCAACGGGGCCAACATCGCGCTGGCCACCGCGATGCTGCACCCCGACGCCCTGTCCCGTGTCGTCGCGCTCTCGGGCATGTATCCCTTCGGGGACCGGGACGAGGCCGGGGACCTGGACGGCGTGAGGGTCACCACGCTCAACGGCAGCGAGGACCCGATGGCGCCCCTTTCCAGCGTGGATCACCTGGTCGCCGTCCTGCGCGAGAAGGGCGCGCAGGTCGACCAGCACGTGCGCCCGGGGGGTCACGGCATCGCGCCCGAGGACCTGGCGACCGCGGCGGACGCCGTCCGTCGGGCCGGCTGACTCCCCGGGAACGCGAGCTCCGCGGGCCCGGGCCCGCGGCGACGGCCTGCGTTCAGAGCGTGTCGTGCGGCGCGAGGGAGGACGGCGTGTCCCAGCGGGCCGGCGACGAGAGGCGGCCCGCCGTGCGCACGGCCAGTCCGATCGTCACCAGGCCGCCCAGGACGAGCGCGAGCCCGAGGGTGAGCACGGCGCCTCCCGCGGGTGCGAGCCAGGGGAGGGTGGCCGCGACGTCGATCTGCGCCCGGAGCCCGGCGCTGCCGTCGGCGGGCATGACCACGACGACCCAGGAGCCGGATCGGGCGGTCGACACCAGTGTCTGGAGACCGGGACCGGACGCGCTGGTCAGCCACACGTCGGACTGCGCCGGAGGGGTGTCCGGCGCCTCGCCGGGGACAGTCCGCACGTTGGTGTCGAGCGGTCCGGTGAGCACGGTGTGCTCCACCCCCGCGAGGTAGCCGGCGGCGTCGGACGCCCGGGCGATACCGACGAAGACCTCACCGCCGTCGGCGTCCTGGGCCCGGACCCGGATCTCGCCGAGGCCCAGCTCCAGGCCACCGCCCTCGAGCACGGCGGCGCGGGTCGACACGGCATACCCGTCGGTCTGCACCGTGCGGGTGGGACTGGTCACCCAGCCGTCCTCGCGCGAGGCCATCAGTGCTCCGCCGCCCCCGGCCAGGCCCAGGCCCAGCAGGACCGCCAGGGAGCCGGCGACGACGGCGAAGGTGCTCCCGTTGCTCCAGCCGGAGGTCGGGTATGCGGTGCCGGTGCGGGTGAGGTCGGGGGGCTCGCCGAGCCGGCTCCCGCCGTGGAGCGTGGTGGAGGGTGCGGAGTCGACGAGCGGCTCGCGACCGCCCTGTTCCAGCCGGAACGGGGGATAGGTGTCGGTCATGAGCCCGGCGTAGGCGGCGACGCGCAGCACCCAGCGGTTCAGCCCGATCAGCAGGTCGTAGAGCCCCTGCGGGTAGCGGCCGGTGAACAGCAGCGCCAGCCCGGCCACGAGGACAAGCAGGGCGATCAGGCCCCCGCCCTGCCAGGCCCAGGCGGCGCCGTCGGCGGTCTCCCAGCTCCAGCCGGCCGGCACGGTCTCGCTCACCCGGCGCAGCCCGTTGCTCGTGAGCACCGCGACGATCAGGTAGTGGGGGAGGGCCAGGAGCCACCACTTGACCAGCGCGAGGCCTCGGGACAGCTGCTCGGGAGGGTCGACGTGCAGGCGGGCGGGGTAGTCCGGGACGTCGGCCAGCGTGAACGGCGGGTACCGGTCGGTCCCGAGCGCCCCGTAGGCGTAGTAGGCGACCCGCCAGCTCCACCGCAGGACGCCGACGTTGAAGTCGAAGATCGTCCGCGGGTACCTGCCGGTGGCCAGGATCGCGACGAGGGCGACCATGCTGAGGACCACGAAGGCGGCCCACAGCAGCCCCAGCACGATGACATGCGGGATCACCAAGGACGTCGGCGTCAGTCCCGGGGGTCGATCTCCGGGAGCTCCGCGCCGGCGACGTGCCGGGCGAAGGTCTCGAGGCAGTCCTGCGTCGCCAGGGCCAGGGCACCGAAGAGGATGTGGTCGAGGCCGTCCTCGGGGGACAGGCTCCGGGCCTGCTCGCGCATCCGCTGGACGCTCTCCAGACTCTCGGCGAGCCGCTCCGGCTTGGTGCGTGCAGCCTCGGGGTCGGCGATCACCGGGGCCGCCTGCTCCAACGCCGTCGCCGACAGCCGACGCAGGGCCAGCCCCTCGTCGGCCGTGGCGGGGGAGGACTGCTCCAGGACGACGCCCACCGCCAGCAGGGTGGCCGCGCACCGGCTGGTCGCCTCGGCGCGGTCCAGCTCAGCCGCGAGCCGGGCGGGGTGCAGGCGCACCCGAGGGTTGGCCCTCCGGGCCCGGCCGGCCTGGGTCATGGCGGAGCGGAGCCGGGACTGGGTCGTCTCCAGCTCCACCACGGCGTCGTGGACGACCTCGCCCCGCCGGGCCGCGGCGTCCGGGTCGTCCCTCCCGTCCCGCACCTGCGCCTGCAGGATGTCGGCATAGGTGGTCATCTGCTGCGACAACGTGCGTAGCACGGCCCGGGAGGCCGACTCGAGGTCGTCGTCGCCGAGCGGGGCGAGGACCAGGGCGTTGACCACGATCCCCACGAGGGCGCCGAGCGGCACCTGCACCACATACCCGAGCGCCATCGGGGCCGGGTCGGGGCCGCCGGTGGCCAGGACGAAGAGTCCGGCGAGCGGCGCCCACGTGCGCTGGACCCCGAACATCCGGCTCGCTCCCAGCAGGACCCCGGCCGCGACTGTGACCGCGACCGTGAGGGGGTTGGTCCAGGACAGGGTCTGCACCAGGACGGCGACCCCCACACCCACGGCCACGGCGCCGAGGACCTGCAGCGACTCCTTGACCGAGTCGAGCACCACCAGACCGACCACGGTGAAGGCCCCCAGCGCCGCGTAGTACTTGTACTGCTCCAGCGGGTCGGGGAGCAAGGACCCCAGCCAGAAGGCGACGCCGCAGGCGACGGCCGCCTTGAGAGCCGTCACCACCGAACGCCGGCGCAGGAGGCCGGACAGCGTCGACATACGGTCACCGTACGCCGGGGGCGCCGAGTGCTTCACGCAGGTGGTCGTCTCCCGGATGAGAGCCGACACCCGCCCGCCTAGGGTGGAGCCATGACCGAGCTCGTCCTGGTCGCCAACTCCGGCGACGGCACCATCAGCACCCTGCGCCTGCACCGGGGCGACGACCCGCGCCTGGAGGCGCTCGCCACCACAGGGGGGCTCGAGGGCTGCGGCACCTTCGCCGTCGACCGGGACCGCGACCGGGTGTATGCCGCCTACAAGGGGGAGCAGGCCGGGATCGCCGTCCTCCGGCTGGACCGCGGAAGCGGCGAGCTCACCGAGCTCTCGCGCACCGAGGTCGAGGACTCCATGACCTACCTCGAGCTCACCTCGGGCGGGCAGCTGCTGCTGGGTGCCTCCTACGGCGGCGGGGTGGGTCTGGTGTGGCCGGTCGACCAGGACACCCTGGCGCCCCCGACCGCCCGGGTCGAGCACGCCAACCTGCACTGCGTGGTCGCCCGGGACGGTCACGCCTGGTTCGTCTCCCTCGGGGACGACCTCGTCTCCCAGCACGACCTGGCTCCGGACGGGTCGTTGACGCCGATGGACCCGCCCACCGTCGCGCTGCCGCAGGGGTCGGGGCCGCGCCACCTCGTCCTGGACGGCCCGGCGGGCTACCTCGTCACCGAGTTCTCCGGGGAGCTCTTCCGGCTGACCGTCGCGGACGACGGCACGCTCGAGCCGCACGGGTCGGTGAGCTTCGTCGACCCCTCGCAGGGGCTGTCGCGCAGCCGGATGGGCGCCGACCCGCGCGAGGAGCACCTCGTCTGGGGCGCCGACGTCGGTGTGGCCGGGGAGCACGTGCTGGCCTCGGAGCGCACGTCGTCGCTGCTCGCGTCCCTGCCGCTGCGCGACGGCGAGGTGGGTCGCCCCGTGGGGTTCACCCCGGTGCCCGAGCAGCCGCGTGGCTTCCGGGTCAGTGACGACGGCCGCTACGTCGTGGTCGTCGGTGAACGCTCGACGGAGGCGGCTCTGCTGGAGGTGGGGCGGGACGGCGCCCTGACCCGCCGGGGGTCCGCGGGCGTCGGCACGGGTGCCAACTGGGTGCGGTTCGTCAGCTGAGGCTCAGGTCCTCCTCGACGACCGCCCCGAGGGAGGTGCTGAGGGCCACCGAGCCCAGCAGGTCCAGCCGGGTGCCCCGGACCGACGCCCCGCCGAGGTCGGCCCCGGTCAGGACGGACCCGCGCAGGTCCGCGCGGTCCAGCCGCGCCGAGCGCAGCACGGCCCCGGACAGGTCGCTGCCCCGCAGGTCCGCCCCGCGCAGGTCCGCCTCCGAGAGGTCGGCGTCGACCAGGCGCAGGTCACGCAGCACCAGGGCGCGCAGGTCGGCGCGCACGAGCGTCACACCCCACCAGGAGCCGCCCTCGACCGTCAGCGGGGTGAGGCTGCAGCCCAGGAAGACGCTGCCGTCGAGCCGGCACCCCTGCAGCGTCGCGCCGAAGAAGGAGGTCGCCGAGAACGTGCAGGCGGAGAAGGAGGACTGACGGTGCACCGAGGCGTTCCACCGGACCCGGTCGAAGGAGCAGCCCTCGAAGCGGCATCCCTGGGTGGTCGCCTCCGTGAGGTCGACGTCGACGAAGACGCAGTCCCGGAAGACCCTGGACGTCAGCTCCTCGGCGTACCAGTCCTCCTCGACGTAGCGCCGGCCCTCCACGGGCGTCGTCATGCCAGGGGCCGGCAGTCGCCCTCGCACCCCGTCGGAGACGGCACCGAGTCGGGGCGGGGTCGCCGGTGCAGGACGGCGTGGCTGGGCGCCACGTGGATCTCCCCGTCCACGACGGCGGCGCGGCCGTCCACGACCAGGCTGTAGCCGTCCGTCTCCGCCGGGGGCAGGAGCACCGTGACGGCAGGACGGTCCGGGACCACCCGGCAGGCCGTCCGCCCGGGTGCGAGCACCACGAGCAGGTCGTCGCGGACCTCGACCCGGACCTCGCCGACGTGCGGTCGCTCGTCCCCGGCCACGAGCAGGTAGGCGGTCGGGTGCTTCGCGACGGCCTCGGCCAGCGCGGAGAGGTCGACGAGGATGCTCATGGCGTCCATTCTGCCCCGGGGCCCGGTGCCGGGGGCAGGGCCGTCCGGGGTGGTCCGGCACACTGGCACCCATGGGTATGTCGTCCGCCCGCGTGACCGGTCTGCTCCTGGCCGCGGGTGCCGGGCGCCGGTTCGGCGGGCCGAAGGCGCTGGTGCAGGACGGTCGCGGCCCGTGGCTGCACCGGGCCGCCCGCGCCCTGCTGGACGGTGGGTGCCAGGACGTCCTGGTCGTCACCGGGGCGGCGGCCGAGGAGGTGGAGGAGCTCGTCCTGGCCCTCGGGGACCCGCGGGTGGGCAGCATCCGGTGCGGCACCTGGCAGGCCGGGATGGGGGAGTCCCTGAGGGCGGGCCTGACGATCCTGGCGACGCGCGGCCGCACGGTGCCCTCCCAGGCGCTGGTTCACCTGGTGGACCTTCTCGATGTCGACGCCGAGGTCGTGGCCAGGGTCCTGGGCGCCGCACCGACGGCGATCACGCCCGACGCCGTCCTGGCGCGCGCCGCCTACCAGGGGGTGCCCGGCCATCCGGTGCTCCTGGGCCAACAGCACTGGCAGGCGGTGCTCGACGGGGCCAGGGGTGACACCGGGGCGCGGTCCTACCTGCGCACGACCCGGCCGCTGCTGGTCGAGTGCGGTGACCTCGCGACCGGTGTCGACGTCGACGTCGCCCCGGCGCACGCCCCCGACGTTCCGCGTGGACGGGGCACGCCGCCGGGGTGAGACTGCTTCCGACGACCGCGGCACGCGCGGTCCCACCAGCAGGAGGCAGCATGAGCGGACAGCCGGACCGGGAGACCCAGGGCGAGGAGCTCAACCCCGAGGGGGCCGGGCTCGGGATGGACGACGAGCCGAACACCTTCGAGCCGGAGGAGGAGCCCGAGGCGACCGACGAGCCCGAGGACGCCTGAGCCTAGACTCCCCGTCATGCAGCCTCCCGCCGCGCTCGCCGACCCGCAGGCGCTCGCCGACCCGCAGGCGCTCGCCGACGCGCTGGCCGACACCTCATACCTCGCTGACGAGGGCCTGGCCACGGTGGCGTGGCTGGCGCACGCGCTGCAGCGGCCCCTGCTGCTCGAGGGCGAGCCCGGGACGGGGAAGACGGCGCTCGCCGAGGCGGTCGCGTCCCTGCTCGACGTCCCGCTCATCCGGCTGCAGTGCTACGAGGGCATCGAGGCGAGCCAGGCCCTCTACGACTGGGACTTCCCACGCCAGATCCTCCACCTGCGGGCGGTCGAGGCGCTCGGCCGCGAGCAGGGCGGTGCCGCCGAGCTCGAGGCCGAGCTCTTCGACGAGCGCTTCCTGCAGGCCCGGCCCGTCCTGCGTGCCCTGCGGGAGGCACCCTGCGTCCTGCTGGTGGACGAGGTGGACCGGGCCGACGACGAGTTCGAGGCCTTCCTGCTGGAGGTGCTCTCCACCTGGTCGGTCTCCATCCCCGAGCTGGGGACGGTCCGCGCGGCGGTGGCCCCCTACGTCGTGCTCACCTCCAACCGCACGCGCGAGCTGCACGACGCCCTCAAGCGGCGCTGCCTCTACCACTGGATCGAGCACCCGGGTCTAAAGCGCGAGCTGGCTATCGTCCGCGCTCGGCTCCCCGAGGTGGACCAGGCCCTCGCCGCCGAGATCGTGGGCCTCGTCCAGCGGCTGCGGTCGGACGAGGACCTCGTCAAGCCGCCGGGGGTGGCGGAGACCCTGGACTGGGCCCGCGCCCTGCACGCCCTGGGCACCAGCCGTCTCGACCCCGAGGTGGCCGCGGCCACCCTCGGCGCCGCGGTCAAGGACCGCGACGACACCGAGCGGGTCCGGGTCGCGCTGGACCGGATGCTGACACGCTGACCGACGGTATGCCGTGACCGCAGCCCCTTCCCCCGCCCCCGTCGACGGCTGGGACGTCGGGCAGACCCTCGCGGGGTTCGCGCGCGCCTGCCGCGCGGCGGGGCTGCCGGTGACGGCCGACCGGGAGCGGACCTTCCTGTCGGCCTGCGCCGCCACCGGGCTGGGCGAGCGGCGAGCCGTCTACTGGGCCGGGCGAGCCACCCTCACGGCGTCACCCGCCGACGTCGAGCCCTACGACCGCGTCTTCGCGGGATGGTTCGGCGGTCGTCCCATGCACGGCGTGGCGCGGCAGGACACGCCGCGGACCTCGACCGTCCAGGCGTCGCTGGAGGAGCTGCCCGAGGGGGAGGGGGATGCCGGCCCCGGCGAGCTCCTGCGCGCCGCGGCCTCGGCCGAGGAGGTCCTGCGGCACCGCGACGTGGCCGGCCTGTCCCCGGCGGACCGGGCCGCGCTACGGCGCCAGTTCGCCACGCTCACCCCGCGGCCGCCCACCCGCCCCGCCCGGCGGCACACCCCCTCCCGCACCGGGGCCGTCGACGGTCGCGCGACGGTCCGGGCCCACCTGCGCAACCTCGGCGAGCCCGAGCGGATCCGCTACCGGCGCCGGGCGGTCCGCCCCCGTCGGGTCGTCCTGCTCGTGGACGTCAGCGGCTCGATGAGCGCCTACGCCGACGCCCTCCTGCGCCTCGCGCACGTGATGGTCCAGGCCGCCCCGCGCACCACCGAGGTCTTCACGGTCGGCACGCGTCTGACGCACGTGACCCGTGCCCTGCGGGAGCGCGACCCCGACCGGGCCCTGCTCGCGGCGGGTGAGGTGGTCCCCGACTGGTCCGGGGGCACCCGCCTGGGGCAGGCGGTCGGGGTCTTCCTGCGGCGGTGGGGGCGCCGCGGCATGGCCCGGGGGGCGGTCGTGGTGGTCCTCAGCGACGGCTGGGAGCGGCAGGACCCCGAGCAGCTGGGGGAGCAGGTGAGACGTCTCCGATCCCTGGCGCACCGGGTGGTGTGGGTCAACCCCCACCGCGGCAAGGCGGGCTACCTGCCCGTCCAGGCGGGGATCGTGGCGTGCCTCCCGCACGTCGACGACTTCGTCGCCGGGCACTCGCTGGCCGCCTTCGAGGAGATGCTGGCGGTCGTGGACCAGCACGCGGCGGGGAGTCCACCGCGCGGCTGACCCTCCCGACCGCAGGATGGTGACCCATTGTGCGGTGGCATGCTGGTGCCATGCGTGAGGTGCTCGAGGAGCTGCTGGGCTGGTGGCAGCAGGGTGACGAGGTCGCCCTGGCCACCGTCGTCGGCACCTGGCGGTCGGCGCCGCGCCAGCCCGGCGCCGCGATGCTGGTCGGGGCGGAGGGTGAGGCCGTCGGGTCGGTGAGCGGCGGGTGCGTCGAGGGCGCGGTCTACGAGCTGGGCCAGCAGGTGATCGCCTCCGGATCTCCTGTGCTGCAACGGTATGGCGTCTCCGACGACGAGGCCATGGGGGTGGGGCTCACGTGCGGGGGCATCCTCGACGTCTTCGTCGAGCGGGTCAGCCGCCAGGACTTCCCCGAGCTGGCGGAGGTGGCCACCGACATCGCCGAGGGTCGTCCGGTGGCGGTCGCCACCGTGGTCGCCCACCCGGACCCGGCCTACCTCGGCCGCCATCTCGTCGTCCGTCCCGAGGGGGAGCACGCCAGTGCGGGGACCCTGGGGACGGACCGCCTCGACCACTCCGTGCTGGACGACGCGCGCGGCATGCTCGCCCAAGGCCGCACCGCGACGATCGAGTACGGCCCCGCCGGCGAACGGCGCGGCGAGGGTATGAGGGTCTTCGTCGCCAGCTACGCCCCGCGGCCGCGGATGCTGGTCTTCGGCGCGATCGACTTCGCCGCCGCCGTCGCCAGGATCGGGTCCTTCCTCGGCTACCGCGTGACGGTGTGCGACGCCCGGCCGGTGTTCGCCACGCGGAGCCGCTTCCCCGAGGCGGACGAGGTCGTCGTGTCCTGGCCGCACCGCTACGTGCAGCAGCAGGTCGCCGAGGACGCGCTCGACCCGCGGACGGTGGCGTGCGTCCTGACCCACGACCCGAAGTTCGACGTGCCCCTGCTGGCGACGCTGCTGGGCCCGGACGCCCCTGACCTCGCCTACGTGGGGGCCATGGGCTCCCGGCGCACCCACGAGGACCGGATCGCCCGGTTGCGGGAGGCCGGCCTCACCGACGCGCAGCTCGCGCGCCTGCGCAGCCCCGTGGGCCTCGACCTCGGGGCCCGGACGCCGGAGGAGACGGCCGTCTCCATCGCCGCCGAGATCATCGCGGACCGGTGGGGGGGACGGGGCGAGCCGCTGTCGGTGACGGAGGGGCCGATCCACACCGGGCACGCCTGACCGACCTCGCCGGGCACGACCCGCCGTGACGGACCTCACCCCTTGCGGTGGGAACCTGTGTCACGGCAGGATCGGGCAGGACGACGACGTCCACCCCTGCGGCTAGGAGAGCCATGACGAAGATCACCGTGAAGGTCGACGGCACCAGTTACACCGACGAGGTCGAGCCCCGCACCCTGCTCGTCCACTACCTGCGAGAACAGCTGGGGAAGACCGGGACGGTGGTCGGCTGCGACACCAGCAGCTGCGGGGCCTGCACTGTGCACCTGGACGGACGCAGCGTGAAGTCCTGCAACGTCCTGGCCGTCCAGGCCGACGGGCACGAGGTGACCACGATCGAGGGCATCGCGGACGGTGAGCGCCTCAGCCCCGTCCAGGAGGCCTTCCGCGACTGTCACGCCCTGCAGTGCGGCTTCTGCACGCCGGGCATGATCATGCAGGCCACCGATCTGCTGCAGGAGAAGCCGCATCCCACCGAGGAGGAGGTCCGGGTCGGCATGGAGGGCAACCTGTGCCGGTGCACCGGCTACCACAACATCGTCAAGGCGGTCCTGCAGGCCGCCGGCGCCGGCAAGGGAGGTGAGCAGTCGTGACCGTCAGCCCCGAGGCCGTCGAGGACATCGTCGAGGACCGCACCGACATCGAGAACGGGCCGGACGCGTCAGGAAGCGCCAGGGAGGTGGGTCGCGACCGTCGCCGCAAGGAGGACCAGCGTCTGATCACCGGCCGCACGCGGTGGACGGACAACCTCGTGCTCCCCGGCATGCTGCACCTGTCCATGGTGCGCAGCCCCTACGCCCACGCCCGGATCACCGGCATCGACACCACCGCGGCCAGGGAGTCCGACGGCGTCGTGACCGTCATCACCGGCGAGGACGTCAAGGACCTGCAGGGCAGCCTGCCCTGCGCCTGGCCCATCACCGAGGACCAGAAGTCCCGCCCCACCCGGCCATCGCCGTGGACCGGGTGGCCTTCTCCGGCGAGGTCGTCGCGGTGGTGGCCGCCCGGACCGCCGCTGCCCGGGACGCCGCCGAGCTGGTGGAGGTGGACTACGAGGAGCTGCCCGCAGCCCTGGACCTGCGTGCCGCGGCCGCGGACCAGGACGGCGTGCTGGCCCACCCCGAGCTGGGCACCAACCGCTCGGCCACCTGGGTCTTCGACTCCGCGGAGGCGGGCACCGGCGAGAGCGCCGACGCGGCGATCGCCGCCCGGGAGGACGGCATCGTCATCGAGCGGGAGTACCGCCAGCAGCGCCTGATCCCCTCCTTCATGGAGCCGCGCAGCGTGGTGGTCGACCCCACCGGCGAGCAGTTCGTCATGACCTCGGCGACGCAGGTGCCGCACATCCTGCGGCTCATGCTCGCGCTGACCCTCGGGGTGCCCGAGCACAAGGTCCGCGTCATCGCCCCCGACGTGGGGGGCGGCTTCGGCGGCAAGCTGCAGGTCACGCCGGAGGAGATCATCACCTTCCTCGTGGCCCGGCACACCGGGAAGCCGTGCAAGTGGACCGAGACCCGCAGCGAGTCGCTCCTGGCCGCCCACCACGGCCGCGACCAGTGGCAGAAGCTGACGCTGGCCGCCCGCAAGGACGGCACCGTGACCGGCCTCAAGGTCGAGCTGCTCGCCGACATGGGTGCGTACCTGGGCCTGGTCACGCCCGGTGTGCCGATCCTCGGCGCCTTCATGTTCAACTCCATCTACAAGTTCCCCGCCTACCACTTCTCCTGCACCAACGTCTTCACCAACAAGACGTGGACCGACGCCTACCGCGGCGCCGGCCGCCCGGAGGCGACCTTCGCCATCGAGCGGCTCATGGACGAGCTGGCGGTCGAGCTCGGCCGGGACCCGCTGGAGGTCCGTGAGCAGAACTGGATCCGGCACGAGGAGTTCCCGTTCACCACCGTGTGCGGCCTGGAGTACGACTCCGGCAACTACGAGGCGGCCACGGAGCGCGCCAAGGAGCTGTTCGGGTATGACGAGCTGCGGGCCGAGCAGGCCCGGCGCCGCGAGAGCGGCGACCGCGTGCAGCTGGGCCTGGGCATCTCGACCTTCACCGAGATGTGCGGCCTGGCACCCTCCCGGGTCCTCGGTTCGCTCAGCTACGGTGCCGGCGGCTGGGAGACCGCCTCCGTCCGGATGCTGCCCAGCGGCAAGGTCGAGGTCATCACCGGTTCCTCCGCCCACGGGCAGGGTCACGAGACGGCGTGGAGCCAGATCGTCGCCGACCAGCTGGGCGTACCCTTCGAGGACATCGAGGTGCTCCACGGCGACACCCAGATCAGCCACAAGGGCCTGGACACCTACGGCTCGCGCTCGCTGGTGGTCGGTGGCCAGGCGGTCGTGAAGGCCGCCCAGAAGGTCATCGAGAAGGCCCGCCCGCTGGCGGCGCACGTGCTCGAGGCCAACCCGGACGACCTGGAGTGGACCGACGGGAAGTTCCAGGTCCGCGGCGCCGGTGAGGGCAGGAGGGCGTGGGCCTGGCCCAGCTGGCCCTGGCCGTATTCGCCGCCCACGACCTGCCCGACGGCATGGAGCCGACCCTGGACGCCGACGCCACCTTCGACCCGGTGAACTTCTCCTTCCCGCACGGCACCCACCTGTGCGCCATCGAGATCGACACCGAGACGGGAGCCTCCCAGATCCGGTCCTACGTCTGCGTCGACGACGTGGGCAACGTCGTGAACCCGATGATCGTGGAGGGACAGGTGCACGGCGGCCTGGTGCAGGGCATCGCCCAGGCGCTGTGGGAGGAGGCGGTCTACGACGAGCAGGGCACGCTGGTGACCGGTTCCTTCGTCGACTACACCCTCCCCACCAGCGCCGACACGATCAGCTTCGTCACCGACCGCACCGTCTCCCCGGCCACCTCGAACGACCTGGGTGCCAAGGGTGTCGGCGAGGCGGGGTGCATCGCCTCGACCCCCGCGGTGGTCAATGCGGTCGTCGACGCGGTCCGCCACCTCGGCGTCGACGACATCACCATGCCCTGCACCCCGGAACGGGTCTGGCGCGCCATCCACGACAGCGGGCAGGGCGGTGCGACCCCCACCGAGGACTCCGCCGACCCCAGGTTCGCCGAGGGCGCGCCCAACCAGGACCCACCCGGTGGGTCCGGCGTCGCCGACCACTCCACCACGACCGACGGGAGCGTCCTGTGATCCCCGCCCAGTTCGACTACGCCGCACCGCAGTCCGTCCAGGAGGCCCTCGAGCTCTTGGGTGAGCACGGTGACGAGGCCAAGATCATGGCCGGAGGCCAGTCGCTCCTCCCGGTCCTGAGGATGCGCCTCAACGCCCCCGGTCTCATCATCGACATCTCGGGGCTGGAGGAGCTCAGGGGCATCACCGACGAGGGGGACGCCATCCGGATCGGAGCCGGCGCCACCTACCAGGACGTGCTCGACTCGGACCTGGTGAGGGAGCACCTCCGACTGCTGCACCAGGCCGTGGAGACGGTCGCGGACCCGCAGATCCGCCACCGTGGGACGGTGTGCGGCGCGTTGGCCCACGCCGATCCCGCCGGGGACGTGGGTGCCCCGGTGCTGGCCCTCGACGCGGTGATGGAGATCCAGGGTCGTGGGGTCGTCGGCCCCCGCCGGGTGCCGGCCACCGAGTTCTTCGTCGACCTCTTCGAGACGGCCGTCGGCGAGGGTGAGCTGCTCACCGCGGTGACCATCCCCAAGCACACGGGATGGGGCAGCCACTACGAGAAGTTCGTCCGGGTCTCCCACCAGTGGGCCATCGTCGGTGTCGCCGCCGCGGTCCGCAGCGAGGGCGGGACCATCGCCGAGGCCAGGGTCGGGCTGACCAACATGGGCTCGACCCCGCTGCGCGCCACCGTGGTCGAGCAGGCGCTGGTCGGCCGGCCGGCCACCGAGGAGGCCGTCGCGGAGATCTGCGCTCAGGTCGGGGAGGGCACGGACCCGCCGTCGGACCTCAACGGGCAGGCGGACTACCGCCGGCACGTCGCCGGCGTCCTCACCCGACGGGCCGTGCTGGCCGCGGCGGGGGGCTGACCGGGATGGGGATGGAGTTGGTCCACTCGTTCACCGTGTCCGCCGACCCGCCGCGCACGTGGGCGTTGCTGACCGACCTGGAACAGGTCGGCGGCTGCTTCCCGGGTGCGACCGTCACCTCGGCCGACGAGGAGAAGTTCGAGGGGGAGGTCAAGGTCAAGCTCGGTCCGATCGCGGTGACCTACCAGGGCAAGGGCAGGTTCCTCGAGCGCGACGACGGGTCCCACCACGCCAAGATCGAGGGGCTGGGGCGTGGCCTGCGCGGCCTCGGCAACGCCACCGCCCTGGCCACGATCGACCTGGCGCCCCACGAGAGCGGCACCAAGGTCGACGTCGTCACCGACCTGTCGATCACCGGCAAGCCGGCGCAGTTCGGCCGCGGGGTCATGCAGTCGGTCTCGGACAAGCTGCTCGGCCAGTTCGTCGCCTGCCTGGAGTCCAGGCTCGCCGAGGAGCCCGGGTGAGTCAGCCGCCCGCGCCCGGGCCGATGTCGCCCGACCCGGGCCTCGGCACCCCGGGGATGACGCCTCTCGGCGGCCGGGGTGCCGACCTGTGGCAGCAGGCGCGCTCCCGGTGCACCGCCTGCGGCAGCGAGGGACTGCTCCACGAGGGCTATCTGGCCGACACCGGGGAGAGTGCCAAGGGCTACGTCCGCTGGGTCGGCGCACCCCGCGACACCAGCCTCTTTGGCAGCTTCTCCAGCATGGGCGCCGACAAGTTCCTCGTCCGCGCCTTCCGGTGCCGGGAGTGCCGCCACCTGGAGCTCTTCGCCGAGGAGCGCGACTAGCGTCGCACCCTGCCGGGCCGCCGGCCCCGACCCTCGACCACCCGGGCCCGGCCCCCGGCGACGGGACCCGGGGACGGCCCCCGGCATACCCTGGCGTCATGAGCACCGACGCCGAGCTGATCATGTCCACGACCGCCGAGGAGGAGGCGGTCCGGATCTGCCAGGAGCTGATCCGCATCGACACCAGCAACTACGGGGACGGGAGCGGCCCCGGGGAGCGGGCGGCGGCCGAGTACGTCGTGGGGCTGCTGCAGGAGGTGGGCCTGGAGCCGGAGCTCATCGAGTCCGACCCGGGCCGGGCCAGCGTCGTCGTCCGCACCGAGGGCCGGGACCGCTCCCGGCCCGGGCTGGTGCTGCACGGGCACCTGGACGTCGTGCCGGCCGAGGCCGCGGACTGGTCGGTCGACCCCTTCGGCGCCGAGATCAAGGACGGGATGATCTGGGGCCGTGGCGCGGTCGACATGAAGGACATGGTGGCGATGCTCCTGGCGACGCTGCGCCAGGTCGCCCGCTCGGGCGAGAAGCCCCCTCGCGACATCGTCTGGGCCTTCTTCGCCGACGAGGAGGCGGGGGGTCTGAAGGGGGCCGGTCACGTCGTGGCCACGCGCCCGGAGCTCTTCGAGGGGTGCACCGAGGCGATCAGCGAGGTCGGCGGCTTCTCCGTCACCCTGCCCGACCATGCCACGGGGGCACCGACCCGTGCCTACCTGCTGCAGACGGCCGAGAAGGGCATCGCCTGGTTGCGGCTCCACGCCCGCGGGCGGGCCGGGCACGGCTCGGTGCCGAACCCGCAGAACGCCATCGTGCGGCTGGCCGAGGCCATCGCCCGGATCGACGCCCACGACTGGCCTCGCACCTACATCGCCTCCGTCCGCGAGCTCTTCGACGGGGTCGCCGGGATCACGGGCGAGCCGTGGGACGAGGAGTCCGTCGAGGACCTGCTGGGTCGGCTGGGCGGCGCGCGGCGCTTCGTCGAGGGGACGCTGCGGGACACCTCCAACTTCTCCATGCTGCGCTCGGGCTACAAGATGAACGTCATCCCGCAGACCGCGTCGGCCTCCCTGGACTGCCGCTTCCTCCCGGGCCACGAGGAGGACCTCCTGGCCACCGTGCGCGAGCTGGCGGGGGAGCACGTGGAGGTCGAGATCGAGCACCTGGACGTCGCGCTCGAGGCGCCGACCAGCGGTGAGCTCGTGGACTCGATGAAGCGGGCGCTGCTCAAGGAGGACCCGGGCGCCCACGTGCTGCCGTACTGCCTGTCCGGCGGCACCGACAACAAGCACCTGTCGCGGCTGGGGATCACGGGCTACGGCTTCGCCCCGCTGCGGCTGCCGGAGGACCTCGACTTCGTGGGGATGTTCCACGGCGTCGACGAGCGGGTGCCCGTCGACGCGATCCGCTTCGGGACCCGGGTGCTGGCCCAGCTCATCGCGGACTGCTGAGCGGGCTCAGGCGGTGCGGCGCACCCGGATGATCCTGCGCCGCAGCACGACCTTGCGGACGCCGCCCCAGAATACCCGGACGCGGAAGAGCTCCCAGCTGCCGTACTCGGCGTGCTCGGTCAGGGCCTGCCGCACCTCCGCGCGGCCGGTGTCCCGACCGAAGGTGAGCTCCCGGAACTCGTACTCCACCATGGTGGCGCCAGCATAGGCAGGACGCCCGGGGGCGCGTGCACCGAGCCCCACGCCACGCCGATCTTCGCTACCGTCTGACCCATGACCGCCGACCCTCGTTCCGCCCTGTCCGTCTTCGTCGCCGCGCTCGAGACGCACCTGGAGACGGCCGCGGTCCGCCGGGGCAAGGACGACCCCTCCGTGGTGGCGGCCTACGAGCGGGTCGCCGAGGCGTTCACCGCCTACGAGGACGCCCTGCACGACGCCTACCGCGAGGTCACCCCCCTGGTGCTCTTCGACGAGGACCTCGCCGCCGACGAGGACGACGACGACTTCGAGGACGAGGGTGACGAGGACGACGACGAGGGCGACGACGACGGTGACGATGATGACGACGGTGCGGTGACGACGACGACGAGGGTGACGACACCTTCGACGACGACGACGAGGAGGACGACGACCAGACCTACCAGGGGCTGGACGACGAGGAGTACGACGTCGACACGGACCCCCGGGGCTGACCGGTGCGTCTGGGACTGAGCTGCGGCTTCTGGGGGCAGGGCCGCGACGAGGAGAACATCGCCCTGGTGGAGCGGGCCGACGCGCTGGGCGTCGACGTGGTCTGGGTGGCCGAGGCCTACGGCCCGGACGCCGTGAGCATCCTGTCCTACCTCGCCGCGCGGACCCGCCGGATCGGGCTGGGCGCCGGCGTGCTCCAGATCCCCGCACGCACCCCGGCCGCCACCGCGATGGCGAGCGTGAGCCTGGACAGCCTGTCCGGTGGCCGCTTCCGCCTCGGGCTGGGCGTGAGCGGGCCGCAGGTGTCCGAGGGGTGGCACGGCGTGCGCTTCCGCAAGCCGCTGGCACGCACCCGGGAGTACGTCGACATCGTGCGCACCGCCCTGGAGCGCCGGCCGGTGGCCTACGACGGGGAGTTCTTCACCCTGCCGCTGCCGGACGGACCCGGCAAGGCCCTGCGCCTGACGCACACCCACCGTCCCGACATCCCGCTCTACCTGGCGGCCGTCGGCCCCCGCAACCTCGAGCTGGCGGGGGAGATCGCCGACGGGTGGCTCGGTGTCTTCGTCGCACCCGACTTCATCGCCGAGCAGAAGGCGCACCTGGACGCCGGCCTGGCCAGACGGCATACCCCTCCGCCCCGGCCGTTCGAGCTGGACGGGACGGTGGCCCTGGCCGTGGGGGAGGACCTCGAGGCGTGCGCCCGGACCGTCAGCCCGTACGCCGCGCTCTACGTCGGCGGCATGGGCAGCCGGGAGCACAACTTCTACAACCAGCTCGCGTGCCGCATGGGCTACGAGCGGGAGGCCGAGCGGGTGCAGGAGCTCTACCTCGCCAAGGACCACCGGGGCGCCGCGGCGGCCCTGCCGCCCCAGTTCGTCGACGACACCTCGCTGCTGGGCGACGTGGACCGCATCACCGAGCGGATGCGCCGCTACCGGGACGCCGGGATGAGCACGATCTCCGTGGCCCCCTGGGGTGCCGACCTCGACGCCCGGGTGGCGGCCCTGGAGGCGGCCGTGGAGGCGCACTCCCGGCTCGGCGACGACGGGGCCGCCGGCTGATGGCGATCTGCCTGCTGGTCAGGCACGGACGCACGCGCTCCAACGCCGACGGCACCCTGGCCGGGTGGACCCCCGGGGTGGGGCTGGACGACACCGGGAGGGACCAGGCCCAGCGGGTCGGGGAGCGGCTGGCCGCCACCGGGCTGGTGGCCGTCGTCGCAAGCCCGCTGCAACGCTGCCAGGAGACGGCGGCGGCCATCAGCGCGGCGCAGCCCGCCGGGCATGAGGTCTCCCGGTCCACCGAGCCGGGGCTGGGGGAGGCCCGGTACGGCGCCTGGACCGGGCGCCCGCTCGCGGAGCTGGCCAAGGAGCCCCTCTGGCGGACCGTGCAGGACGCCCCCTCGCGCGTCACCTTCCCGGCCAGCCCCAGCTTCGAGCACGAGGCGATGTCGGCCATGCAGGAGCGCGCGGTGGCTGCTGTCCGCGCGTGGGACGCCCGGCTGGAGCAGGAGCACGGGCCGGGCGCGGTGTGGGTGGCGGTCAGCCACGGGGACGTCATCAAGGCGGTGCTCGCCGACGCCCTCGCGACCCCGCTGGACCATTTCCAGCGCATCGTCGTGGACCCGGCCTCGGTGAGCATCGTGCACCGGACACCGGGTCGTCCCTTCGTCCTGCGGACCAACGACACCGGCACCGACCCGGTGGACCTCTCCGGCCTGGTGGCCTCCCTCGTCCGCGAGGGGGCCAACGGCGATGCGGACGTCGGCGGGGGAGCGGGCCTCCCGCCGGCGGGGACGTAGGCTGACCCCCATGGTCCAGCACGTCTTCGACCCGCCGGAGCGGTGCGTCGCCGGCAGCGTCGGCCCCCCAGGTCAGCGGACGTTCTTCCTGCAGGCCGGCGGGGGCGGCCGGGTGGTGAGCGTGTCCCTGGAGAAGGAGCAGGTGCGGCTGCTCGGTGAGTCCCTCGCCGAGCTGCTCGACGAGGTCGGGGGGGAGGAGGGGTCGTCCGGGAGCGGGGAGAGGTATGCCGACACCGCCCCCCTCGACACCCCCATCGAGGACGACTTCCGGGTGCAGCGGCTGTCGGTCGCGTGGGAGGGTGAGCGGCGGCGCGTCGTGATCGAGGCCTTCGACCGGCCGGAGGCGAGCGACCTGCTGGAGCTCGAGCCGGACGACGACGCGGAGTTCCCCTGGTCGGGCATGCCTCCCCAGTCGCTGCGGGTGGTCCTGGCCCCCGGCCCCGCCCGCGCCTTCGCCTCCCGCTGCGCGAGCTCGCTCGAGGGCGGCCGGCCCTCCTGCCCGTTCTGCGGGCAGCCGCTGGACCCCTCGGGGCACATCTGCCCCCGGGCCAACGGCTACCGTCGCTGACGTGGCGGACGGGGTGGCCGCGGGGTCGACCGGGGCCGGTGACGACCTGCCGGTCCGCACGCCGGAGCTGACCGACGACGATGCCGTCGAGATCCTCACCGGAGCCCGCCTCGAGCCCGTGGGCGTGCTGACCGCCGCCTCCAACCTGACGCTGCTCGTGGAGCTGCACGACGCGGCGGGGGACCTCACGGGCCATCGCGCCGTCTACAAGCCCCGCCGGGGGGAGCGCCCGCTGGCGGACTTCCCGCACGGCACCCTGGCCTCCCGGGAGGTCGCCTCCTACCTCGTCTCCGCGGCCGCCGGTCTGGATCTGGTGCCGCCCACGGTCCTGCGGGACGGACCGCTGGGTCCGGGCTCGGTGCAGTGGTGGGTCGACCAGACCCCCGAGCGCCTCGCGGACCCCGCCGGCGGGCTCGTCGAGATCCTGCCGGCCACCGGTCTGGACGAGCGGTGGCTCCCCGTGGTGGACGCCCGGACCGAGGAGGGTGAGGAGGTCGTGGTCGCGCACGCCGACGACCCTCGGCTGCGGCTGATGGCGGTGCTCGACGTCGTCCTCAACAACGCCGACCGCAAGGCGGCGCACCTCACCCTCGACCCCCTCGGACGGTTGCGCGGCTTCGACCACGGGCTGTGCCTGCACGTGCAGGACAAGCTGCGGACGGTGCTGTGGGGCTGGGCCGGGGCACCGCTGGCCCCGCCCGAGGTCGACGCGCTGGAGCGGCTCGCCGATGCCCTGGCGGCCGGCGGCGGAGCCGGCCTGGAGCCCCTGCTCCACCCGCAGGAGCGGGAGGCGCTGGGTGCCCGGGTCGCCGGCCTGCTCGCGAGCCGGACCTTTCCCGCCCCGCCGCAGGACCGGTACCCCCTGCCCTGGCCCCTGTGGTGAGAGCCCCCGCCCGCCGGTCCGGCGCAGCCCGGGGTCGCGCCGGGGCAGGGTCGGGCGGCGGTTAGGCTCCCGCTGTGAAGTCCTGGTCCGCCGTCCCCGTCCCTCCCGTCCCGTCGTCGCACCCCGGTCACCCGGTCCGCGTGCACGACACGGCCCGTGGAGAGGTGGTCCCGGTGGGGAGCGCGGACGGCACCGCCCGGCTGTACGTCTGCGGCATCACGCCCTACGACGCCACCCACATGGGCCACGCCGCGACCTACGTCACCTTCGACCTGCTCCACCGCGTCTGGCGCGACGCGGGTTACGACGTGACCTACGTCCAGAACGTCACCGACGTGGACGAGCCGCTCCTGGAGCGGGCCGAACGCGACGGTGTGCCCTGGGAGGAGCTGGCGCGTCGGGAGATCGACCTGTTCTTCTCCGACATGGAGGCCCTGCGGGTGCTGCCCCCGGACCACTACGTCGGCGCGGTCGAGGGGATCCCCGACGACGTCGCCGCCGTCCGGCAGCTGCTGGGCACCGGCGTCGCATACCCCGTGCCCGTCCCGGAGGAGGAGCGCACCGTCGAGGGTGCCGGGCGCGTCGACCTCTACCTCGACCTCGCGACCCAGGACACCTTCGGCCACGTGAGCGGGTGGACCCGGGAGGAGATGATGGCGGTCAGCGCCGAGCGTGGCGGTGACCCCGAGCGCGTGGGCAAGCGCGACCCGCTGGACCCGCTGCTGTGGCGCGCGGGACGGGTGGGGGAGCCGCACTGGGACGGGGAGACCCTGGGCCGTGGTCGGCCGGGCTGGCACATCGAGTGCTCGACGATCGCGCAGCGCTACCTCGGGGTCGGCCTGGACGTGCAGGGCGGGGGCAGCGACCTCATCTTCCCGCACCACGAGATGACCTCCGTCGAGACGGCCGCCATGACCGGCGGACGCCAGTTCGCCCGCGCCTACGTCCACCAGGCGATGGTCGGCCTGGACGGGGAGAAGATGAGCAAGTCGAGGGGCAACCTCGTGCTCGTCTCCCGGCTGCGCGCTGCCGGTGCGGACCCCATGGCCGTGCGCCTGGTGCTGCTCGCCCAGCACTACCGGAGCGCCTGGGAGTGGACCGACGGGCTGCTGCACCGTGCCCAGGAGCGGCTGGAGGTATGGCGTTCCGCCGCCGCCCTCGGCGAGGGCGCCGGGGTGGGGGACGAGGCCGTCGTGACCGAGGTGCGCGGCCTCCTCGCCGAGGACCTGGACGCCCCCGCCGCCCTCGAGGTGGTCGACGCGTGGGCCCGCACGGCGCTGCAGGCGGGCGGTCACGGGGGTGTGGTCCCCCCTGCGGTCGACGCCCTCCTCGGCGTCAGGCTCTGAGCGCCGCGCGTCAGGCGCTGGGCGCCGGGCCGGCAGCCCGCACCAGCCGGAGCAGGTCCTCGGCGCCCACGCCGGCCAGGCTCGCGACGTGCACGGCCCCCGCCATCTCCGGGACCGCCACGACGTGGGGGACCACCAGGGTGGGCACCCCGGCAGCCGTCGCGGACGCCGCCCCGGTGGGGGAGTCCTCGAGCGCCACGCACGCCGCGGGGTCCACCCCCAGCCGGCGCGCGGCCTCCAGGTAGGGCTCGGGGTGCGGCTTGCCGTGAGCGACCTGCTCACCGGTGACGACCGCGGCGAACGTGCCCTCCGGCAGCCGGTCGACCAGCACCTCCGCGAGGGTCGTCCAGGACATGGTCACCAGCGCGCAGGGGACCCCCCGGTCCCCGAGCTCGGCCAGCAGCTCGCGCGCCCCCGGACGCCAGGGGAGGCGCTCGCGCGTGCGGCGCGCGACGGCGTGGAGCAGCCGGTGCACCACGTCCTCGGGGGTGCCCGTGACCGGCGTGCGCTCCAGGATGATCCTCGCGGAGTGCAGCAGGTCCTGGCCGACCAGGTCGTGCGCGTCGGCCTCCGACCACACCCCTCCGGCGGCCTCGACGAGCAGGTGCTCCTCGGCGATCCAGTAGGGCTCGGTGTCGATGATGGTGCCGTCCATGTCCCACAGGACGGCTGCGGGCAGGGCGGGCGGGGGAGGTGTCACGGGCGACCACGCTAGCCGCCCGAGGAGATTAGGGTGGTCGGAGGCTGGTTGGCCCCGGCCCTCGTCGAGCGTTCGGAAGGTGCCCATGATCGAGCTGCAGGACGTCGGTGAGCTGAGGGACCCGATCGTCATCGCCGCCTTCGAGGGGTGGAACGACGCCGGGGAGTGCGCCTCGGCCGTGGTCAAGCATCTCGCGACGATGTGGAAGGCCGAGGTCGTGGCCGCCGTCGACCCGGAGGACTACTACGACTTCCAGGTCAACCGTCCCCAGGTCGTCAACGTCGACGGTCGGCGGACCGTGCGCTGGCCCACGACCCGGGTGCTGCTGGCCCGCGACACCCCGGTCGGCCGCGACGTGCTCCTCGTCCACGGCATCGAGCCGTCGGTGCGGTGGCGCACCTTCGCCCTCGACCTGCTGTCCTACCTGCTGGACCAGGGGTCCGAGCTGGTGGTGGTGCTGGGGGGTCTGCTCGCGGACGTGCCCCACACGCGGCCCATCCCGGTGAGCCTCACGACCGAGGACGACAGCCTGCTCGCCAGCGGCGAGGACGTCGAGCGCAGCAGCTACGAGGGGCCCACCGGCATCGTGGGCGTGCTCACCGAGGAGGCCCGGCAGCACGAGCTGCCGGCGCTCTCCTGCTGGGCGGCCGTCCCGCACTACGCCGGGGGTGCGCCCTCCCCGAAGGCGTCGCTGGCGCTGCTCGGCCAGATCGAGGAGCTGCTCGACTGCGTCCTGGACGACAGCGCGATCCAGGAGGCGGCCCGGGCCTGGGAGCGGGGGGTGGACGAGCTCGCGGCGAGCGACGAGGAGGTCGCCGACTACGTCCGCCAGCTGGAGGAGGCCCAGGACACGGCCGACCTGCCGGAGGCCTCGGGCGACGCGATCGCCAAGGAGTTCGAGCGCTACCTCCGGCGTCGCGACGACTCCGGGTAGGCGCGCCCGGCGGCTACTCCGTGTCCTCGGCCCGCGGGCCGGTGAGTCCCGCGGCGCGGGGGTCCAGGGCGCGGGCCCGCGCGTACGGAGGCAGCGGTGGAGGAGTGCCGCCCCACGCCGGGCAGAGGGCCCGGTGCGCGCACCAGGAGCACGCCGGCCCCCGGCGGGGGCGCCACGAGCCCTGTGTGGCCACGTCCTCGATCGCTGACCACAGGGCCCGCACCTTGCGCTCGGTGGCCAGCAGCTCGGCCTCGGTCGGGTCGATCCACAGCACGGTGCGGTCGCGGGGGTAGACCAGCTGGAGACGGCTCGGCAGGACGCCGGTGCTGCGCCACAGGGCCAGGGCGTAGAACTTGAGCTGGAACAGGGCCCGTCCCTCGAAGGCCTCAGAGGGGGCCCGACCGGTCTTGTAGTCGACGACCCGGAGCCGACCGTCCGGCGCGGCGTCGAGCCGGTCGACGTAGCCCCGGATGACGAGGTCGCCCAGATCGGCCTCGACGTAGAGCTCCCGCTCCGCGGGCTCCAGGCCGGTGGGGTCCTCCAGGTCGAACCAGCGCCGCAGCAGGTGGCTCGTCTCCTCGCCGGGCAGCTCCTCGTCCAGCTGTGACAGCTCCGGTCGCTCGTCCAGCAGGCGGGCCCACTCGGAGGGGACGAGGGACAGGGCGGCCTCCGGGGTGCGCTCGGCGGCCGGCAGGTCGAAGAGGTGCTCGAGGACGGCGTGGACCAGGGTCCCGCGCGCCGCGGCGGCGCTGACGGGCTCCGGGAGCTGGTCGACGACCCGGAAGCGGTAGAGCATCGGGCACTGCATGAAGTCCGCGGCCCGGGAGGGGGACAGCGCACGGGAGGGCGACGACGCCCGGGAGGGCGACGGCGCCCCGGCCGCCGGCCCGTCCACGCCCGCCGGTGCACCCTGCATGCGGCTCACCCTAACCGCGGGCACCCACCGACCCGGTGCGCTCAGCGGGCGGCCGTGCCCAGCCGCCGCGGGACCTCCCGGAGCGCCAGGTCGACCCACTGCGCGACCTCGGCCGTGACCGGCAGCGCCCCCAGGGCGGACCGGTCGACCCACCGCATACCCTCGTCCTCCTGGACCCTCGGGAGCGGGACGTCCGGGTCCGGCACCGCGAAGTAGATGAGGTCGATGTGCTGGTGCCCGGGGGAGATGTCCTCCACCTGGACGCCCTCCGGCCGGAGCAGCTGGCGGGGTGAGCCCGGGGCGTCGTGCTCGATGCCCGCGGCACCGACCAGGCGCACCGTCAGTCCCGTCTCCTCCGTCGTCTCCCGCGTCGCCGCGTCGTCGGGCAGCTCGTGCGGCTCGATGTGGCCGCCGGGCGGGAGCCACAGACCGACCTTCGGGTGGGGGTGCAGCAGCACGTGGCCGGCGCTGACGACGAAGACCGCCACCGTGAAGTGCTTGACGATCCCGTCCGGGGGCTCCCGGTCCTCGACGTGTCCCACCGGGCGACGATAACCGTGCGGGTGTGCCGTGGCGCTGGCGGTAGGGTTTGCAGGGCACCGGCGCGGCCCGACCCGCCGGTGCACCGCCCCACCCGCCCACCACCGAGGAGCGCACCCGTGCCCAGCCAGATCCCCGTCAGTGTCGTCGTCGCAGGGAGCGAGCGCACGGTGGAGCAGGGCACCACCGCGGGTGACCTCTTCGCCGACGACCGTCAGGTCGTCGTGGCGCGCGTGGCCGGCGAGCTGCGCGACCTGGCCCACGTGCTCCAGGACGGTGACGTCTTGGAGCCGGTCCTGGTCACCGAGGACGAGGGGCTGGCCGTGCTGCGCCACTCCTGCGCCCACGTGCTCGCGCAGGCCGTGCAGCAGGCCTTCCCGGAGGCGAAGCTCGGGATCGGCCCGCCGATCCGCGACGGCTTCTACTACGACTTCGACGTCGCCGAGCCGTTCACCCCGGACGACCTCAAGGCGCTCGAGCGCTCGATGCAGAAGATCATCAACAGCGGGCAGACCTTCGCCCGGCGCGAGGTCTCCGACGAGCAGGCGCGGCAGGAGCTGGCCGACGAGCCCTACAAGCTGGAGCTCATCGGCCTCAAGGGCGGTGCCGCCGACGATGCGGCGGAGGGCGCGAGCGTGGAGGTCGGCGGCTCCCAGCTGACCATCTACGACAACCTCGACCGGACCGGTGAGGTCGTCTGGGGCGACCTGTGCCGCGGCCCGCACGTGCCGACGACCAAGCTCATCGCCAACGGCTTCAAGCTCATGCGCAGCGCGGCCGCCTACTGGCGCGGCTCGGAGAAGAACCCGCAGCTGCAGCGGATCTACGGCACCGCGTGGGCGACGAAGGACGACCTCAAGGCCTACCTCGAGCGGCTCGCCGAGGCCGAGCGCCGCGACCACCGCAGGCTCGGGGCGGAGATGGATCTCTTCTCCTTCCCGGAGGAGGTCGGCCCCGGCCTGCCGGTGTTCCACCCCAAGGGCGCGATTCTGCGGCGCACCATGGAGGACTACGTCTGGCAGGCGCACGTGAAAGCCGGCTTCTCCTACGTCACCACCCCGCACCTGTCCAAGGAGGGGCTGTTCCACACCTCCGGGCACCTGCCCTACTACGCCGACGGCATGATGCCGCCGCTGGACGACGACGGTCAGGCCTACCGCATCAAGGCGATGAACTGCCCGATGCACAACCTCATCTACCGGTCCCAGCAGCGGTCCTACCGGGACCTCCCGCTGCGCTACTTCGAGTTCGGCACGGTCTACCGCAACGAGAAGTCCGGCGTGCTGCAGGGGCTGACCCGCGTGCGGATGATCACCCAGGACGACAGCCACTCCTACGTCACCAAGGAGCAGGCACCCGGGGAGATCAAGCACCTGCTGGACTTCGTCCTGGGGCTGCTGCGCGACTTCGGCCTGGACGACTACTACCTGGAGCTGTCGACCCGGGACGAGACCGGGGAGAAGAAGGACAAGTTCATCGGCTCCGACGAGCAGTGGGCGGAGGCGACGGCCGTGCTGGAGCAGGTCGCCGTCGAGTCCGGCATCGAGCTCGTCGCGGACCCGGGGGGTGCGGCCTACTACGGCCCGAAGATCTCCGTCCAGGCCCGCGACGCGATCGGGCGTAGCTGGCAGATGTCGACCATCCAGTACGACTTCAACCAGCCCGAGCGCTTCGGGCTCGAGTACTCCGCCGCGGACGGCTCGCGCCAGCAGCCGGTGATGATCCACTCGGCCAAGTTCGGTGCCATCGAGCGGTTCATGGGGGTGCTCATCGAGCACTACGCCGGCATGTTCCCGCCCTGGCTGGCCCCCGTGCAGGTGGTCGGGGTCCCGGTCGCCGAGGACTTCGACGACTACCTGCGCGACGTCGAGGGGCAGCTGCGGGCCGAGGGCATCCGCGTGGAGCTGGACCTCTCCGACGACCGTTTCCCGAAGAAGATCCGCAACGCCAGCAGGAGCAAGGCCCCCTTCATCCTCATCGCCGGGGGCGAGGACCGCGAGGCCGGCGCGGTGTCCTTCCGCTACCGGGACGGCTCGCAGAAGAACGGCGTGCCGGTCGCGGATGCGGTCGCGGAGATCACCGCCGCCGTGCGCAGCCGCGTGCAGGTCTGAGCGGGCGGGCCGCGTGTCGGAGGGCCAGGGGTATGCCGTCGCTGGGTGAGTCGGCCGCCGCGGTGCGCGTGCGGACCGTGCCCGACGACGAGGCTCTCCTGCTGGGCGCCCTGCACCTGCAGTCCCTGCGCCGTCGTGGCCGGACACCCGCAGCCCGGCCCGGCGGCCCCTCGCACGTCCAGGCCTTCGCCCGGTCCTGGCAGCAGCGGTCCCTCGACCTGCCGGCCTGGGTCGCGGAGGCGGACGGGGAGCACGTGGGGATGACGATCTGCCGCGTGCCGCTCCTGCCCCGCGTGGGACCCGGGACCCCCGAGCTGGTCCTGCTCGAGGCCCTGGTCGAGGAGGAGCCCCGGGCGGAGGCGGTGACCCTGGCCCTGGTCCGGGGGATCGTCTCCTGGGCCCGGCGGGAGGGCTACCCGGCGGTGGAGGTGGCGCACGACGTCCGGCTGCCGACCGCCGTCCTGGACGGGGCCCGCGCGGACGTCCTGCCGCTCCGGCGCGTCAGTCTGCCGACCAGCCCCTGAGGCGCCGGCGCGTCAGCCGTCGCCGTGGTCGCGCCGGCCCGTGTGGGGCCCGCGGGGCGGAGCCAGCAGGAAGAGCGGGATCTGCCGCGTGGTACCCGCCTGGTAGTCGGCGTACGGCGGGAACGCCGCCACGGCGCGCTCCCACCAGGTGTCGCGCTCGGGACCGTCCTGGAGGAGCCGGGCACGCAGGGGGTGCTGGCGGGAGCCATCCTGGACCAGGACGTCGGGGTGGGCCACCACGTTGTGGAACCAGTGCGGGTGCTCCGGGGCGCCACCCTTGCTCGCGACGGCGAGGTAGCTGCCCTCGTGCTCGACCCGCATGAGGGGGACGCGCCGGAGCATCCCGCTGCGGGCGCCCCGCATCGTCACCACCACGATCGGCCGCCCCTGGATCTGGGCGGCGTCGGTGGTGCCGGCCCGGTCGATGTCCGCCAGCTGCCGGGCGACACCGCTCTGCCGCTCGGCAGGTAGGCCGGGGGCCGGGCCTCGTCGGCGGCTCCGTCGGCCAGGACGTGCAGATCCTCGTTCATGGGTGCGGCAACCGACCCGGCGGCGCGGGTGTTCCCGTCTAGGATCGGCCCCATGACCGAGGACGCCGCTGACCTGGCTGGTTCCCCCGACGGGTTCGAGCGGCTGTGGACGCCTCACCGGATGGCCTACGTGAGGGGGGAGCGGCCCAGCGAGTCGGCAGGGCAGGGATGCCCCTTCTGCGCGGCGCCCGGGAAGGAGGACGCCGAGGGCCTCATCGTGCACCGCGGCGTCTCCTGCTACGTCGTGCTCAACCTCTTCCCCTACAACCCCGGCCACCTGCTCATCTGCCCCTACCGGCACGTCCCGCTCTACCTAGACCTCACGGAGGAGGAGACCGAGGAGTTCACCCGGCTGACCAAGTCCGCCATGCGCGCCGTGCAGGCGGCCAGCGGCCCTCACGGCTTCAACCTGGGGATGAACCAGGGCGAGGTCGCCGGGGCCGGGGTCGCGGCCCACCTGCACCAGCACGTCGTCCCGCGCTGGGGCGGTGACGCCAACTTCCTGCCGATCGTGGGCCGCACCAAGGCCCTTCCCCAGCTCCTCGACGACGTCCGACGCCAGCTCGTGGCGGCCTGGCCGCAGGAGTAGCCCGACCGGTCCTGCACGGTGCCCGGGGTCGTCCCGGCACCGCGGTCGGAGGCCACGAGCGAGGTCGTAGAATGGCCGGTGCGACGCCTTGGCCTCCCCCCGCAGCGTCCGCCTCATACCCTCCCCCCGAAGAGAGACCCGCATGAGCGAGCCCACGCAGACCGACCACGCCACCGGCACGACCCGCGTCAAGCGCGGCATGGCCGACATGCTCAAGGGCGGCGTGATCATGGATGTCGTCACCCCCGACCAGGCCAAGATCGCCGAGGACGCCGGCGCGGTGGCCGTCATGGCCCTGGAGCGGGTGCCCGCCGACATCCGGGCCCAGGGCGGGGTCTCCCGGATGAGCGACCCGGACATGATCGACGGGATCATCGAGGCCGTCTCCATCCCGGTCATGGCCAAGGCCCGGATCGGTCACTTCGTCGAGGCGCAGGTCCTGCAGAGCCTGGGCGTGGACTACGTGGACGAGTCGGAGGTGCTCACCCCGGCCGACTACGCCAACCACATCGACAAGTGGGCCTTCACCGTGCCCTTCGTGTGCGGCGCGACCAACCTGGGTGAGGCGCTGCGCCGCATCACCGAGGGTGCCGCCATGATCCGGTCCAAGGGGGAGGCGGGCACCGGCGATGTCTCGAACGCCACCACCCACATGCGCACCATCCGGGCGGAGATGCGCCGCCTCCAGGGGATGGCCGAGGACGAGCTCTACGTCGCGGCCAAGGAGCTGCAGGCGCCCTACGACCTGGTCAAGGAGGTCGCCCGGGCGGGCAAGCTGCCGGTGGTGCTCTTCACCGCCGGAGGGATCGCCACGCCCGCCGACGCGGCCATGATGATGCAGCTGGGCGCGGAGGGGGTGTTCGTCGGGTCGGGCATCTTCAAGTCCGGCAACCCGGCGCAGCGCGCGGCCGCGATCGTCAAGGCGACGACCTTCCACGACGACCCCGACACCATCGCCGAGGTCTCCCGCGGGCTGGGCGAGGCCATGGTGGGCATCAACGTGGACGAGATCGCCCAGCCCCACCGCCTCGCCGAGCGCGGGTGGTGAGACCGGGCGGCGACGGGGCGCCCCGGTGAGCGCGCCGCTCATCGGTGTCCTGGCCGTCCAGGGCGACGTCCGCGAGCACGAGGCGGCCCTACGCGCCGCGGGGGCCGAGCCCCGGCGGGTGCGGCGGCCGGCCGAGCTGGAGGGCCTGGCCGGGCTCGTGGTGCCGGGCGGTGAGTCGACCACCATCGACCGGCTGGCCAGGGTGTTCGGGCTGCACGAGCCCATCCGTCGGCTGATCGCGGAGGGACTTCCCGTCTACGGGTCCTGCGCCGGGATGATCCAGCTGGCGCAGGAGATCCTGGACGGGCACCGGGAGCAGCAGTCCTTCGGCGGCATCGACATGACGGTGCGCCGCAACGCCTTCGGCCGTCAGGTCGAGTCCTTCGAGACGGACCTGGAGGTGGCCGGCCTGACGGACCCCACCCGTCCGGTGCGGGCCGTCTTCATCCGGGCGCCCTGGGTGGAGCGGACCGGCCCGGACGTCGAGGTGCTCGCCCGCGTCGAGGGACACCCCGTGGCGGTCCGGCAGGGGCGGCTGCTGGCGACCTCCTTCCACCCCGAGGTCGGCGGCGACCACCGGGTCCACGAGCTGTTCGTGCGGATGTGCCGCGAGGCGCAGGCCGGTCGGGCACCGGGGACGGTGCCCCCGGCAGGTAGCATCGGGCGCTGAGTTCCGAGCCGGACGAGGGAAGCAGGAGACGCAGATGTCGGGTCACTCCAAGTGGGCGACGACCAAGCACAAGAAGGCCGCGATCGACGCCAAGCGCGGCAAGCTGTTCGCCAAGCTCATCAAGAACATCGAGGTCGCTGCCCGGATGGGCGGAGGGGACCCGGCCGGCAACCCGACGCTCTACGACGCCATCCAGAAGGCCAAGAAGAGCTCGGTCCCCAACGACAACATCGACCGCGCGGTCAAGCGCGGCTCCGGTGCCGAGGCCGGAGGGGCGAGCTACGAGGCGCTGGTCTACGAGGGCTACGCACCCGGCGGGGTGGCGCTCTACATCGAGTGCCTGACCGACAACAAGAACCGGGCCGTCATGGAGGTCCGCACCGCGCTCTCCCGCAACGGCGGGTCGATGGCCGACAGCGGCTCGGTCGCCTACCTCTTCGAGCGCAAGGGCCAGGTCGTCGTCCCCAAGGAGCAGGAGGGCGGCGCCACGAGCGAGGACGCGCTCCTCGACGTCCTGCTGGAGGCCGGTGCGGAGGAGATCGAGGACCTGGGCGACAGCTTCGAGGTCCTCTCCGACGCCGGTGACGTCGTGGCGGTGCGGACCGCGCTGCAGGAGGCCGGTCTCGACTACGACTCGGCCGAGGCGACCTTCGTGCCGAGCATGGAGGTGCCGCTCGACGCGGACGGCGCCCGCAAGGTGATGCGGGTCATCGACGCCCTCGAGGACTGCGACGACGTCCAGAACGTCTACTCCAACGCCGACATCTCCGACGAGGTCCTCGCCCAGCTCCAGGAGGACTGACCACCCGGACCCCTCCGGCCGCCCCGTCCGGCCCCTGCCCTCCGGCGGGCGGGCGACGCCGCGGGGAGGGCGCGTCACCCGCGCGGGCGCCCCTCTCAGCGTGTCGGTGCCCCGGGCGGGGCCGCTCGCGGGTAACGTCGCGAGTGCGAACATCTGTCCACATGACCGACCGGCCCGGAGGTGAGCCCGTGCGCGTGCTCGGAGTCGATCCGGGTCTCACCCGGTGCGGTCTCGGCGTGGTCGAGGGGCTGCCGGGTCGCCGGCTACGGCTGGTCGAGGTCGGCGTCGTGCGCACGCCCGTGGGCGACGACCCGGCGGAGCGGCTGCTGACGCTGCAGACCGAGCTGGACGAGTGGCTGGCCCGCACGACGCCCGACGCGGTGGCGGTGGAGCGGGTCTTCGCCCGGGCCAACATCCGGGGGATCATGGGCACGGCGCAGGCCTCCGCGGTCCCCATGCTGGCGGCTGCCCGCCTCGGACTCCCGCTGGCCATGCACACCCCGTCGGAGGTCAAGGCGGCCGTCACCGGCAACGGCCGCGCCGACAAGGCGCAGGTGGGGCACATGGTCACCCGCATCCTCGGCCTGGCGCAGACGCCCCGGCCCGCCGACGCCGCCGACGCCCTCGCCCTGGCGATCTGCCACCTGTGGCGTGGCGGCGCACCGGGCCTCTCAGGAGACCCGGCGGGGCCCAACCGGCTCCAGGAGGCCCAGGAGCAGGCTGCTCGCGCGGGCACGCCGACCAACAGACTGGCCGAGCTGCACGCCCAGCACCGCACCGCGGCCCGCGCCGCCGCCGCCCGAGCCTCAGGCCGTGGCGGCACCCGCGGCGGCACATCCATGACCAGCAGGAGGACCATCCCGTGATCGCTTCCGTCCGCGGCCCCGTGCGGCACGTCGGGCTCGACCACCTCGTCGTCGAGGTCGGGGGGTGGGCCTGCTGGTCCACACCACCCCGGCCACCGCCGCCGAGGCCCGCTCCGGGCAGGAGGTCCTCCTCGAGACCACGCTGGTGGTGCGCGAGGAGTCGCTGACCCTCTACGGGTTCGCCGCACCGGAGGCCAGGGCGCTGTTCGAGCAGGTGCAGACCGTCAGCGGCGTCGGCCCCCGGCTGGCGCTCGCCATGCTGTCCGTCCACAGCCCCGAGGAGGTCCGCCGGGCGCTGCGCAGGGCGACCTGGTCGCGCTCACCAAGGTGCCGGGCATCGGCAGGAAGTCCGCCGAGCGCCTGGTGCTCGAGCTCAAGGACAAGATGCTGGCCGTCGGGGTGGACCCTGCCTCCCAGCCCGCGACCACCTCGGGCCGGGCCGGGGAGGAGGCCGTGGTGGGCCAGGTGCGCGAGGCGCTGGAGGGTCTGGGGTGGAGCGCCAAGCAGGCGGACGGCGCCCTGTCCGCGATCGCCCGGGACCCGGACGCCCCGACCGAGGTCTCCGACCTGCTGCGCGCGGCCCTCCGGGAGCTGGGCCGGTGAGCGCCTCGGAGCTCGACCCGAGCCCCTGGGGGGACGGGTCGCGAGAGGTCGAGCCCGACTTCGGGGCCGGGGAGGACCCCGGCGTCGGGCGGATCGTCGACCCCGGGGGTGGGGACGAGGAGCGGCGCATCGAGGCCGCGCTGCGGCCACGCCGGCTCGCCGACTTCCCCGGCCAGCAGCGGGTGCGCGACCAGCTGGGTCTGGTGCTCGAGGCCGCCCGTCGACGCGTCTCACCGCCGGACCACGTGCTGCTCTCCGGCCCGCCCGGGCTCGGTAAGACGACCCTGGCCATGATCATCGCCGGGGAGCTGGAGCAGCCGCTGCGGATCACCAGCGGCCCGGCCATCCAGCACGCGGGCGACCTGGCGGCGGTCCTGTCCTCCCTGGTCGAGGGAGAGGTCCTCTTCCTCGACGAGATCCACCGCATGAGCCGACCGGCTGAGGAGATGCTCTACCTCGCGATGGAGGACTTCCGGGTCGACGTCATCGTCGGCAAGGGGCCCGGCGCGACTGCGATCCCGCTCGAGCTCCCGCCGTTCACGGTGGTCGGCGCCACGACCCGCTCGGGGCTGCTGCCCGCGCCGTTGCGCGACCGGTTCGGCTTCACGGGGCACCTGGACTACTACGCCACCGAGGACCTCGTCACCATCCTGCACCGCAACGCGGCCCTGCTCGGGATCGAGGCGGACGAGGCAGGGGTCCACCAGGTCGCCTCCCGGTCCCGCGGCACCCCCCGCATCGCCAACCGCCTGCTGCGGCGGGTGCGTGACTGGGCGCAGGTGCACGGCGAGGGGGTCGTGGACGAGCCGGCCGCACGGTCCGCCCTCGCCCTCTTCGACGTGGACGAGATCGGTCTGGACCGCCTCGACCGGTCGGTGCTCGAGGTGCTGTGCACGCGTTTCGGTGGCGGTCCGGTGGGTCTGTCCACGCTCGCCGTCGCCGTGGGGGAGGAGCCGGACACCGTCGAGACGGTGGCCGAGCCCTACCTCGTGCGGGAGGGCTTCCTGGTGCGGACCCCGCGGGGCCGCGCCGCCAGTCCTGCCGCCTGGGAGCACCTGGGGCTGGTCCCGCCCACCGCGGGTGACCGCCCCTCCGGGAGCGGCCCGGTGGACCTCGGCCCAAGCCGGCTCGGGCGTACGCCCGCCGAGGCGGCACGGCAGCAGACCCTTCCCCTGGAGCCGGAGTAGGGCCGACACGGGAGACCCGCCTCTTTGGTGGCGCCGGGCCACTCACCTAGACTTCCCCGGGTGCCTGTTGCCGCGACCACGCGGCGTCGCTCGAGCACCCGGCTCCCCTGCGGCGCCACCCACGGACATCTTGTGAAGGGTTCCATTCAATGACACTGGCGACCGGCGCGGCCGCTGCCCAGGGAAGCGGCACGATGTCGCTGCTCCTGCTGGCGCTGCCGATCCTGCTGCTCATCTACCTCATGGTCACCCAGCGCCGCCGCGCCCGGGCGATGACCCAGGCGCAGCAAGGCCTGCAGGTCGGCCAGGAGGTGATGACCACCGCCGGGATGCACGGAGTGATCCAGGGCCTGGAGAACGACGTGGTCCACCTGCGCATCGCGGACGGTGTCGTGGTCCGCCACGACCGTCGCGCGATCGTCCCGTTGAGCATGGCGCCGGGTCGCCCCTCCGGGCAGGGTCCGGCCGCATGAGCACCTCGACCCCGGCGTCCCGGCGGGACGAGGACCTTCCGGGATCGGGCGCGGACTCAGGACGCCGGCAGGGACGGTCCGCAGGCAGCCGGCGCACCCGGCCGCGCCGCAACCCCCGCACCCGTGGCCCCCGGCGGACGCTCCTGGCCCTGCTCGCCCTCATGCTGGCGCTCTTCAGCGGCATCGGGGCTGCGCACCTGTGGGGGAGCCCGCGTGGCGAGCTCACCCCGCTGCTGGGCCTGGACCTGGCCGGCGGCCGGCAGATCGTCATGGCCCCGGTCACCGACGAGGGGGAGGTGATCGGCGCCTCGGAGCTCGACCAGGCCATCGACATCATCCGTCGCCGCATCGACGGCGGTGGCGTCGCCGAGGCCGAAGTCTCCCGGCTGGGCGGCAACATCTCCGTCGCCATCCCCGGGAACCCGACCCCCGAGCAGCTCGAGGCCCTGAGCCGATCGTCCCAGATGCGTTTCCGTCCCGTCCTGGTGGCCCAGCCCGTCCTGGCCCCGGGCGAGGAGCAGCCGACGCAGCGGACCCTGCCGCTGCCGCCCTCCGTGCTGCAGGAGCAGCTGGAGGACCAGCAGCGCCAGCTCGAGGAGCTCCTGGAGGAGCAGGAGGCCGAGGAGTCGGCACCCCCCGGGGACGAGGCGGAGCAGACCGACGAGAACCGCGGCGGGGAGCGGCTGCCGAGCAGCGCCGACGCCGCGGTCGAGACCATCGCGCCGGGTGTCCCCGCCGACGACGAGGCCACCCCGACGCAGGAGCCCGCCCCCGCACCCCCGGCCACCAACCCCTCGGACCTGGCGCAGATCACGCCCGAGCTGCAGGCGGCCTTCACCGCCGCCGACTGCGCCGACCCGCAGCTGCAGGACACGGTGGCCTCGGCCCCCGCGAACCAGCCGATCGTCGCCTGCAGCAGCGAGGGTGACGAGAAGTACATCCTCGGTCCCGCCGAGCTCTCCGGCGGCAACCTCACCGACGCGGTCGCCGCGCCGGAGCAACTGCAGGGTGGGGCGGTGAGCGGCCGCTGGGTCGTCAACCTCACCTTCGACGACGAGGGCCGCGAGGCGTTCACCCAGGTGACCCAGCGCCTGTTCGGCTACCCGCAGGGGTCCGCGCAGAACCGGTTCGCGATGGTGCTCGACGGCGAGGTCATCTCTGCGCCGACCGTCAACGACGTCATCTCCGGCGGCACCGCGACCATCAGCGGCACCTTCACCCCGGAGACCGCCCAGACGCTGGCCAACCAGCTGAAGTTCGGCGCCCTGCCGCTCAGCTTCGACGTGCAGACCTCCGAGCAGATCAGCCCCACCCTCGGTGGGGAGCAGCTGCGCTACGGCGTCATCGCCGGGGCGATCGGCCTCCTGCTCGTCTTCGTCTTCATGCTGGTCCAGTACCACGCGCTCGGGCTGGTGGCCATCGCCTCGCTGATCATCGCGGCGCTGCTGGCCTACGGCTCGGTCACGCTGCTCGGGTGGGCCAACAACTTCCGGCTCACCATGGCCGGGGTCACCGGTCTCATCGTGGCGATCGGCATCACGGCCGACAGCTTCATCGTCTACTTCGAGCGGATCCGCGACGAGGTGCGCTCCGGTCGCCCGTTGCGCTACGCCGTCGACACCGGGTGGGAGCGTGCCCGCCGCACGCTGATCATCTCCGACGTGGTCAACCTCATCGCCGCCGCCGTGCTCTACTTCCTCTCCGAGGCCGGGGTCAAGGCGTTCGCGTTCGCCCTGGGCCTGACCACCGTCATCGACCTGCTGGTCGTCTTCATGTTCACCCACCCTGTCGTGAGCATCCTGGCCAACACCCGGTTCTTCGGCGAGGGGCGCAAGTGGTCGGGCATGGAGCCCGAGCGGCTGGGCGCCAAGCGGTCGGCCTACCTCGGACGCGGGCAGGTGCGTGAGCCCGAGGTGCTCGCCCCGGGCCGCAGACGGCATACCCGCGAAGAGCTGGAAGGTGGTGTGGTCTGATGTCGCGTTTCTCCCAGTTCGGCAACGACCTCTACAGCGGCAAGCGAGTCTTCGACATCGTCGGCCGACGCAAGGTCTGGTATGCCGTGACCGCGGTGCTCATCCTGCTGTCCCTCGCCGGGCTGGTGGGGCGTGGACTGAACTTCGGCATCGAGTTCCGCGGCGGCTCGGAGCTGCGGGTCAGCCAGGTCCAGGACATGCAGGGTTACGAGGGTCGGGCCGGGGCCATCGTCGAGGAGCTGTCGCCCGGCAGCACGACGACCGTGACCCGGATCGGGGACGACACCGTCCGGATCCAGACCGGTGAGCTCGAGAGCGCGCAGGCCGAGACGGCACGGGCCCAGCTCGCCGAGGAGTTCGACGTCGAGGTCGCCGACGTAGCCAGCTCCCTGGTCGGCCCGTCCTGGGGCGAGACCGTGACCCAGCGTGCCGCGATCGCGCTGGCGGTGTTCCTGGCCCTGGTCACGGTGGTGCTCACCCTCTACTTCTCCACGTGGAAGATGGCCGCGGCGGCGATGGTCGCGCTCGTCCACGACGTGCTGTTCACCATCGGTGTCTACGCGCTGCTGGGGATCGAGGTGTCGCCGGCGTCGGTCATCGGCTTCCTCACCATCCTGGGCTACTCCATCTACGACACGATCGTCGTCTTCGACAAGGTCCGGGAGAACACCGAGCACGCCGCCGACACCAAGCGGCAGACCTTCGCCGAGGCGGCGAACACCGCGGTCAACCAGACCTTCGTGCGCTCGATCAACACCTCGATCGTGGCGCTGCTGCCCGTGGGCGTCATCCTGCTCGTCGGCATCACCCTCATCGGACCGGGCACCCTGGTGGACCTGGCGTGGGCGCTGTTCATCGGCATCGCGGTGGGCACCTTCTCCTCGATCTTCATCGCCACCCCCCTGCTGGTCGACATGCGCTCCGGCGAGCTGGAGATCCGCAAGCAGGACGCCCAGGTCACCAAGCGTCGCCAGCGGGCGCTGGCCCGCTCGGGCCGCGGCGAGAGCGCCGTCCCGGAGCTGGAGCCCGAGCAGGACCTGGCGGACGGCGAGGATGACCTGGTGCCCGCCGGTCGTCGGACCGCGACCGCTCCGACCCCCGGCACGGCCTCCCCGGCCACGGGTGTCTCGGTGCCGGGGCGCCAGCTCCACCCCTACGCCCAGCGCGGGCCGCGCAACCAGCCCAAGCGCAAGAACCGGAGCTGACCGGTGGCCCCGGTGGACCAGCAGCTGGCCGCCCGCGTGGCGGCGGCCATGCGGGACATCCCCGACTTCCCGGAGGCCGGGGTGGTCTTCAAGGACTTCACCCCCATCCTGCTCGACCCCGACCTCCGTGACCTCATCGTGCGGGACACCGTCGAGCGGCGCCGGGGACAGGTGGACGTCGTGGCCGGCATCGAGGCCCGAGGTTTCATCCTGGGGTCGATGATCGCCCACGAGCTCGGCGTGGGCTTCGTCCCGGTCCGCAAGGAGGGCAAGCTCCCGGCCCCCGTCCACTCCGAGTCCTACTCGTTGGAGTACGGCACGGCGACCCTGGAGATCCACCAGGACGCGGTCTCCCACCACGAGCGCGTGCTGGTCGTGGACGACGTGCTGGCGACCGGTGGCACGCTGGCGGCCACCTGCGAGCTCATCGAGCGGTGCGGGGCCAGCGTCGCCGCGATCGAGATCGTCCTGGAGATCGGCGCTCTCGGGGGTGCTGCGAAGCTCTCCGGCTACGACCTGCACTGCCAGGTCACCATCTGAGGTGGTGGTGGGCCCACCGCGGAGGCGGCGGGGCTGGGCGCCCCTGCCGGGACCTATGATCGGTCCATGACCGAGCAGCCGCCCAGCTCTGCGCCGGCCAGCCGCTCCGGCGGCGGGCTGCGGCCCCGCTGGGCGCGACTCGGCGGCACACGTGCCCCGACGAACCCGGCCCTCGAGCCGCTGCTGCGCGCCGTCCGGGCCACCCACCCGCGGGCCGACCTGTCGCTGATCGAACGGGCCTACGCCACGGCCGAGGAGGCCCACCGGGGCCAGACCCGCAAGAGCGGGGACGCCTACATCACCCACCCCCTCGCGGTGGCCAGCATCCTGGCCGAGCTGGGCATGACGCCGTCCACGATCGCGGCCGCCCTCCTGCACGACACGGTGGAGGACACCTCCTACTCGCTCCAGCAGCTGCGCAAGGACTTCGGCGAGGAGATCGCCATGCTGGTCGACGGGGTCACCAAGCTCGACAAGGTGACCTACGGCGAGGCGGCCCAGGCCGAGACCGTCCGCAAGATGGTCGTGGCCATGGCCCGGGACATCCGGGTGCTGGTCATCAAGCTCGCGGACCGGGTGCACAACGCCCGCACCTGGCGCTACGTCTCCCCGGAGAGCGCGGCCCGCAAGGCGTCCGAGACGCTGGAGATCTACGCCCCCCTCGCCCACCGGCTGGGGATGAACACCATCAAGTGGGAGCTCGAGGACCTGGCCTTCGCCCAGCTCTACCCCAAGGTCTACGACGAGATCGTCCGCATGGTCGCCGACAGGGCCCCCGCGAGGGAGGAGATGCTCTCCAAGGTCCGGGCCCAGATCAAGGAGGAGCTCAAGGACGCCAAGGTCAGGGCCACCGTGACCGGCCGCCCCAAGCACTACTACTCGGTCTACCAGAAGATGATCGTGCGCGGGACCGACTTCGACAAGATCTACGACCTCATGGGCGTGCGGGTCCTGGTCGACTCCATCCAGGACTGCTACGCCGTGCTCGGCGCGATCCACAACCGCTGGAACCCGGTGCCCGGGCGGTTCAAGGACTACATCGCGATGCCGAAGTTCAACATGTACCAGTCGTTGCACACGACGGTGATCGGCCCCGAGGGCAAGCCGGTCGAGATCCAGATCCGCACGTACCAGATGCACCGCCGGGCCGAGTACGGCGTCGCGGCGCACTGGAAGTACAAGGAGGGTGGGCCCGACGGCACCCGGGCCGGCACCGGCAGCGACGGCGCCCCCGGGGCGCTGGAGGGTATGCAGTGGCTCAGCCAGCTGCTGGAGTGGCAGCGGGAGACGAGCGACCCGGGGGAGTTCCTCGACTCCCTGCGCTTCGAGGTCGGTGCGGCGGAGGTCTACGTCTTCACCCCGGGCGGCGACGTCATGGCGCTGCCCGCCGGGGCGACGCCCGTCGACTTCGCCTACGCCGTGCACACGGAGGTGGGCCACCGGTGCGTCGGCGGCCGGGTCAACGGCAAGCTGGTCCCGCGTGGACTCCGAGCTCGCCAACGGTGACGTGTGCGAGATCATCACGAGCAAGGCCCAGGACGCCGGCCCGAGCCGGGACTGGCTCAGCTTCGTCAAGAGCGCCCGGGCCCGCAACAAGATCCGCCAGTGGTTCACCCGTGAGCGCCGCGACGAGATGGTCGAGTCCGGCAAGGACGAGATCGCCAAGGTCATCCGCAAGCAGAACGCCCCGGTCCAGCGGCTCATGAGCCACGACACCCTGACGGCGGTGGCGCAGGACCTCAGCTACAAGGACCTCGAGGGGCTCTTCGCCGCGGTGGGGGAGGGCCACGTCTCGGCGCAGCACGTGGTCCGGCAGCTGGTCGCGACCCTGGGTGGGGAGGACGCGGCGGAGGAGGACCTCGCCGAGGGGGTCCGCCCGCGACGGGGACGGGTGCTGCAGGGCGACCCGGGGGTCACGGTCGTCGGGGCCGACGACGTGTGGGTCAAGCTCGCCAAGTGCTGCACGCCCGTGCCCGGCGACCCGATCCTGGGCTTCGTCACCCACGGCAAGGGGTGTCGGTGCACCGGACCGACTGCACCAACGCCGAGCAGCTGCAGCGGCACCCCGAGCGCCTCATCTCCGTGGCGTGGGCACCCACCTCCTCCAGCCTCTTCCTCGTCAACCTCCAGGTCGAGGCGCTGGACCGGGCGGGCCTGCTGTCCGACATCACCCGCGCCCTGTCGGAGCAGCACGTCAACATCCTGTCGGCGTCGGTCCAGACCAGCAGCGACCGGGTCGCGCTGTCGAAGTTCACCTTCGAGATGGCAGACCCCTCGCACCTGGACTCGGTCATCCGGGCGGTGCGCCGGATCCCGGCGGTCCTCGACGCCTACCGGGTCACCGGCACGGCCCGGACCGACCCGCACCGGCGCCGTCCGGCCTGACGCCCCCGGCTCAACCGGCCCGGGGGGCCAGGAACGCGCCCAGGGCCGCGGCATACCCGGCCTGGTCCAGCGTGCCGCAGATCTCTCTCGTGGAGTGCATGGAGAGCACCGGAGCGCCGAAGTCGACCGTCGTCGCCCCCGTCAGGGCCGAGGTCATCGGTCCCACGGTGGAGCCGCACGGCAGGTCGGTGCGGGTGACGAAGGTCTGCATCGGAACACCCGCCTGCTCGCAGGCCAGGGCGAAGGCGCTGGCCCCCAGGGAGTCCGTGGCGTAGCGCAGGTTGGCGTTGACCTTCAGCACCGGTCCGCCGTTCATGAGGATCGGGTGCTCGGGCTCGTGCCGCTCGGCGTAGTTGGGGTGCGTGGCGTGCGCCATGTCGCCCGAGGCGATGACCGACCCGGCGAGCGCCCGCCAGTAGTCCTCGCGCGTGCCGCCGGCGGCCTGGACCAGACGCTCCAGCCACGAGGGCAGGAAGGTGGACTGGGCGCCCCGCTCGGACATGCTCCCCACCTCCTCGTGGTCGAAGAGCACGATCATCGGGATGCTGGGCCGGGCGGCCGGCTCCTGCACCGCCTCCAGGAGCGCGAGGACGGCGGCGTAGGAGGTCGCCAGGTTGTCGAGCCGGGCCGAGGCGAGGAGCTCGCCGTCGAGCCCGATGCGCCGGGCGGGGGTGAGGTCGTGGGTCATGGCGTCGTAGGCCAGGACGTCCTCGGGGGCCACCCCGACCTGGTCGGCCAGCCAGCCGCGGAAGGTCCGGCTCCCGTCGGCGTGGCCCAGGGCCCAGTGCGGGGCGAGGTGCTGCTGGTCGTTGAGCTGCAGGCCCTCGGTGCGGACCGTCCGGTCCAGGTGGATCGCGAGCTGGGAGACCCGCAGCAGCGGGTCGTCGCAGCGCCACAGCCGGGCGGTGAAGCCGTCCGGCGCGTCCGCGTCGCGGACGGTGACCCGTCCGGACAGGCCCAGGTCACGGTCCAGCCAGGAGTTGGTCAGGGCCCCGCCGTAGATCTCGACCCCCAGCATCTGCCAGCCGGCCCGGCTCCAGTCCGGGTGCGGCTTGACGCGCAGGTTGGGGGAGTCGGTGTGGGCCCCCACGACGCGGTAGGGGGTGGACGCGGCATACCCGTCCGGGCCCGCGAGGTGGGCGGTCGACCAGGCCAGCAACGAGCCGCCCCGCCGCACGAGGTAGGACCCGGGCCGGGTGGGCGTGACGTCTGTCTCGGTCACCTCGACGAACCCCTGCTCGGCCAGCAGGTCGGCGGCCGACCCGACGGCGTGGAACGGGGACGGGGAGGCGTCGAGGTAGCGGCACAGACCCTCCGCCACCTCGGTGACGCGGGTGGCGAGGTCGGCGGCGGCCATCAGCCGAGTCCGCCGCGGGCGGACTCCAGCCACACCTTCTTCGTGGCCAGCTCGGTCTCGATGCCGGCGACACGTCGCTCGTCACCGGCGGCGCGGGCGGCCGCCAGGTCGGACTCCAGACCCTGGACCTGCCGCTCGAGCTGGTCGACCATCGACCGAGCGCGGGCGGTCAGCTCGGGGTCCGATCGCTTCCACTGGGACTCCTCCAGGTCCCGCACGGCCTGCTCGACGGCGCGCAGACGCCCCTCGACCCGATGGATGTCGGCCCGCGGCACCTTGCCCGCGGCGTCCCACCGGTCCTGGATGCGCCGCAGCTGCTCCTTGGCCTGGTCCAGGTGGGCCAGGTCCACCGTGATCGCCTCCGCCTCCGCGAGCAGCGCCTCCTTGACCTTGAGGTTCTCGGCGTACTCCGCCTCCTCGGCGGCCACCACCTCGTCCTTGGCGTTGAAGAAGGAGTCCTGGGCCGCCTTGAACCGGGACCACAGCGCGTCGTCGTCGGCCCGGGCGGCCCGACCGGCCCGCTTCCAGTCCTGCATGAGGCGCTTGAAGGCGCTCGCGGTGGGCCCCCAGTCCTTGCTGGAGGCGAGCGCCTCGGCCTCGGCGACGAGCTTCTCCTTGGCCCTCCGGGCCTCGGCGTGCTGGTCGTCGAGCTGGGCGAACCAGGCCTTGCGGGCCTTGTCGAAGCTCGACCGGGCCCCGCTGAAGCGCTGCCACAGGGCGCCCTCGACGTCCTTGTCCAGGCGGGGGCCTGAGCGCTGGTGGGACTTCCACTCGTCCAGCAGCTCCCGCACCCTGCTGCTGCTCTGCTTCCACTGCATCCGGGCCGGGTCGGTCGCCGCCAGCTGCTCGGCCTCGGCCACGATCGCCTCGCGCTCCACGGCCGCCTTCGCCTTGGCGGCGGCCCGCAGCTCGGCCTCCTGGGCGGCCTTGGTGGCCACGGCCTCCTCCAGGTGGCCCACCACGGCCTCCAGGGCGGCCAGGTCGCCCACCACGTGGGCGTCCCCGATCTGCTCCTTCAGGTGCGCCAGGGACTGGCGGGCGTCGTGCGCGCTGACCTCCGTGCCGGCGAGCCGGGCGCGTAGCAGGTCCGCGGCGGCGGCGAGCTCGTCGTACTTGCGGGCGAAGTAGGCCAGGGCCTCCTCCGGCGTGGCGTCGGGGTAGGAGCCGACCGCTCTCTCCGATCCGTCGGCGGCGACGACGTAGACGGTGCCGTCGTCCCCGACACGGCCGTGCTTCATCGACTCGCTGGGGGTGGAGGGCGTAGGGGGCAGCTGGCTGGTGGCCCCGCTCTCCACGTCGGCGGCACCGGAGTCGGCCCCGGAGGCCGCGGGGACGGCGGGTGCGGGGCGGGGTGCCGCCGGCCGACGCGCGGCGAACATCGCCGGCGTCGGGGGAGCGGGCCGCGGTGCCACCGGCGCGTCCTGCGCGGGGGCGGGAGAGGGCGCGTCCGGCTCGGCCGGCGTCTCCTCGGCGGGGACCTCGGCACCCGGGGGCGCCTCCTCCACGGGTGCCTCGACTGGGCCGTCCTGGGTCGTAGCGTCCGCAGAGACCTCGGCAGCGTCGGGCTCGGCGGCCTCGGGCTCGGCAGCCTCAGGCTCGGCAGCCTCGGGCTCGGTGGCTTCGGACTCCCCGGCCGTCTCGGGCTCGGAGGCCTCGGCCGTCTCGGGCTCGGAGACCTCGGAGGCCTCGACCGTCTCGGGCTCGGACTCCCCGGCCGACTCGGGCTCGGAGACCTCCGCCCCGGTGTCCTCGCTCACGGGCACGTCGCTGTCGGGCGTCTCCGTCGTCGGCGCCTCGACCGCGGGGGTCGGGTCCGACTCGGGGACCTGCTCGGGCTGGTGGGTCTGCTCGGACACTGGTGGTGGCCTATCTGTGAGGACCGCGCGCGCGACCATCGGGGTCGTGCACGACATGGCGTGGGTGGTCCGACCCTACCTAACGACCCCCCTGCCGCCCGCAGGGATAACCTCGCAGCATGTTCGTGCGCAGCGTCGTGGCCGACGCCTTCGGGACCAACTGCTACGTCGTGGCGCCCGCCGAGGGGGAGGAGTGCATCATCGTCGACCCCGGCATCGGGGTGGAGGGGCGGGTGCAGGAGATCCTCCGCGAGCACCGGCTGCGGCCCGCCGCGGTCCTGCTCACCCACGGTCACCTCGACCACGTATATGCCGTCACCCCGGTCTGCGCCGGCACCGTGGCCGCGCACATCCACACCGACGACCGCTACCGCCTGGTCGACCCGCTGGCCAGCCTCGGGCCGGGTCTGCTGCCCGCGCTCGAGCAGCAGTTCGGCCGGAGGGCGACCTGGACCGAGCCGGAGGAGGTCGTCGAGATCGTCGACCGGGAGGTGCTGCGGATCGCGGGGCTCAGCATCGAGGTGGCCCACGCCCCGGGCCACACGGAGGGCTCGGTCCTGTTCTCGCTGGCGGGGGTGCCGCAGGGCATCCCGACCGACGAGCTCGAGCGCACCGTGCTGTCCGGTGACGTGCTCTTCGCCGGCTCGATCGGACGCACCGACCTGCCCGGCGGGGACCCGGCGGCGATGCAGCGCTCCCTGCGCGAGGTCGTCCTGACCCAGCCCGACCCCACCCTGGTCCTGCCCGGCCACGGGCCGGCCACCACGATCGCCCGCGAGCGGGCGACCAACCCCTACCTGCTCGACGTCGCCGGCTGAGGCCCGGAGCGGCATACCCGCCTCGGTAGACTCGCCCGGTGATCACCCCCCGCACCCCTTCCGGCGTCCTCGAGCTGCTGCCGCCCGACCAGGTGGCCTTCCAGCGGATGCTCGACCAGATCCGTGCCGGCTATGAGCGGTTCGGCTTCCTGCCCGTGGAGACCCCCGTCTTCGAGCGCTCCGACGTGCTGCTGACCAAGACCGGCGGGGAGACCGAACGTCAGGTCTACTTCGTGCAGTCGACCGGGGCCCTGGAGAAGACGCGGGAGGGGCAGGCCGCGGGGGAGGAGGGACGCTCCCCGAGCTCGCCCTCCGGTTCGACCTCACCGTCCCCCTGGCGCGCTACGTGGCCGAGCACGAGCACCAGCTCACCTTCCCCTTCCGCCGCTACCAGATGCAGCGCGTCTACCGCGGCGAGCGCCCGCAGCGGGGCCGGTTCCGCGAGTTCTACCAGTGCGACGTGGACATCATCGGCAAGGACGAGCTCTCCGTGCGGCACGACGCCGAGGCGCCGGCGATCATCCACAGCATCTTCACCGACCTGGCCATCGGCCCCTTCACCATCCAGATCAACAACCGCAAGCTGCTCCGGGGTTTCTACGATGACCTGGGCATCACCGACCCTGACTCCCAGGCCGCCGTCCTGCGCGAGGTGGACAAGCTGGACAAGCGGGGACCGGCCTACCTCACCGAGACCCTCACCGGCCCCGGCTTCGACCTCGCCCAGGAGGTCGTCGAGCGGATCCTCGCCTTCGTCCAGGTCCGGTCCCGCGGCCACGACGACGCCCTGGCCCGGTTGGCCGAGGTGGAGGCGGGGTCGGCCGGCAGCCCGGCCCTGGCCACCGGCGTGTCCGAGCTGCGGGAGGTGCTGACCCTGGTCCGGGCGATGGGCGTCCCCGAGGCCGACTACTGCCTCAACTTCTCGATCGCCCGCGGGCTGGACTACTACACCGGCACGGTCTACGAGACAACCCTGGACGAGCACCCGGAGATCGGCTCCATCTGCTCCGGCGGCCGCCGACAACCTCGCGGGGCAGTACACCCGGTCCCGGCTCCCCGGCGTGGGGATCTCGATCGGCCTCTCCCGGCTCTTCTGGCAGCTGCGGGAGGCGGGCCTGCTCGAGGAGTCCAGCGGCCGGTCGACCGTCCAGGTCCTCGTCCCCCAGCTGGATGCCGACCTGCTGGACCAGCAGCTGGCCCTCGCCTCCCAGCTGCGCCACGGCGGCATCAACACCGAGGCCGTCCTCGACGGGGGCAAGCTCGGCAAGCAGCTCCGGTATGCCGACCGCGCCGGCATCCGGTTCGTCGCCCTGCTCGGCGAGCAGGAGGTGTCGGACGACACGGTCACCATCAAGGACCTGTGCCGGCAGGACCAGTTCACCGTCCCGCGGGCCGAGGTGGTCTCCGCCCTGCGGGTCGAGCTGGCCCAGCCCCAGGTCTGAGCGGCGTCAGTCCTCGACGTCCACCGTGAGGATGCTGATCGGCTGGGCGGGGGCCCCGTCCGGGGTGCCGCCCTGCCCGCCCTGGGCGGCGACCGCCTCGACGATGTCCAGGCCCTCAGTCACCTGCCCGAAGATGCTGTAGCCGCCTCCGTCGACGGGGAGCTGGGTCGTCTCGTGGACCACGAAGAACTGGCCGCCGTTGCTGTTCGGGTCCTGGGTGCGGGCCATCGCCAGCGTGCCCGGCGGGTAGATCCCGTCGCTCGGGGCGTTCTCGATCCCGTAGGCGTAGCCCGGGTTGCCGCGACCGGTCCCGGTGGGGTCGCCGCACTGCAGCACGTAGATCCCCTGGGTGGTGAGCCGGTGGCAGGGGCTGTCGTCCCAGTAGCCCTCCTGGGCCAGGAGGACGAAGGACGCCACGGTCTGCGGGGCCCGGTCGGCGAAGAGCTCCACGACGATGTCGCCGCAGCTCGTCCCCAGGGTGGCCGTCACAGTGGCCGGGTCGCCCGGGTGCGGTGCCGGAAGGTCGTCCTGGGAGAACTGCGGGGGCGAGGAGGGCGGGGCCGGGGGCTCGGCGCACTCCACCTCGGTCCCCGGCGCGTCGCCCGACGCGGACGGGGCGTCGTCGGCCCCGAACATCGGGGAGCCGCTGCCGCACGCGGCGAGGGCGAGGGTGGTGGCCAGGGCGAGGGCGGGGACCAGGGGACGACGCATGACGCAGGATTCTAGGACCGCCCCGGAGGCGTGCTAGCGTAATAGCGCGCTGGCACACGGCCGGCGCGTTCCCGTGGAAGGACCAGGATGAAGCAGCGACAGGGTGGTGCGCAGCGGGCCGGGCTCGTGCGCGCCGAGCTCGCCGCCACGCTCGCCGGTCTCGACGACCCCGCCGAGGTGGATGCCTTCCTCGACGACCTGTGCACCCCGGCGGAGGTGGAGGCCCTGGCCGACCGGTGGTCGGTCGTGCCGCTGCTCGCCGACGGGATGCCGTACCGTCGCATCCACGAGGTGACCGGCGTCAGCGTAACCACCGTCGGGCGCATCGCCCGCTGCCTGGACGGCGGGGCCGGGGGATACCTCGCGGCGCTCCCGCACCATCCGTCGCGGCGGTAGCCACCTGCTCCCGCCGCGCCACAGGTCCCCTTCTCCCTCCTCGTCCGGAAGGTCGTCATGACCCCGCCCGCGCCGCGCGACCGTCTGCGCGTGGCCATCCAGAAGTCCGGCCGCCTCGGCGACCCGGCCCGCGAGCTGCTCGCCTCCTGCGGTCTCACCTGGCGTGAGAGCCGGGACAAGCTCTTCCTCTACGGCGAGTCGCTGCCCGTGGACCTGCTGCTGGTCCGCGACGACGACATCCCCGGCCTCATCGCCGACGGGGTGTGCGACCTCGGCATCGTGGGCCGCAACGTCCTCGTGGAGCACAGCCTGGGCCGGGAGGAGGAGGGCCGCCCCTCCGGGCTGACCGAGTGGCGGCAGCTGGGCTGGGGCACCTGCCGGCTGGACGTCGCCATCGACGAGGGGCAGGAGTGGACCGGCCCCGAGCAGCTGGCCGGGCTGCGGATCGCGACCTCCTACCCGCACACGCTCACCCGCTGGCTGCGCGACCACGACGTGCGCGCCGAGCCGGTGGTCCTCAACGGCTCCGTCGAGATCGCCCCGCGCCTGGGCCAGGCCGACGTGGTCTGCGACCTGGTCTCCACCGGCGGGACCCTGCGTGCCAACCAGCTGCGGCCCGTCACCACCATCCTGCACTCCGAGGCGGTCATCGCCGGGCCCGACTCCACGCTGGACGACGGGCGCCAGGAGATCGCCGACCTGCTGATGCGGCGCCTGGACGGGGCGGTGCAGCTCAAGGAGTCCCGTCTGCTCATGCTGCGCGCCGCCCGGGAGACCCTGACCGACCTGCTGCCGCTGCTGCCGGCCGGTCACGAGCCGACCGTGCTGCAGGTGGACGACCGCACGGAGGTCTCGGTGCAGGTGCTGGTGCACGGGTCGGTGTCCTGGGCCAAGCTCGAGCAGCTCAAGCAGGCCGGCGCGCACAACCTCATGGTCCTGCCCGTCGAGGGGATGCTGGCATGAACGTCCTGACCTGGACCGAGCTCGACGAGGCCGGTCGCGCCGAGGCGCTGCGGCGCGGCACCGCGGCCGCGGGGCCCGAGGTCACCGCTGGCGTGGCGGAGATCCTGCGCGAGGTGCGGACCCGCGGCGACGACGCGCTCCGCGAGCTCACCGCACGCCTGGACGGGGCGGAGCCGGCGACGATCGAGGTCCCCGCCGACGCCCGGGCCGCCGCCGTCGCCGGCCTGGACCCGGCCCTCCGCGACGCGATCACGGAGGCCGCGGGCCGGATCCGCGTCTTCCACGAGGCGGGCCGGCAGCAGGGGTATGCCGTGGAGACGGCCCCCGGTGTCGTGTGCGAGCGGGTGGTGCGGCCCATCCGCCGCGTCGGTCTCTACGTGCCCGCGGGCTCGGCCCCGCTGCCTTCGACCGCGCTCATGCTCGGCGTCCCCGCCCAGCTCGCCGGGTGCCCCGAGGTCGTCCTGTGCACGCCCCCGCGTCCCGACGGCACGGCCGACCCGGCCGTGCTGGCCGCCGCGGCCGAGTGCGGCATCACCCAGGTCTTCCTCGTCGGCGGGGCGCAGGCGGTCGCCGCCATGGCCTACGGGACGCCGACCGTCCCGCGCTGCGACAAGATCTTCGGCCCCGGCAACGCCTGGGTCACCGAGGCCAAGCGGCAGGTGTCCACCGCGGAGGGCGGGCCCGGCATCGACCTGCCCGCCGGCCCCTCCGAGGTGCTGGTCGTCGCCGACGCCGGGGCGGACCCCGAGTTCGTCGCCGCCGACCTGCTCTCCCAGGCCGAGCACGGCCCCGACAGCCAGGTCATCCTGCTCACCGACAGCCCCGCGCTGGCCGACGCCGTCGCCGCGCAGGTGCAGGAGCAGGTGGAGACCCTCCCGCGCGCCGCGATCGCCCGCAAGGCGCTCGCCGCCTCCCGGCTCATCGTCACCCCCGACCTGGAGACCGCCCTGGAGGTCTCCAACGACTACGCGCCCGAGCACCTCATCCTGGCGCTGCGGGACCCCCGGGCCTGGATCGACCGGGTGGACCGCGCCGGCTCGGTCTTCCTCGGCGACCACACGCCGGAGACGCTCGGCGACTACTGCTCGGGGACCAACCACGTGCTCCCGACGGCGGGCGCCGCCCGCTACACCGGCGGGGTCAACGTCGCGGCCTTCCAGATCGCGATGACCGTGCAGCGCGCCACCCCGGCCGGGCTGCAGGAGGTCGGGCCGTGCGCGGTCATCTTGGCCGAGGCCGAGCAGCTGCACGCGCACCAGCGTGCCGTGACCCGCCGGCTGGACCGCCTCGCTCCGGGGCCCTGGTGAGGGCCGACGCGGCCGCGGCGGACTTCCCCCGCGGCCTGGTGCGACCCGACCTGCAGAACTTCACCGGCTACTCCTCGGCCAGGATGTCCGCCCCGGCGACCACCGCCGCGCCGACCCGGATCTGGCTCAACGCCAACGAGGCCGCCGGAGCCAGCGGCGCCGACCCGGAGGGGTCGAGCCGCCGCTACCCGGACCCCCAGCCACCACCGCTGCTCACCGCCCTCGCGGACCTGTGGTCCACCACCGAGGATCGCGTGGTGGTCGGGCGGGGCAGCGACGAGCTCATCGAGCTCGTCGTGCGCTCGGTCTGCCGGCCCGGGCAGGACGGGGTCGTCGTCGCCTCCCCGACCTTCGGGATGTATGCCGTGTCCGCCCGGCTCCACGGGGTGCCCGTCACCGACGTCCCGCAGGCCGAGGACGGCCTGCGCTGGCGGGTCGACACGCGGGCGATGGCCGAGGCGACCCTGCGCACGGGGTCTCGGGCCGTCTTCGTCGCGACCCCGGGCAACCCCACGGGGTCCGTCGTGCCGCTGGCGCAGCTCGCCGAGCTGGCGGACGCCGTCGCCCGGCAGGCGGTGCTCGTCGTCGACGAGGCCTACGGCGAGTTCGCCGCCCAGCGCTCGGCCGCCACCCTGCTCGAGGAGCACCCCAACGTCGTGGTCCTGCGCACCCTGTCCAAGGCGCACGCCCTCGCCGGGGCACGGGTCGGGTTCGCCCTCGCCCACCCCGACCTGGCCACGGTGCTGCGGCGGGTGCAGGCGCCATACCCCGTGCCGGTCCCGGTGCGGGACCTCGCCCTTGCCGCGCTCGCGCCCCGGGCCCTGGAGGCCACCCGGCAGCGCGTGGGCCTGACCCTGCGGCTGCGCGACGAGCTCGGCCGGTTCCTGCGCGACCTGCCCGGCGTCCGGGCGGTCTACGCCTCGGAGGCCAACTTCTTCCTCGTGCGCAGCGACGACCCGGCGCGGCTGCTCCGGGTGCTCGACGCCGCCGGCATCGCCGTGCGGGACTTCCGCGCCTCCCCGGGCCTGGAGGACGCCCTGCGCATCACCGTCGGCTCCGAGCCGGAGATGGCCGCCCTGCGGCAGGCCCTGTCCACCCCCGAGGGCACCCCGGCGCCCCCCTCCGGGCCCGCCTCCGGACCCGCCTCCGGGCCCGCCCGCGGCGCCACACCCGTACCCCACCCGTCAGCCCCCGCCGAGGAGAACCCCGCATGAGCACCCGTCCGATCTGCTTCGTCGACCGCGACGGCACGATCATCGAGGAGCCCGACGACTTCCAGGTCGACTCCCTGTCCAAGGTCCGGTTCGTGGAGGGCGTCATCCCCGCCCTGCTGCGCATCCAGGACGCGGGCTTCGACCTGGTCATGGTCAGCAACCAGGACGGCCTCGGCACCGCGGCCTTTCCCCAGGAGGACTTCGACGGCCCCCACCAGCTGGTGCTGCAGGTCCTCACCAGCCAGGGGGTCCGCTTCCGCGAGGTGCTCGTCGACCCGCACCCCGCCGGCCCGGACGCGCCGTGGACGCGCAAGCCCGGCATCGGGATGGTGGTCCACCTCCTCAAGGACCGGTCCGTGGACTGGGAGCGCTCGGTCATGGTCGGCGACCGCCCCACCGACCGGGAGTTCGGCGACAACCTGGGGGTGCGGACCTACCTGCTCCCGGGCCCCGCCGGGACCGCGACCGACCCCCACGACGACGACGGCGACGGCGCGACGACGACCTGGGACCGGATCGCCCACGAGCTCGCGGACCGTCCCCGGGTCGCCTCGGTGGAGCGGAACACGGCCGAGACCCGGATCACCGTCGACGTCGACCTGGACGGGACGCCCGGCGGGGACGCGGACACCGGGATCGGCTTCTACGACCACATGCTCGACCAGCTGGCCAAGCACGGCGGCTTCGCGATGACCGTGCGCTGCCGGGGGGACCTGCACATCGACGACCACCACACGATCGAGGACGTGGCGCTGGCGGTGGGTGAGGCGATCCGCACCGCACTGGGGGACAAGCGCGGCATCGGTCGCTACGGCTTCACCCTGCCCATGGACGAGGCGCAGGCCAGCGCCGCGATCGACCTGTCCGGACGGCCCTTCTTCGCCTACCGGGGCAGCTTCGACCGGCCCACCGTCGGGGACTTCTCCACCGAGATGGTCGAGCACTTCTGGCGCTCCTTCGCCGACGCCCTGCGGTGCACCCTGCACCTGTCGGTGGAGGGCAGCAACGCCCACCACCAGATCGAGGTGGGCTTCAAGGCCGTGGCCCGCGCGCTGCGGATGGCGCTGGCCCGGCAGGGCGACGCCACCGAGCTGCCCTCCACCAAGGGCGTCCTGTGAGCGTGCGGGTCGCCCTCGTCGACTCCGGCGGCACCAACATCGGGTCCGTCAGCTACGCCCTCGAGCGCTTGGGGGCCGCGTCCCGCCTGACGGCCGACCCGGCGGACATCCTCGCCGCGGACCGGGTGATCCTGCCGGGCGTGGGTGCGGCCCGGGCCGCGATGGCCCGGCTGGACCAGCTCGGCCTCGCCGACGTCCTGCGCGAGGTCCAGGCCCCGCTGCTCGGGGTGTGCCTGGGGATGCAGCTGCTCTTCGACCGCTCGGCGGAGGATGGCGGCGTCGACACGCTGGGGCTCATCCACGGCCCGGTCGACCCCATCCCGGCCGCGCCGGGGGTGCGGGTGCCGCACATGGGATGGAACACCCTGACCGACCTGGTGGCCGACCCGCTGCTGGCCGGGATCGAGCCTGGCCAGCGGGCCTACTTCGTGCACTCCTACGCCGCGCCGGTGGGGCCCTCGACGCTGGCCACGACGGTCCACGGCACACCCCTGAGTGCGGTGGTCCGCTCCGGCCTGCGCTGGGGCGCGCAGTTCCACCCGGAGAGGTCGGCGTCGCTGGGCGCGCGGCTTCTGCGAAACTTCGTGGTGGAGGTCGACCGATGACGCCCGACCCCCACCCCCGACCCGGAGAGATTCCTGTGGACACCATCCGACCGTTCACCGTCTACCCCGCGATCGACGTCCGTGGCGGCGCCGTCGTGCGCCTGCACAAGGGTGACTACGACCAGGAGACCCGCTACACCGACAACCCGCTGGCCGTGGCCGAGAACTACGCGCGCGGCGGCTCGGCCTGGCTGCACCTGGTGGACCTCGACGCCGCCCGCGCCGGCGGCTACACCCTGCACGACACCCTCCGGGCGATCGTGGACGCCACCGGCCTGCAGGTCCAGACCGGGGGCGGGGTCCGCAGCGAGGAGGACGTCGACCGGCTGCTGGAGGCGGGGGCGGCCCGGGTCGTCGTCGGCTCCCTGGCGGTGCGGGAGCCACACACGGTGCGGTCCTGGATCGAGCGGTTCGGCCCCGAGCGCATCACGGTCGCGCTCGACACGCGCATCGGTCCCGACGGCACCTGGGTGCTGCCCACGGCGGGCTGGACGTCCGTGGGGGAGCAGGACCTCATCACCACCCTGCACTCCTACGAAGGCTCGGGTCTGCGGCACGTGCTCTGCACCGACATCGGCCGGGACGGCACCCTGTCCGGCCCCAACTTCCACCTCTACACCATGCTCACCCGGTCCGCCCCCGAGCTGGAGATCCAGGCCTCGGGCGGTGCGCGCTCGGTGGAGGACGTCCGGGCGGCACGCCGCACCGGGTGCGGAGGCATCATCCTCGGCAAGGCCATCCTCGAGGGCCGGCTCACCGTCGCCGACGCGGTCCGGGAGGAGGCGGTATGACGCTGGCCCGCCGCATCATCCCCTGCCTGGACGTGCGTGAGGGCCGGGTCGTCAAGGGCACCCGGTTCCGCGACCACCGCGACATGGGCGACATCGTCGAGCTGGCCACCCGGTACGCCCGCGAGGGCGCGGACGAGCTGGTCTTCTACGACATCACGGCGAGCCCGCAGGGGCGCGGCGTGGACGTGGGCTGGGTGGAGCGGGTCGCCCGGGCGATCGACATCCCCTTCTGCGTCGCCGGTGGCATCCGGTCGGTCGCCACGGCCCGGGACGTGCTCCACGCCGGCGCCGACAAGGTGTCGGTCAACACCCCGGCGACCCAGCGGCCCGAGCTGGTGGGGGAGCTCGCCGACGCCTTCGGCGTGCAGTGCGTCGTCGTGGGCGTCGACTCCCTGCGCGACGAGGACGGGGTGTGGCGGATCCGCCACTCACCGGTGACCCCGAGGCCACCCGGGCGCTGCCCGTGAGCACGCTGGACTGGGTGCGGCGGGTGCAGGAGCTGGGCGCGGGCGAGATCGTCCTCAACTGCATGGGGTCGGACGGGGTCCGCCAGGGCTATGACGTCGAGCAGCTGGCGGCCGTCCGCGAGGTCTGCACGGTGCCCCTGGTCGCCAGCGGCGGGGCGGGGGAGCCCGAGCACTTCGTCGAGGTCTTCCGGGAGGCGGACGTGGACGGGGCCCTGGCCGCCACCGTCTTCCACTCCGGTCACATCCCCATCCCGGACCTCAAGCGCACGCTCGCCGCGGCGGGCCTGGAGGTCCGCGCCCCCGAGGAGGTGCCGGCATGACGAGCCCTCCCGTGCCCCTGCTGCCCGCGGGCGTGGACGTCGGTGACGTGGACTTCGCCAAGCTCGACGGGCTGGTGCCCGGGGTCGTGCAGGACGCCCGGACCGGGCAGGTCCTCATGGTGGGCTTCCTCGACGAGGACGCGCTGCGCACCACCCTGCGCACCGGGCTGGCGACCTTCTGGTCCCGGTCCCGGGCCTCCCGCTGGACCAAGGGCGAGAGCAGCGGCCACACCCTGGCCGTGCGGGCGGTGGAGGTCGACTGCGACCGCGACACGCTGCTGCTGCACGCCGTCCCGGCCGGGCCGACCTGCCACACCGGTGACCCGACGTGCTTCGGGCCGGAGGCGCTCGGCGGATCCTTCCTGCCGCTGCTGGACGAGGTCGTCCGCGACCGGGACGAGCAGCGGCCCGAGGGCTCCTACACCACCCGGCTCCTGGAGGGCGGGGTGCGCCAGGTCGCCCAGAAGGTGGGGGAGGAAGGCGTGGAGACGGCGCTCGCCGCGGTCGCCCAGGACGACGAGGACCTCCTGGGCGAGTCGGCGGACCTCGTCTTCCACCTGCTGGTGCTGCTGCGCTCCCGGGGCCTGGGTCTGCGGGACGTCGAGCGCGTCCTGCGGGAGCGGCACGGCTGACGGGTCATCGCGAGGGACGGGTGCGCAGCCCCACCTCGGCCAGCTCGAGATCGGCGAGGGCACGCCATACCTCGGGGTCGCCGGAGGCGTAGGCGCCCACCGGGTCCGGGTAGAGCCGCTGCAGCCGCCGCGGGTCCTGACGCACCAGGGCGCGCAGGGCCAGCAGCTGCTGCGACCCGCGGTCCCCGACCTCCCGCCCCAGCCTCGCGGCCCGGCGCACCCACGTGCCGCGCACCAGCAGCCACAGCAGCAGGACGAGGAGCACGGGGGTGCCCGCGGACAGCAGCGACACGACCCAGGCCACGGTGCGGACGGCAGCCTCGAGCTGGTCCCCGGCCGCGACCAGGTCGTCCCCGACCGCGGCCGTCCCCACGAAGGGGGCGTCCAGCTCCTCGCCGACGAGCGGGACCCCGGCGATGCGGTCGGCGATGTCGCGCATCCGGCTGCTGAGGCCGGTGCCCGCGTCCCGCAGCGGCTCCGCAGGCGCGGCCAGCGTCATCACGAGCCCGAAGACCCAGCGGCCGACGAGGACCCACACCACGACCCACCCGAGGACGAGGAGGTCGGCGGTGACCTGACGCGCGCGCCGGGCGGGGGAGGAGGCATACAGGTGCATGGGTGCCAGTCTCTCCGACGGGTCGGCGGCCCGCCGCGTGCAACACCTACTCATGGCCCGACAGGATGAGGGCATGACTCGCCACCTGACGCCCGGGCCGACCCGGGAACCGCTCGCTCCGCTGCGGCGTGTGGTCCTCGGGATCCTCCTGGTCGCGGTCGACCTGAACATCGGTCGGCTGGACGTGCTCCTGGACCCGGTCGGCTACCTCGTCCTGGCGTCGGGGGTCCGGTCCCTCGTGCCGCTGCACCAGGGTTTCGGCTGGGCCCGTGGCGCCGCCCTCGTCGGGGTCGTCACGTCGACGGTCGGGCTGCTCCTGCGGCACGTGGACCCCTCCACAGGGGCGGTGGTCGAGAGCCCCTGGACCAGCCTCGCCGACACCGTCCTGGAGGCGGTGGTCGTGGTCGCCCTCTGCACGGCCCTGCTCGCCCGCTCCGGCGCCCCCGGGGTGCTCGGGCCGGCCCGGGTCCTGCGCTGGATGCTGCCCGCCGTCAGCCTGGCCGGGGGCCTGCTCGGCCTGGTGGCCGTGCTCATGGTCGAGGACACGACCCTGTCGGTCCCGACCTCGACGCTCCTGGGTGGTGGCGCCCTGGCCTTGGCCGTCCCCGCCGTGGTCCTTCTCGTGGCGGGCATCGTCCTGGGCATCTGGTTCCTCGTCGTGCTGTGGCGGGCCTCGCGCGAGCCGGACGCCTCCCGCGCCACCCGGGCTGCGATGATCCCGGGGTGAGCGACCCCGGCCCCCGACCGCCCGCGCCGCGCACCGCGCTACGACGCGCTGTCGACGGCTGGCTGGACCACCTGCGGGTCGAGCGCGGCCGCAGCGAGCACACGCTGCGGGCCTACCGGCGGGACACCGGCCGCTACCTCGACTTCCTCGCCGCCCGGGGCGTCCAGGACCCGGACCAGGTCACGGAGGAGCACGTCACCAGCTTCCTCGCCTCGTTGCGGGCCGGTGACGAGGAGCATCCTCCGCTGGCCGCCACATCGGCGGCCCGGGCCGTCGTGGCCGTCCGGGGGCTGCACACCTTCCTGGCCCTGGAGGGTGAGAGCGGGTCGGACCCGGCCCAGGAGGTCTCCCCGCCCACGCCACCGCGGCGCCTGCCCAAGGCTCTCCCGGTGCACGACGTCGAGCGGCTGCTGCAGGCGGCCGCCCTGGGCGACACCCCCGCGGCGCTGCGCGACCGGGCCCTCCTGGAGGTTCTCTACGGCAGCGGCGCCCGGGTCAGCGAGGCCATCGGGCTGGACTTCGACGACCTGGAGCCGGCACCGGACGACGACCGTGGGGGAGGGGGGATGGTCCGCCTGCTCGGCAAGGGGGGCAAGGAGCGGATCGTGCCCCTCGGCCGCTACGCCCGCGAGGCCGTCGACGCCTGGGTGGTGAGGGGCCGCCCGGGGATGGTCCGGGCCGGCACCGGCACCCCCGCCCTGTTCGTCAACGCCCGCGGTGGCCGGCTCTCCCGCCAGTCCGCCTGGACCGCGATCAAGGGTGCCGCCGACCGGGCCGGGCTCACGGGGGAGATCTCCCCGCACACGCTGCGTCACTCCTTCGCGACCCACCTCCTGGACGGCGGTGCCGACGTGCGGGTGGTGCAGGAGCTGCTCGGCCATGCGTCGGTGACGACCACGCAGATCTACACCCACGTCTCCACCCAGCACCTGCGGGAGGTCTACGCCCAGTCCCACCCGCGGGCGCGCACCCCGGGCCCGGCCCGACCCTGACCTCGACCTCAGGTCGAGGTTCAGCAGGATGGTGGGACGGGGCGCCCACCGGTTAGGGTCGACCTTGATCGGCGGGAGGCCGACCCCGAGCGAGCGAGGCTGGAGACGACGCGTGAACCGTGAGGCACAGGCCACCTACGACCGGCTGCCCGGCACCGAGGCGACCGGGGTGGGGCAGGAGGGGCCCACCGGACGACCCCTGCCCGACTTCCCGGTCCCCGCACCGCTGAGCAGCCACGGGCCCGCGCGCATCATCGCCATGTGCAACCAGAAGGGCGGGGTCGGCAAGACCACGACCACGATCAACCTCGGTGCGGCCCTGGCGGAGTACGGCCGCCGGATCCTCATGGTCGACTTCGACCCCCAGGGCGCGCTGTCGGTCGGGTTCGGGGTGCGGGCCCACGACCTGGACGTCACCGTCTACAACCTGCTCGTGGAGCGGGGCCACGACGTCCGGGACGTCATCCAGTCGACCCGGGTGCCCGGGATCGACATCCTCCCGGCCAACATCGACCTGGCCGCGGCCGAGGTGCAGCTCGTCGGGGAGGTCGCGCGCGAGCAGGTCCTGGCCAGGGTGCTGAGGCCGGTCCTGGACGACTACGACGTCATCTTCATCGACTGCCAGCCCTCGCTCGGCCTGCTGACGGTCAACGCCCTCACCGCCGCCCACGGCGTCATCATCCCGCTGGAGACCGAGTTCTTCGCCATGCGCGGGGTGGCGCTGCTCATCGAGACCATCGAGAAGATCACCGACCGGCTCAACCCGCGCCTGCAGGTCGACGGCATCCTGCCCACGATGTACGACGGGCGCACCTTGCACTCGCGCGAGGTCGTGCGCAGCGTGGTGGATCACTTCCGGGACACCGTCTTCCACACGGTCATCAGCCGCACCGTGAAGTTCCCCGACGCCACCCTGGCCGCCGAGCCCATCACCACCTACGCCAGCACCCACTCGGGCGCCGAGGCCTACCGGCAGCTGGCGCGGGAGCTCGTCGCCCGCGGCGGCGCCCCCTAGAGGTGAGCCGGCCGGCGACCCCCGGCGGGATCCTCACCGGCCACCGGGGTGGTTTCGAGGTTCACCTCGACGTCTTCTCCGGGCCCTTCGAGCTGCTCCTGGGCCTCATCGCCAAGCACAGGCTGGACATCACCGAGATCGCCCTGGCCAGGGTCACCGACGAGTTCATGGCGCACCTGCGGACGGCCCAGGAGGCCGAGGTCGACTGGGACCTGTCGCAGGCCAGCGAGTTCGTGCTCGTGGCAGCCACCCTGCTCGACCTCAAGGCCGCCCGGCTGCTCCCCAGCGCCCGGGAGGACGACGAGGAGGACCTCGCCCTCATCGAGGCCCGGGACCTGCTCTTCGCCCGGCTGCTGCAGTACCGCGCCTTCAAGCAGGTCGCGGAGGAGATGCGTCTGCGGATGGAGGGGGCGGGCCGCATCTTCGCGCGCGACGTCGGGGTGGAGGAGCGCTTCGCCTCCCTGCTGCCGGAGATCGTCCTCGGGGTGACCCCCGAGGAGCTGGCGATGATCGCCGGCCGCGCCATGATCCCGCGCCCGCCCCCGACCGTCGGGGTGGCCCACCTGCACGCACCGACCGTCTCGGTGCGCGAGCAGGCCTCGGTCCTCGTGGCCCGACTGAGGGGTCAGGGCAGCGCCACCTTCCGCGACCTCGTGCGCGACGCCGGGACGACGCTGGTGGTCGTGGCGAGGTTCCTGGCGCTGCTCGAGCTCTTCCGCGACGCCCTCGTCACCCTGGACCAGCCGGAGGCGCTGGCCGAGCTGACCGTGCGCTGGACGGGCCCCGAGGTCGGGACCGTCGACGTCGGGGACGAGTTCGACGAGGATGACCCGGACGGGTCCCACCGGGACGAGGAGACCGACGCATGAGCGAGCAGACCGCGCACGAGCACGACGGCCACGCCGACGGCGATGCCACCGAGGGTCTCGATGCCACCCCCGACGGCGATGTCACCCAGGACCTCGACGTCGCCTACGACGTCCACCACGTCCCCGGTGGGGCCCGCGCCGCGATCGAGGCGGTCCTCATGGTCGTTGACGAGCCGGTCCCCGAGGAGGCCCTGGCCGACGCGCTGGGACTGCCCGTCCAGGACGTGGGCGCGGTGCTGGACGAGCTGGCCCGGGAGTATGCCGAGGCCGAGCGTGGCTTCGTGCTCCGGCGCCTGGGCGGGGGCTGGCGGGTCTACACCCGGCCCGAGCACGCGCCGGTCGTGGAGCGCTTCCTGATGGGGGGTCAGCAGGCGCGGCTGAGCCAGGCCGCCTTGGAGACCCTGGCGGTCATCGCCTACCGTCAGCCCGTCAGCCGGGCGCGCGTCGGCGCGATCCGGGGCGTCAACGTCGACGGCGTGGTGCGCACCCTGCTCGCCCGCGGCATGGTCACCGAGGTCGGGCAGGACCCGACCGGCGGGGCCGTCCTCTACGGCACGACCGACCTTTTCCTCCAGCGCATGGGGCTGGACTCACTCGACGATCTGCCGGCCCTCGCGCCCTACCTGCCCTCGGCAGAGGTGCTCGAGGAGCTGGCGGCGGAAGGACTGGCATGAGCAACGGCACGAGCGGCGGCAAGGGCGGCGCAGGACGCGGCGGCGGGTCGGGACGCGGAGCGCCCGGTGTGGGTGGCCCCCGGCGCCGCGGGAGCGTTCCCGGCCAGGGCGGGTCCGCGGGACCGCGCCGGGCCGGGGGCTCACGCCCTCCGCGCCGCCGGCGACCTGCGGCGGACCGTCCCGACGTGGACGTCCACGACCCGGACGGCGTGCGTCTGCAGAAGCTCCTGGCGACCGCCGGGTTCGGCTCCCGGCGAGCGTGCGAGAAGCTCATCGAGGACGGCCGGGTCGAGGTCGACGAGCAGGTCGTGACCGAGCTCGGGGTCCGGGTCGACCCGACCCGCCAGGTCGTCCGCGTCGACGGCGACCGGGTGGTCGTCGACACCGGCAAGGTCTACCTGGCCTTCAACAAGCCGGCCGGGGTGCTCTCGACCATGCAGGACGAGGAGGGTCGCCCGTGCCTGGCCGACTACGTCGGCCACCTCTCGCAGCGGCTCTTCCACGTGGGTCGCCTCGACCAGGACACCGAGGGGCTGCTGCTGCTCACCAACGACGGCGACCTGGCCCACCGGCTCCAGCACCCGGCCTACGGCGTGCCGAAGACCTACGTGGCCCAGGTCGACGGCGTGGTGGGCAGGGACGTCGGCCGGCAGCTGCGCGAGGGTGTGGCGCTGGAGGACGGCCCGGCCCGGGCCGACTCGTTCAAGGTCGTCGACTCCCTCCCCGGGCACTCCATCGTGGAGGTGGTGCTGCACGAGGGGCGCAAGCACATCGTGCGGCGGATGCTCGACGAGGTCGGCTATCCCGTCGTCAAGCTGGCCCGGACCCAGGTGGGACCGATCCGGCTGGCCGAGCTGCGGCCGGGCCGCTACCGCTCGCTGTCCGCCGAGGAGGTCGCCCAGCTCTACCGCGCCGCCGGGCTCTGAGCGGGCCACGTCCTGCGTCCCGGGGGCGAGGAGGACGGGCGACGGCGCGGCGACCGTGAGGGTCGCCGCGCCGCCGTCATCCTGACCTGCGGGTCACTCGGTGGGCACGTTGCTCTCCGTCGAGGTCCCCGCCGGGCGGTCGGCCGGGTCGGCGGCACCGCCGAAGAGCGCCTCCAGCTGGGCCTGGACCGAGGGGTGCACGGCCGCCTCGCCACCGACGATGGTGATGAGCGGGAAGGCCGAGCCGGAGATCAGACGGTCGATCTCGTCGAGGATCCCCGCGGGCACGGAGTCGGGCCGGGTCAGCGCCACACCGGCGTCGGTCCGGGCCGCGACCGGCACCGCGGTCAGGGAGTCGGGGAACTCCTGCCCGGTGGCCACCAGCACCGTGCCCTCGGCCGGGAACTGCTCGAGGATCTGCTCGGCCGTGGCGTACCGGTCAGCCCCGGCGTACCGGGTCACGGGCACCCCGTCGGCGGCCTCGGTGAGGACCGCGTCGCTGATGACGCCCGTGCCGCCGGCGGCGACGAGGGAGTCGTAGTCCAGCGCGGCGAGCGCGGCACTCGTCGCCGAGGGCACCGCCGTCTCCTTGACCAGGACCAGCGGTGCCTGCTCACGAGCTGCCAGGGCGCTGAGGACCAGGGCGTCCGGGAAGTCCTCGCCCGAGGCCACGTAGACCTCGGCCGAGCTGTCCTGGACCACCTCCTGGGCGATGAGACCGGCGGTGGCGTAGCGCGTCGACCCGCCGACGCGGTCCACCGTGGCGGACGGGAGGGCGGCCTCGGCGTCCGTCACGACCTGCTCGCTCAGGGCCCCCGCCCCGCCGAGCACCACGACCCTGCTCGGGGCGAGCCGCTGCAGCTCGGTGACGACCGACCCGGGCAGGCCGTCGGGCCTGCTCAGCAGCAGCGGCGCACCCTGCTGCGCCGCCCAGGGGGCGGCGGTCAGCGCGTCGGGGTAGTCGGCGGCGGTGGCGATCATGACCGTGTCGGCCCGGACGAACTTCTGCTGCGACAGCAGCACCGAGGTGGCGACCCGGTCGGCCCCGCCGATCCGTTCCACGTCGAAGGTGCACGGGCCGTCCACGTCCTCGGGGAAGAACGGGTCCTCCAGGGCGAGGTATCCGTCGCTCCCGCTGGCGGTGATGTCCTCGATGATGATGCCGACCCCGGGCGCCCCGGTGCCGTAGAGACCGACGAAGGACAGGAACGCGGTCAGGTCCACCGTCGAACCCACCGCGACCTCCCGCTCGCGGGAGTCCTTCAGCACCCCGTCGTCCCAGACCTGGAAGGAGAGGCGGTCGAAGCCACCTCCGTCGTCCGTCGTCCCGGTCACGGTGCCGTTGACGACATACTCGTTGCGGGAGCAGTCCTCGTTGATGAACTGCACCCCCGTGATCTCGTAGTCCTCCAGCGTCGCGGCGGCGGCCGGCAGGGCCGCCAGGGCGGTGAGGGAGCCGGCGGCCAGGAGGGCGGCGGCCGCCGTTCCTCCGGGGACAGGGTGTCGTGAGCTGCGATCGTGCATGAGCGACCTCCGGGTCTGTCGGTGCCGCCGGGATGGCGGCGACACGAGTATGAGGACGGGTCGGCGCCGCCGGATACCGTCGGAGGGATGATCTGCGCTGCCGGAGGGAGGATCTTGCGGCAGGTAGGCTGAGCGGGTGCCTCCCTCCCCGATCACCGTCGCCGTCGACGGACCCAGCGGGTCCGGGAAGTCGTCGGTCTCCCGTGCGGTGGCCCGCGAGCTGGACCTCGCCTACCTCGACACCGGCGCGATGTACCGCGCGCTCACCTGGGCCTGCCTGGACGCCGGCACCGACCTGTCGGACGCCTCCGCCGTGGCCGAGCTCGCGCGCACCCTCCCGCTGGAGATCGCCACCGACCCGCAGGCCCCCGCGGTGTCCGTGGGGGGCACCGACGTGACCGAGGCCATCCGCGAGAGCCGGATCAGCGAGCAGGTCTCCGCGGTCGCGACCAACCTCGACGTCCGTGCCGAGCTGCGCCGCCGCCAGCGGGAGATCATCGAGGAGCAGCGCGCCGCGCACGGCGGCGTCGTGGCCGAGGGACGTGACATCACGACGGTGGTGGCCCCCGACGCCGAGCACCGGCTGCTCCTCACGGCCTCCGAGCAGGCCCGGCTGGCCCGCCGCTCCCTCGAGCTGCACGGCACCGCCGCGGCCGAGGCGGTGGCCTCGACCCGTGACCAGATCGTGCGACGGGACCGTGACGACTCCACCGTCAGCGCCTTCCTGGAGGCGGCCGACGGTGTCGTGACCGTCGACACCTCCGACCTGACCTTCGACGAGGTCGTGTCGACCGTTCTGGCGCTGGTGCGGGGTGAGGTCGGGACCCGGCCCGCCCCGGTGCCCGTCGGGACGCCCGCCGACGACCCCGTCCCCCCGACCGCCGACCCCGAGGAGCTCTCATGACCGCAGACGACAAGATCCAGGCCTACGCCCACCCGGAGCGGCTGGTCACCACGCAGTGGCTGGCCGAGCACCTCCACGACGACGGCGTGCGGGTGCTGGAGTCCGACGAGGACGTCCTGCTCTACGACACGGGCCACGTCCCCGGGGCGCTCAAGCTCGACTGGCACACGGACCTCAACGACCCCCTGACCCGGGACTACGTGGACGGGGAGCGCTTCGCCCAGGTGATGGGCGAGCGGGGCATCGGGCGGGACACCACCGTGGTGATCTACGGCGACCGGTCCAACTGGTGGGCGGCCTACGCCCTGTGGGTGATGACGCTCTTCGGCCACGAGGACGTGCGGCTGCTCGACGGCGGCCGGGCCAAGTGGCTCGCGGAGGGCCGCGAGATGACCACCGAGGTCCCCACGGTGGACCCGGTCGACTACCCCGTGGTGGACCGGGACGACTCCGCGGTCCGGGCCTTTAAGGACGACGTGCTGCAGCACCTGGGACGACCGATGGTCGACGTCCGCAGCCCGGGGGAGTACTCCGGCGAGCTGCTCCACATGCCGGACTACCCGCAGGAGGGGGCCATGCGCGGTGGGCACATCCCCGGCGCCAGGTCGGTGCCGTGGGCGCGGGCCGCGAACGACGACGGCACCTTCCGCAGCCGCGAGGAGCTGGAGGCCATCTACCTGCAGGAGCAGGGCCTGGCGCCCTCCGACGACGTGGTCGCCTACTGCCGGATCGGCGAGCGCTCGAGCCACACCTGGTTCGTCCTGACCCACCTGCTCGGGTTCGAGCGGGTGCGCAACTACGACGGCAGCTGGACCGAGTGGGGCAACGCCGTGGGCGTGCCGGTGGAGCGCTGAGGTATGACGTCCACCCCCCCGGGCGCGGACCTGCCCGACGCCCTGGCCGAGCTGGCCGAGGACTTCCACGCGGTGAGCCAGCGTGAGCGCCTCCAGCTGCTGCTCGAGCTGTCCCAGGAGCTGCCCCGCTCCCCGAGCGCTACGCCGGGCACCTGGAGAAGATGGAGCGCGTCGACGAGTGCCAGTCGCCGCTGTTCCTGGCCGTGGAGGTCGCCCCCGATGCCGACCGGACCGTGAGCCTCTTCTTCGACGCGCCCCTCGAGGCGCCCACGACCCGCGGATTCGCGGGCATCCTCCACGAGGGCCTGGACGGGCTGCCGGCCGCGCAGGTGCTGGCCGTCCCGGAGGACGCGCCCTACCGCTTCGCCCTGGCCGAGGCCGTGTCACCGCTGCGGCTGCGCGGCATGGTGGGCATGCTGGCCCGGATCAAGCGGCAGGTGCGGCTGCGCGCCGAGGCCGCCGACGCCGGGGGAGCGGCATGACCACCCCGCAGGGCACGGGTCCTGCGCAGGGGCCCGACGACGAGGGTGTCGAGGTCGAGTGGACCGTGGGCCCGGACCCGGACGGGCCAGGGCCCGAGGACGCCGGGAGCGGGCAGCTCTCCGAGGACGACGAGGCCCTGGAGTCGGCCCTGCGGGCCGGCCTGACCGAGTTCGAGCTCTCCGAGGAGGACCTCGCGCTCGTCGAGACCGGGGAGCTGGCCGAGGACGAGGACGACGACGCCGCCTCCCGCCCGGTCGTGGCCGTCGTGGGTCGCCCCAACGTCGGCAAGTCCAGCCTGGTCAACCGGATCCTGGGTCGCAGGGAGGCCGTGGTCGAGGACGTGCCCGGAGTCACCCGGGACCGCGTCGCCTACGACGCTGAGTGGGCCGGCCGGCGCTTCACGGTCGTCGACACCGGCGGCTGGGACGTGGACGCGACGGGCATCCACCTGCGGGTCGCCGAGCAGGCGGAGGTGGCGGTGGAGCTCGCCGACGCGGTGCTCTTCGTCGTCGACGCCACTGTGGGCGCCACCGACACGGACGAGCAGGTGGTGCGTCTGCTGCGGCGCTCCGGACGGCCGGTCGTGCTGGTGGCCAACAAGGTCGACGACCAGCGGATGGAGTCCGACGCCGCGGCCCTGTGGAGTCTGGGCCTCGGGCAGCCGTGGCCCGTGTCCGCCCTGCACGGGCGCGGGTCCGGTGACGCCCTGGACGCCCTCCTGGACGTCCTGCCGAGCACGAGCGCCGTGGCCGGGGCCTACCCCCGCGGGGGCCCCCGGCGCGTGGCGCTGGTGGGCCGGCCCAACGTCGGCAAGTCCTCGCTGCTCAACAAGCTCGCGGGCAGCGAGCGGGTCGTCGTCGACAACGTCGCCGGCACCACGCGCGACCCGGTCGACGAGCTCATCGAGCTCGGGGGCAAGGTCTGGCGCTTCGTCGACACGGCCGGGATCCGGCGTCGCGTCCACCAGACGCGTGGTGCGGACTTCTACGCCTCGCTGCGCACGCAGGCGGCCCTGGAGAAGGCTGAGGTCGCCGTCGTCCTCATCGACGTCTCGGAGCCCATCGCCGAGCAGGACATCCGGGTGGTGCAGCAGGTCGTCGACGCCGGGCGCGCCCTCGTCGTGGCCTACAACAAGTGGGACGTCCTGGACGAGGAGCGGCAGTACTACCTGGAGCGGGAGATCGAGCGGGAGCTGGTGCAGATCACCTGGGCCCCCCGGGTCAACATCTCCGCCACGACCGGGCGGCACGTCCAAAAGCTCGTGCCCGCGCTGGAGACCGCCCTGGCCTCGTGGGACCGGCGGATCCCCACGGCCCGGCTCAACGCCTTCCTCGGGGAGGTCGCGGCCGCCCATCCGCACCCCGTCCGCGGGGGCAAGCAGCCACGGATCCTCTTCGCCACCCAGGCCGACACCCGACCGCCGAAGTTCGTCCTCTTCGCCTCCGGTTTCGTCGAGGCCGGCTACCGCCGCTTCCTGGAGCGGCGGCTGCGTGAGGAGTTCGGCTTCGAGGGCAGCCCGATCGAGATCTCGGTCCGGGTCCGCGAGAAGCGTTCCCGGCGCTGAGGTCCCGGTACCGGGTTGGGAGCCTGCCCCCGGGATGAGGTAACCTTGCCGGGCTGTCCTCGGGCAGCAACCCACCTCGGGCTGTGGCGCAGCTTGGTAGCGCACTTGACTGGGGGTCAAGGGGTCGCAGGTTCAAATCCTGTCAGCCCGACCGAGAAGAGGCACACCGCGGAAGGGGCCCTGCCGGAGCGATCCGGCAGGGCCCCTTCCCAATCCTCGACCAGCGACCCGCACCCGAAGCCGGCGGGGACGTCATACCCGTGCCTGGCCGGTCCGGCAGGGGCGCCCACCTAGACTGCACCCATGAGCAGCGGGCAGGGGGAGGACGTCGTGACGGGTCCTTCGTCAGACGAGCCGCCGGAGGGCGGTCAGGTGCTGAACGTGCCCAACGTCCTGTCCCTGCTGCGCCTGGTCCTCGTGCCGGTCTTCATCTGGCTGCTCGTGACGCGGGAGCTGGGATGGGCCGGCCTGGTGCTGGTCGTCGCCGGACTCTCGGACTACGCCGACGGCAAGATCGCCCGGCGCTACGGCCTGGTCACCCGGCTGGGGCAGATGCTCGACCCGATCGCCGACCGTCTCTACATCGCGGCCACCCTCATCGGACTGGCCGCCGTCGACGTCATCCCGTGGTGGCTGGTGCTGGGGCTGGTGGCCCGGGACGCTCTCATCCTCACGATGTACCCCACCGTCCGCCGGCTCCGGCTGCCCATCCCGCCCGTCGACTTCATCGGCAAGGCGGCCACCTTCAACCTGCTCGGAGGTTTTCCGCTGCTCCTGCTCGGCAGCGTGGACAGCCCGTTCCAGGTGCTGTGCCTCGCGGCCGGGTGGGCCCTGGTGTGGTGGGGGACCGCGCTGTACTGGGCCGCCGGCGTGGTCTACGCCTGGCAGGTGCGCGACATGGTCCGCCAGCGCAGGGGGAGCGCCCGATGAGGTGGCCCTCACCGCGCGTCCCCCCGGGCAGCGGGAAGGACCCCGCCGCCTCGATGGCCCTCCTGGAGGAGGTGCTGGACCCGCCGGTCGGTCCCGGCTACCACTCCGCGGCCGAGCGCCGCCTCGCTGCCGGGCATCCGGCCTCGTCGGGGTCGAGGACCTGGCTCATGCTCGCGGCCTGCTTCCTGCTCGGGCTGCTGGCCGCCGTGGCCGCGACCACCCTGCGGGCGCCGGACCCGGCCGCGGCGGAGGGGCGCAGCCAGCTCATCGCCCGGATCGAGGCGGCCGAGTCCGCAGGGGACGCCCAGCGCGACCGGGTCGAGGAGCTCCGCGCGGAGATCGTCGAGCTGGAGCAGGCGGCGATCGGCCCCGACGAGCCGGCCGCGGCGGTCGAGATCGGGGCGGCCGGCCTGCGTGCCGGGGCCTCGGCCGTCACCGGCCCCGGTGTGGTCATCACCCTCGACGACGCGCCGCTCCCCTCGGACATCGCGCCCGGCGAGCCGGTCGACCGCGAGCGGGTCAACGCGCGCGACCTGCAGCTCGTCGTCAACGGCCTGTGGGCCGCGGGTGCGGAAGCCGTGGCCGTCAACGGCCACCGGCTCACGAGCATCTCGGCGATCCGGTTCGCCGGTGAGGCGATCGTCGTGGACTTCCGCAGCCTGGCGCCCCCCTACGAGGTCGTCGCGCTGGGCGACCCGGTCGCCCTGGCACGGGAGACCAGCTCGGGGTTCGTCGGCAGCTACCTCACCGAGCTCGGCACCCAGGTCGGTCTGCGGGCCGCTGTGGTCGAGGGCACGGACCTGGTCGTGCCCGCCGCGGGGCGGCTGGCCACCCGGGTGGGGGAGGCCGTCGTGGGGCCGCCCGAGCAGGAGCAGACGCCCGGGGCACCGCCCACGACGCAGGACCCCACGCCCACCGATCCCCCGGAGGACACCCCATGATCCCCGTCCTCGGCCTGCTGGCCGGCGTCCTCATCGGCCTCGTGTTCACCCCCGAGGTGCCGGTCTGGATGCAGCCCTACCTGCCGATCGCGGTGATCGCGGCCCTCGACGCGGTGTTCGGCGCGACCCGGGCGGCCCTGGAGGGCGTCTTCAACGACCGCGTCTTCGTCATCTCGATCGCCTCGAACGTGGTGGTGGCCGCACTGATCGTCTTCCTGGGCAACCAGCTCGGTGTCGGTGCCCAGCTGTCCACCGGTGTCGTCGTGGTGCTCGGGCTGCGCATCTTCTCCAACGTCGCCGCGATCAGGCGACATCTGCTGGGGGCGTGATGACCGCGGAGGCACCCCGACCGCGGTTCGCGCGACGACGGCGGCCGGAGCCGCCCACCCCGCAGGAGGCCCGCAACCGGCTCCGGCGGGCGCTGGGCACCGTGCACCTAACCCGAGGCCACGTGCTGACCGCGCTGCTCACCGTCCTACTCGGCGTGGCCCTCATGGCGCAGGTCCGGGTCACCGACGAGGCCGGGCTGCGGGAGCTGCGCGAGACCGAGCTCGTCGCCCTGCTGGACGACGTCACCACCCGCGCGGACTCGCTGCGGGAGGAGGTGCGGCAGCTGGAGGCCGACCGCAGCCGGTTGCAGGGCGGGCAGGGCGACCAGGCCGCGGCCGCCGCGGCCCAGGACCGGCTGGAGTCCTACCAGATCCTCGCCGGGACCGTCCCCGTCCAGGGCCCCGGCATCACGGTCCGGGTCGACGACCCGGGGGCGGTCATCACGCAGACCATGCTGCTGGACGGGATCCAGGAGCTGCGGGACGCCGGGGCGGAGGCGATCCAGATCGGCAGCGTGCGGGTGGTGGCCTCCACCTACGTCGGCACCGACGCCGCGGGCGACGTCGTCCTGGACGGGGTGCCGCTGCGTCAGCCCTACACCATCACGGCCGTGGGTGACGCCCACACCCTCGCGGGGGCGATAGCGATCCCGGGCGGCTTCACCGACAGCCTGCGCGGGACCGGCGCCACGGTCACCGTCCTGGAGTCCGACGTGGTCCGGATCGAGGCGTTGCACCAGCCCCGGGAGGCTCGGTACGCCCGGCCCGTCCCGTCCCCGTCGACGCCGTGAGCCGGGGTCGATAGGGTGGGTCACGCACGTCCACCGGCCGCGCGGAGCCGCGTCGCCGACGACCTCGAGGAGAGCGATGAGCAACCTTCAGTACCCTGACGACCTCCGCTACACCGACGACCACGAGTGGGTCCGGGACCAGGGTGACGGTGTGGTGCGCATCGGGGTCACGGCCTACGCCGCCGACGCCATGGGCGACGTGGTGTACGTCTCGCTCCCCTCGGTGGGCGACACCCTGGCCGCCGGCGACTCCAGCGGGGAGATCGAGTCCACGAAGTCCGTCAGCGACATCTACTCCCCGCTCGCCGGTGAGGTGACCGCGGTCAACGAGGCGCTGGACGCCACGCCCGAGCTCATCAACACCGACAGCTACGGCGAGGGCTGGATGTACGAGCTGCGGGTCGAGGACTCCTCGGTCGTGGAGAGCCTGCTGGACGCGGAGGCCTACCAGGCCCAGCTCGACTGAGCAGGTCCGTCCCTCCCGTGATCTACAGTGGGCGCCGGGTGACCACCCCGGGGGTGCGCACCCGGCCCTCGCGTCCGAAGGCCGCCGCCCCCCGTCCACCCCTCTCCAGGAAGGTCTGACCGTGAGCGACCGCGACCGCGAGCACCACGACTACGGCACCGACCCGACCACGGCCCGGATCCCGCACGGGGCGGACCTGCCGGCGGCGGAGTACACCTTCGACGACGAGCTGCCCAGGCTCTCCCCGGAGGACCAGCGGACCGTCGACGCCCTGCGACCCGGCACGGCGCTGCTCATCGTGCTCCGGGGCCCGAACACGGGGGCACGCTTCCTGCTCGACGCGGACCGGGTGACCTCCGGCCGGCACCCCCACAGCGACATCTTCCTCGACGACGTGACCGTCTCGCGCAAGCACGCGCAGTTCGTCAAGGAGGGCGACGGCTACCTCGTGAGGGACGTGGGCTCGCTCAACGGCACCTACGTCAACAGGCAGCGCATCGACGAGGCCGTCCTCACCCAGGGTGACGAGGTGCAGATCGGCAAGTTCCGGCTGGTCTACTACCGCGGCCGCGCGTGAGCTCGGCCGCACGGCAGGAGCACCCCGGCGGCTCGCCGGGGGTCTGTCGATCGGGGCCGTCCTGCGCCGGCTCGAGCCCGACTTCCCGGACCTGACGATCTCCAAGATCCGCTACCTGGAGACCGAGGGGCTCATCAGCCCGGAGCGCCGGGCCTCCGGCTACCGGCTGTTCACCGAGGCCGACATCGCCCGGCTGCGCTTCATCCTCACCGCGCAGCGGGACCGCTTCTGGCCGCACAAGGTCATCAAGGACGCCCTGGACCGGCTCGACCGCGGGCTGGACGTCCCCGGTCTGACGCAGGAGCAGGGTGAGGACGAGGGGGCAGGACCGTCCTCCGCCGAGGCGCACCAGGGCGCGTCGCACGGCGCGACCCTGGGTGACCTGAGCGCCGCGGCACTGCGCCGCCGACGGACCGTGCGCCTGACGCCGGCCGAGCTGCGGGAGCGCACCGGCCTGGACCAGGGCACCTACGGCCAGCTCAAGGCGTTCGGCCTGCTCCGGACCGACTCCTCGGGCCGCCACCACGCCGACGACCTGGACGTGGCGTCCGCGGCCGCGGCCCTGGCGGGCTACGGCCTCGAGGCCCGCCACCTGAGGCTCTTCCGCGTGGCCGCCGACCGGGAGATCGGTCTGACCGAGCAGATCCTGGAGCCCCTGCGCCGACGTCACGCCCGCGGCGCGGCCGGGCCCGACCCGGGGGAGGTCGAGGCCCAGCTCCTCGCGCACAGCCTGGCCCTGCACATCGCCCTGGTCCGTTCCGGGCTGGCCCAGGGACGATGACCGGCTGACGCCCCGGCGTCGGCAGGGGTACCGTGGGAGGGTGAAAGAGCTCGACGTCCTCGGCGTCCGGGTCGAGATGCCCACGAACAGCCCCATCGTGCTCCTGCGGGAGCGGGACGGTCAGCGCTACGTCCCCATCTGGATCGGTGCTCCCGAGGCCACCGCGATCGCCTACGCCCAGCAGGGTGTCGAGCCGCCCCGTCCCCTCACCCACGACCTCATGGTCTCGATGATCCAGGCCCTGGGGCGCCAGCTGGAGCAGGTCCGGATCACCCGCCTGGAGCGTCGGCCCGGTGGTGAGGGAGGCATCTTCTTCGCCGAGCTCGTCTTCGACGGCGGCACGGTCCTGTCCTCCCGGCCCTCCGACGCCATCGCGCTCGCGCTGAGGTCGGCCGCCCCCATCCTGGCCAGCGAGGAGCTCCTCGACGAGGTCGGGGTCACCATGGCGGTCGAGGAGGAGGACGAGGTGGAGCGTTTCCGGGAGTTCCTCGACTCGGTCTCCGCCGAGGACTTCGAGGAATGAGCCGTCCGGCCGGGCCCACCTCCCGGCGTGGCGCCGTTGACCTGCCCCCGTCGTCGGCCTACCGTCAGGGTGTGCTCCTGACTCACAGGAGTCACAGATGTCACACGAGCGAGGAGGACCGGTGAACGCTGGCGCAGACGCACCTGGCGGGCCGGTGCAGGAGCAGCCGCCGTCCCAGGGGATGCTCTTCACGCAGGACACGCCGGCCCTGGACGACTCGATCGGCTACCGCGGCCCCACGGCGTGCGGCGCGGCCGGGGTCACCTACCGCCAGCTCGACTACTGGGCACGCACCGGCCTGGTGCAGCCCTCGGTCCGCAACCCCTCCGGGTCGGGCACCCAGCGGCTCTACAGCTTCCGAGACATCCTCGTGCTCAAGATCATCAAGCGGCTGCTCGACACCGGGGTGTCGCTGCAGCAGATCCGGGTCGCCGTGACCGCGCTGCGCGAGCGGGGGGTGCAGGACCTCGCCCGGATCACCCTCATGAGCGACGGCGCGAGCGTCTACGAGTGCACCAGCGACGACGAGGTGATCGACCTGGTCCGCGGGGGGCAGGGCGTCTTCGGCATCGCCGTCGGCAGCGTCTGGCGCGAGGTGGAGGGTCAGCTCGCCGAGCTGCCCAGCGAGCGCGCGGACGAGCTGCCCGGGGACCACCCCGCCGACGAGCTGTCCGCCCGTCGTCGCGCGCGCAAGACCTCCTGAGGCACCCGGACCCGCCGGCCGCCGAGCGCCCGCACGGGTCGCTCGGCTGCTAGATTTGGCCTCGCCGTCAACGTCATGCGGGAGAGTCCTCACCATCTTCGGGTGAGGCGCCGAAGGGGCAACTTCCCCGTCAAGCTCTCAGGCGCCCGGACCGCGTGACCGAGGCACTCTGGAACGACCGGCTCCGGCCGGGTCGGACAGAGGGGGAGCGGTGCGTCCTGCCCCTGCCCTTCGACAAGGAGCTCCTCATGAGCACGAGCGATACCACCCCCACCCCCGCCTCGGAGTCGGCCGCCGTCGTGACCGACGACGCCGCCCCCCTGGAGCCCAAGACGCTGTCCGACTTCGTCGCACGGCACGTCGGGCCGCGGGAGACCGACGTCGCCGACATGCTGACCACCCTCGGCTACGACAGCCTCGAGGCGCTGGTCGACGCGGCCGTGCCGCCCGGCATCCGGGCCGCCGCGCCGCTGTCCATGCCCGCCTCCCCGAGCGAGCAGGCCGTCCTGGCCGAGCTGCGCGAGATCGCGTCCCGCAACCGGGTGCTCACCTCGATGATCGGCCTGGGCTACTACGGCACCCAGACCCCGCCGGTGGTCAAGCGCAACATCCTCGAGAACCCCGCCTGGTACACCGCCTACACCCCGTACCAGCCCGAGATCTCCCAGGGCCGGCTGGAGGCGCTGCTCAACTTCCAGACCATGGTCAGCGACCTCACCGGCCTGCCCATCGCCGGTGCCTCGTTGCTGGACGAGGGCACGGCGGCGGCGGAGGCCGTCGCGCTGATGCGGCGCAACGGCAAGGCCCCCCAGGACGCGGTCCTGCTCGTCGACCGCCACCTGCTGCCGCAGACCCTCGGCGTGGTGACCACCCGCGCCACCCCCCTGGGCATCGACGTCGTGCCCGCCGACCTGGAGCAGGTCTCCGACGCGGCCGGTCTGCGCGCCGCCGCGGGTGACCGGGAGGTCTTCGGGGTGCTCGTGCAGTACCCCGGTGCCGACGGTCAGATCCGCGACTGGGCGCCGCTGGCCGACGCGGCCCACGAGGCCGGGGCGCTGGTCACCGTCGCCGCCGACCTGCTGGCCCTGACGCTGCTGACACCCCCCGGGGAGTGGGGCGCGGACGTCGCCGTGGGCACCACCCAGCGCTTCGGCGTCCCGATGGGCTTCGGCGGGCCCCACGCGGGCTACCTCAGCATCCGGGCCGGCCTGGAGCGGTCGCTGCCCGGTCGGCTCGTCGGGGTCAGTCGCGACGCCGACGGCAACACCGCCTACCGCCTGGCCCTGCAGACGCGCGAGCAGCACATCCGGCGCGAGAAGGCGACCTCGAACATCACCACCGCGCAGGTGCTGCTGGCCGTGATGGCCGGCATGTATGCCGTGTGGCACGGCCCGGACGGGCTGCGCCGCATCGCGCTGGAGACCCACGCCAAGGCCCGTGCCCTGGCCGGTGCCCTCACCGCCGGGGGGCTGGAGCTCACGGGCGACCGGTACTTCGACACGCTGAGCGTCGCCGTCCCGGGGCGGGCGGACGAGGTCCTGGCCGCCGCGCTCGAGAAGGGCATCAACCTGTGGCGGGTCGACGGTGACACCGTGCTGCTCTCGACCGACGAGCTGACGACCCTCGCGGACCTGCAGGCGGTCGCGGCCGCCTTCGGCGTGCCGGCGCCCGAGGAGGTGCCGGCCCTGGACGCCCCCGACTGGGGTGGGCTCACCCGCACCCCGGAGCAGGCCTACCTCACCCACCCGGTGTTCAACACCTACCGCAGCGAGACGGCGATGCTGCGCTACATCCGCAGCCTGTCCGACAAGGACTTCGCGCTCGACCGGGGCATGATCCCGCTGGGCTCGTGCACGATGAAGCTCAACGCCACCACCGAGATGGAGCCGGTCACGTGGCCGGAGTTCGGGGCCCTGCACCCGTTCGCGCCCGCCGACCAGAGCGAGGGGACCGCCGAGCTGGTCCGGCAGCTCACCGGGTGGCTGTGCGAGATCACCGGCTACGACGAGGTGTCCCTCCAGCCCAACGCGGGCTCCCAGGGCGAGTTCGCCGGGCTGCTGGCGATCCGCAAGTACCACCAGGCCCAGGGTGAGGACCGGCGCACGGTCTGTCTCATCCCCTCCAGCGCCCACGGCACCAACGCCGCCAGTGCGGTCATGGCCGGCCTGAAGGTCGTGGTGGTCAAGAGCACCTCCGAGGGCGAGATCGACCTGGAGGACCTGCGGGGCAAGGTCGACCAGCACCGGGACGAGCTCGCGGCGATCATGATCACCTACCCCTCGACGCACGGCGTCTACGAGGACACGATCACCGAGCTGTGCGAGCTGGTGCACGAGGCCGGCGGCCAGGTCTACCTGGACGGCGCCAACCTCAACGCGATGATGGGCATCGCCAAGCCGGGCGAGTTCGGCAGCGACGTGTCGCACCTCAACCTGCACAAGACCTTCACCATCCCCCACGGGGGCGGCGGCCCCGGGGTGGGCCCCATCGGCGTGCGGTCCCACCTCGCGCCTACCTCCCCAACCACCCGGTGGTCGAGGGTGCGGGCCCGGACAGCGGGGTGGGGGCGATCTCCGCGGCGCCCTTCGGCTCGGCAAGCATCCTGCCGATCTCGTGGGCCTACATCCGGCTGGTGGGCGGGGCGGGCCTGACCCGGTCCTCCCAGGTCGCGGTGCTCAACGCCAACTACGTCGCGGCCCGGCTGAACGACTTCTTCCCGGTGCTCTACACCGGCGCCGCCGACCTGGTGGCGCACGAGTGCATCCTGGACCTGCGCGGGCTCACCAAGGAGACGGGCGTCACGGTCGACGACGTGGCCAAGCGGCTCATCGACTACGGCTTCCACGCCCCGACGATGTCCTTCCCGGTCGCCGGCACCCTCATGGTGGAGCCGACCGAGTCCGAGGACAAGGGCGAGCTGGACCGCTTCGTGGAGGCGATGATCGCCATCCGGCGGGAGATGGACGAGGTCGCCGGGGACGTCGAGGGCAGCGTGCTGCGCAACGCCCCGCACACCGCCCTGTCCCTCGCCGGCGACTGGGACCACCCCTACGACCGGATGACGGCGGCCTACCCGCAGGGCGTGGACCCCGCACGCAAGTACTGGCCCCCGGTGCGCCGCATCGACGGGGTCTACGGCGACCGCAACCTGGTGACCGTCTGCCCGCCGCCGGAAGGCTCCGAGCAGGCCTGAGCCCGGCCGGCCGACGCACGTCGCGGCCGCATCACCAGCAGGTGGGAGGCGCCATACCCCTCCCATCCCTGGTGATGCGGGCCGTGAGGTGCGAGGATGCCCAGCATGGGTCAAGAGGTCAGCCACAGCGAGTTCACACGGGAGCAGCGGCTCTCGTTCCGGGAGAGGGTGCTCACCGACCTGGACGTCTTCGAGCAGATGCTCGAGGGCAGCCGGTTCGACTTCACCCGCCCGCAGATGGGGCTGGAGATCGAGCTGAACCTCGCTGACTCCGAGACCTTCGAGCCGGCCCTGCGCAACCACGACGTCCTGGCCGAGCTCGGGGACGACGACTTCCAGACCGAGGTCGGGCGCTACAACATCGAGATGAACGTGCCGCCCCGGCCGATGGCCGGGGACCAGGCGGTGCGACTCGAGCGCTGGCTGGCGCAGTCGCTGCGTCGTGCCGGGGACGCCGCCCGGCCCCACCAGGCCAGGGTCGTGGCCGTCGGCATCCTGCCCACCCTCAAGGCCGACCTCTTCGAGCGCCCGTGGCTCTCGGACGGCGTGCGCTACAAGGCCCTCAACGACTCGCTCATGCGCGAGCGCGGCGAGGGGTTCGAGCTGGACATCGAGGGTCCGACCGGGGAGCGGGTCTGCCAGTACTTCGACACCATCGGTCCGCTGTCGGGCTGCACCTCCGTCCAGCTGCACCAGCAGGTCACCCCCCAGGACTTCCCCGTCTTCTGGAACGCCGCGACGGTCATCTCCTCCCTCCAGGTCGCGATCGGCGCCAACTCCCCCTACCTGTTCGGCCGCCGGCTCTGGGCCGAGACGCGGATCCCGCTCTTCACCCAGATGACCGACACCCGCTCGGTCGAGCTCAAGCACCAGGGCGTGCGACCGCGCGCCTACTTCGGGCGGTCCTGGATCACCTCGATCTTCGACCTCTTCGAGGAGAACGTCCGCTCCTTCCCCGCCCTGCTGCCCGAGTCCTCGGAGGAGGACTCCCAGGCCGTGCTCGCCGCCCGCGGCGTGCCCCAGCTGCGCGACCTCAAGCTGCACAACGGCACGGTCTGGCGGTGGAACCGCCCCATCTACGACACCAGCCAGGGCGTGCCTCACCTGCGGGTGGAGAACCGCGTGCTCCCGGCCGGTCCCACCGTCGTCGACATGGTCGCCAACGCCTGCTTCTACTACGGCCTGCTCGAGTCGTTCACGAGCAGCGGGCGACCCATCTGGACCAAGATGGCGTTCTCGGACGTGAGCAAGAACTTCCTGGACGCCGCCAAGTTCGGCATCTCGGCCACCCAGGCCTGGCCGGGTGTCGGCCGGGTCCCGGCCGTTGACCTCATCGCCGACCACCTGCTCCCGGTCGCCGACGACGGTCTGGCGGCCCTGGGTCTGCGTCGGGAGGTGCGCAACCACTTCCTGTCCGTCATCGAGGGTCGGTGCCGGACCCGCACCAACGGGGCCAGCTGGCAGGTGGCGGTCACCGAGGCCTACGAGGCGGCGGGCCACTCCCGGGAGGAGGCGCTGCGGCGGATGCTGGCCGACTACGCGGAGCGGTCCGACGACAACACGCCGGTCCACACCTGGGACGTCCCCTCCATCGAGCCCGCCGACGGCGTGGAGGTCACCGACGTCGCCTGAGGGGCTGGCAGACTACGGCGCATGGCTGACGACGCGCTGCGCAGCGTGACCCTGACCCGCACCGGCCCCTCGACCTTCGTCGCCCGCAACGCGCGGGGTGGCGAGCTCGTCCTGGGGTCACCCACCGACGGGAGCAACCACTTCTCGCCCGTCGAGCTCCTGCTCGCCGCGGTCGCCGGGTGCTCGGGCATCGACGTGGACATGCTCACCTCGCGGCTGGCCGAGCCGGAGTCCTTCGAGGTCTCGGCGGCCGCGACCAAGGTCCGGGACGAGCAGGGCAACCACCTGGGTCCGGTGACGGTCACCGTGTCCGTCACCTTCCCGCCGGGGGAGGAGGGGGACGCCGCCCGCACGCGGCTGCCGGAGGCGGTGGACCTCTCGAGGGACCGCCTGTGCACCGTGTCCCGCACGGTCCTGCTGCCCACCCCGGTCTCCTTCACGACCGGGTGATGGGCGGGCCCGCCCGGCTGCGCCGCGTCCTGGGCCTGGGCGACGCCGTCACCGTCGGCCTCGGGGCGATGGTGGGGGCGGGCGTCTTCGCGGTCTGGGCCCCCGCGGCGGGTGCCGCCGGAGGTCTGGTGCTGCTGTCCCTGGGGATCGCCGCCGTGGTGGCCACCTGCAACGCGCTGTCATCAGCCGCGCTCGCGGCCCGCCACCCCTCCGCAGGGGGCACCTACGTCTACGGCCGGGAACGGCTGGGCGAGGTATGGGGCTACCTGGCCGGGTGGTGCTTCGTCGTGGGGAAGACCGCGTCGTGCGCGGCGATGGCGCTGACGGTGGCGGCCTACCTCACCCCGGGCGCCGAGCGGGTGGGTGCGGTGGCGGCCGTCGTCCTGGTCACCGCGCTCAACGTCGTCGGCGTGCAGCGCTCGGTCTCCGCCTCCCGGGTCATCCTGTCCGTGGTCGGGTGCGCGCTGCTGGGGGTGGCCGTCGCGGCGGTCTGGCCCCGCGCGGGTGGCGCGGTCCTGCGTCCCGACCAGGTGCTGACGGCCGGAGGCGGCACCGCCCTGGGGTCCTGCAGGCCGCCGGGCTGCTCTTCTTCGCCTTCGCGGGGTACGCGCGGATCGCGACCCTGGGGGAGGAGGTGCGGGACCCGCGACGGACCATCCCCCGGGCGGTCGTCCTCGCGCTGGGCACGGTGCTGGTCCTCTACCTCGTGGTGGGGGTGGTCGTCCTCGGGGTGCTCGGCCCCGCGGCCACCGCCGCCTCGGACGCCCCGGTCGCACAGGCCGCCACCGCGGTTTGGGGCGCGGGCTGGGCCTGGGTGGTGAGGGTGGCGGCGGGGCTGGCCGCGCTCGGCGCCCTGCTCAACCTGGTCCTGGGCATCTCCCGCACCGGGGTGGCGATGGCCCGGGACGGTCATCTGCCCCGTCGGCTGGCCAGCCTCGCGGGCCCGTCCTCGGTGCCCCGCACGGCCGAGATCACCGTCGGGGTCGTCGTCCTGGTGGTGGTGCTCGTGGGGGACCTGCGGTCGGCGATCGGCTTCTCCAGCTTCGGGGTCCTCCTCTACTACGCGGTGGCCAACGCGGCCGCCCTGACGCTGCGGGGGGACTGGGGCGGGGCGCCCGTCGTCCCCGTCCTGGGGCTGGCGGGCTGTCTGGCCCTGGCCGCCAGCCTCCCCGCGGGTGCGGTGCTGAGCGGTCTCGGCGTGGTCGGCGCCGGTCTGGCGGTCCACCTCCTGCGTTCCCGGACCGGGCCCGGCAGCCGGTCGGGGAAATCGAGTCGTGGCGAGCCGCCCCGGTGAGGCAGGCTAGTCCCATGACCGACTACCGCTGGGCCCGGCTGACCCCCGAGGACACCCCCGCCTGGAGCGACCTGTGCAACCACCTGGCCGTCGTGGACGGCACGGAGGAGTTCCTGTCGGCGGAGGACCTCGCGGAGGAGCTGGCCGCTCCGCACCACGACCCGGCGATCGACACCTGGGCGGTCTGGGACGGCGGGCAGATGGTCGGTTTCGGTGCCGCGTTCGTGCCCGTCACCCCCGACCACGAGGGGAAGGGGCGCGGCTACCTCGGGGGAGGGGTGCACCAGGACCACCGGGGCCGGGGGCTGGGCACGGAGCTGCTCGACCGCCTGGAGGACCGTGCCCTGGCCCTGCTCGGCGAGCGTCACCCGGGTCGGTCCGCCTACCTCTCGGCCGGGGGCGGGCTGGAGGGGTCCTCCGCCCGGGAGCTGCTGACCGACCGGGGGTTCTCCCTGGACCGGTACTGGAACCTGCTCAGCCGGCCGGTGGGGGACGAGCCCGCGGTCCCCGACCTCGACGGGATCGAGCTGATCAGCCCTGGGCCCGAGCACGAGGAGGCGGTGCTGCTGGCGCACAACCTCGCCTTCCAGGACCACTACGGCTCCGGACCCACGACGCCCGAGGGCTGGCACGACCACTGGACCTCCCGCAGCGCCCGCCCCGAGGTGTCGACGATCGCCGTCGCGCGCGGTGGTGAGGTGGACGGCTGGCGCGAGGGTGAGGTGCTGGCCTACATCATGGTCGGCCAGTGGGTGGACCGGCAGGCCTACGTCAACCTCGTCGGCACCGTTCCGCACGCCCGGGGCCGGGGCGTCGCGGCTGCGGCGCTCTCGCGGACCCTGGGCCTGGCGGCCCGCTCGGGCCGCTACGACCTCATCGAGCTCGACGTCGACAGCGACAGCCCGACCGGGGCCACCCGCCTCTACGAGAAGGTGGGCTTCACTCTCAAGCACCAGACCGCCTCCATGCGGCGGACGGTCCCGGGCGGGTGAGCGACCTCTCCGGGACCCTCGTCGGGGACGACGGCCCGGTCGTGGTGTTCTGCCACGGCCTCTTCGGGCGAGGCCGTAACTTCTCCTCGATCGCCAAGGCGCTGCGGCCCGACTTCCGCTCGCTGCTGCTGGACATGCCCGACCACGGCGGGTCGGTCTGGACCGACCGCTTCGACTACGCCACCGCGGCGGGTCTCGTGGCCGACCACCTGCGCGCGGGGGTGGCCGCCGACGGTCCGGTCCACGTGGTGGGCCACTCCATGGGCGGCAAGATCGCGATGGAGCTCGCCCTCACCCACCCCGACCTCGTCGACCGACTCGTGGTCGTCGACATCAGCCCGACGGGGTCCGGCGAGGTGAGCGAGTTCGAGCACCTGCTGACCTCTCTGCGCCGGATCGACCTGGAGGGCCTGGCCAGCCTCGGCGAGGCCGACCGGCAGCTGGCCCGGGACGTGCCCCAGCCCTCGCTGCGGGGTTTCCTGCTGCAGAACCTGCGCCGGGACCGCACGACCCGGGCCTTCGGCTGGCAGCCCAACCTGGAGCTGCTCCTGCGCGACCTCGGCACCGTCACCGACGACATACCCTCCGCGGCTGGGGAGGAGACGGTGCCCTTCGAGGGTCCGGTGCTCTGGGTCGCCGGCGCCGACTCGCCCTACGTCACCGCGGAGCAGTCGCCGACCATGCGCAGGCTCTTCCCGAGGACGGTGCTGCTGACGGTCAAGGGCGCCGGGCACTGGGTGCACTCCCAGCAGCCCGAGACCTTCACGGCGGCCGTCCGGCACTTCCTGCACCAGTGAGCGGGCGGGACCGCCCGCCCCGGGCGTAGGGTGCCGACGTGGCCCGATTCCTCGACATCCACCCGGTCGACCCGCAGCCCCGGCTGGTCCAGCAGGTCGTGGACGTGCTGGACGGGGGTGGGCTGGCGGCCTTCCCGACCGACGCCTGCTACACCCTCGGTGCCCGTCTGGGTGACCCGGACGCCAAGGAGCGCATCCGCGAGATCCGGCACGTCGACGAGCGGCACCACTTCACCCTCATGTGCGCGGACTTCTCCCAGCTCGGGCAGCTGGTGCAGCTCGACAACGCGGTCTTCCGGGCGGTGAAGGCGGCCACGCCCGGTCGCTACACCTTCATCCTGCCCGCCACGCGGGAGGTGCCGCGCCGGCTGATGCACCCCAAGAAGAAGACCGTGGGCGTGCGCATCCCCGACCACCCGTTCTGCCAGGCCCTGCTCGCCGCCATGGGAGAGCCGCTGCTGACCAGCTCGCTGCTGCTCCCCGGCGACGAGGAGCCCCTCGCCTTCGGGTGGGAGGTCAAGGAACGGCTGGACCACGTGGTCGACGTGGTCGTGGACGGCGACCAGACCGGGTGCGAGCCGACCACCGTCGTCGACCTCTCCAGCGGGTATGCCGAGGTGGTGCGGGTGGGCTCGGGGGACCCCTCGCCGTTCGGCTGAGCCGCCCTCTGACGCGGCGGACCGGGGGTCAGGCGAGGGAGAGGAAGAGTTTCTCCATCTTGGCCACGTCGACGTCGCCGTCCTCGCGCGTCATGCACTCCCGCAAGCCGGAGGCGATGATGGTGTAGCCGGCGCGGTCCAGGGCCTTGGAGACGGCGGCGAGCTGGGTGACCACGTCCTTGCAGTCCCGCCCCTCCTCGAGCATCCTGATCACCGCGGCCAGCTGGCCGTGCGCCCTGCGCAGACGGGTGATGGCGGGCTTGACGGCGTCGGGTGCGAGTTCCACCCCACCATGGTACCCCCGGGGGGATAGTCTGGACGCGTCCGACGAGGCGACGAAGGAGAACCATGACCGGCACCGCCCCCACCGTCCTGTCCATCCAGACCACGTCCCTGGGCGACCGGAGCTACCTCGTCCACGACGGGAGCGTGGCCTTCGTGGTGGACCCTCAGCGCGACACCGACCGGGTCACCGAGCTGGCTCGTCGGGCGGGGGTGCGGATCACCCACGTGCTCGAGACGCACCTGCACAACGACTACGTCACCGGTGGGTACGCCCTGGCGCAGGAGACGGGGGCGGAGTACGTCGTCAACGCCGACGACGACGTCAGCTTCGACCGGGTGGGGGTGCGCGACGGCGACCGGGTCGAGGTGTCCGACACCCTTCGGGTGCGGGTGATCCACACCCCGGGCCACACCTTCACCCACCTGTCCTACGCCCTCGAGGGGGAGCACCCCTACGTCTTCACCGGCGGGTCGCTGCTGTTCGGCTCCACCGGCCGGCCCGACCTGCTGGGCCAGGACCACGCGGAGACCCTGGCACGCCACCAGCACGCCTCCGCCCACCGGCTCACCGAGGAGCTGCCCGACCGGACCCGCATCATGCCCACCCACGGTTTCGGCTCCTTCTGCTCGGCGACCCAGACCCAGGGCGACGCCTCGACCATCGGGCAGGAGAAGCAGCAGAACCCCGCCCTGCTCAAGGACGTCGACGCCTACGTCGAGGAGATCCTCGACGGGCTGGACCTCTACCCGGCCTACTACGCCCACATGATGCCGCTCAACGCCGACGGTCCCGCACCGGCCGACCTCGGGCTGCCTGGGAGGGCGGACAAGGAGGTCCTGCGCACGCGCCTGGCCGCGGGGGAGTGGCTGGTCGACCTGCGCACCCGGACGGCCTTCGCCCAGGGGTTCGTCCGCGGCACCTACAACATCGGACTGGACGGACAGTTCTCGACCTGGCTCGGCTGGATGATCCCGTGGGGCACGCCGGTCACCCTGCTCGGCGAGACCGAGGAGCAGGTGGCCGAGGCCCAGCGGGAGCTCGCGCGGATCGGCATCGACGAGGTCGCCGCCCAGGCCACCGGTGGCCCGCAGGACTGGACCGACGACCCGTTGTCCACCCTGGAGCGCGCCACCTTCGCCGACCTGGCCCAGGTGCGGCACCATCGCCGGGTCGAGGTGCTCGACGTGCGCAACCCGAAGGAGTACGCCTCCGGTCACGTCGACGGGGCGCTCAACATCCCCCTGGGCCAGCTGCCTGGCCGGCTCGGGGAGGTCCCGTCGGGTGAGGTGTGGGTGCACTGCGCCAGCGGCTACCGCTCCTCGATCGCCGCCTCGGTGCTGGCCCGCGAGGAGCGGCGGGTCGTGGCCGTGGACGACTCGTTCGACGAGCACGCCCGCACCTCGGGCCTGCCCATCGTCGAGCCCTGACGGGGGCCGGGGTCCCCGAGGGGTCCGGGCCCGGCCCTCAGCTCCAGGTCAGTGCTGCCACTCCAGGTCGGTCTGCGCGCCGAGCTGGGTGCGGGCGGTCTCGACGATGTCGCGCTCGATGTAGGTCCGGCGCTCCTGCGTCGGTGCGTCGACCTCGAAGCGGAGGCCGGACCGGCCCTCCTGCTCCACCTTGATCCGCACCTGTCCACCCTCGCGGAAGGGGATCGTGTAGCCGTCCTGCTCCCGCAGCGACCCGCGGTGCAGCTGCGCCTCCTCCATGATGGTCTCCAGCCGCTCGGCGGGCTGGTCCAGCGGCAGGAAGGCCACGCTGCGCTCGTGTCGGGACTCGGGAACGGCGTCGAACGTGTTCGGCATGGGTGTCGGGCCACCTTCGGTGTCTGCGGGGACGGCGTCGTCGTGCTCCCACATCATGACAGAGGGCCCGCAGGCTCGGGCAGGGGCCGTCAGCGACGGTGCAGCAGGACGGCGACCTCGTGGTGCGACGTCTGCGGGAACATGTCGAAGAGCCTGGCCCGCTCGACCCGCCACGACGGCAGCCGCGACAGGTCCGTGGCCAGGGACGACGGGTTGCAGCTGGAGTAGACGACCGTCGCCGCCCCGGACCGTTCCAGCGCGCCCGCCAGGCGGGGGCCGATCCCGCGACGGGGTGGGTTCACCACCAGCGTCTGCGGATCCGCGCGGCCCGCCTCAGGATCAGGACCGGCGTCGGCGTCGAGCGGGGCGGCCGCGTCGAGCTGGGCGGTCGCGTCACCGGTGCGGAAGTGGACGTGGTCGGTGAGACCGAGCTGCTCCGCCCCGAGCCGGGCGCTCGCGACCGCCTCGGCCGAGACCTCCACCCCCAGCACGTCAGGGGTCCACCCGGGGGCCGCCGTGGCGCAGGCCAGGGCGAAGCCGCCCACGCCGCAGTACAGGTCCCACACCGACCTCGGTCGCTCCGCCGCGACCCACTGCGCCACCTGGGCGTAGAGCGCCCCGGCCACCTGCGTGTTGGTCTGGAAGAAGCTGCGGGTGCCCAGGTGGAGGGTCATGGCTCCCACCCGCATCGGCAGGGTCCGCTCCGGGGTGAGGACGACCTCCTCGGGCCCCTCCAGCACGGCCTTGTGCTCGGGCTGCAGGTTGATGCTGGCGACCCGCAGCCCCGGCAGGGCGGTCCGCAGCCGCGCCAACAGCTCCTCGACCCGCGCCCGCTGGCCGGGGGAGCGGAGCACGAAGCGGGCCATGAGCTCGGCGTCCGGCGAGACCGACAGCAGGACGTGCTTGAGCTCGCCCTGGCGCGAGGGCACGTCGTAGGGCGTCAGACCGGATCCGGGAAGCAGGTCGGCCAGGGCGAGGATCGCCCGGTGCAACGGCTCCTCGTGCAGGCCGCAGTGCCGCAGGTCGACCCCACGGCCCCCGTCGTCGAGGATGCCGAGGGTCGGGGCCCCCTTGCGGCCGCCCACCACCAGCTTGGCCTTGTTGCGGAAGTGCGACTCGGGGCCGCTGACCGGCGGCAGCCAGACCTCGGCCGGCACGTGGCGCTCGAGGGTCTCGGCGACCCGCCGCTGCCCGGACGCGAGCTGTGCGGCGTACGGGACTCCCATGAGGGTGCACGAGCGGCACCGTCCGGCGTCGAAGTAGTCGCACTGCACGGGCGTCAGCCTAGGGCCGCGGCTCCGACGCTCAGGGACGGCCGCCGGTGCGCAGGCCGTCCACCGACCACCGGCCGGCGCCGGTGAAGACCAGGGGCAGCGCCAGCCCGACGTAGAGCAGGGCGTTCTCCCCGGTGAGCTCGCCCTGGGCGCCGACCAGCGTGTAGTCGCGGTCCAGGTAGACCACGAGGGCCCAGATCGCCGACATCATGCCCGCCAGCAGGAAGGCGGCCGGACGCGTGAACAAGCCGATGGCGACCAGCAGGGGGAGGGCGACCTGGGAGAGCATGACCAGCCAGGCGAAGAAGTCGGGGGCCTGCCCGCCGACGAGGTTGTCGGACACCACCTGGGTGAAGGCGGGCATGTCCACGGCCTTGGCGATGCCGTGCAGCACGAGCGGCAGACCGGCCAGCCGGAGCAGCAGCAGCCCCAGGTCGAGCGACCGCCCGTGGGCCTCCACGGGTCCCGTCACCGCGTAGGTGTCGTCGTCCCACGCCGGCGGGTCGTCGATCTCGTGGTGGTAGGCGTCACCGGTCGGGTCGCGGCGTGGGTCGTGCGCGGCGCCGCCGCGGACGTCCTGGTCGCGGTCCATCGCACCACTGTGGCACCGGGCAGGCGCCGCTGACGGCTGCGGTCGCGGCGTGTCCCGGCCGCGGACCCCCGGCGGGCCGGTGACAGGGGCAGGCGACAGGGACAGGTGTCAGGTGGCGGCGTCGGGCACGTGCGCCCCGGCGCCCTGGTCCCGGAGCGCCCGGCGGATGCGGTCCGCGTCCTCCGCGACCTCCTGCGGGGAGCGGGCCCGGCGACGGGACAGCTCGAAGTCCCCCGGGTCGTTCGCGGGGAAGACGTGCACGTGGGCGTGCGGGATCTCGAAGCCCTGCACGATGAGGCCGACCCGGGCCGAGCCGAAGGCGGCCTGCTGGGCGCGGCCCACGGTGGCCGCGACGTCCATGACGTGCGCCAGGGTCTCCTCCGGGAGATCCACCCAGTGGTCGATCTCCTCCCGGGTCACGACCAGGACGTGCCCCGGGGTCAGCGGCTCGATGTCGAGGAAGGCGGCGCAGACGTCGTCCTTCCACACCAGCTGCCCGGGGATCTGGCCGTCGATGATCTTGGTGAAGAGGGTCGCCATGGTCCCTCACAGTAGTGCGACGACGGTGCGCGACGATCCTGCCGCGCTCCCCGGCCCGACCTCTTCGCCTGGCGGTAGCAGGTCAGGAGGCGCCCACCACCTGTACCAGGACGATCTTGACGATGATCCCCAGGGCGAAGAGCGCCGCATACCCGGAGTCGATCCGTTCATCGGCGCTGCGGCCGTTGGCGTAGGCCAGGATGGCCGGCTGCCCGACGAGACCGGCCAGACCTCCGGCGGCCCGGGCCGGGCTGACGCCCACGACGCGGGCCACGAGGACCATGAGGAGCGCGCCCGTCCCGACGACCGCCGCGGCCAGGATCGCCGTGCGCAGCCCGAGCAGCGTGAACGCCTCGGAGGTGAAGGCCTGTCCGGCCGACAGGCCCGTGGCCCCGAGGAAGAGCAGCAGCCCGAGCTGGCGGATCGTGAGGTTCGCCGGCCCGGGCAACCCCCAGACGAGGGGCCCGGTGCGCTCCAGGCGACCGAGCACCATCCCGACCACGAGCGGGCCGGCCGCGGACCCGAGCGCGAGGGTGACGCCGCCGGGCAGGGGGATGCTGACCAGGCCGACCGCCAGGCCGAGCGCGAGGCCCACCCCCAGGGAGAAGGCGTCGACCTCGCTCACGCGACGCTCGGAGTCTCCCAGGAAGGTGCTGACGTCACGCAGCCGACCCCGTGGCACCACGACGCGCACGCGGTCGCCCAGCTCCAGCACCAGGTCGTCGGTGGCCAGCAGGTCGAGGTCCCCGCGCCGCACCCGGGTGACCACCCCCTCGAACCGGGCCGGGAAGTCGAGCTCACCGACCGTGCGCCCGGCGACGGCGGGCCGGGAGACCAGGAAGCGCCGGTAGTCCACCTCGCGACGGTCGTGGGCCAGGTGCTCGTCGACCCGGTGGCCGAGGTGGTCCGCGGCGCGACGCACGGCGTCCTCCGGGCCGACGACCACGACCCGGTCACCGACGAGCAGGTGCTCGTCACCGACCACCCGGGTGCGGCCGTCCCGGCGCAGGTAGGAGAAGCGCACCGTCCCGTCCCGGGACCCGGGCACGGCCTCGACGGGGCCGGGACGCGTCACCTCAACGCTGATGTCGACCAGCCCCTCGCCGGCGGCGGCGTCCCGGTCGCGGGGGGCGGGCCACCGGCGGGCGAGGACCCAGGAGACCACGAGGATCGTCCCGACCACGCCGACCGGGTAGGAGATGGCGTAGCCCACGGCCGGTTCCTGGCCGCCGGCCTGCGCGGCCGCCGCGGCCAGGGCGGGTGTGGAGGTGAGCGACCCCGCGTAGGCCCCCGCCGTCAGGGCGGGTGACAGGTCGAGCACCCGGGCCCCGGCCACGGCGACGCCCGCGACGACGGCCAGGACGAGCACACCGCCTCCCATGAGGGGCAACTGCCGCCGCAGGTCACGGAAGAAACCGGCGCCCGCGGCCACGCCGACCGTGTAGACGAACAGGGCCAGACCGAGCGTCTGGAGCAGGGCCAGGCCCTCACCCAGCCGAGGGTCCAGCCCTCCCACCGCCAGCCCCACGAAGAGGGCTCCCGCCGGGCCGAAGCGCACCGGGCCGAACGGGACCAGACCGACGAGGGTGCCGAGCGCGAGGACGATCATGATCGTCAGCAGGGGGGTGTCGGCCAGGACGTCGAGCATGACCGACATGCTCGCACCTGACGGGCCGCCTACCCTGGGCGGATGGGCCACCACCTGCTCGCCCGGGCCGGGGGAGCGGCGTTCGCCGCCGTGTTCGGCCTCACCGCACGCCTGCGGGGCACCCGTGCCCTGCACCCGGTGGGTGTCTGCGGGACCGGGGTGCTGACGACGGCCCCCGGACCGACCAGCGGGGTGGCCGTGCTCGACGACCCCGGCCCGCACCCGTGCCAGGTCCGGTGGTCAAGGGCCACGGGGCGGCAGGAGGGCCTCGACGTCGAGGGGCTGGCGCTGCGGCTCCAGGGGACCGGCGCGGGTGACCTGCTCCTCGCCTCGACCGGGACGGGCGTGCTGGGACGGCACCTCCTGGTCCTGCGGCGCCCCCGGCGGCACGGCACCCTGACGACGCTGCTGCCGCTGGAGACGGCGCGGGGGTCCCTGCTGGTGCGCCTGGACCCCGTGGGGCGGGGCGGGGCGGCGGACGGCCCGCCGACCGCATACCGGATGCTCGTGGCCTCCCCCGGGCGGCCGTGGCACCAGCGGGGCGAGCTGCGGATCGGGTGGACCGAGGACGACTGCACGCGCCGGCACGACCCCGTCGGCCACCCACCCGTCGGCACCTGGACGCACCCTGCCTGGGAGCGCCTGCGCGGCCCTGCCTACGCGGCGTCCCAGCAGGTGCCGGCGCGAGTCCGGACCGCGGGCGCGGTCACGGACGACCCCACCTGAGCGGGCCGGCACGACCCCTTGCCGGGGGTGACGTGGCGGCGCCATACTGCAGGACAGGCGCGTCGGAGGGCGGAGCGGTCATGGCAGCAGCGGTGCGGACGGGACCCGTCCGATGAGCGAGGTGGTCACCCGGCCGCTGATCCTGGTGCGGGGTTTCGGGGGGCTGGACATCGGGGCCGAGCAGGCCAACGCCTACCAGGGTTTCAACGAGGGGACGGTCTACCCCGGGCGGCGCGGGGACAACTACATCTACGAGGGCTTCCTCCTGCGCGCCCTGAAGTCCCGCGACTATCCCTACGAGGACGCCACCAACGTGGTGGGCTACTACTCCTCCCCGGTGACCTCGCCCGGCGGTGACCTGGACGGCTGGGATCCCGAGGACACCGAGGGGACCGTCGTCATCGACCACCACGTGGCCCGGCGTGTCCTGGCCGAGGCCACCAAGGGCACCCTGTGGGTCTACCGCTTCTACGACCTGTCCCCGAGGTCGCTGCAGCGCTACGGCGAGGGCCTGGTCCACCTCATCGGGCTGATCCGCAAGGCGGTCGAGCGACGCGAGCCGGGCTCCTTCACCGGGGTCGACCTGGTGTGCCACAGCATGGGCGGCCTGGTGATGCGCGAGGCGCTCCTGGCCATGGAGGCCGACCGGCCCGGTTCCGCGCCCGACCTGGTCCACCGCATCGTGACCCTCGGCACCCCGCACCGGGGGATCGCCTTCCAGCGGCTGCCCGCCTGGCTGGTCACCTCGCTGCCCGGGGCCCGGGAGGGCTCGGACGAGCTGGTCTCCTTCTCCCCGGAGAGCACCCGCTTCCGGGAGATCGAGAAGGTCTTCCCGATGGAGCGGATCCTCACCGTCGTCGGCACCAACCACCGCAGCTACAGCGTCGGCGGGGCCAGCGTGCTCAACCGCCTCTCCAGCCTCATGGACGAGGGGACGCTGGCGACCAACCGCAGCGACGGTCTGGTCAAGCACTCCTCGGCCCAGCTGCCGGGCGCTCCCCGCACCTTCGTGCACAAGAGCCACGGCGGTCTCGACTCCATCGTCAACTCCCGCGAGACCTACGAGATCGCGATGCGCTTCCTGCACGGCACCCACAAGGTGAGCCTGTGGCTGGAGGAGGCGCAGATCACGCGCGGGAAGGACTGGTTCGGGGAGAGCGAGTTCTACTTCGGCGTCAGCATCAAGCCCCGGTACGTCGACTTCGAGCTCTTCCACCAGAGCCCCGAGGCGGAGAACTGCTACGGCCCCTTCAGCCGCAGCGACCTGGCTGACGAGCTGCCCGACCTGGCGACCGAGCTGCGCAAGCCGCTCGCCGAGCGCGGTGACGACACCCGGGGGTGGGCCGGTCCGGACCGGCTGGTCTGGGAGGGGTGGATCGACGGGCGGATCCGCCCGTCCACCTCGCAGGGCATCGTCTTCCGGCTCGACGTCTACGTGGGGGAGCGCGACGGATTCGGCATCGGTTTCTCCGACAACGTCATCTTCCGCAAGCAGTACTACGTCCAGGTGTTCCCCGGCGAGACGCGGGCCGAGCTGTTCCTGCACACGGGCGAGCAGTACCTCGGGCAGCGCAACGCCAAGGACGCGGCGGCCCTGGCCGCGATCGCCGCTGAGCAGGCCCACCTCGGCGTCAAGGCCCCGGTCCAGCACCTGCAGGAGATCAAGTCGCGACCGGGGTGGTACCTCGACGTGGAGGGCACCGGTTTCCGCGCCCGCCTCCGGGTGGCCTTCGCCGCCAACCGGAAGGACCCCGTCGGGGGATGAGGGAGCCGCGGGCCCGGCCCGTCACCGGACCCGCGGCGCTGCCTGTTCCGGCAGGCAGCTAGCGACGCAGCCCCCGGAGGTCGACCTGCAGGCCCACGGGGTCGACGTACCAGCAGTGCACGGCACCGTCGGCCGTCGGGTCGAAGCCGGGCACGTCCACCGTCACGAACGGACCCTCGCCACCGGGCAGGACGACCTCCACGTACTTCGGGACGATGACCTCGGTGCTGCCCACCACGTGGAAGGGGCTGCCGAAACCGGCCGGTGTGAGGAAGGTGCGCACCTCACCCTCCTCGCACTGCAGGAGCCGCTCGTTCGTCCACGAGGGTGCGGGGCCGGCCACGGCCGGGACCGCCGGCGCCAGGCCCAGACCACAGGTGAGTACCGCCGTGCCGACGAGGCGCACGATCATGACGCCCGCCCCCCGTCGAGGGCCCCGACCTGCTGCAGGAAGGAGGCGACCAGCAGGTAGACGTGACCCTCCTGCACGAGCCCGCCCGCGATGCGGTAGCTCACCACCAGGGGGATCCGGACCTCGCGCCCGGTCGCGGGGACCCCCGCGAAGTCCCCGGTGTGGGTGCCCACGACGGCCGCCTCGAGGACGGCGACGCCCTCGCCCACGGTGGTCCGGACCGTCTCGGCGCGGGCGTCGAGCGCGACGTGGTAGACGTGGTGCAGCATCCCCGCCACGGCCTCGCGCCCGAGGTGGTCCTGCCCGGATGCGACGTCGTGGAAGACCGCGTCCGGGGCGATGAACGACGGATCGTGGCTGCTCGTGTAGGCGTCCAGCACGCGCCGGGTCTCCTCGACGGACTGCTCCCGCCGGACGGGATGCGTCTCCTGGATGCTCATGGCTCCTCCTTCTGGTCTCCCGGCGTCGTGCCGGGTCCCTCGGACGCTAGGAGCCGGGTGTTCCCGCGGTGTTCCCGGAGCCGAGCCGGGCGGAGACGGCCTGCTCGACGTCCGCGTCGCCGGCCTGCGCCACCGCGGCCCGGGCGGCGGCCGTCGCCGTGCGGCTGTCGGCGTGGCGACCCTGCCGCCGGTGCAGGCTGGCCAGGTGCGCGTGCGCCACGGCGAGGTGACGGGCGTTGTGCGACCCCCGCAGGAGGGCGATCTCCTCCGTGCGCGCGGCCACGGCGGACGACAGGTCGCCCAGCGTCTCGTGGACGTCGGCGGCGATCCGGCAGCCGACGCTCAGGGTGTAGCGGTCCCGCGTGCGCCGCAGGATCCTCATCCCCTCGTTCACCGCCCCCAGGGCCTCCTCGGGCCGCCGGAGCAGGAGGAGCACCCGCGCTCGGTGGATGACGATGACACCACGCCGCAGGTGGTCCTGGCCGACGCCGTCGCGGGCCAGGGCCCGGTCGAGGACCGACAGGCCCTGTGCGGGCTCGTCCAGGGCGACGTGGGTCATGGCCAGGTAGTCCAGCGCCCACGCCGCGAGGTCCCAGCTGCCGCCGTCCTCGAAGACCTGGGCGGCCCGCCGGAGCAGGGGCAGGGCCTCCCGGGCCCGCCCCCGGCGGTGCAGGGTCCAGCCGATCTCGGTCTCGAGCATCGCCCTGGCCAGGTCGTCGGTGGTCTCGGCCAGAGCCAGCTCCAGGACACCGGCCGCGTCCGCCATCCGCCCGCTGCGGTAGTGCAGCGCGGCCAGCCGCCGGGAGCACCGGGCCCGGTCCAGCGGCCGGTCCGCGAGGGCCAGCCCGGCACGCAGGGCCTCCTCGGCCCCCACCGGGTTCCCCAGCAGCTCCCGGCACCGGGCCAGGTCGAGCCAGCCCTCCACCGCGGCCGGCACCAGAGCGGCCCGAGCCTCGGGCGGGCTCTCCCCGAAGGCGGCCAGGGCTCGCTCCAGCACGCCGGCCGCCGTGTCGGGGGCGAAGGAGCGCAGGGCCCGGCCGCCTGCCGCGAGGCCTGCCGCGGCGGCACCGGGCGCCCGGTCGGGGGAGGGGTATGCGGTCCAGGCCGTCAGGGTGTGGCCGGCCGCGGCCTCCTCCAGGTCGGGCCGGCCGGACTCCCGGGAAAGTGCTCCAAGGGCCGCGGCCAGCTGGTCGTGCGCCGCGCAGGCCTCGACCGCGCTCAGGTCGGCGATGACCACCTCCCTGAGCAGGGGGTGGATCGGGCGCGGGCCGGACGGCCCCGAGGTCAGCAACGAGCGCGCCTGCAGCACCCGGACCGACCGCTCGGCTCGCTCCTCGCCGACCATCCTGGCGAGCAGGGGCAGCGTGGCCCGCTCGCCGGACAGCGCCACGAGCACGAGCGTGTGTCTGGACGACGCGTCCACCTCGGCCAGCCGTCGGCGCAGCAGCTCCTGCACCCGCTCCGGCACGTCGTGGCCGCCGGCGGGTGAGCTGCCCGCGCTGCGGGCGAGCTCGATGAGGAAGAAGGGGTTGCCGGCGCTGCGCGCGACCAGCTCGCAGACCACCCCCTCGCGCCCCGCGTCGTCCGTGTCGTTCTCCCAGAGCAGCCGACGTGCCAGCTCGGAGGCGTCCTGCGGGCTCAGCGGGGAGACCCGGAGTGCGAACGTCGCGGAGGGCACGCTCGGCAGCGGGTGGTCCGTCTCGTCGCTGCGCCCGGCCAGGACGAGGCTCCAGCGGCGCCCGGCCACGAGCGCGCACAGCCGGGACAGCAGCGAGCGCAGCGCCGGGTGCGCCCAGTGCACGTCGTCCACGACCAGCACCAGGGGCTCCGCGCATTCGTCGAGCAGGTCCGCCACGTCGTCGGCGAGGCGCACGGCCGACCACCCCTCAGGTCCTCCGGAGCCTCCGCGCTCGAGGACGTCGACCAGGGGGTGGGATCCCGCCCGTGCCGCCGGACGGAGGGCCGGGAGGAGCGCGGTGAAGGGCCCGCCCGCGTCCTCGCTCACGCACGTGGCCTGCAGCACGAGGCAGCCGCGCTCGCGCAGACCGTCGACGGCGCGTCGCAGGAGGTGGGTCTTGCCGATGCCCGCCGGCCCGAAGAGCACCCAGCTGTCGCCGCCCCGGGCCGTCGTCGGCAGCCGGGCCTCGATCCACCGCAGCTCGTCCCGGTGACCCACCGTGGGGTCGACGGCGGCGGGGCTGCCGGGGCCGGAGCGCAGCCGGTCCGCCAGGCGGCGCAACTCCGGCGGTGGGGGCCGCTGCAGCTCCTGGGCGTGCACCAGGCGGCACTCCTCCCAGGCGATGCCCAGCTCGGAGGCACCGCGGGCGGCCGCGGCGTCCAGCACCTCCGACCAGGCCTCGACGTGGCAGGGCTCGAGGGTCAGCACCCGGCCCCAGTCGCTGGCCAGGCCGCTGCCGCGGGCGAGGGCGAGCGCGGCCTCGCTGATGAGGGCCTCGTGCCTGCGCCGCGGCTCCTGGGCCCAGTCCTCGTAGAGATCCTCGGAGAGCAGCTGGTCGGCACGCGCCAACACCGCCCGCAGATCGGCCCACTCCACCGGCCCCGCGCGTCCGTCCAGGACGCGTTCGGCCAGGGCCACGTCAGAGTCAAGGTCGGTGCGCACCTGCACCGACCCGGTGATCCACACGGTGGCCGAGTCTCCCTCGAGCAGTCCGGGCCCGAGCACCACCCGGGCCTGGCTCAGTGCCTTGGAGACGTTGCGCAGCCCCCGCTCCGGCGGCAGGTGCCCGAAGAGACGGTCGGCCACCACCTCGCGCGGCACGGAACGGGTGGGGGAGAGAGCCAGGAGGGCTACGAGGCGACGGGCAGCCGGGCGCGGCCAGTCGTCGCGCCACCCAGCCGTGGTGCGGACCGCCACCCTGCCGACCAGTCGGACCTCGAGGGTCCTACCGGCCCCCGCCGGAGCCATGGGCCGAGCCTAGCGGCGCGGCGGGGGCACGGCAGGGTGCGCCGACCCCGGCGCGACGCCCGTCGGTCAGTCCGTCACCACCAGGGTGACCTCGGCGCTGAAGATCTCGTCCTCGAGGTCCGGGAAGACCGCCTCGAACCGGCTCACGTAGGTGCCGGGGTCGAGGTCGAGGATAACCCCGGCCGTCTGGTAGGCGGTCAGTCCCTGCCCGAGCATCGGGTGGAACCGCACCGGAGGCCGCAGGACTGGGACCTCGACGAGGTCCCCGACGGTCCCGTCGGGCGAGACCTGCGCCAGCTCCACGCGGTAGTCCGTCCCCGCAATGATGTCCACGACCTCGTCGCGCGTCATCCCGTCCTCCTCCTCCCACCGCCACCAGGTGAAGGCGGTCACCCCGGCGAAGACGTCGTCGTCGGAGAAGGTGTAGGTGGCCCCGTCCTCGTAGAGGGTGTAGGCACACTCCCGGTATGAGGTGACGATGCCTGTGTGGGTCCGCCCCTCGCGGATCTGGTTGGCCGCCACGATGCCCGCGTTGACGACCTGCTGGGCGGATCCCCGGGTGCAGGGGTCCGGCGGGGCCGCTGCTGCGCCGCCGGCCGCCGCCGTCACTCCCGTCATCGCCAACGCCGCCGCGACCGCCGCCGACCTCACCCCGGTCGAGTAGTTGTCCATGTCGTCCTCCCTCGGTTCCTCCCCGGCACCGTGCCGGTAGGAGGAACGTAGGGAGGGAGTGTTCCCGCGGTGTTCCCGGTCAGTCGGCGACGGAGAGCAGGGCCTCGCAGGCGTCGGCGCAGGCCGTGCAGTCCCGGGCGCACATCTGGCAGTGGTCGTGCTCGTGCTGGCCACACTCCGCCGCGCACTCGCGACAGACGGCGATGCAGGCGCGCACGATCTCCTCCCAGGAGTCGCCGTTCGGACCGGGGCGGGACAGGACGTCGGCGGTCGTGCGGCAGATCTCCGCGCACTGGTTGTCGAGGTCGATGCAGCGGACCATGTGCTCCACGTGGTCCCCGTGCAGGCAGGCGTCCGCGCACGTCGCGCAGCTGGAGGCGCACCGGGCCGCGGCCTCGATGGCGGCCCGCAGCTGCGGCAGGTCGAAGGTGTCCTTGGCCGGGTGGGTGCTGAGGATGTCGTCCATGGGTCCGACGGTAGGGCGAGCGGCACGGGAGCGCATCCCGGGCCGTGACCGCCCCGGGGCGCCCCCGGCAGGGCCGGGTGACGCTCCTGGGACGTCGGCCGCGGCACGGGCCACCGCGTCGAGCAGCTCGGGCTGGCCGATGATCCGGAAGTGACCGGACGTGCGCAGCGGCAGGTTCACCGCTCGCGGCAGGCGGCTGCCGCCGGGGATGTGCGGGTCGAAAGCACCCCATATGGAGGTGATCCGGGCGTTGAGGTCGACCTGCTCGCCGAGGGAGCGCACCGTCGCGTCCCGCGGCGAGAAGGGGCGCAGGTGCGGGTGCGGGAGGAACCGGGCGTAGAGCGAGCCCGCGAAGGGGCTCGCGATGGCGATCATGCGTGCGATCCTGCCCTCGGGGTCCTCGTGCAGCATGGCGTACTTGCCGATGAGCCCGCCCTTGCTGTGGGCGACGACCAGGACGTCCCGGAGGTCGTGCTCCCGCAGGTATGCCGCCACGTGGGCGGCGCTCGCGGCGACCGGTGCGGTGTTCCACCGCAGCCGGGTCAGGACGTGCACCGGATGACCGGCCTCCGACAGCAGGTCGGCCACGGGCCGCAGGAACTGCCACCGCTCGTAGATGCCGGGCAGCAGCAGGACGGGGGCGCGGCGGTGGGGGAGCGGCCCTCGAGATAGGCGGCCGGGTCGGAGCGCCGGACCAGTCCCGCCACCTGGTGGCGCACGACATACCCGTAGTCCAGCAGCCACGACCACGCGTGGCGGTGCAGGGCGCCGAAGCCCCTCACGCCGGACACTGCCCGGCCACCGCCCGGGCGTGCTCGAGGACGGCGGAGGCGACCTGGTCGGGGTGGGTGTGCATCGCGACGTGCGCGGCACCCTCGATCTCCACGACCCGGGTGCCCGCCAGGCGGCCCATGTGTGCGGCCCAGGGCCCGGTGGCGATCGGGTCGCGGTCCCCCCGCACCACGAGCAGCGGGACGCGCAGGCGGGGCAGGGCCTCCTCGGTCCGGTAGTCGAGCATGACCGGGAGCGTCCGGAGATACCACCGCAGGCCGGTCCTCGCGTAGCCGCTCAGAACCGTCCAGTTGGTCGTCGGCGGCTCGCGCAGCACGTCGTGGGCGAGCCGCAGGGCCTGGCGGGCCGCAGACCGCGCCTCGGGGTCGACGACGCCGCCGATCGCCACGACACCTGCATACAGGTCAGGCTCCTGCAGGGCCGCCTCCACGACCACCTGCGTTCCCATCGAGTGACCGACGAGGTGCGGGTGGGGGAGTCCGGCCGTCCGGACGTAGGCGTTCAGCACCCCGGCGTGGTCCTCGATGCCCAGCGGCCTGCCCGGGCGGGGTGCCTGGCCGAAACCGGGGAGGTCGACGACGTGCACGCTCCCGGACGGCGCCAGGGCCCGGGCGAGCCGCGCGTGGTAGAGCGCCGAGACGCCGATGCCGTGCACCAGCACGAAGTGTGGCCCGGTGTCGCTCTCGTGCGGGGGCCGGTGGACGAGCATGGTGCGGTCGCCGTGCCGGAAGGTCTCGATCGTTCGCCACCGCATGGGCGAACCCTACGTGGGCGGGCGGCGGGCACCGTCCAGCTGCGGCACGACCTCGGAGGCGACGAGCTCGGTGTGGGCGAGGTCGGACAGGTCGAGCATCTGCAGGTAGACCCGCTCGGCGCCGGTCCGCTCGCGCCACACCCCGAGGCGGTCGACGACCTCCGAGGGGGTGCCGGCCAGGCCGTTGTCACGCAGCTCTCCCAGGTCGCGGCCGATGGCCTTCGCGCGTCGGCGGAGCTCGGCCTCGTCGCGACCGACGCAGGCCACGAGCGCGACCGAGCGTAGGACGCTGGCGGGGTCACGGCCCACGGCCCGGCAGGCCTCGTCGACCCGGCGGTACTGCGCGACGGTCGCCTCGATCGTGGGGAACGCCATGTTGAACTCGTCGGCGAAGCGTGCCGTCAGCTCGGGGGTGCGCCGTCTGCCCCCGCCGCCCATGACGATGGGCGGCCGGGGGTCCTGGACCGGCTTGGGCAGGGCGGGGGAGTGGCTGATCCTCAGCGTGCGCCCCGCGTAGTCGTAGTGCTGACCCGGCGGGGTGCCCCACATCCCGGTGATGACCTCCAGAGCGTCCTCGAGCAGGTCGAAACGTCCCCGCGCGTCCGGGAACGGCACGCCGTAGGCCTCGTGCTCCTCGGCGTACCACCCGGCGCCCAGTCCCAGCTCGACCCGGCCCCCGCTCATCTGGTCGACCTGAGCGACGCCGACCGCGAGCAGACCCGGGTGCCGGAAGGTGACCGACGTGACCAGGGTGCCCAGCCTGATGGTGCTCGTCTCGCGCGCCAGGGCGCCGAGGGTGATCCACGAGTCCGTGGGCCCGGGGCTCCCGTCGCGGCCCATCGCGAGGAAGTGGTCAGAGCGGAAGAAGGCGGAGTAGCCGCAGTCCTCGGCCGTGCGGGCCAGGCGCAGCTGGTCCTCGTAGGTCGCTCCCTGCTGCGGCTCGGTGAAGATCCTCAGGTCCATCCGGTCAGTCTGCCCGCAGCGCCTCCTGCCTCGCGCGCCACGCCTCCTCCCGACCCGGGGAGACCGCGATGTCGAGCTCGTTGCCCTCCGGGTCGGCGATCGTCCAGCAGCCGTCCTCGACCGCCTCGCGGACCACACGCCCGCCGGCGGCGACGGCTGTGGCCACCCTCTCGGTGACGCGGTCGTCGGGGACGAAGACGTCGAGGTGTATGCGGTTGCGCTGGCTCCGGCGCGCCTCGTCGGCCGGGTCGAGGTCCTGGAGGAAGAGCACGACGTTGAGCCGACGCGGGTCGACGAGGTCGGTGACACCGGGGCGAGGGTCCTCCTCGTAGGCCAGCGCGGCCCGCCAGAAGGATCGGACCGCGGGGATGTCGACGGCGTCGACGCCCACCTGGACGAAGCGGGGGAGCGTGACGTCCGCGGTCAGACCCAGGTCCCGGGCGGCCTGCTGGATCCTGGCCGCCAGGGGCCGGTAGCCCTCGTGCATCTCCCAGCGGTCCTTGCCGGTGTCGATCGTGACCAGACCCGGCCGCACGTCGATCCCGACGGGCAGGTTCGCCTCGTCGGCCAGGGCGGCGACCGCCTCCGTGAGCTGCGCGGCCGCTCGGGGCGTGGGGACGGGGTAGCAGGCCATCGCCGCGAACGGCAGCCGCCAGTCCTCGGTGTCCTGCCCCTCCCAGCGGTCGGACCCCTCCGGCAGGGGGAGCACGTCCACCTCGTTGCCCTCGGCGTCCGCGACGGTGGCGTAGTAGCCGTGCTCGGCGACGTGCCGGGCCGGCCCGGTGCGAAGGCTCCCGAGCGTCGCGGCCGCGACCGGCTGGGTCGTCACCGCGTCGAGGTGGATCCGGTTGCGCAGGGGTCGTGGCGCGTCCATGTCCTGGAACCAGATGGGCGGATGGCGCCGACCGGGGTCCATCACGTCCTCGTCCCCGACCTGGACGTAGCCGAGGGCGGCCTCCCAGAAGGCGCTCACGGTCGCCTGGTCGAGCACGTCGAAGGTCAGCTGGACGTCCTGCAGGACCGTGGGGTCGGCCGCGAGGCCGACACCCTCGGCCGCCCGCGCCACGGCGCGGGCGGCCTCGACATGCTCGGCCCGGAAACCTCCGTCCTGCGGGCCGAGGGGAAGGCGAGCCCGGACCCCGGTGGCCCGGACGTCGAGGTCGAGGTCTACGGCGAGATCCAGCTCGGTCACCGCCGCCGCGAGCGCAGCACCGGCGCGGTGGGAGGAGGCGGCATACCAGGCGCTGGCCCCCGACCCGAGCACCCTCCAGTCCCCGGTGCCCCCCGCCAGCTGGAACTCTCGCGCCGTCAACGGCCCCGCGTGCTCGCTCATGAGCCCAGCATGGGGGAGATGGCGGACAGGTGACGTCCGCAGGACCTCAGACGCCGCTCACGTACCCGTTGACGACGGGACCGCGCGCTGCCGCCGTCGCGGGGAGCGCCGTGGCGGCGAGGGCCAGCGCGATCACGGCGGCAGCGATGGTCTTCTTGCGCATGATGGCCCCCTGGATGGGGATCTCGACTGGTGCCGGACCCTCGCTTAACGTAGCGTCCGGTGCGGACGCATCCGCTCGGGCGAGGTCTTCGGCCTCGTGGTCACCAAGGACGGGACCCGTGGGGGCCACAGCCGCTGGAAGTCCGGCTGCTACCGCATCGCCCGGGAGACGGGTATGCCGGTGACGCTCGGCTACGTCGACCGCACCACCATGACGACCGGCCTGGGCCCGACCCTGGAGCTGACCGGGGACGTCCCTGCCGACATGGACTGCATCCGGGCGTTCTACGCCGACAAGGCAGGATTCCGGCCCGAGCTGCGCGTCGAGCCGCGGCTGCGGGAGGAGAGCCGACCGGTGTGAGCGGGGAGGGGAGTCGTGCGCACCGAGCCGGCTGTCGCCCGCCAATACAAACGTCAGTGTTCTACACCGAGATGACGCGTTGATTGGCACAAGTCCGTCGGATCATCTGCCATTTAACATGTCATGATCCCGTCCGGTCACGTTCGCTACACCGCTGATGTCAAGTGGTGTCGCCAGGAGTTCCCTATGGAGAAGTGACAGAAAGTGTCACAGGGCCGAAGGGCCACGCTCACGCTCGCGCGACGGATGGGGCTTTCGCCTGAGCGCGTGTCCGTCACCGCTGCCGCTCAGACTGGCCCCGGCCCGGTCATGACCACATGGCGACCCATGCCGTGACGGTGAGCGCGGAGACGACGTGGACGATCATCCGTGCTCTGACTCCGACCCATCGTTTACGTAGGCCCACGCGCTCGGGCCCCACACGCGGACCATCGCACGGCCCCTGCCGCGCCGCTCGGCGCGGAGGGCGGTGGACCTGTCCCTGACTACCCAGGGTCCAACGTCCTTGCCCCGGTCGTTGGCGTACTGCGTCACGGACTCCATGTAGGGGTAGATCCTGTGGTGCAGCCCTCGAGACTTGCGGACATCGTCACCTTCGACCAAGCCTTCTCCCTCGTAAACCCCCAGCTCCGTGTGGTCGGTCCGCCCCAGTGGCGGACTCGGTGCCTGCCTCGGAGTCGCACCAGGGTGTCTGCTGGTCGTGCCGTCGGGGTCAGCCCCGTGCTGACGGATGATCCCGGCCAGGACGGCCACGCCTTCGGCCTGTCCGTCCTTGGTCGCAGCCTCGGCGTGCCTGAGGGCGACCTCCATGGCCTCACGGATCACGGTTCCCGTGCCCACCGCGAGGAAGTCGGCGTAGTCCATGACGCTCTGCGGGGTGCTGCTCTCGTACCAGCTGACGGTGTCGTCCGGTGACCGCCACGCAAGGTGGGTGATCAGTTGGACGGGAGAGCGCATAGCCGGTCGGGCGTCGTCGCCCCTGGTCATGGATCGCAGCGACGTCAGAGCCTCCTTGAACCCCTCGACGTCACGGTACGGACCCGTGCCCTCGACCCTGGTCATGACTGGTCGCCCCCCTCGTCGAAGTAAACAACCCGAAAGGTGGCGGCGGCAAGGCCGGGATCGCCATACTCGGCCATGAGGAGATGTCTGACCTGATCCACCAAGGCGCGGTACCAGGAGGCGGGGAACCCGAAATGGGTCCCGGCACGAGGAATACTCATGACGGGGTCTTCGGTCCTGAGCAGGTGCTCAGCGCAGTTGCGTGCCGCGACCTCACCCATCGCCGTGGAAATCAGATCCATGTCCTCCGCGACCCCGTCGGGAATGGGTCGGTGGCCGTTCTCCCATCTCTGGACGGTCTTGAGGGCCACGCCCAGACGTTCGGCAAGCCACTCTGCACTGAGCCCGAAAGTCTCTCGGCGGATTCGAAACTCTGCTGCCGTCAGCGAGGGCCAATCGGCGTGGACGGGATGGTTCGCCGGGAATGCGCTTCGGGTCGTTGTCAGGCTCGCGCCGAAATCGGGCGGCAGAGCGTCGATGGCTCGGATGATTGGTGTGTTGGGTTCGATGTTCGCCCATCCAAGTTCCTGGACGTGTGCCTCGTACTGAGGGTCGGGGTCCTGGAGCGACCAACCGCACCCCCCGCACCGCACCCGGAACATGTCGGTCTTGATGTCATTGCTCGCGCACTGCGGGCAAGACGTGAACTGATGGCTCATGTATGCGCCCCTTCATGGGAGTCGGTCGTGGCCTGGTGCCGTGACCTGCGTCTTACACTAACGGTCCCAAACTAGGACCGTCAAGTCCCTGCATGCCAGAGCGCGGGGGAGCCGCCCGGCTCGCGCCCGTGACACAGCAAGCTCGGACGTCAGAGCCTCCTTGAACCCCTCGGCGTCACGGTACGGACCCGCGCCCTCGACCTGGGCGGTGCGGTGCTCGGGCGTCGAACTTGGGTCGTTAAGGAGGTGCCGGTCTCGTGGATCTGTACGTAGTCAATGGCGAAGGCTGAGCTGTCGCCGCGTCCGTTTCGAGCGATGAGGAAGCTTCCACCGCCCTTGAGGCCGAGATCGACGACATAGAGACCACGGGACCGTTAAGCCTTTGACGCTTGCCGTGACACAGAAGCCCAGAATCCCGAACTGACCGATTAGGTGGCAGTACTGCCATGCGTCTTGGCGGGCGACACCGGCGCCTGTGTCGTGAGCAGGGCGATCTTGGCAACACTTTACATAATGTTGCTTATCGGCGTTCTCTCACCGCCGCAGCGTCCGAGTGATCGCCTCGTCGATCCTTCCGTCCGCGCCGATCTCCTCCTCACCGGTGGGACGCATACGGCGCGGTACTCGCCCGTGGCGCGTTCCACCAGGTCCGCGACGTCGATCAGGTCGAAGCCGCGCAGCCCGCCACACCATCGACGATGGCGCCCGGAGACTCTGTGATGAGCAGCTCACCGATGCCGCCCACCAGGCCGGCGTTGTCGGCCAGGCCGGCGAGAACCAGGACGGCCCCGTAGGCGAGGTGATCCGGCCTCGCGTCAGCCCCTGACAGGTAGGCGTCGATGCAGGCCTGCTGCACGGTGCTCTCGTCCATGGGCGGAACCGTATCTGCAGTTTTCGGTATACGCGCCGCTGCCAGGCGTCTTCTATTTGACATAACGCCCACCGGCCCCCGGCATCCCCGCAGGGACGTCTGCCTCCCCGAGTCTCGCCCACCAGCCGTGACAATGGGCCCATGTCTGAGCCGCGCAAGGACCCCGAGGCAAGCTGGGACGACGGTCCACCGAGCCCGGACCGGCGCGCTCGGCTGCGTGAGCGCTGGTACGACCTGCTCGACGTGGGCCGGCAGCCCCGCCTCGTGCGGGCCGCCCTCCGGTATGTCGTGGCCTGGGGGCACCTCGGCGCCGGTGGGGTCACGTTCACGGCGATGCTGTCGCTCACGGCCGCGCTGACGATCATCGTCAACATCGCGCGGGCCTTCCTCGGTGACCGACCCGAGCTGGTCGGCGAGGTCATCGCGGTCGTCAACTCGGTCATCCCCGGGATCATCGACGACGGCGGCAACGACGGTCTGATCCGGCCCGACCAGCTCATCCGTGACGGGAGCTGGGGCTGGACCACGGCGGTGTCCACCGTCGTCATCGTCTGGACGGCGATGGCGGTCATGACCGGGCTGCGGCGGACCGTGCGCCAGATGTTCGGCCTCGGCGGGGCCCCGCTCCGCTTCGTCCGGGGCAAGCTCATCGACCTCTGGGGCTTCTTCCTCATCGCCCTCACCTTCCTCGCCTCGTCCGCGGCCGTGTCGGCCGTGACCCTCCTGGGGACCACGGCCATGGACTGGCTGGGCCTGCGCAGCTCGGTGGCCGGGTGGCTGGTGGCGGGGTCCGCCCTGGTCCTCGTCGCCGTCCTGGACGCCCTGCTGGTCTGGCTGGTCATCCGGGTGACGAGCAAGGTGCGCGTGCCCTGGGAGGACATGCGGCAGGGCATGGTCATGGGCGCCGTGGGCTTCGGACTGCTGCGGGTGGGTGGCACCTCCCTGGTCGGTGCGATCTCCGCCGGCCCGCTGCTGTCCACCTTCGCCGCCGTCGCCACGGTGCTGGTCACCCTCAACCTGGCGCTGCGCTGGCTGCTGTTCGTCGCGGCGTGGACCGCCAACCCGCCGGCGGCGCACGTGCCGGTGCACCCGGACACCGTCCACGCGAAGGAACAGCCCAACTACGTCACGATGAGCGCACCACATACTCTCGAGTGGCCGCACCACCAGGTCACCGGCTCGCTCATCCCCGAGCTCGACCCCCGCTTCGACCGGGTCGGTCGCGAGCGTGGCGGTCGGTCGTCGCCAGACTAGGCCCGAGCCCCGACGGTGCAAGGAGAACACGACATGGCAGCCGACCCCCACTCCCCCGCTCCCCTGTGGGAGCCCACCGCGGAGGACGTCGCGGAGGCCCGGGTGACGGCCTTCGCGACATTCGCCGCGGAGCGCACCGGTCGCAGCTTCGCGACGTACGACCAGCTGTGGACGTGGTCCACGACCGAGCTGGAGGAGTTCTGGGCCGCGGTGTGGGACTTCTTCGAGCTGGGCACCGTCTTCGGTGACCACGGGCGCGTCCTGACGCAGGAGCGCATGCCGGGGTCGACGTGGTTCCCTGACGTGCGCGTCAACTATGCGCAGTACGTCCTGTCCCGCGGCCGGGACCAGGACGTGGCGGTCGTGGGCGTCGACGAGACGGGCGCGACCTCCGGTATGACGTGGGGTCGGCTCCGTCAGGAGGTCGCCGTCCTGGCGCGGTGGCTGCGGGAGCACGGGGTGGGCCGCGGGGACCGGGTCGTCGGCTACCTGCCCAACGTCCCCGAGGCCGTGGTCGCCCTGCTCGCCACCGCCTCGGTCGGCGCGGTCTGGTCCAGCGTGGGTCAGGACTACTCCCCCGCGGCCGTCGTGGACCGGCTGGGGCCGCTGGAGGCCACGGTGCTCGTCGCGGCGGAGGGCTATCGGTATGGGGGACGGGACGTCGACCGCCGGGCGGCGGTCCGGGAGGTCCTGGGCTCGCTGCCCACGGTCACCGACGTGGTGATGGTCCGCAGGTCCGGCGAGGACGGCGAGCGACTCGACGGGGTGTCGGCGCACGACTGGGCCCGGGTGGTGGCGGGGCAGGCGGAGCCGTCCTTCGAGCCGGTCGGCTTCGACGACCCGCTCTGGGTGCTCTTCTCCTCCGGCACGACCGGGCGGCCCAAGGGCATCGTCCAGTCCCACGGCGGCATCCTGATCGAGCAGCTCAAGCTGCTGGGCCTCCACCTCGATCTCGGGCCCCGGGACCGCCTCTTCTGGTTCACCTCCCCGTCCTGGGTGATGTGGAACATCCAGGCCTCCGCCCTGGCGACGGGGGCCTCGATCGTCTGCGTCGACGGCGCACCGCACCATCCCGACGCCACCCGCCTGTGGCGGTTGGCGGCCGACCACGGCGTGACCGTCTTCGGCTGCAGCCCCGGCTACCTCGACGCGTCCCGGGCCACGGGGATCGAGCCCGGTCGGGACCTCGACCTGTCCGCGCTGCGTGCCGTCGCCACGACCGGCGCACCCATCGGGCCGGCCACCCACGCCTGGGCCGTGGCCTCCACCGGTGGCCTCCCGGTCTACTCCATCAGCGGCGGCACCGACATCTGCAGCGGCTTCTGCGGGGGGCTGCGGACCGTCCCGGTGTGGCCGGGCGAGCTCTCGGTGCGCCACCTGGGCGTGGCGATGGACGCGTGGGACCCCGAGGGCCGGCCGCTACGCGGCGAGGTCGGCGAGCTGGTCATGACGCGCCCGCTGCCGTCGATGCCGGTGTTCTTCTGGGACGACCCCGACGGGGAGCGCTACCGCGAGTCCTACTTCGAGACCTACCCCGGCGTGTGGCGGCACGGGGACTGGATCACCATCACCGACCGGGACAGCGTGGTCATCCACGGACGCTCGGACGCCACGCTGAACCGGCACGGTGTCCGAATGGGCAGCGCCGACATCTACCACGCCGTGGAGGACGTGGAGGGGGTGCTCGAGTCCCTGGTGCTGGGGGTCGAGGAGCCGGACGGGGGGTACTGGATGCCCCTGTTCGTCGTCCTGGCCGACGCCGCGTCCTTGGACGCCGGGCTGCGGGGCCGCATCACCGACGCGATCCGGCACCGGGTGTCCCCGCGCCACGTCCCGGACGAGATCATCCAGGTGCCGGCGCTGCCGCACACCCGGACCGGCAAGCGTCTGGAGGTGCCGGTCAAGCGCATCCTGCAGGGCGCCGACCCCGACAGCGTGCTCCAGCGCACCGCCGTGGACGACCCGGACCTGCTGACCCCCTTCCTCGAGGTCGCCGGCCGGAGACGGGCCGGGCGGGCCTGAGCCCCGCCGTGCACCCTCGTCCACACCGGGGGCTCCGGCGCACCGCCTCGCCCACAGGTGGATGAGCTGCCCTTCCGGAGTGGGCGCCGGCGCAGCACGGTCGGGTCCATGTCCAGGCAGACGGCGGCACCGGCCAACGAGGTGCAGCTCACCGGGCGGGTGAGCGGAGAGCCCACGGAGCGGGAGATGCCCAGCGGCGACCGCCTGGTCCAGCTGCGGGTGGTCGTCCCGCGCCCGCTCCGCAGAGCCCGGTCCCGGGACACCACCGGGAGCACCGGCACCCGCCGGCAGGTCGACACCATCGACGTCGCCTGCTGGACCGCCCGGACCCGCGCTGCTGCGCTGCGACTGACCGACGGGTCGGGGGTCCAGGTCGAGGGCGCCCTGCGTCGCCGCTTCTTCCGCACCGGCTCGGGCGCCGTCTCCCGCTACGAGGTCGAGGCCAGCGCGCTGCGGTCGGTCGACCTGACCGAGTGACCGGGACCTGCGGCGACCGTCGAGCGGCACCACCCGTCGGTGGGGGTGTCTACCCTGGGCCCATGAGCGCCCTGCAGCCCCGCACCCACGAGGACGGCCGGTCCCGCCTGGTCGCCTACGACCACGGGGCCACGCTGGCCTCCTGGGAGCTGGACGGGCGCCCGGTGATCTGGTTGAGCCCACGGGCCGTGCTGGACGGGACCCGAGCCATCCGGGGTGGGGTGCCGATCTGCTTCCCGTGGTTCGCCGACGGGCCGACGGGTGACCTCCGCCCCAGCCACGGTGTCGTGCGGACCGCCACCTGGCGTCCCTCCGCGACCGAGGACGGGGAGGTGTGGGCGTGGGCTCTGAGCTCGGAGGACGTCGCCCACGTGCCGGGGGCGGAGCACCTGCCCGGCCCGTTCCGCCTGCGTTCCGCGGTGTCCCTGGGTGATGGCGAGGTGACCCTCCGGATGTCGGTGCACAACCCGGGCTCGGTCGCGTACCGGGCGGAGGTGGCCCTGCACACCTACCTCGCGGTGGCGGACCTGGACGCCGCCGAGGTGCACGGCCTGGACGGGGCGCCCTACCTCGACAAGGTGGCGGGGAGCAGGCGGGTGCAGGAGGGCCCCGTCCTGTTCCGCGGCGAGACCGACAACGTCTACGACTCCCCCGGTGAACCCCGACCGGTCCTCCTGGACGGAGGTGGCCGTCGGATGGCGATCACCCCGTTCGGGACGACCCAGACGGTGGTGTGGAACCCCGGCCCCGACCAGGCGGCGGAGGTCGACGACGTCGGGCCCGGTCTGTGGCGGGACTTCGTCTGCGTCGAGGTGGCGGCGACGGGGATCCACGCCCTGGAGGTCCCTCCTGATGGCTCCGTGCAGGTGGGTTTCCGCCTCGCGGTGCGGACCGGTGACGCGTCGTGACACCCTGGGGGCGTTCGTGACGGGCACGGGCGGCGGCAGCGGGGTCAGGCAGGTCGGTATGCAGGACGAGACGAGGGCCGGGGCGCACCCGGTCGACGGCGACACCGAGGCGGCGCGGACGCCGGACGAGGTGCGGCCGTCGCAGGAGGAGCGGCCGCCGCCGGAGGCCGAACCGCCCCGCACGGTGGACGACGACGTCCCGGACGGCACCGTGAGCGACCCCGGGGAGCAGGACCTGCACGCCGAGGGTGATGACACGGTCGACCGTGGTGCCCTCATCCTGGAGGGGCTGCGGGGGGTCGCCGCCTGGTCGTGGCGCTTCCTGCTCGTCGTGGCCGCCCTGGCCGTCATCCTCTACGTCATCGCCCAGGTCTGGGTCGGGGTCCTCCCGATCCTGCTGGCCCTCATCATCAGCTCGGTGCTGTGGCCGCCCGTGCGGTGGCTGCGCGGCCACCGGGTCCCCGCCGGACTGGCCTCCGTCGTGGTGCTCCTGGGCGCCCTGGGGGTCTTCGCGGCCATCATCGCCGGGATCAGCCCCTCCGTGGCCGGTCAGAGCCGGGAGGTCGCCGCGCAGGCCGGCGAGGGCCTCGACTCCATCCTCGCCTGGCTGGCGGGCCCCCCGGTCAACCTGCAGAGCGACCAGCTGGACGGGTATGTCGAGCAGGTCACCACCTGGCTGCAGTCCCAGGCCAGCGCCCTGGCCTCGGGCGCCCTCTCGACCCTCACGACGGTCGGCTCGGCCGTCACCACCTTCCTGCTGGCCCTGGTGCTCACCTTCTTCTTCCTCAAGGACGGTCCGGGCTTCCTCCCGTTCGTGCGGCGGATCACCGGGCGCACGGCCGGCCGCCACCTCACCGAGGCCCTGACCCGGGTGTGGACCACGCTCGGTGGCTTCCTGCGCGGCCAGGCCATCGTGGCGGCGATCGACGCCGTCTTCATCGGCATCGGTCTGGTCATCCTGGGGGTGCCCCTGGCCATCCCCCTGGCGATCATCACCTTCTTCCTGTCCTTCATCCCGATCGTGGGTGCCGTCGTGGCGGGGGCCTTGGCCGTGCTCGTGGCCCTGGTCTCGCAGGGCTTCACGACCGCGCTGTGGACCCTGGCGGTCGTCCTCTTCGTCCAGCAGGCCGAGTCCACGTTCGTCTCCCCCACCGTGCAGAGCCGAGCCGTGTCCATCCACCCCGTGCTCGTCCTGCTCGGCGTGGCCGCCGGCGGCACGATCTGGGGCATCCTCGGCGCGTTCCTCGCGGTGCCGATCATCGCGTGCGTGCTCTCGGTCATCCGCTACGGCAGCGAGCAGCTGGACCTGCGCACCGGCGAGAAGCACGCCGAGGAGGTCAGGAGCCTGACCCCCGAGGGGGCCCAGGCCGCAGCCCTGGCCGAGCAGTCCGCCCCGGTGTTCCAGATGCGCGCCAAGCGTGCCTACCTCCAGGCCGAGGGTGAGCGGGGAGCGGCGCGGGTGGCGATGTTCGAGCGGACGACCGACCTGGCCACCTCGCTGCGCGACCGGCTCCTGTCCCCCATCCTGAGGCGGGACGGCGACCGGGACACCGGGCCGCAGCCCGAGGAGGACGAGCCCCGGCCCTCCCCCTGAGCCCTCCCACACCCCATACAAGGAAGAGGCACCCACCGGGCGGTGGGTGCCTCTTCTCGTCGGAGGTCAGCGGGTCGCGTCGCGGAACCCGTCCTTGACGTTCTCGCCGGCCTGCTTGGCGTCGGCCGAGACCTGGTCCATCTTGCCCTCGGCCTCCATCTGCTCGTTGTCGATCGCGTCGCCGGTGCCTTCCTTGATCTTGCCCTTGGCATCCTGCGCGGCGTTCGAGATCTTGTCTCCGAGACCCATGTGTCCTCCTGAAGGTGGTGGTCGGGCGATACCCCTCCACCTTTCCGTGCTCGTTGCCGCGCCGCAACCGGAAGCGTCCCCCGGTGTGGGACAGTCATGCCCATGACCGCCCCCGTCCCGGTGCTCAAGGCCGACCCCTCCCGCGAACGCACCCGGGCCCACCAGCGGGCCTTCGGGTGGTACGACTGGGCCAACTCCGCCTACGTCACCACCACGGGTACGGTCCTCATCTCGCCCTACCTCACGGCGCTGGCGCGCGCCGACGCCTGCCCCGACCTGCCGTCGGGCGCGGAGTGCACCACCGACCTGTCCGTGCTGGGCGTGCCCATCGCGGTGGGGGCCCTGGCGCCGTACACCATCACCGTCGCCACGGTCGTCTCGGCACTGGCCCTGCTCTTCGTCGGGGCGATCGCCGACCGGCACCCCCGCCCGGTGCGGCTCCTCGGCGGGCTGGCCTGGACGGGTGCGGTCGCCGCCAGCCTCATGTTCTTCCTCTCCGGCAGCAACTGGCAGCTCGGCGTGCTCCTGGTGGTCGTGGCCAACCTGTGCCTGGGCGCCTCCCAGGTGGTCTACGACGCGCTGCTCATCCGCGTCGCCGAGCCGGACGACCGGGACAGGGTCTCCTCCCGCGCCTGGGCGCTCGGCTACCTGGGCGGCGGCCTGCTGCTGGCGCTCAACCTCGGCGTTATGACGACGTACGAGTCCCTCGGCCTGAGCTACGAGATGGCCATCCGGCTCAGCCTGCTATCGGCGGGGCTGTGGTGGGGGGTGTTCACCATCATCCCGGTGCTCGGCATGCGGCGCATCGTGGGCACCACCGCCACCCCGTGGACCGGTCGGCGGGCGTGGTCGGGGGCACCCTGCGCCAGCTGGGCTCCACCTTCCGCGAGCTGCGCCACTACCCGCAGACCCTGCTCTTCCTGCTGGCCTACCTCTTCTACAACGACGGCATCCAGACCGTCATCGCCTCCGCCAGCCTCTACGGCATCGAGGCCCTCAAGTTCGAGACCAGCCAGATGATCATCACGATCCTGCTCGTGCAGTTCGTGGCGTTCGGAGGCGCCCTGCTCTTCGGTGCCGTCGCCTCCCGGGTCGGGGCCCGGCGCACGGTCCTCGCCGGCATCGTCCTGTGGACCCTGGTGGTGAGCTTCGCCTACTTCGTGCCCGAGGGGGCGTTCACCGTGTGGCTGGTCTGCGCGGTGGGCATCGGACTGGTCATGGGCGGCACCCAGGCGCTGTCCCGGTCCCTCTACTCCCAGCTCGTCCACCGGGCAAGGAGTCGGAGTTCTTCAGCTTCTACCAGGTGATGGAGCGCGGTACGAGCTGGTTCGGCACCCTGGCGTTCGGTCTCGTCTACCAGCTGACCCGCGACTACCGGCCGGCCATCCTGGTCACGATCGCGTTCTTCGTCGTCGGTGGCCTCATCCTGACGCGGGTGGACATGCGCAAGGGCATCGAGATGGCCGGCAACGAGCAGCCGCGCCTGGTCTGACCGGCAGGAACGCGCGTCCGGTGTGGCAGGAACGCGCGTCCGGTGGGACGACGACGGGGCGCCACCTGGTGCAGGTGACGCCCGTCGGGGGGTATGCGGTGCGCTCAGGCGCTGCGCTTGCGGGAGGGCTCTCACCGCGCATCTCGCGCAGGACGCCCAGCCGCTCCTCGAGCAGCTCCTCCAGCTCGGGGATGGAGCGACGCTCCAGCAGCATGTCCCAGTGGGTGCGCTGGGGCTTGGTCGCCTTCAGCTCCGGCTCGGGGCCGTTCTCCAGCTTGGCGTCCAGGCCGCAACGGCACTCCCACAGCGGCGGGATCTCGGCTCGACGAGAAGGGCAGCTCGCTGACGTGCCCGTCCGGGCAGACGTAGCGGCTGATCGCCCGCTCGCTGAAGGTGACGCCCTCGTCGCTCTCGAAGGACAGCCAGCTCAGGTTGGTTCCGCGCAGGGACCTCTCTGCCATATGTGTGCACTCCCTATCGTGTCCCGGGACACGGCTGATCCGGGTGGTGGGTGGTCGGTGCCGTGGGCTCGCAGATGGTGCGTCGTGCCCTGCGTTGTTCAACGCCGTGCACGTGCCGGTGTTCCCCCCGGGGCGCGGTCCGGCGCGTTCCGGTGGACGGGCCGGCTGCCAGGAGGGGGACATGTCATGGTAGCGAGGTCCGGCGTCGCGGGCCAGTCGCGCAGGTCAGGGGCCGAGGTGCGGAGGTGTCCCGTCGGCGGGGCGGCCGGGGGGCGGTGTCTCGGAGACCACCTCACCCTCGATGACCTGGCCCCGCCCGGGAGCACGCTGAGCCCCCTGGGTGGGACGGGAGCCCTGCGCACCGAGGGCGGACACCGCGCGCTGGGCCACGATCAGCTGCAGCAGGCGTCGGGCGAGGGGACGCGTGAAGGGCAGCACGAGCAGCAGCCCCACGACGTCGCTGACGAAACCGGGCAGGACGAGCAGGGCTCCCCCGACCATGACCAGGATGGCGTCGGTGACCTCGTCCCCCGGCATCCGCCCGGAGGTGAGTGCCTGCTGGAGGGCGCGGTAGGTCCGACCCGTCTCCCGTCGCGCCAGCGCGAGGCCGGCCACGGCCAGCACCACGACCAGCGCGAAGGTCCACCAGAAGCCGATGGCCCGGCCCACGAGGACCAGCACGGCCACCTCGAGGAACGGGAGCAGGAGCAGCGCCAGCAGGACCCAGCGCAGGACGCCCCGCCGACGGGGCGGACGGTGGGCGGTGCTCCCCGGTGTCATCGGGCCTCCTCGAGGTCTCGCCAACGTGAACGGCTGCGGCGTGCCCGCTGTTCCCCCAGCATCGCCCGCAGCTGCGCCGCACGCCGGCGGAGGCCCCATACCCCGACCCGGACCACGGCCTCACGCACGATGGCGTCGTTCATCTTGGACGTGCCCTCCTCCCGCTCCACGAAGGCGATGGGCACCTCCACGACCCGCAGCCCGCGCTCGATCGCCCGCACGGTGAGGTCGATCTGGAAGCAGTAGCCCTGCGAGGCGACGGCCTCGGTGTCCATCGAGCGCAGCGCCGGGAGCCGGTAGACGCGGTAGCCCGCGGTGGCGTCCCGCACGGGGATCCCCAGGGCGTAACGTGCGTAGATGTTGGCACCCACCGACAGGGCCTTGCGCCGGGCCGGCCAGCGGTGCACCGAGCCCCCGGGGACCCACCGCGACCCGATCACCAGGTCGGCACCCTCCTCTCCTGGGCGGCGGCCAGGAGGGAGGGCAGCTGCTCGGGCTGGTGCGAGCCGTCCGCGTCCATCTCGACGACCGCGTCGTAGCCGCGACGGTCCGCCCAGGCGAACCCCGCGAGGTAGGCCGGGCCCAGCCCCTGCTTGCCGGGGCGGTGCAGCACGTGGACGTGCGGGTCGGCGGCGGCGAGCGCGTCGGCCACCTCACCGGTGCCGTCGGGGCTGTTGTCGTCCAGGACCAGGATGTCCGCGCCCGGGACGCTGGCCCGGATGCGGGCGACGACCCGGGGCAGCGACGAGCGTTCGTCGTAGGTCGGCACGCAGACCAGAACCCGCTCCAGCGGGCCGCGGTCCGGGGGCGCGGACGCGGGGTCCTGGGCCGGGGAGGTCATCGGACCAGCCTATCCGGCGGCCCGGGCGGCCCCGCCCCGGCGCCACGCGGTTCCCAGCCCGGCCAGCACCAGGACCAGCGCCACCGGCGGCACCCAGGGCCCGACCCGCACCGCGGGGGTGATCGCCCCCGGACCGGGAGCTCCCCCTCCAGGAGCGCCTGGGTGAACAGCTCCGTCCTCTCGTGCACCGTGCCGTCCGGTGGGGTGATGAGGCCGGACACACCGACGTTGCTGATGTGCACCACCGAGCGCCCCAGCTCCACCGCCCGCACCCGGGAGATCCCCAGGTGCTCCACGGACTGGTGGCCGTCCCCGAACCAGGCGTTGCTGGTGGGGACGACGACCAGCTGCGCCCCACCCAGGGCCAGGTCCCGCACGGCCTGGTCCATGACGTTCTCGAAGCAGATGGCCACGCCGACATCGAGCTGTCGGCCGTCCGCGAGGGTCACGGGCACCACGCCGGCCTCCTCCCCCGCGTCCCAGTCGGGGATCCGGTCCACCCACGGTGACAGGTGCCGCATCAGGGGACGCAGCGGCATGAACTCGCCGAAGGGCGCCAGGTAGACCTTCTGGTACTCCGACACCAGCCCCTCCCCGGGGGCGATCCCGTAGACCATGTTGCGCGGCGCGCCCTGCTCGGTCCGGGAGGTTGCGCCCAGGAGCAGCGGCGCCTCCAGCGCGTCGACGACCTCCTGGATGCGCCCCACCGTCTCCTCCCCCGAGGCGGCCGAGACGGGGTCCAGGTCGCTGGCCCCCTCGGGCCACAGCACCAGGTCCGGCCGCGAGGTCAGGCCGGCGTCCACCTCCTCGGCCAGCGCGCCGGTCTGGTCCAGGTAGCGCTCCAGCAGGGCACCCCGCTCGGCGGTGAGGGTCCGGGTGAAGTCGTCGGGCAGCTCGCCCTGGACCGCCGCGACGCGCACCGTGTCCCCGCCCGTGGGTCGCGGCAGCAGGAGCGGCGCCAGCACCAGGGCGCCGGCGAGGGCGACGAGGCCGACGGCGCGGCCGGCCCGACCGCGGGACCGGGTGCCGCGCCGCATACCGAGCTGGAGCGCCCGGGCGAGCACTCCCCCGACGAGGGCGACGAGGAACCCGAGCCCGAGGACGGACACCCAGGCGACCGCGCCGAGCATCGGCGAGTCGCCCTGGCTGAAGGCCAGCCGCCCCCAGGGGAAGCCGCCGAACGGGGTGACCGAGCGGGCGTATTCCATGAGCACCCAGGCGCCGGCGCCGACGACCGGTCGGACGGCACCCCCGCGCTGGAGGAGCGCCAGGAGACCCCCGAGGGCCGCCGGGTAGAGGGCGGAGGCGACACTCATGGCCAGCCACGGCCACGGGCCCGCGTAGGTGCCGGCCCAGGTGAACATCGGGGTGAACCAGGTCAGCCCCAGCAGGAAGCCGGCGAGCACCCCGGTGCCAGGACGGGCCCCTGCGGTGGCCAGGGCCAGGGCCAGCGGACCGACGACGGCCAGCCACCACTGGTCGTACCCCGGGAAGGCCAGCAGCAGGGCCACCCCGCCCAGCGCGGCGAGGAGCAGGCGGAGGGGCAGCACCCGGCCAGTGTACGCGGCGGCCCCGGGCCCGTGGCACGCCGGGGAGACGGCCGGGCCCCGGCACCTTTGGGGCCGGGTCCGGGGCGTCGGGCGGACGTCACGGACCCGTTGTCTACTCGGTGCACGGGGCCCTGGCTCCCTGGCCGCTCGCCGGAGCGGGTGTAGGGACTCGACGAACTTAGGCCGTCGGCCCGGACCTGTCAACAGCCCCCTGACCTGCGGTTTTCAGCAAGTATGCAGGTCACCGCGCCGCTCGCTCCGGGCACCTCGGGGTGTGATGTGTGTCCGGCCCCGGCGTGTCGGGAGGCGACACGCCGGGGTGCGACACAAGGCTCCGGTGGGGGCCGCGGGATCAGCCGGCCGGGGGCACCACGACGGTGCCGCGGGCCCGGGTGGCGACCACCGGGGGGTCCAGGACCTCGGCGGCCGACACTCCCGCCTCGGGGGTGCCACGCGCGACCACCCGCACCTCGAAGTCCATCTCGCGGGAGCGGCTCCCGACCCGGGCCAGCACGGCGCTGACCTCCAGGCAGTCCCCCGCCCGCACGGGAGCGAGGAACTGCACGTCGCTGTAGCTGGCGAACAGACCCTCGTCCCCGTCGGTGCGGATGCACAGCTCCGTCGCGACGTCGCCGAACAGCGCGAGGCTGTAGGCGCCGTCCACCAGGTTGCCCGCGTAGTGGGCGTGGGAGTAGGGCACGTAGCGGGCGTGCGTGACGCCCATCCCCACGGCGGCGGGTCGGGCAGCCGGGTCGTGCGAGGTGCCGGGGGTCGTGCTCATCGGGGCTCCTTCGAGGTGCACAGGGCGTGGACGAGGTATGAGGCCACCTCCGCGGGCGTGGTGCCCTTGCCGAAGATGCGGTCGACGCCGAGCGCCGGGGCGGTCCCCTCCTCGAAGCGGGGGCCGCCCACGACGAGCAGCGGGACCTGCCCGGCGGGGTAGGCCCCGGAAGGCGGCGGACATCTGCGTCGTGTTCGCGATGTGCGCGTCCCGCTGGGTGACGACCTGGGACACCAGCACGGCGTCGGCCTGCTCGGCCCGGGCCCGCTCCACCAGCTCGGGCACGAGCACCTGGGCCCCGAGGTTCACGACCCGGATCTCGGAGTAGTACTCCAGGCCCTTCTCCCCCGCGAACCCCTTGATGTTGAGGATCGCGTCGATCCCCACGGTGTGGGCGTCCGTGCCGATGCACGCGCCGACGACGACCAGCGGGCGGCGCAGCGCCTTCTTGATGGCCCCGTTGATCTCCTTGGCCGCCAGTAGGGGGAAGTCGCGCTCGTGCACCTGGACCTTGTCCAGCTCGACCAGGTGGGTGACCGAGCCGTAGACGACGAAGAAGGTGTGCGCCGGACCGACCGCCTTGGCGTGCACCAGCAGGGCGGGGGACAGGCCCATCTTGCCGGCGAGCTGCAGCGCGGCCCCTCCGCCCGCTTGTCGTGCGGGACCGGGAGGGTGAAGGACACCTGGACCATCCCGTCCCCGGTGGTGTCGCCGTAGGGGCGGATCCTGGCTCATGGCTTCTCCTCCAGCAGCTCGACCACGGGGTTGTGGTAGTCCTCGGCGTGCTCGGCCACCCCGTCCAGGCCCTTCCCCCGGTCCGCGGGGCGCTTCATGTGGCCGAAGGTGCCGTCGGCGATGGCCTGCAGCAGCGGGACCCCGCGTGCGACCTCCCCCGGCGTGTCGTCGAGGATCTGCTCGAGCAGGTCGACCGCCTCGGAGAGCACCTGCCGGGCGCGCGTCTGGATGAAGCCGTCGCGGGGCGGGTGGAAGTCCTCGGTGAGCCCGCCGGCGGCCCGCTGCACGTAGCGGACGTTCTGCAGCGCCAGGTCGCGGTCCGAGAGCCAGGGGGTCACGACCGCCTCGGTCATCATGCCGACCAGCAGGATCGACTGCCCCGTCATGGCGCCACGAGGTTGAAGAAGCCGTCCAGCAGGTAGCCCATGAAGATGTCGCCGGTCATGTGCTTGGTGGGCGGCATCCACTTCAGGGGCGCGTCCGGGAAGAGCTGGCGGGCCAGGAGGGCGTGGGCCAGCTCCATCCGGAAGCTCTCCGGCACCTCCGGGTTGATCTCGAAGGCGTGGCCCAGGCCCATGAGCTCGTCGGGCAGGCCGGCCTCGCGGGCGAAGTACTCGTTCATCAGCTGGCTGACGGTCACCGTGTGCGCCGCCTCGACCGCGTCGGCGGTGGTGAGGTAGTTGTCCTCGCCGGTGTTGATGATGATCCCGGCCCGGGCGTGCACCTGACGCGAGAAACGCTGGTCCACGAAGGTGCGGATCGGGTTGATGTCGCGGAAGAGGATGCCGTACATCGAGTCGTTGAGCATCATGTCCAGCCGCTCCAGGCCGGCCAGCGCGGCGATCTCCGGCATGCACAGCCCGGAGGCGTAGTTGGTGAGCCGCACGTAGCGGCCCAGCTCCTTGCTCACCTCGTCCAGCGCGGCCCGCATGAGGCGGAAGTTCTCCTGGGTCGCGTAGGTGCCGGCGAACCCCTCCCGGGTGGCGCCCTCGGGCACGTAGTCGAGCAACGACTGGCCGGTGGAGCGGATGACCGCGATGACGTCGGCCCCCGCGCGGGCCGCCGCCTGGGCCTGCGGGATGTCCTCGTAGATGTCGCCGGTGGCGACGATGAGGTAGACCCAGGGTCGCTGCGGCGGGTCGCCCAGCCGGGCGACCATCCGGTCCCGGACCGCCCGCTGGCGGTCGATCTGCCGGACGCCGGGACGCACGGCGGCGGTCGCCGCGCGCCGGGCGCGGCTGCGCTCCCCCTTCCGCACCGGTATGCGGAAGCGCACCGACCCGGTGGAGGCCTTCTGGGCGAGCGTGAGCAGGTCGGGGGCCTCCTCGCGCCGCAGGGCGTCCCAGACCGGCGTGGTCACGCCGTGCTCCAGGCCGACCTGCTCGCGCACCGCGTCGACGAGGTGGTTCACCCACGGGACCCGCTCGTGGTCGGCGCCGGCGAGGCCGGCCAGGCGCAGCGTCGCCCGTTCCACCGAGACCGTCGTGTGCGAGCGCGCCAGGTCGACGACGGGGCGGCCCAGGCGCTCGGACAGCCGGCGGGCCTTGCGCACGACCTTCGGGTCGAGGTCGAGCAGGGGCGGGGTGGCGGGGCTCATGCCTCCACCTCCACGTGGCCGCTGACGGAGCCGCCGTCCTGGACGTGGGCCCTGCGCTCGGAGGCGAGCCGGTCCTCGAAGATCTGCCGCACGGCGGGCACCTCGCGCACCAGCCCGACGGCGTAGTCGGCGTGACCCGGGGTGTAGCCGTTGCCGATGAGCATCGTCACGTCGGCGGCCAGCCCCTCGGCCCCGAGGGCCGCCGCGGCGAAGCTGGTGGCCATCGAGAAGTAGATGACGGTGCCGCCCTGCTTGGTGATGAGGAGCGCCGGCTGCTCGGCCCCCGGGACGTCGACGCAGACGACGGTGACGTCGACCGGTCCTCCCACCCCGGCCAGCGCCTCGCTCAGCCCGATCGGCCGGCGCGCGTCGGCCAGGACGACGTGGTCGGCGAGGCCGCTGCGCTCCAGCACGTCCGCCTCCCCCTGGACAGGGACCACCCCGACCAGCCGGCCGCCGCCGGCGTCCCGGGCCGCGGCGAGCGAGAGCGAGCCGGACTTGCCGGCCGCCCCGATGACGGCCACGCTCGCCCGCTGGCCGAGTGCGGCATACCCCTGCACGACCCGACGGACCATGGCCGGCGCCCCGCAGACGTCCATGACCATGAGGGCCAGCTCGGGGTCCATGTCCTCGGGGAGGACCGCGGCGATCGAGCGGCCGAACAGGATGGCGTGACCGGCGGTGGGCACGCGCTCGGACAGGCCGTCCCAGCGCTCCAGCCGGTCGGAGACCGCCAGCGGGGTGAGGGAGAGCGAGACCAGGGTCGCGACCCGGTCACCCACCTGCAGGCCGAGCGGGCTCTCCGGACCCACCTCCGCGACGGTGCCGATGAGCATCCCGCCGGACCCGGTGACCGGGTTCTGCATCTTGCCGCGGTCCTCGATGATCTCCAGGACCTCGGAGCGGACGGAGTGCCCGTGCACGTGGCCGGTGGGGCCGGTGTGCTTGTCACGCAGCTGGCGGTAGGAGGCCGCGTCGAGGTTGAGCACCTCGACGTCGACCCGCACCTCGTCGGGCGCGAGGTCCGGGCTCGGGTCGAGCCGCAGCGCGGTCTGCGGCAGGGTCACCGCGTCGCCCCGCGGCTCCAGCACCCGGTGGATGCCGAACGGCGAATGGGCGGTCGTGGCCGTCATCTGTCCTCACTTTCGAGCCTCTGACAAGACATCTTCCTGCAGATCTTTCATTCTGCCGGATGATGTCCGTAGCATGTCACGCATGACCTCTCAGATCGATCAGCCCTACGCCTACCGGCGGCGCGAGCTCGTCGAGCCGGACTGGACCCGGTTCCCCGGCTGGCGCGAGATCACCGCCGAGCAGTGGGCGGACGTGCAGTGGCAGCGGGTGAGCTGCGTGAAGAACCTCCGCCAGCTGCGCACCGTCATGGGCGACCTGCTGACCGAGGACTTCTACGCCGACCTGGAGCGCGACCAGGCCGAGCGGGCCACGATGTCGATGCTCGTCCCCCCGCAGATGCTCAATACGATGGTCAGCGAGGTCACCTGGGCCGACGGCCGGATGCCGGCGGCGGGCGCCGAGTTCACCGCGGCGTTCTACGCCGACCCGGTGCGGCGCTACATGCTGCCGGTCTTCAGCGACCGCCGCACCGACTGGCCCAACCACCCCTACGCCGCCCGTGACAGCCTGCACGAGCACGACATGTGGGTGGCGGAGGGTCTGACGCACCGCTACCCCACCAAGGTGCTGGCCGAGATGCTGCCGACCTGCCCGCAGTACTGCGGGCACTGCACCCGCATGGACCTGGTCGGCAACTCCACGCCGACCGTCACCAAGCTCAAGCTGGCCGGCAAGCCGGTGGACCGGCACACCGCGATCCTGGACTACCTGCGGTCGACCCCGTCGGTCCGCGACGTCGTGGTCTCGGGCGGCGACGTGGCGAACATGCCGTGGAAGAACCTCGAGGCGTGGCTGGACCAGCTGCTCGAGATCGAGAACATCCGCGACGTGCGGCTGGCCACCAAGGCCCTCATGGGCATGCCGCAGCACTGGTTGGCCCCGGACGTGGTCGAGGGTGTGGCCCGCGTGGCGGGCAAGGCCCGGGCTCGCGGTGTCGGCCTGGCCATCCACACGCACGTCAACGCGGCGCAGTCGGTGACGCCGCTCGTCGCGCAGGCCTCCCGTGCCATGCTCGACGCGGGCATCCGCGACGTCCGCAACCAGGGCGTGCTCATGCGAGGCGTCAACGACGACAGCCACCAGCTGCTCGACCTGTGCTTCGCGCTGGCCGACGACGCGATGATCACCCCCTACTACTTCTACATGTGCGACATGATCCCCTTCAGCGAGCACTGGCGGGTGTCGCTGGCGCACGCCCAGCACCTCCAGCACTCGCTGCTGGGCTACCTGCCCGGGTTCTCCACCCCGCGGATCGTCTGCGACGTGCCCTTCGTCGGCAAGCGTTGGGTCCACCAGGTCGACACCTACGACACCGAGCGCGGGATCTCCTACTGGCGCAAGAACTACCGCACCTCCATCGAGGGCGAGGACGTCGACGTCACCAGCGCGGAGTACGTCTACTACGACCCGATCGACACCCTGCCCGCCAGCGGCCAGGATTGGTGGCGCCAGCACAGCACCGAGATCCACGGCGAGGACGTCACGGCGCACGAGCAGAAGGCCGTGGCCGCCGCCGCCGCCTCCCGCCAGGCGTCCGTCGACCAGCTGGGCTGACGGCTACCCCTCCCACCGGCCGCCTCGTGTGGTTGGTCTCTGCCCCACCGGCCGCCTCGCGTGGTTGGCTTCTCCCCCACTGGCCGCGTCGTGTGGTTGGTCTCTGCCCCACTGGCCGCCTCGCGTGGTTGGCCTCTCGCCCACTGGCCGCGCCGTGTGGTTGGCCTCTGCCCCACCGGCCGCGCCGTGTGGTTGACCTCTCGCCCACTGGCCGCGCCGTGTGGTTGACCTCTCGCCCACTGGCCGCGTCGTGTGGTTGGGCTAACCGCGTCGCGCGATCGACGCCGTCCTTCCCCCGGTGACGCGAAGCAGATCCTTCGGCGCGATCTCGATGTCCAGTCCGCGCTTGCCCCCGCTGACCAGGATCGTCTCGAAGGTCGTCGCCGACTCGTCGAGCACCGTCGGCAGCGCCTTCTTCTGACCGACCGGGCTGATGCCGCCCACTACGTAACCCGTCGTGCGTTCGGCAACCTTCGGGTCGGCCATCGTCACCTTCTTCATCGACAGCGACGCGGCGATCGCCTTGAGGTCGAGCAGCGCGTCGACCGGAACGATCCCGACGCCGAGCCCCTGTTCGGTGTCGACCAGGAGCGTCTTAAACACGCGAGCAGGTTCGACGCCGAGCGCCTGGGCAGCTTCCAGCCCGTAGGACTGCGCCGCCGGGTCGTGCTCGTAGGCCCGCACGGCATACGCGACTCCGGCGCGGTCCAGGGCCACGGTCGCGGGGGTGCCGCCGGTCGGATGCCTCTTCTTGGCCACGGCCACAGGGTATGCCGTGCCCGCGCCAACCACATGAGGCGGCCGGTGGGGCTGGGGGCAACCACATGAGGCGGCCGGTGGGGCTGGGGGCAACCACGCGAGGCGGCCGGTGGGGCTGGGGGCAACCACGCGAGGCGGCCGGTGGGGCTGGGGGCAACCACGCGAGGCGGCCGGTGGGGCTGGGGGCAACCACGCGAGGCGGCCGGTGGGTCAGATGGGCGGGGGCGGGTCCGGCAGGCGGCCCAGGCGGTCCTCCCAGGGGGTGGACAGCACGATGGTGGTGTTGGTGGAGACGGAGGCCTGCTGGCGGATGCGGGCGAAGAGCTCCTCGAGGTCTTGCGGTCGGGCGACGCGCAGGAGGAGCACGTAGTTCTCGTCGCCGGCGACCGACCAGCAGGCGACGATCTCCTCGATGTCGTGCAACCGCTCGGGGACGTCGTCGTCGGCGGCGGGGTCGAAGGGCTTGACCGACATCAGGGCCGTGAGCGGAAGACCGACCTTGGTGTAGTCGACGACGGCCCGGTAGCCGGTGATGATCCCCCGCTCCTCGAGCCGCTTGACCCGCTGGTGCACCGCCGAGGTGGACAGCCCGACCTGCCGGCCGAGGTCGGCGAAGCTGATCCGCCCGTCCTGGGCCAGGACCTGGACGATGTGCCGGTCGAGCGCCTCCATGGCCGAAGCCTAGACCCGCCCCGGCTCCCGACGGCCCCGGCCCCGGTCGAGCAAGGCCACCAGCCACCCGGCCCCCGCCAGCAGCAGCGTGGGGACGAACCACAGCGTCATGACCCCGGGCGCCTGCACGACGGCATACCCGAGCACGAGCAGCGCCCCGACCCCGACGAGGGGTCGGCGGGGCAGCATGAGCGCGAGCGCCAAGCAGGCGGCCACGATCACCGTCGGCAGGCCCAGGCGCAGGATGGCCTCCCAGTCGGGCCCGGGCGGACGCAGCAGGGGGTTCTCACCCCGCGCGTCGTCCCACAGCGGCCCGAGGAGCAGGGCGGCAGCCGTCCCCAGCGCGACCAGGACCGCGATCCACGGCAGCCGGTCGCGCAGCGAGGTCTCCCGTGCAGTCACGGCGCCACCGTAACCCAGTCGGGCCCGCCGGCCGCGACTACGCTGACCGCCATGAGCCCCACCCCTCCCGCGCGCCTGCTCCTGCTCGACACCGCGAGCCTGTACTTCCGGGCCTTCTTCGGCATGAAGGAGCAGCGGCCCGCGCCGGACGGCACCCCGACCAACGCCGTGCGCGGGCTGCTCGACATGGTGGCCACCCTGACCACGCGCTTCTCCCCCACCCACCTGGTGTGCTGCTGGGACGACGACTGGCGACCCGACTTCCGGGTGCAGGCGATCCCGTCCTACAAGGCGCACCGCCTGGTCGAGGGGTCGCTGGAGAAGGAGGAGGCACCGGCCGAGCTGGAGGTGCAGGTCCCGATCCTGCGGTGCGCGCTCGAGGCCTTCGGGCTGCCGGTGCTGGGGGTGCCCGGCTACGAGGCCGACGACGTCATCGGCACCCTCACAGCGCGGCACCGGGGCAGGATGCCGGTCGACATCGTCACCGGCGACCGGGACCTCTTCCAGCTGGTCGACGACGAGGCCCCCGTCCGCGTCATCTACACCGCCAAGGCGGGGGTGCGGGACGCCGAGGTCATCACCCAGGAGGACCTGCGCACCCGGTATGGCGTGCCGACCGGTCGGGCGTACGCCGAGATGGCGATGCTGCGCGGCGACGCCAGCGACGGGCTGCCGGGGGTGAAGGGGATCGGGGACAAGACGGCTGCCCAGCTGCTGCGCGACTACGGCTCGCTCGAGGCGCTGCGGGCCGCGGTGGACTCCGGGGACCCGGCCCTCAAGGGTGCCCGGCGCGCCAACCTGGAGGCCGGCGCGTCCTACCTCGACGTCGCTCCGCTCGTGGTCCTGGTGGCCCCCGACGCCCCGGTCGCCGACGTCCCGCTCACCCTGCCCCGGGAGCTGGCCGACCCCGAGACGCTCCAGCAGCTGGTCGAGACCTACGACCTGGGCAGCCCCGTCGGTCGGCTGCTGCAGGCCCTCGGGATCCGACCCTGACCCGACCGCCCGTCCGGCGCGCCGTCCACCTTGCTCCCAGCGCCTGGACCTACCCTGGTCCGGCCATGCCAGACCACGACCTGCCGCCCCCGGCCCTCCCGTGGGTCCTCATCACCGGGGGCACGGCGGGACTGCTGGGCCTCTACCTGCTCGCGGTGCGCACCGTCTCCGGCCAGCGGCTGGACAACGCCGTGCTGTGGCGGCTGGAGGCCGACACCGCCTTGGCGGAGCGGCTGCTGCCCCTGCTGACGCTCGCCGGCCCGGTGGTCATGATCGTCCTGTGCGCGCTCGTGTGCCTGGCCGGGCTCCGGCGGGGCTGGCGCACCGCGCTCGGGGCGGGCGCCGGCGCGGTGGTGTGCCTGGTCACGCCGCAGGTTCTCAAGCTGGCGCTGCCCCGGCCCCAGCTCGCGGACCCGTGGCCACTGCCCAACTCCCTGCCCAGCGGCCACGCGGCCGCGGTGGCGGCCCTGGTGTGCGCGTTGCTGGTGGTTGTCCCCCGGTCGGCCCGAGGCGCCGTGCTGATCCTGGGCAGCGCGGCGGTGGGGGTCATGGGCCTGCTGCTCATCACCCTGGGCCACCATCGGCTGAGCGACATCGCCGCCTCGGCGTGCGTGGGCATGATCGGGTGGGGCACCGGGCTGCTGGTCCAGGCCTCCGGTCACGGCGAGACGGTCACGGCGAGCGCAGCGAGCTGACCGACTCCTCGCCGGTGAGCAGCTGCCAGGCCCGCAGCTCCCCCACCTCGCGCTGCCCCAGCCGGAAGACCGGTGACGGGGCCACATAGCTGTTGTGGTCCAGCGCCGGCCCCGTCCCGGCCAGCTGCACCAGCACCGGCCCGGGCTCGGCCACGACGACGTCGTTGCTGCTGAACCTCGTGTCCGCGAGCCCGTGACCCAGGAGGACCATCACCTCGGTGGTGGCTCCCCGCAGGTGGTTGCCCCTCGCCAGGACCCGGGTGACGGCTCCCTCACCGGCCTCGTCGGCACCGATCACCATGGCCGCGTGGCGGGCGTCCTCCACGACGTTCTCCAGGACGTCGAGGCCCTCGGTGGTCCCGGTGGTCCCGTCGCCGCGCACCTCGATCCCCACGTCGGCCCGGGAGACGGTGTTGTCGGTGAGCGTGAGGTCCAGGCCCCCCGCGATGCTGAGGCCGGCGGCGCACACGCAGCCCTCCGGGCCGTAGGCCAGGTTGGTCGCCCCGGCGACGTCGACCACGCTGTTGCCGGTCAGCAGCCCGTCCCGGGGTCGTGGCACCGGGGGGTCCTCCGCGGAGGCGTCCGGAGCCGCGTCGGGGGCGCTCACCCGGATCCCGTCGTGGTCGACCTGGTGCACCCGGTTGCGGGTGACCTCCCAACCCATGACGTTGCCGTCCACCAGGATGCCGGCCCCCTCCCCCAGCGAGAGGTTGCTCAGGTAGGCACCGGTGAGGACCAGGTCGGTCGTGGCCTCCCGCAGCTCGTCGCCGACGACCGCGACCCCGTGGGCCTGCGACCCGGCCCCGGCCGTCGTCCCCAGCTCGCGCACGACCAGGTCCTCGACCGTCAACCCCTCCACGCTGCCGGTCACCAGCAGACCCACGGGGACAGCGCCCGTCCGCTCGGTGCGGTAGCCCCGCAGCTCCAGGCCGACCAGCTCGACCAGACCTCCGCCCCGGACCTCCACGACCCCGCTCAGGCCCTCGGGGGGCTCGGTCCCGGTGGCGTCCAGCACCACCCGGTCACCGGTGCGGGCCTGCACGGACACGCCCCGCCGGCCGTCCAGCACGAGCCGCTCGGCATACGTCCCCTCGTGCACCTCCACGGTCCCCCCGCGCGGGCCCAGGGAGTCGACCGCCTCCTGGACCGAGGTGTATGCCGCCTCGCCGGGCACGGGCGAGACCGTCACCACCTCCGGGGCGTCGGGCACGAGCAGGAAGGCGCCGGCGAGCCCCGCGACCCCGACGATCACGGCGGCGGTGTGACGACGACCCAGACGCATCGACCGTGCTCCCCTAGGCGACCCGTTCCAGGACGGCGGCGAGGCCCTGCCCGCCACCGATGCACATCGTCTCCAGGGCGTACCGCCCCTGTCGGCGGTGCAGCTCGTGCGCCACGGTGGCCAGGATGCGGGCACCGGTGGCCCCGACGGGATGCCCCAGGGAGATCCCCGAGCCGTTGACGTTGAGCCGGTCCCAGGTGGAGGGGTCGCCCATGCCCCACTCGGCCAGGACGGCCAGGGCCTGCGCCGCGAAGGCCTCGTTGAGCTCGATGAGGTCCATGTCGTCCAGGGAGAGACCGGCCCGGGCCAGCGCCTCGGCGCTGGCGGGGACCGGGCCGATGCCCATCGTCTCGGGCGCGACGCCGGCCACGGCCCAGGAGCGCAGGGCCAGCAGCGGGGTGAGGCCGAGGCTCTCCGCGTGGCTGCGGGTGGTGACGACGCACAGGGCGGCCGCGTCGTTCTGGCCGCTGGCGTTGCCCGCGGTCACGGTCGCCTCCGGGTCCTGACGGCCCAGGATCGGCCGGAGACCCGCGAGGGCCTCCAGGCTGGTGTCGGGCCGCACGTGCTCGTCGGTGTCGACCACCGTCGTCCCCCGGCGGGTGGCCACCTCGACGGGGACCAGCTCCTCGGCGAAGCGGCCCTCCGCCTGGGCCGCGGCGGCCCGCTGGTGGGACCGGAGCGCCAGCTCGTCCTGGGCCTCGCGGGTGATGCCGTAGTCGCGGCGGAGGTTCTCCGCCGTCTCGATCATCCCGCCGGGGATGGGGTGGTGGGTGCCCCCGGCGGTGGTCCGGGCCCGCGCCAGCCGGTCGGCCAGCTCCACGCCGGTGCCGGAGACCCCCCGGCGCAGCAGGGCGTAGTGCTCGACCTGGCTCATCGACTCCGCGCCGCCCGCCACGACCAGGCGCGCGGCGCCGGCCCGGACCTGGGTCGCCGCGGTGAGCACCGCCTGCAGGCCGGAGCCGCAGCGGCGGTCCAGCTGCATCCCCGGGCGCGGTCCAGGCCGGTGTTGAGCGCCAGGATCCGGCCGAGCGCCGGGATCTCCCCGGAGGGGTTGGCGTTGCCGACGATGACGTCGTCGACCTGCCCGTCCTGCAGGCCGGTGCGGCGCAGGAGCTCGGTGAGCAGCTGGGTGCCGAGCTCGGCGGCGGACAGCGAGGACAACGAGCCCAGGTAGCCCCCCACCGGGGTCCGCAGGGGTGAGCAGATCACGACGTCGGTCATGCCGCGAGTCTAGGCGTGCGCCCTCAGTCGAGACGGTCGGCGGCCACGACCCCGCGCAGCACGGCGTCGGAGGCCGCCCGCGCCGTCCGCGACAGCTCGCCGGCGCTGGCGTGCGCGATCTGGCCCAGCAGGTCGACCACCTGCTTCGCACGGCGCACGAAGTCCCCGGCGGACAGGTCCCCGCCGCGCAGGACCTCCTCGAGGCCGCGGCCGGAGGCCCAGCGGTGGACCATCCAGGAGATCCCGGGGTCGAGCTCGCGGTCACCGGTGAGGTCGTGCTCGCTCTTGCGGGCCTGCACCTCCCGCCAGATGGCCTCCATCTCGCCGAGCGCCTCGGCCACCTCGACGCTGGGCACGGGCGGGTCGCTCACCTCGTCGGAGCGGGCCTCGTGCACGAGCGCCGAGACCACGGCCGCCAGGTCGGCGGGGGTGAGCCGGCGCCAGGCGCCGCGGCGCACGGCCTCGGCGACCACCAGGTCGAGCTCGGTGTAGATGCGCCGCAGGTGCTCCCCTCGGGCGTGACGTGCCGGCCGTCGGCGGTGAGGTAGCCCATCGAGCTCAGCAGGTCGCAGATCCGCTCGAAGGTGGTGGCCACGGTGTTGGTCCGGTGCGCCACCCCCGCTGCAGGTCGTCGGTCTCCTTGCGCAGCGACCACCACCGTGCCGCCCACCGCGCGTGGTCCTCCCGCTCGGGGCAGCTGTGGCAGGGGTGGGCCCGCATCCGGGCCCGCAGGTCCTGCACCTGACCCTCGATGCTGCCCGGGGACACCCCCGGCCCTTCACCCCCCTCCTCCCGGCCCGCCCCGGCCGGGCCGGGGCTCGCGGACGGTGTCCCGCAGGGCGGAGGCGAGGTCCTTGCGCGCCTTGGGACTGCGCGGGTTGAAGTGCGCGGGGACGCGCAGGGTGCCGATCACCTCGGGCACGTCGCGGAAGCCGGCGACGGTCAGCCGCTGCAGGCTCCCGTTGGAGGTGATGACCGACGGCTCCGGGGACGCCGTCCGGCGGGCCCCGCGCAGCACGACGGCCATGGAGCCCTTGCGTCCCCCGTCGAGCTGGATCACCTGGCCGGGCTCGAGCTCCTCCAACGCGCTGGCGATGTCGGCCCGGCGCTGCGCCTGCAGACGCCGGGCCTGCATCTTCTCCAGCTCGGAGAGCTCGTGCCGCAGCCGGCCGTACTCCCGGAAGTCGCCGCGCTCGCAGGTCATCGCCTCGGCGTAGCCGTCGAGCGCGACGAGGTTCTCCCTGACCTGGGTGGTCAGGCCGACCACCGAGCGGTCGGCCTGGAACTGCGCGAACGAGCTCTGGAGCAGCTCGTGGGCCCGCTCCCGGCCGTACTGCGAGACCAGGTTGACGGCCATGTTGGAGCTGGGCCGGAAGGAGGAGCGCAGCGGGTAGGTCCGGGTGGAGGCCAGCCCGGCGACGTCCATCGGGTCCACCCCGCGGCGCCACAGCACGACCGCATGGCCCTCCACGTCGATGCCGCGCCGCCCGGCGCGGCCGGTGAGCTGGGTGTACTCCGCGGGCGTCACCGGGGCGTGGGTCTCGCCGTTGAACTTGACGAGCTTCTCCAGCACCACCGAGCGGGCCGGCATGTTGATCCCCAGGGCGAGGGTCTCGGTGGCAAAGACCGCCTTGACGCGCCCGGCGGTGAAGAGCTCCTCGACGATCTCCCGGAAGAGCGGCAGCATCCCGGCGTGGTGGGCGGCATACCCGCGGGCCAGCCCCTCGGCGAAGTCGTGATAGCCGAGGACCCCCAGGTCAGCGGGGTCGACCTCGGCCACCCGGCGGGTGACGAGGTCGCGGACGGCCTGCCCCTCCTCCTCGGGGATCAGCCGCACCCCGCGCCCGAGGAGCTGCTGCACCGCGGCGTCGCACCCCGCCCGGCTGAAGATGAACGTGATCGCCGGCAGGAGGCCGTGCCGGTCGAGCTGGTCGATGACCTCCGCCCGGGTCGGCGCACCGCCGGGCAGGGAACCGGTCGCCGCCCGGGAGTCGTCCCGGTATGCCGTGCCGCCGCGACCTCCGCGTTCGCGGGAGTCCGTGCCCCGGGAGCGCCCGCGGGGTGCCCCCCGACGGCCCCGCGGACCGCCGGCGTCCTCGCGCCGCCACCCCTGGGACTGGGCGGCCCGCTCGGCGCCGGAGATCCGCTCCAGCAGCTGGGGGTTGACCCGCGTCGTGCCGCCCTGGGCCGCCGTCCCTCCCCCGCTGCCGTCGGTGACGAACAGGTCGAGGAGCTGCTTGCCGACCATCATGTGCTGCCACAGGGGCACCGGCCGGTGCTCGGAGACGATGACCCGCGTGTCGTCACCGCGCACGGTGCGCAGCCAGTCGCCGAACTCCTCGGCGTTGCTCACCGTCGCCGACAGCGAGACGACCTGCACCGAGGCGGGGAGGTGGATGATGACCTCCTCCCAGACCGCACCGCGCCAGCGGTCGGCGAGGTAGTGCACCTCGTCCATGACCACGTAGCCGAGCCCGGTGAGGGTGGGCGAGGCGGCATACATCATGTTGCGCAGCACCTCGGTGGTCATGACGACCACCGGCGCCTCGCCGTTGACCGACGCGTCACCGGTCAGCAGGCCGACGTTGCCGACGCCGTGGCGGGCCACGAGGTCGTGGTATTTCTGGTTGGACAGCGCCTTGATGGGGGTCGTGTAGAAGGTCTTGCGCCCGGTCTCCAGCCCCAGGGCCACGGCGAACTCCCCCACGACCGTCTTGCCGGCCCCGGTCGGCGCGGCCACGAGGACCCCGTGCCCCTCCTGGACCGCCACGATCCCCTCGCGCTGGAAGGGATCCAGCTCGAAGTCCAGCGAGCTCGCGAAGCGGCCGGCCGGCGAGGACTGCCAGGCCCCTCGCTCGCGGGAACGGGCGTAACGCTCGGCGGGGCTGGACATGATCCCAGGCTACGTCAGCGGGGGCGCCACCACCTGGAGGGACGAGGGGCTGACCTGCACCGTCAGCGGGAGCGGGCCCAGCTCGTCCCCGTCGGCCTGCGCGACGATGTCGGACGGTCCCTCGAGGTGCACCCGCCGGGCCCGGGTGATCGTCACGGCCGGGTGGTCGGCGTGCCGACCGGCGCGGACGGCCCGCAGCAGCCGCAGCGCCTCCAGCGGCGCCACCGGGGTGATGACGACCAGGTCGAGCAGGCCGTCGGCGGGGTCGGCGTCCGGGGCGATCGGCAGGCCGCCGCCGAAGTAGGGCAGGTTGGCCGGGACGACCACCAGCGCCTCCAGCTCGCTGCGCCGGTCGTCGACCGTCAGGGTGTAGCGCAGCGGGGGCTGCCGCCGCAGCAGTGCGATCTCCACCAGGGCCGAGAGCGTGTAGGTCAACGGCCCCAGGTGGCGGGGCCAGGCGTTGGCGCGGGCCGAGATCCGGGCGTCGAGCGCCGCCGGCACCGACCCCAGGACGTGCCGGTCCAATTCGGGGACGTGCAGGGTGTCGATCCGCCGCCGGCGGTCGTCCATGAGCGCCTGCAGCGGGCCCGTGCCCTGCTGCCCGCCGACCAGCCCCAGCGACCGGGCGCTGTCGTTGCCGGTGCCCGAGGGCAGGATCGCCAGGGCCGTGGACGTCACGGCGCACAGGTCGGCCCCCAGGCTGACGGCCCCGTCGCCACCGGCCACCGCCAGCACGTCCAGGCCGTCGGCGACCAGCGCGCCGCACCGCGCCCGGGCGTGCTCCAGGGAGTCGGTCACCACCTCGGTGACCTCGTGCCCGGCGCTGCGCAGCCGGGCGGCCGCCGCGGCCCCCAGCGCGGCCGTGCCCCCGCGGTGGCGGCGCGTCCGCCGGCCCCGCGCGACGGCATACCTCATGGCAGGGGGGTGGCCTCGCCCGGCGACAGACCCGCGTAGCGGTCGCGCGGGTCGTCCCCGCGGCGGCGCCGCCGCCGCTCGAGGAGGAAGGAGAAGCCCACCGCGCACCAGAAGAGGAAGAAGACAGGGGCGGCCATGGCCAGCATGGTCCAGGCGCTCGGGTCGGGGGTCATGAAGGCGGAGAAGACGAGGATGAGGAACAGGGTGATCCGCCAGCTGCGCAGCATCGCCCGCGCGGGCAGGATGCCGATCTGGTTCAGCCCCACCAGCACCACGGGCAGGAGGAAGGCCAGCCCGAAGGCGAGCATGAAGTAGAGCCACAGGGACAGGAAGTCCTGGGCGCCCGGCAGGTTGGCCGCCCCCTCCGGGGTGAAGCCGAGCAGGATCGCCACCAGGCGCGGGAAGGTGTAGGCGGCCAGGCCGGCACCGGCGAAGAAGAGCGGGATCGCGACGAAGAAGTAGGCCAGCGAGACCTTGCGCTCCTTCGGCGTCAGGCCGGGCAGGAGGAAGGCCCACGCCTGCCACAGCCACACCGGGCTGGCCAGGATGATCCCGCTGAAGACCGCCACCCGGAGCTGCATGGCGAAGGGTTCGGTGATGTTCTGGAAGCGCAGCATCACCTCGTCCTCGCCGCGGGCCTGCGCGACGGCGACGATGGGGGCGTTGACCCAGGCGAAGATCTGGTCGTAGAAGTACCAGCCGACGACGGCCAGCGCGAGGACCGCCAGCACGGAGACGGTCAGCCGGTTGCGGAGCTCCCGGAGGTGCTCGGCCAGGGACATGCGTCCTTCCGGGTCCCTGACCCGGCGGGTGCGGGAACGGGTGCGGGTGCGCGCCACGGAACGGTGCGGTGCCGGGCTCGGAGGGCCCGTCTCAGGCGCGGGGCTCGTCGGGACGGCGCTCGTTCGCCTCGCGGTACTCCCGCATGGCGGTGTCCTCGTCCTCGATCGCCGGCCTGGTCTTCTCCGCGTTGCGCGCCTGCCCCTCGTCCTTCATCTGGTCGACCTCGGACTTGAAGACCCGCATGGACTCCCCCATCGAGCGGGCGATGTTGGGGAGGTTCTTCCAGCCGAAGAGCAGGACGAAGGCGACGATCAGGACGACGACGTGCCAGATCTGGATGCGCATGGGTGCGGCTCGCTCTCGGTTCGGTACCCCCCGCCCGTCGCGTGGACGGGGACCTGGTCAGTCTAGCGCCCGGGCCGCACCCTCCCGGACCGCCCGCACCAGCTCCGGGGGGTCCACGACGCGCACCGCTCCGGCCTCGCGCCAGACCAGCCGCTGCAGCCAGGACGGGTCGGCCACGCGGAGCACCATGGTGCGGCTGCCGTCCTCGTGCTCCTCGACCGTCTCGGAGGGGACCGACTCGGCGACCCATGCCGCCGCGGGAGCCAGCTCGAGGGTGACGACGAGGTCGTCGGGGGCGCCGCGGAAGACGCCCGGCCGCACGTCGGTGTCCGGCAGGTCGGACGGCGGGGTGGCGGGCTCGTCGAGGACCCGGGCGTCCTCGACCCTGTCGAGTCGGAAGGTCCGCAGGCCCTGGGCCCGGTGGCACCACGCCTCGAGGTACCAGCGACCGTCGACCGACAGCGCCCGCAGGGGGTCCACGTCGCGCTCGGTCGTCTGGTCGCGGCTGGCGGAGGTGTAGGTGAGGTGCAGCCGGCGCCCCTGCGTCAGCGCCGTGCGGATGCGGCCGGCGAGCTCGGGGTCCAGGGGCTGCTCCAGGTCGACCCGCACCTGGTCCGCGGAGGCTGCGGCGTCCCCGGCGGCCGCCTCGAGCTTGGCCAGCGCCCGGTCGATCGCGTCCCGCTCCGCCAGACCGGGCGTGGCCGCCAGGGCCCGGAGGGCGACGATGAGCGCCAGCGCCTCGTCCCGGCCGAGCCGCAGCGGGCGGGCGATCGTGTCCTGCGTGACGTTGCCGACGAAGACGCGGCCGTCCTCCCACGAGGCCTCGATGAGGTCGTCGGGGTAGTGCCCCGGCAGACCGCACACGAAGAGCAGCTGGAGGTCGTCGACGACCTGCTCCTCGCTCACGCCGAGCTCGACGGCCGCGCGCGCGAGGTCGATCCCCTGCCGGTTGAGCAGCCACGGCACCATCGTCAGCAGTCGCGACAGGCGCGAGGTGGCGCTCTCGAAGGTCACCATCGGCCGCCCTCCCCCCGGGCCGGGTCGCCCCCGTGGGCGAGCAGGACCGCCCGCAGCCGCTCGGCGACCAGCTCGCCCAGCTCGGCCGGGTCCACCACCCGCACGTCCGGCCCGTAGGCCGCGACCTCCTGGGCCAGCGCGACCAGCGACCCGGTCGGGACCTCGACCAGGTCCCACCCCTCCGGCGCCTCCTCGGCGGCCTCCGCCCCCCGCTTGCGCAGCGAGGCCGCGACACCCTCCCGCACGAGCAGCCGTGCGGTCGTGGAGGGGGCCGCAGCGTCGTCCCCCACCGAGGACCGGATCATGGTGACCGCGTCGTGGGAGGGGGGCACGTCATACCCGCCCGCCCGGCCGGCCCGCCGGGGATCCCCGATCCGGTCGAGGCGGAAGACCCGCGGGGCGTCCCGGTCGAGGTCGTGGGCGGTGAGGTACCACCGGCCGTGCCAGCTGGTCAGGCCCCAGGGCTGGACGTGCCGCTCCCCCAGGTCGCCGGAGCCCCCGCGGTAGTCGAAGGTCAGCGGGGTCCGGGACAGGACGGCGTCGCGCACCGGCTCGAAGGCCGGCTCGCGGGTGTGCAGCAGCGGCTCGATGCCCGCGACCGAGCTCTCGTCGCGCACGAGACCCGCCGCCTCCAGCTTGCGAAGCGCCTGCGCGGCCGGGCCGGCCAGGCTCGCCTGGCTCCACGCACGGCTGGCCAGCCCCAGCACCGCCAGCTCGTCGGGGGCGAAGTCGATCTGCGGGAGGGCGTACTCGCGCTGGTCGATGCGGTAACCCGGCTCGTCGTCGAAGAAGGGGTCGATGGGCTCGGTGCGCAAGGGCACCCCGAGGGCTCGGAGCTCGTCCTTGTCCCGCTCGAACATCCGCTCGAAGGCCTCGTCGCCGCCCTGCGCGTAGTCCGGCACCGCCTGGCGCAGCCTCGCCTTGGACAGCGGCTGGCGCGTGTGCAGCAGCGCGATGACGAGGTTGAGCAGCCGCTCGGTCTTCGCGGCGGCCGGTGACGGGCGGGCCATGGTCCCCGAGGCTACCCGCTGCCGGGAGCCGTGGCGGGACGACCCGCACCGCTAGCCTTGCCGGGTGATCCGGTGGCGTGAGGGCGTGGTGCGCGAGGTCCGGGAGGGGTGGTCCGGGGTCGTCGAGGTTGACGTTGAGGTCGCCGGCAGCGGCCTCGTGCGCGCCCTCTCCTACACCGAGGTGGTCGGGGTGCCCGAGGCGGGCGACCGGGTGCTGCTGAACACGACGGCGCTGGACCGGGGCCTGGGCACGGGCGGCTACGCCCTGGTGGCGGCGATCCCCGACCGGCCCGGCGCGTGGCCCGCGGGCTGGGCCACCGACCCCGAGCGACCCGGGCACCTCGTCAAGGCGCGCTACACCCCGCTGCAGACGATGGTCCTCGGGGTCGACGACCCGGAGGGTGCGCACCACGCCGTGCTGGAGGAGGCGGACTCCCTCGACGGTATGCCGGTCGTGGCCGCCGACCTGCACAGCGCCCTCCCGGCCGTGCTCGCCGGGGCCCGGCTGGCCGCGTCGCGACGGGGTGCCGCGGCCCCCCGGATCGCCTACGTGATGACCGACGGAGGCGCGCTGCCCCTGGCCTTCTCCCGGACTGTCGCCGCCCTCCGGGAGGCGAGGTGGATGTCGGCGTCGATCACCTGCGGCCAGGCCTACGGCGGCGACCTCGAGGCCGTCACCGTGCACACCGCGCTGCTGGCGGCCCGGCACGTCCTGGGGGCTGACCTGGCCGTCGTCGCCCAGGGCCCGGGCAACCTCGGCACGGGCACCCGGTGGGGCTTCTCCGGCGTCGCCGCCGGGGAGGCGCTCAACGCGGCGGCGGTGCTGGGCGGGCGCCCGGTCGCCGCGCTCCGGGTCTCCCAGGCCGACGCCCGCCCGCGGCACCGCGGCCTGTCCCACCACAGCCGCACCGCCTTCGGCCGCGTCCTGGCCCGCCCCGCCGACCTCGTGGCTCCCGTCCCACCCGACGACGCCCGGCTCGGGGACTGCCTGGCCCTGGTCCGGGAGCAGGCGTCCGACCTCGTGCGGAGGGCCCCGCACCTCCGGCTGGTCGAGGTCGCCACGGACGGGATCCTGGAGGCCCTCGCCGACGCGCCCGTCCGGATGTCGACCATGGGTCGAGGCCTGGCGGAGGACCCGGCCGCCTTCCTGGCGGCGGCGGTCGCGGGCGTCCACGCACGGGAGCTCCTCGGCTAGCCGACGGGGACGTCGCCGATCTCACAGCCACCGGACGGCACGCCGCTGCCGGTGCGCCACCGCCGTGCCGCGGCCGGCGTCTCGCTCGTGGAGTCCTCCGGCTGCGCCGGGGCAGCACTCCGTAGGCTGACGCCATGACCCAGCGCGACGTGACCGCCATCCTGCAGGACGTCCTGGACCGGGTCCGGGACGATGACGCGGGCGAGCCCCACGAGCTGCCGGTCCACGCCACCGCCGACCTGGACCGGCTCGCCGTGGCGGTCGTCGACAACGGGGGTGAGACGTTCAGCGCCGGGGACGCGGAGCACCGCTTCCCCATCCAGTCGATGAGCAAGGCTCTCGTCTACGGGCTGGCCGTCGACGACGTCGGGATGGACGAGGTGCTCCGGCACATCGACGTCGAGCCGTCCGGCGACGCCTTCAACCGGATCAGCCTGGACCCGGGGTCCCGCCGCCCGGACAACCCGATGATCAACGCCGGCGCGCTCGTCGCCCACTCGCTGGTGCGAGGGCCGGACGCCGAGCAGCGCTACGCCCGCATCCACGAGCTGCTGTCGACCATGGCCGGGCGGGAGCTGGAGCTGGACGAGGAGTGCTACCGCCAGGAGATGGAGAACGCCGACCGCAACCTGGGGATCGCCCACATGGTGCGGGCGCTGGCTGAGCTGCCCGACGAGCCCCACGACGTCGTGGACGGCTACTCCCGGCAGTGCTCCATCGCCGTGAGCACGATCGACCTGGCCCGCATCGCCGGGACCCTCGCCAACGACGGGCTCGTCCCGGGGACCGAGACCCGGGCGCTGAGCCACGTCGCCGCCCGGCACGTGCTCTCGGTCATGCTGACCTGCGGCATGTACGACTCCGCGGGTGACTGGGTCTCCACTGTCGGCATCCCCGCGAAGAGCGGCATCAGCGGCGGGATCATCGGCGCCTCCCCCGGACGCGGCGGGATCGCCGCATACTCCCCGCGTCTGGACGAGCACGGCAACTCCGTGCGGGGCGCCCGCATCTTCGAGGAGCTGTCCACCGAGCTCGACCTGCACGTGCTGCGCCCCCGCCACCGCGACGGGTGACGGGGGCGCAGGAGTGCCCGGAAGCCAGGGTCAGCGGACCTCGACGAGGTCCACGACGAAGATCAGCGTCTCGCCGCCCTTGATGGCGCCACCGGCGCCGCGGTCGCCGTAGCCCAGGTGCGGCGGGATGACGATCTTGCGACGGCCACCGACCTTCATCCCGAGCAGACCCTGGTCCCAGCCCTGGATGACCTGGCCGACACCGACGGTGAAGGTGAGCGGCTCGCCGCGGTTCCACGAGGCGTCGAACTCCTCGCCGGTGGACCAGGCGACACCCACGTAGTGGGCCGAGATCTGGGCGCCGGCCGTGGCCTCGGCGCCGGAGCCCACCTCGATGTCCTCGAGCACGAGCTCGGCGGGCGGGGCCTCACCCGGGAAGTCGATCTCGGGCTTGGCCTTCTTGACGTTGCCGAACGGGGAGTCGGTCATGGGTGTCTCCTTCGGGTATGCGGTGAGGGCGGGTGGCGCGGACGCCTCGGTCAGTAGGCGCCGAGGATGTCGACGACGAAGACCAGGTCCTCACCCTCGAGCGGGTGGGCCTGGGGGTCGGCGGTCGCGGTGCTGCCGGCGTCGTCGGCACCCTCGGGGGCCTCGCCGTAGGCCTGGGCCGCCGGGATGACGAGCAGGACGCGGGAGCCGACGGTCTGGCCGATCAGACCCTCCTCCCAGCCGGGGATGACCCGGCCGGCGCCGACCTGGAACTCGAAGGGCTCGCCGCGCTCGTAGGAGGTGTCGAACTGCTCACCGTCCGAGAGCGTCACGCCCGTGTAGTGGACGCGGACCAGCTGACCGGGCTGGACCTCCTTGCGCTCGCCCTCGATGAGCGGCTGCACGACGAGCTCCTCGGGGGCGTCGGCGCCCTCGACGTCGATCTGCGCGGGGCTCTGGCCGTCCGCCTCGACGGTGGGCAGGCCGTCCTCGGGCTCGACCTGCTCCCCCTCGGCCTGGGTCAGGGGCTCGTTGGCCTCCTCGATCTCCAGGTAGAACACCATCGTGTCCTCGGGGCCGACGCCGAACTGCGGGTTGCCCGCCGGGCCGAAGGCCTCGCTCGCCGGCAGTGCCATCAGCAGCGCCTCCCCGACCTGGGTGCCCGGCAGGTTCTCCAGGAAGGCGGGGAAGAGGGACTCGTTGTTGAGGTCCATCGTCACCGTCTCCTCGTTCTCGAACGTGGAGACGATCTGCTCACCGTTGGCCCCGTTGACCGCGAGGTAGCGCACCTCCACCTCGGCGGTCTCCGGCACCTCGTCGCCGTCGCCCGCGGCGACCTGCTCGGTCTGGGTCTCGTAGGTGACGAAGGGCAGGTCGCCCTCGGCGAAGGGCTGCCCGTCCCAGGTGAGGGTGGGGGTGTCGCCGTCCTTCTCGACGGAGACGTCGGCCAGGCTCGCGGCGGGCCCGGCGGAGGTCACGGCCGCGTCGTCCCCGCTCGTGGCGGCGACGTCGTCACCGTCGGTGCCGGGGCTGCAGGCCGCGACGACGAGCAGGAGGGGGGCGGCCGCAGCCGCGAGGAACCTGAACCGGGGTGAGCGCACGCGCGCATCCTTTGCTACTCGGGGGTGCAAACCGTCGCACTCTATCGTCCGTCTCTGGGTGACCCGTGCACCGCCGGGGTCCGAGGACGCTGATCAGACGCCGCGCGGGGTGCCGGGAGGACCGCTGGTGCGGATGTGCTCGACGAGCTCGTCCACCCTGGGGTCGACGCTGGCGAAGGGGTCCTTGCAGATGACCGTGCGGGCGGCGACGTCATTGAGCTTGAGGTGCACCCAGTCCACGGTGAAGTCGCGGCGGTGCTCCTGGGCGGCACGGACGAAGTCGCCGCGCAGCTTGGCCCGGGTCTGCGGGGGCTCGCTCATGGCGCGCTGGATCCGCGCGTCGTCGACCAGTGTGCGTGCCTGCCCGGCCCGCTCCAGCAGGCGCACCAGACCGCGCTGCGGATGCACGTCGTGCCAGGCCAGGTCCAGCTGCTGCAGCCGCTCGTCGTGCGGCGCGAGACCGTGCCGCTCGGCATACCGGTCGAGCAGCTTCTTCTTCATCACCCACTCGATCTCGGTGTCGACGAGGTGCAGCTGCTCGCTCTCGACCGCCTGCAGGGTGCGTCCCCACAGCTCCAGCACGTCCCGGAAGGGCGGCACCTCGGCGATGCCGGCCCCCTGCGCGTGCCGGGTGGCCAGCTCCAGCAGGCGCTGCTGCATACCCAGGGCGGTGATCGTGGTGCCGTCCGCGAGAGGGATCGGGCGGCGCCCGGTGCGGTCGCGGCTCACGTCGCGGATCGCCTGGATCGGGTTGGCCAGGGTGAGGTCGGGCACGATCGTCCCCGCCTCGAGCATGCGCAGGACCAGGTCGGTCATGCCGAACCGCATGAGGGTCGTCGTCTGGCTCATCGTGGAGTCGCCGACGATGACGTGCAGGCGGCGGTGCTTCTCGGGGTCGGCGTGCGGCTCGTCGCGGGTGTTGATGATCGGGCGCGAGCGGGTGGTCGCCGAGGAGAGCCCCTCCCACATGTGGTCGGCACGCTGGGAGACGAGGTAGGTGGCCCGCTCCCCCACCACGTGCAGCCGGCCGGCGCCCGTCACCAGCTGACGTGTGACCAGGAACGGCACGAGGGTGTCGGTGATGCGCTCGAGCCGACCCTTCCGCTCGATCAGGTAGTTCTCGTGGGACCCGTAGGAGTTGCCGCGGGAGTCGACGTTGTTCTTGAGGACGTAGACGGTCGCGTCGAAACCCTCCTCGGCGAGCCGCTGCTCCGCGTCGTCGGCGAGGTCCTGGACGACGAGCTCCCCCGCCCGGTCGTGGGCGATCAGGTCGAGCAGGTCGGCGCACTCGGCCGTGGCGTACTCCGGGTGCGATCCGACGTCGAGGTACAGCCGGGAGCCGTTGGCCAGGAAGACGTTGGATGACCGCCCCCAGGCCACGACCTTGCGGAAGAGGTAGCGGGCCACCTCCTCGGGGGAGAGCCGCGAGGTGCCGCGGAAGGTGGCGTTGACCCCGAACTCGGTCTCGACCCCCATGATCCGCCGGTCCACGGGTCAGGCCTCCTGCGGGCTCACTGCCCGCCCTTCTGCACGAAGCCGTGCACGAAGTCGGAGGCGTTCTTCTCCAGGACCCCGTCGATCTCGTCCAGGAGCGAGTCGAGGGCGGCGTCCCGCTCGGCGCTCTGGGCCGCCGGTGCGGCCGGCGGCGCCTCCGGCTCCGGGGCGTCCCCGCCCGCGTCGTCCCGACGGCGGTCGAACTGCTGCTGCGACATGGGGCCATCCTCTCACCGTCGGTCCTCCCGGTGACGGCTGGCGTACCGTGGCCAGGATGAGTGTGCTCACCCCGCCGGACGTCGTGCTCGAGGCCCGTTTCGCCCGCGAGCTGCCGGAGCTGGGGGTGCCGTGGCAGGCCGTGGACGCCCCCGACCCCCGGCTGCTGCTGCTCAACGAGGGCCTCGCGGAAGAGCTGGGGCTGGATCCGCGCTGGCTGAGCAGCCCCGAGGGCGTGCGCCTGCTCATCGGTCGGCTCGTCCCCGAGGGGGCGTCCCCTGTCGCCCAGGCCTACGCCGGCCACCAGTTCGGCGGCTACTCCCCCCGGCTGGGGGACGGTCGGGCCCTCCTGCTGGGCGAGCTGACCGACCGGGAGGGACGGTTGCGGGACCTCCACCTCAAGGGGTCGGGGCGCACCCCGTTCGCACGGGGCGGGGACGGCCTGGCCGCGGTCGGTCCGATGCTCCGCGAGTATGTCGTCAGCGAGGCCATGCACGCGCTCGGCATCCCCACGACACGGTCGCTGGCGGTGGTCGCCACCGGACGGCCCGTGGTCCGGGAGCGGATGCTGCCGGGGGCGGTGCTGAGCAGGGTCGCGTCGAGTCATCTCCGGGTAGGGACGTTCCAGTACGCCCGGGCGACCGGAGACCTCGAGCTGCTGCGGCGCCTGGCCGACCACGCCCGTGACCGTCATGGTCCGCCCGACGGACCGAGCGAGCAGCCCTACCTCGCCCTGCTGCGCTCCGTCGTCGCGTCGCAGGCGGAACTCGTGGCGCGGTGGATGCTCGTCGGCTTCGTCCACGGGGTGATGAACACGGACAACACGACGATCTCCGGAGAGACCATCGACTACGGACCCTGCGCCTTCCTCGAGGCTTTCGACCCGAGGACCGTCTACAGCTCCATCGACGACCAGGGTCGCTACGCCTACGGCAACCAGCCCGTCATCGCCCGGTGGAACCTCGCGCGTCTGGCCGAGGCACTCCTGCCGTTGCTGGACGACGACGAGTCGCGTGCCGTCGAGCTGGCCACGGAGTGCCTGGAGGCATTCCCCGAGACCTACGCCGGAGCGTGGCTCCGTGGGATGCGCAGCAAGCTCGGCCTCGACGGGTCCGCGACCGACGCGACCGTCTCGACGCTCGCCGATGACCTGCTGCAGGTCCTCGAGGCCAACCGTGTCGACCACACCTCGTTCTACCGATCCCTGGGGGTCGCAGCCCGTGGGGACACCGAACCTGTGCGGAGCCTCGTCCTCGACCGACCGGCTCTCGACCGGTGGCTGGCCCGTTGGCGGACCCTCGCTCCGGACGGGGAGCTGATGGATCGCGTCAATCCCGTCTACATCCCCCGCAACCATCTCGTCGAGGAGGCTCTGGCCGCCGGCACGAAGGGAGACCTGGAGCCCGTGACCCGGCTCCTGGGCGCGGTCACAGATCCCTACCGGGAGCGTCCCGGCCTCGAACGGTATGCCGAGCCGGCCCCCACCGACGTCGCTGCCGCATACCTTACCTTCTGCGGCACCTGAGAGGTCCCGGCCGCAGGTCCCCAGGCCGCAGTGCCCGTCGTCCGATCCCATCGCTGCTCCTTAGAAGGGCGGGATGTCTTCGTCGGTCATGAGTCGCCAGGCGGCCTCGGCTGCTCTGTCGTCGCCGGAGCGGTCCATGGACTGCATGCCCCACCGGCGGGGTGGCTCCTTGGTCTTCTCGCCCGTCTGCCCGCCGCCCTTGTCCGGCCCGTGCGGCTCCTGCCCGTGCCCGGGCCGCCGGTGCTGGTCCCGCGGGTATCGGTCGCGGGCGTGTGCTCCTGGCCGGTGGGGGGTGGGGTGGCGGTGGCGTGGTGGGCCAGGGCGTGGGTGGTGGCCTGGGGTGAGGGGCCGGGGAGGCGTTGGCCGGTGGTGGGGTCGCGGTGGGTGAGCTGGATCAGGGCCCATCCGCCGTACCGGATGAGGTCGGGTTCGGGGTCGTCGTCGCCGGGGTTGAGCGGTTCGGTGAGGTCGTGGTGGGTCAGGGCGAGGTAGATCTGGTGGTTGATCTCGTCGGCGCGGTCCTGGGGGCGGTGTCGTGGACGGTGTCCAGGGCGTCGACGAGCAGGGTGAGGTAGCGGCGGTAGTCCCAGGCGCGGGTGCGGTAGATCCGGCCCAGCAGGCTGGTCCAGGTCAGGTCCCGGTTGGCGGCGAGGTGGGCGTCCCAGTCCTTGGCGGTCTTGGGTTCGTGGTGGCCGGTATGCAGCAGCTGGGCGTTGGTCTCGGCGGTGGCCCCGCCGGGGGTGCCGTACTCGGTGACGTGGTCGACCTGGCAGACGGTGCCGGTGCGGGTGCAGCCGGGGGCGCGGCAGGTCACGTCGGCGGCCAGCAGCTGGGCCCGCATCGCCGCGTCCATCCGGTAGGTGGTCAGGGAGCGTTCCACGCACCGCCCGTCGGCGGGGTCGACCAGCAGCCGGGCCATCGTGGTCCCTGGTTCCAGGGCCAGGGCCCGGACCTGCTCGGGGGAGACGAACGTGCCGAACGAGCCGAGCAGCTCTCCCACCCACAACCGGCGGCCTCCGGCCGTGCCGGTGCGGTCCTGGCCCGGTGGGTCCCCACCGGGCCCGCCCCCACCTCCCCCGCAGACACAGACGCCCTCCTGGACCTCACCGTCCTGCTGGGCAGAGTCCTCCCCGTGGGCGCAGTCGCCCTCGGTGGCAGGGCCATCCCGGTGAGCAGGGGCTTCCTCGTGGGCAGAGCTCTCCTCGGGATCGGGGTTCCGGGTGCGGTCACGGGTGGTGTGGTCGCGGCGGGTGCTGGGCAGGCAGCCGGGGCATCCCGGCCGGCCCGTGTGCCCGCCACCCGGGTCCTGCCCGCCACCCGGGTCCTGCCCGAGGGCAGGGTCGCGCCCGAGGGAATAGTCGTCCCCGGGCCCGCCGGACCCGTCGGGGTCAATGGGGCGGGTGCTGGTGCGGCCCAGGGTGGGCAGGGTGTGCGCGGTGGCGGGGTCGTGCAGCCCGATCAGGGGCACGATGACCTGCAGGGTGGCCGCCGGCAGCCCGGACAGGGCCTGGATCAGCTGCGGGCTCCACCCCGCCCGCGCCAGGTCCTGCGCAGCAGGACCCGCCCCGACGACAGCACCCTGAACCGCGGGAGCGTCCTGGGCAGCGGGGGTGTCACCGGCCCCGGCGGGAGCATTACCGCCGGCGGGGGTGTCCTGGTCGGGTGGGGTGGTCGGGGTGGGTAGGGGTTGGTCGGCGAAGCCGACGGTGGCGTGGGCGAGCAGGGTGCGGGCGATGTCGGACTCCAGCTGGGCCAGGGTGCGCCCGTCGCCCGCGGCGCGGGCGGTGCGGGCGGCCCCGGACAGGCGGTCCTTGATCCCGGCGACCCACAACGCCGAGGTGATCACGGTCAGGGTGCCGGTGCCGTCCTGGTCGACCCGGGCGATCACGCCCCGCCCGGCCCACGCCGCGTCCCGCACCGCCCGCGCCGCCGCACGGTCCTGCGGGTCGGTGTCGTCGGCGTGGGTGAGCTTGGCGACCTCCCGCTCCAGCGCGGCGTAGAACGCCCGGTGCTCCCACGGCCCGGTCGCCACGGTGCCCTCGGGGGTCAACCGTTCCGGCACGCACGTGTCGGGGTCGTCGCCGCACATCACCGTGGCCACGTGCACCGCCTCGGCCACGGGCAACCCCTGGCAGGCCCGCCACAACGACCGCGCCAACCGCCACGGCAGCACCCCCCGGCCATCTGGTCCACCACCGGGGCCCGGAAGGCGGCCGGGGCGCACGCCAACGCGACCAGGTGGACCGTCTCCCCCGGGGTCCACCCGATCGCCGGGGCGATCTCGCCCCGTGCGGGCCTTGGCCCGGGCCCGCCACCGCTCCCGCGCGGTCACCGACAGCTCCCCCGGGTCGGCCACGTCCCGCTGCGCCAGCAACGCCGCCCCGATCGCGGTCGACTGCTGCGCGCCGTGAGCACCAGGGCCGCGTCCAGCCGCATCGAGGCCTGCGCGAGCGCCTCCATCGCCGCCAACGCCACGTCCGCCTCCCCCAGGCACGCCCCCACCGACCCCGTCACCCCGGCCCCACCCTGCCCCGGCACCCCGGAGGCATCCGGCCCCGGCCCCTGCGCCGTCCTGGCCTCGGCGGAGCTGAGGTCGCCGGGATCGACCCGCCGGCCACGGCCCACCGCACCCAGCACCACCGCCGCATCCCCGATCGCCGCCGCCGCGGCCTCGTCCAGCCCCACCCCCACCAGGGCCGCCCGCAGCACCTCCCGGGCAGCCGGAGCGGGCACGGGCCCAGGCCCGGTACCGGAGTCCCCACCGGAGGACGACGCCCTCCCCGGTTCCTTCCTCAAACCCCGCACCCCCCTCAGATCCCCCGCGCCCCCGGTCCCCACCAAGAGCTGCTCGATCACCCCATACTAGAACACCTGTTCGAACTGCGCAAGAGGTGAGGGGTCTGTCCGATGAACGGTGTTTCTGGCGTTCATCTCAGAGGTTCTCCGCGGCCGGCATGCGGTCGGCGAAGGTGACGGCGAAAGCGTTGAGCGCGGGCTTCCACCGCATGGTCCATCGTGCCTGCCCCGTGCCCTTGGGGTCCAGCCCGCGGGTCACCAGGTAGAGGCACTTCAGGGCGGCCTGCTCGGTCGGGAAGTGCCCGCGCACGGTGACCGCGCGCCGGTACCTGGCGTGCAGGGACTCGATGGCGTTGGTGGAGAACAGCACGCGGCGGATCTCCACGTCGTAGGCCAGGAAGGGGATGAACTCCTCCCACGCTGCTCTCCACATCTTGGGGATGGCTGGGTAGGGCTTGCCCCATTTTTCCTCGAGCTCCTCGAACGCCGCCCACGCCGCCTCGACCGAGGGGGCGGTGTAGATGCGGCGCAGGTCCTTGGACAGCTGGTCCCAGTACTTCCGGCTGGCGTAGCGCAGCGTCGCCCGGATGAGGTGGATCACGCAGGCCTGCACGATCGCCTGCGGGAAGACGGCGTTGACGCTGTCGGGCAGTCCTTTGAGGCCGTCGCAGACGATGAAGAACACGTCCCGCACGCCGCGGTTCTTCAGGTCGGCCAGCACATTCATCCAGAACTTCGCCGACTCACCACCGCCCTGCCCTGCCCACAGCCCGAGGACGTCTCGCCGGCCGTTCAGGTCGACACCGATCGCGGCGTAGAAGGGCTGGTTGCCGACCTGCCCGTCGCGCACCTTGACGTAGATCGCATCGATGAAGATGGCCGCGTACACCGGTTGCAGCGGACGGGAGGACCAGGCGGCCATCTCCTCCAGCACCTTGTCCGTGATCCTCGAGACCGTGTCCTTGCTGATACTGGCGCCGTACACCTCGTGGAAGTGCGCGCTGATCTCACCGGTGGTCAGGCCCTTGGCGAACAGGCTGATCGCGACCGCGTCCACGTCCGAAAGCCGCCGTTGTCGCTTCTTGACGATGACCGGCTCGAACGTGCCGGCCCGGTCCCGCGGGACGGCGATCGTCACCTCCCCGGCGGCGTCAGTGAGGACCGTCTTGGGGCGGGTGCCGTTGCGGATGTTGCCGTTCCCGGCGGTGGGCACCTGGTGCTTCTCGTGGCCGAGGTGCTCGGTCAGCTCCTCCTCCAGCGCGGTCTCCAGGACGGTGGCGGTGATCGACTTGAGCAGCCCGTCCGGGCCGGTCAGGTCCTCACCGCGGGCCCGGGCGGCCTTGACCAGCTCCCGGACCGCCGCCTGTTCTGCCTCGCTGCGCGAGGTCGTCTTCTTCACCTTCTTGGGCATCGAGCTCATGCTCGAGATCTTCTCGGTCATCTCATGACCTTCCCCGCCAGCTGAGCCGGCGCGTCGGGCCAGAAACACCGTTTAGCGGACAGTCCCGAGGTGAGAGACAGCGATCCTGTGATGTCTCGGGACATCGGTGACAGTTCTGCGTCAGGACTTTGGTAACAGTTGATGTGTCAGGACTTCGGTGACGGAGGGTTCTTGGGCTGGGTGCCTCTGCGTCGTCCGTTGCCGACGTACTTGATGCCGGGTGCGGGTCGGGTCCGCTCGGCCAGGACCTCCCCATGGGTGTCGGTGACGATGACCCGGTCCTCGTCGGTGGTGACCAGCACGCGGGCGAACGCGTGCAGGGCGGTGACCATGTAGGTGACCGAGTCGAGGGCGAAGGTTCCGTTCGAGCTGAGCGTGCGCACGACGGTCCCGTGCGGCAGGTGGGCCGGGCGGAGCTGGCGTGGGGCGGGCCGGTGGGTCCGGTCGGGCCGCTCGAACAACGGTCGCAAGGGTCGGGGACGTGGTGGCTCCGCCTTCGGTGTGGCCTCCCACGCTGCCTGGGGCGTGATCCGCCCGGGCAGCCCCTGGTGGCCTCTTTCGGTGTTGTAGATGCGGTCGAAGGCATCGACCTGGGCCTGCAGCTCCTCCAAGGTGCGCGCCAGGGGTTGCTTGTCCAGGTAGCGGAACAGGGTCTGGTGGAAACGTTCGTTCTTGCCCTGGGTGGTCGGCCTGCCGGGCTTGCCGGTGATCGCCTCCACGCCCAGGACTGCGGCGTGCTCGACGAGCTGACCGATGTGACCCTGGCGGGTGGGGTTCAACGCGGCCCCGTTGTCGGTGAGCAGCCGCTGCGGTACCCCATGGGCGGCCACGGCCTTGTCAAAGACCGCGATCGCCGCCTCGCTGGTCTCACCCCAGGCCACACGCGAGGCCAGGGCGTAACGGGAGTGGTCATCGATGAGCTGCAGGATCACGCACCGGCGGCCCCCGGTCAGCACGTACTCAGTCCCGTCCAGCTGCCAGCACGCGTTCGGCGCCGGGTAGACGAAGCGTCGCCACGCCGAGCGCGGCTTCTTCCTCGGCTCCAGCCTCGCGACCCCAGCCTCGCGGAAGATCCGCGCCAGCGACGCCGTCGAGGGCACCGGGTCCAGGCCCATCGCGTGCATCTTGTCGTGCACGCTGATCGGCCCGTGGTCCAGCCCGGAACGTTCCAGCGCTGCCCGCACCCCGATCGCCTGCTCCTTCACCTCATCGGTGATCCTGGAAGGGCTCGCCCTCGGGCGCCGAGACCTGGGCTCCAACGCTGCCGCCGGCCCCTCCACCAGCGCGCGTCGACGGATCTCGTAGAACGTCTTGCGCGAGATGCCGTGCTCGATGCAGAAGGTGCTCACCGACCCGCGAGGCGCGTCCTCGGGCCACTGCGTGATCGCGAGACGGACGCGGGGATCGACAGGCTCGTTCCTGGGCATCGACCAAGTCCAGCAACACCCGGACGGTGACAAGTGTCACCACCAGATGAGACAGAACCGTCACCGATGTCCTGATGCAGAACTGTCACCGATGTCCCGATAGATAACAGAGAGACAGCGATCCCCGATGCTGACCCGTGTGAGCACCGGCGCCAGCGGCCCGCACGACTGACGGAGGCGAAGGGGGCGACGGCTCGACGAGTGGTCGGCAGCGAGGCCCGGACGCTCCGCCCGCCCGTCAGGCCTCCTCGACGACGAGCTCGGGCAGCAGGGAGGCGCTGCGGTCGTGGCGGTCGAGCAGCGCGCCCACCTCGTCGCGCGTCCCGTGTGCCGGGTCGTCCATGCGCACTCGCTGCAGTCTTCCCCGCTCGTCCACCATGACGACCGAGTCCCACGAGGCGGCGCGCACGTCGCCGGGCGGGCCGTAACGGCGGACGCACTCGCCCCGGAACCAGGCGCGGGTGTCTCCGGGCGGGTCCGTCACCGCGGAGGCGATGTCCTCGTCGCTGACCAACCTCTCGAGCCGGCCTGCGGCCCTGAGCTTCTGGGCCAGACCCCGGGCCGGGTCGAGATCGTGCCACTGGATGTCCATCGCCGCGATCCGCGGGTCGTCCCAGCCCGCGCCCGACCGCTCCCGGAACCGTTGCAGCAGAGCGTATTTCGCGACCCACTCCACCTGCTCCGCCGCCCCCGCGGATCGGCCCGCAGCTGGTCGAGGACGGAGCGCCAGCGGGCCAGCACGTCACCGGTGGCCGAGCCGGTCCCGCCACCGTCGGAGCCGTCGGAGCCGGGCTGCGGACTGTGGGAGTCGGACTCCCCGTCGGCGTCGTCAGCCCACGCCTCGTGCCCCGACCCGGCGGCGTGCTCCACCGCCTCGAGGTGGGCCTCCAGCAGGTCCAGCCCGGTGAGGGTCCTGCCGTCGGCGAGCGCGACCGTGGCCCGCAGCGAGGGATCGTGCGAGATCGTCTGGGCCGCAGCGACCGGGTGCGCCAGTGCCAGCCCCTCCAGGAGCTGCGGATGGGTCTCGATCACTCGCAGGACGGCTGACAGCGACCCCATCGCCAGGTAGGTCGTGACGTCGGCCATGGTCGCGTCCCCGACGATGACGTGGAGCCGGCGGTAGAGGTGGGGCGTGGCGTGCGGCTCGTCCCGCGTGTTGACGATCGGCCGGCGCAGCGTCGTCTCCAGACCCACCTCGGCCTCGAGGTAGTCGGCCCGCTGCGAGAGCTGGAAACCGGGTCTCTCGCTCGCCTGCCCGATCCCCACCCGGCCGGCACCGGCGATGACCGGCCGCGCCACGAGGAAGGGGATCAGCTGGCGCGCGAGCCGGTCGAAAGGGACGGAGCGGGGGACGAGGTAGTTCTCGTGCGTGCCGTAGGAGGCGCCCTTGCCGTCGACGTTGTTCTTCCAGAGCCGGACGTCCAGGCCCTGCTCGGCCAGGTGGTGCACCGCCGCCCGCGCCACGAGCTCCCCCGCCCGGTCCCACCGCACGGCGGCCAGCGGCGAGGTCACCTCCGGCGAGGAGTACTCGGGGTGGGCGTGGTCGACGTAGAAGCGTGCCCCGTTGGACAGCACCGAGTTGGCGATCGTGGGGTCGTCCAGATCGGTCAGCTGGGACCGGTGGGCCAACGCCCGGGCCATCTCAAAGCCGCGGGCGTCCCGCAGCGGTGTCTCGTCCGCGTAGTCCCACCCGGCCCCCGCGGGGAGCGCGCTCCCGGCAGGGGTGGCCGCGGCATACGCCAGGACCACCTGGCCGGACAGCACCATGGGGGTGACGGGCACGCCACGCGCGTCGACCTGGCTGCTCGTGATCCCCAGCTCGGTCTCGATCCCCATGACCCGCCGCACGCTCATGGCGTCGATCCTGCCATCCGGTCCATCCGGTCCAGGGCCAGCTGGACGAAGGCGCCGTACTCCCGCACGAGCGCCTCCTCGTCGGTCGACCCCGGCTCCAGGAGCCGGAGGGAACGCAGCCCGGCGGCGAGTCCCACGAGGAGGCAGGCGACCTCGTCGGTATGCCGTCCCGCCTCGCCCTCCTGCGGGAAGCGCCCCAGGAAACGCTCGCGGAAGTCCCGTCGGGCCGCCGCGGGGTCGGGCGCGCTGTGGAGCAGGGTCAGCGCCCGCAACCACGGCTCGGCGGCCTCGGACGCCCGCCGGTCGACCATGCGTCGCACCAGCAGCTCGCCCAGGCCCGCCAGCGGGACGTCCGGGTCGAGCGGGACGGGCTCGGTGGGGGCCGCGAGGGCGAAGAGCTGCTCCTTGGAGCCCCCCACCTTCATGACGAGCGCCGGCGAGACACCCGCCTCGGCCGCGATCTCACGGATCGTCACCGCGGCATACCCGCGCTCCCCGAAGAGCCGTCGGGCGGCGACCAGCACCAGGTCCCGCCGTTCCCGGGCCCCCTCGGTCTGGGGCGTGGTCACGCCTCGACCCTCCCCATCGAGCCGCTCGGCTCCACCGGACGAGGGATCCCCGTCTCCAGGTCGATGTCGAGCGTGGCGGACGTGGAGTGCACCGTGAGCGCCCGCGACCGGGTCCGTCCGCTCACGTGGTCGACCGCCGTGAGGACGTAGCGGCCCGGCGGGGGCAGGCCGATCTCGTAGGTGCCGGTGGTGTCCGCGTGGGTGGTGCCGACGTACTCCCCCGAGTGGCGGATGAGCGAGACCATGGCGCCGGGCAGCGGCATCCCCCGGTCCAGGACGTGACCCGAGAGCAGCAGGCGCCGGGTGAGGGTGAAGGGCTCGATCTCCTCGTCGTCGAGGTCGACCAGGGTGGACTGCGGCGCCCACCCGTCGGCGGAGACCACGAGCAGGTAGCGCCCCGAGTGCGGCAGGGCCAGGGCGAACCTGCCCTCGTTGTCCGTCCGACCCCAGTCGACGTGCTCGCCGTCGGGCTGCAGGACGGTGGCCACCGCCTGGCGCAGCGGACGACCCTGCGGACCGACGACCTGCCCCCGCACGAGCAGCTCCGGCAGCTCCGAGCGGGGCTTCATCTCCGTCCGCTCCCCGGCCGGTGCACGGGCGGGCCGCTGCAGGGCGTCCTCGGTGACCCGCTGCGGGCGCCGGATGAAGGCCGTGATGAGGGCGCCGCCCAGGGCGGCGGCCGCGCCGGCCCAGAAGATGAGCTGGTATGCGGCGAACGTCGGCGCCGCCTCCCCGCTCGCGGTGGTGACCATCGAGGCGGCGAAGACCGCGGCCACCATGGCCGAGGCCGACGAGGTCCCGATCGAGCGCAGCAGGGTGTTGAGGCCGTTGGCCGAGGCCGTCTCCGTGATCGGCACCGCCCGCATGATGAGCGTGGGCATCGCGGCGAAGGCCAGCGCCGTCCCGATCGAGGCGATGCCGGAGGTCACCATGACCTCGACCACCGAGGCGTGGAGGAAGGACCGCCCCACGAAGCCGGCGACCATGAGCAGCGACCCGGCGATCAGGATCGCCCGCGGCCCGAAGCGGCGGATGAGCGAGGCGGACACCGGCGACATCAGCACCATGGCGATGCCGGCGGGAAGCATGACCAGACCGGTCGACACGACCGACAGCCCGAAGCCGTAGCCGGTCTCCCGGGGCATCTGCACCTGCTGGGTGGAGGTGAGGAAGTTGGCGAACATCGCGAACCCCACGAGCACGGAGGCGGTGTTGGTCAGCAGCACCGTGCGCCGCATCGAGGTGCGGATGTCCACGAGGGGCTGCCCGGCGCGCAGCTCCCAGGGGACCCACGCGGCCAGGACCAGACCGGCCACGACGAGCAGGGTGAGGGTGATGGGTGAGAACCAGCCCCAGCTCCCGGCCTTGCTCACGGCCAGCAGGAAGCAGGTCAGGGCCACCGACAGCAGCACCGCGCCCACGTAGTCGAAGCGGCCGCGGGTCTTGACCAGCGACTCGGGCACCACGAGGTGGACGGCCACCAGCATGACCACCGCGAAGCCCCCCGAGACGACGAAGAGCGCGTGCCAGTCGAAGGACTGGTAGATGACCCCGGCGAGCGGCATACCGACTGCTCCCCCGATCCCGAGGGTGGCAGACATGAGCGCGACGCCGGAGCCCACCCGGTCCGCGGGCAGGTGGTCGCGCATGATGCTGATGCCGACCGGCACCAGGCAGGCGCCGAGGCCGGCGAGGCCGCGCCCGGTGATCACCAGGGGCAGGCTCGGGCTGAGCGCGGCGATGACGGAGCCGAGGATGACCGCCCACATGCAGATGATGAGCATCAGCCGCTTGCCGAACATGTCGGCCAGGCGCGAGACGATGGGCGTGCCCACGGCCGCGGTGAGGAGGGTGACCGTCACCAGCCAGGACGCGTTGTCGCTCGTCGTGCCCAGGATCTCGGGGAAGTCCGGCAGCAGCGGCAGGACCAGGGTCTGCTGCAGGGAGACCAGGGTCCCGCACAGGGCCAGGACCAGGATGATGGCGGTGGTGGCAGCACCGGACGGGGCCGGCTGGTCCGACCCACCTCGTGAACGCATGTTCACGAGTGTAGGCGAGGAAAACTTCTACAGGTGCCGCCCCTGGCCCGCACCCGGGTCGACCGACCGGCCGGGCGAGACGCCCCCGGCACCGCCGACGAGGGTGCGGATGTAGGTGATCCGCTCCCCCTTCTTGCCCGAGATCCGGGCCCAGTCGTCGGGGTTGGTGGTGTTCGGGAGGTCCTCGTTCTCCTTGAACTCGTCGAGGTAGGCCCGGTCCAGGTGTTCGGCCCGCAGGCCCGACTCCCCGTCGGTCAGCCACGCCTTGATCGCGCGCTTCTTGGCCCGGTCCACGATGTTGTGGATCATCGCGCCGGACGCGAAGTCCCGGAAGTAGAGCACCTCCCGGTCACCACCGGCGTAGGTGACCTCGAGGAAGGCGTTCTCGGGGGTGACGGCATACATCCGTCCGACCACGCCGTCGATGAGCGCCGCCACCGTGGCCTCGCGGTTCCCGCCGTGCCGGGCCAGCTCGTCGGCGTGGAGGGGGACGTCGACGGTGAGGTACTTCGTGAAGATGTCGCGGGCGGCCTCGGCGTCGGGGCGCTCGATCTTGATCTTCACGTCGAGGCGGCCGGGCCGCAGGATCGCGGGGTCGATCATGTCCTCGCGGTTGGAGGCGCCGATGACGATGACGTTGTCGAGGCGTTCGACGCCGTCGATCTCGGCCAGCAGCTGCGGCACGATCGTGGTCTCGACGTCGGAGGAGACGCCGGAGCCGCGGGTGCGGAAGAGCGACTCCATCTCGTCGAAGAAGACGACGACCGGGTCGCCGAGGGCCGACTTCTCGCGGGCCCGCTGGAAGATCAGGCGGATGTGCCGCTCGGTCTCACCCACGTACTTGTTGAGCAGCTCGGGACCTTTGATGTTGAGGAAGTAGCTGCGGGAGTCGCCCGTGCCGCGTCGCTCCGCCGACTGCCGGGCCAGGGAGGCCGCGACCGCCTTGGCGATGAGCGTCTTGCCGCACCCCGGCGGGCCGTAGAGCAGCACGCCCTTCGGAGCCCGCAGCTGGTGCTGCTCGTAGAGCTCGTGGTGCAGGAAGGGGAGCTCCACGGCGTCCCGGATCTGCTCGATCTGCCCGGTGAGCCCGCCGATGTCGTCGTAGGAGATGTCCGGCACCTCCTCCAGCACCAGCTCGGCCACCTCCGGTCGTGGGATCCGCTCGGTGACGAAACCGTTGCGGGTGTCTAGGAGGAGGGCGTCGCCCACGCACACCTTCTCCTCGCGCAGGGAGCCGGCGCGCCGGCAGACCCTCTCGTCCTCCCCCCGCACCACGACCACCACACGCTCGTCGTCCAGCAGCTCCTTGCAGATGACGACCTCGCCGGCGCGCTCGTAGGTCGCGACGGCGACCACCGCCTGCGCCTCGTTGAGCAACACCTCGCGCCCGGGCCGCAGCTCGTCGGTGTCGACCTCGGAGGACACCTTCGTCCGGATGCGGCGCCCCGCGACCGACAGGTCCACCGTGCCGTCGCCCACGAGGCGTAGCACCTGGCCGAAGGACAACGGCGGGGCGGCCATCGCGTCCAGGTCCTCCCGGAGGGCCACGATCTGCTCCCGCGTCCTGGTGAGCGTGCTCGTCAGCTGGTCGTTGTGCGCCTTCGCCTCGGCCAGGCGCCCCGTGAGCGTGCGGACCTGCTGCTGCAGGTGCCGCTCGGTGGCACTGGTCTGGCTGCCGGTCGACGGTTGGGTCACCGGTCCTCCTTCAGGTGGGCGGTAGATTCCCAGGGTATGACGCTCCCGCCCGCTCCCCGCGGCACGGTCGTGCTCGCCGGTCTCGCACTGGCCGTCACGACGCTCGCCGGGTGCGGCACCGGCACGACCTCCGGCCCGGTCACCACCGGAGCCGGTCCGGCCGACGGTGCCGGCACGACCACGTCGGGGCCGGCCACCACCACCGACGACGGGGGGACCATGCCCGAGGACCGCACGACCGACCTGGGCCCCGGCGCGGTGCTCACCCCCGACGACGACGGTGCGACCCTGCGGCTGCGTGCCGGCGAGGAGGCGACCCTGCGCCTGCCGCCGCCCTGGGACGCGACCCCGCCGGAGGTCTCGGACCCCGGCGTGGTGGAGCTCGTGCCCGTCGACCACTTCGCCGACCCGGGGTATGCCGAGCACGGCCTGCTCGCCCTCGGGGCGGGCGAGGCCGTCGTGCGGGTGGACGGGCCGGACGGGACGGTGGAGATCCGCGTGGTCGTGGAGCCCTGAGCACGACGTGGCCCCCGTCGGCCCCACCAGGTGGTGAGGTCGACGGGGGCCGGGGTCGGGCGGCCGGGCCGGGTCAGCCGGTGATGCGGAAGTCCGCCCGGTGCTGCGTGCCGTCCTCCAGCGTGATGATCATCTGCTGGCAGCTGCCCGCGAGGGAGTCCGCCGGCTTCCAGGTGTACTGGTAGCGGTCCTGGCCACGGCTGTAGCTCAGGCCCCGGTTGCCGGTCGTGTCGGTCGGCACCGTGATGGCGTACTGGATCGGCTCCCTGGTGTCGCAGCTGATCTCCTGGATCATCGGCGAGTGCGCCGCGCGCAGCGGCTCGGCGCCGAGGTCGCCACCGAGGTTGAACCGGACGGGGGTGGTGCTCCCGGCCCGGACCGTGTTGAGGGCGGTGTCGGACAGCGGGCTCAGGAAGCCCTCACCGGGCGCCTCGCAGGTCGGCGGCACGTCGAAGGCCTCGACGTTGTCGTTGCGGTCGGCCGAGGTGCCCTGGACCGCGCTGTAGCCCAGGCCACGGCGCGCGAAGGTCGCCCACACGTTGCAGGTGTCCTCCCCGCCCACGGCCTCGGCCGCGGCGATGATGCCGTTGCGGCCGTCGACGAAGCCGGGGCGGCAGCCCTGGATGCTCATCCCGTCCATGACGTACTGCAGCGCCCGGGTGTTGCCGGCCGCGTCCCACTCGGTGTAGAGGTTCGGGCTGAAGCCGTGCTTGTCGACGAGGTCCCAGTTGAGGTCCCACAACGTAGCGGCCCAGGCGTGACCGACACCGTGGGGTGCCGCGAGGGTCGCCCCCTCGAGCCAGCCACCGGTCCTGATGCGGTCGTAGGTGAAGGGCTGGATCTCCATGTTGCGGGAGTACGGCCGCGGGCGGATGCCGTTGCCGCTGCGGTCGTCCTGGAAGAGCGCGTACGGACCCATGCCTCGGGCCTGCTCGGGCCGGTCGACGGCGGGGTCCATGAGCATGGTGATCGCCAGGTAGTCGCTCCAGCCCTCACCCATCTGCTCCTGGCCGGAGAGACAGTTGATGTTCGGACCGCCGGTGAGCCGGTTGGAGACCCCGTGGCCGTACTCGTGGATGATGATGCCGTTCTCGTAGTCCCCGTCGCGGATGCCGGGGTGGGTCGAGATCTTGTGGACCGACGCCGCGCTCGCCCCGTCGGCGATCTGCTCCCGCAGGGCGACGCCATCCTCCTGGGTGATCGACACGGCCGGGATGCCGACGGCCGGGTCCATCGACCCCGTCAGCCGCGGCGGTGCCGGGCTGTCGGGGTTGGTCGGCTGGTTGTGGCTGATGACCACGGCGAGCGCCCCGCCGGCCTCGGCGTTGGCGACCTGCGTGGCCGGCGCGCAGCTCGAGGTGCGGGCGGTGACGACGATGGCCCCCGGTGCCTCGAAGGCCGAGCAGCTGTCCTCCACGACGACCGGCTCACCGGGCAGTCCGGCGTTGGTCGGTGCCGGGGTGAAGAAGGCGAAGTTGGCGTCGTAGGTCGTGGCGTCCTCACCCGTGCCCACGGTCACGCCGTTCGGCATGCCGAACTGTGCCCCGGGCCAGAGGTACATCTGCATACGGGGGCGGCCGCCGTCGCGCGCCGGGGTGGAGAAGTTGGCGTTGTTGACGCCGCCGCCGTCCATCGCCTCGGCCCGGACGTCGTCGCCCCCGACGCCCTCGTCGGTGTAGTTGGTGACCTGGAAGTTGCCGGCGGCCTCGTCGAAGCCGTAGCGGTGGAGCACGTCGTGGATGACGTTGTTGGCGTAGAAGAGGTTGGTGACCGCCGCGTCGGCGTGGTTGAGGGCGTGCTCGTCCAGGTCCAGCGGGAAGTCGAAGTTCAGCGACGCGCCGCCGTCCGGGTCGCTGCCCGGGTCCGGCACGCCGTTGTTGTCCCGGTCGGTGTAGGCGTGCGCGTTGTTGCCCCGCGTGGTCGTGTGCTCGGCGCCCGGCTGCCCGTCCGTGTCGTGCCATCCGAAGGGCGAACCCACCGCGTCGGCGGGGTTGGAGACCACGGACCGGTCCCCGTCGTTGGGGCTCTCCTTGGGGAAGGCGAAGACGCGGTAGCTGGAGCCGTCCTGGACCGGGGTGGGTGTGGAGTACTCGTCGGGGTCGGCGACCCCGGTCGGCAGCTGGACGGAGGCCGTGTGGGCGAAGGCCATCGGGTCTCGGGCCAGTCCCTGCAGGTGGCCGGCGTGGTCGTGGTCGGTCCAGTCCTGGACCTCCAGCGTCTCCCCGGTCTGCGCGTCGACCGTGACCTGCCACAGGTGGGCGGCGCCCTCCTCGTCGATGACGACCTCCCAGGCCAGGCGGAGCCCGTCCTCGGTGGGCTGCCAGACCAGACGCGCAGGGACGTCCTGCTCCGAGACGCCGGCGGCGGACAGGACGGTCTCCTGCTCGGCCCCTCCGGCGCGGCTCTTCACCCGGGCGGATCGGGGGGCCAGGTCCAGCTCCTCCGCCGCGGCGCCGAGCGCGTCGGGCGCGTCGAGCACGACGTCGCCTCCGGCCTCCCGGAGGTTGGCGACGAGCGATTCGGCGGCGTGCAGGACCACGCCGTCCCTGGTCACGCTGACGGTGGCGACACCCCCAGGACCTCGCGGCCCTGGTAGTGCTGGACCAGGTTGACGTAGGTGACGCCGTTGTGGTCGGAGGTGTGCTGCGAGAGCACCTGCAGGTCGGCGAGGTCGGCGGCGGCCACGCCGTAGCTCCCTGCCTTCAGCCGCAGCAGGTCGACGGCGACCGTCACCGGGTCGGCGTCGGTGGGCTCGGTGAGGAAGAAGGACGCGCCCTCCGCCGTGTCCCCGGACGCCGCGTCCGGGGACGCGGCCGCACCGCCGGGCATCAGCAGGGCGACGGACAGGGGGACGGCCAGGCAGGCGGCCAGGGCAGGGGGACGTCTCATCGGTGCTCCATCTCGTGGGTCGGAGCGACGACACCCCCCGAGTATGAGGTCGCGCACGCGGCCGGGCCGTGGTCGCCCGGGCGCCGTCGCCAGGTGCCTGCAACCCTACGAAGCCGCAGGTCAGGAGCGGGTCTGGCGCAGGTCAGGAGTTGGTCTGCATTCGGTCAAGACCCGGTCAAGACCAGGTGCGGACCGGGTCAGGACCGCTCGTCCTCGACCGGTGCTTCGCCCTCCACGCGGTGCCGGGCGGTCGCCTCGGCGTCGCGTCGCGTGCGCCGCAGCCGCTTGTCCGAGACGGGGCGCTCCCCCAGGTCCTCGGCCGACCAGTGCTCCTCGGCGGCGGGCGTGTAGTCCTCCCCGTAGGCACCAGGGGGGGCGGGGCGACGCTTGCGCAGCGGGGCGCTCGTGCCCGGCGCCAGCCGGCGGGTGGTGAGCAGGAAGCCGGTGTGTCCGTGCATCCGGTGCTCGGGACGCACCGCCAGCCCCTCGAGGTGCCAGCCGCGCACCAGGGACTCCCAGGCCTGCGGCTCGGTCCAGCCCCCGAGCGAGCGGGCCGTCTCCGCGACGCGGGAGAGCTGGGTCGCGGTGGCGACGTAGCAGATGAGCACGCCACCGGGGGCCAGCGCCTCCCCGACGACGTCCAGGCACTCCCACGGGGCGAGCATGTCGAGCACCACGCGGTCGACCGAACCCGGCTCGAGGGTCTGCGGGAGCATCTCGACCAGGTCGCCCAGGGTGATCGTCCAGGCAGGATGGTCCCCGCCGAAGAAGGCGCGACCGTTGGCGCGGGCGATGTCGGCGAAGTCCTCCCGCCGCTCGAAGCTGAAGAGACGGCCCTGGTCCCCCACCGCCCGCAGCAGCGAGAGGGACAGCGCCCCCGACCCCACCCCGGCCTCGACGACCGTGGCACCCGGGAAGATGTCGGCGTACGTGACGATCTGGCCGGCGTCCTTGGGGTAGACCACCTGGGCGCCGCGGGGCATGGACAGCACGTAGTCGGAGAGCAGGGGGCGCAGGGCGAGGTACTCCGCGCCGGAGCTGTGCCGCACCACCGTGCCGTCGGGCGCACCGATGAGGTCGTCGTGACGCAGGTGGCCCCGGTGGGTGTGGAAGTCCTTGCCGGGCTCCAGCGTGATGGTGTGCAGCCGCCCCTTGGGGTCGGTCAGCTGGACGCGGTCGCCGGGCCGGAAGGGGCCGCGCCGCAGGTCGGCGCCGGTAGGAGTCACCGGGCCAGTCTACGAGCGCCGGGTCAGGGCGTCGGCCATGACGACCCCCCACGGTCTCCCGGACGGGTCCAGCAGGCCCACCACGCCGGAGCCGCTGGAGCGCATGACCTCGATGACCGTGTCCAGGCGGGTCTGCGGATCCATCTCGACGGCCCAGCCCGCAGGGAGGCGGACGGCGACCGCGGACACCGCCGTGCGCGCGCGTGCCTCGACGGGCACCTGCTGCAGCGAGCGGGGGTCCACCACGCCGTCCGCCCTGCCGTCCGCACCCGTCACGACCCAGATCGGGTGCTCGGGCCAGGGCACGGACCCCAGGAGCGTGTCCGCCGGCACCACGCCCGGCCGCAGCGCCGCCTCCCCGACGGTGCGGCGGGAGGAGATCGCCCCGTGCCGGCCCACCGTCACGGCCTGGCTCGCGCCCTGCCAGAGGAAGGCGCCGATGATGACGGCCCACAGCACCCGCGTCAGCGAGACCTGCTGGCCCTGGAGCACGGGGAGGAGCGCGTAGATCGCGACGAGGACCACGAGCATCCGCCCGGCCCACCCCGCGACCATGGTGCCGAGATGGCGGTTGCCGCTGACCTTCCAGACCAGGGCCTCCAGGAGGAAGCCGCCGTCGAGCGGGAGCCCCGGCACCAGGTTGAAGACACCCACGAAGGTGTTGGCCCAGGCGAAGGCGTAGGCGAGCAGGAAGAGCACGGCACTGGTCGTCGACCCGCCGAACTCGCCCGGCGCCATACCCGGGGGCTGGGAGGCGAGCGCGCTGAAGAGCCACCAGCCGAGGACCGCCAGCACGCCGTTCGACAGGGGCCCGACGACCGCGACCGCCGCGCTGCGCCCCGGTGTGCCCCCGGCCCCGTCGTGCGCGGTGTGCCCGCCCCAGAAGTCGGCCACGATCCTGGAGACCCTGAAGCCCACCCGCTGGGCGACGACGGCATGGGCGGCCTCGTGCACGAGGACCGACACCAGCAGGAGCAGCGCGAAGATTAGGGCGACGACATACGCCCCCGCACCGAGGCCCGGCACGAGCCGGTCCACGGTGGGCCCGAAGATGGCCACCATGAGCAGGGCGACCAGCACCCAGCTGCGACCGAGGTAGACCGGCACGCCGGAGATCGATCCGATCCGCCATCCCGGGCTGCCCGTCCTCATGACCGCGCAGCCTAACGGCGTCCGCCGACGGCATCCTGGGAATGTGGGTCCTGCGGTGCCCCAAGGGGCCAGTGGCGTTGCCCCCGAGGGTGGCTGAGGGTCCCTGCCGGGCGGTGCCCGAGGCTGCCAGGCTGTCGGTGCCGGACACCTGGAGGTGCGTGATGCGCGAAGGCCCACGAGGGGGTGGATGGTGACCGACGAGCCGTGCACCGTCTGCGGGGAACGCAACCCCGGCCGGGCCCAGTTCTGCACCTTCTGCGGCGCCTACCTGGGCTGGGACGACGAGGACGAGCCCACGGGCCTGGTCCTGCTCGACGAGCCCGTCGCGGAGCGGGTCCGGCACGAGCCGGTCCCCCCGAGCTCGCCCGAGGGCGGCGCCCAGGAGGAGGCGGCCGCCGGAGAGTCGGGAAAGGATGCCGGCCTGCCACGGTTCCCCGTGCCGCAGCACGCGCGCGCCGGCTACGACCGCACGAGGCCCCGGCCGCCGCAGGATCGACCCAGGGCGCAGCCGCAGGACCCGACGACGGTGTTCCGGCTGCCCGGACGACCCGGCCCGGAGGATGAGGAGGACCTGGACAGGGGCCTGCAGGCGCAGGCCCTGGGGGCGGAGGTCGTCGTGACCCCCGGTGGTCCACCAGCGGCCGCCGCGGTGCGGGTGGTCAACACCTCCACCATCGTGCAGGCCTACGACGTCACCGTCGTCAACGCTCCCCCCTGGCTGGTCGTCGTCGACGGTCGCGTGGAGCTGCTGCCCGGAGCGGACGAGCAGGTCCTGGTGCACCTCAGCATCCGACCGGAGGACCTGGTGCCGGTGCAGCGGGCCCGGCTGCGGCTGCGCGTCCAGGCCGAGTCGGCCCTGGAGCTCCGCCGGGACGTCGGGGTCGACCTGGTCGTGGGTGCCGTTGCCGCCCCGCCCCAGCTGCGCCTGGAGCCGAGCACCCTCCGGGCGAGGGACTCGACCACGGCGCTGTTCCGGGTGATCGTGGACAACCGTCGGAGCAACGAGGTGCGCCGGGTGCACCTGACGGGCAGCGACCCGGAGCTGGCCGCCCGCTTCGGGTTCACCCCGGAGCACCTGGAGGTGCCCCCGGGCGGCGCGGTGGCCGCGCGGCTGCGCGTGGACGCACCGCTGCCGGAGCCGGGTGAGCAGCTCACCCGCACGCTGAACGTGGTGGCGGTGGACGGACGGTCGGAGTACGAGGCCCGCGCCACCTTCGTCCAGACCTCCTCCGCGCCCGTGGTGGACCCGCCCGTGTCCGTTCGGTTGGATCCCTCCGTCGTCCGGGTGAAGGACGGTGCGGTCGGCCACGCCACCGTCGTCCTCGACAACCGGGCCGGCACGCGACCCCAGTGGGTGGAGCTCTCGGTGGACGACGACGAGGGGGTGGTCCGGTTCTCGCTGTCGGCGGACCGGGTGGAGGTGCCTCCGGGTCGGACCGAGGGTGTGCACCTCACGATGACGGCACCCCGCCCGGACGTCGGGCAGACGTGCACACGGCTGGTCACCGTGGCGGTGTGGAACGGTGAGACGGTCCGGGAGGCGGACGGCACCTTCGAGCAGGCCGGCTCCGACCGGCGGCCCGTCATCAGGGCCGTCCTGACCGTCCTGGGGGCCGTCGCGATGGTGCTGGGGTCAGTGCTCCCGTGGACCACGGTCCCGCCGCCGACGGGGATCGGGTGGACCTACGACGCGCTGGTCACCCACTTCACCCCCTTCGACGACCTCTGGGTCAACGGGCGCGGTGGGCCCGCCCCTTCCTCGAGGAGCAAGGACTGCTCGCGCCGATCAACGCCATCGTCAGGGCAGGGTGGGTCAGCATCCTGCTCGCCGTGCTGGTCCTCTTCGGCCTGACCGGGTCGACGGGCCGGTTGACCCGAGGGGCCGCGGCACTCTGCGCCGTCCTCCTGGTGCTCTTCCTGGCGTCGCTGACCCTGGGCGAGACGGTCCGGTATGCGCCTGGCGCCGCCCTCGTGCTGGCCGGCTGCGTCACCGCCTTCGTCGGCGGCGTCCTCGCGGGTGCGCGCGTCCCTCGCTCCTGACCGGCCCAGGGCGCCCACCTGGGGACCTGGCGGGCGATGCGGTCACTCGTAGGACGAGATCTCGACGAGCGAGCCGTCAGGGTCGAGGCAGTAGACGGAACGGAGGGTGCCGCGTGCGCCGTCGCGCGTGATCGGCCCGTTCGTCACCTCGACACCGAGTGCCGCGAGCCGTTCCAGCACCTGCTGGGGCGAGAGGTCGGTGAGGAAGCACAGGTCCTGGTCACCTGGTGTGGAGGTGGCACCGGTGAGCCAGTCGTCGGACCCCACCGCTGGACGCAGGTTGATCTTCTGCTGCCCGACGAGGAGGGCGCGCCGGCCGGGACCGTACGTGATGACGGGCAGCTCCAGCACCCGTGTGTACCAGTCGATGGTCCGGTCCACGTCGGAGCAGGTCATGACCAGGTGGTCGAGGGCGGTGATCAGCATCGTGTTCTCCTACGGGGACGTGTCCGGCGATCTGGTGGTGTAGCGCGGTCGGTCGTGGCCCCCGCCGTAGCCGAAGGGTGTCCTGGGCGGACGGACCTGCAGGTCACGCACGAACCCTTGGCGGGCGATCAGGAGCAGAACGGCGGCCAGGACGAAGCTGGCGGAGGCGACGAACCAACCGGCCTGGAAGCCGATCAGGGCGACCACCAGCCCGTAGGCCGCCGGACCGAGGGCCCCGCCGGCGAAGGCCCCGGCCTGCACCAGGGAGGATGCCTGGGCGGGGGCGTCGCGCCCCAGTCGCGCCACCGCGTAGAGGAGGAGTCCGGGCCACGACCAGCCGACCGCGAAAGCCAGCGAGCCGAAGATCAGTACGGTCCACACCTGCGGGACGGCGGCGAGGATCGCCAGGCACCCGGCCCCCGAGAGCATCAGGCCGGCCACCACCGGAAGGTTGCGGCCGTGGCGGCGGTCCGCCCCGTGGCCGACCAGAACCCTCATCAGGGCCGAACTGCCGGCTCCGACCGCGAGCAGCAGCCCGGCCTCCTCCACCGTGAGGCCCACCCCGTAGGCCCAGCTGGCCAGGTAGGCACCCGAGAAGTTGGCCCCGGCGTTGGCGAACATCATGCTCAGGCCGCACATCACCAGAGGACGCACGGGCGCACTGTCGGCCGGCGGTCCACTCCGCCCACGGGGTGCGGGAGCCGGCTCGGGCACCCGCCGCAGCAGGCCCACCAGGGCGACGACCAGGCCGACGAGGCCGATGATCAGATAGGTGCTGCGCCAGCCGAAGAGCACCGTGGTGGTGGGCACGGCCAGCCCCCCGAACATGATGGCCAGCGGCACCGCGCTCTGCTTGATCCCGAAGCCCAGACCGCGTCGGTGCTGGGGCAGTGCGGTGGAGACCGCAGCGTTGGCGGTGCCCTGGCACGCGGCGTTCGCCAGGCCGAGAACGGCCATGCCCAGGGCGAGCGCCCACCAGCCGTCGGCGACGGTCGCGATGAACAGTCCGCCGGCACCCACGAGGCCTCCGGCGGTCACCAGACCCACCCGCCGGCCCAGCCGGGTGAAAGCACCGATCCCCAGGATGGTGCTCAGCGCGGCCACCCCGAAGAAGACGCTGACGCCCAGACCCAGCCGGGCCGCCCCGAACCCCAGGTCCTGCTGCATGAGCACCGCCTGGGCACCGAGCAGGAAGGGCCCGAGGGACCCCAGGACGGTCAGCCCGAACCGCCACGGTCGACCGGCTGCTGCACCACGCTCACGTCTGCCAGACCAGCGGCGAGTCGGTCCGCCTGTCCCAGGCCCTGTCCGGTCGGGGAGTGAAGCCGTTGGCCTGACACCCCGGTCCGGTGATGGCCAGCATTGGGCAGATCCCATGGCCATCACCGGGCAGATCTCCTGACCGTCACCGGGCAGCTCTCACGACCGCCCCTGGGCAGTTCTCGCTGTCCCTTGAAAGGTGATCATGGTTCCGGTACGGTCCGGAACCGAAGGTGGTCGCTCACGTACCGGCCTCGACCCGTTGCAGAGGAGAAGATCCATGTTCGTAGCACTGGTCCGTTTCCCGACCGTCCCGACTGAGCGCGATGGCGAATTCGTGGACTGGTTCAACTGGTCCAACGAAGCTCTGCGCGAGACGTCGGGTCTGCGGCAGCGGCGGCTTCTGCGTGGGTCCGACGGGTCGTACTCAGCAGTCGTGGAGCACGAGAGTGCTGAAACGTTCGCGGCGATGCACAACACGGACCAGGCGCGTCTCGCCCAGGCCCGGCTCGCCGAGATCCTGGACGAGCACCCACAGGCGACGACGTTCGAAGTAGCAGCCGATCTCGAGGCATCCGGCTCTTGCTGCACGGACACCGGCAACCCGACCGGAACCCCCTCCGACGAGCGCGGCGCCGATGAAGCAGACCGGAGCCCGGCCGTCGTAGGCGGCTGCTGTGCGCAGCACTGAGGCGAGTCGGCGACTGGTGGGAACCGACGTGACGCGTCAGCCTCCGAGAACACGGGTCGTTCGCGATGGATGACGAGATCAGCGTGCGAATCGGCGGCGACGCCGGCCAGGGTGTCGAGTCCATCGCCGGGGGCTTCGCCAAGGCGCTGGCACGCGCCGGACTTCATGTCTTCACCGCGCCTGACTACCGTTCACGGATCCGTGGAGGGCACAACTTCCACCAAATCCGCGCTGGCGTGCGCCCCATCTTCGCGCAACGCACTCCCGCCGACCTGCTCGTGGCGATGACCCCGGAGACGATCGACGTCCATCTGGCGCAGCTACCACCTGGGGCGGCCGTGCTCTACGACGAGGCGCTCCGGCTCGAGGACCGGATCCGGTACCGGCTGGATGCCGAGCAGCTGCGCGCCCGAGACTTGCGTCTGATGCCCGTCCCACTGGCCAGGATCGCCGCGGACCATGGCAGTCGGGTGATGATGAGCACCGCCGCGCTCGGTGCGCTCGGCGGGGTCACGGGCGTCCCGCTGGACATGATCTCGGAGGTGACTCGGGACACGTTCGCGCGGAAGGGTGCGGACGTGGTCGGCGCGAACCTGGCAGTGGCTGCTGCTGCGCATCGCGTCGCCGAGCAGCGGCACGGCGGCTTCGGGTCTCCCCTGCCACATGGCGATGGGCGTCGGCGGATGCTGTTGCACGGAAACCACGCCTTCGCCCTCGGCGCCCTCGCCGGAGGGTGCCGTTTCATGGCCGCGTACCCGATGACGCCCGCAACGTCGATCGTGGAGTACCTGGCGAGCGTCGCCGCGGAGCACGATGTGGTGACGAAGCACGCCGAGGACGAGATTGCGGCGGTGTGCATGGCGATCGGCGCGGCGCACGTCGGCGCCCGGGCGATGACGGCAACGTCGGGTGGCGGCTTCTCGCTGATGACCGAGGCCCTCGGCCTCGCGGGAATCACCGAGACACCCCTGGTGGTCGTCAACGTGCAACGGGGTGGGCCCTCCACCGGGCTGTCCACACGTACCGAGCAGGCGGACCTGCTGTTCGCCCTTCATGCCTCCAACGGGGAGTTCCCCCGCATCGTGATCGCGCCGGGCAGCGTCGAGGAGTGCTTCGAGGCCGGCTGGCGCGCCTTCAACCTCGCCGAGCGCTACCAGTGCCCGGTGATCGTGCTCTCGGACCTGTTCCTCGCAAGCTCGCTGCAAACGGTCGAGCCGGGGGCATTCGATCTCGACGCCGTACCCATTGACCGAGGAGCCCTGGTCGCCTCGGGGACCGCGTCGATCCTCGGGGGCGAGACGTCGCACCGCACCGTCGGAGACGGGTCGGCGGGAAAAACGGCAACGGCGCACGCCTGGGAGCCGGGCACGTATCCCCGCTACGCGGTCACCGACAGCGGGGTCTCACCGCGCCCGCTGCCAGGTGATCCGGCGGCGGTGTTCGGTGCAGCAAGCACTGAGCACACCCAGGACGGGCACATCACCGAGGAGGTGCACACGCGGGTGGCGATGATGCGCAAGCGGATGCGCAAAGAGCAGGCTGCTCTGCGGGAGGACATCCGGGCACCCCGCCGATTCGGTCCGGAAGAACCTGAGCTCACGCTCGTGTGCTGGGGGTCGACCGTAGGCGCGGCGCGCGAGGTGGCCACCCAGTTCACCGCGACCGGGCGTCCAGCCGCCGTGCTGCAGTTCCACGACCTGTGGCCGTTCCCGGCGGCGGCGGCCGCTGCCGCCTTGGACGTCGCCGGGCTCACGATAGGCGTCGAGCAGAACTTCACGGGCCAGCTCGCCAAGCTGATCCGGATGTCGACGGGGCGGCAGCTGGACCGTCAGATCCTCGCTTACGACGGGCGTCCCTTCTCCCCGCAGGAAATCCTGACGGCGGTGGAGCAGGCCCTGGCCGGAGCCGAAGAGATCCACCTGGTTTCCGGGGAGCCGCCGCTGCCGCGGGAAACCGAGGTGGGCGTCAATGTCTAGCGCCACGGCAAGCAGCTTCGACACGTGGGTCAAGCCGACGTGGTGCCCAGGATGCGGCGACTTCGGCATCCTGGCCGCGGTCAAGCACGCATTGACGGACCTGGCGATCGCACCCCACGAGACTCTGGTCGTCTCAGGCATCGGTTGCGGCAGCAAGCTGCCGGACTACATGCACGTCAACGGGTTCCAGACGCTCCACGGACGGCCCTTGGCTGTAGCGACGGGTGCCAAGCTGGCGAACCACCAGCTCACCGTTGTGGTCGTGGACGGCGACGGTGACGCCTACGGCATCGGCGGCAACCACTTCATCCACACGGTGAGGCGCAACACCGACGTGACACACCTCGTGGAGAACAACCAGATCTACGCCCTGACGAAGGGCCAGTACTCTCCGACGACGCCGCAGGGTCGAGTGACGACCACGTCGCCCGAAGGCGTGATCGAGCGGGCGGTCAATCCTGTCGCGCTCGCGCTCACAATGGGCGCCACGTTCGTGGCGCGGGCGTTCGCCGGCGAGCCGACTCACCTGGCAGGCGTGATCAAACAGGCCGTCAGCCATCGCGGCTACGCGCTGATCGACGTGCTCCAACCGTGCGTCGTCTTCAATCGGATCAACACCTACCAGTGGTACAGCGAACGCATCTACAAGCTGGACGACGCGGGGCACGATCCGCAGGACCGCGCCGCGGCGGAGCGAGCGGCTGTCGAGTGGGACGACCGGATCCCGATCGGTGTCATCTACCGCGAGGACGGCGTGCCCACGTACGAGGAGCAGCTGCCGGCGCTGCGCGATGGACCCCTGGTCGGCCGATCCCTGACAGAGCGGGCCGCGTTCGACGGCCTCAAGAACCAGTTCATGTAGGGGTGAGCAACTGCGATGAGCGAGCACGATCTGGTGACCGCGATCCAACGTAGGGCAGGACTGCGGACCACCAGCGAGAGCAAACGGCTGCTGGAGGGCGTGCTTCAGGCGCTGGCCTATGTCCTGCCCGCCGAACACATCGACGCGGTCTGCGCCTGCGTGCCCGAGGATCTGGTGTGGTGCCTACGATGTGGCCCGGGCACGCCCGATCCCCTCATCGACAGCGAGGTCTTCCTCGGTTGGGTGATGTCCTCGGTCGAGACGACCGGCGGGTCCGACCAGACGCTCGGCGGTGACGACCCGCTCGCCGCCACGGCCGGCGTGGAGGGGCAGGCCCGGGTGCGTGCCGTGCTCGACGAGCTGTGGCAACGCGTGGATGCGCGCTCACAGGACGCGGTGGCCGCGTGCTTGCCGAGCGGCGTTGCAGACCATCTGAGCCACGCCGGCGGACCTGAGCGGGGTGGACTGTGACCAGCCAGGCGTCGGTGCTCCTGGATCCGGGCGGCCAGCCGGTGGAGTCCCTCGACGCATACCTTCAGCGCGGCGGCGGCGAAGCGTTCCAGCGAGCCCGTGCGATCGAACCGCAGGCAATCGTGGACGAACTGCGCCGGGCCGGGCTGCGGGGCCGCGGCGGCGCGGGATTCCCCACTGCCGTCAAGTGGGACGGCGCCCGCGCCGACGCGGCAGGGACGAAATTCGTCTGCGCCAACGGCGCCGAGGGCGAGCCCGGCACCTTCAAGGACCGCTATCTGCTGCGGATGAACCCGTACCAGGTGATCGAGGGCCTGGCCATCGCGCGGCACGTGATCGGAGCGCAGCGCGCCTACCTGTGTGTCAAGGGCACGTTCTCACCGGAGATCGCCCGTGTCCGTCGCGCCTTGGACGAACTCGCCCAGTCGGGAATGGCCGACTCCATAGAGCTCGTGCTCGGGCCCGACGAATACCTCTTCGGCGAGGAGCGGGCACTGCTGTCGGTGATCGAGGGTGGCCCCCCGCTACCGCGCCTGTTCCCGCCCCACATTCATGGGCTCTTCGGCCCCGCCTACGGCACCTCGGGCCAAGAACTGCACAACCCGACGGTGGTCAACAACCTGGAGACGCTGGCCCACGTCACGCAGATCGTGCGTCGGGGGCCCGAGTGGTTCCGCGGCTTCGGCACCCCCGACACCCCTGGCACCATGCTGTTCACGGTCTCCGGTGATGTGCAAAGTCCGTGCGTGACCGAGCGGCCGCTGGGGCTGACGCTCCGGGAACTCATCGAAGACGTTGCCGGCGGCCCACGCCCTGGGCGACGTGTGAAGGCGGTCTTCCCGGGGCTCGCCAACGCGCTCGTCACGCCCGACCGACTGGATACGCCGCTGGGGTTCGACACCATGCGCCAAGCCGGGTCAGCACTCGGCTCCGGCGCCTTCATCGTCTACGACGACACCGCGTGCATGGTACAGGTCGCGTGGATGTTCTCGCACTTCCTCCACGTCGAGTCCTGTGGGCAGTGCCCGCCGTGCAAGCTCGGGTCCCAGCGCGTCACCGAACACCTGGCCCGGCTGATCGACGGTTCCGCCGAGCGCCGCGACCTCGACGAGATCGCGGCGATCCTGCCCTGGGTGCCGAACGGGGGGCGTTGTTCACTGGCGACTTCGGAGTCCGTGGTCGTGGGCAGCATCCTTGACGCCTTTCCAGAGGACTTCGGGGCTCACCTCCACGGCGAGTGCAGTCTCCGTCACGACCTGATGCTGCCGAAGGTGGTCGACTACGTACCGGGAAAGGGCTTCACCTACGACCAGACGTACCTGGACAAGCAGCCGGACTGGACGTACAGGGAAGCGTGACCCGAGGGGCGGTTCCCTGCGGTGCGTGGTCAGGCAGAATCAGGCGACGTACGACAGCACCGTCATCATGCCGAGCTCTCCGTGATAGATGTTGTGGCAGTGCACCAACCACTCACCCGGATTGTCCGCCTGGAGATCGACCGCGAAGCTCTCCATCGGCAGGACGTTCACGGTGTCCTTGCGAATCCCAGGTCTGACCTCCGAGTGCGGTTGGAGCGAAGGCCGGAGGTAGAGGACCTCGGGCGGCAGGCGCGTGTGGGTGTCGTGCACCTGACAGGTGACCAGCTCGACATCAGCTTCGTGACGAGGCGATGCCGGGAACGACCGTCACCGGAGCGCACTTCATGCACGACCTCGACGCCAGCGGCGACTCAGAACTCAGGATCGGGTCGCTGTTCAGCGGCTACGGCGGCCTCGATCTCGCCGTCGAGCAGGTATTCAACGCCAAGACCGTGTGGTTCTCAGAACTCAACGAGCCCGTCGCCCGCGTCTTCTCCCACCGTCGCCCGCCTCTTCTCCCACCACTGGCCCGGCGCGCCGAACCTCGGCGACATCACGACCATCGACTGGAGCTGGGTCGAGCCCGTGGACATCCTCATCGGCGGGTTCCCCTGCCAAGACGTGTCCACCGTCGGCAAGCGCGCCGGCCTCGCGCCAGGAACACGCTCGGGGCTCTGGGCACACATGGCCGTGGCCATCGACGCGCTCCAGCCCGAATGGGTCGTCATCGAGAACGTCCGCGGGCTGCTGTCCTCACCCGCGATACGGCCACCCTCAGAAGGAGACGACCATGACCGACGCAACCCGGACGATGCAACCCCCGACGGCGCAACCCTTCGCGGCATGGAACCCGACCCGTGGCATCTGGGAGACAACGCAGCTCGACCTCTACGGGCTCTCGGCGCCGTTCTCGGCGATCTGGCCGACCTGCGGCTGGATGCACGATGGATCGGCCTACCGGCTTCCCTTGTCGGAGCTCCTCACCAACGCTTCCGCATCTTCGCCCTCGCCCGGCGCACTGTTCCGCACCCCGCTGGCGACGGACTCATCGCGCGGCGGAGAGACTCTCGACCAGGTGCGAGCGAGACGAGGGACGATCGCGCTGTCGCACCAGATCATCGACTTCGCGCTCCACGGACCGGCTGGCTCACCGAGCAGGAGAGCCGAGTCGGAGACGCTGTGGTCCCTGATCGACGGACTGTTCAGCGCTGGGGACGCTACGCCGACGCCATCGCCCGGTGGGAACACATCACCGGACGCCCCGCGCCAGCGCCAGCCCTCCTGACCGACGCGGACGGCCCCCGCCCAGCACCCGCGTTCGTGGAGTGGCTCATGAGTCTGCCGCCGACTGGATGGGTCACCGATACTGACCAGCTGACGCAGAATCAACAGATCACCGCGCTCGGCGACGGAGTGCTTCCGCTGCACGCTGTCGCTGCTCTGCGGACGCTGAAACTCTCGGGACGGTCGGGCGATCTCTAGTCGTCGTGCGATGCGGCGGGCAGCAGCGCGGATAGTTCGGGGGTGCCGTAGGTGAGGAAGACCAGGTCAGCGTCGTCGCTCTCATCCCATGTAGCACGGTCGAACGTCACCGGCAGCGGGGCGAGCGGCGACGGGTCGAAGTATTCCTCGATGTCGTGCACGCCATCGTCTTTTCGGAAGGACAGAGCTGAGAGTGCTTCCGCCGGAGGCTTGAGCCAATACACCCGAGGACGGGAAGGGTCGGGCTCGAAGGCATCACTGGTTAGGCCGTTCGCGGTGAGTACACGTTCCAGGTCTCGCAGAGATGTACCGCCCTCCAGCGTTGGCGGCTGCTTGATCCGACCGTCACCGCCGGGTTCGCCCATGTCGTCGTTGCCGACAGGCTCACTCTTGATGTCCTCGACCTGCTGGCGAATCTGTCCGACTTCGGAGTCAATCTCGGTGGTCGTTGCGTGGCCAGTCAGTGCCAGACGCTCGATAGCCTTCTCAATATTGGCGAGCACTGGGGCTGCGTCGCCCACGATGTCGGTGAAGTCGCCATAGTCCTCGGCGATGCCCTTGTACACCTGCTCCTCAACGGTGTCAGCGTAGAAATAGTTGCTGATGCGGATGTCCTTGTACGACGCGCCGATGCGATCGACGCGCCCGATTCGCTGCTCGACACGCATGAGGTTCCAGGGCATGTCGTAGTTGATGAGTCGCCCGGACGTTTGCAGGTTCAGACCTTCACTCATGGAGTCTGTACCGATGAGGACTTCAAGCTCGCCACTGCGGAACCTGGTCTTGATCTCCGACTTCGTAACCTCGGTCCAGCTTCCAGACTCGACGTTGTAGACCTCCCCACCTCGGCCCGAGTAGCAGCCGAGGGGACTGTCCGCTAAACGGTGTTTCTGGCCCGACGCGCCGGCTCAGCTGGCGGGGAAGGTCATGAGATGACCGAGAAGATCTCGAGCATGAGCTCGATGCCCAAGAAGGTGAAGAAGACGACCTCGCGCAGCGAGGCAGAACAGGCGGCGGTCCGGGAGCTGGTCAAGGCCGCCCGGGCCCGCGGTGAGGACCTGACCGGCCCGGACGGGCTGCTCAAGTCGATCACCGCCACCGTCCTGGAGACCGCGCTGGAGGAGGAGCTGACCGAGCACCTCGGCCACGAGAAGCACCAGGTGCCCACCGCCGGGAACGGCAACATCCGCAACGGCACCCGCCCCAAGACGGTCCTCACTGACGCCGCCGGGGAGGTGACGATCGCCGTCCCGCGGGACCGGGCCGGCACGTTCGAGCCGGTCATCGTCAAGAAGCGACAACGGCGGCTTTCGGACGTGGACGCGGTCGCGATCAGCCTGTTCGCCAAGGGCCTGACCACCGGTGAGATCAGCGCGCACTTCCACGAGGTGTACGGCGCCAGTATCAGCAAGGACACGGTCTCGAGGATCACGGACAAGGTGCTGGAGGAGATGGCCGCCTGGTCCTCCCGTCCGCTGCAACCGGTGTACGCGGCCATCTTCATCGATGCGATCTACGTCAAGGTGCGCGACGGGCAGGTCGGCAACCAGCCCTTCTACGCCGCGATCGGTGTCGACCTGAACGGCCGGCGAGACGTCCTCGGGCTGTGGGCAGGGCAGGGCGGTGGTGAGTCGGCGAAGTTCTGGATGAATGTGCTGGCCGACCTGAAGAACCGCGGCGTGGCCGACGTGTTCTTCATCGTCTGCGACGGCCTCAAAGGACTGCCCGACAGCGTCAACGCCGTCTTCCCGCAGGCGATCGTGCAGGCCTGCGTGATCCACCTCATCCGGGCGACGCTGCGCTACGCCAGCCGGAAGTACTGGGACCAGCTGTCCAAGGACCTGCGCCGCATCTACACCGCCCCCTCGGTCGAGGCGGCGTGGGCGGCGTTCGAGGAGCTCGAGGAAAAATGGGGCAAGCCCTACCCAGCCATCCCCAAGATGTGGAGAGCAGCGTGGGAGGAGTTCATCCCCTTCCTGGCCTACGACGTGGAGATCCGCCGCGTGCTGTTCTCCACCAACGCCATCGAGTCCCTGCACGCCAGGTACCGGCGCGCGGTCACCGTGCGCGGGCACTTCCCGACCGAACAGGCCGCCCTGAAGTGCCTCTACCTGGTGACCCGCGGGCTGGACCCCAAGGGCACGGGGCAGGCACGATGGACCATGCGGTGGAAGCCCGCGCTCAACGCTTTCGCCGTCACCTTCGCCGACCGCATGCCGGCCGCGGAGAACCTCTGAGATGAACGCCAGAAACACCGTTCATCGGACAGACCCCAGCCGAGGCGGCGGTACCCCGCTGTGAGAAGCCGCTCGCGGACGTAGTCCATCGTGTCGGCGTACTGGGTGAAGACGACGACAGAGGAGTACGTGTTCAGAGCCTCGGTCACGTCGGCAACAAGTTTGCTCGCTTTGCTGTCTTCGCCCGTGATGCTATCGAGGTCTTGGAGGAACGACTTGAGCTCTGCGATTTCGTCACGGAGGCGGTCGGCTCTCGTGTCGAAGGCCTCTGGCTCGAACAGCGAACCTTCGACATCTACGTTGTCGTCGTCGGTGAGCAGCTCGGCGAGGTTCTTGCCGTTCTCCAACACACTCAGGCGACGGCGAAGAGACCGTTTGATCGCTTCGAACGAGGAGGTCAGTCGGCGGCGATAGACGGTCATGATGAACCCGAGCGCCTGATTTCCAGCCTCGGCCATGTAAGCGTTGTAGTGGCGGCGGATGTACCCACCATCTGTCGGCTCAACGTCGGGGCGGGCGGGCACGGATCTCAGCAACCACTCCGGCTCGCTCGTCTCCGTGCGTCCGCCGACGGTTGCCAGTAGCCGGATATCGGGGTGCGGGCTAGAATAGTGGGGTTGGAACGTGCTGCCGGGACGACCCGGGCAGCGACGAGTATGAGCCGGGACGACCCTGCAGAACAGGCCGTCCCCGTGCCACACGCCTCCACCCTGCGAGCCATTCTTACCCCGTCGGTGATCTTCCGGATCATGCTCGGCTGGGCCGCATTCGCATCCCTCCTCCTTGCCCAGCCGCTCCTTAGCGGGCACCTGCCCACCCCAGTGCTGTTCCTGGTGCTCGCCGCGATCGTGGCCGTCATCATCGTCTGCGCCGGCGGCGTCGTCACCCAGGCCGAACACCTCGCACACCGCCTCGGCGACCCCTACGGCACCCTCGTGCTGACACTGTCGATCGTGCTCATCGAGGTCATCCTCATCTCCGCGGTCATGCTCGGCCCCGGCGAGCACGCCACCATCGCCCGCGACTCCGTCATGGCCGCGACCATGATCGTGCTCACCCTCGTCATCGGCGCCGCCCTCCTCATCGGCGGACTCCGCCACGACAACCTACGCGTCAACCCCACTGGGATCTCCGCCTACCTCTCGCTTCTGGTGGTACTTGTCGCCGTCGCGTTCGCGTTCCCCGCGGTCATCGGCCCCGGCGGGGCGTACACGCCGGGACAGGCGATCCCGATCCTGATCCTCACGATCCTGCTCTACGGGTTCTTCCTCTACCGACAGACCGGAGCACAGAACACCGACTTCCAGGAAGTCACCACCCCGACGCCCTATACCGGCGAGACGAAGCCACGGCCCGCCGTCACCCCCCCCACGGTCGTGCTGCGTGAGCACCAGCCGAGGTGATCGCGCGAGTGCTCGTGCTGCTGGCCACGGTGATCCCGATCGTGCTGCTCTCCCACGACATGGCCGTCTTCCTCGACGACGGCCTGGACCGGCTCGGCGCCCCGATCGCGCTCTCGGGCATCCTCATCGCGATGATCGTGTTCCTCCCCGAAGCGATCACCAACGTCCGCGCCGCCTGGATGGGTGAAGCGCAACGGGTGACGAACCTCGCCCACGGAGCACTCGTGTCCTGCGTGGGGCTGACCCTGCCGGTGGTGCTCGCGATCGGCTTGTTCACCGGGCAGACCGTGATCCTCGCCGAAAGCCCGGTGAATCTGCTCCTGCTCGGGGTGAGCCTGCTGCTGAGCCTGACCACTTTCAGCTCGAAACGCATGACCGCGCTCCACGGAGCAGCCCACCTGTTCGTGTTCGTGCTCTACGGCCTCAGCATCTTCGCTTAGCCGACGATCGGGCCTGTTCTCGGAGTTCTACGTGGGCGTCGTCAGGTCGGGGTGTTCGAGGGTGTCGACGTAGCAGGTGGTGCCCTCGATACTCAACCCGAACAAGTCGGTGAGGCGACGCGGGTCCCCACCGGTCGCGCGGACCTCGGCGGCGGTAGCGTGCGCACCTGCCCGGTATGAGCCTGCACCTACGCCACACCCTCGGCACCCCGACCACTGTCGGAACGGCCAGCCGATGAACCTCACCGGCCCGCGCCGATCCGGCCCGGGCGACGACGAAACGACGGCTCCTGTCGAGTTGCCGCACGTCCTCGTCACCGTCGCAGAAGACGGCACCCTCACCGCGACAGTCGATGGAACACCGTTCGCGTCGCCGGACGGGAGCGCTTGGACGCGGGCGACGTTCGGGCCGCTCATGGACGCCATCACCAAGGACCGCACCATCGCGGTCCGGGTCGAGGTGCGCGAGAACGATGGCAGCGTCTTCACCGACATCCTCCGCACCCGCAAGCCACGACGCGCCGTGGCACCGTCCCAGAACCCTGTGCCGGAGACTCGCCGGAGTCGTCACGCCCGACGGGTGCCGCGCTTGGCTGAGATCACGGCTCACGGGTTCGTGCCTGGCGAGGATGTCGCCGTCGCGACGATCGCCTCCCACACCGACGCCACCGGAACCGGCGAAGCGCGGACGCTCATCGACCTCGACGACCTACCCGACGGCACACACGAGGTGATCCTGTTCGGGCGCATCTCGGGCACGCTCGCGGTGCGGCGGCTGACATGAACCAGCGGCAAGCCGGAGGCATGGGCGACGAACTCACCAATGCCGCCCTCATTGGGCTGATCGGCATGTTCGGGATCGCCCTCGTTCTCCGCGCCGGTGGCAGTGTCGCCGCGTTCCTCACCGGCACACCCCAGCCAGACGCCGGCGCAGCGGCGGGACTCGCCGTGCTGTTCAACCCCGGCGACCCGGCAACCGCGCTCGGTGCCGACGGTCTCAACCCGGTCGCCTACTGGCTCGTCAGCGCGGCACTGCTCGGCGGACTCGCCACCGGGATCGTCTGGGTGTGGATCGTGCTACGCCGCCACACGCGGAAGACCGAGACCGACCCGCACCGACTCGCCGGGATCGCGACAAGCCACGAGGTCAAGACCGCAGCATCCGCGAAAGCGTTACTTCACCGCGCCGCCACCCTGCGACCCTCCTTGCAGACACCAGCACCACAGGACGTCGGCTACCTCCTCGGTGCCAGCCGTGGCACGAAGGTCTGGGCATCGGTCGAAGACTCGATCCTGCTGATCGGCCCACCCCGCTCAGGCAAGGGCCTGCACGTCGTCATCAACACGATCCTCGACGCACCCGGCGCGGTCGTCACCACCAGCACGAGACCCGACAACCTCACCGCGACCCTCCGCGCACGACGCCGCAAGGGCGGACCGGTCGCCGTGTTCGACCCCCAACACCTCGCCGAAGGCATCCCCGCCGGGCTCCGATGGTCACCCATTCGCGGCTGCGACGATCCGCTGACCGCGATGATCCGCGCCAACGGCCTCGCCGCCGCGACCGGGCTGTCCGCCGGAGGAGTCGAGTCCGGCGGGTTCTGGGAGGGCAAGACCCGCACCGCACTCCAGAGCCTGCTGCACGCCGCCGCTCGACGGCCGCTCGCCCGTTGAGCTGTTCCGGTGGACTCTTGATCCCAGCGCGGCGTCGGAGGCCGTCGCGATCCTCAACTCGCACCCGAACGCGGCGATGGGCTGGGACGACTCCCTGGCCGCGATGATCGACGCCGACCCCAAGACCCGCGACAGCATCTGGCAAGGCGTCTCCCTCGCCCTCGCCGCACTGGCCGACCCGCGCGTGCTCGATGCCGTCACGCCAGGCCCGCACGAACATTTCGACCCCGAGACCTTCCTCACCGAGCAAGGCACCCTCTACCTCCTCGCCACCGGTGCCGGAGCAGGAGCCTCCGCATCGCTGGTCGCAGCGTTCGTCGAAGACCTCATCGAAATGGCCCGCCGACTCGCCGCCCGCTCACCCGGAGCACGGCTCGACCCGCCACTGCTCCTCGCGCTCGACGAGATCGGCAATCTCGCCCCGCTGCCGTCACTGCCGACCCTCATGGCCGAAGGCGGCGGCACCGGGATCACAACGATGCCGGTCTTGCAGTCCCTCGCCCAAGCCCGCGACAGGTGGAGCGAACACCAGGCCGGCGCGATCTGGGACGCCAGCATCGTCAAGATCATCCTCGGCGGCGCATCCAACAGCCGAGACCTCCAAGACCTCTCCACTCTCATAGGCGAGCGTGACGAGTACACCGACAGCGTGACCCTCGGCGACCACGGCACCCGCTCGAATCAGCGCTCGATCCGCCGCGTCCCGATCCTGCCGCCAGACCGTATCCGCACCCTGCCATTCGGTACGGGCATCATGATGCTGCGCTCTGCGCCGCCCATCGTCACCGACCTGCGCGCTTGGCCGACCCGCTCCGACGCCGCGCAACTCCGCAGCGACCGCGACGAACTCGAAGCGCTGCTGCGCCACCGCCCCTCAGCCTGACGGCGCTTGGGAATCGGGGTGCACCTGCCTGACAGAGCGACCCACACGCAGTTGGTCGCCCGAGTCAGGAGGAGGCCATCATGGCCATTCACACGCAGGAATCGCTGTCAGGCTTCATCGCCTCGGAGCCGTTGCTCACCGAGACGGCCAAGGGAGACGCCAGGTTCTTCGCCCGTATCGGCAAGGAGCACTTCCGCCGCGAGGACGACGGATCGTTCACGCAGACCGAGACGACCTACCACCACCTGGTGATGTTCGGGCGTTCCGCTGAGCATGCGCACGCGAACTTCGCGCAGGGCGACAACTTCGTCGCCGAGGGCTACACGCGGCCGGTCAGCTACGAGCGCAACGGTCAGGCGATCGAGGGCGAGGAGTTCGTCGCTAAGAAGATCGGCCATGACGCCGCGCGAACCCGCTACGAGGTGGACCGCACGCCGCGCAATGGAGTCGGCCGGGACGCAGCGGCGTACGACCCGACGCAGCGAGCAGCGACCGCGGCGCACGCCCCGGTCAGCATGTGAGTTCGGGAGCCACAGCACCATGAACGATCAGCATGAGATGGATGAGCCGGACGTCTTCGACGGACCGCCCCGCGTCACGAACGCAGACATGCCCGAGCCGCCTCACCCCGTGAACTGGAACCTGCTGACAGCGCACGAGCTGGAGCAGGAATGGCTCGCGCTGAACCGGTGGGTTGACTGGCTGCGACGCACCTACGGCCTCACCGTCGCGGTGGTGCCGCCGTTCTGGCACCACCACCCGGAGATGGTCTGGGAGCTGTCGGCGCTGCACCTGCACTGGCTCGCGGCCTACGACCCCGAGCAGAACGGCTCTGCGCCACTCGGCTGGCACCGCGACTTCGCCGACGCCCGAGAACGGCTTCGCTATTGGGTCACCGCCTGCGGCACTCGTGGCGACCGTGACCGCCCGACCCGGCAAGCGGCTTGGCCCGGTGAGGACCCGGCACCCACGATCCACGACTTCACCTTCACCGACCGGGACACCGAGTTCATCGAGTTCGTCATCACGCAAGTCCGCAAGCGCCAAGAGGCCGAAGACGAGTTCTACGCCAACCTGGCCGACGACGAGGGTCCGTAGACCGATGAGCCGCTATGCCAAGAAGACCGACCGTCGCCCGTACGAGGAGCGGTCGTTCTCCGTCCGGGCCGTCCACCGCGAACGCGCCGACCTGCACAAGCTCGCCGAGGTTCTCATCCGGCTGACGTTGCAGGAGACCGGCGAGAGCCGCGCGGTCCGCGCGGCCGTGCGGGTGCCCGACACCTACCGGGCGGCACCGGATGGCCTGGCCGCCTCTGAAGCCGCCCGGTAGAATGAACCGTGCAAGCCTCGCGATGGGGTGTTGTGGCCTAAACCTCGCCGCCCGGCGGGCAACACGCACCGAGACCATCGGGTCTCGCCCCACAGTCATCACCGGCTGCTCTCACGATCAACACCCCTCCCACCAACAGTGGGAGCGCGAGGGTCGAACCGCGTGAGAGGGAGCCCCCGATGACCACCATTGCCGACGATCCGGCTGCCAGCCTCATCGACCCGCCCAAGACAATGGCCGCCGCCGTGTCCTACCTGCGGGTCTCGACCCGCGAGCAGGCAGAGAAGGGCGGCACGGACGAGGGCTTCTCGATCCCGGCCCAACGCGAAGCGACCCGGCGCAAGGCCGAGCAGCTCGGCGCCGGCATCGTCGAGGAGTTCGTCGACGCGGGAGCCTCGGCCAAGTCGTCCGACCGGCCCGAGCTGATGCGGATGATCCAGTACGTCAAGGCCAACAAGGTCGCGTACTGCATCGTTCACAAGGTCGACCGGCTCGCCAGGAACCGCGCCGACGACGTGAGCATCCACCTCGCGCTCCAACAGTGCGGGGTCATGCTCGTGTCCGCGTCGGAGAACATCGACGAGACACCCTCGGGGATGCTGCTGCACGGCATCATGTCCACCATCGCCGAGTTCTACTCCCGCAACCTCGCCACCGAGGTCGCCAAGGGTATGACCCAGAAGGCCATTGGCGGCGGCACGAACGGGCGCGCGCCCATCGGGTACCTGAACGTCCGCAAGCGCGATGAGCTCGGGCGCGAAGTCCGCACCATCGAACTCGATCCGGAGCGGGCACCGATGATCGAGTGGGCGTTCAAGGCGTACGCGTCGGGCAACTGGAGTGTCAGCCAGCTGCACGACGAGCTCACCTCGCGCGGGCTGCGCAGCCTGCCCACGCCGAAGCGGCCGGCGAAACCGCTGGCTGTGTCCACCATCCATCGGCTCCTGACAAACCCGTACTACAAGGGCGATGTCATCTATCGAGGCACCCGCTACAAGGGCAACCACCCAGCGCTCGTGCCTGCCGAGGTCTGGTATCAGGTCCAGTCCGTGCTCACCGCGCACCAGTGCGCCGTCGAGGCAACCCAAGTCCACGGCCACTACCTCAAAGGCACCATCCACTGCGGCCAGTGCGGCTCCCGGCTCATCGTGTCCAACGCGAAGAACCGTCACGGGAACGTGTACTGCTACTTCGTGTGCTCCGGTCGGCACTCCAAGCGCACCGACTGCACGCGCCAGGCGATGCTCATAGAGGACGTCGAAAAGCTCGTCGAGGATTACTACACCCGCGTCCAGATCACGCCCGCCCAGCAGGACGCGCTCGCGGGGATGCTCCACCACGAGTTCGACCGGCTCATGGCCGCCGAAACCGAGGAACTGGAACGCCTCACCACCAACCGCGACCGGCTCGAAGGCGAGCAGGACCGCCTCATGCAGGCGCACTACGCAGACGCGATCCCGCTCTCCGTGCTCAAGCGCGAGCAGGACCGCATCGTCGCCGAGCTAGACCAGGTGACCCGTCGCATCGACGCCCATTTCGGTGACTACGCAGACGCCCGCTCCCACCTCGACGACGCGCTCGGCTTGCTCGCCGACTGCGCCGACATCTACCGCAGGTGCGACGACACCAACCGGCGCCTGTGCAACCAGGCGTTCTTCACCAAGGTCTTCATCGACGAGGACGACGAGCTGCGCGTCGAGCACAACCGGCCCTTCGAGATGCTCCTCGATCCGCAGGTCAACGCCAACGCTCTGACCTGGGCCGCAGACGTGAACAAGGCCCGAACCTCGACCAACGTTTCCGTTGGCAAGGGTTCGAGCCTTGTGCGTAGGGTGGACGTGAAGGGACTCGAAAAAGAATCCGCGGCGTGTCGCGCTCTGCGTGTCTTTCACGTCCCCACCTGAGTAAAGCCCGTTTGACCTGCATTTATACCTCAGAGAAGTGGACGACACGGGAGGGCAGAAGTGGGCACTGGTAGCCTCTCATCCGACACGTATCCGACACGACAGGGCCGGAGGGGCACATGGGCAAGCGGTCGTTCGGTCAGATCACCCGACTGCCGAGCAAGCGGTACCGGGCTCGTTACACCGGGCCGGACACCGTGCTCCACAACGCCCCGAGCACCTTCGACACCCGGATGGACGCCGAGGCCTGGCTCACCGACGAACGACGACTCATCAGCGCGGGCACCTGGACGCCGCCTGCGTCAAGACTGCGCGCCGCCGAGCTGGCCGAGCTGGAGCGTCGACGCAGCGTCTTCGCCCCCTACGCCCGGGGATGGCTGGCCGGCCGCCACGACCTGAGGGCCACGACACGCGCCAGCTACCGGACGGCCATAGAGCGCCATCTCGTGCCCGCCTTCGGTGGCACCCCCCTGACGGAGATCTCGGCGAGCCTGATCCGTTCGTGGTTCCAGTCCTACGGCGAGCGGACCCCGACCGCGCGCGCCCACGCTTACCAGGTCCTAGGCGCCGTGATGGCGCAGGCGGAGCAGGACGAGCTGATCATGCGCAACCCCTGCCGCATCAAGGCCGGAGGGCGCACCACGGTCGCACGAGAGCCCGAGGTGCTCACCCTGGCGGAGCTGCTGGCCCTGGCTGACGCCATGCCACCCCAGCATCGTGCCCTGACGCTGCTGTGCGGACTGTGCGGGCTGCGCTTCGGCGAGGCCGTTGCCCTGCGCCGACGAGACGTCGACCTGGAGTCAGGCGTGGTGTCCGTCGCGAGGACCGCCGTCCGTGCCGGAGGGGCCAAGACCACGAACGCCCCGAAGACCCCTGCCGGCAAGCGTGAGGTGGCCATGCCGGCACTGGTGGTGGACGCGCTGCGGGATCACCTGGCGGCGCATCCCGTCCGGGGCCGTGAAGCGCTCGTCTTCCCGGGCCGGGACGGTGAGTTGCTCGCCCCCTCGGCGCTGTACGGGCGCGAGGAACGCGTCGAGCACCGCGGCGGGAAGGACTACAGGAAGCGTGCCTACGGCTTCTATGCCGCCCGGGAGGTCGTCGGCAAGCCGGAACTTCACTGGCACGACCTACGTAGGACTGCCGCCACATTGGGGGCGCAGTCGGGGGCAACCGTGCGGGAGATGCAGCACCGACTCGGGCACACCACGCCGACGATGGCGCTGCGCTACCAGGCGGCGACCGCCGAACGCGACCGCGCCATCGCCGATAGGCTGCAGGCTCAGATCGACCGGCTACGAGCCGCCGGCACCGTGACGCCACTGCGTCACGTCAAGGCCGAATAGCCGTCCGAACGGGAACCAGCAGCTGATCGATCTGCTCCGACTCTCATCACACGGACCCCCGCGCACCGACATGGACTGCGCGTCAACCATCACCGTCAGCCCAGCCGACCTGATCGCCTCCCTCCGCGACCGCCAGACGCGCGCCTTCCCCTCGCGCCGCCCCAGCCGCGACGTCACGACATGAGCCCGCAGCCGACCTGAGCGTCGAGCCGAAGACGAAGAACACACCTACTGCACTCGGCTCGCGGGTGAGACCCAGGCGTGCGCTCGTCCGCTTTAGGGGTGGAAATGATGACGATGCACAAGCTCTCGGCCGGGTCCGGGTACACCTACCTGACACGTCAGGTCGCCGTGCACGATTCCACGGAGAAGCGGCAGGCCGGGCTGGCGTCCTACTACGAGGAGAAGGGCGAGGCGCCCGGGCGGTGGCTGGGCACCGGCCTGGGCAGCCTCGACTTGAACGTCGGGGACGTGGTCACCGAGGAGCAGATGAAGCTGTTGTTCGGGGAGGGCCGCCACCCACGCTCCGGCGAGCGCGAGGCGGCCGAGCGTGGCTGGGGCGCGTTGGGGCGAGCGTTCCCGACCTTCGGCGCCACGTCTCTGCGGCAGGTGACGGCCCGCGCGTTCAGCGAGCACAACACCTCCCGCGGGCTGGCGTGGAACGCCCCCATCCCGGCGCAGGAGCGGGCGCGGATCCGCACCCAGGTCGCCCGGGAGGCGTTCGAGCAGCGGCACGGCCGTGCCCCCGTCGACGAGGCCGAGCTCACGAAGTTTATCGTCAAGGCGTCGCGGCCGGCGCAGGTGCCGGTGGCGGGGTTCGACCTGACGTTCTCGCCGGTGAAGTCGGTCTCGGCGCTGTGGGCCCTCGCCCCGGCCGACGTCGCGGCACAGGTGGAGGCCGCGCACCAGGATGCGGTCCGCGCGACGCTGGCGATGCTTGAGCGCGAGGTGGCGTTCACCCGGGTCGGTAAGGGCGGCATCCGCCAGGTTCCTGTCACCGGGCTGGTGGCGGCGGCTTTCGACCATCGCGACTCCCGCACCGGGGATCCGGACCTGCACACCCACGTGGTCGTCTCAAACAAGGTCCAGTCCCTGCCGGAGGAGGGCGGGCGGTGGTTGACCCTGGACGGGCGGATGCTGTTCAAGGCGAAGGTGATGGCCTCCGAGCATTACAACACGCACCTGGAGGCCGGCCTCGTCGACCGGCTCGGGGTCTCCTTCGTCGACCGCCCCTCACCGGAGGGCAAGCGGACGGTGCGGGAGATCGACGGCATCGACCCGGCCCTGCTCAGTGCCTGGTCGTCGAGGCGGCAGGCGATCCAGGTCCGGCAGCGCGAGCTCGCCGCCACCTTCCGGGCCGACCACGGCCGGACCCCCACGACCGTCGAGTCATTGGCCCTGGCGCAGCAGGCGAACCTGGAGACCCGGCCCGGCAAGCACGAACCCCGCTCCGAGGCCGAGCAGCGCGTCACCTGGCGGCAGCAGGCGAACGCCGCACTTGCCACCGCAGGACGAAGCCCGGAGGAGGTCGTCGAGAGCGCGGTGGGGGCGGGGTGGAGACGCACCCGGGAGCGTGGTGGAGACGAGCCCATTGCCGCAGGTCAGCGGGTGGAGACGCAGCAGGGGCGCCTCTGCCCGGGGCGGGGTGGGGGCGTGCGCCCCCAAGTGCTCGCCGCCCGAGTCCTGTCGGTGCTGGAGGGGTCGCGGGCGACGTGGCAGGTGTGGCACGTGCGCGCAGAGACGCTGCGCCAGCTCCGCACCGCCCAGGTGCCCCTGGACAGGCTCGAGGAGCACGCCCATGAGGTCGAGAAGTGGGTGCTGCAGGGCTTCTCAGTACCGGTCGGTGTGCCGCCGAAGCTGGGCGAGCCGGAGGTTCTGCGCCGCCCGGACGGACAGTCCGCCCACATCGTGCACGGCAGCCAGGCCTACACCTCCCGCGCGATCCTGGCCGCCGAGGACGAGCTACTCACCCTGGGGCTGCGCCGCGACGGCCGCCAGGCCGACCCGAACGTGGTCGAGACCGTCCTGGCCGCCCAGTCTGCGGACGGTCCGAGCCTGGACCGTTCGCAGACGGCGATGGTCCGCACCCTGGCCACGAGCGGGTGCCGGGTTCAGGTCGCCCTGGCCCCGGCCGGCGCCGGCAAGACCGCCGCGCTGCGCGTGCTCGCCCGGGCCTGGGAGGCCTCCGGCGGGACCGTCCTCGGGCTGGCGCCCACCGCGGTCGCAGCCGACGAGCTCGGCCGCGCCACCGGCATCCCCGCCGACACCCTCGCCAAGCACCTCCACCAGACCACCAACTCCCGGGCAGGGGCGTCAACCGACGCTCGGCCACCGACCACCGTCGGCGGAGCAGTCGGCCCCCGAACCTTGGTGCTGATCGACGAGGCGGGCATGGCGGGCACCCGCGACCTGGCGGCCGTGGTCCGGCACGTCGTCGACGCCGGCGGCAGCGTCCGCCTCGTCGGGGACGACCAGCAGCTGTCGGCCGTGGCCGCCGGCGGGATCTTCCGCGACCTGGCCGAGCAGGGCCACGCGCACGGCACCACCGCCACGCTGACCGAGCTGCACCGGTTCACCGATCCCGTCGAGGGCGCGGCCACCCTCGGCGTCCGCGACGGTGACCCCGCCGCCCTGGACCACTACCTCGACTACGACCGCGTCCACACCGGAGACACCGGGGACGTGATGGAGGCGGCGTTCGCCGCCTGGAAGGCCGACCAGCGCGCTGGGTTGTCCAGCCTGCTGCTGGCAGCCACCCGGGAGACCGTCCGTGACCTCAACCAGCGCGCCCGCCAGGACCGCCTCGACAACACGGGACAGCCGCCCGGACGTGAGGTGGCCCTGGCTGACGGCACCCGCGCCAGTGCCGGCGACACCGTGATCACCCGCCGCAACGACCGCACGCTGCGGACCGGCAACGGGTCCTGGGTCAAGAACGGTGACCGATGGCGTCTCCTCGCCTTCCATCCCGACGGCACCATGACGGTCGAACGTTACCGCGGCGGCAGTCAGTGCACGCGGCCTCACGTCACCCTGCCGGCCGGGTACGTGTCCGAGCACGTCCAGCTGGGGTACGCCAGCACCATCCACGGCGCCCAGGGCGCCACCGTCGACACCACCCACACCGTCCTCACCGGAACCGAGAGCCGTCAGGGCCTGTACGTCGCCCTTTCGCGCGGCCGGCAGGCCAACCACCTCTACCTGGCCACGCCCACCCCCTCGCTGGACAGTGTCGGCCCCGAGGTCCCGGTCACGAACATGGAGCCGCGACAGGTGCTCACCGACATCCTCGCCCGCGACGGCCGCACACAGTCGGCCAAGACCGTCGAGCACGGTGACGCCACCCTCCTGCTGCGCCAGGCGGTGCTGGCCTATCAGGACGCCCTACCCGTCTTGGCCCAGCACCACCTCGGACACGAACGGATGGCGGCGTTGGACGACGCGCTAGAGAAGTGGATGCCCGGTCTCACGGGGCAACCGGCCTACCCGCACCTGCGGGGCCAGCTCGCGCTGCACTGGGTCGACGGGACCCCGCCCCGCCCCGTGATCGAGCAGGCCACCTGGTACCGCGGCACGCAGTCCCTCACCAAGGCCGACGACCCCGCCGCCGCCCTCACCTGGCGCATCGCAGGCGCCACCCCACCCGCGCACCGGGATGCGCCACTGCCGTGGCTGCCCGACATCCCACCCGCCCTACGACACCAGCCAGGCACGAGCGCCTACCTCGACCGGCTCACCCAGCGGATCGACCACCTCAAGCAGCGCGTCGCCGACGAAGCCCAGCGGGCGGGTGCGTCCGACCGGGTGCCCTGGCAGCGAACCCTGCCCCCGGACGTCGACGGCCAGCTCATCGGCGACCTCGCCGTCTGGCGCGCCGCCCACGACATCCCACCCACCGAGCCGAGCCCGACAGGTCCGCCCATCAAGGAACCCCAGGCAGCCAGGCACCAGACTCGGCTCATCCACCGGCTGGCGGTGCCGTCACCGGTCGCCTCCACGCCCACCGCAAACGCCGCGCGCGACGGGCTCCAAGCCAGTCAGCGACGAGCCGAGCGTCAACGACACCATGACGGCGCTACCAGGCCCCCGTCTGGTCCTTCGCTGTGACCAACGTCAGTCACACGAGAGAGGCGGAAGTGCGTGGTCGATACATCGCTGTACCGCCGATGAGCGCGCACCCATCAGGGATATGTGGGTGATCGGGGCGCGCGGAGGTGCGTACATCGCGACTTCGCCGTTTGAGGATGTCGGAATGACCCTCCTCGCTATCCGGATGATGGCTCGGCATTGGCAAGTGCATCATTCCCTCAAGCCTTGCGCAAGGGCACGGCATCCTTGACAACACCGGGACCACCCCCCCATGATGGGGAAAATCCCACACCTGAGGAGACGACGAAGATGAGGCGGTCTTGTGCGCGGAGCGTGCTGACACTGACGCTGGTTGGAGCACTCGCCGTCGGAGGTGCGGTCACGGTGCACGCCGATACATGGGGCTTTGGACAAAGATCGTGCCCGAACAGCAATGTCTATACCGCTGGATACGACAAGGGGTCGGCCAAGAAAGAACACTGGGGTCACATGATTACGACGTCAAAGACATTTCCGTACAGTTCGACATACCGCAACAACGCATTCCAAGATGTCGATCGTGTGTGGATCTCTGGAGGGCAGGCATACGCGAGCATTGACGTCTACTCTGTCTATGCTGGCTGCCTCTAAACTTTCCACTGGCGCTGCCGCTCTCTGCGCCTTCACGTTGCTCCTGTCTGGCTGCTCAGGCCTGAGCACCGAACGGGCGGATGCCCGCTGGGAGGCCGACCGGTCACCAGTTCGTGACCAGGACCGTGGGGCTCACACCCAGCATCCAGCTACTAGGGGTGCACCTGAGTCCGATGCAGGATTTCTTGAGCAGTACCGCAGCGGCCTAGCCGAGCTCCACGGGCTGAGCGAGCCGCCTGTCGTCGCGGTGATCCGCAGGGTCGCCCCAGCGGAGCAGTCAGACTTGGTAGCGACGTGCATGGAGGACCGAGGCTGGCCCGTCGAGGTTGACCCGGACGGCGGGGTCATGGCTTCTGTCCCTGATCATCAGATGCCCGCGCTGAACGAGTCGTGGTATGTGTGCTGGGCTTCCTACCCGCCGCTCGCGCAATACCTTCGGCCACTGGACGACGATCAACTTGGACGACTGTATGACTACTACGTAGACGATCTCACTCCCTGCCTACAGGCGGAGGGGTATCTCATCGAACCACCTTCTCGGGCGGTGTGGCTTCATGACGCCAGCACGAGCGATCGGCACTGGATGCCGTACTTCGATGTGGACGGGACGCCGACCAACGACGTCTTCCAGCGGTGTCCCGCGTCCCCCGGGGACGACCTTCTCTTCAGCGGTGATGAGTAGACGTACTCCCCCGTTCAAGGCTTTTGTCGAGTATCGAGGGTCCAGCTCCATGCCACGGGGTGCCAGCCTTGGCCTCGCGGCGGGTACCCTCGCGGCCCAGTTGACCAGGCCCCGGTAGCCCCAACATCGGCTCACTGCCGGTGGGGTTGCCCTCTGGGCGCCGTCACGCAACCTCAGCAGACCAGCCGCTAATCGGTTGCTGTTGTTCGCGTGCTGGGTTGGTCACACTGATCAACCAACTACTGACCTACTCCTCAACATGACCTGATCCTAGGGGCACGCCACGCTCCAGCTGAAGGACACATGAATCATCCGCTACTGCTTGTTATGCACGTGATCTTCCGGGAGATTGGTCAAGTCCGGTGGAGTGGTGTACGACCGTGATCCCTGGGTGGGGTTGATCAGGCCGTCAGTGCGGGGATGGTAGCAGCGGTTTCCTCCTGTCCGGTGGTGGTGGGTGCCAGGGAGTGTCGGCAGCGGGTAAGGACATCGATGCCGATGTAACGGCGCTGCTCGGCCCAGGCGTCGTGCTGCTCGGCCAGGACGGCGCCGACGAGGCGGATGATTGCCTCACGGTGCGGGAAGATGCCCACGACGTCGGTCCGCCGCCGGATCTCGCGGTTGAGGCGCTCCTGGGGGTTGTTCGACCAGATCTGGCGCCACACCTCCTTGGGGAAGGCGGTGAACGCCAGAATGTCGGCACGGGCATCCTCGAGATGCTCAGCGACCGCGGGCAGCTTGCCGGCCAGGGTGTCCAACACCCGGTCGAACTGGGCCTGCACAGCTGGCGCGTCGGGCTGGTCGTACACGCTGTGCAGCAGCGCCTTGACCCACGGCCAGGACGACTTGGGCGTGGCGGCCATGAGGTTGGCTGCGTAGTGGGTGCGGCACCGCTGCCACGCGGTCCCGGGCAGGGTCGCGCCGATGGCCTCGACCAGGCCGGCGTGGGCGTCGGAGGTGACCAGTCCGACCGGCCCGGCCGCGGTGAGGCCGCGGGCGACGAGGTCGCGCAAGAAGCCCAGCCAGGAGGCCGTGGTCTCCCCGGTGGCGACCTGGATGCCCAGGATCTCCCGGTAGCCCTCGGCGTTGACGCCGGTGGCCACCAGCGCGGACACCTTGACCACGCGCCCGCCCTCACGCACCTTGAGCACGAGCGCGTCGACGGCCACGAACGTGTACGGGCCGGCGTCCAGGGGCCGGGTGCGGAAGGACTCCACGTGCTCGTCGAGCTCGGCCGCCATCACCGACACCTGCGACTTGGACAGGCCGGTGATGCCCAGCGCGGTGACCAGCTTGTCCATCCGCCGGGTGGAGACCCCGAGCAGGTAGCAGGTCGCGACCACCGTGGTCAGCGCGGCCTCGGCCCGCTTACGACGCTCGAGCAGCCACTCGGGGAAGAAGGATCCCTCGCGCAGCTTGGGGATCGCCACGTCCAGGGTGCCCACACGCGTGTCCAGGTCGCGGTGCCGGTACCCGTTACGCCGGTTGGTCCGCTCGGTGCTGCGGGTGCCGTAGTCGGCGCCGCAGACCGCGTCGGCCTGCCCCGAGAGCAGCGTGTTGATGAAGGACTGCAGCAGGTGCCGCATCAGGTCCGGGCTCGCCTGCGCGAGCTGCTCGTGCAGGAAGACCTCAGGATCGATACTGGGAGAGCGGTCATCGTGATGCTCCGTTCGAGAGTGCTGTGGAAGGTTCACTCGAAGGATCACGCGGTGACCGCGCCTACATCAGCAGGACACACTCACCACCGTGGTCGTCGTACACCACTCTGGTGGACTCCACTGGCTCCAAGATCTGCCCGTCCGGGAGGGGCCCTCATCAGGGGGATACGACCAACTCGGATACGCAGAGTCTCCAGTCCTGGTCTGCGTAAGCCCGCGACCCGCGGACCGGGCTTTCCGAACGCAATTCTTGCACCGGGTTATTCGCGGGCGACGCCAGGACGGGTAGCCTCGAGACGCCCAGTCCAACTGATCCTGGTGGGCAGCGGAGGTCAGGCGTTCGCCCTGTACACGTCGGCCATGGTCGGTTCAGGGCAGGCTTCCCGCGCGGAGAGGTCTCCCGAGGCATCGGTCGCCTCGTGGGCGAACCACGGAGGTTGGATATCGGTGCCACCTTCGTACATCGCGAGGTACAAACTAATAAAGATCTCACGACTGCTTGGATCGGTCACCGGGTATCCCCCCGCCAACAAGCATTCCCTCGCCTGGAGCTGAAGATCATAAAGGGTGCCGAGCTCCTCCCGCGTCATCGGATCGCCACCCGGGACTGGCCCGCCTCGGCTTCGCACGCCTGGATGGCCTCTCGAAAGCAGCCCGCTGCTCCGGAGGCGGGTCCCAAATGTCGAGCCCGTCCCCAGCCATCTGCGCCCTAAATCCTGCCTCCCGCAGGCATTCGCCCTTGGTCTGAAGCCAGGCCCGCTGTAGATCCTCCAGATTACGTGGCCGGGCGGCCGGAGCGCTCGGCGCGGCTCCGTGCGCGGGTGACGTAGCGGGCGCCGGTGCGGAAGCAGTGTCTGCACTGCTCACCTCAGTGGAGCGGACAGGGGCGTTCGCGCCAGCTTCCCCCGAACCTTCTGGACCAGCAAGACAAGCTCCCAGAAGCAGTGGGAGAGCGGCAGCACCCAATATCGCCGTTCTCAGTTTCACTGGCGATCACGGATTGCGGCAGATGCCACGCGTGTTGCTGGAGTCGAGATTCGCCGGCGTCGTCACATGCCAGTAACCGCCATTGTACGTTCCGTACACATATCGCGTCTGATACTGCGTGCCGTTGACAAACTCTCTATAGAAGTTCTGTCCCGGGCCTTTCACCTGGGTAGTCCCCGAGGTCCGGGCCTGCACCCAGGGGTCTGACGGCTGTATGCAGTCGATCCGATAGAGGTACCCATCCTTCTGCGCAGCGAATGCTGGAATAGCTAAACCTACGACAAGTAATCCCCCCAGAAGTGATCCTACGATCTTCCGCCCTGTCCCTGCATGATGCCTCCCTAGTCCAGGTGACGGTTGCCCACGATGGCAGCGTCAGAGCGCGACACTATGGGATGGGAACGCGCGGGTCAACCCTGGCCCCGGCTCGGGGTGGGGGGTGCGCCTGGCCCGTCGTGTGTGTCGCTCCAGGTTTCGCTCCGCCCGCCGAGGCATCCGCTCTTGCCCGATCGGTGCCTATCCGTAGTGGTAGCGGCAAGCGGCGACTCGGATCTCGGCCCGGCGATCTTGTACACGAGTCGGTGCTCGTCGGTGATGCGGCGCGACCAGTAGCCGGCAAAGTCGTGCTTGAGCGCCTCAGGCTTGCCGATCCCCTCGTTGCCGTTGCGCTGGACGTCCTTCAGAAGCAGGTTGATGCGTTTGAGCACCTTGCGGTCCTGCGCCTGCCACCAAAGGTAGTCCTCCCAGGCGTTCTCGTCCCAGACCAGCAGCACTCGGTCAGTCCGTCTCGACCAGCTCGCGCAACTGCCCCCGGCCAGCCTCCAGCCGCTCCATGGCGTCCAGCAGCCGACGCGCGTTGGTGGGTGAGCGCATCAGATAGGCCGTCTCGCGCAGCGACTCGTAGTCCGCCAGGGAGACGATGACGACCGGCTCGTGGCCCGCGCGCGTGATGACGACCTCTTCACGGTCGTTGGTGACCCCGTCCAGCACTTCTGCGTAACGAGCTCGCGACTCGGTGTAGCTCATAGTCTTCATGCATGACCTCCTGTACAGAGAACTGTACGCTCCCCCGTGCGGTCTGGCAAGAGGCCATGATCCACGCCGTCACTGACAACGCCCTCCGCGTGAGCACCTCGGCGCTCCAGCGGCGAGAGCCAGGTGATGGTCCCTACGCTCCCGAATTGGCTTGTTGGTGTCGAGTGCAAGGCAGGCAACTGCCCCCCTGGTGCCACACGCCGGAACTGGCCTCAGGGCTGCGGTGGCCTCGCGCTGGCCACGGGCCGCGCCGCGCGCGGGCCCTTCTGGGCGGGTCCAGCCCGAGCCGGGCGGCCGTCCTCTTCGGCGGCGACACGCTGCTCGCCGGCGAACGGTGACGTCGGAAAGGGTCACTCTTGGGGATAGAGAAGCTCGTCTGGCGGAACGTAAGTGCAGTTGGTCATGATGTCCTGTAAATCCTTGACGAGCGTCGTCTGATCCAGGGCATTCTCGAAAAAGAACGGATTTCCGCCGCCAGCCCGTTCGCTGCGGTAGACCTCCCAACTCGGCGGCTCCGGGACCGGGTGCCCCAGGTCCACCATGCAGGGGAAGATCTCGTCCACGTGCCAATCGTAGTAGACCCTCAACTGCTGCTCCGTCAGCGGTTCGCGGTACTGCGCCGCCATGGGATATCGGCCCATACAGGTGTACTCGGCACGCACGGCGGCATCCTCCTGCGAGACGTGGTAACCGAAGTTGTAACCACCCGAGGGGGTCAACTCAGCCTGGAATCCGAACTCAGCAAGGCACTCCACCATGGTGGCGTCAACATCCGCCGGGGTGACCGCCCGCTCGGGGGTGACCTCTGGCGGATCTCCAGGCCCATCGACTCGGCGATCGCGGCCATGTCCGTGTGGTAGCTGGACGGAACCCCTTCTGGGAGGTCCGCAGTGGCCGCAGTAGCCGACACCCCCGCAGATTCCGACTCGATGGCGACGGGAGACTCCGACGGCTGTCGACCGCGCTAACCCCAGCCCCAGAACAGGCCCCCAGCGCCACTGCTACCGTCAAGGACGTAGCCACCGCGTGGACAAGGGCGGAACATCACAGAATCAGTCGCAGCGGTTGCTCCAGTTGACATAGTTCGATCCGATGACCACCGCGTGGAAGCATTGCGGAAGGGGGACGACGAAGAGTGGATGGAGGGCGCGGTAAAGGTGCTGTACGTACGCACCTCACCTCTCGTGCTGGTATACTATGGGTCTGATACGAAGGGGCGGTTTCCGAAGTCGATGTGCTGCTGTAGGCGCCAACCGTCGTGCCGAGGGGCAGTACACGGTGGGACCCGTCTTAATGTCTGCTAGAGCTGGCAGAGGGATCGAGATGCCGAGGGCCACGGCAGCGGCGGCCGCGACGATGGCGTTCCTCGTCTGGCGATACCTCTTCATGGTGTTCTCCTCATTGAGCCCGAGATATTGAAGGACCGTTTCGTGACCGTATCCGACGACTGCTCGCCGGGTCAAGGGGCCTCTGCACAATCCAGGTGTAATCAGGGTCGAAATCCGCCGGCCTCGAGGAGGGCGCGGGAGAGGTAGTTGGTGGGTTGCGAAAGCGCAGAGAACCTGGGCGCTTAATCACCGCCATGGAAGCCATCGAGTCCCACGAGCCACCACAGTGAGCGAGCACCTCACCGCCGCCGCCCGACGCCGCCAGACCTCGTTCATGAGGCGCCCTCTGGTTGCCGTCCCTACTCTCGTGAATCACGGCCCCCTCCCCCGGGCGGCAACCATACCCTCCGATCTAGGTGGGACCATGGTGCGACGAGCGTGTCAGCGCCGTCTCGCCGGGGTGAGTAGGGTGGCGTTCATGTCCGTACTGGGGCGGCCCATGCTTGTCGTGGCCTCGAGCCTGTTCCTGGGGGCTTGCTCTCAGCCCACCCAACCGGTGACGGCAGAGCCCCTGGCCGACTCGACGAGTGCTTCCAGCACTCAGCATGGTGGAGCTGACAAGGCGCGCCTGGCTTCGGATCTTGGGCTTACCGAACCACCCGAAGTTGCCCCGGTGCGGCATATCACCCCTCGCGAGTCGCAGGAGGTGTACACGGGGTGCCTGCAGGACGCCGGTTGGAGCGAGTCAGGACCGGACGAGGGCATCGAGATTCCTGCGGGCCAGCAGGAGTCATTCAACCTGGCCTACTACGTCTGCTTGCAGCAGTACCCCGTCGAGGAGAAGTACACCCAGCCGTTGACCACCGAGCGTCTCGGTCCTGTACGACTGGTGGGTCCAGCACACGGTGCCGTGCTTCGAGCAGCAGGGGTGGGACGTCGGCGAGATACCCACGCGTGAGGCGTTTCTCGCCAACCCGCAATGGCTACCGACCGAGCGGGTTGCCGAGCAGGCCGGGGCAGACGTCAAGGCTGGACGCATCGCGACCATGGACGAAGCGCTGTACGGCGTCTGTGCCGGACCGCCGGATGAGGTGCTCTACCCCTGAGACCTCGCACCGGGCGACCAGGCAACGTCACGGGAAAGCAACCCGCGTAGTGCAAGGGCGGGGGCGCGATGTCAGCGAATGACCATTTGAAGTGTCTATGCGGACGGAGGACAGCAGATGGCTACTACCACGCCCAGCGTGATGAGGGGAGAGTTGTGGATACTGTCGGCTCTGCTCTTGGCCGGATGTTCCGCCAACGGCGGAGTGGGGGCGTCGGAGGCCTCTGGGACTGAGAATCCCGCCGGGGTGGGAGTGGTGGTCCGACCCGTGTCGCAGGAAGACCTTCCCGCGGCAATTGCGTCCTGCTTGGAGGACGAGGGCTTCCCGTCATCGGGGGTGGCGCCGGACGGGAGTCTGGAGTATGGGCCGTTCACCGAAACCCAAGATGAGGTTTCCTCAGGGTCGATGAGATGTGTAGGGCCCGGTACCCACTCGAGTCCGACTTCGCAAGGGACGCAACGCCCGAGGATTGGCTGGTCGTGTATCGCCATCAACGCGATGTGTGGATACCCTGTATGCAGGAGCAGTTTGGTATTGAGTTGGGTCAAATGCCATCTCAGGAAGCTTTTATGAATAGCCCTCAATGGGTCGATGCGTCAACGTTCCAGGTGCAGCTCCAAGCTGCGGTTGCAGATGATGCGTTAGAGCATATGAATGCTTGGATTGCGAGTTGCCCCGATTTCCCCCCGGCTTTGCTGACGGACTGAGGTGCCGCAACTCCGTGGCGTCGCCGATGCACGGCTGCCCAGGCTCAGCCGTCAGTCTCCGTAGAGCACATCGTGTGGAGGCATGGGCGGGCAGGCGTCCAGGAAGTCCTGGTACGACTCCCAGCGGCCCGTCCGGGTAGCGTCCTGCACCACCTGCGGCTCCAGCTGCGCGAGCTCCTCCCACGTGCCGTTCCGCTCCAGGAACCGCTCAGGGGTCGGTGGCTCCGGCACGTCGTAACCCAGGCCACGGATGCAGGGGACCATGACCTCCACCTGATGGTCGTACACCAGCTCCAGCTGCTCCCTCGACAGGGACTCGCGATACCGGTGGGCCACTGGGTACTTGGCCTGGCAGACGTACAGAGCAGTGTTCAACCCGAGCAGCTGCCCGTCCGGGGTGGTCCAGCTCATCGGACCTCCGCCCTGGTCCGGCGGAAAGCCCTGCTCGGTCATGCACTCCGCAGTCACCTCTTTGGACTCCTCGGGACTGATCTCCCGCACCACGTCCACCTGGGGCAGACCCTCCGGGCCCAGGCCGAACTGGACGGCGAGGCGTTCCAGCTCCTCATCATGGGTGATGGGAGCGACCTCTGGACTGACCCCTTGGGGGCCCGTTCCCGAACTCGGCGCGCACCCACTCAGCACCAGGGAAAGCCCTACCGTTGCCAACGGCCAACGAACTCTCGCCACGTTCGAGAGCGCGGTGTCATCAGTGCTCGTCACCCGGTGGTCGGTCTGACCCACCGTGTCTGAGGGAATGTGTCTCCCAGAAATTTGCACTGGACCCCCTTCTCGCGCGACTGCTTCCGAGTCGCCACGCCGCTCGTCAGACGGTACAGCGACCTCGAGGAACTATCCAGACCTGTGGGTGACTTCATTCATTCATCCGTGTGAGATGAGCTCGGCCCCGTCGCCAGGCGGTGAGATCTCGGCACGCTTCCGGCTGAGGCCTCGGGCCAGTCCTTGGAACGGCCGTGTCCAAGCGGGCCGAGCAGTCAGCCCCCTGTGCGGTGATGCGGTCCATGTCGGGCACCCACGACTCGACGTGGTGCACGGCTTCGGTGGCGGGCTTGCTCATCCTGCCTCAGATCGGGCGCGGCCGCTGCGTGCGACGAGTCTGCTCTTCTCGTAGACCGCACCGGCGCGGAAGCGGTCGCGGGGTGCGGCCGTTGACCGCGCGCCGGCGTCGTTGGGCGGACTCGCTGAGCTCGAACGCCATCGCAATCCCCGCGGCGCGTGAGCCCGGACCCGGCGGAGGCGGGAGTGCCGACTCGACAGCGACCCGTGGGAGGGCCCGTCTCCGGTCCTCATCCGACACGTATCCGACACGCTCGCGGCACACCCGCGACACAAAGAAGGCCCCTCGCCTGCGTCTCCGCAGGCCAGGGGCCTCGTGACTGAGGAACAGTCGGGTGGACGTGAAGGGACTCGAACCCCTGACCTCTCGCGTGTGAAGCGAACGCTCTAACCAACTGAGCTACACGTCCGGATCGCGCCTGGCGCGGCTACCGATCTTACGCGGCCCCGTGGGCAGAACATAATTCCGCCCTCGGCGCGTCGCTCAGGGGTCGAGGTCCTCCGCGCACCGACGGGCGAAGACGTCCTGGGCGACCCGGGCCAAGGGTCCGGGCTCCTCCCCCAGCGTCCGGGGGTGCAGCCCGGGGACGCTGACCTGCTCCCCGGTCAGGAGCGTGGCCGGCGGCACCACGTCGACCTGCGTCACGGCACAGACGTCGCGGGTGCTGCTCGTGACCCACACCTCCTCGGCGTCGGCGAGCACGGACAGAGGCAGGTCCTCCTCCACCACCTCCACCCCCTCCTCGCGCAGCCACTCGATGGTCAGCGCCCGGGTCACCCCCGCCAGCGGCCCGCCACGCAAGGACGGGGTCCGCACGACCCCGTCGTGGACCACGAAGACGTTGCTTCCGGTGCCCTCGCACAGCATCCCGGCGGTGTTGGCGAAGATCGCCTCGGTGTGACCCCGACCCTTGGCCGCGGCCAGCGCCACGACGTTCTCGGCGTAGGAGGTCGACTTCACCCCCGCCATGGCGCCGCGCTCGTTGCGCGTCCACGGGACCACCGCGACCGTCGTGGTCCGCGGCGGCGGCTGCTGCGCGACGGCGGTGACCAGGTAGGTCGCGGCACCAGGGGTGCGGTCGCTCCCGAGCGGCCCGACGCCGGCGGTGACGGTGTAGCGGAGCCGGCCGAACGGCATACCCCCCTGGGACAGGACCGCCTCGATGCCCTCCTGCACGCGGCCCCGGTCCAGCGGCTCCAGACCCAGGCCGGCGAGGGAGCGGTCCATCCGGGCGTGGTGGCGGGTCAGGGCGAAGGGCGTGCCGTCGACCACCTTGCAGGTCTCGAAGACCCCGTCGCCGACGGTGACGCCGTGGTCGAGCGCCGCCACCGTGGCCCGCTCACCGAGCAGCTCGCCGTCGACCCACACCCGCACCTCCTGGTGCGGGGCGGGGCTGGGGACAGGGGGGACTGGGGTCATGGGGGCAATCTACGACGTCGATATCGTGGGGCCCGTGACCCGCACCCTGTATGTCGCGTCCGCCGAGTCCGTCTCGGGCAAGTCCGCCGTCGCCGTGGGCCTGCTGGCCGAGCTGTGCGCCCGCGGCGGCCGGGTCGGTGTCTTCCGCCCGATCGTCCAGGACCGCGGCCCCGACCCCATCGTCGAGCTGCTCCACCCGTTGTCGACCTCCCCCGCCGCGCCGGAGGAAGCCGTCGGGGTGACCTACGACGAGGTCAACCTGCGGACGGAGGCGGCGATCAGCACGGTCGTCGAGCGCTTCCACGCCTTCGCGGCCCAGCACGACACGGTGCTGGTCGTGGGCTCCGACTTCACCGGGGTGCCCGCGCCGGCGGAGTTCGCCACCAACGCCGCGATCGCCGCGCACCTGGGTGCCCGGCTCGTGCTCGTGGTCCCCGCCGCCGGGCGGCAGGTGGAGGACACCGCCACCGCGGTGCTGGTGGGGGTGCACGAGGCCAGGGTGCGGCACGCCGAGGTGGCGGCGGTCGTGGTCAACCGCGTGCCCCCCGAGCTCGTGGAGGACGTGCAGGACGACATCGAGACCCGGCTGAGCGACGACGCCGACGGCACGGCCGACGACATGCCCGTGCCGATGGTCTTCACCGCCCCCCACGACCCGTTGCTGGCCGCCCCCTCGGTGCGCGACCTGCTGGCCTCGGTCGACGGGGAGCTGATCGCTGGCGACGAGGCGCTGCTGGACCGGGAGAGCACCGGGCTGGTCGTGGCGGCGATGACCATGCCCCACGTGCTCGACCGGTTGCGCGAGGGCAACGTCCTCATCTGCCCCGGCGACCGGGAGGAGGTGCTCCTGGCCTCGATCTTGGCGCACCGCTCCTCCACCTTCCCGGCACTGTCCGGCATCGTGCTCAACGGGGGTTTCCGGCCCTCGGAGCAGATCGCCCGGCTGATCGAGGGCCTAGGCGTCGAGCTGCCGGTCATCTCCTGCGGCACGGGCACCATGACGACCGCCATGACGCTGCACGAGGTGACGGGGCGGATCACGGTCCGCTCGGGTCGCAAGATCGAGCACGCCCGCGCGCTGGTCCACCAGCACCTCGAGGTCGACGCGCTGCTGGGCGAGGCGGACCCCGTGGGTGGGCCGGTCGTGGCGGGCGGTCACCGGGTCGTGACGCCGCTGATGTTCGAGCACCAGCTCGTCGGGCGGGCGCGTGCCGCCGACGCCCACATCGTGCTCCCCGAGGGCGGCGAGGACCGCATCCTCCGGGCCGCCGACACCCTGCTCTCCCGCCGGGTGGCCCGCCTCACCCTCCTCGGGGACGAGGCCCAGGTGCGGGAGCGGGCGGCGGCCCTGGGTCTCAACCTCTCCGCGGCACAGGTCGTCGACCCCCGCACCAGCCCCCTGCGGGACGGGTTCGCCCGGACCTACGCCGAGCTGCGCGCCCACAAGGGCATGACCCTGGAGCAGGCCCACGACCTGGTCACCGACGGGGCCTACTTCGGGACCCTCATGGTCCGGGCCGGTGAGGCCGACGGGATGGTCTCCGGCTCGATCACCACGACGGCGCACACGATCCGGCCGGCGCTGGAGGTCATCCGCACCTCGCCGGACGTCTCCGTCGTCAGCAGCGTCTTCTTCATGTGCCTCGCCGACCGGGTGCTCGTCTACGGCGACTGCGCGATCAACCCCGACCCGACCGCCGAGCAGCTCGCCGACATCGCCGTCTCCTCGGCGCGCACGGCCGCCCAGTTCGGCGTCGACCCCCGCGTCGCGATGCTCTCCTACAGCACCGGCGGGTCCGGGTCGGGCGCCGACGTCGAGAAGGTGCGCGAGGCGACCGCCATCGTCCGGGAGCGCGAGCCCGACCTGCTGGTGGAGGGGCCGATCCAGTACGACGCGGCCGTCGACCCCGGTGTCGCCCGCACCAAGCTCAAGGACTCCCCCGTCGCGGGCCGGGCCACGGTGCTGATCTTCCCCGACCTCAACACCGGCAACAACACCTACAAGGCGGTGCAGCGCAGCGCCTCCGCCGTCGCCGTCGGACCGGTGCTCCAGGGCCTCAACGCCCCCGTCAACGACCTGTCCCGCGGTGCCACCGTCCGCGACATCATCAACACGGTGGCCATCACCGGCATCCAGGCGAAGGGCTGAGGGGTATGCAGCAGGCCGTGCTCGTCATCAACGCGGGCTCCTCGTCGGTGAAGTACCAGCTGGTCGACCCCGCGACGGGCGTCTCCTCCGCCAAGGGCCTGGTCGAGCGGATCGGCCTCGACACGGGGGTGATCACGCACACGACGCCGCAGGGCACCTGGCGCGAGGAGGGCCCCGTCCCCGACCACGAGCAGGCGATCGCCCTGGTGACCAGGGCCTTCTCCGAGCACGGCCCCGACCTGTCGGAGGCCGACCTGGTGGCCGTGGGGCACCGGGTCGTCCACGGCGGCGCGGACTTCGCCGACCCGGTCCTCGTCGGGGACGCCGTCCTGGCCACCATCGAGCGGCTCATCCCGCTGGCGCCCCTGCACAACCCCGGCAACCTCCAGGGCATCGCGGCGACCCGTCGCATCTTCCCCGACGTGCCCCAGGTGGCGGTCTTCGACACCGCCTTCCACCAGACCATGCCCCCGGAGGCCTACACCTACGCCGTCCCCGCACGGTGGCGCGAGGAGCTGCGGGTGCGGCGCTACGGCTTCCACGGCACCTCCCACGCCTACGTTTCGCGCCGGGCCGCCGAACTGCTCGGCCGGCCCCTGGAGGAGGTGCGCACCGTGGTGCTCCACCTGGGCAACGGCGCCAGCGCCACCGCCGTCGACGGGGGCCGCTCCGTCGACACCTCCATGGGCCTCACCCCGCTCGAGGGGCTGGTCATGGGCACCCGGGGCGGTGACCTGGACCCCGGCCTCGCCGGCCACCTCGTGCGCAACGGCGGGCTGACGCTGGAGGCGTTCGACCGGGCGCTGTCCAAGGAGTCCGGCCTGCTCGCCCTGTCCGGGTCGGCCGACATGCGGGAGCTGGTGGCGGCGCGGGAGGCCGGGCAGCCCGAGGCGCTCCTCGCCTTCGACGTCATGGTGCACCGCCTGGTGCGCTACGTGGGTGCGTTCGTGGCCGTCCTGGGTGGCGTGGACGCGATCGTCTTCACCGCGGGCATCGGGGAGCACACGCCTGAGCTGCGCGCGGCGGTGCTGCAGCGGGTGGCCTTCCTCGGGGTCGAGCTCGACGAGGACGCCAACACCGGCCTGCCCCGGGGGGAGACCGGGAGGGTGAGCACGGCGGACAGCCGGGTGGCCGCGCTCGTGATCCCGACCAACGAGGAGTGGGAGATCGCTCGTCAGGCGGCCGAGGTGGTGGCGGCGGGCTGAGGTCGGGCGCCGGCGCGGCCGGTCTGCCTCCGGGGCGGCTCAGCGCACCCGGCCGGCCGGTCGGCTCGGCACGGCCGACAGGAAGTGCGGTGCCGTGAGGCCCGCCTCCGCGAAGGCCGACGCCACCGCAACGGCGACCCGGTCGACGGAGTCGCGGCGGACCAGGGCGATCGCCGAGCCCCCGAACCCGCCTCCGGTCATTCGCGCCCCGACGGCGCCGGCCCCCAGCGCCGCGTCGACGGCGAGGTCCAGCTCATGGCACGAGACCTCGTAGTCGTCGCGCAGCGAAAGGTGCGAGGCGGTCATCAGCGCCCCCACCGCCCGGGCGTCGCGCTCCCGGAGCGCGGCCACCAGGTCGAGGACGCGCTCGTTCTCGGTGACGACGTGCCGCACCCGCTCACGGCCGTGCGGGACCCCGACCAGCCGGGCCACCACCTCGGGGTCCTGGACGTTCCCGGGGCCCAGCTCACGCAGCGAGGACAGCCCCAGCGCCGCCGCGGCGGCCTCGCAGGTGGCCCGCCGCGCGGCATACTGCCCGTCGGCCAGCGAGTGCGAGGCCCGGGTGTCGACGACGAGGACCTCGTGCTCGGGCAGGGTCCACGCGACCGGGGTGACCGTGCCGTCCCGGGCGTCCAGCAGCAGTAGGTGCTCGTCCACCGCACGGACCGACACGGTCTGGTCCATGCCCCCGGTGGCGGCACCGGCGTAGGCGTTCTCCGCACGGACGCAGACGTCCACGAGCTCCGCGTCCCCCAGGTCCGCCAGCCCCGGCACCACGTCGCGGAGGGCGACGGCGACCGAGCAGGACAGCGCGGCCGAGGACGAGAGCCCAGCCCCCAGCGGCACCCGGCCGTCCACGAGCACATCCACGCCGCAGCGGTCCGGCCCGGCGCGCTCCGCGAGGATGGCGACCACCCCCGCGAGGTAGGCGACCCAGCCGCCCGGATCGCGCGGGCGGACCCCGGGGACGGGACCGTCATACCCGAGGCCGGACATCTGACGCGAGGCGACCCGCAGGTGACCGTCCCCCCGGTGGCGGACGGCCGCGTAGGTTCGGTGCGCGAGCGCGAGGGGGAGGCACCAGCCGCCGTTGTAGTCGGTGTGCTCGCCGATCAGGTTGACCCGGCCGGGCGCCGCCCAGACCCCGTCCGGCTTCCCGCCGAACAGGTCCGCGAACGATCTCCCGAGCCCGGCCACGACCTCGGCGTCGTCGGGCGGGGCCACCCAGGTCTGGTCCGTCATGCCCCGCGCTCCTCGCGGACGTGCCACACCTGTGAGTGCTCCGGGTGCATGGGCTGCACGGGGAGACCCTGCTCGACCAGGACCGCGCCGGGCAGCGCGATCCCGTCGACCGCCCACGGCACCACGCCGCGCCCCGCCTCCAACCGCGGTCCACCGGGGCGCAGCAGCGTGAGGCGGTAGCGCCGCGCCGGGTCGAGCCCGGGCAGCCGCACCCGGTCCGGGCCGGTCGTGACCGTCCGCCGGACGGACACGACGTGGAAGAGCGCCTCCGAGTCGTCCTGCGCGACCACCCCGCTGACCCAGGTCGCGTCGTCGTGGTGGTCGCCGTTGACGACCCTGCCGGTGTGGAGCAGGCTCCGGTGCTCCTTGTGCAGGGCGACCCAGGCGGCGAGCTCATCCAGCTCCTGGCTCGTGCACGCCGACAGGTCCCACTCGATGCCAAGGTGGCCCCACAGGGCGGTGGCGGCCCGGAAGGCCAGGTCGTGGCGCCGGCCGGTGGTGTGCGAGCGGCCCGAGGCGACATGGGTGCCGACCAGCTCGGGCGGCACCAGCAGGAAGGTCCCGCGCTGGATCTGCTGGCGCTCCAGGGGGTCGATGCAGTCCGAGGCCCACACGCGCACGGTCCGACCCAGCACCCCCAGGTCCACCCGGCCCCCGCCGCCCGCGCACGACTCGATCTCCAGCCCGGGCGAGACCCCGAGGAGCTCGTCCATGAGCCGGTAGGCCGCCAGGGTGTGCTCGCGCACGCCCGGGACGCCGTCCGGGGTGTGCCCGGCGTCGTTGAGATAACGGTTGTGGTCCCACTTGAGGTAGGCGATGTCGTACTCGCGCAGCAGGTCCCGCAGCTGGTCGCGGACGTGGGCGTAGGCGCCGGGGTGCGCCAGGTCGAGGACGTGCTGCTGGCGTGACTCCAGACCGCGCCGACCCCCGGCGCTGAAGAGCCACTCCGGGTGCGCCCGCGCCAGGTCCGAGTCGGCGGACACCATCTCCGGCTCGACCCACAGGCCGAACTCCATACCGAGGGAGCGCACGTGGTCCACCAGCGGGCCGAGACCCCCGGGCCAGACCTCCTCGGAGACCACCCAGTCACCGAGGCTGGAGGTGTCGTCCCTCCGCCCGCCGAACCAGCCGTCGTCGAGCACGAAGCGCTCGGCGCCGACCTGGGCGGCCCGGTCGGCCAGCGCCGTGAGCCGGTCCAGGGAGTGGTCGAAGTAGGTGGCCTCCCAGCTGTTGAGGGTCACGGGACGCGGGCGCGAGGGATGGTGTGGGCGGGACCGCTGGAAGGCGTGGAAGCGGGCGGCGACCTCGTCCAGACCGGTCCCGTGGGCTGCATACATCCAGGGGGTCGTCAGGGCGGCGCCCGCCGCGAGCTCGACCTCCCCGTGCTCGAGCAGCTCGCCGCTGCCGAGGAGGCGCGCGCCGTTGTGCAGGCGCTCGGCGTAGGTCGTCTGGTTCCCGCTCCACCCCAGGTGGACGGCCCAGACCTGGCCGTGGCGGAAGCTGAAGCCGGGCTCGCCCGCGCACAGGAGGTGGACGGCGTCCAGACCGGTGCGTCCGGTGCGCACCTCCCGGCTGTGCACCCCGGCGCCGAAGGGGGCGCGCTGCGGCACCCGCTCCATCGTGTGACGGCCGGTGAAGTCGAGCAGCTCGCCCGCCCGCTCGGGGACCGGCAGGGTGAGGCGGACGGCGCCGACGGCGTAGGGCGCGGAGGCGTCGTTGGTGAGGGTGAGCCGTTGCCGCAGCAGACCTCCGGTATGCAGCTCCAGCTCGTGCTCGACGGACAGGCCCGCCACGGGGTCGGCCGCGCGGGTGAGGACGTGCTGGGTGCCGTCGGCCCGGGTCCCCGTCCGTGGCTCCTCGGTGGTGCGGAACGCCGGCGACCAGTCCCGGCCGTGCCGCGACCCCTCCACCCCGGGGCGGCCGATCCAGGCGCGGGCGTGCTCGGGCAGGACCGGCACCCGGTCGGCGACGTCGAACGGGCTGTCCCCCCGGGCGGCCCGGGAGGCCCGGGCGAGCGCCTCGAGGTCGGCCGGGGACAGGTCGCCGAGGTCTGCGCCCCAGTGCAGCACCACCGGAGCAGGCCGTCGGCGAGCTCCAGCACGACGGTGACGCCGGCGCTGCGGAGGTGGAGGAGTCGGGCGGGGGCGGGCCGGGCGTTCCAGTCACGGCCCCACCTCAGCGCACGGGATGCGCTGGTGTCCACCCGGGACCGGTCGCGTCGCTGTCCGGGTCTCCTTCGTTCTCCGCGGCCGGGAGCCGGTCGCCGTACTGCGTGAGGAAGAGCTCCTCCAGGGTGGGCGGGTGGGCCTGCAGGGAGCGCAGACCCAGATGGGTGAGCTGGGTGACCGCCTCCTGGAGGTGGTCGGTGTCGACCTTGAACTGCACCCGGCCGTCTTCGAGCTGCAGGTCGCTCACACCCGGGACCTGCACCAGGGCGTCCGCCGGGCGGTCGGTCTGAGCCGTGACCGCGGGGCTGGTGAGATGGCGCAGGTCGGCGAGGGAGCCGCTCTGCACGGTGCGCCCGGCCCGGATGATGCTGACCCGGTCGCACAGGGCCTCGACCTCGGCAAGGATGTGACTGCTGAGCAGCACGGTGCGCCCGTCCTGCCTCAGCCGCCGCACCCAGTGCTGGAAGACCTGCTCCATGAGCGGGTCCAGGCCGGCGGTGGGCTCGTCCATCACGTAGAGCTCGACATCGGAGGCGAGGGCCGCCACGAGGGCCACCTTCTGCCGGTTGCCCTTGGAGTAGGTGCGGGCCTTGCGCGAGGGGTCGAGCTCGAAGTCCTCCAGCAGCTGCGCCCGGCGGGACGGGTCCAGCCCTCCCCTGAGGCGGCCGAGCAGGTCGATGACCTCGCCGCCGGAGAGCCCCGGCCACAGGTCGACGTCGCCGGGGACGTAGGCGAGACGCCGGTGCAGCTCGGCGGCCTCCCGCCAGGGGTCGCCGCCCAGGAGGCTGACGCGGCCGGCGTCCGGCCGGAGCAGGCCGAGCAGCACCCGGATCGTGGTCGACTTGCCGGAGCCGTTCGGCCCGAGGAAACCGTGGACCTCTCCCGGCTCCATCCTCAGGTCGAGGCCGTCGAGCGCCTGCGTGCGGCCGAAGGACTTGTGCAGCTGCTCGACCACCACGGGTGCGTCCATGCCAGCCATCATGCCGTGCGACGGGCGGGCCGCCCACCCTGCGGGCCGCTGCGGTGGACGGCGTGCCGGCCGGGGACGACAGTGGGGTCATGGCTGAGAAGAAGAAGGACGACCGGCCGGGTTCCAGCATCAAGGACCCGGAGATGTATGAGGCGCTGCGCGAGGAAGGGATGTCGAAGGCCAAGGCCGCGGCGATCTCCAACGAGGCGGCGCGCACCTCGCGCGAGGAGGTCGCGCGCCGGGGTGGGGAGAGCGAGGCCTACGAGGAGTGGACCGTCGAGGAGCTGCGTCGCCGGGCGGCCGAGCTGGAGATCGAGGGGCGCTCGAGCATGACCAAGGACGAGCTCGTCGCCGCCCTGCGGGAGTGATCGTCGCCACCCAGCCCGGGTGAACCTTCCGGCGCCCGGGAGCGACATACCGGGTGAAGGCTCGTCCGGAAGGAGTGGCCGACGATGCGCACCCCGAGGCCGTCACCGCGCCCCAGGACCGTCCGCCCGCCGCGGGTGGTGGCAGCCGGGGCGGCGATCGTGCTGCTCCTCGCCGGGTGCGGGACGGACGAGCCGGACGAGGCGGCCCCGACGACCTCCGCCGCCACCACCTCGGCACCGACGCCCCCGAGCGCGCCGACCACCACCTCACCGCCGGGGACCACGACCACCGACCCCGCTCCCACGCCGGGTCCTCCGGCGAGCGAGAGTCCCACGGCGGCCCCGACCGTCCCCTCCCCCACGACACCTGCGCCGACCACCCCGACCCCCACTCCCCCTGAGCCCTCTCCCCCTGCCCCGGCTCCGTCGCCCAGGACCTCGCCCTCCCCCGTCACCGACCTCGTCGACCTCTGGTGGGGGATGGACATCGAGGCCTTCGGGACCGGACGCCGGGTCGTCGCCCTCACCTTCGACGGCGGCGCCTCCGACAGCGCGGTCCAGGACATCCTCGGCACGCTGGCGGACGAGGGGGTGCCGGCCACCTTCTTCGTGACCGGCCAGTTCGCGCGCACGTACCCCGACCAGGTGCGGTCCATCGCCGCCGCCGGCCACCCCGTCGGCAACCACAGCGACACGCACCCCCCTTCCCGCTGGCCACGAACGAGGAGATCCGCGCGGAGCTGAGCGCCGCCGACGCCTCGATCTCCGCCCTCACCGGCACGGCGACGGCCCCGCTGTTCCGCTTCCCGTTCGGCGACCGCACCGCGCTGGACATCGAGGTGGTCAACCTGGCCGGCTACGTCCCCGTCCGGTGGACCGTCGACACGCTGGGCTGGCAGGGCACGGAGGCAGGGATCACCACGGCGGTCGTGCGCCAGCGCGTCCTGGACACGCTGCGGCCCGGCCAGGTGGTGCTCATGCACGTCGGCGCGCACCCGGAGGACGGCTCGACCCTGGACGCCGACGCGCTGCCCGGTGTGATCGACGATCTCCAGGCGCGGGGCTACGGCTTCGTCACGGTCCCGGAGCTGCTGGCCGAAGGACCGTGAGACCCGGCGCGGCGGTCCTGCTCCCGGGCGAACGCCACCGCCCCGCGCACCGACTCCATCAGAGGTGCCGGTCGCCACCCGAGCTCACGCTCGGCCTTTCCGTGGTCCAGGGGGGTCCAGATGTGCATCATGCGCACCGTCGCCGGGGTGAGGGTGAGGTCGCGCCGGAGCAGGAGCGCCAGCACCGGGCCCAGCGCCCCGACGCCCTTCATCAGGCTCAGCGGCAGACCGACGCGGGGCGGCCGCACCCCGCCGGCGCGCGCCGCCATCACGAAGAGCTCCTGCACCGGGACCAGCCGCTCGGACACGATGTACCGCTCCCCCACCCGCCCCCGCTCCGCCGCCAGGAGCAGGGCGCGGGCGGCGTCCTCGATCCCCACCATCTCCAGCCCGGCCCCTCGGACGTAGACGGGGATCCGACCACGCGAGGCCTCGTCGATGAGCCGTCCGTGGGGTGTGGGGCGGTGGTCGCGAGGTCCGACGGTCGTGGCCACGCACATCACCACCGCGGGAAGTCCGCGGTCCCGGGCGTAGGCAAGGACCATCTCCTCCCCCTGGAGGCGGGCGCGGATGTAGGGTCCGCCGAGGTGGGCCCAGTTGCACGGCTCGTCCTCGGTCACCGGTGGCCCCGGTCGTACCGCGCACGTCCCCACGGTGCTGGTGTAGACGAACCGCTCCACCCGGGACGAGACCGCGGCCTCGAGGACGTGCCTCAGCCCCTCGACGTTGGCGCGGAACAGCGGCGCGGGGTCGCGCAGCCACGCCCGTGCGTCCACGGCGCAGTGGAAGACGACCTCCCGGTCAGCCATCACGTCCACCAGCGCGGCGTCGTCGGTGAGCTCGGCCCGGCGCACGTCGACCGGGAGGTCGTCGAACGCCACCGTGGAGCTGGTCGGGCGCACCAGCACGCGGACGTCGTCCCCCCGCTCCACGAGCTGCCGCGTGACGTGCGATCCGACGAACCCGCTCGCCCCGATGACGAGCCCCCTCCGCGTGGCCATGAGTCACGATCCACCCTGCCGGCACCTCGTGGCAAGACCGCGCGTCCGGGTTCCGCCCGACGGCGGCCGGGTCTACCGTCGAGTCATGGACACACCCACGGCGGGGCGCGCCCGACCTTCCCCGACGGCTACGGCATACCGGAGACGTCGGAGGGGCTGCTGACCTGGGCGCAGGTGGAGAGCAGGCTGCGTGACTCGTTGCACTACTGGATCAGCAGCGTCCGGCCGGACGGCCGACCCCACTCCGTCCCCCGGTGGGGGGTGTGGCTGGACGGGCGCTTCTGGTACGACGGGGCACCCACCACCGTCCACACCCGCAACGTCGAGCGGAACCCGGCTGTGACGCTCACCCTCGAGAGCGGCACGGAGGTCGTCATCGTCGAGGGCGAGTCGCACGCCACCCGGGCCGAGCCGGACGACCTGGGTGGGCGTCTGGCGCGGGCCTTCGGCAAGTATGCCGCCGCCGGCTACTCCCCCGCCCCCGACGCGTGGGCCGGTCCTGACGGCGGCGGGCTGCGCGTCATCTCGCCGTCCAGGGCGATGGCGTGGTTCTCGTTCCCGACCGACTGCACCCGGTTCAGCTTCTCCCGCCCTGACCTCGACGGGACGTGAGCCGCCCGGTCGCTCACACGTCCGTCGTGCCCTCGTACAGGCCGATCACGTTGCTGTCGGGGTCGCGGAAGATCGCCCACCAGCTCGTCTCGCTGATCGGCTGCTTGTCCATCACCACCTCCCCGCCCAGCTCGACGACCTTCCCCAGCACCTGCTCGATCGAGTCGACCTCGACGTAGGAGCGGGGCTGGGTGAAGTCCCCCTCACGGGGCGCGAGCCCACCGCCGCTGATCTTGTTGGGTGCCTGCCACATGGGGTAGCCCTCGAACCCCGGCGCCTCGGCGATCTGCCAGCCGAAGAGGCCGCTGTAGAACGCCGTGGCGGCGCTGGGGTCGGACACCGGGATGTCGATGTGGGTGATGTCACCGTGCGCCATGATCTGCTCCTGTCGTCATCGACCGTCGGCTCCGGCCCGGGCGGGCCGGAGCTCCTCCAGCATGGCACCGGGTACCGACAAACGTCCCTCCTCCGCGATCATCGGTGCGGTCCGTCGGTGCCGGGGGTCACACTGGGGCATGGGCCGCACGACCTTCGTGGGACGCACCTTCCTGCACCTCCTCGTCAACACCGCCGTGGCCGGACTGACCACCAGCTTCCTGTGGTTCGCCCTCACCTTCTGGGCCTACCTGGAGACGAGGTCGGTGCTCGCCACCGGCATCATCGGCGGCACCTACATGCTCTTCGTCTCCGTGAGCAGCATCCTGCTGGGCGCGGTCGTGGACCGGTTCCGCAAGATCACCGTGATGCGGCTGTCCACCATCGTGACGCTCGTCTTCTTCACCGGGGCAGCTCTGCTCTACCGCGTCGTCCCGGACGAGGCGATGACCGACCTTGGGCAGCCGTGGTTCTGGCTGCTGGTCGTGCTCGTCCTGCTCGGCGCCATCGTGGAGCACATGCGCAACATCGCCCTGTCGACGTGCGTGACGATCCTGGTCCCCGACGGGCAACGGGACCGGGCCAACGGCCTGGTGGGCACGGCCCAGGGCATCTCCTTCATGGCCACGAGCTTCCTGTCCGGGCTCTCCGTGGGTCTCCTCGGCATGGGCTGGACGCTCGCGCTCGCGACCGTCGTCGTCGGGATCGGCCTCGGGCACCTGCTGATCGTGCGCATGCCGCAGGAGCGGGAGCCGGCCTCCACCGGGGCGGAGGGTCACGGCCAGGTCGACCTGGCTGGATCCCTGCGGGTCATCCTCGCCCAGGCCGGCCTGATGTCGCTCATCCTGTTCTCGACCTTCAACAACTTCATCGGCGGGGTCTACATCGCTCTCATGGACCCCTACGGGCTGGAGATGTTCCCCGTCGAGGTGTGGGGCGCCGTGCTGGGAGTGACGTCCCTGGGCTTCATCCTCGGTGGCGCGGTGATCGCGAAGGTGGGGCTCGGGCGCAACCCGGTGCGCACCCTCCTGGTCAGCGTGGTCGCCATGGGCGTCCTGGGAAGCGCCTTCACCCTCCGGGAGTGGTGGTGGCTCTACGCCGGGGGGATCCTGCTCTACATGGCCCTCATCCCGGCTGTGGAGGCGGCCGAGCAGACGGTGCTGCAACGGGTGGTGCCGCTGGAGCGTCAGGGGCGGGTCTTCGGGTTCGCGATGGCGGCGGAGACGGCGGCCGCCCCCGTGACGGCCTTCCTCGTCGCGCCCCTGGCCGACCGGTGGATCATCCCGTATGCCGCGTCCGCACGAGGGCGGGAGATGCTGGAGCCTCTCCTCGGCGTCGGCACACCCGTCTCCCGGGGGATCGCGGTGGTCTTCCTCGCGGCCGGGCTCGTCATGGTCGCGACCGCGCTGCTGGCGCTGCGCTCCCCCGCCTACCGCGTGCTCTCCCGCACCTACGCCGGAACCGCGCCGACCGACCTCCGCACGCTCACCGGGCCCGGGGAGATCGTCACCTCGGCCTCGGGCGCCGCCCTGGCCGCCCGGACCGACCGGGTGACCAGGGCCGGGCCGGAGCCCCCGGAAGAGGCCACCGATGAGGTGGGATGAGGTGCGCCGCGGCATACCGCGACGTGGCCGCCTACGTCTCACGACGCGACGACACGAACCCGGACGAGCGCACGAGCCCAGTTACCGGTGTTGCAGACCCTCGACGTCGGGCAGGTCGCGGAAGCCGGTGAACGTGACGTCGCCGGCGATCTCGCGCGCGGCCTGGAGCCACCCGCCCCAGGCGGCGCGGGCGAGCGTGCCGCCGACGTTGATCCGGCGCACGCCGAGCTCGGCGGCCTCGGCGACGGTGACGAACGGCGCGTTGACGAGGAGGTTGACCGGCGCCGGGGCCACCGCCTCGATGATCGCCCGAGCCTGGTCGACCGACTCCAGGCGCGGTGCGTACAGGCAGTCGGCGCCCGCCTCGGAATAGGCCCGCAGGCGACGGGATCGTCTCCGTCAGGTCGGGCCGGGGGTAGCGTTCCCGTCCCCGTTCTCGTGCCTGGTGGGTCGTGCTCACCGGTCGGACTCCGCTGTGATGAGGCCGTGCTGGCGGGCCGCGGCCAGGGCGACGATAGTGTGCGGGCCTCGGGGCTGATCGTGGCGCGCTGGTGGCCCCCGATCTGCTTCCGGAGGGTGGCCTGGTCGTCCAGGAGTCGCTCGCCGGGCTTGCCGTCGATGTACCGGTGGAGCCTGGCCACCGTCAGCACAACCGACGACCCGCTCGCGCCACCGGCCGGGCGCGCCGGGGGTCCCATGACCATGGCAGGCGACAACCCCTCGACCGAATCAATCTGGCACGTATCTGGCACGCCCAGGAATGGAGAAGGGCCTCAGCGCAGCGTTTCCGCTGCTCAGAGGCCCTCTCAAAATGGTGGGCGATACTGGGTTTGAAACCGATTCCAGGGCATCCAGGGAACCCGTGCAGACACTTACAAACCCACCCCTGACCTGCGAATACGCCGTCCAGTGACGCTGGCCGGGAGTGGACACGAAACGACACGCGTACACTTCTGAACGACACGCAGACGACACGCAGGCGGAGGTGGGCAGGTGCCGAAGCGCCGAGCCTTCGGGCAGATTGCCAAGTTGCCTAGCGGCCGCTTCCGCGCACGGTACTTCGGGCCCGACACAGTTCTGCACAGCGCCCCCACCACCTTCGAGTCCAAGATCGACGCCGAGATGTGGCTCGCCGGTGAGCATCGACTCATCGCAAGGGATGAATGGGTGGCACCAAGGCTCAGGGTCACTCGCGAGCAGGCAGCGCAGACCACTACGCTAGCCGAGTACTCCGAACGCTGGATGGAGCAGCGGGACCTGAAACCGCGTACCAGCGGTCATTACCGTTCACTCCTTGACCGACATATCCTCCCCCAGCTCGGCAGCGTGCCCTTGACGCGATTGACGAGCGAGATGGTGCGCGAGTGGTACATGCAGCTGGACAAGGCTCGGCCTACCCTCCGAGCGCACGCGTACGGGCTGCTCCGGACGATATTGGGGACCGCGGTCACGGACGAGAAGATCTCGTCGAACCCCTGCCACATCCGTGGGGCCGGGAGCACCGAGCGCACCAAGAAGATCCGCCCTGCGACACTCGCCGAGCTCGAGGCCATCACCCAGGCGATACCGGAGAAGTACCGCCCGATGGTCCTGCTGTCGTCATGGTGCGCACTCCGGTTCGGGGAGCTCATAGAGCTACGCAAGAAGGACATCGACCTCGAGGCCGGTGTGATCCACGTCAGACGTGGCGTAGTCCGCACCGGCGGTCAGGTCATCGTGGGCACGCCCAAATCGGCAGCGGGCAGCCGAGACGTCGCAATCCCGCCCCACTTGGTCCCGATGCTGAGCGAGCACCTGGAGCGCCTCACGACCGGCGGACGGGAGACGCTCCTGTTCCCAGCCGCCGACGGCCACTCGCATCTCGCACCATCGACCCTGTACCGGATCTTCTACCGCGCGCGGGAGACCGCCGGCAGACCCGACCTACGCTGGCACGACCTGCGCCACACAGGAGCCGTCTTGGCTGCCCAGACCGGGGCCACTCTGGCCGAGCTCATGGCTCGCCTTGGACATTCCACCCCTCAGGCCGCACTGCGCTATCAGCACGCGGCCCAAGGACGTGACGCACAGATCGCTCAAGCGCTTTCCCGGATTGCAGAGGCAGAGTCGCATTAGCGGCTCTTCGTCTTTGAGGGTGGGGTCATAGGTTCAGCCCTCCGCCGATGAGGAGCATGCGGAGGCGGTAGTTCTCGAAGTTCGTCAGTCCTCGCGCGATCCGCCGGTGGAGCTCGATGAGGCCGTTGATGGCCTCGGTGCCGCCGTTGGTGGCGCCGGTGGTGAAGTAGGCCAGGAACGCTTCCTTCCACCTGCGCAGGGTCCGACCCAGGCGGGCGACCTCGGGGATCGGGCAGGAGGGGAACGAGGCGACGATGCGCTCGGCGATCTTGCGGCCCTCGCTCTTGTCGGTCTGCTTGTACGCGGAGCGCAGCTGTTGGGCGCACTGCCAGGCCAGGTCGACGGCGTCGTGCTCCTCGCGGACGGCGAAGGCCCGCTCGATCCGGGCACGCTGCTTGTCGGTGAGGTTCTCCTGTCCGGCGCGCAGGATGGTCTGGATCCCGTACAGCGGGTCGCCCTTGCGGCCGCGGTGCCCGGTGGTGGCCTGCTGCACCCGACGCCTCACCTCATCGACGCATCTGGTGCCGAGAGCGACGACGTGGAACGCATCGAGCACCGCGGTCGCATCGGCCAGCTCCTCATCGATCGCGGACTTGTACCCCTGGAACGGATCCAGGGTCGCGACGTCGACGGCTGCTCTGAACTGCTCCCCGCGGGCCTGCAGCCAGTCGGCGTAGGCGGCCCGGGTGCGACCCTGGACGAGGTCGAGCAGACGTGCCCTGACCTGCCCGTTCTCGTCCGTGCTCAGGTCGACCATGCCGGTCAGCTCCTTCGGTCCGCGGCCACCGTCGGCGACGGGCTTGGTGGAGACGTGGTGCCAGTTGGGTCGGTCCGGGGCGCGGTGGCGGCATTGCTGTCGCTCCGTTTCCCCGGACCGCCCGCCGAACCCGGCGTGCGATTTTCACCGCACCGGGCTCTCCACGAGGTGGTTGTTGCTCAGCCGGTGGTGGCTGTCGGTGTCCACGGGGTCGGGATCCGGTAGCCGCGGTAGCGGTACCGGACGACGGAGACGCTGGCTGCGCCCCGGAACCGTTGCCCGTCGACGGCGAGCCGCCAGGTCCCGGGCAGGCAGAACCTGCGCCGCAGCTCTGGCCATCCGATCTTGTGCTTGTCCCGCAACCAGGCCGTGATCCGCTCCCACGTGTAGGAGTCGACCGCGGAGAAGTCGCTTTGGACACGCCGTGCCGGAAGTAGTTGGCCCACCCTCGCAGCACCCGGCCCAGGTACTCGAACAAGTACCCGGGATCGTGGTGCAGGGTCGCTCTGTACGTCATGGTCTTCACCCGGCCCTTGATCGAGGCGATCGCCTTTCTCGAGGGCTTGGTGTACACGAACCACTTGTTGCTCCCTCGCCTCCGCATCCTGCGGACGTTGAAGCCGAGGAAGTCGAACCCGTCCTCGATGTGGACCACACGGGTCTTCTCCGGTGACAGGCGCAGGCCCATCGGGGCCAGCACGCCTGCCACCTCCGTCCGCAACTGCTCGGCGTGCTCCCGCTGCCCGGTGACCAGGACGACGAAGTCGTCGGCGTACCGGACCAGACGGTAGTTGGGCCTGCCTTGTCGCTTGCGGCGCTGCCGCTGGACCTCGGTGCCCATCTGTTGCTCCCACGCGGTGATGAAGTGATCATCCAGCGTGGACAGGGCGATGTTGGCCAGCAACGGGGACAAGATCCCGCCCTGCGGGGTGCCGGTGTGCGTCGCCTCCCGCGAGCCGGTGGTGGTCATCACCCCGGCCTTGAGGAACGACTTGACCAGCCTGGTCACGCGCTTGTCGCCGATCCGCGTTCGGACCCTGTCCAACAGCGCGACGTGATCGATCCTGTCGAAGCACGCCTCGATGTCGGCCTCCAGCACCCAGTGGTAGACTTGGTGGTGAAGTGATGGATCTCGGCGATGGCGTCCTGCGCGCGCCGGTTCGGGCGGAAACCGTACGAGCACGGCGCGAAGTCCGCCTCGAAGATCGGTCCAGCACCAGTTCAGAGCCGCCTGCACCACCCGGTCGGTCACGGTCGGGATCCCCAGCCTGCGGACCTTGCCGCTGGCCTTGGGAATCTCCACCTGACGTACCTCGACCGGACAGAACGTCCGCGCCCGTAACTGCGCGCGGACGCGTTCAGGAACTCCTCGACCCCGATCCGGGAAGCGATCCAGGCCACGTGGCCCGGTCCACCCCCGGCGTCCGCGACCCCTTGTTCCCCGCGACGCGTTGCCACGCCACCACCAGGAACGCCGGGTCACAGACCAGGTTGTACAGATCGTCGAACCGGCGGCCGGGGTCCCCGACCGCCCAACAATGCAGCTTGGTCTGCATCCTCCGTACCGTCACCTGCGCCCACTCATGCTCGGGCCAGATCACGGCGCCGGTGTTCACCGACGCGTCTTCGGACATCACAGTCCCTCCTTGCTTCCTCTCGCTGCCGTCCTTCCCCATGCGACCGGCTCTCCCGGCCTCGGAGTACTACGACGGCTCCGCCCCACCCGCACCCTTCGGTCGGCATCGGACCTATCCCCGCCACGAGGGCGGGGAACGGACTACGGGCGGTTCCCACGTTCACTGTTGCTCGGTCAACGGGCGAGGCGCCCGGCTTTGCCCCTGCGGTCTCGTCGTGGCTACGCCGTAGACCTTCACCACGACCTGCCAGGCCCGACACATACAACCGTCCCGACAGTTCCCCACCCCCGACGGCCACCTGGCTGGCAGCCACCACAAGGGGCAGGTACGCACCGCACACCAGCCCAGATCCACCGGGTTCGAGCTGGTCGACGATGAAGAGGCTTCACAACACCGGTTCCTTGCGTACACCTTCCCGTCTCGTTCACCAGGCACGGCCCGTCCGGTAGTGCCGAACCGCCCTGACTTCGTCGCGGCTGCTCCCACCCTCCCCGGCGATCCCCGGTTCAGGCTGCCGCCAACTTCACCCAGCCGCTACGACGACCAGGCGATGCAGGTCTCTCACCTCCATCCGAAACAACAGCGCCTCGTGGCGCACGATGTGCTCATCGACCCCAGGTGGACACACCGGCGAAGCGGGTCTCATCCTCGGCCGCGGCGGAGGATCGGCTTGATCGCGGACCAGACGGTGCGCCACCGCACGCCGAGCTGGCGGGCCATGCCCTGCACGAGGCGTGCTCGGCGGATCTCCGATCGCCCACCGAGCGGCCCTCGTGGTCAGGAGGCCGCGCGGGCGGACCAGGTCGGGCAGCTGCTCGGTGAACGTGGCCATCTCGCAGGCGTCCTCGCGGCACCGGTAGCGGCGCTTGCGCCAGATGAGCACGACCGGGGTGTCGAAGCAGGGTGCGTCGACCAGGCGCACCACGCGTCGGCTGTGCGCCTCGGCCACCGTCCCGCAGGTCGGGCACCCGGTCGGGACCGGGGCTGACTCGACCGTCACGGTGAGCAGGTCCGGTTCCCGCCGCACGGCGGTCACGTGCAGGCCGTCCAGGCCCACGAGCAGGTCGCAGTTGTGGCAGTACGCGCCGCCGGCGCACAGGGCGCGGCAGCACGACGTAGGCTCAGACACGTCGAGGTCCTTGAGATCGGGAGAGGTAGAAGTCCCCTGATCATCGAGGACCTCGACCCCGTCCCGGCCTCACCCAGCGCGTCGGCGCGCCGCCCTCACCCCACCCTCAAAGACGAAGAGCCGCATTAGCGGTCCGTGATCAACGGAGTGGCAACTGCACCGCCTGCCTGTCCCAGGGACGGCCTGGACGCGTCTAGGGCAGCTAACCTTCCCTCAGCCGCACCCACCCACGCCACTGGGTGGGTGGTCATCCCCTCGTCACTCCTTCAGACGCTCGACCCGCATGCACCGTTGATGGGTCTTGAGATCACACCTCATGATCACCGTCCTCTGTCGACGGCGCTCGAAAACTGAGCAGTTTCGGCGGTCGAAGAGGGACTGTCCGCTAAACGGTGTTTCTGGCCCGACGCGCCGGCTCAGCTGGCGGGGAAGGTCATGAGATGACCGAGAAGATCTCGAGCATGAGCTCGATGCCCAAGAAGGTGAAGAAGACGACCTCGCGCAGCGAGGCAGAACAGGCGGCGGTCCGGGAGCTGGTCAAGGCCGCCCGGGCCCGCGGTGAGGACCTGACCGGCCCGGACGGGCTGCTCAAGTCGATCACCGCCACCGTCCTGGAGACCGCGCTGGAGGAGGAGCTGACCGAGCACCTCGGCCACGAGAAGCACCAGGTGCCCACCGCCGGGAACGGCAACATCCGCAACGGCACCCGCCCCAAGACGGTCCTCACTGACGCCGCCGGGGAGGTGACGATCGCCGTCCCGCGGGACCGGGCCGGCACGTTCGAGCCGGTCATCGTCAAGAAGCGACAACGGCGGCTTTCGGACGTGGACGCGGTCGCGATCAGCCTGTTCGCCAAGGGCCTGACCACCGGTGAGATCAGCGCGCACTTCCACGAGGTGTACGGCGCCAGTATCAGCAAGGACACGGTCTCGAGGATCACGGACAAGGTGCTGGAGGAGATGGCCGCCTGGTCCTCCCGTCCGCTGCAACCGGTGTACGCGGCCATCTTCATCGATGCGATCTACGTCAAGGTGCGCGACGGGCAGGTCGGCAACCAGCCCTTCTACGCCGCGATCGGTGTCGACCTGAACGGCCGGCGAGACGTCCTCGGGCTGTGGGCAGGGCAGGGCGGTGGTGAGTCGGCGAAGTTCTGGATGAATGTGCTGGCCGACCTGAAGAACCGCGGCGTGCGGGACGTGTTCTTCATCGTCTGCGACGGCCTCAAAGGACTGCCCGACAGCGTCAACGCCGTCTTCCCGCAGGCGATCGTGCAGGCCTGCGTGATCCACCTCATCCGGGCGACGCTGCGCTACGCCAGCCGGAAGTACTGGGACCAGCTGTCCAAGGACCTGCGCCGCATCTACACCGCCCCCTCGGTCGAGGCGGCGTGGGCGGCGTTCGAGGAGCTCGAGGAAAAATGGGGCAAGCCCTACCCAGCCATCCCCAAGATGTGGAGAGCAGCGTGGGAGGAGTTCATCCCCTTCCTGGCCTACGACGTGGAGATCCGCCGCGTGCTGTTCTCCACCAACGCCATCGAGTCCCTGCACGCCAGGTACCGGCGCGCGGTCACCGTGCGCGGGCACTTCCCGACCGAGCAGGCCGCCCTGAAGTGCCTCTACCTGGTGACCCGCGGGCTGGACCCCAAGGGCACGGGGCAGGCACGATGGACCATGCGGTGGAAGCCCGCGCTCAACGCTTTCGCCGTCACCTTCGCCGACCGCATGCCGGCCGCGGAGAACCTCTGAGATGAACGCCAGAAACACCGTTCATCGGACAGACCCGTCGAAGAGTGAGCGGGTTCAGTCTAGGGATTCTTGCTCGGCCTTGATGCTGGGCAGGGTGTCGACGCCGCGGTCGCGGAGGCGGTAGGAGGCGCCTTTGAGGGCGATGACGTCGGCGTGGTGGACGATGCGGTCGATCATCGCGGCGGCGACGACCTGGTCGCCGAAGACGCCGGCCCAGGAGCTGAACGGCAGGTTCGACGTGAGGATGAGGGAGGCGTGCTCGTAGCGGGAGGAGACGAGCTGGAAGAAGAGGTTGGCGGCGTCCTGCTCGAAGGGCAGGTAGCCGACCTCGTCGACGATGATCAGCCCGTAGCGGCGTAGCCGGGTCAGTTCGGCCGCGAGCCGGCCGCGGTCGTGGGCCTCGGTGAGGCGGGTGACCCAGTCGGTGGCGGTGGCGAACAGCACCCGGTGCCCTTGGCGGGCGGCGGAGACGCCCAGGGCGGTGGCCAGGTGGGTCTTGCCGGTGCCTGGTGGCCCGAGGAGGACGACGTTGCGGTGCTCGGCCAGGTAGGCACCCGAGGCGAGGGCCTGGATGGGGGTGCGGGCGCCGGGTTGGTGGTCGAAGTCGAAGTCGTCCAGGGTCTTGACCGCGCCGAAGCCGGCGGCGCGGATCCGTAGCCGGGCGCCGGAGGCGTTGCGGGCGGCGACCTCGCGTTCCAGGACCGCGGCCAGGTAGTCCTCGTGGGTCCATCCGGTGTCGCGGGCGTGGTCGGCCAGGCGGGCGGCGGACTCGGTGATCCTCGGCGTCTTCAGCGCGGCGGCCAGGTGGGTGATCTGCTTGAGCGACTCAGACCCGGCGGAGGGTTTGGGTGTCATGGCTGGCTCACCTCGCCCAGCCCGAAGGCGCGGTCGTAGTCGGCCAGGTCCCGCACCATCGCGTCCCCCTCCGGTGCTGCTGGGGTGGGGTGCTGGTAGTCGTGCCGCAGCGCGGCGGCGGTGGCGACGTGGGCGGGGTCGGTCACCGTCATGCTCCGGGCCCAGCGGCGTGGGTGCTCGGCGACCAGCCGGCCGGCGTGCCGGACCCGGACGGTGTCCAGGTCGGCGGCCACGTCGACCCGGGCACCGATGGCGCGGGGGTCGACGGAGTAGTCGGAGGTGTCGACGCGCACGACCCGATCGAGGCGGCCGAGCCGTACGTCGACACCTACCCGCCGGACCCGGCATGAGCAGCGCGTCTGCGCGCGGGAAGCCATCCATGCCTGCGATGCCCAGGACCGCAGCAGCACCGGAACAGTGCGGATCAGGCCCGCCAACGGGTCACCCCGGCGGTAAAGGAGCATCGACACCCGTACGCGTGCGGACCGGCTTGTAGGCGCGGAACCGCATCAGGTGATCCCGTGCGGCCTCTTGGACGTTCACGCCGGTGAAGCCGGCAGCGGCCAGCCCCTCGAGGAGCTCCTCGGCGGAGACCATGCGGTGGGGCGATCGGTCAGCGTGGTGCACGAACCGTGCGAGGAGCGTGTTGGTCAGGTCGTACCCCAGAAGCACACCGCCGGGCTTGAGGACCCGCAGGGCTTCGGCCGCACCGTCACGCCAGCTGATGACATGGTGGAGCACAAGGTTCGACATGACTGCGTCGAACCGGTCGGTGGCGAACGGCAGCGAGGTCATGTCTGCGGCCCGTACGCGCAGGTTCGGTAAGGGGGCAAGCCGGGCGCGCGCATCGGCGACCATGGCCGCGTCGACGTCCGTCACGGTGATGCTGGCCTCCGGAAATCTGCGGGCAGCGGCCTCGGCCATGGCCCCGCTCCCCGCGCCGACCTCCAAGACCTCGCCGAAGATCACGTGACCGTCCAGCGCCCACGGCAAGAGGACCCGCTGCGAGAACACCTTCCAGGGTGCCGCTCGGCAGAACGCTGCTTCGATCGCGGACATGCGCGGCATGTGTCCTCCCTCGGTGGGAGAGTAACGCGAGCGGTCGTGCGCGACCTGCGCGGTGTCGCGGCGGTCGTAGGTCCCCGCGCGGTCAGACCGGCGCCCTGCCCCTGGGGTCTGCGCGGTCGTACCAGGCCAGGTGTACTACAAGAGCGGTTCCAGAGAACCGAACATCGGCATCGGCGCGGACCAGTTCCACGTTCGGTGGCGCGTCGACGGGTCCAGACGACTCGGCTCCTTCACCTCGACGTGACCGGCCCCAGCTACGCGAGGCGCCTCAGAGATGACCGGACCTGACCGCTTCCCCGAGTGTGTCCGCCCGTGCCCTCAGGCCGACAGAGACTTCTGAAGCTGGGCGAGCAGGTCGGCCGGTGGCAGCCACATGGAGGGGTACTCCCCGTACCAGCGCCGCTGCCCTTCGCCGTCGATGAGGACGAAGCTGTGGCCCGGCAGCCCGGCGTGCATGCCCTTGCCCAGGGTCCCGTAGGCCTGGGAGACGCGGCCGTCGTCCAGCAGGAACGGGGTGCGGACCCCGTTGACCTGCATGTCGGTGGTGATCTGCTCGCGGGTGTTCATCACGATCGGCAGGAAGGTGATGTCGAGACCCTCGAACAGCGCCGCGTTCTTCTCGATCTCGGCCATCTGCACGAGGCAGGACTGGCAGCCGGCTCCCTCGTTGAAGTACAGGACCACGTTGCGACCGCGGAACTGATCCAGGCTGACGGTGCCGCCTGCGGTGTCGCTCAGGGTGAAGTCCGGCGCGGCGTCGGCGAGCTCGGTGGACGCCGGGCGCGAGGTCAGCAGCATGGCGGTGACGACCGCGGCGACGAGCACCAGCGCGGTGCCGATTAGGCCGTACCGACGGACTCGGCGACGGCGCTCTTCGGACCGCGTCTCGTCGGCGATGCGGGCCAGTCGGGACTCACGGGCTGATCTGGTGGACACGTCGGCTCCTTCAGGTGCGTGCGTCGTCTGCGCGGACGCCTGGGGTATGTGGTGCTGCGCCGGAGTGGCAGCCCTCGCCGGCAGGGCCCTGGGCGGCCGTGTCCGCACCGTCCGTGCCCTCGCCCGATGGGGCGTCGGCTCCCGGTCGGCGGCGGTCGCGGAGGGTGGCGACGACGAAGACGGCGGCCAGGGCGAGCACGGCGAGGCCGAGCACCGGCTCTGGCACCGGGGAGGTCCACTGCTCCAGCCGGGTGAAGAAGCCGGCGAGGCCTCGACCGGCCGCGACCTGGACGCCCGGGCCGCTGGTCATCGTGCCGGTGCCGGCGAGGTAGAGGACGAAGACGCCCATCGCGGCGAACCCGGCGGCCACCACCAGGTTGATCGAGTTGGTGTGCAGCACGCGGGTGCCCAGCCGCAGCCGGATCGCCCGTGCCTGCAGCAGCTTGCGCTCGCCGAGCCGGAAGCGGTCCCAGCCCAGGGCGATGAGGAACAGGGGGAAGACCATGCCGAACGTGTACGCCATACCCAGGGTGAGGCCGCCGACCGCCGACCCGGAGAGCGCGGACAGGGTCATGACGCCGGCCAGCACGGGTGCGCAGCAGGCGCTGGCGATGCCGGAGAACACGCCGAGGCTGAAGAAGCTCAGCCCGTCACCGCCTCGGGTGTCGGGGGCGCGCAGGGAGGCGGGCAGGGTGAGCATGCGGCCGGAGACGCTGAGCGCGGCGAGGGCCAGCATCAGCGCGCCGCCGGCGTAGTACAGGGGGGTGTGGTAGTTCGCCACTGCGGAGGCCACCAGGCTGATGCCCAGGGTGATGGGCACCAGCACGAGCGCGAGCCCGGCGGCGAAGAGGAAGGTCAGCGGCAGCAACCGCCACCGCCGGTTCTTCACGGCGGCGGCGAGGTAGCTGGGGGCGAGGAACACGATGCAGCAGGGGGCGAAGAGCGCCACCCCGCCGGCGAGGAAGGCCGCCAGGACGGAGCCGGTGGTGAGCAGCTCGCCCATCTCAGGCCTCGAGCAGGCGCAGGAGCTTGCGGCGCGGCAGCCTGCCCTGGCTGAAGAAGGACCCGTCGACCAGCACCAGCGGCGTCATCGCGGCCCGGTGCTCGCGCATCAGGGCCTGACCGTCGGCGGCGCGTGCGTCGAGCGAGGTGACCTGGATCGCGTGGCCGTCCCGGGCGAGCCCGGCGAGCACGGCGTGCGCGTCGTCGCAGAAGTGGCAGCCGGGGTTCTCGACGACGGCGACCTGCACTGGTCGCGGCACTGTGGTCACGGGGGTTCCTCTCCTGCACCGGGATGACGGGACCAGCCTCACAGGCGCGCCCTGCGACTGCCGTGGCCGTTTCATGGCGCTTTGCTGTCGTCGCTGGGGCTCGCCATCGGATCTCCACAGAACTGCCGTCGGGAGACCGGGCGGGGCCTGCACAGTGGGGTCATGGCAACGTCTGCGCTCGAACTGTCCGCCCCGCCCCGTCGAGGGCCCCGTACCTGGTGGGCGACGGTCCGCGCCGGTTTCGGGGCGGCCCTGGGGCTGGTGCCCCACGTGCTGCACCACGTCGGCCTGATCGCCGGGACCGCCCTGCTGACCGGTGCGCTGGGCAACGGCGTCCTCTACGTCGTGGGTCTCCTGCTGAGCATCCCCCTGCTGCGGCGGCTCCGCACACGGTTCGCCACCGGGTGGGCACCGGCCCTGGGAGTCGCCGTCTTCACCGCCCTGTTCGCCCTGTCCGCGTTCGTGATCGGTCCGCGCATCGGCGCGTCCGACGCGCCCGCACCGACACCCACCATTCCTTCGCCCTCGGTGACGACTCCCGCCGAGCACGACGGGCATCACTGACCTGCCCGGGGCCGCTCGGTCCCCCACCACCCCTACGCTGGGCGGGCGCGTCCAGCCCGGCCGGCCTGGGCCGGCCGGGCTGGGCCGGCCGGCCTGGGCCGGCCGGGCTCCGGGCCCTAGTGGCCGCCGTGGCCGTCCGTTGCCCCGCCGTCCTCGGCAGCACCCTTCGGCACGTCCAGGGTCACCGGCGCCTGGGCTGGTACGGGCGTGCTGGAGAAGCTGATGCCGTTGGGCATGTCCCCGACCGGGACGCGCGCGACGACCTCCAGCTCGTCCAGGTCGACGACGGCGACGTCGTCGGCGTAGAGGTTGGTGACGTAGGCGTGGCGGCCGGAGGGGTCGACCACGACCCCGTGGGCACCCTGACCGGTCTCCACGGTCCCCGTCACCGTGAACGTCCGGGTGTCGATGACCGACAGGCTCGTTCCCGGTGCCGCCTCGGTGCCCTGGTTGGCGGCCAGCAGGTAGCGGTCGTCGGGGCTGACGTAGGTCTGGATCGGCCCGTCCCCGACCGTGACCCGGCCGACGACCTCGCGGCTGGCCATGTCGACCTTGACCACCTCGTCCTGGGCGCTGACCGAGGCGTACACGAACCGCCCGTCAGGGGAGAAGGCGACCTGTGCCGGCGCCCTGCCGACCTCGATGTCTGCCACCGTGGTGCGGGTGCTGGTGTCGATGACGCTCAGCGTGCTGCCCGCCACGTTGGCCACGACCAGCCAGCGGCCGTCGGGGCTGGGGCGCAGCCCGTGCGGCCCGGCACCCACCGGGATCGTTGCTTCCACCTCGCCGGACGTCGTGTCGATCACGGTCACGGTGCCGTCGGCGCCGTCGCTGGTGTATGCCGTGCGTCCGTCCGGGCTGATCACGACGTGGGCGGGCGCCCCGCCGGTGGTCACCGTGCGGGTCAGGTCCAGCGACCGCGCGTCGAGCGCGACGGCGAGCGAGTCGTGACCGCTCACCGCCCACACGCTGGCGCTGTCGGGTGAGACCTGCACGTTGTGCGGCCCCTCCACCCCGCGGACCGTGGTGACGACGGTGTTCGTCCCCGCGTCGATGACGCTCAGGCTGGCGTCCTCCTCGTTGGCCACCCACACCGCTCCGGTGACCATCCCCGCATGCTGCGCCGCGCTGGACGGTGCGGCGGCTGACGGGGCGACGGTTGCGGCGGCGGACTCCGGGGCGACCGCCGGCATCGCCGGCACGGTGCCCGCGGTCTCACCGTCCCCCCCGAGCGCGACAGCCGCCGCCGTTCCTCCGACGGCGATGGCCAGTCCACCGGCCACCACCCAGCCGGTCGCCCGCCGCCGCGGCCAACCGTGCTCTCCGTCGCGGGGATCACCGGTCCTGCCGTGTCGCTCGTCTGCCATGACACACCTCCTGTTGCGTGGGCCAACCTGGTGGGGGCCCGTACCGCCACAACTGTGAGTCCTCCGGGCGGTGACGACCGGGCGTTCCGGTGGTGATTGGATGGAATTCCGTTAGTCGGTGTCCGCAGCCTTGTCCCGTCCCCGCCCAGGGTGCTCGCCGCCCCCGCGCACGGACCGGATCAACGGTGCCTTGCCGAGGGCGGTCCGAGAGACGGCCGGCACCCGCACCGCCCGGACCGGAGGTGCGACAGCGCCCGCCAGGGCGAGCGCGTCAGCCAGGCGCCGGGCGACCTGGCCCGTGTCGGCAAGCTCGGCCAAACCTGCGACGTAGACGGTGATCCCGGAGTCGTCCAGGACGACCTGCCAGCCGGTGAGGGGCAGCAGCTCCATCGCCCGGTGGACGACGTTGGGCTGGACGAGGATGTCACCGCCGCGGGCCGCGGGGAGGCGCAGCGCCTCCTCGGCCCTGCCCTGGACGCCGCCGATGCGCAGGAAGGGCCGGCCGCACGGGCACGGTGGGGCGGGGAGCATCCGCACCGAGTCGCTGAGCTCGTACCTGATGAGGGGCAGGGTGCGCGAGCCCAGGACGGTGACCAGCAGCCTGCTCCCGTACTCCCCGGGGGTGAACGGTCGGCCCTCGTCGTCGACGACCTCGGTGATGACCAGGTCCTCGAAGAGGTGCAGGCCGGCGTGCTGGCCGCACTCGGCGGCGATGCCTGCGGTCTCGGTGGCCGCGTACACGTTGAACGGACGACGGTTCCAGGCGTGCTCCACGTCACGGCGTGCCTCGGCGGTCAGCACCTCCGACGCGCTGAGCACGGCCCCCGGCTGCACGTGCAGGCGCCCTGCTCGCTGCTCCCCCGCCAGCAGCCCCAGCATGCTGGCGTAACCCACCAGAACGTCGGGCCGGAAGTGGTTGAGCCGCCGGACGACGTCCTCGAGCGGATCCCCGGAGTCGATCCGCAGTGTCGGGACGAACCGGCTGTCGACGCTCGCCCCGACCAGCGCGGACTGGTGCGAGGGCACCGTCGAGCTGACCACCGCCATCCTGGTGTGTCCGGTCAGCCGCACCGACGCCCCGGCCCAGCCGTAGGCGCGACTGTAGGAGGCCAGGACCTCCGCCCACTCCTCGACGTCCCAGACGAAGATGCCCGGCTCGCCCGTGGTGCCGGCCGTGGCTGCGACGTAGTACCGACCCATGAGCCGCTGCGCGCCGGCCTCGGCGGCCAGGTGCGCCCGTGCATCAGCCAGCCGCAGGTCGCCCCGGGTGATGAGGTCGTCGAACCGGTCCATGAGGACCGCCTTGGTCAGGATCGGCAGCTCAGCCAGCGGCGCCCGCGTCAGGCCGCGGTGGAACTCGCGGTAGAACCGAGATCTCAGCTGACTGTGATCACGCAACGCCGCCAGTCGCCGGGCCTGGTACGTGCGCACCTGAGATGGGCTCCACCCGTCGCGCGCTGCGAGCTCGCGCCGCCGACCCAGCACCTTCAGCAGCAACCTGGTGTCCATCTGCACCTCCTCGCCAGCGCGGCGGATGGTCGCGCGGGGCCTACCGCCGAGAAGCCACACGGACGGTCGGTCGCCACCGCCATCACCCCAGCGTGAACCCTCGTCCACATCACCCAGGTGACGGTTCGGTGCCGATCTGATGTCGCCCCGCAAATCTGGTCAGGACGGAGGTGTGATGTCGAGATCGGCTGCGTCCTCGGCGGCGCAGGACCGCTCGACCTGCAGGGTGGAGAAGTACACGTCGAACCGGTCCCGCAGGACACGCGCGGACTGCTCGAGCACCGCGTCACCATCGCGTTCGGCCTCAGGAACGTGCAGGTGCGCCGAGAAGACGGTGCGCCCGGAGGTGATGGTCCAGGCGTGCACGTGGTGGACGTCGCGAACGCCTGGCACCTGGCTCAGGGCGGTGATCACCGCGTCGAGGTCCAGGCTGTCCGGGGTGCCTTGCAGCAGGATGCGCAGCGCTGAGCGCAGGATGGTCCAGGACGCCCAGAGCAGCACCACGCCGAAGGCCATGCCGAGAAGCGGGTCGATGGCCAGGAAGCCGGTGAGGCGGATGACCAGGGCCGAGACGATGATGATGAGGCTGCCGACGAAGGTCTGCAGGATGTGCCAGAAGGCGCCCTTGATGTTGAGGTTAGTCTTCTGCCGCTGGTAGAGGAGCCGGAAGGCGATCACCTCGGTGAGGAGCCCGCCTGCGGCGACCCACAGCATCACGGTGGTGGGCAGCTCGATCGGGTCTGCCAGGCGCATCGCGCCCATCCAGAACACGTATGCCGCCATCAGGGCCAGGAACACGCCGTTGAAGAGGGCGCCGAGGATCTCTGCCCGGCCCCAGCCGAAGGTCTCCTGCGCGTCGCGGGACGTCGGCTCAGCCGCTGCGCGACGAGGGCGATGAGCACCCCGCCGACGGCCGAGAAGGTGTGGAACGCATCGGAGATCACGGCCACCGAGCCGGACCACAGCCCGACGGCCAGCTCGATGACGAAGTAGATGCCGGTGAGTCAACCGGAGATCACCAGTGCTTGTCGGTCACCTCCGCCAGGGATGTGGGTGCCGTGGCCGGTCTGGTTCATGTCGCTCCTCCGTGATGGTGGTGGTGCTCGGTCATGCTTCAGCCGTCCGGTCGCCCGCCGACGGGCTGCGGCTCGTGCCGCGCGCCGGCGCGACCAGCAGCAGTGCTTCGGTGACCGTCTGCGCTAGCGGTCCGGGCTCCATGGGTCCGCGGTAGCGCCTGCCGTTGACGAAGACCGTGGGCGTTCCCACGGCGTCGGAGGCGTCGGCGGAGGCCACGTCCCGGGCGACGCGCGATGCGTGCAGGCCGGCGTCCAGCGCGGTGGTGAAGGCCTCCAGGTCAAGGTCCAGGCTGGCGGCGATCTGGTGGATGCGGCTGCGGGTCAGGTCGGTGTGCTGCCGGTACAGCTCGGCGTGCATGGCCCAGAACCGGCCCTGCACTGCCGCGGCCTCTGCGGCCTCTGCGGCCACCTGGGCGTGCGGGTGGATGTCGGCCAGCGGCAGGTGCCGGAAGACGACGTCGACGCTGTCGGGGAGCTCGCGGCGGACTTGCTCGACCACGGCCTGGGCGTGCGCGCTGTGGGCGCACTGGTAGTCGCCGTACCAGAGGATGACGGCACCGGCGTCCTGGGGGCCGGTGCGGTGGTCGGTGGCCGGGTCGGGCGGCACCGCCAGGTCGAGAAGGGGAGCTGCCACCCGTCCGGCCCCGGCGGTGCGGACCCGCGCCGGCATCCGGGGCAGGAGCCGGAAGATCAGCCAGCCCAGGAGTGCGGCGAGGGTGGACCCGGTCAGGATGCCGATCTTGGCCTCCTCCAGCTCGGACCCGTCGAAGCTGATGTCGGCGATGAGCAGGGAGACGGTGAAGCCGATGCCGGCGACCATGCCGATACCGGCCAGGGAGGACCAGGGCACGGTCAGCGGCAGGCCGCCGAAGGCCGGGCGGGCTGCCAACCAGGTGGACCCGAGCACGCCCGCCGCCTTGCCGACCACCAGACCCAGGAGGATCCCCAGGGTGATCGGTGAGGTCGCCGCGCGCGAGAGCGTGGCGGTGTCCACGCTCAGGCCGGCGTTGGCCAGGGCGAACAGGGGGACGATGACGTAGCTGGACCAGGGATGGAACATCCGTTGCAGCCGGTCGTTCGGAGAGACGGCCTGGGCCATGGAGCGGCTGGCGCGGTGCGCCATCTGCGGCGTGGGCGTCATGCGGAAGCGTCGCCACCAGAGCCCGGCCCGTCGCAGCTCCTCCCGTCCTGGCGACGTCGCCGTCGCCAGCAGACCGGCCGCAACGCCTGCGACGGTGGCGTGCAGCCCCGACTCGGACACCGCCACCCACATGAGGACGGCGAGGCCGGCGTACCAGGGCAGCGCCCGGACGTCGGCGGCGCGCAGGAGCAGGATCGCCGCGAAGGCCGCGACCGCCCCGGCCAGCCACGCCAGCGACAGCCTCTCGGTGTACACGACGGCGATGACGCTCAGGGCGATCACGTCGTCGATCACCACGAGGGTCAGCAGGAACGTGCGTGCCCGGGCGGAGACACCGCGTGACAGTGAGAGCACGCCGAGCGCGAACGCCGTGTCGGTGCCCACGACGATGCCCCAGCCGCGCACCGAGTCGGTGCCGGCGTTCAGGGCCACGAAGATCAGCGCGGGCACGATCATCCCGCCGAGGGCAGCGATCACCGGCGCCGCCAGTCGCCGGCGCTCACGCAGGTCACCGACGTCGAACTCGCGCCGGATCTCCAGCCCGGCGACGAAGAAGAAGATGGCCATCAGGCCCTCGTTGACCCAGTCCCGCAGGGTGTGGACCAGGTTCACCGGTCCGACGTGCAGGCCCGCCTCGGCTGCCCACAGCGCCTCGTACCCGGCCCGCCACGGTGAGTTCGCCCAGACCAGGGCGGCGACCGTGGCGAGCAGCAGGACGACCGCGCCGGAGTTCTCTGTCACGACGAACCGCCGGAGGGCACCGGCGCTGCGTTCCCGGCGGTGGTCCGCGGTGTCCAGGTGGGCGTCGTGCATGCTGGGGTTCTCCTCTGCTGATCGCGCTTCGGCCGCGGGCCTGCGCCGCCGGTGCGGCACGTCCCGGGCTGCTCCACCGGTGGACGGAGGCGCAGCCCGGGCGGTGCGGGCCTGCTCAGCTGCGCACGAGCCTGGCGATCGCCCGTGAGGCCTGCTCCACCCGGTCCTCCTGGGGCCGCCCGGTGGGGTCGGACTGCCGCAGGCACTGGTGCAGGTGCTCGTCGAGCAGGAGCAGGGCGACGGCCTGCAGGGCCCGGGTCGTCGCGGCGACCTGGGTGAGGATGTCGATGCAGTCCTTTTCGTCAGCAACCATGCCGCTGATGCCGCGGACCTGTCCCTCGATCCGGTGCAGGCGCACCTGGAGCGCGACGGGGCTGCTGCGGGCGCCGGTGGTCATTGTGCCGCTCCTGTCGGTCCTGGCCCAGGCTTGGGTCAGGGTGTCGGGCTGGGGTGCCCGTACCGGTGAGGGTCGGCGTCGAAGGTCGTGGCGCAGTGCCCGGAGCAGAAGTGGAACGTGGTGCCGCCGTGCTCGCGGGTGGCCGCGGCCGTGGCCGGGTCGATGCTCATGCCGCACACCGGGTCGGTGACGGTGGTCTCGCGCTGGTGCCCGTGGTGCTGCTCGTGATGGGTCATGGTGTCCTCCTGGGTGGGGTCGTGTCCGAGCTCGACCACCGGGTCGGTGGCCGGGACGTGCGTGACGGCGGGGAGCTCTCTGGGCGTGAAGCTCCGCAGCCGGTTGGCGTTGGCGACCACGGACAGCGAGGAGAGGGCCATGGCCGCGGCGGCGATGATCGGGCTGAGCAGCAGCCCGAGGGTGGGGTAGAGCACGCCGGCGGCGATCGGGATGCCGACGGCGTTGTAGCCGAAGGCGAAGACCAGGTTCTGCCGGATGTTCCGCATGGTGGCCTTCGACAGGTCGATGGCGGTGACCAGCCCGGCGAGGCTGCCCGAGATGAGGGTGATGTCGCTGGACTCGATGGCCACGTCGGTCCCGGTGCCGATGGCCGAGCCGACGTCCGCCTGGGCCAGCGCCGGGGCGTCGTTGATGCCGTCGCCGACCATCCCCACGACGTTGCCCTCCGCCTGCAGACGCTTGACCTCGGCGGCCTTGTGCTCGGGCATGACCTCGGCCAGCACCCGCGTGATGCCGACGGCACGGGCGATGGCGGCCGCGGTGTCGCGGTTGTCACCGGTCATCATGACGACCTCGAGGCCGCGCTCCTGCAGGGCCGCGATGGCCTCGACGGAGCCGTCCTTGACGGTGTCGGCCACGCCGATGACGCCCGCGGCCTGACCGTCGACCGCGACCAGCATCGGGGTCTTGCCCTCCTGGGCCAGCCGTCGCAGGTCGGTCTGCAGCGCGGCCGCGTCGATGCTCGCGGCGGACAGGAGCCGGTCGTTGCCGACCAGCACCTCCCGGCCGCCTACCAGCGCGCGCACGCCCTGGCCGGTGATGGAGTCGAAGGCGGTCGCCTCGGGCAGGCTCAGCCCGCGCTCCTTGGCCCCGGTCACGATGGCGGTGGCCAGCGGGTGCTCGGAGGATGCCTCGACGGCGGCGACCAGGGTGAGGAGGTCCTGGGGTGAGAATCCCTGAGCCGGCAGCACGTCGGTCAACGAGGGGGCGCCCTTGGTGATGGTGCCCGTCTTGTCGAGCACCACGGTGTCGAGCTTGTGCGCGCTCTCCAGCGCCTCGGCCGAGCGGATCAGGATGCCGTTCGTGGCGCCCTTGCCGGTGCCGACGGTGATCGACATGGGCGTGGCCAGGCCCAGCGCGCACGGGCAGGCGATGATCAGCACCGACACCGTCGCGACCAGGGCGAAGATCAGGGCCGGCGGCGGGCCGACGAGCGACCAGACAGCGAAGGTCCAGATCGCGATCATCATCACGGCCGGCACGAAGTAGCTGGAGACCTTGTCGACCACCCGCTGGATCGGCGCCTTGGACCCCTGCGCCTGGCGCACGAGCTGGATGATCTGGGCGAGCATCGTCTCGGCGCCGACCTTGGTGGCCGTGTACCGGAACGCACCCGTCTGGTTGATCGTGGCGCCGATGACCGTGTCGCCGACCGTCTTGGTGACCGGGATCGGCTCACCGGTGACCATCGACTCATCCACCGCGGAGGAGCCCTGAAGCACCTGCCCGTCCACCGGCAGCTTCTCCCCGGGGCGGACCACCACGACGTCGCCGCCGACGACCTCCTCGATTCCGACCTCCACCTCCTGTCCTGCGCGGACCACCCGCGCGGTCCGCGGCTGCAGGCCCATCAGCGCCCGGATCGCCTCGCCGGTGCCGGCCTTGGCCTTGGTCTCGATCAGCCGGCCCAGCAGGATGAGCGTGATGATGACGGCGACGGCCTCGTAGTAGACCTCCTGGGCGATGTCGGGCAGCACCCACGGGACGAAGGTGACCACGAGGCTGTACCCGTACGCGGCGATGGTGCCCAGCGTGATCAGCGAGTTCATCTCGGCGGTGCGGTGGGACAGGGCCAGCCAGCCGGTGCGATGGATCGGCCAACCCGTGTAGAAGAAGATGGGCGTGACCAGGGCCAGCTGGAACCAGCGGTTCATCAGCAGGTCCGGCACCCAGGTGGCGCCGAAGACCTCGTGCGCCATCACCGCGAAGACCAGGGGCAGGCTCAGGACCGTGCCGATGATCACCCGCCGGCGCAGGTCGGCGATCTCCGCGGCCCGCTCGGCCGCTTCCGCGTCGTCGCCCTGCCCGGCGCCTGACCCGGTCGCCGGCCCAGCCGCGGTGGCGGCCGGCTCTGGTACCCCCTCAATGCGAGGGGGCGCGGCCGCCTCACCCCCCGGCTCGGCTGCGTCACCGGCCACCACCCTCACCGTGCCGTGGAGCATGTTCATCCCGCAGGCGAACCCGAAGTCTCCGGTCTGCTGGGGGGTGAAGTCCACGGTGGTGCTGGCGTACGCCGGGAGCATCTCGTTGACCCGGAAGTCGGGAAGGACCACCCGAGAGGAGCAGTCGCCGCTCTCCTGCCGGTCGAAGACCAGGCGGACGGGCACGCCCTGGACGACCTCGACCAGGTCGGGACTGTAGCCGCCCTTCACGGTCACCGTGACGACCTGGCGTCCCCCCTCCAGCTCGGCGCGCCGGGACTTCTTGGGGCCGAAGAAGTACCAGCCGGTCAAGACCGTCAGCACCGCCGCCGTGGCCACTGTCAGCAGGACATCCATGATCGTGCTTCCTCTCTCGGGCTCCTACAGTCCCCCGCCGGCATCCATACCCTCGGGGGGTATCTCGACGATACAGCGGTCCGTCTGTCCGTCCGGTGGTCGGACGGTGGAGATTCGATGGCGGTGCACGATCGGACAGGCAATGTGGCGCCTGCCGTGCAGCCGCTCAACGGTCCCTCGGCCCGCCTCCGTGGTTCATCCACAGCATCATGGCCGCCATCATCCCCACGCAGGCCAGGGCGTAGAGTACGCCTCCGGCGCCCACCGCGCCGGTGAGGAGCAGGACCCCGACCAGGGCGAGCATCGGCAGGCACATGAGCCACATCAGCCAGCCGTGCTGGTGCCGCTGGCGGGGACGGTCCGTCGGGGGCAGCGGCAGTGGTGGCGGCGGGCCCTGGGGGCCGGGTGAGGCCGGGTATGCGGTGCCGGGGTGGTCGTGGTGTCTCATGGTGCTGCTCCTTCGTCATGTTGCGTGGTTACCCCACGAGGACCTCGGTGGTGGCGCCCTCGTCCAGGGTGCGGATCACGGTGTCGCCGACCACGGCGATCACCTCCAGGGACCCCTCGCTGGTGCGCCCGGCGGACAGCGCCCCGGCCTCGCCGAGCACGGTCGCTCCCAGGGTCCAGCTCTTTCCCGCGTCGGTGCTCGTGGCGATCCTGCCGCCGGTGGTCAGGGCCACCACGGTGCTCGTGTCGGCCCAGGCCACCAGGACCGCCGGTTCCGGCGGTGTCAGGGTGCTCCAGGTGGCACCGTCGTCGGTGCTGCGCAGCAGCCCTGCCGACGTGGTGGCCAGCAGCGTCCCGTCCGGGGAGGCGGCCAGCGCGCGTGGCGGCGCGGCGATCGGGCGTTGCCGCCAGGTGCGCCGGTCGGAGGAGGTGCGCAACGTCCCGTCGTAGCCTGCCACCGTGCTGCCGGAGGCGGTCAGGGCATGGAAGTCCGACTCGCCTCCGCGGGAGGCCACGGTCCAGGTCGTGCCCTGGTCTGCGGAGGTGATCAGCCCGAGCGGCTCGGGCAGGTCCGCCTGCAGGCCGGGGTGGCCAGAGGCGTAGTAGGTGCCGTCGGCGTCGACGGTGAAACTCATCAGGTCCATGACCGGGCCGACGGCCACCAGGTCGGCGCCGTCCTGACGGAAGAGGCCCTGGTGCGTCGCGAGCAACAGGTCGCCGCTGCCCGGGTCGCGGACGGCGGCGTGGATGTGGGTGATCGCGATGCCCGCGCCTGTCTCCGAAGAGTCTTGGTCGGCGGTCGGGGCGCACCCCGCGAGAGCGAGGCCGAGGGCCGCGGCCGCCACCGCCGCCAGACCCCGGTGCGGGCGCCGCGCGCGGGTGCTCATGTGTACCTCAGGTCGATCATCATCCCGGCCTCGGCGTGGTAGGTGTTGTGGCAGTGGATCAACCAGTCGCCGGGGTTGTCGGCGTCGAGGTCGAGCGCCACGGACTCCATGGGAGCCATGAGCAGGGTGTCCTTGCGCAGCCCGTTGGGCAGGGCGAAGGTGTGCCCGTGCAGGTGCAGCGGGTGCGGCATCATCGTCATGTTCGACGCGTTCAGCCGCAGGCGCTGCCCGGGCGCCACCCGCAGCGGCTCGTTCTGCCCGTACGGGGCGCCGTTGATCGTCCAGAGGTAGGGCGCCATCGACCCTCCGAGCGTCAGCGCCGCGGTGAGGTCGGGGCCCTTGGCGGGGAGCCGGGCGGCGTCGTCCGGCTCCAGCTGCGAGGCGGTCAGGACGTTCCCGTCCAGCTCGCCCGGGCTCACGTCGGCCGCGGGCACGGCGCCGGTGGCGGTGCGCACCACCGCCAGCCCCTGCCCGCCGGTGCTCCGGCCGACCGGGCGAGCCACGAGCGGGAAGACACCCGGCTCCAGGGTGACGACCGCGTCGTAGCGCTCCCCCATGCCGATGTAGAAGGCGTCGGTCTGCTGCGGCCTGACCGGCCAGCCGTCGGTGTGGGTCAGGGTCATGCGGTGCCCGCCCAGGGCCACGGCGAAGATGGTGTCCGAGGCGGCGCTGATGACGCGCAGCCGCACCCGCTGCCCGGCCCTGCCCTGCAGGACCGTCGGGTCGGTGGGCAGTCTGCCGTTGATGAGGTAGTGGGGGTAGCTCACGTCACCGGTGTCGGTGCCCCAGGGGGCCCCGTCCTGTCCTGCTGACATCGAGCCGTGGTCCATGCCGGTCATCGCCCCGTGGTCCATGCCGGCGGTGCCGGAAGCGCCGTCGGCGACCAGCTGCTCCAGCACCTCGTCGGGGGTGGTGCCGGTGCCGTCGATCCAGTCGTCCAGGACCACGACCCATTCCAGGTCGTAGTCGCCGGGCTCGGCCGGGTCGTCGATGATCAGGGGCGCGTACAGGCCGCGGTCGAGCTGGGTGCCGACGTGGGGGTGGAAGAAGTAGGTGCCCGGGTCGGGCGCGGTGAACTCGTACAGGAAGCTCTTCCCCGTCCCGACCGGGTCCTGCGTCAGGCCGGGCACGCCGTCGGCCTGCGGCCGCAGCCGGACACCGTGCCAGTGGACGGTGGTGTCGGCGGGCAGCTGGTTGTCCAGGGTGACCCGCAGCAGGTCCCCGGCGGTCGCCCGCAACGTCGTGCCGGGGACGGAGTCGCCGTAGGCCCACGTCTGCACCGTCCTGCCGCCCAGGTCCAGGGTGACCGGAGCAGCTGTCAGGCGGGTGCTCACCACGGGCTGCCCGGGCGTGGGGGCCACGGGCTCGGGGAGCGCGAAACCGGCGGCCGGGCGCGAGGTCGCCGAGGCGCCCCCGGAGCAGGCGGCCAGGGTCGCCGAGGCGCCCAGGCCAAGGCCGGCAATGAGCAGCTGGCGTCGTGAGGGACGGGTCATGGTTCCTTCCAGGAAGGGTCGGGACGTCTCAGCGACCGTCGACCACGAGGCGACGGTGCTGCTCGTACTGCTCCGGGGTGAGCTCTCCCCTGGCCAGGCGCTCCTGCAGCAGCAGGACGGGTCCGGCAGGGTCCGGGGAGGCGGCCGACGGTACGTTCAGCAGCGCCCGTACGACAAGGAGCACGAGGGCCCAGAACGCGACCGTGCTCACACCCATCAACAGCCACATGCCCCAGCCCATGCTGTGCGTCAGCATGTCGACCTCCTGCCTCCGGTTGCCACTACCCAGCAGTCTTGACCTCGGTGGTTGGCGCGCGGCGCACGGTTGATGGAGGTTTGGTGAAGTTCTCGCCCCTCAGGGCCCCCGCGGCGTCGGCGGCCGGTGGCCGGTGCGGGAGGATGCTTGCATGGCACCTGCAAGCAACCCCGACCCGGCCGCCCGGGTCCTGGTCGTCGAGGACGAGCGCGCCCTGGCCGGCATGGTCGCGGCCTATCTGTCCAAGGCCGGGTACGAGACGACCGTGGTCCACACCGGACCGGACGCGCTGGCCGTCGTGCGCGAGCACAGCCCCGACGTCGTCGTGCTCGACCTCGGCCTGCCGGGGCTGGACGGCATCGAGGTGTGCCGGCAGATCCGGACCTTCTCCGACTGCTACATCCTGGTCGTCACGGCCCGCACCGACGAGGTCGACCGGCTCATCGGCCTGTCCGTGGGCGCCGACGACTACGTGACCAAGCCGTTCAGCGTGCGCGAGCTCGTCGCGCGCGTGCAGGCCGTGCTGCGCCGCCCCCGCACCGGTTCCGCGGCCCGCGCCTACGCCCACGAGCCGGTCTGGGTCTTCGGCGACCTGCACATCGACTCGGCCGGCCTCGAGGTTCACCTGGCCGGTGAACGGGTCGACCTGACCCCGATCCAACGGGACCTGCTCATCACCCTGGCCTCCCGGCCCCGCAGCGCCTTCTCCCGGCGCCAGCTGATCGAGGAGGTGTGGGGCGGCGGCTGGGTCGGGGACGAGCACCTGGTCGACAGCCACATCGCCCATCTGCGCCGCAAGCTCGGCGACGACCCGGAGACGGCCCGGTATATCACCACCGTGCGTGGGGTCGGCTACCGCATGGGTCAGGGATGAGCGGGCCCCGCCGACCGGCGATGCACCAAGGGCTGGCGACCCGGCTGCTCATCGGCCAGACGATCGTGCTGCTCGCCGGTGCCCTGACGGTCGGCCTGGTCGCCGCGGTGGTCGGCCCGCGCATCTTCCACGGCCACCTGCTGCAGACCGGTCGCCCCGCCGACTCCCCCGAGCTCGTTCACATCGAGCTGGCGTACCGGGACGCCTCGCTGATCTCCCTGGGCTGGGGACTGCTCATCTCCGTCGTGGCGGCCGGTGCCGTCACCTGGGTCCTGGCCCGGCTCCTGCGCCGACCGCTGGCCGAGCTGACGCACGCCGCCCGCGAACTGGCCCGGGGCCACTACGCCGTGAGGGTGGCCATCGCCGGCTCCGGCACCGAGCTGGACACGCTCGCCGCCGCCTTCAACGTGATGGCCGACCGCCTGCAAGGTGTCGAGGACACCCGCCGGCGCCTGCTGTCCGACCTCGCGCACGAGCTGCGCACCCCGATCGCGACCCTGGCGGCCTATCACGAGGGCCTTGCCGACGGGGTCATCGACCTGGGACCGGAGGCCAGGGCCGTGCTGGCCGAGCAGACCGCCCGCCTGGCGCGGCTGGCCGACGACATCGACGAGGTGTCCAAGGCCGAGGAAGGACGCCTCCTCCTCGACCGCCGCCCGGTCCGGGTGGCCGAGCTGTTCTCCGCCGCGGCCGACGCCCTGCGCGAGCCCTACGCGGCCAAGGGCGTGAACCTGCAGCTGGAGACCTCCCGCGCACTCGAGGCAGTCGTCGAGGTCGACCCCACCCGGGTCGGCCAGGTGCTCACCAACCTGCTCAGCAACGCGCTGCGGCACACGCCCGCCGGCGGCACCGTGTCCCTGGCTGCCCGCCGCGACGGTCCCGAGGTGGTGCTCACCGTCCGTGACGACGGTGAAGGGATCCCCGCCGCCCAGCTGCCCCACGTCTTCGAACGGTTCTACCGGGGCGACAGCGCACGCGACCGTGACCGCTCGGGCTCCGGCATCGGGCTGACCATCAGCAAGGCCCTCGTCGACGCCCACTGCGGATCCATCACCGCGACCAGCGACGGGCCGGGGCAGGGTGCCGCCTTCAGCGTGACCCTTCCGGCCGCCGCGCGGACCCACCGGGGCGAGGACCTCTCCCCCACCGCCTGAGCCCCGCATCTCCATCAGATCTCAACACAAGCAGTCCCGGACCTCAAGGTCGAGCGCTCAGCGTAGAACCCGCTGCTCGCGCCGCACCCGTGTCCCACGGCGCGCAGCGGGACACCCCTGTCCCTGATCCCTGTCCCTGACCAGGTCGTCCTGCACGACCCGGAGGTTCCATGAAGTCCACCGGCAAGCACCGTGCGCCCAGCACGCTCCCCCGTACCGGCGCCGCCGCCCTGATGGTCGGCGATCGCGACCCGGCACTGCAACGGCTGGGCGGACAGTCCCTGGCAGAGTTGCGGGCCCAGCCGGCCGCCGACCGCAGTATCGCTCGCAGCGCCCCCGACCACGCAGAACCGGTCGAGACGATGCTCGGGCACTCCTCCTTCACCGGCACTACCATCGTGGACGAGCACGAGCACCCGCCCGTTGCGCCGGCCGCTCCGGTGGCGCCGGCGCCACCTACCGAGCAGCCCATGGAGGACCCCCAGCCGCAGCAGGCCGCGCCCGCTCCGCAGCCGGAGCCGGCCGCCGGTGCCCAGCTGGAAACTCCCGCCGCGCCGGCACCGACCCAGCAGGCCGCGCCGACCCCCGCGGGTGGCTCGCTGTTCGATATCGCGGCGAGCTACGTCGGCTACCCCTATGTGCTCTACGGCACCCCGCCCCAGGCATTCGACTGCTCCGCCTACACCTGGTGGGTGTTCAAGCAGGCCGGCATCGACATCCCCCGCACGGTCGCCGGGCAGAAGGCCGCCGTCACCCCCGTGTCCGACCCTCAGCCCGGCGACCTCATCTTCTACAACGACTGGTACCACGTCGGTATCTACGCCGGCAACGGCATGACCTACGAAGCCCTCAACCCCAGCACCGACGTCCGCTACGGCCCTCTGCTGTCCGACAACGTCTGGTATGGCCGCATCGGCTGACCCTCACGGGGTCCGGGGGCACCTGCTCGCTGCACGTGCCCCCGGACGACTTCCGCGAGCCGACGTCAGGCAGTTCGCGCCCTGGCGCCAGTTCCCGGCCCGCCACCGCCGGTGGTGGGTGTCTCGTCCATGACGACCCCTGAGCGACGGCCGCGCATGCCGACCAGCGTGCTCGCCAGCGTGGGGCGCGCACTGGCCTTGTCATTGCTCGCGGCTGTCGCGTTCCTGGGCGGCGTGACGGCGACGCAACTATGGCCGGTTCACACGCAGACGGACTACTTCGCGGCTGACCTCTCGCTGACGCCCGCGCTGGACTCCACCGCGAGGCTGCCGATGGTCGTCGGCGACGTCGTCCTGACCTTTGACGGCCCGCTGCCAGCACCCGGCCTCAGGGCGCGTCCCTCGGTGCGCCAGGAGGTCACCGAGCTGCTGCCCGGGCGGCGAGTCGACACCCCCGCCTGCAGCCCGGGCGAGAGGAACTGCGCGAAGCGATCGACGGTGGTGTACGCCAGGTGGCGTGGACCTACGCGCTGGGGGCGCTCCTGAGCTCCCTGCTCGTCCTGCTCACCTACGCCGTAGCGCGGCCCCACCACATGGCCACGGTCGCCGCCGCCGCGGCGACCGCCACCATGGTGGCCCTCGTCGGGCCGGGCGCGGCGGCATACCTGGCGTACCGCTCAGACAACGTCACGGCGTTCCGGACAACGTCGCTGCTGTCGCTGGTACAGACCAACGCCGGTGTGCTGGCCGACCTGGCGGGGCGGGCCGACCAGGGCGCGCGATCTACGTGAGCAACCTGCTGGCCCTCTCGGACGCCCTGCGGCAGGAGTTCACGCCGACCAGCGGCCAAGGTACGGTCGCGGCCACGTTCCTGCTCGTCAGCGACGTGCACGGGATGAACCAGTACCCGCTCATGCGTCAGGTGGTGGCCAGGGAGCGCGTCGACGCGGTCATCGACCTGGGGGACCTCCTCAATTTCGGGCAGCCGCGGGAGGGTGTACTCACCGGCATCTACGAAGGGATCGAGAGCCTTGGTGTGCCTTACATCTACGTGCGCGGCAACCACGATGCCGCCTCCCCGGGGGATGAGTCGGTGCTGCGGCGTGTGTCGCGTGTACCGAACGTGCTGCCGGTCGAGCCGACAGCCGGACAGTTCGTGCGTGTCGAGGTCAACGGCGTCTCCGTCAGCGGCTTCAACGACGCTCGTTACTACAACGAGCGAAGCGCGGACTTCGGTGCGGCGCAGGAACAGCTCGCGGCGCGCTTTCGCGGGGTGACCGAGGGCCTGCAGCCGACGGACCTGGTCATCGCCCACCAGCCCTACTCCGCGCGCCGCGTCGAGGCCGGGGCGGCGAGGCTCAGCGGCCACATGCATAGCCCCCTCCTGGAGCGCGGCCACATCCAGGTCAGCTCGTTCACCGGAGGTGGTCTCGTGAACCAGTTCCGGCTGCCCCCGCTCACCGAGCAGGCACGGACGGCGGACGACGAAGAACCCGAGACGGCCGGTGAGCTGCAGGGTCACCCCTACAGCTTCGACGTCCTGAGATTCGCCGAGGACTGCTCGATCATGAGCATCACCCGGTACAGCTACCGCAACCTCGCCTCCGGTCGACCGCAATACGATCAGATCACCGTGATCGACGGCCGGCGGATACAGCCCGATCCGCCGGAAGGGCGCACCTGCGGTCCCGCGCTCGGCGTGACGACCCGCCCGCTCCTCGCGTCCGGCGGCGACCCGGACCGCACCGCCGGTCCACTCGCGACGTCAGGACCCTGAGCGCGGCGCCACGCGCCGGCGAACGGACACATGCGTGAACTTCTCGCCGAGAGCAGGACGAGAGCCGTGTGCGCCCGGCGTCACGCTCATTCGCGATGGCGAGGGCTGGGTGACAGACCGGGCGGTACGGGGCGGTTCAAGGCAGACGTCCTGACGGACATGACCTACCCACAACCACATGGCGGTGAGGAGGCAGACGCGATCACTTCGCCACAGTTCACGTCCGCCGGGCGGCTTCCGGTGTCCGCGTCGCGACCCGGTTCAGCGGCTGGGGTCGAAACGGCGTAGTCGCAGGCTGTTGGTGACCACAAACACCGAGCTGAACGCCATCGCGGCGCCGGCGATGAGGGGGTTGAGCAGGCCGGCCGCCGCGAGCGGCAGGGCTGCGACGTTGTACGCGAACGCCCAGAAGAGGTTGCCCTTGATGGTGCGCAGGGTGGCCCGGGCCAGGCGGATGGCGTCAGCGGCGGCGCGCAGGTCACCGGTGACCAGGGTCAGGTCGGAGGCCTCGATGGCGGCGTCGGTGCCCGTGCCCATCGCCAGTCCCAGGTCGGCCTGGGCCAGGGCGGCGGCGTCGTTGACCCCGTCGCCGACCATGGCCACGGTCGCGCCCTGGTCCTGCAGGCGTCTGACCGCGGCGACCTTGTCGGCCGGCAGCACCTCGGCGACCACGTCACCGGGCGCGATGCCGACCGCGTGCGCCACGGCCTGGGCCGCCCGGGTGTTGTCGCCGGTCAGCAGCACCGGTCGCAGCCCGAGCTGGCGCAGCTCGGTGATCGCCTGCGTCGAGGTATCCTTGATCGTGTCGGCCACGACGACCACCGCGCGGACCTGGCCGTCCCAGGCGACCCAGACGGGGGTGCGCCCCTCGGCCTCGGCCCGTTCGGCGGCCTCGAGGAGGTCCGCCGGCATGCTCAGCGCCCACTCGGTGGCCAACCAGGAGCGGCGGCCTGCCAGGACCCCCCGGCCCTCGACGACGCCGGAGACGCCGTTGCCGCCGTGCGCGGCGAAGTCGTGCACCGGGGCCAGGTGCTGCCCGGCGGCCCGGGCGTGGTCAGCGACCGCCCGGCCGATGGGGTGCTCCGAGGCGTCCTCCAAGGCGCCTGCCAGCGCCAGAACCTCCTCGACGGACTCGCCGTCAGCGGGGTGGACGCCGAGGACGCCCATCCGGCCGGTGGTGACCGTGCCGGTCTTGTCCAGCACCACGGTGTCGACCCGGCGGGTGGACTCCAGGATCTGGGGGCCCTTGATGAGGATTCCCAGCTGGGCGCCGCGGCCGGTGCCGACGAGCAGCGCCGTGGGCGTCGCCAACCCCAGGGCGCACGGGCAGGCGATGATCAGCACGGCCACGGCGGCGGTGAACGCCGCGGCCGCGGAGGCACCGGCCACCAGCCAGGCGACCAGGGTGGCCAGGGACAGCCCGATCACGATCGGCACGAACACCGCGGAGATGCGGTCGGCCAGGCGCTGCACCTCGGCCTTGCCGTTCTGGGCATCCTCGACCAGGCGCGCCATCTGCGCCAGCAGCGTGTCGGAGCCGACGCGGGTGGCCCGGACGACCAGCCGCCCGCCAACGTTGACGGTGGCTCCGGCGACGCTGTCGTCCGGGCCGACCTCGACCGGGACCGACTCACCCGTGAGCATGGAGGCGTCGACCGCCGAGGTGCCGCTGACCACGGCACCGTCCGTCGCGATCTTCTCACCCGGCCGGACGACAAACCGGTCGCCGACCGCGAGGGAGGCGACCGGCACCCGCGACTCCACGGGCCCGCCCGGGCCGTCCCGCAGCACGGCCACCTCCTTGGCGCCCAGGTCCAGCAAGGCCCGCAGCGCCGCACCGGAGGCCCGCTTCGCGCGGGCCTCGAGGTAGCGGCCGGCGACGATGAAGGTGGTGACCGCGGCCGCGACCTCCAGGTAGATGTGCGCCTCGCCGCCAGAGCGGCTGGGCAGCAGCTCGAACGGCATCCGCATCCCGGTCGTGCCGGCGTGGGTGAACAGCAGCGCCCACAGCGACCACAGGTAGGCCGCGGTCACCCCCACCGAGATCAGGGTGTCCATCGTCGCGGCGCCGTGGCGGGCGTTGGTCCAGGCCGCGCGGTGGAACGGCAGCGCGCCCCACACCACGACCGGGGAGGCCAGGGTCAGGGACACCCACTGCCAGTTGTCGAACTGCAGCGCCGGGACCATCGACATCAGCACCACCGGCACGGTCAACGCGCCCGAGACCAGCAGCCGCTGGCGCCAGGCGTCGGCCTCACCGTCCCCGGCCCCTGGCGCCTGATCCTCGTCGGACCTCGCAGGGGCCGGGGCCGGAAGGGAGGCGGTGTACCCGGCCGCCTCCACCGTGGCGAGCAGGTCGGCCGGTTCGACATCTCCACCGAAGCTGACCTTGGCCTTCTCGGTGGCGTAGTTCACGGTGGCCGTGACGCCGGGCAGCTTGTTCAGCTTCTTCTCGATGCGGCTGGCGCAGGATGCGCACGTCATCCCCCCGACCAGCAGCTCGACATCGCGCGTCTGCTCGGCCGACGTCCCTACCTGGGTGGCCACTCCTGTTCCTTCCTGCCCGTTGGCCGCAGGGGTGCTCAACTGCTGGCGAGCTGGTAGTCGCCGGCCTCGTCGAGGGCGGCTGCGACGTCGGACTCAGCCAGCGGAGCGTCGCTGGCGACCGTGACCGTGGACGTGCCGCCGGCGACCAGGTCGACGGTGACGTCGGTGACGCCGGGCAGGCCCTGCAGCTCGCTGGTCACGGCGCTGGCGCAGTGACCACAGGTCATACCGGTGACGGCGAAGGTCTGGGTGTTCATCGTGTCCTCCTGGACGGTGGTGGTGGCCTGGCTGGTCTCGGGTGCTGCGCAGCAGGCGCACCCGCCGGCCTGAGCCATCGGCAGCTGGGTACTGGGGGTGCTTGCGGTGTCCATGTGGTTCTTCTCTCGGTCGTTGCGGGTTGGGTCTGATCAGGAGCGGATGAGCCGGGCGACGGCCGCGGAGGCCTCGGTCACCTTCTGGTCCAGCTGTGCCGGGTCGTTGCTCGCGTGCGCGAGGCAGTGGCGCAGGTGGTCCTCGAGCAAGCCGAGGGCCACCGCCTCGAGCGCTTTCGTGGCCGCGGAGACCTGGGTGAGGATGTCGATGCAGTACGAGTCGGCGTCCACCATCCGCTGCAGCCCGCGGACCTGACCCTCGATCCGGCGCAGCCGGTTGAGCTGGGCGTCCTTGTTGTTCACGTACCCGGGACCTGCCGGGCCCGCGGTCGTCTCCTCGAGCGCCATGGTGGGCACCTCCTTCCGCTACGGGACAACTATACCCCCCGAGGGTTCATTCCGGGACACAACCGCGAGCTTCCGCACAGGACACAGGCCGTGACGCAGGACGCCAGTCTGCGGGCGAGCGGTGGCAGCTCGTCGACAAGGCTGCGCGCCCACCGGTCGCCGTGCACGCACCCCTGTCAGCGGTAGGCGTGTCAGTGCGTGCGCCGTCCGGTTTCGGTGCCCGGACGCGCGCCGGCTGGCGTCGTCTGGTCCAGCGGGTACGCGTCGTCGGCGTGGTCCTGCGGACCGTGCTCCGCGTGACCGCCGTGGCCGCCGTGGCCGCCGTGGCCGCCGACCATCATCAGCACCATCATCAGTGGGCAGGACAGCACGGCGGCGAGGAGCAGGGCCTCCCCCGGTGCCCTGCCGAGCAGCAGCAGGACGACGAACACTCCTGCGACGAGCAGGGCCATTCCCTTGAGGTGACCGGCACCGCTGTGGTTCATCATGGTTCCTTCTTTCCGCAACCCTGCGCGTTCGCGCTCAGGTGTGCTCGCTGCTACAGCGCATTCTCTTGACACCTTCAGGGTCCCTCTTGAACCCGGGGACGAGGCGGCTCTTCTGTGGTGATCTGATGAAGATTAGGCCCCGCTCCTCGCCCGTCTGTAGGCTGGGCCTCTCCTCGATCAGAGGTGCGACCAGAAGGACGTCCGTGGAGGTGACCGGTGGGTTCGCGACGGGACCGGTACCGAGAGATCGTGGAGACCCTGTCGGTCCACGGGTTCGGGTTCACCATCGGGGCCATGGGGCTGCAGGGGCGCTTTCCTTTCCACCGCGGCCTTCCCGGGCACCAGCAGGGGCGCACGTACACCCAACCCGAACACCTGCGGCTGGCCCTGGAGCAGCTCGGCCCCACGTTCGTCAAGCTCGGCCAGCTCCTCTCGACCCGCTCCGACCTGCTGCCCTCCGAGTACACCGTGGAGCTGGCCAAGCTGCAGGACGACACGGCGGCCGTGCCGACCAAGGTGATCCTGAAGGCGCTCACCGAGGAGGTGGGCGACCCGGGAGTGTTCGACCGCTTCGACGACGCACCGCTGGCCAGCGCGTCGATCGGTCAGGCGCACGCCGCGAGCCTCGCCGGCACGGAGGTCGTGGTCAAGGTCCGCCGGCCAGGGGCGGTGGAGACGGTACGAGCCGACCTGGAGATCCTGCAGAACCTCGCCGTCACCGCGGCCCGTCACTCAGAGGTAGCCCGCGGCTACGACGTGGTCGGCATCGCGCAGGACTTCTCCACGACACTGCTCGCCGAGCTGGACTACCTCGCAGAGGCCCACAACGCCGAGCGGTTCGCCACCAACTTCGCCGACGACCCCCACGTGCAGATCCCGGCGGTGTTCTGGGAAACGACGACCTCCCGGGTCCTGACCCTCGAACGCGTCCACGGCCTGAAGATCGACGACGTGGCGGCCCTCGACGCGGCCGGCATCGACCGCCGGGAGCTTGCGGAGCGGGCCACCGGGGTGCTGTGCCAGATGGTCTTCGAGGACGGCTTCTTCCACGCTGACCCGCACCCGGGCAACTTCTTTGTCGCACCCGACGGCAGCCTGGGCGTGATCGACTTCGGCATGGTGGGCGAGCTCGACGACGCCCTTCGAGAGCAGCTGATCGCCCTGCTCGTTCCCCTTCTGCGAGGAGACCTGGACCGGACCACGGAGGCGATGCTCGACCTGGTCGGGAACCCGCCCGGCGTCGACCGGCAAGCCCTGCGCGCCGGGCTGGCGCCCCTTGTCGGGCGGTTCGGCGGGGTGCCGTTGGCAGACCTGGCGCTGACCGGACTGATCACCGACGTCCTGGCGCTGGTGCGGCGCCACCAGCTGCGCCTGCCCACAGACCTGCTCTTCTGTTCAAGATGCTGCTCATGGCCGAAGGGCTGGGGCGGCGCCTCGATCCGGACTTCCAGCTCAGCAGCGTGGTCGCCCCCTATGCCGAACGCCTCGCCCTGCGACGCCACTCCCCCGACGCCATGGTGGACCGGGTCCTTCAACTGGCACGCGACCTGCTGGACGCCGGGGCTCAGACTCCGAGAAGCCTTCGCGGTCTGGCCGAGGTGCTGGAGCGCGGCGGGTTCGACGTCCACCTGCGTACCGCCGACCTGCACCAGGCCATCCGGGAGGCCGACCGCATCGGCAACCGGGTCATCGCAGGTATGATCGCCGCCGCCTTGATCGACGGGCTCGGGCACATCGTGGCCGCCAACACCGGGCGGGAGAAGATGCTGCAGGGACCGCTGGTGGTCGCTGGTGCCGGCGCCCTCGGCGTGCTGGGCACCTACCTGGCCAAGAGCTCCCAGCACGGCCGCACCTTGCGCACGCAGCGGGTCAGGGCACCCGCCCCGCAGCCGGCGCCTCGACGGTCACCGTCCCGGTCGTGACCGGGACGGACGTCACCCTGACCCGGTGCTGGGCACGGACGTACGTGGGCGGGCGGGCCAGGAACGGGTCTGCCCGCTGGGCACCACCACGGGTGCGCCCGCGACCTGCAGGTGCACCTGTGCTCGCCCCGCGCAGGCGTCGGCGCCGACGGACAAGGTGTCCCGGTCCACGGTCACGTGGAGGCGTTGGCCTCGGTGCTGGAGCTGGAAGCGTGCGGCGCCCAGTCCGTGCGGCAGTCGCGGGTCGAGGATGACCCGGTCACCCTCGGTGCGGTATCCGGCGAAGGCCCGGGTGATGATGTCGATGGTGCCCGCCATGGCGCCCAGGTGGATGCCTTCCTGCGTGGTCCCGCCCTGGGTGTCGTCCAGGTCCGCGGCCAGCGCCTCCCGGAACGTGGCCCACCCGCGTCCGGGGTCTATCCGTGCCAGCACGCTGGCGTGCACCACCCGGCTGAGGGTGGAGCCGTGCGCGGTGCGGGCCAGGTAGTACTCGACCGTGCGGGCCAGCTGCTGGTGGCTCGTGGGGTAGCCCAGCCGCTCCAGGGTCGAGAGCAGGCCCTCGGGTCCCAGCAGGTAGACCAGCATCAGCACGTCGGCCTGCTTGGCGAGCTTGTACCGGTTGGTGGAGTCGTTCTCTGCCTCCAGGATGAGGTCGAGCCGGCCGATGTTGCCGTAGGTGGCCCGGTAGCCGTCCCAGTCCAGCTCGGCCAGGTCCTCGTAGCCGGCGAACTGTCCGATGACGCCATCGGGCAGGAAGGGCACGTGCAGGCGCCTGCCGAGCCGGTCCCAGGCGGCCGGTTCCTCCGGGCGGACGTGCAACCGGGTGCGGACGTCGTCGCACTCGTGGCCGGCCACGATCGAGAGCATCTCCCCGGCACGTCGGCACACCCAGGCGGTCAGGACGTTGGTGTAGGCGTTGTCGGTCAGGCCCTCCCCGGGCGCGTCCGGGTAGCCGTCGTGGTACTCGTCCGGGCCCATCACCCCGGCGATGTGGTAGCGGTCGGTGGCGGCGTCGTGGGTGGCCAGGGCGGTGAAGAACCGCGCGACCTCCACGATCAGGTCGGCGCCGCGCCGGGCCAGCCACGCCACGTCCCCGGTGGCCTGGTAGTGCTGCCAGGCGTTGAACGCCACGGCCAGCCCGACGTGGCGCTGGCGGCGCGAGTTGTCCGGCATCCACCGCCCCGAGGGGTGTTGAACAGCATGACGGGGGTTTCCTCCCGCCCGTCGCTGCCGGACTGCCACGGGAACATCGCCCCGGGCAGGCCCGCCCGGTCGGCAGCCCGGCGGGCGGCGTCCAGGCGCCGCCACCGGTAGTCCAGCAGGCCACGGCTGACCTGTGGCAGGTGGGCTGTGAGGACCGGCAGCACGAACAGCTCGTCCCAGAACACGTGCCCCCGGTAGCCCTCCCCGTGCAGTCCGCGGGCCGGCACCCCGGCGTCCAGCTCGGCGGTGTGCACCGACAGGCTCTGCAGCACGTGGAACAGGTGAAGGTTGATCACCAGCTGGGTCTGGACGTCGGTCTCCAGCTGGACACCGCACCGGTCCCAGACCCTCGCCCACGCCTCCTCGTGCGCGGGCAGCAGGTCCCTGAACCCGCGCGGGACGGTGGCCAGGGCCTCCAGCGCCGCCAGGCGCGGGGAGGCGATGGCCCGGTCCCGGGAGGTGAAGATGGCGGCCGTCTTGTCGACGGTGACGGGGTCACCGTCACGCAGGTCGACCTCGAACACCTGGGCGTACCGTTCCTGGTGAGCCAGCACCGGTCCCCCCGGCCCTGCGCCGGTGACCACCGTGCGGGTGGCCGTGGCGATCCTCACCTCGGACTGGGTGGTCCGCACCTCCACCAGCAGGGTGCCCTCCTGCGGCGTCTCGACCGCGGCGGTGCGCAGGTGGCGGTCGGCCAGGGCGGCGTACTCGGCGACGTTGGAGTTCACCACTGCGGCGTCGATGCCCGACCTCACCTGCACGGTGCCGTCCCACCCCTCGGCCACGAGGGTGGTCTGCAGCGCGGCGAGGTGCGGACGGGCCATGGAGACCAGGCGTCGCTGGGTCAGCCGCAGCCGGCGTCCCGTGCCGTCGGTGAGCACCGCGGTCCGGGTCAGCACGCCGGCGCGCAGGTCCAGCTCGCGCCGTTCCTGCGAGGTGGTCAGGCCGCCGGTCGACCACCAGCGGTCAGTCTCCGTGGCCACGTCCATCGGCAACCAGCTCGGGGCGTTGACCATGTGCTCGTCCTCCATCCGTCGACCGTGGACGGTGGAGGTGAGCCGGTTGTAGACCCCGGCCAGGTAGGTGCCGGGGTAGTGCACGCCGTCAGCGGCCCGCTCCGGGGCGGCGCCGCGGGTGCCCAGGTAGCCGTTGCCCAGAGTGGTCAGCGCCTCCCGGTGGCCCTCGTGGGCCGGGTCGAAGCCCTCGTAGACCAGGACCCAGGGGTCGGCGCGCAACGCCCCGAGGTCCAGCTGGGCGACGTCTTCGACCACCAGGTGCGCCCCCGCCGCCTCCAGGGCGCCGCGCTGCCCGGCCCTGGCCACCCCGACCACCAGGCCGAACCCGCCACGGCGGGCCGCCTGCACACCGGCCACGGCGTCGTCCACCACCGCGACCCGGCCAGGGTCCACTCCCAGCTCTCGGGCCGTCCGCAGGAGCACGGCCGGGTCCGGCCTGTCCGGGAGGTCATGCTCGGCTGCGTCGTTGCCGTCGACCACCACGTCGAACAGGCCCTGCAGGTCGGTCGCGGCGAGCACGGCCCGGGCGTGGCGGCTGGCGCCGACCAGCGCCACCGGCACCCCGCCGGCCTTGAGCCGGCGCAGCAGGTCCACCGTCCCCGGGAACGCTCGCTCCCCCTGTTTCTGGAGCCGCTCGAGGTAGATCTCGTCCTTGCGGGCGGCCAGGCCGTGCACCGTCCACGATCCGGGCTGGTCCTGGGCCGTCCCCACCGGTAGGTGGAGGCCGCGGGAGCGCAGGAGGGCCTGCACGCCCTCCTCGCGGGGACGCCCGTCGACGTAGCGGTGGTAGTCGGTCTGGACGTCGAACGGTCCGCCGGTGCTTCCTGTCCCGGCCCGGGGATCGGTCAGGGCGCTGTCGAACATGACCCGCCACGCCTCGGCGTGCACCGTGGCGGTGTCCGTCACCACCGCGTCCAGGTCGAAGATCACCGCCTCCTGCGGCGGTACGGCCCCGGTCGGGGCCGGCGTCTGCCTGCGCGGTGCAGGATGCGTGCTCGGGTGTGGCACGGTTCTCCTCCGGTCGGTGGCTCAGGTGTGGTGGCGCTCCCCGGGCCGCCGCGGGTGCGCCCGCCCGGGGCGGCGGTCGCCGTCGCGGCGTTCAGGGCTAGCGACGCGCACGGCGGGCGCGGGAGGCCGGCGTGGTGGGTGCAGGGCGGCCCACATGGCCATGAGCACCGCAGCCAGGCCGACGGCGGTCCACCCGCCCGGACGTTCGCCAAGGGCGAGCGAGGCCAGGGCGATGCCGAAGACGGGCGTCAGGAACGTCCACGCGGTCAACGTGTCGAGCCGGCTGTGGCGGGCCTCGGTGAACCACGCCACCGTGGTCGCCGCGGTGCCGACAAGGGCCAGGAACAGCAGCGAGACGACGAAGCGGGGGGTCCAGGAGATCACCGGCGCGCCCTCCACGGCCGCGGCCAGCAGCACCAGGCCCGCCCCGCCGATCAGCAGGTGCCACGCCGTGGCGGTGACCAGGTCCAGCCCGGCCAGTCGGCGGGAGAGCAGGGTGCCTGCGGTGACGGCAGCCGCCGCCAGCAGCGACAGGGCGGCCCCGCGGCCCCCGCCCCCGGGCAGCGCCACCAGGACCAGCCCGGCGAACCCCACCACCAGGGCGGCAGCCGTGCGCAGGGACAGCCGCTCGCCGAACATCCACCACGCCGGCAGCAGGATGAGCAGCGGTTGGGCGTTGGCCAGCACCGCCGCGGTGCCGGCAGCGCCGCCGGCGACGCCGGCGAACATGGCGGCGAAGGCGACCGTGACGTTGACCAGGCCCAGGACCGTCAGGAGCCCCCAGGCCCGCCGACCGGTGGGGCCGGGGCGGTGCTGCAGACCACCCAGCGCCAGCAGGGCGGCGCCGGCCACCACCGCCCGCAGGGCGGCGAACCACAGCAGCGGGGCGTCGCGCAGGCCCCACTCGATCGCCACGAAGCACGCACCCCAGGCCGCGGTGATCCACAGCATCCGCACCGGCTTCGGCCGCCGAGGTGCCGCGGTCACCGCTCGGGCCGCCGCAGCGGCAGGAGCTGTGGTGCCCGCGGGGACGTCCACGCCGGCCCCGGTCAGCGGGTGCCGGCCGGGACCGGTGCGGTGGGCTCCGGCTCGCTGGCGGCGCGCTGCGGTGCCCCGGGGACCTGCTGCGCGGGCAGCCTGAGCCGCTTGAGCAGCAGGGCGTTGATCGTGACGATCACCGTGGACCCGGACATCGTCAGTGCCGCGATCTCCGGGCGCAGCATCAGTCCGAAGGCGGGGTAGAACACCCCGGCGGCGATCGGCAGCGCGATGGCGTTGTAGCCGATGGCCCAGGTCAGGTTCTGGCGCTCCTTGCGCACGGTGCCCCTGCCGATGCGCAGGGCCACGGAGACGTCCAACGGGTCGGAGCGCATCAGGACGATGTCCGCGGTCTCGATGGCCACGTCCGTCCCGGCGCCGATCGCGATACCGATGTCGGCCTTGGCCAGCGCCGGGGCGTCGTTGACGCCGTCCCCGACCATCGCCACCGTCTTTCCGGCCTGCTGCAGCTCGGCGATCTTCTCCGCCTTGTCCCCGGGCAGGACCTCGGCGATGACGGTGTCGATGCCGAGCTGGTCGGCGATGCGCAGGGCGGTGGCCTCGTTGTCGCCGGTGAGCATGACGACCTCGATCCCGGACTCGTGCAGGGCGGCGACGGCTGCGGCAGCGGTGTCCCGGGCGGCGTCGGCCAGGGCGATCACGCCGACCGCACGACCGTCGACGGCGACCAGCACCGCGGTGCGTCCGGACGCGGCCAGCTCGTCCCGGCTCGCGGCCAGGTCGCCGAGGTCGACGTTCTCGGCGGTCATCAGGCGCAGGTTGCCCGCCAGGACCCGGCGTCCGTCGACGATGGCGGTGGCGCCGTGGCCGGGGACGTTGAGGAACTCGCTCACGGGCAGCACGGGCACGCCCCGCGAAGCGGCATGGTTGTCGATGGCCCGGGCCAGCGGGTGCTCGGACTCGCGCTCGACCGCGGCGACCAGGGCCAGCATCTCCTCCTCGCTCATGCCTGCCGCGACGACGTCGGTGACCTCCGGTTCGCCCTTGGTCAGCGTGCCGGTCTTGTCCATCACCACCGTGTCGATCTTCGCCGTCCCCTCCAGGGCGGTGGCGTTCTTGAACAGCACCCCCCGCTGGGCGCCCAGCCCGGTGCCGACCATGATCGCCATCGGGGTGGCCAGCCCCAGGGCGTCGGGGCAGGTGACGACCACCACGGTGATCGCGAAGAGCATCGCGGTCGGTACACCGGCGCCGGCGAGCATCCACACGGTGAAGGTCAGGGTGCCGCCGATGAGGGCGACGAACACCAGCCAGAACGCGGCCCGGTCGGCCAGGCGTTGACCGGGGGCCTTGGAGTTCTGGGCCTCCTGGACCATCTTGACGATCTGCGCCAGCGCGGTGTCCGCCCGACCTTGGTCGCCCGGGCCCGCAAGGTGCCGGTGGTGTTGATCGACGCGCCGATCACCTCCGCGCCGGGTGCCTTCTCCACCGGCATGGACTCCCCGGTCACCATCGACTCGTCGACCTCGGACTCACCTTCCTCCACCACCGCGTCGGTGGGGATCTTCGACCCCGGCCGCACCAGCAGCAAGTCCCCGACGACGACCTCTGAAGTCGGAACCTCCACCGGCTGCCCGTCCCGGATCACGACCGCTCGGGAGGGGGCCAGCTGCAGCAGCGTGCGCACCGCGTCGTTCGCACCACCCCGGGCCCGCATCTCCAGCCAGTGCCCCAGGAGCACGAAGGTGGTCAGGACCGTGACCGCCTCGTAGAAGACCTCACCACCGCCGGTGAGGGTGACGACCAGGCTGTACAGCCACCCCGCGCCCACGGCGACCGCCACCAGGACCATCATGTCCAGCGTCTTGGCCCGCAGCGCCCGGTAGGCGCCGTCGAAGAAGATCCACGCCGAGTAGAAGACCACCGGCAGCGACAGGACCAGGGTGAAGACGTCGTCGCGCAGCCCGAACGCCAGCGGCGGGTCCAACCCCAGGACATCCCGCCCGAGCGGGGACCAGATCGTGATGGGGACAGCCAGCGCCAGGGCGACCAGGAACCGGTTGCGCATGTCGCGAGCCATGTCCTCCATCGACCCGCCGCCGTGGTGCCCGCCGTGGCCCATCACCGCCTGCGCGGAGCGGTCCGCCTCCTCACCGCCCCCGTGGCCCGCGTGCCCAGCGTGCGCCTCGTGCCCGGCCCGGCTGCTGTGCCCGGCGTGGCCCTCGTGGGCGTCGTGCCCGGTTTGGCGCCGTCGGGGCCGGTTCGGTCATCGGGTGGCACAGGTGGTCCGGCATGGACTGCCCGGCGCAGTGGTAGCCGCAGGCGTTGACCCAGCCCACCAGCTGGGCCACCGACGTCGTGCCCGGGTCGTAGGTGACGGTCGCGCTCTGGGAGGCGGCGCTGGCCTCGACGGCGAGCACGCCGGGGCGGCGCAGCAGCGTCTTCTCGATGACAGGCTCGGAGGTGGCCCAGTGCAGGCCACCCACCTCCAGGACAGTGGTCCGATTCTTCATGGTTGGTCTTCCTTCCCGGCCCGTGGCCGACAGATCGTGCAAGCAGGGACGCCCCCGGCCGGATGCCGACCCGTCCGTGGTGTCTCAGGCCATAGTCGCCGGGACCGGGGGGGCAGGAACTCCCGGCGCATGCCCAGGACCTGATCCGTCAGCGCGATGGAGGTGGCGCCGTCGGTCACGGTGCCGGCCAGTGCCCGGATCGCATCGATGGTCTCGGGGATGACGATGGCCTCGTTGTTGACCTGGTAGGTCAGGTAGGCCTCCTCCCCCTCGACGGTCAGGACGTCTTCCCACACGGCGACCTCCCACATGTCACCGCGGGGCCGGCCCAGGTCGCCCATGAGCTCGACGGTGGTGTTCAACGCGGTCAGGCCGTCGGCCATGCGGATGAACGCGATCCTGGGTGCGGCCCGCAGCGCGTCCAGGACCTCTTCCCGGCTGGCCGGGCGGGTCAGCTGCAGCGTCCAGAAGTGGTTGTGGGTCTGGGTGTGGGCCGCCTTGGCGGCCATGGTGACCACGTCCAGCCCCGGCAGGACGGTACGGGCGTCGGGGCCCTGGTGGGAGGGAATGGAACCCTCGGGGACCACGGTGTTCATGATCCCGCGCTGGTGGGACTGGCCCGGGTCGGTGGCCCGCCTGATCAGCACCCCACGCGCACGGGCGAGCAGGCCCGCATCCTGCAGCGCGCCGAGCACGCGCACGATGCTGGTGGTGTTGCAGGAGACCACCCGGGTGGTGTCCCGGCCGAGCGCGGTGGCGTAGTTGGCCTGGGCGACGAAGGAGTGCCCGGTGGTGGCGTGGGACTCCCCGCCCTGGAACACGGCCCTGACCCCGGCAGAGCGGTAGACCTCCAGGTTGGTGGCGGCGACCTTCTTGGGGGTGGTGTCCACCACGACATCGGCCTGGGCCAGCAGCTCATCCAGGGTGCCGGCCACCTCCACCCCGGCACTGCGCATCGCGGCGCGTGTCTCCTGGGTCGCGGCGAACACCGGGATTCCCAGGCCGGCGGCGGTGCGCACGTGCCAGTCGGTGGCGATGTCGGCGACGCCGACCAGGTCCATGTCCGGCATGTCCCGCACCGCGTCTGCGACCCGCTTCCCGATCACGCCGTAACCGTTGACGGCAACCTGGACGTTCATCTGTGTCTCCGTTCTTGTCTTCTCGGTCTTCGAACTCGGTCGGCACCTGTGACGCCCCCGCCCCGTCGCGAACGGCAGGGCTCCTGCGGCCCAGGCGTCGGCACGACCGCCCTGGTGGCTGCCACCTCAGGCTCGCGAACCATCAGGCATACGCCGCGTCGGGGACCATGGTCGCGACAGGACCGTTGGCGGTCAGGGCCGGCTGGCCGTTCACCGTGCCGGTTCCCGGTGACGAGCCGGAGCCGGCCCGTCCGGCTCTGGACCGGCCCAGGACGAACCCTCCTAGCTCCACCGCGGCACGGATGGTCTCGACCTGCGGTTCCCTCGTCGCGGTGATGACGAGCCGGGACCCGCCCTCGCGGACAAGGTCCACCGCCGCCGACCGCACGCCCGGCAGGGAACGCACGGCGTCCAGGACCACGGCCAGGCAGGCACCGCAGGTCAGTCCCCAGACCCGGTAGGTCCGTGTCACCGCCATCGTCCACCTCCGCCTACCCCCGTGGGGGGGTACCAGTTGACTGCCACTAAACCACAGGATGGTCGGGGTCCGGCACCGCGACGGTGGAGATTCGATGGAGCCTCGATCACGGCATCCCGGTACCGCCCGCCGGTCGCGGTGGACCAGACCTTCTTCTCGCGCCACCTGCCTGCGGTGCGTCTTCATCAAATCTCGACCGAAAGCCCCGCCCACCTCCGTGTAACCCGGTGATGATGGCGTCGAAGGCGCGGTGGCCACCGGTGAAGACGGGCGGCTCACAGCTTCGTTTGACCACGACGGGAGAAGACACGATGCGTCCGGTGCTGTTCACCATCCTCGGCTTCGACGTGCAGACCTACGGCCTCAGCAAGGCGGCAGCTGCGCTGGTCGCGGCGTGGTTGCTCGGCCGGGCCTTCGAGCGACGGGGCCTGAGCAAGGACTCCGCACATGCCCTGGTGCTGTGGTCCACCGTCTGGGGCTTCGTCGGCGCGAAGATCTACTACCTCCTCGAGCAGCTCCCCTCGATCAGCCTCCACGACCTGGGCGGCATGGGCTTCACGTGGTACGGCGGGCTCCTCGGCGGCACCGCGGCCGCCCTCGTCGTCATCCGACGCCACCAGCTGCCCGGCGGCATCGTCGCCGGGGCCGTCGCGGTCCCTCTCACCGTCGCCTACGCGATCGGGCGCCTGGGATGCCTCCTTTCGGGGGACGGGACCTACGGCCGCCCCACGGACCTGCCCTGGGGCATGGCGTTCCCGAACGGCGTCGTCCCCACCGACGTCCCGGTGCACCCGACCCCCCTCTACGAGGCCGCCGCCGCCGTCCTCATCGTCGCGGTCCTCGCCTACCTCGGGCGCCGGTGGGCCCCCGTCCAGGTGTTCGGCGCCTACCTGGTCCTGTCCGGCCTGGCGCGCCTGTCGGTGGAGTTCGTCCGCATCAACGACCCGGTCCTCGCAGGTCTGACCCAGCCCCAGCTCTGGGCGCTGGTCAGCGTCGCCGTCGGCGGGGCGCTGGTCCTGGGCACCGGGCGGCTGCAGCCCCCCGGCGGACAGCCGCAGGACCACGTGGTTCCCCAGACCGCGTGACCCTCAGGGACGGCGGGGGTTGTGTGACGATCCGGGCACCATACCGGGCGTTCCGTGTCACACACCTCGACCCCTCACGCGCACACGGCGACCGTTGCTCAGGCTCGTCGAGGCTGCCCGGCACGCAGGTCCCCGGGCCTGTCCGTGCGCGAGACCGAGGAACTGTGGAGACTTGATGGAGATGTCCCGAGCCCGGCCCGTTGCGGTCTCGCCGCACTTCCACCGTCGGTTAGCGTCGGAGGGAAAGGACCGTCCGCCCAACCCTCGTCCACGGCGGCGTCGGGAGCGACGGTCACCCGCCCACACACGGAGGCTCCTGATGAACCGCCCCAAGACCCTGCTCCCTGCTGCCATCGCCACCCTGGCCCTCGTCCTCGCCGGGTGCGGTGAGAGCGCCGAGGACTCCGGCACGCCATCCGGCACGGCCGGCGGGGGCGGCGCCCCCGCCACCACGCAGACGGCCACCGACGAGGCGCACAACGACGCCGACACCACCTTCGCGCAGATGATGATCGTGCACCACGAGGGCGCCATCGAGATGGCCGACCTCGCGGTGCAGCAGGCCGGCTCGGAGGAGGTGCGTGCCCTCGGCGAGGACATCTCCGCGGCCCAGGGCCCGGAGATCGAGAAGATGAAGTCGTGGCTCAGCGCCTGGGGCGAGGAGAGCACCCCCGCGGGCGGGACCGGTGGCATGGACCACGGCGACATGGACATGGGCGGCATGGAGATGGACGGGATGAACCAGCAGGAGGCCATGGCCGAGCTTCAGACCCTCTCCGGGACCGACTTCGACCGACGCTTCCTGGAGCTCATGATCGCCCACCACCGAGGTGCCGTCGAGATGGCACAGGCTGAACTGGAGGACGGGCGCAACCCGCAGGCGCTGGAGCTCGCCGAGAAGATCATCGCCGACCAGGAGGCCGAGATCGCCACGATGGAGCAGCTGCTGCAGAACCTGTGACCTCCGTTTCAGGCAACGACAGCCACCGGAACCGCGACCACACCTCTCGCCCCGCCCCGGCCGGGCCAGACCCCTCATACCCCGACCCGGTAGGGGTTGTTACGGTGGCCCGCATGCGTTCTCGAGCATCCCTTTTCCCGCCGCTCGCCGGTGTACTCCTGACCCTGCTGGTCCTCAGCGGGTGCACCCCCGCGACCACCACGCCGACGGTCGAGGGCCAGCAGGATCTGTTGACCGCGCACGGCTTGCCGGGCCTGGACGCGCGGGAGGTCATCGACCGGCTGGAGGCGACCCCGGTGTCCGGGCGTCAGTCAGGGCTGATCGCCTCGGTGCAGCCCGCGGCGGTGCTGCTCTCCGACGGCGAAGGACGCGAGGCCCGGCTGCCGCTGCCCGAGGACACGTTCTATCTCTCGGTGGCCCCCTACCTGGACCAGACCCACGAATGCCACTTCCACAGCCTCACCACCTGCCGTGGTGAGCTCGCGAACCAGGACGTCACCCTCCGGGTGGTCAGCGAGCCGGACGGCACCGTCCTGGTCGACCAGACCGTGCGGACCCAGGACAACGGGTTCGCCGGGCTCTGGCTCCCGGCCGACCTGACGGCCACCCTCACGGTCGAGCACGAGGGCCGCACGGCCAGCACGCCGATCACCACCGGAGCGGACGCCCCCACCTGCCTGACCACCCTGAAGCTGCGGTAGGCGGCACCATGAGCAGCCAGCACCGCCACCCGGGTTCCCTCAGGCTCCTCCCGGGGAGCAGCACAACCCCGCGCCGGACAACGACCTCCACGCGTGCCGGGACCGGCGAGGCGACGCCTTCGGCAGTGCCCGGGCTGCCCACGCGGGAAGGAGGAGCACCGGTGGGACGGACCTCGCGGATGGCCGCCCTGGTGGCGGCCGCTGCCCTGCTGCTCGCCGCCTGCGGCCAGTCCGGCTCAAGCATCTCCGAGCAGATGCGCCAGGGCGACCAGAAGGGCTACGTGGCCGGCGACGGCACCATCGAGTCCCTGGCACCAGAGCAGCGCCGGAGCGTGCTGGCGCTGGAGGGCACCACGCTCGAGGGGGACCCGTGGTCCGCCGCGGACCACAACGGCGAGGTGGTCGTCATCAACGTGTGGGGGTCCTGGTGCGCCCCGTGCATCGAGGAGACACCGGACCTGGTCCGGGTCGCCTCCGACCTGGAGCAGGCCGGTGAGCCGGTGCAGTTCGTCGGCGTCAACTCCCGCGACTCCGTGCCCAGCGCCCTGGCCTTCCAGGAGAGGCACGGCATCCCCTACCCCTCCCTGCAGGACGACGGCGGGCGCACCCGCGCCCAGCTGGGCGGGCTGGCGGTCGCCACGCCCTCCACGATCATCCTGGACGGGCAGGGACGGGTCGCCGCGCGGGTCAGCGGCGCGGTCGACGCCACCACCCTGCGCGGCCTGGTCGATGACGTGCTCGACAGCGAAGGCCGGCGATGAGTGAGGTCGTGCTCACCGGCCCCCTGCTGCTGGCCGCCGCGATCGCGGCCCTGGCCGGCCTCGTGTCCTTCGCCAGCCCGTGCGTGCTGCCGCTGGTCCCCGGCTACATCGGCTACCTCTCCGGCATGAGCGGCGGCGCCCCCCGGACCCCGGCCCCGCCCCGGTGGCGCCCCGTCGTCGGCTCAGGACTGTTCGTGGCCGGGTTCTCCGTCGTGTTCATCGCGATGAGCGTGGTGATCTCCTCCCTCGGGATGGTCCTGGCCGCCAACCAGGACCTGCTGCTGCGCGTGGGCGGCCTCATCGTCCGGGCTGGGTCTGGTCATGCTGCTGCAGGTCTCCCCCCGTTTCTCCGTGCGCTGGCGCCCGGCGTCCGGGCTGGCCGGCGCTCCTCTGCTGGGCGTCGTCTTCGGGCTGGGCTTCTCCGCCTGCACCGGGCCCGCGCTCGCCGCGATCCAGACCCTGGGCACCTCGATCCTGCCCGGTGACGGCGCGCTCGGCCGGGCGGTCGTGCTCGCCGTGGCGTACTGCGTCGGCCTCGGTCTGCCGTTCGTCCTGGTCGCGGCCGGCATGGGGTCGGTCAGTCGTGGCTCGCGCTGGCTGCGCGGCCACTACCTGCTCGTGCAGCGGGCCGGCGGGGTCCTGCTGATCCTGCTGGGCGTGCTCATGGTCCTCGGTGTCTGGGCCGAGGCGATGGCCTGGGTGCAGACCCGGCTCACCGGCAACTTCACCACGGTGATCTGAGGTGCCCGACACCCAGGCGCCGCAGCGGATCGAGCCGGCCTACCCCAAGGACCGCACCACCATGGGCGGACCACGCCTGGGCCCGCTGGGGTGGGTCCGCTGGGGCTGGCGCCAGCTGACCAGCATGCGCACCGCGATCCTGCTGCTGCTGCTGCTCGCCCTCGCCGCCATCCCCGGCTCGCTGTTCCCGCAGCGTTCGGTCGACCCGGTCCGGGTACGGGCCTTCGTCGAGGACCACCCGGGCCTGGCCCCCTGGCTGGACCGGCTGTTCCTCTTCGACGTCTTCTCCTCCCCGTGGTTCGCCTCGATCTACCTGCTCCTGATGATCAGCCTCGTCGGCTGCATCGTCCCGCGGACCGCGCAGCACGCCCGGGCCCTGCGGTCCCGGCCACCACGGGCACCACGGCGCCTGAGCCGGCTGCCCGCCGTGGCCGAGGCCACCGTTCCCGGCGCCCCGGAGACCGTTCTGGCGGCGGCCCGGGACGTCCTGACCGCCAAGGGGTACCGGCTGAGCCCGGCCGGGGCCGGTGACCGGTCCGTCACCGGCGAGAAGGGATACCTGAAGGAGACCGGCAACCTGCTCTTCCACCTCGCCATGCTGGGGGTGATCGTCGCGTTCGCCGCCGGGCACCTGCTCGGCTGGCGGGGCGAGATCATCATCAAGGAAGGCCAGTCGTGGACCGCCGGACCGGCCAGCTTCGACACCCTCAACCTCGGACCCCTGGCCAGCACCGACGACATCCCGACCTTCACCGTGCAGCTCGACCGGCTCGACGTGGCATTCGAGACCCAGGCCGAGGGTGCCCAGTTCGGCCAGCCCCGCCGCTTCGACGGCCTCGCTACCGTCGACATCCCCGGACGCACCCCCGAGCAGCAGCAGTTCGCGGTCAACCATCCCGTCTCCGTCGGAGGGGACTCCATCTTCCTGCTCGGCAACGGCTACGCGCCCGTGGTGACCGTCCGCGACCCGGACGGGCAGGTCCTGTACTCCGAGGCCGTGACGTTCCTGCCCCAGGACAACAACTACGCCAGCGAAGGAGCCATCAAGGTCACCGGTCGCGACCCCGGGCTCGGGCTGGTCGGTGGCTTCCTGCCCACCCTCCGGCTCGACCCCGAGCTCGGCATGACCTCCTCCTTCCCGGGGCTGGCCGACCCGGCCCTGGCGCTGACCGCGTTCGAGGGCGACCTGTTCGCCGACGGCCGGCCCCAGTCGGTCTTCACCATCGACACCGAGCAGATGAGCCAGATCACCGACGCCGACGGTGCCCCGGTCGCGATGCTCCTACGCCCCGGGGAGTACTTCGAGCTGCCCGACGGAACCACCGTGGAGCTCGAGGGCGTCATCCGATGGGCCGGGCTGCTGGTCCGGCACGACCCGGGTCGGATGCCGGCACTCGCTCTCGCACTGACCGCCGCCGCCGGGCTGGCCCTGATGCTCGGTGTTCGCCACCGCCGGATCTACGTCCGCATCGACCCCGCTAACCCCACGCCGGTCGGCGGAGGTCATGTGGTGGTGACGGTCGGCGGGCTGCCGAAAGGTACCGACCCTGCCCTGCAGGGCGTCGTCGACGACGTCCTCGGCCGCATCACCGCCACCGCCCCGCCACCACCCCAGCCGCCCACCCGAGGAAGCGACGAGGACACCCCATGACCGACCCGCAGCTGGCGCTGGCCAGCGACATCGCCATCTGGGCCGGCCTGGCCGTGCTGGCCCTGGCTCTCATCTCCTTCTCCGCGCACCTGGCGGTCACCGGAGCCGCCCGCCAGGGCCGGTCCGACGACACGGTCCCCCAGCCGACCGCCCTGCTCGTGCGCACGGGCACCGGCACGGAGGGGTCGACGACCTTCCCCGACGCCGCGCCGACCTCCGCCGCGCTCGAGCCACCGGCTGTCGACCACCCGGCCGGCGTCACCCGCCGCTGGGGCGTCCTGGGGATGCAGCTGACCTGGCTGGCCACCTTCGCAGTGCTCGCGGGCACCCTGATGCGCGGGCTGTCGGTGCAGCGCTGGCCCCTGGGCAACATGTACGAGTTCGCGATCGTCGCCGCGTCCTTCGCCCTCGTCGTCTTCTGCACCTGGAGCCTGAAGCAGGACCGGCTCTGGCTCGGCCCCTTCTCTGGCTCGGCCCCTTCGTGGTGCTGCCCGTCATGGTGGTGCTCGTCGCAGGCAAGATCTGGTACACCGAGGCCTCCCAGCTGATGCCCGCCCTCGACAACACCATGTGGCTGACAATCCACGTCACCCTGGCCACCCTGTCGGTCGCGCTGTTCGTCATCGGCGCCGCGCTCGCGGTCACCTACCTGCTCCGGGACGCGGCCGAGCGCAAGAGCCGGGTCCGCGGCTGGCTGGCCGCGCTGCCCCAGGCCGAAAAGCTGGAGGCGATGACCTACGGGATGCACATCTTCGCCTTCCCGCTGTGGACTTTCACCCTCATCACCGGCGCCATCTGGGCCGAGGTCGCCTGGGGCCGCTACTGGGGCTGGGACCCCAAGGAGGTCTGGACCTTCGTCATCTGGGTCGTGTACGCCGCCTACCTGCACTCGCGCGCCACCAGCAGCTGGACCAAGCGGCAAGCCACCTACGTCGCGCTCACCGGCATGCTCTGCGTCATCATCAACTACACCGTGGTCAACCTGCTCATCACCGGCCTCCACTCCTACTCCGGCGTGGCGTAGGCGCGCCATCCGGGGGGACCGCCTCGCCTGGGGTTCCTTCGTGCTTGGGTACGGCGCCGGACAGGAGAGGCGCCTCACGATTGGCACAGGGCACCCCGCGGCCCTTCCGCGATAGGGGTGCGTGGCCCGCGAGCAAGGGAAGCCCAACCGCAAGGCGCGGGCCGCGAACGCCTCGCCACGGCGGGCTCATGACGAGTGCGTGCCCGTTCGGTCCTGTCGGCGCGACCTCCGGGGCTGGGCCGCGGCCAGCGCCACGATGGCGGCGGCGCCGGGGACGACCCACGGTCCTGTGCTCACCGCCAGAGTGGCTTCGGTGCGCAAGGAGAGACGGGCGAGCAGCGTCGCCTCGGTGAAGGCGGCCGTGCGTTCGGTGACGGTGCCGTCGGGGGCGATCAGGGCGGAGACACCGACGTTGCTGACGTGCGCGACCGACCGCCCGTACTCCACGGCTCGCACCCGCGAGATGGCCAGGTGCTGCACGGACTGGTCGCCCCGACCGAACCAGGCGTTGCTCGTGGGCACGACGAGCAGCTCGGCACCGCCGATCACCACGTCCCGCAGCGCCCGGTCGACCGCGACCTCGAAGCAGACCGCCAGGCCGAGAACCACCGGCCGGCCATCACGCGCCGGAACCGGCATGACACCGGGGCGCTCGCCCGGGACGAGGTCCTCGATGCGGTCGACCCAGGGGCTCAGATGGCGCACCAGCGGGCGCAGGGGCATCACCTCGCCGAACGGCGCCAGGTAGACCTTGCGGTAGGTCTGGTCCAGTCCCTGGTCGGGCAGGTAGCTGAAGACCATGTTCGCCGCGGCGCCCGCCCCTGCCCTGCGGGAGAGGCCGCCGAGCACCACCGGTGCGTCCACCGCGTCCGTGGCCACCCTGATGCGCGCTTCCGCCACCGGGCCGACCCCGGGGTCGAGGGGATCCAGGTCGGTGGCGCCCTCGGGCCACAGCACCAGGTCGGGAGCGGGCAGCGCCCCTGACCGGACCCCAGCGGCCAGGTCCTCCGTGCGCTCGGTGTAGCGGGCCAGCATGGTCCCCGGGTCCGCAGACAGGGTCCGGTCGTACCCCTCCGGGATGTCGCCCTGCACCGCCGCCACGGTCAGCGTCTCCCCCGAGACCGGGCGTGGCACCAGCGCCGGCGCCACCACCAACACGACCGCCGCTCCCAGCGGGGTCACCATCCTCGGCCAGCCGCGGCCCTCGCGGGCTCGGGCCCCCTGCACGCTCAGGGCCAGCAAGCCGCCGACCAGGGCGATGAGAAACCCGAGCCCCGTGACGGCCACGACGCTGGCGGCGCCCAGCATCGGTGAGTCAGCCTGGCTGAACCCCAGCCTGGCCCACGGGAAGCCGCCGAAGGGGGTCACCGAGCGGGCCCACTCCATCAGCACCCATGCGGCGGCGCCCACGACCGGCCGGACCGCACCCCCACGTTGCAACCCGGCCAGCAGCGCCCCCAGCGCTGCCGGGTAGAGCGCGGACAGCAGGCTCATCGCCAGCCAGGCCGGGGCCCCGGCGTAGGTGGCGGCCCAGGTGAACATCGGGGCGAACCAGGTCAGCCCCAGCAGCAGTCCCGCGGCTGCACCTACCCACGGTCGCGCGCCGGCGGTCGCCAGGGCCAGGGCAGCACAGCCGACAGGTGCCAGCCACCAGACGTCATACCCGGGGAACGCCAGCCACAGCGCGACACCTCCCAGCAGGCCCAGCAGCAGCCGAGCGACCCAGCCTGGCGCAGCGGAGACGCCATGCGCCTCGACCCGCCGTGCCCGGCGCCGTGCCCGTGCTGCGCCGCTGCTTGCCTCGTCGGTGAGCGCCCGGCCGCCCGGTGCGGTGCCCCTTCTCGCTCGCAGGACGTCGCCGGGAACCGGTGGCCCTGCGGCCGTCATCCCCTGCTCCTGTGGACCGTACGGTGAGCAGCATCGCGCCCCCCGCGAACGTGCCTCACCCGCTTGACTGACTTGTCAGGGTGCGCCTGCCCACGGTCCCGTGCCGCCCCTGGTGGGTCGATGGTTGACGGCTTCCGGTGGGCGCTCCACAGAAGGTAGCCGCCCACCACGACCATGGGCGCCGAGAGCACCTGGCCCATGGTGACCCACTCCAGGGCGAGGTAACCCAGGTGGGCGTCGGGCACCCGGAGGAACTCCACGAGGACGCGGACCACACCGTAGAGCAGGAGGAACAGACCCGAGACAGCACCAACCGGGGGGCTGCGACGTGTGTACCACCACAGGACGCCGAACAGGAGCAAACCTTCGAGAAGGGCCTCGTACAGCATGGTGGGGTGGCGGGGCTCGCCTCCGGCGCCGGGAAAGACCATGCCCCACGGGACGGCGGTCTCCTTTCCCCACAGCTCTGCGTTGATGAAGTTACCGATCCGGCCGAAGAACAGCCCCGGGGGAACCAGTGGTGCCACGAAGTCGCTGACAGCGAAGAAGCTGCGCCCGGCGCGACGTGCGTAAAGCCCCAGCGCCACCAGCACGCCCAGCAGACCCCCGTGGAAGGACATACCTCCCTCATAGATGCGCAGGACACTGACCGGGTCGGCCACCGCGTTCTCGAGCCCGTAGAACAGGGTGTACCCGAGGCGGCCGCCCACGACGACACCGACGATGCTGTAGAGGATCAGGTCGCTGACCTGGTCAGCGCTCCACCCTGAGCCGGTTCGTCTGGCCAGGACAGTTCCCAGGACCCAGGCAAGCAGGAACCCGACGGCGTACATGACGCCGTACCAGTACACCGTGAGGGGACCGACGTCGAACGACGATGGCAGGTCCGGGTAGGGGACCTCGGTCAGCAGTCTCACAAGGGCCGTCCCGCAGCGACGGGCAGCGCATCAACGCCCGGAGGGTGACGGCGGTCCCCCGGACCCCCCGGCGGTGGTGATGAGCCTGCTCCCGCGCCTCGGACCATCGGAGCTGCCCGGCGCGACGATGCGACATCCATGACGAAGCCGGCCCCCTCGACGGCCCGTGTGACGGTCTCGGTGTCAAGAGCATGCCGTGCTGCGACCCTCAGGCGCGCGCGGCCACCACCTCCGACAAGGTTCACGGCGACCGCCTGCACACCGCTCAGGCTGCGCACGCTGTCCAGAATCCGGGCCAGGCACTCACCGCAGGTCAGACCGAGCACCCGGTACGTCTGCGTGGTCATGCTCCACACCTCCACAACACCCAAGGCATCTGTCCCGCCCCAGAGAACCAGGCGGACATGCGTGAGGCCTTCCCGAACGGTGGAGTTTTGATGAAGACCTTCGCACAGCGGGCTGGCCTACGCCGCCGCAGCTCAGCGAAGGGAACGGCACTGCCGATGGGGATCACCGCGTCGCCGGCTGCAACGTCCAGGTGGCCCAAGGGCTCATCCTTGTGCACCATTTCGGTGAGCTGCGCGATGGTTTTCCTGGCCGGATGCCCTTTCTGTAGAACTCCAGGAAGGGCCTCGACACCCCACGGGTCAGGCGTTTCCAGGCGATGCCTCGCCCTGGAACGGCCAGCGCGGTCCCGCCGGTCCGTGTGGCCACTCCGGCGGGGCCGGTCAGCACGGTCTTCAGCCCCGGCGCCCTCGCCGATGTTGCACTCTCGGTGGTTGGTGCCTGGCGCTGGTCCTGACAGTGGTCTCGGCCCAACCCTGTAGACCCCTGCGATCGTGCGGGCGCGGCCAGGGCCAGCACGCGACGTTGGCGAAACGCCCAGGTCGACAGATGCTCGACCGTCAGGCAGGATCTAGGGCGCCGAAGGGAGGTCCATGTACCTGGGTGTCGTCGTGATGGCCGTCGCCGCCGTCGTACCCGTGCTTGTGCTGTACGGGCTGCACCGTCGGACGGCGGTCACGCCGGATCCCCTCGAAGTGCTCCCGTTCGAGTCGGGCTGGATTCCCGAGCAGCACGCGCTGTCCCGGTACCACGTGCGGTGGTACCTGGCGACCCTCCTCTTTCTCGCCTTCGACGTCGAGATGTTGTTCATGTACCCCTGGGCCGTCGTCGTCGCCGAGATCGGCACCACGGCGGTCGTCGAGATGTTCCTCTTCCTCGCTGCGTTGTTCGTCGCCGTCCTCTGGGCGTGGCGGGAAGGTGCCCTGCGATGGGTCTGAGCGAGGCGAGCTCGCGCGTCGCCGCGCGGTACGCGCACGCCCTGCTGGTCGAGGTGCCCGGATGGGGACGCACGCGCATGGTGGCCGAGCACGCCGTGCTCGCGCGTGGATGGCAAGTGGCCCGTTCCCCGGCAGACGCTGACGTTCTCGTCGTGTGCGGCACTCCCGGGCCACGGCTCAGCGAGGCCGTCGACCAGTTGTGGCATCAGATGCCAGGGCCGCGGGTGACCGTCCAGGCCCTTCGCGTCGAGGACGTCGCGGCCGTCCTTGACGAGGCACACGCACTCCTTCTCTCCCCCGACCGCCACCGGCACGACGCGGCGGACCGACCCAGGACAGACGATCTGCTCGCACGCCAGCCCCACGACAGCCAGGCCCAGCACGCGCACGGTGGCCACGACCACCACGTTGAGCCGGGTGACGCGGATGACTCAGGTCATGGTGACAGCGAGCACCAGGGTCATGCCGGTCACGAGGAGCATGCCGGCCACGAGGAGCATGCCGGCCACGAGGAGCATGCCGGCCACGAGGAGCATGCCGGCCACGAGGAGCATGCCGGCCACGAGGAGCATGCCGGCCACGAGGAGCATGCCGGCCACGAGGGAGACCACAGGCACCCTGCAGGTCCCGAGGAGCCCGACGCCCATGAGGACGCAGAGGGGCACGGAGGCCACGGTGGAGGCGGTGGGCACGAAGGCCACGGCGACCACGGAGGTCACGGCGGCCACGACGGCATGGACATGTCCCCTGGCGGAATCCCTCTGGCGGGGGGCGGGGAGGACAGGGACGGTCTGGAGATGGACGTCCTGAAGGTCCGGCTCGGCCCGGTGCTGCCTTACTGGCCGGCAGGACTGGTGCTGCACTGCTCGCTGCAGGGCGACGTCGTGACCGAGGCACGCGCTGAGGTCCTCGGCGCCGCGGACGAGGCCGGCGACGAGACCGACGCCCGGGCCCGCGCGCTCGACAACATCGTCTCCTTCCTGGCGCTGGCGGGGTGGGAGGATGCCGCGGCCCAGGCACGGACGCTCCGCGACGCGGCACTGGGGGCCGGGGAAGACCCGGTGGACCTGAGGGGCCTTGAGCGGCTCCAGCGCCGGGTGCGTCGTTCACGGCTGCTGCGCTGGTCGTTGAGGGGGTTACGTCCGCTGACCGAGGAGGAGGTCCGCCACCAGGGGCTGCCCGCGGACTCCGCGGGCGATACCTACGACAGGCTGGTCCGCATGGTGGACCGTGCGGCAGCGGCCTCCCGACTCGGCGACCGCCCGGCTGTCCGTGTCGAGCACCTGGGGAAGCTGGTCGTCGGACTGGACCTCGCGGCTGCACGTCTGGTCCTGGCCAGCCTCGACCTCCACGAGCTGCGGGCCCACCACGCCCAGCACGAGGCGGCCCATGGGTGAGCTGGCGTTGGTGCAGAGCCCAGGCGTGCCGGACTCCCCAGTCGTGACCGTGGCGCCCGGCTGGGCGCTGGCCGCGGTGGCCATCCTGGGTGCCCTGGTCCTCGTCGCAGGGATGCTCGACGGCGTCCTGTCAGCACGCTCCAGCGGCGGCCCGGGCGGTGGCGCGAGCGGCGCGGCGCGCCCCTTTGGCGAGGCCGCGCGACTGATGCGGCAACGACGTCGCACCACCGTGCAGGCCGACACCCTTCTGTGGCGCGTCGGCGGGGCAGGGCTGATCGTCACGGCTGCGCTGATGGTGGCGGTGGTCCCGCTGGGGCGGTGGACGATCTTCGACCTGGACGTGGGGGTCATGTGGTTCAACGCCATGGACGTCCTGGTCTGGGCCCTGGTGTGGCTGACCGGGTGGGGCGCCAACTCGGCGCACTCGCTGGTCGGTGGCTACCGCTTCCTGGCGCACGGGCTGGGCTACGAGCTGCCCCTGATGTTTGCGCTAGTCGCTCCGGCGATCGCGGCGCAGAGCCTCAACGTGGGCACGGTCGCCGCAGCCCAGGACGGCCTGTGGTTCGCGGTGTGGATGCCGGTGGCCTTCCTCGTCTACCTGCTCGGGGTCGCGGCCTTCTCGGTATGGGGCCCGTTCGCCCCGGCGCTGGGCAGCGACATCGCCGGCGGCCTGCGGGCCGAGCTGTCCGGGGTGGACCGGCTGGTGTTCGAGACGGGTCGCTACGCCCTGTTGGGGGCCGGTGCGGCGTTCTCGGTCCCGATGTTCCTCGGCGGAGGTGCTGGTCCGCTGCTGCCTGACTGGGGTGGGTACTGGTCAAGACCCTGGCCGTGCTCTCCTTGCTGGTCTGGCTGCAGCGGCGGTTGCCGGCCTTCCGGCCCGACATGTTCATGGAGGTGGGCTGGATGGTGCTGCTCCCGGCCGTGCTGGTCCAGGACCTGCTCGTCGCCGTCATCGCCGTCTGGAGGGCCTGAGCGTGGTCGCAGACATCGCCTTCTGGGGCCTCGGTCTGGTCGCCGTGATCAGCGGCGCCGCGGTCTTCTACGTCGACTCGATGGCCCGCGCCACGTACGCGCTCGCACTGTCCTTTATCGCCGTGGGCCTGCAGGTGCTCTTCCTGCAGCAGAACTACGTCGGCGTGGTGACCGTCCTGATGATGGTCATGGAGATGGCTGTCATGGCCGTCTACATGGTCATGTTCATGGGCATGAACCCCGCCCTGATGCCGATGAGCATGGTCCACAGCAACAGAACGGCCGTCGCGACAGCGGTCCTCACCTTCCTGGTGCTCGCGGCGGGCATCCTCCTGGTGGACTGGCCCACCCGCCGCGCCAGTCCCCCGCCGGACGTCACCGTGGCCCTCGGCGAGGCCCTGATGGGGCCCAAGATGCTCGTAATGGCCGTGATCAGCCCGGCCATGGTCGCCACCATCGTGGCCGGCGTCGTGCTCGCGGCGCACCGCACCCGGTACGACCGGTTCGGCGACGACCTCAAGCAGCGCACCCCCGAGGACCCCCAGCCGGGAGGTGTGGGCCGATGACCCTGGAGGCGACCCTGCTCATCGCCGCCGCCATCTTCTCCGTCGGCCTGTACGGCGCGATCTCCCAGCAGGTCGTGGTGATGGTGATGATGGGCCTGGAGCTGATGATCAACGCGGTCATCCTGGCCGCGGCCGGGTTCTGGTGGTTCCTGGCGCCCGCCCCGACCGGGCAGGTCCTGCTCCTGGTGGTGATCGCGGCGATGACCCTGGAGATGGCCATGGGCTTCGCGGTCGCCACCCTGCTGCACCGGGAGCGGCAGGCCGACGTGACCGACATGGCCACGGACCTGACCCGATGAGCCCGTCGATGGCCCAGGCCGCTCTCTGGCTGCTCGTGCTGCTGCCCGCGGTCGTCGGCGGCGCACTGGCCCTCTCGCGTCTCGAGCGTGCCGCGGCGCCCACGTCCCTGGCCACGGCCGGCCTCACCACTGCCCTCTCGCTGCTCGTGGCCCTGGCCCGACCGCAGGTGTCGATGCCGTTCATGGCCGGCAGTGACCTGGCCCTCGGTGTGGACGCGCTGTCGGCGCTGGTCGTGCCGACCGTGGCGGTCGTCACCCTGCTGGTGCTGCTCTTCTCGGCCGGTGAGATCCGGCGGTCGCGGGCACGGTTCCACGGGCTCATGCTCGTCTTCGCCTCCAGCGCGCTGGTGACCGCCACCGCGCAGACGCTGCCCGCGCTGCTGTTCGCCTGGGAGGTCATGGGCGCGACGTCGTTCGCGCTGATCGGGTTCTGGTGGCGCGAGCAGCACCGGGTTTCCGCGGGGATCACCGCCTTCGTGACCACCCGGGCGGCGGACGTCGGTCTCTACCTCGCGGCCGGGGCGGCCCTGGCCGGTGGAGCCGGGCTGGCGCTGGCCGACCTGTCTGAGAGCAGCGAGGGGTGGCGGCACGTGGTGGCGGCCGGTGTCCTGGTCGCGGCCCTGGGCAAGGCGGCCCAGCTGCCGTTCTCGTTCTGGCTGTCCCGGGCGATGGAGGGCCCGAGCCCGGTCAGTGCGCTGCTGCACTCGGCCGCGATGGTCGCCATGGGCGGCTACCTGCTGCTGCGCACCGAGCCGCTGCTCGCCTCCACGGGCTGGGCCGCCCCGGCCGCGGCCTGGACCGGCGCGGTGACCGCGCTGCTGCTCGGCGCCGTGGCGCTGGCCCAGGCGGACCTCAAGCAGCTGCTGGCGGCCTCCACCTCGGCCCAGCTGGGGTTCGTGGTGATGGGCGCCGGGCTGGGCTCGGTCGGCGGCGGTGCGGCACACCTGGTGGCGCACGCCTCCACCAAGGCGCTGCTGTTCCTGGCCGCCGGCGCCTGGCTCACCGCGCTGGGCACCAAGCACCTGACCGGCCTGCGGGGGGTCGGCCGGCGCTGGCCGCTGGTGGGGTGGGCCAGCACGCTCGGGGTGCTCTCGCTGGCCGGGGTCGCACCCCTGGCCCTGTGGGCCACCAAGGACGCCGTCCTGGCCGCGGCCCTGGCGCGCTCACCCTGGTTGTATGCCGTGGGACTGGCCGCCGCCGCCCTGTCGGCCGCCTACGCCGGCAAGATCCTGGTCGTCCTGTGGCGGCCCGTCCCTGCCGCGGAGCGCGCCGTGGTCGAGGGGCACCTCGACGAGGAGGAGCGCGGCACGGGCCGCGTCGGAGTGCTCGAACGCGCACCGATGGTCGTGCTCGCCGCGGGTGCGCTGGTCCTCGGTCTGCTCGCACTGCCACCGGTGGGCGACACGCTCGCCCGCGCGCTCGGGGAGGAACCGCTGCACCCCACCCTCGTGGAGATGCTCACCTCGGCGGGGATCGCGCTGGCCGTGCTGGCGCTCGTCTGGTGGCATCCAGCGCCCCGCCCCGGGTGGGCGCAGGATTGGCTGGGTCTGGAGCCGGCGACCCGGGCTCTCGTCGTCCGGCCGACCCTGGCGCTGGCACAGGCGGCGGCGCACTTCGACGACCACGCTCTGGACCGGGCCGTGACCGGGTCCGCGGCGGGCGCCCTCGGTCTGGCGCGCCGGGCAGCGGGGTTCGACGACCGGGTGCTCGACGGCGCCGTGGAGTCCGTCTCCCGGGCGAGCATGGAGGCGGCCCAGCGGGCCGGGCGCGCGGACGACCGGTGGCTCGACGGCGCCGTGGAGCGGCTCGCGGCACGGGTACGCCAGCTCGGCCGGCTGGCGCGACGCCCGCAGAGCGGACAGCTGCACCACTACTACGTCCAGGCCGTCGCGGTCCTCGCGGTCGGCGTCCTGCTCCTGCTCACGGTGAGGTGAACGTGCTCAGTCTGATCGTCTTCCTGCCCCTTGCCGCCGCGCTGGCTCTGATGGCCCTGCCACGGCTGGGCGACGGGGCGGCACGGTGGGCCTGGGTGGCCGTGGCCGCCGCAGACGTTGCCCTCGTCGCTGCGCTGTGGCTGGCCTACGAGCCACCGGCCGCAGGTCGACTGGCGTTCGAGGAACGCGCCCAGTGGATCCCTGGGGTGAACAGCAGCTACCACGTCGGGGTGGACGGGCTGTCGCTGCCCCTGGTGGCGATGACGACGGTGGTCTTCCTGGCCTGCGCGGTCTTCGCGCTGCGCAGCGGCGACCGGCCGAGGACCCAGGCGGCGCTGTTCCTGTTCCTGCAGAGCGTGAGCCTGGGGCTCTTCGTCGCCGCCGACCTGATCCTGTTCTTCCTCTTCTTCGACCTGTCCATCGTCGGCATGTACTTCGTGATCGCCGGGTGGGGACACGGGGATGCGGGCCGGTCGGCGATGAAGTTCTTCCTCTACACCTTCCTGGGCTCCCTAGCCCTGCTCGCCGGTTTCATCGGCCTCTACGTCGCTGCCGACCCGCACACCTTCGACATGGTGGAGCTGGCCGAGCAGACCCCGCTGGAGGGGTCCTCGACCGCCGGGGCGTGGGTGCTGGGCGCGATCCTCCTCGGGCTGGCCGTCAAGACGCCCACGGTGCCGTTCCACACCTGGCTGCCCCCGGCGCACACCGACGCCCCAGCCATCGGCTCGGCCGTCCTGGCCGGCGTCCTGCTCAAGATGGGCACCTACGGGTTCGTCCGGATCGCGATGCCGATGCTGCCGGGGGCGTGGCGGGCGTGGGCCTGGGTGATCGTCGTCGTCGGCATCGTCTCCGTCGTCTACGGCGCCCTGGTCGCGCTAGCCCAGACCGACTTCAAGCGCATGGTCGCCTACACCTCGGTCAACCACATGGGCTACGTCGTGCTGGCCGTCGGCGCCGCCGGGATCGTCGCCGACGACACCGTGCAGGCGCGGTCCGTGGCGGTCACCGGTGCCGTCACCCAGATGGTCAGCCACGGCCTGGTCACCGCCGCCCTGTTCCTGATCGCCGGCGTGATGTGGGAGCGGGCCGGCACCTACGACATGGGCGCTTACGGCGGTCTGGCCGACCGTGCCCCCAGGCTCGCGGCGCTGTTCGCCGTCGGGGCGTTCGCCTCGCTCGGCCTGCCCGGCCTGTCCGGCTTCATCGCCGAGTTCCAGATCTTCACCGGCAGCATCGCCGCGGCACCGGTCACCGCGGTCGCGCTGCTGGGCATCCTCATCACCGCCGCCCTGTTCCTACGGGCGCTGCAACGCATCTTCACCGGCGCCACCCAGGGCGCCTCCGTCGGTTTCGGTGACCTGCGTCCCGCCGAGCTGTGGGCCATCGGGCCGCTGCTGGCACTCTCGCTGCTCATCGGGGTCCTCCCCCGCCTGCTGCTCGACGTGATCGAGCCCGCGGCGCAGGTCCTCGTCCAGCTCGTCGGGAGGTAGACCGCGGTGGAGTCCATGGCCATGCGGCCGGCCCTGCTCGCACCGGAGATCGTGCTGTTCCTCGGTGGGCTCGCGGCCCTGCTGGGCGGGTCGTTCCTGGCGCGGACCCGCCAGTGGGTCACCCGTGCCGTCGCCGCGGCCGCCCTGCTGGTCGCGGCCGCCCTGGCCGCCCTGGACCTGCCCGGCCCGGCGCAGGTGGCGATGGAAGGCACCTTCACGGTCGACACCACCACGGGGGTCGCCCGGGTCGTCGCCGCGCTCGGCACCCTCGTCGTGCTGGCGCTGGCCTCCGACGAGATCGCCGGCACCCCGCGGGAGAGCGAGACCTACGCGCTGCTGCTGTTCTCCACCACCGGCACCCTGATCCTGGCCGGTGCGAACGACCTGCTCGTCGTCACCGTCGGGTTCCTGCTGGCCAGCGTCCCCCTCTACGGCCTGATCGGGATCGCCCGCACACCCCTGGGCGCCGAGGCCGCGATGAAGACCTACCTGCTGGGTGCCCTCTTCGGCATCCTGCTGCTGACCGGGGTCACGCTCCTCTACGGCGTGACAGCCACCACGTCCTACGCCGAGCTGACCGACCGGCTCGCCGACGCACCGGCAGGCGTGGTCGCCGCCGGCGTCGTGGCGGGCGGTGCTGGGCGGGCTGCTGTTCAAGGCCGGAGGAGCACCCGCGCACTTCTGGGTCCCCGACGCTGCCCAGGGTGCCGGCGGGACCGTCGCGGCGTTCCTCACCACCGTGCCCAAGATCGGGGCCGTGATCGCGGCATACCGGCTCGTCGAGCTGCTTCCCGACACCCTGGCCTGGCCGTTGCTGGTCGCGCTGCTGGCCGTGGCCAGCATGACGCTGGGCAACCTCGCCGCCTACTGGCAGACCGACCCGCGACGCCTGCTGGGCTGGTCCACGGTCAGCCAGGTCGGCTACCTGCTCGTGCCGGTCGCGGTCGCCGGACGCAGCGACCTCGCCCTGCCCTCGCTGCTGCTCTACCTCGCCGGCTACACCGTCACCAACCTCTCGGCGTTCGCGGTCACCACCGCCTTCCCCCAGCGGCGCGAGCTGCGCTCCTACCGGGGCATGGGCAGAGCCCATCCGTGGCTGGGCGCAGCCCTGGTCGTGGCGCTCCTCGGCCTCGTCGGCACCCCGCCCACCGTGGTCTTCGTCGGAAAGTTGACCACCACCGCCGCGGCCTGGGACGCCGGGTACGCCTGGCTGGCCGTGCTCGTCCTCGTCAACACCGTCGCCAGCCTCTTCTACTACCTGCGCTGGATCGCGCCCCTCTACACCCACCAGGAGACAGCGGGGCACCACCAGCAGGACGCCGGCACAGAAGGCCGGTGGTCGCGCAGCGCTGCGATCGGGACCGCAGCGCTTAGCCTTCTCCTCGGCATCGGAGCCGGAGCCCTCTGGGCCACCTTCTCCCTGTGACCCGGCTGCCTCGCACCGGCCGGTTCCGCTCGCGACCCGTCTCCCCCAGGTCTACCGTCGGGAGGTGGCCAGCTCCCGGCCGGCCCTACACCAGATCCAGACGCCGGCACCGATGCCGGCCATGAGAGAAGGAGCAACACGATGACCCACCACGTGACCACGATGCTGCAGACCTACCCCAAGGACATCGGCTCGATCGACCAGGAGAAGCTCGCCGAGTGCATCGAGGCGTGCTTCGAGTGCGCCCAGACCTGCACCGCCTGCGCGGATGCGTGTCTGGCCGAGGACATGGTGGCCGACCTGGTCACCTGCATCCGCAAGAACCTGGACTGCGCCGACGTCTGCGCCGCGACCGGCAACGTCCTGTCCCGGCAGACCGGGAACAACGTCGAGACCACCCGGGCGGCGCTGGAGGCCTGCCGCACCGCGTGTCGGGCCTGCGCCGAGGAGTGCGAGCAGCACGCGCAGATGCACGAGCACTGCCGGGTGTGCGCAGAAACCTGCCGACGCTGCGAGACCGCGTGCGCCGAGCTCCTCGCCAGCCTCAGCTGAACCAGCAGGAGCTTCATACCTCCAGCGCCCGGACTTCCTCTCGGGACACCCCATCCCGCCCGGTACAAGGACCGGGCATCGTACAGAAGGAGAACGACGTGAAGACTGCGATACAGAACCGCCGACGCACCGGTTCCATCCTGACCGCCCTGGCTGTGGCCCTCGCCCCGGTGGCCGGTGTGGCGGTCGCAGCCGCCCCGGCCGCGGTCGCGGATGCCCGGCGAGCTCGGAGCAGGCGGAACGGTTCGAGGTCGACTTCCTCACGGGCATGATCGACCATCACCACATGGCCGTCATGATGAGTCAGATGTGCCTGGAGAAGGCTGTCCATGACGAGCTGATCGCCACCTGCGAGGCCATCATCGCCACGCAGACCGCGGAGATCGAGACCATGCAGGGCTGGCTCATGGACTGGTACGGCCTCGAGCACATGCCCGACATGACGGGGATGGAGTCGATGCACCGTCTCCACGACCTTGACGGGGAAGAGTTCGAGATCGCGTTCATGCGCTCGATGATCCGACACCACTGGGGTGCGATCCGGGAGGCGGAGAAGTGCCTCGACCGGGCCGAGCACGAGGACCTGCTGGCCCAGTGCGAGGAGATCAAGAGCGTCCAGCTCGGCGAGATCGAGATGATGCAGACCTGGCTGCGGGAGTGGTACGCCCTACCCGGCGGCCGCCCGACCAGCACCGCCTGAGCAGTCCCTCGCGCGCCGTGCCTGTGCGCAGGGTGTCTCTGTGGGCGGGCACGGCCTCGAGCGGGCGGCCCCGCAGGGCCCGCGGGCCGTCCCGACGACGCGCCCCCCGCCGGACGGGCTCGGCTTTCAGAGACGTGGTTCGTGGTGGTGGTCAGCCGCGTAGGCGACGAACACCTTCTTGGCATCACCACCGGTGCGGAGGAGGTTGTCGTCGAGCTCCGAACTGAGCTGGTCGATCGCCAGCGACAGCTGTCGCCCGCTGCGACGCACCACAGGCTCCGACGAAGCCAGGGCCGCGTCGCGCAGTCTCAGGACGTAGGGCAGCTGACGTGCCAGGGCGAGGTCGGGGTCACGTTCCTGGAAGTAGAAGCCCTCGGTGTGCTGGGCGAAGTCGATCCCACCGTGACCACCTCCGCCGCGAGGGTGTCAAGGACCCGGGTGAGCACGGCGGGGTCGGCGTCGTCAACGCTGTCTGCCCACCCGCTGTCGGCCAGGCCCTTGAGCTCGAGCGCGAGGGCGCGACGGCGGGACAGCGGTGGATAGGTCTGGGTGAACCACGTCAGGGCAGCGGTGAGCAGGGCGAACCCGGTCAGGGCCTGCAGAGGGGAAGTGGTCCGGATCCACAGGTCCGTCGCCACCATGTCCCCGTACCCCAGCGTGCTCAGCGTGACAGCCGACAGGTACACCGCCTCGACGACGTCGGGATAGTCCGCCGGGTCCACCCCGGAGGAGTACATGAACCCCCCGGGGACGTGCGGCAGGTAGATCAACGCCCACCCGAGCAGCTGCAGCAGCACCCACACCAGGATGACCGCAACCATCGCCAGCGGCCCCACGGTAGAGCCGAGGCGGTGCCCGGTCGCCTTCGAGACTTTCCACATCCCGGCCAGCACCATCCGGCTCAGGCGCCCCTGACCCGTGGGGTGCAGCGGCGTGTGGAACATGTCGTGCAGACCGACGCCGATCACCACGATCCCGGCGAGGGTCGTCACGACCCCCATCACGATGTGCCTCTCACGGCGTGCCCTCGAACTCGGGGACGGGCCGCTGCTGGGCCTCCTGCTCGGTGGTGACCTCGCCGTTGCTCTCGATGTCGTCGACGAGCCACTTCATCTCGGCGATCTCCCTGCGCTGGGCCTTGATGATCTCGTCGGCGAGCTCGCGGACCCGGACGTCGTCGATGTCGGCGCGCTCGCTGGTGAGGATGGCGATGGAGTGGTGGGGGATCATCCCGTTCATGTAGGCCTGGTCGTCGACGAGCGTCTGGGAGCGGGAGAGCCACAGGGCGGTCAGGCCCAGGACGAGGGCACCGGCGATGATCGCGAGGTTGACCTTGACGTTCTTGTACATCATCCCCCACATGAAGCCGAGCATGATGATGGCCATCGCGGAGCCCATGAGCAGGGCCATGTAGACCCGCTCCTCGCTGAACGTCATGTGCGACCAGGTGAAGGCATTGGTGTAGGTCAGCAGGAACATGGTGACCGTCGAGGTGGTGATCATCGCGGCGAAGACCAGGTACATCTTCCGCTCGTGCTTCTGGTGCTGCTGGTGGTCCTGCTCGGTCTGCTGGCTCTGGTCGTGCTCGGACATCGGCGGTGCCTCCTCGGCTCGTGGGTACGTGCAGGGGTATGCGGTCAGGCTAGGTGCTTCTCAGGCGTCCGGCTCGCCGAGGCGTCGACGTCGGGTCCGGTAGTCCTCCTCGTCGATCTCCCCGCGGGCGTAGCGCTCGTCCAGGATCCGGCGCGCCGCGGACTGCCCTGCGGCCGCGGTCGGCTCGTCCGCCTCGTGGGCCGGCGGGTGGTCCGCCGGCCCGGGTGGGCGAGTGCGCTCGCTCCCTCCGGAGCGGACCAGCAGCGCCACCACGGCGACGGTGGCGAGGATGACCAGGGGCCAGAAGATCCACATCCAGCCCATACCTGCTCCCCAGCCGTTGCCCATCATCGTTCTCTCCTCTCCTTCGTGGTCGGTCGGTCCGGACGTCGCAGGGTCACTCGGCCACGATCGTGCCCATCATGCCCAGGTCCTCGTGGTCGAGGATGTGGCAGTGGTAGACCGTCCGTCCGCCGAAGTCGGCGAACCGGACGCGCACGGTGACACTGCCGCCGGCCGGGACGTTGACCACGTCCAGCCACAGCGGGTCCGTCGGGGCCTGTCCGTCGACGTCGAGCACCTGCATCGGCCAGACGTGCAGGTGGAAGGGATGGTCCATGGGGCCCACGTTGCCGATGGTCCACTCCTCGACCGTGCCCAGCCGCACCCGCTGGTCGACGCGGTCAGGGTCGAAGGACCGGCCGTCGATGGTGAGATCCATCATCCCGCCCGGACCACGGCCGCCGCCCATCATGCCGCCGCCCATGGACATCTCCATGGTCAGCTCACGGCGCCGGTCGACCTGCGCGTCGCGCAGGTCGGCCAGCAGACTCGCGGACCCACCGTCGGCGCCGTCCCCGGCCTCACCGGCCTCACCGGCCGAGGACCGGCCACCCCGGCCGACCTCCAGGCGGGCCAGGACCCGCTCGGAGTCCTCCGGACCGACGGCGCTGCCCATCATCCCGCCCATCATCTGGCCGCGGTCCACGGGCACGGCGACCAGCTCGCTCTCGCCCTCGGCCAGGTCGACGAGCAGGTCCATCCGGTTCCCCGGGGCCAGGACCACCTCCTCCAGGCCCACCGGCGTGGGCAGGCGGCCGACGTCACGGCCCACCACCCGTGCGGTCCCGTCCTGCCCGGGCAGCCGCAGCGACACGAAGCGGGAGGAGCAGGCGTTGACGACCCGCCAACGCTCCCGATCGCCCCCCCGTGCCGTCAGGACCGGCTCCACCTGGCCGTCGAGCAGGAGCAGCTCACCCTCACGGCCCATCATCCGCTCGGGCATCGAGGGGCCGACGACGGACCCGTCCTGGGAGAGGGTGATGTCGGAGACGACCAGCACCCGTTCGCGGTCGACGGCCGGCGGGTCGTCCTCCTCCACGACGATGGCGCCGTAGAGCCCGGCGAACACCTGGTCGGCCACGCTGCCGTGGTGGTGGGGGTGGTACCAGTACACGCCCGTCGGGTGGTCCTCGGGCAGCTGGTACTCGTACTGACGGCTCTCCCCGGGCGCGATCTCGACGAAGACGTTGTCGCCGGCCCCCTCCGGGCTCACGTGGAGCCCGTGCACATGCAGGTTGGTCACGTGGTCCAGCTGGTTGTCCAGCTCGATCCGCAGCAGGTCCCCGGGGCGCAGCCGCAGGGTGGGACCGGGCACCCCGCCGTTGTAGCCCATCGTCCGAGCCTGGCGCCCTGCCACCTCGTGCGTGCCCAGCCGTGCCTGCAGGCTCACCTCCAGGCGCCCGCCGCTGCTGACCAGCACCTCCGGCTCCACCAGCTCGCCGCCGGGGTCTCCCGGCGCCCCGGGCGTGGTCAGGTCACGCCACAGGCCCGTGCCGCCCACCACGGTGCCGGCCAGGCCCAGGCTGCCCATCGCCAGCGCCGTGCGCCGGGTGACCGGTCTCACGACTCCTCCTCGCGCCCGGCCAGCACAGCCCGCCGCTCCTCGTACTCCTCCGTGCTCAGCTCGCCGGAGGCGTAGCGCTCGTCCAGGATCCGCCGGGCGCTCGACCCATCAGCAGGTGCGGTGTCCTCGGTCCGCTCCCTGCGGGACCGACCCGGAACGCCGGCCCCGCTCGGTCCGGGAACGAGGCCGCCGGCGAGTACCCGCGCCAGCGTGTAGGCCAGCAGCGCGGTGCCGGTGATGAGCAGGGGTGTCCATACCCACGTCATGGCTCCAGCCTCCTCTCGCAACCGGTTCGGCTGCATACCGGGTTGGGGGTCACAGTGCCCTGTGCAGCTGCTCCATCCGCTCGATCTCGGCCTCCTGGTCGGTCACGACCTGCTCTGCCAGTTCCTGCACGTCGGGGTGCTGTCCCTCGGCCAGGGCGGTCTGGGCCATGGTGACGGCGCCGCGGTGGTGCTCGATCATCAGCTCCAGGAAGCGGGCGTCGAAGGCCTCGCCGGACAGCCCCTGGAGCTCTGCCATCGCCTCCTCCTGGGTCATCCCGTCCATCTCCATACCGCTGGAGTCGCCGTGGCCCATCCCTGCCATGTCGTCGTCGGAGGCGGTCGGTTCGCCCCACTGCTGCAGCCAGGACTGCATGAGCTCGATCTCCGGGCCCTGGGCCTGCTCGATCTGCGTGGCCAGCTCCTGCACCTCCGGCGTGACCGCCTGCTCCTGGGCCAGCTGGGCCATCTCGACGGCACCTTCGTGGTGGACGATCATCATCTGCGCGAACATCGTGTCCGCCTCGTCGTGCTCCTGGGCGGCCTGCTCACCTTCCGTCGTGGAGGCGGCGGTGGTGCCGCCGCCTGCGGGCTCGGTGGAGTCGCCGCACCCGGCGAGGACCACGGTCAGCGCCAGGGCGCCGGTCGCGAGGCGGAGGCGAGGGGTGATCGTCATCGGGGCCAGCTCCAAGAGGTCGGGGACGGTGCCCCATGAGTAAACGTGACCACGCAGCGTCGTTCCAGCCAGGACAGGGTCCTTCAGGAAACCTTCATCGAACCGACGTAGGACCTTCGTCACACGCGCGCCGGGCGCTCACAGACGCGAGGTGGCATCGCGCAGCAGATCGTCGGGGTCGAGCCACATCGAGGGGTAGTCGCCCTGCCAGCGTTGCACGCCGTCCGCGTCGACGAGGACGAACCCGTGTCCGGGGAGCCCGGCGTGCATGCCTTTGCCGAGCGTGCCGTAGGCCTGGGACACGGTCCCGTCGTCGAGCAGGTACGGGGTGCTCACGCCGAACGTGTCCAGGTCGGCCTGGATCTGGGCCGCGGTGTTCATCACGATCGGCAGGACGACGATGCCGGCGTCGGCGAAGCCAGGGTTCTTCTCGATCTCGGCCATCTGCTGGGTGCACGACCCGCACCCGGCGCCCTCGTTGAAGTAGAGGATCACCGGACGGCCCCGGTGGTCGGACAGGGACACGGTCTGCCCGGTCGTGCTCGGCAGCGTGAAGTCCGGCGCTGCGCCGCCGCCGCCCTCGTTGGTGGTGGGCCGCGCCTGCCACAGGCCGAAGATGACCAAGGTGACGAGGACGAGCAGCCCGGCCAGTCCCACGAGCCGTCGGCGCTGCTGGGTGTGCGTCTGGCGCCGCTGCTCCAGTCGGATCTGGGCGACGTGCGCCTGGCGGCGCGCCTGCTGCTGCTTGGTGGTCATGGTTGCTCCGCTCCTTGCTTTGGTGCGTTCGTGTGCTCGTGGCACGGGTGCGTGGGTGCATCGTCGGCGGTTCCGTCGGCGGCCGCGGTCGTCCTGCGTGTCCGGTCGCGCAGCGTGAACCAGACGAACGACGCGGCGAGGGCGAGCAGCCCCAGACCGAGCAGGGGTTCGGGCACGGGCGCGAGCCAGCCGAGGACCTGCTCGGCGGTGCGCGTGACCCCGTCGCTGGCGACGCGCTGGAACCAGGTGGCGTCGCCGGTCATGGTGGTCGATCCCGCGAGGGAGATCACGGCGATCCCCATGGCGACGAAGGCCAGTGCGACGGCCACGTTCACGGTGTTGGTGTGCAGGGTCCGCCCTGCGACCCTCCACCGCAGGGCCTTCGCCCTGCCCCAGCGGCGCTCCCCCAGCCCGGCTGCGTCCCAGACCAGGGCCATGACGAAGAGCGGGATCACCATGCCGAAGACGTACGCCATACCGAGCAGCGCGCCGCCGGCGGCGCTGCCGGAGAGTGCCGAGAGGGTCATCACGCCGGCCAGGACCGGGGCGCAGCAGCTGGAGGCGATCCCGGAGAAGACTCCCAGGCTGAAGAAGGTGGCCGAGTCCCCCCGGGCGGTGTCCGGGGCGCGCAGCACCGAGGGCATCGACCACATGCGCCCGGACAGCGCCAGCAGACCGAGCGCGATCATCAGCAGCCCGCCGGCCCAGTACAGCTGCACGTGGTACTGCGCGATCGCGCCGGCGACCAGGCTGACACCCAGGGTGATGGGCACCAGGACGAGGGCGAGCCCGGCGGCGAACACGAAGGTGAGCGGGAGGAGGCGCCACCTGTTGTTCTTCACCGCCGCGGCGAGGTAGGCCGGGGCGAGGAAGACGATGCAGCACGGGGCGAAGAGCGCGACGGCGCCGGCGAAGAAGGCCGCCAGGATGCTGCCCGTGGCCAGCAGCTCGGTGCCCATCAGCGCACCTCGCCCAACCGCAGCGCCGCGTCCAGCCGGCGCCTGGAGAGGCGGCCATGACCCAGCGGGCGGCCGTCGAGGAGCACCAGCGGGAACATGGCTGGTCGGTGGGTGGCGACCAGCCCGCGCCCCTCGTCCGACTCCATGGACACCACCTCCAGGAACAGCTCACCGCGCTCTGCGCGACGGCGCAGCTCCCGGTGAGCGTCCTCGCACAGGTGGCACGCCGTGGTGGTGAGCAGGGTGGCTCGCGGCACGGGCTCGGGGTCCCTGGACCGCCCGGTGGTGGCCCGCGCGCCGGTGACGCGGTTCATCGGCGGGTGCCGTGCTGCATGAACAGCATCATCGCGGCCATCATGCCCAGGCAGGCCAGGGCGTAGACGGTGGCACCGAACCCTGCTGAGCCGCTGAGGATCAGCAGGCCCACGATCAGCAGCATGGGCACGCACATCAGCCACATCGCCCACCCGTGCCCGCCGTGCCCGTGCGGAGCCTGGGCAGGGTGCTCGTGGTGAGGTGTCGTCACGGTCGGCAGCGGCGGGACGCCGCTGACGCTGTCGCGCGGTCCATTCGCGGGACCATGAGGGAACTGGGTCATTTCCGGGCTCCTCGACTCGTGGTGGTCCTGCCAGGCTCCTGCGCACGGGTTGCGGTTTCAGCAGGCGGATGATGAAGTTTTGGTCAAGGTCGGTCGTCCACCCGGTGCGTGAGACGCCGATGCAGGGAGGTCACCCTCATGACGATGTCGCACGGCGCCCACACCGAAGCCGAGGAGGACCGGAGAGCTGTGGTCATCCGGTGATCTCCGCGGCGTTCCACACCTTCTCCGCCGTCGGCGGGGTGCGCGCATCGCCCTGGCCGGGCAGCGGCTCAGTCAGCGGCCGGCCACGGCCAGGGAGACGTACAGGTGGAGCCGGGGGGAGATCCTCGGCGCGCTGTTCAACGGGCTCTTCCTGGTCCTCATGGCCGGCTACCTGCTGTGGATGGGTGCCGTGCGGCTCTTCGAGCCGGTCGAACTGCCGACCTCGGTGCTGCTGTCGGTCGCTGTCCGGTGGAGTCGTGACCGAAGGGTTCGATCTGAAGCAGCCCTCACGGCGCTGAGCGACACCAACGGCGTGGAGGACCTGCACCACGGGCAGGCCCGGAGCCCGACGTCCGGGCGGACGGTCTTCTCCGCGCACCTGCGGGGTGACCGAGGCTGCGGACACAGCCCGGGTGCAGCAGGAGGCGCCACACACCAGTTCACCGGCCCTCGACGGGACTTCTCAATCCTGCAGGTCGAGCAGGAGTGCCTGTACGAGCATGGCTCCGCCGACACACCGACATCGCCATGAGCCCGCGGTCGGAGGGCTGAGGAGCGTCCGGGGTCAGCCGATGCGGCCGTACCAGACGTTTACCTCGATGTTCTACCAGCAGTTCCACCACGGCCTCGACGAGGGGCCCCTCTGCGACCTGCCCGTGCTCACGAACGCGATGCTGGTGGAGCGCTTCGACGACATCGTGACCAACCCAGACGTGCACCTGCCCGAGACTCGCGGGTTCCTTACCGGAATGCGCCCCGGCGAGCTGTACCGCGGCCACCACTGCGCGGCGGCCACCGGCGGGACCACCGGCCGGTCCGGTGTTGGGTGGTGGGACTTGGCCACGGCATCCCCCTGAGGACGTCGCAGCTGCGCCGCGTGCTCGACGGCCGTGGGTCTCCTGTCTGGCGATCACCGTCCGCGAGCTCGAGTGGGTTCCCCGCACCGCCATGGGCAGCTACGCGCCGCTGATCGGCGCTCTCCGGTCGAGTGCCGTACTGACAAGTTCCGAGCCGTGGCTTACGACGCTCCGCGACGGTGGACCCTGACCTGCGTCGACCGGAGCACTCGGCCCATAGGGCTTCAGGACCTGACAAGTCTCGCGATCGCGCGGGAGGCCTCGTCGATCTTCTGTTCAGCCTCTGGGCCGCCTGTCCTGGCGGCGTGCACGACACAGTGCTTGAGGTGGTCCTCCAGCAGGCCGAGGGCGACGTTCTCCAGGGCGGCGGTGAGCGCGCTGACCTGGGTCAGGATGTCGATGCAGTACGCGTCCTCGTCGACCATGCGGTGGAGCCCTCGTGCCTGGCCCTCGATCCGCCTGAGGCGGGCAAGGTATCGCTCCTTGTCGGAGATGTATCCGTGCGCCGCGGTACCGGCTGGAGTTGCTTCTGTCGGCATGATCGCTTGTGCTCCTGCAGGGGTGAGTGTCCGCTCGTTGTACGCGGCCGGCCGATCAGATCCTCGGTAATCCACGAACGTTACCGCGCGGCTCCGTGACCGGTTGGTTCATCGACGTGAGAGGTGAAGTTGCGCAGGCGCAGGCTGTTGCTGACGACGAAGACGCTGGAGAAGGCCATGGCGGCTCCTGCCAGCATGGGATTGAGCAGCCCGAGTGCTGCGAGGGGTATCGCGGCGCTGTTGTAGGCGAAGGCCCAGAACAGGTTGGTCTTGATCGTGCGCAACGTTCGACGGGACAGCCGGATCGCGTCGGCGGCCGCGCGCAGGTCGCCTCGGACCAGAGTGATGTCCGCGGCCTCGATGGCGGCGTCGGTGCCCGTGCCCATCGCCAGGCCCAGGTGCGCCTGGGCGAGGGCGGGGGCGTCGTTGACGCCGTCTCCCACCATCGCCACGGTCTTGCCCTCGCTCTGCAGCCGAGCAACGACCTCGACCTTGTCGGCCGGGAGCACCTCGGCGATCACGTGCTCGATGCCGACCTCGGCCGCGACCTGCCGGGCGACGGCAGCGTTGTCACCGGTCAGCAGCACGGGCTCCAGTCCGAGCTGACGGAACTGGGTGATGGCCTGGGCGCTGGTGGGTTTGACCTCGTCGGCCACGATGAGGATGCCTCGTGCCGCGTCGTCCCAGCCGACCACGACGACTGTGCTGCCCTGAGTTTCGGCCTTCGTCTTTGCCGCCTGCAGGTCTGCGCTCAGGTGCAGGCCGTCTTCCTCGAGCAGCGACTGCCGCCCGACCAGCACGGTGTGCCCGTCGACGACGCCACGGACGCCGCGCCCCGGGATGTTCTCGAAGGAGGTGGGTACCGGCAGGTCGCCCACCTCCGCGGTGGCCTCGCGGGCGATCGCCTGGGCGATGGGGTGCTCGGAGGCGTCCTCGACCGATCCGGCGATGCGGAGCAGCTCGCTGCGGTCCACGCCCTGCTCGGCGTGCGCTTCGATCAGCGTCATCTTGCCGGTGGTGACGGTGCCGGTCTTGTCCAGGACGATCGTGTCGACCCGTTTGGTCGACTCGAGCACCTCCGGTCCCTTGATCAGCACCCCCATCTGGGCGCCGCGGCCGGTGCCGACCAGCAGCGCCGTGGGTGTGGCCAGCCCGAGCGCACAGGGGCAGGCGATGATGAGCACGGCAACAGCTGCGGTGAACCCGGCGGCGAGCGGGAAGCCGGCCCCGATCCAGGCCCCGAGGGTGGCCACGGCGATCGCGATGGCGATCGGGACGAACACTCCGGAGACGCGGTCGGCCAGCCGCTGGATCTCGGCCTTCCCGGACTGCGCCTCTTCGACGAGGGTGGCCATCTGCGCAAGCTGCGTGTCCGCGCCGACCCGTGTGGCGCGGACGACGAGCCGGCCGCCGGCGTTCACGGTGGCTCCGGTCACCGGGTCGCCCTCGGCGACCTCCACCGGCACCGACTCCCCGGTGAGCATGGAGGCGTCGACGGCGCTGGTGCCTGCAGTGACCACCCCGTCGGTGGCGATCTTCTCACCGGGACGGACGACGAACTCGTCGCCCACGGACAGCTCCTCGATCGGGACGCGTTGCTCGCGCCCGTCGACCAGCACGGCCACGTCCTTGGCGCCCAGCTCGAGCAGGGCGCGCAGTGCGGCGCCGGCGGTGCGCTTGGAGCGCTTCTCGAAGTACCGGCCCAGCAGGACGAAGGTGATGACTCCGGCGGCGACCTCGAGGTAGATGTGGCTCATCCCGTCCGAGCGCGAGATCGTCAGCTCGAAGGGGTGCACCACGCCGGGCTGGCCGGCGGTGCCGAAGAAGAGTGCCACGACCGACCACAGCAGTGCAGCGGTCGTTCCCACCGAGATGAGGGTGTCCATCGTCGCCGCGCCATGGCGCAGGTTCATCAGGGCCGCCCGGTGGAAGGGCCAGCCGGCCAGACCACGACGGGGGCGGCCAGCACCAGGGAGGCAAAACCCCAGTAGTCGAACTGGAGCGCGGGGACCATGGCCATCGCGACGACCGGGGTCGCCAGGACCGCCGAGCCGATCACCCGCTGGCGCAGACTGCGCAGCTCACGGTCGTCGGGGGCGTCCCCAGCGTTCCCGCCCGCCACCTCCGCCCGGGGCGGTGCAGGAAGGGTCGCGGTGTACCCCGTCTTCTCGACCTCGGCGATGAGGTCAGCCACGTCCAGACCCTCGGGGCCAGTGACCGACGCCTTCTCCGTGGCGTAGTTGACGCTGGCACTGACACCGTCGAGCTTGTTGAGCTTCCTCTCGATGCGGTTGGCGCAGGAGGCGCACGTCATGCCGCCGATCTTGAGCTCGACGCTCACCCCCGACTGGATGGGCTCACTGGTCGTGGTCATGTCCGGCTCCCTCGTCGTGCTCGTTGCCGTGGGCGTCGTCAGTGGTCCTCTCGGGGCCGTCCTCAGTCACAGGTTCGACCGGTCCGGGTTCGGCGGACGGGGGTGGGTACACACCGTCGGCGTCCAGCACGAAGGCGGCTGTGTGGACCTGCCCGTCGACCTTGAAGTCCAGGTAGAGCAGGTACTGACCGGCAGTGGGCGCCGTGGCCTCGAAGACGACCTCTGGCCCGGCGGTCTCACCAGCTTCGGGCCCCTGTCCGTGGGGGTGGACGTGCAGGTAGGCCAGGTCACCGGCGCGCAGGGCGACGAGGTGGCCGTAAGCCCCGAGATAGGGCTCAAGGGTGGTGACGGGTTGCCCACCCCGTGTCACGGAGACGGTCAGGGTCGATGCCCGGCCGGCCGCCAGGTCACCTGTGATCGTGACGAGGTAGCCGCCGGCCTCGGTGGAGCGTGAGGTCTTCTCGACGGGCACAGGCTCGAAGTCACCAGCGACGTGGACCAGGGCGCTCAGCGTCGTGCTGGCCTCGGCCTCATGCGGCACGAAGTCGGCGTACACCCGGTACGTGCCGGAGCTCTGCCACTGCCAGGGGATCGACCACCGGCCCCGCGGGTCGACCTCGGGGTGCACGTGGCGGAACTCGCCGCCGTCCGTGCGCACCACGATCAGGTGCAGCTCCTGCTCGTGCGAGACCTCGAAGTCGGTCGCCGGCTCACCGTCCGGACCGAGCACGGTCAGGGTGAGGTCCCCCGAAGTCCCCGGCGTGGTGGGCGCGTCCACCGCCGCGAGCCGGTAACCGTCTGCCTGCAAGGAGAGCCCGGCCGGCATCGCGGCGCGCTGCTCGCCGTGGCCGTCTGCGTCTGCGCTCGAGGGGTGGCCCTCCTGCTGCTGCGGCGGCCCGTGGTCATCTGCGTGGTCCCCCGTTCCAGAAGACCAAGAGCTCACCGTCTCCGGCGGGACGACCGCACCGGCGGTCGCGAACGCGACAGCGAAAACCCCGGCAAGAGTGGCAGCGTAGACCGCAAGCCGGCCGGACGCCCGCATCAGCTGCCCATCTCGAGCTGAGGAGCCACGGCTGGCGTGGCCTCGCACGCCTGGTGACGGCCCCCGCCGGGGCAGGCATCGCGCCTGCCTCGTTCTTCGTTCGTACCACCGGTGCTCATAGGTCTGTCCTCTCGGGTTCGCCCCACCCTATACCCCCAGGGGGTATGATGCCAATAGAGTGTGGGCGGGGTCTGGGGCACACACCCGATGCCGCCCCGCCCTGGCTCTGTCAGTGGTGTGCCATGTGGTCCGTGTCGTCGCCAGAGCCGGGTACGCGCGGGCCGGCGGCGGCCAGGGTCGAGACACGGTAGGCGCGACGGGCCTCGGCGCTGACGTGATGATCGGTGAGCTCGTGCGCGCCCTCAGTGCGGGCCGGGTTCAGATGGACCGAGGCGTGGTCCATGTGCGGGACCTGGTGCAGCAGCGTGTGGTGGACCTCTTGGGCGATACGGTGTCCCGCCTCGACTGTTAAGGCCGGGTCCACGGCGACGTTGACGTCGGCCTCCATGCGGTGACCGCTCCAGCGTGCGCGCACCCGGTCGACGGCCTCCACGCCGGGCACGCTCACGACCACCGTCTCGATGCTTTCGATGGTCCCGTCGTCGACGCCGTCCATGAGGCGGCGCACCACCACCCGGGTGGAGTTGATGAGGATCCACAGGATGACCGCGGCGATGAGCAGACCGATGATGGCGTCCGCCTGGGGAAACCCGAGCCAGACCCCGACGACGCCGACGACGACCGCCAAGGAGGTCAGACCGTCGGTGCGGGCGTGCTGCCCCTCGGCGATGAGCGCGGCAGAACCGATGCGGCGCCCGGCCCGGATGCGGTACCAGGCGACGAGCTCGTTGCCGGCGGCCCCGACCAGGCCGGCAGCGAAGACCCATCCGAGGTTCGTCAGCGGGCGAGGGTTGGTCAGCGCCCGGACCGACTCCCAGATGATCAGCGCCGCCGACAGGGCGATGACCATGGCGATGAGCAGCCCCACGAGGTCCTCGGCCCTGCGGTACCCGAAGCTGTACCGGCGGGTGGCCGGACGCTGCCCGAGCTTGAACGCGATGATGAGAGGGATGGTGGTGGCCAGGTGACCCACGTTGTGCAGGGTGTCGGCCAGCAGCGCGATCGACCCGCTGATCGCGACGATGACGATCTGCATGAGCGCGGTCGCGCCCATGCCGGCCAGGCCGATCCACGCAGCCCGGATCCCGTCACGGCTGGACTCCTCCGCCGTCTGGATCGCCTCGGTGTGATCGTGGGAGTGAGGGGTCAGAGCGTGGGCGATGCGGGCCCGCAGGCCTGAACCGTGTCTGTGTTCGCTCTCGTGGGGGTGGTCGTGGCCGCTGTGGTCGTGGGAGTGGCCAGGCTCGTGGGGCTCTCTCGGCCCGTGGTTGTGGCTTCGGGTGGGGTGGGTGCTCATCAGACGGTCAGCCGGTCCATGACGAACGTGCCCTCCCGGCGGTAGGCCTCGCCCAGCGTGGCGCCGGAGTGTGAGGCGAGCCCGTGGGAGAGGGCCAGCGCGGTGAAGATCACCCGCTGTCCTTCCTTACCGAGGCTCTCGTCGTCCTGGCCGTTCCAGGCCGGCACGATCCCCTGGAGCACCTCGTCGGCGGCGCTGGCCCGCCAGTGGGCTGCGCTGAACGTGTTCTGAGAGCTCAGGACGTCCACGGCCTGCAGCTTGAGGTCCAGGACGTCGCTGATCTCGACCACGCAGTTGGGGTTCTCCGGTGTCATGTAGTAGATGGTGGGGACCGGGTGCGGCGGATAGCCACCGCACTCCTGGATGCGCCAGTCCCGGGAGGCCACGGCCATGGCCTCGGCGTAGAGGATGGCGATGACGCGGCGGTCGGGGTCCAGGTCGTGCTGGGCGTGCTGGGGGTCCTGCATGATGATGATGTCGGGTCGTGTACGGCGGATCAGGCCGACCACCTTGGTTTTTGCCTCCCCGTGCAGCTCCACGTCGCCGGAGCTGATGTTCAGGTACTCGACGTCCTTGATCCCGAGGATCGCAGCCGCCTGGCTGACCTGGGGCTGGCTCTCCTCCCGGCACATGAGGACGGCCGCATGGACCTCGTCGCCGTTCTTCAGGGCGCGCGCCAGGGCGCCGCCGCACTCCGCGATCTCCAGGCCGAAGCTGGCCAGCATGAGGACTCGCACTTTTCCTTCTCTCTGTGATTTGTGAGGGGTTCTGGGGGGCTCAGCCGCGCCGCAGCCGGGGGTTGATGCGGTGCTCGAGGGCGAAGCCGAGAAGGGCGAAGCCGAGCGCGGCGAGCATGATGAGCAGCCCGGGTGGGAGGACCCACCACTTCCAGGCCTCGGTCAGGAAGGCGCCGCGGACCTGGGCCCAGTACAGGATCGAGCCCCAGCTCTTCTGCAGCGGGTCACCCAGCCCGAGGAAGCTGAGCGAGGACTCCATGAGGATCGCGCCGCTGACGGACGCGACGAACTGGCCGATGGCCAGGAGCATGGTCTTGGGCAGCACGTGCCGCCAGATCAGGTAGCCGCTGCGGGCACCCATGGCGCGGGCGGCAGAGACGTACTCGCGCTGCCGCAGGGTCATCACCTGGCCGTGGATGACGCGGGCTGTCGGTGCCCAGCTCAGGGCAGCGATGACCGCGATGGTCGTCGTCAGGCTTCGGCCGAGGTAGGCCGCCAGCACGATGAGCAAAGGCAGGAACGGCAGGATGAGGACGACGTCAACGCCGCGCATGACGACCGAGCCGAAGCGGGGGAAGAACCCGCCCAGCAGACCCGCGGTGGTGCCGATGACCAGCGCCGCGCCGGCGGCGACCACGCCGACGAGCAGGGAGACCCGGGTGCCGTAGATGAGCTCGCTGAACAGGTCCTGTCCGACGTCGTTGGTGCCGAGCAGGTGGGCCGAGGACGGTGGGCTGAACGGGGTAGCGACCCGCAGGCTCGGGTCGTAGGGCGCGAGCCAGGGGGCGAACAGGGCCGTGAAGGTCAGGACCGACACGATGGTCACGCCGAAGAGGCCGATGAGGTGCGACCAGTCGCGGCGGGGCACGCGGCGGCTGCGTGGTTGGGCTCCGAAGAGCTGCGGGTCAGCGACGCGCTTGGTCAGGTTCGCATCAGGCATGGCGGGCCCTCGGGTCCAGTTGCGGGTAGATGAGGTCGGCGATGAGGTTGGCTGCCAGGACGGCCAGGGTGAAGACCAGGAAGGTGGCCTGCATGACGGGGTAGTCGCGCCCGGACACCGCGTCGAAGACGAGGCGGCCAAGGCCGGGTAGGAGAAGACGGTCTCCACGATCACCGTGCCCCCGAAGGCGAAGCCGGCGCGCAGCGCGAGCACGGTGACCACCGGGATGATGGCGTTGCGGGCCACGTGACGGAACAGGATGCGTCGGCTGGACAGTCCTTTGGCGTTGGCCGTGCGGATGAAGTCCTCCCCCATGACGGAGAGCATGGAGTACCGCATCGTGAGGTAGACGCTGGGCACGGCCAGCACGGACAGGGTCAGGACTGGCAGGATCGCGTGCTCGCCGATGTCGGCCAGGCGGGCCAGTCCGTCCAGGCCCGCGGCGGGCGTTTCCGCCCCGAAGGACGGGAGCCACCCCAGCTGGACCGCGAAGAATGCGATGAGCAGCATCCCGAGCCAGAACGAGGGGGTGGACTCCAGGGCGATCATGACGCTCAGGAGTCCTACGTCGCTGGGTCGGCCGTGCCGCCACGCGGAGAACGCGCCGAGCACGGTGCCGATGACCGCGCCTACCGCGAGGGCGATCAGCGTGACGAGCAGGGTCCACGGGAGACGGTCCAGGATCAGCTCGTTGATGGGCTGGCCAAGGCGGAAGGAGTAGCCGAAGTCGAGCGTGAAGATGTTCTTCCAGTACGTCAGGTACTGCATCCATACCGGTTGATCAAGGCCTGCATCGGCGATCACCTGCGCGCGTTCCTCGGGCGATAGTCGCCCGACTTCCTCGCCCGCCAGCAATGCCAGGGGACTGCCGGGCATGATCCGCGGCAGCATGAAGTTGAGTGAGACCGCGACGATGAGGACCAGGACGTACTGGCCGGCACGGGACGCGGTGCTGCTCTTGCCCCTCATGGCTGTGCTCCTTGGGTGCTGGCGGGCGAGGGTCGGGACGAGGTCATCTGCCGGTTACGGCTGGCCGTCGCTCGGGATGAAGGACAGCTTGGTCATCGGGCCCTGGCCGGTGATGGTGACCCAGTCGCCGAAGACCTCCGACTGGTAGGCGTAGGCGCCGTTGGCGTAGAGCAGCGGCACAAGCGGCAGGGTCTCGGCGAAACGGGCCTGCAGCTGGTGGGCGACCTCGGTCCGCTGGTCCTCGTCTGCCGTCGTGAGCAGCTGCTCGGCGAGGTCGTCGCTCTGCGGGTCGGAGAAGCCGGTGATGTTGAGGTTCCCCACGGTGGTGTCGCTGGAGACCAGCGCCGCCATCTGCCCGATGTCCGCCTGGGTCGGGGCCGACCAGCCGAAGATGGCCATGTCGTAGTCGCGGCCCTGGTTGACGTCGTAGTCGGGCCACACCGAGTCGATGATGGTCTGGTCCTCGACCGCGGACACCGTGACGCCGATCCCAACCGCCTCCAGCTGGGTAGACAGCAGCTCGGCCACCCGCAGGCGCAAGGCGTTGTTGCCGTGGACCAGCAGCTCCAGGTCGAGGTTCGCACCGTCCGCCTCGCGGACACCGTCACCGTCGCCATCGGTGTAGCCCGCCGACTCCAGGGCAGCCTGGGCTGCCTCCGGGTCGTGGGCGAGGCTGACCTCGGAGTTGTAGTACGGGGAGTCGGGGTGGACCCACCCCGGGTTGCCCGGAACCGCAGCCCCGAGGTACACGTCGCTGACCAGCAGCTCCACGTCGACCGCCTGGGCGATAGCGCGCCGGAACTCGACGTCGTCGAAGGGTGCGCGCTGGGTGTCGTAGGCCAGCAGCGTGGTCGCGTACTCCGGTGCCTGCAGCACCTCCAGGCCTCCTCTGCCCTCCAGGGAACTGATCTGCTCCGGGGAGATGGTGCGCATGAGGGTGTCGACCTCGCCGGAGCGCAGCGCGGCGATGGCGCCGGCGTCGTCGGCGAACCTGATAACGACGAGCTCCTGCACCTTCGGCTCACCGCGGAAGTAGTCTGGGTTCGCCTCGAAGGTGTAGCTGGTGCCGGGCTTGGAGTCGACCAGGCGGTAGGGGCCGCTGCCGACGTTCGTCTCCTCGTCGAACGGCGCGGTGTCCGGGTCCTCGATGCCCTCCCAGATGTGCTGGGGCAGGATCGGCACGTCGGCCAGCGTCCGCAGCTCGAAGGACGGGCTGATCTCCGACAGGGTCAGGGTGAGCGTGTGCTCGTCCTCGACCTGGACCGACTCGACCAGACGAAGCGCGGTCTGGAACCGACCGGGCGGCCCGTTCTGGTAGTAGTCGATGGAGAAGGCGACATCCTCGGCGTCCACGGCCTCCCCGTCGTGCCAGGTCGCGGAGTCGACCAGCTGGACGGTGTAGGTGGTGCCCTCTTCGTCAGCCTCGACGCTGGAGGCCAGCCAGGGCTGGGGGGCACCCTCGGTGTCGATCTGCATGAGGGAGTCGTAGCTGAGCATGGTCAGGTTCAGACCCGGCGTGCCGGTCTCGTAGGTGAACGGGGTCAGGTTGCCTTCCTCGCTCAGGATGCCAACGCGCAGACGCTCGGCGCTGGCGGCAGCGTCCTGACCTGGGTCGGCGGCGGTGCCTGACCCGGTAGCCGCACCGTTGTCGGACGACGCGGCATCGCCGCCGGCGCACGCGCTGAGCGTCAGCAGGGACACCGCGGCAAGAACGACGGTGGCCCTACCGCGGGAGTGACACAGTCTCATCGGTGGTTCCTCTCTCTAGGGACGGGTCGGAGGAGCGCGGGAGGCCCGTGTCTTCCGGGAGGTCCCCTGCCAGGTGGCAGGCGACGGCATGGGTGGGTGCCCAGGACGCGAGGGGTGGTTCCTTGACGTCGCACAGGCCAGGCACGGCAAAGGGGCATCTGGTACTGAAGCGGCACCCTGCGGGGGGAGACGCGGGATTGGGCAGGTCGCCGGAGAGCGCGAAGCTCTGGGTCGAGCGCCTGGCAGGGTCGACCACGGGGACCGCGGCCAGCAGGGCACGGGTGTAGGGGTGCTGGGGGTTGTCGTAGATGTCGGCCCGAGTGCCCGTCTCCACGATCCTCCCCGCGTACATCACCGCCACGCGGTCAGCAATGTGCCGGACCACCGCCAGGTCGTGGGCGATGAACAGCAGCGAGAGATCCAGTTCCCGCTTGAGCTTGCCGAACAGGTTGATGATCTGCGCCTGGACCGAGACGTCGAGCGCAGACACCGCCTCGTCGCACACCACCAGGGACGGGTCAAGCGCCAGGGCACGGGCGATGGCGATCCGCTGTCGCTGCCCGCCGCTGAACTCGTGCGGGTACCGCACGAGGGCGTTCTCGGGCAGCTCCACCAGCTGCAGCAGCTCACGGCTTCGTTCCAGGCGCTCCTTGCGGGTGCCGATCCCGTTGATGCGTAACGGCTCCTGGATGATCTCCGCCACCGACAGTGCGGGATTCATCGAGCTGGAGGGGTCCTGGAAGACCATCTGAGCCGTGCGACGCAGACGGCGCAGGTCGGCCCCGGAGGCATCCGAGCAGTCCACACCGTCGATGCAGACCGAGCCCTCGGTAGGCCGCTCAATGCCGACCACCGTCCGGCCCAGCGTCGACTTGCCCGACCCGCTCTCCCCACCAGGCCCAGCGTCTCGCCCGCGGCCAACGTCAGGTCGACCCCGTCGACCGCTCGGGTGGGGGCACTCTTGCCCAACCATCTCCCGTGGGTCCCGAAGTGCACCTTCAGGCCATCGACCCGCAACAGTTCTGAGGCGGTCGTCGAGGGGTGGGAGCCGGTACCGAGAGCCACCTGCGCTCCGACAGCGGCCTGTTCCACGGGGGCCGGCACCTCCTCGACGTACCAGCAAGCGGCTGCCCTGCCTGCCCGCGTGGTCAACGGAGGCCGCTCGGTCACGCAGTCCTCGTGCGCCATGAAGCACCGTGGGGCAAAGGAGCATCCGCTCGGGACGTGCTTGGGGTCGGGCGGCGTACCGGGGATCTCCACCAGGTCCCTGCCCAGAGCGGCATCCAGCCGTGGCACGGCAGTCAACAGACCCACCGTGTACGGGTGGTTAGGAGCTGAGTACAGCTCTGCGCAGGGACCGCTCTCGACGATGCGCCCGGCGTACATGACACTCACCTGGTCGGCCATCTGCGCGACCACACCCAGATCGTGGGTGATCCACACGACCGCCATCCCGTGCTCGCGCTGCAGCCGCTGCACCAGGTCGGTGATCTGCGCCTGGACCGTGACGTCCAGGGCCGTCGTCGGCTCGTCGGCGATCAGGAGCCGCGGCCGACACGCCAGCGCCATCGCGATCATGACGCGCTGGCGCATCCCTCCGGAGAACTGATGCGGATAGGCGGCCGCCCGACGCGCCGGGTCCGGTATACCGACTTCCTCCAGAAGGTCGACCGCTCGCAGGTAAGCCTGCTTGCGTGTCTGCTTCATGTGCACGATGAGCGACTCGGCGATCTGGTCGCGGATGCGCTGAACCGGGTTGAGCGAGGACATCGGGTCCTGGAACACCACACCGCACTCACGTCCGCGGATCCTGCGCAGGTCGACGTCAGGGACGCTGCCCAGGTCACGTCCCGCAAAAGTGACGCGACCCTCCACCACGGCGTTTTCCGGCAGCAGGCCCAGGGCCGCCATCACGGTCACACTCTTGCCCGACCCGGACTCCCCCACGACGGCGACTGTCTCTTCGGGGTGAACGCGCAGGTCGACCCCGCGGACGGCATGGACCTCCGAGCCTCGGGACACGAACGTCACGCGGAGATCGGAGAGTTGCAACAGCGGCTCGCGCACAAGCGCTCCTCTGATATATCAAGTAGTATGTCAGCCGGTTGCAGCAGGACAATAGGTTGCTTCAGCGGGGCGGTCAAGGGCGTGGAGGAAAATGATGGGAAACGGAGACAGTCGGCCCGGAGCATGGCACGGAAAGGCCGGTACGGCCGGAGAGATCGCCTACCAGCAGCTCAAGCGGCAGATCCTGACCTGCGAGCTGGAACCCTCGACCGAGCTGCGCGCAGGTGAGCTCGCCGCCGACACAGGTTTCGGTCGGACACCCATCCGCGAGGCGCTGACCCGCCTGGTCCACGAAGGGCTGGTCGAGGTGCGGCCTCGGCAGGGATACCGGGTCCAGGAGATCACCGCCGTCGGCGTCCGGGAGGCGCACGAGCTGCGCCTGTTGCTCGAACCCGCGGCCGTCGAGCTGGCCATCGAACGAGCAACCGATGCCGAGCTCGAGGCGCTGCACGACCTGGCGCACGCTTCCTACGACCACGGCGACCGCGAGACCTACGAGCGCTTCGTCCTGGAGAACAGGCAGTTCCATGTACGCCTGGCCGCCTACGGCAACCGACGACTGGCCTCGGTCCTGGAGCGGCTGATGGAGGACCTGCAACGGCTGTACTTCCGAAGCCTGAGCTTCCAGGACACCGCCGGCGAGCAGATGCACGAGCATCACGAGCTGTACGACGCCGTCATCGGGCGGGACGTCCCCACCGCCCGCTCGATCTGTGTCGAGCAGATCCAGGCGAGTCACGAGCGGGTCATCGAAACCCTCCTGAACGACCTCACCGGGCCCGCCCTGCGCCAGGCCCACGCCGTCCTCCACACCCAGCTGACCCCTCATCTGCGCCGGCCGCACACCACCTCCGGGCACTGGTGAGCTGAAGCGTGCACGTCGCCTGAGTTCACCCTTCTTACCCATACCGGGCTCGGGTATGGTGCATTAGCAAGATCCCCGCGGCTCGGACCGAACCGGGATCGAGAGCCGTATCGACCAGCAAAGGACGACACCATGTGCGGAACCGACACCACCACCCAGACCGCTGAGCAGACCAGCGCCGAGGAGAAGCCCTCCTGCGCGTGCTGCTCCACCCAGACTGAGAACGGCGCCGCGACCTCTGAGGCGGACACTTCCCCGGTCCAGACCACCTATCTCGTCACCGGCATGACCTGCGGCCACTGCGCCACCGCCGTGACCAACGAGCTCGAGGCCCTCCAGGACGTCAGCTCGGTCCAGGTCGACGTCATCTCCGGAGGCGAGTCCTCGGTTCACGTCGCGAGCGCCAAGGAGCTCAGCGCCGAGCAGATCCGCGCGGCTCTGGCCGAGGCCGGCAACTACGCCCTCAGCGGGACGCGCTGACCCGAACCTTCCGGCCGCTTTTCACCACTCGCTGACAGCCCCGTCCAGAGCTCGCAGCTCTTGACGACACCTCCAGACGCAGGCCCTCCCTCGCCGATGACTCGGAGAGAGGGGGCTGCGCCACTGGACTCCTTGGGCAAATCACCACCAAGGTGCCCCCTTCCGGTCACAAGACATCAGAGCGCTAGGTCGAGGTGGGTTCTTTGACGCGCCAAGGGAAGCTGTGGGCTGACCCGTTCACTCGCGAGACGGACCGGACGGCCACCTAACGTGTGCGACCCATAGCATCCGGGCGCCCGTGGGCTCGCCGACGGCTCCCCATCCGCTGCGCTGCGGCCGGTGGGGAGCCGCCCCCTGGCCGTCAGTGGCCCATGATCGCCAGGAAGGAGGCGCAGTCGGTCCAGGGCAGGTCGAAGGCCGGCGCGACCGGGACGAAGGCGTGCCCTGCCTCGGTCAGCGCGATCCCGGCCTGGCCGAAGTGCACGTGCTCGTGGTGGGAGTTCAGCGGCAGAGCCTGGTTGGCTGCGACGTCCACGCACTTGCGGTAGTCCAGCAGCACGGGACCCTCCTCGGTGAAGCCCACCTCCGCCCCGAGGACGAGGATGTGCCCGTGCGGCGGGATGGGGGCGGTGTGACCGTCCGCCATGGCCGACGGTGCCGCGGCCGCGACCGTGAGCGTGACCGCAGCGGCGATGCCGGCAGCCTTGGTGTAAGGGTTCTTCATGGTGGCTCCTTGCGGGCCAGATCCGACTGTCTGCCCCGGCGTGTGCGGGCCCCGAGATCCCTGGGAATGCCGAGCGGGCGCCCAGCCTACTCACGATAGAGCCCGTACCGGGCGCACCGCCAGAGGCAGCCTGGGCACCGGCACGGAGGTAGCGGCGCTTCCTCCCTCCCCGGCGCCGCTGTCGCGCACCACGGTCGGGCCGGAACCGGCGCCACGTGGCGTCTGCCCTCCTCGGGTAGATGCGGGCCTACTGCCTGGGGGAGCAGATCACTCGAGTGGAGTCCTACGGAGTGGTCTGCGGGCACCCGGGTGAGAACTTGCTTGGCATCTCGCTGACCTTCCTGATGATCTTCGGCGCATCGTGACTTCCTTCACATAACGCTCTATGTGGCAATAACAAGGCAATGACTATGGTTTCAGGTCAGGTGTGACCCGTGCCGTCCAGCACGATCCCTCTTCCCGATCTCCTACGAAGGACCTCATCTTGAGCACCAAGACATTGATCGCCCTCGCCGCTGCCGCTTCGCTGACCCTTACCGCCTGCGGGCAGGGAGGAAACGGCGAAGGTCAGACCAGTGGCGGCGGCGGCACCGCCGAGACCGGGGACGGTTCCGGGCTGGGCCTGGCGCAGGAGGGTGTGCTGGTCGTGGGCACCGAAGGCACGTACCGGCCGTTCACGTACCACGAGGACGGCAGCGGTGAACTCGTCGGTTACGACGTCGAGGTGATCGAGGCCGTCGCGGAGCGTCTCGACCTAGAGGTCCAGTTCCAGGAGACGCAGTGGGACGCGATCTTCGCCGGGCTGGAGGCCGGTCGCTTCGACGTGATCGCGAACCAGGTCTCGATCAACCCCGAGCGGGAAGAGGCCTACCTGTTCAGCGAGCCCTACACCGTCTCCCCCGGCGTGGTGGTGGTCAGCGAGGACACCGATGACATCACCAGCCTGGAGGACCTGGAGGGCAAGACCTCGGCGCAGTCGCTGACCAGCAACTGGTACGAGGTCGCCGAGAGCAACGGCGCCCAGGTCGAGGCCGTGGAGGGCTGGGCCCAGGCCGTGGCGCTCCTGGAGCAGGGCCGGGTGGACGCCACGGTCAACGACAAGCTCACCTTCCTCGACTACACGAACGAGCGGCCGGACAGCCCGATCAAGATTGCTGTGGAGACCGAGGACGCCTCCGTGAACGCGTTCGCCTTCACCAAGGACAAAGCGGAGTTGGTCTCCGCGGTCGACGAGGCGCTGGCCGAGCTGCAGGCCGACGGCACCCTCGCCGAGCTGGGTGAGAAGTACTTCGGGCAAGACGTCTCGGGCTGAGGGGCCATGACCCAGGAGTGGACGCTCTTCGTCGACTCGCTGTGGCCCATCGTGCGCGGCGGTCTGCTGGGGACGATCCCGCTGGCCGTCGTGTCCTTCATCGTCGGCCTGGCGCTGGCGCTGGCCGTGGCGTTGATGCGGATGTCCCGCAGCCGGGTGCTCTCCGGGCTGGCGCGGGCCTACATCTCGGTGATCCGTGGCACCCCTTTGCTCGTGCAGCTGTTCGTCATCTTCTACGGTCTGCCGTCCCTCGGTCTGCTCATCGACCCCTGGCCCAGCGCGGTCATCGCCTTCTCCCTGAACGTGGGCGGGTATGCCGCCGAGGTGATCAGAGCCGCCATCCTGTCCGTCCCCCGCGGGCAGTGGGAGGCGGCGTACATGGCCGGCATGTCACACCGGCTCACCCTGCGCCGGGTCATCCTGCCGCAGGCGGCCAGGGTGTCCGTGCCCCCGCTGTCCAACACGTTCATCTCCCTGGTGAAGGACACGTCGCTGGCCTCCTTGATCCTGGTGACCGAGCTGTTCCGCGAGGCTCAGAAGATCGCCGCCTTCAGCCAGGAGTTCATGCTGCTCTACATGCAGGCCGCCCTGGTCTACTGGGTCTTCTGCCTCGCTCTGTCCACCGGGCAGAACGCACTGGAGAAGAGGTTGGACCGCTATGTCGCCCACTGACCCCACTACCCGCGGCCCCGCGACCAGCGGCGAGGAGGTGTTGCTGCGCGCGCATGGCCTGAGCAAGAGCTTCGGTGAGCTGTCCGTGCTGCGCTCCGTCGACCTCACCGTGACCAAGGGGGAGGTCGTGGTCCTCATCGGCCCCAGCGGCTCGGGCAAGACCACGGTGCTGCGGTCCCTGAACGGGCTGGAGACGCCCGACGGTGGCACCTTGACCTTCGCCGGCGGCCCGGACCTCGACTTCTCCCGGCCGCTGCCGAAGAGGGACCGGATGGCCCTGCGCGACCGTTCCGCCATGGTCTTCCAGCAGCACAACCTCTTCCCCCACCGCACCGTGCTGGAGAACGTCATCGAGGGACCGGTCCACGTCCAGGGAGTGCGCAGGGACGAGGCCGTCGCCGCGGCCGAGCAGCTCCTCGACCGTGTCGGGCTACGGGACAAGCGTGACGTCTACCCCTTCCAGCTCTCCGGCGGACAGCAGCAGCGCGTCGGCATCGTCCGCGCCCTGGCGCTGCGCCCCAGCCTGCTCCTCTTCGACGAACCCACCTCCGCCCTCGACCCAGAGCTCGTCGGGGAAGTGCTGGCCGTGATCAAGGAGCTCGCCGACGAGGGGTGGACGATGGTCGTCGTCACCCATGAGGTCAGCTTCGCCCGGGCCGCCGCCGACGAAGTGCTCTTCATGGACCAGGGAGTCATCGTCGAACGGGCAACCCCCGAGCAGATGTTCACCCGACCACAGCACGAACGCACCCGACGCTTCCTCGACCGCATCCTCAACCCCCTGCACGAACCGCCTTCGCAGTGACTCACTCAGCGACAGCATCGCCAGCATCGCCGTGAGGCATATGATCAAGCTTCATTTCCACACTGCCAGTAGGAGCCACAGTGGCGCAGAAGGTGCAGACCATCCTTGTCTCCGATCTGAGCGGCGAGGAGCTGGGCGAGGAAGGCCACACCGTGAAGTTCGGCTTCCTCGGCGCGGAGTATGAGATTGACCTCTCGCAGCAGGAGGCGGACGAGTTTGCCAACGCCCTCCAGAAGTACACCGACGCCGCCCGCCGTGTCGGTGGCCGACGCCGGCCGGGGAGCGGCCGTGCCACCGCCCCGACCGACCGTGAGCAACTTCGCAAGATGCGCGAGTGGGCGAGCAAGAACGGCTACAACGTGTCAAGCCGGGGCCGCATCCCCCAAGACGTTCAGGACGCCTACCACGCTGCCAACTGAGATCGCCTGCACGACGACCGCCGGTAGCCCAGTCCTATCGGGGTCGCACAGTTTTCCGATGCCTCTAGGACGTAGATGACGGGAATCTCTTTCGCGCGTGCGTGACCTGGGCCGGAGGCTTCACGGGACAGCGCGTGTCAGCTGGGTGACAGTTCACATCCGTGCGATGACGGGCTTTGATGATGAGCCGCCAACAGTGCACGGCTGCTGTGCAATCGCAGGGCTTGACCGCGAGGCCGTCGTCGACAGCCGTCTTGCCGCCGACACGTCTCGAGGGACAGCTCCGAACAGCCACAACAACACGACCCGTGTCTTCACCGGGACTGGTAAAGAGGTGCCACGTTCATGGATCTCGGTGTCGCGCCCTGTTGCTCCCTCGTCCGAGCAGCGGCCAGCCTGGGGATCGACTTCTCGGGACGGGACCGGCCGACCGGCAGGACCTTGGCATCACGTACGCCGTCGCTCGCCGCCAGGGTGGAACGCAGGGCCGCGCGCGACGCGACGGCCGCTTGGCGACCGACCTCCTCCGCGTGACCCCGGATCGCTCTTGGCAGCGGGATGGCTCGTCTGTGGAGCACGTCACGCGGGGCGACTGTGGCGTCCTGGACGGGTGGAGTGCCCGGACCATTGTCCTCGGGCGCGGCCCGCACGATGTCGTTGGCTGCCCTGGCGTCGACCAGGAGCGGGGCGTTTCGGGCGGCCTCGTGAAAGACCCCCGCCACTCCGCTCATCGTGGCGTGGAACCGGTGGAGCGACTTCACCAGAGACTCCCCGTTGACACGATCACTCATGTCCTGGACAGAGGCGGGCATGCGCCTGGTCGCGGTGACCTCTCGCATGGAGTCCACCAGTTCCCACCCTGCCTTGCTCAACGCGAGAGGGCTGGAGTCGTGGGGGGTGGTGAGCTGCTGGAAGTAGGTGTGCGCCTCGCCCCACTTCTCGATCATGGTCTCCAGCGCGGGACTGATCTCGTTGTCGAGAGTTCGAGGGTGCACGTGTCCAGTCTGGACGGCGGCCCGCCACAGCGCGTGCACGTGCACGGATGCGCTGAACGCTGCTCCGGCCACCCGGGTCATCGCATGGGTCGTAGGTTCGCGAGTCAGTGCCCGTTGCGCGTGGATGTCCCAGCTCGCGATGGCGCCGGGAATCCTGGTGTCGTCCGTCGGCTCGCGATGCCTGCCCACAAGCGCCTGCGGGTAATGGCCGTCGATGTAGGAGTGCGTGATCTGTTCGATGCCGAGGACCTGGTGGCGCAGTTCCTCTGCGGTGACCCGGTGGACCCGCACACGGGGGTCGCCCTGCTCCTCCGATGCGGTCTTGGCAAGGCCCACGGAGACGGCGTGGGAAGCGACGTAGAGGGTGTGCATGATGTTGACGCGCGCGGCGAAGGAGTCGCGCAGTTGGGCGTCGGTCCACCGGTTCGGCCCGCGCCGGTCGGAGACGCCGCTGCGGTTGATCAGTACGGCAGCCTCGGTGAACAACTGGCCGATCTCCCGCACGGTGGGGTCAACATCGATCGCCCCACCGGCCGAGCGGTGAAGCGTCCTGGCCGATCGCTCGAGCTGATCGATGACCTGCCTGCCGCTACCCGGCAGGTCCGAGCGTTGCGGAAGCTGGTGCCACAGCTCGCTGGCTCCTTCGACGACCTCACCCCACGCCCGGAGCATCGCCCGACCGTCCCGATGGGGCGCCTCGTACAGCAGGTCGCGGGCCCGGACGTTGGCCCGGTCCATCAACTCTCCGGCGCTGGGCGGGTAGATCGTGGGCTGGCGTCGCCGGCTCATGAGAACTCCCCCACCGTCTCGATGAGGAGGTCGACGACCGACACGACGCCGGGGGGATAGCGGTGGACCGGCGTCGACCGGCTCAGCTCCTCCGCCCGACGGGCCAGTTCGACGGGATCGGCTCCGTCCGCAACCGGCAGGTCCAGGAGCGCATCTCGACAACACTCCGGAACCAGGTGGAACACCAAGTCGCGGGCGTACGTCAGGTTGTTCGCCAGTGCCACCGCTTCCAGGTCGCGGCTCTGGTGAGCCCGCCGGTCGGCCTCGGTGCCCGCCTGCCACAGCAGCTGGTGCATGTGCACCAGGACCCGGGCGGCTTCGGGTGTCGTGTCGCTCATGTGGTCGATCTCCTTGTGTTGTCCCGCTCGTGACGGCATCCGGTTCATGGCTACGTGGTCCGGGAGGGGGCGGGGCCTGGTGCTGCTTCGCCTGGGGAGGAGTGCCTGGATGGGTCGGCCTGTGGACAAGCCCTGCGCCGTGTCGGTGCCGGCGTGCACGCTGTTCATGACCCTTAAAGCGGGAGACGGAACGCCTGGGACTCACCGATCCGAAAGCGGCTGTCGACAACGCGGTGGTGGGCCATGTGGGAGGTGGCGGGATGACACTGGGCAGGGCGCGGCGGGCACGGGCGCGCGCGCTGGTCGTGCCGGTCGTCATGAGTGCCCCGATGTGGCTGGTGGCCGGGGAGCTGGTGCTGGGCTGGTGCGACCCTGTCCGTCAGCTGGGGCGCTACGGGCCGGCGGCCTTGACGTTGGTGGTCGTGGCCGTGCTGGCCGCGGCCGCGGACACCGGGCCCATGGAGAGGTGGCTGGCCCGTGTGTTCCTGAAGGCCCGCGCGCCCCGGCTCCATCAGCGGCACGCGTTGGCGCCGGTGGCGGAAGTCCTGCTGCGACACGGCGTCCCCCCGCAGTGGCTGGAGCTGCTGGTCGGTCCTGGCCGGCAGGTGGGCGTCACAGCGCTCGGCCGGCGCACCGTCGTAGCGAGCAGAGGCTTGATCGAAGCGGTCTGGTCAGGGCAACCGGGACCGGAGCAAGCGGCGGCGGTCATCACGCACGAGGTCGGGGTGATGCGCTCCAAGCTGACCCGTCACGACCTGGCCATGATGGTCCTGCTCGCCCCTTGGAAGGTCTGTGTCCCGTGTCAAGTTCTTGGCAGGTTTTCCGGCTCGGGAAAGTTGGGTGTTCCGGGGTCGGACAGGCGCAGGTGCACCTCGCGCGGCCGGTTCCAGGACAGGGCCTCGTGCGGGCGGACGGCGTTGAACTCGACGCGGAAGTCCTCACCGTGAGCGACAAGGTCGTGCATGTCGTCGATCTGCTCGCGGTAGAGCCGCTCGTACTTCAGCGACTGGAACGCTCGTTCGCGGACCCCGTTCTGACCCGGGGTGCGCACCCGGGTCCGCACGTGGTCCAGCTGCGGGGTGGCCTCGATGAAGGCAGCGAACCGTGCCGAGCGGAACGGTCCCCCGTTGTCGGTGACCAGGGTGATGGGCACGACCTCACCGGTGTCGGGGTCGGCGAGGTACTCCAGCAGGTCCAACCCCGCAGGCAGCATCGACTCGGCCTCGGCCAGGGCCAGCTGCACCGCGGCGATTGCGTCGTGCTGGTTCGCAGTCGGCGACCAGTGCCACCCGAACTCGTACTTGGACCAGTAGTCCGCGATCCCGGCCACCGCCAGGTCCCGCCAGCGGCGGTCTCGTACTGGCGAGAAGTCGAACTGCCACACCATGTTCGGTCCGGTCGGGGACCTGGCGAACGCGGCCTTGCGCTGCTGGGCGAGCTGGCGTCGTTCCCGCTGGTAGTCGGCCTTGAGCAGCAGCCCGGCGTCGTCGAGGATCCGCGCCGTGGTCGACATCGACACCCGGTGGCCCGAGTGACGAGCCATCGCCCAGACCTTGCGGTGGCCCCACGCGGCGTGCTTGGCCGCCAGTCCGGTCACCACCTCCCAGGACGCCTGGCGCGCCGGCCGGGCCAGGGCCCCTCGCGGGCGCCCGGCACGGGCGTGCGCCTGCCAGCGGCGGTAGGTCCGCTCGGGGACGCCGATCAGCTTGCAGAACCTCGTGGTCGGCATCCCCGCCTCGGTGCGGATTACCTCGAGGTCCTCGAAGGGCCCAGCCGGCCCTCCGCGCTCTTCTTCCACACCCGCGCCTGCAGGTGCGCCTCTCCCAGCGCGGTGGTCAGCTCGGTGACCTCCGCCTCCAGCTGCTCCTCCCGGGTCGAGGGCCCGGTCCGGCCCGAGGCCAGCGCGGTCCGTCCCGCTTCGAGGAAGTCAGCCTTCCAACGGCCGATCGACTGCTCGGACACCTTCTCCTTGCGCGCCGCCTCGGCGATCGAGACCTCGCCAGCCAGAACGCTGAGCACGATACGAGTCTTCTGCTCCGCCGGGATCACAGGTGGTCGTCCCACGGCTCATCTCCTTCATGGTCACGCCGATCATGCCCTCATAACCGGTCTGCCAAGAAGTCTGGAACGGGACAATCAGGACTCGTGTGATCTGAGACGAAGATGGTGTGCGCCGGCTGCGCCCTATGGCTACGGGTTTGAAGCTGTGACCCGTGATCTCGATCCATCTCCACGACCTGCCGGAACGGCTCTGAAACCACGCCGTTCCGCTCAAGGCCGCCTTCCAGCAGCGCGATGCAGCATGGGGCCTGTCAGTGAGCCCACGTGCCGAAAGAACGGACGTTGCGCGTGGAGATGTGGATGCTTGGAGCGCGTGCCAGCTGGCGGAGGGGCGCCCAGTTCAGCCCCTCACGAGTGGGTCACACGGAAACGCGGCTCGCTCCTGCTGTCGGAACGCGAATCATCAACTGATCGACGTCCTCAGGGTCGACCCGGAGAATGCGGGGACCGCTGCGATAGGCCGGCAGTTGCCCTTCCGCGATACGCCGACGCAGCGTCCGAGTACTCAGACCAGTGCGTCGTGAAGCCTGGGCGAGAGACTCAAACTGACGCCGGCCGGCCGGTGTCGTGTCCGTGGGATGTACCTTGCTCATGCACCCGAAAGCGGTCGTGACGCGCCATGGTCTCACGGCCCGCCGACCTCACAGGTGACGTCACGACATGGAGGGTCAGGAGCTGGGCGAGGACCGGCATGCCGTCAAGTTTGGTTTTCGTCCTGACTATGAGATCGACCTCTCGCAGCAGGAGGCGGAGGAGTTCGCCAACACGATGCAGAAGTACCAGACGCCGCTCGCCGTGTCGGGCGTCGCCACTCCGGGCGCCCATGGCGGCGTCTCGACCGGCCGTGAGCAGCTTCGCAAGATGCGTGATTGGGCGAGGGAAACGGCTATTCGGCCAGTGTCGAGCCGGGGCCGTATCCACAACCGGGCGCCGCACCACGCCACGAACGACACGGGGACGACACGACGAGTGAGAAGCGACAAGGCCCCCGACCTTAATCCGCAGGTCAGGGGCCTTGTCGTACTGGTGGGCGATACTGGGTTTGAACTTTTGAGAACGGGGGCTACCACAGACCCCTTCGAGTCGTCCACTTTGCTGATAAAGTCGCATGTCAGAGGGCATATCAGCGCCGGACACATATGGACGGATCTGGACAGGTTTTGACGCCGTTGTTCCTCGTATATTCCTCGAAAGGCGATACTGGGAGGACACAAGTTGACTCGCAGCGACCATCGGTCCCGACGTGGGTTCGGGCGCGTCGAGCGGCTCAGGTCGGGGCGCTACCGGACTGCCTACACCGGGCCAGACGGTCGTCTCTACCGGGCGCCGATGACCTTCGACGCGAAGGACGACGCCATCGCCTGGCTGTCCGCGCGCCGAGCCGAGATCGGGATGGAGGTCTGGGCGCCACAGGCCGCCGCTCAAGGCGCACGGCGACGGGAATCCCCGACGTTCCGCGCGTACGCCGAGCTGTGGCTGGAGACCCGCCGCACCCGGGGCCGCGAGCTGCGCCCGACGACCGGTCAGCAGTACCGGATGCTGCTGGAGCGGTTCATCTATCCGACGTTCGGCGAGGAGCGGATCGACCGGATCACGCACGAGGACGTCAACGCCTGGTACGACCAGGTCGCTCTGGGCCGGGACACGGTCAGGGCGCAGGCGTACAGCCTGCTGCGGACGATCCTCGCCGGAGCCGCGTCTGTGCGGCCCACTCCCCTCATCCCGTACAACCCTGCTCACATCCGCGGTGCCGGAAACGCGAAGCGGGCCCACCACGTGGAGCCTGCGACGCTGCAGGAACTAGAGAGGATCGTCACGGAGTTGCCCGACCGCTACCGCCTGATGGCGCTGCTGGCCGCATGGTGTGCACTCCGCTTCGGAGAGCTGGCCGAGCTACGCCGCGGTGACATCGACCTGCGGACGGGGCGGGTCAAGGTCCGTCGTGCCGTCGTGCGCGTCGCCGGCGAGTTCATCATTGGCCCACCCAAGAGCGATGCGGGCGTTCGCGACGTCGCGATCCCGCCACATCTGCTCGCCACGGTCAAGGCGCATTTGTCTCAGCACACCGCCACCGGCAAGGACGCGCTGCTCTTCCCCGCCGCGGCCGACAGCGACCGGCACATGGCCCCGTCCACGCTCTACAAGGTCTACTACCCGGCGAGGAAGGCCGCCGGCCGTCCGGACCTGCGCTGGCACGACCTGCGCCATACCGGCGCGGTCCTCGCGGCCCAGACCGGCGCGACCCTTGCCGAGCTCATGGGGCGGCTCGGTCACTCCACCCCAGGCGCGGCGATGCGCTACCAGCACGCCGCCGCCGACCGCGACGCCGAGATCGCGCGGCGGCTGTCCGAGCTGCACGGCAGGACGGCTCCGTGATGAGTCCCGATCGGCGTGGTCGCCGCAAGGCGCCCACGCCGATGTCGAAGGCACCCGAGGTGCGCACCGGTCCGTCGTCCGACGATGCGCATGCGATCGTCTTCTTCAGGCGCCACAAGGACGACGACCCGGAACAGCGCGCTCCAGGCCGGGAGGCGCTGAACTCATACCCGGTCGGCGTGCGCTCCAAAATGCGAGCCGCCCTGGTCGCCGTCGCGACCGCACCACCGAAGAGGTTCGCCGGCGGCGGCTACTGGGAGGCGATGAAGGGCGACATGAGCGGCTGGTTCGAGGTTCGGATGGACGGGCCCAGACGTCACCACTACCGGCTCTTCTGCCTCCTGGACTACGACGCCAAGGGTAAGGACAAGCCGCTCCTCGTTGTCGTCGACGGGCGAGATAAGCCGTTCCGGACGACGTTGTCGGATGCCGACTACGACGCGGTCCGCAGGCTGGGCGCGGAGTACCGCAAGCGGAACCCCCGGTCCGTGATCTAAGGGCCGTCAGGCGGGAAGCTTGGGCGCACGCAGCGTGTCCAGGTGCTCGGCGAGCTTCATCGGGTCAGCTGTCCGGCCTTCGAGCAAGGGCTGGGTGATCAGGCCTCGCTCGGCCCGGGGAATGGGTTCGACGGTGATGCGCAGCCCGAGGGCAGCCGCCACCTCGGCCAGCGTGCCCAGGGTCGGGTTGGCGCTCTCAGAGGAGAGCAGGCGACGGATGGTCGCTGGTTCCTTCTGGATGGCCCGTGCCAGCTCGGCCTTGGACAGCCCCGCAGCCTCGCGCGCGGCGTCGATGGCGTTGACGACCGAGTCGATGGTGGAGATCCGCACGGAGTGCGTCACGTACTCGCGGAGGAACTCTGGGTCCTGGAGGTCGCGGTTCAGGTCGTCCCAGAACGCGGTGTGCTTGGTCATTCGCCTCACCTTCTAACAACCCCGCAAGCGTATCATAAATGGTACACATCGCAGCGTGTCGGACCGACGGCAAGATCCACGACCTCACGGGCTCCATCGACCGCTGACCCGCTCCCGCGCCGGACGAAGAGGGCCCCGGCGGAATTCCCGCCGGCTCGAGGGGCCAGCCCTGAGGGCTCGAAGTCGCCCCGCACTACCGGGCCTCCATCAACTTTCCATGGACGTAGCCGACTTTTCCAGGGACGTCACGGGACTTTCCCGGAGACGTAGCCGACTTTCCCAGAGACGTGGCCCTGACCTGCGGCGATGCTCAACAGGGGAGCTCAGGCGACGGCTGCCCTGACGAAGGACCAGAGACGCGCCCGCACCAGGGGGGAGACGTTGGTAGGGACGTCGGGGGGGACGCACCGTGACCTGCGCAAACGGCGGCAGCAGAGTCACGCGGGCATGCCCAGCGAGAGACGGGACGACGCCGTCTGGGGGCGCGGGCGGGAGCGCAGGGGGGACGCTTCCGGAGACGTAACCGGGAGCGCACTCACGTCATCGTCTGGGCCACATCGACGCGGTGTGGAAGGAGACGACGATGAGCTTAGCGATCTGTCTTGGCGTGGACACCCACGAGCGACCGCCCATGCGGTGGGCGCGGGACCACTGGCATGACTGGGGCCGGACCGAACCGGGGCTGTTGGTCGTCTCGGACCTGCTCGACCTGCCGCGCTGGCTGTGGCACACGGCACCGGAAGGGAGGGATGCGGTGCTGGCGGCACTCGCGCGCACGGCCGAGCACGACGCGGGAGCGGTCTCGGTGACCACCTGGCTCTTGGTCCCGGGAGCCGTGAACCTGGCACGGCAGCTGGCCGACCTCTCCCCCGACATCGACGCTCTGGTCGCCGGACAGCTGTGGCTGACGGTCCGGGCCTACCGCGGCGACCCGCCGCGACGCGTCGCGGCCACGCTGCTGGCCCGGACCCGGCGCGAGGTGATGGCCGACCTCGGTGTCGGTGAGGCGGCGCTGCGTCGCGACCGCATCTGGGCCTCGACGGTCCCGATGGGGACGGTCCCGGAGGCGCCCGACCTCGAGACCGGGCCGGACCCCGAGCGCGAGCTGGCTGAGCTTCTCGAGGACGCTGCCCAGGCGGGCGCTCTGACCCGCGAGGACCGCGCCCTGCTCTTGGACGTGGCCCGGGAGGCGGCGCGGCTCGACGTACCTGCACGACGGGGCCGGGGCGGGCTGATGACCCCGTCGGTGGCCGAGCTCGTCGCCGAGGACTACGCAGCGTCGGCACGCACGGTCCGCCGCCGGGCAGCCAGGGCCGTCGCCGGCCTCGAGGCGTTCCGCCGGTCGACCCAGTGATGGTGACTACGCTGATGTTATGGCTGAGACGACGACGATCCGTATCAGGCGGGACACGCACGCACGGGTGACCCGGCTCGCGGCCGAGCGCCACGAGACGATCGATGAGACCGTGAGCAACGCGGTCCGGGCGCTGCGTCAGGACGCGATGGGGCGCGACCTGGCGGCTGACCTCACGGCCGAAGAGAGTGCGTGGCTGGGTGCTGACGCCGGGTGATGTCGTCGGACTAGGTCCTGGAAATCCCTCGGGGAGCCGGGCGGGAATCCGGCGGCCGGCCATCGTTGTGACCGCGGGTCGGGTCTTGCGGGGAACCAAACGTCCTTCAGGTCGTCATGTGCCCCGGACGCTGCGTCACAGCAGCACCGAGGTGGTCATCGATCCCGACGAGGGCAACCGGCTGGTGGCGCCCTCGTCGGCGCAGTGCCAGCATGTGCGCTCCGTCGCCACGACGCGCATACAGGGACGTACGGGGAACGTCGGGCCGGTCGTCCTCGGCGAGGTGCGCGAGACGCTTGCGCTGCTCATGGATCTGTGACTGGCCGCGCGGGATGGCTTCCGGTCGGTCACCTTCAGCAACCCCTGACATCCGGGGCTCAGCGGCTGGGACCGTGCACGGCGGGACCGGAGGGGGCAGGACTGCGATCCTCTGGCCGCATCCGCATCCGTTTCGGCTCGGTCCTGCGGGAAGTCGGTGCGGGCTGTTGCTGGGGGTCGATCATGCGGAACCATAGTGCCGAGGTGGCCTCGTCGTCCGGGAGCGGGCCCTGGGCTCTCGCCTGCTCCAGCCGGTCGGGTACGTCTACGCCGGCACGGTGCAGTCTGTCGAGACGCTGGGCCAGCTGCGGGGTGAACCAGTCCCGGTGTCCGACGTGCTCGACGATGAGACGCTCCCAGTGCCGGAGCGCGTCGGGCAGCTGGCCGGTGACCCGGCACAGGAGGCCGCGTGCGTACCGGCCGGCCGCTCCCCCGCCGTCCAAGGGTCCGACCGGGCGCGATTCGGTGTGGTCGACGCCTCGGGCGGCCCGCCACACGGCGAGGTCGGCGAGGAGGTCAGGGCTGATGTGGTGCGCGAGGGGCGCGGCCCACGGTTGCCCGGGGGTGGTTTCTTGGCGCACCTGGGCGGCCAGGGCCCGGACCCGTTCCCCGCGGGCGGTGAGGTAGTCGACCCAGACGGGGTCGGTGGCCAACCGCTTGGGGATGGCGGGCAGCCACGGGAGTGGACCGAGCGCCGGTGCGCGGTCCAGACGCGAGAGCAGGACTGCGGCAGGGTCGTGGGCGTCGCCGAGCCCCCGGTAGGTGGACGCTTCCGTGAGCGACCGGAGGGCGTCGCGGCCGTCGGCCTGGGTGAGCATCAGGTGCGCACGCAGGCTGGGCCAGGCCGGGGCGTGAGGCAGGCCTGGGACCAGGGCGCCGGCGGCAGACTCCAGGTGATCGCCCCAGCCGGGGCCGAGGAGTCTCTCGGCGCCGGCGAGGAGCCCGTCCTCGTACCTGGTTGTCGCGTCGTGGAGCAACGCCACCGGGTCGGCTGCTCGTGCCCTCTCGGTGGTCGCCGAGACCGCGGCGCCGTCACGTGCGAGCACGCCCTGCAGGACCTCGGTCGCGGTGGCCGGGTCGGTCGTCTCGATCAACGGCAGGGTGTGCCCGTCGGTGTCGATGGCCGACACGACATGTACGTGGTTCTCGTTCCGGCCGCGGGTGAGCATGGTGTAGAGCAGCTGCCGAGACTCCTGGCCGGTGGCGATGCCGTGGACAGTGTCGGTGGTGAGCCCCTGGGCCGTGTGGACGGTCGAGGCGTACCCGAGCTCGACGTGCTCGGCGACGTAGCCCGCCGGCAACCTGGCCCGCAGACCGGAGCTGAGGTTACGGACGCGCAGGGCTCGTCCTTCGACGGCGGTGACGGTCCACCGGTCACCGTTCTTGACCCAGTCGGTGCGCCCGACGCCCAGCCGGCGGTCGTTGCGCCGGGTGATGACGACGTCCTCGGCGGAGGCGTGCGTGCCGTCGGCGAGGGCCACCTGGCGGCCGGGGGTGCTGTTTCCCAGGCGCGCGGCCCGGGCGCGGGTGTTGAGGCTGGTGACGAGCTCGCGGGTGGGTGCGAGCATGAGGCTGTCCCGTCCGCTGGCGCGGTCCCGGGACCAGGCGGTGAAGACGGCGTCGACGGTGGTGGCGAGGTCCCCGACGTGCACCCGGTCCCGGTCCAGGTAGAACCCGAGCGCGGAGGCGTCGCCGGCCCGCAACGCCAGGGACGCCTGCGCTTCGGCGGGGTCGGCGAACCGGACCACCTCATCCAGGCGTACGGCGCCGTGGGCGGTGGCGATGTCGCGGAGCACTCCGCCGGCACCGACGGCGGCCAGCTGCTGGTCGTCGCCGATGAGACGGACGCAGGCGCCCCGGGCCAGGACGTGGCTGATCACCCGGTCCAGGGTGAGCGTGTCCGCCATACCCGCCTCGTCGACGACCACGAGGGTGTCCGGGCCGATTGCCTCGTCCAGCTGCGAGGGGCGCTCGTGGTCGAGGTCGTGGACGAGCTTGGCCAAGGTCTCGGACGGTACGCCGGTCGCCTCGGCGAGCACGGTGGCGGCGGCCGCGGACGGGGCGAGTCCGATCACTGGACCGACGTGGCCGCGCCATGCGTCGGCGAGGACCCGCACGGCGGTGGTCTTCCCGGAGCCTGCCGGGGCCAGGACGAGCTGCACCCGGCGACCGCTGCAGGCCAGCGCCAGGACCAGGTCCGCCTGCCCGCGGTTGAGGTCCCTGCCCTGCACGGACGCCTCGAGCACCGCGAGCTGAGCGTCCTCACGGGCGAGCGCAGCACCATCGCTCCGGCCGGCGGCCGAGGTGATCCGCTGCTCAGCCTGAAGGACCCGAAGGCTGGTGTAGTGGTCGCTGCCGGTGTGGCGGTACACGCTGGTGCCGTCGCGTCGCCGCAAGCCGTCCGGCTCGCCGATGGGATCCAGGTCCGGGGTGAGGTTGACCGAGCGCGCCACCGTCGCCGCGTCGACGACCCGCCCCACGACGCCGGCGACCATGCTCGGGTGCAGGTCCAGGCCACGGACCTGACGTTGGGCCTCGGCCTGCAGGTGCCAGACCTGCCACGTGGCCCGCCGCGCCTCGACCTCGGCGACCACCCTCTGCGCCGCCTCGCCGACCCACTCGTCGGTGACCTCCTGCGTCGGGCGCCCTGCCTGGCCCAGCACGGTCGTCACCATCTGCTCGATCCCCTCCATCCCGAGGACCCCGGCCGCCTCCGCCCACCACGTCTCGCGCTGGGCCGTCAGGGATCGCGGCTCGTGCTTGGCCGTCCGGGTCTCCAGGTTGGCCCGCTGGGCCAGGGCGATCTGCTCCACCGGTGTCGGCGGCCGCCCGTGCGCCTCCTGGAACTCCCCCGACAGCACGTCCTGCCGGGCGGTGATGTCACCACGGCGCCGGGACCACAGCTCGCACAGCGCGCGGTCGACCCCCTCGACCTCCCGGACCGGCCGCTTCCCGCAGGTCCCGCCCGGCCGCTCGGCGAAACGCAGACCCAGGGCAGCACGCAGGTGAGCCTCGACGGCAGTGTTGTAGATCTCCGACGCGGCGACGACGTGCTGGTGCAGCACCCGCCCGTAGATCGAGAGCCACTTGCCCTCGAGCGTCTGCACCTTGTTGGCGACTGCGACGTGGGTATGCAGGTCGGGGTCGCCGTCGCGAGAGTCCCGGTGGGTGAAGGCCGCCGCGATCAGGCCCCTGGTCTCGACCTGGCGTGCCCCGTTCTTACCCTCTCGCGTGTACAGCACCTGCCGCTCGAGGAAGGCCAGCGCGTCCTGCACCGCGGCGTCGTGCGCGTCCGCGACCGTCCTGGAGATCTCTGGCGGGGCGATGGCCCACAGTGTCGACACCGACTTCACCGGGCTGAACGTCAGGTCATACCCGGCCACGGCGGTCCGCTGCGGCCGCGAGTACCGAGCCACCGCCGAAGCCAGCTCCCGGGCATCACGCGGCTCCCTCCCCTGCTCGCGGACGAAGTACTCCCGTGCCACCTCGCTGCGCGCTGCGGCGACCTGCTCCAGCTGCTCCGCCGGCTCGGTCGAGTCGTCAGCACGTGCGTCCAGCCGGCGGGCGACTTCCGCGTCGAACCCTCCTGCGTCGCTGTCGTAGACCCGGTAGGGCGCGCCCAGCGCCACACCTGTCAACGGGTGGCGGCCGGCGCCGAACAGGTTCGCCATCTGCTCCGAGGTGACGCGGTCGCCGGACTCGAGCCCGTCGATCCCGACCAGGCCGGACCCGGCCCAGCGACCGGGCGACTCACCCTTGGCCGCGTAGTAGTCCTCCAGACCGCGGCGACCGATCCCGGTGTCGTCCCCCGCCGCGACCTGGCGGGTGAGGTACTCATACCCCGACCCCGCCGACAGCTTGTGCAGCGTCATCGTCACGCACCCCAAGGCCGCAGCCAGCTGGCGAGTGGCCACGGAGCGGGCCAGGATGAAAGAGGTGTGTGTATTCAGCCAAGCCGAGAATGTCGGCTTCCAGGGCGTACGCGGCGCGTACGGATCAGGTGGGTCGAAGCTGGCGTTCGGCCGTCAAGCCTGGTGAAGGGCGGGGCGAGGCCTCCGGGCGATGCGACGGTGGAGCTCGATGAGGACCGTTGATCGCCTAGGACTGCTGCACGGACAGGTGACAGGTTGGGTCAGGCCGCCTGGGGGCGGCCGTGGGCCATGGTGGCCTCGTACTCGATGGGCGTCAACCGACCGAGTCATCTTGGCGTCTGCCGGTGGTAGGTGCGCTCGAGCCAGGTGACGATGCTGACGCGTAGGTCCTGGCGGGTGGCCCAGCGGCGGCGGTCCAGGACATTCTTCCGGAGCAGGGCGAAGAAGGAATCCATGGCGGCGTTATCGGGCTCTTCACAATCCAGGGTGTAGTCGGGGCCTGAATCCGCCGGCCTCGAGCAGGGCTCGGGCGATGTAGTTGCTGAGGTTGCGGAACCCGAGGGCCAGGCCGCGTAGATGTTCGGCGACCGTTCACGGCCTCGGTGGGTCCGTTGCTGGCGCGGGGCCGCTCGAAGTAGGCCAGGACGTCTTCGGCGCGCTTGGCCAGGGTGCGTCTGAGCTTGCGCAGTTCCACGAGGGGGGCGGGGACGCCGTCGGTGAGGGCGTCGATGACGGAACGGGCCTCCGCGGCGCCGCTGGTGCGCACCGGGTCGCGGTAGGCCGCGATGAGCCGCTGGTAGATGCCCCAGGTGAGCTCGACCTGCACGTGCCGGTCGCCTGGCGAAGATCTTGTCGAGGCGCTCCTACTGGCGCTCGGTGAGCAGGTCGGCGCCGGTGTGCAGGGTCTGCCGCGGTGTACAGCGGGTCGCCCTTGCGGCCGCGGTGACCGTGCAGCTCCCGCTGGACGCGGCGCCGGCACTCGTTCAACGCATCGCCGGCGAGGCGGACGACATGGAAGGGGTCCATCACCGAGACCGCGTCCGGCAGCTCCTCGGTCGTTGCGGTCTTGAACCCGGCAAACCCGTCCATCGCCACGACCTCGATCCCGTCGCGCCAGGCCCGGTCCCGCTGCGCTAGCCAGTCCTTGAACGCCTTCGTCGAGCGTCCATCGAGCATGGCCAGGAGGCGGGAGGGGCCGGTGCCGTCGCGGACCGGGGTGAGGTCGATGATGACGGTGACGTACTTGTCGCCCTTCCTCGTGTGCCGCCAGTTGGGTCGGTCCGGGGCGCGGTGGCGGCATTGCTGTCGCTCCGTTTCCCCGGACCGCCCGCCGAACCCGGCGTGCGACTCTCACCGCACCGGGCTCTCCACGAGGTGGTTGTTGCTCAGCCGGTGGTGACTGTCGGTGTCCACGGGGGTGTCAAATGGTCTGTGTAAGGGAGGGGTCCTCAACTTGAAGGAGATGGACTGATGAGCATGACGGATGAGAAGGCCACCGAGCACGTGGAGGGCCTCGCGCAGGATGAGAGGGCCGAGGCGCGCCAGCTGCGCCGGGAGCTGTTCGACGACGAGCTGGTGGACCAGCTGCTCGCGGCGGCCGACGAGCGCGGCGTCGCGCTGACAGGGTCCGGCGGGTTCCTGCCGGAGATGATCAAGACGGTCCTGGAGCGGGGCATGTCGGCCGAGCTGACCGACCACCTCGGGTACGCCAGGCACGACCCGGCCGGGCGAGGCTCGGGCAACTCCCGCAACGGCACGACCCCGAAGACGGTGTCCACCGAGATCGGCGACATCCGCCTGGACCAGCCGCGGGACCGCAGCTCCACGTTCGCCTCGGCGCTGGTGCCCAAGGGCGCCCGGCGCCTGGGCGGGCTGGAGGACATGATCATCTCCCTGTACGCCGGCGGGATGACGGTCCGCGACATCCAGCACCACCTCGCCGCGACGCTGGGCACCGAGCTGTCCCACCAGACGATCAGCAACGTCACCGACGCCGTGCTCGAGGAGGTCAAGACCTGGCAGTCCCGCCCGCTGGAGGCGTTCTACCCGGTGATCTACCTCGACGCGCTCGTGGTCAAGGTCCGCGACGGCGCGCACGTGACCAACCGCGCCGCGCACATCGCGATCGGTGTCGACATGGACGGCGTCAAGCACGTCCTGGGCATCTGGGTCCAGGCCAACGAGGGCGCGAAGTTCTGGGCCGGCGTGTGCGCCCAGCTGGCCAACCGAGGCGTCAAGGACGTCCTCATCGTCTGCTGCGACGGTCTGACCGGCTTCCCCGAGGCCATCGAGGCCACCTGGCCGCGAGCGATGGTCCAGACCTGCGTGGTGCACCTGATCCGCGCCTCGATGCGGTTCGTCTCCTACGCCGACCGCAAGGCCGTCGCGGCGATGCTCAAGCCGATCTACACCGCTGCCGACGAGGACGCAGCCCTCATGGCCCTGGCTACGTTCGCCGACTCCAACCTGGGCAAGAAGTACCCCGCGGCCGTGGCGACCTGGGAGAACGCCTGGGACCGCTTCATCCCGTTCCTGGCCTTCGGGCCAGCGCTGCGCAAGGTCATCTACACCACCAACTCCATCGAGTCCCTGAACTACCAGCTGCGCAAGATCATCAAGAACCGCGGCCACTTCCCCAGCGACGACGCCGTCATCAAGCTCCTCTGGCTGTCCATCATGAACATCGAGGACAAACGCGCCCGAGAACGCGCCAAGCAGGCCACCAAGGGCAAGGACCGCAAGTCCGTCCCCCGCCTCGTCGAAGGCTCCCTCGTCACCGGCTGGAAGGCCGCCCTCGGCGAGCTCGCCCTCGTCTACCCCGACCGCATCAACAACTACCTGTAACCCCAATGTGACCCAACTCACTTACACAGACCCCTTGACAAGCTCGATCACGCTGGCCATCGGTGCCTTACCGGACACGATCGTGGTCGACCACGGCAAGGTCTACCTCTCGCAGCACACCAAGGCCGTGTGCCACCGCCTCGGGATCAACATCCAGCCCGCGATACCACACAAGCCGACGGACAAGCCGACTATCGAGCGGTTCTTCCGCACCTTGCGCCAGCAGCTCCTCGAGCACCTGACCGCCTACAAGGGACCGGACATCTACTCCCGCGGCAAAGACGTGGAGAACGAAGCGTTCTACTACGTGACCGAGCTTGAGGCGATCATCCGCGAGTGGGTCGGGATCTACCACCACACCCCCCACCAGGGCCTGTGCGACCCGCGGCTACCCCACGTGGAACTCTCGCCGGCCGAGATGTTCGCCCGCGGGATGGCGGCCGCTGGTGTGCTGCGGCTGCCGGCGAGCCAGGACCTGCGCATGGAGTTCCTCGACGTCGCCTGGCGCACCATCCAGCACTACGGCGTGGAGGTCGACGGGCGCCGCTACGACGGGCCCGGGCTGAACCTGCACCGCGGCACCAAGTCACCCTACGGCGGTGCCCATGCGGGCCGGTGGCCGATCATGGTCGACCACGACGACGTCCGCACCGTGTACTTCCGCGACCCCGACACCCAGACCTGGCACGACCTGACCTGGGAGCACGCTGCCGGCCTGGACGGCCCGTTCAGCGCCGAGGCCGCCGACTACACCCGTCGCCTGAGCCTGGACACCGACCGGCACGTCGACCCCGGCGCAGCCCTGGCCGATCTGCTGGCGCGGTACAGCAAGGGCGCGCTCACCAGCCGCCGCGAGCAGAACCTCGCCCGCCGCCTGGCCGCGCAACCCACCAGCAACCCGAGCACGACGACAGCGCAGTCGGCGGCGGATGCGGCCTCGACACCGGGCGTGGTCGACCTGTTGGCACACCTGGAGCGGCGCAGCGCCGGCCCGCAGGTGGCCGATGACCTGGATGTCTTCGAGCAGTACTACGCCGAGCATCCCGACCAGGAGGCCTTCGAGGTGTTCGAGGAGTGAGCACCGCAACCGGCAACCGGTGGGCGGCCTGGCTGCGCGAGAACGAGCCGGCCCGCTACAACCTGGCGACCAAACAGGGCTGGGACGCGTTCGTGCACGCCGCACCCCGCACCCCGCTGGAGCGGCTCTCCCGCACCGACATGACCCGGCTGAGCGAAGAGGAGCTGGAGGACTACAACGACGCCCGGTCCGTGTGGAACGCCAACCCGCCCACCGTGCAGACCGTCCAACTGTCCCGCGCCTACAGCATCATCGACCAGGTCATGGCCTCAGGCCGGCGCGATGCCGACAAGCTGCGCGGGGCCGTGGTCATCGACGCCGCCCCAGCGCTGGGCAAGACCACCATCGCCACCCGCTACGCCCGCGACTTCCACCGCAAGGTCATCCGCCGCCACGGCCCACGCACCCCCGAAGGGCACCAGCGCCTGCCAGTGGCCTACCTGCCGCTGAGCGCGGGCACCACCCTGAAAGGGATGAACACCAAGCTGCTGCGCTTCTACGGCCACCCGGCCGCCACCCGCGCCACCCGCGGCGAGCTCGGAGCGCTGGCGGTGGACTGCGTGACCTCCTGCCAGACCCAGGTCATCGTCATCGACGACCTGCACTTCATCGACTTCAAGCACCGCCACGGCCAGGAAGTCTCCAACCACCTCAAGGGCCTGGCCAACGAGATGCCGGTGACCTTCCTCTACGTGGGAGTGCGCCTGCGGGAGAAGAAGTTCTTCGACGAAGGCCTGCTCGGCGAACACGCCGCCTACGCCCAGACCTCCCGGCGCGCCACCCGCTGCGAGGTCGCCCCGTTCACCATCACCACCACGCCCGGGGCCCGCGCCTGGACCGCGCTGCTGGCCGCCCTCGAACAGCACGTCCTGCTCGCCGACGCCCACCCCGGCATGCTCACCGACCACGCCCAGCTCCTGCACCGGCGCACCCAAGGCTGCATCGGCTCCCTGACCAACCTGCTCGACCGAGCCTGCTACCTGGCCATCGCCACCAGCACCGAGACCATCACCGCCGACCTCATCGAGACCGTCACCACCGACAATGCCGCCCAGACCCTGGCCAGCACCAGCTGACCCGCCCCTGCCTCTGGCCGCGGGAGGTCCCCGACGGGCACAACCCGACGCCTCCGGTCCACGCCGCCTGCACGACCTCGTCCCACCCCCGTCCCGGCACAGCCACATCTGCCCCGTCCCCACAGGTCGTTGCGGGGCGTGGCCGGTGGCTACGACATCACCCGTTGGCCCATCGCCGTCCCGCCAGCGCCCGGTGAGCGCCCCGCGTCCTGGCTATGGCGGATCGCGCACCGCTACGGGATGACACCTCGGCGACCCTGACGGCCCTGGGTATCCGGCAGGTCGCCGCGTCCCCGCCCCGGATCGAGCAGCACCTGCGCGCCCACGCTCAGGCCCTCACCGCTTAACTGGGCCCTCACCATGCGTTCACCTGCGAGGGGCACGTCCGGTCGCCCACCGAGTACCTTGAGGCGGAGGTGCTGCGCTACGCGACCACCTACCGGATCGGTCGCCTGCCCGCCCCCGGCGTTCCGGTTCTGCCCGCACTGCCTGAACGACACCGCGGGCGCCTGGCCGCGGTGGTGGCTGACCCGCCTACCCACGATCTGCCTCACCCACCACGTGCGCCTGGTGGGTGTCTGTCCCGGGTGCGGGGCGCAGCCGTTCGCCAGCACCGCGTGGCTGGCGACGACCCCCCCCCACCCTGGGTGTGCCCGCTCGTCTGCGGGGAACAACCCCAGCCGAGGTGACGCCGCACCCGCGGCGGGCAGGACCCGCGCGAGGCACCCGCGGAACCGCCCGAGCCTGATGACGCGACCGCCCTGGCCACGGCCGCAACCACCCACCCGGACGACCCTGCCTCCGACCGGGCGGGAGCCAAGCACGAAACTGCAAGCGACAGCCATTGACGGACTGTCCCGGACAGGAGCAGGATGTGTCCTGTTGGTTGGGTTGTCGTCTGGCCTGGGGGCGGTGGTGAGGCTCTCAGCAGCCAACGCAGGGGAACTGCACATGGCTCACCATTCAGGATCGGATGGCTCCTTGTCGCCTACGAAACACCTTCGGACCACCCTTCTCGTGCTCTCCAGCGCGGTCCTCGCGGTCGGACCAGCGGCCGTCACGGCCTCGGCGCAACCAGTGGAGAGCTCGTCCACCGTTGAGCCGACTGCGGTCCCGCCGCCGCCCGGCCCTGGACAGTGTGGCAGGTACTACACCATCGAAACATCGGGTGGTGAAGCCCAGGTGCGGGAGTGCAGGAATAGCGCCGGTACTCAGATCCGGGTCAACGGGAACGTCATCGACACTGACAATGACGGCCAATGCGCCCAGGTTTACGCCTCCTACAACATCTCCACGGCCACGGACTACAGCCGGTATGCCTGCCCACAGGGTGAGCGAGAGTACTTCACTTTCCCATGGCGCAACGGCACCAACGCGTACATCTACCTTCGTGAGGTGGACGTCTGAGCCTGAGCAAGAGCCCAACTGACGGGATTGCGGTCCGGTGCAGCGGAGTGCACGCAGGGTATGACGAGACTCCCGTCCTGTGCGGGCTCGACCTGGACATTCGCCCGGGGGAGATCGTCAGCGTCAGAGGGGCCAGCGGATCTGGGAAGTCGACGCTGCTTCTGACCCTTGCTGGACTACTTCCGCCGTCCGAGGGCGAGGTGATCGTTGAGGGCACCCCGGTCTATCAGTTGGCCGCGGATGCGCGCACGACGTTTCGCCGCGAGAACGTCGGCCTCATCTTCCAGTTCGGTCAACTCGTTGCTGAGTTGACTGCCGGTGACAACGTGGCGTTGCCACTGCTGCTGGGAGGTGCACACCGTCACCGTGCGACGGAGCAGGCTCGAGCCATGCTCGGTGAGGTGGGATTGAGCGAGATGGTCAGCCGCTATCCGCATCAGCTCTCTGGAGGTCAGCGACAGCGGGTGGCAGTGGCCCGAGCCCTGGTGACCGAGCCGCTGGTTGTGTTGGCAGACGAGCCGACCGGTTCGCTGGACTCGCGCACGTCTCAGGACGTGCTGGACCTGTTGTGCCGCTCCACCCGGCAAACCGGCGCCTCCTTGGTTCTCGTAACCCACGAGGAGGGTGTGGCCCGACGTGCCGACCGCCAGCTGCACCTGCACGATGGCACGCTGGCTACCGAGAGTCTCAGACCGTGACGTTCTGGCTCGTGAGCCGCCTGTGGCGGGGCGCCGGGCCCGTGCAGTGGGCGTTAACCGCGGTCCTGGTGGCCACGGCCGCATTGGCTGCCGTGGTGCTGCTGGCGATGGCCAGCGTCCCGGCAGCTTTTCAGAGCCAAGAGGACCGGTTGGCGTGGACGCAGTTTCCACGGGACTGGACGGCACAGGCCGACCCAGAGACAACTGCCGACTACGTATATGTCCACCCGGTGGTGGACTACGTGGCTGGTCAGCGGGTGACCGTGGTCAACGTGGCCACGCACGGCGAGGGTGTGGCTCCCCCCGCCGGGATCCCCCGGTTTCCCGCGCCAGGCGAAACGCTCATCTCACCTGCATTGCAGGATGCGCTGGCGCAGCACCCGGAGGTCTCGGAACGGTATGGCGAGGTCGTCGGCGAGATCTCCGCTGACTCCCTCCGAGGGCCAAACCACCTGATGGCAGTCCGCGGTGCCACAGAGCAGCAACTCGACCCGGTGGCTGTCCCCATCACGGAGCTCTCTCACGAGGCGGCACCCGCCTCGTCCACGACGCTGACCCTTCTGCTGTCCCTGGCCGGTGTGGCACTGCTGGTGCCGCCGCTCTTGCTCGCCTACACGGCCACCTCAGCGTTGACCCAGGCACACCGCAGGCGCATGGCCAACCTCGTCATCGCCGGCGCCCCCGCCGCGGTCATCCGCCGTATCGTCGCTGGTGAGACGCTGATGGCTAGCATCCTCGGGATCCTCCTGGGCGGAGCGGCCTTCCTCGGGTTGCGGCCGGCGTTGGCGGGCCTCCTGGTCGGTGAACCTGCACCATTTTCCAGTGACCTAACCCCGGCATGGCTCCTCGTGTTGCTGATCGCCGCGGGCTTACCTCTGATCGTCACCGGGATTGGGCTGCGCACTGCCCGCTCGGCAGTACGCCAACCGCTCATCTCAACGGTCACCGCTCGAGAGCAGATACCAACGGGATGGCCCGCCGCGGTCGGGTTCCTGCTCCTCGCCAGTGCATTGACGCTGGGCTGGGCCGGAATCTTCTCCGGCACGCGGCAGACCCTGTTGCTCATGGCGCTCGGCGGAACGGGTCTGGTGCTGGTGCTCCCGTGGTTAGGCCGCAGGACTGGCCGGTGGATGCTCTCCTCGCGCCGACCCGCCCTGGTTCTCTCCGGCGGGTGGCTGGAGGCCGCCCCCTGGAGTACCGCCAGAGGCGTCGTGGCCGCCTCCCTGGCCGTCTTCGTCGCCACAGTGTTCGTCATGCTCAACCCCACCGCCGTGGCCGCACTTCCCTACCCCGTCATCCAGCAACCCCCGGGAACAGTCACCATCGAGGCCCGGGCCCTGTCCACCGACCAGGTGTCCGCTCTCGTCGATGATCTCCGCCAGATCACAGGAGTCCAAGCCGCAGCCTCCGTGATCGAAGGTACCGTCCAGACTGGTCAGCACCCATTGACAGCGTGGATCGGAGACTGCCGCCAGATCGCCACCGCAGCTGAGTTGGCCGAGATCAACTGCGACGACTCCTCGGCTGCCTGGACCACGCCCGCAGCGGAAGCCGCATTGCAGGACCCGTCCCTGCAGGTCACCGGACTGGCCCCGGCAACCCTGCGGTCGCTGACCGCAGCGCCAGACCCGGACGAAACAGAATCCCTTCCCGTACCGGACGCCTCACCAGAACTGCGCACCGCGACCGCCGCGACAGACAGACCACACCTGATCATCGACTCCGCGCGGGCAGGACTGGATGTATCCGATTTTCGGCCCACCCTCGTACTGGTTCGGACCACCGACCCCGCGGCTCTCACGCAGGTTCGCACCGCCGCGCTCACGACGGACCCCACCTCGCAGGTCGCGACCCGAGCCACGTCACAAGAGGGCTACGACGGACAGCTGCGCGAGTACTACAGCCTCATGTTGTGGGGGGCTACCGGCACCTTCCTCACCGCCGCAGCAGCATTGTTCGCCTCCGCGCTCACTGGGATCGTGAGGAGGTCCACCAGCACTGCGGTCGTGCAGGCGATGGGAACGCCGACGCGTACTCTCCGAACAGCCGTGCTGCTCTCCGTGAGCGCCCCGATGGCTCTTGGGACGGTTCTTGCCTTGCTGATAGGCATCTCCTGCGCGAGCAGCCTGCTGTACAGCCTGGGCAGTCCCTCCGGAGCAGGCCTGATCGGATTGTGGCCACTCGTGCCCGCCATCATTCTCGCGACCGCGGCAGGTGCCACCGCCGCCCTAGCTATCCCGAAATCAGCCCGATTGAACGAGCTGCCCGGCGAATAGCCGCAAGCCAACTCGGCCAAGCCAGAACGCATTCAGCCGCAGCAATCCCGAGCGCGGGAGTCTCCGGACTTCCGGGGCGGTCATTCAGCAGGCCGACCATCCGGTGGGCAGGTACAAGCTGGGGATCTGGACAAGAAAGTGAGACCGGCCACAGTACGTTGACCTACGTCGCCGCAGTTCAACGAACCACTCCCCCGACAGATCGCGCGAGAACCTACATCCACCACGGCGTGCTCCCCGCGCCGCCTGCGCCGTGGGAGCAGCGTTGGCCGTTCGCCCGACGCCTGGGCGGCGTGCCCGAGCCGATGCACTCGATCCTGGTGCGCTACCTAGACCGCAAGTCGTGACCTGCAAAACGGCCACCGTCTCCTCCTGGCTACCAGGCTCGCCCACTTCGGCACCTTCGTCACCACCCTCGACCCCGACCTCACCCCCGCGGGCCTGGACCGAGTCAGGCACATCGAACCGTGGCTGGTCGCGCTCACCCGGCGAGAACACCAAGTCCGGCAGCGTCCTGTCCGTGCCCGAGCAAGCACGACGGATCCTGGCAGTGGCCAACTTCTGCTCCGACATCACCGAGTGGGACTGGCCCGAAGCACCACCGCGCAAGCTGCTCTACGCCTCCGACAACCCGCGCCTGCCCCAGCCCCTGCCCCGGTTCCTGCCACCGGCCGCGGACCAGGCCCTGACCCAGGCACTCACCGACTCACCCCACCGGCTGGCCGCCGACGCGTTGCTGCTGCAACGCGCCTGTGGCCTGCGCATCGGCGAGCTGCTCGACCTCGAGCTCGACGCCGTCATCGACGTCCCCGGCGCCGGCTCCTGGCTCAAGGTCCCCTCGGCAAGCTGGACACCGAGCGGATGGTCCCGATCGACACCGAGACCCTCACCCTGATCGACCGCATCAGCACCACCCGCAGCCCTGGCCGCCCGATCCCGCACCCACGCACCGGACGCCCCGCCGACTTCCTGTTCACCGCCCACGGCCACCGGCTCAGCCAGAACCGGCTGCGCGCCGAGCTCGACCGGGCCGCCGGCGCCGCCGGGCTCGGACACATCACCCCTCACCAGCTGCGGCACACCTACGCCACCGCCCTGGTCAACGCCGGCGTCTCCCTGCAAGCACTCATGGTCATCCTCGGCCACGTCAGCGCCGAGATGAGCCTGCGCTACGCCCGCCTCTTCGACAGCACCGTCCGCGCCGAGTACGAACGCGCCCTGAGCTTGGCCAAGTCGCGCCTCGGCCCCCTACCCACGCCCGACCGCGGCACCGACGAGCCGGACCACGGCGACGACTGGCGCACCACCGCGACCATCAAGACCGCCCTGGCCGGCGGCTACTGCCTTCGCGCCCCGGCGCAGGGCCCTGCGCCTACGCCAACCTGTGCGAGCACTGCCCCGCCTACCGGACCACCATCGAGCACATCCCCGTCCTGACCGCCCAGCGCGACGACGCCGCCGTCCTCGCTCAGGACGCCACCGACCGAGGCTGGGACGCCGAGACCGAACGACACCTACGCCTGATCAGCAGGCTCAACACCACATCGAGCAAGCAGCGACACGCCGCACCCCCGCGTGACCAACAGCACAACACGTCCGACCGCGCCACCACCAAGGCCCCGAATAGCCGGATAATCCTACGACAACGCCGCCGCCGAGGCGCTCAACCGGGTCTTCAAGACCGAGCTGATCCGCCGCCAGGGGCCGCGGCGCACGCTCGAGCACGTCGAGCTCGAGGTCCTGCGCTGGGTCGACTGGTACAACACGACCCGCCCGCACACCTGGTGCGACTACCTCGCACCCGCAGCGTACGAGAACGCCTACTACGCTGCCCGCAACCCTTCGACGGCGACCGCCGCCGAAGCACACACGACTCTCCACTGAACCCGGGGTGGTTCACGTCGGCCACGTCACACTCGAGGACACCGTCTCGGTGGTCGCGTGCGCCCCGACCGCGCTGGCGGTACAGGACCAGGACCAGTGCTCGTACAGCGACAGGTTCGCACTCATGACCTGCTTGCCCACGATCGCTGAGGTGGGGAAGTTCAGGAACGACCGGGCGATGTCACCCCCGCCGTTGTAGGTGCCGACCAGCAGCTCGTCATCGCTCGCGTACGTCTGGTACGTAGCCGACTTCAGCACGTAGGTGTCCATCGACGGGGCAACGCTCAAGAGGGCGTAGGTCGGGTCCACGGTGACCGGGAAGACACGGGCCGGGTCGGCCAGCCACTTCCGGTCGACCGACACGACCAGCTCGGCCTGCCCCTTCCCTGCGGTGGGGACCACCTCCAGGTCGACCACGGTGGTGTTAGCCGGCAGGCCCGAGCGGTCATCCATCTCGGCGTCGAAGGCGACCGGGGCCACGATCGTAGAGACCACGGTGCCTTTGGCGTCAACGAATTCGACCGTGCCTTCCTCACCTGCGCGGGCGGTCAGGCCCTTGGTCAATAAGGGGACGGACCAGGACACCTTGTCCCCGCCCGGCAACCCGTCCACGGCGGCGGGGTTAGTGACGACGAACGTCTGCTCGAACCCCGACCGGCGGGCATCGACGACCACGTCAATCCCCGGCCACGCGTCGACGTACCGGGCAGTGGTCTCCTCCAGAACCGGCTTGCCCTTGACCGGCAGCCGCCATGTCACCTGACGACCTCCCCCAGGGTGGGTCACGCTGACGGCGTCGACCAGCTTCCCGCCCGGGCCAGCGTCCCCAGGCAGTCGGATCCCCAACGGGTGCGCCTCCGGCCCGACCGACCCGTCGGCGCGGAGCTGCAGATCCAGGTCGACCTCCACCCACTCACCCTCGGCGCCGCGGAACCGCTGCTGCCCGGGCCGACATCTGGGTGGTGTACGAGCCGTCCGGGTTGACCGCGGTGGTGGAGAACTCATCGGTCAACGACTCCACCGTGACGGGTTTCCCGCTGACCCGTGCCGCCACCGACGCCGAGACCACGTCATCCTTGCCCACGGCCGGGACCGGCAGGTTCTCTCCCTCAGCAGTGGAGTTGGTCTCCGCGGGCTGCTCGTCTAGGGGACTGGTCGTGCTCGTGGCCTCCTCCTGCGGCGCGGCCACCGACGCCGGCCCACCGATCGTCACCGCCAGCACCATCACCAGCGCCCCGGTCAGCCATCGCACCCAGGCTCGCCACGCCTCCGGCACCCCGGTCCAACCCAGGCCAGCCCCACCCCGACCACCCATGGCCGTCCCCGCGCTTCTCGAAGGCCCCACCCGACGTGAAGCAACGCGCAGAACGTACACGCCGCCGGTCACTCCCAGGAAGCACCTAGAAGTCACGATCCGGTAACGACACTACGACGGCCAGTCAGTCCACGTGCCGCGCCCGGGTGCCACCAGCTACGCCGACCTAATGCCTACGGGCTGACGCGACCGCGGCGCTGCCCGACACGCGCTGGTGGCCACTCGCGGCCTGCTCTGTGGCCTTGGGGATGAGAGCGGCCAGACGAGCCGCCACCGACCAGGAGACGACTATGGCTGCCACCCTCACCCGCAAGCTCGTGTCGCTGACCGAGGCGGCCGACGTCCTCGCGGTCTCGACCAAGACTGTGCGCCGCTACATCGCCGACGGGCACCTCGACGCCGTCCGGCTCGGGCGCAGGACGCTGCGGATCAAGCTGGACTCGATCGAGCGGTTCATCGACGCCCGACCGGTTGGCGGGTGGCGCCGGACCGAATGACAGCCCCATGCGTGCCCGGAAGGCCCGCCCGATGTTCCTCGCTTGTTCCTCGGACACAAGCAGAGGCCCTCGAAAGGGCCTCTGACCTGCGACTATATGGTGGGCGATACTGGGTTTGAACCAGTGACCTCTTCCGTGTCAAGGAAGCGCGCTACCACTGCGCCAATCGCCCGTGGCTGGAAGCCTGATCGAGACTGCGAGGTGGCGACGGGATTTGAACCCGTGTAGACGGCTTTGCAGGCCGTTGCCTCGCCTCTCGGCCACGCCACCATGAGGCATCAAGGTGGTTCTGCCTCCGAGCGGATGACCGGCCTCGAACCGGCGACCTCAACCTTGGCAAGGTTGCGCTCTACCAACTGAGCTACATCCGCAGGTCGCTCCGCTGTGATCAGCGGCGCGAAAGAAGACATTAGCCGACGGACCCGGCAGGGCCAAATTCGACCTGGCGCGGCGTGTCCGGACACGTGCTGCGCCGCAGGTCAACGGGGTCCTGGGATGCCGTCCATGTCCTCCAGGTGCCGTTCCTCCTCCTCGTCGGTCCGGGCCCGCGCCGCGTGCCGTGCGGCCCTCTCCTGCGAGCGCGCCTCCCGGGTCGCCCGGCGCTCACCCCACCACTCGTGGACCCGCGCCGTGGGCCCGCGGTACTCCGGCGGGGGCCACAGCCTTCTCACGGCGGCGTTGAGGGAGGCGCCCACGAGCACGGCGAAGGACAGGAAGTAGAGATAGACCAGCAGGATGATCGGTGCGGTCAGCGGGCCGAAGACCGACCAGCCGCCGGCGGCGTCCTCCGCCCAGCGGCGGATGAGGACCGAGCTCAGCACCCACAGGGCGACGGTGAGAAGGGCACCCGGCAGGTCGCGGAAGTAGGGCGAGCGTTGCGGCGTCGCGAAGTGGAACAGGCCGGTCAGGCTGACGATCCCCAGGATGCCCACCAGGGGCCAGTAGAGGCCCATGAGCAGGTCGAGCTCGTCCGGCAGCCAGCGCAGCAGGTAACCAGGTCCGATGATGAGCAGCGGGAGGACCAGGCCCATCGCCACGACGGAGACCAGGTATGCCGTGAGGGAGACGATGCGGGCCTTGACCGGTCCGCGGTCACCCCCCTGGCCGTACATGATCGAGATGGCGTCGATGAAGATGTGCAGGGCCCTGGAGCCGGACCAGAGGGCAAGGAGGAATCCGACGGAGAGCAGGTCGGCCCGGCCCACCTCGAGCGTCTCCCGGAAGGTCGGCATGATGACCTCGTTGACCGTCTCCGGGGTGAGGAAGCTCAGCGACCAGGACCGGATCGCCGTGGACATGCGCAGCAGCGTCGCCGGGCCCAGCCACTCCGAGGCGAAACCGGCCCCGGCGACCAGCGCCAGCAGCAGCGGCGGCAGCGACAGCAGGGTGAAGAAGGCGGCCTCGGCCGCCAGACCGGTCGCCCGGTAGCGGAAGGCGACGGTGAAGGTCTCGGCCACGAGCCGGACCAGCGGCACCGCACCCGGGACCGGTGCGATGAGCCGCCGCAGCCGCTGACGCACCGTCGGCCGGCTCGAGGAAGGCGTCGCCACGGGTGCCCACGCTAGCGGGCGACCAGACCCCGGCGGCGGCGACGTGCCGCCCGCCGGCGGCACGGCATACCGGACCCGCGCCGTAGACTCATCCTTTGGGCGACGACGTGATCGAGCCTCCTGCCCGACGAACGAAAGCACCTGAACCCCATGGATCTTTGGCCCGGCACCGCCTATCCCCTCGGCGCCACCTACGACGGTCGCGGCACCAACTTCGCGATCTTCTCCGAGAACGCCACGGCGGTCGAGCTCTGCCTCTTCGACGACGACGGGGTGGAGGAGCGCATGCCGCTCACCGAGGTCGACGCCTACGTGTGGCACGGCTTCCTTCCCGGCTGCCAGCCGGGGCAACGCTACGGCTACCGCGTCCACGGCCCCTACGCCCCGGACGAGGGCCACCGGTTCAACCCGCACAAGCTCCTGCTGGACCCGTACGCGAAGGCGATCACCGGCCAGATCAAGGGCGACCAGGCGCTCTTCGCCTACGACTTCGGCGACCCCGCCTCGTTCAACGAGGACGACTCGGCCGCCCACACGATGCTCTCCGTGGTCACCAACCCGTACTTCGACTGGGGCCACGACCGCCCGCCGGGCCACGCCTACCACGACAGCGTCATCTACGAGGCGCACGTCAAGGGCATGACCGCCAACCACCCCGAGGTCCCCGAGGAGATCCGGGGCACGTATGCGGGGATCGCCCACCCCGCGGTCGTGGAGCACCTCACCCGGCTGGGGGTGACCGCGATCGAGCTGCTGCCCGTGCACCAGTTCGTCAACGACCCGCACCTGCAGGACAAGGGCCTGTCCAACTACTGGGGCTACAACACGATCGGGTTCCTCGCCCCGCACAACGCCTACTCCGCCACCGGGGAGCTCGGAGAGCAGGTCACCGAGTTCAAGGCGATGGTCAGGACGCTGCATGAGGCGGGCATCGAGGTCATCCTCGACGTGGTCTACAACCACACCGCCGAGGGCAACCACCTCGGCCCCACCCTGTCCTTCCGCGGCATCGACAACGCCAGCTACTACCGGCTCGTCGACACCGACAAGGCGCACTACTACGACACGACCGGCACCGGCAACAGCCTGCTCATGCGCAACCCGCACGTGCTGCAGCTCATCATGGACTCGCTGCGCTACTGGGTGACCGAGATGCACGTCGACGGCTTCCGCTTCGACCTCGCCGCCACCCTGGCCCGTCAGTTCCACGAGGTGGACAAGCTGTCCGCCTTCTTCGACATCATCCAGCAGGACCCGATCATCTCCCAGGTCAAGCTCATCGCCGAGCCGTGGGACCTCGGTGACGGGGGTTACCAGGTCGGCAACTTCCCTCCGCTGTGGACGGAGTGGAACGGCAAGTACCGCGACACCGTCCGCGACTTCTGGCGGGGCGCCCCGGCCACCATGGGTGAGTTCGCCTCACGCCTGACCGGGTCCTCCGACCTCTACGCCCACAGCGGCCGCCGGCCCATCGCCTCCATCAACTTCATCACGGCGCACGACGGCTTCACCATGAGCGACCTGGTCTCCTACAACCAGAAGCACAACGAGGCCAACGGGGAGGGTGGCAAGGACGGCGAGGAGCACAACCGCTCGTGGAACTGCGGGGTCGAGGGCCCGACGGACGACCCGGAGGTCCGCGCCCTCCGGCACCGGCAGCACAAGAACTTCCTGGCCACCCTCATGCTCAGCCAGGGCGTCCCGATGCTGGCCCACGGGGACGAGATGGGACGCAGCCAGCACGGCAACAACAACGTCTACGCCCAGGACAACGAGCTGGCCTGGATGGACTGGGACCTCGACCCGGGCAAGGAGGACCTGCTGGACTTCACCTCCTCCCTCATCGCACTCCGGCGTGAGCACCCGGCCTTCCGCCGCCGGCGGTTCTTCGAGGGCGACGCCGGGCATGGCGGCACCAGCGACCTCGGGGACATCCTCTGGTACACGCCCGACGGCAACCTCATGGCCGAGCACGAGTGGCACCTGCGCGAGCAGGCCTTCACCCTCTTCCTCAACGGCGAGGCGATCACCGAGCGGGACGACCAGGGGCGCGCGGTCACCGACGACCACTTCCTGCTGCTCTTCAACGGCCACCACGACGCCGTGCCGTTCACCGTTCCGGACGGGATCGACACGACGACCTGGAGGGTCGTGGTCGACACCAGCGGGGACGACCTGGACGACGACGTGCCGTGGTACACCGGCAAGACCCACGAGATGCCGGCACGGGCGGTCGTGGTGCTGCAGGCGACGCCCCAGCCGGAGCTGAAGGGCTAGGCCCTCAGCACCGACCGGGTCCCGGTCGCCGGTGGCGGCTCACCGCATCTGCTCCAGCCGGGCGGTCTGCTCCGCCACGTCGAAGTCGGCCGTCGGCCAGGTCAGGTCCAGGGCGCGCAGGTGCTCCAGCAGCAGCTGCTGCACCGCCAGCCGGGCGTACCACTTGCGGTCGGCCGGGACGACGAACCAGGGCGCGTGCGCCGGGCTGCACCGGTCCAGGGCGACCTGGTAGGCCTCCTGGTAGGCCGCCCAGTGCTGCCGCTCGTCGAGGTCGCCGGGGTTGAACTTCCAGTGCTTGTCCGGTCGGGCCAGCCGCTCGGCCAGCCGCTCCTTCTGCTCCTGCGGCGAGATGTGCATCATCACCTTGATGACGGTCACCTCGTCGTCGACCAGGTCCTTCTCGAAGTCGTTGATGGTGCTGTAGCGACGGGCCCACTGCTGCGGCGGCACCAGGTCGTGCACCCGGACCACCAGCACGTCCTCGTAGTGGGAGCGGTCGAAGACGCCGATGATGCCCGGCTCGGGCAGGGCCTTGCGGATGCGCCAGAGGAACGGGTGCTTCCGCTCCTCCGCCGTGGGCTTCTTGAAGGCCGTGATCGAGACGCCCTGCGGGTCGACGGAGCCGACCACGTGCCGCATGATCCCGCCCTTGCCGGAGGTGTCCATGCCCTGGATGACCAGCAGCAACCGACGGCGGGTGTCACCGGTGCGGCTCATCGCGAAGAGCTGCTCCTGGAGGGTGTCGAGCTCGTCGTCCGCCGCGACTAGGGCCTCCTTGCCCTGGACCTTGTCACCCGTGAAGGCGGGGGTGGAGCGGGTGTCCGCGTCGGCGAGGACGAACCCCTCGCCGACCCGGAGCGCATCGATGAACGGGGTGGCTGACGTCGTCGTCTTCTTCTTGGCCATCGGCCCATCCTGCCACCGGCCCGGCGGACCCGCAGGTCAGCGGAGGAAGCTGGCGACAAGGTCCTCCCAGAGGGAGGGGTTGGTGTTCCACTCCTGGCAGTGCCGGGCCCGCGGCCACACGAAGGTGTGCACCACGCCCGGGCGTCGCCGGGCCAGGTCCTGGGACGGGCCGTAGGGCACGGTCTCGTCCGTGGCCGAGTGGATGATGAAGATGCGGTGGCTGACCTCGTCGGCGCGGTCCACCCAGTTGGTGGCGGCCACGTCGACGGGCTCGGCGATGCGGAGCAGGTGCTGGGACAGGGGGCTCCGCATCACCGCGCGGGCCAGGTGGTCGATGGGCCGGGGTATGAGGTGCAGGTCGGCCTGGTGGGCCAGCACGTGCCCCCAGTCGATGACCGGCCCGTTGAGCACCACCCGGTGCACCCGGTGCGCGACGTCGGACCGGTTGAGGGCCTGCAGCACGATCGCCCCGCCCATCGACCATCCCACCAGCACCAGCCGGCGCGCCCCGTGGGCCAGGGCGTAGCGCATGGCCGCGTCGACGTCACGCCACTCCGACAGGCCCAGGGAGTAGCGCCCGTCGGAGGACGGGGGCGCGCCGATGTCGTTGCGGTACATCGGGATCAGGCACGTCAAGCCCAGTTGGTGCAGGACGGGGACGGCGCGCAGGGTCTCCTCGCGCATGGCGCTGCGGCCGTGCACGAGGATCGCCCAGTCACCCGTGTCGCGCTCGGGGGCCGCCGGCACGCGCCAGGTGGGCAGGTCGCCGACGTCGGAGGTGACGACCACGTCCTCCTGCTCCAGGCCGAGGGCCGACTCCGGCGTGCCGCGGTAGAAGTACTTGTTCCAGCGGGCCGGGCCGGGAGCCAGCTCCCCGGCGTCCACGCCGAGCACCCGGCGGGTGACCGTGCCCCGGCGCGCCGGACGTGGCTCCTTGGCCCCGGTCGGCGACGGTGCGGTGGCGACCAGCCGCTCCACGTCCTCCGAGGTCGCGACCACGTCCCCCAGCCGGGCATGACCACGGCCGTCGTCGAGCCAGAGCCCGTAGCGGCCGGGCGCCACCGTCCATGGTGTCGCCCGGAGGGTGACGGTGCCGGCCTCCTCGTCCACCGCCAGGATCGTGGTGTCGTCCTTCTTCTCGTGCTCCGGGGTGATGATCCGGTGGGCGAAGTACGTGGCCGTACCCATCGACACCGCCCCGCCGAGCGCGGCACCGGCCGCGACCCCCGCCCCGACCGCGACCGCCCGGCCAGCGGACCGGGTGACCGTCGAGGTGGCGGCGGGCTGCCTCGGACCCGCGTCCCGCGCCCAGGACCTCATGACCGCTCCACCCCCCGCTCCTCCCCCGTGACCGGCGCGCCCAGGACGTCGCTGAGCCGGAAGTCGACGGGCGTCTCGAGCTGGTCGTAGGTGCAGCTGGCCGGCTCCCGGTCCTCGCGCCAGCGCACGAACTGGACGGTATGGCGGAAGCGGTCGCCCTCCAGGTAGTCGTAGCGGACCTCCACCACCCGCTCCGGTCGCAGCGGGGTGAAGGACAGGTCCTTGCCGGCGGCCCAGCGGGACCCCGCGCTCTTGCTGGGGGTGCGTTCGCCCTCCAGGTGACGGGCCCAGTCCCAGGGGTGCCCGTCGAGCCCGGTGACCCACGGCTGCAGCTCCTCGAAGAGCTCGTGGCGCCGTTTCATCGGGAAGGACGAGGAGACACCCACGTGCGCGAGGCGACCGTCCGCGTCATACAGGCCGAGCAGCAGCGAGCCGATCGCCCGGTCGCTCGACTTGTGGGTGCGGTAGCCCGCGACCACGCAGTCGGCCGTGCGCGTGTGCTTGAGCTTGGTGAGCACCCGCTTACCCGGCTGGTAGGGCGCCTCCGGATCCTTGCCGATGACGCCGTCCAGACCCGCACCCTCGAACTGCGTGAACCAGCGCATGGCGACCTCGGGGTCGGCGGTGAGGGGCGACAGGTGGATCGATCCGGCCGAGCGCTCGGGGAGGATCTCCTCGAGCCGGGCCCGGCGCTCGCGGAACGGCCGCGACCTGAGGTCCTCGTCCCCCAGCGCGAGCAGGTCGAAGGCGACGAAGGCGGCCGGCGTGGTCTCCGCGAGCATCCGGACGCGCGAGTCGGCCGGGTGGATCCGCTGGCTCAGCAGCTCGAAGTCCAGGCGCTCGCCGTCGGCCCTGGCGACGACGATCTCCCCGTCGACCACGCAGCGCTCGGGCAGCTCGGCCCGGACGGCGGCCACGAGCTCGGGGAAGTAGCGGGTCATCGGCTTCTCGTTGCGCGACCCCAGCTCGACCTCGTCCCCGTCCCGGAAGACGATCGAGCGGAAACCGTCCCACTTCGGGTCGTAGAGCCAGCCCTCCGGCAGGCCGGAGGCCGGTTTGGCCAGCATCGGGCTGACCGGGGGCAGAACGGGCAGGTCCACGGGGCCACTCAACCACAGCGTGCAGCGCCGCACCCCCGGACCGGCACGTCGGGACCGGCAGGTCGGACCTCGCGCTCGTCGCGGACGCCGCGTCAGGGCGATGCGGTGGCACCGATGTGCCCAGGACGACCCATGTGTCACCGCGTCGGGCCGGCATCGTCTCGTCCTCATGCCCGGACGTGCGCTTGTCCACAGGCCACCTCCGCGTCGCCGGCAGATCCGGCACGCTCGGAGCCATGAGCACACCCCCGGCCTTCCCGCAGCTCCCGGCGCAGCGCGGCCTGGCGACCGTGGGCCAGCTGCGCGCGGCGGGGTTCACCGTCGGTCAGATCCGGCACGCCAGGGCGACGCGGTGGCAGTCACCCCTCCCGGGAGTCCTCGTCCCCCACCGGGGTGCCCTGGACCGGTCCGACCTCCTGGTGGCCGCAGCCCTGTGGGCGGGACCGAGGGCCTTCCTCACCGGCCGTCTGGCGCTGCAGGAGCACGGCCTGCACGCCCGGGACCCCGGCGTGGCCACCTTCCTCGTGCCTCAGACCGCCCGGGCCCGCAGCACCGACCTGGCGAGGACCGTCCGCACCCATCGTCCCCTGCCGCGTCGGGGGCCGGCACCACCGGTCGCCCTGGTCCCGGCCGTCCGAGCCCTCGTCGATGCCGCGCAGTACGAGGGGCTCGTCGGCGAACAGGCGGAGGACCTCGCCATCGCCACGCTGCAGCGAGGGCTGGGTGCGCCGGAAGCCCTCGAGGCCGAGCTCTGGCAGCGTCCAGTAGCCCTGGTCGGGGGGCTCCGGCAGGGCCTTGCCGCCTTTCGCGACGGCGCGTGGTCCCGGCCCGAGGCGACCCTGCGCAGGATCGTCGCGGCCACCCCCGGATTGGCGGAGCTCTACACCAACTGCCGTCTCGAGACCCCGGATGGAGACCTCATCGCGATCCCCGACGGCTACCTGGCCGCCGCCGGCACGGCCATCCAGGTCCACTCCCGCACCTACCACCAGGGCCCGGACAGGGAGTTCGGTGACAGGTGGGCCCGCACGGTGGAGCGCGACTCCGCGATGGTGGCCCGGGGGGTCCGCGTGGTGCAGGTGTCGCCGTGGACGCTCTACCGCCGCCCCCAGTTCTTCGTGCGCCAACTTCTCGAGGCGGTGGCGCACGGGCTGGCATGCCCGCCTCCCCCCGTGCGGGTGAGGACGCGCGACGGGCGGCCCCTCCCTTGGTGAGCCGTGGTGGTCACGTGGTGAGCCGTGGTGGTGGGGGCCAGGTGGGGAGCCGTGGTGGTGGTCGCACCCTCTCCTGCTGCGCCGGCCGGCCCCCGTCCCCGCGACGCGGTGACACCGACGTTCCTGGGGCAACCGATGTGTCACCGGGAACCGCCACGTCACCACGCCATCCGCGACCGCCCTACCCCACCCGGTTGCCCTCCTCGTCCCAGTGCTCGGCCACCTTCTTGCTGGGCTGGACCCGCGGCGGCTCGCCCGGCATCTTGGGGTGGTCCGGCGGGAAGTTGAGCTCACCCAGGCCGCGCTCCAGGTCAGCCTCCCAGAGGGCGTGCGCCGCCCCGATGTCCCCCGGCTGGTCGTGCATGGCGCGCCAGGGGTCGCCGTGCTCGGCCAGCCAGTCCGGCACGGTATGCACGGTGAGGTCGGCCGGCGTGACCTCCCCCAGCTGCTCCCAGGTGACCGGCACCGACACCGGAGCTCCCGGCAGGATCCGCGGGCTCCAGGCCGCCGCCAGGGTGCGGTCCCGCGTGGCCTGGTTGAAGTCCACGAAGACCCGCTCCCCCCTCTCCTCCTTCCACCACGCCGTCGTCACGAGGTCGGGCAGGCGCCGCTCCAGCTCGCGGGCGATCCCGATCACGGCGTGCCGCACGTCGAGGAACTCCAGGCTGGGCACGACAGGGGCGAAGACGTGCACGCCCCGGCTGCCGGTGGTCTTGACGAAGGGGGTGAGACCCACCTGCTCCATCACCTCGCGCAGACCCCGTGCGGCTTCCACCACGTCGCGGTAGGCGCGGCCGGGCTGGGGGTCCAGGTCGATCCGCACCTCGTCGGGGTGGTCGTTGTCCCCCGTGCGGACCGGCCAGGGGTGCCACGTCACCGTGCCCATCTGGGCCGTCCACAGCAGCGTCGCGAGGTCGTCGACGACGAGCTGGTCGTGGCTGCGGCCGCTGGGGTAGGTCACCGGTGTCGTGCGGGACCACTCCGGAACCCCCTTCGGCGGGTTCTTCGAGTAGAACTCCTCCCCCTCGATCCCACCCCGGACCCGCTGGAGCGTCACGGGCCGGTCGGCCAGCCCGCGGAGCATGGGCTCTGCCACCGCCTCCAGGTAGGCCGCCAGCCCCGCCTTGGTGATCGCACCGCCCCGGTGGGTGGCCGGCCAGACCACCTTGTCGGGGCTGCTGAGGCGCACCGACCGCTCCTGTCCGTCGGGGCCGGGAGCGGTGAGGGTGAGGGCGTCGGGCATACGGGCCAATCTAGCCACCGGACGGGAAGGTCTGCGGGCCCTGCGTGGTTCACTTCGGTATGCAGTCCCACCACGACACCCCTGCCCGTGCGGCCGCCGCGGCCGACACCTCCGCCTACCCCGCAGCCCGCTCCGAGGAGGAGTGGAAGGCCCGCCTCACCCCGGAGGAGTACCACGTGCTCCGGGAGGCCGGCACGGAGCGACCCTTCGTCGGCGAGTACACCGACACCAGGACCGAGGGCGTCTACAGCTGCCGGGCCTGCGGCGCGGAGCTCTTCCGCAGCGAGACCAAGTTCGACTCCCACTGCGGCTGGCCCAGCTTCTACGCGCCGCTGGCCGAGGACCGCGTGCAGTACCTCCAGGACGACTCGCTGGGACGCACCCGCACCGAGGTGCGCTGCGGGTCGTGCGGCTCCCACCTGGGGCACGTCTTCGAGGGCGAGGGGTACGACACCCCCACCGACCTGCGCTACTGCATGAACTCCATCGCCATGACGCTGCAGCCCGCCGGGGACTCCCAGGCCTGACGGGGAGGTTCCTGGGCGGGGCGCGCCGGGAGATCCGGTCGCGTCCTGCTCAGGGCAGGCTGGCCACCAGGGCGTCGAGCTCCACCCGCGGGCCGGTGAAGAAGGGGACCTCCTCGCGCACGTGCAGCCGCGCGTCGGTGGCCCGCAGGTCGCGCATGAGGTCGACGATGCGGTGCAGCTCGTCGGCCTCGAAGGCCAGCAGCCACTCGTAGTCCCCCAGGGCGAAGGAGGAGATGGTGTTGGCCAGGACGTCCTTGTAGTCCCGGGCCGCCTCCCCGTGCTCACGGAGCATGCGACGCCGCTCCGCGTCGTCGAGGACGTACCAGTCGTAGGAGCGCACGAAGGGGTAGACGCACAGGTAGGCCTTGGCGGCGTGCCCGGAGAGGAACGCCGGCACGTGGCCCCGGTTGAACTCGGCCGGACGGTGCAGCCCGACGTTGCTCCACACCGGCTCCAGGTGCTGGCCCAGGTGGGTCTGCCGGAACCTCTGGTAGGCCCGCTGCACGGTCTCCACGTCGGCGGCATGCCACCAGATGAGCAGGTCGGCGTCGGCGCGGAGCCCGGAGACGTCGTAGACCCCCCGGACGACCAGCCCCTGCTCGGTCAGCTCGGCGAAGAGCTCGCGCACCTGCCGGGCCAGCCCGGAGCGGTCCTGGGGCAGGGGGGCGGCGGCGCGGAAGACGGAGTAGGCGGCGTAGCGGATCTGCGTGTTGATCTGCTCGACCTGCTCCGCGGTGGGCTCGGTGTAGTCGCTCATGGTCCTCATTCTCCTTCGGTGACCTGGGTGGCGGCCGCGCGGGCCGAGGCGATGCAGGCGGGGATCCCCACCCCGTCGTAGGTGGCGCCGCAGACGGCCAGGCCCGGCAGGCTCGCGACAGCGGCGCGGACCTCGGCGACGCGGTGGTGGTGGCCCACCGCATACTGCGGCAGCCCCCCACCCCACCGCTGGACGTGCGCGTCGACGGGGACGGGGAGCACGCGGCCCAGGGCCCGACCGACGTCGGTCAGCGCGCCGCGCACCAGCTCCTCGTCGGGCCGCTGCAGCGTGGCCTCCTCCCGGTGGCGCCCGACCGAGGCGCGCAGGAAGGTCAGGTCCTCCCCCGCGGGACCGGCCCCCCGTCCGGCCTCGCGCACCCACTCCCACTTGGTCGCGCTGAACGTCGCGGCCTTCACGAAGGCGCGGTCCACGGGCGGCACGAGGAAGCCGGAGCCGGGAAGCTCCCCCAGCTCCCGGGTGGGCAGGGCGAGCGTGACGACCGCCATCGAGGCGGTCTCCACCCCGGCCAGCGCCCGGGCGGCCTCCGGAGCGAGGTCGCGCATGAGCCGGGCGGTCGGCGCGGGCGGCAGGGCCAGCACCACCGCGTCGGCCCGGTATGCCGTGGGTCGGGGCCGCGGGCCGGTCACCACCTCGTAGCCTCCCTCGTCCAGCGCGTGCAGCTCGCGGACCACGGTCGAGGTGAGGACGGTGACGCCGCGGTCGCGCAGGACCTGCTCCAGGGCGGCCGGGAGGCGGTGCAGGCCGCCGCGCACGGTCCCGAAGACCGGGGCGGCCGAACGGGTCTGCGTGCCGTCGTGGGGCGCGGGGAGCAGGGCGTCGACGGCCGCCAGCAGCGAGCCCCCGCTGCGCGCCACCTCGAACAGCTGGGCAGCGCCGCTCGGGCGGACAGGAGTCGCGCGTGACCGGCGTAGACACCGCCGAGGAGCGGCTCCACGAGCCGCTCGGTCACCGCCGCTCCCAGCCGGTCGGAGACGAGGGAGGCGACGTCGCAGTCCTCCGCCTCCAGGCGGGGCGTCAGCTCGGCGCGGACGCGGTCGACCTCCGCCGGCGTCAGCAGGCCGCGCAGGGACCCCGGATCGGCGGGCACGCCCATGAGCGTGCGGCGAGGCAGCGGGTGGACGGTGCCCCGGCTCCACACCTGCGCCGGTGCGCCGCTGGGGTGGACGAGGTCACCGGCCAGCCCGGCCCGACCCACCAGGTCGCTCGCCTCCGGGCGTCGCATGAGGAAGGCCTCCGCCCCCACGTCGAGGGTCCGGCCGGCGACGGGCTCGCCCCGCAGCTTGCCCCCGACCCGGTCGGCGACTTCGAGGAGGGTGACCCGCGCGGCCGGGTCCCGGCGGGTGATCTCCTCGGCCGCCGCCAGCCCGCTGATGCCTCCCCCGACGACGAGGTAGGTGGTCGGGCGGGGCGGCATACCGACCACCTTCTCATCCGCGCGAGCCGGCCCCGCCACCAGCGTCCCGTGACACGATCGTGACCTGGGGGGGAGGAACCGTCCGCCGCCCGGCCCCGTCGCAGGGGCAGACCCGAGGAGGAGTCATGACCGGACGACTGATCGCCGTGCTGCTGGGCCTGGTGCTGGTGCTGGCGGGGTGCTCGGCGAGCACCTCGGACGACGCCCTGGACGGAGGTGCCCCGGACCTGGCGGCCCCGGCCGCGGACCGGGGCTCGGGCGACGACAGCGGCGGGGACGCGGCGGAGGGCGAGGCCGGGGACGCGGCGGCGGAGCAGGCGGCCGTGGGGTCGGACGTCGGCACCGTTGCCGACGTTCCCGACGGCGAGGGACCGATGATGGTGCGCCGGGTGGAGCTGGAGGTCCAGGTGGGTGACGTCTCGCAGGCGGTCACGCGGGCCCGGGCCACCGCGACCGGGGCCGGGGGGTGGGTCGAGTCGGAGGAGGTCGTCCCGGGGGACGACGAGCGGCCCGGCTACGCCTCGATCGTGCTGCGCGTCCCCTCCCAGGGCCTGGACTCCGTGGTCACCAGCCTGGGCGAGCTGGGCGAGGTGACCGGCAGCCGCAGCAGCGCCGAGGACGTCAAGGCGGAGTACCGCGACGTCGAGGCCCGCGTGGCCACCCTCGAGGCCGGCGCGCAGCGGCTCCGTGAGCTGGTCGCGGAGGCCGGCAGCGTCTCGGACATCGCGAACCTGGAGCGGGAGCTGGCCGCCCGCGAGGCCGACCTCGACGCGCTGAAGGCACGGATGAAGGTCCTCGAGGAGGACGTCTCACGCTCGACCATCACCCTCCACCTGGCGGAGGAGGGCGCCGAGGTCGCGCAGACCAGCACCCGCGGGTTCCTCCCCGGTCTCCGCCAGGGGTGGGAGGCCTTCACCGGCTCGGTGACCGTGCTGCTCACGGCGCTCGGCGCCGTGCTGCCCTTCCTGCTGCTCGCGACGCTCCTCGTCCTGCCGCTGCTGTGGTGGAGGCGGCGTCGCGCCGTCCGCCCCGCCGCGTCGCTAGGCTCGGACGGTGACCGACACGCAGCTGCAGCAGGAGATCCGGACCGCTCTTGAGGTCGTCGACCCCGACACCTTCGACGCCGCCGCCGAGGCCGAGCGACGGATCAACTTCCTCGCGACCTACCTGCGGGACACCGGCCTGAAGGGCTACGTCCTCGGGATCAGCGGTGGCGTGGACTCGACGACCGGGGGGCGGCTCGCCCAGCTGGCCTGCGAGCGGGTCCGGGCCTCCGGCGGGCAGGCCACCTTCGTCGCGATGCGACTGCCCTACGGTGAGCAGGCCGACGAGGACGACGCCCGGCGGGCGGTCGACTTCATCGGCGCCGACGAGGTGCTGACCGTGGACATCCGGCCAGGGGTGGACGCGCAGTGGCAGGCCCTCCTCGCCGCCGGTCTGCACGTCAGCGACGAGGTCGACGACTACCACCAGGGCAACGTCAAGGCCCGGCACCGGATGGTGGCGCAGTTCGCCGTGGCCGGGACGCGGAGCCTGGCCGTGATCGGCACCGACCAGGCGGCCGAGGCGGTCGTCGGCTTCTTCACCAAGTTCGGCGACGGCGCGGCCGACCTCACCCCCCTCTTCGGCCTTCCCAAGCGGCGGGTCCGGGAGATCTGCCGGCACCTCGGCGCCCCGCCCGAGCTCGTGGCCAAGGTGCCCACGGCCGACCTGGAGAGCGACAAGCCGTTGCGGGCCGACGAGGAGGCGCTCGGCGTCCGCTACGAGGCCGTCGACGACTACCTCGAGGGCCGGCAGGTCACCCCCGAGGACGAGGCGACCATCCTGGGCTGGTACCGCCGCACCGCCCACAAGCGCGCCCTCCCCGTCACCCCGGACGGCTACCTGCGCGACCGCTGACCGGCCGCGCCGTCACCCGCGTCGGACGCGGGCCCCGTCACTCCGGCCGCGCGGAGACCTCGTGCACCAGCGAGACCACCCGCGTCAGCACCTCGGGGTCGGTGGCCGGCAGCACGCCGTGACCCAGGTTGAAGATGTGCCCCGGGGCGGACCGGCCCTCCTCCACGATCTCGCGCACGCGCCGTTCCAGCGCCTCCCACGGCGCGAACAGCAGGGCCGGGTCGAGGTTGCCCTGCACGGCGTACCGCCCCCCCGTGCGCTCGACCGCGTCGGTGAGGCTGACCCGGTAGTCCACGCCGATGACCTCCGCACCCGCGTCCGCCATCGGCGCCAGGAGCTCGCCCGTCCCCACGCCGAAGTGGATCCGCGGCACCCCCAGCCCGGCCACCTCGGACAGGACCGCACGGCTGTGCGGCTCCACGTGCCGCAGGTAGTCGGCGCGCGAGAGGTGCCCGGCCCAGCTGTCGAAGAGCTGCACGGCGCCGGCGCCGGCCTCGACCTGCACACGCAGGAAGGTGGCGGAGATCTGCGCGAGCCGTGCGCACAGGTCGGACCAGAGCTCCGGGTCGCCGTGCATGAGCGCCTTGGTGCGCTCGTGGTTCTTGCTCGGCCCGCCCTCCACCAGGTAGGAGGCGAGGGTGAACGGGGCGCCGGCGAAGCCGATGAGCGGGGTCGGCCCGAGCGCGGCCACGAGCCGTCGCACGGACTCGGTGATGTCGGGTATGGCGTCCGCCGTGAGCTCGGGCAGCCGGTCCAGGTCGGCGCGGGTGCGCACCGGCTCGGCGATCACCGGCCCGACGCCGGCGACGATGTCGAGGTCGAGACCGACGGCCATGAGGGGCACGACGATGTCGCTGAAGAAGATGGCCGCGTCCACCCCGTGGCGGCGGACCGGCTGCAGGGTGATCTCGGTGACCAGCTCAGGGGTGCGACACGACTCCAGCATCCCCACGTCGGCGCGGAGGGCGCGGTACTCGGGCAGCGACCTTCCGGCCTGGCGCATGAACCAGACGGGGGTGTGGGGCACCGGTTGCTGCCGGGCGGCACGGACCAGGACGCTGTCGGACGGGCTGGACGGGCTGGACGGGCTGGGCACGGTCGGGGAGGTCACGGGGCGAGTGTCCCACGCACGGGCGCGCTGGAAGACTGGCCGGGTGAGCGACGACGACGCGGCAGCCGCCGCCGACCGGGTGCGCGCCGCCCTCCCCGTTCGGGCCGGGCGCCTGCTGCTGCGCGCGGTGGGCACGTCGGACGTGGCCGCGGTGCACGCGTACCGGCGGCACCCGGAGGTGGCCGCATACCTGGGGCATCCCCCGCTGGACCTCCCCGGTGCCGCGGCGCTCGTGAGCGGATGGCTCACGGAGGCGAGGGTGGTGGCCGGGGGCGTGGAGGTGGAGGGTCGGCTCGTCGGCGACGTGCGTCTCACGGTGCGGCCGTGCTCGGCCGTGGCCCCGGCCCGGACGCGGGAGGTGGAGGGATGGCTCGGGTATGCGGTGCACCCCGAGGTGCAGGGCCGCGGGCTGGCGACGGAGGCGGTGCGGGCGATGGTCGGGCTGGCGCTGGGCCCTGGCCGGCTGCGCCGGATCACCACCCGCGTCTTCGCCCCGGCCGTGGCGTCCTCCCGCCTGCTCGCCCGGCTCGGCTTCACCCACGAGGGCACCGAGCGCTCGGCCGTGCTCGCCCCGGACGGGACCTGGTGGGACGACGAGGCGTGGTCGCTCCTGCGCGAGGAGTGACCGCGTCCGGTCGGCGTTGCGCTGCTGCAGAAGGCGCGACGGGGGCCCTACTGTGGGAGGCGTGGTGAGCCGAATCAGTGAGACTCGTTCCCGGCAGCGGCCGGCGGGCGGGTCCACGGCGCCCGAGGCGACGCTCTTCGCCCGTGCGATCGAGGGGCTGCGCGGTGCCCTGGTCCGGCCCGAGCTGGTCCTCGAGGAGGTGCCCGCCCCCACCAGGCTGGCCCCGCACGCCGTGGCGCTCTCCGGGGAGGTCGTGCCGTCGCACCTCTCCGAGGACGACGACGCCATCGCGACCGGCCGCTTCGTCCTGCTGCACGACCCGTCCGGCCCCGAGCCCTGGGAGGGCACGTGGCGCGCGGTGACCTACGCCAAGGCGCTCATGGAGCCCGAGGTTGGGCACGACCCGCTCGCGGGTCAGGCCGGCTGGTCCTGGCTCACGGACGCGCTCGAGGGCGCCGGGCTGGGGTATGCCGCCCCGGCGGGGACCGTCACCTGCGTCACCTCGGAGAGCTTCGGCGCCCTGTCCGAGCGGGAGCCGTCGGTGGAGCTGGAGATCCGGGCCTCGTGGACCCCCGTCCTCACGCAGGGGTCCGAGCCGCACGAGCTCGCGCTCAACCTCGGCGCCTGGGGCGACCTGCTCTGCACCCTCGCCGGCCTGCCCCCGCTGCCGGAGGGTGTCGTCGCGCTGACCGGCGTCCGGTGGTGAGCGTGACGTCGGAGCCGGCGCCGGAGGGGTCGGAGGACCACCCCGACGACGACCCGATCAACGACTACGAACGCCTCACCGCCCCCGCGGACGGGGTGCCCGACGTCGTCGACACCCCGGAGGGGCTCGCGGCCTGCGTCGCGGCCCTCGCCGCCGGCACCGGACCCGTGGCCGTCGACGCCGAGCGGGCCTCGGGCTACCGCTACGGCCAGCGCGCCTACCTCATCCAACTGCGCCGTGCGGGCTCCGGCACCTGGCTGGTCGACCCGATCCCGTTCGACGACCTCACCGACCTGGACGCGGCGCTCGCGGACGCCGAGTGGGTCCTGCACGCCGCCACCCAGGACATCCCCTGCCTGGCCGACGTCGGGATGCGCCCCCGGCGGCTCTTCGACACCGAGCTCGGCGCCCGGCTCGCCGGCCTGCCCCGGGTCGGCCTGTCTGCGGTGCTCGAGTACTACCTCGGGATCACGCTGGCCAAGGAGCACTCGGCCGTCGACTGGTCCACCCGGCCGCTGCCCGAGCCGTGGCTGCTCTACGCCGCCCTCGACGTCGAGCTCCTCGTTGCCCTGCGGGACCGCATGGAGCGTGACCTGCTCGAGCAGGGCAAGGCCGAGTGGGCCCGTCAGGAGTTCGAGGCCCTGACCACGTTCACCGGCCCGCCCGGGCCGGACGACCCGGATGCGTGGCGCCGCACCTCCGGCCTGCACCGACTGCGGTCGGCCCGTCAGCTGGCGGCGCTGCGGGAGCTGTGGCTCGCGCGCGACGCCATCGCCCGGGAGCGGGACGTCTCGACCGTGCGGGTCCTGCCCGACGCGACCCTGGTCGACCTGGCGCACCGGCTCCCCCGGCAGGCCTCCGCCCTGCCGTCGGCCCGGCCCGAGCGGTCCCGCAGCCGGCAGCGGCGCGCCGAGCAGGGGCTCCTGCGCCACCAGCGCACCTGGCTGACCGCGATCAGGACGGCCGTCGAGCTCCCGGAGGACGAGCTCCCCGCCCCCGCCCGCCGGGACGCCCCGCCGCCGCCGCGGGCCTGGGCCGACCGCGACCCGGAGGCTGCCGAACGCCTGGTCCAGGTGCGCGAGGCGCTGGCCGGGCTGTCCGCACGCGTGGACGTCCCGGTCGAGAACCTCATGAGCCCCGACACCGTCCGCCGGGTCCTGTGGCGGCCCCCGCAGGACCGGTCGGTGGCCGGTGTCGACGCGGCCTGCGCCGAGCTCGGGGCCCGGGCCTGGCAGCGAGAGCTGGTGGTCCCCCTGCTCGTCGCCAGCCTCGACCCGCCCGGCTGACATCACTCGTCCGTATCTCATATATGTGATCTAGAGTGGGCGTCCATGACCGAGAGCTACCTGTCCCGCATCGGCGGACTGATCCGTGACGCCCGGCGTCACAAGGACCTCACCCAGGCCGAGCTGGCCGAGCTCCTCGGCACCAGCCAGAGCGCCGTGGCCCGCATCGAGCAGGGCAAGCAGAACCTCTCGCTGGAGATGATCGCCCGGATCGGGGAGAAGCTGGACTCCGAGATCGTCCAGGTCTCCTCCGGCGTCCCGCAGAACCTCCGGATCACCGGTGGCGTGAAGCTGTCCGGCGAGATCGACGTCCGCACCTCCAAGAACGCCGCCGTGGCGCTGCTGTGCGCCTCCCTGCTCAACAAGGGAAGGACCACGCTGCGCAACCTCGCCCGGATCGAGGAGGTCAACCGCATCACCGAGGTGCTGACCAGCATCGGCTTCAAGATCCGTTGGCTCCCCGACTCCTCCGACCTGGAGATCACCCCGCCGGAGACCATCGACCTGGGCTCGATGGACGAGACGGCCGCCCGCCGCACCCGCACGATCATCATGTTCCTCGGCCCGCTCATGCACGAGTTCGGCTTCTTCGAGCTCCCCTACGCGGGTGGCTGCGACCTCGGCACGCGCACCGTGGAGCCGCACCTCATCGCGCTGCGGCACTTCGGGCTGGACGTCACGGCCACCACCGGGTCCTACCACGTGTCGGTCGACCCGGCGAAGCGCCCGACGCGCCCCATCGTGCTCACCGAGCGCGGGGACACCGTCACCGAGAACGTCCTGCTGGCCGCCGCCCGCCACCCCGGGACGACGGTCATCCGCAACGCCTCGTCCAACTACATGGTCCAGGACCTGTGCGTCTTCCTTCAGCAGCTCGGCGTGCAGATCGAGGGCCTCGGCACCACCACCCTCACCGTCACCGGCGTCGAGCACATCGACCAGGACATCGAGTACTCCCCCTCCGAGGACCCGATCGAGGCCATGAGCCTTCTCGCGGCCGCGGTGGTCACCGGCAGCGAGATCACGGTCCGGCGCGTCCCCATCGAGTTCATGGAGATCGAGCTGGCCGTGCTGGACACCATGGGGTTCGAGTGCCACCTCAGCGAGGAGTACACCAGCGCGAACGGCCACACCCGGCTGGTGGACCTCACCACCAAGCCAGGGCCCCTCAAGGCTCCGCTGGACAAGATCCACCCGCTGCCCTTCCCCGGCCTCAACATCGACAACCTGCCCTTCTTCGCGATCATCGCCGCCTGCGCCCAGGGCTCGACGCTCATCCACGACTGGGTCTACGAGAACCGCGCCATCTACCTCACCGAGCTCACCACCCTCGGGGCCAAGGTGCACCTGATGGACCCCCACCGGGTGATGATCGAGGGCCCGACCAAGTGGCGCGCCGGCGAGATCATGTGCCCGCCCGCCCTGCGCCCCGGTGTGGTCATCCTGCTGGCGATGCTCGCGGCGCCCGGGGTGTCGGTGCTGCGCAACGTCTACGTCATCAACCGCGGCTACGAGGACCTCGCCACCCGGCTCAACGCGCTGGGCGCGCAGATCCAGACCTTCCGCGACATCTGAGGTGTCGGTCGTCTGGGACGAACGGGGCGGGGCCACCGTGGTCCGCGACGGCTTCCCCCAGTCCTACGTCGACCCGGACGACCCACTGCTGCTCGTCTTCGAGTACGTCGAGCAGTTCGCCCTCGTGCTGCAGGCACTGCGGCCCGACCCCGCCCCTCTGGCCGTTACCCACGTCGGTGGCGCGGGGATGACCCTCGCCCGGTGGCTGCACCGCACCCACCCCGGCAGCCCACAGATCGTGCTGGAGCCGGACGTCGCGCTGACCGAGCTGGTGCGCCGCGAGCTGCCCCTGCCGCGCGGTCACCGGATCCGGGTCCGGCCGGTCACCGGGCAGAGGGGCTGCCCGCCCTGCGCGACGGCTCGGCCGACGTCGTCGTCGTCGACGCCTACGACCAGGGTCAGCTGCCGGGAGAGCTCGCGGGCACCCGCTGGGCGGCGCAGGTGGCCCGGGTGCTGTCACCGGACGGGCTCCTCCTCGTCAACGCCTCCGACGAGCCGGGTCTGCGCTGGGTGTCCCGGCTGACCGCCACCCTGCGCACCCGGCTCCCCCACGTCGGCCTCCTCCTGCTCCGCGAGGTCGCCAAGGGCAGGCGCTTCGGCAACGTCGTCGTGGTCGCCTCACCGTGCCCTCTGGACGACGTCTCCCTCAGCCGTGTCGCCGCCCGGGCCAGCTTTCCCAGCGAGTGGCGCAGCAGCGCCCGCACGGCCTCCTCCGAGAAGGGTGCCCGGCCCTTCGGTGAGGTGGGCGAGCCCTCCCCCGCCCCTCCGACACCGGTCTGCTCAACCTGCGCTGACCTTCCCCCGCGGCGGCGCCGCCTGCGCCAAGATCATCCTCATGACCGACGCAGGTCCACCTCGCGAGCGTCGCCCCGCCGAGCTCGCGCACGATGGGATGGCGCCCATGGCGATGGACCCGTGGAGCCGGCAGGCGCTGCTGCGCGAGGGGCTCGTCCTCGCGGTCGCCGCGGTGCTGGCGGTCGCGACCGCCGTCCTGGTCCCGCACGAGACGTCCACGCCCCTGCTCGCCCTGGCCCTGGTCTACGTCTACGGGGTCGGTGGCGTGGTCGTCCTGCACGTCCGGGACTCGCGCCGGGCCGCGCGGCAACGGCGGTTGCGCGCCGAGCGCGAGCGCGCGGTCCCGCTGGGGACGGTCGTCGAGGCCGCCGTGCGCGAGGAACGGCGCCGGCTCGCGCTCGACATCCGTCGGGTGCTCCTGGAAGCGCTCTCGGAGGTGCACGAGCGCAGCGGCCGCCTGCTCGAGGGCGACCGCTCCGACGAGGACGTGGCCCGGGCGGTGCCCGCGATCAGGGCACGCACCCAGCTGGCCACGAGCGAGCTGCGCCGACTCCTCGGCATCCTGCGGGCCGCGGAGGGCACCGACGGCGCACCCGGTCAGCACGAGCTGCCGCCGGACGGCGCGGGGCTGCCCGGCCCGCACCCGGTCCCCGGACGGTCCGGCCCGCTCGTCCTGGGACGCCCCCGCGCCGGGACGTCGTCGAGACGCTGGTCATCGTGGCCCTGGCAGGGCTGGAGTGCGCCATCAACCTCCCCTCCCGGCCCGGTGGCGCGTCCCCCCTGGTGGTGGGCGCCACCCTGCTGGCCGCCGCGCTCTTCCTCGGGCGGGCGGCCGCGCCCGTCCCCACGGCCGTCGCCCAGGGCGTGGTCTTCGCCGGCGGCGCCCTGCTGGGCGCCCCCGTGATGTCCGGCGCCTGGATGGTGCGCGGGGTCGGGGGCGTCCTCTGGCGCTCCGCGGCAGCCGCCCCCCGACGGCTCGGGCTGCCCGCCGCCGCGCTGCTCGCGGTCACCGTCGTCGCGTCCCGCTACGCCGAGCCCGCGATCGGGGTCGCGGCCAGCGCGGCCGTCGTCCTCATCGCGCTGATCGGCGGGGTGGTTTCCGCGGTGACCCGCCACCGGGCCGCCCTGGCACGGGAGGAGGAGGAACGGCAGGCCAGGATGGCCGACGCCCAGGTCCGCCGCGCCGTCGCGGAGAGCGCCTCCGGCTGGCGCGCGAGCTGCACGACACCGTCTCGCACAGCGTCGGCGTCATCGCCATGCAGCTCAACGTGCTCGACGTCGCCACCTCGGCGGAGCAGCGCGCCCAGGCGCTGGTCGCCGTCCACGCCACCAGCGAGGATGCGCTGCGCGAGCTCAGCAGCGTCGACGAGCTCACCCGTGGGGTGGTCGACACGCATCCGGCCCGCACGCTCGACGACGTCGAGGCCCTCGTCGACCGGGTCCGCGGCGCCGGGGCGCGCGTCGAGCTGGACGTCACGGGCACCCCGCCCCTGGCGCACCTCCCGGTGATCTACCGCCTGGCCCAGGAGGCCCTCACCAACGCCCTGGTCCACGCACCGGGGGCCGCGGTGCGGCTGCAGCTCGACTCCGGTCCCGGGGGGACGCGTCTCGTGGTGCAGGACGACGGCCCGGGCCCGGTGCCGCCGCAGGCCCCGGCGCACTACGGCACGGTGGGCCTGCGCGAGCGGGTCCAGCTGGTGTCCGGGACGCTGCACGTGGGTCCTGCACCCGAGGGTGGGTTCGTGGTGAGCGCCCACCTGCCCGCCCCCGCTAGGGTCGGCCCCGAGGAGGTGGCTCCGTGACGATCCGGGTGATGGTGGTCGACGACCACGCCACGATGCGGGCCGGGCTGGCGATGGTCCTGTCCAGCGCACCGGACATCGAGGTCGTCGGCGAGGCCTCCGACGGGGAGGAGGCCGTGCGGGTCGCGCTCTCCTGCCGGCCGGACGTCGTCTTCATGGACCTGCAGATGCCGCGGTCCGACGGCATCTCGGCCACCGCCCGGATCCGGCAGCGGCTGCCCGAGGTGCGGATCCTGGTGCTGACCATGTTCGACCTGGACGACTACGTCGCCCGCGCGATGGACGCCGGTGCCCACGGCTTCCTGCTCAAGACGGCCGACGCCGCCGAGCTCATCGGTGCCGCCCGGTCCTGCGTCGACGGCGAGACGGTCCTGGCCCCCGCCGTGCTCGACCGGGTGATCGGCGACTTCGTGCAGCACCACGGGGCCCGGGCGCCCAGCCCCGGGCTGGAGCGGCTCACCGAGCGGGAGGCCGAGGTGCTGGCGCTCATGTGCACCGGCATGTCGAACGCCGAGATCGCCGAGCACCTCGTCGTCGAGGTCGCGACCGTCAAGACCCACGTGGCCCGGATCCTGCAGAAGCTTCCCGCGCGGGACCGGCTGCAGGCCGTCGTCCACGCCTTCCACGCCGGTCTGGCCGGACCGGCGCGCTGACGGGGACCGGGCGGCGCCCGGCGTCTACGCTGGCCCCGTGCGCACCGCATACCTCGACCACCCGGGGCCGATCGCGATGGCCCACCGCGGCTTCTCCCCCGAGGGTCTCGAGAACACGATGGTGGCGTTCGAGGCTGCGGTCGGGCTGGGCTACCGCTTCGTCGAGACCGACGTGCACGCCACCCGCGACGGCACCGTCGTGGCCTTCCACGACGACACCCTCGACCGGCTCACCGACCGGGTCGGGCGGATCACCGACCTGTCCTGGCGCGAGGTCTCCCGGGCCCGGATCGGACGCAGCCGGGAGTCGGTGCCCCTCCTGGAGGAGCTCCTCGGCACCTGGCCCGACCTGCGGCTGAACATCGACGTCAAGTCCCCCGGGGCGATCCTCCCCCTGGCCCGGGCGCTGGAGCGCACCCGGGCCCACGACCGCGTCTGCGTCGCCTCCTTCTCCGACCAGCGCCGCCGTGAGGTCCTCATGCGGCTCACCCGTCCCGTGGTGACCTCGGCCGGTCAGACGACGGCCGCGCGGTTCCGGGCCGCCGCGGCCCTTCCTGCGCTGCTGCGGACCACGGTGGTGTCGCGGGTGATGGCCGGGGTCGACGGGCTGCAGGTGCCGGTCCGGCACGCCGGGGTCGAGGTCGTCACCCCCGCCACCCTGGCCGCCGCCCACGAGGTCGGCGCCTTCGTGCACGTGTGGACGGTCAACGACCCCGCCGAGATGCACCGTCTGCTCGACCTCGGCGTGGACGGGATCGTCACCGACCGGGCCGACCTGCTCCGGGACGTCCTCACCAGCCGGGGGCAGTGGGCCTGACGTGGGCCGGCGCGGTTCGGGCCCCCACCACCCTGAAGGGTGAGGGTGCCGGTTCGGCAGGAGACGCCTCCCTCTGCCTGCCACGGTGGTGGACGTGGCGCCAGACGCCTGACCGGCGTCCCGTCCGTCACCCAGAGAGGGAGAAGACGCATGAGTGATCGTCCGTTCGACCAGCACGCACCCGGGACCGACCCGGACCCGATGACCCCCGGCTCACCCGCCGAGCCCGGAGAGGCCGCGCCGCTCACGGCCGCCCCGCCGACCTTCGAGCCCGTCGGGGGCTCCTCCACCACGGATCTCTCGTCGACCGGCTCGTCCACCACGGACGTGGCCAAGCAGGAGGCCGCCTCGGTCGGCCAGGACGCCAAGGCCGGCGCGGGCCAGGTGGCCCAGACCGCCGGCCAGGAGGTCAAGCACGTGGCCCAGGAGGCCAAGGGCCAGGCCCAGCAGCTGTTCTCGCAGGTCCGGGGCGACGTGACCGAGCAGGCTCGCGGTCAGCAGCACCGGGCGGCCCAGGGCCTGCACGGCCTGGCCGAGCAGTTCAGCGACATGGCGCGTGGCACCGAGGGCTCCTCGATGGCCGCCGGTCTGGTCCAGCAGGCCGCTGACCGGGTCGACGGCGTCGCCGGGTGGCTCGAGGGCCGGGAGCCCGCCGACCTGCTCGACGACGTGAAGCGCTACGCCGCCGCAACCCGGGGACCTTCCTGGCCGTCTGCGGCCTGGTCGGTCTGGTCGGCGGTCGACTCACCCGCGGCCTGCGCGACGAGGCCGCCGACAGCGGAGCCGGGTCGGGGCAGCAGGGCTACGGCCGGCGTACGGCACGGCCGGTTCGGGCGCGGCCTACGACCCGTACCCGGCGGGCACCGGGTACCCGACCGGGACGAGCACCGGTGACCCCACCACCACGGCCGCGGGCGGCGGCTACGCCGGGACCACGGGCGGCTACGCGGCCGGGACCACGGGCGGCTACCCCGAGACCACGGCCTGGGACGACCCGTCGGACGGGACGCAGCCCCAGGCCTACGGGACGCCGGGTCAGGGCACGGACGTCGACGCCGTCGCCGAGCCGCTGCCCACGGGCGAGGAACTGCTCGAGCACCGGGACGGTGACCGCCTGTGACCCACCCAGGCTCCGGCGCCCACGTGGCACCCGACCCCACGCCGGGAGACCGGCACGGGGTGCCTCCCGCGGAGCAGATCCAGGGCGCCCACGACACCTACGACAAGGGTGAGATCGACTCCGTCGGCGCCCTGATCTCCGACATCAGCGCGGACCTGTCCACGCTGATGTCGCAGGAGGTCGCCCTGGCCAAGGCCGAGCTGAAGCAGAGCGCCAGCCGGGCCGGGGCCGGGGCCGGGATGCTCGGCGGGGCCGGCGTCGCCGCCCACTTCGTGCTGCTCTTCGCCTCCATCGCCCTGTGGTGGGCCCTCGGACACCTCATGGGTCTGGGATGGTCCGCCCTCGTGGTGGCCCTGCTCTGGGCAGTCATCGCCGCGGTGCTGGCCGTCGTCGGCCGCAACCGGCTCAAGGACGTAGAAGGAATGCCGCGCACCGTCGAGACCGCCAAGCAGGTCCCGGACGCGCTCAAGGGAAACGAGGACCACCGATGACCACCAACCCCGACGTGCCCCGCACCACCGACGACCCCGAGGTGCTGCGCGCCCAGATCGCGCAGACCCGGGCCAGCCTCAGCCGCGACGTCAACGCCCTCGGCGAGGCCGTGAGCCCGTCGAACGTCGCCAAGCGCCAGGCCGAGAAGGTCACCGGCAGCGTCAAGGACGCGGGCCGCTCTCTGAAGGAGAAGATCATGGGCAGCGACAACGACCCCTACGACACCAGCCCCGGTATGGGGATGCGCGCCCAGTGGGCCGCCGAGGACGCCGGGGGCGCCGTCGGCGACGCGGCGGCCTCCGCCCGGGACGCGGTGGCGAACGCCCCGTCGACGGTCCGCCGCCAGGCGCAGGGCAACCCGCTGGCCGCCGGCCTGATCGCCCTGGGCGCCGGCTGGCTCCTGGGCTCCCTGCTGCCCGGCACCGAGAAGGAGCGTGAGCTCGCGGTCACGGCCAAGGAGCAGGCCCAGGAGCACGGTCAGCCCCTGGTCGAGGAGGTGAAGGCCGCCGCGCAGGAGGTCGTCGAGAACGTGAGGCCGCAGGCTGAGCAGGCGGCGGAGGAGCTGAGGACGACCGCCCAGGAGGGGGTCGACAGCGTCAAGGACGAGGCCTCGAGCCAGACCGAGCAGGTCAAGGCCTCGGCGCAGGACTCCGCCCAGTCGGTCAAGGAGACCAACGACCGGACCTGACGGTCCGCCGGACGCCCCGGAGGGCGGTCACTCCTCGCACGCGGTGAACTCCCACAGCGAGGCGTGGCCGCCCTCGTCCACCTTGGTCCAGCCCTCCCCCTCGGCCGGCTCGATGAGGTAGAGACCCTGCGTGGTCTCCTCCCACTTGGCGTTGAGCTCGTCCTCGAAGGTGAGGGAGTCGGCATACACGTGGGTGACGCCCAGGTCCCGGACCGCCTGGCACACCGAGGGGTCGGTCTCCCAGTCGGAGAACCGCTGCTGGAGCAGGGTGCGCTCCGGGCTGCCCGGGATGGGGCTGAGCTGGGGGAAGACGACCTCGACCCCGGCCCGGTGGAGCAGGTAGGGCGACCCGGCGACCGCCTCCCCCAGGACGACCGCGTCGGGGGGCAGGACGTCCCCCGCCCGGTCGATCATCTCGATCTCCTCGGGCTCCAGGATCGTCCCCCAGGCGATCGGGTAGGTCGTGTAGGTGGACGCCATGACCTGCACCTGGGAGGTCCAGCGCAGGCCGGAGGTCAGCACCACCACGGCCACGACGACCAGCGCGGCCGCGGCCTCCAGCCGCACCCCCAGCCGGGCGGCCACCGTGCGGGAGAGCCAGCCCGCCGCCCCGGCCGCCAGCAGCACGGCGGGGACGATCGCGAGCTGGTTGATGCGCGAGGCCTGGGTGTACCAGAAGCCGGCCAGGATGCGCGCCGGGTTCTCCGGCGGCCCGGCCGCCAGCAACGTCAGGGCCACGGCGGCCACCAGGGAGACCACGAGCCAGCGGGCGTGCCTCCAGCGCAGCGTGAGGGCGACCCCCAGCCACACGAGGAGGGTGACCGCCAGGTTGACGCTCGTGACCTTGTAGACGTAGATGAGCGGGTGGTCGATGGACAACGACCCGAGCCCGGGCAGGTAGCTGTCCTGACCGCCCCGCTCGTAGTCCATGATCGAGCGGACGGGCGGGAAGTTGAGCAGGAAGACGAGGGTGCCGAGCACGGCCACGACCAGGGCCGTCCCGGCCCCCAGCGCCAGCCAGGGCCGCCCGAGCCGCGCGGTGCGGCGCAGCTGCCGCCCGACGAGCACGCTCACCAGTGGCAGGGCCAGCAGCACCAGGCTGAACAGGCCGGAGGCGTGGGCGAGCACCACCCCGGCGACCGCCCAGGTGAGCCCGGTCGCCAGCGCCAGGTGCATGCGCCAGGAGAGGACCCCGCGCAGGGTGGCCACGAGCAGCGCGATCGTGCCCGGCAGGCACGCCACCGACAGGGCGAACGGCCAGACCGCGAGCATCGAGACCGCCACCGCAGGGAAGGTGACGAAGCTGGCGGCGAGGACCGGCACCATCACCGTGGGCAGCGCCCGCGCCGGCCACACCACGCGGGCGAGGGCGACCAGGCCGGCGATCCAGATCACCGAGCCGATCACGACCGAGGACGCGTTCGCGGCCTCGGTGACCCCGGGGAAGCCGGGGGCGACCGCGACGATCCCGTGCCACACGGCGGGGTAGAACGGGGCCAGGTTGTCGGCGTACATCGGCGCCAGCCCGCCGAAGGAGGAGGAGTTGCCCGTCTCCCGCACGAACCACAGCGCGTTGAGGTGGAAGACCGCGTCCCAGGCCTGCGGCGGCTGGTCGGCCCGCCCCATCCCGGTCATCATGGCCGCCCCCAGCACCCCGCCGCCGAGGACCCACGTGACGGCCAGCCAGCCACGCTCGGCGGCGCCCAGTCGACGCTCGCCGGCCACGGTGACCCCGGAGGGGTCGGACGTGGTGCGCAGCAGCCTGCCGACCCCGGCGGCCACCGCCACCGCGACCAGCATCCCGCCGAGGAAGCTCCAGAACGTCCACGGGAGGCCGACCAGCTCGTACCCGACCGCCAGGGCGCCCGCCAGCCCGCTCGTCACCGCCGGCCCGCGCCCAGCGCGAGCAGCCCGCGCGGCCCCGAGCAGGCGCAGCACGGCATACCCCGGCACCACCCACATCAGGGCGAGTGCCAGGGTGCCGGGGAGGACCGACGACCAGCTCATGCGGTGGTGGGCTCGCCCCCGCCGACGGTGAGCCGGGGGACGCCGGCGAAGCGGGAGGGGTCGGTGACGCGGCGGCCGTCCAGGAGAGCCCGGAGGCCGGGCAGGTCGGTGGCGGACAGGGTGGCGTACTCGGGGTGGTCGGCCTGCACGATCGCGACGTCGGCCTGCTCGCCCAGGTGGTAGGGCTCCCAGCCCAGGGCGGTCAGCTCGGCATCGGTGTACATCGGGTCGTGCACGAGCACGTGGGCGCCGCGCTCGCGCAGCGCCGCCACGGTGGCGAAGACGCCGGAGAAGGCGGTCTCCTTGACCCGGCCGCGGTAGGACGCCCCGAGCACGACGACGCGCAGCCCCTCCAGGGTGCCGAGCAGGTCCTGGGCGCGGGACACGGCGTACTCGGGCATGGCGGCGTTGGCGGCCCGCGCCTGGGACACCACGGTCGCGTCGGGGTCGGTGGACAGGTAGAGCCGGGGGTAGACGGGGATGCAGTGCCCGCCCACGGCGATGCCGGGGGTGTGGATGTGGGAGTAGGGCTGGGAGTTGCAGGCCTCGATGACGCGGTGCACGTCGATGCCCACGCTGTCGGCGAAGCGGGCGAACTGGTTGGCCAGCCCGATGTTGACGTCCCGGTAGGTCGTCTCGGCCAGCTTGGCCATCTCCGCGGCCTCGGCGCTGCCCAGGTCCCACACGCCGTTCGGGCGGGGCAGGTCGTCCCGGTTGTCGAAGTCCAGCACCGCCTCGTAGAAGGCGACCGCGCGGGGCGGTGCCCGCCTCGGTCAGCCCGCCGACGAGCTTGGGGTAGCGGCGCAGGTCGGCGAAGACCCGCCCGGTCAGCACCCGTTCCGGGGAGAAGACGAGATGAAAGTCGCTGCCCTCGTGCAGCCCGCTGATCTGCTCGATCATCGGCTTCCACCGGGTGCGGGTCGTGCCGACCGGCAGCGTGGTCTCGTAGGAGACGAGGGTGCCGGGGGTCAGGTGCGCGGCCAGGGACCGGGTCGCCTCGTCCATCCAGCCGAAGTCCGGGGCGCCGGTGGCCTCGTCGACGAACAGCGGCACGACCAGGACGACCGCGTCGGCGCCCGGGATGGCCTCGGCGTAGTCGGTGCTCGCGCGCAGCCGCCCGGCGGGCACGAGCTCGGCGAGCTTGTCGGCCAGGTGCGCCTCGCCGGGGAAGGGCTCGCCCGGCGTTGACCGCCTCCACCACCGCGGGGTTCACGTCGACGCCGACGACCTCGTGCGAGGGGTCGGCATCGGCGAACTGCACCGCCAGCGGCAGCCCGATCTTGCCCAGCGCGACAACGGCGATCTTCATGAGGGTGGTCCCGTCCTGTTCCGGTGGCGCCCGCAGCGGGGCGGCTCGTGCGTGCCCAGGATAGGTGACGTGGCACCCCATACCCTGAACGCATGATCGCTCGACCTTCCGCCTCGACACTCCCGACGGCACCTCCCTCCACGTCTCCCCGCTGGCTGCCCGAGGGACCGCCCCGGGCGGTGGTCAGCTCGCGCACGGGATGGTCGAGCACGCGGCCCGCTACGCGCACCTCGGCGAGCGGCTGGCGGAGGAGGGGTATGCGTCTACGCGGCCGACCACCGGGGTCACGGCCGGACCGCTGGCGGCCCCGGGCGACCTGGGCCACTCGGCGACGAACGCGGCTTCGCCACCGTCGTCGACGACCTGATCGCCCTCACCGACCACCTGGCCCTCGAGCACCCCGGTGCCCGGGTCGTGCTGCTGGGTCACAGCATGGGCAGCTTCCTGGCGCGGGCCTACGCCGCCCGCTACGGCGACCGGCTGGCCGGGCTGATCCTGTCGGGCACGGCCGGGGACCCTGGCGCCACGGGTCGGCTGGGGCTGCGGATCGCCCGGGCGGAGTGTCGGCTGCGCGGCCCCCGGGCCCGGTCGCGGCTGATGGAGGCGCTGGTCCTGGGCCCCTACAACCGGCCCTTCCGCCCGCACCGGACGCCGTTCGACTGGCTCTCGCGCGACGAGGCGCAGGTGGACGCCTACGTGGCGGACGAGCTGTCCGGCGGCCACGCGACCGCGGGGTTCTACCGCGACCTGCTCGGCGGTCTGCTGTGGGTCAGCGAGGAGTCGACCGCAGCGTCCATGCCGCGGACCCTGCCGGTCCTCCTGGTGTCCGGAGAGGTCGACCCGGTGGGCGGGGCGAAGGCCGTGCAGGAGGTGGCCGACCTCTTCCGTCGGGTCGGTCTGCAGGACGTGACGACCCAGGTCTGGCCCGGCGCGCGCCACGAGATCCTCAACGAGACCAACCGCGAGGAGGTCGAGGACCACCTGGTCAGCTGGCTGCGCCGCGTCGTCCCCTGAGCCCGCAGGCCGCGAGCGAGGCGGTCATGAAGGGACCGGGGGCCTCGGGGTGCAGCACCAGGGAGGGATGGCGCGGGAGCAGGGTCCTGGGCCGTCCGTGCCGGCGCCGGGCCCTGGCCAGCGCGCCCAGGCGCTCCGCGGGGGTGCTGGGGTCGAGGCAGGCCTCCAGCAGGTCGTGGTCGGCGAGCGAGAGGGGGTCTGCGGCCGTGTGCGCGACGGCCAGGACGGACCGCACGACCCCGGCCAGGTCGGTCCGCTCCTGCGCGGTCCACCAGAGCGGGTCCGGGCGGTGGAGCACCGCGCCGAAGACGTGGATCCGAAGCAGCTTGGTCGCGACGGCCGCCCGGACCCGGTCGGGATAGGCCAGGAACCACCGGCTCCCCACCAGGTGCTCGACGAAGGCGAGCTCGGTCGCGACCGGACGGGGCTCGAGGGTCACCCGGTCCGTGGCGTCCTCCCCCACGAGGTAGGCCGGGCCGGAGCGGTCCACGACGACCCGGGTCTCCGCCCACAGCCGCGTGACGTAGGGCACGTCGTCCCCGACGGGCAGCCCCTCCACCAGCTCGGCACCCAGCCGCTCGCGGGTCGCCGTCCGCACCAGGCCGAGCGGGGCGCTGCGGTAGCTGAGCCGGTCGCGCACCAGGTCGGCCACCTGACCGGGGCGCAGCCACGGCCGGACCGGCGGCGTGGGCACGATCCGGTCGGGGTCGCCCAGGGCGAGGCGGGACATGACGCAGTCCACCTCCTGGCCTCCGGGACGGCGTCGGCAAGCCGCAGCCAGGATTCGACCGCCCCCGGGAGCAGGCGGTCGTCGCTGCCCAGCAGCGAGACGAACTCCCCCGAGCCTCACGCATCCCGGCGTTGAAGGGCCCCGCGGGGCTGCGGATGCCGTCGTGGTGCTCGAGGAGGCGCACCCGCTCCCGGTGCCGCGGGGCGATGACGCCCTCGATCCGCTGCGGGTCCACGCCGTGGCAGACCACGGTGACCCCGGCGTGGGGACCGTTGTCGTCCAGCACGCTGGCCACGGCCTGCCCGACCGGCCTGGTCGGGGTGTGGCAGGCGATGACCACCTCGACGCGGGTCACCGCCGACGCCCACGGATCTCGGCGGCGAGGCGGTAGGCCCGGTCGTACCCCTCCGCGACCGCCCGCGCCGAGAACCGGTCGCCGACCGTGGCGGCGATCTCCTCGGCGCTCAGGTCGCCGCGGTGAGGAGCACCTGCTCGACGGCGTCCGCGTAGGCACCGGGCGTCTGCACGTCCACCGTGACGCCGACGCGCGGGTCGAGGTACTCCCCCTGCCCCCCGGTGGCACCGACGACCACGGGCCGGCCCGAGACCACGGCCTCGGCGCAGGACACGAAGAAGTTGTCCCCGAGGGTCGGCCGAGGAAGAGGTCGGCGGCCGCCAGCTCGGCGAGCACCCCGTCCCGGTCGAGGGTGCCCACCAGCTCCACCCCGTCGGACACCCCCCGCTCCTGCGCCCGCCGGGCGACCGCGTCGCGCAGCGGCCCCTCCCCCACCAGGCGCAGCGTCGTGGGGCGGCCGCGCCGGCGCAGCTCGGCCACGGTGTCGACGGCGGTCAGCGGGTCCTTGCGCTCGATGAGACCGCCGACCGAGACCAGCCGCAGCGTGCTGCCCGGGCCGGGGCGCGGGGGGACCCGGGCCAGGGGCGGCACGATGCAGGGGACGACGAGCGTGGGCCTGCTCCCCCGGACGGCCCGCACCGGGCGCGCGAGGTGGTCCACCACGGCGGTCGCCAGGTCGGGCCGCGCCAGCAGCGGTCGGAGGAACGGCAGGGCGGCCCGCCAGGGTCCCGGCAGGGTGCCGGGGGCGGTCAGGCCGGACCAGTGCTCGGTGTGCACCCAGGGCACTCGCGGCCTCGTCACCGCCCACGGCAGCAGGGTGGAGAAAGCCATGGTGTGGACCAGGTCGGCACCGCGGGAGAGCTCTCCGAGCGCACGGGCGGCCCGGGCGACCTGGAGCGGGTCGGTGGTCGACATGGGGACCCGGGTGACAGGCAGCCCGGCCAACTCCTCCCGCCGTGGGTCCTGCCCCAGCTGGGCCGGCGGGACGAGGTGGACCAGGGCGACGTCGTGGCCGAGGTCGGCGATCGCCCGGGCGTCGCGGACGACGAACGACCCGGTCGAGCGGCTCGACGTCGTCGGCATCCAGGTGCTCACGGCCAACACGCGCATGGCCCCAATCTAGGCCGCCGCTACCCTGTGCGACGTGGTGGTCCTCTCGGTGGTCGGTGCGCGTCCGCAGTTCGTCAAGCTCGCCCCCGTCGCGGCGGAGTGCGAGCGGCGCGGGGTGGAGCACGTCATCGTGCACACCGGGCAGCACTACGACCCGATGCTGTCCGACGTCTTCTTCGCCGACCTGGGCATCCCCGACCCGGATGTCCACCTGGGGGTCGGGTCCGGCGGCCACGGTGCGCAGACCGGCGCCATCCTGACGGGGATGGAGCAGGTGCTGCGGGACCGGAGGCCGGACCGGGTCCTGGTCTACGGCGACACGAACTCCACCCTGGCCGGGGCGCTGGCCGCGGTGAAGCTGCACCTGCCGGTGGCCCACCTCGAGGCGGGGCTGCGCTCCTTCAACCGCCGGATGCCCGAGGAGCACAACCGGGTGCTCACCGACCACGCGGCCGACCTGCTCCTGGCCCCCACGCAGGTCGCGATGGGCCACCTGGCCGCCGAGGGGCTGGCCGACCGCGCGGTGCTCGTGGGGGACGTGATGATCGACGTGCTGCACCGGGTCCGCGACGAGCTGGCCGATCCCGACGCCGTGCTGGCCGAGCTGGGTATGGAGCCGGGCACCTTCTCGGTCGCGACGGTCCACCGGGCCGAGAACACCGACGACCCGGACCGCCTGGCCGGCATCGTGCGCGCGCTGCAGGAGGTCGACCACCCGGTCGTGCTGCTGGCCCACCCCCGCCTGCGCGCGCGGGCCGCGGAGCACGGCCTCGACCTGGACGGCGGCTCGCTCACCACGCACGACCCGCTGCCCTACCCGTCCCTGGTCGGCGCGGTCAGCCGGGCCCGGGGTGTGATCACCGACTCCGGCGGCCTGCAGAAGGAGGCCTTCGCCCTGCGCACCCCGTGCACGACCGTCCGCACCGAGACCGAGTGGGTCGAGACCGTCGAGCTTGGGTGGAACGTGCTCGTCGAGCCCGGTCCGGCGCTGCGCGAGGCGGCCTCCCGGCCGCCCCGACGCCCACCGACGCCGCTCCCTACGGCGACGGGCACGCCTCCGCCGCCGTCCTGGACGCCCTGGAGGGCCGGCCGGTCAGCGGCTGAAGTAGTCGACGCGGTCGGTCAGTCGGACCAGCCACCGCGCCTCCCCGACCGGCACGGCAGGCTCCGTCCACTCCCGCTGGAGCCGCGCCAGCTCGTGGTCCGGTGGCCCGCCCGCCGCCCGGACCACGTCGCCGTACGAGCCGTCGGGAGCGTCCGCGAAGGAGTCCCGCGGTGCCCGGGTGGCGAAGGCCTCCAGGCGCGTGGTCCCGCCCTCGCCGTCGACGACCAGGGTGCCGTCGTACGCCACCTGCGCGACCTGGGTGTCGCCCTCCTCGAATGACTCCAGGCTGGAGAGCAGGGTAGCCAGCCCATCCGGACCGGCGTCCGGGTCGCTGTGCGCCTGCGCGACCTCGTGCACGGCGCTCACCGGGCCGGTCGGGTCACCCGCGGGCGCCCCGAGGACGGCCTGCCAGGTGAGGCTGCACCGCAGCCCGAAGGGGTCGCGCCGCTTCCAGCTCGTCTCCCCCTCGCGGCAGCTGTTCAGCTCGTTCACCGACAGCACGACCAGACCGGCCGCCTCCAGGTCGCCGACCATGCCCGCGTGCCGCTCCTCCCACGCCGGGGCCCACCGGGCGTGCGCGGCGTCCACCCGCGGGTCGTCCGGGTCGGTGCGCGGCAGCGGCCAGCCACCGTTGAGCTGGTAGGCCAGCGCCCCGACCAGCACCCCGACCCCCGCGAGCGCGGCGATCCCCGCCACCGCGAGGGCGCGCACCCACCCGCCCCTGCTCCTCATCGGGCCAGTGTGGCACCTGACAAACCCGTTGTGCCCGCGGGCGGTCCTGCCCACACTGGGGGGCATGGAACTCTCGGTCAGCACCGTCCGCCATACCCCGGGCGCGTCTCCGCCGGCGGCGGACCTTGCCGACTTCGCCGACCTCAGCCGCCGCACGATGCTCGCGCTCTACGGGGACGACGACCTGGCCGACACCCCCGCCGAGCTCGGGACCGTCTTCGTCGAGCAGGCCTACCACCGCAAGGTGATGCTGTTGGCCCGGGACGGCGACCGGGCGGTGGGCGGCCTGTGGGCGCGGATGCCGCTGCGGGACAACACCTCCGTGGCCTACCTGTCCTTCGTCCTGGACCCGGAGCACGACCCCGGGGACGTCGTGGCCGCCCTCTGGGCGCAGGTGCTGCCGGTGGTGCGGGAGGAGGGCCGCAGCACGGTCCAGGTGTGGTCCGACCACGCGCCGGACCCCGAGGGCGAGCAGCTCGCCCCGCGCACGGGGGTGGGCACCCTGCCCCGGGACCGGTATGCCGCGGCGCTCCTCGACCTGGGCCTGAGCCTGGAGCAGGTCGAGCGTCACAGCCTCGTCGAGACGGCCCGTGGGGTCGAGCTCGCCACCGGTGAGCTGCCGGCCGCCCGCGCGGCCGCGGGCACGGCCTACCGGACCCTGGGGTGGGTCGGAGCGACGCCCCCCGAGCTGCGCAGCGGCCTGGCCGCGCTCATGGGGCGGATGAGCACCGACGCCCCGTCCGCCGACCTCGAGCTCGAGCCGGAGGTGTGGGACGCCGACCGGGTCGCGGAGGTCGACCGCATCGGGGAGGCGCTGGGCCGCACCCGCGTGATGACCGTGGCCGAGCACGTCGTTAGCGGCGAGCTCGTCGCCTACACCTGCGTGGACCTGCCGGGTGACAAGCCCGCCGTCGGCTACCAGGAGGACACGCTGGTGCACGCCGGCCACCGCGGCCACCGGCTCGGCATGCTCGTCAAGGCGGAGAACCTGCACCGGATCGCGGAGCACGCGCCGGGGTGCAACGGCTCCACACGTGGAACGCCGACGAGAACGGGCACATGCTCGCGATCAACCTCGCCCTGGGCTTCCGCCCGGCCAGCTACGGGGGCGGCTGGCAGGTCACCGGGGTGTGAGCCCCGCCCCCGGCCGGGGTCGGCGGCTCAGCCGTTGACCCTGGCCGCGAGGGCGTCGACCGCCCGCGCCCAGCCGCGCACCTGCTGCTCCGCGGACAGCTCGTGCGCGGCGGCGTGCGAGGCCGTCTTCCCCGCGGCCACGTCCGCCGGGGTGAGGCGGTCGAGCGCACGTGCGAGGGCGGCCGCCGAGAAGTCGTCGGTGACGACCCCCAGACCGTGCCGGCGCACCAGCCCGGCCATCTCCGGGCTGGGCCCGACGACGAGGGCGAGGCGGCCCTGGACGAAGTCGAAGATCTTGTTCGGCAGCGCCCACAGGTGGTTGAAGGACACCGGCGGCAGGACGTAGACGCCCACGTCGTGGGCGTTGAGGGTGGCGGGCAGGTCGGCCGGGGCGACCGGCGGGTGGAGACGGACCCGGTCGGAGGCGGCATACCGTGCCTGCAGCTCGGCCAGGTAGGCCGGGTCGTTCGGCATGAGGTAGAGGTCCAGCGTCATCGGCGCCGTCACCAGCTCCATCGCCTCGAGGAGCACGTCGAGACGGTGCCGCTGGGCGTTGCCGGAGTGCACCAGGCGCAGCGGCTCGTGCACCGGTGCGGGCTCCAGGTCGACGAAGTGCGGCGCGTTGACGACCACCCCGGCGCGCAGCCCGAACCGGAGGCGGTACTCCCGGGCGATCCCCTCCGCGACCGTCGTCACGGAGTCGGCACGGGTGCCGTACGTGCGGACCAGCCACCGGTAGTAGGGGGCCACGAACAGCCGCCAGCGCAGCAGCTCCTCGTTCTGGCGGGGGTGGTACTCGTGCAGGTCGGCGTGGACCCCGCCGCGCGGGGCCAGGTCGAGGGCCAGGGGCACCGTGTCGATGTCGTCGGCGAGGACGACGTCGAAGCGGGCGCGACGGCCCTCGAGAAGCCGCGCCGCCGCCTGCACCACCGGCGAGGTCCGGTATGCCGTCTCGAACCGGCGACTCAGCAGCAGCCGGCGGTCCTTGTGCCAGCTGACCACGTCGTCGGGCAGGCGCAGGTGCTCGACCACCCCGTCGGGGGCCTCGCCGTAGCCGAGCGTGGTGACGGCATACCGCTCCGCGAGGAGCTGCACCTGGCGGAGCACCCGCGCGTCCGAGCGCAGCGGGCTGAAGCTCAGGACGAGCAGGCTGGGCCGGGGGTCAGCCACGGTCCTGCCCCACGCCCGTCAGCACGGTGGAGTAGAGGTCGAGCAACCGGGCCGCCTCGGCCTCCCAGGTCAGCTCCTGCGCGGCTCGCGCGCTGGCCCGCCGGTAGCGCTCCGGGTCGGCGAGGACCTGCTCGATCGCCGCCGCGAGGTCGGCCGGGGTGCGTGCGTCGAAGACCTCGCCCACGCCGTGCTCGGTCACGACCTGCGCCGTGTCGGGGAGGTCGGCGGCGACGATCGGCAGCCCGGCGTGGATGGACTCGAAGAGCTTGTTGGGCAGCGAGAAGCGGTAGGACAGGCAGATCGGGCGGACGAAGACCACCGCGACGTCCGCGTCGGCCAGCGTCGAGGGCACCTGCGCGGAGGGGACCGACCCCACGAGGTGGACCCGGTCGGCGACCCCGGTCCGCTCCACCCGGTCCAGCAACCCGGCGACGTAGCGGGGGTCGCCGTACCCCAGCAGCACGAGGTGCACGTCGGGGCCCAGCAGGGCCAGCGCGTCGACGGTCTCCTCCAGGCCGCGGCCGGTGGTGATCCCCCCGGTGTAGCTGACGACCCTCGCCCCGGGCCCGAGCCCGGCGAGCTCGCGCAGCCGCCCCTGCTCCCGGGCGGGGGTCGGGCGCGCCGGCGGGATGTTGCGCACCAGGGTCGGTACCCGCTCCAGGGAGTAGCGCTCCTGCAGCCAGCGCGCGATCGACGGGGAGACGGTCACCACCCCGGCGGTCAGCCGGACCCCGACGGACTCGATGATCGCCTCGACCGCGGGGGCGAGCAGCCGGTCGGGGCGGATGTTGCGGTGCCGCCACAGCTCGTGCGAGTCGTAGACGACCCGGGCCGGGGTGCCGAGCGTGCCGAGCAGGGCGGGGACGAGGGCGTTGGCGTCGTTGGCGTGCACGACGTCGGGGGCCAGCGCCCGGGTCTGCCGCACCGCCCCGAGCCACCAGGTCGTCAGCCGAGCCGTCTGGTAGGTCCGCATCCAGACGTCGGCGGCCAGCGCTCGGGCGGCGGCCCGGTCGCCGCGGAGCGCGCGAGCCGCGGTGCTCCCGATGGGGGGGAACGACCGGGGCGGGCGCCGGGACCGGTGAGGGGGTGGTCGTCGGCGCGGGCCCGACCGAGGAGGGCTTGCGCCGCAAAGCGCGCCAGGCCCGGGTCGTGCGCGGCAGCAGCCGGGTCAGGTCGAGATCGGCGACCCGGTGCACGACCAGCCCGTCCCCCACGGTCCCCCGGCCGGCGGGGAAGCCGGCGAGAAGCCGCTCGGAGGCGACGATGTGCGCCTCGGCCCCGGCCGCCCGGAGCGTGGCCGTCGTCTTCTGCACGCGCGAGTCGGTGCTCGCGTCGTTGTAGACCAGGCTCACCACCCGGGCGGGGCGGCCGCCGACGGGCGGGAGCGCGGGGACGTGCTGCGGCGCGATCCGCTCCAGGGGGTCAGTCATCCGCGCCCCCGGTGCGGCCGGGGCGACCAGCCCGGCCAGCGCGGCCTGCACGGCGAAGTCGGGCTCGGCCGCCACCACCTCCTCGAAGGTGCCGCGGGCGACGAGCTCGCCGTCCCGGAGGAAGCAGACCTGCTCGCTGTGCCGGATCGTGGCCAGCCGGTGGGCCACGACGATGACGCTGACCTCCCCGGCCAGGTCGCGGATGGCGCCGGTGACGGCGGCCTCGGTGCTGGTGTCGAGCGCCGAGGTCGCCTCGTCCATGACCAGCACGAGCGGGTCGGTGTAGAGAGCCCGGGCCACGCCCAGGCGCTGGCGCTGCCCGCCCGACAGGGCCAGGCCGCGCTCCCCCACCGGCCCGTGGATGCCGTCCGGGCGGGCCTCGACGACGTCGAGCAGCTGGGCGCGGGCCAGCGCCCGGCGGACCCGGTCCTCGTCGATCGCGTCGTCCCGCCAGGTGAGAGCCACGTTGCGGGCGACGGACGCGTCGAAGAGGGCGACGTCCTGGGGGACGTAGCCGACCCGTCGCCGCCAGTCGCGCAGGACCTCGGTCAGCGGCTGGTCCCCCACGCGGATCTCGCCGGAGTCCGGCTGCATGAGGCCCAGGAGGATGTCGACCAGCGTCGACTTGCCGGAGCCGGAGGCGCCGACGAGGGCCAGCGTCTGGCCGAACGGCAGCTCCAGGCTGATGTCGCGGACCGCGGGGCGGGCCGACCCGGGGTAGGTGAAGGTGACCCGGTCCAGGACCAGGCTGCGGGCGTCCGGCGGGAGGGGGCGACCGCCCCCGCTGCGCCGCTGCTCGGCATACCGGGCCCCGCGGTGGATCTCGTCGAGCACCTGCCGGGCGAAGGGCAGGTTCGCCCCGGTCTGGGCCATGATCGTCTGGAAGCGCGTCAGGCTCGGGACGATCCGGAAGCCGGCGACGCCGAAGAGGGCGATCGCGGCCAGCGCCCCCGGCACCCCGTCCTGCAGGTAGCCCACGCCGGCCCCGATGCCCAGCCCTCCGATGAGCGCGGCCTCCAGCACGTAGCGCGGGATCGCCCCGAGGAAGGCCTGGTCCGCCCGGGCCCGGGAGGCCCGCGTGCGGACCTCCAGGACGACCTCGGCCACCTCGTCCTGCTTGTCCCGCAGCGTGATCTCCTTGAGCGAGTGCACCATCTCGCTGACCAGCCGCACGGCCTGGGTGGAGGCGCTGCGGTTCTCCTGCCCGGCCCTCACGGCGCGGCGCAGGACGACGGTGTAGAGCAGGTAGCCGACGAGGAAGAAGTAGACGATCGTCGCCCCGGCCAGGACCGGCTGGGCCACGACGAGCACGAGCAGCACCGCCAGGAAGGTGAACAGCTCGCCGGAGAGCTGGCAGAACGGGATGAGGACCCCGGAGACGGTCGAGGCGACGCCGACGTCCGTGGAGCGGACCAGGTCGGTGGAGTTGCGGCTCAGCCGCTCGGTCCAGGGGGCGGAGAAGGTGGACTCGAGCAACCGGGCCCCGAGGTTCTGCTCGAAGCGGGCGAAGCGGCGGGTGGCCCACCACTGCAGCGCCACGGCCAGCACCGACTTGGTGATGATGAGGCCGCCGACGAGCAGGAGCACGTTGCGGAACTGCGTGGGCGTCGAGACCACGATGCCCAGGACGGGGATGGTGAGCTCGGCGCCGGTGAGCATCGGGGCCAGCACGAGCGCCAGCAGGCCGATGGCCGCCACGTCGAGGGTCGCGAGCAGGCTCTGGAGCGCGGCAAAGGTGAGGATGAAGCGGCGGGTCCCGGCGGGCAGGACGGTGAGCAGGTCGCGCACGGTGGCCCACAGGGCTTTCACGACGCTCCTTCCTCTGGACGGGTCCGACGGCACGCGGGGTCGCCCCAGCGTAGTTGACCTAGGTTGGTGCCCATGGCTCCGCTCCGCGGCGCGCGAGGGCTGTCCTACCGCGCCTACCAGGCTCTTCCCGCGCCGGCCCGCGCCCTGCCGGAGCGGGCCCTGCGCGCCGTGGCCGAGCGGGAGCTCCGCCGGCAGCCCTGGTTCGCCGGGGACGGTCCGCACCGCTGGCTGCTCGGTCCGCTCAACACGGCGGGCCAGGCTCAGGCCTGGGCGCGTGCGGCCCGGCAGCAGCCGGACGTCGAGGCGCTCGCCCTGTCGGCCGAGCGGGTCGCCACGGGCGCCGCGACGCTCGCCTACGCGACCGACGTGCACCTGAGCAGACGGGTGCAGGCACGAGGTATGCCGCTCCACCGCGACCGGGTCCTCGGCACGGGAGGCGGGGCCGGGGTCACAGGGGTCCTGTCCGAGACCGGGCGGGCGGTCCTGGACGACGTCTTCCGGCGCACCGTCCTGGACGACCTGCCGGCGTTGGAGGCGGTCGGCGCACGTGTCGCCCTGGTCGTGCACGGCTCGGAGCTGCGCGACCTGCACGAGCACGCCGAGCGGGACCCCGCCTCGCCGTTCCGGGGCGTGTGGGACGAGCGGTGGCACCGGCTCCAGGCCCTCGTGGACCGCACCCGGGAGGTGGTCGAGGCGTTCCCGGGGCCGGTGCTCGTCACCACGCTCGACATGCTGGAGGCGGTGCCCGGGGCGCGGCTGCTCCCGGTCACGGTGGACGTGGCCGCCTTTGCCGACGCCCCCGCCGCGCTGGAGCGGCCCGTGCCGGTGGTGCTCCACGCCCCGACGAACCCCCGACTCAAGGCCACCGAGGTCGTCGAGCCTGTGCTGCGGCGGCTCCACGAGCAGGGCCGGGTCGTCTACCGGCGTCTGGAGGGCGTCCCGCACGCGCGGATGCCGGCCGCCGTCGCCGCGGCCGACGTGGTGGTGGACCAGCTCGCGCTGGGCAACGTCGGGGTGCTCGCCGTGGAGGCGATGGCGGCCGGCCGGCTCGTCGTGGGCCACGCCACCCCGGCGGTCCGGGCCCGGGCCCGCGACCTCGCCGGGTCGGACCTGCCGCTGCTCGAGGCCGACCCGACGACCTTCGCGGAGGTGATGGAGGGCGTGCTGGGGGACCCGGAGACCCACCGGCAGCTGGCCCGGAGCGGCACGGCGTGGGTCCGGGAGCTGCACGACGGTCGGGGCTCGGTCCGGGTGCTGCGGGAGGTCCTCGGCGGCTGAGGGGCATCCTCCCGGGCCCTCGACGAGCCCTCGCGGTCCTCGCTCAGCTGCGACGCCACCACGGACGGCGTGGGGCGGGCGGCTCCACCTGCCCGGTGGGCGGCACCTCCGGAGGCGTCGGGGGCAGGGCGGCCCGCGCCGCACGCCATACCTCGACCATCTCCTCCACGTCGACGCGCCCGACGACCGGCGGTGACCCGGCGCCCGCGTGGGGGCGCCGGCGGTCGGCGAGCACCCGCTCGTTGAAGTCCTCCAGGTGGCTCCGGACGGCGTCCTCGTCCGGCAGGTCGAGCAGGCTGCCCGGGAAGGCCGCCTTCTCCCGGCGCAGCTGCATGGGGCCGGGCAGCGCGCCGGACAGGTCGAGCCGCTCCCGCTCGATGAGCCCCTTGACCCACCAGTCCGGATCGGAGCGCACGTCCACGTCCGGCAGGGGACGCCCCGCCCCGGCCAGGTTGTCGAAGGCTCCCTGCCGCTGAGCCTGGCTGATGGCCTGGTCCACCCAGGTCTGCACCGCGCGGGCCGTGGTCGCCGCCGGTGGGCGGCGGCGCACCCCCTGGTCGGCCAGCTGGTCCTCGGCCCTCGGAGCTCCCGGCCGCGCCCCCGGCCGGCCCCACGTCGAGCCGTCCTCGGCGCGTCGGGCGCCGTCCTCCTCCCGTTCCGTCCTCTCGGTCATGACGCTCCCTCCGTCCCCCTCAACCTACGGAGCGAGGACCACGTCCGCAGCCCGGTCGCCGGTCGCGGCGAGGCTCCGGTGCTCCCGGACCCAAGCGGCCCGGTGATCGATCACCGCGGCGTCCCCGCGGCCAGCACGCACCGCGGCGAGCATGGCCTCGGCGACAGCCCCGACCTCGTGCGGGACCGCCGCCCCCAGGTCGTGCTCCTGCACGTCCTGCGCCGCCGGGCCGGGTCCGGCGAAGACGACGGGCGTCCCGGTGGCCAGCGCGGCGATGACCTTGGTGGGATAGGCGAAGTCGTACCCCACCCCCGGTCGCACGCTCACCAGGGCGGCGGCCGCCCCCCGGAGCCAGGCCGCGGCCTCCGCGGGGGGCACGAGGGGGCGCAGCTCGATCGCGCCGGTCGGCAGCTGGGCCTGGATGCGTTGCAGCGCAGGCCAGCTCGACCCCTGCCCGAGGAAGACCAGGCGCGCGTCGGGCTCCTCCCGCACGACCTCCCGCATCGCCTCGGCGAAGACCTCGGCGCCCTGCCACTCCGAGGCGGTGCCCGCATACACGAGGTATGGCGTCGACGGCGCCCCGGGTGCGGAGGGCCGTCGGGCGCGAAGACGTCGGTGTCGATGCCGTTGGGCACGACCGTGACCCGGGGCGTCACCCGGCCCGCACCGACGAGGGCGCGGACGCGCTCGGCGACTCCGTCGGAGACCGCGATCACGTCGCGCGCTCCGCGGAGGGCGAAGGCCTCGACCGCCCGCATCACGGAGACGACCGGTGCCGGGGCACCCATCGAGGCGGTGGCGTCGGACCAGACGTCGGCCGCGTAGTAGACGTAGGGGACGCGGGGACCCGCCGCGGCGCGGAGGGCCAGCACCGCCCGCACCACGGCTCCCGTGGTCGGTGGCGGCTCGACGACGACGACGTCCGGACGCCTCGAGGTCATCAGCCGCAGCGTGAGGGGAAGGTCGAAGGACAGGTAGGGGAGGTAGCCGCGGACGTAGCCGGTGGCGTCCCTGAGCACCGGCCACCGGGAGACCCTGACCCCGTCCGGGTCAGGGACGGCGTCGCCCCGCAGGGAGGGGGGCGGGGTCGTGGTCAGCACGGCGACCTCGGCGCGGTCGGCCAGCGCCCGCACCAACGCACCCAGCCGGAAGGTGGCCGCCGCCGCCTCCGGCGCGAAGATCCGGGTCGCGAGCACCACACGGCGCGCTCGGTCGGTCATGGGGCAACCAGATGAGGCGGTCGGTGGGTCATGGGGCAACCAGATGAGGCGGTCGGTGGGTCATGGGGCAACCACGCGAGGCGGCCGGTGGGGAAGGGGGGCGGGTCACAGGGTGACGGTCTGGCCCGTCGCGGCGGAGGCGAGGACGGCCTCGACCACGCGCAGGGTGTGGACGCCCTCGGCCATGGAGACCACGTCGGAGGGCCTCCCCCACAGGGCGTCCCGGAAGGCCTCCTGCTCGACCAGCAGCGGCTCGCGCCGGGCGAGGGCGAAGCGGGTCGAGTCGCCCTCGGACACGCCCCGGAAGTGGCTGGACCGCTCCCACTCGCTGCGGACGTCACCGTTGCGCACATAGGTCAGGTCACCGGTCAGCGTGTTGGCGACGAACGCACCCTTCTCGCCCGTGGCCACCGTCTGACGCACCTTCATCGGCGACAGCCAGTTCACCGTGTGCGAGACGATCACCCCGTTGGCCAGGCGCCCGGTCGCGACGACCATGTCCTCGTGCTCCCGGCCCGAGCGGTGCGTCACCTGCGCCGCGACCTGCGCGTAAGGCGAGCCCGCGATCCACGCCGTCAGGTCGATGTCGTGCGTGGCCAGGTCCTTGACCACGCCCACGTCCGCGATCCGCCCCGGGAACGGGCCCTGCCGTGACGTCGTGATCTGGAAGACCTCGCCCAGCTCACCCTCGGCGATCCGCCGACGCATCTCCAGCAGCGCGGGGTTGCACCGCTCGACATACCCCACCGCCCCCACCAGCCCGGCCGCCTCGAACGCCTGCGCCACCGTCTCCCCCGAGGCCGCGGTCGCCGCGATCGGCTTCTCCACCATCGTGTGCACCCCGGCCTCCGCCAGCGCCAGCGCCACCTCCTCGTGCAGGTAGGTCGGCACCGCCACCATCGCCGCGTCGATCCCCTCACCGATCAACGCCGCCACGTCCGGCAGCACCTCCAGCCCGCCGGCCACCCCGTGCTTGTCACCGAACGGGTCCGCCACCGCGACCAGGTCCATCCCCTCCACCCCCCGGATGACCCGCGCGTGGTGCCGCCCCATCGAGCCCAGCCCGATCAGCCCCATCCGGACCGGACGACCCTCCGGGATCACCCCGCCCATCAGGCGCCCGCCCCGACCACCGCGTGGACCGCCGCGGCGACCCGCTCCAGGTCACCCTGCGACAGCGAGGGGTGCACCGGCAGGCTGATCACCTCGGCCGCAGCCCTCGCGGTCACCGGCAGCTCGTGCGCCGGTGCGAACCGTGCCAGCGAGACCAGCTCGTGGTTCGGCGTCGGGTAGTACACCCCGGACCCCACCTTGTGCTCCTCCCGCAACGCGGACACCACCGCGTCACGCTCGGCCGCCGACGCACCCTCGATCCGGACCGTGTACTGGTGGTAAACGTGCGTGCACCCCTCCCGCACGACCGGGGTCACCACGCCGGCCACACCGGCCAGCGCACCGTCCAACCACGCGGCGTTCGCCTGCCGCTGCGCCGTCCAGCCCCCGACCTTGCTCAGCTGCACCCGCCCGATCGCGGCGTGGATGTCGGTCATCCGGTTGTTCAGCCCGATGACCTCGTTGGCGTACTGCCTCTCCATCCCCTGGTTGCGCAGCAGCCGCACCCCCCGGGCGATCTCCTCGTCCGCGCACGAGACCATCCCACCCTCACCGGAGGTCATGTTCTTCGTCGGGTAGAGGCTGAACATGCCGAAGGACCCGAAGGACCCCACCGGGGCCCCGCGGTAGGTCGCCCCGTGCGCCTGCGCCGCGTCCTCGAAGAGCTGCAGCCCGTGCTCGGCCGCCACCTCCAGCAACGGCTCGAGGTCCGCCGGGTGACCGTACAGGTGCACCGGCATCACCGCGGCCGTGCGGTCCGTCACCGCCGCCGCCACCGCCTCCGGGTCCAGGGTGAAGGTGTCCGGGCTGATGTCCGCGAACACCGGCGTCGCCCCCGTCAGCGCCACCGCGTTGGCCGTCGCCGCGAACGTGAACGACGGCACGATCACCTCGTCCCCCGCCCCGATCCCGGACGCCAGCAGCCCCAGGTGCAACCCCGAGGTCCCCGAGTTCACCGCCACGCACGTCCGCCCACCCACCAGCTGCGCCGCGAACTCCTCCTCGAACGCCGCGACCTCCGGACCCTGCGCCACCATCCCCGAGCGCAGCACCCGGTCCACCGCAGCACGCTCCTCCTCCCCGATCAACGGCCGGGCAGCAGGAATCATCTCCAGCTCAGTCATGGGTCGGGGTCTCCTCGGTGTCGGTCGTGGGCGTGTCGGTGGTGGGAGTGCCGGTCGTGCCGGTGTCGGTGCGGTCGGGTCGCAGGCTCTCGCCGTGCTCACGGTAGGTGGCGCCGGTCACCGGGCAGCGCCACAGGCCGGGGGTGCCGGTCGGCTCGAGCGGCCGGCCCGCGTGCCCCACCCAGGCCACCCGGCGGGCGGGCACCCCGACGACGAGGGCGAAGGCGGGGACGTCCTTGGTCACGACGGCCCCGGCGGCGACGGTCGCCCACTCACCGACGGTCACGGGGGCCACGCAGACGGCGCGGGCACCGATCGAGGCACCGTCCCCGATGCGCACCCCGACCGCCTCCCAGTCCGCCGCGCTCTTGAGCGAGCCGTCGGGGTTCACCGCGCGGGGGAAGGTGTCGTTGGTGAGCACGGCGGCCGGGCCGACGAAGACGCCGTGGCCGAGCCGCGCCGGCTCGTAGACGAGGGCGTAGTTCTGGATCTTGCAGTGGTCGCCCAGCTCGACCCCGGTCCCGATGTAGGCCCCCCGACCGACCACGCAGCCCGCGCCGAGCACGGCTCCCTCCCTCACCTGGGCGAGGTGCCAGACCGAGCTGCCGTCGCCGATGACGGCGTCCGGCGAGACGTCGGCGGAGTCGACGATGCGCGATGCGGGAGAATGCACGGCATGAGCCTAACGCCCCGCCTCGAGGACGCCTGGCTGGTCGTCCCCGTCCATAACGAGGCACAGGTGCTGGGGGACGTGCTGCGGGAGGCCATGCAGGTCTTCCCGCACGTGGTGTGCGTCGACGACGCCTCCACCGACGCGTCCGCGGACATCGCGCGGGAGGCCGGGGCGGCGGTCGTCCGGCATCCGGTCAACCTGGGCCAGGGCGCCGCGCTGCAGACCGGGGTGGACTACGTGCTGCGGGCCACCGACGCCGCATACCTCGTCACCTTCGACGCCGACGGTCAGCACCGGGTCGCCGACGCCGCCGACATGGTGCGTCGGGCGCGGAACGACGACCTGGCCATCGTCTTCGGCTCCCGGTTCCTGGACGACCGCACCCGGCCCGGCGCGCTGAAGAAGGTGGTCCTCAAGGCGGCCGTGTGGCTCACCAACCAGCAGACGGGGATGAAGCTCACCGACGCCCACAACGGGCTGCGGGTGCTCCGCCGGGACGCCGCCGGGCACCTGGCGCTCCAGCAGAACCGGATGGCGCACGCCACAGAGATCGTGCTGCAGCTGGGGCGCTCGGGCCTGCCGTGGGCCGAGCACCCGGTGCACGTCATCTACACCGACTACAGCAAGGCCAAGGGCCAGTCCCTGGTCAACTCCGTCAACATCCTCATCGACACGATCCTGAAGTGAGGCGCTGACGTGCTCGACCAACCGCTCATCAAGATCGTCCTGCTCGTGGCGATCGTCGTGGTCACCACGATGCTCACCCGGTCGACGGCGGGGGCCCGACACCAGGCGGTCCGCCGCCTCATGCTGGTCGCCTTCGTCGTGCTCGCCGCCGCCGCGATCCTCTTCCCGCGCCTGCTGACCCAGGTGGCGCAGTTCCTCGGCGTCGGGCGCGGTGCCGACCTGCTCCTCTACGGGTTGACGGTGGTCTTCCTCGGGTATGTCGCCGCCTCCTACCGCCGGATGCGGCAGATGGAGCAGCAGGTCACGGTGCTCGCCCGCGAGCTCGCCGTGCGCGCGGCCCTGGACGAGCGGCCCGAGCGCAACGGAGGCGGCACCAACCCTTGACAGGGCGGCCGGAGGCGGCAGGATGGGGTGGCCATGACGCTCTCCGACCTCAACGACGCAGATCCGGACCAGGCCGCGGCCCTCGTGCGCCCCTGTCTGGACGTGCCCCGATGGGTGGACGCCGTGGTGGCGGGTCGCCCCTACGCCACGGTCGAGGAGGCCGTCCGCCGCGCCCGGCAGGTGCTGGAGGACGACCCGCTGACCCCCTCGGAGGTGGACGCGGCGCTGGCCCACCACCCGCGCATCGGTGAGCGGGCACGAGGGACGGCCAGGGAGGCCGCGCTGTCCCGCGGCGAGCAGCGGGGCCTGGACCTGACCGACGCCGTCCAGCGCGAGCTCCGGGCGGCCAACGAGGCCTACGAGGCACGCTTCGACCGCGTCTTCCTCATCCGCGCCGCAGGCCGGGACGCCACGAAGATCCTGGCCGAGTGCCGGCGCCGCACCGCCAACGACCCGCACACCGAGGAGCGTGAGGTCGCCGACCAGCTCGGCCAGATCGCCCTGCTCCGGCTGGAAGGAGCCCTCACGTGACCTCGCACCGCAGCTTCGTCACCGCCCACGTCCTGGACGCCACCGCCGGCACCCCCGCGGCCGGGGTCCCCGTGGCCCTCGCCGACGGCGGGGGTGAGGTCCTGGCCCGGGCTGTCACCGACGCGGACGGCCGGGTCGGTGAGCTGGGTCCCGAGCGGCTCCCCTCGGGCACCTACCGGATCACCTTCGGCACCGGCGAGTGGTTCGCCGCCCGGGGGCAGGAGACCTTCTACCCGCAGGTGCAGGTCGAGGTCCGGATCGACGAGGCCCAGGCGCACTACCACGTGCCGCTGCTGCTCAGCCCGTTCGCGTACTCCACCTACCGCGGGAGCTGACCCTCCCGCGCTCCGATACCCGTCCGACGAAGGAGTCCCCATGACCACCGAGCTGACTCTCAACCAGTACGGCAAGGCCGAGAACCACGTCGTGCGTGTCACCCGCGACACCGACCGGCACGCGATCGAGGACCTCACCGTCACCTCGCAGCTGCGGGGCGACTTCGAGGCCGCGCACTACGAGGGCGACAACAGCCACGTCGTGACCACCGACACCCAGAAGAACACTATCTTCGCCTTCGCCCGGGACGGGATCGGGTCCCCCGAGGCCTTCCTGCTGCGCCTGGCCGACCACTTCACCGGGGAGTTCGACTGGGTGACCGGTGGCCGGTGGGCCGCCGAGCAGGTCGGCTGGGCCCGGATCGAGGACCACGACCACACCTTCTACCGCTCCTCCCCCGAGACCCGCACCGCCGTCCTCGTGCGGGACGGGGGGTCCGACACGATGATCAGCGGGCTCTACGGCCTGAGCGTCCTGAAGACCACCGCGTCCGGCTTCGCGGGCTACCCGAAGGACCGCTACACGACGCTCCCGGAGACCGACGACCGCATCCTGGCGACCGACGTCACCACCCGCTGGCGCTACGGCAGCACCGACGGCGTCGACTGGAACGCCAGCTACGCGGGGATCAAGGCCACGATCATGCGGGCCTTCGGCGCCGAGTACTCGAAGGCGCTGCAGCAGACCCTCTACCAGATGGCCGACGCGGTCCTGGAGAGCCATCCGGAGGTCGAGGAGATCCGCTTCTCCTGCCCGAACAACCACCATTTCCTGTCCGACCTGGCCCCCTTCGGCGTGGACAACCCGGGCATCGTCTTCCACGCCGCCGACCGTCCCTACGGGCTCATCGAGGCCGCCTTCGCGCGCGAGGGGTCAACGGCGGCCGAGGCCGCCTGGACGGGGATCGCCGGTTTCTGCTGACCTCGGGTATGCCGTCAGCCGCCGAAGAGGAGGCCCAGGGCGGCGTGCCGGTTGACGTCCTTGTAGAGCAGGTAGCGGAACGGCCCCGGTCCCCCGGCGTAGCAGGCCTGCGGGCAGAAGGCCCGCAGCCACATGAAGTCACCGGCCTGGACCTCCACCCAGTCCTGGTTGAGCAGGTAGACCCCCTTGCCCTCCAGGACGTAGAGCCCGTGCTCCATGACGTGCGTCTCGGGGAACGGGATGACGCCACCGGGTTGGAAGGTCACGACCGTGACGTGCATGTCGTGACGCAGGTCCGCGGGGTCCACGAAGCGGGTGGTCGCCCAGCGCCCGTCCGTGCCGGGCATCGGGGTCGGCTCGACGTCCCGGTCGGAGCTGACGAAGGACCCGGGGGTCTCGACACCGGGTGCGGGCTGGTAGCGCTTGCGGATCCAGTGGAAGACCGCCGGCTGGTCCCCGGACGCCCGGACCGACCAACGCTCCCCCGGTGCGAGGTAGGCGTAGCCGCCCTCCCCCAGCACGTGCTCCAGCTCCCGCACGTGGACGGTGAGCTGCCCGGCGACGACGAAGAGCACGCCCTGCGCCCCGGGGTCGGTCTCCGGCTGCTCGCTGCCGCCTCCGGGCTGCACCTCGACGACGTACTGGGAGAAGGTCTCGGCCATCCCGGTGAGCGGACGGGCGAGCACCCACATACGCATCCCCTCCCACCCCGGCAGGAGGCTGGCCGTGATGTCGCTGAGCGTCCGCCGCGGGATCACGGCGTAGGCGTCGGTCACCACGGCGCGGTCGGTCGTCAGCTCGTCCTGGCCGGGCAGCCCGCCGCGCGGGACGTAGTAGGTCATGACGGTGTGTCTCCTTCGGTGGTGCCGTCGCGGGGGGCGACCAGGGCCGCGGTGTCGGAACGGGGCCGGGCCAGCTCGGTGACGGTCGGGCCGTCGAGACCGGTCGCGGCCCGCACCTCGTCCTCGTCGACGGCGCCGCAGGCCAGCCCGCGGCGCAGGAAACCGGCCAGCGCCCGCACCGTCGCCGGCTCGTCCATCACCTCGCCACCGACCTGTCGGGCGTAGCGACCGACCCGGTCCAGGGCGGGGCCGAGCCCGGAGCGGTAGAAGGCGTAGGTGGCGACGTACCGGGTGACGAGGTGACCCGGGTGCATGTCCCAGCCCTGGAAGATCCCCTGCCGCAGGGACCGCGAGACCAACCGGTGGTGCAGTCGCCAGGCGGCCGCACGCTGGGCGGGGTCCCCGGTGGGGGTGACGTTGGTGGACCCGTCCGACAGCTCCACGTCCGTGCCGGCGACGACGAGCTGCATCACCGCCTTGGCCTGGTCCGCGACCGGGTGGTCCAGCGCCTGGTGGGCGGCGGCCACCTGCAGGGCCGCCGAGTAGTCGTAGGTCCCGTAGTGCAGGCCGGTGACCCGACCCTGGCCGGCCCGCACCGCCCTGGCGAGCTCGACCGTGCCGTCCGCCCCCACGATCAGCTGCGGCACCTCGACCTGGATCTCGAAGGTCAGCCGGCCCGGCGGCAGGCCGTGGCCGCGCTCGATCTCCTCCAGCGCCATCACCAGCGCCTCGACCTGGGTGGCGGTGCTCACCTTGGGGAAGGTCAGCCGCAGACCGTCCGGCAGGCCCCCGGTACGGATCAGCTCGCCCACGGTCAGGTCCAGCGTGCGCAGGCCCCGGGCGCGCGTGTCGGCCTCGAAGCAGGGGAAGCGCACCCCCCAGCACTGCGTGGCCGTCCCGTCCTGCTCGTCGGCCCTGCGCCGGTGCACCGCCCGGACGACGTCCGCGTCGTGCGAGGCGTCGTCGCGGTGGTGGTAGCCGTCCTCGAAGTCGATGCGCAGGTCCTCCACCGGCTCGGCCCTCAGCTTGCGCTCGGCCCGGGGTGCGACCTGCGCGACCAGCTCCTCGTCGAGCCCGAGGTCCTGGCAGACCTGCTCCAGGCCCCCGGCGGTCTGCGTGAGCTCCAGGGCGGCGGCCCCCCAGGCCGGGGCGACGGATCGGGCGGCCGCGGGCTGGTCGGCGGGTACGTAGACGGTGTGGACCGGCTGGCGACGCGAGGACGGGCCCGGGTGGTCGGCGGCGAGCCGGACGTCGGTCGGGGCCAGGTAGGCGTGGATGCGGGCCAGCGCCTCCTCGTCCAGGACGCGGCTGCCGGTGGCGGGGTCAGGACTCACAGTGCCGCAGTGTACGGATCGGGAAGACGGGTGGGGTCGGCCTTGACCGGACACCCGCCCACCCAGGTGGCGCGGACGTCGGTGGGGTGCCGAGGGCGAAGACCTTGGCCAGGGCGTCCTCCTCGGAGCGTGCGTGCCGCAGGGCGACGTCGAGCGTCGACCCGGTCGGTGGTCGCACCCAGACGGCGTCGAAGTCGTGGCCGACCGAGAGCTGTCCGACGGTGTCGCCCAGGCCCAGGACGTCGGCGCCGGCCGCGGTCGCCAGGTGCAGCAGGTGGGCCGACCCCAGGGGCAGCCCCTCCCCGGCCAGGAGCTGCTGCATGAAGTAGGCCTGCAGGCCCTCCTTGAGCAGGGAGAAACCGGTGCCGGCCCCGACGTCGGACCCGAGCGCCACCCGCACGCCGTGCTCGACGTGGGTGCGCAGGGGGAACAGCCCGCTGCCGAGCGCGGCGTTGCTGGTCGGGCAGTGCGCGACGCCGGCGCCGGCGGCGGCGAGGTCGACGAGCTCGTCGTGGGTGGGGTGCACGTTGTGCGCGAAGACGCTGCGCCGACCGACCAGGCCGTGCGCGGCGTAGGTCTGCAGGTAGTGCTCCGCCGCGACGAAGAGGGTCGCGACCGTGTCGATCTCGACGACGTTCTCGTTGAGGTGGGAGGTGAACCACACGCCGTCGACCTCCTGCTGGAGCGCGGCGCAGGAGGCGAGCAGCTCGTCGGTGCAGGACAGGGAGAAGCGAGGGATGACGGCATACCGGCTCCGGCGGGTCCGTGCCAGCGCGAGGCGAGCGACAGCCCCTCGGTGTAGGCCTGCTCCGGGGAGGTGAACAGGTCGGCCCGCAGCAGCCGGTCGCTGACGACCAGTCCGCTGGTCACCCGCAGCCCGGCCCGGTCGGCCTCCGCGAACAAGGCGTCCACCGCGCCGGCGAAGTGCGAGCCGAAGACCATGGCGGTCGTGGTGCCTGCCGCGACCAGGCCGGACACGAAGTCCGAGACCACCCCGGTGGCGTACCCGGGATCGGCCAGGCGGGCCTCCTCGGGCAGGGCCGCCCGGTCCAGCCAGTCGAGCAGCGGCAGGCCCAGCGCGCCGATGATCCGCACCTGGGGGAGGTGGACGTGCGTGTCGACCAGGCCGGGGATCACCAGCCCCTCGGTGAGGTCGACCACCTCCTCGTCGGGACGGGTTGCTCGGACCTGCCCCCAGCCGCCCCGCTCGACGATGCGGCCCTCGTCGTCGACGGCGAGGGCGCCGTCGACCAGGGCCCGCAGCCGACCCCCGGCGAAGGGGTCGTCCGGGGTGTCGAGGAAGGTGCCGCGGTAGAGGGTCACCGGTGGGCACCGGCCCTGGCGCCGATGCGCACGAGCAGGTCGGCGGCGACGCCCACCGCGATGCTGGCCGGGTCCTTGCCGGGCACCGCCGGCAGGCCGACGGGGGTGACGACACGGGCCAGGTCGTCCTCGCCGAGGCCGGCCTCCAGCAGACGTGCGCGCAGCCGCACCCACTTGGCACGCGAGCCGATGAGACCGACGGTGGCCAGGTCCGGGCGGCGCAGCGCCGTGTCGACGATCGCGGCGTCCTCGGCGTGGTCGTGCGTCATGACGAGCACGTGGGTGCCGGGTGGGAGGCTCGGCACCACCATCTCGGGCAGCACGGGCACCCGGTGCGGGTGGACCCGGGCGTCGGCGTCGGCCAGGGGGGCGAGCCTGTCCTCGTCGAGCTGGGCCTCCCGGGTGTCGACGAGGTGGAGGTCGAGGTCGTGGCGGGCCAGGATGCGCGCGAGCTCGTGGCCGACGTGCCCCACGCCGAAGATCGCCACCGCCGGCACCACGGGCAGCGGCTCCAGCAGCAGGGTGACCTCCCCGCCGCAGCACTGCACACCGTGCCGGCCGGCCGCCCGGTCCGACAGCGCGGAGCCGAAGGACTCCGGTGCGGCCCTGCCCTCGGTCATCATCGCCCGGGCCCGCTCCACCGCCTCGGCCTCGAGGTTGCCGCCACCCACGGTGTCCCAGGTGCGGTCCCGACCCACGACCATCTTGGCCCCGGCCTCGCGAGGTGCGTGACCCCGCACCGAGGTCAGGGTGACGAGCACCCCAGGCTCCCTGCGGGACCGCAGGTGCTCCACCGCCGCCAGCCAGCGCATCAGGCCTCGGACAGCTCGTGCAGGGCGGCCTCGGACTCCGGCCTGCGCTCGGGCGCGTCCGGGTCGGGCTCCGGCGGAGGAGGTCCGGCCCCGGGGTCGACGTCCCCGTCCGGGATGCCGCCGGGGGCCGCACGGGCCTCCTCCAGGGCCCAGTAGACCGCCTCCGGCGTGGCGGGGCTGGGAAGGTCGACGCTCGTGCCCGGGGGGCCGAACGCCGCGCACGCCTGGCGCAGCGCCTCACGCGTGGCGAAGGCCAGCATGAGCGGCGGCTCACCGACGGCCTTGGACCCGTAGACCGCCCCCTCCTCGTGCGCGCGCTCGAGCAGGCTGACGCGCAGGTCCAGGGGCATCTCGGAGAAGCTGGGCAGCTTGTAGGTGCTGGCGCTCTGCGTGAGCAGCCGCCCGCGGTGCTCGCCGTCGCTCTCGTCCCAGCGCAGGTCCTCCAGCGTGAGCCACCCGGCGCCCTGGACGTAGGCGCCCTCGATCTGCCCGATGTCGATCAGCGGGGACAGACTGTCGCCGACGTCGTGGACGATGTCCACCCGCAGGGTCCGGTAAGCGCCGGTGAAGCCGTCGACCTCGACCTCGGCCGCGGCGACCCCGTGGGCGAAGTACTTGAACGGGCTGCCCCGCATCACGCTGGAGTCCCAGTGCAGGCCCTCGGTGCGGTAGTAGCCGGCGGCGAAGAGCTGGACCCTGGCGAAGTAGGCCGAGTGGACCACCTCCTCCCACGGCAGCGCCTGGGCCGTGCCCAGCCCCGACACGGTCCCGTCGGCGAAGCGCACGTCGGGGGCGGGCACGCCCAGCCGCTGCGCGGCGACCTGGGCCAACCGAGCGAGGATCTGCTCGCAGGCGTCCTTGATCGCGCCGCCGTTGAGGTCGGCCCCGGAGGAGGCGGCCGTCGCCGAGGTGTTGGGGACCTTGTCGGTGCGGGTGTGCGCCAGACGCACCTTCCCCAGGGGGACGCCGAGGCTGGTGGCGGCCACCTGCAGCATCTTGGTGTGCAGCCCCTGGCCCATCTCGGTGCCGCCGTGGTTCACGAGCACCGAGCCGTCCTTGTAGACGTGCACGAGGGCACCCGCCTGGTTGAAGGCGGTGAGGTTGAAGGAGATCCCGAACTTCACCGGCGTGATGGCCAGGGCACGTTTGGTGTGCTTGTGCTCGGCGTTGAAGCGCGCGACCTCCGCACGTCGCCGCTCCAGCTCGCCCGCTCCGGTCACCTGGTCCCAGGCCTGGTGCACCCGCCCGGCCTGGGTGATCACCTGACCGTAGGGCGTGTGCTGCCCGTCGGCGTAGAAGTTGCGCCGGCGCAGCTCGTGGGGCTCGATCCCGAGCAGCGGCGCGCACCGGCCCAGGATGTCCTCGATGACCAGCATGCCCTGCGGCCCGCCGAACCCGCGGAAGGCGGTCTGGGAGGTCTTGTGGGTGCGCGCGACCCGGCCGGTCACCCGGATGTCCGGGATCCAGTAGTTGTTGTCGACGTGGCACAGGGCCCTGGCCAGCACCGGCTCGGACAGGTCCAGGCTCCAGCCTCCGTCGGAGGTCAGCGTGGCTTCCAGGGCCTCGAGCCGCCCGTCCTCGGCGAAGCCGACCCGCCAGGTGGCGTGGAAGCCGTGCCGTTTGCCGGTCATGGTGAGGTCCTGGGTCCGGTTGAGCCGGAGCCGGACCGGGCGGCCGGTGAGGCGCGCGCCCAGGGCGGCGATCGCGGCATACCCGTGCGGCTGCATCTCCTTGCCGCCGAAGCCGCCGCCCATCCGCAGGCACTGCACGGTGACCTCGTGGCTGGACAGGCCGAGCACGTGCGCGACGATCTCCTGCGTCTCGCTGGGATGCTGGGTGCTGGACTGGACGAAGATGCGCCCGTCGTCCTCCACCGTGGCCAGGCAGGCCTGCGTCTCCAGGTAGAAGTGCTCCTGCCCGGCCAGGTCGAGCTCGCCGTGGAAGACGTGGGCCGCCCGCTCCAGCCCCGTCTCGACGTCCCCGCGCGCGACGGTGGGTTGCGCACCCTGGAAGCTCTCGGCGGCGATCGCCTCGGCCAGCGTGACCACCGAGGGCAGCGGCTCGTAGTCGACCTCGACAGCGGTCGCCCCCCGCCGCGCGGCCTCGAGCGTCTCGCCGAGCACCCAGCACACGGCGTGCCCGGTGAAGCAGACCTCGGTCGGGAAGAGCGGCTCGTCGCCCTTGACGCCGGCGTCGTTGACCCCGGGCACGTCGGCCCCGGTGAGGACCCGGACCACCCCGGGCACCGCGTAGGCGGGCTCCACCCTCAGGTCGGTGACCAGGGCGTGGGCGTGGGGGGCCTGGACCGGCCAGGCGTGCAGGACGTCCTTGGTGCGGGGGGTGAGGTCGTCGGTGTAGAGCGCCTGCCCGGTGACGTGGAGGGCGGCGGACTCGTGGCTCAGGCTGCGGCCGACCACGGCGTGCCGGGGGCGTGCGGACAGCTCGCTCATCATGCCTGCCCCGCGGTGGTCGCGTGGAGGCTCAGCAGCGACTGCCCCAGCATCGCCCTCCGGTAGCGGTCGCTGGCCCGGTGGTCCGACATCGGGGTGCCCTCGCCGCGCAGCACCTCGGCCGCCTCCGCGACCGTCGCCGCCGTCCACGGGCGGTCCTGCAGGGCGGACTCCGTGGACCACGCCCGGACGGGGGTGGCGGCCACCCCGCCGAGGCCGATGCGGGCCCTGGTGACCCGACCGTCGACGACGTCCAGGGCGAAGGCGACGGCGACGCTGGAGATGTCGTCGAAGCGGCGCTTGGCGATCTTGGTGAACGCGGTGGTGCCGGCCAGCGGGAGGGGCACCCGAACCTCCCGGACGAGCTCGCCCCGGTCCCGGACGGTCTCCCGGTAGCCCGTGAAGTAGTCGGCCAGGGGAACGACCCGCTCCCCAGCGGGCCCGGCCAGCACCAGCAACGCCTCGAGCGCGAGCAGCACGGGCGGGGCGTCACCGATGGGCGAGGCGGTGCCCAGGTTGCCCCCGAGCGTGGCGCCGTTGCGGATCAGGCGGGAGGCGAACTGCGGGAAGAGTTGGGCCAGCAGCGGCACCCGGCCGGCCAGGCCGCGCTCGACCTCCGTGAGCGTCAGCCCGGCCCCGATCCGGATCTCGTCCGCCCCCACCTCCAGCCCCGCAGCTCCGGCAGCCGGTCGACGGCCACGAGCAGGGGCGGACGGCTCCCCCGGAGGTTCACCTCGACACCCACGTCGGTGCACCCGGCGACGGGCAGCGCCTCCTCGGAGCCCGCCAGCAGCTCGAGCGCCTCGACGAGGCTGGCGGGGCGGACGAACTCGGCGCCGTCCGCACGCAGCCGGGTGGCTCGGACCGGGGGCGCGGGCCGGGCCCGACGGTCGGCGATCGCGTCGTCGGCGGCGGGCCGGCCCAGGGCGTAGGCGGCGTCCCGGATCGGCCGGTAGCCGGTGCACCGGCACAGGTTGCCCGACAGGGCGGAGAGGTCGAAGCCGTTGGGCCCGATCTCGTGCTCGCCCGCCCCCTGCTCGGCCGAGCCCTCGTGCGGGCACCGGCCGGGACGGTAGAACTCGGCGGCCATCGAGCAGACGAACCCCGGGGTGCAGTAGCCGCACTGCGAGCCGCCGCGCTCGGCCATCTCGCGCTGCACCGGGTGGAGCGCGTCGGGGCGGCCCAGACCCTCGGCCGTGCGGATCTCCTGGCCGTCCAGGGCGGCCACGGGGACCAGGCAGGAGTTGAGCGCGACCCACTCGGTCGGGTGCTCCTCGTCCGCGCCCGGGCGCGCCACGAGGACGGCGCAGGCCCCGCACTCCCCCTCGGCGCAGCCCTCCTTGGCGCCGGTCAGGCCCCGGTCCCGGAGCCAGTCCAGGACCGAGGTGTGCGGGGTGGCACCACCCAGACCGGCGGGCTCGCCGTTGACCGTCAGGCCCGGCTCCTGCGCACCGTCGGTCAGGTGCTCGCGCGCGTGCGACGTGGTGGTCATCCTCGACTCCTCACCGTGGCTGCTGCTCCCGGGCCGCCACGGCTGGTCACGCTACCCGCACCATGGACGAGTCTCAACGGGGACGCTCGAGCAGCCGCCCGGCGGGCGGGCGGTCGTCCTGCACGCGCTCCCCGCGCAGGTAGGTCTGCCGGACCCGCCCCACCAGGTGCCGGTCGGCGTACGCCGAGACGGGGTTCTTGTGCTTGAGCCGCGTGACGTCCACGTCCCACGCCTCCTCGGGCGCGAAGACGACCAGGTCGGCGTCGGCGCCCACGGCGAGCCGGCCCTTCGTGGCCAGACCCACCCGGTCGGCCGGGTTGGTGGCCATCCAGCGGACCACCCGGGCCAGGGGTATGCCGCGCCGGCGGGCCTCGTCCCACACGGCGGGCAGGCCCAGCTGGACGGAGGCGATGCCGCCCCAGGCGGTCCCGAAGTCGCCGGTGTCCAGCCGTTTGAGGTCGGCGGTCGAGGGAGAGTGGTCGGAGACGACCATGTCGATGTCGCCGTCCTCCAGGCCCCGCCAGAGCCGGTCCCGGTTCGCGCTCTCCCGGATCGGGGGGCAGCACTTGAACTGCGTCCCGCCGGCAGGGACGTCCTCGGCGGTGAGGGTGAGGTAGTGCGGGCAGGTCTCGACGCTCACGTCGACCCCCTCGGCCCGCGCCCGTCGCAGCTGGGTGAGGGCGTCCGCGGCGGACAGGTGCAGCACGTGCGCGCGGCCTCCGCTGCGCCGGGCCTGGTCCAGGACGAGCTGGACGGCCAGGGTCTCGGCGTCCGTGGGCCGGGAGGCGAGGAAGTCGTCGTAGCCCAGGGTCGCGCCGGTCGGCGGGGCCGAGCGCTCCAGGGCGTCGGCGTCCTCGGCGTGGACGATCATCAGCGCGTCCAGGCGTGCCGTCCGCGCCATGGCGTCGGCGAAGACCTCGGGCTCCAGGTGCGGGAACTCCGCCACCCCGGAGTCGGCGAGGAAGCACTTGAAGCCGAAGACACCCGCCTCGTGCAGCGCGGGGAGGTCGTCGAGGTGGTCGGGGACGGCGCCGCCCCAGAAGCCGACGTCCACCGCCACCTGGTCGCGGGCCACCTCCTGCTTCAGCCGCAGGGCCTGGAGCGTCACCGTCGAGGGGACGGAGTTGAGCGGCATGTCCAGGAGAGTCGTGACCCCGCCGGCCGCCGCCGCGCGGGTGGCGCTCGCGAACCCCTCCCACTCGGTCCGCCCGGGCTCGTTGACGTGGACGTGGGTGTCCACCAGGCCGGGCAGCAGCACCTCGTCGGGGGCCAGCCGAAGCGTGCGTGCCGCGGTCGGGAGCCTCCCCTCGTCCGGCTCCCCCTCCGCCAGGTCCTCGAGCAGGCAGATCCTGCCGCCGTTCACCCTCAGCCGGACCGAACGCTCCTCGTCGGAACCGGGCAGCACCGCCCGGGGAGCGAGGACGAGCAGGTCCAGCGGAGGAGGCGTCGGCGCTGCGGTCATGGGCCCATGCTGCCCCCTGACCCGGCCGCCGTCGACCTTGACAGCGGGCCGGGGCCGGTCTACGTTCGCGCCGGTGGGGGAACGACGCGAAGGAGCGCAGCCATGGCCGACCGGGTGACCGTCGAGGGGGGCAAGCACCCCGTCGACGAGGTGCTGCCCGCCACCCAGCTCTTCCTCTACGGCTTCCAGCACGTCCTGTCCATGTATGCCGGGGTGGTCGCCGTCCCCCTCATCGTGGGCGGGGCGCTCGGCCTGAGCGGTGCCGACCTCACCTACCTGGTGTCGGCAGCGCTCTTCCTGGCCGGGCTGGCCACCCTCCTGCAGAGCATCGGGGTGTGGAGGATCGGGGCCAGGCAGCCGATCGTGCAGGGCACCTCGTTCGTGGCCGTCACCTCCATGATCGCCATCGGCACCGCCGCCGGGGGCGGCCCGGAGGGCCTGCGGGCGATCTCCGGGGCCGTCATCGTCGCCGGGGTCATCTGCTTCCTGATCTCCCCGCTGTTCACCCAGCTGCTGCGCTTCTTCCCCGAGGTGGTCACCGGCACCGTCATCACGGTCATCGGCCTGTCCCTGCTGCCGGTGGGGATCAACTGGGCGGCCGGCGGGGTCGGCGCCGAGGACTACGGCTCGGTGCGCAACATCGGCATGGCCGCCGCGACCATCCTCATCATCGTCCTCATCTACCGCTTCCTGCCCGGCTTCCTGTCCCGGATCGCCATCCTGCTCGGCCTGCTGCTGGGCACGCTGCTGGCCATCCCGTTCGGGATGGTCGACGTGACCCGGCTGACCGACGCCGGCTGGTTCCAGCTCACGACGCCCTTCCACTTCGGCACGCCCACCTTCGAGGTCGGCGCGATCATCGCCATGGTCATCGTCCTGCTGGTGATCATGACCGAGACCACGGCGGACGTCCTGGCGATCGGCGAGGTCATCGACAAGCCGGCCGACCGGGAGACGGTGACCGGCGGCCTGCGGGCGGACATGCTGTCCAGCGCCGTCGCCGGGGTCTTCAACGGTTTCCCGCTCAGCGCGTTCGCCCAGAACGTCGGCCTGGTCGCGATCACCGGGATCCGCAGCCGTTTCGTGGTGGCCGCCGGAGGGGTCATCCTCGTCGTCCTGGGTCTGGTGCCCGTCCTGGGCGCCTTCGTCGCCGTCGTCCCGACGTCGGTCCTCGGCGGTGCCGGCATCGCGCTCTTCGGCACGGTGGCCGCCAGCGGCATCCGCACGCTGGCCGCGGTGGACTACGAGGGCAACTCCAACCTGGTCATCGTCGCCCTGGCGATCGGGATGGGCCTGATCCCGATCGCGGTGCCGCAGTTCTGGGACGCCTTCCCCGAGTGGTTCGGCACGATCTTCCACTCCGGCATCACGGCCGCGGCCATCACCGCCGTGCTGCTGAACGCGATCTTCAACGTGTGGGGGCACCAGGACGAGCACCGGGAGGGGCCCGTCTTCGCCGAGGCTCCCCCGATCTCGCACATCAACCCCGACGACGAGCACCGTCTGCACGGCACCGGCGCGACGCGGCACGACCGCGGGCAGGGCCGTGCGGTCGACCTGCGCGGCCGACGGGTCAGCCGGATCGACCCGGCCCTCCACCCCGAGCGCGACCCGGGCCGTACCCTCCGGCAGGGCCCCGCCCCGGACCCCCGCCCCGAGCCCGACCCCGGCCGGGGGTGAGGCCTCAGCGTCGTCGGGCCGCCACGGAGGGCGCCAGGACCTGCACGATCTCGCGGGAGGCGCCCGCCACGATCCCGTCCGGCCTGCTGCGCGGCCCGTAGGTGACCGCCCCGAGGTCGCCCACGAACCCTCCGACCTCGGTGAGCAGGAGCGACCCCGGCACGTGGTCCCAGGGCTGGGTCCCCCGGTAGACGAGGGCGTCGCACTCCCCCGTCACGAGCTTGGGGTAGTCGATCCCGCAGCTCACCCAGGTCAGGTCCATGGGCGGAGCGTCCCCGAGACGGTCCCCGACCCACCTGCGGGCCGAGGTCCGCACCCGCCAGGCCGCCGGGTCGACCGCCGGCTGCAGCATCGGGAGGCGTTCCGGGCTCGCGGTGCCCCCGTGCGCGTCGACGCGGTAGGCGCCCGACCCGAGCTCGGCGACGAACCCGGTGAGGTGCTGCGGCTGCCAGATCCAGGAGCGCACCGTCGTCCCGGCGCGGACCTCCGCCACCATCACCGCGTGGTCGGGCGAGCCGTGCACGAAGTTGCGGGTCCCGTCCACGGGGTCGACGGTGAAGGCGTGCTCGGCGGCACGGAAGTCCTCGACCAGCCCCGGCTCGGTCGCGAAGGCCTCCTCCCCGAGGACCAGGGCGTCGGGGTAGGCCATGCGCAGCTCCCGCGTCAGCATCACCTCCGCCTCCCGGTCCGCGACGGTGACCAGGTCGTCCGGTCTGGTCTTGGAGGAGATCTCGTCCGCGGCCAGCGCCCGGAAGCGGGGGTTGATGACCTCCTCGGCCACCTGCTGGAGGAGGGAGAGCATGCGGGTCGTCTCGATCGGCACCCGCCCACTCTTCCATGCCGGGGCAGGCACTTGCGCCCGCGCCTCTTACTACGTAAGATAGTAATCGCCCACCACCCCGCACGACGAAAGGATCGGGGCCATGGCTGACACCATCCGCACCACTCGTGACAGGACCGACGTCGCACCCGCCGGCGTGACGATGCAGGAGGACATCGTCCGCTCCCCGTTCGCCCGGGGCGCCCTGGCCTTCCTGCGCATCTTCACCGGCTGGATCTTCCTCTGGGCCTTCTTCGACAAGCTCCTGGGCCTGGGCTACTCCACCCCCGGGGAGCGGGCCTGGATCAACGGCGGCAGCCCGACCTTCGGGTTCCTCTCGAACGCCTCCGGCCCCTTCGGCGGGATGTTCCGGGCCATGTCCGACGCCTCACCCTTCCTGGACTGGCTCTTCATGGCCGGCCTGCTGGGGATCGGCGTGGCCATGGTGGCCGGTGCCGGTGTCAAGCTGGCCGCCATCACGGGCACCCTGCTCGTCTTCATGATGTACCTCGCGAGCTTCCCGCTGGGATCGGAGGGGGCCACCAACCCCATTACCACCTCCCACTGGATCGAGGCCGCGGCCCTCATCACCGTCGCAGCGACCCGTGCCGGGGACACCTTCGGCCTCGGCAAGTGGTGGAGCCGGGTCGTCGGCGACGGCATCCTGCGCTGAGCCTCAGCCGCTCGCGCCGGATCAAGGCCCGCCCGGACACGCTCCGGGTGGGCCTTCGGCGTCCTCCCGGGCAGCAGGGTCACCCGCTAAGGTGATCTGCTACCCCACCGAGGAGGTCTCGTCATGGTCGACGACCTGCCCATCCTGACCCTGTTGCCGCCGGTGGCCGCGATCGCCCTGGTGCTGCTGACCAGGAAGGTGCTGCTCAGCCTCGGCACCGGCGTGGTCCTCAGCGCCCTGCTGGTCGCCGGCTGGAACCCCCTGGAGACGCTCCGGCTCGTCTGGGAGGCCTTCGCGCGCATCTTCTGGGACGAGGGCGCCGTCAACACCTACTACGTCTTCATCCTCGTCTTCACCCTGCTCCTGGGGATCATCGCGGCGCTCATCATGATGTCCGGCGGGACCAAGGCCTTCTCGGACTGGGCGGTGCAGCGGATCCGCACGCGGCGCGGGGCCAAGGTGCTCCCCGCCGTGCTGGGCATCGTCATCTTCATCGACGACTACTTCAACGCCCTGGCGGTGGGGCAGGTCTCACGCCCGGTGACCGACAAGCACAACGTCTCCCGCGCCAAGCTCGCCTACGTCGTGGACAGCACCTCCGCCCCCGTCGCCGTGCTCGCGCCGTTCTCGAGCTGGGGGGCGAGCATCATCGGCATCATGGCCCCGCTCGTGGCCGCCTCCACCCTCGAGGTCAGCGACGTCGGCGCTTTCCTCGGCGCCGCCGCCATGAACTACTACGCCATCGTCGCCGTCCTCATGGTGTGGGTGGTCGTCCTGCTGCACGTGGAGATCGGCCCGATGCGCACGGAGGAGCGCCGGGCGATCGCGGAGGGTCAGACCTTCCGGCTGGGCGAGACCATCCCCGGCGAGCTCGCGGAGGACCTGCCGGTGCACCGGCCCGGTGCCAAGCGCGCCCTGATCATCCCCTTCGCCCTGCTCGTCCTCGGGGTCCTCGCCGGCATCGTGTGGACCGGCTACCGCGGCGGCGAGGGCAGCTGGAGCCTCATCGACATCTTCGCCAACACCGACGTCAGCGTGGCGCTGCTCTGGGGCGGGCTCATCGGGCTGACCGCCGCGCTCTACTACTACCTGCGCTACACCACCAGCAACCCCCGCTTCGACGCCGCCACCCTGGGCAAGGGGTTCTGGGAGGGCATCAGGTCGATGATGCCGGCGGTGTCGATCCTGCTCCTGGCCTGGATGCTCGGCGACCTCATCGGCCAGCTCGGCACCGGGGAGTACCTCGGCTCGCTGGTCGAGGCCGCCTCGATCCCGCCCTCCTGGCTGATCCCGCTGATGTTCGTCCTCGCCGGGGCGATGGCCTTCTCGACGGGCACCTCGTGGGGTTCCTTCGGCCTGCTCCTGCCCATCGCGGGTCAGATCATGAACAGCGTCGAGGGCGGTCCCGAGCTCCTCCTGGCCTCCTTCGGCGCGGTCCTGGCCGGCGCGGTGTGGGGCGACCACTGCTCCCCGATCAGTGACACCACGATCCTGTCCAGCACCGGGTCGGGGGCCAACGTCATCACCCACGTGACCACCCAGCTGCCCTACGCGATCAGCGCGGCGGTCATGGCGGGCCTGGGGTACGTCGCCTTCGCCGTCACCGGCAACGGCGTCGTGGGCCTGGTCGTGACGCTGGCCGCCCTCGCCGCCTTCGCCGTGGGCGCCAAGGTCCTGCTCACCCCGCTGGAGGAGGAGATCCCCCGGGAGGAGCAGGCGGACCGGGAGCTCAGCCCGTCCTGAGGGTCCCGGCCCGGGACGGGCCGGTAAACCCCTTGCGCGGCCCTCGCCCGGTCCGGGAGGATCGTGTCCGAGGCACGGCATACCCGTGCCCTGAGGAGAGGAGGACCTGATGCGGATGACCCACCCCGCTTCGACGAACACCCTTCCTCCCCCCAGGAGCCAGCATGCCCACCTCGGCCACGAGGTCCCCCCACGAGCCTGAGCTCGACCCCTTCTTCACCTTCGACTACCGACCCGTCGACGCGCCGGAGGAGCCCGGCGACGGTCGTCGACCCACCACCTACTGGAGCGTGGACCGCAGCAGCCGCGGGCCCGAGCCGCTCCCGGACTGGGTCGTCCTCGACGCCGGCGCCGTCGACACCGACCTCGGCGTCCTCAAGACCGGCAAGGAGGCCGACGTCCTCCTGCTCGAGCGGGCCGCGACGGACGGCTCCGGCGAGACGGCCCTCATGGCCGCCAAGCGCTACCGCGACGAGGACCACCGCTCCTTCCACCGGTCCGCCGTCTACCTCGAGGGCCGTGGCGTGCGGCGCAGCCGTGACCAGCGGGCCCTGGCCCGCAGGAGCGCCTACGGGCGCGAGCTCGCCGCCGGCCGGTGGGCGTGGGCGGAGTGGCGCGCCCTGTGCACGGCCTGGTCCGCCGGCCTGCCGGTCCCCTACCCGGTCTCCGTGCAGGGCAGCGAGCTGCTGCTGGAGTACATCGGCTCCCCCTCCGGGGAGGCGGCACCGCGCCTGGCCGGGACCCGGCCGGAGCCGGACCTGCTGGCCCACTGCTGGGAGCAGGTGAGCGACCTCGTCGTCTCGCTCGCCGAGCTCGGCCTGGCCCACGGGGACCTGTCCCCCTACAACCTGCTCCTGCACGAGGACGTGGTCGTCGCCATCGACCTGCCGCAGGTCGTCGACGTCGTGGCCAACCCGAGCGGGCCGGAGCTGCTGCACCGCGACTGCCGGAACGTCGCGACGTGGTTCGCCGCCCGGGGGTGCGCCGCCGACGGTGATGAGCTCTTCGCGCGGGCGGTCGCCGCCGCGCTATGAGGCCAGCTGCTCGATGGCGGCCTCGTCGGCGGCCAGGTCGCGCGCCAGCCGTTCCCGCTGCTCGCCGCTGAGGTCGAGGAGCTCCAGGCCGCTGCGCACGGCGGCGGCCACCTCCCTGGCCTGGTCCACCCGGATGAGGCCCAGGCGCACCGCGTGCGCCGCCGCCCCGGCGTAGGTGTCGAAGACGTGGACGCCCCGGTCGGCCCACTCGGCGCGCTGCGCGGCGTCCAGGTCGGTGACGTTGTGCAGGAGGGTGCCCACGATGTGCCGGGGGTCACGCTGGTGCATCTCGGCACCGACCGCGCCGTCGGCCTGGCCGCTGTCCCCGATGAACACCATCCGGCACTCCGGGAAGAGCAGCCGGTCCCGGTCCATGTTCTGCAGCTTGCGCTCGGCGATGGCGTTCTTGGTGTGCAGGTTGAGGAAGGAGCCCCCCATCACCGAGTGCTGCGGCAGCCCCAGACCGCCGAGCTTGTTGCGGGTGTACTGCTCCACGAGCCCTCGCGGGCCACCGGGCCGGGCGGTCACGAAGGTGAGGTCACCAGGGCGGTCGGGCTCGTCGGCGCCGCCCTTGTCGAGGGCGTGCAGGAGGGTGACCACTCCCGGGTAGACGACGCCCCGGGGATAGCGGTCGTCGTGGATGACGCACTTGACGGTGTCGTCGATGTCGCAGAGGACCCGCAGGTCCGAGCTGCCTGCGTAGTCGGCCTCGTCGGCGATGTGCTCCAGCAGCCGCTCCTGCAGGTCCTCCTCGAGGTCCTCGAAGACCAGGTGCTCCAGGTCGTGGTGGTCCTTCGTGGAGTTCAGCCGGTACTTGAGGTCGTGGAACTCGGTGTCGACCTTGGTGGTCATCACCTCGACGACGGCCTCCTGGGAGGACCGGGGGGTGGGGCCGGTGTGCAGGGCGGAGACGATCTCGGCGATGGCCTGGGTGGACAGCTCCTCGACCCGCTCCCGCAGCAGCAGGTCGACGGCCTTCTGCCGGTGGCCGATGCGCCAGCCCCGCAGCGAGGCGAGCATCCGGTCCACGTCGACCGTCAGCAGGACCGCGTCCAGCTGTCCCGCCGGGACGGCCCGCAGCGCGTCCAGCAGGCGGGCGCTCGTCGAGGGCCGGGTGAGCCAGCCGTCGGACAGGGCGGTGATGCGGGCAGCGGCAGGAACCTCCATGCTGCTCCTTCCGTGCAGGTCAGGGCGCGGCGACCAGCAGGGCGCCGGGCTCGATCGAGATCCGGGCCCTCACGATATCGGCCAGCAGGTCACCGTCCACCTGGACCAGGGCCGGCTCCGCGGGGCGCACGGTGAGCTCCTGCCCGCTCTCGTGGCGCAGGGCCGGGTGAGGTCCGGACCGTCCGCCGAGCCCGGTGCGGGCCACGTGCACCCAGTCGAGCAGGTGCCGCGGGGCGACGAGCACCACGTGCAGGAGGCCGTCGTCGGGACGCGCGCCGGGGACCACCCGGGCACCCAGGGGCAGCCGGGCGGCGTTGACCGCCAGGATGCTCCAGACCGACTCCGTCCGCTCGAGGTGATGGTCGAGGCGGAGCGTGACCGGCCGGCCCGCGCTGGAGAGCCGGCGCAGGCCGGGGGCGAAGTAGGCCAGGGCCCGCAGCCTGCGCTTCAGCGCCGGGTCGAGGTCGGCGACGACGTGGGCGTCGTGACCCAGACCCACGACCACCAGGAAGGGCTGCCTGGTCGTGGTGCCGCCGCCGGACACCAGGCTCACCGTGCCCAGGTCCATCGGGCGGCCGGGTCCGGTGACCGCCAGCCGTACCGCCGCGGTCAGGTCCCGCCGCGGAAGGCCGAGGGTGCGGGCGTAGAGGTTGGCGGTGCCGACGGGGACCACCCCGAAGACGGGCCGTTCGGACGGGGTGCCCAGGCCGGCTCCGGCTGTCGCGGCTCCCCCGGCAGGGGGACCGGCGAGGGCCCCGGCCACGAGGCGCACCGTGCCGTCACCTCCGGCCACCACCACGCGCTGCACCCCGGCGTCCAGCGCCTGCCGGGCCTGCCCCTCCCCCGGGTCCTCCACCGTGGTGGGCAGCACGAGAGGGGGCCCCAGCCCGGCGACGGCGCACTGCCTCTCCACCACCTGCCGCGCGCGGTCGGACCCTCGCGCGACGGGGTTCAGGACGAGGGCGACCCGGGGCCAGCTCACACCGTCGCGAGCAGCCCGGACAACGAGCCGGCGATGGGGTCGGCGGTCAGGCCGATGCGCTCGAGGACCTGGGCACGCGACCCGTGGTCGAGGAACTCGTGCGGTATGCCGTACGCATGGACGGGGACCTGCAGCCCCGCCGCCGCCAGCCTCTCCTCCACCCGGCCGGCGATCCCGCCGACCAGGGAGTCCTCGACGACGGCCACGCGCCCGACCCGCCGGGCCAGGTCGACGAGGTCGTCGCTGACCGGCAGGACCCACCGCGGGTCGACCACGAGGACCCGGCGCCCCTCGGCGAAGAGCTTGTCGGCCACCTCGAGTGCCGTGGCGGCCATCGCGCCGACCCCCACGAGGAGCAGGTCGACGTCGGACCCGCCGGCCTCGTCCTGCGCCGGCTCGACGTCGCGCAGGACGTCGACGCTGCCGTGGCGGCGCACGGCCTCGACCGGGGCGCCGACGCTGCCCTTCGGGAAGCGCACGACGCTGGGAGCCTGTTCGATCTGCACCGCCTCGCGCAGCTGCACGCCCACCTGGTGGCCGTCCCGGGGCGCCGCCACGTGGATCCCCGGCACCATGGAGAGCAGCGTCAGATCCCACATACCGTTGTGGCTCGCCCCGTCCGTGCCGGTGATCCCGGCGCGGTCCAGCACGAAGGTCACCCCCTGCCGGTGCAGGGCGCAGTCCATGAGCAGCTGGTCGAAGGCCCGGTTGAGGAAGGTCGCGTAGATGCAGACGACGGGGTGCAGACCGGCGAAGGACAGCCCGGCCGCCATCGAGACCGCGTGCTGCTCGGCGATGCCCACGTCGAAGACCCGCTCGGGGTAGCGCTCGGCGAACGGCTGGAGCCCGACCGGGATGAGCATCGAGGCAGTCAGGGCGACCACGTCCTGACGCTCGCGGCCCAGCCGGACCAGCTCGTCGCTGAACTCGTCGGTCCAGGACCGGCCCGACAGCTCCAGCGGGAGACCGGTCTCGGGGTTGATGACCCCGACGGCGTGGAAGCGGTCGTTCTCGTCGGCCGTGGCCGGGTCGTAGCCGTGGCCCTTCTCGGTGATGGCGTGCACGAGGACCACCCCGCCGAAGTCGTGGGCCCGACGCAGGGCGGTCTCCACGGCGTGGATGTCGTGCCCGTCGACGGGGCCGATGTACTTCAGACCCAGGTCCTCGAACATGCCCTGGGGGCTGACGATGTCCTTCAGCCCCTTCTTCATGCCGTGCAGGGTCTCGTAGACCTGCCGACCGACCAGTGGCGTGCGGTTGAGCTGCCGCTTGCCCCAGGACAGCACCTCCTCGTACTCCTGGGTGGCGCGCAGCTGGGCCAGGTAGTCGGCCATACCGCCCCGGGTCTGGGCGTAGGAGCGTTCGTTGTCGTTGATGACGATGACCAGCGGCAGGTCGCGGTGCTGGGCGATGTTGTTGAGCGCCTCCCACGCCATACCGCCGGTGAGCGCGCCGTCACCGATGACGGCCACGGTGTGCCGGCCGGCGTCGCCGCGCAGCTGGCGGGCGGTCGCGATGCCGATCGCCCATGACAGGGAGGTGGAGGCGTGGGAGTTCTCGATGACGTCGTGGTCGGACTCGGTGCGGCTGGGGTAGCCCGAGAGGCCGCCCTCCTTGCGCAGGGTGGAGAAGTCGTGCCGTCCGGTGAGCAGCTTGTGCACGTAGGAGATGTGCCCGGTGTCGAACAGGAGGGTGTCGCGCGGAGAGTCGAAGACCCGGTGCAGGGCGATGGTCAGCTCGACGACGCCGAGGTTGGGCCCGAGGTGCCCGCCGGTCTGCGACACCGAGGAGATGAGGTAGTCCCGGATCTCGCCGGCCAGCGCGACGGCCTGCCTGGAGCTCAGCCGTTTGAGGTCGGTCGGTCCGTTGATGGTCCGCAGCAGGGGCACGGGGTCTTCCTCCGTCAGCGACGTCGATGGTCCCCGGCAGTCTACGGCGCGGACCCTGCGGGAACCCTGGCCGTGCGCCGCGACCCGCCTGGACGGTCAGCGGACCGGCGCCCGGAGGCGGAGCGCCTCGAGCAGCAGCCCGGCCGCCCGGTGGTTGGCCCGCAGCCGCAGCCCCTCCCGGGCCAGCGACTCCAGGACGTCCCCGAGCGAGCCGGGCGGCAGGACCGGCCCGAGCTCGGGACGGACGTCCCGCCAGGCCCCGCGCATGGCCTCCAGCTCAGCCTCCAGGTGCCGGGTGGCCATCCAGGCCAGGGCGGCCGGGTGCTTGCGCCAGGCGCTGTAGGCGCGGTAGTCGGCGGGGCACTGGTCGAGCAACCAGGCCACCGCGGCCTGCTCCCATCCGGGCACGCCGGCCGGAGGCACCCTGTCGGGCCAGCCCGGCGGTCCGCTCCTCATGCGAACAAGTGTACGACTGTGCACCGACGTGACACCATGGCCGCATGGGCAAGACGACGAAGAAGTCCGGGAACAAGGCCCCCAGGCTGGACCGTGAGGTCTACGAGACCGAGCTCATGCGGCTGCAGCAGGAGCTGGTGGAGATGCAGGAGTGGATCCGGGCGGAGGGCCGGCGTCTCGTCGTCGTCTTCGAGGGCCGGGACGCGGCCGGCAAGGGCGGGGCCATCAAGCGCGTCACGGAGTACCTCTCCCCCCGGGTGGCGCAGATCGTGGCGCTGCCGACGCCCACGGAGCGGCAGAATACCCAGTGGTACTTCCAGCGCTACATCGAGCACCTACCCGCCGCCGGTGAGATCCGGCTCTTTGACCGGTCCTGGTACAACCGCGGCGGCGTGGAGCGGGTCATGGGCTACTGCACGCCCGAGGAGCACCGACGCTTCCTGGCCCAGTGCCCGACCTTCGAGCGCATGCTCATCGAGGACGGCATCATGCTGCGCAAGTACTGGTTCTCCGTCTCCGACGCGGAGCAGGTAGCCCGCTTCCGCTCCCGCCTGGCCGACCCGATGCGGCGCTGGAAGCTCTCCCCCACCGACCTGGAGAGCCTGACGCGGTGGGAGGACTACAGCCGGGCCAAGGACGAGATGTTCGTGCACACCGACATCCTGGAGGCCCGGTGGAACGTCGTGGAGTCCGACGACAAGCGCTCGGCCCGGCTCAACATGATCGCCCACCTGCTCGGCTCGGTCCCCTACCGCAAGGTGGAGCCGGTCACGCTGGAGATGCCCGAGCGCCCCGCCTCGACCGGCTACCAGCGCACCGACCGCTCCCTGCTGCACCCCGTCCCCGACCATGCCGCGCAGGTGGCCCGCCAGGAGGGCAAGCCGGTCCGCCGCCTGGCCCGCGAGGACATGAGCTGAGGGACCGGGACGGCAGGTGCCCGGGCCCGGGCCCGGGCCCTCAGCCGAAGCCGTGCCGCGCGAGCGGTCCGCCGAGCTCGCGCTCCTCGTAGGACAGGTGGGAGAGCAGCGTGTCGGTGAGCAGGTCGACGCTCGTGGACAGCTCGGCCAGCGCCGCCCGGCCCTTCTGCCCGTAGCCGTCCTCGGCCGCCAGTGACACCAGGGCCCGGCCCAGGCGGTCCAGCACGTCGGCGATGACCTCGTGCTCCTCCTCGAGCCGGTCGAGCACCGGCCCCACCCCCGGCTCGGCGCGGCGCAGGTGGGGGAACACCGAGCGGTCCTCCAGGGTGTGGTGTCCGGTGACGACCCGGCAGTACGCCTGGCAGAAGGCCCCCAGGGTCCAGGTGTTCTGCCGCATCGCCATGGTGTTGAGGACCGAGCGTGCCTGCCCGACGTCCAGGTGGCCGGCCACCACCTGGTCGACGACCTCGCGCACGCGCCCCAGCTCGGCCCGCAGGTGGTCGTGGACGTCGACGAGGTGCCGGGGGGCGGCCAGCTGCTCCGGCGTGTACTCGGCCGGGGCGGCGGGCTCCGGGGTGCGCGGTCGCGAGGCCTCGTCCCACGCCAGCTCACCGGTCAGCCGGATGCCGTCGTCCGGAGTGGCCGGAAGGGCGGTCGGGCGCTGCGCCCGCTCGCGGGCGACGAGGTCGCGCAGGGCCGGACCCACCTCCAGACCGAGACGCCGCACGGCGTCGGCGTCGTCGGTCGCCAGGACGAAGGTGGACATGCCGTGCTCGAGGGCGAGCCCGGCCAGCTGCTCCGCCTGGTCCGCGGCGCTCCCCCGCAGCCCGGCGACGTTGTAGAGCCGGACCACGTCCCCCGGCGCACGCCCCGCCTTCTCGGCAGCCTCGTCGATCCGGGCGTTGGCCTCGGGCAGCCGGTCCGGCGGGAGGTAGCCCATGCTCGGCAGCCAGCCGTCCGCGAGCCGTCCCGTGACCCGCTGCATCCGCGGCCCGTAGGCCCCGATCCAGATCTGCGGGTCCCCGAGCGGGACAGGTCCGGCACGCAGGCCCTTGACGGCGTAGTGCTCCCCCGCCGAGCGGACCGCACGCTCGCCGCGCCATACCTGCCGGACGATGTCGATCGCCTCGACGAGAGCGTCCACGGCCTCCCGGGGGGAGCGACGCGGCCCGCCCGCGGCGACGATCCCGTCCCAGAACGCACCCGTCCCCAGGCCCAGGTGCACCCGCCCGCCGGAGAGCCGGTCGAGTGTGGCGACCCACTTGGCGAGGCTGACGGGGTCGCGCAGGGGCAGGTTGGCGACGTTGTGGGCGACCTCGACGCGGCTGGTGCGCGCCGCGATCCAGGTGAGCAGCGTGGTGCTGTCCGCGTGGGCCGGCTGGTAGGGATGGTCCTGGATGCTGACCAGGTCGATCCCGCTCGTGTCGGCGACGACCGCGAGGTCCACCACCTCACGCACCCGGTCGGCCTGCGGGGTCGGGAAGATGCCCAGCCGGATGTCGTGCCCGTAGTCGGTCATGCTCGTCCCTGCCCGTCACCTGGTCGTCGTGCCACGGGTCGTCCTCAGGATCCTGCGACGAGGACCTTGATGGTGTTGGCCCACGGGTCCTGGAAGGTGACGGTGCGACCGTCGTCGGCGGACCGCACGCCGAAGTGACGCATCCGCTCGGTGAGCTCGCCGACGTCGTCGCCGGTGGGCAGCTCGATCTCGACCTGGCCCAGACCCAGCGTCGGGAACCGGCGACCGGCCCCCCGGCTGTTCCAGACGTTCATCGCCATGTGGTGGTGGTAGCCACCCGCGCTCACGAACAGGGCCTGGTTGCCCAGCTCGGCGGTCGTGTCGAAACCGAGCCGGTCGACGTAGAACTCCCGGGCGGTGCGGGTGTCGCCCACCGACAGGTGGACGTGACCCACGACAGCGTCGCCCTCACCGGCGGTCTCCAGCATCCCCGGGTCCAGGTGCTCGCGCAGGAAGTCCTGCGGGTCCAGGTAGAGAGTGGCCATCTCGACCCGGCCGTGGACCCAGCTCCACTGGGTCCGGTCGCGGTCCCAGTACAGCTCGATGCCGTTGCCCTCCGGGTCGTCCAGGTAGAACGCCTGGCTGACGAGGTGGTCGGCGCTGCCGGTGAACTGCCGGGGGGCCTTCTGGGCGACCGAGGCCAGCACGGCGGCGAGCTCGGCCTGCGTCGGGAACAGGATCGCGGTGTGGAACAGACCGGCCGAGCCCGGTGCCGCATGCCGCAGCTGCGGGCTGTGGCGCAGCAGCACGATGGGCGTCGAGCCGCGCCCGAGCGTGACCACCGGCCCCTCCTCGGCGATCACCTGCAGGGTGATGACGTCGCGGTAGAACGCGGTCATCCCCTCCAGGTCGGCCACGTCCAGGGTCACCGGGCCCATGGCCGTGTCGGCGGCGAGGCGGTCGGGGCGGGTCGCGGGTGCAGTCATCGGTTCATCCTCCATATGTATGACGTGTCACCTAGTCTAACCGACGCGGGGGCCGAGGCATTCCATCCCCCCTCGGCACCTCCGGACGCACCACGCTCCGAACGCACCACGCCCCGCCGGACCGAGGTCCGACGGGGCGTCCTGTGCGCGGGAGGCCGACGTGTCAGGCCTCGACGAGGGACCGCAGGACGTACTGGAGGATGCCGTCGTTGCGGTAGTACTCCGCCTCGCCGGGAGTGTCGATGCGCAGGACCGCGTCGAACTCCACCTGCTCACCCCCGTCCTTGGTGGCGGTGACCTTCACCGTCTTCGGGACCCGGCCCTCGTTGAGCTCGGTGACGCCGGTGATGGCGAAGGTCTCGGTGCCGTCCAGGCCGAGACTCTCGGCGTTCTCGCCCTGGGGGTACTGCAGCGGCAGCACGCCCATGCCGATGAGGTTGGACCGGTGGATGCGCTCGTAGGACTCGGCGATGACCGCCTTGACGCCCAGGAGCCGGGTGCCCTTGGCCGCCCAGTCGCGCGAGGACCCCGAGCCGTACTCCTTGCCCGCGAGCACCACCAGCGGCACCCCGGCCTCGGCATACGACTGCGAGGCCTCGAAGATCGTGGTCTGCGGGGCACCGTCCTGGGTGAAGTCCCGGGTGAAGCCGCCCTCGACGCCGTCCAGGAGCTGGTTGCGCAGCCGGATGTTGGCGAAGGTGCCGCGGATCATCACCTCGTGGTTGCCGCGGCGCGAGCCGTAGGAGTTGAAGTCCTTGCGCTCGACCCCGTGCTCGGCGAGGTAGGTGCCGGCGGGGCTGTCGGCCTTGATCGAGCCGGCCGGGCTGATGTGGTCGGTCGTGACCGAGTCACCGAGCTTGGCCAGCACGCGGGCGCCCTCGATGTCCGCGACCGGGTCGGGCTGGGCCGCCATGCCCTCGAAGTAGGGGGGCTTGCGGACGTAGGTCGACTCCTGCGCCCACTCGAAGGTGTCGCCGGCGGGGGTCGGGAGGGACTGCCAGCGCTCGTCACCGGCGAAGACGTCGGCGTAGTCCTCGGTGAACATGTCGCTGTTGATCGAGGAGGCGATCGTACGCTCGACGTCCTCCGGCGCGGGCCAGATGTCCTTGAGGAAGACGTCGGTGCCGTCCGAGCCCTGGCCCAGCGGCTCGTTCTCGAAGTCGAAGTCCATGGTGCCGGCCAGGGCGTAGGCGATGACCAGCGGCGGGGAGGCCAGGTAGTTCATCTTCACGTCCGGGTTGATCCGACCCTCGAAGTTGCGGTTGCCCGACAGCACGGAGGTGACGGCGAGGTCGCCCTCGTTGACGGCCTCGGAGACCTCCTCGATGATCGGCCCGGAGTTGCCGATGCAGGTGGTGCAGCCGTAGCCGACCAGGTGGAAACCGAGCTCCTCGAGGTAGGGCCACATGCCGGCCTTGTCGTAGTAACCGGTGACCACCTTGGAGCCGGGGGCCATCGAGGTCTTGACCCAGGGGGCGACCTGCAGCCCCTTCTCGACGGCGTTCTTCGCCAGCATCGCGGCAGCCATCATCACCGAGGGGTTCGAGGTGTTGGTGCAGGAGGTGATGGACGCGATGGCCACGTGCCCGTGGTCCACCTCGGCCTGCTGGCCGTCGATGCTCACCGACACCGGATTGGTGGCCCGGTCGCCGTTGAGCAGGGCCGAGTGCTCGGGACGGCCGGCCGCCTCGGACTGCTCGTGGGCGTCGTGCGACGGCGGGTCGGAGGCCGGGAAGCTGTCTGCCAGCTCCCGGTCGACCGAGCTCTTCTCGATGCCGTGACCGTTGACCACGTAGTTCTTCAGGTCGGCACGGAACTGCTTCTTGGCCGAGGACAGCGCGATGCGGTCCTGCGGGCGCTTCGGGCCGGCGATGGACGGGACGACCGTGGACAGGTCCAGCTCGAGGTACTCGCTGAAGCGCGCCTCGGCGTTGCCGGACGGCTCCAGCCACATCCCCTGCTCCTTCGCGTAGGCCTCCACGAGGGCGACCTGCTCGTCGGAGCGACCGGTGAGGCGCAGGTAGTCGAGGGTGACCTCGTCGATCGGGAACATGGCGGCGGTCGAGCCGAACTCGGGGCTCATGTTGCCGATCGTCGCGCGGTTGGCCAGCGGCACCTGGGAGACACCGTCGCCGTAGAACTCCACGAACTTGCCGACGACGCCGTGCTCGCGCAGCATCTCGGTGATCGTCAGCACCACGTCGGTCGCGGTCGCACCGGGCGGGATCGAGCCGGAGAGCTTGAAGCCGACGACGCGGGGGATGAGCATGGAGACCGGCTGACCGAGCATCGCCGCCTCGGCCTCGATGCCACCCACACCCCAGCCGAGGACCCCCAGTCCGTTGACCATCGTGGTGTGGGAGTCGGTGCCGACACAGGTGTCGGGGTAGGCCTGCAGGACCCCGTCGAGCTCACGGGTCATGGTGACGCGGGCGAGGTGCTCGATGTTGACCTGGTGGACGATGCCGGTCCCCGGGGGCACCACCTTGAAGTCCTCGAAGGCGGTCTGTCCCCAGCGCAGGAACTGGTAGCGCTCGCCGTTGCGCTCGTACTCGATCTCCACGTTGCGCTCGAAGGCGTCGGAGCGGCCGAAGACGTCGATGATGACGGAGTGGTCGATGACCAGCTCGGCAGGGGCCAGCGGGTTGATCTTCGTCGGGTCGCCGCCGAGGTCGGCCATGGCCTCCCGCATGGTGGCCAGGTCGACGATGCAGGGGACGCCGGTGAAGTCCTGCATGATGACGCGCGCGGGGGTGAACTGGATCTCGGTGTGCGGCTCGGCGTTCTCGTCCCACTGCGCCAGGGCGTTGATGTGCTCGCTGGTGATGTTGACGCCGTCCTCGGTGCGCAGGAGGTTCTCCAGCAGCACCTTGAGCGAGTAGGGCAGGGACGCACTCCCCTCGATCCCCCCGATCCGGTAGATCTGGTAGCTGGCGTCTCCGACCTCCAGGGTGCCCTGTGCACCGAAGCTGTTGGGGTTCGTGCTCAACGTCTCGCTCCTTCGCTCGCTGGCTATTTATCTTGACGTCAAGATATCTCACGACGAGCAGCCGATCAAGCCGGGCGCGCCGTGGCCTGTTCCCATCCTGCCGTATGCGGCGCGCCCCCGCCCGACCCGGTGCCCGGCTCGGATCCCGGCTCGGTGACGCACGTCGACCCGGCGGCCAGGCGGCCTGGCGGCCTGGCGAAGAGGCTGTCAGGAGTCGTCATCGCCGTCGTCGGCTGTCCCGTCAGCAGCACCCAGCAGGTCCTCCACGGTGGGAGCGTCCGGTGCCACTCCCACGCGGCGGCGCCCGAGGACGGTGTGCGTGAGGGTGAGCCAGGCGTCGTCGTCGGGTGGTCGCCGCAGCCCGGACGGTGGCTCACCGCGATGTGGGTCCGCGGCGTAGGCGGCGTAGACCAACCTGTTGGCGCGGTCGCGCCGCGTGGCGAGGTCGTCGGGAGCGAGCCGCCGGAGGTACTGGCCGTAGTCGTGCACCCTCGTCGTGACGACCTGCCCGAGGAGGGTGGTGAACGTCAGGTCGCGGCGCTGGTTGATGGTCAGCTCGAGGTAACCCTCGGTCTTGGACCGGTGGGCCGGGAGGTCGAGCATGGCCAGGTTGGCCTCCGTCGTCGGTCCGCCGGCCCAGCCCCAGGGCGTGACGTGGTCCAGCTCGCAGGCGGCCGCGTGGGAGCGCGACCCCGGGGCGCGGGAGTAGACATCTGCGGCGTGGATCTGGCGGCGCATGTCGGCGTCCGGGCGGTAGCCCTTCGCCGAACGCTCCACGCACCGGCCGTCCACCGGGTCGGTCACCAACCGGTGGACGGTGGCTCCCGGGGTCAGGGCCAGCTCCCGCGCGAGACCCGGTGAGATGGAGAACGGGACGGGCCCCAGCACCTCCCCCACCTGACCCCGACCAGGGCCCTCCGGGAGCCAGGTTGCGAGGACCTCCATCCACTCGGGGACAGAGTCCTCCCCCGCCCCCGGGTCGCCGGGTGGTGCCGGCCCCGGGTCATTCGCTGGGGCTGGTGCCGGGTCTTTCACGGTTGAGACGCCGGGGGCCTGCGGTGGAGCTTCTTCAGGGGCGTCTGACCGTCGCGGTCGAGCCTCTTCCCCCTCCCCGGCGCCCTCTCCGCAGCGGGGACAACGCTCCACGACGGGGCTGAGGACGTCCAGCGGCACGATCACCTGCAGCGCCACGGGTGGGAGGGCGTTGACCACACGGACCAGGCGGTCCATGTCCTCGGGAGCGAGGATCTCGTCGACGGGCAGCGCCGAGGAGGTGTTGCCGTCCCGCGCTGGTGCCTCTGTGTCAGCTGGCGGTGGTGTCTCTGTCTCGGCTGGCGACGGTGCGTCTGCCTCTCCCGGTGGCGTGACCTTTGTTGCGTCCGATGACTTCTGGGACGGCAGCTCGACCGATCCGTAGACAAGGAGTGCGGAGACAAGGTCGCAGCGCAGGTTGGACAGGGTCCTCTCGTCGCCCAGGGCCCGGGCGTTGCGGGCGCCCCTGTCCACCCGCTGGTAGACCGCGGCCATCGTGCTCAGTGGCCCACGGACCGAGAGGGTGCCGGTGCCGTCGTCGTTGAGACGCATTGACGCCCCGCGACCGGCGTAGGCCCTGCGGCGACGCTCCCGCTCGGCCGCCACGTCCACCCCCTCGCAGGCGGACACCTCCCGTTCGCAGGCGGCGGTGAACTCGTCGTGCGACCACGCCCGCCCCAGGACGAGCTGCCCGTCGGGGTCCAGCCTCTCGGGGACGGCGACGCCCTCATCGGTCCCGAGGAGGGCGACGGCCACCAGGTGGCGCTGGTCGTCGGTGAGGTGCGTGCCGCTCTCCCAGAGGCGACGCACGAGGGGCCACGAACACTCCCCGCGACGCATCGCGCCGGTGACCACGGCGCGTAACCGCTCGGACCCCAGAGCAAGGGCCACGAGCGTGCGCGCCTCGCCCACGGCATACCCCGCCCTGACCTGCACCTCGCTCACGGCGCAGCGCCGGATCTCGGCCAGCAGGCTGCGCGCCGTCGCGCCACCGGGCTCGGAACCTGTCAGACCCCTGCGCTCGAGGACCCTGGCCCGCACCTCCACGACCAGGTCGACCGCGGCGTCGACGACCGCGGCCTGGGCGCGGCACACCTGGGCCAGCGCCTCCCCCAGGGCACGACAGTCCGCAGCCTGCGACCCACGTCCTCCGGGTGGCGCCTCCGGCCGGCCGCCGGACGAGGTCGCCTCCCCGGCCCACCGGGGCGGACCCTCGGCGGACTCGAACGGGATGCTGTCCATCGCGGCTCCTCCCCTACCCCTCGCCAACCCCTCAGGCGGACCTCGCCGCAGCCCTCCCCGGCCTGGGGCCCCCGTCCCACCAACTGCATCAATGTTAGCACACGCGTTCGAACTGAGCAGTTCGACACGCGCTGCCCCGCAGCCGGTCGCCTGCGCAAACCCGTGGACCTGTCGGACCCCCGCAGCATGATGGCCCCATGAGCGATGCGCGGTGGCGGACGGTGCGGAACCAGGTGGCGGGTCTCGAGGCCGACGAGGGGTTCTCGGGGGTCGTCCGCGTCACGAAGGGTGAGCAGGTGCTGCTGGAGTCCTGCCACGGGTTGGCCGACCGGGCCCAGGGCACCCCCGTGCACGTGGGCACCCGCTTCGGCACGGCGTCGCTCAGCAAGGCGTTCACCGCCGTGGGGGTCCTCGACGCGGTCGGTCGGGGCGAGGTCGCCCTGCAGGACCGGGTCGTCGATGTCCTCCCGGAGGCCTCGAGACCCTCCACGCTCAGGCCCGACGTCACCGTCGAGCACCTCATCACGCACACCGCCGGCCTGGCCGACTACGCGGAGGAGGACGAGGACCTCCCCGGCTTCGTCGAGGACTACGCGACGATCTGGACCGAGCTGCCGAGCTACCGCGTGCGCGACGACCTCGACATCCTGCCGCTCTTCGCCGACCTGCCGCCCGTCTGCCCGCCGGGCACGGCCTTCCACTACAGCAACGCCGGCTACGTCCTGCTCGGCATCCTGCTCGCCCACGTGTCCGGCCTGCCCTTCGCGGAGGCCATGACCAGGCGCGTACTCGAGCCGGCCGGGATGACCCGCAGCGGCTACCTCGCGCTGGACGAGGCCCACCCCGACGTGGCGACGGGACACCGGCGGCCCCTGACCCCGGGTGCACCGTGGCGCACCAACATCTTCTCGATCCCGGCGGTCGGCGGCGGGGACGGCGGCGCCTTCGTCACCGTCGGCGACGTCGAGCGCTTCCTGCGGGGCGTGCACCGCGGTGGGGTATGGCGTGGCGTGCGGCCGACCGACGTCCTCACCCCCCGGGTGCGGGTGGACGAGGACACCTCGGCGGGCTGCGGCGTGCTCGTCCGGGACGACGGGGTCTTCGGCAAGGCCGGGGGCGACCCGGGGGTCTGCGCGATCGCGCGCTGCCGGCCCGCGACCGACACCACTCTGGTGCTCCTGGGCAACGTGGGATGGGAGGACGTGGAGGGGTTGGGCGACCTCGTGGACGCCCTGGACGCGGCGGCCTTCCCGGCCACCTGAACGAGGTTCCCCGAGGGGGGATGGCGCGCCTGCGCGGCGTCAGCCGTCCGTCAGGGTCGGGCCTCAGCCGTCCGTCAGGGTCGGGTCTCAGCCGTCGGTCCCGCGTGGCCGCAGCAGCGCCAGGCACTCGACGTGGTGCGTCATGGGGAAGGCGTCCAGCACCCGCACCGCCACGAGCTCGAGCCCGGCCTCCCGCGCCGTGGCCACGTCGCGCGCGAGAGCGGCCGGGTCGCAGGCGACGTAGACGACCGCTCGGGCCCCGAGCGCCGCGACCGAGCGCACCACGGCCGCCCCGGCCCCGGAGCGGGGCGGGTCCAGCACGACGACGTCGACCCGCTCCCCGACGGTGACCAGGCGGTCCAGGGCCGTCTCGGTCGGCTCCGCGACCGCCTCGGCCCAGGGGTATGGCGCCAGATGCGCCCTCGCGGACCGCGTCGCCTCCTCGTCGGCCTCGACCGCCAGGACCGCGCCGCCCGCCCCGACGGCCTCGGCCAGCGGGACCGCGAAGAGCCCGACCCCGCTGTAGAGGTCCAGCGCCCGCTCCCCCGGCGCCGGACGGAGCCAATCCAGGACCTGCTGGGTGAAGGTGGCCGCGGCCCCCGGGTGCACCTGCCAGAAGCCGCGCGCCGAGACGGTGTAGTCGTGCCGGCTCCCGTCCGCCAGCACCACCCGTTCCTCCACCTCCGGCACCGGCCCCACGGGACGGGGCATCTGCCGCACGCCCCGTCGGGAGGACCCACGCCGCTGCGGTCGTCGTCGCCCTCGGCCGGAGTCGTCCAGGGCCAGCGGCACGACCACGGGCCCCCCCACGGAGGGAGCGACGACGTCCACGGCGACCACGCCCGACGGGGGTACCTCCTGCAGCACGCCGGTCGCGACCACCTCGCTGGTCGCGATGAGGCAGTCCTGGAGCGGCACCACGTCGTGGGAGCGGTGGGCGCGGAGCCCCACCGACCTCCCCGCGCCCCGGGCGACGGCGAACTCGACCCGGGTGCGCCACCGCAGGCCTGCTTCGTCCCCCGGGACCGGCTCGCACCCCGCACCCAGGGGCTCGATCTGCTCGCCGGACAGCCCGGCGAGCCGCTGCAGCTGCTCGATGACCACGGCCGTCTTGAGCCGACGCTGGGCGGCCAGGTCGACGTGCTGCCAGTCGCACCCCCCGCACCGTCCGGGCCCGGCGTAGGGGCAGGGAGGCACGACCCGGTCCGGGGAGGCCGTGAGGACCTCCACGGCGTCGGCCCGCAGGTAGCGACCCTGCGGCCCGACCTCGGTCACCCGTGCCCGCACCCGTTCCCCCGGGAGGGTGTGCCGCACGAAGAGCACCTGCTGCTGCTCGCCGTGGCGGGCGATGCAGTGGCCGCCGTGCGCCACCGGGCCGATCTCGACCTCGACGACGTCCCCGACGGCCAGGGGGTCAGTCACGACGCTCCCGCTCGGCGTGCGCCTGCGCCATCCGCTCGGTCACGTCGTCCGACTCACCGTCCGGTGTCTGGCGCGTCCGGCCGGTCGCGAGCATCATCGCCATGACGACGATCGCGAGCAGGTACGCCGGCCAGCCCAGGGCGATCTTCGCCACGCCCAGCCACGCGACCTCACCCGCGAGGTAGAGCGGCAGCATGATCGCCACGCGCAGCACGAACAGCGCGACCAGGACCCAGGTGAGCCTGATGCAGACGCGCAGCAGCCCCTTGTCCCGGCGCCACGCCGTGGGCCGCTCCGCGTAGTCGGGGTCGCCGATGGCGACGATGAAACCGACCAGCGGCCACCGGACCAGGATCGAGACGACCGCGCCCACGGCATACGCGGCGCTGGTCAGGATGCCGGGCAGGAAGGCGTCCTCGGCCTGACCGGAGCGCAGGGCGAAGAAGGCCGCCAGCGCGGTGGCGATCACGGCCGAGACGAGGAACCGCATCGATCCCTTGACCACGAGCAGCCGCACGAGCGCCAGCACCGTCAGCAGCGCCGCCGAGGCGATCACGGCGGTCCGGACGTCGTCGAGCACCAGCCAGGTGACGACGAAGGCGACGGTGGGCAGCGCGGTCTCGAGGGAGCCGTACCACCCTCCGAGCGCGTCACCGATGCGACGCCGGATGACCTCCTCGACCGTGGCCTCGGTGGTCGCCGCCTCGGTGGTGGCGGCCTCGGCCTCGGGCTCGCTCACGTGAAGTCCGGGTTGGTGGGTGCCTTGGGGGCGTCGCTGGCCGGCGGCTGGGGCGCGGGGGCGGGGGCGGGTATGCGGCCCTCCGCACCCTGGGCCTGGGGCGCGATGCCGGCGATGGCGGTCGCGTCGCCGGAGCTGAGGGACGGAGCCTTCGCGGCGACCCGCCGCACGGCCGCCTGCTGGGCCTGCTGGGCCTGTGCCTTGCGGGCCGCGGCCTCCTTGGCGAGGGCCTCCTCGAAGCCCTTCGGCGGGGTGAGCGTGAGGATCTCGCGCGGGGGCCGCGGCTCGTCGCCGCGGCGCACGACGATGCGCCGGACCACCTGCAGGATCCCCCTCAGCTGCTGGTCGTCGGTCGCGGCCGCACCGTTGACGACGACCCGGAGGAACCACCGGGGCCCGTCGACACCCAGGAAGCGGGCGGGCTGGAAGGCCACCCGCCCGTCGGGCGCCTGCCCGGGCATCCGGGCGCGCAGCTCCTTGCCCAGCAGACCGTCGACGGTCTCGGCGGCCCCGCCGGCGTCGACCAGGCCGCGGGCGATCTCCTGGCGCAGCTCGTCCCACAGGCCCACGGTCCGGGGAGCCGCGAAGACCTGGACCTGGGCCTGCGAGGCGCCGAAGCCCAGGGTCGCACCGATGACGCGCCCGCTCCCCTGCTCCAGGTCGAGCCGCAGCTGCATCCCCTTGGCGACCGGCAGCCGGAGCGCGCCCAGGTCGAGCCTGCCGTCGACGTCACGCCACTCCGAGACGTCGTAGGGGCCGTCCTCCGCGCGGACCCACGGGCGGTCGACGCCGGGCTCCCCCTCCTCCGGCTCCGGCCGGACGGCGACGTCCTGGTCCTCGTCGAGGGCCAGGAGCTCCTCGTCGGTGAGGTCCTTGTGCTTCTTACGGCCGAACAGTGCCACGATCGGGTCAGTCCTTCAGGGGGTGGGGTCGGGAGGGTGCCGGGGGCGCGGGGAGGCTGCCGGTCCCGGTCGAGCCGTGGCCTCCGTCTCCGCGTGGGGAGGGGTCCAGGTCGTCCACCTCGGTGAAGACGGGGAGCAGGACGGGCTGCAGGACGAGCTGGGCGATCCGCTCCCCCCGGGCCAGACGCACGCTGCGCTGCGGGTCGGTGTTGAGCAGGTTGACCAGGATCTCGCCCCGGTAGCCGGCGTCCACCGTGCCCGGCGCGTTCACCACGGTGAGGCCGTGGCGGGCCGCCAGCCCGGACCTGGGGTGGACGAAACCGGCGTACCCCTGCGGGATCGCCACGGCGACCCCGGTGGGGACGAGCGCCCGGGCCCCGGGGGCGAGCTCCACGTCCTGCCGCGCGCACAGGTCGACCCCGGCATCACCGGGGTGGGCCGGGGCCGGCACCGGGAGGTCGGGGTCGATGCGTCGCAGGGCGACGGACAACGTCGGGAGGCTCACGATCACCGAGGGTATCCCGGGCCGGGCCGCACGCCGCCCTCCGGCGTCAGGCTGCGCACTCGGTGCAGACCGGAGCGCCGCCGACCTCCTTGGCCAGCTGGCTGCGGTGGTGCACCAGGAAGCACCGTGAGCAGGTGAACTCGTCCTGCTGCCGGGGCAGCACGTGCACCGACAGCTCGACGTTGGACAGGTCGGCCCCGGGCAGCTCGAAGCCCTCGGCCTGCTCGGTCTCGTCGACGTCGACGCTGCCGGAGGCCTTGTCGTTGCGACGAGCCTTCAGCTCCTCGATCGAATCCTCGTTGAGCTCGTCGTCGGTCTTGCGTGGGGCGTCGTAGTCAGTCGCCATCTCATCCCTCTCGTGCGTGTCTTCTGCCCAGAACGCCGCAGCACCCTGTTTTGTGCCCGGGACCGGGCGGAACGTTCGCAGCGGGCATTGTGCACTACGACGGGGGCGTCGTGCGAGGGCGGCCCTGGACCAGACGCTGCAGCTCCTCGCGCAGGACCGGGTGCAGCCGTGACCCCGCGGCCACCACCATGTCCTCCGAGGCCGGCTCGTCGAGACCGAGCCCGCTCACCAGGCCACCGGCCTCGGTGACCACGAGCATGCCCGCGGCGACGTCCCAGGCGTGGCAGCCACGCTCCCAGTAGCCGTCGACGCGACCCGCGGCCACGTGGCACAGGTCCAGCGCGGCCGCCCCCATCCGGCGCACGTCCCGCACCCGCGGGAGCAGGTCCGCGATGACGGCCGCCTGACCCACCCGGACCTCGCGGTCGTAGGAGAAGCCGGTCGCCAGGAGCGCCCCGTCCAGGTCCTCGCCGGTGGCCACCCGCAGCGGCCGCGAGTCCTCGGCCGTGAGCAGGTGGGCACCGCCTCCGGCGCGGGCGTGGAAGACCTCGTCGGTGCGCGGGTTCATGACGGCGCCGGCGACGGGTGACCACGCGCCGGGGACGGTGGGGTCGCCGACGACCACGGCGACCGAGACGGCATACGCGGGCAGGTCGTAGAGGTAGTTGACGGTGCCGTCGATGGGGTCCAGCACCCAGGACAGCCCCGAGGTGCCGCCGGACAGGCCGACCTCCTCACCCAGCACGGCGTCGTCCGACCGCGCGTCGGCGAGCCGGGCGCGCAGCAGCTCCTCGGAGCGGGTGTCCATCACCGTCACGACGTCCAGGTCGGTGCTCTTGGTGCGGTGCACGCCCAGGTGCGCCGGCCGCTCGTCGCGCACCATCACCCCGGCCTCGATCGCCAGGGCGACACGGGACGGCCAGCTCCTCCAGCTCCGCGCGCTCCTGCGCCGGCACGGCGAGCGGGTCGGGCACCTCAGTCCATCCCGCAGGCGGCCGGCTTGCTCACCCGCAGGTTGGGGCAGCAGCCGGGCCGGCACACCGAGGGGCGGGGCTCCGTCCCCGGCCACGTCGGCTGCGCCACCTGCTCGCCCCGGGCCTCGGCCGCACGCTCGAGGGCCAGGTCGACCAGCCCGAGGACGAACTCGGTGTCCGTCCCCACGGTGGGGACGCGCAGCAGCTCGATCCCGACCTCCTCGGCGACCTCGACCGCCTCGGTGTCGAGGTCGAAGACGACCTCCATGTGGTCGGAGACGAAGCCGATCGGGGCCAGCACGACGTGCCGCACCCCGCGCTCGGCGAGCACCCGCAGGTGGTCCCCGACGTCGGGCTCCAGCCACGGCTGGCTCGGCGGGCCGGAGCGCGAGCAGTAGGTGAGGTCGTGCTCCAGGGTGGTCCCGAGCGTCGCGGAGGCCTCGGCGGTGATCGCGGCGGCGAGCTCGGCGTGTTGCCGGGAGTAGAGGTTGCCCTCGTCGTCACCGGGCCCGGAGGTGTCGTCCATGGCGTCCGGCAGCGAGTGCGTGACGAAGACCAGGTGCGGGGCCTGTCCCGTCCGGTCCAGCAGCGCCCGGGCGCCCTCGGTGACGATGCGGGCGTTGGCGCGGGAGAAGCCCGGGTGGTTCCAGTACTGCCGCACCTTGTCGACGTGCAGCGTGCGATCCTCCCGGCCAGGGTGTCGAGCGCCGCCGCGATGTCCTCGCGGTACTGACGGCACGAGGAATAGCAGGAGTAGGCGCTGGTGGTGATCGCCAGCACCCGCGTCATCCCCCCCTCGTGCGCCTCCCGGAGGGCGTCGGTGAGGAAGGGCTCGGAGTTGCGGTTGCCGAAGAGCACCGGGACGGGCAGTCCGCGCCGGTCGAGCTCCTCGCGGAGCGCGGCGATGAGGGCGCGGTTCTGGTCGTTGATCGGGCTCCTGCCGCCGAAGTGCAGGTAGTGACCCGCCACCTCCTCCAGCCGCTCGTCGGGGATGCCCCGGCCGGCGGTGACCCGCCGGAGGAAGGGCATGACCTCCTCGGGGGCCTCGGGCCCGCCGAAGCTGGTCAGGACGATCGCCTGGTAGGGGTGCAGGTCGTGGCGCTCGGCCTCCCCCAGGCTCTCCTCGAGCTCGGCGATGACCTCGTCCTCGGCCGCGCTCGTCGGCTCGACCGGACCGTCCGGGATCTGACCCTCCGCGGGCCGGGCGGGGCCGACGTCGGTGGGGGTCGGCTCGGCCGGGGTCGGCTCGGTGGGGTCGATGGTGGGCTGGCTCATGGGCGTCCTCCGTGGGGGGTGGGGAACTTCGGTGGTCGAGGGACCTGCAGGTCGAAGACGATGGCGGCGATCCGGATGGCGAAGGTGGCGACGACCGCGAGCCAGACGACGGGCATGGTGAGGACCTCCAGCTCGGAGGCCACGACGATGGCGGCCGCGCCCAGCACGGCGGGCACGGCATACACCTCGCGCTGGAGGACCTCCGGCACCTGGCCGACCAGCACGTCGCGGATCATCCCGCCACCGACGGCGGTGATGGTCCCGACGAAGACGCAGGCCAGCGGGGGCGCGCCCAGGTTGACGGCCTTGAGCGACCCGGACACCGCGAAGGTGGCCAGGCCGACGGCGTCGAGGACCTTGACCGCCTGACCGATCCGGGCCAGCCGCAGGCGCGGGCGGGTGCGGCTGAGGTCGACGAGGAGGCTGTGGAAGAGGAAGGTCACCAGTCCGGCCGCGAGGACGGTGACGATGAACCAGGGGTTGCTGATCCCCGGCGGCGGGACGTCACCGATGAGCACGTCCCGCAGGATGCCTCCCCCGAGGCCGGTGGCCCAGGCGAGCACGGCGACGCCGAACATGTCCAGCCGGGCCCGGACCCCGACCAGTCCCCCGGACAGCGCAAAGACGAAGATGCCGACGATGTCCAGCACGAGGCGGACGTCGGCTGGGGGGTGCAACATGGCCCGGTCAGCCTACCGTCGGCGGCGTGCCCTCCCGGCACGCGCCCGGCGCGGGTGGCACAGTGGTGCACCATGCAGCAGCTCCAGTTCGTCGAGCTCGACGAGGGTGGCCGTCTGGTGGTGTCCGCGGAGGACGGCACGAAGTTTGCCGTCCCCGTCGACGACCGCCTCCGGTCGGCCCTGCGGCCGCGTCCCCGCCCGGGCCCGAGCGGGAGGCCGGGAGCCTCCTCGGCGAGCCCGCGGGACGTGCAGTCGATGATCCGGGCGGGGCAGACGGCCGAGGAGGTCGCCGGCCTGACCGGGTGGGAGCTGGAGCGCGTGCGGCGCTTCGAGGGTCCGGTGCTCGCCGAGCGGGAGCACGTCGCCAGCCTGGCCCAGCGCGCGCACGTCAGGGCCCAGGGGCGGACCGACGGGACCCACACCCTGGACCGGCGGGTCCGTGAGCGCCTGCAGGCGCGCGGGGTCGAGCTCGGGGACATCAGCTGGGACGCGGCGCGGCACGAGGCGCACGGGCCCTGGACCGTCCTGGTCATCTTCAGCGCCGGGGGACGGGAGCGCCGGGCCGCCTGGCACTACGACGTGGCGACCCGTGCCATCGACGCGCTGGACGACGAGGCCCGCTGGCTCTCGGAGGACGAGCAGGCGCTGCCGGGCGGTCTCGCCGGGCACCCCGTCCTGGGGGCCTCGCACAGCGAGGACGAGGCTGCCGCCGACCTGATGGCCAGCATGCGCGAGCGGCGTCAGCGTCGCAACCGCCGCCCCCGCAAGGAGCTGGGTCCGCACGACCCGGCCCACGTGCCGGGGCAGCGGTCCATGCCCGACGAGGTGCTGCCGCTGGAGGACCTGCACTACGACCCGGACACGATGGGTGACCCGCCGGCCGCGCATCCCCGGGCGGCCGAGGAGCACGACGAGGAGTCCGCCGACGCCGACCGGGAGCCCGAGACCGGGTCCGCCGGCGACCCGGGGGTCGCCGGCGAGGACGACGCCCGGTCCGCGGGCCGGCGTCAGCGCAGGCGGCTGCGCATGCCGAAGTTCGCCGTCGAGGACCCGGCCCCCGTCGAGCCGGACCCGGAGCCCGACGGCGCCTACGCCCGCACCCTGGAGCCGGGCGAGGTCAGCTTCGACGAGTTCTTCGGCACGGACGACGAGCTCGAGGACGACGGACCTGACAGCGACGAGCCGACTTCCGAGCTCGCGGACGAGGGGCCAGGCGACGAGCCGGCCCCCGAGCTCGAGGGCGAGGAGGACGCGGAGGAGCTCGGCCCGGACGACCGGGACGACTCGGACGACGCGGACGACCGGGACGACGACAACGACGACGACGAGGCCGACGGAGCCGAGCCTCAGGCGGACGCGGGGTCCTCGACAGTCACCAAGGAGCCGGCCCCCCCGAAGCCGGCCGCGCCGCCGCGCAAGGGACGCACCAGCGTGCCCAGCTGGGACGACATCATGTTCGGCTCTCGCGACCGGGGGTGACCGGCGCCGGCAGGGGGCACAGGTCGAGGTCGAAGGGCAGCGTGTCCGGGGAGAGCGAGGCCGCACGGGCGGCGGCAGAGTTCATCCGGCGCATGTAGTGCCGACGGCACAGGGTCTCGTACTCCACGACGGGGACACCCTCGCCGTCGTCGCCCGTCTCCTCCCCCTGCACGTCCCCCACGACGACCTGCTCCCCCTCGACGACCATGACCCCGTCGACGACCCGGGCGTTCACCGTCGCCGACCGGCCGCACCAGCACAACGCCTCGACCTGCAGCTGCTGGGTGCGGTCGGCGAGCTCGATGAGCCGCCGCGACCCGGGGAAGAGCTCGGTCCGGAAGTCCGCGGTGATCCCGAAGGCGAAGACGTCCACGCCCATCTCGTCGACCAGGCGGGCCAGCTGCTCCACCTGCGCCGGGGAGTAGAACTGGGCCTCGTCGCAGATGAGGTAGTCGACCCGGCGCCCGTTGGTGACCTGCCCGACGACCATCTCCCACAAGTCGAGGTCCTCGGTGACCTCCAGCGCCGGCTTGGTCAGGCCCAGCCGGGAGGACAGCACGGCCTCCCCCGAACGGTCGTGCTGGGTGAAGAGCAGGCCCTGCCGGCCCCGGGCCGAGTGGGTGTGGTCCATCTGCAGCGCGAGGGTCGACTTGCCGCAGTCCATGGTCCCGGTGAAGAAGACGAGCTCGGCCACCCGCGCAGTCTACGGGCGCCCGACCCGGCGGCGAGGGTGGGGCGGGCGAGGGTGCGGGCGGGGCAGGCGGTAGCGGCCGCCGAGGCAGGCGGGGAGCAGCGTCAGCAGCCCGCCTAGACTGCCCGCCATGCCCTGGAGCCGATCAGCCCTGCGCGCGAGCTGGTGGCTCGGCCTCGTCGTCGTCCTCCTGGGGATCCCCCACCTGGGCCTGCACCTGGACCAGAAACGTCTGGAGGACCGCTTCGGCAAGACCTCCACCCGCTGGCTGGACATGAACGCCGAGGCCTCGGTCGCCACCTGGTTCAACGTCGGCCTTCTCCAGCTGGTCGTCGGGCTCGCCGTCGTGGCCGCGGTCGCCGCGGGCACCCGGCGGGACCGGCTCGCCTGGGCCTCGCTGGCCACGGCGGTGGCCCTCCTGAGCATCGACGAGATGATCTCGGTCCACGAGACGCTGCCGGCGCTCCTGGGCATGAGCACCGGCACGCTGGTCACCCACGAGTGGCTCCTGCCCGGGGTCGCCATCGCCCTGGTGGCTCTCGCCGCGCTGACCGTGCTCCTCCGGCCGCTCCCCCGCCCCGCGCAGCTCGGTCTGCTGGTGGCCCTCGTCGTCTACGGCGCCGGGGCCGTGGGGATGGAGCTGCTCTCCGGTATCGCGGTCCGCGGCCTCCCCATCGACCATCCCGTCCGACTGCTCATGCCGGTGTGGGAGTGGATCGAGGAGTCGCTGGAGATGGTCGGCTGCATCCTGGCCCTGGCGACGCTGCTCACCCACCTGGAACGGGTCGGGGTCCACGACCCCGTGCGCTGGCGCCGGCTGGCCCGGCTCAGGTCTGCGCCACCAGCAGCGGGATCGCCGTCTCCGCGTCCGTGATCGACCCGTGGTGGCCGACCAGACGGAGCACCTCCGGCCGCAGGACGCGCGAGTCGAGGACCGTGGCCCGGCCGAGCATGGCCACGACCACCTCACCGATCCGCTCGGCATACCCCTCCCGGACCGGACCGAACCATCCCAGCCCGATCGCCTCCTCACGGGTCAGGACGACGGCGTCCTCCCCCAGCTCCTCCCGCCAGGTCGCCACCACCTCCGCGACCGCACCCGGCTCGCACCACAGCTGTGGCGCCCGCGGCTCCCCGGCGAGCACCCGCACGCCCCGGGCCAGGGTCTCGTCGTGGGCGAGGTCGCGCCGCAGCGCGTGCGGTGCGTCGATCATGCCGTGGTCGGACGTCACGACGACTGTCGTCCCCGCGGGCACGCGCTCGAGCAGGTCCCCGACGAAGGTGTCCACGGCCTCCACGGCCTCGCCCCAGGCCAACGAGTCGGGGCCGTGCACGTGCCCGGCCTTGTCGACCTCGTCCCAGTAGGCGTAGACCAGCGCCCGGCCGCGGCGACCCGCCTGGGCCAGCGCCCCGAGCACCCCGGCCGCACGCTCCGCGGGGCCGTCGGCGCCCACGAAGCCGCCGCCGCGCAGCGCTGCCCGGGTGAAGCCCGACCCGTCGAAGAGCGGCCGTGACACCGTCGTCACCGTGATGTCCCGACGCCCCGCCTCCTGCAGGAGGGTCGGCAGCGGCTGGTGCGCACCAGGATCGGGGCCGCCGCGCCAGGCCAGGTGGTTGAACAGCCCGCCCCGCCAGCAGGTCTGCCAGCCGACGATGCCGTGGTCCCCGGCCCGACGACCGGTGCCGAGGCTGGTGAGGCTGGTCGCGGTGGTCGAGGGGAAGCCGCAGCGGAAGGTCTCCTCCTCCAGCGGGCCGGCCATCGTCCGCAACGTCCGCGCGTGCCCGCTGCGCCGCTCCAGCTGCCGGGCCCCCAGCCCGTCGACGAGCACCACGACGACCCTCCGGGTGGCGGGCAGCGCCCAACCAGGGGCCTCGACGCCCTCCGGCAGGTCGGCCCCGAGGCTGAGCAGCGCCGCGGGCAGCACCGAGGCCAGGCCCTGCCCCGGCGCCGGCGACAGGTAACGGGCGGGGGCGGCATACCCCGGGGCGCTCACCCGCTCACCGACCCAGGCGGGCCGACAGCTCCATGGCGAAGGAGAGCGCCTGCTCCAGGCGCGCGACCCCGTCGGTGTCCGCCGACACCCGCAGCGAGATGTCGTCCCGGGCGACCGTGCCCTCGTAGCCGTGGTCACCCTCGCACTCGGGGTCCTCGCACATCGCGGGCAGGAGGTCGACCCGGGAGACCGCGCCCCATCCGAGGGTGAGGGTGACGGCGCGGCCCTCGAGGCTGCCGTCGTACTGCTCGGGGTCCGGCACGACGTGCGTGAGCATGACGCCCTGCACCTGACGCAGGGGGACGGTCTCGCTGGTGGCGGTTGCCATCCGCTGCCGTTCCGGGCCCTCGTGGTCGTCGGCGTGGGCGATGACCAGGCGGCGGTCGGTGAGGACCAGGACGGTGAGGTGGTTGCGGACGGCCGTCTCGTCGAAGGTCGTCTCGGCGTGCACCAGGTGGCTGACGACGCTGTCGCGACCCACGGCGGTCAGCACGACGTCGTGCACGACGGCCGGCAGGTAGCCGGCCGCCTCGATGTCGGCGACCAGGGGGTCGGGCAGCGGAGACCTCAGACGACGGACCATGCGCCCCATCGTCTCAGACGTCCGTGGGCAGGACGCGCCGCTCGGCGTCGGCCCGCGTCGGCGCGGGCGCCACCCGGATGCTCGCGCCGAGGACCTCGATGCCCTCCTGGTGAGCCATGACGGGGTTCAGCCGGACGTGCGCGAGCTCCGGGTGGTCGTCGGCGAGCACGGACACCCGGGCGATGAGGTCGTGCAGGGCCGCGTGGTCCACGGGCATCGCCCCGCGGTAGCCGTCCAGCAGCGGTGCCGCCTTGATCGAGGACACCATCTGCTCGATGTCGACGTCGGTGAGCGGCGGGAAGCGGTGCACCTCGTCGCCCAGCAGGTCGATGGGCAGCCCGCGACGCCGAAGCCGACGACGGGGCCGAAGAGAGGGTCCTCGGCGGCGTTGATCTCGACGGCCACCGCCCCGGCCGGCCCCATGCGCTGCATCGCGATGCCCTCGGCCCCCAGGGGGCGCAGCATGGCGTCGAGGTCGCGGTAGGCCGCGCCGACCGCCTTGGGGTGGCGCAGTCCGGTGCGGATCCAGCCCTGGCCGGGCTGGTGCTGCAGCAGCGGCGAGGTCGCCTTGAGCACGACCGTGCCCTTGAGCTCCTTGTAGGCGTCGACGGCCTCCTCGTCGGAGTGGACCGCGACGGTGGGCCAGACCTCGATCCCGTAGGCGCCCAGCAGGGTCCGCACCTCCTCGGGGGACAGGTCGACGCCGCGCGTGGACCGGGTCAGCGCCGCGTCGACCACCGCCGCCGCGTCCTTGCGGCTGATCCCCTCCGGCCGGACGCGCTCGCCCCGGTCCCGGCCGAGCCAGTCGGCGTAGCCGACGACCGCCGCCAGCGCCCGCACCCCGTCCTCGGGCATGGGGTAGGCGGCACACACGCCCCCGCGGTGACCCCCCGCATCCCCAGGTAGGTGGCCACGCAGGGCTTGTCGCTGCGGGAGACCGCCTCCCCCACGGCCGCCACGACCTGGGGGTCGATCTGGGCCAGCGGCGGGATGAGGGCCACGACGAGGGCGTCGACCCGCTCGTCGGCCAGCGCGGCGTCGACCGCCTCGCGGATGGTCGCGGTCACCGCCTCGGAGGGCACGGCGACCGGGCCGTGGGCCACGTGCAGCCCGCCCGCGGTGGCCGCGTCGGCGGCCAGCGACCCCAGGGCGTCGTTGTTGGTGACGATCGCGACCCGGTTGCCGCGCGGCAGCGGCTGGTTGAGGACGAGCTGGGCGACGTCGAAGAGCTGGTGGGCGTTGTCGACCCTGATCACACCCGACTGGCGCAGCATCTCGGCGAAGGTCTCCGGGCGCTCCTTGGTGGTGCGGACCCGGTGGCCGCGGGGGGTGGCGTACTTACCCACGCCGGACTTGACCACGATGACCGGCTTGGCCCGCGACAGCTCCCGGGCGATGCGGGAGAACTTGCGCGGGTTGCCCATCGACTCCAGGTAGAGCCCGACGGCGGAGGTGGCCGCGTCGTCCATCCAGTACTGCATGAGGTCGTTGCCGGAGATGTCGACCCGGTTGCCCGCGGAGGCGAAGGTGGAGATCCCCAGCCCCCGGCGCCTGGCCGAGGCGAGCACCGCGATGCCCAGCCCCCCGGACTGCGCGAAGAGCCCGAGCGACCCGTGCGGCGGGACCTGGTCCTCGGCGGCGAGCGAGGCGTTGAGCCGGACCTCGGGGTCGGTGTTGATGAGGCCGAAGCTGTTGGGGCCCAGCACGCGCATCCCGAAGCGTCGCGCCGAGAGCAGGAGCTGGTGCTGCAAGGCGGCACCCTCCGGGCCCACCTCCGCGAAACCCTCGGACGGCACGACGACGGCGCGCACCCCGGCGTCGGCGCACTCCTCCAGGGTCTCCAGGACGTCGGCCGCCGGCACGGCGATGACCGCCAGTTCGACGCCGCCCTCGATGTCACGGACCGACCGGATCGTCGGGTGCCCGTGGATCTGCGTGCCCGGCTCGGCCCGGTTGTTGACGGCGTGGACCGGGCCGGTGAACCCGGCGTCGACGAGGTCCTCGAAGAAGGCCGGCCGATGGTGCCGGTGCGCCGGCTGACCCCGATGACGGCCACCGACCTCGGGTGCATGACCCGCCGCATCGAGCGGGACTCAGCACGGTGCTCGCGGCTCATCCGCACCGCCCGCGAGGCGTCGGTCGGCTCGATGTCGAAGGACACCGCGATGACGCCGTCGTCGAACTCGTGGGCCACCTCGTAGCCCGCGTCGCGGAAGACCGAGATCATCTTGCGGTTCTGCGGCAGGACGTCGGCGATGAACCGGGTGACGCCGTCCTCCCGGGCGATGTCGGCGAGGTGCTCCAGCAACACCGAGCCGATCCCCCGGCCCTGCTCGTGGTCGGAGACGTTGAAGGCGACCTCGGCGACCGGCCCTCCGGGCTCGATCCGGTCATAGCGTCCGATCCCCGACAGCCTGCCCCGGATGAGCACGACCAGGGCCACCCGGTCGCTGTAGTCGATGTGGGTGAACCGGTGCACGTCCTTGGCGGACAGCTGCTTGATCGGCGCGAAGAAGCGCAGGTAGATGGACTCCTCGGACTGCCCGGCGTGGAACTCCTGCAGGGCCTCGGCGTCCGTGGGCAGGATCGGCCGGACGTGGGCGATCATGCCATCGGCCAGGACGATGTCCGCCTCCCACTCCTGCGGGTATCCGGGGGGCAGCTCCGCCGAGTCCGTCATGGCCCCAGTCTGGCACCAGCCCCGTGGCCGCCGCCTGCCAGGATCGGAGTATGGAGCTGCGCGAGGTGGTCGGTCGGCGACGGATGTGCGGGCCTACGACCCCGGGCGCCCGGTGCCCCCCGAGGGTGGTGCGGCGGGCCCTGGCGCACGCGCTCCGGGCGCCGAGCGCCGGCTTCTCGCAGGGCTGGGACTTCCTGGTGCTGGACGACCCGGCCGACCGGGAGCGCTTCTGGACCACGACCGCGGGCGAGGTGCCCGAGGAGCAGATGGACAGCTGGCTGCGGGGGGTCCGGACGGCGCCCGTCCTCATCCTGTGCCTGTCGGACCCGGACCGGTACCTCGACCGCTACGCCGAGCCGGACAAGGGCCGCACCGACCGCTCCCCGGCGCACTGGCCGATCCCCTACTGGGACGTCGACACCGGGATGGCCGCGCTCCTCATCCTGCTCACCGCCGTCGACGAGGGACTGGGCGCCCTCTTCTTCGGGGTCCCCCCGACCCGGCACGCCGCCGTGCGGGCGGCCTTCGGGGTCCCGGAGGGCCGGCGTCTGGTGGGGGTGGTCTCGCTCGGGTATGCCGTGCCGCACCGTCGCTCCCGCTCGCTGCGGCGGGGTCGCCGACCCTTCGACGAGGTCGTCCACGGGGCTCGGTTCGGCACACCCTGGTCGGGCTGACCCGCGCGCGGACCGGTCCTCCAGGTCACGATCGGGTCACGATCGGTCCGACCTGGCAACGGATCGGACGCGCCGGAACATCATGGGGGTAGTGGACGGCGCGCAGGGGGCGCCGTCCCCACCGAAAGGCAGGGCAGAGCATGACGACCCTCACCTCGCGCGACCCGCGGGTCCACCCGCACCGGGAGCCCCGCCCGCTGGCCTCCCAGGTCGCCCACCCGTTCGAGCACTCCCCCGAGGTCCTGCTGGCGCTCTCCGTCGTGCTCGTGGTCCTCGCCGGCCCGGTGGCGCACGCCCTGGCCCCGGGCAGCGCGGTCGTGGCCCTCGTCTCGGTCGTGGTGCTCGCGGTGGGCATCGTGCTCGCCGTCGCCGGGGCCGGTCGGCTGCTGCGGTCCTGACCCGACCGGCCGGGCCCCGCGGCCCTCACGTGATCGAGGACCGTGCCCGCAGGAACTGGTCGACCTCGGCCGCCGTGGGCGACGTCGTGGGGCCCCTGCGGGTGACCTTGATCGCCCCCGCGGCGTTGGCGCGGCGGCACACCTCGACCCAGTCCTGGCCCTCGACGAGCCCCGCGCACAGCACCCCGGTGTGGGTGTCCCCGGCGCCGTTGGTGTCGAGCGGGGTCTGCGGGAAACCGGGCACATAGGTGACAGTGCCGTCGACGCGGACGAAGCACCCCTGCGGACCGTCCCGGACCACGGTCACGGCGTCGGGTCCGAGCAGCGAGGCGACCTGGTGGCAGGACTCCTCCACGGTCCCGGCGCCCGTGAGCTCGGCGGCCTCCTGGGCGTTGGAGGTCCAGACGGAGGTGCGGGCCAGCACCCGTTCGCGCAGGCCGGCCGCGAAGCCGGCGAAGGCGGCCCCGGGGTCCAGGACCACACGGACGCCGTCGTGCAGGGCCTCGAGCCACTCCAGCAGCGGGCCCACGGTGGGCTCGAAGAGCGAGTAGCCGGTCACGCACACCACGTCGCCGGCCACCGGGGCCGAGGTCGCCAGCGACGCCACGCTGATCCGCCGCTCGGCGGCACGCGTGGTGATGAAGGTGCGCTCCGCCGTCGGCTCGACCAGGACGACGCACACGGCCGTGTCCAGGTCGGGCACGGGCGGGGAGCTGACCGTGACCCCCTCCGCCGCCAGCACCTCGCGCACCAGGTCGCCGTTGGGGCCGGTCCCGACCGCGCCGGCCTGCACCGTGACGGCGCCCTGCCGGGCCGCCGCGACGAGGATGGTGACCGACCCGCCGGCGTGGCGGGTGGTGGTGCGCGCGTTCACGTTGCCGCCTCGGGGAGGCAGCTGCGGCACCTCGACGACGAGGTCCACCAGGGCCTGCCCGGTGTGGATCACCCGGGGGCGCCCACCTGCGGAGGGTGCGGTCATGGGAGCACAGCCTGCCACGGCATACCCTCGGGTCCATGACGACCCGCACCCCCACCCAGCAGGTCCTGGCCGCGCTGCCGCCCCTCCGCCCCTGGCTCGAGGACCTCTACCGTCACCTGCACGCCCACCCCGAGCTGTCGATGGCCGAGCACCGGACGGCCGAGCGGGTCGTGCAGGAGGTGCGCGGTATGCCGGGCGGGGACGACCTCGAGGTCGTTCCCGGGATCGGGGGGACCGGGGTCGGGGTCGTGGTCCGGAACGGCGAGGGCCCGTCGGTCCTGCTGCGCGCCGACATGGACGGGCTGCCGGTGCTGGAGGACACCGGGCTGGACTACGCCGCGACGGTGCGGGCGACCCGGGCCGACGGGGAGACGGTCCCGGTGATGCACGCCTGCGGCCACGACACGCACGTCGCGACCCTGCTGGGGGCGCTGCGGCTGCTGCTGGCGGAGCGGGAGGCCTGGGACGGCACGGTGGTGGCGGTCTTCCAGCCGGCGGAGGAGCAGTTCAACGGGGCCGAGGCGATGGTGGCCGACGGTCTCGTCGACCGGCTGCCCCGGCCCGACGTCGCGCTGGCCCAGCACGTCCTCCCCGGCCCGGCGGGCAGCGTGCTCCTCGCCCCCGGCCCGATCATGGCCAGCTGCGACGACTTCCGGGTCACGCTGCACGGCAAGGGTGCGCACGGATCGGCGCCGCACCTGGGGATCGACCCCGTCGTCATGGCCGCCTCGCTGGTGATGCGGCTGCAGACCGTCGTGTCGCGGCAGATCTCCCCGCAGGCGACGGCCGTGGTGACGGTCGGGCGCATCCAGGCGGGCACCAAGACCAACATCATCCCGGCCTCCGCCGTCATCGAGGGCACCGTGCGGACCTACGACGACCAGGTCGCCCGGCAGTGCCTGGAGCTGATCGGACGCACGGCCCGGGCCGAGGCGCTGGCCTGGGGCGCCCCGGAGCCGAGGTCGAGACCTTCGACCACCTGCCCGTCACCGACAACACCCCGGCCACGACCGAGCTGGTCCGGGCCGCCCTGGTCACCGAGCTGGGCGAGGCGCAGGTGCGCCCCTTCGAGCCGGAGATGGGCTCGGAGGACTTCTCCGAGCTGGCCAACGCCTGGGGCGTCCCCTACTGCTACTGGGGCTTCGGCGCCTTCGACGCCACGGCCTGGGCGGAGGCCGAGGCCAGGGGCAGCGCCGAGCAGGAGTTCCCGTCCAACCACAGCCCCCACTTCGCTCCGGTGCTGCAGCCGATGCTGGACACGGGCGTGCGGGCGATGGTGGCCGCGGCCATGGTCTGGCTGGGGGGTGGGGCGCGGCAGTCGTAGGCCTCAGAGCCGGGAGGGCAGGGCGATCCGCCGCGCCAGAGCGCCATCCAGGCCGCCCCGCCCAGCGCCAGGCCCCCGACCGCCAGGACGGCGGCCTGGGTGGTGGCCAGGAGCAGGAGCACGGACACCAGCCCGGGGCCACCCAGCACCCCGACGTTGGAGAAGATCGCCCAGATGCCCAGGAACCGGCCCCTGCCGACCGGTGGGCTGAGGTCGGCCCCGATCGTCATGTTGATGCCGGCCCCCAGCCCGTTGCCGACGGCCATCACCGCCACCGCACCGACCACCCCCCACCAGCTGCCGGCCAGGGGCAGGAGCAGGAAGCCGCCGCCGTAGACGACCAGGCAGGTGACCAGCACCGGTGAGCGGCCCAGCCGGTCCTTGAGCACGCCGGCGGGGAACATGAGCAGGATCTCGACCGCGGCTCCCACCGCCACGGCCAGCGAGATCTGGGCGGCCCCCAGCCCGATCTGCACGCCCCACAGCTGGATGAGCACCGGCTGCGCCACGCGCGCGACCGCCAGGGTGCTGATCGCCACCCCCGCCAGCAGGACGGCGTCCCACCGCACGTCCAGCCCGCCCGGCGACCCGTCCAGGGCCGGGCCGTCGGGGGTGGCGTGGACCGTGCGCCGACCCGGTGTGTCGTACCCCTCCTCGTGGCGCCCCCCGAGGCGGGGGCTGTAGAGGATCGCCAGCGCAAGCAGGCTGCAGAGCGTCGAGAGCACGTAGACCGACCACAGCGGCAGCGCGAGCATGAGCAGACCGCCCAGCAGGGGGCCCACCAGGGCCCCGATCCGCATCGTGCCGCCCAGCGCGGTCATGGCCCGCCCGACCTCGCGGGTGGCGACTCGCTCGGCGACGTAGGCCTGCCGCGCCAGCGACCACACGTTGACCGCCGGCGCCCGCAGGAAGGTCGAGAGCATGAACAGGACCAGCGCGCCCGGCCCGGCCCAGACCAGGGACGCCACGGTCACGGCGGTGAGCACGGCCGCCGCCGCAGTGGCCAGGAGCATCGCCCGGCGGTCCCCCACCCGGTCGATGAGCCGACCGGCGGGCACCGTCGTCGCCAGCGAGATGGCCCCCACCACGGCGACGAGAAAGGACGCCAGCGCGGCCGAGGCACCCAGGTCCATCGCGGCCAGGACCGACACGGGGACGGTCGCGCCGGCGGCCACGCCGAACAGGACCGACGGTGCCAGCACCGGCCACAGCAGGCGTCGGTACATGGAGCTCCCGCTCGGTGGGGTCGGCGGCAGGGTCGGCACGATCGCCGATCGTCTCACGCCGCCGGCGCCGCACTCACCTCACTGGGCGGTCCACCCGCCGTCCATCGTGTAGGACGCCCCCGTGACCATCCCCGCCTCCTCCGAGACCAGGAACGCCACCAGACCCGCGACCTCCTCCGGCTCGATCAACCGCCGCACCGCCGCCTTCGTCAGCATGATCTTCTCCAGCACCTCCTCCGCCCCGATCCCGTGCGCCCGCGCCTGATCCGCCACCTGCGCCTCCACCAACGGCGTCCGCACATACCCCGGGTTCACACAGTTGCTCGTCACCCCCCGCCCCGCACCCTCCAGCGCCACCACCTTCGACAACCCCTCCAACCCGTGCTTGGCCGACACGTACGCCGACTTGAACGCCGAGGCCCGCAACCCGTGCGCCGAGCTCACGTTCACCACCCGCCCCCACCCCTGCGCATACATGTGCGGCAACGCCGCCCGCACCAGCAGGAACGGCGCCTCCAGCATCAACCGGTGGATCAACCGGAAGTCTCTGGGTCGAACTCCTCCACCGGCGCCACCCGCTGCACCCCCGCGTTGTTCACCAGCACGTCACACTCCAGCCGCACCTCCTCCAACGCCGCCGTGTCCGACAGGTCCACCACCCACGTGCTACCCCCCACCGCCGCAGCCACCCGCTCCGCCGCCTCACCGTCCCGGTCCGCCACCACGACCCGGTGGCCGTCCTGGGCGGACCGCCGGGCGATCGCCTCGCCGATGCCGCTGCCTCCGCCGGTGACCAGCACTGTCCGTGTCGCCATGGGACTCCTTACGAGATGTCGGGATGGTGCCCAGGGTCGCCAGCGGCTGCCCCGGGATGCCTGGCTCGATCGTGGGCCGCCCCCTCGTCGCTGTCCATGTCCTGGGGGCACACTGGGTTCGCGCAGTTTATGTGACGACACGACATAGATCGCGGACGGCCCGCCACCTAACGTTCCCGCCATGACCGAAGCCACCTCCTCCGTCGCGCTGTCGGCACGTGGCCTCACGAAGGACTTCCGCGGCTTCAAGGCCGTGAAGAACGTCGACCTCGACGTCGTCGAGGGTGAGGTGCACGCGCTCGTCGGCCCGAACGGCGCCGGCAAGACGACCCTGTTCAACCTCTTGACCGGCTACCTCAAGCCCACGAGCGGCACGATCGAGGTGCACGGCAAGGACATCACCGGCAAGGAGCCGGAGCAGATCGCGCACCTGGGCGTGGCCCGGTCCTTCCAGATCACGAGCCTCTTCGACAACCTCACCCCGCGCGAGCACGTCGAGCTGGCCCTGCAGGGCATGGAGGGCGGGGGTATGCGGTTCTGGAGCTCGGACCGCACGCTGCGGCGCTACGCCGACCAGGTGGACCGGATCGTCGACCAGGTCGGCCTGACCTCCCTGCAGACCCGCCCGGCGGGCGAGCTGGCCTACGGGCAGAAGCGGGCCCTGGAGATGGCGATCGTGCTCGCGATGGACCCGCAGGTGCTGCTGCTGGACGAGCCGACCGCCGGGATGGGACGTGAGGACGTCGACCGCACAATCGAGCTCGTGCGCCGGATCGCGGAGGGGCGCTCGGTCGTCTTCGTCGACCACAACATGCACGTCGTCGGCAGCCTGGCGCACCACGTCACGGTCCTCATGGCCGGCGAGGTGCTGGCCCGCGGCACCTACGACGAGGTGCGGGGCGACGAGCGGGTCATCACCGCCTACCTCGGGGAGGACACCCATGCTTGAGATCTCCGGGCTGCAGGCCTTCTACGGGGACGCCCAGGCCCTGCACGGGGTGGACGTCACGGTCGGTCAGGGCGAGGTCGTCACCCTGGTCGGGCGCAACGGTGCCGGGAAGACCACCCTGCTGCGCTGCATCATGGGGCTCCACCGCGACATCCGGGGCACCATCACCCTCGACGGGCAGGACGTCACCAAGCTGCCCGCGCACCAGCGGGCCCGCAGGGGCCTGGGCTGGGTCCAGGACGACCGCGGCATCTACGCCACGCTCAACGTGGAGGAGAACCTCACCCTCCCGCCGATCACCCACGCCGAGACCGCGTGGTCGCTCAAGCAGGTCTACGAGGCCTTCCCGGTGCTGGCCGACCGTCGGCGCGCCCCCGGCACGACCCTGTCCGGCGGTGAGCAGCAGATGCTGGCCGTCGCCCGCGTGCTGCGCACCGGGGCCTCGGTCCTGCTGCTGGACGAGCCGAGCGAGGGTCTGGCCCCGGTCATCGTGCAGCGGATCCGCGACATCGTGCTGGAGGTCAAGCAGCGCGGCACGACGGTGCTCCTCGTGGAGCAGAACGTCAAGTTCGCGGCCACCGTCGCCGACCGCCACTACGTCCTGGCCGAGGGCCACGTCGCCACCAGCCTGGACAACGAGGAGTTCACCGCCCGCCAGGGCGAGCTCCTCGAGTACCTCGGCATGTGACCGCACACCCCTGCCGGCACGCGGCACCCCGCACCCCCTGCCCCTTCCTCGACACATATCCCGCACCACTCAAAGGAGAGCACCACGATGAGCACGAAGCGACTGGTCATGACGGCTGCAGCAGCAGCCGGCGCCCTCACCCTGTCCGCCTGCGGGAGCGGCGGCCCGGGCGGCGCCGACGGCGAGTTCACCGACGACAAGGTCGTGCTGGCCGTCCTCAACGACGCCAGCGGCGTCTACAAGGACGTGTCCGGCCCGAACTCGGTGAAGGCCGTCGAGATGGCCGTGGCCGACTTCCAGGAGAAGTACGGCGACGAGGCCGTCGTCGACACCATCGAGGTGACCTCGGCCGACCACCAGAACAAGCCCGACGTCGCCAACACCCAGGCCCAGGCGCTCTACGACCGGGAGATGGCCGACATCATCCTCGACGTGCCGACCTCCTCGGCGGCGCTCGCCGTCGCCACCCAGGCCGCCGAGAAGAAGAAGCTCTACATCAACATCAGCGGCGGCACCACCGAGCTCACCAACGCGCAGTGCAACAAGTACACCTTCCACTGGGCCTACGACACCTACCAGCTGGCCCAGACCACCGGCACCGCGGTCACCGAGGGCGGCGGCACGGACTGGCAGATCATCTACCCTGACTACGCCTTCGGCCAGGACATGAACAAGAACTTCACCGCGGCGATCGAGGCCGCCGGCGGAACGGTCGGCGGCAGCATCGCCACCCCGTTCCCCAATGACAACTTCTCCACCTTCCTCACCCGTGCGGCCGCCGAGGATCCCGACATCATCGGCACCATGCAGGCCGGCGGTGACCTCATCAACCTCGTCAAGCAGTACAACGAGGCGGGCCTGAAGGACCAGGGCATCGGCCTCGCGGTGGGCCTCATGTTCATCACCGACATCCACTCCCTGGGTGTCGAGGAGATGGAGGGCGTGCAGTTCGCCGACGCGTGGTACTGGAACTTCGACGACGAGAACCGCGAGTGGGCCGACCGCTTCATGGAGGAGACGGGTGTCCGCCCGTCCTTCGCCAACGCCGGCAACTACTCCGCGGCGATGAACTACCTGGAGGCGATCCAGGAGGAGGGCACCGACGACGCCGACACCATCGTGGCGCACCTGGAGGGCAAGGAGATCGACGACTTCTTCCTGCGCAACGGCAAGGTCCGGGCCGAGGACCACCGCGTCATCCACGACGTCTACCTGGCCCAGGTCAAGGCCCCCGGTGACGTCGAGGAGGACTGGGACTACCAGGAGATCATCGCGACCATCCCGGCCGAGGACGCCTTCATGCCGCTGGAGCAGTCCACCTGCGAGATGGGCGACTGATCTCGGGTCCACACCCGAGACCCGCTGAGAGAACGGGGAGCCGGGCGCTGCGGCGCCCGGCTCCCCCCGCCCGAGGAGAGGCATGAACGAGATCCTGCAGTACACGGTCCAGGGCCTGGCGGCCGGGAGCTTCTACGCCCTCGCCGCGCTGGGCCTGGCCGTCATCTTCGGCGTCCTCGGCGTCGTGAACTTCGCCCACGGCGCCGTCTACATGCTCGGCGCCGTCACCGCGGCGGTGCTCCTGGACACGCTCGGGGTGAACTTCTGGCTCGCGCTGATCGTCGTGCCGGTCCTGCTCTTCATCTTCGGGGTGCTCCTGGAGCGGGTGTTCATCAGCCGGTTGATCGCCCTGGACCCCCTCTACAACTTCCTGCTGACCTTCGGCCTGACCCTGCTGCTGGTCGACCTGGTCAAGCGCCAGTACGGCGTCTCCGGCCTGCCCTACACCCGACCGGAGATGCTGTCGGGGCAGCTGCAGGTGGGTGAGATCCGACTCCCGACCTTCCAGGTCTTCGTGCTCGTCTTCTCGGTCCTGGTCTGTCTGGCCGTCTGGTTGCTGCTGACCCGCACCAAGATCGGCATGATCGTGCGGGCCTCGACCGAGAAGGCGGAGCTGACCCGGGCCCTGGGCGTGGACGTCAACAAGTGGGTCACCCCGGTCTTCGGCTTCGGCATCGCCCTGGCCGGCCTGGCCGGCGTGCTCGCCGCCCCCTTCCGCGCCATCACGGCGGACATGGGCTCCAGCTTCATCATCATCCTCTTCGCGGTCGTGGTCATCGGCGGCCTCGGCTCGATCCTCGGCGCCGTCGTGGCCGGCTTCCTGGTCGGACTCGTCGAGGTCTTCGGCCAGGCCTACGCGCCGGCCCTGTCCCAGATCGTCATCTTCATCCTCATGGCCCTGGTCATCCTCCTGCGACCGGCCGGCCTGTTCGGAAAGGAGGAGCACGCGTGAGCACCCCCGTCGACACCGCGGACACCACCGTGGAGCGTTCTCCCGACCAGCCCGCCGGCTTCCTCGGCCGCTCCGCCCGACGCTGGGGCCTGCTGGGCCTGGGCCTGGTCGTCGCCGTGGCCCTCCCCTGGTTCGTCTACCCCCCCGTCGCCATCGACATCATCTGCTGGGCCCTGTTCGCCGTGGCGCTCGACCTGCTCCTCGGCTACGCCGGGCTCCTGTCCTTCGGCCACGCGGCGTTCTGGGGCGGCTCGGCCTACGTCGCCGGACTGGTCTCGATCGAGCTCGGCCTGCCCTTCCCCGTCGCCGCCCTGGTCGGGGCGCTCTTCGCCATGGCGCTGGCCCTGCCGATCGGGCTGCTGTCGGCCAAGCGCAGCGGCATCTACTTCGCGATGGTCACCCTGGCCTTCGCCCAGATGCTCTTCTTCATCGTCAACCAGTGGCGGGGCCTCACCGGCGGTGAGAACGGCCTGCAGAGCGTCCCGGTCAACTTCTTCGGCATCGAGGCGGTCGAGGACGAGGCGTTCTACTTCTACTACGCGGCGCTCCCCATCATCGTGGCCGGTATGTGGTTCGCCTGGCGGGTCGTCCACTCGCCCTTCGGGCGGGTGCTCGTCGCCACCCGTGACAACCCGGCACGCGCCCGGGCCCTCGGCTACGACGTGGAGCGCTACCGCGTCGCCGTCTTCGTCATCTCCGCGGGGCTGGCGGGCCTGGCCGGTGGCCTGTTCGCCATCAGCCACGGCTTCGTGTCCCTGCAGGAGGTCGCCTGGCAGACCTCCGGCAAGGTGGTCCTCATCACCGTCCTCGGTGGCATCGGCACCCTCTGGGGCGGGATCATCGGGGCGGCGATCATCGTCCTGCTCGAGGACTACCTCGCCACCTCCGGCTTCGACGGCATCGGCATCATCACCGGATCGATCTTTATCCTCATCGTGCTGCTCTTCCGCCGTGGGGTGTGGGGCACCTTCTCCGACCTCGTGCTCCACCGGGGCCGACGGCGCACCGATGAACCCGGGCGCCGCCGACGGGGAGGAGTGAGACCCGTGCCCTACCGTCGCCGGAGCAGGTCGATACCCGACCGGTCGCGGTGATCGGGGCGGGCACGCTCGGCCGCCGGATCGCCCTGATGATGGCCGACCGCGGCGGCACGGTCCAGGTCCACGAGCCGGACGCGTCGGTGCGCGAGTCCGCGCGTCGCTACCTGGACGCGACGCTGCCCGAGGTGGCCGCCGGCATCGAGGGCGGTGCCGTCGGTACGGTCCACCTCCTGGACGACCTCGCCGGTGCCCTCCGGAGCGCCTGGTTGGTCGTCGAGGCGGTGCCGGAGCGGCTGGAGCTCAAGCGGGAGGTCTTCGCCCAGCTGGACGCGGCGGCCGAGCCGGACGCCATCCTCGCCTCCAACTCCAGCTCCTACGCCACGGCCGACTTCGCCGACGCGGTGTCCTGCCCCGAGCGTCTGCTCAACACCCACTTCTACCAACCCCCCGAGCTCAACGCGGTCGAGCTCATGAGCTCCGGGTCGACCGACCCGGCGATCATCGACCTGCTCGTGGAGCGCCTCCCCCGGCACGGGCTCCCCACCTTCGTCGCGCACGCCAGGTCGACCGGGTTCATCTTCAACCGGATCTGGGCGGCCATCAAGCGCGAGTCCCTGCGGGTCGTCGCGGACGGGGTGTCGACCCCGGGTGACATCGACGCCATCTGGCAGCTCACCTTCGGCACCGGCTTCGGTCCCTTCGGCCTGATGGACCGCGTGGGCCTCGACGTGGTGCGCGACATCGAGCGGCACTACCTGGCCGAGGACCCCACCCTGGACGACCGGCAGCTGCGGGTGCTGGAGGAGTACATCGCGCGCGGCGACCTCGGGGTCAAGACCGGCCGCGGCTTCTTCGACTACCCCCCGGAGGCCTGAGCCTCCCGGCGGCGTCGGGCGTGGTCGACGAACCACTCCATCGCCTCCGGGTTGGCCACCGACTGCACGTTCACGGCGCTGCTCGGGGCCACGCCGCTGAACAGTCGCTTGACGGGCACCTCGACCCGTTTGCCGGAGTGGGTGACGGGGATCTGGGGTGCCTGGACGATCTCGTCCGGCAGGTGCCGGGCGGAGCAGCGCCGACGGATAGCCTCCCGGATCCGGCGCTCGAGACCGTCGTCCAGCGTCTCCCCGTCGGTCAGGACGACGAAGAGGGGCATCCAGTAGTCGCCGTCGGGCTGCTCGGCACCGATGCACAGCGAGTCCCGCACCTCCGGGACCTCCTCCAGCGCCGCGTAGATGTCGGCGGTCCCGAGGCGCACCCCCTGCCGGTTGAGGGTGGCGTCCGAGCGTCCGTGGACGACGAAGCCGCCACGCGTGGTCTCGGTGACCCAGTCCCCGTGGCGCCACACGCCGGGCCAGGTGTCGAAGTAGGCGTCCCGGTAGCGCGAGCCGTCCGGGTCCTCCCACAGACGGACGGGCATCGACGGCATCGGACGGGTGATGACCATCTCGCCCACCTCCCCGACGACGCGCCGGCCCTGCTCGTCCCAGGCCTGCACGTCCACGCCCAGGGCGGGCCCCTGCAGCTCGCCGAGGTGGACGGGCTGCAGCGGGTTGGAGCCGAGGAAGATCGAGCAGATGTCCGTCCCGCCGGAGTCGCTGCCCAGGTGGGCGGCAGGTGCGGCCGCCTCGTGGAACCAGCGCCACGTCGAGGCCGGGAGCGGCGACCCGGTGGACAGCACCGAGCGCAGGCGGTGGAGATCCCGGTCCTCCCCCGGTCGCAGGCCGGCGCCCTGCACCATCTGCAGGTACGCGGCGCCGGTGCCGAACGCGGTCGCCCCCGTCAGCTCCAGGATCTCGAACAGGCGGCCGGGTCCCCGCAGGACGGGCGACCCGGCGTAGGTCACCACCGAGGCACCCGCCACCAGGGTGTTGACCAGCAGGTTCCACACCACCCAGGAGGTGTTGGCGGCGACGAAGTAGCGGTCCCCCGGGCCGACGTCCTGCTGCAGCCCGACCATCTTCAGCGCCTCCAGCGTGATGCCGCCGTGGCCGTGGACCAGGCCCTTGGGCCGCCCGGTGGTGCCGGAGGAGAACAGGACCCACAGGGGGTGGTCGAAGGGGACACGGGCATGGTCGGCCTCCACCTCGGCCGTGAGCCGGCTGAGCCCGGCTCCCAGGGCCGTGCGGTCCCCAGGGTCGGCCTCGGGGTCCAGGAGACGGGCCAGCAGGGTATGCCGCACCGAGGGCAGGCCGGCCTCGACGGCCGCCAGGTGCTCGCCGAGCTCCACCCGGCGCCCGTTGAAGACGTAGCCGTCGCACCCGATGAGCACGACCGGCTCCAGCTGGGCGAGCCGGTCGACGGTGGCCGCCGGAGACAGGTCGGGGCTGGCCACCGCCCAGACGGCCCCGACGCTCGCCGTCGCGAGCATGGCGACGATGGTGACCGGCACGTTCGGCAGGCTGGCGACCACCCGGTCGCCAGGACCGACGCCGAGGCGGCGCAGGTGGGAGGCCAGGGAGGCGACCTGGCGCTCCAGCTGCGCCCAGGTGGTGGTCGTGAGGGTGTCGTCCTCGCCCACGTGCACGACGGCCGGCTCGTCGGCCAGGGCGGGGTCGGCGGCGTGACGCAGGGCGTTCTCGGCGAGGTTCAGCCGCGCGTCGGGATACCACACCGCACCCGGCATCCGGTCCTCGACGAGCACCCTCCCGTCGGCCCGCGCGTCCTGGAGGCCGTCTCCGACGACGTCGAAGAACTCCCGCACCCCGTCCCAGAACGCCGGCAGCTCCCGGACCGACCAGGCGTGCGCGGTGGGGTAGTCGGGCAGCTCCAGGCCGTGCTGCTGCTCCATCCGGCGCAGGAAGCCGGTGAGGCGGGCGGCCTCGAGGCTCTCCGGCGTCGGGGACCAGGTGATATCGGGCATGCTCGAAGCCTAGGTCGGGTCAGTCCCGCAGCACCTGGCGCAGCCGGACCGCCAGGGCCAGCTCGAGCAGGCGGTCAGGACCTTGCCAGCCGTTCCCCAGGAGTTGCCCGATCCGGTCCAGCCGCTGGGTGACGGTGTTGGGATGCACGTGCAGGCGCTCGCCCGTCCGACCCAGGTGGCGGTCCTCGGCCAGCCAGGCGGCCAGCGTCTCCAGCAGCGCCGTGCGACGCTCGCGGTCGTAGTCCAGGACGGGGCCGAGGTGCCTGGTCACGTAGTCCGAGGGGGCACCGCCACCGAGGAGCAGGCCGACGAACCCGAGCGAGGGGGCGTCGGCCACCTCGCCCCTGCGGCCGAGCGACAGCAGCGCCTCCAGGCAGCTGGTCGCCTCGTCGTACGCGGACCGGACCCCCTCCACTCCGGTGACGGGGCCGGCGACACCGGCGGTGAGGGGCGCCCGTCCGACGGTCCGGCGGGTGCGTCCCTGGCTCGCCCCGGAGTTCGGGGGGGCACCGCCCGCGCGGTCGACGACATACCGGCCGGCCCCGACGGCGTCCTGCCCGGGCAGCACCAGGACCACGCGGTCCCCGACCTCGGCGCACAGGCCCCCACCTGCGGCGGCGTGGTCCTTGGCCCACTGGACCGCCACCGGGTCCGCCCCGGCGGCCACGACCACCGCGTGCGGCCGGGCGAGGTCGACGCCGAGCACGCTGGCGCGCGCCGCCAACGACCCCGTCCGGCGCGCCCCAGGAGCAGGTCCACGAGAAGGTCGCCGCGCATCCGGGACTCGGTCTCGGCCACGTTGCGCTGGACGGCCATGATGAGCGCGGCGGTGCCGGCCGCGCGCTCCAGGATGCGCCGGTTCAGGTTGTCCACCTCGGAGTCCATGAGGACCGCCGCCATCGGCGCCCCTCCGGCCCACACCGGTGACACGCTGAGCCCGTCGCCGACGTGGGTGCGGTTGTCCCGCAGCGCCTGGGCGACGAGATCGGCGCCGGCCGGGCCGGGCTCCCACGCGGGGTCGCTGGTGGCCAGGGTCGCGCCCTGGGCGTCCAGGACGAGGACCGGCTCCCCCAGCACCTCCCCCAGCTCCTTCGCCACGTCGCTGAGGTCCCCGCCCTGCAGCACCACGTGGGCGAGCCGGTCGTGCGCGTCGGCGGCCCGCTGCGACTGCTCGGCGGAGCGGCGCAGCAGCTCCCCCGCTTCCTGCAGGTCCGCCACGGCGGCGGCGCTCTCCTGCGTACGGCGCGCGTTGTCGATCGCCAGGGCCGCGTGACCGGCGAAGCTGCTTAGCAGGTTGATGTCCTCGCGCCCGAAGCCCCGGTGGTCGTGGTTGGCGGCGTAGAGCACCCCGATGACGGTCCGGCCGAGCAGGAGGGGCACGGCCACGATGGCGTTGAGCTCCTCGCCCCGCACTGCGGTGTCGACCTTGCGGGTGTGGAAGAACCGGGCGTCGTTGAAGTAGTCGGCCGTGGCGTAGGGCCGGGCGGTCTGGGCGACCAGGCCGCCCAGGCCCTCCCCGAAGTCGAGCCGGACGTGGCGGAACTGCTCGGAGTGGATGCCCTGCGTGACCCGCATGTAGGTGTGCCCGGCGTCGTCGTCGTTGAGCGAGAGGTAGGACACGTCGGCCCCGAGCAGGGTGCGGGCCCGGCGCACGATGGCCTCCAGGACGTCGTCGAGGTCCTTGAGCGCCGCCAGGTCGGAGACGGTCTCGTGGAGGGCCACCAGCTCGGACTCCCGACGGCGCCCGGTCTGCCGCAGGGAGTGGACCCGCAGCGCCAGGTCGTGGACGCGCACGAGCGCACCCTCGTCGGCCCCCGCGTCGAGCTCGCGGCGCAGCAGACCCTCGAGGTCCTCGACGGGCCGGTCCTCGGCGAGCAGCTCCAGGTAGCGCTCGGCCACGTCAGGCAGGCTCATCGTCCCCTCCGCCGGCGCGACGCAGGACCACCTCGGCGGCGACGAGGTCCTCCAGGGAGGTGCCCACGGACTTGAAGACCGTGACCTCGTCGTCGTGCTCCCTGCCCGGGCGGCGGCCCGAGGCCAGGTCGGCCAGGGTCCCCAGGATGTCGGACGCGCGCAGCGCCCCGCGGGCGACGGGTCCGGCCAGGTCACCGGACTCGTGCACCGCCGCCTCGATGTCGACGAAGACCCGCGCCCGGGTGACGAGCGCCTCGTCCGCCTCCACCATGCCGGGCGTGAAGGAGCCGATGAGGTCCACGTGCGTGCCGGGACCGACGTCCTCGCCCAGGACGAGCGGGCTGGTGGCGGAGGTCGCGCACGAGACGACGTCGGCCCGGCGGACCGCCTCCCGGAGGGCCTCGACCCCGGGGGCGACGGCCTCGGCGGCCACGCCCTCCTCGCGCAGCTGACGCGCGAGCGACTCCGCCTGCTCGTGCCGCCGGGCCCAGACGCGGGTCAGTGCCACGTCCCGGACCGTGGCGTAGCAGGCCGGCAGGGCCGCGCTGACGTTGCCGCTCCCGACGAGCAGGTGCTCGCGGACGCGCCGGGGCGCCAGCAGGTCGGCGGCCAGCGCGCTGGCGGCGGCGGTGCGCCACCGGGTGAGCTCCGTGCCGTCCAGGACCGCCAGCGGGGCACCCGTGGCGGCGTCGTGGACGGCGTAGAGCGCGTGGATGGCCGGGAGGCCGCGACGTCCGTTGTCCGGGTGGTGGGTCGTGACTTTGACCCCGAGCAGCCCGTCGCGGCGCCACGCCGGCTTGAGCAGGAGCGAGGTGCCGACGCTCTCGTCCAGCGGCATCGTGACCCGGTCCGGCACCACCGTGGTGCCGGGGTCGGAGAAGGCCGTCCGCAGGGCGGCGACCAGCTCGGTCGGGTCGAGGTGGTCCCGCACCTGGCCAGCGTCGAGGAGGCGCACGTCACCGCTGCTCATGCCGCTCACCCAACCACACCGGCCGCAGCGCGCTCCTGCGGGTCAGGGGTTCTCGAGGCGGCGGACGATCCGCTGCACGGTGAGCCAGGTCCGGGTCGTGATGTCCCGCCCGTAGGTCCGGTCCAGCCAGGCCATGAACTCCGTGGTCCGTCCCTCGACGGAGTTGTCGGTGACCGCGAGGAAGGCGCGGGCCTCGGCGTCGAAGCCCACCACGCCGGAGGCGGGGTCGGCCCACTCCGACAGATCGGTCGGTGGTGCGGCGCCGTCCTTGACGAAGGTGGCGGTGAGGTAGGTCCCCCGCCCGTGGGTGAGGCCCGGGAAGGGGTCGCTGTCCAGCAGGGCCCGCAGCTCCTCCAGGGACCGGATGATCGTCCCGCCGGGGATGCCCAGCGTCTCGTGCAGCGCCTGCTGCACCGTGGCCTCCAAGGTCGGCACGTCCTGCTCCGGCGCGGTGAAGACGAGGTTGCCGCTGGCCAGGACGGAGGCGACCTGCTCCATACCGAGGTCGTGCAGGACCCCGCGCAGCCGATCGTTGGCCATCGCCGGGTTGCTCGGCATGATTCCCCGCAGCAGGGCCGCGTACCTCGTCACGGGACCGACGATAGCGAGCCGGGATCTCTGCCACCGGGATCTGAACCTTCTGCCCGGCCGCGACGACATCCAGGTAGCGGGGTCCGCAGGGGTGCCCCGCGAGAGCGAAGGAGCGTGCCATGAAGGTCCGACCCGTCCTGACCGCCCTGGTCTGTGCGCTGGGCGTGAGCCTGGCGCCCGGCCTCGGGGCGACCGCCTCCCCCACGGTGACGGCGGCCGCACCGGTCCCCCAGGCCCCGACCATCCAGGACGGTGACCTCGACTTCACCGTGGAACGGCTCGCGGGGTCGGACCGGTACGCGACCGCGACCGCGATCTCGCGCGAGTTCACGGCCGCCGGTGTGCCGGTCGTCTACGTCGCGGCCGGCGGCTCCTTCGCCGACGCCCTGAGCGCCGGCCCGGCCGCCGCCCGCGGTGGTGCCCCCGTGCTCTTCGTGCGCCAGACCGGCATCCCGTCCGCGACCGCCACGGAGCTGACCCGGCTGCGCCCGGGCCGCATCGTCGTCGTCGGCGGCTCCGCCGTCGTCGGTGACACGGTGCTGGCCGCCCTGCGCTCCTACACCACCGGCACGGTCACCCGGGTCTCCGGGACGGACCGCTTCGGCACCTCCGTCGCCGTGAGCAGGAGCGCCTTCCCCGGTGGCGCGGACACCGTCTACGTCTCCACGGGGCGGAACTGGCCGGACGCCCTGTCCGGCGGCGCCGCGGCCGTGGTGCAGAACGCCCCGGTGCTGCTCAGCGACACCAGCTCCGTGCCCTCCGCCGTGCTGGCCGAGATCGACCGGCTGGACCCGTCGCGGATCATGCTCGTCGGTGGCACCAGCGCGGTCTCCGATGCCGCCGCAGCCCAGCTGCGAACGATCGCCACGACCGAACGGATCTCCGGCGCGGACCGCTACGCCACCGCGCTCGCCGTGTCGCAGCGGGTCTTCGGCCCGGACCGCCCCGGCGTGACCATCGCCACCGGCACCGACTACCCCGACGCCCTGGCCGGCGTTCCTGCCTCCCGCATCACCCGCGGCCCGATCCTCCTGGCCCGCACGAGCAGCCTGCCGGGCTCCGGCGAGCTGGACCGGATCACCCCGACCACGGCCTACCTGCTGGGTGGCACCGGCGTGCTGTCCATCGACGTGGCCCGGGCGGCCCAGCGCGAGCGCGGGGTCTGCTGGGCCGGCCCGACCCTCCTCGGCGGGTCCCAGCAGGTGCTCAGCACCGTGCCCGGCACGACCAGCAAGAAGATGGCCTTCACCCTGGACATGGGCGGCAACCTGGCGGGGGCGACGGGCATCGTCGACTTCCTCGTCGAGCACCAGGTGTGCACGACCTTCTTCCCGACGAGCATCATGGCGGACACGACCGAGGGACGTCGGGTGATGGCCAGGATCGCCGCCCACCCCGAGCTCTTCGAGGTCGGGAACCACACGGTCCACCACTGCGACCTGGTCAACGGTGGTGGAGGCTCGCCCAGCGCCGCCCCCTGCGCCGTGCCGATGACCCAGGCCTTCGTGCGCAGCGAGATCGCGAACGCGCAGCCCGTGCTCCAGCGCCTGGCCGGTATGGAGATCCGCCCGCTGTGGCGGCCGCCGTACGGCTCCCACAACGCCTGGGTCCGCGACCAGGCCGCGGCGGTCGGCTACCCCATCACGGTCTACTGGGGCCGCGACACCATCGACTGGGACCCGGACACGACGACCGCGCAGATCGTGGCCCGGACCACCAGCCCCCTGCCCCCCTCGGGGACGATCGTGCTGGCCCACCTCGGGGGCTTCCGCACCGCGGACGCCCTGCCCCAGATCGTGAGCATCCTGCGGGCGAACGGCTACACGATGACGACGGTGTCGGACCTGCGTGACGGCTGACCGCGGCCCTCAGGCGAGGTCAGGGTCCGCGAGCCCGGAACGGCCCGCAGACCCTGACCTCGCCGCCCGGCGCACGAGCCGGACGAGGGTCCACAGGTAGAGCCCGACGAAGCCCACGGTCAGGGCGATGGCGGCGACGTTCAGGGCCGTGAGACCCCCGTCGCCGCCATCGCTGCACGCGGTGTTGCCGGCGGCGTCGGTCTGGCACACCTCACCGGTCGTGACGAACGCCAACGCGCCCGCGACGATCGCGATCCAGGGCGCGAGGCCCAGCACCAACGCACCCCACACCTTGTCGGTCACGCTCCAGCGGCGGGACAGGACGAGCAGCACGAGGCCCCCGACCCACAGCACGACGTTGACCAGCGGCAGCCAGAAGAGCAGGGTCCCGCCGACCAGGCCGACCAGCGCGCCGACCTCGCGCCAGGCGTCGGGTCGCTCCGCGTGGAACGTCGGCCCCTCACCTGGTCCCGCGCCACCGGCCGCGTCCACGAGGTCGACGGGGTCGCCGAGCCGGTCGAGGACGTCGCGCACCTCGCTCTCGGCGGGCTCAGGCGGCAGGGCCGCCACGAGGTGCTCGCGGATCTGCGCCTCCAGCTCCCGCCCCTCGGGGACGGGCAGCCGCACGGTCTCGGCGTGCAGCCGGTTCAGGTAGTCCAGCACCAACGGGTGCTCCAGGGCTGTTCTCATGATCCTGACCCCTTCCGGGTGAGCATGCGGTCGACGGCACGCGCGAAGTCGGTCCAGGACCGGGTGAACTCGGCGAGCGCCGTCCGACCCTGGGGCGTGAGCGAGTAGTACCGGCGGGGCGGCCCGCTCGGTGACTCCCGCCAGGAGGTGCGCACGAGCTCCTCCTTACGCAGCCGGCTGAGCAACGGGTAGATGGTGCCCTCGCTCGCGAGCAGGCCGGCCTGCGCGAGCTCGGTGACGAGGTCGTAGCCGTAGCGCTCCTCGTCCTGCAGCAGCGCCAGGACGCAGTGCTCCAGCACTCCTCTGCGGAGCTGGGTCACCGCCTGGGACGCTGCCATGCGTCACAAGGTACTCCCCTCTACCTTGTCGCGCAAGGGACCGGCGGCCCGGGACGGGCCGCGCCTGCGCGGCCTGCCGGGGCGCACCGCATACCCTGAGGCGGACCGCACGCCCTCGAGGACCCCAGCACAGGAGCACGACCGACCCATGGCCCGCCGCCGCACGCGCCCGCAGAGCGAGGACCTCTTCGATGTCGAGGAGAAGATCGTCGAGGTCGACGTCCAGGAGGAGATGGAGGGCGCGTTCCTGGAGTACGCCTACTCGGTCATCTACTCCCGCGCCCTCCCGGACGCCCGCGACGGGCTCAAGCCGGTCCAGCGCCGGATCCTCTACGCCATGACCGAGCTGGGGCTGCGCCCCGACCGTGGTCACGTCAAGTGTTCGCGCGTGGTGGGCGAGGTCATGGGTAAGTACCACCCGCACGGGGACACCGCGATCTACGACGCGATGGTGCGCATGGCGCAGCCGTTCACCATGCGGCTCCCGCTGGTGGACGGGCACGGCAACTTCGGCTCCCTCGACGACGGCCCCGCCGCCAGCCGCTACACCGAGGCCCGGATGGCCTCGGCCGCGTTGCTCATGACGGCGAGCCTGGACGAGAGCACCGTCGACTTCGTCCCCAACTACGACGACCAGCTCCTCCAGCCCGAGGTGCTACCGGCCGCCTACCCCAACCTGCTCGTCAACGGGGCGACCGGCATCGCGGTCGGGATGGCGACCAACATGCCGCCGCACAACCTCGTGGAGGTCGTCGGTGCCGCCCGGCACCTCATCGCCCACCCCGAGGCCGACCTGGACGCCCTCATGCGCTTCGTGCCCGGCCCCGACCTGCCACTGGGTGGGCGGATCGTGGGGCTCGACGGCATCCGGGAGGCCTACGAGTCCGGACGCGGCTCCTTCCGCACCCGCGCCAGCGCACGGATCGAGAACGTCACGGCCCGCAAGAAGGGCATCGTCGTCACCGAGCTGCCCTACCTCGTCGGCCCGGAGAAGGTGATCGAGAAGGTCAAGCAGCTGGTGCAGTCCAAGAAGCTGCAGGGCATCTCCGACATCATCGACCTGACCGACCGCACCAAGGGCATGCAGCTGGTCATCGAGATCAAGACCGGCTTCAACCCCGAGGCGGTGCTCGAGGAGCTCTACCGGCTGACCCCGATGGAGGAGTCCTTCGGCATCAACAACGTGGCCCTGGTCGAGGGGCAGCCCCGCACGCTGGGCCTGCGCGAGCTGCTCCAGGTCTACGTCGACTTCCGCACCGACGTCGTGCGCCGGCGCACCGAGCACCGGCTGGGCAGGAAGCAGGACCGCCTCCACCTGGTCGAGGGCCTGCTCGTCGCGATCCTCGACATCGACGAGGTCATCCAGCTCATCCGCGCCGCCGAGGACGTCGCCACCGCCCGCACCCGCCTGATGCAGGTCTTCGACCTCTCCGAGATCCAGGCCAACCACATCCTGGACCTGCAGCTGCGCCGGCTCACGAAGTTCTCCCGCCTCGAGCTGGAGACCGAGCGCGACGAGCTGCAGCGTGAGATCGAGCGGCTGCAGGCGATCCTCGCCGACCGGCAGCTGCTCCTCACCGTGGTCTCCGACGAGCTGGCCGAGGTCGCTCGGGAGCACGGCACCCAGCGCCGCACCGTCCTGCTCGAGTCCTCCGGGGCGCAGGGTATGTCGTCCGCCGCCACCCTGGCCGCCGGCCGGTCGGCCGCGGGCGCCGACCTCGAGGTGGCGGACGACCCGTGCCGGGTGCTGCTCTCCTCCACCGGGCTGCTGGCCCGCACGACGAGCGGCGAGGAGCTCGGCACCGGTGGGCGCCGCAAGAAGCACGACGTGCTCCTGTCCAGCGTCCTCACCACCGCCCGCGGGCACGTGGGCGTGGTCACCAGCGCGGGGCGGGTGCACCGCCTCTCGGTCGTCGAGCTGCCCACCCTTCCGCCCACCGCCGACTCCCCCGACCTCTCCGGCGGCGCCCCCCTGTCGGCCTACCTCGACCTACCGCCGGGGGAGAAGGCGCTGACCCTGTGCACCCTCACCGGCGACGGCGCGGGGCTGGCGCTGGGCACGGCCCAGGGGGTGGTCAAGCGGGTCAACCCCGACTACCCGTCCAACCGGGAGGTGTTCGAGGTGGTCGGGCTCAAGGACGGGGACACCGTCGTCGGTGCGGTCGAGCTGGGCACCGGGGAGGAGTCGCTGGTCCTCATCTCCTCCGACGCCCAGCTGCTGCACTTCCCCGCCGCGGTCGTCCGCCCCCAGGGGCGGTCGGGCGGTGGCGTCGCCGGGATGAAGCTCTCGCCCGGGGCGAGCGTCGTGTCCTTCACCGCCGTCGACCCCGCCGTCGAGAACGCCGTCGTCACGGTCGCCGGGCCGGCCGGGGCCCTGCCCGGCTCGGAGCCGGGATCGGTCAAGGTCACCGACCTGTGGGCCTACCCCGCCAAGGGTCGCGCGACCGGTGGTGTCCGGTGCCACCGCTTCCTGCGGGGCGAGGGCGCCCTGATGCTCGGGTGGGCCGGCGCGGCACCCCCGCGGGCCGCCGCGAGCAGCGGGGTCCCGGTCGAGCTGCCCGAGACCGGTGACAAGCGGGACGGGTCGGGCGTGCCGGCCGCCGCACCCGTCGCCGCGGTCGGACCCGGCGCGTCCGAATAGGCCCACGAGACCCTGAGCAGGTACGATGGTCCCAGCGCCCTCGCACCGTCTCACCTCGGGGCGCTTGATCATGCCGGCCCCCAACGGGCCGGCTAAGGTCGCGCCGCCCCCGGGCCTGCGCGCCGGGTGAGACGCCGCATACGTCTCGAAAGACTCTCTCTGTGACCTCCAGCTTCGCCGACCTCGGCGTGCCCGCTTCCCTGCTCTCGGCGCTGAACGAGCGCGGGATCACCAGCCCCACCCCCATCCAGGCCGCCACCCTCCCCGACTCGCTCGCGGGCCGGGACGTCCTGGGCCGCGGCCGCACCGGCTCCGGCAAGACCTACGCCTTCCTGCTGCCGCTCACGACGCGCCTCATGGCCGACCGGGCCGCCACCGCGCGCCGGGGCCGTGCCCCCCGGGCCCTCGTGCTGGCCCCCACCCGGGAGCTGGCCCGTCAGATCGAGGAGTCGCTGGCCCCGCTGGCCCAGGTGGCCGGCCTGTCCACCCTCACCATCTTCGGCGGCGTCGGCCAGAACCCTCAGGTCCGCGCCCTGCAGGCCGGCGTCGACGTCCTCGTCGCCACGCCGGGCCGCCTCGAGGACCTCATCGGTCAGGGCCACGTCGACCTGGGCCACATCCAGGTCACCGTGCTCGACGAGGCGGACCACATGTCCGACCTGGGCTTCCTGCCCGCCGTCAAGCGCCTCCTGGACCGCACCCCCCGTCGCGGTCAGCGCATGCTCTTCTCGGCCACCCTCGACGGCGCCATCGACGTGCTCGTCAAGCGCTACCTGGACGCCCCGGTGACCCACCATGCCGACTCCGCCCAGTCGCCGGTCTCCGCGATGACCCACCACGTGCTGCACGTCGACGCCGCCGAGCGCGTGCACGTGCTCACCGACCTGGGGGCCGCCCCCGGCAAGGTCATCATGTTCACCCGTACCAAGCACGGCGCCAAGAAGCTGGCCAAGCAGCTCAACGCGGCCGGCGTCCCCGCGGTGGACCTGCACGGCAACCTCAGCCAGAACGCCCGCGTCCGCAACCTGGACGCCTTCTCCTCCGGCCAGGCCCCCACCCTGGTCGCGACCGACATCGCCGCCCGCGGCATCCACGTCGATGACGTCGCCCTGGTCGTCCACGCCGACCCGCCGGTCGAGCACAAGGCCTACCTGCACCGCTCCGGCCGCACCGCGCGCGCCGGCAACGAGGGCACCGTGGTCACGCTCATGACCGACGACCAGGTCCGCGACGTCCGGTCCCTGACCCGCGCGGCCGGCATCAAGCCGGTCACCACGCGCGTCGACCGTCGTCACCCGCTGCTGAGCGACCTGGCTCCCGGTGAGCGCACGCTCGTGCCGGGCGGGTATGCCGTCGAGGTCCCGCCCCAGGGCTCGTCCCGTCCGGGCCGCGGCGGCTCCGGCGGCGGTGGGGGGCGCGGCCGGGGCCAGTCCTCCGGCGCCCCCTCCTCCTCGCGCGGGGGGTCGGGCCAGCGCACCGGTCGTCAGGGCGCTGGCGGGCAGGGTCGGGGCCGGTCCCAGGCCGGTGCGGACCGCCGTGGTCAGGCCGGGGGCCAGGGGCAGTCGCGCTCCGGCGGTCGGCGCGCGGCAGCCAGCTCCGGCGGGTCGGTCGTCGCCTTCTCCACCTCCTCCGGCGGGGGTCGCGGCCGCCGCTGAGCACCCGCGGGGATGACGCACGTCACCCCCGTGATCTCCCCCACGCACGCCCGCTGAGGTGGGACGATGGCGGTATGAACAGTCGGGCCGGGAAGGTGCTGGCCGTCGTGGTGGGCGTCCTCGTGCTGCTGGCCGTCGTGGCCGGGGTCGTCTCGGCGACCCGCGACCGGGCCGACCTGCCGCCGGGCTCCCCCGAGGCGGTGGTGCAGGACTACGTCGCGGCCGTGTACGACGGTGACGTGGACGCGGCCGCCGCCCACCTCGCCGCCGACTCCGGGTGCACCGTCGAGGACCTGGAGCAGGCCTTCGCCGAGCCTGCCAACCGGGTCGTGCTGCGGGACAGCAGGACCGACGGCGACCGTGCCACGGTCCGCCTCGACTTCGTCCGCGGCGGTGACGGTCCCTTCCAGGGTGAGTGGACCCAGGAGGAGACCTTCCGCCTGGCCCGGTCCGACGGCTCCGTCGACTGGGCCATCACCGGAGCACCCTGGCCCATGTACGGCTGCGGCGAGGGGTGGCGTCCATGATCGTCGGCCTGCTCCTCCCGCTGGCCCTTGTCGCAGCGGTCGTGGGCGTGGTCGTGCTCGTCCGCCGCCGTCACGAGGCCGACCCGCACGCCGCGCCCGGCAGCTCCGGCCAGTCGGTGCGCCGCTTCTTCCAGTACCTCCTGCTGCTCGGCCTGCTGGTCGCCGCGGCCTCGGGGGTCACCGGCCTGCTCGGCCGCGGCCTGGACCGTCTCGTCGGCGGGGACGTCGTGGCGCGGGACGAGAGCACCCTCGCGCTCCAGCTCACCTTCACCCTCATCGCCCTGCCGCTGTGGCTCGGTCTGGCGTGGTGGACGTGGCGGCGGGCGGCCGCCGACCGGCGCGAGCTCGCCTCGCTGGGCTGGGCGGCCTACCTGACCCTGGCCGGCCTCGTCGCGCTGGTCACCGCCGTCGTGGGCTGGACCCAGACCCTCTGGGCGCTGACGGGCGTCCGGGAGCTCACCGGGAGCCCCGTCGCCCTGGCCGTCGTCTGGACGGTGGTGTGGGGCGGGCACCTGTGGTGGGGCCGCCAGGGCACGCCGCGGGAGCATCTGCGGCTGCGGGACCTGCTGTCCGCCCTCGTCGGCCTGGCGGTGGCCACCTACGGGCTGGCCGCGCTGGTCGGGGCCTCCTTCCGGCTGCTGACCGGGCTGCAGGGCGAGTCGATCGTCGGCAGCGACGCCGATCCCCTGCTGCGCGCCGGCGCCCTGCTGCTCGTGGGGGCGGCGGCCTGGACCGTCCACTGGCTCCTCGACCTCGTCCGGGGGCCGCGCACGACCGGGTGGCTGACGCTGGTCCTGCTCGCGGGCGTCGGCGGTGGCCTGCTGCTGGCGGTGACCTCGCTCAGCGTCGTGCTGCACCAGGTGCTCGTCTGGCTGGTGGGCGACCCCCGCACGAGCGAGGCGACCGAGCACTTCGCCGCCGCCCCCGCCACCTTCGGCGCGGCCGTCGCGGGGCTGGTGGTCTGGTGGTACCACCAGGCCGTCCTGGAGGCCGGGCGTGCGGGCGAACGCACCGAGGTCCGGCGCGTCTACGAGTACCTCATGTCCGCCGTCGGCCTGCTCGCCGCCGCCGGCGGCCTGGTCATGGTGCTCGTCACGGTCGTCGAGGCGATCGCCGCGGGTGGTGACCTGGTCGTCGAGGGCAGCGCGGTCAACACCCTGCTGGCTGCCCTGGTGCTGCTGGCGGTGGGGATCCCGCTGTGGCTGTGGCACTGGCGGCTCGCGCAGGGCGCCCGGGGAGCCGACCCGGCCGGTGAGCTGCGGTCGGTGACCCGCCGCACCTACCTGCTCGTGCTCTTCGGCGTCATGGGGATCGCCGCCGTGGTCTCGCTCCTCGTGCTGGTCTACCTCGTGCTGACCGACGTGCTGGCGGGCGAGGCGGGCGTGGAGACGCTGCGCCGCATCCGCTTCCCGCTGGGGATCCTGCTCACCACCTCGCTGCTGTCGGCCTACCACTGGACGATCTTCCGGGCCGACCGCGAGGAGTCCGAGCAGATCACGGTCCACCCCGCCACCTCGCCCGCGCGCCGCCGTGTCCTGCTCGTCGGTGCGCTGTCCCGCTCCGAGCTGGCCGCCGTGGGCGGTCGGACGGGGAGCGAGCTGCAGCAGTGGGCACCGCTGGACGGGTCCGCCGGCCCGTCCGCCGCCGAGGTCGTCGCGGCGCTGGAGGCCCTCCCCGCCCCGACCACGGGGGCCGGGGGTGGCGACGGTCAGGTGCTCGTGCTGCGGGTCGACGGGGGCGTGCACGCGATCCCCGTCGCCGTCCCAGGCACCCCGTCCGGCCGTCCGACGCCCTGAGCCGACGCCGGCCCTCCCCGGGCGAGGCCTGATGCGTGGGGCAGGATGTCCGCGTGGTGCGCATCGAGCAGACGTCCCTGGGCGAGACGATCGTCCTGGACCGCCCCGAGCGCCGCAACGCGCTGACCCTGCCGATGTGGCGCGCGCTCGGCTCGCTCCTGCGGTCGGCCGACGAGCGGGGCCGTGCGGGTGCATCGCCGCCCGGGGCTGGTGCGCCGTCCGAGGGCGAGCCGCTCTACGTGGTCGGAGCGGGCGGCTACTTCTGCTCCGGGGCCGACCTGGGAGCGCTGCGCTGGGCTCGGGAGTCGCCGGAGCATGCTGACGACTTCGTCTCCGGGGTGGTGGAGTGCCTTCTGTCGCTGCACACCACCGGTCGGGAGGTCGTGGCCGTCGTGGAGGGTGGCGCGCGGGCGGCGGGGTGGAGATCATGCTCGCCTGCGACCGCCGGGTCGCGATCGGCGCCCCGTCGCTCGTCTTCCCCTTCGGCACCCACGGGATGACCCTGGACGACCTCACCCGCTGGCGGCTGCACCAGCTGGTGGGTGCCGACGAGGCGGAACGGCTCGTCGACGGCCGTCATGTCGTCGCGTGCGAGGAGGCGCTGGCGCTGGGCCTTCTCGACGGCCGGTACGACACCCTGGAGGACCTGGCCGCCGCGGAGGCCGCACGACGGCGAGACGCGGGTGGCCCCGGCGTGGCTGCCGAGGGTGAGAGCTACCTGCGGCCGGGCGAGACACCGGAGCAGGCCGTGCGCCGCGCCGCGGCGCCGATGCGCGGAGCCTTCCCACCGCATACCGGCTCGTGACCTGGGCGGCCGAGGCGGCGCTGGCCGCCCTTCCCCTCCTCGTCGTCTCCGTCCTGCTCGCGCTCCGGGTGCCGGCGCTGCGGGCGGCGACGGCGGGGATCGTCCTCGCCGGCCTGCTCGTCCTCACGGTCCTCGACGAGCGCGCCGAGGAGGTGCTGCCCGGGCTGGTCGCGTGGCTGCCCACCGCGGTCGAGGTCCTCGTCATCATCGTGGCGGGGATCGCCCTGGCCCGGGTGCTGGGGGTCTCCGGCGCCCAGGACGTCCTGGCGGGATGGCTGGGCCGGCTCACCGGAGGCCCCGTCGCCACGGCCCTGCTGGTCGTGCACGGGGTCACGCCGTTCGCGGAGTCGGTCACCGGCTTCGGGGTCGGGGTCCTGGTCGGCGTCCCCCTGCTGGCCGCCGCCGGCTTCAGCGCGCACCGGTCCGCGGTGCTCGGGCTGCTGGGGCTGTGCGCCGTCCCGTGGGGGGCGTTGGGCCCCGGGACCATCGTGGCCGGCCGGCTCGTCGGGGAGAGCGCGGACGCGATGGGGCTCGCGACCGCGTGGCCCAACCTGGTGGTGACCGTCGGGGTGGGCGTCGCCGCGGTGCTGATGGTCCCCGGTGGCCGAACCCCCGGGGCGGTCCTTGCGGGCGTCGCCTCCGGGCTCGTCCTGGGCGCGGGCATCCTCGGCTCCAGCGTCCTGGTCGGTATGGCGCCCTCCGGCGCCCTCGGCGGGTTGCTGGCGGTCCTGGCCCACCTCGCCTGGCGCCGCGCCCACGGCACCACGGTGACCCTGCCGCGCGAGGTCCGTCGAGCCCTCGTGCCCTACACCGTGCTGCTGGTCGGGATCCTGCTGAGCACGGTGGCGGTCTCCGTCCTCGACCTCTCCGGGGCCGGGGCCGTCCTCGCCTCCCCCGCCGTCTGGCTCGTCGTCGCCGGGGTGGTGGCCGTGCGCCGGCTCGACGTCGACGGGGCGGCGGCGCGGGGGCTGGTCCACGAGGTCGCGCACCTGGGCCGGCAGACGGCCCTGCCGACCGCGGCCTTCCTCCTGCTCGGGGTCCTCATGGTCCTGGGGGGCCTGACCGAGCCGCTGGGCCGGGCCGTCGAGGCCACCGGGTCGCTGGGCCTGTTCCTCGGGCCTGCCGTGGGCGCCTTCGGCGGCTTCCTCACCGGGTCCGGTGCGGGCGCGAACGCCATGTTCGCCGCGGCCCAGGGGGCGGTGGCCGAGGGTCTGGGCGTGTCCGTGGTGGCGTTCGTCGGGGTCCAGAACGCCGCGGCCGGACTGCTGACCATGGCCTCCCCGGCCAGGGTGCTCCTGGCCGTGCGCAGCGTGCCCGCCGGTACCGGGGGTGTTGCGGGGGTCGGGGCGGGCGCCGGGGCGGACCCGCCCCTGTCGCTGCATCGCGTGACCCGCTCCGTGCTCGCGGTCGACCTGGTCCTGGTGCTCGCCCTCGGCGTGTGGAACGTCCTGCTCCTCTGACCTCGTCGGTGCCGTGGACCGTGGCGCCGGGGCCCGTCGCGCTGGGGTCTGTGACGCCGGAGGCATTCGGGGGCGTGGGTCAGGAGTGCGGGCCCTCGGGGTCGGCCAGCAGCCGCGCCTTGGCCAGGGCGAACTCCTCGTCGGTGAGGGCGCCCCGCCCGTGCAGGTCGGCCAGCGCGGTGAGGTGCACCACGAGCGGGTGACCGGACGGTGGGCGTGGCATGCCGAGGACCGTGCGGGGCTCGTCGACGACCTCCGCGCCCGACGCCGTCGCCGACCCCGGCACCGGGATCGGCGGGGCCGTGCCGTCGGCCCGCGCGGCGAGCACCTCCTCCAGCCGGAGGAAGGTCGAGTCGTCGTAGTTGAGCATGCCCAGTCCCACGGCTCCCCCGCTCGTCGTCGCGGTGACCTCACCGGTGCTGAACGCCCTCTTGCGTTCGATCCTGACGTCCGTCACGTCCGCCCGCAGCAGCTCGTCGACGATCGTCATACCCTCAGCCGACTCCCCCAGCGTGAGCAGTCGCAGGTCGGTCACCACCAGCACGGAGACCGCCCGGCGGAACCGGGCGACCGAGAACATGCCCAGCACGATCTCGGAGGGGCGCAAGGTCACCATCAGCCGCTGCCGCACCATCGGCAGCAGCCGGTCGGGGAGCCGGGGGTCGAGGTGGACCTCCCGCTCGCTCTCCATGGCCCCACCCTTCTTCGTCCGACCGCCATCACCCCGGGTGCGCGTCCTGTCGACGGTTCCCGCAGCCCGCGGTGGCAGGGTAGCGCAGCCCCCCTCCTAGACTCGGCCCATGTCCGCGCTGCGCACGCTCGCCCGTCTTGCTCTCGGAACAGCCATGGTCGGAGCGGGGGTGCTGCACCTCACCAGTCAGCGCGAGGAGTTCCAGGCGCAGGTGCCCGAGTGGTTCCCGCTGGACGAGGACCTGACGGTCGTGGGCTCAGGGGTCGTGGAGATCGCGCTGGGGGCCTCCTTCATCGCCCTCCCGCGGCACAAGAGGCTTCTCGGCGGTCTGCTGGCTGCCTTTTTCGTCGTCATCTTCCCCGGGAACGTCGCGCAGTACGTCGAGGGGACCGACGCCTTCGGGCTGGACACCGACCGCAAGCGGCTGGTGCGGCTCTTCTTCCAGCCGCTGCTGGTGGTGTGGGCGCTCTACGGCGGTGGCTGGTGGCGCCGGGGCAGCCGGGCGTCCTAGCGCTCGGCTTCGTCAGCGTCGGCGTCGGCGTCGGCGTCGGCGTCGGCGTCGGCGTCGGCGTCCGGACCGTCCAGCTGATCCAGCCGGGCGAGCGCGTCCTCCCACCGGGCGCGTCGCTGCGCCCCGGTCTGCTCCCACCACGGTGTGCCGCGCTCCCCCAGCCCGTGCTTGGCCAGGTCCACCCGGCGCCGGGCGGGCGCCGGATCCTGACCCGCGGCCTTGTGCGCCCTCACCGCCGAACGGCCCCGACCCAGGTGCGACAGCAGCCGGCGCGCCACCTCGGCCGGGAGGGCCGGGTCCTGACGACGCCAGCGTCGCCCGTCGACGACCAGCCAGCGCTCGTCGTCGCTCTCCTGCGTCCGTTCCTGCAGCCGGTCCTGTGTCCGGTCCGACGGCTGCTCCGGCGACCCATCCCGCTGCGGACCGCTCACCGGGCCTCGCCCCGCAGCCAGGCCTCGACCTCCGCCTCCAGCTCGCGGCCGGGCGTCCCCCACGAACGCGGCCCGGACGCTGTTGCGCGCCAGGGTGGCGACCTCCTCGGTGCTCAGCCCGAGGGCGGACGTGAGCTCGCGGTAGACGTCGTCGACGTACCCGCCGAAGTAGGCGGGGTCGTCGCTGTTGACCGTCACCACCACTCCGCGCGACAGCAGCTCGCGCACCGGGTAGCGCTCCAGCGAGTCGATCACCTGCAGGCGCACGTTGGACAGCGGGCACATCGTCAGCGGGATCCCCTCGGCCGCGAGACGCTCCACGACCGCGTCGTCCTCGAGCGCGCGGATCCCGTGGTCGACCCGCTCCACCCCGAGCACGTCGAGCACCTCGGTGACGTTGGCGGCCGGTCCCTCCTCCCCGGCGTGGGCGACCCGGTGCAGCCCGTGCGCCGCGGCCAGCTCGAAGGCCTCCCGGAAGGGCGCGGCGGACCCGGTCTCGGCCGAGCACAGGCCCACCCCCAGCAGCGGCACCCCCGTGGCCAGGGCCTCGCGCAGCGCTGCCGTGGCCTGCTCCCCCGGCAGGTGCCGCAGGAAGGTGAGGATCAGCCCGGTGGTGACGCCATACTCCTCCTGCCCCGCCGACAGCGCCTCGCTCACCCCGCCCAGCACCACCGGGGCCGGCACCCCCCGACCGGTGTGCGCCTGCAGGTCGAGGAAGACCTCGGCGTGGCGCACGCCGCCGCGTGCGGCCCGCGCGAGGTAGGCGCGGGTGAGGTCGGCGAAGTCCTGCTCGGTCCGCAGCACCGCCATGTTGGCGTAGTAGAGGTCCAGGAAGTGCTGCAGCCCGGTGAAGTCGTAGCGGGAGCGGAGGTCCTCGAGGTCGGCGTAGGGCAGCCGGACCCCGTTGCGCTCGGCCAGGGTGTAGATCAGCCCGGGCTCGAGCGTGCCCTCGAGGTGGACGTGGAGCTCTGCGGTGGGGATCGCCATACGCCATCGTCGCAGACCGGAGGCTACGGTGGGCCCATGACTCTCCCCCGGCCCGACGTCGACCCGGACGGACTGCTCGAGTACTCCGTCGTCTTCACCGACCTGTCGCTGAACCACATGTCACGGCGCTTCGTCGGCGTGATGCAGCAGCTGCACGAGGTGCTCACCACCACCTACGCCGCCGACACCCTCGCGGTCGTGCCCGGCGGCGGGACCTTCGGTATGGAGTCCGTGGCCCGGCAGCTGGTCACCGGCAGGCGGGCCCTGGTCGTGCGCAATGGCTTCTTCTCCTACCGGTGGTCCCAGATCTTCGAGACCGGGGCGATCACCGATGACGTCACGGTGCTCACCGCCCGCCCTACGAACGACGAGCACCCCTCCCCCTGGGCACCCGCCCCCGTCGAGGAGGTCGTCGCCGCCATCGCCGAGCAGCGGCCCGAGGTCGTCCTCGCCGCCCACGTGGAGACCGCCGCGGGGATCCTCCTGCCCGACGACTACCTGCGGCAGGTCGCCGCGGCCACCAGGGAGGTCGGTGGCCTCTTCGTCCTGGACTGCATCGCCTCCGGGGCCGTCTGGGTGGACATGCGCGACCTCGGTGTCGACGTGCTCATCACGGCCCCGCAGAAGGGGTGGAGCGGCAGCCCCGGTGCGGCCTACGTGCTGCTCGACGACCGGGCCCGCGCCGCGGTCCAGGACAGCACGACCACCAGCTTCTCCATGGACCTCAAGAAGTGGATGGGCATCACCGAGGGCTACGTCGCCGGCAAGCACGCCTACCACACGACGATGCCGACCGACACGCTCGCGGGCAACCTCGAGGTCATGCTCGAGGCGACGGGGCGGGGGCTGCCGCAGCTGCGCGAGGCGCAGTTCGCGCTCGGCGACAAGGTGCGCGCATTGCTGGCCGAGCGCGGCTTCACCTCGGTCTCCGCGCCGGGGTATGCCGCACCCACGGTCGTCGTCGTGCACACCGACGACCCGGGTCTGGCCTCCGGGGCGAAGTTCGTCGAGGCGGGGCTCCAGGTCGCCGGCGGGGTGCCGCTCATGTGCGGCGAGCCGGAGGACTGGCGCACCTTCCGCCTGGGCCTGTTCGGCCTGGACAAGCTCGGCGACGTGGACGGCACCGTCGAGCGCCTCACGCAGGGGTTGGACCGCGCGCTGGCGTCCTAGGTCCTGGGGCCGGACGTGGCAGGATCGGGAGATGCACGCCCCGCCCCTCGCCCGGACCAGGCTCTTCCGGGCCCTGCTCGACTTCGACGAGGCCCGGGCCTGGCAGCTGCTGGAGCAGCATCGGGAGCACGCGGGGCTCTCCTCGCTCGTCGGTGACCTCGTGCTGCCCGTCATGCGGGAGATCGGCGCCGGCTGGGAGTGCGGCGAGGTAACCGTCGCCCAGGAGCACCTCGCCACCCAGATGGTCCGCTCCTACCTCGACTCGCTGCGTCGGCCCCCGGCGACCAGCGGCCCCCAGGCCTGGCTCGCCTGCCCTCCGCGCGAGCTGCACGACCTGCCGCTGCTGGCCCTGGGGCTGCTGCTGTGGGACCAGGGGTGGCAGATCCGCTTCTTCGGCGCCAACACCCCCCTGCACGACCTGTTGCGCGCCGTGCGGGTCAGCCGTCCGGAGCTGGTCGTGGTCTCCGGTGACGACCCCCGCCGGATGCGTGCGTCCGCGGTGCCCCTGGACCTCATCGCCGCCGAGACCACGCTGGTGCTCGGCGGGCGCGCCGGCGCTGCCGCGGGACCCGAGCTGGCCGGCCGGGTGCTGCCGCCGGACGTGGTCCTCGCCGCCGAGGAGCTGCGGGGCGTGCTGACCCGGGCCCGGGCCCTGGCTGGCTGAGCCGCCTCATACCTGCTCGGGCCCCTCGGGGGGCCGTCTGAGGAGCGCCTGCGGGTCGTCCATCATCTGCTGCAGGACCTCGGAGGAGCGCACCAGGTAGAAGCCGTCGGTCACCCGCTCGTCCACCGTGTAGACGACGTCGACACGGCGGCGGACCGTGATCTCGCCGGAGTCGTCGACCACGGGTTGCGGTCGGATGGTGCCGACCGCACAGAAGACGCTGGTCGTGCCGTGCTGGTAGAGGTGATGGAAGGGAGCCTCGGCGCCGAGCGACCCCAGGTTGACCAGGTAGGCGCTCGCGTAGACGGGGATGGCCTCCTGCAGGAAGCGCGGCAGGAGGTTGACGCCGTCCAGCGCCCAGACGACCCTGGCCACCCCGGCGAGCACGGGCGCGGGGAGCCGGCCGAGCGTGGCGACCAGGTGGTCGCTGGCGCTGTCGTCGCTGTTCCGGGCGCGCCCCAGCTCGCGCTCGACGATCCCCCGCACCTCGTCGACCGTCTCGGTCCCTGAGAAGACGATGCTGCTCTGCACCTCCTGCGCCTCGTCGGTCAGGGCCTGCTTGACGGTGAAGGAGAAGGTGATGTCGTGGTGCTCGTAGGTGCGCCCGCCGCTGACGAACCGGTTGAGCTCCGGCCGCACCCGGTAGAGACGGGCGAAGGCGGTGAGGAAGACGTGGAAGAACCGGATCCGCTCCGCCTCCGGCCGGCCCCCGTTGATCCGGTCCAGCCAGTCCATGAGGTGCTCGACGTCCAGATGCTGGGCGTAGTAGATCGTGCCCTCGAGACGGGTCCGCATCAGGGCCGGCATGACCGAGCGCAGCGCAGGGAGGTCCTGCACCAGCCGACCGTCCCGACGACCACGGGCCAGCCTGCGTCCGGTCCAGTACATCCGGCCTCCTTGCCGCCTCACCCCGGAGTGTCCACCCGGGTCATGCCCCGGGTGGCGACAGCCTACGACCGGCCGACCCCGGGGACCCGGATCATGACCCGGTGCGCCGGGACAACGGTCGCAGCACCGTCCAGGAACGCCAGGCGGACACGGTGACGTAGGACAGCAGCATCCCCCCGACGATGTCGATGGAGTAGTGGCCGCGGGCGAGCAGCAGTCCCAGGACCATGAGGACCAGCAGGACCGCCTGGGCGCGCCGCACCCAGGGCCGCTCCGGCGGGCTCAGGAGCAGCAGCAGCGTCATGGCCCCGACGTGACCGGAGGGGAACATGCCGTACTGCTGCGGTTCCATGACGAAGGCCCCGTCCCCGTGCGCCGGCGCCAGCGGCGTCAGCACGGTGAGCACGGCCCGCGCCAGGTACATGAGGGCGAAGACCGCACCGGCGGCGGGCAGCCTGCTGCTCCGCAGGCCGTCGTGGCGGACCAGGTCCACGAGGAAGACCCCGAAGCCGCCGACCAGCGCCACCACGGTCAGCCACCGGGCCGGCGACACGTAGGGCAGGAGCTCGAAGAGGAGGTCGTCCGGGCGTGGCGCGTCGGCGAACTCCCGCACGAGGAGCAGGTTGGCCAGCAGCGTAGCGGTCGCCGCCAGCACCCCGAGCCCGACGGCGATACCCCAGCCCAGGGCGGTGCCTTGAGGTCTCGGGGACGGCATACCCCGCACTGTAGGCCGGTCGGGAGCCGGCGTCCCTCAGCCCGGGCCGGGGAGCCACCGTTCGGTCACGGCGAGCCGGTGCAGCTGATGGCCTCGGGAGGTCTGTGGGTGACGGGTGCCAGACTGCGGAGGATGGTGGGCAAGGGCGATGGCAGTGGTCGTGGGGTTGGCGGCGGTCGTGGCGGCGGCGGAAGCGGTGGTGGGGGTGGCTGCGGTGCAGGGGAGCCCGTGGAGCCGGAGGTGGAGCCCCGACCGAGCATCGGCGAGCTGCGCTCCCGCACCCTGCGCCGGGAGCCCCGGATCGGGACGGGCTGGCCCGTGCTCGACGCGCTCACCGACGGGGTCCCGATGGCTCGCGCCACCATGATCCGGGGCCCGTCGGAGGTGCGCCTGCAGGTGCTGGCCCGGCTGGCGGCGTGGGCGGCGGGTGAGGGGTATCCCACCGTGCTCGCGTCCCGCAGGCGCACCCGCGACGAGCTGTGGCTGGCGGTGGGCGCCGGAGGACTGGGGCTGCCTCCCGGCGCGCTGCTGGAGACCGACACGCACGACGCCTGGGTGGACGCGCGGCTGCGGGTGCTCGACCTGCGGGTCCTCGGGGGCCCGGACGCCCCGGAGCAGCTCGACGCTGCGCTGGGAGTGCGGATGCCCAGTCTGCTCGTGGTGGACGACTTCCCCGACCCGGGGGCCGACTGGCCGACCACCCTCGGCCACCGGGCCGGCCCCCTCGACGGCACCGGCGGGTTCGACCCGATGGAGTGGCCGCGCACCCGAGGCTGCGCGCTCGTGCTGGGCGCTGCGGGCATGGACGAGTTCTCGGACTGGGTCGAGCGCGGCGTCCTCACCCTCCGCCTCGTGCCGGACCCCGACCTGTCCCGCATCACAATCAGCGCCTACGCCGGTCTGCGCAAGGGATCCCGCGTCGTCCTGCTCCGCGACGGCTTCCTCGAGCCCCCACCCCCGGGCGCTCGCCTCGTGCGCCGCCCCGGTGTCGCCAACGTCTGGCAGGACCGCTCGGAGGCGGAGATCCGTTCCTTCGCCACGGCCCTGGGCAGCGAGGTGCTCACCCAGGTCTGGGAGGACGAGGACAGCGCTCCGCCGACCGAGCCCTGAGGAGCCCGGTGCGCGATGCACGGTCGGTGCCGGTGGGGACCCGCCCGTCTCAGCACTCGATGACGTTGACCGCCAGTCCGCCGCGCGAGGTCTCCTTGTACTTCTTCTTCATGTCGGCGCCCGTCTGGCGCATCGTCTCGATGACCGTGTCGAGCGGCACCGCGTGGATGCCGTCGCCATGGCCGGCCAGCCGGGCCGCCGTGACCGCCTTGGCCGCGGCGACGGCGTTGCGCTCGATGCAGGGGATCTGCACCAGACCGCCGACCGGGTCGCAGGTGAGGCCCAGGTTGTGCTCCAGCCCGATCTCCGCGGCGTTCTCCACCTGCTCGGGGGTCAGTCCCATGGCCTCGGCGAGCCCGGCGGCGGCCATCGCGCAGGCCGATCCCACCTCGCCCTGGCAGCCGACCTCCGCGCCGGAGATCGAGGCGTTCTCCTTGATGATGATGCCGACCGCCCCGGCGGCGAGCAGGAAGCGCAGCACGCCCTCCTCGTCGGCCCCGGGGACGTGCGTCACGTAGTGGTGCAGCACCGCGGGGATGATCCCGGCCGCGCCGTTGGTCGGGGCGGTGACGACCCGCCCGCCGGAGGCGTTCTCCTCGTTGACGGCGAGGGCCCACAGGTTGACCCAGTCGATCGGGTGCAGCGGGTCCGCACCCGCTCGGGCCTGCTGCAGCCGGCGGCGCAGCCCGGGGGCACGACGCGGCACCCTCAGGCCACCGGGCAGCACACCGTCGCGCTCCATCCCGTTGCGCACGCACTCCTGCATCGCTTCCCACACCCGCAGCAGCCCGGCGCGCGTCTCCTCCCAGGGGCGAAACGACGCCTCGTTGCGGATGACCACCTCGGAGATCGACAGCCCCTCCCAGCGGCACAGCTCGAGCAGCTCGGCACCGGTCGTGAAGTGCAGCGGCAGGGCGGTGTGGTCGGGCGTAAGCTCGTCGGCCGCGGCCTCGTCCGGGTCCACGACGAAGCCACCGCCGACGCTGTAGTAGGTGCGCAGCCGCAGCCGCTGACCCGCTGCGTCCACTGCCTCGAACGTCATCCCGTTCGGGTGGGCCGGGAGCGACTTGCGCAGGTGCAGCACCAGGTCGTCCGCCCCGAAGACGATCGACCGCACCCCGCCGAGCAGCAGGCGACCCTCGGTGCGGATGCGTTCCACCCGCTGCGGCACGGTCGCGGTGTCGACGGTCTCGGGGTCCTCCCCCTCCAGCCCCAGCAGGACCGCCTGGTCGGAGTGATGTCCCCGGCCCGTGGCGCCCAGGGACCCGTAGAGGTTGACCAGGACCCGGTCGGTCCGGTCCAGCATCCCCTCACGGACCAGCCCGGCGACGAACCGCCCGGCGGCCCGCATCGGTCCCACCGTGTGGGAGGAGGACGGCCCGATGCCGATCGAGAAGAGGTCGAGGACGCTCAGCGCCACAGGATCACCACATCAGTCGTTGAAGGTGGACGGGGACGTAAGACCCCAGGGTAGGCCCCTCAGCCGGGCACCTCGCCCACCCGGGCCAGGATCTCGTCGGCGACCACCCGCGCCTGCTTCTCCGGCAGCCAGTGCCCCGCGTCGACCTCGACGAACCGGTAGTCCGCCTCGACGAGGCGCCCGGTCCGTTCGGCCCCCGGGCGTCCCAGGAAGGGGTCACGACGGCCCCACACGAACGTCGTGGGCACCCGCACCGGGTCGGCGCTCATCGCCGCACCTCCCCTCCCCTGCCCCGGACCCTCCAGGACGTGCCACCCGCCGCCCCGCAGCTCGTCGACCCCGAAGCCGCTGACCACGGGCAGCTGCGAGCGCATCGCCGCGCGGTACCAGTTCAGCGGCCCACGTGCGTCGACCGCCCGACCCAGGCGCGCGGCATACCGGCGCTCGTGCTCGGCCGGCAGGCCCAGGCGTCGCAGGGTCCCGGCCCGCATCATCCGGGCCAGCATCAGCTCGGGCGTCCACGGCGCCTGGAAGGCGAGCATGTACCAGCTGCGCCGCAGCTGGTCCACGTCGTGACGCATCGCCCACGCCAGCGCTCCGGGGTGCGGGACCGACAGGGCCACCAGACCCAGCACCCGCTCGGGGTGCCGCTGGGCGACCGACCAGGCGACGGCCGCCCCCCAGTCGTGCCCGACCACGACCGCGCGATCCACCCGCGCCGCGTCGAGCAGGGCGATGACGTCCCCGACGAGGTGGTGCATCCCGTAGGCGGCGACGCGGTCCGGCCGGGCGCCCGGGGAGTACCCGCGCTGGTGGGGGGCGAGCGTGCGCACCCCCGCGTCGGACAGGATCGCGGCGACCTCAGCCCAGGCGGTGGCGTCCTGGGGGAAGCCGTGCAGGAGGACGACGACCGGGCCGTCGAGCGGGCCCTCGTCGAGCACCTCGAAGCTCAGCCCCTCGGAGGTGAACGTGCGGATCCGGCTGCTCGTCGTCACATCGCTCTCCTCTACAGGCCCAGGTCCCGGCCGATGAGCTCCTTCATGATCTCGTTGGAACCGGCCCAGATGCGGTGGACGCGGGCGTCGGCCCAGGCCCGCGCGACGCGGTACTCGTTCATGAAGCCGTAGCCCCCGTGCAGCTGCACGCAGGCGTCGAGCACCCGGCCCTGCATGTCGGTCGCCCACCACTTGGCCTTCGCCGCGTCGACCGCGGTCAGCTCCTGCCCGACGTGGGCGGTGATGCACTGGTCCACGAAGGCCTGGGTGACCTCCAGGTCGGTGACCAGCTCGGCGATCCGGAACTTGTTGTGCTGCATCGACCCGATCGCCTGCCCGAAGGCCTCCCGCTCGCGGGCGTAGACGACGGTCTCCTCTAGGACGGCGCGAGTGTTGGCGACCGCGGCGATCGCGGTGCCGAGACGCTCCTGCGGCAGGTGCTCCATCATGGCGATGAAGCCGTAACCCTCCTCCCCCAGCAACGCGTCGGCGGGCAGCCGGACGTCGGAGAGGAAGAGCTCGGCGGTGTCCGCGTCGTGCTGGCCCACCTTGTCCAGCTGCTCCCCCTTCGTGAACCCCGGGGTTCCCGCCGGCACGAGGAACAGGGAGATCCCGCGAGCCCCACGGCCGGGGTTGGTGCGCGCCGCGACCACGGCCAGGTCGCAGGCCCCGCCGTTGGTGATGAAGGTCTTGCCGCCGTTGAGGACCCACTCCCCCGTGGTGTCGTCCCGGACGGCGGTGGTGCGCAGGGCCGCGAGGTCGGACCCCCCGGACGGCTCGGTCATCCCGATCGCCAGGATCGTCTCGCCCGAGGCCACGCCGGGGAGCCACCGCGCCTGCTGCTCCGGGGTCCCGAGGTTGACGAGGTATGGGGCGACGATGTCCGCGTGCAGGAGCAGGTTGGAGCAGACGCCCGCGCTGAAGGCTGCGATCTCCTCCTGGACGACCGTGTTGAAGCGGTAGTCCTCGACCCCCGCTCCGCCGTGCTCCTCGGGGATGCACAGACCCAGCAGCCCCTGGGCGCCGGCCTCCCTCCATACCTCGCGCGGCATCCGGCCCTCGGCGCGCATCTGCGCGCCCCTGGGGGCCAGGGTGCGGTCGACGAACTCCCGCACCGACGCGCGGAAGGTGTCGTGGTCCTCCTGGAAGAGCGTGCGCTGCATACCCCCGAACCTATCGCCCGCGCGCCCGGACCGGGCGATACCGCACGACCGGGGACCGAGGTGGATGATCGTTCGGTGAGCGACGTACTTGACCGGACCACGGGCACGCAGGCCGTCAGCCCCTGGCCGGCCCTGTGGGCCCTGGTCATCGGCTTCTTCATGATCCTCGTCGACTCGACCATCGTCTCCGTCGCCACGCCCTCCCTGATGTCCGCCTTCGGGGCCGACGTCAACGAGGTCCTGTGGGTCACGTCGGCCTACCTGCTGGCGTATGCGGTCCCCCTCCTGGTGCCCAGCATCTCCGCCGGTCACCGGAGGATCTCCCCGACGCCGCTGAGTAGGCACGGGACCGAGGACCTCTGGTCGACGTCCCATCCCTGGTCGACGCGACCGGGTCCGACCCCTACTCGACGCGCACGACGGCCGAGTGGTCGAGGTCGCCACCATCCTGGTCCACCAGCCGTGCGTAGAGGTCCCGGACCACGGCCGACACCGGGAGCCGCACGCCGTGATGCTCACCCGTCTCCAGGACGATCTGCTGGTCCTTGAGCTGGTTCCGGCTCGCCCCGCCTCCGTCGAAGTCCCCGGTGAGGTAGCGCTCCCCCTTCTGCCGCAACGCCTCCGACCCGGCCAGGCCACCTCCGAGGACCTCGAGGACGGTCGCCAGGTCCAGCCCCCGCCCGGGCCAGGCGGACCGCCTCGCCCAGCGCGGCGAGGGTGCCTCCGACGACCGCCTGGTTGCAGGCCTTGGTCAGCTGCCCGGTCCCCAACGCCCCCATGTGCCGGATCGTCGTGCCCATCGCCGCGAGCACCGGCCGGAGCCTCGCGACGTCGGTCTCCTCCCCACCCACCATGATCGACAGCCGGCGCTCCCGCGCACCGATCGGGCCGCCGCTCACCGGTGCGTCGACGACGTGGATGCCGTCGTCGGCCAGCTCCTCGGCGAGCTCGACCAGGGACACCGGGCTCACCGTGCCCATGACGACGAGGAGCGGGTCGACGCCCGCGTCCCGACGGGCCCATCCCGCCCGGAGCCCGTCCGGACCGTCCAGCTGCTCGCGCACCTGCGGGAGGTCGGGCAGCATCGTGACCACGGTCGCCGCCGCGTGGGCCACCTCCCGGGGTGTCGCCGCCGACCGGACTTCCGCTGCCACCGCCGCCAGCTCCTCCGCCCTGGCCGGGGTGCGGTTCCAAGCCGTGACCGTGAAGCCCGCGTCCGCCAGGGCATGGGCCATCGGCAGGCCCATATGCCCGAGACCCAGGAAACCCACCGGGCCCGGGTCGCCATCGACGCCGGCCGTCTGACGGTCCGTTCTCAAGGTCGGCCCGTTCCGCACGCGGTCACGGCAGATCGCTTCCCCCGCGCTCACGATCACGCCGGCGCCGCGCCTTCTCGACGGCCCGTTTGGTCGCGATCCACCGCAGCAGCAGGAAGACGGGGACCGCCACGGCGATCATGATGAGGATCGGCCAGACGTTGTCCACGAGGGGCCTTTCAGGGTCGGGGGTCGGAGAGCGAACGACACCGGGGGGCGCGTCCGCGGCGTTGCGTGCGGCGGTGGCGCGGAGGTGCGTAGTTGCAGGGGTGCAGACGAGCAGTCAGCCTGCGCGGGGGCGGGCGTGCGGAGATCCCATGCTAGTGGGGCGCAGCGCGGCATGCCTGTGACCCGGCCCGAGTCGGGCCGGGTGCGGGCAGGGTCATCTCAGATGCCAGGTGACGCCACGGTCCGTGACCGTCGCTGTCAGCTCCCGCTCGTGCACCCAGGTGTGGTGCCGTGGACAGAGGAGGGCGTAGTTCGACAGGTCGGAGCGGCCCCCGCGGGACCACGGCACCACGTGGTGCGCGTCGCACCACGTGGCCGGCACGGTGCACCCAGGGATGGTGCAGGTCTGGTCACGCAGGGCCAGTCGGACCCTCTGCCCAGGCGTGACCAACCGCTTGGCCCGTCCCTGGTCGACGATCTCCCCGTCGGTCCCGAGCACGACGGGGATGATGTCCGCGTCGCACGCCATGCGGCGGATGGTCGCTGCGGTCACGGACGCCCCGTCCAGGGTGGCTCCGCAGCCGGGAAGGTCCCCACCGGCCCCGCCGCTCAGCAGGCGCTGGAGCACCTCCAGGTCGATCGAGACCACGACGGTCGCCTTCGAGGTGGTGGGCTGCCCCTTCGTGCCCGCCACCCCGCGCCGCAGCACCGTCAGGAACGCGTCGTAGCGCCGCTGCCCGGGCGTGCGACGGTCGACCTCACCCGTCGCCTCCTGCTCGCGCCGGTCGCCGGCCGCGACAGCGGGGACATGAGGATGGCCCGCACCGTCTCGTAGTCCTCGTCGGACCCGAGGGTGAGGATGAGCCTTCGCAGGTCCCCACCGGCGAGGGACGACTCGTAGAGGTTGCGGGCCTCGTGCCGTCTCTTCTCCCGCTCGTCCCGCTCCTTCTCCGGGAGCACCTCCCGGAGGAGCTTGTCGATGATCTTCCCGATGTCGGTGTCGTCGAACAGGGGCTGACACCCCGCCTGGGCCAGGAGACCCACCGCCCCGTCGTAATCCTCCGGCCCGAGCACCCCGCGCACCCGCGTCAGGGCGCGGTGGATCCGGGCCGCGCGCTCCAGCAGCATCCCGCCGAAAGCACGGCGGCCACCAGCGGTGCGTGCACGTCCTCGGTGCTCGCGGTGGCCAGCCGGCAGGTGTCGTGCAGTGCAGACCCGGTCAGGTCCGGGCACCGCAGCGCCATCCAGTCGGTGAGGCGGTGGCCCGTCTGCAGGTGCAGGCCCCGCTCCGCCACCTCGCAGGCCAGTCGCAGCCGCTCCCTCGCGACCGCCTGGCCAGCCGACCGACTCTCTCCAGGGAGTCCTCCACCTCGAGGTCCTGCAGGCGCACCGCATCGGTGCTGGCGAGCTCGGCGAAGGCCATCCCCCGGGACGCCATCCGCAGCCCCGTCGACAGCACCTCCCCGGGCATCTTGTCGGCCGGCAGAGGGGCACCGGCGAGCACGTCCGCGGCAGTCATCCGCTTCACGTCCCCGCCCCAGGCCCCCTGCTTCATGGGAACAAATGTACGAGCGACCACCGACAAGCCCGCTGACCTGCAGCGAAGCTCCCAGGGCCCTCCGGCCCCGCTCCTGCATCAGCCCCGTCAGCCCTCGCCCCGCTCATGCATCAGCTGAGCGAGCGCCGCGCGGCCGGCCTCGCGGTCGGGGAGCACCCCCGCATCCTCCGCCTGGGCGATCAACCGGTAGACGAGCCGGTGTAGGGCGTCGCCACCCCGTGCTGCTCGGCGACCTCGATGACCCGGCCGGGGATGTAGTCCTTCTCGCAGGGGACCCCCTTCTGCATGTCCTGCAGCATGCTGGCGGTGCCGGCCCGCATGGTGCCGACGTAGTCGACGAACTTGGCCATCCGTTCCTCCACCGTCACGCCGCCGTCGCTGCGCAGTTGCTCGACCGGCCACCCCTCCCAGTCCGCCACGGCGATCCCGTGCGCCTGCCCGGCCCGCACCGTCTCGTCCATGAGGTGCACCGCGGCCCGCAGGGAGACCGGGTCGTCGATCACCTCCCCGAAGGTGACGCCAAGCGCCGCCGACAGCCCGCTGAAGGTGGCGTTGGTGAGCAGCTTGGACCACTTGGTGCCGGTGATGTTGTCCGACACCGTGCAGTGACCGACGGCCGAGAGGATCTCGGCCACCTCACGCACGCGGTCGGTGCTGCTCCCGTCCAGCTCCCCGACGTCGAAGGCGTGGGAGCGGACGTAGTCGAGCGAGTGGGCCAGCATGGACACCCCCGGCTCCTGCCAGATCGCGGCGAACATGATGTTGCCGGCCAGGGTGCGCTCCCGCCCCACGATCTCGGCGACCTTGTCCTCGGGGGTTCCGTTCTGGAGCGTCAGGACGACCCCGTCGTCGGCGAGCAGGGGCAAGAAGGGCTCCAAAGCGGGCTCGGTGAAGACCTGCTTGGTGATGAGGATGACGAGGTCGAACCTGCCCTCGGCCTCGCCGGGCAGCTTGGCCGTGACCGGCACGACCTCCTCGAGGGTGCCGGTGATCCGGGCCCCGTGCTCCTGCAGCGCCCGCACGTTGGGCTCATTGGCGTCGAAGAGCGTGACGTCGCGCCCCTGCTGCGTGATAAGGGCCCCGGTGATGATCCCGATCGATCCGGCCCCGACCAGGGCGATCCTGTCCATCGTCATGTCGTCGTCCTCTCCGTCGCGAGCTGCCGGCGCAGCTCACGCTTGAGCACCTTGCCATAGGTGCTGAGCGGGAGCTCGGGCAGCACGACGACCTCCTTGGGCTTCTTGTATGCGGCCATCCGGGCCCCGCAGAAGTCGCGCAGCTCCTGCGGGTCGAAGGAGACAAGGTCGTGGGGCACGACGACGGCGGTCACGCGCTCGCCCCAGTCCGGGTCGGGCAGGCCGACGACCGCCACCTCACGGACGGCGGGGTGGGTGAGGATGACGTCCTCGACCTCCTTGGCGTAGACGTTGGACCCGCCGCTGATGATGAGGTCCTTCATCCGGTCCGTGACGTGCAGGTAGCCCTGGGAGAAGAAGCCGACGTCCCCGGTGTGCAACCACCCTCCGCGCAGCGCGTGGGCGGTCTCCTCCGGCCGCCGCCAGTAGCCGGGCACGACCGCCGGCCCCTGGACGCAGATCTCGCCCGCCGTCCCGTCGGGGCACTCCTGGTCGTGCTCGTCCACGACCCGGACGCGCATCCCGGTGCGGACGATGCCGGCCGAGGCCAGCAGGGACGGGTCGGTGTCGGGGTGGTGGTCCTCGTGCGGCAGGTAGGTGGCCGTCATCGGGGTCTCCCCCTGGCCGTAGAGCTGTACGAGCCTGCTGCCGAGCAGCTCGACCGCCTCCCGCAGCGCCTCCTGGTGGTAGGGCGCGCCCCCGTAAAGCAGCGAGTGCAGCCGGGACAGGTCGCGGGGGCGCACCTGCTGCTCGCGGACCAGCCGGCTCACCTGGGTCGGGACCATCCAGGTGTTCGTCACGCCCTCCCTCTCGATGAGGTCGAGGGTGGCCGCCGCGTCCAGGCTCGGCTCCGGGGTCATCACCTGGGTGCAGGCGTGGGAGGTGGCGGCCAGCATGTGGAACCCGGCGCCGTGCGTGAGGGGTGCCGCGTGCAGCGTCACGTCGGTGCGACGCAGCGGCATGATGTCCGCGACCCACCCGAGCGCGACGAAACCCAGGATGCCGTGGGTGATCATCGCCCCCTTCGGACGACCCGTGGTGCCGGAGGTGTAAAAGAGCCAGGCCAGCTCGTCCGCGGTCACGTCGGCGACGGGCGTGGAGTCGTCGGGGTGAGCGCCGATCAGCTCGTCGTAGGCGTGGCGGACCGGATCCGGAGACGACGTGCGGCCCCTGTCCGGCGAGGGGGTGACGTGGCGAGGCGGGGAGGAGGTGCCGTCCCCCGACGGGAGAGGGTCATCACCGTGGTGCGGCGCGGCGTCGACGGCCACCACGTGGCGCAGGCTCGGCACCTGCCCCGAGGCAGCACCGGCGACCTCGGCGAACTCGGGACCGTGGACGAGGGCGGAGGCCTCGGGGTCAGTCAGGTGGTGGACAACCTCATCGGTGGTGAGCCGCGGGTTGAGCGGCACGACGACCAGACCCGCGTGCCAGCACGCGAAGAAAGTCTCGACCACCTCCGGCCGGTTCCACATCAGGAACCCCACCCGGTCACCCGGCGCCAGCCCGAGGGAGCGGAACGCCGCGGCGAGGGAGCGCACCCGGGCGGCGAGCTCGGCATACGTCTGCTCCGTCGTGCTGTAGCGCGTCGCCACGAGGTCGCCCGCGGAGGCTGCGGTGCTGTGCAGCAGGTGCGCGATGTTCACCTACGCCACCACCCACAGCGGGGCCGGGCCCGGCTGCTCGTCGGCGGGACGCACGGGCGTGCCGATCCGCGGCGCGGTGGCGCCCTCCCCCTCACCGGCGCCGGTCAGCCGCCCCACGCTGCGGCTCGTCGTGCCGTCCGCGGCGGTCTCCTGCACGACGACGACCACGGTATGCGGTGGCGTCCCCGGCCCCGGCACCCGGATCACGGTGGCGGCGGCGACCGTCCAGCTCGAGGTGCTCACGAGGTGGCCTCCAGGATCGTGACGGTGGCGGTGGCGCCGGCACCGCCGAGGTTGTGCGCCAGCCCGATCCGGGCGTCGGGTGCCTGGTTGGTGGATCGCCCGCGCAGCTGCTGCACGATCTCGTGCACCTGCGCGAGCCCCGTGGCTCCGACGGGGTGCCCGCGGGAGAGCAGGCCCCCGGAGGGGTTCAGCAACGGACCGGCGCCCCCGTGGGTGTACCGGCCCTCCCCCATCTCGCGCAGCGCCTTGCCGGCCTCGGTCAGCCCGAGGTCCTCGGCGTCGATGACCTGGGCCACCGAAGAAGCAGTCGTGCAGCTCCACCACGTCGACGTCCCCCGGGGTGAGACCGGCGACCTCGAAGGCCCGGCGGGCCGCGGCCCGGGTGGCGCTGAAGGTCGTGAGGTCCGGGATCTGGGCGATCGACGGCGGCCCGTAGGCCTGGGCCGCGGCGCGGATGACGACGGGCGGCTGCGACCCCCCGGTCGGGCCCGCCGCGACGACGGCGGCCGCCGCCCCGTCGGAGATCGGCGAGCAGTCGAAGAGCCGCAACGGGTCGGCGATGAGGCGGGAGGACAGCACGGTCTGCGCGTCGACGGCCTTTCCGAACATGGCCAGCGGGTTGTGCACGCCGTGCGCCCTGTTCATGACGGGCACGGCCGCGAGGTCGTCGCGTGCGTAGCCGAAGGTGTCGAGGTAGGCGTCGGCGGCGAGCGCGAAGAGCCCGGGGAAGGTGAGGCCGCTGGCACCGTCGGTCCCCTGCACCATCGCCTCCGCCAGGCCCCCGGTGGTCTCGGCCACCGGCACCCCCGTGAGGTGCTCGGCCCCCAGCGCCAGGGCGACCCGCGCCTCACCCGCCCGGACCGCCAGGGAGGCGCTGCGCAGGGCGATGCCCGCGGACGCGCACGCCCCCTCGACCGTGGCGACCGGCACGGGAGGCAGGCCCAGCCGCTGGGCGACGATGGACGCGAGCACCCCCTGGTGCAGGAGGGACTGCCCCAGGAAGTTGCCCAGGTAGAGGCAGTCGATGTCCTCCGGACCCACGCCCGCGTCGGTCATCGCCTCCTGGGCCGCCTCGACCGCCAGGTCGACGACGTCCGCCTCCTCGTGCCGTCCGAACCGGGTCATCCCGGTGCCCGTGATGCAGGTCTGCATCGGTCCTCCTTCGCCTGGCCTGACGGTCGCGTCGGCGACCCAGGACCACCGTAGGTCCGGCTGGTGACGGGGTCCACGGAGCGGGCGCCATCCTCCCCCCCCAGATCTTGGAGGGATCTACAACAGCCGGTCGTCGGGGAGGGTGACGTCGGCGAGCTCCACCGCCCAGAGCACACCGACCAGGTCGTCCGGGTCGCAACCCGTGAGGTCGGTGTAGCGCGCCAGTCGGTAGCGCAGGGTGTTGACGTGGACCGGCAGGGCGCCGGCGCCGCCCGCGGGATGCTGCGACCGTGCCGGAGCCAGGCCCGCAGGGCCACCATGATGTCGTCCCCGAAGGCCCCCTGCTCCCGGACCGGGTCGAGGAACCGCGCGCGGTAGGCCTCCAGGACGTCCCCCCGGTGGACGGCCGCGATGCGCCAGCCCAGGGACGCCACGAGGCACTCGTTGTCGTCCAGCACCACGAGCGCGCCGGCAGCCTCCCCGCCCCCGGTGCGCTCCAGGTGCGAGCGGAGCTGCTCCCCGCTCGCACCGGACGGCACGCGGCAGCGGACGACGGCATACTCCCGCTCCGGGTCCAGCCCGTAGGCGGCCGGGTCCTCGGGCAGGCGTCCGCGCAGCAGGTCTCGCACCACCGCAGCCCGCCGGCTGGCGTCGGCGAGCGCCGCCTCGACCTGCAGGGCCTGGTAGGCCGTCACGGCCCGGCTGGTGAAGGCGTCCCCCACCTCCCACAGGATGCGGGAGCCGGCGATGACCTCGCGCACCGGCGCGGCCCACCGACTCCTCCACCGCGACCTCGTCCACCTCCCGGTAGGAGCGCAGGCGGGTGAAGATCTCGGCACGCGTCGAGGCCGCCAGCCTGGGCAGCTGCGCCGTCAGACGCCGTCGCACGGTCTCGGTCGTCGGGCCTGCCGCCGACCCTCCGCCCGCACCTGGACCCGGATCCGGGGCGGAAGTCGTTCCGGGCCCGGTCACGCCCCCAGGCCCGCGTGGCTGCGGGCGCGCGCCAGCAGGCCGGGCACCCCCTCCTCGAGGAAGGGGGCGAAGGTGGTGTCGCCGGCCCGCTCGCCGCGCAGCCACCGGGTGTACATGGCCTCGCAGAAGACGGCGGACTTCCACATCGCCAGGGCCTGGTACCACCCCAGCGCCGAGAGGTCCTGCCCGGTGCGGCGGGCGTAGGCCTCGGCGAGGTCGGCACGGCTCCACCAGCCCTCTCTCCGGGTGACCGACGAGTGGTCCATGACCGTGGGCTCCCAGGCAGGGTCGCTCCAGGTCGCCGTGAGGTAGCCGAGGTCGGCGAGCGGGTCGCCGAGGGTGGCCATCTCCCAGTCGAGGACGGCCAGCACGCGGCCCGGGGCGCTCGCATCCAGCATGAGGTTGCCGAGCCGGTAGTCCCCGTGGACGACCGCGGACCCGGCCTGCTCCGGGACGTGGTCGGCCAGCCACGTCGTGACGACCGGGAAGTCGTCAAGCTCCCGGGTGGAGACCTCCGGCCACAGCCCGGCGAACCGCCGGACCTGCCGGGCTAGGTAGCCCTCGGGGCGGCCCAGGGCGGCCACCGCTGGGTCGGCCACGTCGACCGCGTGCAGGGCCACGAGGGTGTCGACCACCGCCTCGCTGGCGCGACCCCGGGCCTGCGCCGAGCTCAACGCCGGTGGATCGGTGTCGGTGACGACCACGCCGTCCAGGTGCTCCATCACGTAGAAGGGGACCCCGAGCACGGACTCGTCCTCGCAGACGCCGAGGATGCGGGGGACGCGGACACCCCGCTCGCCGAGCACCCGCTGCACCCGGGACTCCCGCACCATGTCGTGGGCCGAGGGGGGCAGCGGCGGGCGCGGCCCGCGCCGCACGACGAAGCGCGTGGCGTCCGGGCCGTCGCCCCGCCGGACGAGGTAGGTGATGTTGGACTGCCCGTCGCCGATCCGCTCCCAGGACAAGGCCCCGCCGACGGGGCCGATCCCCTGCCCGTCCAGCCACTCGCCCACGGCGTCCAGCACCAGCAGCGGGGGCATCGCCATACCGACGGCCTGCTCGCGGGTGGCGACGACGTCGACACCGTCGGGACGGGACTCAGCCATCGTTCTCCTCGGGGGTGACCCGGTCCAGCGGGGCGGCCCCCGCCTCGACCTCCCGGCGTCGGGCCCGGGAGGCCCGGCGGGAGATGGCCCACCGGTGGGTCTCGCTGGAGCCGTCGTAGACCCGGAAGGGCCGGACCTCCATGAGGAACTGCGCCAGCGGCAGCTCCTCGCTCATCCCGTCGCCGCCGCACAGCTGCATGCTGCGGTCCACGACCCGGTAGATCGCCTCGGCGCAGTGCACCTTCGCGACCGAGCTCATCGCCTGGCCGGCCCGCTCGTCGCTCTCCCAGCAGCGCGGCGGTGCGGGTGATGATCGCGTCGGAGGTCTCGATGTCGATGACCGAGTCCGCGATCAGGCCCTGGGCCAGCCCGAGCTCGCTCATCGGCGAGCCGAAGAGCTCCCGGCGCCCGACCCGGTCCAGGGCGGTGTCGAGCGCGCGGCGGGCCAGCCCCAGCCAGCGCATGCAGTGCGTCAGCCGTGCCGGGCCGAGGCGGACCTGGGCGTAACGGAAGCCCTCCCCGACCTCGCCCAGCACCGCCGAGTCCGGCACCCGGAGGCCCTCGAGGTGCACGTAGGGATGACCGCCGGAGATGACCTTCTCGGAGGTGCGGATCTGAGCCCCCACGCGCCACCCGGGCACGTCGGTGCGGGTGAGGAACATCGTGGCCCCCGCGGGCCGGGTCCGCCCGTCCGCGTCGACCGTCTCCTCGGTGCGGGCCATGATGATGGCGATCCCTGCCTCGTTGGCCCCGCTGATGAAGCGCTTGCGGCCCTCGATCACCCACTCCTGCCCCTCCCGCCGGGCGGTGGTCGCGAGCGCGGAGGGGTCGGACCCGGCGCCCGGGTGGGGCTCGGTCATCGCGAAGCTGGAGCGCTCCCCCCCCGCACCAGCGGGGCGAGGAAGGTCTCCTTCTGCTCCTCGGTGGCGATGAGGGACAGCATGTGCATGTTGCCCTCGTCGGGGGCCATGCAGTTGAGGACGGCCGGACCGATCGGGCTGTAGCCGGCCTCCTGCAGGACCGGTGACCAGTCGCGCAGCGGCAGGCCCAGGCCGCCGTAGGCCGCGCTGGAGACGGGGGCGAAGACCCCGGCCTGCTTCGCCTGCCGCGACAGCTCGCGGCGGACCTCGGGGAGCAGGGTCTCCCCGGGGCGTGGCTCGCGGGGAGGACGACCTCCCGGACGAACGCCCGGGTGCGGGCGACCAGGTCGGCCAGCTCGGGCGACAGGGTGTCGGGACGGGTGCTCACGCGTGGCCCCCGCCCACGAGCAGGCCGCCGTCGACGTCCAGGACCTGCCCGGTCATCCAGCGCGACTCCTCGCCGACGAGGAAGGCCACGACGTCCGCGACGTCCCTCGTCTCCCCCAGCCGCCCGAGCGGGTAGCCGGCGGCGACCTCCTCCTCCCGACCCTCGTAGAGGGCCCGGGAGAAGTCGGTCCTGATCACCGCCGGGGAGACCGCGTTGACCCGGATCTCCGGGCCGAGCTCGACGGCCCAGGTGCGGGTGAGGTGGTGCACGGCGGCCTTGGAGACCCCGTAGAAGCCGATCCCGGGGCTGGGGACGCTCGCCGACACCGAGGAGACGTTGACGATGCGGCCCCGGTGCTGCCGGAAGCCCAGGCCCTCGTGCCCGAGGACGCCCTGCGTCCAGGCCAGGCTGCCCAGGACGTTCACCTCGAGGATCTTGCGGGCCACGCCGAGGTCGATCTCCTCCAGCGGGCCGTAGGCGGGGTTGATCCCAGCGTTGTTGACCAGGATGTCGAGCCGGCCGTGCGTGCCGGCGATCGTGTCGAGCACCTGCGCGCGGTGCTGCGGGTCGTCGGCCTTGCCGGCCACGCCGAGCGCGGCCTCGCCCAGGCTCGCCACCGCGGCGTCCAGGGTCTCCTGACCGCGCGCCGTGACCACCACCCGGGCCCCGAGCTCGACCAGGCGGGCGGCGACCGCGAGCCCGATCCCCCGACTGGCGCCGGTGACCAGGGCGACCTGGCCGGAAAGCGGTTGCTGCGTCATACCTGGGGTTCCTCCTCGTTGCGGCCGTCGCGCAGGTCGCGGCGGCGGATCTTGCCCGTGGGTGTCTTGGGGAGCTCGTCGAGCAGCTCGATGCGGCGGGGCACCTTGTATGCCGCCAGCTCGCCGCGGGCGTGCTCGCGCAGCTCGTCCGGGGTCACCGTCGCCCCCGCCACGCGGGTGACGAACGCGGTCACCGCCTCCCCGCGGTAGTCGTCCGGCGTCCCGACGACCGCGGCCTCGTGGACGGCCGGGTGGCGCAGGAGGACCTCCTCGACCTCCCGCGGCCACACCTTGTAGCCCGAGGTGTTGATCTGGTCCTTGAGCCGGTCGACGATGTAGACCCAGCCCTGCTCGTCCAGGACCGCGCCGTCACCGGTGCGTAGCGCCCCGCCGGGGAAGGTGGCCGCCGTGGCCTCCTCGTCCGCCCAGTAGCCGGGCACCACGTGCGGTCCGCGCAGCTCCAGCTCCCCCGGCTCCCCGGCGGGCACGGCCTCCCCGTGCGGATCGACGACGCGCACGTCCAGCCCGGGGAAGGGCAGACCGATGGCCAGCGACCCGGTCGGCCCGTGGACCGGTGCCTCGACCCCCGGCGGGACCCCGATGCACGCGGACGTCGTCTCGGTCATGCCGTAGATGTTGTGGATGTAGACCCCCAGCTCGCGCCGGAAACGCTCGACCGTCGACGGGGGTACCGGGGCCCCGCCGGAGTAGAGGTGGCGGACCGTGGGGAAGTCGTCGGGGCCGATGCCCTCCAGGCGGGCGAGCCCGTTGAAGACCGTGATCGACCCGGTCGTGGTGGTCACGCCGTCCTCGCGGAAGGCCCGCAGGACCTTCTCGGGGGTGGCGCGCCCGACGAGGACGACGGCCGCGCCGGCCAGCAGCGGCGACACCAGGGTGATGACGGCGCCGGTGATGTGGAAGACGGGCGCGACGCACAGCACGCGGTCCCGCGGGGTGAGGCCCATCCAGTCCCGGACGCACGCGGCGACGGTGAGCACGTTGCCGTGGGTGTTCATCGCCGCCTTCGGCGCACCGGTGGTGCCGGAGGTGAAGGTCAGCAGCGCGACGTCCTCGGCGGTCCGGGGCACCGCGTCCACCCGCTCGCCCCGGCGGGCGGTGAGCTCGGGGTCGCCGTCGGCCCAGACGACCTCGACGGCGGTGCCCTCCGCGGCGGCGCGCACCGTCGCGAGCAGGTCGGGGTCGACGACGAGGGCGCGGGCGCCGCAGGTCTGCAGCAGGGTGCGCAGCTCGGCGCCGTGGTACATGGGGTTGAGCAGCGGCACCACCGCACCGACCCGCCAGGCGCCCAGGAGCACGACGACCGCGGTGGGGACGTTCTGCAGGACGATCCCGACCCGGTCCCCGGCGCCGATGCCGCGGCTGGTCAGGAGGGCGGCGAAGGCCTCGGCCCGCTCGTCGAGCTCGGCAGCGGTGACCCGGCTCCCGTGGTGGAGGAGCGCCAGCCCGTCCGGGTCGCGCTCGACCCGTGCGCGCCAGGCCGTGGTCAGGTCCGCCGGCAGCCGGGGCGCGCGCGTGGTGAGACCGGGCGGGTAGTGCGCCTCCCAGGGCCGCATCGCCTCACGCTCCCTCGTCGTCACCGCGACCGAGCGATCGCTCGGTCGGTGGGGCTAGACTTCCCCGCGACGGGCCCGGTGTCAAGCGGCCCTCTCACCCTGGCACGGAGGAGGCGATCGTGGGACCCGACGGCGACACCCACCCCGACGGCGACACCCACCCCGGCGAGGACGCCAGGCGTGACGGCGGGACCCGCACCGGCGGGCCCTCCGGACGTGAGGGCGTGGACGACTGGCGGGCCTACGGCGCCGACGACCTGCCGCCCATCCTGCGCGCCACCCTCGACTGCTTCGCGGCCCAGGGCTACCACGGGACGTCGGTGCGCGAGATCGCCGCCCGCGCGGGCCTCTCGGTCCCCGGGGTCTACCACCACCACCGCTCCAAGCAGGACCTGCTCGTCGCCGTCATGGAGCACGCCATGGAGGATCTGTGGTGGCGCAGCCGGGCGGCCGCGGCCGCCGCGGGCCCGGACCCGCGGGACCGGCTGGCCGCCCAGGTGGAGTGCCTCGTGCTCTACCACGCCCGTCGCCAGGACCAGGCCTTCCTCGCCTGGAGCGAGATCCGCAGCCTGTCCCCCGAGCACCTCGCCGCCCACATCGGCCGCCGGGACCGCCAGCAGCGCGTCTTCGACGCCATCCTGCAGGACGGCACCGGCGCGGGGACGTTCCGGACGCCGTGGCCCCTGGAGACGAGCCGCGCGATCGTGACCCTGTGCACCGGGGTCGCCCAGTGGTTCCGCTCCGGGGGTCCGCTGCCGGCCGAGGCGGTGGCCGAGCGGTATGTCGTGCTGGCCCACGGCATGGCCCAGGCCGTCCCGGCGGGTGAGGGCTGACGTGGGCCGGGTGATCCTCGTCCGGCACGGGCAGGCCTCGTTCGGCGCGGCGGACTACGACCACCTCTCCCCGCACGGGGCCGAGCAGGCCCGGCTCGCCGGAGCGGCGCTGGCGGCCCGCGGTCTCCACCCGGACGTCGTGCTGCAGGGACGGATGCGCCGCCACGCGCAGACCACGCACGCCCTGGTCGAGGCCGCAGACTGGTCGACGGTGCCCGTCCGCACCTGCGGGGCCTGGGACGAGATCGACCACCTCGGGGTGATGACCGCCTTCGGCGAGGACCCGGGGCAGCAGGACCCGCGCGCTTTCCAGGCCGCCTACGAGCGTGCCCTGCACCGGTGGATGGCCGACGATCCGCACGAGCCCGCCGGGACCGTCGCCGAGTCGTTCGGCGCCTTCACCGCCCGCGTGACCGACGGGCTGTCCGCCGCCGCGCAGGAGGCCGGCCGCGGCCGGAGCGTCGTCGTCGTCAGCTCCGCGGGGCCGCTGGCCGTCGCCTGCGCCAACCTGCAGCATCCGGGTTTTCCCGAGGTGGACCCCGGGGCGTGGTTACGGTGGAACGCCGTGGCCGTCAACGCGTCCCTCACCACCGTCGTCGTCGGCCGGCAGGGCACCCGTCTGCTCGCGTTCAACGAGCACGGGCACCTGGCGCCGGGGCACGTCACCTTCCGCTGAGGGAAGCGACGCCGTCCGACCCCCGCGGACGGCCGGGCCGGGCGCCCTACAGGACCTCGAGGCCCTTGTAGGGGGTGACGATGCGCTTGGTGCAGTTTCCGAAGTCGACGGTGACGGCCTCGCGCTCCCGGCCCACGACCCGACCCAGGCCGTAGGTCTGGTGCGAGACGCGGTCGTCCAGCTCGAAGTTCTCGACCTCCGGCTCGACCTTCGGTGCGAAGGGACTGTTGGCGAGGTGCCGCCGCGGAGCTCCGGATCGAGATGTCATCACCCCCTCAGTATGCGCCCCGGGTCTGAACCGGGCGTGCGGTGGTCCCCGGGCCGGGTGAGACTGGGGCATGACCCGGTCGGACGGTGACGCCCCCACCCAGACGGACTACGGGGCGACCTCCACCGACCCCAGCCAGATCCCCGGCCGCGGCTGGATGCGGATCCTGCGGCGTGTCCTGGGGCGCGTGGGCCCCGACAGGTTCCCGCTCTACAGCGCGGCCGTCGCCTTCTTCGCGGTCCTGTCGATCGCGCCGGTGCTGCTCACCGCGCTGTCGGTCTACGGCGCGGTCAACACCCCGGCCCAGGCCCTGGACCACCTCACCGGGCTCGCGGAGCTGATGCCCCCTGCGCTGGGCCAGATCCTCTCCGACCAGCTGGTCTCGATCACCGCGGCCTCCACCCAGCTGCTCACGCTCCGCGGGGTGCTCGCCCTCGCCGTGGCCCTCGGGACCGCGATGGCGGCCACGAACTTCCTCGTCGACGCCCTCAACGTCGCCTACCGCGAGGAGGAGACCCGCGGTCTCGTGCGTCGCAGCCTGCTCGCCCTCTCCTTCGTGCTGGGCGGCGCGCTCGTCCTCGGGGCGGTCATCACCGGCAGCGCCCTGCTCTCCCGCCTGCTCACCGACGCCCCGCCGTGGGTTCGGCTGCCGGTGCTGGCGCTGGTGTGGGTCGGGCTCGCCGCCCTCATGGCGCTGGGCCTGGCGGTGCTCTACCGCTTCGCCCCGGCCCGGCGGGGCCGGGCCCGGTGGCGGTGGGTCAGCGGCGGCGCCACCGTCGCCACCGCCCTGTGGCTGGCGGCCTCGGCCGGGCTCTTCCTCTACGTGCAGAACCTCGGCACCTACGAGCGGACCTACGGCTCTCTCGCGGGGGTGGCGATCAGCATGTTCTGGCTCTGGGTCACGGTGCTGCTGCTCGTCCTCGGCGCGGCCTTCAACGCCGAGAGCGAGCGTCAGACGGCCCGCGACTCCACGGTCGGCGCCGAGCGCCCGCCGGGTCGTCGGGGCGCCGTGGTCGCCGACGACATCCCCCCGCACCCCGAGGACGATCCCACCACTTGACGTGTCCACCATCGGCTACGTACCCTCGACCGCACGAGGGGAGTACTTCGCCAAGTCGTCGCCGGTCAGTGCGCGTGACCAGATGTCACGCCCGGGACGCGCCCCGCACGGGGTGAAGGAGACCTCGCACCGTTCGCACGGATGCGAGGACTGCTGTTGCCCACCCTGCCCCTGCCCCTGAGCGCCGCCCAGCCGGTGGACGTGCTCACCACGATCGCCGACACACGCCTGTGGGTGCTCACCGTCGCCGGCGTGCTGGCCCTGCTGGCCCTGGACTTCCTGCTCACCCGGCGGCCGCACGCCGTCTCGATGAAGGAGGCGCTGGGCTGGTCGGCGTTCTACATCGCCCTCCCCCTGGCCTTCGGCGTGTGGGTATGGCGTGCCCACGGCGGGGAGATCGGGCTGCAGTACTACACGGGGTACCTCGTCGAGAAGTCCCTCTCGGTCGACAACCTCTTCATCTTCATCCTCATCCTGTCGGCCTTCGCCGTCCCCCGGGTCCTGCAGCAGCGCGTGCTCCTCATCGGCATCGTCGGCGCGCTGGTCCTGCGCACCATCTTCATCGCCGTGGGCGCTGTCCTGATCTCCCGCTTCTCCGTCGTCTTCCTCGTCTTCGGCGCGATCCTGCTGCTCACGGCGTGGGGCGTCTACCGGGACGCGCGCTCCGACGAGCACACCGTGGACGTGCAGGAGCTGAAGGCCGTCCGGCTGGCACGGAAGCTGTGGCCGGTGACCGACAGCTACCAGGGCACGCGGCTCACGGTCCGGGAGCAGGGCCGACGGGCGCTCACCCCCCTGGGGCTCGTGGTGCTGGCGATCCTGGGCACCGACATCGTCTTCGCCGTCGACTCGGTGCCGGCGGTCTACGGCATCACCGGTGACCCCTACCTGGTCTTCGTGACCAACGCCTTCGCCCTCCTGGGGCTGCGTGCGCTCTACTTCGTGCTCGAGGGTGCGCTGGGCACGCTCCGCTACCTCGGTTACGGCCTGGCCCTGATCCTGGCGTTCATCGCCGTCAAGCTGGTCCTGCACTGGGCGCACACGGTCTGGGTCGAGGTGCCCAGCATCCCGACGCTCTTCTCCCTGGTCTTCATCGTCGTCGTGCTCACCGTCACCGCGGTGACCAGCGTGCTCGCCGAGCGGCGGGACAGCCGGCGTCGCGAGTCGACGCCGGTCGGCTGACGGGCGCCGGCCGACCTACAGGTCGGGGTGGCGGTCGGCATACCTCGTGGCCGCCTCGAAGGCGGCGGCGACGCGCAGCAGCGCGACGTCCCGCCCCGGGGCGGCCACGATCTGGATCCCCACCGGCAGGCCGTCCGGCGAGAAGCCGGCCGGCACCGAGATGGCCGGGCAGCCGGTGGCGGAGATGACGCAGACGGCGCGCATCCAGTCCAGGTAGGTCTCCATCGGCCGGCCGTTGATCGAGGTGGGGAACTCCAGCCCGGCGTCGAAGGGCAGCACCTGCGAGGTGGGCAGCACCAGCACGTCGTGGCTCTCGAACCACCGGCGCGTGGACCGCCACAGCCGTCCCCGGGCCAGGTCCTTGGCGATGAGGTCCTCGACCGTGAGGTCCCAGCCGAGCCGGGTGTTCCACACCACGGTGTCCTTGACCCGGCCGCCGTCCGGCCGGGCCGTCTCGGCTCGCACCAGCTCCCCGAAGGTCGCGACGAAGTCGTGCGCCCGTTGCACCGCGAAGACCCGGTCGGCCTCGCGCAGGTCGGGGGCGGAGTCGTCCACCGCGGCCCTGAGGTCGGCGAGGACCTCGGCCGTGGCGAGCACCACGTCCCGCACCGCGGGCTCGACCTCGAGCAGGCCGTCGAGGTCCGGGCTGAGACCGACCCGCAGCCCGCGCAGGTCCGGCTCGACCTCGGCGCCCAGCCGCAGCTCGGGCAGGTCGAAGACGCTGCCCGGCTCCGGGATCGAGCAGGGACCGTCCGGGTGCGGGCCGCTGCCGACGCTCATCAGCAGCGCCACGTCCCCGACCGTGCGCCCCATGAAGCCCTTCTGCGCCAGCCAGGCCCAGGCGTCGCCCGGCGGGACGTGCGGGATGCGGCCGTTGCTGGGGCGCATCCCGACGTGCGGGATGCTGGCTGCCGCTTCTGGGGCGCACGGTCGGGGACGTGGCGCTGCTGATGAGCGTCGGCAGCGGCCCGCCGACGCCGCCGGAGGACCCGGCCGCCGACCTCGTCGGGTCGTAGGGGTTCACGGTCGTGCCGAAGACGGGGTTGAAGGTGTGCGCGCCGGCCGCGAACTCGGGCACGTTCGACTTCCCGGTCGTGATGACGCCCGCGGCCCTCAGGCGTGCGACCACCAGGTCGTCGGCGGCCGGCACCCGGTCGGCGTGGATCGGGCTGCCCATGGTCGTGCGCATCCCGGCCGTGTCGTGCGTGTCCTTGTGCGTCATGGGGACGCCGTGCAGCGGCGGCAGCTCCTCCCCCGACCGCCGGGCGGCCACGTGCCGGGCGTCGGCGGCGCGGGCCTCGGCGAGGGCGCGCTCCGGGTCGAGGGTGACGATCGCGTTGACGACCGGGTTGACCTGCTCGATCCGGGCCAGGTGGGCGGTGACGGCCTCGACCGAGCTCACCTCGCCGCGGGCCAGGAGGTCGGCGAGCTCCCGGGTGGTCAGCCACGTCAGGTCGCTCACGCCTCCTCCCGGACGCGGTAGGTGACGGACATCTCGTCCGCGTGCTGCGGCACGCCCGGGCTGAGCCGGATGGTGCGGCGCGCCGGGTCCATGAGGATCGTCGCGAGCGTCGCGTTGCGCTCGGCCTCGGGGCGGGTCTCGTCGGGCAGGAGGGCGACGGTGCGGTCCTCCAGCGGCGAGCAGAGCAGGGGTATGAGGTCCGCCGCCCCACGCGGCGCGGCCGCCCCCGCGGTGCTCGCCTCGATGGCGGCCATCCGGGCGTGCGTGGTGGACGCCGCGTGGGTGAGCCGCGCGCCGTCCTGCCGGTCCAGCGCCAGGAAGTGGTTCGTGTGCAGCAGCCAGCCCCCCTCCGTCCCCAGGACGCTGGTGCCGCCGGGCGCGATCTCGACCATGACCACCCGGTCGGCGGTGGTGACGGTGATGACCGAGGAGGACGACGTGGGCGCCTGGTCGATCATCGCGACCGCCTCGTCGAGCGAGGTGGCCTCGGCCAGCACCCGCGCCAGCACGGCGTGCACCGGGACCCCGCCGGCGTCGTCCGCGTCGTTGCGCAGGATGTTGAGGTGGACGGCGACGCCGGCCGCGTTGAGCCCGATCTTGCCCGGCATCCCGCACTCGGTGAGGCCGGCGTGGGCCAGCTCCCCCGGCAACGGGTCCACCCGCTGCAGGTGCCAGCTGCCGGTGAACCGGGCGTACCAGTCCCACGTCTGCACCGAGACGGTGGCCCCCGGCCGCTGGTGGGCGATCGTCGAGCACTCGCTGATCGCCTCCGGCGCCAGGGTGAGGATCTCGGTGCGGGCCAGGACCCGGCCCAGGTCCACCAGGTCGAGGTCGGCGCCGGCGGCGATCCCGGCCAGCTCCTCGGACAGCGGCGGGTGCCAGGACCGGACGGCCTCCAGGGACGCGGCGGCAGCCTCGCGCTGGTCGACGGCGGGGATGCCGAGGCCGGCGAACAGGTCGGCATACCCCCGCGCCGTGGCCGTGATGCGGCCGGCGAGCCGGCGGCCGCGGGCGCGGCCCCGCTCGGCACGGGTGGGGGCGGACAGCCGGACCGCCTCGACGCGGGTGAGGTGGGGCAGGGTGCTCATCGGGGGTCTCCTGGGGCGGGTGTGGACCCATCCTAGGGACGGGCGTGCGGTGCGGTCCCGGGGTACGGTCCCCCCCATGGCCCACCGTGAAGTCGTCCTGAGCACCCGCCCCGCCGGCATCCCCGGCCCGGAGCACTTCACCGTCCAGGAGGCCACGAGCCCTCCGCTGCAGGACGGCCAGGTCCGGGTCCGCGTCACGCACGTGTCGGTCGACCCGGCGATGCGGGGCTGGGTCAACGCGGCCGCCAACTACTCCCGGCCGGTCGGCCTGGGGGAGGTCATGCGCTCGTTCTCCGTCGGCGACGTGGTCGAGTCCCGGCACCCCGGGTATGCCGAGGGCGACGTCGTCATGGGGATGCTGGGCTGGCAGGAGCTGGCCGTCGTCGGGGCGGACGCGATCTGGCGCCGCGTCACCGAGACCGACCTGCCGCGCTCGCTGTCGGTCGGCGTGCTGGGACTCACGGGCCTGACGGCCTGGGCGGGGGTGACCTCCGTGCTGCGTCCGCGCCCGGGGTCGACCGTGGTCGTGTCGAGCGCCGCCGGTGCGGTGGGCTCGGTGGCCGGCCAGCTCGCGGCCTCGATGGGGTGCCGCACCGTCGGGATCGCGGGCGGTCCGGAGAAGGCCGCCCGCTGCGTGGAGGAGTTCGGCTTCGACGCCGGGGTCGACTACCGGTCGTCGACCTTCCTGGCGGACCTGGCCGCCGCCACCCCGGACGGGGTCGACCACTACTTCGACAACACTTCGGGGCCGATCACCGACGCCGTCGTCGCACGCCTCAACCCCTTCGCCTCGATGATGGTGTGCGGCACTGCCGCCTACAGCTCGTGGGACCCCTGGCCGCAGGGGCCGCGGATGGAGCGCGTCATCCTCACCCAGCGGGCCCGGATCGAGGGGTTCCTCGCCTTCGACCACCTCGACGCCCTCCCGGACGCCGTCGCCGCGCTCGCGGACCTCATCCGGTCCGGTGACCTCGTGCACCGGGAGCACACGCTGACCGGGATCGAGGCCGCCCCCGGGTCGATCGCCATGCTCTACTCGGGCGCGAACGACGGCAAGCTCGTCATCGAGCTTTGAGGGATGGTTCGGTCAGCCCGGGGGGCGACCGTGGGCGACGAGCCGGCCGGAGGAGTCCCAGCTGTCCAGCTCCACCACCGCCAGCGTCGAGGTCCTCATCTTCCGCAGCTCACCGGTGAGACTGGTCAGCAGCTGCTCGCACGCGGGGTTGTGGCCGACCAGCACGACGCACCGCTCCTCCCCCAGGCCGCGGACCACCGCGAGCAGCTCCTCCCCGTCGAAGGTGTAGACCGCCTCCTCGGTCCGGGTCGGCGGGGCCGGGTCGAGCTCGGCCCGGGCCAGCGCCCAGGTGTCGCAGGCGCGACGGGCCGGTGACACAAGGGCCAGGTCGATCGGCCCCGCGTGGGCCGCCAGCCAGACGCCCGCCTCCGCCGCCTGCCGACGGCCGCGGTCGGTGAGCGGCCGTGCCCGGTCCGGGACGTGCCGGGACCAGTCGGACTTGCCGTGCCGCAGCAGGATCAGGGTGGGCGCCATCGCCCCAGTCTGACCCGCACCCTCCCCTCCCGTCATGCGGCGACGACCAACCCCTCTCCGTCCGCGTGCCCTCCGTCCCCCCGCCACCGTCCGTTCGCGTGGCAGCGCCCGCCCGGCTGTGCGTGACTGGTCGCATGACCGACCCCCGTCCCGTGCGCGTCGGGATCTCCGGCTGGCGCTACGCCCCGTGGCGCGGTGTGTTCTACCCGCCGGGGCTCCCCCAGCGCCAGGAGCTGGAGTATGCCGCCCAGCGCCTGGACTCGGTCGAGATCAACGGCTCGTTCTACTCGCTGCAGCGCCCCAGCAGCTACCGGGCGTGGTCGGCCGCGACCCCGGACGACTTCGTCTTCTCCGTCAAGGGCACCCGCTTCATCACCCACATGCTCAAGCTGCGCAACGTCGAGGTGGCGCTCGCGAACTTCCTCGCCTCAGGGGTGCTCGCCCTGGGCCCCAAGCTCGGCCCCGTCCTGTGGCAGCTGGCCCCCCGCCACCGCTACGACCGCGCCCAGCTCGAGGACTTCCTGCCCCGGCTCCCCCGCACCCACGGGCAGGCCGCCGCGGTGGCCGCCGGCCACGACGACCGGCTGCGGGAGCCTGCATACCTCGACGTCGTCGAGCCCGACCGCCCGCTGCACCACGTGCTGGAGGTGCGCCACCCCACGTTCGCCGACAACCCCGAGCTGCTGGCGCTGCTGCGCCACCACGGCGTGGGGATCGTCATCGCCGACGCGGCCGGCCTGTGGCCGTACTACGACGCGATCACCAGCCCGGTCGCCTACGTCCGCCTCCACGGCGACACCGAGCTCTATGTGAGCGGGTACGGCGAGGCGGCCCTGCGCGACTGGGCCGACCGCATCCGGCGCTGGCGGCAGGAGGCCGACGTCTACGTCTACTTCGACAACGACGTCAAGGTCAACGCCCCGCACGACGCGATGCGCCTGGCGGAGCTGCTCGAGGAGCCGCTCCCGGCCACGCCGGGGCGGCGGGGGTGACGCCGGGTCAGTCGGGCTGGGAGTCGTCGCTCGCCGACGCTCCCTCCTGGCCGGGCTCGTTGATGTCGACGGCGTCGCTGACGGCGGTGTTGACGTCGGGGGTGTCGGGCACGCTGTCGGCACCGCCCTGGGAGGTGTCGGCGTTGAGGGCTCCGGACCCGCCCTCGGACAGCGCGGCGCCCTGGTCGTCGTGGTCGTCGTGGCTGCCGTGGTCGTCGTCGCGGTGCGTCTGGCTCATGGGGACACGGTAGGCCGCCCCGGCCCGCGGCTCGCGCTGGAACGGTCAGCCCGGTCCCCGGCGGACCAGGTCGTCGATCTCGTCCTCCCAGCCCGCCCGGACCGGGAAGGTCGAGCGGACCGACCACGTGGCACCGGCGTCGGCATACTCCGCGGCCGGGACGCCGGGCCGGGTGTGGACCACCACGTCCCAGCCCTCCGGGGCGGACCCGCCGTCGATCGCGAGGTGGTCGGCGAGCTCCTGCGGCGTGAGCTCGGCCTCCTGCCCGATCGGCACGACACCGTCCCACCGGCGGGCCCGGGCCAGGGGCCGGCGGTTCGGCACCACACCAGCCACCCAGATCGGAGGTCGGGGCCGCTGGACCGGTCGGGGCCGGACGTCGGCCCGGACGGAGTAGTGCTCGCCGCGGACGTCGACGGGGCCCCGCAGGAGCCCGTCGATCACGGTCAGCGCCTCGTCGAGCATCGAGGCGCGCACCCTGCGGTCGGTCTCCTCCCCCAGGTCGGCGAAGTCCCGGTCGACGGGCTCGCCCAGGCCGACGCCCAGGACCGCCCGCCCCCCGCTCAGGTGGTCCAGGGTGGTCAGCTGCTTGGCGACGACGTGCGGCCGGCGCCGGGACAGCGGGGTGACCAGCGTGCCCAGCCGGACCGAGCGCGTGACCTGCGCGACGGCCCCGAGCAGCACCCAGGGGTCGTGGGGGGCCGCCCCGGGGCGCCATTGGACGTGGTCCCACAGGAAGACCCCGTCCCAGCGTCGCCTCCGCCTCGCGGGCCCAGTCGACCACCCGACCCGCGTCGGTGAAGGGCGGGATGCTCACGGCGTGCCTCATGCCCCCAACCTAGGCCCGGCCGCGGGGGTGTGCTCATCCCCTCCCCGTGCCAGACTCGAGGGGTATGGAGACGCCCGAGATCATCAGCTGCCAGGCACGACCCAGCGCGGTCGTCCGGGGCACCGTGCCGATGGACCAGGTCCGGACCTTCTACGACCGGTCCTTCACCCTCGTCGCCGAGGTCCTGGCCCGCCAGGGCGTCCAGCCCGCGGAGGCCTTCGGTCACTACCTCAGCCCACCGTCGGACACCCTGACCCTGGAGGTGGGCTTCACCGTCCCCGCACCGGTGGCGGGTGAGGGGGAGGTCCTCGCCGCCGAGCTCCCGGCCGGACGGGCCGCCTTCGCCACGCACCTGGGGCCCTATGACGACCTGGGTGCCGCCTGGGGGCGTCTCGGGGAGTGGATCGGCGCGCAGGGGCACACCCCCGGGCCCGACCTGTGGGAGGTCTACGTCACGGAGCCGACACCCACGACCGACCCCGCGACGCTGCGCACCGACCTCTACTGGCTGCTGGCCGACTGAGCGCCGGGCGCCGGCCCGAGGGGGACGACCAGCCCCTGGTCCGGGTCCCACCAGCGCAGACCCACCAGCCGGCGTTGGGTGGGGCCGGGCGGGGTGGAGTCGTGCAGCGCCTCCAGCGCCTCCAGCGCCTCCAGCGCCACGGCGACAGACGCGGGCGGCAGGCGCCGGGCGAGCGTGAGGTGCGGCACCCAGGGGCGCGGGTCGGCGCCCGGCCACAGGCCCAGCAGCTCCTCCTGCGCGGCGCGCAGCCAGCCCGGTGCGCCCACCAGCTCCGCCAGGGTCGAGCGCCCTGGTGCCCCGAGGAGCCCCAGGCCGGCCACGTCCAGCGAGACCGGCAGCCGCTGCGCGACGCCCTCCCCGGCCATGTCCAGCACCTCCCCGGACGGCCGCGGCCCGCTCAGCAGCGTCACGTGCGGGCGGTGGGTCACCCCTGCGTGCCGCGCGAGGGAGGGCACACCGGCGTCCTCGAGACGGGCCCACCGCTGCCGCACGTCGAGGTCGCCGGCCTCGTCGAGGACGAGCTCCAGGGCGTGCGCCCGGCGCCGCGGTGCACCCAGGCCGGGCGGGGAGGGCGACCCGGCTGACGGCATACCGGAGAGCGTAGATGGACCGGCGCCCGGCTGGGCGACCCGTGCCCACCGGGCACCCACCTCCGGGCACGGCTCATCCCTTGCGCCCGGACGCGTCTGGCCCTAGTCTGGACAGACCTTGGACAAACGTTGTCCACCCAGCACAGGAGAGATCATGACCGACCAGCTCGCCCCCACCACCCACGGCACCCTGCAGGACACCCAGGGCCGGGACGCCACCTGGACCGACCTGGCCAAGGAGATGTGGTCCTACCTCACCGGCCAGGGCGCGGCCATCAACTACAGCTTCGTCGACCTCGCGGTCGAGGTGCCCCGGGACACCGGGGCCGACGCGCCACGGGCGACCTGGATGCTCAACGGCACCCTGCGCATCACGACCGAGGACGAGCAGCACCCCGCCGAGCCCCGGGCCTGAGCGTCATGACCGCGACCCTGCACCTGGACGCCGACCTCCGCCTGGAGGTCGGCACCGGCGTCGCCGACGACGACCCGGGCCGACGCCTGGCCGCCCACCTCACCGGCACCGGCTCGACGCTCACGCTCGTCCTCGACGGCCTGGACCGGTTGCCGGTCGGGCTCGGTGTCCGGCAGGCCGCGGACCCGGTGCGGGACGTCGCCCAGCTCCTCGCGGACGAGGGCCTGACGGTGGTCGTGGCGACGGAGCGGGGTCGGCTGTTCTCCCTCGGCCGGGTCCGTCAGCGGCTCGGCGAGCGCACCCTCACCGGCTCCCCCCACATCACCGTGCACGACCGGCGCGGGGTGCTGCGGATGCTCCGGGCCCGCGGCGACGGGGGTGCACCGGCCCTGTCCGGGCTGCTCCCCCCGGCCACGCCCTGGCCGCTCACCCCCACGCTCACCCCTCCGCGCCGACGTCGGGTTCGCACCACCCACGACCCGCTGGGCGGCGGCGACCCCCGGCTGGTCTACTACCTCACGCCCCCGGAGCAGGGGGGCGAGCGCCAGGTCCTGCACCTGCGTCGCGGTGCGACGTCGGTGGGCGGCGCCCCCACCGACGACCTGCGGCTCCCGGGCCTGCAGCCCGGCGAGCTCCGTGTGGAGCGCGACCCGGCCAGGGACGAGTACCAGGTGGTGCCCGTCCCTGACGCCACCACCACCGTGGGCGGCAGGCCGGTCGACCGCCCGGTCCCGCTGCGCACCGGCCAGACCGTCTCGGTCGGCGGCCGGTCCTTCGTCTACGTCCGCGAGGAGTACGCCGACCACGGCCGGCCGTACGGCGGGCGCGAGGGCGGGGAGTTCTCCCGGCAGCGGCCGCAGCCCCTCCCGAGGTACCTCCCGTGACGGGCGGGCGCGCGGCCCGGCGGCCAGGACCCCGCGACCTGACCGGCGCCCACGTGGCCGTCGTCGGTGCGACCGGTGCGCTCGGCTCTCGACTCGTGGGGCAGCTGCACGCCGCCGGCGCCGTCGTCACCGTCGTCGGCCGGGACCAGGAGCGCCTGTGGCCCCTGGCCCGGGGCGGCTCGGTCGTCGTGGGCGACCTCACCGACGAGACGCTGGGCGACCGGCTCGTCGCCACCGTCGAGGAGCACTACGACGGACGCCTGGACGGCCTGGTCAATGCGGCCGGCGTGGTGGCCTTCGGGCCGCTGGCCGAGCTGCCGGACGAGGTCGCCGAGCAGCTGATGCTGACCAACCTGCTCGGACCGCTATGGCTGCTGCGGCGCACGGTCCCGCTGCTGCAGGCCTCCTCCGGCTTCCTCGCGCAGATCACCGGGGTGGTGGCCGAGCAGGCCTTCCCCGGCATGGCCGCCTACGGCGCGAGCAAGGCCGGCCTGGCCGCCGCCTCGGGGTCGCTGGCCCGTGAGCTGCGCCGCGACGGGGTCGACGTCCTCGACCTCCGACCGCCGCACACCGAGACCGGCCTGGCCGGTCGTGCGCTGGCCGGCCGGGCCCCGGCGATGCGGACCGGCCTCGACCCGGACGCCGTCGCAGCCCGCATCCTGCGGGCCATCGTCGAGCGTGAGGGCGTCGTCGGGCCGGTCGAGTTCACGCCGGCCACGGCAGCGGCCGGGGCGGCCGGGGCCTGAGCCTCAGCCCACCTCGGGGGTCTCGGTGCTCCCCCGGTCGTGGATCTCGCCGGCCATGCGGTCGAGGTTGGCGTCGTCGACCTCGACGCCGGCCTGCGACATACCCTCGCGCAGGTCGTCCTTGACGGTCTCGGGACGGGCGCCCTCGTCCCAGCTCTCTACCCGCTCGACGACGTGCTCGGCGGCCTCCTGGCGGGCGGCGTCGACCTCGGCGGCCGACCCTTCTGCGTGATGTTCGCTCATCCGGCCACGGTAGTCAGCCGGTCCCGCCCGCGCACGGTGAGCGGGTCCTCGTCCCGGGGCGCTCCCTCCGGCCCCGGAAGGCGGGCCCGGCGCCGGAAGAGCACGGCCAGCAGGGGGCTCGCCACGAGAAGGGTCACCCAGACGATCGAGATGATGGCGATCTCGAAGGTGTCGCCCCGGTCGGTGCCCAGACGCAGCGACACCGCGACGAGGGCCAGCACGACGGCACCGGTGCTGGCCAGGAGGAGCACCCGCAGGGCACGCTCGACCCGGGAGGCACCCGCCAGGACGGGGACCAGGCAGAGCAGCGCCAGCGACAGGAGCAGGTAGCCGAGCTCCTCCAGCGCGAGGAAGACCCCGTTGGGGTTGTACTGCGTGAGCATCGACCACCCGTCGAGCTGGCCCTTCTCCAGGCTGAGCGGCAGGACGGTGACCTGGAGGTAGTAGTCGACCAGGAGCACCCCGGCGGCCAGCGTGGTCAGCGCGAACGCCAGCCGGCCGTGGACCCGGCGCTCGGGGGGCGCGACCTCGGTCAGGGCCGCCACGAGCGCGACCAGGACGACCAGGAGGACCATCGCGGGGTACATCCACAGGTAGTCCCCCGGCCACTGCCGGGCGATGACCGGGTCGGTGAAGGGATAGGGCACCCGGTCCGGCAGGGCCGTGAGCGCCAGCCCGAAGGTGACGACGGTCAGCACGCCGGTGCCGACCGCCGCCAGCAGGCCCAGCCGCGCCGGCCCGGCCCCGGGCGGCCGCGACGGGCGGGTCGCGCGGGGAGGACGGGTGGTGCGGACGGGGGGCCGGAGCGCCATGACGAGACCTTCTCCCTGGGTACTACACAGTGTAGTCCCGCAGGGGGGTGCGGTCAGGGCCGCCGGGGCCCCTACGCCTCGATGACGACCGGGATGACCAGGGGGTTGCGCCGGTGCTTGCGCCCCGCCCACTGGGAGACGGCCCGCCCGATGCGCTGCTCGAGCTCGCGGTAGTCGCCGATCCCCTGGGACGCGGCGTCCGCCAGGGCCTTCTCGATCGCCGGCACCGCCGCGTCGAACATCGTCGGGTCGGTGCCCAGGCCGCGGGCCAGGAAGTCCGGCGGCTCGGCCAGCTTGCCCGTCTCCGCGTCGACGAGGGCGACCACCGTCACGGTGCCCTGCTGGCTCAGCGTGAGCCGGTCGCGCAGCTCCTCCTCGGTCACGTCGCCGACGCTGCCGGCGGAGACGTAGACGTACCCCGCGCGCACCTTGCCGCTGACCTTGACGCGCCCGTCGACCAGGTCGACCACCATGCCGTCGTCGACGACCACCACGTTGTCCGGGTGGATCCCGGTGGCGATGGCCAGGTCGGCGTTGGCGCGCAGGTGGCGCCACTCGCCGTGGACGGGCATGACGTTGCGCGGCTGGATGATGTTGTAGCAGTAGACGAGCTCGCCGGCGCTGGCGTGGCCCGAGACGTGGACTTTGGCGTTGCCCTGGTGCACGATCTTGGCGCCCCAGCGGGTCAGGCCGTTGATGATGCGCGACACGGCGTTCTCGTTGCCGGGGATGAGCGAGCTGGCCAGCAGCACGGTGTCGCCCTCGCCGATCCGGATCTGGTGGTCACGGTTGGCCATCCGGGACAGGGCGGCCATCGGCTCACCCTGGGAGCCGGTGCAGACCAGGGTGACCTTGGTGGGGGGCAGCGAGTCGAGCTCGCGCGCGTCCACGACCAGGCCCCGCGGCACCTTGAGGTAGCCGAGGTCCTGGGCGATCTTCATGTTGCGGACCATCGACCGGCCCACGAAGGCGACCTTGCGCTTGTGCTCGACGGCGGCGTCCAGCACCTGCTGGATGCGGTGCACGTGGCTGGCGAAGCTGGACACGACGATGCGCCCGGGTGCCGTGCGGAAGACGGTCTCGATCGCCGGGGCCAGGTCCTTCTCCGCGGTCGTGAAGCCGGGCACCTCGGCGTTGGTGCTGTCGACCATGAACAGGTCGACGCCCTCCTCGCCGAAGCGGGCGAAGGCCCGCAGGTCGGTGATGCGGTCGTCCAGCGGGAACTGGTCCATCTTGAAGTCACCGGTGTGCAGCACCGACCCGGCGGCGGTCCGGACGAAGACGGCCAGACCGTCCGGGATGGAGTGGTTGACGGCGACGAACTCGCAGTTGAAGGGGCCGAGGTCGAGCCGGTCACCCTCGGCCACGAGTGTCGTCTTCGGCTTGATCCGGTGCTCCTTGAGCTTGGCCGTGATGAAGGCCAGCGTGAGCTGCGAGCCGACCACCGGGATGTCGGGGCGCTCCTTGAGCAGGTAGGGGACGCCGCCGATGTGGTCTTCGTGGCCGTGGGTCAGCACGACCGCCACGATGTCCTGCATCCGGCCGGACAGGTAGGAGAAGTCCGGCAGGATGACGTCGACACCGGGCTGGTGCTCCTCGGGGAAGAGCACGCCGCAGTCGATGACGAGCAACTTGCCGCGGTGCTCGAGCACGGCCATGTTGCGGCCCACCTCGCCCAGGCCTCCGAGCGCCACCACCCTCAGGCCGTTGCGGGGCAGTGAGGGCGGTGCGCCCAGCTCGGGGTGCGGATGGCTCATGGGTCTCCTCGGGATCAGGGGGTATGCGGTGTGGGGCGGGCGCGCACGCGGCGCACCGGTTCGGCGACGAGCCTACGCCGTCCCGACGGCTAGGGTTACGCGCCATGACCCCTGCGGCCCCCGGCACCACGCGACGACTGGCCGCCGCGGGGGTCCACGCCTACACGGCCCTGGGGTCGGTGCTGGCCCTGCTCATGGTGCACCTGTCCTACGCGGGCGAGGTCGTCGCGGTCCTCTGGCTCTTCCTGGTCGCCATGGTGATCGACGGCACGGACGGCTTCCTGGCGCGTGCCGTGCGGGTCAAGGAGGTCCTGCCGGGCTTCGACGGGGCGCTCCTGGACAACATCGTCGACTACCTCACCTACGCGTTCGCCCCGATGGTCCTGCTCTGGAGCGCGGGCCTGCTGCCGGACGGGTGGCTGGGAGGGGTCGTGGCGGCGGTGCCCCTGCTCGCCTCTTGCGTGCAGTTCAGCCGCGCCGACGCCAAGACCGACGACCACTTCTTCCTCGGCTTCCCCAGCTACTGGAACGTCGCCGCCTTCTACCTCGTCGTGCTGGGCGCCGGGACCACCGTGGTGACCACGGTCCTGCTCGTGCTGGCGGTGCTCGTCTTCGTGCCCGTCACCTACGTCTACCCCTCGCGCACCGAGACCGCGTGGGGCCTCACAATGACCCTCACCACCGCCTGGCTCGTGCTCTACGCGGTGATCCTGGCGCAGTACCCCTCCCCCAGCCCGTGGCTCGTCGCCCTCTCGCTCGGCTACCTGCTCTACTACGCCGCCCTCAGCCTGCACCTGACCCTGCGCCGTCGGCGCACGGCGGGGCGTAGTCGATTCCGGGCAGCAGGCCGGCCCACTCCTGCGGCGTGATGTCGGTGCCCACGTTGTCGCAGAGCCACCGCGTCGCCTCCTCCACGTCCGTCAGCCACAGGCGGGTGCGACCGGACAGCCCGCCGCCGAGCAGGACCGACCCGTCGGCGGACCAGACGACGTCCTGCAGGTTGGCGAGGCCGGCCCGCAGCACCTCCGTGGCCACCCAGCGTCCGTCGCGCAGGGTGTAGATCCACGCCTCGCCGCCGATCACGGCCACCGCGAGCCGCTTCCCGTCCGGCGCGAAGCGCACCGAGTTGGTGATCGACGTCGGACCCGCGAGCGGGTCACCGACCGGTGCCGGCGACGCCGGGTCGCTCACGTCGTAGAGGTAGATCCGGTTGTCCGAGGCGGAGACGGCCAGCAGCTCGCCGTCCGGGGAGAAGTCGACGCCGTAGACGTTCACGGAGGGGCTCACCTCGAGCTGGGACAACGGCGCATCCAGGTCGTCGACCCAGGCGAGGCGCACCCCCTCGTTGTCGTCCCCCGTGGCGAGCAGGCCGTCGGGGCGGACCGCCCCGGTGAGGGTGGACCCGCCCAGCCGCGTGCGGTCGAGCTCCTGACCACGGGTGGGCCCCTCGAGTCCGATGCGGCTCACCACGCCGTCCCGGTCGAACCCCAGGACGGAGGATCCCTGCGGGTCCAGGACCACGAGCGGGAGGGCCACGTCGGAGACCTTCTCCTCGACGAGCAACTCCGCCTGCGGACCGTCGACCCGCCAGGTGAGGACCCGGCCGCCGGCGGTCCCCATCGCCACGAGCCGCCCGTCCGGGCTGATGGCCCCGGCCCCGGTGGAGACGTCCTCGCCGCTCGCGCGCAGGGTGTGCAGCTCCACGGGGGCGTGCGGGTCGCGCGCGTCCCAGACTGTCAGGACGCCGTCCGGCGGTCCCCCGGAAGTGAGGTAGCGCTCGCCCCGGGCCGAGGCGCCGACGACGAAGACGTTGCCGGGCAGGCGCGGCAGCGCGGAGGAACGCTCGTCCCAGGTGTAGGCCGTGCCGCCCAGCGTCCCGAAGACCCACCGGCCCCCGGCGACGTCGAGGTCGATGACGGGTCGGGGGACGGGCAGCACCAGGCTCGGTGACTCCGTCTGCGGCCCCTCCTCGCCCAGGCTCCACACCGTGACCGGCCCCTCGAACCCGGCGGTCGCCACCACCCCCTCCTCCTCGTCGATGCGGACGTCGAAGAGGTTGGTGTCGGACGCGTAGTAGGCACCCTCCTCGGCCAGCTCGTCCCCCTCGACCGTGATCCAGTGCAGGAGCCCGGACCGCCCGACGGCCGCGAGGGCCGACCCGTCAGCGGCCACGTCCAGCGCGAAGAGCCCGCGGCCCGTCTCGTGCTCCCCCGCCGGCCGCAGCGTGCCCGCGTCCACGTGCCAGGTGCGCACGGTCCCGACCGACAGCGCCGCCGCGAGCAGCCGCCCGTCGGCGTCGGTGTCCAGCACCTCCACGAGCCCGCCCGCGTCGAGGGGCTCACCGAGGGGGCCCTCCACCCCGTCCTGCGTGACGGCGTAGCGCAGCAGCTCCCCGCTCTGCAACGCGACGACGAGCATCCGCCCGTCGTCGGCGAAGCTGAGGGCGGCCGGGACGCCGGGCACCGGCAGCGGGGTCACGGCCGGGTCGCCCGGATCGGTGAGGTCCAGCAGCGCCAGCAGCGGCTGGGGGTCGATCCCCTCGGCCAGGGAGTAGCCGGCCGTCACCGCCCAGGGCCGGTCGGGGTGCGCCACGAGCCGGCTCACCGTGGGCGCGCGGCCACCCTCGTCGAGGGGCACTGTGGCGAGCACCTCCCAGGGGGTGTCGCGGGTGGTGGCCGCCACCACGACCCCGCCCTGGGGCCCCGTGAGGACCAGGTGCTCCCCGTCGGGGAGGTAGGCGACCCGCTCCATGGCCACCTCCTCGTGCGTCCGGGGGCGGATCACCGGGCTGGTGGTGGCGTCGAGCACCGCCGACCTGGCCTCACGGGTGGATCCGGCGCGCAGGGCGGCCACGGCGAGCTGCTGGGAGAGGGCGGGGTTGGACTCACGCTCCCCGGCGGCGGCCACCGCCATCTGCCGGGACTGCGCCTGGTCGCGCTGGGTGCGGGCCTCGGCCGAGGACCGCACGGCCACACCGCTGGCGACCAGGGCGGCCACGAGGAGCACGGTCATCACGGCGACCACGGCGGTGCGACGGCGCTGGCGGGCCCGTCGCTCGGCCTCGAGCCGCTCCTCGAGCCGGTGGCTGGCCGCCAGGAAGTCCTGCTGGAGGGGGGTCAGCCGACCGCGCGCGCCGACGCCCCACTCCGCGACGGCGGTGAGCCGCGAGCCGCGCAGGAGGTGGTCCTCCCCCCGGCCGTGGGTGTCCCAGTCGCGGGCGGCACGCTCCAGCGTCTCGCGCCGGGCCAGGTCACCCCGTCGGGACTCGACCGCGTCGGTGAGCCGCGGCCAGGCCCCGACCAGGGACTCGTGGCTGAGCGTCGCGTCGTCGGTGCGGACGGTCACGAGCCGGTGCGCCACGAGGTGGTCGAGGACGGACGGCGCGTGGGGGTCGAGGTGCGCCAGCTCGTCCAGGGGCGCGAGGCGGCGTGTCCACCCCTGGGCGGGAGCGGTCGCGACCATCCGCAGCAGCAGCCCCATGGCCACCTCCTGCTGCTCGGGGGGCAGCCCGGCCAGGGCCTGCTCGGCCGACTGCCGGATGGCCCCCTCGAAGCCGCCCGCCCGGCGGTAGTCCTCCACCGTCAGCGCCTTGCGGTCGCTAGTGCTCCACATGGTGTCGAGGACGTGGGCGAGGTGCGGCAGCACCGAGCCCACCGTCTCCTGCCGGGCGTCGGCGAGGATGACGTCGACCAGCCCCGGCTCGAGGGTGAGGCCCACCTGGCGGGCCGGCCCCTCGATGGCGGATCTCAGGCCTGCGTGGTCCAGCGGCTCGACGAGGAGCTGCCGCGCCCGCAGGGCCTCGGCCAGGCCGGGGCGCAGCATCGCCTCGCCGTAGAAGTCCGCACGCAGGCCCAGGACGAGGACACGCCCGTCGGCGCCGGCGGCCCACCCCTGCAGCCGGTCGAGCACCTCCTCGGCCCTCGCCCGCGGGTCGGTGTGGGTCCACAGCTCCTCGAGCTGGTCCACCACGAGCACCTGCCGGACGGCCGTGGGAGCCACCCCGGGTTCGCGCTCCTCGAGCTCCACCAGCACCCGCCCGACCTCGGCCGGACGGCACACCGCGCAGTCGACGTCCCGCAGGGCGGGCTGCAGCCCGGCGCGGAGCAGCGAGGACTTGCCGGAGCCGGAGGGCCCGACCACCACGACGACCGGGGAGCCGCCGCCGGCCGCCTCTTCCATCAGCCGCAGCAGGCGGTCCAGCAGCTCCTCGCGCCCGAAGAACAGGTCGGCGTCACCGGGCTCGAAGGCCCGCAGACCGGGGTATGGCGTGCGGGTCACCTCGACCTGACGCCGCTGCTCGTAGAGCGCGAGCAACCGGTCACGCCACGCGTCGTGCTGGGAGGGGGGCACTCCGCAGGCCTCGAGCACCCGGGTCAGGACCTCCGGCCGGTTGGCGGGCGGGAGGTGACGGCCGGCGAAGTAACCCCCCAGGGTCGCGGTGGGGATCCCGGTGAGCCGGTGGACCTGCCGGATCGAGCGCCCTGCCTCCCGCCGGACCTCGGTGAGGGCTCGCGCGAACGACTCGACGCTGTCCGGGGGCTGGTCGGCCACGGTCCATCTCCTCCTCCGCCGGTGTCCCTGAGCGTACGGATCGCGTCCGACACTCCACCACCTCTCTGTCTCCCGTGCGTCGCAGCCGCAGGTCACAGGCCTGCGTCGTACGGAGTCGTACGGGGTTGCCGCACCCGCTTGGAGTCCCCGGCCCCGGACAGGTGCAATGGTCGTCAGGTGCCCGCCGCAGGGGGGCGGGCGCCCTGACCCCTGTCACGGAGGATCGATGACGATCAGGCACCCGAGCCCGCCGTCCGGGCCCGGTCGCGACGCCGCGCCCGTCGCCTCCCTCGACGTCGCCTCCTCCGACGTCGCCTGGCCGCGGACGGCGGCCACCCTCCGCGCGCTCCTGCTGGGTGACCTGACGTGCCGGCGGCGCTGGCAGCGCCACGCCCAGCGCTCCGGGGCCCAGCTGCCGAACCAGGCCGGTGTCGCCTGGGTGCTGGCTCTCACCCTCTGGGACCGGGGAGACGTCGCCGAGAGCCGGCGCACGCTGCCCCGCAGCCTCAAGGACCGGGTCTCCCGGGCCCTGAGCGGCCACCTCGTCTCCGCCAGCACGTTGGCTCTCTTCGTCGAGGCCTTCGACCTGTCGGAGGAGCAGAAGGCGGCGCTCTACGACGCATGGGAGGAGGACGCCGCGGGCCGGCCTGCGCCCGCGGACGTCGCCACCTCGTGACTCATCCCGCTTCCCGCCGTCGGCGGGCCGCGCCCAGCGTCCGTCAGGCTCAGCCGGAGAAACTCGTCAGCGTCACGGGTCCGATGACCGTGAAGTCCATCGGCGCGAAGCGCGACACGACCAGGCAGGTCTCGGTCTCGTGGCCCGTCTTCAGGCCCCGCTCCCACTGCAGGACGACGGGATAGGAGTCGTAGTCCTCCGGAACGTCGGCGGCCTGGACCAGGCCGGGGACACCGTGACCGGTGACGTCCCGGATGACGTAGTGCCCTGACATGTCCCCTGCCGTGATGAAGAGCACGCTCGAGCTCGGGTTGTGGACCCACTGGTCGGCCCCCTTCGAGACCTTCCTCCGGGAGCGGGTGTGGTCGAGCCCGGAGCTGTCGCCCGCCCTGGGTGGTGCGCCACGCACCCTGGTCGTGCGCCCGAGCAGGTGGCTGCGGGACGGTCCTCCTGACGGTCCGCGAGCTACCCGACCGGCACGTCCCGCCGGCGGAAGCCGACGAAACCGCCGACGGCCAGCACCACGCCGAGCACGACGAGCACGGCCACGCCCGTCACCGAGGCCCCCTGCCCCACCACGTCCCGGCCCACCGCCAGGAAGGGCGAGGCGTCCAGGAGCAGCTCGGGCAGGTCGAGGCCCGGCCCGAGGTAGGCCAGGACAGCCGCGACGGCGAGCACCCCCCAGGCCGCCGCGTGCCAGCGGGGCCGCCACCCCAGGAGCGCCACCGAGACGCCCGCGAAGAACAGCACGGGCGCCACCTGCGCTCCCGCGCCCCGCAGCACGTCGCCCACCCAGGCCGGCTCGCCGAGCGCGGCGGCGGTGGTCGCCCCGAGCGCCGCGGCCCCCGCCACCCCCACGAGCAGCGCGCCGGCGAGCAGGACGAGCAGGTGCACCCCGAGCCAGGAGGAGCGGGAGCGCTGCGAGGACAGCCCGACCTCCAGCCGACCGGTCTCCTCCTCCTTGCGCAACGAACCCACCCCGGCGACGACGAACGCCGCGACCAGCATCCCCAGCATCAGCAGGAAGGTGGACATCACCGTCCTCAGGATCACCTCCGCCGCGGCGTCCACGTCCGCCCCGATCAGGCCTGCGAGCGCGCGGTTCTCGGTGATGACGTCGATGACCTCCTGGGTCAGCGACCCGTAGACCCCCATGAGCACCCCGCCCACCGCGGCCCAGCCGATGACGGCCCCACGGTGCTGACGCACGGCCAGGCCCAGGGGGGTCTGCAACGCCCGGGAGGCCCGGTCGACGGAGCGGCGCGGCTCCACCAGGGCGCTGCCGACGTCGCGACGGTCCAGGAGCGCGAAGGCCACGACGACCAGACCCACGCCCGCCCCCAGCGCCAGCAGCAGCGGCCAGGCCCGGGCGTCGCCGAAGGCGCGCACCTCGTCGACCCATCCGTGCGGCGACAGCCAGACGAGCGCGTTCTGCTCCAGCGCCCCGATCCCGCGCACGAGGTAGGCGAGGACCGCCAGGCCCAGGCCGATCCCCCACACCGCGCGGCTGTGCTCGACCACCTGGGCGGCCACCGCGGTCAGACCCACGAAGACGAAGCCCAGCGAGGCGATGCCGAGACCGTAGAGCACCGACCCGGCCGGGTCCGCGCCGAAGACCGCCATCGCCGCGCCGCAGGCCAGCCCGGTGACCAGCACCGCGGCCGTGGCGACGAGCACCGCGGCCAGCAGCGGGCCCCGCCGCCCGATGCGGGACGCCAGGAGCAGGTCCACCCGACCTGCCTCCTCCTCGCGGCGTGTCCCCCGGGCGGTGAGCGCCACCGCCATGAGCGGCAGGGCGAAGGACAGGACGAAGCCGAACTCGTTGGCGAAGACCCCGCCGAGCGTGTCCAGCCCCGCGACCCGCCCGTTGAGCATCGCCATGGCGTCCCCGCCGAGGGACTCGGCATACCCGCGGACCTTCTCCGGCGTGTCGTAGAGCGCCCCGATGGAGGACCCGGTGAGCACCATCACCCCCACCAGACCGACGATCCAGGAGGTCAGGGGCTTCCACCCGGTGCGCAGGGCGATGAGGGTCATCGTCCCGGCCCCCTCGACGTCCGCGACGAGGGCCGGAGGACGACCGGCGGTCATGGCCGGTCCTCCTCCGGGGCGGCGTAGGCCTGCAGGAAGTGGTCGTCCAGGCTGGGCGGCGTCACCGTCAGGGTGTGGGCCGGCCTCGTGCAGCGCACCCACGAGCGCACCGACCGCGTCGGGCTCGGCACTCGCGTGCACCTCGGTGCGCCCCTCCGCGTCGGTCGCCGTCCGCACGTCCTGCACCCCGGTGAGACGCTCGAGCGCGGGGGCACGGAGGGTGACGGCGCGCACGGCGCTGTGGGTATGCCGCCTCAGCTCGGTGAGCGTCCCGCTCGTCACGGTCCGGCCCGCGCGGATGATCGAGACCCGGTCGGCCAGTGCCTCGACCTCGGCCATCAGGTGGCTGGACAGCAGGACCGTCGTGCCCTCGGCCCGCCGCTCGTGCACCACCTGCTGGAAGACCTCCTCCATGAGGCGGTCCAGGCCCGCCGTCGGCTCGTCGAGCACGAGCAGCTCCACGTCCGCCGCGAGGGCCGCGACCAGCGACACCTTCTGGCGGTTGCCCTTGGACTAGTCGCGGGAGCGACGCGTCGGGTCCAGGTCGAAGCGCTCGACGAGCTGGGCGCGACGGCGCTCGTCGATGTGCCCGTGGGCCCGGGCCAGGATGTCGATGCACTGGCCGCCGGAGAGCCCGGGCCAGAGCGTCACCTCCCCCGGCACGTAGGCCAGGTGACGGTGCAGGCGCACCGCGTCGGCCCACGGGTCGCCGCCGAAGAGCCGGACCGTGCCGCTGTCGGCCCGCACCAGCCCCAGCAGCACGCGGAGGGTGGTCGACTTGCCGGACCCGTTGGGCCCGAGGAAGCCGTGCACCTCCCCCCGACCCACCTCGAGGTCCAGCCCGTCGAGGGCCTGGACCCGGCCGAACCGCTTGCGCAGCCCCTGGATCTGGACCAGCTGCTCGCTCATGGTCGTCCTTCCGTCCCTGCTCCCGACCCTAGCCTTCGAGAAGTCAGCCTCAGAGCATCACGGCCGAGGCGATCGCGAAGTACAGCACCAGCGAGAGCAGGTCCTGCAGGACCGTGGCCAGGGGTCCTGACCCGAAGGCCGGGTCCCGCCCGAGGGCCGACATCGCCCACGGCAGGGCCATCGCCACCCCCGTGGCCACCGTGCAGGCCGCGAGCAGCGCGAGCGCGACCGTGAGGGCCAACGGCCAGGACCCCATCGCCAGCCCCACCGCGGGCAGGGCGACGAGCCCCAGCGCCAGACCGACGACGACACCGGTGAGGGACTCCAGCCGCACCACCCGGCGGACGGGTACGCCCACCGACAGCCCCCGGATGACCAGGGCCTCGGTCTGCGTGCCGACGGCGTCGGCCATGTAGACGATCCCGGGGATGAAGAACGCCAGCCGGACGTCCGCCTCCAGGTCGGTCTCGAAGCCACGGACCAGCAGCGCCGCCAGCGCCGAGCCGAGGAGCCCGATGAGCAGCCACGGCAGCCGGTGCCACAGCCGGGCCCCCAGCGGCTCGTCCAGGGCGTGGCGGGCCGAGGCCGTCGAGCTCAGGAAGCCGCCGAGGCGGGCGAGGTCCTCGTCGTGCTCGGTGAGCAGCACGGCCAGCAGCCGCGAGGGTGGCACGAGCCCGCGCAGCCGTCCCTCCTCGTCCACCACCGCCAGGCTCGACTCCCCGTGCCGGGCCGCCTTCCAGGCGCCCTTCTCCTGGCTCAACCCGGGGGAGACCACCGGCGGGTCGTCGTCCATGAGGTTCCTGACGGCCGTCGCGGGCTCGGCGGCCAGGACGGTGGCCAGCGGCACGAGCCCCACCAGGCGCTGCGTGCCGTCGGGCAGCACCTCGCAGACCGCCACGTCGGCCGCCGACGCGTAGGACCGGCCGAGCATCGCCCGCCACAGCTCCCCCGCGGTCGTGGTGGGGGTGCACATCGGCACCTCGGTCACCAGGTGCTGCTCGATCGACCCGGGCAGCAGCTGGTCGGTCTGCCCCTCCGGCGGGGCCAGTGGTGCACTCACCCTCCCAGTGTCCCGCACGGCCGCGCGGAGCGCTGGCCTGCGGTAGCGTCCCCCCCGGTGCACGCTCCCCTCGTGGTGACGACGACCGTCGCCGCCCCTCCGGACGCGCTCTGGCGCGCCTGGACGCGGGCCGAGGCCTGGGCCCGGTGGTGGTGGCCGCACTGGCCCGACAGCAGGTATGAGGTGGACGCTCGCCCTGGCGGCTTCTACCGCGCCTGCAGTCCCGGTGCCGGGGTCGGGGTGCACGGGATCTTCACGCAGGTGGATCCCGGCCACCGACTCGCGATGACGTGGACCTGGGAGGGGGAGGTCGCGGACCCGCCCCGCGAGCGGGTCTGGTCGCGCTGACGGCCGAGGGTGCCGCCACCCTCGTCGTGGTGACCCACGACGTCGCCGACGGGACGGGTGCGGAGGGCTACCGGCAGGGATGGGAGTTCGTCCTGGGCAACCTCGCGCCCTACCTGGCCGGGGGGACCGCGGAAGCTGGGGTGACCGAGGTCGACCTGCGACACCTGCGCCGGTGCGTGGAGCTGGCGGCCGAGGCGGTGGCGGGCCGGGGACGAACCCTTCGGCTCCCTCCTCGTCGCCGCGGACGGGCGGGTCCTGCACGAGGACCGCAACCGCGTCGGCGGTGGCGACCGCACGCAGCACCCGGAGCTCGCCATCGCCCGGTGGGCCGCGGCGCACCTGGCACCGGAGGAGCGCAGGTCCGCCACGGTCTACACCTCCGGCGAGCACTGCCCCATGTGCGCCGCCGCCCATGCCAGGGTCGGTCTGGGCCGGATCGTCCACGCCACCTCCACCGAGCAGCTCGGGGCATGGCTGGCCGACCTCGACGTGCCGCGCGATCCGGTCGCGCCGCTGCCGATCTCGACCGTCGTCCCGTCGGCGCATGTCGCGGGGCCCGTCCCCCAGCTGGCGGACGAGGTGCGGGCGCTGCACGCAGCGGCTCACGCGGCCCAGGGACCCGGGACCGGCGCGTGACCCCCGACCCGCCGCCCGGTCGTCACGGGGAGCGTCGCGACGGCGCATCCCGTCCGGCCAGGAGCAGGCCCTTGACGTACTCCGCCTGCCCGAGGTGCTTGGCCGCGTCCTCGAGCACGGAGTAGATCCGGACCGCCGCGGTGACCGGCGGGTCCCAGCTGTCGTCAACGACCCGCGCGTAGTCCTCCTCGCCCAGGCTCGCGAGCAGGCGGGCGGTGAGGTCGCGCACGGCTGCGGCATACCCGGTGAGCAGGGACGGGTCCTCGATCGTGAATCGGCCGACCTCATCGACGGCCTGGCCGTAGCCGTGCGCGTCCGGCCCGTACGGCAGGTCGAAGCGCTCCCGCCACCCGCCGGCCAGCCAGACCTCCTCCTCCCCCGCGATCGCGGCGAGCTGGGCGTCCTGCTGGCGGCTCAGGTGCCACAGCAGCCACCCGACCGGGTTGGCCCCCGGTCCGGGCCGCCACACCAGGTCATCGGCGTGCAGCCCCTCGAGGACATTCCGCACGCCCTCCTCGATGCGCTGGAAGCCGTCGAGGAGGACGGCGCGGGCCAGGTCGGTGCCGGAGGTCATGGGGTCAGTGTCTCGGGCGCCGCGGCCGGGGCAAGCAGGGGGGGCGCCACCGGCCGCACGCTGCACCATACCCGCGGGGTGGGCGGTGAGCCCCGGGGTCAGTAGAGGAACATCGGCTTGCCGCGCACGTGGCGCACCATCGGCCGGTAGCGCTCCGCGTCGTAGAGCTCGCCAACGTCGACCCGCTTGACCCCCTCGCCGGTCACGGAGATCGGCACGCTGCTGTAGCTGCCGTTGCGCAGCGCCACCATCCGGCCGGTCGACCCGTCGAGGGCCAGGTCGGCGGCCATGACGGCGTAGTTGGTGGCGACCATGAGGTCGAGGGAGTCGGGGCTGCCCGAGCGCATGAGGTAGCCGACCTGCTGGTAGACGATGCCCTCGCCCGTCCGTTCCTTGATGAGCTCGCCGGTGACCTGCCCGATGCCGCCGAGCTTGCGGTGGCCGTAGGCGTCGGCCTCGCCGGAGAGCATCATGTCCCCGCCGCGGACGGTCGCCCCCTCCGAGATCGTCACCATCGCGTAGTTGGAGGGGTTGGCGGCCTTGTCGGCCAGCAGCAGCTCGCAGACCCGGTCGATGTCGAAGGGCACCTCCGGGATCAGCGCCCGGTCCACCCCGGCCAGGTAGGCCGTGATCAGCGAGGTCTCCCCGGAGTAGCGTCCGAACAGCTCGACCACGGCGATCCGCTCGTGGGACCCGGTGGAGGTGCGCAGGTTGTGGATGAACTGCACGCCCCGGGTCACCGCGGTGGAGAAGCCGATGCAGTAGTCGGTGCCGTTGACGTCGTTGTCCATCGTCTTGGGGATGGCGATCGTCGGCACGCCCTCCTGGTGCATCCGCAGCCCGTAGGACAGCGTGTCGTCGCCCCCGATGGGGATGAGCACGTCGATGCCGGCGGCCTCGATCACCCGCAGGACGTGCGGCGTCAGGTCGTGCGGCCCGTCGCCCTTGACCGAGCCGGCCAGGAAGTCGGGGACGTCGCCGCCCTTCACCTTCCCGGGGTTGGTGCGCGAGCTGTGCAGGAAGGTGCCGCCGGTCCGGTCGACGGTGCGGACGCCCACGGGGTCGAGGTCGACGAGGTTCTCGGCCACCGACGCCGGATCGTCGAGGTCCGTGCTCAGCAGACCGCCCCACCCCGCCGGATGCCGGTGACCTGGTGACCCTGTTCGTGGACGCGGTTGACCACGGCCTTGATGCACGGGTTGAGTCCGGGGACGTCACCGCCGCCGGTGAGGATGCCGATGCGCACGTCGCTCTCCTGCCGTCCTGGCCGGGGCCGCTGCGCCCCGTCCGTCGTATGGGTGCGCGTCAGGCTAACCGAGCGGCCCGCCTCCCCGCTCACCCCGTCCACCGGGCGGGCCCGCCGCCTCGCAACTAGGGTCGGGTCAGACCCCTGCACGACCCCGTCGATGAAGGAGCACCCATGGCCTGGCACGACGTCGTCATCGTCGGCGGAGGCAACGCCGGCATCTCCCTGGCCGCACGGCTGCGGCGGATCGGAGCCCGGGACGTCGCGATCGTCACCCCCGACCGCCCGCACCGCTACCGGCCGATGCTCAACTACGTCGCCGGCGGTCAGGCGTCGATGAGCGAGCTCACCCGCCCCGCCGACTCGGTGGTGCCCGACGGGTGCACCTGGCTCCCGACGACCGCCGTCGCCGTCCACCCCGCCGAGCGGGAGCTGGAGCTGGAGTCCGGGGAGCGGGTCGGCTACGGCGACCTCGTGCTGGCGACCGGCCTCGAGGAGGACCTGGACGCCGTACCCGGCCTGGCGGCGGCGATGGCCGCCGGCTGGTCGAGCACCGCGCACCTGAAGACGCAGGCCGAGCGGACGTGGACGGCGATCCGGGGTATGACGCACGGCCGGGTGGTCTTCACCGTCCCGCCCGAGCCCTCCCCCTGCGGTGGGACGGCGCTCAAGCCGCTCTTCCTGGCCCTCGACCACTGGCGCGAGCAGGGCGTGCTCGGCCAGATCGACGTGCACCTCGTGACGCCGTACGCCTCGGTGCTGGACCTCCCCTTCGCCGACCGCCGCCTGGAGCTCCCCCTGGCGGAGGCCGGTGTCACCGTCCACCACGGCTCGACCGTGGCCGAGGTCGACCACGCGGCGCGCACCGTCACCCTCGGCGGCGCCGGTCGGGGCGTCCTCGTCGACGGGGTGGACCACGCCTTCGTCGTCCCGCACTACCGGGGCCCCTCCTGGCTGGCCCCGCTGGCGGCCGAGGACGGCGTCGGCCAGGTGGACGTCGACCCCGCGACGATGGCCTCCCGCACCGCCCCGAGGGTATGGAGCCTCGGCGACGTCGCCGCCCTGCGCACCCGGCCCTCGGGCGGCGCGCTGCGCCGGCAGGTCGAGATCCTCGCCGACAACATCCGGGCGCACCGGCTCGGGGACCCGTTGCGGGAGTACGACGGCTACACGATCATCCCGATCACGGTCGACCGGCGACGCCTCTTCCTCGCCGAGTTCGACCGCACCGGTGCCCAGCAGCAGACGACCGGCCTGACCGACCTCACCGTGCCCCGCCGCTGGCTGTGGGCCTTCGACCGCTACGTCGAGCCCGTGATCTACTTCCGCTCCCTGCTCAAGGGGCGGCTCATCCCCTGAGCGTCGCTCCCCCGGCCACACCGTGACCGGTTGTGGTCGTGCTGACGACCACAAGGGGTCACGATCCGTGCCTCAGCTCCGGCACCCGCAGCGGCCAGCTCACCGGTCGGCCACGATCGAGTAGTAGTCACGGTCGAGCACCAGCGCCGAGGAGGAGAACCGCCGGTCGACCTCGTCGGCGATCGCCTGCACGTACCCCTCCGGCACGTCGACGCCCTCGACGGGGGTGAACTCCCGGGTGATGCTGTCGTAGTGCCCGAGGTCGGTGAGGAAGCTGCGGTCGCTGAAGATGACCAGCGGCTCGGCGTCGGAGAAGACGTCCCGTCCCATGAGCAGCCGGGAGTCGAACTCCAGCCCCAGCAGGTTGGAGACCGTCGGCAGGATGTCCAGGCTCGACACGGGTTCGTCGACGGTCTCGGGCTCCATACCCGGGGCGTACATGAGGATGCTGTTGCGGTAGAGCTCGACCCCGTCGACGTCGGAGCCGGCGAGGTCCTCGATCTCCTCCTGGGTCAGGCCGTAGGGGTAGTGGTCGGAGCTGACGACGATGAGGGTGCGCTCGGCCACCCCGGCCTCCTCCAGCTGCTCGAGCAGCAGCTCCAGCGCCCGGTCGAGCTCGATCTGGGTGGCCAGGTAGGCCTTGCCCGCGTCGGTGTAGGGCAGGTCCTCGACGAGCTCGCGGTTCTTGGCTGCGATGAAGTTGCCGCCGAAGTTGTACTGCAGGTGCCCGCTCACGGTCATGTAGTAGGCGTGGAAGGGCTCCTCCGCGAGCACCTCCGGCATCGTGACCTCGATCATCTCCACGTCCGACCCCGGCCAGGTCGTCGCGATGTCCAGGCCGTTGCCGACCCCCTTGTAGTCGTAGCCGAGGTTGGGGTGGGAGACGTCGCGTCGGTAGTAGTCCCAGGTGTGGTTGTGGTAGGCGAAGGTGGCGTAGCCGAGGCGGCGCAGCTGGTTGCCCAGCGCGAAGGGCATCGCGTTGTCGCCGGACTGGTACATGCTCCACACCCCGGGCTTGGGGATCAGACCGGTGGTGGCGACATACTCCCCGTCCGAGGTGCTCACGCCCCAGATAGGGGTGTAGGCGTCGGGGAACCGGAAGCCCTCCTGCGTGAGCTTGTGCAACGTGGGCGTCAGCTCGGGGTCGACCGCCAGGTGGGAGTAGGCCTCGGCCGTGATGAGCACGAGGTTGTAGCCCTCGAACATCCCGGTGTGCTCATTCCTGGCCGACGGCGGGCGGGAGCCGAAGTACTGGTGCAGGGCGCGGAGCTCGTCGTCGTCGACATCGGCGGCAGCCAGCTCCTCGAAGTCGATGTCGAGGGCGTTGACCCCGAGGTCGGGCGGGGCGGCCGCCTCGGGCACCGCGGTCGTGACGGCCGCCTCGTCCCGACCCGCGCGGTCGGGGGGAGGCGACCCCGGGGTATGCGGCACCGGCGCGGCGACCGGGGGTGGCGGCGGGAGCGTGTCCGTCGCCCCGATCCCGAGGAGGTTGCGCTGCAGATCGACCCGCATGGTCGTGACCAGCCCCAGCCGCTCGACCGAGGTCACCGGGTGCTGGGCCCGGTAGTACATGTCGTAGGCGCTGTTGCGCTCCCGGTCCCCGAGCCGGATCCCCGTCAGCGCGGCCACGAGCACGACGGCCAGCAGACCGACGATGACGCCTCGCCGGGGCCAGCTGTGCCGTGGTCGAGGACCGACCCGGATCCGGGAGAGGAGGAAGGCGAGAAGGGGGACGGCGGCCAGGAGCAACCAGGCGGCGTTCTCGGCCACCTTGTCGACGATCACCCCGGCGAACTCCGTCACCTGCCCCGCGTTCGTCGCGGAGAAGACGGTGTAGAAGGTCTGGAAGGTGTCGTAGTAGATGAGCTGGGTCGCGAAGAGCAGGGTGAGGAGGGTCAGCACCAGGCCCACCACGACGTCCCGGGCGCGACCGGCCAGCAGCCCCGCCACCAGGGTGAGCAGGAGCGCGGCGACGGCCGAGAACAGGACGGCGTGGAGCAGGCCGACGGACAGGAGGTGCGCCCCGGTCCGCGCCCTCAGGAGGACCTCGAGGTAGACCATGGAGGCCAGGAGGAAGGCAGGCAGGGCGAGCCACCCGCCGCCGTCGCGTCTCACGTCACGCTGGCGGTCCGGCCCGGGGCGCGAGACCCCGCCCGGGGTCGTCGCCATCTGCATCTGCCCACGGTACGGCGACCTCTCTCCGGGGCGTGTCGTCCCCCGTGCGTGTCGCCCACGGCCCTCCGGCCCGGGCATACCCTGACCTCGTGCCCGACCCCGAGATCACGATGCGCTTCCTCGCCGCGCCCACCGACGCCGGCCAGTCCGGCAGCGTGAGCGCCGGGCGGGTGCTGGAGTGGATCGACAAGGCGGGGTACGCCGCGGCCGCCCGGTGGAGCGGGGGGTACACGGTGACCGCGTACGTCGGCAACGTCCGCTTCACCCGGCCCGTCGAGGTCGGCGACCTGGTGGAGGCGAGGGCGCGGGTCATCCTCACCGGCCGTTCCAGCATGCACGTGACCGTCCAGGTCAGCTCGGGACCTCCGACGACGGGCGGGCTCGAGCCGGCGACGCGGTGCCTCATGATCTTCGTCGCGGTCGACGGCGACGGGCGTCCCACGCCCGTCCCCACCCTGGAGCCCCGCTCCATGGAGGAGCAGCTCCTCGCCGAGTGGGGCGAGCGGCGCAAGGAGCTGCGCGCACAGGTGCAGGCGGCGATGGAGCGCCAGACCTACAGTGACGCCGGGACCGCCCCGCGCGAGGTGCTCCGCTTCCTGGCCGCGCCGACCGACGTCAACTGGGGCGGCAAGGTCCACGGCGGCATCGTCATGCGCTGGATCGACGAGGCCGCGCACGTGCTGGTGACCCGGTGGACCCACGACCCCCGCAACGTCGCCATCTTCACCGGCGGTGTCCGCTTCTACCAGCCGCTGCGGATCGGCGACCTCGTCGAGGTCGAGGCGCGGCTGCTGCACACCGGCCCGCACGCGGTGCACGTCGGCGTCCACGTCCGCTCGGGCGACCCCGCCACCGGCGACCTTCAGCTGACCACCTTCTGCCGCACCGTCTTCGTCGTCCTCGACGACGAGCGCCAGGCCGTGACGGTGCCGCGCTGGGAGCCGGTGAGCGAGGAGGACCGGGCGCTGGACGAGCACGCGGTCGAGCTGGTGACGCTGCGCGAGCGCTTCGGCGACTGACCTCGGGCGCCCCCCGGGCCGCCCACCTCGGGACGCCCTGCGCTGCGACACGTCCAGATATCCGCCGCAGGGATGACATCTCCTGCGCTCTCCACACCTCCTACCACTGGAGACCCGGCACGGGGCCGGGCGCCAGGAAGGGGCAGGACATGTGGACGCAGGATGACTTCCCCGGTGCCGACAAGGTGCCGTGGCAGCTGCTGATCAGGGCGCGCTTCGTCAAGGAGCTGGACGCGCTCGTCGCGACCACGATCGTCAACCAGGTGGCCCAGGTCGCCTCTGCGGACGTGGTCGCCAGGCTGGCGACGGTCGCGTCGGAGGCGATGCGCGCGGCGCCCGCCGACAAGCTCAGCCGCACGGCCCGCACCGAGGCGCTCGTCGCGGTGGCGGACTTCATCGACATCTGCCCGCCGTGGCCGTGGCCGCGCCCGTGGCCCTGGCCCCCCGGGCCGTGGCCCTGGCCCTGGCCGGGTCCGTGGCCGTGGGCGGACGGCCGGGAGAACCCGCTGGAGAAGGTCGGCTCCCCCTACGAGGGCCTGGTCCTCGAGGGTGCGCTCGACCTCCTCGGCCGCGCCGGCAGCCCGCAGCTGCAGGAGCAGATGGGCGGCATGATCCGCGAGCTCGGTGGGTTCTGACCGCTGGGGCGGGTCTGCGGTGCGGGCACCTCAGCGGTGCCCGCACCGTCCGCGTCCTCCGACCGGGGCTGACTCAGAGGTCGGGCAGGCCGTGGTGCTCGCGGATCCGCCAGGAGCCGCTCTCCCCCGGCTCGAGCAGGTCGCGGAAACGGCCGCTCTTGGTCGTCCGCGGCCCGTCCTCCCCCGCCTCCAGGACGAGGTAGTAGGCCTCGAGGGTGACGAGGCCGTCGGCGTCGGGGCCGCTCACCACCACGTTGGTGAGGTGGTGCTTGGTGTGCCGACGGCCGTCCGGCCCGGGCTGCCGCAGCAGCGGCGCGTAGGCCTCGCGGACGGCCCTGCCGCCCGTGAGCCTGGCGGTGGGCAGGACCACCGTGGCGTGCTCCATCAGCGCCTCGAGCCGGTCGAGGTCCCGGCGTCCACCGCGTCCAGGTAGGCGCACAGCGCGTCGTGCACGCCCACCCGGACGTCCGGACCGGCAGGAGGGGCCGGTGTCACCCGGCGACCTCGGCGACGGCGTCGGCCGCAGCGACCTCACCCTCCGTCGGGGTCGCGGCGGGCGTGGCCACGGCACCGCCGGCGAGCTGCTCGCGCAGCCGCTGGAGGGTCTGGTCGAGCCCGGCGAGCGGGACGGCGTCGTAGAGGTAGAAGTCGGGGCGGATGACCGCGACCTCGGTCTCCAGCTCGGCGAACCAGTCGCGGTAGGTGCCGTCGAGGTCCTGCAGGTCCAGGCCCTCACCGCCCACCGTGCGCACCGTCACGCCGTTCTCCTCCAGCCACTGCCGCATGTCGGGGCTGACGGCGTGCACGACCTCAGGGCGGGTGCTCAGCACCGTCCAGCCGTAGCCCACGACGTCGTCGAAGAGGCCGGTCGTCGCGACGTGGGACACCCGTCCCTGCGGCGTGATGTAGCCCGCCGCCGGGTGGAAGCCGAGGACCCCACCCTCCAGGTGCGGCGGCGCCTCCGGCGGCGGCGCCAGGCTGGGGTCCTCGAGCGCGGCCTTCATGCCGGCGTCCCGACCGGCGGCGACCTCCGGGTCCGAGATGCAGATGACGTGGCCCAGGCCCATCGAGAAGTTGATGAAGTAGCGGACGTGGCTGGTGCGCTCGGGGCCGTAGCTGTCCAGCAGCGCGTCGGGCGAGGCTCCGGAGAGCACCCGGTCCAGCCGCCAGCCGAGGTTGGCGCCGTCACGCAGCCCGGCGCACATACCCTGCCCGGCGAAGGGCGGCATGAGGTGGGCCGCGTCGCCGGCCAGGATCAGCCGGCCCTGGCGCCAGGAGTCCGCCCACTGGGCCCGGAAGGTGTAGACGGCGTGCTTCTCCAGCCTCGCGTTCTCCGGGGTCAGACCCCACTCGGCGACGCGGCCCCAGGCATACTCCGGGGTGTTCATCTGCTCGATGGTCTCCTCGGGCATCCGCATGAACTCCCACCGGCGCCGCCCGGGACCGCCCGGCACCACGGTCGTCGGGTTGGTCGGGTTGCACCACTGCCACGCCGGGGGGTCGAAGGTCATCGGCTCGTCCGGCACGAGGTCGACGATGAGCCAGTCGAACTCGAAGCCCAGGTCGTGCACCTCCACACCCATCTGCCTGCGGACGAAGCTGTTCGCCCCGTCCGCACCCACGACGTACCGGCCGCGGAAGGTCCGGGTGTCCTCGGGATCGGACGTCACCGACTCCTGCATCCGCCGGGCGGTGAGGGTCACCCCCGACTCGTCCTCCGCCGTCCCGACGACCTCCCAGCCGTGGAAGACCTGGACCTTCTCCTCCGCCTGCACCAGGGAGTGCAGCTCGCGCTCCAGGTCGGGCTGGTGGAAGAAGTTGGCGGTGTTCCAGCCGCAGCGTCCCTTGCCCCGCCAGTCGAGGCGGAGCAGGTCCTCCATGTCGGCGTTGCGCCAGGTGTAGAAGTCGTCGTAGGGGTCGATGACCGGGTTGGTGTCGGGCCGGATCCCGGCCCGCTGGAGCAGACGGGCGACCTCGTCGTCGAGGTGGACGGCGCGCGGGAGGGGGTAGAAGCTGGGCCACCGCTCGACGGCGGCCACGCTCCACCCCTGGCGGGCGAGCTGGAGGCTGAGGTACTGCCCGACCGGGCCGTACCCGACGAGAACGACGTCGACCTCGACGGTCTGGTGCATGCGATCTCCCTTGATCTGCTGGGGCTGGAGGTGGGGTGGGCTCAGACCATCGGTTGCGCAGCGACCCGAGGCCCTCGATGGTCGTCGTGACGACGTCTCCGCGCTGCAGGGCGATGCCCTGGGGCATGCCGACGCCGGCCGGGGTGCCGGTGAAGACGACGTCGCCGGGGTAGAGGGTCACGACCCGCGACAGGTCGGACAGGATGCGCGCCGAGGAGAAGATCATGTCCTTGGTCGTCCCGTCCTGGGCCGTCCACGTGTCGCCGCCGTCGGTCTGCGCCGCGGCGGTCGGTCCCTCGATGACGCAGGTGATCCGCAGGTCGCCGGGGTCGGAGAGCTCGTCCGGGGTGACGACCGCCGGGCCGAAGGGGCCGAACGCCGGGAACGACTTGCCGAGGCTGAACTGCGGGGCCGGGGGCCGACGCTGCACGGTGCGCTCGCTGAAGTCCTGACCCACGGCGTAGCCGGCGACGGCCGCCAGGGCCTCTTCCTCGTCGACGTCGTGGATCTCCCGGCCCACGACGACGACCAGCTCGGCCTCCCAGTCCACGGTGTCGCCGGGCACGGGCACCTCGGCGGTGGGGCCGGCGAGGGAGGACTGGAACTTGGTGAAGACCACGAGGTTGTCGGGGTAGTCCAGGCCGGCCTCGTCGGCGTGGTCCTTGTAGTTGAGCCCGATCGCGAAGATCTGCCGCGGCGCCGGCACCGGCGCACCCAGCTCGGACTCGTCATACTCCTGCCCCGCGGTCGGGTCGGCCTCCTGGGCCCAGGCCGTGAACGCCGCCCAGTCGGCCCAGGGGCTCATCGGGTCGGGGCCGAAGCGGCCGCCGGAGGCGCTCTCCACGTCCAGGGCCTTCCCGTCGTGCAGGAGCACCGCCCGTCCGTTGCGGTTGGCGAGTCTCATCGTCGTCCTCTTCCTTGCTGCAGGGGTAGGGGGTGCGGGGCGGGTCAGTGGGTGGGCAGGGTGCCCTGGGCGACGTCCGGCACGCCGTCGGCCAGCTCGGGCTGGTCCTCGACGCGGGAGGTCCAGACGTCGGGGAAGCGGACGTCCGCCTCCTGCGCGGGCGGGAACTCCCGGGCGTAGGTGCGCTTCTGGATCTCGTCCACCGACATGCCCGAGCGACGCGCCTCGACCAGCTTCTCCGGGTCGAACTGCGGGCCGATCTGGTCGGCGGCGAACTCCTGGGAGGCCCACATCCACTCCTTGGACACCAGCCAGTCGCCCCAGACGTCGACCTGGATCTCCACGCCGTTGCCGTCAGGGTCGACGTAGTACATCGACATCGTCATGCCGTGGTGGAGGTTGACGTGGGGGTGATGCCCAGGTCCCGCAGCCGGACGTAGTTGTCCAGCCACTGGTCGAGGGAGCCGTACTCGAACGCGGTGTGGTGCAGGCCGGCGGTGTGCGGCTTGTCGACCGGCACCTTGGTGCCGGGCAGGCGCAGCAGCGCGATGCGGTGGTTGGCCTCGTCGTTGGTCAGCCAGGCGGCGTGCTCGGCGTAGTAGACCGGCTGCATCCCGCAGACCAGCTCGTACCACCGACCATCGGGTCGATCTCGAGGGTCATGAAGGTGGCGTGGTGCAGCTTGGGGGCCGTGATCGGACGCTGCTTGGGGTTCGTGGCGTACACCGACTTCTCGGTCATGAGGACTCTCCTTCGAGCGCGGGGACCCGGCGGCGGCCGTGCCGACCCGATGGGAAGGACGCTAGGCGAGGATCATCATCACGTCAAGAGATTTTCGACAATCTTGTCTCTGTGAGATGAGGCACACGGTTGTCGGGGACGCGACGGAGCCGCCGACCGGGGGTGGTCGGCGGCTCCGGGCGAGGTATGGGGTCGGTCGAGGTAGGGGGTCGGTCGAGGTAGGGGGTCGGTCGAGGTAGGGGGTCGGTCGAGGTAGGGGGTCGGTCGAGGTAGGGGGTCGGTCGAGGTAGGGGGTCGGTCGAGGTAGGGGGTCAGTCCACGAGGACGTGCTCGAGCAGGACGTCGCTGGTCCGCTGCAGATGGTCGGTCAGCGCCGCGACGGCCTCGTCGGCCTCGCGCGCGACGGCGAGCTCCATGAGCCGGCGGTGCTCCCCCGCCACGTCGCGGGACTGCTCGGTCGGGGCCTTGGCCGACAGCTGGCGGTAGAGCTCAGAGCTGTCCCGCAGCATGTGGGTCATGTCGATGAGGCGGCGGTTGCCGCACCCGGCGCCGAGGGCGTCGTGGAAGGCGTTGTGGGCCGTGGCCCACTCGTCGGTGGAGCCGGCGCCGTCCTCACGCATGAAAGGCGTGCGGGCGAGGACGTGGTGGGTGGACACCACCCGGGCCTCCCAGTCCATGTCGCCCTTCTCCACGGAACCGCGCAGCGCCAGCCCCTCGAGCAGGACGCGCATCTCGGTGAGGTCGAGCAGGTCCTGACGGGAGATGTCGACGACCCGGAAGCCCTGGTTGGGGGCGAGCACGAGCAGGTGCCGCTCCGCCAGCCGGATGAGGGCCTCGCGCACGACGGCGGTGCTCACCTCGAACTGCTTGGCCAGCGGGGCCAGGCGCAGCGGGGCGCCCGGCTGGTGCCGACCCCCCACGATGTCGCGCCGGATGCCGACGTAGACCTGCTCGGTCAGGGTGCCTGCGCCGTTGAGTGCCATATCGGCGATGATGACATGGATTGTCGACAAACGCGTGTCGCGCGGCGGACCGGGGGCGCTGAGCCGCGCCGGTTGGATGCGAGACTTGTCGGGTGGGTGAGCAGACGCAGCACGGCCGGACGCCGCAGGGACCAGCACTGAGCCGGGACGGCAGCATCCACGTCACGGACGAGCGCGTCAACACCGTCTCCCATCTGGCCGGGTCCGTCCTGGCCGTGCTCGGCACCGCCCTGCTCGTCACGCAGGCCTCGACCCAGGGCGACCCGTGGCGGATCGTGGCCTTCTCCATCTACGGCGCCTCCCTCATCACCCTCTTCGTCGCCAGCACCCTGCACCACGGCCTCGACCGCGGCGAGCGGGTCAACGACGTGCTGCGCACCCTGGACTACACCTCGGTCTTCTTCCTCATCGCCGGCACGGTGACGCCGATGGTGCTCGTCCTGTACCGCAACCCCTTCGGCTGGGCCGTGCTCGGCACCGTGTGGGGTATCGCGGCGCTGGGCATCGTGCTGCGCTCGGTCTGGCGGCAGCTGCCGAAGTACGTCACCAACACCCTCTTCATCGCCCTGGGGTGGCTGCCCGTCGCCCTGGTCCTGTCCGACCAGCCGCTCCCCCTGGGCGGGCTGGCGCTGCTGGCCGGCGGCGGCCTGGTCTACAGCGTCGGCTTCGTCGTCTACGTGCTCGAGCGTCCCAACCCGTGGCCGGGGGTCTTCGGCTTCCACGAGCTGTGGCACCTGCTGGTCATGCTGGCCGCCGCCCTGCACTTCGCCCTCATGTGGGGCTACGTCCTGCCCGCCTGAGCCCCGCCGCCCGGGCCTCTAGGCCCACGGCGGCGGGGTGGGCAGCTCCACCTCGGTCCGCAGCCCGGTGTCCCGACCGCGGGCCAGCCACAGGAGCAGCTCCCCCGGCGTCCCGGCGACCACCGGCCCGCCGCCCCCGATCGGGACGGGGTCCAACCCCTCGGGGACCAGGGTGAGGGAGGGCGCGTCAGGCAGGGCGTCCCACCGCTGCGCACCCTGCCGGAGGGTGCGGCCCAGCCACCCGGGGTCGCTGTCGTCGACGTCGTGACCGGCGGCCAGGTCGACGTGGTGGAGGACCACCTCGTTGATGCGCATCGAGATCACCTGGTGGCCCCGCACGACGTTGCCCGTCCGGGTCCTCACCTCGGCATCGCCCGCGGGGCCGGTCAGCGACTGCGCCAGCTCCCGGAAACGCGCGGCGGTGACCTCGACGTCCTCGACGATCCGGTCCCACGGCAGGGCCGCCCCGGCCTCGATGTCGGCCTCGCGCTGCTCCGGCGAGGTGTAGGCCTCCCGCTCGACGCCGTCCTGGGCCCACAGGACCAGGTTGCTCAGGGCCTCGGCGTTCCGCGCCACGTGGCTGAGCAGGTGCGCCGCGTCCCAGCCCTCGCACAGCGTGTCCCGGTGGGCGTCGGCCGCCGCCAACCCGCGGCAGGTCCGCAGGAGCCGGTCGGTCTCCTGGTCCAGGTGGGCGAGCTTCTGCTCGACACGGTCGCTCATGACACGGCCTCCTCGTCCTGGTCTCGCAGGAGCGCGACGTCGGACACGACGGTGATGTGGTGGGACATGGCGGTCGCCGCTGCGACCGGGTCCTGCCTGCGGATGGCCTCGGTGATCTCCCGGTGCATGGCCAACGAGTTCTGCGGGCGACCGGGCTGCGACAGCGACTCGATCCTCGTCTCCAGGATGAGAGCGCTGATCTCGGTCATGAGCCGCGCCAGGACCGGGGAGTGCGCCGCGGCGGTGACCGCCTCGTGGAAGGCCCGGTCACCCTCCAGCCCGCGCTCGCCGGCCGTGAGCTGCCGCTCCATGAGGTCCACCGCGGCATCGATGGCCGCCAGGTCCTCCTCGGTGCGGCGCTCCGCCGCCAGCTGGGCGAGCTTGGTCTCCAGCGCCGACCTGGCGTCGATGACGGCAGGGAGCGTGTCGCGGTGGTCCCGCAGGGCGTCCAGCAGAGCACGCTCCGGGGCCACGTCACCGGTGACCACCACGCCCTCCCCGTGACGCACCGTGACCTGCCCCACGACCTCGAGCGCGACGAGCGCCTGGGCCAGCGACGCCCGGCTCACCCCCAGCGACTGGGCGAGCTCGCGCTCCGGCGGCAGCCTGTCGCCAGGGCCCAGCCCGGCGTCCTGGATGTGTCCCAGCAGCTGCTCGACGATCTGCTCGTACAACCTCGGGCGACGCAGGCGCCCGGGTGCCGGGGAGGGCACGGATCGCTCCGGGACAGGGGGCCCGATGGACGACGTCATGGCCCGATCCTATTGACAACCCCCCTCAGTGGGCTATTGGCTAGGCCACTGAGCCACGAGGAAAGAGTGATCTGTGACACAGTCTGAGGCCGCCTCGCCCCCTGCGGACACCACCGGCGGCACCCACGGTCCCCTGTCCGGGACGGTCGTCGTCGACCTCACCCGGGCCCTCGCGGGACCCCACGCTTCCATGATGATGGCCGACCTGGGTGCACGGGTGATCAAGGTGGAGACCCCCGGTGGCGGTGACGAGACCCGCTCCTGGGGACCGCCGTTCGTTCCCGGATCGGACGGCGCCGACGTTGCGACCTACTTCCTGTCCTGCAACCGCAACAAGGAGTCCATCGCCCTCGACCTCAAGTCCGACGACGGCCGGGCCGTCCTCACCGAGCTGGTCCGCCGCGCCGACGTCCTCATGGAGAACTTCCGTCCCGGCACCCTGGACCGGCTCGGTTTCCCGCCCGACCACCTGGCCGAGCTCAACCCGCGCCTGGTCGTGCTGTCGATCTCCGGCTTCGGCCACGACGGACCCGAGGGCGGCCGCGCCGGCTACGACCAGATCGCCCAGGGCGAGGCGGGGCTCATGTCCCTGACCGGATCGGGCCCGGACGACCCGCAACGGGTGGGGGTGCCGATCGGCGATCTCCTCTCCGGGATGTACGGCGCCTACGGCGTGCTCGCCGCCCTCCTGCAGCGCGAGCGCACCGGGCGGGGGCAGGTCGTGCGCACCTCGCTGCTGGCCTCGATCGTCGGGGTGCACGCCTTCCAGGGCACGCGCTGGACCGTGGCCGGCGAGATCCCGCAGGCGCAGGGCAACCACCACCCCTCGATCGCGCCCTACGGGCTGTTCCACTGCGCGGACGGCGCCGTCCAGGTGGCCTGCGGCAACGAGAGCCTGTGGCGCCGGTTGTGCGAGGAGTTCGGCCTGGACCCCGAGGCGGAGGGGATGCGGACCAACGGTGAGCGCGTCGCCCACCGGCCCCGGGTGATCGAGGTGCTCGAGCAGGCCTTCGCGACGATCCCCGGGGAGGAGCTGCTGGCCCGGCTCGCGACGGCCGGGGTGCCCGCGGGCAGGGTGCGCACCCTGCAGGAGGTCTACGAGTGGGACCAGACCCGGTCCCAGGGTCTTGTCGTGGAGGTCGATCACCCGACACTCGGGTCGGTCGAGCTGCCCGGGCCGCCGCTGCGCTTCTTCAGCCCGGACGGGTCCGAGACCACCCCCCGGGCACGCCAGCCCGCCGCTGCTCGACGAGCACGGAGCCGCCGTCCGCTCCTGGTTGGAGGGCTGACATGCCTCGGCTCGGTGCGCGTGAGGTCCTCACGGAGGTCCTCGACGAGGGCAGCTTCCTCTCGTGGGACGTCGAGCCGGAGCAGCCGGACCCCGACGCGGAGTATGCCGCGCAGCTGGCGCGGGCGCGGGAGCGCAGCGGGGTGGACGAGGCGGTCCTCACCGGTGAGGGGAGGCTGGACGGCCGCCGGGTGGCGGTGGCCGCCGGTGACTTCTCCTTCCTGGCCGGGTCGATGGGCGGGGCGGCAAGCGAGCGACTCACCCGTGCCTTCGAGCGGGCCACGGCCGAGGGGCTGCCGATGCTGGCGTCCCCGTCCTCGGGCGGCACGCGGATGCAGGAGGGCACACCGGCCTTCCTGCAGATGGTCAAGATCGGCCAGGCCGTGGCCGCCCACCGTCGGGCGAGGCTCCCCTACCTGGTCTACCTGCGAGATCCCACCACGGGCGGGGTCCTTGCCTCGTGGGGGTCGCTGGGCCACCTGACGATCGCCGAGCCCGGAGCTCTCATCGGCTTCCTCGGGCCCCGGGTGCGGGAGATCATCCACGGGGAGCCGTTCCCCGAGGGTGTCCAGGTCGCCGAGAACCTCGCCCGCCGCGGCGTGATCGACGGTGTCGTCCCCCTCGCCGGTCTGCGCCCCGTCGCGATCGACGCCCTCCGCGTGCTCACCGGTGACCAGGCTCCCGACGGTGAGCACGGCTCCCCGCCCGACCTCGCCGGGCTCTCCGCCCGTGCTGCCTGGACGTCGGTGCAGGCCACCCGGCGTCGCGACCGGCCCGGGCTCCGCGAGCTCCTGCACCACGGTGCCGAGATCTTCATCCCCCTGCGCGGGACCGGCTCGGGCGAGTCGGACCTCACCGTCATCATGGGGCTGGCCCGCTTCCCCGGCTTCTCCTGCGTGCTGGTCGGTCAAGACCGCAAGGCCCAGCGCGAGGCCTACTTCGGTCCCCGCGCGCTGCGGGTGGCCCAGCGGGGATTCCAGCTCGCCGAGGAGCTCGGCCTCCCGCTCCTCACGGTCATCGACACCCCGGGTGCGGACCTGTCGACCGAGTCGGAGAACGGCGGGATGGCCGGCGAGATCGCCCGGTGCCTCGCGGCCCTGGCGAGCGTCGAGGTGCCCGTGGTGTCCGTCATCCTGGGCGAGGGCACCGGTGGTGGCGCCCTGGCGCTCATGCCGGCGGACCGGACGGTGTGCGCCGAGCACGGGTGGATCGCCCCGCTCCCGCCGGAGGGCGCCAGCGCGATCGTCCACCGCACCGCCGAGCGGGCGCCGGACATGGCCGAGGCGCACCGGATCCGTGCCGTCGACCTGCTCACCCTCGGCGCGGTGGACGAGATCGTCGCCGAGCGACCTGACGCCTCCCAGGAGCCGGCGGCGTTCAGCCGCCGCGTGGTCGGCGCCGTCGGTGCCCACCTCGGCGAGCTGCTGCCCGTCCCCACCTCGGAGCGGATGGCGACCCGCCACGACAGATACCGGAGGATCCGCTGACACGCCGACCACCACCTGCGGCCCGGGCACTGCGGGCCGAGACCCACCACATACCTCTGAACAGCTATCCATCACCTGCGAAGGAGCACCTCTGATGACAACCCGCCGCACCACCCTCCTGCCCCTCACCCTCGCCCTCGCGCTCGGCCTGAGCGCCTGCGGCGCCCCCGGCTCCGGCAACACCGCGGACGACGACGCCGCCGACGCGAGCGGCGGCGCCACGGCCGGCGGGGCGGGCGCGGCAGCCGCCGAGTGCTCCGACGTGGAGCTGCGCCTGTCCCACCAGTGGCCCGAGCCGACCAGCGAGGACGACGAGGACGGTGACTTCCGCTCGATCATCGCCCAGCGCTTCGCCGACGAGATCGACAGCGCCACCGACGGCCAGGTCACGGCCACGGTCTACCCCAACAGCACCCTGTCCAAGGCGACCGAGCAGTACGACGCCATGATGACCGGCTCGATCGACATGTCGGTCTTCCCCCTCGACTACGCCTCCGGGCGGGTGCCGGAGTGGTCGATCACCCTCATGCCCGGCCTGGTCCGCAACCACGACGAGACCCAGGCCTGGGACGAGGGCGAGATCGGTGAGGCTGTCGAGCAGTCGATGAAGGACAACGGGGTCGTCCTGCTCACGAACGTGTGGAACGCCGGCGCCATCGGCGTCAAGGGCGAGCCCGTCCTGCGCCCCGACGACGTCCAGGGCGGCATGACCATGCGGGCCGCCGGGACCTATGTCGAGCGGATGCTCGAGTCGGCCGGGGCGGGCATCACCTCGCTGCCGAGCTCGGAGATCTACACGGCCATGCAGACCGGGGTCCTCGACGCCGCCGTCACCTCCACGGGCTCCTTCGCGTCCTACAACCTCCAGGAGCAGGTCGACTCCTACACCTCGCCGACGACGCACACCTTCTGGTTCATGTACGAGCCGCTCATCATCTCCCAGGAGTCCTTCGACAAGCTGTGCGCCGAGCAGCAGGAGGCCGTCGTCCAGGTCGGTGAGGACCTGCAGGAGTACGCCTACGAGGCCTCCCGCGCCGACGACGCCAGGGTCGAGAAGATCTTCCAGGACGCGGGCGTGGAGGTCGTCACGATGAGCGACGAGGACTACGAGGCGTGGATGCCGCTCGCCGAGGAGCAGTGGGACGCCTACGCCCAGGACGTCGAGGGCGGTCAGGAGCTGCTCGACCTGGCGCTGAAGCTGCGCGAGGGACGATGACCACGGCCGAGCGCACAGCCACCCCCGGGCGACGGGCGCCGCTCGTCGTCCGGGCGGTGGGGTGGCTCTCGGAGCTGACCGGCTACCTGTCGGCGCTGGCCCTGGTCGTCGCCACCTTCGTCACCGCCCACGCGGTGTTCGTCCGCTACTTCCTGCGCCAACCCACGGTCTGGCAGACCGAGACGACCGTCTACCTCCTGATGTTCGTCACCTTCGTCGGCGCCGCCTACGGACTGCGCCATCACGCCCACGTCGGCGTCGACCTGCTGATCGACCGGGTGCCGACGCGCCCGCAGCTCGTGGTGCGCATCATCACGGCCCTCGCCTGCCTGGCGGTCGTCCTCGTGGTGATGTGGACGTCCTACCAGACCTGGCACGAGGCCTACCTCTACGACCACCGCTCCCCCACCGCCTTCCGCTTCCCGCTGTGGATCGCCTACGCGATCCTGCCGGCGGGGATGCTGGCGGTGGCGCTGCAGTACCTCGCGATGATCGCCGAGGGGTTCATGGGCCTGGCCGGGCGGATCCCGCTGTCGGAGGTCTCGCTCATGCGCGGCACGAGCGAGCTCGCGCAGGTGCAGTCGGAGATCGAGCTCGACGAGGAGCTGCACCCCGACCGGCTCGCACACCGGTCCGAGCCCCTCGACCCCGACGACGACCGGAGGCCCACGACATGAGCGACCTGAACTCCCTCGTGCAGGGCGGGATCATCGGCCTCATCGCCATGGTCCTGTTCATGACCGGTATGCCGATCGCCTTCGCGCTGGCCATCACGGCCCTCGCCTCGATCCTGCTCTTCCTCGGCCCCAGCCAGTTCGACCTCTTCGGCAAGATGGTCTTCGACTCGGTCAACGACTTCGGCCTGCTGGCCATCCCGCTGTTCGTCCTCATGGGCAACCTCTTCGGCGGGTCCCAGGCCAGCAAGCAGCTCTTCGAGGCCGGTGAGGCGTGGCTGTCCCGCATCAGGGGCGGGCTGGCGATGAGCTCGGTGGCCGCGTCCACGCTCTTCGCGGCGCTCACCGGGTCCTCCCCGGCGACGTCCGCGGCGATCGGCCGTGTGGCCGTCCCCGAGATGGCGGCCCGGGGCTACTCGGCACGGATCGCCACGGGTGCGGTCGCCGCCGGCGGCACGCTGGGCATCCTCATCCCGCCCAGCGTGACGCTGATCCTCTACGGCATCGCCGCCGAGCAGTCGATCGGCCAGCTCTTCGCTGCCGGCGTCGTGCCCGGCATCATCATCGCGGTGATGTTCTGCATCTGGGTCTACATCGCCCAGACGATGGAGGACCGCAAGCCCCGCAAGGACCTCGGCTGGGGCGGCATGAAGCACGCAGCCCCGGAGAGCAGGAGATACACCTGGGCCGACCGCTTCGGGAGCCTGGCCAAGACCCTGCCCTTCGCGGTGCTCATCGGCATGATCCTCATCGTGCTCTACCGCGGGATCGCGACCCCGAGCGAGGCGGCCGCCATCGGTGTCCTGCTCGTCTTCGTCCTGGTGGCCCTGATCTACCGGGGTCTGACAGGACGCCAGCTGCTCGACGTCCTGCTCGAGTCGACCAACCAGAGCACCATGATCCTGCTGATCACGGCCTTCTCGGCGGTCATCGCGACGGTCCTCAGCTACCTGAGGGTGCCTCAGGACCTCGCGGCCGCGGTGACCGACGCCGACCTCAACCGGTGGGTCGTGCTGCTGCTGATCAACATCATCCTGCTCGTCATGGGCTTCTTCCTGCCGCCCGTGTCGATCATTGTCATGACCACCCCGATCCTGCTGCCGCTCATCCTGGGCCTGGGGTTCGACCCCATCTGGTTCGGCATCATCATGACGATCAACATGGAGATGGGGCTCATCACGCCGCCGGTGGGTCTCAACCTCTACGTCCTGAAGGGGATCGTGCCGCAGGTGCCCCTCAAGGAGATCCTCCTGGGTTCCGCGCCGTACGTCGGGGTGCTGGGTGTGGCGATCGCACTGTTCTCGATCTTCCCGCAGATCATCCTGTTCGTGCCGCAGATGCTCTATTGACGGACCCAGGGACGCGACCACGTGAGGAGGGCGGGTGCCGACGCGCCCGCCCTCCTCCACGTCCCGGCACCCGTCAGCCGTCGAGCGGACGGTCGAGGGCTCGCCACCGCTGCCGGAGCAGGTGGGCGACGGCCTTGGGGCGGCGCTCGCGGGTGAAGAGGCCCTTCTTGTTGCCGTCGGCGCGGGTGAACGCGGGCCCCGTCTGGAAGTCAGCGACGTTCCACCGGTGCGCCCCGACGGCCGCCTCGCACGCGTCCACGACGTCGAGCGGGCAGACCCTCGCTCCCCGCGCCGGACGCGACGACGCGACCCTCGGCGTCCCTCAGCTCGACGCGGACCTGCGCCTCGCCGCCCGCGACCGTGACGGCATACCCGACCGTGCCGGTGGACCCGGACAGGTCGGTGCGGACGGTGACGTCGCTGACGTGCACCGCCGGTGTGGAGCAGAGCAGCACGGGGCGGTGCAGGCCGGCGTAGTTGAAGAAGTCGTGGAAGGAGCGCTGCCGTGCGCCGGCCTCCGTCTGCTCGACCCAGCCCGGCGGGATCGTCTGCCAGGACAGGCGGTTGTCGACCGCGACGGTGATGCGGGTCGGCCGCGGAACAGGCTGCAGCAAGCCTTCACGCGATCTGAGACTGGGCCAGTCCGGCGAGCAGGTTCGTCGCGATGAAGCCCAGCGCGACGACAGCCAGCAGGATCGCCGGGACCCACCCGCGGCGGTCGCCGTGGGAGGCAGCTCGACGTGCGAACCAGGTCGAGACGAAGGCGGGCACGCAGAAGACCAGCAGCGCCGGGATGGTCGCCACGAGGATGGCCCACAACGGCGGGGTGCCGGCCGTGTCGCCGACGGGATAACCGAGGACGCCGATGAGGCCCTCCCCGATGAGGAAGGCCAGGACGAAGGCGATCGGGAGCAGGAGCACGCTCAGCCAGGCGTTGCGCACGTCGTGGCCGGCGTGGTCGACCGGACGGCGGGTGGTGGATGTGGTCGTCATGACGCACCTCATCGTGCGGTAGGACCCCGGACCTGAGGTCCTGACTCCAGTGTCCTCCCGCGCGACAGACCCCGGCGAAGGAATGTCCCTGTGACGTGCGGCACACCTCCGGATGGGGAACTGGCCGCTCTAACAACGCCGGCCCGCGCAGAGGCATCGACGCTGCTCGCGGGCATGCCGGTGGCCCGGCCCGTGGTGGGCCGGGTGCGGGGCGGGGTCATCGCAGGAACCAGAGGACACCGTGGGCGGTGACGACCGCGGTGAGGTTGCGCTCGTGCACCCAGGTGTGGTGCCGCTCGCACAACAACGCGTAGTTGTCCAGGTCCGAGCGGCCACCGTTGGCCCAGGGCACGATGTGGTGCGCGTCGCACCACGTCGCGGGCACAGTGCACCCCGGGATCGTGCACCCACCGTCCCGCACCGCCAACCTCACCCGCTGCCCAGGGGTCACTAACCGCTTGCGCCGCCCCTGGTCCACGATCTCGCTCGGCCCGCCCAGCACCACCGGGATCAGATCAGCCTCGCAGGCCAGCCTCCGGATCGCCTCCGCGGACACCGTCCCGCCCTCGACGGTGGCCCCGCACCCCGGCAGCACCCCACCGGACTCCGCCAGCGACCGCTGCAACGTCTCCAGGTCCATCGTCACCAACAACGTCGCCTTCGCCGTCGTCGGCTGACCCTGCGACCCGGCCACCCCACGACGGACCACCGTCAGCAACGCGTCATACCGGCGCTGGCCCGGCGTGCGCCGGTCCTGCTCACCGGTGGCTTCGACCTCTTCCTGGGTCGCGGGTGCGGCCAGCGGAGAGGTCAGGACCGCCCGCACCGCCTCGTAGTCCGCGTCGTCCCCGAAGGTCCAGATGATCCGCTTCACCGACCCGTCCGCCAACGACGACTCGTGCACGTCCCGCAGCTGCCGCTGCGCCCGTGCCCGCTCCTCGTGGTGCTTCTCCGGAAGGCACACCCGCACCAGCTGGTCCACGACCTTCCTGATGTCCCGGTCATCGAAGACCGGGTTGCACCCCGCGTCGGTCAGCAGCTCCACCGCGGATACGTAGTCGGTCGGGGACAACGCGGTGCGGACCCGGGCCAGCGCCCGGTGCAGCGTGGCTGCCCGCGCCAACGGCATACCCCCCGTCAGCACCCCCTCCAGCAGCGGCGCGTGCACACCATCCTGCCCCGCCTGCGCCACCCGCACCAGGTCGTGCAGCACCGGCCGGCCCAGGTCGGGGCAGCGCAAGCTCAACCAGTCGGCCAGGGTCATGCCCTCAGCCGTGTGCAACCCCCGCGCCGCGGCCTCGCACGCCAACCGCACCCGCGCCCGCTCCAACGCCGACGCCACCGTGGCCACAGCCTCCAGACCCGAGCGCAGCTCGGTGTCCTGCACCAGCGCAACCTCCCGCGCCGCCAGGTCGGCGATCGTCGCCTCCCGGCCCGCCTGCCGCAGGCACCCCACCACCCGCTCCCCCGGCAACCGCGAGCCCAGCGCCTCAGCGAACCGGCCCGAAGCGACTTGCGCCGCGGTCAGCCGCGCCACCTCCCCGTCCCATCTCTCCCCCATAGGACAAATGTACGAGACACCACCGACACACCCCCACCGGGCGCGCCGTGGACGCGCCAGACGGCCTGACTCAGCCGTCCTCGTCCAGCAGCGGCCGCACGCTCGAGCCGTCTCCGTCGACCTGCATCAGCAGCGGCTCCGCGGCCGACCCGCCGCGCACGACGACCACCGTCTCGCCCCGGTGCCGGTCCGCGATGCCCGCCAGCGCGTCCGACCCGTCGGAGAGCAGCCCGTGACCGCTGCGGCAGGGCACCCCGAGGTCCTCGGCGAGCGTCTCGACCGGCCCGGTGTTCGGCACGTCGTCCGAGACGTAGACCACCTGCACGTGCTCGCGGTATACGTCCGAGGCGAGCCACGTGACGTCGTCCATCCCGGCCGGCGTGAGGAGGATGATGCGGGCCGCGGGCTGGGGGGCGCTCATGAGGTGACTGTATGCCGCCGCGTGCCGCCCGGTCACGTGCCTAAAGTGAGCGGGTGACTCTCCATGACATCCCTCTGACCACCCTCGACGGTCGCCCGACGACGCTCGGCGAGCACGTCGGTCGGGTCCTGCTCATCGCCAACGTCGCCTCCCGCTGCGGGCTCACCCCTCAGTACGCCGGGCTGGAGCAGTTGCAGGAGGAGTATGCCGAGCGCGGCCTGACCGTGGTCGGCTTCCCCTGCAACCAGTTCGGCGGGCAGGAGCCGGGCACCAACGAGGAGATCGCCCAGTTCTGCTCGGCCACCTACGGCGTGAGCTTCCCGATGATGGACAAGGTCGACGTCAACGGCGAGGGCCGTCACCCCGTCTTCGCCGAGCTGACCCAGGTGCCCGACGCCGACGGTGAGGCCGGAGACGTGCAGTGGAACTTCGAGAAGTGGGTGGTCGACGCCGACGGCACGCCCCTCGCCCGCTTCCGCCCCCGCACGGAGCCGACGGACCCGACGGTCATCGAGGCGATCGAGTCGGCGCTCAGGACCGCCTGACCCTCGGAAGCACGCCCACGACCTGCCGACGAGGCCCGTCAGAGACCGACCTGGTCGACCCCGTAGGTCGCCTGCTCCAGCGTGTACCCCTCGAAGACCAGCTGGTCGATGAGGCCCGTGCGCGAGAACCCGGTGAAGTCCAGATAGCTCTGCGCCGCCTTGGCCGCCTGCTCGTTGTAGTCGACGTCCAGGCTGTCGACGGCCACGGTGGCGTCCTGCGTCGAGTAGCCCTCGAACTCCAGCTGGTCGATCAGGCCGCTGCGCGAGAAGGCGGTGAAGTCCAGGTAGGACCGCGCGGAGCGCACGGCGTTCTCCTGGGCCAGGGTCATCGCCCCGCTCGACCCGCCGTCCGTCGCGTCCTCGCCGGCGTCGTCCTGCGCCGGCTCCTCATCCGGTGCGGCCGCGATCTCCTCGGCCGCCTGAGCCTCGGAGACCGCCAGCGCCTCCTGCGCCGCCGCCAGCTCCTCCTCCACGGCCGCGAGCTCAGTCTTGACGGCCTCGAGCTCCGACTCGGCCTCAGCAGCACGCTGCTCGGCCTGCGTCGCCTTCTCCGCCTGCTCGGTGGCGTCGGCCTCAGCCGCCTCGGCCCGCTGCACCTGCGCGGCGAGACCACTGTCGTCCGCCGTCACCGTCACGGTGGCCGGCGCGGCCGCCTCCGGCGCGTCCGACCCACCGCAGCCGGTCACCATCACCAGTGCGAGCGCGCTGCTCGCGAGCGCGCCCACCTTCCCCATGCTCTTCATCCCTGCTCCTTCACGTCACCGCCGCGACGTCGTCGTCGTGGTCGGGCCCTGCAGGACAGAGCCTGACAGCGGCCACCGACAGACCCTGCCGGTGGACGCCCTGCGCCTGTGCCGGGCCTGCGACGCCCGAGCCTCCCTGTCGCCTGAGGTCGCCCCCGGTCGGCCCGGCGAGGCTCAGTCGCTGAAGACCTGGACGATCGAGTAGACCCCGAGCGCCATGATCGCGATGGCGCTCACCCACAGGGCCACGGAGGCGAACCGGCCGCCGCGCAGCCGGGGATCCGCGATGAGTCCGTAGTTGTTCGAGTAGAGGGTCACGATCGCGACCAGGGTGACGACGATCGCCCACAGGGTGAGGGACCCGACGCTGAGCGGCTCACCCAGGACCGGCATGAGGATGGACAGCACAGCCGCCATCCCCCCGATCAACCCTCCGGTCTAGCTGAGCTTGGCGATCGCCATGACCGCCCAGGCCCAGAAGGGCCAGCCCTGGCCCCCGATCCGCGGGGGCACCTTGGCATAGCCCTCCATCCCGCCCTCGCCGGTCACGATGGCGTAGCGGGCCATCTCAACCTGCACGGCCACCTTGACCAGGGTGGAGAAGAAGACGAGCCACAGCAGGATGAAGCCCGCCCGTGCGCCGAGCGTCGTCGTCGTGATCAGCTCGCCGGCCCCGCGTCAACCACATGGCCGCGGTGTTGCCAGAGTTTGCCGCGACAAGGGCCAGGTGGCTCGCTGGATCGACCTGTCACCAAGCCCCGCAAGCACCCCTCGACCCACGGTCACCGGGGAGGACCGGGCCGCCTCCGACGCACCGCACCGGTACCCCACGCTCCCGCGCCATCTTCTGCACGAGGCGGCTGACCTCATCGTTCGCGTACTTGTCGTGCGCGTCCCGCACCTCCGTCCGCTTGCCGAAGAGCGCGTCCGCCTCGTCGAACACCAGCACCTCCCCCGACCGCTCGGCCCGGTCGAAGAGCCGGGCCAGGTTCTTCTCCGTCTCGCCGATGTAGCGCGAGACCACCCGGTCGAGGTCCACAGCGAGCTCGTCGACCTCCCCGGTGACCGCACCCTCCGCGGCGAACGCAACCTCTCCCGCGACCACGACCTGCGGCGTCGGGGCCGACCCACCCGACGGCATAGCCGCCTCCAGCCGCAGGGTGTGGACGTCGAACTCCGCCGGCCGCATCGACGCGAAGAACACCTGGAGCACGACCACCTCAGCCTGCAGGTCAGCGTTCGTCATCGTCTCCCCCGGCCCGCACCGGACGCCGAACGCCTCCTCCGGCTTGGCCCCCCGCAACGCCCCCTGCCGCCACAGCCCGTGCAGGAAGTCCTCGGCCAGCTGCCGGACCCGCATCCACAGCCCCGGCTCGCTCGGCTCGTCGTGCACGAAGAGCAGCCCAGCCTCCAGCGAGGCCAGGACATGGTCGGTGAGCCGTCTCACGTTGAGGTAGCGCCTGGCCGGGTCGTTCGTCTGCGCCGCGGCCAGGGTGCGGGCACCCCATACCTGCCGCCCCCGCCCGGAGAACTCGCGCAACGGGTTGACGCCGAGCTGGGTGAGCCGGTCACCCTCCCGGGCATCCACCGCCTCGGCGAGGCTCTCGATCCCCCGCACCTCCACGCCCGCCGGCGCCTTCCACACCCCCCGCGCCGCGTCGGTGCGGGCGATGACGCCGGCGACCGCTCCCGACGGCGGGACGCTCGCGCCGCCCACGACGACCCAGGGGTGGTACGTCGCCGCCCGCTCTCGGTGGTCCCCCACCTGGGCGATCGCCGCCTCGGTCGCCGGGGTCCACGGACCGGGCGGCAGGTCGAGGAGCAGGACGGCCCGGTATGAGGCGCACCAGGACAACGCGACCCGCACCTGGTCGGGGTGGGCCGCGGTCAGCCCCGGCACCGCGAGCACCGTGACCCCCCTGCCGTCCAAGGCGTGGACGCCGCCAGGACCCTGCGCCGGCACCAGCTCCTCCGGGGCCGACCCGGCGGCCCGCACCACCACGGCGTGCGCGCCCCCGTTCGCGAAGAAGAGGTCCACCGCGTGACCGAGCGGGCGGTCTGCGTCGAGGCTGGGGCCGAAGGTGGCGTGGTACTCGGCGGCACTCGTCACCACGACAGGGGTGCCGAACGGCCCGGTGTTGGCGGCGCCCACGAAACCGGTGACGGAGGTGGGCAGCGACCGGATCGGGGCGCCCGCGGTGCTGGGGTCGGGGCTCACTCCACCTTCAGCTCGCCCATCTCGTCCCAGCCGTCGCCGTCGACCTGCCGGGAGACGATCCGGGGGGTGCGGGTGATGTGGGGGCGCATCGCGTCGATGCCCTGCTGGAAGTGGGGGCTCTGCACGTGGGCGGCGGCGCCCTCGTCGGTGAAGGCCTCGACGAGGACGAACTCGTACGGGTCCTCCACGCTGCGCGACCACTCGAAGAAGAGATTGCCCTCCTCCGCGCGGCAGGCGGCGGTGTAGTCGGCCACGATGTCCATCCACCGGTCGGCGGACTCGGGCCGGACGGGGAACTTCACGACGATGAGGTACATGACCCGCATGCTTCCCAGGAGCCGGCCCCGGCGTCAACCGGGAGCCGCCGGGGACTCAGGTGCCGGTCGTCCGTGCCGGGCGGCACGGCATACCCCTCAGCGCCCGAGCCAGGGGGCGGCGGCCTCCCGGTGCGCCGCGATCTTGGCCTCGTCCATCCCGTCGAGGCTCCGCACCGCGAAGGAGGAGCGCGGGTTGGCCTCGAAGGCCTCCCGGTGGTCCTCGACGAAGCTCCAGTAGAGACCGTCCCACGCCTGACGCCAGTCCCCAGGCGGCAGGTCGGACATCTTGCGCAGGTAGTTGCTGCCCGAGACGTAGGGCTTGGTCGTGATGGCCTCCCCGGCGGCGAACTGGCTCATCGCGTAGACGTTCGGCACCATCACCCAGTCGTAGGCGTCGACGAACATCACCATGAACCAGCGCCACACCTCCTCGGGGTCGACGCGCAGCAGGCAGAGCGCGTTGCCCAGCACCATGAGCCGCTCGATGTGGTGCGCCCAGCCCCGCTCCAGCACGCGCCGGATGACCAGGTCGACCGGCTCGAGCCCGGTGGTGCCGTCCCACCAGCCCTGCGGCATGGGGCGCCCGTGGCCCAGCACGTTGCTGCTGCGCATGCGCCGGCCGTAGAGGCGGTAGGTGCCGCGCATGTACTCCCGCCACCCGATGAGCTGGCGCACGAAACCCTCGAGGCTGGGCAGGTCGACGTCCTGGTCGTCGGCGGCCTCCAGCGCCCGCGCCAGGACCTGGTCGGGGTCGAGGAGCCCGCAGTTGATGGCCGGGCTGAGCGCGGAGTGGAAGAGCACCGGGTGCTCGGCGCTGATCGCGTCCTCGTAGGGCCCGAACTGGGCGAACCGCTCGTCGAGGAAGCGCCTCAGCGCCGCGTCGGCCTCCCGCGGCGAGGTGGGCCAGGCGAAGGTGGACGGGTCGCCGGGGGCGTCGGGGAAGTGCTCGGCCACCCACTCGACCGCCTCCGCGACGCGGGTATGCCGTCGCACCGGCCCCAGCGACGGGTCCGGGACGGGGTGGTCCTTCGGCAGGCGGCGACGGTTCTCGGTGTCGAAGGACCAGCGGCCGCCGACCGGCTGCTCCCCGTCCATGAGGACGTCGAGCCGGCGTCGCTGCCAGGCGTAGAAGTGCTGCATCCGGGTCGGCCCTCCACCCAGCTGCTCCGAGACCTGGGCCCGGGTCGTGAGGAAGGCCGGGGTGTCGAGCACGTCCTCGCGCCGCAGCTCGTACCCGCCCTCGCGCAGCTGGTCGCGGCACTGCCGACCGAGCCAGTCGTCGGCGACGTCGAGCACGGTGACCCGCTCGGGCCGCAGCCGCTCCACCAGCTCCACGAGCCCCGCCCCCGAGGAACGGTCGGCGCTCGACTCCACGACGTCGACGTCGAGCCCCGCCTCGCGCGCCCGGTCCACGAAGCGCGAGACCGAGGCGCGGTGCAGGACGAGCTTGTGGGCGTGGAAGGGCAGCTGGCGGTAGAGCAGGTCGTCCTCCACGACCACGAGCCTCGTGCCGCGGTCGACCTGCAGCTGGGCGGCGTGCAGCTGGTGGGGGTAGACAAGCCGCACGTGCCTCATGGATCGAGCCTAGGTCCCACCGCCGACGCACGACCGGCCTAGGGTGTGCACACCCGCTCATCAGCCCCGCGCCGGAGGTGCCCATGTCCGTCCTCGCCCAGCTCGCCGACGCCCTGAGGGAGGGCAGCGTCGAGGTCGTCGACCTCACCGCGCCGTTGTCCTCCGACACCCCGATCCTGGAGCTGCCGCCGCAGTTCGGCCAGACCTGGCCCTTCCAGCTCGAGGAGATCAGCCGCTACGACGACCGCGGCCCGGCGTGGTACTGGAACAACTTCCGCACCGGCGAGCACACCGGCACCCACTTCGACGCCCCGAAGCACTGGGTGACCGGCCAGGACCTGGACGACATCTCCAGCGTGCCCGTCGGGGTGTTCCTGCGCCCGGCCGCGGTCCTCGACGTCGTCGACCGGGTCGAGGCCGACCCCGACTTCCTCATCGAGCGCGAGCACGTCGAGGCCTGGGTCGCCGAGCACGGCCCGCTGCCGGCCGGCGGCTGGTTGCTCTGCCGCACCGGCTGGTCGAGCCGCACCACGCAGCAGGACATGATCAACAACACCGAGACCGGCCCGACCAGCCCGGGCATGTCGGTCGACTGCGCCCGCTGGGTCGCCGAGGAGACCGACCTCGTCGGCATCGGCGTGGAGACGGTGGGGACCGACGCGGGCGCCGCGCACTCCTTCGACCCGCCGTTCCCCTGCCACGCGCTGCTCCTCGGCGCCGGCAAGTACGGCCTGGCCCAGCTGCAGAACCTCGACAAGCTGCCGCCGACCGGCGCGATGGTCATGGCCTCGCCGCTGAAGATCGTGGACGGCTCGGGCTCGCCCGTGCGCGTGCTCGCCCTCGTCGAGCACTAGGACGGGCCCGTCCCATGCTCGTCTCAGAGGCGGTCGGGCGGGCCCTGGTCGCCTGCGGGGTCGACCACGTCTTCGGGGTGGTCGGCTCCGGCAACTTCCACGTCACCAACGCGATGGTCGCCGCCGGGGCACGGTATGTCGCGACGCGCCACGAGGGCGGTGGTGCCACCGCGTCCGACGGGTATGCCCGCGTCTCGGGCCGGCCTGCGGCGCTCACCGTCCACCAGGGGTGCGGCTTCACCAACGCGATGACCGGCATCGCCGAGGCGGCCAAGTCGCGCACCCCGCTGGTGGTGGTCGCGGCCGAGGTGACGGAGCGGCGGTCCAACTTCTTCGTCGACCAGGAGGCGATCGCACGGGCGGTCGGCGCGGTGCCGCACCGCGTGACCTCGGCGCAGGAGGCGGTCGCTCAGACCGTGGCCGCGGTGGCCGAGGCGGCGCACGGCCGCCGGACGGTGGTGCTCAACCTGCCGCTGCCGGTGCAGGGCCAGGAGGCGCCGGACGGCGCGCTCGACGGGGTCGGCCTGCCGTCAGCGCCGGAGCCGGTCGCGCCGTCGGCGGAGGATGTGCGGCGGCTGGCGGCCGCGCTGGCCACGGCGCAGCGGCCGGTCTTCGTCGCCGGGCGCGGCGGCCGGTCGGCCGGGGCGCGTGACGCGCTGCGGGCACTGGCTGACAAGGCGGGGGCCCTGCTGGCGACATCGGCCGTCGCCAAGGGTCTCTTCGCCGACGACCCCTGGCAGCTCGACGTCTCGGGAGGGTTCTCCTCGCCGTTGACGGCCGAGCTGGTCGGTGACGCCGACCTCATCGTCGGCTGGGGGTGCGCCCTCAACATGTGGACGATGCGCCACGGGCGCCTCATCGCCGACGGCGCGACCGTGGTGCAGGTCGACGACACCCCGGAGGCGATCGGTGCCCACCGTGACCTGACCTTCGGCGTGGTCGGCGACGTGGCGCGCACGGCCGAGGCGGTGGCTGAGGCGCTCGGGGTGAGACGCACGGCATACCGGGCGTCCGAGGTGCGCGAGCGCCTTGCCACGCAGCTGCGGTGGCGCGACGTGCCCTTCGACGACCGGACCGGAGACGGGCGGATCGACCCGCGCACCCTGACGATCGCGCTCGACGACGTACTGCCCGCCGAGCGCGTGGTGGCGGTCGACTCGGGCAACTTCATGGGCTACCCCAGCATGTTCCTGTCGGTCCCGGACGAGGAAGGATTCTGCTTCACACAGGCCTTCCAGTCGGTCGGGCTGGGCCTGGCCACCGCGATCGGCGCAGCCCTCGCGCGGCCGGACCGGCTGCCGGTGGCGGCGCTCGGTGACGGGGGTGCGCTGATGGGCGCGGCCGAGCTGGAGACGGTGGCGCGCCTCGGCCTGCCCATGCTGGTGGTGGTCTACGACGACGAGGCGTACGGCGCCGAGGTGCACCACTTCGGACCGGACGGCCACGACCTGGCCACCGTGCAGTTCCCCGCGACCGACATCGCGGCGATCGGGCGCGGCTACGGGATGCAGGCGGTCACCGTCACCGCGGTCGATGACCTCGGCCCGGTGCGCGACTGGGTGGCCGGCGGCGGGACCGGTCCGATGCTTGTCCACGCCAAGGTCACCCGGGGCGAGGCGTCCTGGTGGCTGGGGGAGGCGTTCCGGGGTCACTGACCGCGGGACGACCGGTCCAGGAGCGTCGGCGGAGATCGCGTCACGGCGTGAGAGTGGTCCTCGTCGACTCGTGGGCCTCGTCGTTTGCGGCGCCCGTCGGTGGACGGCTGAAGCTGCTCGACGACCGCGGGACCTCGGTAACCGTCCAGCAGGGCCACCGCTTGACCGCGAACCAGCATTCTGGCCCCCGGGGGTGGCGTGAAGTGGATGGCCCACCGCACGTCCCGCCCGACGTTGAACCCCTGATCACCCTTGGTCGGCGTGCCCCGGAAGCCGTAGGCGGCACGGCGTAGGAAGGGCCAGGACCCACACAGCGCGCGCGACCAGATCTTGCATCGCTGAGGATCGAGAAAGACCTCGGCTCGCTCGTCCACGACCGGCCTTACTCGGGTCAGGTGGATCAGCGTGGCTCCCTCGATGTCTTCTCGCTCATCGCTGGTCACTTGTCGATATCCGACGTGGAGAGCCGTGAGGAGGATGGCACCCACGACGATCAGCGTGCCGCTCACCGGGCGGCCGGTGAAGGTGAGGACGACACCGACAGTGCAGAAGAGTGACTCGGCAGCGAGGACGCCCCAGCGCACGACGGGGCGGTCCTGCCATGCTCCTCCGCTCTGCATGGCGCGACGGTAACGCCCTGCACCCACGGACCGCGCTTCAGGCCGTGACCCAGCCGTGACGACGCGCACGTCCAAAGTGCTACGCTGTAGCACATTCACTGGAGGTGGGCATGGCAGAACGCACGATCGGCATTCGTGAGCTGAAGCAGAACGCCTCGGCGGCGGTGGCCCGGGCCGCAGCCGGTGAGGCATTGGTGGTCACCGATCACGGCCGTCCGGTCGCACGACTGGTCCCCCTCGGTGTCAGCCGCACGTCCGCTCTCGTCATCGCCGGGCGAGCCCGACCACCCCGACTCCCCCTGGCCGACCTCCCCCGGCCCCAGGGCGCACCGAGCACCGCACTGTCAGAGGCTCTTGGCCAGGACCGCGAGGACCAGCGCTACTGATGGGCTACTACCTGGACACGTCCGCCCTGGTGAAACTGGTCGCACCTGAGCCGGGGTCAGACGAGCTCCGCCGATGGATCGAGGCACGGTCGGACGCGTTGGTGACCTCCGATCTCGCCCGGACCGAGCTCTTCCGAGCCGTACGCCGGGTGAGGCCGGATCAGGCGCCGTTGGCGCGGCAGGTGATGGACACGCTCACGGTGTTGCGGATGGACACCGGCGTCTTCGAGGAGGCGGCCCGCCTGGACCCACCCGGGCTACGCTCCCTCGACGCCCTGCACCTGGCCGCCGCGCTCATGCTCGAGGACGACCTCCAGGGCGTGGTGACGTATGACGAACGTCTCGCGGAGGCCACGCGGCTGGTCGGGTTCCTCGTCCTGGCGCCGGGGCGCTGACGTCTCATCCGACTGCTCGACACCTGGCCTGGTCACCTGGCGCCGGCTCTAGGATCGGTGAAGCAGAACGAGAGGGAGACCAGTGACGCCCGTCCTCACGGCCATCGGCTTCGTCGTCAACACCGCCCTGCTCTTCGTGCTCACCCGCCGGCTCCTGGGGGTCCCCGTCGGCTGGCTCCGGACGCTCGTGGTGGCGATCGTCGTCACCGGCGGGATGAGCGGCTTCCTGGAGCTCACCAGCGAGCGGCTGGGCCTGCCCACCGGCACCGACCAGCTGGAGCAGTCACCCGACATCACGGTCGTCGGCCTGGTGCTCCTGCTGCTGGTGGCGTGGGGTGTCGCCCTGGGTGTGGGTGGCCTGGTCCTGCTTGAGGCTGTCGCCCCGACGGGAAGCCTCCCGTCGCCGGTCGCGTTCCTGCGCGACCTGCCCGCCCGGCGGCGCCGCAGCAGGAGGTACGGCCAGATCGTCGCGGTCGCCGTCCGGCACGGGCTGGGCAGCTTTCTGCGCGCGGGGTCGCGCCTGCCCGAGCACCAGGACCGGGCCTTCCTGGGCCGGCAGCTGCGCCGGGCCTTCGCCGACGGAGGGGTCACCTTCGTCAAGCTGGGCCAGATGCTGGGCACCCGCCCCGACGTCGTGGGTTTGGAGCTCGCGGCCGAGCTCGGCCGGTTGCAGGCGGACTCCCCGCCGGAGCCGTGGGCGAGGATCGAGCAGGTGCTGCGCGCGGAGCTGGGCGAGGACTGGCGCGAGGCCTTCGCCGAGCTCGACGAGGCGCCCCTCGCGGCCGCCTCCGTGGGGCAGGTCCACCGCGCCCGGCTGGCTGACGGATCACCCGTCGTCGTCAAGGTCCAGCGACCCGGGGCCGACGCCCAGGTGCGCGCGGATCTCGACATCGTCCTGCGGATGTCGGCGTGGCTGGAGCGCACCACCCCGTGGGGGCGGGCCCTGGGGATCCGCTCGCTGGCGGAGGGCTTCGCGGAGAGCCTGCGCGAGGAGCTGGACTACCGCGTCGAGGCGGCGAACGCCGAGGCGGTGGCGGCGGGGGTGAAGGCCGCGGCGGAGCAGGACGGCGGCCCGCCTGCCGTGCGCGTGCCCGCCACCTACCCCTCGCTCACCACGGCCCGGGTGCTGGTGATGGAGCGCGCCGCCGGTGTCCCCCTCTCCCGCCCGGACGCGACGTCCGGCCTGGACCCGTCGACGCGAGAGCGGCTCGCCCGGGCGCTGCTGGCGAGCGTGCTCAACCAGGTGCTGCAGACGGGCGTCTTCCACGCCGACCTGCACGCGGGCAACGTGCTCGTCGAGCGCGGCGGGGGCGGGGGCGAGACCTCCGCCGGGAAATCGCCCGGCCGTGACCCGGCAGCCGCACGGCTGGCCCTGCTCGACTACGGGTCGGTCGGACGGCTCGACCGCACCGCACGTGACGCCGTCGGACGGCTGCTCTTCGCGGTGGACCGCGGCGACTCCCTGGGTGCGGTCGACGCCCTCTGCGACGTCATCGACGCCCCGGCCGGCCTGGACGACCGGGCCCTGGAGCGCGAGGTCGGCGCGGTTATCTCCCGGGTGCAGAGCGGCAGCGCCGGGCCCACCTCCAGCGTCTTCGGCGACCTCTTCGTGCTCGTCGTGCGGCACGGCTTCACCGTCCCGCCCCAGATCGCGGCCGCCTTCCGGGCACTCGGCGCCCTCGAGGGGACCCTGCGCGCCCTGGACCCCGATCTGGACCTCGTGACCGCGTCCCGGTCGGCCGGTGAGGACTACCTGGGGCGCCGGCTCAGCCCGCCCGAGGTGCGCGCCGCCCTCGAGGAGCACCTGGTCCACGCGCTACCGGTCCTGCAGCGGCTCCCCCGCCGGGTCGACGCGATCGCAGCCGCCGTCCAGAGCGGTGAGGCGCAGCTGCGGGTCCGCTGGCTGGCCGACCCCTCCGACCGCTCCTACATCACCAGCGTGGTCAACCACCTCGTCATCACCGTCCTGGCCTCGGTGCTGACGCTCAGCGGCGTCATCCTGCTGGTCGCCGGGGGCGGCCCCGCCCTCACACCGACGATCGACCTCAACCCGCTGCTCGGCGGGACGCTCTTCCTCTTCGCCTTCGTGCTGGCCGCCCGGTCGCTGGCCCGCGTGTTCCGCGACCCGGGCGCCTCATGACCCGAGGTGAACCGAGGGTGCACGAGGAGATTGTGATCCCCCGGCCGCTGGACACCATGGAACGCGGCCCGTGGAGGTCCAGGTCTGCGGCCACTCCCTCGATGCCCTACCGCGTCAGGGGGTTGACGACACGAAGGTCGGGAAACCACGAGAAGTCCCGGTCCGCGGACCAGAGCGTGTCCACCCCGTGACCCAGACAGATCGCGGCGACCCGGGCGTCGTGGACCTTCGGGCCGACCACGGCGGGCACACTCACCAGCCTCGTCAGGATGGCGTGGTGGTCCGACGTCTCGGAGAGGAGATGAACGGTGGGGAGAGCGACGAGGGCGTCGACGGCCTGCAGCGCGACCGCGGTAGAGGTCGGGGGGCGGTAGATCCGTGGATGGGTGACCACCGCGAGGAACTCGTGCAGGCACGGCCACGGGATGGCCCAGATGGCCCGGCCGACAGCCAGGGCACTCAGGACCTCGGAGGCCCTGGCGTGGTGGGGAGTGTCCTCACGGTGCGCGTAGACGAGAAGGTTGGTGTCGACCGCGATCACGAGGGCAACTCGTAGGACCTCGCCACAGCCTCCTCCGGCGCCACGTCCGCGCTGAGCCCGTCTCCGGCCACCGTCGGGAAGTGGAAGTCGACCACACCCGTGCGCTGGCGTCGGGCCACCTCCGCCCTCAGGCCTGACAGGACGAGCTCCCGGAGGGTCGCGCCCGACCGCCGGGCAGCATCTTTCGCCTCCGCAGCCAGCGCGTCAGGGATGTCGATCGTCGTCTTCATACGGACGACTGTACTGGATCACCCGTACTCCCGTACTACCGCTGTGGAGATGCCTCATCAGTGCCGTCGCCCACCCACCCGGCCAGCAGCGAGGCCACCTCCTCGGGCGCCTCGGCGGGGGCCAGGTGGGCGGCGTCCTGGACGATGACCAGGCGGGCGCCCGGCACGGCCGCGGCCAGCTCCTGCTGCTGCTCGGGCGGGAAGACGGGGTCGTGCCGGCCGCCGAGGACGAGCACGGGTATGGCGATCGACCCGAGCCTCGCGCGCAGGTCGGCCTGGCCGAGGGCCTCGCACACCCGGGCGTAGGAGGCCGGGTCGGCGTGCTCGAGCGTGTCCAGGAGAGCGCCCGCCGCCTCCGGCTCCCGCTCCACGAAGCGCGGTGCGAACCACCGCTGTCTCGACCCCTCGACCATGACCGACATCCCCTCACGGCGGACCAGGTCGGCCCGCTCCTGCCAGGCCTGCGGCGTGCCCGGCCTGGCGGCCGAGCAGATGACCGCGCTCCCCCGCACGCGGGCCGGGTCGTGTCCCCGCGCCGCGAGAGCCTCGCCCTGCGCGAGCGCGAGCCCGACGACCCCGCCGACGCTCACCCCGGCATACCGGAAGGCGGCCCCCGGCCGGGCGGTCTCGACGAGGTTGACGACCGCGCCGGCCAGGTCCTCCACCGTGAACTCTGCGTCATGCGGCGGGCCGTCACCGTGGCCCGGCAGGTCCCAGCCCAGGACGTCCACGTCGGCCGCGGCGGCCAGGGTGCGGGCGCACCGGTCCCAGAGCGCCGCGACGCCGGTGCCCAGGGACGGGCCGACGACGAGCAGGGGTCGTCCCCGGTCCGGGGTCAGCCAGGTGCCGTGGAGGGTGAGCTCGGTCATCACCCGGTCTCCGTCCTCAGCGCTCGATCGCGTTCGGGTGCCGGCTGAGCGCCTCCACCTGGGTGGTGATGAAGGCGAACATCGGCAGCCCGGAGACGCACTCGTGGAGCTCCTCGTGAGAGGCCACGTCGAAGAGGCAGTAGTTGGCGAACTGTCCGGAGACGCGCCAGATCGCGGCGATCTTGCCGGACTCCTGCAGCCCCTGGGAGTACTTCCTCTCGGCGGCCACCAGGTCCTCCCGCCGGACCGGGTCGAGGTCCGGCGGGAGGGTGACCTGCATACGCACCATGAACAGCATCCGGGCTCCTTCGTCGACGTCGGTCGTCGTCAACGGGTGGTCGGCGAGTCGGCCGACACCGGGTCCAGGACGAAGCCGTAGTCGACGGTACGCGAGCCGTCCTCGCCCTCCTGCGGGTCGAGGACGAGCTCGGGCTTGACGGCCGCGGCGATGTCGTCGTCGTTGTGCGGGTCACCGGGGAAGTAGAGCTGAGCGGTGAGCAGCTCGTGGCCGGGGGCCGACACCTTGACGTGCAGGTGGGCGGGGCGCCACGCGTGCCAGTCGGCGGCGGCGATGAGCTTGCCGCACGCGCCGTCGGTGGGGATCTGGTAGGGCGCCGGCTGGACGGTCCGGATCGAGAAGCGGCCCTCCTCGTCGGTGGTGAAGGTGCCGCGCAGGTTCCACTCGGGCAGGCCGGGGGCGTACTGGCTGTAGAAGCCGTTACTGTCCGCGTGCCACAGCTCGACCTTGGCGCCGCCGAGGCTCTTCCCGGTGGTCGAGGTGACCTGGCCCGTCCACACCAGGGGGGTGCCCGGCTCGTCGTCGCGCATCGGGATCGTCCCGTCGGCCCCCTGCTCGGGAGCGTTGGGCACGTAGTACGGCCCCTCGATGGAGCCCTTGGAGCCCTCGCGGTGGGAGGTGTTGACGTCCTCCACCACGTGCTCGACCCAGACGTCGAGGAAGAGCGGCCACTCGCCGTCCTCGCCGACCTGGATCAGCCACGCCTTGAGCGCGTCGTACTCCTCGTAGGTCATGTGGTGCTTGCGGATCACGTCGTGGATCGCCTCGAGGGCGTCGCGGGCCATCGCGCTGACGCGCTCGGCCGGGACGTCGAGGGCGGCGGCCTTCTGCTTGGCGCGGAAGGCCTCGGTGGCGCCGGCGCCGGACTCGGCGGCCTTGGCGTCGAACTCGGTGCGGGTCTGGGTCTCGCTCATGATCTGCTCCTTCGCAGGGTGGGGATTCTTGTGCGGTGTGGTGCTGCTTCGGTATGCCGTGCCGGCCCGCCTCAGCGGTCCTGCCGGTAGCGGGTGAGCTTGTCCTCGTCGAGGCGCAGGCCCAGCCCGGGCTCGGTCGGGGCGGCCATCCGGCCGCCGGTGATGGTGAGCGGCTCGGCCAGCAGGTCGTCGCTCATGTCGAGGAAGTTGGACAGCTCCCCCGCGCGGCGCGAGGTGGACCGGTGCGCGGCGCCGAAGATCACGCTGCACAACGTGCCGACCTGGCCGTCGATCTGGTTGCCCATGACGACCTCGACGCCCAGCCCCTCGGCCAGGTGCAGCACGCGCTGGCTCTCGGAGAAGCCGGTGCGCGCGGTCTTGACGGACACGGCGGTCGCCGAGCCGCCCAGCACCTCGCGGGTCACCTCGGCCGGCGTGGTCGCGGACTCGTCGGCGACGAACGGCACGGGGCACTGCTGCACCAGCCAGCGTCGGCCGAGGACGTCGTCGGCGGGGTTGAGCTCCTCGGCGAGGGTGAGCCCGAGGTCGGCCATCTCGGCCAGCGCGCGGGCCGACTCCGAGGCGGTCCAGCCGCGGTTGCCGTCGACGTAGAGCTCGACGTCGTCGCCGAACTCCTCCCGCAGCGCGCGGACCACGGCCACGTCCAGGGTGTAGGGCTGCTGCCCGACCTTGACCTTGAACGTCGTGATCCCGTGCTCGTCGATCATCCGCTGCGCCTCGGCGACCATGACCTCGGGCCGGTCGAAGCCGAGCATGTGCGAGACCCGCAGGGAGTCGGCATACCCCCCGAGCAGGCGGTGCACGGGTTGCCTGAGCGCCTGCCCGAGCACGTCCCAGACGGCCATGTCCAGCGCTGCCTTGGCGGTGGGGTTGCCCACGGTGCGGGAGAGCCGGGCGCGGTGCTCCTCGCGGTCGAGGGCGCTGGTGCCGACGAGCGCCGGGCCGAAGAGCTGGTCGACCACCGCGACGATCGAGGCCTGCGTCTCCCCGTAGGTGTAGGGCCGCGGCGGCGCCTCCGCCTGCCCGAGCAGCCCGCCGGCGGTGCGGACGCGCAGCAGCACGTGCTCGGCCGTGCGCACCTCGCCGGAGGCGAAGCGCAACGCCTTGCGGTAGGGGATGGCGAACGGGATCGCCTCCACGCTCTCGATGGTCAGGTCGCTCACGCGCTCGCCCTCCGTGGGGTCGTGGCCGCTGCCGGGGTGGGTGCGGCAGGTGCCGAGGTATGGGGTGCGCCGCCCGATGCGGGGGGCACAGCGGGAAGCGCGGGCGCCAGGCCGGCCTCGTGCAGCGCCCGCAGCAGCCGGGTCACGACGGGGCGGCGGCGGTGCGCCGGCCAGGCCAGGGTCAGGTCGAGGCGCTGACGGGTGGAGGTCGGCCGGAAGGTGACGCCGCCCAGGGTCAGGGCGCTCGCCGACTCGGGCAGCAGCGCGACGCCGCGGCCGGCGGCGACGAGCGCGACGGCGGTGGAAGTGGCGGTGACCTGGTGCGGGCGGCGTGGGACGAAGCCGGCGTCCTCGCAGGCGGCGAGCACGGTGCGCAGGACGACCGAGCCGCTGCGGTCGGCGTAGGTGACGAAGTCCTCGTCGGCCAGGTAGGCGACGTCGACGACGGCGTCGGGGTCGCCGGCGGCGAGGGGGTGGTCCTCGGGGAGCGCGACGACGAGACGCTCGGGACGCACGAGGACGTGCTGCAGGTCGGGCGAGCCGATCGGGCTGCGCAGGACGCCGAGGTCGAGGCGGTCCTCGAGCAGCGCGTGCTCCTGCTGCGGGGTGAGCAGCTCGGTCTCGACGTGCAGGTGGACATCGGGCATGGCCTGGGCGGCGACACGGGCCAGGGCCGGCAGGTAGCCGTAGGTGGCCGACCCCGTCACCCCGACCCGCAGGACGCCCGAGCGTCCGGCGGCGATGTCACGCGCCGCCTCCCCCGCCAGGTCGAGCTGGGCGAGCAGCCCGCGGGCCCGCTCGGCATACTCCTCCCCCGCCGGGGTCAGCGAGACCGACCGGGTGGTGCGCTCCAGCAGGAGGGTGCCCAGCTCGCGCTCGAGCTGGCCGACGGTGCGGGAGACCGCGGGCTGGGCGAGGTGGAGGCGCTCGGCGGCCTGACCGAAGTGCAGGGTCTCGGCGACGGCGAGGAAGCACCGCAGGTGCCGCGTCTCGATCGTCATCGTCGCTCTCCGTCCCGGGGCCGGTCGATCCGGCTTCATTGATCGACGGTAGAGATCAATCAGGACAGCCGCAAGACAAAGTGAGTACGGATTGATGCCCTGCGCGTATCGATGCCGATCGGCGGGCGTGAGCCTGCACGGATCTCAGTCCGGACGCGGGAGGGTGCGCAGCGTGGCGGCGGCGGCGAAGGCGATGTGCTCGCGCATGAGAGCCGCGGCGCGGGGTCCGTCGCACTCGACGATCGCCTGGACCACGGCCCGGAGCTCGCGGATCGCCGTCGCGCCGCGACCGGTCTCGGACAGGCTGGAGGCGCACAGCACCCGCACCCGCGCCTGGACGACCCCGAGCTCCTCGCGCAGCACCGAGCTCGCCGCCCCGGCGAAGAGCGCCTCGTAGTCACGCTCTCGGTCGCCGGCGCCCAGGAGGACGTCGACTTCCACACGCAGGTGCTGGGCATGCGCTTCATCAAGAAGACGGTGCTCTACGACGGCTCGAAGCCGGTCTACCACCTCTACTACTCCAACGCGGCGGGTGACCCGTCCTCGGTCATCACCACGTTCCCGTGGGCGCAGGCCAACCTCTACGGCAGCCGCGGCACCAACCAGGCCCGCGAGGTGCTCCTGGCCGTCCCCCACGGCTCGCTCGACTGGTGGGCCAAGCGGCTCGCCGACCACGAGGTGGACAGCTCCTCGATCGAGGTCTTCGGCGCCCGCCGGCTCGCCTTCGCCCACCCGTCTGGGATCGAGTACCAGTTCGTCGAGAGCGACGACGACCCCCGCGTCGGCCACGAGGCCGCGGGCGTGACCCGCGAGCACGCGGTCCACGGCATCCACGGCATCGGCATCCACGTCTACGACCAGGACCGGTCGGTCGACTTCGGCCAGGAGGCGTTCTTCCTCGCCGGCGACGTCGAGGAGGACGGTGACCTGGCCCGGTTCCGGGTCGGCGACGCCAAGCACGGCAACTGGGTCGAGCTGCGCGGCAACCGCACCGACGACCAGGGCACCTGGCGCTTCGGTGCGGGCACCTACCACCACTTCGCGTGGAACCTCGGGGACCTGGAGAACCAGGAGCAGGTCAAGTTCGACATCGAGGGTGCGGGCTACACCGACATCTCCGAGCTCAAGGACCGCACCTACTTCAAGTCCCACTACGTCCGGATGCCCGGCGGTGCCCTCTTCGAGCTGGCCGTGACCCACAGCGAGGGCGGCTGGGACTGCGACGAGTCGCCCGAGGAGCTCGGCCAAGCCTTCATGCTGCCGCCCCAGTTCGAGTCCGAGCGCAGCCAGATCATGTCCCAGCTCGAGCCGATCCAGGTGTGACCAGCTCCGCGGCAGCGGCACGACCGCCGGCCGGCGACAACCCTCACCTGGCCCCCGGTGCGGAGTGCTGGGGCGAGCAGGATGCACCCGTCGCCGTGCTCGCGGTGCACGGCCGCACCCAGTCGCCCGCCGACATGCACGCCCTCGCCGAGCGCCTCGACGTGGAGGGTCTGCGGTGGCACGCCCCGGCCGCGGCCGGGCGGACGTGGTACCCGTACGGCTTCATGGAGGAACGGCCTCATGACGACCCATGGCTCGCCTGGTCGCTGGAGGCGGTCGACGCGCACCTCGGCCGGCTCGCCGCCGCGGGATACCCGCCGGAGAAGGTGGTGCTGCTCGGCTTCTCCCAGGGGGCGTGCCTGCTGGCGCACTGGGCGCTGCTGCACCCCGCCAGGTATGCCGGGTTGGTGCTCCTCACCGGGGGGTACGTCGGGACCGAGGACGAGACGGTCTCCTTCTCCGGGAGCTTCGGCGGTATGCCGGCCCTGCTGGCCGGGTGCGAGGCTGACCCCTGGGTGCCCCGCACCCGGATGGCTCAGACCGAGGCCTGGCTGCGCAGCCTGGACGCCCGGCTCACCTCGCTGATCGAACCGGGCAGCGAGCACGAGGTCACCGCCACGGCGGCCGAGCTCACCGCCCGGCTGCTGCGGCATACCGTCAGTGCCACGGCCGGCCGATGACCGCACCGCCGGTGCGGCACGAGGGAGAGGATCGTATGGAGATCAGGTTCGACCACACCACCCTGGGGCAGCGGGTGCTCTTCGGCGCCGGGGCGGCCGCGACGAACATCGCCGCCGCGCTGCGGGACCTGGGGGCCTCACGGCCACTGCTCGTCGGCGGCAGTCACGCGGACCAGGTCGTGGACGAGATCTCCACGGAGCTCGACGTCGCGGGCCACATCGGCGAGGTCGTCCAGCACGTGCCGGCGGAGCGGGCCCGCGCGGCGGTCGCGCTCGCCCGGGAGGTGGACGCGGACGCGGTCGTCGCCATCGGCGGCGGCTCGGCCACCGGGCTGGCCAAGATCGTCGCCCGGGACACCGGGCTGCCCGTCGTCGCGGTGCCTACCACCTTCTCCGGGTCGGAGGCGACCGACATCTGGGGGATGACGCAGGACGAGCGCAAGACCACCGGGACCGACCCCCGTGTGCTGCCGCGGGTGGTGGTCTACGACGCGACGCTGACCCAGGGCCTGCCGCCCGACCTCGCGGCCCACTCCGGGCTGAACGCCCTGGCCCACGCCGTGGACAGCCTGTGGGCCCCGCGCGCCGACCCCATCAACGGAGCCCTGGCCGGCGAGGGGATGCGCGCGCTGGTCCCGGGGCTGCGCGGCCTCCGCGCCGATGCCGAGGACCTGCGCGCACACGAGCAGGTGCTCTACGGCACCTACCTCTCCGGGGTGGCCCTGGCCTCGGCGGGGGCCGGGATGCACCACAAGATCTGCCACGTCCTCGGCGGGACCTTCAACCTGCCCCACGCCCAGACCCACGCCGTGGTGCTGCCGTACGTCGTGGCCTACAACGCGCCCGCGGACCCGGACTCCGCGTCCCGCATCGCCGAGGCCCTCGGCACCCCCGACGCTGCCGCCGGGTTGTGGGATCTCGCCCGGGAGGTGGGTGCGCCCGGGTCGCTCGGCGAGCTCGGCCTCACCGAGGACGACGTGGATCTGGCCGCCGAGCTGGCGACGGTGGCGATCCCGGGGTCCAACCCTGAGCCGGTGAGCGAGGAGCAGGTGGCGACGCTCCTGCGGTCTGCGCTGCGAGGTGACGACGTCCGTCGGTGACGCGCGGGACCGGGGATGCCTCCGGCCCTGCCGACCAGACGACCTGCCGACCTGCCGATCCGACGACCTGACGTTCAGTAGTCGATGACGCCCTCCTCGACGAGGGTCGAAGCCATCAAGGCAACGTCGTGCCCGAGCGCGGTGGGCAGCAGCGCCTCCCCATCCCTGCGCCATACCCCCAGGTCGTCCATCTCGTGCAGCGCCCGGTGCAGGGCGCTGTCGCTGTGCAGGCGAGCCCTCTCGTCGCGGTAGCCGAGCTCGGTCAGGTAGTTCTTCGGGCTGTCCCACCACCACTCCTCGAGCTCCGCGAGCGGCAGCGAGCGTCGCTGGGGGTCGAGCAGGTGCAGCAACGCCCCCATCAGCGGTGGCAGGCGGACCGGGGCGGCATGGATCATCACGGCGCTGGCCAGGACGACGCCGAGATGGCGCCACTCCTCGTCGGAGCTGGGCTCGTCCCAGGCGGCGTAGGCCCGGGTGCGGCTCAGCTCGATCACGCCCGCCTCGAGGCAGGCCGTCCACAGCCGGTCCAGGGGGCGGCAGTCCGCCGCGCTGCGGAAGGACTCTCGCGTCGTCGCCGTCGCCGTCCAGCGTTCCTGCGCCTCCGGCGGCAACTCGGCCACCAGGTCGCCGTAGGCCAGCCGCGCACCCTCGCGCTCCCACTCGCCGAGCCCGAGCCGGTCGTACGCCTCGCGGGCGGGGGCCAGGCGCAGCACCTGCTTGGGCGTGATCTCCCGGCCCCGCTCCCCCACCCACTCGACCAGGCGCCGGCACTGCTGCACGAACGGCGCCGCCCGCACGTCGGCGGCGACCTCCGGGACGTCGGCGAAGGGGATGTTGCCGTCCTCGTCCCCGAGGCCGAAGACGTCGTCGACATCGTCGTCGCCCGCCAGGAGAGAGGCCATGAGGTCGGTGGCCGCCATCCCGCGCAGGCTCCCCTGGTGCGCTGAGGAGGGGGACATGGCCATCCGCTGGTCGTCGGGCAGCGCGTTCCACGCCTCCATGATCTGCTGCATCCGCTGGTTGAGCTCCTCCATCGACCCGGCGCCGTCGAGCGACAGCCCGATGCTCTCGCCGAACTCCACCAGTGACTTCGCCGCACCGTGCCGCGTCGGGTCGGCGCAGGCGTCCGGCATGCGCGGCGCCGCACGCCGCGCCTCCTTCGCCAGCTCGCGGGGATCGGCCGAGGAGGACGCCATCCGGCCGGTGCCGCGCAGGAACCGCCAGAAGCTGTCCAGCGTCTCGGCGAGCCGGTCGACGTCGGGCACGCCGGAGGGCCCGTGGGAGGGCCAGCGGACGAGCATGAGGTGCTCGGCGCTGCCCGCCGGCCACTCCTGCGGCGCGGTCGCGTCGTGGAAGTCGCGCAGGTTGAGGACCGTCTCGAGGAGTTCACGGTCGAGCGGCTGCTTGCGCTTGTCGGCCCAGGCGACGGCGTGACGGATGAGAAGCTCGTGCTGATCCACGGGCCTATCTTCGTGCACACGTCGGGATCAGCAACTACCTGTCCCCGTTCACGCGGCCGGGCATGCTGCTGCGCCGGCCCCGCTGGGGCCGGTGCGGAGCAGGGTCATCTGAGGTGCCACATGACGCAGTCCTCGAGCACCGTCGCAGTCAACCCCCGCTGGTGGACCCAGGTGTGGTGCCGCTCGCAGAGCAGGGCGTAGTTGTCGAGGTCGGACCGGCCACCGTTGGCCCAGGCCACGATGTGGTGGGCGTCGCACCAGGTCGCGGGCACCGTGCACCCGGGGATCGTGCACCCGCCGTCCCGGACTGCCAACCGGATCCGTTGCCCCGGGGTGACCAGTCTCTTGCTACGCCCCTGGTCGAGCACCTCGGAGGCCCCACCCAGGACCATCGGGATGATGTCGGCCTCGCACGCCAGCCGGCGGATCGACTCCGCGCTGACCGATGCCCCCTCGACGGTCGCGCCGCAGCCGGGCAGCTCGCCACCGGCCTCTGCCAGGCTGCGCTGCAGGGTCTGCAGGTCCATCGTCACCAGCAGCGTCGCCTTCGCCGTCGTGGGCTGACCCTCGGTGCCGGCCACCCCGCGGCGCACCACCGTCAGCAGGGCGTCGTAGCGCCGCTGGCCCGGGGTCCGCCGGTCCTCCTCGCCGGTGGCCTCGACTTCCTCCCGCGACGCGGGCGCCGCCAGCGGTGATCGCAGGATCGCCCGGACCGCCTCGTAGTCAGCGTCGTCGCCGAAGGTCCAGATGATCCGCCGCACCGACCCGTCGGCCAGGGACGACTCGTGCACGTCCCGCAGCTCGCGCTTCGCCCGTGCCCGCTCCTCGTGGTCCTTCTCCGGCAGGCACACCCGCACCAGCTGGGTCACGATCTTCCCGACGTCGGCGTCCTCGAAGACCGGGTTGCACCCCGCGTCGGCCAGCAGCTCCACCGCGCTCCCGTAGCCCTCGGGCCCCAGCGCCCCCCGCACCCGGGTCAGTGCCCGGTGCAGCCTCGCCGCCCGCGCCAGCGGCATACCTCTCGTCAGCAGACCGTCGATGAGGGGCTCGTGCACCGCCTCCTGCCCCGCCTGGGCGACCCGGACCAGGTCGTGCAGCACCGGACGGGCCAGGTCGGGGCATCGAAGCGCCAGCCAGTCGGCCAGGCTCATGCCCTGCTCGGTGTGCAGCCCTCGCGCCGCGGCCTCGCAGGCCATCCGCACCCGGGCCCGCTCCAGCGCGGATGCCACCGTCGCGACCAGCTCCAGCCCGGACGCCAGGTCGGCGTCCTGGACGAGCCCGACCTCCTGGGCCGCCAGGTCCGCGAACGTCGCCTCCCGACCGGCCTCCCGCAGGCACCCCACCACCCGCTCCCCCGGCATCCGGGGCACCGGGGGCCGACCCTCCAGCACCGCCCCCGCGGTGGTCCGGAGCACCTCCCCGTTCCATCTCTCCCCCATAGGACAAATGTATGACTCGCCACTGACAGACCCCCTGAGGGTGAGCGCGCGACGTGGCTGAGGCGCGGGTGATCAGCCCGCAACGCGACCTGGCGGGCCTCGACGTCGCTCCGGCAACTCCCGGGCGCTACCCCTCCATAGGCATTCTCTTGGGCAGCGGCGAGTCACCTGCCGACCGTCACGTGGCGAAGTCACTCCCCGCGGGAAGTCTCACGGACACGCCGCATCTCGTCCGCCAGGTTGGGGTTGTCCTCCCCCACATGCTCGATGACGTGGTCCACGACCTCAGGCGCCTTGTTCTGGCTGAGCTTGGCGCGGGCGTCGAACCGGTCGACCCGCATCCGGAAGCTCACCGCTCCCCTGGCCTCCCGCCGGGTGGCCGGCTCGTCCTCGGCGAGCGAGCGACCACCAGATCGGCCCTTCTCGAAGTGGTCGGTCAGGAGAGAGAGCGCCGCGTAGTTCTCCTCCTCGTCGAGGACCTCGGGCCTCCCGTAAAGGTGCGCCGTCACGTGGTTCCAGGTCGGCACGAGGTCGCCGGGGGCATACCAGCTGGGCGAGACGTAGTCGTGCGGCCCCTGCACGATGACCAGGATCTCGTGCCGCCCCAGCTCGTGCAGCCGGTCGTCCGGGCGCCCGACGTGACTGAGGATCGTGATGCCCGGGCCGTCGGCACTCTCGTCGAGGATGACCGGGTAGTGCGAGGCGACCAGCCCGGTGCTCACCGGCGAGACGATCGTCGCCCACGGGTGGGCCCGGATCAGCCGCCGGACCTCCTCGGGGTCGGTCATCAGATAGTGCGGGGTATGCCGCATCCCGGGCCTCCGTCGTCGTCCTCGGGCACCACTAGCTGGTGCTGTCGGCCTGGCGTCGGTGCGGGTAGGTGGCTTCGCGGCCCTGGAACGCCAGGATCGCCGGGTTGCGGATCTGCCCGTCCTGGATCTCGACCGCGCGGCCGACCGTCGGCTCGGCCTCCCATGCGCCCGGGCCGGACAGGACCGTGCGCAGGTGCGGCAGCAGCGCCAGGCTGATCTCCCACGTCGCCGAGCCCCACAGGTAGGACGGGCTGTGGTCGACGGCGTAGTAGGTGACGTTGTCGCCCACGACGAAGGTCGGGTCCTCGAACGTCGTCGGCCGGGCCCAGGAGAAGCCCATCCCCTCGTCGCACGAGACGTCCACCACCAGGCTCCCCGACCGGAACAGCCTCAGGTCGTCCTCGGTGAGGAAGGTCCACGGCGCAGCCGTGTCCTGCAGCACGCAGTTGACGACGATGTCGTTGTCGGCGAGGTAGGGCGCCAGCGGCACCCGGCCCTCGGTGGTCACGACGGTCGTCAGCGCCGGGTCCTCGTCCTGGTCGACGTGGACGATGTCGACGGAGTGGATCGGTGAGGCGACCGCAGCCACCTTGCGCTGGGTCAGCACCCGGACGTCTGCGACCCCGAGGGCGCTCAGCGCGGTCACGGCACCGCGGGCCGTGGCCCCGAAGCCGATGACGACCGCGCGCCGCTTGCGGCCGTAGCTGCCGGTCGACCCGATGAGCTGCAGGGCGTGCAGCACCGAGCAGTAACCGGCCAGCTCGTTGTTCTTGTGGAAGACGTGCAGCAGGTGGTTGCCGCCGCGCGACCAGTGGTTCATCGCCTCGAACGCGATGAGCGTCTGACGCCGGTCGACCGCCTCCTGGGTGATCCCGGCGTCCTGGACGCAGTGCGGCCAGCCCCAGACCACCTGCCCGTCCCGCAGTTCCGCCAGGTCCTCGGCCTGCACCTTCGGCAGCAGGATGACGTCGCACTCCGCGATCAGCTCCTCGCGCGTCCGCACTCCCCCGACCAGGCCCGCCAGAGCATCGTCGGACATGCCGAAGGGCACGCCATACCCCTGCTCGAGGAAGAGCTGGGAGCGGAGGTCCTCGTCGACCGCGTGCAGGTGCTCGGGGTGGATCGGCAGCCGGTGCTCGTTCTCCTTGCGGGAGCGGGCCATGACGCCGACCGTGAGCAGCGCCACGTCAGTGCTTCTTGGGGTGGATCGCCTTCTCGACCTGCGACGACGACGACTCTCCCTGGGCGCGCTTGTCGGCCCGCTTCTCCTTGATCGACTTGCCGGACTTCTTGGACATGGAGTTGCGCGGGGACTTGTCGGCCATGGGAAACCCTTAGAAAGAAGACCTGAACGGTCTCGCTCCCCGGAGCCTACGCCCCTGCCCTGTGAATGAGCCGCCGTCGTGGACGTCAGTGTGGCCTCCCCGCCACCGGCCGTCGCGGGGACCGGGGACGGGTCGGGACGGACAGGACATCGGGAAGGGGCTGTCGTAGCCTGTCCCGCACCCGTCGACTGCCCCCGCGCTGGGCACGGCATACCTGGGAGGGACCATGAGCACCGAGGACTCAGGACGCAAGGTCGGCCATCTCGAGACGGTCGACGACGACCAGGGCAAGAAGGCTCGCTGGAAGGTCATCGGCCCGGGTCTGGTCGTGGCGGCCACCGGTGTCGGCGCGGCCGACATGGTGGCCACCCTGGCGGCCGGGTCGCGCTACGGCTACACGCTGCTCTGGGCGGTCATCGTCGGCGTGCTCCTCAAGATCGTGCTCGTCGAGGGCGCCGGGCGCTACACCCTGGCCACCGGATACACGATCTTCGAGGGGTGGCGCAGTCTCGGCCGGTGGACCACCTGGTACTTCGGGGCCCTACATCATGATCTGGGGCTTCGTCTACGGCGCCTCCGCGATGTCCTCGACGGCGCTGCCCCTCGCGGCCCTCTTCCCGCAGGTGCCGTTGACTGTCTGGGCGATCCTCATGGGCCTGCTCGGCTTCGCGATCGTGTGGTTCAACCGCTACGCCGTCTTCGAGAAGATCACCGCCGGGCTGGTCGGCATCATGTTCGTCAGCGTCGTGGGTCTGGCCATCATCGCCCTGCCCAACGTGCCGGAGATGCTCACCGGCCTGGTGCCGCGCATCCCCGAGGGTGGCCTCGTCTACACCCTTGCCCTGGCCGGCGGCGTCGGCGGCACGATCACCCTGGCCGCCTACGGCTACTGGCTGCGGGAGAAGGGGTGGTACACACCCAAGTGGATGAAGGTCATGCGCATCGACAACTCGATGGCCTACGTGCTCACCGGCATCTTCGTCACCGCGATGCTCATCGTCGGCGCGGAGGTCGTGCGCGCCGCCGGCGCCGCGATCAGTGCGGGGGACGAGGGGCTGCTCGACCTGTATGAGGTGCTGAAGGAGCGCTACGGCGACGTGATCGGCACCTGGTTCCTGGTCGGGTTCTGGGCGGCCGCGTTCTCCTCGATCATCGGCGTGTGGAACGGCGTCCCTGATGTTCGCCGACTTCTTAGGCAACATGCGGGGCGTCGAGTCGGGCCACCCCGACACCCGGGTCGGCGGGAAATACTTCAAGTTCTACCTACTGTGGCTGACCTTCCCGCCGATGCTGCTGCTCTTCCTCGGTCGCCCGATCGGACTGATCCTGGCCTACGGCGTGCTCGGCGCCCTCTTCATGCCGTTCCTGGCGCTCACGCTGCTGGGCCTGCTCAACGGGAGCCGGATCCCGAAGGAGTGGGCCAACAAGTGGTACCTCAACGCGACGCTCGGCCTCACGACGCTGATCTTCCTCGTGCTGGGCGTCAATCAGCTGTGGGGCGCCGTCGCGGACCTCCTGGGGTGAGCAGGGGCTGAAGACCGGGCGGGACTTCGTAGGCTGTGCCCATGTCCGACGGGGTGCTCCAGCCGGCCGAGCGGCTCACGCTCGGCGCGCTGCGGTATGCCGTCAACGACGAGGCGGGCACGTACCTGGCGATCATGCGGCTGTTCACCGCCGGGATCAGCGGCTTCCTCTCCGACCAGTCGGCCGACGAGATCACCGACCGGCTCCGCGAGCAGGGCGTCGAGCTCGACCGGGACACGGTGGACCAGCGCCTGTCCTACCTCGTCGAGCACGGCAACCTGGCCCGCAGTCCCAGGGAGACCGAGGCCCGCAGCGTCCGCGAGTACCTGCGCAACCGCTCCCGCTACCAGCTGACGCCTCGCGGCGAGCTCGTGCAGCGCCAGGTCGAGGAGCTGCTCACCCGGTCCGACGGCGCCCGTGAGGTGTCCAGCGAGATGCTGCCGGGCATGCTGGCCGGGCTCTCGAGGCTCGACCGGCTGTGCGGGCAGGGCCTGGACCGCGCCGACCCGACCGACGTCGCCACCCAGGCCTCCACCCTCTTCGCGCAGTTCGAGGTGCTGGTCACCTCGACCCGCCAGTTCTACTCCTACCTGGCCCAGGTGCTGACCCGCTTCGACCTGGGCCGTGACGAGTTCGTCCTGTTCAAGGGCGCGCTCATCGACTACCTCCAGCGCTTCGTCGACGAGATCTCGCGACACCTGCCGCAGATGGCCGACCAGCTGGTCGCCCTCGAGCCGCACGTGGTCCCGCTGTGCGACCGGGCCGCATCGGGCGGGCGCCTGGTCGCCCTCGACGGGAGCCAGGCGCAGCGGGCGCCCGGCCTGGACCCGGACGACTGGCGGAGCCTGCACGCGTGGTTCCTCGGCTCCCCCGGCCGCCGCGCCGACGCGGACAACGTCCGCCGGCTGGCCACCGACGCGCTGCGGGCGCTGCTCACCAACCTGCGGCGCATCGCCGCGGGCGCGGACCGTCACCAGAGCCGGTACGGCGACCTGGTGCGGCTGGCCGGGTGGTTCGACGACGCTCCCGACGACCGGGCGCACGAGCTGTGGGCCGCGGCGTTCGGCCTCTACGGCAGCCGACACCTCGCCTTCGCCGCCGAGACCGAGGGCGACCCCGTCCCCTCGACGCGCAGCTGGTGGGACGCCCCGGCCGCCGAGGTGCCGGTCGGGCTGCGGCTGCGCGGCGACCGGCAGGCGGGTGGCCGGGCGGCGGCACGGGCCGACTACACCGCGGCCAAGCAGGCGCGCCTCGCCGAGCGCGCCCAGCAGGAGGCCCGTCTGCGCGCCGCCGCGGCGGAGCTGGCCGCGCACGCCGGTCCCCTCTACGACCTGCGCGTCAGCGACGAGGCCCGCTCGGCCTTCCTGGACCTGTATGCCGCCGCGCTCACCCGGGCGGGCCGCCCGCTCGGGCCCACGGACACCGCACGGGCCCAGCTGCGCACCAGCAACACCTCGCTGTTCCTCGACGTGCGCCGCGAACCGGGCGCCGCCGTCCGGCTGCGCAGCCCCGCCGGGACGCTGGTGCTGCGTGACCTGGCGGTCGAGCTGCGCACCACCGAGCCGGCCGAGGAACAGGTCAGGAGAATCGAGGCATGAGCCTGGACGAGCGACCGGCTCCACCCACCGACCCCTACGCGGAGGCCGAGCGCCGCCGGGCCGCCCGCGCGCTCGTGCGCACCCCGCTGCTGCACGCCGACGGGCACGCCGACGACCTCGCCCTGGTCCGGCGCCACCAGCGCGAGCTCGTGCCGATGTTCGCCGACGGCCTCGGCTACCGCCTCGTCGTGGAGCCGACCCTGGCCCGCCTGGTCAAGACCGGCCTGCACCCCGACGCCACCCGGGGGCTGCGCCGTCGCAACGGCACCCCCTTCACCCCCCGGCGCTACGCGCTCCTGGCCCTGACCCTGGCCGCGCTGACCCGGGCCCGCCGTCAGGTCATGGTCGACGAGCTCGTGGCCGGCGTGCGGTCGGCCGCCGCCGACGCGGGCGTCGAGATCGACCTCGACGGGATCACCGACCGGCGCGCCCTGCACTCGGCGCTCACCGCCCTCGTCGACCTCGGCGTGCTCACCGAGCGCGACGGCGACCTCGAGCACTGGGCGGAACGGCATACCGAGTCCCTGCTCGACGTGCACCGCGACCGGCTCGCGGTCCTGGTGGCCGCGCCTCTGTCCACCTGCCGCACGCCCGAGGACGTCCTCACCGTCATGGAGGTGCCCTCCGCGGCCGGGGGCGCCCGGATCGCGGTCCGCCGTCACCTGCTGGAGCGCCCCGTCCTCTCGACCGAGGAGCTGAGCGAGGAGCAGGCCGGCTGGTGGCGACGCAACCGCGAGCGGGAGCGGGAGTGGTTCGCCCGCTGGTTCGGCCTGGAGCTGGAGATCCGTGCCGAGGGTGCACTGGCGCTGGACCGGGACGGGGAGCTGACCGACCTGACCTTCCCGGGAGCGGGGTCGGCCCGGCACTTCGCCCTCCTGCTCCTCGGCGAGCTGACCGAGGCGGCGCGGGGGCAGGACCACGACGGGGCGAGCGGCGCGTGGACGCCCGTCGCCACCTCCACGGCCAGGTCGGCCGCCGACCGCGTGTTCCGCACCTGGCGCCGCGGCCTGCGCAAGGCCCACCAGGCCGACCCCGACGCGCTGTGGGCGGAGGCGCTGGCGATCCTCGCGGCGACCGGTCTGGTGCGCGACGAGGGCTCGACGCTGCTCGTGCACGCCGCCGCCGCCCGCTACGCACCCCGGCCCGAGCTCGTCACCACCGCCGGCCCCGCCGGGGAGCGGTCGCTCTTCGAGGAGGACGTATGACCCTGCCCCTGCCCGGCCGCGGCCCGGCCGCCGCCGCCGGCGACGGCGCGTCCCGCTTCCGGCTGTCCCGCGCGGGGGTCCTCAACGTCTGGCAGTACGACGAACAGGTCTTCACCTTCGCCGACGGCCGCCTGCTGCTGCGCGGCGCCAACGGCGCCGGCAAGTCCAAGACGCTGGAGATGCTCCTGCCCTTCGCGCTGGACGGCGACAAGGCTCGGCTCACCGCGTCGGCCAAGCACCACACGAGCCTGCTGTGGCTGATGACCGACGGCGTCGAGGCCGGCAACCGGGTGGGCTACGTGTGGGTCGAGTTCGCCCGCACGACCGCTGACGGCGACGAGGAGCGCCTCACCTGCGGCGTCGGCATCCGCGCCTCCTCCAGCGCCCGGTCCGCGACGGCGTGGCACTTCGCGACCGACCAGCGCCTGGGTGACGACTTCGAGCTCGAGGACGCGGCGGGACCGCTCCCCCACGCCCGGCTGCGCGAAGTGCTGGGCGCCGACCACGTCTTCGACCGCGCGGCCGACTACAAGGCGCACGTCGGGCGGGCCCTCTTCGGCCTCGACCCGAGGAGCTACGACGAGGTGCTGCGCCTGCTCTACTGGCTGCGCCAGCCGCAGGTCGGGGAGGACATCGAGCCCGCCCGGCTCACCCAGCAGCTGTCCCAGGCGCTGCCCCAGCTCGACGAGCAGTCGGTCCGTGCGGCGGCCGACACCTTCGATGAGCTCACCGCCTTCGGCGAGCAGATCGACCGGCGCGCCGCCGCGGCCGCCGCGCTGACCGCGCTCGCGCAGGCGTATGCCGACTACGCGCGGGCCGTCCTGGCCGCCCGGAGCCGGACCGTCGTCGCCGTGGTCCAGGAGGAAGGGCGGCTGCGGACCGCGGTGCACCGGGCGGAGGAGACCCTGGCGGAGGTCGAGCAGCGGCAGGCCGGGGCGCGCTCGGCGCTGACCGCCGCGGAGGCCGGGGTGGCCGCGGACGAGGCGCGGCTGGCCACGCTGCGGGACAGCCCGGAGTTCCGCGACCAGCGGCGGCTGGGCGAGCTCGCCCAGCAGGCACGGCGCGACGCCGACCTCGCCCGGGACGCCGACGCGCGCGCCGAGCGTGCCCGCGGCGCGTCGGGGCGAACCGCGGGCGCGCTGGAGCGGGCCCGCGACGAGCTCGGGGCGACGCTCGACCAGCTGTCCGCCGCGGTGCGGACCACCGCCGACGGGCTGCGGCGCACCGTGCACGACGTCTCCCTCACGACCACCCTCACCGCGCAGTCGCTCACCGACGAGCCCGGGACCGCCGCCGACGTGGTCGCCGGGGGCCCGGTCGCCGCGGGCCTGGACCAGCTCGCCGACGCGCTCTCCGACGCCACCTCGGCGGTCACCCGACGGCGGGCCGGCGTGGGCGTCGTGCGTGGGGCGGCCGAGACTCTCGCCGACGCCGAGGTCCGCCAGTCGGGGGCCGAGCGGGAGGCGGAGCAGGCGGAGGCCCGCTGGGAGGAGGCCCGGTCCCTGCGGACGGAGGCCGAGGTCGAGGCCGACCGGCAGGTCGACCTGCTGCTCGACGCACTCACCGGCTGGGCGGGTGCGGAGGGCACGCCGGAGGTGGCCCTGCCGGCCGAGCTGACCCCTCAGGCCGTCGGCGACCTCGGTCGGCTCGCGGCCGGAGCCGCCGGACCACGGCTGGCCGAGCTGCGCGAGACGGGCGCGCGCGCCGGGGCCGCCGCCCGGACCGCCCAGGAGCAGCTCGGGCTGCTGCACACCCAACGCGCGACCGTCGAGTCCGAGCGCGACCCGGCACCCCCACCGCCTCCCCTCCCCCGCGCCGCCCGGCCGGACGGGTCGGCCCTGTGGCAGGTCGTCGACTTCGCCGACCACCTCTCGCGGGAGGAACGTGCCGGCCTGGAGGCGGCGCTGCAGGCCTCGGGGCTGCTCGACGCCTGGGTCCGACCCGGCGGACGGCTGCTGGACGCGGGGCTGCGCGACATCGTGCTGGTCGCGGGTCCGCCGGTCTCGCCGTCCCTGGCGCAGACCCTCGTCGTCGACCTGCCCGAGGGCAGCGACGTCGCCGAGTCCGACGTCGCGGCGGTGCTGGGCGGCATCGGGCTGGGCAGCGACGGTCCGGGTCCTCGCATCGGCACGGACGGCTCCTGGCGCCTCGGGCCGGCCCACGGCCACGCCGGCAAGGACCTGGCGCAGTACGTCGGCGCCCCCGCCCGGGCCGCGGAGCGCGCCCGGAGACTGGCCGCCCTGGACGCCGAGATCGCCGCGCAGCAGCAGCAGCTGGAGCGCAGCGAGCGGGAGCGGGCCGAGGCCGGTGCCGGCGTCACCGCCCTGGAGGCGTGGGTGGCCGCGGTGCCCAGCGGGCGGGACCTGCTCTCCGCCTGGCAGCGCGCCGAGCTGCTGCTGGAGACCGAGCAGCGCGAGGAGGGCCACAACCAGCGGGCGCAGTCGGCCGCCCAGGCCGCGCGGGCAGAGACCGCCCGCCTCGCCGAGGAGCTGCGGCGCATCGCCACGGAGCACGACCTGCCGCCCGAGCGCACCGCCCTCGACGCGGTCGAGGAGGCGCTGCGAGCCCTGGCCGTGGACCTGCGCGACCTCGACCGCCAGGTCCCGCACGTCCGGGGGCTGCTGGCCACCTGGTCCCGCGCCGCCGACGACCACGCCCTCTCCGTGCAGACCCAGGAGGCCGACGAGGCGGCGGCCGACCAGGCACGCCGGCGGGCGGACGTCGCCGCCGCCGCGCACGAGGAGCTGCGCTCCAGCGTCGGCGACTCCGTCGCCGAGCTCGACCGCCGGATCACGGCCACCCGGACGACCCTCGAGGAGCACCGCCGCACGGTCGTCGCCTCCCGCCGGTCGCTCGAGGACCTGCTGGTGGAGCTCGGTCAGGGTCGCACCGGCGTCGACGCGGCCCGGCAGCGCCTCGCCGACCACGCCGACACCCGCGCAGCCACCCTCGCCGCCCTCGTCGAGGCGCTGCGGGTGGACGGGCTGGGCGAGGCGGCCGAGGTAGCCCCGGAGTCCACCGACGCGCTGCTGGCCCTCGCCGCGCTGGACCCCACGGCGCCCGTCCCCCGCGCCTCCGTGACCGCCGCCCGCGCCCTCACCGGGCTCAGCGAGGCCGAGGTGCCCTCCGTGACCACCCGCCTCTACGAGCGCCACAGCAGCGCCACCAGCGGGCCCGCGGCCGAGCACCAGCCCGCGCTGGCGACCCTGGGCGAGCTGCATACCGTCTCCGGCCGCGACGAGGCGGGCGAGGCCGCGGTGACGGCCCTGGCCCGTCGGGTGGCGGCGGGGGTGGAGCGCGACCGGGAGCTGCTGACGAGGCGGGAGCGCCAGCAGTTCGAGCGGCACGTCCTCGGCGAGCTCGGCGAGACCCTGCGGCGCTGCCGGCGCGACGCCCAGGAGCTGGTCGAGGCGATGAACGCCCAGCTCGGGCACGTGACCACGTCCCAGGGCATCCGGGTACGGCTGGACTGGAAGCTGCGCGACGACGTCGCCGCCGAGGCGCGCGAGGCCGTCGACCTGCTCACCCAGCCGGTCGGCGCGCTGCTGCCCGAGGAGCGGGCCAAGCTCCACGACGCGCTGCACCGCCTCATCGAGGCCTCCCGCGCCGAGCACCCCGAGCTGTCCTACTCCGAGCACCTGGCCGCCGCGCTGGACTACCGCACGTGGTTCGCGTTCACCATCCGCTACACCCGCCCCGAGGCCCTGGGCCGGTGGGAGCGGCTGCACCGCCGCTCGCCGCTGTCCCAGGGGGAGCAGAAGGTGCTCTGCTACCTGCCACTCTTCGCCGCCGCCGCCGCGCACTTCACCTCGCTGGCCGGCGCCGCGCCCCACGCCCCGCGTCTCGTCCTCCTCGACGACGCCTTCCCCAAGATCGACGTGCGCACCCACCCGCTGCTCTTCGGTCTCCTCGTCCAGCTCGACCTGGACTTCGTCATCACCAGCGAGCGGCTGTGGGGCGACCACCCGACCGTGCCGTCGCTGGCGATCTACGAGGCGCTGCGCGACCCGGCGCAGCGGGGCATCGCCCAGTACGAGTACCGCTGGGACGGCCGGACCCTGGAGAGCGTGGGGTGAGCGACCTGCCCCCGTGGCTGGCCGACGCCGCGCTCGGCCCCACGTGGGCGCGCATCCGGGACCGGTTCGAGCAGGCCGGGCTCGAGCCGCAGGGGTATGTCGTGCTCGCTCCCGCCACGCGCGTGGAGCGGCAGGCGCTCGCCGCCCTGCTCGGCCGCACCACCGTCCGGGACCGGCAGCGGGTCGCCCTGGACGCGCTGGACGCCCGGTTGCGCGAGCGGTCCGGGGTCGGCGGCCTCCTGGAGGTGCTCACCCTCGTCACCGGGAGCGCCCCGCGGGACCGCCCGGCCTCCCGCGCGGCCCGGGACACCGCCCGGGAGACGCCGCTGGCCCTGGCCGCCGAGCTGGTCCGCACGCCGTGGGCGCAGGAGTGGGTGGCCGGCCTGCGGCGCACGGGCGTGCTGACGTCTCGGCCCGACGCGGAGCAGGTCGTGCGCGGGGCGGCGGCCGTCCTCGGCGCGCTGCCCGCACCGGGGTCGGCACGGCATACCGTCTCCCGGGTCGAGCTGGGTGCGCGGCTGCTCGGGGACGCCCACGCCCTGGACCGGGACAATGTCGTCCACCACGTGGTGCTCCGCGGCCTGGCCGCCGCGGCCGGTGTGGCCGTCCCGGCGTCCGCCCGGGGGCGGGAGGAGCTGTGGGCGGCGGTCGGGGTGGCTCCCGACCTGGTCTCGCGCACCTGCCTGCTGTGGCGTCTGCGTCTCGTGGGCGACGACCCGCTCGCCCGGCGGCTGGCCAGCGCGGCTGCGGCCGGCGATCCGGTGCACGTGACCGCGTGGGACCTGCGCCGCGCCGATGCCGTGGTCCCGGTCGTCGACCGGCCGGTCCTGGTGTGCGAGAACCCGCGCGTGCTGGAGGCCGTCGCCGAGAGCTCGATCGACGGCTGGGCGGTCGTGTGCACCGCGGGCGAGCCCAACCTGGTCGTGGACGAGGTGCTCGGCCTGCTCGCCGCGGCCGGGGCGGACCTGCGCTACCACGGCGACTTCGACTGGCCCGGCGTCGCGCTGGCCGAGCGGGCGGTCGCCCGGCACGGGGTGCGGCCGTGGCGGATGAGCGTGGACGACTACCTGGCCGGGCTGACCATGGGCGGCCCGGAGCTGGTGGGGGCGCCGGTCGAGCCCTCCTGGGACCCGGAGCTGGGTGCGGCGATGCGCCGGCACGGGCGGGCCGTGCACGAGGAGACGGTCCTGGGCGCCCTGCTCGACGCGCTCGGCAGCCCGTAGATTCGGGCCGTCCCCCTCCGGACCCCCTGCTCGACGCTGAAGTGCGTCCCGCGATCCTCGTCACGCGACAGTCGGGGACGTGTCCGACTTCCGCGTGCCGAGATCTGCGGGACGCCGCCGTGCGCCGGTGGGTCCCTCCTCCCTGAGGCGGCAGGGGACACCCGTCAGCGGACGAATATCGCGGATCGTCGGTCAGGCTCGTTGATCGACGATCCGCGATATTTCCTCACGGACCCCTGTGCCTCCTCGCTCGAGCACGCGCCGTTGCCGGGGACGCTCGCCGAGCCGTGTCAGGGGACGTCCAGCAGCGCGTCCGCGATCTCTGCCGTGACGACGAGCGCGTTGACGAGTCCCCCTCGCAACGCAGGAACCAGCGCCGGCATCCGCGACAGCTGGTGACAGCTGGCGAGCACCGTGGGAATCCCGACGAGCTGCTCCCCGCTCAGCGCGATCACCCTCCGGGAGAGGGGAGGCTCGACGAGACGCCCCTGCTCGTCGAAGAAGACCCCGGCGATCTCGCCGACGGTGTTGACGGCGACCACCTCGTCACGGGCCGCCTCGTCGACGAGGTCGTAGATGGTCGACTCCCCCGGAGCCCAGGCCCCGATGCCCACCATCGCCACCGTCACGGTGCTCGCGGCGGCCAGGGTGTCGCGCACCGCGGGATCACGGCGCACCGCCTCGGCCGCCTGCTCGTCGGGCATGACCAGAGGTGCGAAGAAGACCTGCCGCCCACCACCGGCGATCCGGGACGCGCGACGCACGATGTCGACCGTGCTGCTGTCCACAGAGGTTGTCGCCGCCGCGCCGCTGAGCTGCACGATCGGCACCCGCGGCAGCGTGACCAGGGAGTCGACCATGGCGTGCACCGACCGGCTCCACGGCATACCCAGCACGTCCTGCGGGCCGAGCAGCCTGCCCAGCAGCTCGGCCGCTGCCCGCGCGACGTCCAGCTGCGCCGTGGCCGAGCCGGGCACGACCCAGCACTCGCGCAGGCCCCACCTGCTGCTGACCCGTGCCGCGAGCTCGAGCATCTGCTCCTCGACCGGCTCGACGATCTCGATCCGCACCATCCCGGCCTCCTTGGCCAGGTCCAGCAGGCGGGCGACCTTGAAGCGGCTCAGGCCGAGCTCGGCCGCGATGTCGACCTTGGACTCGCCGTCCAGGTAGTACCGACGCGCCACGGCGGCAGCAGCACGCCGCTCACCCGAGCCCAAGACGTCTCCTCGCCCCATCGCCTGCCGCCTCTCCGTCCGGGATCCCGACCCACGGCGTCGGGAAGGCCTTGACACCCCAGCAGAAAGATAGTTGACTCGATCACCTGCGCTCAAGCGTGCACGACAGTTGCTCGTTTGAGCCCGACGAAGGGGAGAGACAGTGCAACGACGCAGACGGGCACGGACCACGACGGCGCTGGCCCTGTCCCTCGCCGCCTCGCTCTCGCTCAGCGCCTGCACCCTGGGCTGGGCGGGTGGCGGCTCGGGGGCGGAGGGGTCACTGAACGTGATCATGGTGAACAACCCGCAGATGGCCGATCTCCAGCGGCTGACCGAGGAGCACTTCACCGCCGAGACGGGGATCACGGTCAACTACACGATCCTGCCGGAGAACGACCTCCGCGACCGGGTCAGCCAGGAGTTCACCAGCCAGTCGGGGCAGTATGACGTGGCCACCCTCTCCAACTTCGAGATCCCGATCTACGCGCGGGCCGGGTGGGTCGCCAACCTCGACGACTACATCGCCGGCGACCCGGACTTCGACCAGGACGACATCCTCGCGCCGATGACGACGTCGCTGACGGTCGACGGCAGCGTCTACGGGGAGCCGTTCTACGGCGAGTCGTCGTTCCTGATGTACCGCAAGGACATCCTGGACCGTGAGGGCATCGCGATGCCTGAGCAGCCCACCTGGCAGGAGGTCGCCGACATCGCCGCCCAGGTGGACGGGGCCGAGCCCGGCATGTCCGGCATCTGTCTGCGCGGGCAGCCCGGCTGGGGCCAGATCTTCGCCCCTCTGACCACCGTGGTCAACACCTTCGGCGGCACCTGGTTCGAGTCCGACGAGCAGAACTCCACGAGCGGGATGACACCGATGGTCAACTCGCCGGAGTTCACCGAGGCCGTCACCTTCTACGTCGACCTGGTGCGTGAGCACGGTCAGCGCGGCGCGCCCAACTCCGGCTTCGTCGAGTGCCTCAACAACCTGACGCAGGGCAACTCGGCGATGTGGTACGACGCGACCTCGGCCGCCGGCTCGCTCGAGGCCGACGGCTCCCCCGTGCAGGGCCTGCTCGGCTACGCGCCCGCACCGGTGGTCGAGACGGACAGCTCCGGGTGGCTCTACGCCTGGTCGTTCGCGGTCCAGGAAGCCTCGGAGAACAAGGACGACGCGTGGGAGTTCATCTCCTGGGCCTCGAGCAAGGAGTACGAGGAGCTGGTCGGCGAGCAGGTCGGGTGGGCCCAGGTGCCGTCCGGCAAGCGGGCCTCCACCTACGAGAACCCCGACTACCTCGAGGTCGCGGGAGCGTTCGCCGAGCCGACCAGGCAGGCGATCGAGGCCGCCGACCCGGAGAACCCCGGCCTGCAGCCCCGGCCCGCGATGGGCATCCAGTTCATCGGCCTGCCCGAGTTCCCCGAGCTCGGCACCCAGGTCAGCCAGGACATCAGCGCCGCGATCGCGGGACGGATGAGCGTCGAGGACGCCCTCGCCCAGGGCCAGCAGCTGGCCGAGGACATCGCCGAACGCTACGAGGCACGAGAGGAGCGCGACCGATGAGCACCGAAGTGGCCGCCGACGCCGTCCGGACGGGGGCACCACCGCCCGCCGAGCGACGGCAGAGCGGGATGTCGGAGACGTGGCGCCGCCGGCTGCCGCTGCTGCCCGCCCTGATCTTCGTGATCGTGCTGACCCAGCTGCCGTTCATAGGCACGCTGATCGTCTCGTTCATGGACTGGAACTCCTACTACCCGGACGACCGCGGGTTCGCCGGGTTCAGCAACTACGCACGGGTCTTCACGGACGTCAACGCCCGCTCGGCGGTGGTCGTCACCGTCGTCCTGACCGTGAGCGTGGTGCTCATCTGCCTCATCCTGGGTCTGGTCATCGCGCTCCTGCTGGACCGGAAGTTCCCCGGCCGCGGCGTGGTGCGCACGATGATGATCACGCCGTTCCTGCTGGTGCCGATCGCGGCGGCCCTGCTGTGGAAGCACGCGCTCTACAACCCCGAGTACGGCCTGTTCAACGGCCTGCTCACCATCTTCCTCGGCGACGACGCCCCCCAGCCCGACTGGGTCGGCAGCATGCCGCTGCCGGCCCTGATCGCGGCGATCTCCTGGCAGTGGACGCCGTTCATGATGCTCATCCTGCTGGCCGGGCTGCAGAGCCGGCCGATGGACGTCGTCGAGGCGGCGCGCATCGACGGCGCGAGCAGCTGGCAGATCTTCCGGCACATGACGCTGCCGCACCTGCGCCCCTACATCGAGCTCAGCGTGCTGCTCGGCACCATCTACGTGGTGCAGAACTTCGACCACGTCTTCACCATCACGGCCGGCGCCACCGGCAGCGCCAACCTGCCCTACTTCGTCTACCAGACCTTCTACACCGCACAGGACTACGGCCGCGCCTCGGCAGCCGGCGTGGTCACGGTGGCGGGCACCCTCATCGTGTCGATGCTCGCCCTCCGGACCGTCTTCACCGTCTTCCAGGAGGAGTCACGATGACCATCGCCCTGAAGCCCCCGAGCCAGCGTCGGTCGCCGTTCCGCGACAAGGCCGGTCGCCAGGGCCTCGGCCTGGCGATCCTGGCCTGGGCGATCGGCCTGCTCTTCTTCATCCCGTTCCTGTGGATGGTGCTGGTGTCCTTCCGGAGCGAGACGGATGCGGCGACCAACCCGCCGCAGCTGTTCGCCCCCTTCAGCGTGGAGGGCTACCGCAACTTCTTCGGGGCGGACCCGTGGGGGCCGCTGCTCAACTCCCTGACCGCCAGCGTGCTGTCGACGGCGCTGGTCATCCTCCTGGCCTTCCCGGCGGCCTACGCGCTGTCGATCCGACCGGTGAAGAAGTGGCAGGACGTGCTGTTCTTCATGCTCTCCACCAAGATGCTGCCGATCGTCGCCGCGATCCTGCCGATCTACCTGTTCGCGCAGTTCTCCGGGCTGCTGGACAACATCGTGCTGCTCACCATCTTCTACACGTCGATGAACCTGCCGATCGCCATCTGGATGCTGCGCTCGTTCCTCGCGGAGGTTCCGGTGGAGATGATCGAGGCGGCGCAGATCGACGGGGCGAACCTGACGACCACCCTGCGCCAGGTGATCGCCCCGGTCGTGATGCCCGGCATCGCCGCGGCGGCGCTCATCTGCTTCATCTTCAGCTGGAACGAGCTGCTCCTCGCCCGCGTCCTGACCAGCACCGTCGCCCAGACCGCGCCCGTCTACCTCACCGGCTTCGTCACCAGCCAGGGCCTGTTCCTGGCGCAGGTCTGCGCGGCCAGCCTGGTCGTCTCGGTCCCGGTCCTGGCCGCCGGCTTCGCCGCGCAGGACAAGCTGGTCACAGGCCTGTCCATGGGCGCCGTGCGGTGATGCCGGTCCCCCTCAGCGACGAGACCCTGGACGAGCTGCCCCACACGGTGGCCCGGCCCACCTACGACCGCTCGACCCTGACCCCCGGCATCGTCCACCTCGGCGTCGGCGGCTTCCACCGGGCGCACGAGGCGATGTACCTCGACCGTCTCATGGAGGACGGCCGCGACTCCGACTGGGCGATCGTGGGGGTCGGCACGATGCCCGGCGACGTCCGCATGCGCGACGCCCTCAAGGGGCAGGACTGCCTCTACACGCTGGTGCTCAAGCATCCTGACGGGAGGCTGGAGCCGCGGGTCATCGGCTCCATGGTCGACTACCTCTTCGCCCCGGACGACCCCGAGGCGGTGCTGGCCGCCATGGTCGACCCCCGGGTCCGGATCGTCTCCCTGACCATCACCGAGGGCGGCTACCACGTCAACCAGGTGACCGGCCGCTTCGACCCCGACGACCCGGCCCTGCAGGCCGACCTCGACTCCCCCGGCACCCCGCGCAGCGCATTCGGCTTCATCTGCGAGGCGCTGCGCCGGCGCCGGGCGGCCGGGACCGAGCCGTTCACCGTGCTCTCCTGCGACAACCTGCCTGGCAACGGCGACGTCGCCCGGGCGATGATCGGCGCCTTCGCAGCTCTGCAGGACGACCGCTCGCCGGGCAGCGAGCCGCTGGCCCCCTGGCTCGCCGAGCACGTCGCGTTCCCCAGCTCGATGGTCGACCGCATCACCCCGGTGACCAGCCAGGAGGACATCACGGCGCTGGCCGAGCAGTTCGGGGTGGAGGACGCGTGGCCGGTGGTCTGCGAGCCGTTCACCCAGTGGGTGCTTGAGGACTCCTTCCCCACCGGACGCCCCGCCTTCGAGGCAGCCGGCGCCCAGGTCGTCGACGACGTCGTCCCCTACGAGCTGATGAAGCTCCGCCTGCTCAACGCCAGCCACCAGGCGCTGTGCTACCTCGGCTACCTCGCCGGCTACCGCTACGCCCACGAGGTCTGCCAGGACCCGCTCTTCGTCACGTTCCTGCTCGGCTACATGGAGCACGAGGGCACGCCCACCCTGCCCGAGGTCCCGGGCGTCGACCTCGACGCCTACCGCCGCGAGCTCATCGACCGCTTCGCCAACCCCGAGGTGCGCGACACCCTGGCGCGCCTGTGCGCGGAGTCCAGCGACCGCATACCGAAGTGGTTGGTGCCGGTGATCCGGCACAACCTCGAGCGCGGCGGCCGGATCGACTCCTCCGCGCTCGTCGTCGCCTCCTGGGCCCGGTATGCCGAGGGGGTGGACGAGCAGGGCGAGCCGATCGAGGTGGTCGACCGGTTCAGGGACACGGTGATGGCGGCGGCCGCGCGGCAGCGCGAGGAGCCGCTCGCCTTCCTCGAGGACGAGTCCTTCTTCGGCGACCTGCGGCACGACGAGCGGTTCACCACCGCATACCTCGGGTTCCTCCGGTCGTTGCACGACAAGGGTGCCCGCGCGACCCTGGAGGACCATGTCAACGGCTGACGACCGCGGGACGACGCGGACCGCCGTCCTGCTCGAGCCCGGCACGATCCAGGTCCAGGAGCGCCCGCGCCCGCAGCCCGGGCACGACGAGGTCCTCATCCAGGTCACCTCGGTCGGGGTGTGCGGGTCCGACACGCACTACTACACGCACGGACGGATCGGCTCGTATGCCGTGACGGCGCCGCTGGTCCTCGGTCACGAGTCGGCCGGGGTCATCGTCGGCGTCGGCGCGGACGTGGACCCCGCCCGCGTCGGGCAGCGGGTCTCGATCGAGCCCGGCGTGCCGTGCCGGCAGTGCGAGCAGTGCCTGTCCGGTCGCTACAACCTGTGCCCGGCCATGGTCTTCCACGCCACCCCGCCGGTCGACGGCTCGCTCAGCGAGCTCATCGTGCACCACTCCGCCTTCGCCCACCCCGTGCCGGACGAGGTGGGGGACGACGCCGCCGCGATGGTCGAGCCGCTCTCGGTCGCGCTGTGGGCCTGCCGCAAGGCCGCCGTCGGCACCGGCGACCGCGTGCTCGTCACCGGGGCCGGGCCGGTCGGGCTGCTCTGCGCCCAGGTGGCGCGCGTGGCGGGTGCGGCCGAGGTCGTGGTCGTCGACGTCAACCCGCACCGGCTCGCGGTCGCGGCCGCGCACGGTGCCACGGACACGGTGGACGCCAGCGAGGTGTCGCTGCCCGACTGGTACGGCGAGCGCCCCGACCCCCACGTGCTGCTGGAGTGCAGCGGCCACGCCGGCTCGACGCTGGCCGGTCTGCGGTCGCTGTCCCCGGCCGGGCGGGCCGTGCTGGTCGGCATGGGCGGCGACACCCTCGCCCTGCCGCTCTCGCTCGTCCAGGAGCGCGAGCTCCTGGTGACCGGGGTCTTCCGCTACGCCAACACCTGGCCCACGGCCATCGCTCTGCTCGCTGCGGGCAGGTGCGGCTGGACGACCTCGTCACCGGGCACTTCCGGCTCGACCAGACCGCCGAGGCGCTCACCGCGGCGACGGACGACCCGCGGGCCATCAAGTCGATGATCCACCCCCAGAGCTGAGGAACACGTGCCGACGACCCTGCCCTCCACCATGCGCGGCGTCCGGCTCCCGGGCGACTCCACCGTCGAGCACGTCACCGTCGACGTGCCCGAGCCGGGGCCGGGCCAGGTGCTGCTCAAGATGCGCGCCTCGAGCATCTGCGGGTCGGACATCCGGGCGATCTACCGCGAGCACCTCGGCGTCGGCGCCGAGGCCTACCAGGGTGTCGTCGCCGGACACGAGCCGTGCGGGGAGGTCGTCGCCGTGGGGCCGAGAGCCCGTCGGCTCTCCCCCGGCGACCGGGTCGTCGTCTACCACATCAGCGGGTGCGGCCAGTGCGAGGAGTGCCGCCGCGGCTACCCCGTCGGGTGCTCCTCCGAGCACCGGGCGGCGCACGGCTGGCAGCGCGACGGCGGGCACGCCGACTACCTGCTGGCCGAGGAGGTCAGCTGCCTGCTGCTGCCCGAGCCGCTGACCTTCGTCGACGGGGCGCTGGTCTCCTGCGGCTTCGGCACCGCCTACGAGGGCCTGCTCAGAGGCCAGGTCAGCGGCCGCGACACGCTCCTGGTCACCGGCCTCGGGCCGGTCGGGCTGGCGGCGGCGTTGCTGGGCCGTCACCTCGGCGCCCGCCGGGTCATCGGTATGGACCCCGTCGCCAGCCGGGTGGAGCTGGCCCAGCGCCTGGACCTGCTCGACGTGGCGGTGACCGACCCGGCCGACCTGGCGGAGGCGGTCGGCTCGGCCACCGACGGCCGGGGCTGCGAGGTGGCGATCGACTGCTCCGGCCACCCCGACGCCCGACTGGCCGCGCTGCGGCATACCCGGCACTGGGGTCGGTGCGTCCTGGTGGGCGAGGGCGGCACGATGACGATGGACGTCTCGCCGCTGCTCATCCACCCGCAGATCAGCGTGCACGGGTCGTGGGTGTCGTCGGTGCAGCACATGGCCGAGCTGCTCGAGATGCTCGTGCGGTGGGGCGAGCATCCTGAGAGGATCGTGACCCATCGCTACCCGCTGAGCGAGGCCGGCGCGGCCTACGAGGTCGCCGACGGTGGGCAGGCGGGCAAGGTCTGCATCGTCTGGGAGGACTGAGGCACTGATGAACGCCCCCACCCTGGTCGCCGGGGTCGACAGCTCCACGCAGTCGTGCAAGGTGATGGTCTGCGAAGCCCGCACCGGCGAGGTGGTGCGCACCGGCCGCGCGTCCCATCCCGACGGCACCGAGGTGCACCCTGACCACTGGTGGAGCGCCCTGCACGAGGCGACCTCCGGTGGGTTGCTGGAGGGAGTGTCGGCGATCTCCGTCGCCGGTCAGCAGCACGGCATGGTGTGCCTCGACGAGGACCAGCAGGTGGTCCGCCCGGCGCTGCTCTGGAACGACACCCGGTCGGCCCCGGACGCGCTCGACCTCATCGACGAGCTCGGCGGACCGCAGGCGTGGGCGGAGGCGATCGGCGTCGTGCCGGTCGCCGCGATCACCGTCACCAAGCTGCGCTGGCTGGCCCGCAACGAGCCGGACTCCCTGGCGCGCACGCGCACCGTCGTGCTGCCGCACGACTGGCTGACGAGCCGGCTGCTCGCCGGCGACGCACCGGTGAGCAGGTGGGTCACCGACCGGTCCGACGCGTCCGGCACCGGCTATTTCTCCGCCTCCACCGACGCCTACCACGAAGACCTCCTGCGCCTGGCGACCGGCCGCGGCGACCTCGAGCTGCCGGAGGTGCTCGGCCCCGCCACCGCTGCCGGCCGGAGCCCGGGAGGCCTGGTCGGCCCCGGGGGTCTGGTGGTCGGACCCGGCGCCGGCGACAACGCGGCGGCGGCGCTGGGGCTCGGCCTGGGCGGCGGGGACGTGGCCGTCTCGCTGGGCACGAGCGGCACCGCCTTCGCCTCGCACCCACGGCCCACCTCGGACCCCACGGGCGAGGTCGCCGGCTTCGCCGACGCCGCCGGGGGTCATCTGCCGCTCATGTGCACGCTCAACGCCGCCCGCGTGCTGGGCGCCGGGGCCACGGCGCTCGGCACGGACCTGGCCGGGCTCGAGCGGCTGGCGCTCGAGGCGCAGCCCGGCGCGGGCGGGCTCACCCTGCTCCCCTACCTCGACGGCGAGCGGACCCCCAACCTGCCGACGGCGAGCGGCACCCTGTCCGGCATGACCCGCGACAACCTCACCCCCGCCAACGTGGCCCGGGCCTTCGTCGAGGGCATGCTGCTCAACGTCGCCGCCGGCGTCGACGCCCTCCGCCGCGAGGGGGTGGACGTCGACCGGGTCCTCCTCATCGGCGGCGCGACGGGGTCGGCAGCCGTCCGGGAGATCGCCGCGACCTTCATCGGCGTCCCGCTCGTCGTGCCCCGTCCCGGCGAGTACGTCGCCCGCGGCGCCGCGCTCCAGGCCGCCTGGGTGCTCTCCGGCGAGGAGACCTGCCCGCAGTGGGCGGCGGTGGACACCGTCGTCGGCGCGGAGCCGGTCCTCGACCCGTCGGTGGAGGAGATCAAGGGCCGGTATGCCGAGCTCCTCGCCACCGTGCACGGCGTGCGGCAGTGACGTCTCCTCCTGAGGACGCTGCCGGTCCCGCCGCAGCCCTCGAGCCACCTCCGGACACGCTCGCCACGCTGGTCGAGGACGCCCGCCGCCTCGCAGCGCGCCCCGGACGCACCATCCTCGGGCTGACCGGGGCGCCCGGCGCCGGCAAGTCGACGGTCGCCGCGGCCCTGGCCGACGAGCTGGGGCCCGAGCTGGTCGCGCTGGCGCCGATGGACGGCTTCCACCTCGACGACGCGATCCTGCACGCCCGCGGGGCCCGCGGCCGCAAGGGCGCCATCGACACCTTCGACGACGCCGGGTATGCCGCTCTCCTCACCCGCCTGCGCTCCCAGGCGGCGGACGAGGTCGTCTACGCCCCGCGCTACGACCGCGACCTCGAGACCTCGATCGGCTCAGCCCTGCCCATCTCTCCGTCTGTGCCGCTCGTGGTCACCGAGGGCAACTACCTGCTCGCCCGCACCGGCGCGTGGCCGCGGGCCTGCGCTGCCCTGGACGAGGTGTGGTTCCTCGACCTCGACCCGGCGGTGCGTGAGTCGCGGCTGGTCGAGCGGCACGTCCGGCACGGCGAGGACCCTGCGCGGGCGCACGAGCGGGCGTCCGGGCCGGACCACGACAACGCGGTCGCGATAGAGGCCCTCAGGGATGGAGCGACGCGCGTCGTGCGGCTGTGAGTCACCTGGCCCGTTCCACACCCGCCGCTGCGAAGTCTCCGCCCGTGAAGAGCATCGGCTCACCGGTGACCCGGTGCAGCGCGTAGGCGAACGTGTCGCCGAGGTTCAGGCGCGCACGATGCCCGCTCCCCGCGCGTCCCGTGATCCTCGTCACGCGACAGTCGGGGACGTGCGCGACTTCCGCGTGACGAGATCTGCGGGACGCTGCCGTGCGCCGGTGGGTCCCTCCTCTGAGGCTGCAGGGGAACACCCGTCAGCAGACGAATATCGCGGATCGTCGATCAGGCTTGTTGATCGACGATCCGCGATATTTCCTCTTGGACCCCTCCGCGACCGCGCGACGCGCGTCGTCCGCCTCTGACGCCCGCCTCTCCATGTCAGGACGAGCGCGTCAGGACCGACTCGAGTCGCTCGCGACCGACTCGAGTCGCTCGCGCGGGCTCAGCGCCCCCCGCGTGAAGCCTCCCGGACGCGCCGCATCTCCTCGGCGAGACCGGGGTTGTGCTCCCCCACATGGACGATGACGTTGTCGACGACCTCCGGGGTCTTGTTCTGGCTGAGCTTGGCGCGGGCGTCGAACCGGTCGACCCGCATCCGGAAGCTCACCGCACCCCTGGCCTCCCGCCGAGTGGCCGCCTCGTCCTCCGTGAGCGAGCGCCCGCCGGGCCGGTCGCGCTCGAAGTGGTCGGTCAGCAGGGAGAGCGCCGCGTAGTTCTCCTCCTCGTCGAGGATCTCGGGCGTCCCGTAGAGGTGTGCGGTGACGTGGTTCCAGGTCGCGACGAGGTCGCCCGGGGCGTACCAGCTGGGCGAGATGTAGTCGTGCGGCCCCTGGACGATGACCAGGATCTCGTGCCGCCCGAGCTCGTGCAGCCGGTCGTCCGGTCGCCCGAAGTGGCTGAGGATCGTGATGTCCGGGCCGTCGGCGCTCTCGTCGAGGATCACCGGGTAGTGCGACGCGACCAGACCGGTGCTGGCCGGCGAGACGATCGTGGCCCACGGATGGTTCCGGATCAGTCGGCGGACCTCGTCGGGGTCGGTCATCAGATAGTGCGGGGTATGCCGCATCTCGCCTCCGTCGTCGTCCGCGGCCGTCTCCCCGGCCCGTCCTGGGTTTCAGCCATTCTCCTCGGTGTCGAGGAAGGTGTCGCGCCACCCGGTGGAGGCCCGCCTTAGCTTGAAGTCCTTCATGCTCCCCAAGAGGTGGGCCAAGGCCCGCCCCCCGTGGGCCTGCTCGCGGCGGACACCGACGCGATGCTGTCCTTGCCGCCGGCGGCGGGCGCACCTGGGCTGGCGCGAAGACGTGCGCCTGAGCCGGGGCTACTACGTGCGCGTCGACACCAATGACTACTCGGTCGGTAGCTGGTGGCCGAGCACCCGCGCCGGTGGGCCCGGAGCATGACCGTGACCGACCCCGCCCACGTCACCGCGGCCGAGGCCTTACGGCACACCTATCAGCAGCCCCGGTCGTGCGCCGGCAAGACGCACCTGGGCGTCGCCGCAGCCCGGCAGGGACGCCGGGCGGTCCCTGGAGCAGTCGACCGAGACGGTCCATGTCAGTGCTGTCTTGCGGAGTGCGCTCTTCGACGAGCCACTTGAGGTCGACCGGGAACGAATCTGGCTGCGTGACCTAGCAGAATGGGTTGACACCACCGGACTGAAGGTCCAGCACCCGCAGCTCGATGGAACGGGGCTGGTCGTCCGCCTCAGACGGGTCGGGGCAGCTTCCCGGCGCGTGCCCGGGCCAGCACGTGCTCACGGAACAGTTCGGCCGCTGGCAGCATGCGCCGCTGAGGGGACCAACTCAGTCCCACCTCCCGGGTCGCGCCCGGGTCGGTCAGCGCCAGGACGTGCAGACCCGCCACCGGGGCGGCCACTGATCCACCCCACAGGGCCGGTGCGATGGCCACACCCAGGCCGGCAGCGACATACCCCCGCAGGGTGGGGAGGTCGTCGGCCACGAAGGCGACGTTGGGCTCGAAATGAGCTTCGGCGCACAATCGTTCGGACTGCCGGCGAAGCAGCGAGGTCGGCTTGATCATGACGAACGGCTCATCGGCGACCTGGCTCAGCGCGACCTCGTGGGTGCCTTCGAGGCGGTGGCCGGGTCCGACCAGCAGGCGCAGGGGCTCCACGGCCAGGACCCTCCAGCGTGGGTGCTCGGGGCCCGGCGGGGGTCGCAAGGTAGAGAGCTCGACATCCACGTCGCTGCGCGGATCGACGTCCGGCACCGTCTCGTCGGCCGTCGTGCGCAGGTCGAGGTGAACGTGCGGGTGCTCCGCGTGGAAACTGCTCACCAGGTCTGGGACGAGCCAGCTGCCGAAAGAGGGCTGGAAGGCGATGGTGACCGTGCCCCGCTCAGGGTCCAGGATCTGTTGCACCGCCGCGATCCCGTCATCAAGGTGGTGCAGCACCGGGTCGATGTGCTGCTTGAACGCGGCCCCGGCGTGAGTCAGCCGCAGCACCCGGCCCTTACGCCGGAGCAGTGGGGTCCCCACGTCCAACTCGAGCCGGCTCAGGGCCCGGGAGACCGCAGGCTGAGAGATGCCCTCGATCTGGCTCACCTCGGTCACCGTCACACCGTCCGCCACGAGCTGAAACCAACGCAGACTCTCCGTCTCCATACCTATAACGTTAACGCATACGTCGCCTGTCTAAGAGACATTGGACGTATCGATGGTGTCCAGCGACCCTGGATACATGGCCACATTCATGTACCGCCTCCTGACCGGCTCCCCCCGCGACACCATGGCCTTCCCGGCGACCCGCGGTGTCACCATCGTCGACTGGCCCTCCCGCCTCACTGAGCGCTGAGTGCCCCACCGACCGGCACTGAACACCGCTTGACCGGCCGGCCCCCGGGTCAGCTGCCCCAGCAGGTCCGTATCCCGAACTCCACCCGCCGCGACTCCACCCCGTCCACCGGGTTGTCGCTGACGAGTTCGCTGCCCGTGTCCCGGAATCCGCTGGGCGTCACACCGTCGCGCACCGCCGCCGCGATCGCCCGGACACCTTCTCGCGCCATGTTCTGCGGATACTGCGTCGCGGTAGCGTCGATGTCTCCGGGCCGCACGGCCTCACGCATCGCACGGCACCCTCCGTCCACCGAGACCAGGACGACCTCGTCCAGGTCGAGCTCGGCAGCTTCGAGCGCTGCCAGGGCCCCGAGCGCGGCTGGCTCGTTCACCGTGTAGACCACGTTGATGTCCGGATGCTCAGAAAGCACCTGGGTCATCGCAACCGCGGCGTTGTCCCGGTCACCCTGGGTGTCGACTGACGCCACGATCGCGGGATCGTCCTCGGTCAGTCCGAAGCCCTCGAGGAACCCCGTGCGTCGCAGCTCCCCGGAGCTGATGTCTCCGGCCAGGTTGAGCAGAGCCACCTGCGGATCCAGCCCGAGGTCGTCGGCCTTCGCAGCGGCATACTCCCCGATCGAACGGCCTGCTGCCTCGTTGTCCGTGGCGAAGAAGGCGTCCACCGCCTCCGGCGGATCGACCGGGGTGTCCAGCGCGATCACCAGCACCCCGGCGTCGCGTGCCTCCTGGATCGCCGGCAGCAGGGCGACCGGATCCGTCGGCGCGATCAGGATGCCGTCCACCCCCTCGGCGACCATGTCCGCGAGAGCAGCCTCCTGTGACGTGACGTCGGTGTCGCTGGCACCGGTGGCCGTGGTCAGCTCGACGTCCAGGTCATCGGCCGTCTCCTGGGCGACGTCCTTCATCGAGACCCAGTAGGGGTTCTCCTCCTGCTTGGTGATCAGCCCCACCGACACGGACTCCTGCTCCTCACCGGCACAACCCGCCAGGGTGAGGCCGCAGAGCACTGCGCCCAGCGTGATCCACGTGCGTGTGCGCATACCGATCGCCACCCTTCAGGCCTGATCCGTCGCGGCGCCGACCGCCGGACGGGTGTTCTTCAACGCGAACAGGGCGTATGCCGCGACCACCGCCAGGCAGATGCCCGGCACGATGTACCCCAGCGCCGATCCGGCCGCATCCATCACGGCCGCGTGCACCATCGGCACCAGCGCACCGCCGAGGATGGCCATGACCAGACCGGCCGAGCCGAACTTGGCGTCCGGGCCCAGCCCCTGCAGCGAGAGGCCGTAGATGGTCGGGAACATCAGCGACAGCGAGGCCGAGATGGCCACCACCGCGATCAACCCGACGACGTTGAGGACGAAGATGGAGGTCAGGCAACAGATCACGCCGAAGACCGCCATGATCAGCAGCAGCAGGGCCGGCCGGAAGATCCCCAGCAGGTAGGTCATCACGAAGCGTGAGATCAGGAACAGGACCAGGCTCGCCTGCAGCCACCAGCCGGCCTCGCCGGGGGAGGTTCCGGCGACGTCCTGGGCATACAGGATGGTGAAGGTCCAGGTGGACGTCTGGGCCGCGACGTTGAAGAACTGTGCCACCACGCCGTAGCGGTAGTGCCGGTTGGCCCACAACCGGGCCAGTGTGCCACCGCGGCCCGAGGTCAGGTCGACCGGCGCCGGCGCGCTGGGCAGCTCCATCTTGCGGAAGGCGATGAGCAGCCAGATGAGCACCAGGATCCCGGCGATCACCAGGTAGGGCTGCAGCACCAACGCCAGGTCGGACTCCGTGGCGGCCAGGAGCTCGTCCTCGCCCATGATGGTCTTGCTCTCCTCCGGCGTCAGGTTCGGCAGGATGAGGATCGCGCCCATCAGCACACCGACGTTGGCACCGACCGGGTTGAAGGACTGCGCGAGGTTGAGCCGCTGGGTGGCACTGGCCTCCTCGCCCATGCCGATGACGAAGGGGTTGGCGGAGGTCTCCAGGATGGACAGACCCGCCGCGAGCACGAAGAGCGCCAGCAGGAACATCTCGTAGGCGAGCAGGTTGCTGGCCGGAATGAAGAGGAAACCACCCACGGCCGCCAGCCCCAGCCCCACCAGGACACCGGCCTTGAAGCCGTAACGGGCGTTGATGAACGCGGCCGGGACCGCCAGCAGGAAATAGGCGCCGTAGTAGGCGAACTGGACCAGCGAGGCCTGGAAGTTCGACATGTCGAAGATGCCGCGGAACACGCCGACGAGGATGTCGGTGAGGTTGGCAGCCATACCCCACGCTGCGAAACAGAGGATGAGCAGGATGAACGGGACACGCAGGTGCCGGGCAACCAGTGGAGCGCTGGGCTCGGCGGTGTCCTTCGGCGTCGTTGCCATCGCACCCCTTTCTCTTGACCTTGCGTCAACTGCGATGTTGGGAGCCTAGCCTCTATGAAGAACGTGACGCTACGAGTCCTCACGGGCATGCCTGACAGTGCTACCCAGGCTTCGTCCTGAAGTCAGCCTCCTGTGCGACCAACCGACGAGAGTGACCTCGCTCGGTTCCCGGGTCGGCGAGCAAGCTCCAGGTCGCGGCATCGCCGCTCTTGGCGTGAACGCCGCGCTCGACGATGCGAGCACCCGAGGGGTCACGGCGGTGGGCGCATGAGTGTCGTCCAGAGACGTGGGCTCTCGCCGCGTTCTGGAACGCTGCCGACGAGACGGCGACATCCTGAGGCGACGCCGGTATGTCGCACAGGTCTCGCCCACGGGGTCACCCGGTGTCGCGCAGCCAGTTGGCGACGTATGCCGGTGCGGTATCGGCAGCCTCAAGGGGAAAGGCGAGGTGCGAGCCGTCCATCCAGTCGAGCTCGGAACCGGTGATGTGCGCGTGGGCATACTCGGCGTGGGCCGGTGGCACGACCTTGTCCCGGCGGCCGTGGACGATCAGAGTCGGGCACGTGATGCGCTCCAGCGGTGCGGGAGTGCCGGAACCGGTGAAGTCGTTCTTCAGTCCCGGACGCCGCCGGGCGAGCAACAGCGCGGTGAGTGTCGGCCTCGTGGCGTGCCGCAGCAGCCAGAGCACCTCCTGGACGGGGAAGTCCCGTGCCGCCAGCGCATACCCCTGCTGCGCGAACGTCCGCCCGGCTCGAGAGCGGTGTGCCGAGATATCCCGGCCTGCTCGGAGCGATGATCCGGACGCCCTTGACGCGCAGGAACTCACCCGCCACGAGACCCTGGTCCCACCCGCCCTGCGACCCGTGGATGGTGAGGATCGACTCACCATGCCCCCGCTCTGCATACTCGACCGGGCCCACCTCTGGTTCACTCAGGGCATGACCCTCACGGACGAGCGGACCGACGACGAGCACCCGGCACCTGAGCTTCGCGACCTGCGCCGGCTCGTCGACCGGGCGGTCCGTCTCACCGTCAAGGCCGCCAGGGCGGACGAGCAGCCCAACGTCGCGCGGCGGCTCCGGTCGTTCCTGGGCCGCCTCGACGATGCGCCGGTGGTGGACGACAGCTGGCCCATCTACGACCACGTCAACGTGCAACGGGCGCTGGACGCCTGGCTGGCGGAGCCCGGACGCCATGCCGAGGTGATGGGGCTGGCGGGCTTCCAGCACATGGAGTTCGGGCTCAGCGAGCTTCTGCACCTCGGGCCCGACTTCATGCCCGTGCGGCTGGGTGGGCTGGCGACCGTGAACCTGCCCAGCGGACCGGACGGGGAGACTCTGCGGTGCATCCACACGGGAGTCCTGCTGGTGACCGAGCCTGACGGGACCCGTCTGGCGATGCTCGTGCGGTCGGGCGAGATGATGGACCGGCGCGTCCACGTGCAGGTCGTGTGCGCGGACACCACGCGCGCCGAGGCCGTCGCCGGGCGTTTGCGCGAGCTGGTGATCGAGCGGAACGTCTTTCGCGGCCGGGTGGTGAGCTTCGGTGACGACATCTTCGGGCAGGAGCGTGGCGCGAGCCTGCTGACCTTCCAGACCCGGCCGCACGTGCCGCGCGAGCACCTGGTCCTGCCCGAGGAGGTGCTCGCCCAGATCCGGCGTCAGGTGCTCACGGTCGCCGAGCACCGGGACGCCTTGCGGGCCGGCGGGCAGCACCTGCGACGGGGCATCCTGCTCTACGGCCCGCCCGGCACCGGCAAGACCCACACGATCCGGCACCTGATGGGCCTGCTGCCCGACACCACCGTGCTGCTGATCAGCGGACCCGCTGTCCGGTTCGTGGGCGAGGCGTGCGCCATCGCCCGCAACCTGCAGCCGGCGATGGTCGTGGTCGAGGACGTCGACCTGATCGCCATGGACCGGCACCTGGCGCACGAGGCGCAGCCGATGCTGTTCGAGCTGATGAACCAGATGGATGGCCTCGCCGCCGAGGCCGACGTCGTCTTCGTGCTCACGACCAATCGCGCCGACCTGCTCGAGCAGGCTCTCACCACCCGCCCCGGGCGCATCGACCAGGCGGTCGAGATGGAGCTGCCCGACGCGGGCGCACGACGCGCGCTGCTCCATCTCTACCGGGCGGAGCTGGGCTGGGAGGTGAGCGACGCTGCGCTCGACTCGGCGGTCGAGCGCTCCGAGGGGACGACGGCCTCCTTCGCCAAGGAGCTCCTGCGCAGGGCGGCGCTCGTCTCTCTCGAGCGCGACCCCGACCAGGTGGCGCCCACCATCTTGGACGAGGACCTGAAGGCGGGGCTGGATGAACTGCTGGACTCTCGCAACCGTATGACGCGACGTGCCCTGGGCGGGGAGCCCGGCCATGACGAGACCGGTGCTGCGCCTCCTGAGGCGTACCCCGGAGGCTGGTCTTCGGCCCGTCCCGGGTTAGCGCCGTAGGCCCCGGCGACGCTCAGTCGGGCAGCACCGTGATGCGCAACGTCGAGGTGTAGGGCTCCCCGCCGGCGTAGACGTCCTCCCACGTCGCCACATACTCTCCCGGTGCAAGGTCGACGTTCGCGCTGGCCGTCTGGTGGTGAACCTGCGTCGCAGTGCCGGGAAAGCACTCCTCCCAGCCCGGGACGGGCTTTGTGAAGACGGCGGTCTTGACCGGGGTCGTGGACAGCTCCACCTGGGTGGCTTCCCTGACGACGCCGCCCTCCACCGGGGCGATCCACGCTCGCGTCTCGTAGAGCCCGAAGTCGGCGACGCTCTCCTGGGGTGTGCCGAAGCAGCAGCGCCACGGGACGAAGAAGGTGTTCTGCAACGAGCTCACCTTCAGGCCTCGATCACGCCCTCCTCGGCGAGGGCCGCGGCCAGCAGCGCGACGTCGTGCCCGAACGCTGTGGGCAGGAGTGCGTCGCCGTCCCGGCGCCATACCCGCAGGTCCTCCATCTCGTGCAGCGCCCGGTGGAGCGCGTTGTCGCTCCAGCTCCTCATCGACTCGTCCTGCTCGCGCAGCAGGGAGACGTAGTTCCTCGGGCTCTGCCACCACCAGTCCTCGAGCTCCCGGAGCGGCATCGACTCCCTCGCAGGGTCGATCAGGTGCAGGAGCGCACCCATCAGCGGTGAGACGTGGCCGTGGTCAGCGTGGATCAGGACGGCCGTGGCCAGGACGGTGCCGAGGTGGCGCCACTCCTCGTCCGACGAGGGTTCGTCCCAGGCCGCGTAGGCACGGGTGCGGCTCAGCTCCAGCAGGCCGGCCTCCACACAGGCGGTCCACAACCGGTCGAGCGGTCTGCACTCCGCCGCGCTGCGGAAAGAGTCCCGCGCCGCTGCGACCAGGAGCTCCTCCGACTCCGGCGGCAGCTTGGTGATGAGATCGCCGTAGGCCAACCGGTCCGCCTCGCGCTCCCACTCACCCAGCCCGAGCACGTCGTACGCCTCGCGGGCCGGGGCGAGACGCAGCACCTCCTTGGGCGTGATCTCTCTGCCTCGCTCCCCCACCCACTGGACCAGGCGCCGGCACTGCTGCACGAACGGCGCGTCACGGACGTCGGCGGCGACGTCGGTCACCTCGGCGAAGGGGATGTTGCCGTGCTCGTCGCCCAGCCCGAAGACGTCGTGCGCCTCGCCCTCGTCATCCTCCATCAGAGAGGCCATGAGATCGGTCGCCGCCATCCCGCGCAGGCTGCCCTGGTGCGCCGTCGTGGGTGCGAGGGCCATCCGCTGGTCGTCGGGCAGGGCGTTCCACGCCCCGACGATCTGCTGCAGCCGCTCGTTGAGCTCCTCCATCGACCCGGCACCGTCCAGCGACAACCCGATGCTCTCGCCGAACTCCACCATCGACTTCGCCGCACCACGCCTCGTGGGATCGGCGCAGGCGTCCGGCATGTGCAGCGCCGCGCGTCGCGCCTCCTTCGCGAGCTCGCGCGGGTCGGCCGAGGAGGACGCCATCCGGCCCGTGCCACGCAGGAACCTCCAGAAGCTGTCCAGCGTCTCGACCAGCCGCTCGACGTCAGGGACACCGGAGGGCCCGTGCGAGGGCCAGCGGACGAGCATCAGGTGCTCGGCGCTGCCGGCCGGCCACTCCTGGGGCGCGCTGAGGTCGTGGAAGTCGCGCAGGTTGAGGACAGTCTCGAGCAGGTCGCGGTCGAGCGGCTGCTTGCGCTTGGCGGCCCAGGCGACGGCATGGCGGATGAGCAGGTCGTGTTGATCCACGGGCCCATCCTCCCGCAGAGGCTAGGACGGAAGCCGCAGCCGAGCGCGCACACGGACGGCGTTGCACAATTTGTCGTATGTCGACGCTGACAATTCGCACTGACGAGGCGGTGGAGCATGCTCTTGCCGTGCTCACCAGTGGGGGCCTCTCACGCTCGGAGACCGCCCGTGCCGCGATCCTCGAGGCAGAGCGCGCGCACCGACGAGCCCGGCTGAGGGCTGAGGGCTGAGGCCGAGGCTCTGCGCGACGACCCTGAGGATGCCGCCGCCTCGCGCCAGCTGGCTGCCGAGATGGACGACGCGCGTGCGTGATGACCTCTACCGCCTTCGGGCACCCAGGATGCCCGAGGGCACGAGCAGTCCGGCCCGCGATATGTCGTGGTCGTGCAGTCCGACGACCTTCCGCTGTCGACCTGGCTCGTCGCGCCGACGTCGACGGGCATACGCGAGGCGCCCTTCCGCCCCGAGGTGGAGATCGACGGAGTGAAGACGCGGGTGATGGTCGAGCAGCTGAGCTTGCCGCGGGCGTCGAACCGGTCGACCCGCATCCGGAAGCTCACCGCCCCCTTGGCCTCCCGCCGGGTGGCTTGCTCGTCCTCGGCGAGCGACCGCCGGGCCGGCCCCGCTCGAAGTGGTCGGTCAGGAGGGAGAGCGCCGCGTAGTTCTGCTCCTCGTCGAGGATCTCGGGCGTCCCGTAGAGATGCGCCGTCACGTGGTTCCACGTCGGCACGAGCTCGCCGGGGGCGTACCAGCTGGGCGAGATGTAGTCGTGCGGCCCCAGGACGATGACCAGGATCTCGTGCCGCCCGAGCTCGTGCAGCCGGTCGTCGGGACGCCGAAGTGACTGAGGACGGTGATGTCCGGGCCCTCGGCGCTCTCGTCGAGGATGACCGGGTAGTGCGACGCGACCAGACCGGTGGTGCCCGGCGACACGATCGTGGCCCACGGGTGGTTCCGGATCAGCCGGCGGACCTCGTCGGGGTCCGTCATCAGAAAGTGCGGGGTATGCCGCATCTCGCCTCCGTCGTCCTGTCACCCGGGTCCGTCCTGGGTTCAGCCATTCTCCTTGGTGCAGACGCGCAAGGCGCCCCAGCGCGGCCCGGTTTACCGCGACCGAAGCTCAGGTCGAGGAGCTCAGCCAGCGGTCGGCTCGCCGGGTGTTCCGGAACTTCGCATAGATGGAAGATGTCTCTCAGTTAAGCGAAATCCGATGCACCCAGGAGCGCATCACGTGCTGCTACGCATCGCCCGAGCGCTTCTCCTCGATCCTCTTCGCCCTTCGCAGGACCCGCTCGTCTCGCCGCTCCTCGACCGCCCGACCGAACAACCGGGCACGGCCAGCCACACCTGTGCCGGCGGTGGTCACGACCGTGGAGGCTTCGTCCAGAAGCCCTCGGGCCGCCCTGGCCCAAGGGGTCAGGTCGACCGGCCCCGAGCCGCCGAGCTCCAGACCGGCGTGCTGCGCGAAGGCGGAGATGCTGTCGGCGATGGAGTTGGCCTGTCGAGCGACCTTCGGCGCCGAGATCGGGTTGGCAACCTTCGCGGCGTTGGACAGCGTGGACGACGCGGTGACCGAGTCCACGATGGCTTCCAGACCGGCCACGATGCGGCGGACCCGATCTGACCTCGCCACCGTGATTCCTTCGCGGTGGGCGTCCAGCTGCTGCTCGTCCTCGTCAGCGACCCGGGCCAGCTCGAGCACGTACTGCCTGTCCTGCAGGGCGATCGTCCGAGCCAGCACACCCAGCCAGAACTGGACGTCGTCGCTGACCTGGGTGAGCACCTTCGCGGCCTTGTCCGCGTCTCCGGCCGCGGCCTTGACGTCCTCGCTGAGGGCGTGCAGCTGTTCGATCGATTCGGCCTGCATGGTCTGCAGGGCAAGGGACGTGCCCTGCACCTTGGACCACGTGGTGCTCGAGACGGTCCCGGTCGACGCGTAGATGGAGGCCGCTTCGTCGATCGCGAGCGAGACACCACCGATCTGCCCGAGGGTCTCGGTCTTGCGTTGCTTGAGCAGTTGGTCCAGCTTGCGGTCGATCTCCTCGAGGTAGGCGGTGATGTCGTCCAACGCCGACTCGATGGCGTACTGGGTCGCCATCGCACCCAGAACCGCGGGGGCCGCCGGCGTGAGGGCGCCGACCTTGGTGATGTTCTCGAAGTTGACATGCTGGGCGATGTCACCGCCCTTGTTCCGGATCACGCCCGACGTGAGCTTGTCAACGCCACCCAGCGTGGCCTCGGCAGTTGCGGCCGACTCACTCGTGAGCTTGACCCATCGTCCGCTCTCGGCGACGAGCTGCCCACCAGCTGTTCCCGCATAGCCGATTACCCTCGCCAGGTGTTTGGCCGACAGCGGCCTAGAAGCCAGGCCAGCATCGTCGTCGAGTAGTTCCAGCGCTGCCTCGCTGCCGAAGACGAGCACACCGTCCTCGGCCTCGTAGACCGCGACCGTTTCCCCTGCCTCTGTCATGCCGTGATCGTAGTCCTCGCCCACGACACCCCCTGGGAGAGTGTCCGTTCAGGCCTCACTGCGACAGCGGGGTCCGTCCTGATAGACAGAGACCATGGCGTACATGGGCAGGCTCTCCTTCGGCCGTCTGACCCAGGCGTGGGCGGGCGAGGCGTCCGACTTCACGCCGCTCCTGGTGGATCGACTGGACCAGCTCGGTGAGGCGCTGGACCTCGAGCTCGTAGCGGCGGGACGGTCAGAGGTGACGACGACCGGTGGTCGCCGGATCGACATCGTGGCCCAAGGGTCAGACGGCAGCGAGTTTGTCATCGAGAACCAGTACGGCCGTGCGGATCACGACCACCTCACGCGAGGGCTCGCCTATGCCGTCGCCTGAGACGCTCGTGGGCTGGTGCTCGTTGCGGAGGAACACCGCGACGAGTTCCGCGCCGTCGCGCAGTATCTCAACGACATGAGGGAACTGGATCCTGCGCGAGGGATCGCCGTGTGGCTGGTGGAGGCTCGCGCAGTGCGGGTCGACGACGGGCCTTGGGCGCCGCTCTTCACCGCCGTCGTCCAGCCGAACCAGTTCACTGCGACCGTCGAGCGAGCCAAGCAGGACGAGCGGCCCGCCACACTGGCGCAGTTCTGGGAGCAGTTCGACTCGGACGAGACCGCGACAGCCGTTCGCACGATGCTCGACCGGTGGGGCGCTGCCGGCTACCGACGGCGGCTCGGCCCGAGCCATGTGGTCCTTGAGGCTGGCGGACCGGCCGTGAGCGGCATCCGCACGGTTGTGGCCCTCTACACGGATGGCCGTGTGATGGTGCCGTTCGGTTCGTACGCTGGGCAGAACAGCGGCGTGCCTGTCACTGCACTCACGACGGCCGAGTTCCGCGCCCAGGCGGACGCGCTCTTCGGCTTCGGCGGCACGGAACGACAGGCTCGCACCGAGCCTGGATGGCTGACTCCAGAGAGGATCGAGCCGCTCTGGGCCTTCTGCACCACGGTTGCGGAAGCGTATGCAGCCGCTCTCACCGCGCAGGGTGCCCAGACCGTCGCCCAGGCTCCGGCGACGGCCGGTCCCTGACGGCCCAACCTGCCGAGGCAGACTGTCCCCATGCCTACCGAGATGGGAATCTGGCGGATCGACCAAGACCAGCCGCACCGGCTCCAGCCCAGCGCGATGCCTCTCGAGTCCCAGCTGGAAGACTTCTTGGCCAGAGATCCCTCCCTCTTGGGCGACCGGCTGCTGGTCGTCGGTCGCCAGGTCCGCACGCCGTACAACACCTATATCGACCTGCTCGCCATCGACGCCGAGGGGACGCTGCACGTTCTCGAGCTCAAGCGGGACAAGACCCCACGCGAGGTCATCGCCCAGGTGCTGGACTACGGCTCCTGGGTCTCCACCCTTGAGCGAGACGACGTCATCGACCTCGCCTCCCACCACCTGGGGCAGGCCTTCGAGCCGGTCTTCGCCGAAACCTTCGATGCCCCTGTGCCCGACGAATTCAGCAACGACATCCAGCTCACGGTCGTCGCCTCTTCGCTCGACCCAAGCTCGGAGCGGATCGTCACCTATCTGCGTGACTTCGGCGTGCCCATCAACGCCGTCTTCTTTTCGTTCCTGCAGGACGACGGGCGGCAGTACCTGGCTCGATCCTGGTTCGCCACGGACGAGTCTTCCGAGGGCGCACCCAGCGCAACGCGGCGCGGCAAGATCGCCCGCTGGAACGGGCAGGACTGGTACGTCAACTTCGGCGAAGGCGACAGCCGGTCGTGGGAGGACGGCCTCGAGTACGGCTTTATCTCCGCAGGCGGCGGAGAGTGGTACTCGCGCACCCTGCGCAACCTGCCCGTCGGCGCGCGGGTTAACGTCTACCTGCCGCAGAAGGGGTATGTGGCGGTCGGGACGACTCTTCGGCCGGCGACGCGCAGCGACGTCGCGGAAGTGCTCCACCAGGGCCAGTGGCAGCGGTTGCTCGACCTTCCCCTCGAGGCCGACTACCGACGAGGGTTGCCTGAGGACGAGACAGATCGGGCGGAGTACATCGTCCCGGTCGAGTGGGACGTCGCCGTGCCGGCGGACCAGGCCTACCGCGAGGCAGGCATGTTCGCCTCCCAGCACAGCGCCTGCAAGCTTCGACAGGACTTCACCCTGAGGAAGCTCGCCGAGCACTTCGACCTCGACCGGACGAGCTGACGCCGCAGTCCGACCGCGTGGCAGGAGACACGACCCTTCTGTGTACGGTGTCATCAGGACACTGAAGGAGGGCCGGTGCCGGTAGATGTGACGTGGACGTCCTACGGCCGTTCGGCGCTGGACGCCCTCACCCAGGTGGTGGCCCACCTGAAACAGGACGACCCACTCCACCCCGTCACCCTCGTCGTCCCGAGCAACATCGCAGGCATCGTCGCCCGCCGGCACCTCGCCCGCGGCTTCCACCCCGGCCGCCCCGCCGTCGCAGGCCTCTGGATCACCACACTCCCCCGGCTGGCCGAGCAGCTCGCCGCACCACTGCTCACCGGCACCGGCCGCCGACCGGCCACCCGCGCGTTCGTCGGCGCCACGGTCCGGGGTGTGCTGCTGGACGACCCGGGCGTCTTCGGCGAGGTGGCCGACCACCCGTCGACGGCGCGCTCCCTCGCCCGCGCCCACCACGACCTGCGCGACGTGGACGACTCCGCGTGCGACCAGGTCGCAGGGACCAGCAGCCTCTGCGCCGACGTCGTCCGCGTGCACCGCGCCACCGCGCGCGCGTCAAAGACAGCCACTACGACGAGACCGACCTCCTCCACACCGCGGCCGCCACACTCACGGCCGAACGCGCCGCCGAGCTCGGCAGCATCGTCATCTACCTGCCCCAGGACCTCACCCACGCCGAGACCGCCCTGGCAGCGACACTCGCCACGCTCACCGACACCCACGTCATCGCCGGGCACACCGGCGACCCTCGCGCCGACGCCGCCGTGACCGAGTCCGTCAACGCCATCGCGTCGGACGCCTCGCCGCCGCCTCGCACCCCACCCACGGTGCAGCGCGTGCTGCACGCCTCCGACTCCGACGACGAGGTGCGCTGCGTCGTCCGGGACGTCGTGCAGACCCTGCGGACGACTCCCGCGCACCGCGTCGCGGTCCTGTATGCCGCTCGCGACCCCTACGCACGCCTGCTCCACGAGCACCTGGCTGCCGCCGGGATCGAGGTCAACGGCCCCGGGGTGCGCCCCGTCGCCGAGCGGGCGGTGGCCCGGCTCGTCCTGGGCCTGCTGGAGACCGCACGCACCGGCTACCGCCGCGCCGACGTGCTCCGGGCCGTCGGCGAGCTCCCGGTCACCACCTTCGAGGACCCCGACCGTGCGACCACGACGCTGCCCCTCCCCCTCTGGAACGCATCACCCGGGAGGCCGGCGTCGTCTCCGGGAACGACTGGCACGAGCGACTGGACTTCCACCGTCACTCCCTCGAGCAGAAACTCAAGGACGACGACCTCCACGACAGCACCCGCGACCGGCTCACCCGGCACCGCGACGCGACCGCGTCCATGCAGCACTTCATGGCCACCCTGCGCCGGCGGCTCGCCGACCTGGACCGGGCGCCCACGTGGACCGGGGCTGCCGAGGTGCTGCACGGCATACTCGACGACCTCCTGCCGCCCTCCACCCACCGGCACCTGCCGCCCGCCGAGCAGCACGCCCTCGTGACGGTGCGCAGCGCACTCGGACAGCTGCGCGCGCTCGACAGCACGCCGACCAGCCCCTCCCTCGCCGGCGTGGAGGAGATCCTGGGCCTCGAGCTGGACGGCGCGCTCCCCCGCGTCGGCACCTTCGGCCAGGGCGTCCTCGTCGCCCCCGTCGAGCAGGCGGTCGGGCTCGACCTCGACGCCCTCTACGTCGTCGGCCTGGCCGAGGACCTGTGCCCCGGCACGCTGCGCGAGGACTCCCTCCTGCCCGAGCGCGCCCGGGAGGCCACCGGCTGGGCCCTCCGCAGCAGCCGACGCCGCGCCGACAGGACCCACCGGAGCCTGCTCGCCGCGTTCGACGCCGCGCCGCACGTGACCGCCAGCTTCCCCCGAGGCGACCTGCGCCGGCACTCCCACCGGCTCCCCTCGCGCTGGCTGCTCCCCTCGCTGCGCACCCTCAGCGGCGACGCCGACCTGCCCGCCACCGAGTGGGAGCGCGGGGCCAGCAGCGCCCGCGACACCATCGACGGCTCCCCCTCGTTCGCCGGCAGCCTGCGCACGACTCGGCACCCGGCCACGGAGCAGGAGTGGCGGGTCCGGGCGCACCTGGCCGGCGTCGCCCCGCACGACCCGGTCGTGGCCGCGACCCAGGAGATGGTCCGTGCTCGTCGCGGGGAGACGTTCAGCCGCTTCGACGGCAACCTCGCGGGCGTCACCGGGCTCCCCGACCACGGGGCGGGCACGTCCGCCGTCTCCCCCACCGCCCTGGAGAGCTACGCCACGTGCCCACACGCCTACTTCCTGCAGAGGCTGCTGCGGGTCGAGCCGGTGGAGGCCCCCGAGGAGATCATCACCATCAGCGCCGCCGACCTCGGCTCCCTCGTCCACGAGACCATGGACGGCCTGGTCGCCGAGGCCGCGGCGCGAGGGCAGCTGCCCGGTCACGGGCAGCCGTGGACCCTGGCCCAGCGCGCCCGTCTGCTCGAGCTCGGGGAGGAGCTCGGCGAGCGTTACGAGGCGGAGGGGCGCACCGGGCACCCCCGCCTGTGGGCCCGGCAGCGCCAGTGGCTCCGCACCGTCCTGGACCGGATGCTGACCGAGGACGACGCCTGGCGTGCGGAGCACGGCGCGGCGGTGGTCACCAGCGAGCTGAGGTTCGGCATGCACGGCGTGGAGCCCGTGCACGTCACGCTGCCGGACGGCCGGGAGGTCCTGCTGCGCGGGTCCGCCGACAAGGTGGACCGGCGCCGCGACGGGAGTCTGCTCGTGACGGACATCAAGACCGGCAGGAAGGGCTCGTTCAAGGGCATGGAGGACGACCCGGTGCTCGGGGGCAGCAAGCTCCAGCTGCCCGCCTACGCCCTGGCCGCCCGGGCGGCGCACGGGGACGGGCAGACCCCGGTCGAGGCGCTCTACTGGTTCGCCGGCAAGGACAGCGGCCGGGTCCAGCTGCCGCTCACCGAGGCGGTCATGCAGCGGTATGCCGAGACGCTCGCCCTGCTCGTCGACGGCATCGCCCGGGGAGCCTTCCCCCAACGGGCGCCGAAGACGGCCGACTTCAGCTACACGCAGTGCTCGGCGTGCAACCCGGACGGGCTCGGGCACGCCGACATCCGCGAGCGCTGGGTGGCCCTGCGCACGACGCCCGAGCTGCAGGACTACACCGGGCTGGTCGAGCCCGACGCCCTGGCGGCGCCGGCCGAGGGCGAGGGAGAGGACGGGGTATGACGCAGCTCACGACGAGGCCGCCCGTCGGCGGATTTGGGACCGCACCGACGAGACCCTCTTCGTCGAGGCGGGCGCCGGGTCGGGCAAGACCCGCTCCCTCGTGGAGCGGGTGTCCACGCTCGTGCTGCGCGACGGCATACCGATCGAGGCGGTGGCGGCGGTGACCTTCACCGAGCGCGCCGCGGCCGAGCTGCGCGACCGGCTGCGTGCCTCGTTCGAGCACGTCGCTCGCGCGGGCGACGACGAGGAGCGCCCCCGCGCCGAGGCGGCGCTCGAGGGGCTCGACCTGGCCGCGATCGGCACCCTGCACTCCTTCGCGCAGCGGATCCTCTCCGAGCACCCGATCGAGGCCGGTGTGCCGCCGCTGGTCGAGGTGCTCGACGAGGTCGGCTCCTCCGTCGCGTTCGAGGCCCGGTGGGCGGAGCTGCGGGGGCTGCTGCTGGACGACGAAGAGCTCGCGCCGACGCTCGAGCTGGCCCTGGCGGCCGGGGTGAAGGTCGACCAGGTGCGCGCGATCGTGGCCAAGCTCAACGCGGACTGGGACCTCGTGGAGTCGCACGTCGTCGGGGCGCCGGCGCCGGAGCCGGCGACGCTGCCCGACGTCGACCACCTCGTGGAGCGGGCGGTGGAGCTCGCCGCCAACGCCGACACCTGTGCCGACCCCGAGGATCTCTTCGTCGGGCGCCTCACCAAGTTGGCCGAGTGGGTCGAGGCGCATCGCGCGGGAGGGACAGACCCCGCATCGACCGTCGAGTCGCTGCAGGCGGTGGAGGCTCTGCGGTGGCACCACGGGCGGGGCAAGAACTGGTCAGACCTGGGCCAGCTCAGATCCGACTGCAAGGCGTGGCAGACCGAGGTCGCCCAGGTGCTGGCCGGGCTGAAGGACCGCTGCCTGCGGGTCATCGTGCGCTGGTGCGGCGAGCGGGTGCTCGAGGCCGCCCATGCGCGCCGGAGGGAGGGCCGGCTGGAGTTCCACGACCTGCTCGTGCTCGCCCGCGACCTGCTCCTGCGCAACCCCGAGGTGCGGCAGACGCTGCAGCAGCGCTACCGGCGGCTGCTGCTCGACGAGTTCCAGGACACCGACCCGATCCAGGTCGAGATCGCGGTCCGCATCGCCGGCGGCGCGGCGGCCGGCCAGCCCGACTGGCGCGACGTGGAGGTGCCGGCCGGCTCCCTCTTCGTCGTGGGCGACCCCAAACAGTCGATCTACCGCTTCCGCCGGGCCGACATCAAGATGTACCTGCAGGCGCGCGAGACGCTCGGGGGCCGGGTGTCACTGACGACCAACTTCCGCAGCGGCGCGCCGGTCCTGGACTGGGTCAACGCGGTCTTCGACCAGCTCATCGTCGAGCAGCCCGACAAGCAGCCGGAGTACGAGGCGCTGGGCGCCCACCGCGGTGGCCCGGCCGTAGGCCCGCCGGTGGCGGTGCTGGGCGCGGAGGCGCACGTGGACAAGCCCAGGGCCGACGAGGTGCGGCGTCGCGAGGCGGAGGACGTGGCCGCCGCCATCCGCCGCGCCCTCGACGAAGGGTGGACCACCGAGACCGAGACGGACGAGCGCGACGAGCACGGCCGACGGCGCAAGGGCTGGCGGCCGCTGCGCGAGGACGACATCGCGATCCTCGTGCCAGCCCGGACGTCGGTGCCCTTCCTGGAGGAGGCGCTGGACACGGCAGGCGTCGACTACCGCACCGAGTCGAGCTCGATCGTCTACCAGGCCCAGGAGGTGCGCGACCTCTTCGCCGCCCTGCGGGCGATCGCCGACACCTCCGACGGCTTCACCCTCGTCACCGCCCTGCGCTCGAGCCTCTTCGCCTGCGGCGACGACGACCTGTTCACCTTCCGCCGCGACGGCGGCAGATTCCACGTGCTGGCCCCCGTGCCGGAGGCCCTGGCCGACCACCCGGTGGCGCGGGCGACGGCATACCTGCGGGGCCTGCACGACGAGGCACGGTGGCTCACCCCGAGCGAGGTGCTCACCCGGCTGGTCGTGGACCGGCGCATGCAGGAGGTGGCCGCTGACGGCCCGCGGGCGCGGGACACCTGGCGGCGGCTGCGGTATGTCGTGGACCAGGCCCGGGCGTGGTCGGAGACCGAGCACGGCGGCCTGCGCGCCTACCTGGCGTGGGCGCAGGCCCAGGCGTCGGAGACCTCCCGCGCCGGCGAGGCGGTGCTGCCGGAGTCGGACGTCGACTCGGTGCGGATCATGACCGTGCACGCCGCCAAGGGCCTGCAGTTCCCCATGGTCGTGGTCTCCGGGCTGTCGTCGAAGCCGAACAACCGCCGAGGCGTCCAGCTGCTGTGGACCGACGACGGTTTCGCGATCTCGCTCGGCAAGGACCTGACCACTGGTGACTTCGCCGACGCGCAGCCGGTGGACGAGCAGATGAGCGACCTGGAGAAGCGCCGCCTGCTTTACGTCGCCACCACCCGCGCGCAGGACCACCTCGTGGTGTCGATGCACCGGGCGGCGAACGGCGGCAGCGGCACCCTGGCGCACCTGCTGGCGGGCGTCGGGGCTGCCGAGCTGGGTGGCGCGGTGACGCTCGACCCGATGGCTAGCTCCGGCGAGCAGGTGCCGGTCAGTACGGCGCGGGCCGTCCAGCCGCCACCTGAGTGGGCGACCTGGCGTGCTGAGAGGGACGAGGCGATCAACGCTTCACATCGACGCAGTGCCATCAGCGCGTCGGGTCTGGAGGGCACCGACCCCGAGGTCGAACTGACTGGGTTGCCGGCACTTGGGTCCACTGACGCCGCGGAGGGCCAGGACGTCCTGCCGGACGACGGGCAGGTGGCCCGGTCCACGGCGAAGGGAGGCCGCGACGTGGAACGGCCAGCGTGGGTCAAGGGGCGTTACGGCTCGGCGATCGGCCGGGCGGTGCACGGCGTGATGCAGACCGTCGACCTGGCCACTGGTGCGGGGCTGGACGACGCGGTGGCTGCACAGTGCTGGGCCGAGGGCGTGACCGACCAAGCCGAGGCGGTGCGCGATCTGGCCAGGACGTTCCTGCAGTCGGAGGTCGTGCATCGTGCGGCCCAGCGCGAACACTGGCGGGAGTCCTACGTAGGGGCGGTCCAGGATGATGGCACGGTCGTGGAGGGGTTCATCGACCTTCTCTACCGCGAGGATGATGGCCGGCTCATCGTCGTCGACTACAAGACGGACAACGTGCGGGCCGAGTTCTGGCCATCGCGCGCAGCGTTCTACGCGCCGCAGCTCCGCGCCTACGTGGAGATCGTCGAACGGGTAATCAGCCCTGGAGCTGCGGATGCTGTGATAAGCGCTAGACACGGGACGTTGAGCATTCGCTCGGCAATGGAGCCGGAAGCCTGACTCCCCGGTTGCCCGCAACCGTCGGCGTCGAACTTGGTCGGCATGAGCTCGAAGGCTGGCCGCCACAGATAACGTCCTTGCGCCCCATGCGGTTGCCACCGTTCGAGGCGTTGGCGGCCTCCCTTGAGAGGATGTCTGACTCCTCGCTAATGGGTCCGTGGAGAAGGCACGATCGCAGTCCTGGCGGAAGGTGCGTGCAGCAAAGCCATCGCCCTGTGGGTCCGCGGCTCCAGCTGCCTCGGCTCTAAGAATCGCCCGCGTCTCTGGCGAGCGCGGCCATCGGCATCGCTGGAGACCGGGAGCTTCGGGGTACGGAAGTCGTGAGCTCTCGCTAGCATGCCTGTCATGCCAGAGGCCGACGTTGACCCCGATGCACCCAACCCCCCGTCAACCGTGCGACAAACTTGGCTGGTAGGTGCGGTCCTGGGAGGCGAAGACCAGACAGACCGCTTCGTTGACGAAGGCGTATGGGAGATGACCGCGCCGTCCAAGTCCGACATAGTCAACATGGCCGCGATGCAGCCCGGTGATCGGATCGCTATTAAGGCAACCTTCACGCAGAAGCACAGCCTACCCTTCGAGGCCAACGGACACGTCGTCTCAGTCATGCGCATCAAGGCTAGAGGCGTGATCAGCCGCGTCACCCCCGAGCGATTACTCGTTGACTGGGAGAAGTTGCACCCAGCGAGAGACTGGTATTTCTACACTCACCGTTACACCATTTGGCGCCTCCCTGAGCGAGAGTATGGCCGCGCGCTGGTCCAATTCATTTTTGATGACCGGCCGCAAGACCTCGACCGCTTCCTGCAAGATCCTTTCTGGGCCAAGCGATACGGGACACCCCCAGCAGAAGTCATCCCTGACACAAGCGACTTCGAATGGATAACATTTTTCGAAGCATTTGCAGACGGACTTCTGGATTGGCGAGGACGCCGAGAAGAGTTGATGCAGGTGGTCCACGATGTAAGGTCGAAGCACGGCTTGAGTCCGTGGCAGGACAAATTCGCCGACGGCACATCAGGTCCGTTGCTGGACATCGACCCTTTCACCGCAACGAGCATCTTTAATCTCGGCCCGACTCCGCCGAGCAAGCGTCGGGCGATCGCTCAGGACATGGCCGAGCGTCTGGGTTTAGATCTCATCGCCCCCAGCCACTTCACAGGTGTGCCAATCACTGACCCCCGAAGAGCATGGCTGTTCGGCTGGGCCCAGGATAGAGGCGACATCATTGACAAGCTGTGGGCAGTCTTTTCGGCCGCACTTTCCTGGGCGGACGAGCCACCCGACCACGAAAGGCGCAACGCTTTCGAAACAGCACTGCGCACGGCCTTGGCCGACAACAGCTGGATCCTCTTGACCGGGCTTTTCAGAGCACGGCCACAGTTCTTCTTGCCCATGGACGGCAATACGCGAAAGTATCTACCCGGAATCATCGATGTGCCAGCCCCGCCGTCCCCCAAGAGTCCGGACGCAGTTGACTGGTATCTCGACGCGCTCGGAGCCGTTCAGGCCTATTTGGCATCACCCGGAGCTGCAGTGCGTAGCATCGCTGAGTTGTCCGATCTCGCGTGGCAATACGCCAGCCAAACAGGTGACGAGACCCCCGACGACGACCCCCCTAGCCCCACACCATCAGAACAGACCGACGTAGAACGGTACGACCTTGACTACCTCATGGCGGAGGGCTGCTTCTTCCCCCGGAGCGAAGTTGAGGACATGCTGCGCGTGTTGCAGCGCACCAAGAACATCATTCTGCAGGGGGCACCAGGCACCGGGAAGACATGGCTCGCGAAAAGACTGGCATGGGTATTGGCGGGCTCCAAAACCACCGACGATGTAAAAGTGGTTCAGTTCCACCCGAACACTGCATATGAAGATTTCGTCCGCGGCTACCGTCCGGTCACCTCGAGCGACGGGACCGCTGGCCTTAAACTCGTCGACGGGCCGTTTCTTCGTCTGAGCGATCGTGCGCACGCACACCCTGACCGGCCATGTACTGTTGTCATTGAGGAGATAAACCGAGGTACACCAGCCCGTGCTCTCGGTGAGATGCTCACGCTCTTGGAGTCGTCCAAACGCACTCCCGACGAGGCGATCCATCTGACGTACGAGAAGCTTGGCATGGAGGAGAAAGGTGTCTGGCTCCCTCCAAACCTCTTCACCGTGGGAACCATGAATATCGCTGACAGATCACTGGCCTTGGTGGACCTCGCCCTACGTCGTCGTTTCGCCTTCTTCACCCTGACCCCGCAGTTTCGGGAACCTTGGAAGACTTGGATGGGCAAACACGGAGCAAGCCGTGAATTCACGGAGACGCTTGCCGATGCGGTGACAACCCTTAATCAGGAGATCAGTGACGACCCCACCCTGGGGCCCTCTTTCGTACTAGGCCACAGCTTCTTCACGCCCCAGGAGCCGCTTACTAGCGAGGCGCGGTGGTTCGAGGAACAGGTCGAGACATCAGTGCGTCCGCTCCTCAGGGAGTACTGGTTCAACGACAGCGCCCGCGCCGACGAACTGACACAGGCTCTCCTGACAAAATGGCCGCGATGACAGCGGAAAAGATCGGCGTCACTGTGGGCGAAGGGCGCACCACGATACCAGTTCGAAACCTGTGGCTCCTGTACCTTTGGTGCACCTCTTTTTACGCTCACTTGCCCTCACCCGAGAGAGTCTCCGCCGAGCAGAACGTCGATCACCTCCAGGCTCTGGCTGCGAAGGTTCTGTGCGAGGAGGTAGAAACCCGCCTGCAGAGGGCGGTGACGCTACAGCACGTCGAGCGGCACGAGGCAGTCGGCGCCGTACGCGGACGCATCGATCATCTCACCACGTCCCGGGGAGGACACCTGCAGCGAGGACGGGTGATCTGTCGTTTTGAAGACCTCTCCCCCGACACCCCTCGCAATCGTTACGTCCTGGCCGCCCTGGACATCGCAGGTCGGCACTTGCGTCGCGACCGCCCCGGCCTCGCGAATCAATGTTCAACCGCCGCGACCCGCCTTGAGCGTCTGGGCGTCCGTACCGGTCCCCCAGACCCAGCAACTCCGCGCACGGAGGTCTTCGGTCACTTCGACGGCCAGGACCGCCTCATGGTCTCGGCCGCTCAGCTTGTCATTGATTGGGCGCTCCCCTCTCACTCGCTGGGCGGTCTCCCGGTTCGACGGCTCGACTACTCCGAACGGGGACTTCGCGACCTTTACGAACGGGCCTTACGCAACTTCTACAGACGAAATCTGCCGTCCTGCCGGGTGGGGGCACGTCGGCTTTCGTGGCCCATCGCGCGTGAGGAGGGTGACCCGCGGATGTACTTCCCAAGCATGAGAACCGACATTAGTATCGACCGACCGGATGGTTCGCAATTGATCATCGACACAAAGTTCACCAGCGCTCTAGAGGAGTCGCATCGAGGGAGTCGTCAGAGCTTCAAATCGGCTCACCTCTACCAGCTCTACGCGTACATCCGTACACAGGACGGGGGCAGCGGTGGGGTCCGTTCTGTCGAGGGGCTGCTGCTGTATCCCCGAACGAGCGGTACGTCGGACATCGATGTCACCGCGATCATTCAACGGCACAGAATGCGCGTCGCAACCGTGGACCTAGCTGCGCCAGCTGATGCCATTCGAAGTCGTCTCCTGAATCTGGTGGCCGCCGCGCAGCACTAGTGTCGGCTCGTGATCTTGTCCCGGCGCCCACCACACCGGGGCGCGCCTGCTGCGGCGTAGCGGATGGCGTGGGGCGCCACCACGGCAGCGCTACTCGACGCTGCCACGCCTCTCCTCGATCTTCCGCGCGCGGCGCAGGACCTTCTCGTCACGACGCTGCGCCAATGCCTGACCCGCAGCACGCGCCCGAGCCGCTGCACCGGATCCTCCAGCAACCACGGCTGAAGACGCCTCACCAGCGAGTTCGCGCGCAGCACGTGCCCACCGGGTCTCGTCGACGACACCCAGCACTCCCAGTTCCAGGTTTGCGTGCTCGGCAAAGGAAGACATACCCACGCTGAGGCCGTTAGCGTGGCGAGCCACCTTCGGCGCCGCGATCGGGTTCGCGACCTTCGCGGCATTGGACAGAGCAGCAGCTGAGATGACGGCGCCAGACACCGCCTGCAGGCCGTGGGTGATCCGCCGGACGCGGTCGGCACGGGCGACCGCGATCCCCTGCCGGTGGGTCTCGAGCTGCATGACGTCCTCCGCCGCCACGCGCGCGAGCTCGAGCACGTAGTAGCGGTCCTGCAGGGCGATGGCGCGTGCCAGCACGCCGAGCCAGAACTCGGCGTCCTCCTGAGCCTGGGCGAGAGCCTTCGCGGACTTGTCCGCGTCACCCGCGGCGGACTGCACGTTCTTCGCCACCTCGTGCAGCTGCTCGACCGCTTCCCACTGCATCCGCTGGAGAGTGAAGGCCAGACCCTCCACCTTCGACCACGTCACGCCGGAGACCACCCCCGTGTGGGAGTAGATGGCCGCCGCCTCGTCGATGGCCAGCGTGACACCACCGATCTCACCGAGCGTCTCCGTCTTGCGCTGCCTAAGGAGCTGGTCAAGCTTCCGGTCGATCGTCTCGAGGTATGCAGTGATGTCGTCGAGCGCCGCCTCCAGCGCGTACTGCGTCGCCATCGCCCCGAGCACGGCCGGAGCCGCTGGGGTGAGAACGGCGCCACGCCCCAGGTTCTCGAAATTGAGGTGTTTGAGGATCTGACCCTTGTCTCCGCGGAGCACGCCTGAGGTCAGCTTGTCGACCCCACCGACCGCCCTGGCGTCCTTGGCGGAGTCGGCCGTCAACTTGACCCACCGTCCGCCCTGTTCCATGAGCTTGCTGGCGCCGCCCCCGGCTTGCCCACCCAGCCGGGCAAGGTCCTTCCGAGATATCGGCCTGGCCGGCACGGCAGCCTCGGCGTCAAACATCGCTAGGGCGCTCTCGCTGCCGAAGAGGAGCAACCCATCCCCCGCGTCGAACACTGCGATGTCCTGCCCCGCTCCCGTCATGGGGGGATCGTAGACGGACCCAGTGCTCATCCGCCCACCGCGCCCCTCGAAGCGGATCAGGTGCCCGCACGTTGGAGCGATACCCCTGCACCAGTTCCGGGAACCAGCCGCCCGTCGCCCCCGGGCAAGCCCCCCATCGAACTGAGTAGGGTTCCAGGCGGCCCCCCCATGTGCGCCCACTAAGCCTAGCCCGAGGGGCCGACCCTCTAGATCCAAGGGCATTGCGCTGAGGTTACCAAGTCGGGGGCTGTACGACGAGATTATCGATCTCGGCGATCGCGGGTTCATTCCCCGTCACCCAACGGCGACTTCGGCGCCGGCGCCGGCATAAAAAGTCTCCTGCACAGCAGCAGTGTTCGAGGGCTGTCGAATGTGGAGAGCAGATCGACTGGTGCGTGCCTCGCCCACTTGTGTCCTGAGGCAAAGCAGGTGGCATGAACTCGCTGTGTTCTGACCAAGTCTGACGATGACACTTGAGTGGCCCTCAGCGAGACCTGCAAAGAAGCTTTGACAGGTCGAATGTCGCAGGTCAGCGCGGCGCAGCCGCCGATGTTCCACCGCTACTGCATCACTACTCGCCGAATACCTCCATTTCGTTGACGGCGCGGATCTCGAGACCGAGCGAACTTGCCACGCGGTCCAAGAACTTGGTGGAGGTTACGAACCATTCGGCACCGCCTCTGCGTGACCGGCTCCCTGGGTGGTCGGCATCTCGAAGCCAAGCATGGAACTGCGCCTCGACGTTGGCAGACTCTTCTGCTGGGTAGATGCGAAGGAGGATCGGATCTTCCGGAAGAGCTGTGAGCCTGCCTTGGGACGATACGCGGTAGTACGCATCACGTCCAGAATGGCCGACCTTGAGGAGGGTTCGACCACTGTCGGGATCAAATGGGTGCTTGAGATAGTGAGGCAGGCTGTATACGTAGATCCCTGGGGTGAGAGCGGCCTCTGCCTCTTTCGACGCCTGAACAGCCCGCGCATCCTCCGCCTCCTGCGCCTCGCGATCATCGGCGATGGCCGCCAACACCCTTTCTTGCTCAGCCAGATCGGCGGCAAGTCTCGGGCTGAGCGGCTTCTTCTTGAGCCACGACCGAATCCGAGCAGCGGATTGACGGGCCCCGCTGGGCGACGTCGCAATCCGCCCGTCCCGGAGGGCCAACAGAACGCCCTCGTAGTTCGAGACCCACCCAGAGGTCTCCAGCCCCTCGCGCGCAGCCATTTCCTCTCGACTTAGGCCTTCCTGGGTGTACTTCCAATACCGGCCCAGGACCGTCTCGTCTGCAGCTAGGTGTTGCTCCACCTCGGCTCTGCGATCGTAGATCGGGTCACCCGGTGTTTGATGTTCTTCCATCTCACCCTCCTGCTCGCTTGTTGTGCCTGGTCAGCGCAGTATGAAGCTCTACCCGCGGACCACCAGAGATGTGCTGGCTCGTGCTGGACGACGCCACATGCTTAAAGGCATGGGGAACGCCTCCACGCTCAACCTGGCCAAGTCTGCAACCTGCTCCAGGACAACCCTAGGTCGCGCGGACAGGTCAAGCGGATACTCCACGACCGTGATGCCCGTATGACGCACCCGCCGCGGCGCAGGGGAGGCCACCCCTTGCGCGTAGACCAACCACGCGACCGGCACCTCTAGCGCAGTGCAGTAGGCAAGCATCTGGTAGTGGTCGGCGTTCGGGTATTCCCCCTTGGGGCTCGCCGCCTTGTACTTCGCGTCGTAGACGACCTGTGGTCGCCCGTCACGGTCCAGATGAACGACGTCGACGTCCATCCGGATCGCGCCGTGCCGTCGCCCGGGGCCGGGCTCGTCGAGCCAGACGCGGTGCTGTGCCTCCGTCCGACCGGGAGTCTCGCGCAGCGCCTCAGTGAGCGCAGTCGTGACGAAGTCCTCGTAGACCTTGGCCATCGAGACGACGAAGGACGCCACAGGCACCTCCCCGGCCCCCGCCGCGCCGACACGTTGCGCAGCACGATCTCCGCGAGCCGCAGCGCCGGCTGATAGCGGACGTTCTGGCGGGTGGGGACCCACCGGGGCGTCCTCCCCGGCCCGCAGGAACGCCACCCCTTCCAGCCTGGCGTCGAGGTGCACGAGCCGTCGTCGCACCTCCGGGTCAACCCGCGGAACCGCGAGCATCCGTCGCAGGGCACCGCGGAGGATGCGGTTCTCGACCGTGTCGACGGTGAACTCGTCGTGAGTCACCTCGATGGGCAACAGCTGCCCCTGCCGGAGCGAGAGCTGGTCCCCGATCCGGATACGTCCACGCACCGTGCGCAGACTGTCGTCGGTCGTGCGATAGCCCTGCAGCACCCCATGAGTAAGCGCGCGCTCCGTCTGCCGGGCCAGAGATTCGGCCAGCGCGGGCCACAGGTCGTCATCGTGCACTCCCAGCACGTATTCCTCCCGGAAGCCGGGGTTCCTCGCGTAACCCAGGAGGAAGAGGAGATGGGCCACCCCGACCCTCCCTTTCGGGAGAACCTGGATCTGCTTGTCCCCGACGCGTGTCGCTCCCACGTTCCCCGCTGGCAGAAGCTTCCAGGACTGCCCGCCTTCCGGGCGCACCTCGACCAGCTTCGTCCCGGCGAGCGCGGCGGCCTCGGCGTGGGACAGGGAGCGCACGACGCCCTCTCGGCTTAGTTCGTCGAGCGTCACCGGCCAGTCGGTCATGGCTCCGGGACCACCGAGGGTGGCGGCTGCAGGTCCTCAGTCTCGACTGGCTCCGCATTCTGCGCAGGTGCGGCCCGAAGAGCGTCCAGCCCGAACCGCACGTGCACCCCGCTCCGGGTCAGCCGTCCGTAGTAGTGCTCCTCGAGGAGGGGCAGGATGTCGAACCGCCAGATACGGCGCAGTCCCTCCTCTGTCGCCGCGGCGGACCGCATGAGGTAGCTGGGCCCGATCTGCAGGTCCCGTTCGTCCTCTCCGATCTCGCTGTTCAGCGCGTTGAGGAGCTCGGCGCGGTCGGTGGAGAAGTTTCGGGCGCTCAGGTATGCCGTGAGCACACTCCGCACGGGCTCCTCTGCCGGGTGCATCTCGAGGAAGGCGAAGCGGCGTCGGATCGCCGCGTCCACCATCGCGATGGAGCGGTCGGCCGTGTTCATCGTGCCGATGATGAACAGGTTGCGAGGCAGGCGGAAGGGCCGGTCGCTGTACTGGGGACGGACGGCCTCGCCGCGGTACTCCAGGAGGAAGTAGAGCTCGCCGAATACCTTGGCCAGGTTGGCGCGGTTCATCTCGTCGATGATGAGGACGAACGGCTGCGACTGGTTCTCCGGCTGCTCGGCGAGCGACGCGAGCTCGCGCAGCGGACCGGGTGTCAGGTTGAAGACCGCCTGACCCTGGGCGGAGATACCCGGACGGTAGCCCTCGAAGAAGTCCTCATAACTGTAAGAGGGGTGGAACTGCACCAGGCGGGCACGGCTCGTGTCGTCCTGCCCGACGAGGAAGTCGGCCAGCTTCTTAGCGAGGTAGGTCTTGCCCGTCCCGGGCGGGCCGAAGAACACGATCTGCTGTCGGTCCTGCAGGACGTCGACGATCTCCTGCAGCGCCGGGACCGGCATGTGCAGGTCCGCGGCCAGCGCGTCGCTGACGGGGGGCAGTTCCGGGACACCGGCCTCCGCGACCGCTTCCTCGTCGACCTCTTCAGGACCCACGCTCTCCAGCAGAGGCAGCAGCTGGGGCAGCGAGTCGGTGACGTCGACCACGGTCCCCTGCTTGCCTCGCAACCCGCCCAAGCCCTCGAGCGGGAACCCTCGCTTGCTCCACTGCACGCCACGCTGCACCCGCCCCATCGGGTCGGGCCGGTAGACCGGCTCGTCCACGATCGTGCCGACGTAGACGGTGCCCTCGATCACCGTGACCACGACGTCCTCGTCACGCATCGAGGTCAGGAATGCGTGGTACTCCGAGGTCAGCTGCTTGCGCTGCGAGTAGTCGATGTGCTGGTAGCCCGCGTCCACCGCGGCCTGGACCGTCGCCTGGTCCGCACCCCCCGGCACCTTCCCAAGGTGCTCACCCTTGAGCGAGACATATCCGCCGGTGAGCCATCGCTGCACCAGAGGACGGTCCCCCGGGTGCGGCCGCACCAGCCACGCGCGACGCGCGACCTCGCTCGCGGGGTTCCACTCCTCGACGTAGGGCGAGGAGTACCACTCCGCGAACGCGCCGGTCTCCTGCTCGTGGATGTGGCGGATCTTGACCAGGTCCCGGGTGATGTCCAGCGGTTCTTTGCCGCTGGGCCCACCGATCCGGTGGGCGAAGGCGTCGCGGATCTTCCGGCGGTGGATGCTGCTCACGACTGGGTAGTGGTGCCCGGGCCAGGCCAGGTAGTTCAGCGCGGGCTCCATCGACACGGTCGCCCCCGGTGAGACCCGGCTGGTCACCTCGGCGAAGTGGATCGGGTCCGCCAGGGCCGCAGACCGCCGGCTGGGGTCGAGGTCGAGCCACTCCTGCACGAACTCGGTCAGCCACTCCACGTGGCGCGCGATCTGCGCGTGCCACCCCTGACCCCCGGCGAAGGCGCCACCCGCGTTCAGAGGCTCACGCAGAGCGGGAGGCAGGACTGGCTTTCCGGGCAGGAGGTCGAGCACGGCTTGGACACGGGCCGCCTTCGTCGCAGGCTTGAGGTCGAACAGCGCGACGCACTGCAGGTAGACCAATTCGGCAGCCAGAAGGATCGTTTCCGCCGGGGCGTCGCTGATCTGGACGGTCAGCTTGTCCATGAAGCCACCGGTGCCCGGGTCGTGCTGCAGTCGCTCATGCAGGTCCGCGGCCGCCTTGGACGTCCACGCCGTCGGGGCGCCGGTGAGCGGCGACGGTTCGCCCCTCAGGCCCGCCGAGAGCACGATCCAGGCAGCCGATTCGAGCTCGGGGGCCGAGCCCGCGCCTCGGTCGACCTGGATGTTCGTCGGTGGGGACTGCTGCACGGGTAGGTGACAGGGTGGGTCAGGCTGCGTGAGCGGCCGGTGTGGTCATGATGGTCTCGTACTCGATGGGGGTCAACCGGCCCAGGGCCTCCTGCCGGCGGCGGCGGTGGTAGGTGCGCTCGATCCAGGTGACGATGGCGATGCGCAGTTCCTGGCGGGTGGTCCAGGTGCGGCGGTCCAGGACGTTCTTCTGGAGCAGGGCGAAGAAGGACTCCATGGCGGCGTTGTCACCGGCCGCACCGACCTTGCCCATGGAGCCGACCATGCCGTGACGGTGCAGGGCGCGGACGTGCTTCCGGCTGCGAAATTGGGACCCTTGATCGGTGTGCAGGATGCAGCCGGCGACGTCACCGCGGCGGGCGACGGCACTGCTCAGGGCGTCGACGGCCAGGCGTGACTTCATCCGGTCGCTGATCGAGTAGCCCACGATCCGGTTGGAGAAGACGTCCTTGATCGCGCACAGGTAGAGCTTGCCCTGGCCCGTGCGGTGCTCGGTGATGTCGGCCAGCCACAGCTGGTTCGGTGCTTGCGCGGTGAAGTCGCGCTCGACCAGGTCGTCGTGCACCGGAGGCCCGGGCTTCTTGCCGTTCTTGCCGCGCTTCTTGCCGAACGCGGACCACCAGCCGTTCTGTGAGCACAGGCGCCACGCGGTCCGCTCGCACATGTCCTGACCAACGTCGCGGGCCTCGTCGGCCAGGTACCGGTAGCCGAACTCGGGGTCGTCCTTGTGCGCGTCGAACAGGGCGTTGGCGCGGTAGGCGGCCGCCAGCTCGGCATCGGTGACCGGGTCCGCGAGCCACCGGTAGTAGGGCTGGCGAGCGATCTTGAGCACCCGGCACGTCACCGTGACGGGGATCCCGTCGCCGGCCAGCTCGCGGACGAGCGGGTACATCATTTTCCCGGCAGGTTCGCCTGGGACAGGTAGGCCGCGGCGCGTCGCAGGACCTCGTTCTCCTGCTCCAGCAACCGGATCCGCTTCTTGGCCTCGCGCAGCTCGGCGTTCTCGGCCGCGGTGGTCCCGGGCCGGGCGCCGTCAGCGACGTCGGCCGCGCGCATCCAGTTGCGCAGGCACGACTCGGCGATGCCGAAGTCGGCCGCGATCTGCTTAATCGTCTGTCCAGGCTCACGATTCCGAGCGACGTTCACGACGTCGTCACGGAACTCCTGGGGATAGGGCTTGGGCACGGTGCACATCCTTCCAGCGACGCCTCGCAGCGTCACAGATCAGATGTCACCTACCCGTGCAGCGGTCCCATGCGTGTCTGACTCGCCTGTGCGGCTGGTGCGCACTCGATACGACTAGTCTAGTGTGGCGGGCGAAGCAACCCGAGCGAGAGGACGGTGTGTGCGTGAGCAAGCTGCGCTTCCCGAATCCAGGTTCTGACATCGAGCGGATGACGCACGTGTTCGATCTCGTCACTCTCGCAGCCGAAGGTAGCGACCCCTTTGATCTAGATTTCATGACCGCCGTTACCACAAGTGAAGGTCAGGCGTCGTCTCAGGGGGCGCAGGGACAGATGGCCGTCGAACGCAGCCGACGGGACGACAGAAGCCGCGACCCTCTATATAACCAACTCAAGATGTACTCAGAAATCTACCGCATGCTGGGCTGGCTACGACCCCTCCCCGATAGTCGACTCACGTTCAGAACCAGCATCTTGGGCCTGACGATTTCTGATGCCTCCGGGGATGCTCATCACCGGTCCGGGCTGGTCCGTGAATCCTTGCTTGCGATTACGTTTCCGAACAAGACGACCCAGAACCACGGCGTTCGTAGCCAACGACCTTTCAAGTGGCTACTGCAACTCGCGGCAGAACTGGACGGCGTCATTACCCGACACGAGATAATCCTGGGACTCTTGGCCTACGTCGACGATCAAGCACCGGGGGCTTTAGCGCACGCCATCGAGCGCATCCGCGCTCTTCGCAAGGGGCCGTTCCGGTCACTCATTGACGCAGCAGCAGCCTTTGCAGCGGCAGAGGGGGTTCAACTGACCACTCTTGAGAATTATACGCGCTTTCCTGTCGGGGTCCTTACTTCGCCAATGCTGCGATGGGGGACCCCTGACTCCATCAGGGGGTTGTACTCCGATAGGCGCGGGGTCCGCGCCATCCGTCTATCCCAACTGGGCCTCGCTACTGCACATCATGCCGCACGCATGATTGATGTCAGGGAGTCCCATTTACGGTCGTTCACACGCAACGACCGCGCTGCGTTTGCATCCCTGACATATTATGTCATGCTGCAGCGCGCAGGCTACGAATACCCCAATCTTTCCACGGAACTCTCCCAATACCAGGATCTCTCGGCCAAGATCCTTGACGCAATGGGAACCCCCGATCCCCTCGACATCCTTTTCTCCCCATTTGTACAGGAGACCGATGCTGTCTTGGCCCTCGCCGAAGGAGCAGACAGTCCGTGAAACGCCCTCAAGCCCAGCTGCAACTGTGGCCCCCAGTGATCCTTCACGGGACGCGGCTGAGTCACCGAGGCGGAACGAACCTTCAGGGCTTCATGACTGATGGCGCCGGCCATTCCCACACCTCCGTCTGTCTCCGATGTCCAGATCAGCCGTGCCGAACAATCAACACGGCTGCCGTGGGCATGCCATCCGACCTTTGCCCCGTCGACGTCCTTCGACCTTCCAAGGAGGACGGGTCAATGGAGGTGGAGGATGGATGCATCGGGTGCGGCATCTGCACAGTGCGGTGCCCCGTTGGTGCTTTTGCATACACCGAGGCGGGAACGTACGTGGGCCAGCCAACCTCACAGTGTCAATGTGCCGAGGAGAGTACTCCTGAGTACTTCTCAAACTGGTTAACCGACGCCACTCGTGACACCTCGATCGACCCGGCGAGCCTGGAGCACCTCGTGGAGAGCGCCATGGGCGCCGCTGCTAGCCTCCGAGCGGCGCACTTCTATCCTCTCGTTGGCAGCCTGTTCAAGGCGATCGGAGTACCTGCCGTTGTTTCTAATCAGGGGGACACCAGTAACCGCATTGATCTCATCTTAACGCACCCCAGCGACCCAATACCTGTCGAGGTTAAGTCGCGCACGGAGGTCGAGGCGGTAAACGTCAAAGCCATTCAGCAAGCGCTTGAAAACAAGCTAGCCCTGGCTCGCATGTCGGGTCACACAACGCTGAGTGCCTCATCTAGCCTCGTCGTTGGTTTTGCTAATCCGCCTGCCAGATCGGGAATTCGAGAACTGTTGGACGACATCGAAAGTGCCTACGGCATTCGCATCGGAATTATTTCCCTACGACGTCTATACGAAATTTTGATTTCCGTAAACATCACAGGCCAAGCCTTTGACCGCGACATACTGACTTCACTGAAAGGCACCCTATGAGGCCAATCGGTCGGGCCGCGGCCTCAGGCGGCGTCCCACAAATTCCCTATTCACCAGCGACAAATCTGCGTAAGCATTTTGCACCACTTCAAATGCTTGACGGCTCAACGGCTCAATGCTGGCGTTGTGCGGACGCGCCCTGCACGTGGTTCACGCCTCAAGAAGTTGCGCGCCACATACCAGCACCCTTATCGCTAAATCCCGACAGATTAGTGTGTCCGACTGACGCGCTCTCTATCAAAGTTGGGGAGGCCCCCGTAATCGACCCCGACAGGTGCATCGGTTGTGGGCTGTGCGTCACCAGATGTCCCGTAGGTGCAATTCACCTAGACCCAGCAACTAGTGAAGCGCAGGTAGGTGCCGCTGCGGAAGGCTCCATGGTCCCCTTTAGAGAGTTTGAGTCGCGGAGACGCCGAGCTGCTGCGCTACTTAGCTACGAGCCTGCCCTTCACAGACGGCAACTTGGTGGTGCGTCAACTGCTTAGAACACTCGAACGCCGGGTTCTGCTCAACACGCGCTTGGGCTTCCGGCGCCTTGTGAGGAATGCTTTCCTGGTCACAGGCAGTGTCTGCACGAATGGGCAATATCGGTGACAACGCCGACTGGGCAGAGGTTGCGTAGTGAGTCACCACCCACCGTGAATACTGGAGATGGGCTTCTCGGCATGTCAGTCAGCTTGACCCAGCATTGTGTCCTTGGACGCCCACCGCCGCCTTCACGGGATTCGCTATCGCAGTGTCGCGACTTAAGATCGAGCGAAAACGCATTGTACCCATCATCGTGATGCCTCTCCAGCCAAACTTGCGGACCGATTACTACAGAATCCTTGCCGACGCCAAAAGGTACCTTGACGTGCGCATGCGGACAGTCCCCCTAGCCGCAGTATACTTGGGATTCGCGATGGCCATCGCCGTCTATTGAATGTAATCGACGATGGCGCATACGTCGATACCGACGAAGTCAGCAATGCGGAATGGCTCGAGGAAAGTTTTGGGGCAGCCCTCACTGCGGCCCACGGAGTTGCCCCCGCAAAATAGGCTAGAATAGGGCTTCATCTGACTTAATGCTTGAGATGCGGTCATTAGCGAGTTGCACGTACGCGGGATTGATTTCAGCCGCCCAAAACCGGCGCTGATGCATTAGCGCACTGACGCACTCTGTTCCGCTACCGCCGAAAGGAACAACTATAAGGTCGCCAGGCTCAGACCAATGCTTGACGATGCGGTTCGTTAAGCTTAGCGGCTTTTGGGTAGGATGATCCACTTTTTCGGCACGGAAGCGGCGTCCAGCCAGCACTGGAAAACGCCAAACGTCTCCAGCTAAGCGGCCATCTGGATGTGGGGTCCAGACTAATTCACCCTTGCGTATGGGATGCTTGAGACGTTCTGTGCTTTTGTATGGCTCCCGTATGGGGTCATAGTAGAAGGCCTCTGATTTCGAGAACCATAGGATGGGCTCGTAATGCGTCGCCAAGGTTTTTCTCGATCTACTCCATCCGTTCTCATAGTTCCAAACTATAAGCCTTCGGTAACGTAAACCAAGATCGTAAAGAAGGGTTTGGACGTAGCCGACATAGTGGTGTATTCCGTAAACGAAAATCGATCCGTCATCGGTCAGGATGCGCGCACATTCTCTAAGCCACGTCTCACACCACGGTAGCCAGTCATCCGACTTCATCCACTCGCGATCGATTCCGAACTTGGGACCGAGATTGTATGGCGGATCGGCAATAATAAGTCGTGCGGCGCCATCAGGTAACGTCTGAAGCAGTTCCACACTGTCGCCTTGATGCACCCCCACTTGAATGTCAGTCACGCGGCCTCCTTGCGCAGGATTACAATATTTTGGTGGTGCACGTTCGAGACGTAGGCGGCTGGGTAGCCGTATGGGAATACTCTTTTGTGGCGCTGATATAGAACGTTCATCGCTTTCAGCACGAAACCGCGGACTTCCATTTCTCGGGCAATATCTGCATGGAAGGGGTAATATCGCCCTCCGTGTCTGAAGTCGCCTACTATCAACGCGAGGTGCTTCTTCGCGCGGAGAGCGCCTGCACTTGTACTCAAAGTGTCCGCTAGTTCTGCTACAAATTCGTCATATTTGTCAATGTTCGCTAGGTCCCGCGAGTCGTCACCATAATTTACTGACAAGTCGTTTGCTATCCGCTCGGACTTCACCTTGTGATCGGGCTTCTTATTTAGGATTCCCCAGTATGGAGGGCTTGTACGATAAGGTCAACGGTGTTTGGCGCAAGTTGCGCGCCGACAATCCGCGCGTCGCCTTCATGGATGATTTGGCTTGACGGATCCAAGTTTTCCGGCAACTCTTCACCCAACCTTTTCCGTGCCAGCTCGGCGAATACTGGGTTGAGTTCGATTCCTATGCCCCGCCTACCGAGAAGGGCACACGCTTTCAGGGTCGAGCCCACTCCCACAAATGGGTCAAGGACAGTCATATTTCGCTTGGTCAACATTGCGATGACACGACCAACATCTTGGAACGAGAATGGGGCAGGTGCTGGCGCTCGATCTTTGCCTCGGGGTGGGCCGCCCGAGTCCAGTCCACGCTGTGTCCAGACACTGACGCTTTCGCTCAGCCACTCTTTGGCGGTCAGATCATTGAGTGTGTTTCGTGGGGAGACTCCAGGGGATGCTTCCGCCTTCGCCATCGGCTCCTCTATAGACACGCCTATCTCCTACCCTCGTTGATCGGTGCTGCCATGCCTACCACCTAGTCCTGACAGAGGGTCAGGCCGGGCTGGCCGGGGAAGGCCACAGGTTAGTTCACTCACACCGTGCTCCCCTACAGGGGACACGCCGCCCGCTGGACGGAGCCGGGGGATCGCTATCCTCGCCGCCGCGCAACGCTGGTGCTCTTCGGGCACCGACCCGCACTTCGCGCCCAACTTCTCGCAAGGTGGTCCGATCCGGGTCGGGTCGGTGGTGATCCTGCCGCAGTACCTCTGGGTCGTCGGCACGACCGCGCTGGTCGTGGTCGCGCTGTGGTGGTTCCTCACCCGGACGATGACAGGCCGGGCGATGCGCGCCGTGGCGATGAACAAGGACGCGGCCCGCTCGGTCGGCATCTCCCCGAGCAGGATGTCGATGCTGGCGTTCATGCTGGCCGGTGCCCTCGGCGCGGTCGGCGGGGTGATCCTGGCCCCGCTGCAGGCGCCGGACGCCGGCATCGGGGTGGCGCTGGGCCTCAAGGGCTTCACCGCCGCGGTCATCGGCGGCCTGCACTCCCCCGCCGGCGCGGTCGTCGGCGGGCTGAGCATCGGCGTCATCGAGTCGCTGGCCTCCGGCTGGCTGCCCTCGGGCTACAAGGACGCGGTGACCTTCGCCATCCTCTTCCTGGTGTTGCTGCTGCGGCCCCAGGGCCTGCTCCGCTCGGTGCAGGAGGCCCGCGTATGAGCCGCCTGCGCGGGCTGCTCCCGTATGCCGTGTTCGCCGCGGCGCTGCTGCTGGTGCCGCCGGTATTCACCCGCGTGCCCTTCTTCACGATGTCGACCGGCGTGCAGATGGCCGTCATGGCGATCGCCGCGCTCGGCCTCGTCGTGCTCATGGGCCACGCCGGCCAGATCTCCATCGGCCAGGCGGCGTTCTTCGGGATGGGCGCGTTCAGCTCGGCCATCCTCACGACGTCGGCCAACCTGTCGCCGATCGTCGCGATGCTGGTGGGGATGCTCCTGGCCGGCGCGACGGCATACTCGTGGGCCTGGGGATCTTCCGCGTGAGCGGGCACTACCTGGCCCTGGCGACGATCGCGTTCGGGCTGACCCTGGGCTTCGTCGCCCGGCAGGTGAGCATCACCGGCGGCGCCTCCGGCATCTTCGGCGTGCCCGACCTGGCGATCGGCACCATGGCGTTCCGCGACGACCTGTCCTTCTACTACCTCGCCGCGGCGATCCTCTTCGTCGCCGTGGTGCTGGTGCGCAACATGCTCGGCTCGATGTTCGGCCGCTCGCTACTGGCACTGGGCGACTCCGAGATCGCGGCGTCGTCGTCGGGCATCAGCACCGCCCGGCACAAGCGCACGGCCTTCGTCGTCGCGGCGGTCCTCGCGGCGCTGGCGGGCAGCCTGCAGGCGCACTGGATCGCCTTCGTCGACTACCACACCCTCGACCTGCTGCTGTCGATCCAGATCCTCATCATGGCCACCGTCGGCGGGGTCGGGACGGTCTGGGGCGCGGCGGTCGGGTCGTTCATCGTCATCGCGCTGTCGCACGCGGCCAAGGAGACCGCCTCTTGTCTTCCCCAACGTCGGCGGCCAGTTCGAGATCATCGTGTATGGCGTGGCGCTCGTCGTCGTGCTGCTCTTCATGCCAAGGGCGTGGCGGGGACGGTCGCCGACGCCCTGCCCGGACGACGCAAGGAGCAGGCGCTGTGAGCGCAGCTGAGGCCGACGGTCGCCCGGGCGAGGACACCCGCGCCCCGATCGCGATCGAGATCGCGTCACTGACCAAGCGCTTCGGCGGCGTGACGGCGGTCAAGGACGTGACGGTGCGCCACGACGCCGGCGGGGTCGTGGGGCTGATCGGGCCCAACGGCGCCGGCAAGACGACGCTCTTCAACATGGTGTTCGGGGCGATCACCCCCACGAGCGGGACGATCCACCTGGACGGCACCGACGTCACGGGGCTGCGCCCGGACCGGATGAACAAGGCCGGTGTCGCCCGCACCTTCCAGAACCTTCAGGTCTTCGGGTCGTTGACGGTGGAGGAGAACGTGCTCGTGGCCCGCGAGCAGTTCGTGCGGGCCGGTGCCCTGCGCTCCATGCTCGGGCTGCGCGGCGGAGAGGCCGTGCACCGCGCCCGTGCCCGCGAGCTCCTGCAGCGGGTCGGCATGGAGGAGCACGGGGAGACGATGGTCACGTCGCTGTCCTACGGGATGCAGCGGCGGGTGGAGATCGCCAGCGCGCTCGCCTCCGAGCCGCGGCTGCTGCTGCTGGACGAGCCGCTCGCCGGGCTGTCCCGGGCCGAGAGCGCCGACCTGACCGCGCTGATGCGAGATGTCGCCGACACCGGCGTCACGGTGCTGCTCGTCGAGCACGACGTCGCCGCCGTCATGGACGTCAGCCCGGGTCCTCGTGCTCAAGCTCGGCGAGCTCCTCGCCGACGGGCCCGCGGAGCAGGTGCGCCAGGACGAGCGCGTGCGCGCGGCATACCTCGGCGAGACCCTGGACGAGCTGCACGCCGAGGAGGGCACCGCATGAGCCTGTTGGAGGTGACGGACGTCCGGTCGGGGTACGGGCGGATCGAGGCGCTGCACGGCGTCTCACTGCACGTCGACGAGGGCGAGGCGGTGACGATCATCGGCTCCAACGGCGCCGGGAAGACGACGCTGCTCAAGACCATCGCCGGGCACCTGCGGCCGACCGCCGGCCGGGTCGTGCTGGCCGGTCAGGACATCACGACCTGGAGCCCGGAGAAGCGCACCCGCGCCGGCATCGGGCTGGTGCGGAGGGCCGCCAGGTCTTCCCGGCCTGCCGGTCATCGACCACCTGTGGCTCGGCGCCTACACGCGTCGGCGCGACGCGAAGGTCCGCGCCGACGTCGACCACATGCTCGACCTCTTCCCCATCCTGCGCGAGCGGTCCAGCAGCTCGCCGGCACGCTCTCGGCGGCCAGCAGCAACTGATGGTCATCGGCCGGGCCCTGATGAGCCGGCCCAAGGTGCTGCTCCTCGACGAGCCGTCGCTGGGCCTGGCGCCGCTGGCCGTGCACGAGGTCGTCGACAAGCTCGTGCAGCTCGTCGGCGAGGGCACCACCTTGCTGCTGGTGGAGCAGAACGCGCGGGCGGCGTTCAAGGTCGCCTCCCGCGGCTACGTGCTCACCCGCGGCGAGGTCGTCGTCGAGGACGCGGTCGCGGCGCTGCAGCAGGACGAGCGGGTGCGGGCGGCATACCTGGGGAGCTGAGCGGGCGGGGCGATGCCTCCACCAGCGACAGGAACTCTGCTAACGTCCGGCCTTCCGGGCTGTCTCAGCCTTGGACGCAACGTCGCGTCCGAGGTGCGCGTGCCCCGGTTGAGAGCAGGGGCAGGGGGTGCGGCGGGCGTCCCTGGACGATGAGGGGGTGTGACCCATGGCGGTAGCCGTCATGTGGCGTGGGACCACGCCGCACGGTGAGGACTGGGTGCTCGTCCGTCGCAACGACGGATTCGTGCTGCGTCACGGCCCCGACGAGATGCACATCCCCGACTCGGGGGCCGACCGGATCTCGGTGACCCGTCGATGGTGGCGGACCACCGTGAACGTCGCCGGCGTGCCAGACCGAGCCGGGATCCTGCGCGGCCTGTCCGGGGACGAGGGCCGACGCCTCGAGGAGGCGGTGCAGGATGCCCTGTCCAGGTCTCTCGCCGCCTGGACCGAGAAGCTCTCGGCCACGATCGAGACAGCTCGGCGAGACCTCCGGTGGATCACCGAGGAGGAGGTCACCGCGGTGCTCTCCACCCGCCCAGGCATCGCCGACGTAGAACCGGCCGTCGCCGGCAATGCGCTGGGAGCCGGGCCCCTGTGGCTGACCCAGGATGGCACGCGTCGGTGGGTGCGGACGGTCAACGACGAGGTCGCCGCTGCGGTCATCCGGTCCCACCGGCAGTTCTTCGACACGGTCGAGAGCAGCCCGCTGACCCACGAACAGGCCCTTGCCGTCGTGACCTACGACAACCGGGTGAACGTCATCGCCGCCGCCGGGTCGGGCAAGACGTCGGTCATGGTGTCCCGGGCCGCGTATGCCGTGTCCCGGGAGCTGGCCAGGCCGGAGGAGATCGTGCTGCTCGCCTTCAACAAGGACGCCGCCACCGAGCTCCAGACCCGCATCCAGACCCGGTTCGCGGCGGCCGGCCTGCCCGCCGAGGGGGTCGAGGCCACCACCTTCCACGCCTTCGGGCTGAAGGTCATCGGCCGCGCCACCGGTCGCAAGCCGACGGTCGCGCCCTGGCTGACCGACAAAAACGAGCTGGGTGTCCTGTCGGAGATCGTGGCAGAGCTGAAGGCCGCCGACCCCCGGTTCAAGGACGCCTGGGACTGGTTCCGCCTGCTGCTGTTCCACGCATCTGAGGCCCCGTCAGACACGGTGGAGCCCGACGCTTGGGATGCTGCTAACCGCACATCTGGCCTGAAGACCATGGGCGGGAGAGATCGTCCGGAGTCAGGGCGAGCTTCAGGTGGCGAACTGGCTCTTCCTGAACGGCGTGCCTTACGAGTACGAACGGAAATACTCGCACGACGTCGCGGACGCAGAGCACCGGCAGTACCACCCGGACTTCTACTACCCAGACATCGACGTCTGGCACGAGCACTGGGGATTGGACGCGGACGGGAACCCTCCGGCGGACTGGCCCGGCTACGCCGCGGACATGCAGTGGAAGAGGGAGTTGCACCAGGACCGCGGCACGACCCTGTTCGAGACAACCTGGGCCGGCGTGATGGCCAGGACGGACTTTGACCGGCTCCGAGAGGAGTTGACGCGACACGGCATCAGCCTGGACTGGAACCCTGACCGACCGCCCGTGCGGGGCGTCAAGGTGGTGACCGACGTCGACATGCTCCGCCTCGTGCGCACCTTCATGCTGCACGTCAAGGCGAACTCGTTGGACCGGCGAGAGGTCGAGCGACGCCTTGACGCCGGCCGCGTCCGCAACAAGGCCCGAGCCAGCATCTTCCTCGATCTCTACTGGCCCATCCACGACGCCTGGCAGGCACGGCTCGCTGCGGGCGGCTTCGTCGACTTCGAGGACATGCTCGTGCAGGCCGCCGACCACCTCGAGTCCGGCAGGTACGTCAGCCCCTACCGGTTGGTCATGGTCGATGAGCTCCAGGACGCCAGCCAGGCACGGGCGCGGCTCACCCGGGCTCTGGTGGCCCAGCCCGGTCGGCATCTGCTCGCCGTCGGGGACGACTGGCAGTCCATCAACCGCTTCGCCGGCGCCGACCTGAGCGTGGTGACACGCTTCCACAACCGCTTCGGTCCCGGGCCCACGGTGCAGCTGACCCGGACCTTCCGGTGCCACCAGTCGATCACGCACACCGCGGCGCACTTCGTGAGCAAGACCCCGACCAGGTGACCAAGCACGTGTCGTGTCCGTGAACGACCGGCCGATCGACCCGGCCGCGCACGAGGGAGTGCAGGTGCGCACGGTGCCGAGCGCGGCCGAGGTCCCCCGCGCGATCGCCGACTTCCTCGGCCAGCTGCACGACGCCATCCGCGGGGGCGCCATCTCCGCTGACTCGGTGAGTGTCGACGTCCTCGGGCGTTACCACCAGGACCGCAACCTCATGCCTCGCGCCTGTCCTCCGGGCATCCGGCTGGCCTTCCGCACATCCACTCGGCCAAGGGGCTCGATGCCGACTACGTCATCGTGCCGAACCTTTCGTCCGGGTCCTACGCCTTCCCCAGCCGGATCGCGGACGACCCGGTCCTGACGCTCGCGATGACCGGCGGCGACGCCTACCCCCACGCCGAGGAGCGCCGGCTCTTCTACGTGGCTCTCACCAGGGCCCGCCGAGGGGTCCTGCTGCTCGCCCCCGAGCACAACGGCTCCCCCTTCGTCACCGAGCTGATCCAGGACGGGCTGGTAACGAGACGTCGGCCCGAGGCCGGTCGCCACCCACTGCCCCGGGTGCAGGGTCGGGGTGCTCCGCCCGCGGTCCGGACGGACCGGCCACTTCTGGGGCTGCAGCACCTTCCCGGCGTGCACGTACACGTGCAACACCCTGCCCGGTGCCGGGCGGGACCGGCGCCACCGTGGCCGGCATCCGTCGGCCACCTTTCTGAAGGAGGGAAGCAACCGCGACAGAGCCGACTCCCCCGAGCCCGGGCGCCCGCGAGATGCGCCTGCGGTACGCCGGTCGGTGCCGTGAGTGCACCACTGAGCTTCCGCGGGGCACGCGTGCTTCTACGACGCCGGGACGAAGTCGGTCCTCTGCCTGGCCTGCGAACCCCCGGGCGCCGGGGACGCTGGGCGCCGGCTGAGGACACTCGCCGGGGGTGGCCGGGTCGTCCGCCCGCCGAGAGCACGAGCGACGTGTCGCGAAGCGGGAGGAACGGATTCGGCAGAAGCACCCTCGGCTCGGCGGTCTCATCCTGGCTGTCTCGGACGACCCGCAGACCACCAAGGCCTGGGCGACCGGTGCGGTCGGCGAGGAGCGGCTCGGGCGTCGGCTCGACCCTCGCCGGCCCCCTGGGCGGGTGCTGCACGACCGAGGCATCCCGGGGAGCCGCGCCAACCTCGACCACCTGGTGGTCTGTCCGACCGGGGTCTACGTCGTCGACGCCAAGCGCTACCAGGGCAGACCCCACCGTGTCGTCGAGGGTGGCCTGTTCACGCCCCGCACCGAGAAACTGCTCGTCGGCCGACGCGACTGCACCAAGCTGTGGATGGCGGCCTCAAGCAGGCCCGCGTGAGCGGTGCGTTGGGCGACGACGCCGTCGACGTGCGCAGCGTGCTCTGCTTCGTCGAGGCCGACTGGCCGTTGCTGGGCGGCGACTTCGTCGTCCGCGACGTCACCGTCACGTGGCGAGGAAGCTGGCGGCCACGGTGGCGGCCCCGGTCCGCTGACCGAAGAGAGATTGCCGCTGTGTATGGTCGGCTCGCCGGCGCGTTCCCTGCGGCCTGAAGCCGGCGCGCTGACCCCCGGAGAGGGTGACGATGACGGCACGGGACGAGGACGCTCAGCCGGTCGGCGACGCGCTCCCGGGGTGGCGGCCGGCGAGGCGCCCGGGTCCGGCCGTCCTGCCCGGTCGGTACTGCACCCTCGAGCCCCTCGACCCTGACCGGCACGCCGCCGACCTGCACGCCGCATTACTCCGAGGCACTCGACGACCGCGCCTGGACCTATCTATCCTCGGTCCGTTCCGCACCATCGAGGCCTACCGTGCCTGGGCGGTCACCGCCGCGCAGAGCCTCGACCCGCCTCAACTTCGCCGTCGTCGACGCGGCGCGACCGGGCGGCGCTCGGCACCTGGCGCTCATGCGCCAGGACCCGGACAACGGCGTCGTCGAGGTCGGCACCGTCGTCTTCTCGCGCACCCTTCAGCGCACGCCCGCGTCGACGGAGGCGCAGTACCTGCTGATGCGGCACGTCTTTCGAGGACTCGGCTACCGGCGCTACGAGTGGAAGTGCGACAGCCTCAACGCGCCGTCGCGGCGGGCGGCGCTCCGGCTGGGGTCACCTACGAGGGCACCTTCCGGCAGGCCGTGGTCTACCGCGGCCGCAACCGGGACACGGCCTGGTACTCCATGCTCGACAGCGAGTGGCCGCCGAGCGCGCAGCGCCTTCGAGCGCTGGCTGCGCCCGGACAACTTCGACGCCGAGGGCATGCAGCTCGCGCCGCTGGGCTTGTCGCGCTGATAGCCTCCCCGGATGCGACGACGCTGGCCAGCGGTCCTGGGGGCCGTTCTGCTCGTGCCCGTGCTGGTCCTGGCTCTCGTCGGGGCGGCGGGGGTCCTCGATCTCCGGCCGTCCTGGAACCCCTTCGCGGAGGAGACGGTCGACCGCACCGGGCCGTCCGTCCTCGAGTCGCTCACCGAGATCAGCGACTTCCACGCAGCCAGCGGCTATTACGAGACCGTCGTCGACATCGAGAATGACACGAGGTTCGTCCCCGGGTGGATCAGCGGCGAACGGGTCCTCTACGTCGGCAAGGGCACCGTCGACGGGGTGGTGGACTTCAGCGGTCTGGACGAGGAGAGCGTCACCGTGTCCGACGACGGCACGATGGTGTCGATCACCCTCCCCGCCCCCACGGTCGGCACACCCTCCCTCGACCTGGAGGCCAGCTACGTCGTCAGCCACGACCAGGGGATCATCAACCGCTTCCAGGGCTCCGAGCTCGAGCGCGAGGCGCAGCTGAAGGCGGTCGAGCAGATGGAGGCCGCCGCCGGCGGCGAGGACATGCTGCTCGACCTGGCCGAGGACAACACCGAGTCCATGCTGCGAGGGCTCCTGGGCGCCCTGGGCTTCACCCAGATCAGCATCAGCTTCGAGTAGGGCTCCGGTCAGGCGCCGGTGCACCCTGCCGCGACGTTGAGCGCAGTGCAGAGCTGACGCATCGCGTGGTCACTGACCCGCCCCAGCCGACGAGTCAGGACGGCTACGGGGAGGTCGGTGAGCGAGTCCGCCTGCGCCGCGCAGAGGCGATCCACCGGCTCCGCACCTGGCTCCAGCAGCACCTCGCTCGGGAGGCCCCGGATGACCGTGCTGCACGGTGCCACCAGCGCGCGCCGACGCCCGGCGATCGCCGCGTCGCGGCTCACGACGACGACGGGCCTCGCCCCGGCCTCGTCCAGGTCCGCCCACCAGAGCTCGCCTCGGGCTGGAAGTGTCACGGTCACCGCCTGGCGGCGGCGTCCGCGAAGGCCGCGAGGTCACCCCAGTCGTCGCGCTGGTCCACCGGGGTGTCCCGGTAGGCACGCAGGTAGGCCGCGTCGATCTCGGCGGACCGGTGCTGCTGCAGGAGCGCCTCCAGGGCCGCCTCGACCAATGAAGCGTCGGTCCGGCCGGAGAAGATCTTCCGCGCGCGCGCAAGAAGGTCCGCGTCGACCGTCGTGCTCACCCTCACCTTTGCCATGCCACGATCATGCCACGTCTATGCCATGCCGCCATCGCTCCGGCGCGTCACGGCCGAGGAGGCGCCAGAGTCCTCAAGGAAACGGGAAGCCGCCCCTCACCAGGACACGTATGACGCGGTGTTCACGGTGAAACCGTGTCCGGTCACGGGGCTGGCACAGGTGAGCCCGTCCGGTTGCACGCTGCAAGACAGGTTGCCTGCCCGCAGCACCCGTCCGTAGCCCAGGATCGGCACCCGCGTCCCCCGGTCCGTCACGTGGACCTGGCTCTGGTCCACCCACGGGTCGCCGGCCAGGTCCCCGCCTGGTAGGTGCACGATCCCCTCGTGGTGGTTGCACCAGAAGCCCCCGTGCCCGGCATCCTCGAAGAAGTTGAAGTACCACCCGTACCCGTCGCTGGGGCAGAGTCCCATGAGTTCCTCGCCGGGCGGGACGCTGCTCTCCCCCACCTCGCAGGTGACCGTGGCCGCCATACCCCCGGTCGGGGCCGACAAGGAGCAGAAGGCCGCCTGGGCGGGCGTCGTGAAGACCGCCCCCTCCTGGACCACGATCACGTCGCCCGCCGGAGCCGGTTCGGCCGCCGCCGCCTCTTCCTCGGTCGTGGCAGCTGCAGCCTCCTCGGTGGGCGTCGGCGTCGCGGCGGCAGGCGTCGTCGCTGACGCCGCGTCAGCCGTATCCTCGGCGGAGATCTCCTCGGCGGCTGCGGCCGTCGTGGGCGCGGCCGTCGTCCGGTTGGCATCGTCAGGAGTCGGCGACGCCGTCGCCCCGGCGACGGTCGGTGCGTCTTGCGCTGCGTCCCCCTCACAACCTGCCAGGGTCAGCAAAGCCCCGGCCAGGCCGGCGGTCAGCAGACGAGTCGATCTCCTGCGCATGGTCCCCCACCTCTTGGTCTCGGCCAGGACAGTACCCGACTCACGCGGACCCGGACGGATGCGTCGAGCGCGACGAGGAGCGGCGAGGGCCTGTCAGACCCTCCTGGGACGCTGTAGCGACGGATGAGAGGTGGTCGGGATGGTCAAGGGTGGACGACGGCAGAGGTCGGTGACCGAGGACGAGCTGATGCTCGCCGAGCTCGAGGGGGCCGAGTCGGCGAGCGCGACGGTGAGCTATGCCCGCGAGCGGCGCCGGCGCCAGGGTCGCGAGCGTTGGGGTCAGCTCCAGCGCATCGCCGAGGTCTACGGGCTGGGCGAGCTGGACGCCTTCGAGGACGTCCGCCTGAGGGTGCTGCACGAGGTGGTCGCCTACGTCGACGAGCACGTATGGCGTGACGCCCTCGACGACGTGCGCCGGCACATCCTTGAGGACGAGGGGGGCGACGGCTGGTTCCCGGAGCTGGCAGAGCGGCGGCGCCTCGAGAATGACATCCCCGCCGAGCTCTCCTGGGACCTCGACGACAGTCCCGCTCGCTCCCTCGTCGCCCATGAGGATGCCCTCTTCCTGCCGCCACGCCACGCGACCAGCGACTTGACGATGACAAAGCAGGTTGCGGTGGCTCGCGCCCGTGCGCACCTCGTCGGGGAGGGGTCGAGCATGGTCGTCCACGAGGGCTACGTATGCCCCAACCCCTACCTCGACCTCTGGATCGTCGGGCACACCGATCCGGACCACCCCGGGCAGCCCATCGACGGCGGTGGCCCGATCGTTGTGCTCCCCGACGGCCGGACCTACGAGATGGAAGCCGGCCCGGGCCGACCCCGCGAGCTCCTCGGCGCGATCCTGCCGCCGGACGACGAGTGGGAGTGATGAGAGGCCGGGCCCCCGTCTTTCGAGCCCCGACGCCCCGCACCACCGGTCACTACCATGGTGAGTAGCGGATCGGTGCCACCGGCGTCCCCATCCGGCCGAGGCCGGTGCCCGGAGAGGAGACACCATGTCCTACGACAAGATCCTCGTCCCGGTCGCCCCGGGCCACGGTGAGGAGACGACGAGGGCGCTGGAGGTCGCCCGCGCGCTCCTGTCCCCCGACGGGACCATCAGCGCGGTCACGGTGCTGGAGGACCTGCCGCGCTACATGGCCTCCGAGGCCTACGTCGTCGAGCCCGTCTTCGAGGAGAGCCAGCGGGCGGCGGCCGACGAGGTGGTCCAGGAGATGCGCGACCTCGGCGTGGACGTCGTGGTCAGGCACGGCTACCCGGCCCGGGCCATCGTCGACCTCGCGCAGGAGGAGGGCCACGACTGCATCGTCGTCGCCTCCAGCCAGCCCGACTGGCGCCACCTCCTGCTCGGCTCGACCGCCGCGGGCGTCGTGCGCCACGCGCACTGCTCGGTCCACGTGCTGCGCGAGCCGGTGGCGGCCGACGCCTGACGGCATACCCCGTCACTCGGCGTAGAGCTGCAGCTCGGTCGCGAACCTCCTCAGCACGCGCATCAGCTCGTCCAGGTCGGGGTCGCGGGCGATGACCATGCCGTCGGAGAGCAGGGTCGCGCGCCAGTCGCGGCGGGGCGCACCGACCGGCAACAGGTCGACGACGCAGACCTTCTCCCCCTCCTCGCGCAGCAGCCGGTCGAGGCCCTCGATGCGGGAGATCCGGCCCGAGCCCTGCGCCCGCTTGAAGATGCTGGCCGCGTTGTAGCGGTGCTCCAGGGGCGGCGCCGTGCCCGTCGTCACCGCGAGCGCCCAGGTGTGGAAGAGGTCGGCGTCGGTGGCGTAGTTCATGACGTCCACGGTCCGGGCGCCCGGGGGTCGGGCGCCGATCTCACCGAAGACGACCTCGCCGTCGGCCTTGCGGTACCACTCCATGTGGGTGAAGCCGGAGGTGTGGCCGAGGGCCTTCAGAACCTGCCGACCCATCTTGATGCCGTCGGCGAGGTCAGGGTCGCTCGTGTCGCGCAGCGCGATCGTCACGGGGCTGACCCACTCGTGGCTGCGCTGCTCGAGCGGCCGGGGTTGGTACCAGCTGACGTTCTCGAAGAGGATGTCGCCGCCGCCGCAGACGGTGTCGTGGGTGAACTCCTCCCCCTCGATGAACTCCTCGACGCTGACGCGGCGGACGTGGGCGAGCATCGGCTGCACCTCTGCCAGCCGTGAGGGGGTGTCGACGCGGTAGGTGTCGGCCGAGCCGGCGCCGTCGACGGGCTTGACGATGAGCGGGTAGCCGACGACCTCGGCCGCCTCCCAGACCTCGGCGACGGTCTCGGCGCCGGCGTGCCGGGGGGTGCGGATTCCGGCGCCGTCCAGCGCCTTCTTCATCAGCTCCTTGTCGCGGAAGCGGGTCGCCTGCTCGACGCTCATGCCGGGCAGTCCGAGGTGCTCGCGGATGGTCGCGGCGAGGACGACGTAGGGCTCCCAGAGGCACTCGACACGGTCGATCCGCACGTTGCGGGCGAGCCCGGTCAGCGCCTCGAGGACCCGACGGGTGTCGGCCAGCGGCACGTGCTCGTAGTGCGCCAGGTGGTCGCGCGCCGTGCCCGGCATGGCGCTGACCGGCTGGTCGCCGATGCCGATCACGGTCGCGCCGGTGCGGGCGAGCGCGCGGGTGAAGGACCCGATCTCCAGCGGGAAGCCGGGCGAGATCATCAGGACGTTGGGCATCGCCCTACTCCGCCTCGACCAGCTCGACCCGGACGCGCGAGACGATGAGGTCGAGGGCCTCGCGGACGACGTCGGTGTCGCGGTGGCGGACGGTGACGAAGCCCTCCCCCTCGTAGGTGCCGGACGCCGGCGTGCCCGGCCGCGGGATGCGGGAGTCGACGACCATGTCCCCGAGCCGGCGGCCCACCTCGTCCAGGCCGTGGACCGCCCGGACCCGGCCGCGCCCCATACCCCGGAGGTATGCGGTGCCGCACGCGTGGACGCGGTCCGGCCGCTCGAACTGCTCGAGGGTCATCAGCCGGGCGTAGAGGTCGAAGAAGTCGACGTCGTGGGCCAGGCCGATCATGCTGGCGAGCTGGGCGCCGGGCGGGCGGGCGCCGACCTCGGAGACCGCGACCGAGCCGTCGGGCCGGGCGAACCACTCCATGTGCGAGATGCCGGTGCGCACGCCCAGCGCGGTGAGGGCTGCGGGCCCGACGCGGTGGATCTCGCGGTACTCCGGCCCGTCGATCGCGTGCGGCAGCACGACCTGCCACTGCATCCACGGGTTGCGCAGCACCTCCAGCGGCGGGGGGACGTAGTCGGCGATCGAGGAGAAAAGGGTCTCGCCGTCGAGCGTCACCGAGTCGAAGGTGTGCTCGCGGCCGGTGAGGTACTCCTCCAGCAGCCACGCCTCGCCCGCGTCGCGCCTGGCCAGCTCGAGCCAGGCGTCGACGTCGGCGCGGGTGTCGAGCCGGAAGGTGGCCTTGGCTCCGGCGCCGTCCGGCGGCTTGGCCACGACGGGCAGCCCGACGAGGTCGAGGAAGGCGAGCGCCTCCTCTGTCCGGTGGACCAGCTGGTGGCGCGCGCAGGGCAGCCCGGCGGCGCGGAGCACGGTCTTCATCTGCGCCTTGTCGCGCACGTTGCGGGCGCTCTGCTCGTCCATGCCCGGTATGCCGAGTGCGTTCCGGACCTGCGCGAGCGGCACCTGCAGCTGCTCCAGGATGCCGACGAGCCGCTCGGCCTCGCCGACCTGCGACCGCAGCCCGCGGACGGCGTCGGCGATCTGCTGCGGGTCCAGGCCGTCCGTGACCTGCCAGTGGCCGGCGACCGCGTCCTTCAGCTCGGGATCGAGCTGGTCCCAGGGCGTGGCGGTGATGACGGCGAGGCGGACCCCCGGCACGCGCGCTGCGGCCAGGACGAACCGGCGGGTGGCTTCCAGGAGGAACGGCGCGACGAATGCGGCGGTGACCATGGCCGATGGTAGCCAGCGCCCATGGTCACCGCACCCGGTCGGGCTCAGCTGAGGTGGTGCACCTCCTGCAGCCGGTAGACCGGAGTCTCGATCCCCTCGAACCGGGCCTTGAGCTGCAGGGCCAGGTAGAGGGAGTAGTGCCGGGACTGGTGCAGGTTGCCGCCGTGGAACCACAGGGCCTCCTGCTGCGTGGGCTTCCACATGTTCCGCTGCTCGCCCTCCCACGGGCCCGGGTCCTTGGTGGTGTCCGAGCCCAGACCCCAGACCTTGCCGACCTTGTCCGCCACCTCCTGGCTGATGAGGTCGGCCGCCCAGCCGTTCATCGACCCGTAGCCCGTAGCGTAGACGACGAGGTCCGCCGGCAGCTCGGTGCCGTCCCCCAGCACGACCGCGTCCTCGGTGAGGTGATCGACCTGTCCGTGGACGAGCTTGACCTCGCCGTCCGCGACCAGCTCGGCGGCGCCGACATCGATGTAGTAGCCGGAGCCGCGCCGCAGGTACTTCATGAACAGACCGGAGCCGTCCTCGCCGAAGTCGAGCCAGAAGCCCGCCTTCTCCAGCCGGTCGTAGAAGTCCTTGTCCCGCTCCTTCATCTGCTCGTAGAGCGGGATCTGGAACTCGTGCATGATCCGGTAGGGCAACGAGGCGAAGGTCATGTCGGCCTTCTCCGTCGTCACCCCCGCCGCCAGGGCCCGCTCGGAGTAGAGGTCGCCCAGGCCGATGTCCATGAGCGTCTCGCTCCTGACGATGTGCGTGGAGCTGCGCTGCACCATCGTCACGTCCGCGTCGTGCTCCCAGAGCGCCCCGCAGATGTCGAAGGCGGAGTTGTTGCTGCCGATCACCACGACCTTCTTCCCCGCGTAGGCGTCCGGGCCAGGGTGGGCGGACGAGTGCTGCTGGTCGCCCTTGAACACGTCCTGGCCGGGGATGTCAGGGACGTTCGGCTTGCCGGACATCCCCGTGGCCAGCACGAGGTGCGTGGGGCGCAGCGTCAGCGGCTTGCCCTCCCGCTCCACCTCGACCAGCCACTCCCCCGCGTCCTCGTGGTAGGTCGCGCTCGTGGCCACGGTGCTGCCCCAGTAGGGCACCTCCATGATCTTGGTGTAGGCCTCCAGCCAGTCGGCGATCTTGTCCTTGGGGGCGAAGACCGGCCAGTTGTCGGGGAACTTCAGGTAGGGCAGGTGGTCGTACCAGACCGGGTCGTGCAGGCACAGCGACTTGTAGCGACTCCGCCACTGGTCGCCCGGTCGGGGGTGCTTGTCGATGACCAGGGACGGCACCCCGAGCTGTCGCAGCCGGGCGCCGAGGGCGATGCCGCCCTGCCCACCGCCGACGATAAGCACGTAGGGCTGCTCGGCGCTGCCGAGGCTCTCCACCTCCTGCTGGCGCCGCTCCAGCCAGGTCAGGCGGTGCTTGTCGGCACCGTGCTCGGCACCCATCGGCCGCCGCGTGCCACGCGGCTCCTCATACCCCTTGAGCTCCTGAAGCGCCGTGAGGAAAGTCCAGGCACCCTCGTCCGTGAGTCGCAGCAGCCCGTTGCCGCGGCCGACCGCCGTCTCGTCGAACTCGAACCACGCGGTCACGACCCCGTCCCCCTCCGTCGGCGGCTCGGTGGTGCCGAAGCCCGATGGACGGGTCCGGTTCAGGGTGTGCCGCAACAGGTCGGCCACCCCTTCGCGGTCCTCCACCGTCGTGATGTTCCAGGAAAACGCGACAAGGTCGCGCCAGAACGACGTTGGGGCGAACAGCTCGGCCGCCAGCTCCACGTCGCCGGCGGTCAACGCGTCCTCGAACGCGGAGAACCAGGCGTCGACGCGCGACTGCGGGTCAGTGGGCCCCGACGTCGTCGTGGGCTCGAGGGTCTGGGTCATGGTCGCTGCCTTCCACTCCGGTGTGTGACCCACAGCACATTACGCCGACGACGTCTGCGCGGGAAGGCTCACTCCGCCGGGATGATCCCGCCCCAGTCGGTGAAGTACCGCAGCACCGGCGTCCCAGGGATCTGGTCGTGCCAGATGTCCGGGTCGACCTCGAAGACGCTCCCGTCGGCCAGGCCGTCGAGCCAGGCCGTCATGCCGAGGACGTTCTGCCGGACGAACTTGCCGCGGGCCTTGTGCCCGATGCTGCCGTCGCTGGTGTTGCCCGAGGTCTCGAAGAACACGGCCGGGTTGCTGTGTCCGGTGTGGTTCAGGCCGCCGTAGTCCAGGCCGAGCATCATCGCCGAGACGACACCGCCGCGGATGTCGATGACGGTGCCGTAGCCCACGTCGTACTTGTCGATGCCGATGAAACCGTAGTCCTTGGTCTCCAGCCACACGTGACTCTGCATCTGCCGGGTGAGCACGTCATACTCCCCGTCCTGGATGCCCGGAAGGGTCGGTCCGCCGGGTGCCAGCGAGATGCCCAGGGAGAACGTGATCGCCTCCCCGGTGTCCCGGTCGCGCTTGAGGCCCTGGTGGTGGATGTCCAGCGCGTACGCCGGCTTGACCATCGTCCAGTACTCGTACCACGCCAGCGACTCGCGCGCCACGAACGCGGTCGGCGCCCAGTCACGGTTGAGGTCGATCCTCTGCTGGTTGCCGTTCGCGTCCAGCCGCGGGGTGTCCGTCGCCCGGTCCCACAGGATGGTGTGGCGGATGTTCATCTCCGACCCGTCCGGGTTGTAGACGGGGATGAAGTGGACGGTGAACTCCTCGCGGATCTGCCGCCACTGCTTCGCCCCGCTGGTCGCCAGGCTCTTCAGCACGCTCAGGATCCCGTCGAGCCCATAGGGCTCGTTGCCGTGGATACGGCCCTGCACCCAGACCGCCGTGTCCCCGCTGCCCGGGGTCGCCACATACGGCTCGCGCCCTGCTCCGAGAGCGACTCCTGGGTCCCGATCTCGCTCAAGGTCTTCACCGTCACCGGGTAGCGGCTGGTCCGCGCCAGCTTCTCCAGCTCGGCGACCATGTCGCCGTAGGAGCGGATGGCGTCCAGCGGCGGGTCCTCGCTCGGCGGGGGGAAGGTCGGGTCCGCGTAGGCGGCGCCGGCCCCGGTCAGCGGGCCAGCCAGGGCGGCGAGGGCCCCCCACCCGATGACGGAACGACGTGAGATCGGGGCGTGGGGCATGACCGGCTCCTTCGACGGTGGATGTGTCCCGCCCACGCTAGACACGGGACGGTCAAGACCGGGTATGCGCCCGGTCAAGGTTCGGTCAGCATGCCTGCCCGAGGGCCGATGTGTCGGGCCGACCCCGGTCAGGAGAGGGGTCTTGACGACACCCCTCGGTGCTGCGTATCGTGCAACCAAGTTGCAGCACACGCAACCTTCACCGTCGAAGAAAGGCCATCATGTCGACCTCCACCCTCCCCACCCTCGGCACGAGCTCCGCCTCGTCGGTCAGCGAGCTCGAGCGGCTCAAGGTGCTGCACAACGGCGAGAAGCAGCCGCTGACGTTCTCCGACGCCGAGTTCGAGCGTCGGCTCACCGGGCTGCGGCAGATCATGGCGGAGAAGCAGCTGGACGCCGTCGTCCTCACCAGCTACCACGGCATCAAGTACTACTCCGACTTCCTCTTCACCTACTTCGGCCGCTCCTACGCGATGGTCATCACCCACGACGACACGGTGACCGTCACCGCCAACATCGACGCAGGCATGCCGTGGCGCACCTCCTACGGCGACAACGTCGTCTACACCGACTGGCGGCGCGACAACTTCTACTTCGCCATCTCCGAGGCCCTGCGCCAGCGCGGCGTGACCCCGCGCCGCGTCGGCGTGGAGGACGACACGCTGCCGGTGCTGCAGCGCCAGCGCCTGCAGGAGGCCGTCAGCGGCGCCGACCTCGTCGACGTCTCCCAGGACGCGATGCGCCAGCGGATGCTCAAGTCCGCCGAGGAGATCGAGGTCATCAAGCACGGCGCCCGCATCGGCGACCTCGGGGGCGAGGCCATCCGCGCCGCCATCCGCGAGGGCGTCACGGAGTATGAGGTGGCCCTGGCCGGCACCGAGGCGATGGTGCACGAGATCGCCCGCACCTTCCCCCACCGCGAGGTCCGCGACACCTGGGTGTGGTTCCAGTCCGGCATCAACACCGACGGCGCGCACAACTGGGCCACCACCCGCCGCCTGCAGCGGGGCGACATCCTCTCCCTCAACTGCTTCCCGATGACCTCCGGCTACTACACCGCCCTGGAGCGCACCCTCTTCCTCGGCGAGCCCGACCAGCGCTCGCTGGAGCTGTGGAAGGTCAACGTCGAGGTGCACGAGGCGGGCCTGGAGCTCATCAAGCCCGGCGCCGTGTGCAAGGACATCGCCGCCGAGCTCAACAAGATCTACGTCTCCTACGGCCTGCTGCCCAACCGCACCTTCGGCTACGGCCACTCCTTCGGCGTGCTGTCGCACTACTACGGCCGCGAGGCCGGCCTGGAGCTGCGCGAGGACATCGACACCGTCCTCGAGCCCGGCATGGTCGTCTCGATGGAGCCGATGATCACCGTGCCCGAGGGCGAGCCCGGCGCCGGTGGCTACCGCGAGCACGACATCCTCGTCGTGGGCGAGGACGGTGCGGAGAACATCACCAAGTTCCCGTACGGCCCCGAGCGCAACATCGTGGAAGCATGAGCAGCGGGGCCCTGAGCGGGGCGCCGGTCGGTGCCCCGCCGCACGACCGGCACGGCATACCCGCGGCGGAGGAGGAGGTGGTGAGCACGCCCCCGAGCCCCAGCCCGGAGGGTCCCCGCCGTCGAGCGCGGGCGAGGGTGGCCCTGCCGCGCTTCCGCGGGCAGGACATGCCGCCGCTGGACCGCGCGATCATCAAGGCCCTGCCCCCGGTGCTCATCATCGCCGCGATCGTCGCGGTGGTCTCCGACCCCGAGGGCGCCGCCGTCGTCATCGGCCGGATGCGCACGTGGGTCACCTCCGGCTTCACCTGGTTCTTCATCGCCTACTCCCTGATCACCGTCGTGCTCTGCGTGTGGCTCTCGGTGAGCAAGGTCGGCTCGGTGCGCCTGGGCGGCCCCAAGACCAAGCCGGTCCACGGCCGGTTCGCGTGGTACTCCATGCTCTTCGCCTGCGGCCAGGGCATCGGCCTGATCTTCTGGTCGGTCGCCCAGCCGATCCTGCTCCGCGAGGGCGCACCCGTCGTCCCGGTCGGCGGCTGGGCCCCCGAGGGCGGCCTGGTCTGGACCTACTTCCACTGGGGCCTCACCGCGTGGGCGATGTACTGCGCGGTGGCGGTCTGCCTGGCCTACTCCCACCACAACCTCGGCAAGACCCTTACCTTCCGCGAGGCGACCGTCGACATCCTCCCGGCTCGCGTGCGCCGCCCCGCCGGCGTCGTGGTCGAGCTCCTCGCGATCATCGCCACCGTCCTGGGCCTCGCCACCAGCTTCGGCTTTGCGGCCCTGCAGTTCACCTCCGGGCTCACCTCGTTCCTGCCTGTGGAGTCCTCCCCCCTGCTGTGGCTCGGCGTCATCGCCACCCTCGGGCTGCTCGCCTCGATCTCGGCCTTCCTGGGCGTCAACAAGGGGATGAAGCGGGTCAGCGAGACCAACTCGGTCCTCAGCATCGTCCTGGTGGTCGGGGTGTTCGTCTTCGGCCCGACGATCTTCATCCTCTCCACGATGGTCCAGACCTTCGGCTCGTTCGTGCAGTACTTCGTGCCGATGAGCTTCTGGACCGACGCGCCGCTGGCCGGCGGCGCCCTCGACTCCTGGCAGGACTCGTGGAACGGCTGGTGGACGGTCTTCATCTGGTGCTGGGTCATCGCCTTCTCCCCCTTCGTGGCCGGCTTCATCGCCCGGATCTCGCGGGGCCGCACCATCCGCGAGTTCGTCATCGGGGTGACCGTGATCCCCTCGGTCATCGTCATGGTCTGGGTGGCCGTCGTCGGGTCCGCGGCCCTGCACTACGACGACCGCACCGACGGCTCGATCTCGGCCGACGTCGCGGAGAACACCTCCAGCGGGCTGTTCTCGATGCTGACGATGATCCCGTATGTCGGCGGCGGCCTGCTGGTCGTGGCGACCGTCCTGGTGGCGACCTACTACGTCACCAGCCTCGACTCGGGGACGCACGCCCTGGCCGAGTTCGTCTCCGCCCCCAAGCAGTCGGGCCCGTGGTTCCGCGTCGTGCTCGTGGTGAGCATCGCCTCGGTCGCCACGATCCTGCTCTCGATCGGCGGCACCGCGGTCGTCGACACCGTGCAGACCGGCACGATCATCGGCGCGTTCCCGTTCTCCTTCGTCATCCTGCTGATGTTCGCCAACCTCGTCCGCCGGCTGCGCTCGCGCGACCGCGAGGTCAAGCAGCTGGAGAAGGAGGTCAACGACCCCCGCCCCCTCCCCGGGGACGAGGAGCTGATCGCCCAGCAGCTCACCCCGCCCGAGCAGCGCTGAGCGCGCCTCCACCACCCGTCCCGACCCACAGATCAAGGACCCCGCCGTGAGCCCGCTCCCCCCCGGCACCGTGCACCTGGCCGACGTCGACGCGCACCGCCTCGTCGAGTGGCTCGACGGCGGCCCCCGCACCGTGATCGTCCCGGCCGGGGCGCTCGAGCAGCACGGCCCCCACCTGCCCCTGGGCACCGACGCTCTCCTGTCGGGCCGCATCGCCGCGGCCGTCGCGGGGCAGGTGGGGGCGCTGGTCGCCCCGACGTTCAGCTTCGGCTACAAGTCACAGCAGAAGTCCGGCGGCGGCGACCACCTCACCGGCACCACCAGCCTCGACGCGCAGACGCTTATCCAGCTCACCCGCGACGTCGTCGGCTCGCTGCTGCGCCAGGGGGTGCACCGGGTCGTGCTGCTCAACGGCCACTACGAGAACTACCAGTTCCTCTACGAGGGCGTCGACCTCGCCCTGCGCGACCGCGGCATCACCGCCGGCGACGACCGGTGCGTCCTGCTGCTCTCCTACTGGGACTACGTCTCCGACAACAGCCTGGCCGCGGTCTATGGGGACGCCTTCCCCGGCTGGGACGTCGAGCACGGCGGCGTGCTCGAGACCTCCCTCATGCTCCACCTCGAGCCCGGCTCGGTCTGGCTCGACCGCGCCCCGGACCACCCCCCGGCCCGGCCCCCCCGCTTCGACCGGCTGCCCGTCGTCCCTGACCGCACGCCCTCCTCCGGCTGCCTGTCGGCCCCCACCGGCTCCAGCGCCGAGCACGGCCGCCTGCTCCTGGAGCAGGTCGTGCGCGACCTGTCGGCCGACCTGCGCGCCGAGCTGGGGTGAGCCCGCCCGCCGCAGGCGCTCCCGCGGGGCACAATGGGCCCGGGCCGTCGGATCTGCGACGCCCCGCCGCCGACCGACCCGACCGACCCGGGAGAGGGACCGCCGTGACCCCCGCCAAGAACGACCCCCGCTCCGGGTCGGTGATCTCCACGATGATGGCGGTGCTGCGCTGCTTCGACAGCGAGCACCGCCACCTCGGCGTGGTCGAGATCGCCGAGGGCACGGGCCTGCACAAGAGCTCGATCTCCCGGCTCATGAGCACCCTGGAGGCCGAGCGCCTCGTCGAGCGCGACCCGGTCACCCGCCGCTACAGCCTGGGCCTGGGCCTGCTCTCGGTCGCCGGCACGCTGCTGGCCGACCTCGACGTGCGGCGCGCGGCATACCCCCTGCTCGTCGAGCTCGCCGACCGCACCGCCGAGTCGTGCTCCCTCATGGTGTGGACCGGTGACCAGGCGGTGTGCGTGGAGCAGGTGCCCAGCTCGCAGACGATCAAGCACACGACGGCGATCGGCACCACCTACGGCACGACCGCGAGCAGCTCGGTCAAGACCTTCCTGGCCGAGCTGGGCCGGGCGGAGGTCGAGGCGCTGCTCACCGGCTCTCGGCTGGAGCTGCAGGGCCACCGCTCCCCCGCCCGGCTCCACGAGGACCTCGCGCGCGTCGCCCGGGAGGGCGTGGCCGTCAACGACGGCGACACCGACCCCGGGGAGGTCGGCGTCGGCGCCCCCGTGCGCGACCACCGCGGCGTGGCCGTCGCGACCGTCCTGGTCTCGGCGCCCCGCTACCGCACCGACGCGCAGCGTCTGGCCGAGCTCGCGGAGCACGTGCGGTGGGCCGCCACGGAGATCACCCGCGGGCTCGGCGGGCAGAGCGTCCCCCGCGCGGTCGGCCAGGGCTGACCGGGCCGGCCCGCGCGGGGCGTCCTTGCACTCCTGCAGGCCCGCTCAGCACTCGATGACGTTGACGGCCAGGCCGCCGCGGGACGTCTCCTTGTACTTCACCTTCATGTCCGCACCGGTCTCGCGCAGGGTCTTGATGACCTGGTCGAGCGAGACGGTGTGCACGCCCCCGCCGTGGCGGGACAGGCGGGCGGCGTTGATGGCCTTGACGGAGGCGATGGCGTTGCGCTCGATGCAGGGGATCTGCACCAGCCCGCCGACGGGGTCGCAGGTCAGGCCGAGGTTGTGCTCGATGCCCACCTCGGCGGCGTTCTCGACCTCCTCCGGGGTGCCGCCCAGCACCTGGGCCAGGCCGGCGGCCGCCATCGCGCAGGCGGAGCCCACCTCGCCCTGGCAACCGACCTCGGCCCCGGAGATCGAGGCGTTATCCTTGATGAGGATGCCGATCGCCGCGGCCGCGAGGAGGAAGTCGACGACCCCGTCGTCGTCCGCACCGGGGACGAAGCGGTCGTAGAAGTGCAGCACCGCCGGGATGATCCCGGCCGCGCCGTTGGTCGGCGCGGTGACGACCCGACCGCCCGAGGCGTTCTCCTCGTTGACGGCCAGGGCCCACAGGTTGACCCAGTCCATGGCGTGCAGGGGGTCGTCGGCGGCGTGCTCCTGGGTGAGCCGGGCCAGCAGCCCGGGGGCCCGCCGCGGCACCTTGAGCCCGCCGGGCAGGGTGCCCTCGCGGGCGCAGCCGGTGGCCACGCACTCGCGCATGACCGCCCACACGTGCAGCAGCTGGGCGCGGGTCTGCTCCCACGGCCGGAACCGCTCCTCGTTGACCCGCATGACCTCGGGGATGCTGAGCCCCGAGGCCCGGCACATCGCCAGCAGCTCGTCACCGCTGGTGAAGTGGTAGGGCAGCGGGGTGTCGTCGACGACCACCCGGTCGGCACCGACCGCCTCCTCGTCGACGACGAAGCCGCCGCCCACGCTGTAGTAGGTCCGCATCCGCAGCAGCTCGCCAGCGCCGTCGAAGGCCTCGAAGGTTATCCCGTTGGGGTGGGCGGGCAGGGACCGGCGCCGGTGCAGCACCAGGTCCTCCTCGCTCCACGGTATGGAGTGGCTCCCGTCGAGCAGGATCCGCTCCTCGGTGCGGATCCGGGCCACCCTCGGCTCCACCGAGGTCGTGTCGACGCTCTCGGGGTCCTCCCCCTCCAGGCCGAGCAGCACCGCCCGGTCGGAGTGGTGCCCGCGCCCAGTGGCCCCGAGCGAGCCGTAGAGCTGGGCGCGCACGCGCACCGTCGGCTCCAGCAGGCCGTCCCGCGACAGCCCGGCGACGAAGCGCCGGGCCGCCCGCATCGGGCCCACCGTGTGCGAGGAGGAGGGCCCGATGCCGACGGAGAACAGCTCCAGTGCGCTCAGCGCCACAGCGCCTCCCCCGCCGGGTCGGCGAACTCGCTCATGCCGTCGAGGAGCCAGCGGCCCAGGTGCTCGGCGAAGGAGCTCCGGGGCAGCACGCGGTAGGTGCTCCCCTCGACCCGCCAGACGAGCGCCGGGATGCCGGCGACCAGGGTGGCGTGGGCGCGGCCCTCGGGCCACGCCGAGTCGTGCAGGTCCATGGCGACGCTCTTGGCGAGCACCGACGCGGCCCGGGGGCCGCTCAGCTCCAGCGTCGTCCGGTTGCTGCTGACGTCGACCGCCTGCCCGCGGTCGCTGCCGATCCCGGCCGCCAGGTCGGCAGCCGCCGCCGCCGGGTCGAGGCTGCCCTCCGGGCTCCAGGTGAGGAACTCGTCCGGTCCGAGCCACAGCACCGAGCGCCCGTCGGCGCCGCCGACCTGCCCGACGCCGGCCGGGAGCGGGCACCCGAGCTCGACCTCGACCCGCCGGGCCGCGGCCGAGCCGGGCTCGACGCGCACGGCCGTCATCACGGCATACGCGATCTCGCGCAGGCTCACCTGGGCGGTGCTGGCGCGGGTCATCTCCTCGGCCAGACCCTCGGCGGGGCTGCGGCGCAGCGCCCGCACGTCCTGGGTCGTGGCGCGCGGCTCCTGGATCGTGTCAGCCATCACGGCGTGCTCCTTCCTTGTCGTAGACCACGCTCTCGGCGATCTCGCACTCGACGGCGGCTCCACCGACGACGGCGCTGACGCGCTCGCCGATCCGGTCGTGGCCGCCCTTGATGAGGGCCAGGGCGAAGGGGCGTCCCAGCGCCTGGCTGTGGTAGCTGGAGGTGACCCAGCCGACCATCGGCACCGGCCCCTCCTGCGGGGTGAGCGGGGTGCCCGCGTCGATCACCTGGGTGCCCTCCGGCAGGAAGGTGCTCCCGTCGACCGGGTGCAGGCTGACCCACTGCTTGCGCACGCCGCCGGTGTGCGAGAGGCGCTCGTAGGACCGCCGGCCGACGAACTCCTTCTTCTTCGAGACGATCCAGTCCATGCCGAGGTCCTGCGGCGTGACGGTCCCGTCCGTGTCGTGACCGACGATCGGGTAGGCCTTCTCGGCGCGCAGCACGTGCATGGCCTCGGTGCCGTAGGGGGTGATCCCCAGGTCGGCACCGGCCTCGGCGACCAGCTCCCAGGTGGCCAGGCCGTACCAGCTGGGCACGTTGATCTCGAAGGCCAGCTCGCCGGAGAAGGTGATCCGGCAGATCCTCGCCTCGAGCCCTGTGGACAGCGTGGTGTGGCGCAGCTCCATGAAGCCGAAGGCCTCCCTGGACACGTCCAGGTCGGGCGCCACCCGGGCGATGACCTCGCGCGAGCGTGGCCCGGCGACGGCGATCGTGGTCCACTGCTCGGTCACCGAGGTGCAGGTGACGTCCAGCTCGGGCCACTCCGTTTGGCTCCACTCCTCCAGCCAGTCGAGCACCTTGGCCGCCCCGCCGGTGGTGGTGGTCATGAAGAAGCGGTCGTCCTCCAGGCGGAGGGTGACGCCGTCGTCGAAGACCATGCCGTCCGGGGTGCACATGAGCCCGTAGCGACCCTTGCCGACCGGCAGCTGCAGGAAGGCGTTGGTGTAGAGGCGGTTGAGGAACTCGGCCGCGTCGGCGCCGCGGATCTCGATCTTGCCCAGCGTCGAGGCGTCCATGAAGCCGACGTTCTCGCGCACGGCCCGGCACTCGCGGGCGACAGCGGCCTCCAGGTCCTCCCCGTCCTGCGGGTAGTACCACGGCCGCTTCCACTGCCCGACGTCCTCGAACTCGGCACCGTGCTCGACGTGCCAGGGGTGCACGGCGGTGCGCCGGATCACGTCGAGCAGGTCGCCGCGGTGCCGTCCGGCCAGGGCCGCGAAGGCCACCGGGGTGTAGGGCGCCCGGTAGGTGGTCGTGCCGATCTCCCCGGGGCCGGTCGGCCGGCCCAGGCCCTGGACACCCTCGGCGCCGCCCTCGCTGAGCAGCCGGGCGACCAGGCCGCTGGTGATGACGTTGGAGGTGCGGCCCTGGTCGACACCGGTGCCGATCGCCGTGTAGCGCTTGACGTGCTCGATGTTGCGCATCCCGGCGCCGAGCGAGCGGACGACGTCGGCGACGGTGTTGTCGCGGTGCAGGTCCACGAAGTGGGTGGCCCACGAGCCGTCCGGGGCCGCGACGGCCCACAGCTCGCACACCGGCCCGCACACGGCCCGGCGGGCGTGGTCCCCGACACCGTCCTGCGGGTATGCGGTGCCCCCGGCCGCCCAGCGGCCGGCCTCGGCACCCTCCCGGACGCACAGGCCGGTGTCGTAGGTGCCGCGCAGGGCACCGACGGGCAGCTGGCCCTCGACGTCGGGCACGGCGACGAAGCCGACCAGCTCGGCGTCCCACCGCGTGCCTCCCTTGCGCTGGGAGTGCAGGTGCACGGTCGGGGACCAGCCGCCGGAGACGGCCAGGACGTCGGCCTCGAGCCGGGTGGCTTGCGCCGCGGGCTCCCCGTCGTCGTCGAGCGTGGCGACGAGCACGCCCTCGACACGCTCCTCCCCCAGCGCCTGGACGACCGCGCTGCCGAGGTGGACCTCCACCCCGGCCGCACGGGTGGCAGCGGTGGCCGGACCACCCTGCGGCCGGGCATCGACGACCTGCACGCGGGCGCCGGCCTCCACGAGCTCGACGGCGGTCGTGTAGGCGCTGTCGTTGGTGGTGGCCACGACGACCTGCCGGCCGGCCAGCACGCCGAAGCGGGCGAGGTAGGTGGAGACGGCCGAGGCGAGCATCACGCCAGGGAGGTCGTTGCCGGCCAGGACCAGCGGCCGCTCGGTGGCGCCGGTGGCCAGGACCACCCGGCCGGCGGTGATGCGCCACACCCGCTGCCGGGAGACGCCGGCGGGCACCGACGCGGGGTCGAGGTGGTCGGTGCGCCGCTCCAGCGCCATGAGGAAGTTGTTGTCGTAGGACCCGAAGACCGTCGTGCGGGGCAGGACGGTCACCTCGGGGTCGTCGCGCAGCTCCTCCTGCACGGAGGCCACCCAGACGGCGGCGGTCTCGCCGTCGACCTGCTCGGCGGGGTGCGAGAGCAGGGTGCCGCCGAGCACGGGCTCGCGCTCGGCGAGGATGACGCGGGCCCCGCTCCTGGCCGCCTCGCGGGCCGCGGCGAGCCCGGCAGGGCCGGCCCCCACGACCAGGACGTCGCAGTGCGCGTTGACCGCGTCGTAGAGGTCGTGGTCGGGGGTGGGGTCGAGCACCCCGATGCCGTCCTCGAGGGTCACCACGAGCCCGTCGCGGACCTCGACCTGGGTGGCGGGCAGCATCGACTCGGCGGGGCGGCCCTCGCCGCCGGCGACCCGCACGAAGGCGTTCGGCTCGTCGGCGCTGGCCGTGACGACACCGCGGGGACGGCCGCGGTAGATCGAGTTGCCGACGCGCAGCTGCCCCGCGGCGAGCAGGGCGGAGGCCACCGTGTCGCCGGGGTGCGCCGTGATGGGACGACCGTCCACGGTGAGGGTGATCGTGCAGCTGCGGTCGACGAGGCCGCCGTCGGTGGTGCGCTGGGGCTGGGCCATCTCAGGCCTCCTTCGTGGTGTCGGCGGTGCCGGGGTCGACGGCCTGGTCGGTGGTCGCCGCGGGCACCCCGCCGCGGGGGCGGGCGAGCGCGGCATACTCCTGCGGCGGCTGCTCGCCGGCCCGGTAGACGGCCTTGATCTCGTAGGTGAGCGTGTCGCGGACGACGTTGAACCACCTGCGGCAGCCGGCGGTGTGGACCCAGCGCTCGGCGTGCGGGCCGCGGGGGTTGTCGCGGTAGAAGAGGTAACGCGCCCACTCGGCGTCGGTCAGCGCCGACGGGTCCTGCGGGTAGGCGACGTGCGCCTGCTTGCCGTAGTGGAACTCCTGCTCGTGACGCGGCCCGCAGTGCGGGCAGTCGATGATCAGCATGGTGACTCCTGCTCAGTGGGCGACCGCGGCGGCGCCGTGCTCGTCGATGAGGGCGCCGGTCTCGAATCGCTCGAGGCTGAACGGCGCGTTGAGGGGGTGCGGCTGGCCCGTGGCCAGCGTGTGGGCGTAGGCCAGACCGGCGCCGGGGACGGCCTTGAACCCGCCGGTGCCCCACCCGGTGTTGACGAAGAGGTCCTCGACCGGGGTCCTGCCCATGATCGGGCTGGCGTCCATCGTCACGTCGACGATGCCGCCCCAGGTGCGCAGCACGTGGGCCCGGGCGAAGATCGGGAACAGCTCGACGGCGGCCGCCATCTGCTCCTCGATGACGTGGAAGGAGCCGCGCTGGCCGTAGCCGGTGTACTGGTCCACCCCGGCGCCCATGACCAGCTCGCCCTTGTGCGCCTGGGAGACGTAGACGTGGATGTGGTTGGACATCACCACGGTCGGGTGCACCGGCTCGAACAGCTCGGAGACCAGCGCCTGCAGCGGGTGGGACTGGATCGGCACGTCGAAGCCGGCGAGGTCGGCCAGGGTGGAGGTGCTCCCCGCGACGGCCAGGCCGACGCGTCCGGCGCCGATCCGCCCGCGCGAGGTCTCGACCCCGACCACGCGGTTGCCGTCCTTGACGAAGCCGGTGACCTCGCAGTTCTGGATGAGGTCGACCCCGAGCTCGGCGGCCCGGCGGGCATACCCCCAGGCGACCCAGTCGTGCTTGGCGATGCCGGCGCGCGGCTGGTAGGTCGCGCCGAGGACGGGGTAGCGCAGATTGTCGGTGTTGATGATGGGGCACAGCTCGCGCACCCCGTCGGCGTCGACGAACTCGGCGTCGACCCCGTTGAGCCGGTTGGCCTCGACCCGGCGCACGGACTCGCGCACGTCCTGCAGGGTGTGGGCCAGGTTGAGGACGCCGCGCTGGGAGAAGAAGACGTTGTAGCCGAGGTCGTCCTCGATCGTCTCCCACAGCCGCAGGGAGGCCTCGTAGATGGCCGCCGACTCGTCCCACAGGTAGTTGGACCGGATGATCGTGGTGTTGCGGGCCATGTTGCCGCCACCGAGCCAGCCGCGCTCCAGCACCGCGACGTTGGTGATGCCGTGGTGGGCCGCGAGGTAGTAGGCGGTGGCCAGCCCGTGGCCGCCGCCGCCGACGATGACGACGTCGTAGGACGACTTCGGCTCCGGGTTGGCCCACAGGAAGTCGGGGTGCTCGGGCAGGTTGCGGGGGTCGTAGCTCATGACAGTCCGTCCGGGAGGGTGGGGTAGAGGGGGAAGCGGGCGGCCAGGGCCTGGGTCCGCGCCCGCTGCTCGGCCAGCACGCCGGGGGCGTCGTCCAGGAGCGTCCGGGCGATGATGTCGGCCACCTCCTCGAAGGCCTCCCGGTCGAAGCCGCGGGTCGCCAGGGCCGAGGTGCCGATGCGCAGCCCGGAGGAGACCATCGGCGGGCGGGGGTCGAAGGGCACGGAGTTGCGGTTGATGGTGATCCCCACCTCGTGCAGGCGGTCCTCCCCGATGCGGCCGTCCAGCTCGCTGTCGCGCAGGTCGACCAGCACCAGGTGCACGTCGGTCCCGCCGGAGACGAGGCGGATGCCGCGGGCGGCGACGTCGTCGGCGAGCAGCCGCGAGGCGACGGCCTGGGCGCCGTCGAGGGTGCGGCGTGCCCGTTCCGCGAACTCGGGGGTGCCGGCCAGCTTGAGGGCGACCGCCTTGGCGGCGACGACGTGCTCCAGCGGCCCGCCCTGCTGACCGGGGAAGACGGCGCTGTCGATCTTCTTGGCCAGCTCCTGGCGGGAGAGGATGATGCCGCCCCGCGGCCCGCCGAGCGTCTTGTGGGTGGTGGTGGTGACGACGTCGGCGTACGGCACCGGGCTGGGGTGCAGCCCGGCGGCGACGAGGCCGGCGAAGTGGGCCATGTCCACCATCAGCCGGGAACCGACCTCGTCGGCGATCTCCCGGAAGCGGGCGAAGTCGAGCTGGCGGGGGAAGGCCGACCAGCCGGTGACGATGAGCTTGGGCCGGGCCTCGCGGGCGATGCGGGCGACCTCGTCCATGTCCAGGAGCATGGTCTCGGGGTCGACGCCGTAGGGCACGGGGCGGTAGAGCTTGCCGGAGAAGTTGAGGCGCATGCCGTGGGTCAGGTGGCCGCCGTGGTCGAGCGAGAGACCCATGAAGGTGTCGCCGGGGTCGAGCAGCGCCATGAGCGCGGCGGCGTTGGCCTGCGCCCCCGAGTGCGGCTGGACGTTGGCGTGCTCGGCGCCGAAGAGGGCCTTGGCGCGCTGCCGGGCCAGCTCCTCGATGACGTCGACGTGCTCGCACCCGCCGTAGTAGCGCCGGCCGGGGTAGCCCTCGGCGTACTTGTTGGTGAGGAGCGACCCCTGCGCCTGCAGGACGGCCACCGGGGCGAAGTTCTCCGAGGCGATCATCTCCAGGGTCTGCTCCTGGCGCTGGGCCTCGAGCCGGATGGCGTGGGCCACCTCGGGGTCCACCGTCGCCAGATCCGCCTGCAGCGTGCTCTCTGCCAGTGCCGTGCTCATCGTTCCTCCTGCTCGTCGACAACTGATATATGAGATGTCGGGTAGCATGCTGCACGGCAGCCCGGAAGTCAACCCCCTCCTCCGGGCCGTTCCGGAAGGATCCTCCCGGACCCCCACGACGAAGGAGCATCGATGCCGGTCACCACCAGCGCCGACCTGCGGCCGGTCGACGGCGAGCTGTCGCTGGCGCAGTCGGCATACCTGCAGCTGCGGGAGCGGCTGGTCATGCTCGACATCCCGCCGGGCGCCCCGCTGCAGGAGCAGGGCCTGGCCACCGAGCTGGGGGTCGGACGCACTCCCCTGCGCGAGGCCATCAAGCGACTGGAGGTCGAGCGCTTCGTCGAGACCTTCCCCCGCCGGGGCACCTTCGCCACCCGGGTCGACCCCACCGCGCTCGCGGAGATCAGCGAGGTGCGGCAGGCCCTGGAGCCGCTGGCGGCGCGGCGGGCGGCGCGCTGGGTCGACGCCTCAGGCCGGCACCTGCTCGACGCGGTGGGTGCGGACCTGGAGCGGCTGCACGACCACGCCACGCCGCGGGACCACATGGCGATGGACGTGCGCGTGCACCAGGTCGTCTACTCCCTCGCGCGCAACAGCCACCTCGAGGCCTCGCTCACGCACTACCTCTTCCTCGCCATGCGGATCTGGTCGGTGGCCGTGCGCCGTCTCGACGCCGTGGCCGACCACATCGCGGAGCACCAGCACATCCTGACGGCGGTGCGCGAGGGTGACGAGGAGGAGGCTGCCCGTCTCATGGTCGACCACATGGACAACTTCGAGACGGCGATCCGCCGGGTGCTCTAGGCTCCGGCCAGCCCCCCGGGGCCGGCGTCTCTGCTAGCGTCCGGACTGCGGACCGACGGGGGCCCGCCGGCCCAGGGGCCGAACGACATCGGGGGCCGTCGCGGTCATCCGGGCCTGGGGTTCGCATGAAGACTCGGGCACTCATCGTCGCGGGGGCACTCGCCCTCTCCGTGCCGCTCGCCGCCTGCGGGGGCGATGAGGAGGCGCAGGCCGCGGAGGCGATCTCCACCTCGATGATGGAGGAGAGCGACGAGGAGTTCCCCGTCGCCCAGGATGAGGCCGACTGCGTCGGTGAGGGCCTGGTCGACCGGGTCGGCGTCGAGCAGCTGCAGGAGTACGGCATGCTCACCGACGACCTGCAGGTGGACGACTCCGTCAGCGACGTGACGATGGAGGAGGCGGACGCCGACGCGGCGGCCGAGGTCTTCGTCGGCTGCGTCGACGCGCAGGCGATGCTCATCGAGCAGATGGGCCAGGACGGCACCATGACCGAGGAGCAGCAGGAGTGCGTCGCGGAGGCCTTCGACGACGAGACCCTCACCGGGATGTTCTCCCTGATCTTCCAGGGCAAGGAGGACGAGGCGACCAGCGGCGTGATGGGCCCGCGCTTCGCCTGCGTGACGGGCTGACCGGCGCGGCTCGGGGAGGGGCTGAGGCAGGCCGGCTGCGCCCGACGACGGAGCGTCCTCGCCCATCACGTGACGAGAACCGTCCGCGGTGTAGCCGCCCCGGCTGGATAGGGTCGCCGGGGAGGAGGCACCGTGCACACCTGGGACCCTGACCGCTACCTGAGGTTCGCCGACGAGCGGGGCCGACCGTTCCTGGAGCTCCTCGCCCGGATCGGCGCGACGCGACCGCGCACCGTCGTCGACCTGGGGTGCGGCGCCGGCAACCTGACCCGGCTCCTCGCCGACCGCTGGCCCGGGGCGTCCGTCCTGGGTTTCGACTCCAGCCCCGAGATGGTCGAGCGGGCCTGTGGGGTCGAGGGATCACGGCAGAGCTCGGCACCATCGAGGACTGGGCGCGCACAGCCGCCCGGCCGTCGGCGCCCGTCGACGTCGTGGGTCACAATGCCGCCCTGCAGTGGGTCCCGGGCCACCTCGACCTCATCCCGTCCCTGGTGGAGCGGGTCGCCCAGCACGGCTGGTTCGCGATGCAGGTGCCGGGCAACCTGGACGAGCCGAGCCACACGGTCCGGCGCGAGCTCGCAGCCGAGGGGCCCTACGCCGAGCACACCGAGGGGGTCGCCACGCCGCAGGCGCACGACGCCGCCACCTACCTGAGGGTGCTGCAGGCGGCAGGCCTAGAGGTCGACGCCTGGGAGACGACATACCTGCACGTCCTGCAGGGACCGGACCCGGTCTTCACCTGGGTCTCCGGCACCGGCGCCCGCCCCACCCTCCAGGCCCTCCCGGGTGCGCTGCGGGCGCGCTTCGAGGTCGCGCTCAAGGGCCGCCTGCGCCAGGCCTACCCGGCCGACGCCCGGGGGCGCGTGGTGCTGCACTTCCGGCGGGTCTTCGCCGTCGCGCACCGCGCCTGACACGCGCCCGCGCGGACCGGCCCCCCTGCGGGCGGTCCGCGCGGCCGTGCCGGGCGAGGGCTCACCCGGTGACGTCGAACAGGTCCTGGCAGAAGTCCCGACCGAAGGTGTCCGTCCGGCCGGTGAGCTCCTTGAGGTCGCGGACGAAGACGCCGGGGCCGTCGTCACTGGGGTCCGACGGGGTGCCGTTGTGGGGGACGCTGATCTCGTAGACCGCGGTGCCGGTGTCGCGGTAGAGCAGCTTGCCGTCGGCGTCGTACCACTTCCACGCACCGGACTCGTGGATGACGATGGACAGCGTCCCGTCGCCGTTGTCGGTCACGGACCTGTCGCGGTCCGAGCCGTTGTAGGTGCCGGTGTAGGTGAGACCCGTCTCCGGGTTGGTGTAGACGAACGTCTCGTGGAAGGTGCCGTTGAAGTGCGGCAGCCCCGAGCGGCCCCGCTCCACGACAAGCAGGTTCAAGGTGCCGCTTGCCGTGGTGGGGAAGAGCACCCCGTCGCACTCGGTGTCGAAGTGATCCTCGTAGACGATGTGCTCGCGCTCCGGGGGCGCGGCAGCGGCGGGCACCGCGGCCAGCGACAGGGTCAGGGCGCCGGCACAGGCGACGGCGGAGGCCTTGAGGGTGGTGTGCATGACTTGCTCCTTCTGGGTGGGGTGTGGTCAGCGGCGGGGTGCCGTGACGTCCTGCTCGTGGGGTCCGGCACCGCCGACGCGGGGCAGGTCCTGGTATGCCGCCGGCCGGCTGGTGGGGGACGCGGACGTCTCCGCACCCGCGACCCGCGCGGACGAGGTGCTCACCAGCCCCTCCCCGGCGGTGTCCCAGTAGGCCTGGTGCGTGGTCGGCACCAGCTCGCCGCAGGTGCTGGCGTTGAGGTAGAGGGTGGGGGCGAACCGGAGGGACCCGTCCGCGTGGTTGTCCAGGTGAGCGCGCGTGCCGACCTGGTCGAGGGCCGTGTGGACGCCGTGGGCCGGGCCACCGACCCACTCGCGCCAGTCGTCCTCCCCCTGCCCGACCGCCCAGGGGCTGGGCAGCACCCGGGCGTGCTCGCGGTCGTCGGTCCACAGGACGCTGTGGTCCACGTGGCCCTCGGGCGCCTCCGGGTCGATGTGGTCGGCCAGACCGACGCCCCACCCGCCCTCGGACTGACTGTAGACATCGCTGTACCCACCACCGGGCAGCAGGCCCAGCGGCACGAGCACGTCGGGCGAGGGCCACCGGGCCGCCTCGTAGTGACCCTCGAAGGGGGTCCCGTACCACGCGGTCCCGGCCACCAGACCAGCGTCGTTGACGACGCAGGGGTAGGAGTCGGCCTCCACCCCGGGCACGACCTCGATGTCCATCACCGTGCCGTCGTCCGCGTCCTCGGGCCAGGCCATCACCTTCACCTCGCACCCGGCTCCCGGGGCCCCGGGAGTGACCGGGTGTCCGGCCGACGGCAGCGTCGGCGTCAGGCTGGCGGAGAGGGCCAGGGCCATCGCCCAGCTGATGTGTCGTCGCATGCGTGTTCCCCTTCTGCGTTCGCCCGCGGTGCGGGCTGTCGTCGTTCCTGATCGTGCGGCTGGGACGCCGCTCCATGACAGGTGGCTCTTACGCCACCCCGCCGGCTCGCGGCTCCCCGACGTGCTTCAGCCGACGGCCGGGGCCTGGACCGGGTGCAGCCACGCGACGGTGCGGGCGAGAAGCCCGGGCCGGGCGTGCGTCGCGGACCCGGAGGACCGCTCCCGCGCGAGCCGGCGGTAGTCCGCGTCACGCACGACGGTGCGGTGCCGCTCGGCGGCGATCGACCGGGCCAGGTGGAGATCGAGCTGTGACATGGTGCCCTCCTCGGGTGCGGTCACGGGGTCCTGTCGCCCCGTGCTCCTGCCTCATCAGGGTGGCGGGGTGAGGGAGGCACCCACATCGGGCGTATGCCGTATCTCCGGGCCGCCCCCGGCCCCCCTAAGGGGTCGGACCGCCTTAGCCGTCGGTGGCCCCAGGGCCGAGCACCTGCGCTGCGAGCGCCGCGGCCTGGGCCCGGCTGGTCGCGCCGAGCTTGCGCAGGATCGCCGAGACGTGCACGCTCGCGGTCTTGTCGCTCATGAAGAGGCGCTGGCCGATCTGCCGGTTGGTCAGCCCCTGGGCCACCAGCGCGAGCACCTCCCGCTCCCTCGCCGTGAGGGGGGCCTCGCCCGGCACCAGCCGACCGCTGCCCCTGTCATCCTCGGCGTCGATCCCGCGGTTGCGTGCGACGCGGCCTGCGCGCGTCAGCCGCGCTCGCCGGGCGAGGTCGTCGGCCGATCGGACCAGGCCTCGCATCCCGTAGTGCCCGGCGACCGACCGGGCCTCGGCCAGGGCCTGCGCGGCTCCGACCCGGTCACCCGCACCGACCTGCGCCTGCCTCGGCCAGGCGCAGCAGGCTGTTGGCGTGCTGGTAGCGGGGAACACGGCCGAGACCCGTCGCCTCCACGGCCGCGCGCCACGCGGCGACGTCCGTGCCCGTGCCGGCCTCGCCGGACAGCTCCGCCTCGATGAGCGCGCCCCAGTCTCCGGCCTGGGCCCACAACGCCACCTCCGCGAAGGTGCCCCGCAGCCGCTCCTCCGCCTCTTCCGGCGTCAGGTCAGGAAGTCTCGTGCCCTCCCGTCGCACGGCCGCCAGCGCTGCAGCCCCCAGGGCGATCAGGGGATAGCTCAGGCCGAGGGGCGGGGTGCGGTGGCGCCACAGCGTGGTCACCTCCGACCAGGCGGAGGCAGGATCGCCCTGCGCGAGCGCCGCCCACCCGCCCACGTAGGCCAGGACCAGGTCGTCGCCAGGGTCCCCGCGGCGCACCTCGTCGACGAGGTGACGTGAGGCGGCATACCTCGCCTGCGCCGCCTCGGCCACGTCCCCGCGCGTCAGGTCGAGCTCCACCTGGGCCGCGTCCACCATCGCGCGGTCGACCCCGGCCGTGAGGAGGGTGCGCGCTCGCGTCAGGGTCTCCCCCGCGACGTCCAGGTCGCCGAGGGCCATACCTGCCAGGCCCTGCATGAGCAGCATCTCCGCGCCCCAGCTGCGGTGCATGCCGTTCGTGCGGGCCAGCTCCTCGGCCGCTGCGGCCACCTCCCGGGCCTCGGCGAACCGGCCGGCGTCGAGCAGCAGCAGGACGACCCGCTCGTCCACCCGCAGCAGACCCGTGGGATCCGTGCCGGCCAGGGCGCGGGCCTCCCGCAGCGCCGCCAGCGTCTCCTCCACGTCCCGGCGGTTCGTCCGCACGGTCGCCAGGTTGGTGGCCGCGCGCACCATCTCGAGCCGGGCGCGCTCGCGCAGGTCCGGGTCAGCGACCTCGTGGAGGAGCTGGCGCACCTCCTCGGTCGCCGCCTCCAGCAGATCCGGACCGGCCGGGTCCAGCAGGAAGCTCAGGGCGATGCCCAGACCGCACCGCACCCGCGCCCGCACGAAGCGGCCCAGGTCGTCGTCCGCGTCCTCCACGAGGGTGAGGGCCTCCCGGCAGAGCTCGACCCCGCCGGACCGGCCGTAGCTGTAACGGACGACCATCGCCTCGTGCAGCAGCATCGCGCGACCGGTGGGGTCCTCGGGGCCGACCCTGGCGAGAGCACCGTCGATCACGGCGAGGGCGCGGTCGTCACCCGCGGCGTCGAGGGCGACCGCGACCTCGTGAGCCACCTGTGCCAAGGTGCGGCCGGCCCGGGACGGGGCGTCGGGGACCCGGTCCCACAGCTCGAGCGCCCGCAGGCCGAGCTCGCCGCCGTTGAGGGGTGCGCCCCCGGCCGTGGCCTCGCGCGAGGCGGCCACCAGGGCAGCCAGGGCCTGGGGCAGCTCCTGGGCCAGCAGGTGGTGGTGCGCGACCTCGGCGGCTCGGCCCGGCGCCGGAGGAGCGGTCGCCAGGGCGGCGGCATACCTGGAGTGCAGGCGGGTGAGCTCGCCCGGGAGCAGCTCGGCGTGGACCGCCTCGTGGGTGAGCGCGTGGCGGAAGGAGTATGCGGTGCCGTCGGTCCGGAGCACCTGTGCCGCGACCGCCTCGCGCACCGCCCCGTCCAGGGCGTCGGCCCCGCCCTCGTGGACCTCCGCGACCAGAGTGTGCTCGAGCCGGGGACCGCCCGCGGCCAGCAGCCTCACGACCTCCTGCGCCCCCGGGCTGATCCGGCGGTAGCGGGCCAGCAGCAGGTCGCGCAGGGTGGTGGGGAGCTCCTCGGACCCGGAGTCCCTCAGCGCCACGAGCTCCTCCAGCAGGAACGGGACCCCGTCCGCACGGCGGACCAGCTGCTCGACGACCCCCGGGCCGAGCTCCCCAGGGCGGAGGAGCTCGACCTGCCGCGTCGCCTCGGCCGTGTCCAGGCGCCCGAGCTCGAGCCGCGTGAGCCCGCGGTTGCGGCCCGCCTCCATGAGGAACGACCGCACCGGGTCGCCCGGCTCCAGGTCGTCCGTGCGGCAGGTGACCACCACCAGGACCCGGCCCCGGCGCAGCAGCTGCAGGAAGCCGCGGAGCAGGTCCAGCGTCGGCAGGTCGGCCCAGTGCAGGTCCTCGAGGAGCACGACCAGCGGCACCTCGGCGGAGACGGTCTCCAGCAGCAGCCGGACGGCGTCCTCGACCTGCTCCTGGGTCGGTTCGACGTCCACGTGCGCCCCCAGCTCCGGCACGACCGCCGACAGCACGTGCACCGTCGGCCCGGCGCAGCGCCCGACGGCGTCGGGTCCGACGTGGGCGAGCACGTCCCTGACGACCTCCCGGACAGGGCCGAGGGGCGGCGCCAGCGACCCGCGGGAGATGCACTGCCCCCGTGCGACCCGAACCTCCGGGGGGAGACCACTGATCAGCTCCGCGACCAGCCGGGACTTGCCGATGCCGGCCTCCCCCAGGATCAGCGCACCGTGGGGCACGCCGTCCAGGGCCCGCTGCACCGCCTCGTGCAGGGCCTGCAGCTCACGTCGACGGCCGACCATCTCGCGGGACGTCGCCAAGGCCAGCATGGCTCATCGTGGCACTCCTGCCCGTGGGGAGCGACCCGTGTCGACGCGTGCGGTGAAGGTGGCGGGCGCGATCCACGCGGTGCTCGCCGTGCGACCCGCGCCCAGGCTCTGGCGCTGACAGACACCCCGGTCCTATCCTGATGTGACCCGGGTCACCGACCCGCCGGCGCGGCACCACCCGCGGCGCCGCGCCCTCCAGCAGGAGGCGCTCGATGTCCGACGTCACGATCGACATCCCCGCCGACGGCACGCTGCTCCACGCGGTCGTGGACGCCGGGAGGCTGGTGCGGGTGGAGGACGACCTGTCCGACCTGCTCGACGGGGTGACCCGCGCCGCTTGGGGCCAGGTCACGGCCGAGGTCACCCGAGCGGTGAAGGGGCTGGGCGGCAAGGAGCTGGCCGACGGCATCAGCCTCTACGACATCGACGTGCGGCTCGGCCAGGACTGGACCCGGTCGGTCCAGCGGCGCGGCGCGGGCACGCTGGCCCTGACGGTCGTCTCGGGGCGCAACACCATCATCGCCACCTCGACGACCCCGACCGTCCTCGGCAGCTACGCCGACCCCCGGTTCTCCGTGGACTTCGGGGTGCTGGTCACCGTGGTCGTCGCGGTGCCGCCCGTCCTCGCGCCGCTGCAGGTGACGGCGGTGGAGGACCTGCGGGTCCTGCTGGGCCGGATCGACAGCCAGAACCTCCCGGGCGACATCCTCCAGGCGGTGGCCCGGTTCCTGACATCGGTCGCGGGCATCAGCATCGAGGGCGAGGTGCAGAAGGCCCTCGACGGTCTCGACCTGGCCGGGCGCGCGAGCGAGCACCTCGGGCCGATCAACGAGCGGCTGGCGGCGCTCGGCGCCGACGGCTACTCTTACCAGGAGCTCCTCGCCGGCGACGCGCAGAGCCTGGCCCGCCAGCTGGCCGACGCCTACGGCATACCGGACGCCGCCTCGCAGCTGCGGTCGAGCGGTGCGCCCTCCGACACCCAGGCGCTGCTGCTCGTCAGCCGGCGCCCCGACCGCAGCGGCGTCATCGAGGGCGAGGTCGCCTGGCGGACCGACACAGGCTCCCCCCTGGGCCGCACCATGGCGGCGGCGCTGGACCGCATCGCCTCCTCCTACCTGGCCGATGACGCGCTGCGGACGGTGCGCAGCCGGGTGTCGCTCGCCGACGCCGACGCCGGCCGCTGGGCGCGCCTGACCCTGCAACCGCTGAGACAGATCGTGACGACCACCGCGCCGACGGGCGAGCCTGCCGCCGTGACCGCGGCCCTGACGGCGGACACCGCGGCCCGGGCCCCGATGTCGACCGCCGCCACCCTTCCCGTGCTGCGGCCCTTCACCGAGGCGAGCATCTGGGACGCCACGGGGCCGCAGCCCGAGCCGCCGCCCCAGGCGGCCCCCCTGCGCTTCAGCTCCGCGGACCTCGCCGACGCGCTCGGCGGACGCTCCTCCTACGAGGAGCTCATGGACCTCTTCCGGCTGGGCCCGGTGCAGTTCGAGGTCAGCTGCACCAACCCGTCCGGCCAGTCCTCGGGCCGCACGACGATGATGTGGCACGACGACGACGCGGGCGGCTGGTCGAGCCGCCGCTACCGCGTTGAGGGCGTCGAGACCGAGGTGCCGCTCACCGTGAGCTGCCGGCTCGCCGAGGACTGGGTATGGCGAGGGGGCACCCTGCGCTCGGTCGACCCCGTCAACTGGAGCGGCCGGGTGACGGTCAGACCGGCCCGGGACCTCGACCTCGCCGGGGCGCTCACCAGCGAGCGGCTGCACGCCAGGATCGTCCAGGCCGACGGCTCGCACCGCTCCGTCAGCCTCAAGGCGCTGGAACGGGCAGGCGTGATCGGTGGCGTCCGCGAGGGGGACGACCGGTCGATCATCGTGGTCGGCGGACGTCCGGGCGACCAGGTCTCGCTCAACCCGCAGCCGCGGCCACCGAAGGAACGGACCCTGGGCAAGCGGCTGCGCGGCGCTCTTGGCGGCCGCGGCGCCCTGGGTGGCCTCGGTGGCCTTGCCGACAAGGTCCTGCGCCGCGCCGACCCTGCCAGCGACGCGCTGCGGGTGGGGACCACTTCGTCGGCGGGCGGGACCGGGGTCGGTGTGCTGACCGAGCGCGACGCCTTCGGCACGATCCACCTGACCGACCTCGACGCCAAGGACATCACGGTCCCCGACGTCGCCGACCCCAGCGGGCACGGCACGGTGCGGGGCATCGACTTCCGGGTCCGTGCCGACGGCGCGGGCTGACGGGCGGGGTGCTCGCATGGGGCGCAACCGTGACACCCCTCCTGTGCGGCGGGTCGTCGTCCTGGGCGCGAGCCTGGCGGGCCTGTGTGCCGCGGCGGCGTGCGCCGGGGACGGGCGCTCGGTCACCGTGCTCGAGCGGGACGTGCTCCCGCCCAGGCCGGGGCCACGAACGGGGGTCCCGCAGGGGCGCCAGCCTCACGTCCTGCTCCACCGCGGCCTGCTCGCCCTCGAGGAGCTGCTGCCGGGGATCGGCGACGATCTCCGCCGCGCCGGGGCGGTGGAGCTGGACACCGGCGACCTGGCCTGGCTCGGTGAGGTGGGCTGGACCGCATACCGCACCCGCCAGTTCCCGATCCTCTCCCTGACCCGACCGCTCTTCGAGCACACCGTCCTCGGGCGCGTCCGCGCGCTCCCGGGTGTGGACGTGCGGGACGGGAGCCGGGCGCTGTCCCTGCGCCACGGGAGGGCCGGCGCCTGGCAGGTCGTCACGGCCGCCGGAGCGGTCCACGACGCCGATCTCGTCGTCGACGCCACCGGGCGGGGGTCGCGCCTGCCGACCTGGCTGAGGGAGCTGGGCCTCGGGTCCGGCGAGGTGTCGGAGGTCGACGCCCGCACGGGCTACGCCACCCGGACGTATGCCGTACCGGCCGGGACCGTCGCCCCCGCCGGTGTCGTCGTCCAGCAGACCCCGGCGAGCATGGCCGGCGGGCTGGCCCTGCCCGTCGAGGAGGACCGGTGGCTCGTCACCGCGCTCGGCTCCGGTGATCACCGGCCACCCCGGGACGCCGCAGGGTTCGAGGCGTTCCTGCGCGCCCTGCCCGACCCCGCCGTGGCGGAGGTCGTCGACGTCGCCCACCCTCTCACCGACGTGGCCGTGCACCGGCAGACCGGCAACCGGAGACACCGCTACGAGCGGCTCCGTCGATGGCCCGCCGGGATCCTGCCGGTCGGCGACGCGTTCGTCGCCTTCAACCCGGTCTACGGCCAGGGGATCGCCGTGGCCGCCTGCGAGGGCGTCGTGCTCCGTGACGCGCTGCGGGCCGGTTGGCTGCCCGGACGCGAGCGGCACCTGCTGCGCCAGCTCGCCCGGCTCACCGCGCTGCCGTGGGCGATCGCGAGCAGCGAGGACCTGCGGCTGCCGTCCAGCGAGGGCTCCCCCGGTGTGCTGCAGGACCTCATGGGGCGTTGGTCGCGGGAGGTCACCCGGCTGGCGGCGCACGGCGACGCGCGGGCCCAGCGGACGATGTCCAGTCTCTACCACCTGATGGTCGGGCCGAGGGTGCTGCTCGACCCGAGGCTCCTCGTCGCGGCCCTCATGTCGCGGATCACGGGTGCGGGATCGCCGAACCCGCGCCCGCAGATCGTGCTCGGGCAGCCCGTGGCGCCCGGCACCTCCGCCACTCCGCCGACAACGTCAGGCTGAGCGCAACGAGGGCCCCCGGTCTCCCGACCGGGGGCCCTCGTCGCGGTGCGGGTCGCTGCCTACTGCGCGACCGGGACGTCCGCGACGGTCAGCGTCCAGTTCGGGTCGAAGAAGTCGTCCGGGTCGATGACCTCTCGCTCGCTGGCCCAGTCGATGAGCAGCTGGCGGATCTCCTGCTGCTCGTCGTAGACCAGCGGTGCGGCGGTGATGTGCGGGTACGAGCCGCCACCGGAGCGGCGGTAGTTGTTGACCGCGACGACGAACTGCATGTCGTCGGTCACCGGGGTGCCGTCGGCCAGCGTGAGGTTCTCGATCTTCGAGCCGACCGCCTCGGACAGGTCGACCTCGTAGTCGACACCCGACATCAGGTCGAGGTGGTAGTCCGGGCGGTTGTTGAGGTTCGTGTCGGTGGCCGGGTCGAAGATGTCACCGGCGGGGACGGTGTGGAAGTACATCCCGTTGCCGTACTCCAGGTAGTCCTTCACCTCGGCCCCGGACATCGTCACCGCGTGCAGGGTGTTGTCGTAGATGTACAGGCCCGCGATGTCGCGGATCGTCACCTCGCCCTCGGGGAAGACCGCGGTCCGGCTGAAGGGTGCCGCGAGCGACAGGACCGGCAGGTCGGCGTAGGAGGTGCCCTCCAGGGCCGCCTCCACCGTCTCGGTCTGCACGTGCTGGATGAAGTCGACGATCGGGGTGTCCCTCCAGTACGAGTCCGCGCCCGACAGCTCCTCCGTCGCCGTAGCGACGACCTGGTTGACGTACTCGACCGTCTTGTCATGGGCCGGCGTCAGCGCCTCGACCACCGCGGGGTGCACGGGGTAGTCACGGGTGCGGATCGCCATACCCTCGGCATCCTCGACGTCCCACTGGCCGCGCACCTTGTGCAGGTCGAGGTCGACCCGCGCCACGGTGCCACCCCAGCGGTAGGCCTGGGTCAGCAGCACCGGCTCGCCGGTCACCTCGTTGGTGATGATCTGCTCCGGCACGTCGCGGTGGGTGTGGCCGATGACCATGACGTCGATGCCGGGCACCTCGCGAGCGATGTCGTCGGCAGGGTTCTCATCCGGCAGGCCCGGCACGGAGTAGGACGAGTCGCCGAGGCCGGCGTGGCTGAGGACGACGACGACGTCGGCGCCCGCGGCCTTCATCTGCGGGGCGTACTCCGCGGCCGTGTCGACCATGTCGCGGAACTCCAGGACCCCCTCGACGTCCCCTTGTCCCACCCTAGCGAGCCGGCGGGTCGGGCAGACTGGGGGCGTTCCCGTCCGTGGTGAGAGAGGTGTGAGTGTGGGCCAGCGGCAGTTGACCGGCACCTGGTTGGTGACCGGTCTGCGCGGCACCGTCGCGCCGAAGGTGGCCGCGCGCGTGACCGAGCTGGGAGGTGAGGTGGCCGCCTGGGACCGGGAGGCCATACCCGTCGGCGACGTCCCCGCCGGCGCCGCCTTCCTCGCCTCGCTCCGGCCCGCGGGCATCTTCCATCTCGGGATGGGTCCCGAGGAGTGGGCCGGACGGCTGGCCGCCTACGCCGGGGAGCACGGCCTGCCCTTCGTCTGCACCAGCTCGGTGTCGGTCTTCGGGGACGCACCCGGGGACCCGGACGGCCCGTTCCGACCCGAGGACGAGCCGACCGCCACCGACGACTACGGCAGCTACAAGGCGCGCTGCGAGCAGGCCGTGCGCGCCGCCAACGACCGGGCGGTGGTCGCCCGGATCGGCTGGCAGGCCCACCCCGACGGGCTCGGCAACAACATGGTCGCCCAGCTCGCCGCGCAGGCCGGGGCCGCCGGCGGCACGATCCGGGCCAGCCGGCTGTGGCGCCCCGCCACGTCGTGGATGAGCGACACCGCCCGCGCGTTGGTCTCGCTGGCCACCTCGGGGCGCTCGGGCACCGTGCACCTCGACAGCAACGCCGCCGACGCGTGGACCTACCCCGAGATCGTCCGGTATGTCGCGCGCGTCACCGGCCACGACTGGACGGTGGAGGAGCACGAGGAGCTGGACCACGACTCCCGGCTGGTCGGCGACGAGGACCTCATCCCTGCGTTGTCGGCCCGGACCTGAGGGTCAGCCGGCAACGGAGCGAGGGCTCCTACAGGTCGCACACGACACGGCCGGCGACCGGGCTCAGAACGGGTCAGGCGTGAGCGTGTACTTGCCCTGCAGGTACTCGTGGATACCCTCCACGCCGCCCTCGCGACCCAGGCCGGACTGCTTCCACCCGCCGAAGGGTGCCGCGGCGTTGGACACGACGCCCACGTTGAGCCCCATCATCCCGGTCTCGAGCCGCTCGATCATGCGTTGCCCGCGGCCGAGGCTCTCCGTGTAGACGTAGGAGACGAGGCCGTACTCGGTGTCGTTGGCGATGCGAACGGCCTCGTCCTCGGTGTCGAAGGGCACGATGGCCAGGACCGGGCCGAAGATCTCCGCCTGGAGGATCTCGCTGCCGGGCTTCACGTCGGAGAGAACCGTCGGCCGGTAGAAGGTGCCGGGCCCGTCCACGGCCTCGCCGCCGGTCCGCAGCGTGGCGCCGCGCTCCACCGCGTCCCGGACCAGCGAGTCGGCCTTGCTCACGGCGTCGTCGTTGATGAGCGGACCGATGGTGACGCCGTCCTCCGTGCCGCGGCCGACGGTGAAGCCGCTCACCCGCTCGGTGACCCGGCGGGCGAACTCCTCGGCGACGTCGCGGTGCACGATGAAGCGGTTGGCGGCCGTGCACGCCTGCCCGATGTTGCGGAACTTGGCCGCGATGGCGCCGTCGACCGCCTTGTCCAGGTCGGCGTCGCCGAAGACGAGAAAGGGTGCGTTGCCCCCCAGCTCCATCGAGGTGCGCAGGACCCCCTGGGCCGCCTGCTCGAGGAGCTTGCGGCCGACCGCGGTCGATCCGGTGAACGACAGCTTGCGCAGGCGAGGGTCACCGATGATCGGCTCCGAGACGGCGCCCGAGGTCGAGGTGGTGAGGACGTTGAGGACCCCGGCGGGCAGCCCGGCCTCCTCGAGCACGGAGGCCAGCAGCAGCGTCGTCAGCGGGGTCAGCTCGGCCGGCTTGATGACCACCGTGCACCCGGCTGCCAGGGCCGGGGCGATCTTGCGCGTCGCCATCGCCAGCGGGAAGTTCCACGGCGTGATGAGGAAGCAGGGGCCGACCGGGTGCTGGCTGACGATCATCCGCCCGGTGCCCTCGGGGTTGGGGCCGTAGCGGCCGGCGACCCGCACCGCCTCCTCGCTGAACCACCGGAGGAACTCGGCACCGTAGGCGACCTCACCGCGGGCCTCGGCCAGCGGCTTGCCCATCTCGAGGGTCATGAGGAGCGCGAAGTCCTCCTTCCGCTCCTGGACCAGGTCGAAGGCGCGACGCAGGAGCTCGCCGCGCTCACGGGCCGGGGTCGCCGCCCACGCGGGGAAGGCCTCGACGGCGGCGTCCAGGGCCGCCATCCCGTCGGCGGGCGAGGCGTCGGCGATGGTCCTGATCCGCTCCCCCGTCGCGGGGTCGAGGACGTCGAGGGTGCGCCCACCCTCGGCCGGGCGCCACCGCCCGCCGATGAACAGGGAGTCGGGGACGCGCTGCAGCAGGTCGGTCTCGGTGCTCATCGGAGGTCCTTCAGGTGCTGGCGGAAGAAGGCCGCGAGCTCCTCGGTGGCCTCCAGGGGGAGTACGGCCGCGACGTACTGGTCGGGCCGGACGACGACGACGCACCCACCGCGGTCGATGCCGCGCAGGTCGAAGATGTCGTCCTCGGGGTCGGTGGCGAAGACCTTCTCGTAGTCGACGAGCTCGAACGGCCCGGTCCGCGGCAGGAACAGGGCGGGCACGGTGCCGATGTCGATGGTGTCGTGGCGCTGCTGGTAGACGACCTTGACGTCGAGCACGGCGTCGAGCTCACCGTCGGCGGGGGTGTGCGCCAGCACCGGGGAGTCCTCGCCGGTGGCCATCCACCCCGCCCAGCTCGCCAGCGCCGACGCCTCCCCCGGCACGCCGTCGGCGAAGGCGTAGAGCCGCCACCGTCCGTCGGCCCGGTGCTGGTGGCCCAGGTGGAGCGGGTTGGCGTCGGCCACCCGGACGACCGGGGCGGACTTGAACCGCTTGCCGACGGGAAACCCGGTCGCGAGGTCCTGGTGGGACTGGTCGGCGACGATCATCGACGGGGGGTACTGCGTCATGAAGCCGAACGGGAACTCCGCGGTCTGCACGTAGAACTCGGCCAGCTGCCTGGGGTCCTCGAACTCCTCCGGCCGTTTGGCCATGAGCGTGGACCACTCCTTGTCGAAGTCGATGAGGTTCTGCGCGATGACCTGCCGCTCGGCGGAGTAGGTGGCCAGCAGGCTCTCGGGGCTGCGGCCGGTGAGGACGTAGCCGAGCTTCCAGCCCAGGTTGAAGCCGTCCTGCATGGAGACGTTCATGCCCTGGCCGGCCTTGGCGCTGTGGGTGTGGCAGGCGTCGCCGGCGATGAACACGTGCGGGGTGCGGGTGCCCACCTGGTCCAGAGGCACGTCGTCGAAACGGTCGGTGACCCGGTGACCGACCTCGTAGACGCTGTGCCAGGCCACATGCTTCACGTCCAGGGTGTAGGGCGCCAGGATCGCCTGGGCCTTGGCGATGATCTGCTCCAGCGGGGTCCTGCGCACCTCGCCCTTGTTGTCCGGGGCCACCTCGCCGAGGTCGACGTACATCCGGAAGAGGTGACCTCCCTCGCGCGGGATGAGCAGGATGTTGCCGCCGCTGCCGGACTGGATCGCGCACTTGAGACGGATGTCGGGGAAGTCGGTGACCGCGAGCACGTCCATGACGCCCCAGGCGTGGAAGGCCTGGTCGCCCTTCATCGTGCACCCGATGGAGTCCCGCACCCGGCTGCGTGCGCCGTCGGCGCCGAGGACGTAGCGGGCCCGGACGACCTTCTCCTCGCCCTCGCGCTCACCCGCGGTGTGCACGAGCGTGACGCGCACCGGGTGGTCAGAGTCCTCGGTGACCTCGAGCTCCGAGAACTCGTAGCCGTAGTCGGGCTTCATCCGGCTCGGCGAGTTGCCCATGAACTCGGCGAAGTAGTCGAGCACCCTGGCCTGGTTGACGATGAGGTGGGGGAACTCGCTGATGCCCGTGGGGTCGTCCGGCGGACGCTCCCCCCGCACGATGCGGCGCGGGTCGTCGGGGTCGGGGCGCCAGAAGCACATCTCGGTGATGCGGTAGGCCTCGGCGGTGATCGCGCCGGCGAAGCCGAAGGCCTGGAAGGTCTCGACCGACCGCGCCTGGATGCCGTCCGCCTGGCCGATCCGCAGCCGACCGTCCCGGCGTTCCACGATGCGCGTGTGGACGTCGGGGAACATGGACAGCTGGGCGGCCGTGATCATCCCGGCCGGGCCGGTGCCGACGATGAGGACGTCGACCTCGTCGGGAAGCTCCTCCGGACGGTCCAGACCGATCCCTGCTGCCGGCTGGACCCTGGGATCCCCCGAGACGTACCCGTGGTGGTGGAACTGCATACGACTCCCTCCTCGGACTTCGCTGTCGAGGTCTGCGGTGACACAGAACCACATCACCGGACGGCAGGGCGCACCGGGGCCCGCCTCCCTCGATCGTAGGGCGACGCCGTCCGGATCGCGGCAAGCGTCCTGGTCCGCGCCGTGGACGTGATAGACCTCGTCCCTATGCCCTCCGTCTCCGCGCACGTCGCCCTGACCCTGGCCACCCACCTCGACCACGTCTTCGGCGTCATGGGCAACGGCAACGCGCACTTCCTCGACGCGCTGGTGCGGCAGACCGACGCCTCCTTCACGGCCGTGCGGCACGAGGCGGGGGCGGTCGTCGCCGCCGACACCCACTACCGCGCCTCGGGGCGGATCGCCGCCGGCACCGCCACCTACGGCGCCGGGTTCACCAACACCCTCACCGCCCTGGCCGAGGCCGTGCAGGCGCACGTCCCCCTCGTCCTGGTGGTCGGCGACGAGCCGACCTCCGGGCGGCGCCCGTGGGACGTCGACCAGATCGCGCTCGCCTCGGGCGTGGGGGCCCGCACGTATACCGTCGGCCGGGCGGACGCGGCGGCGACGACGGCGATCGCGGTCGAGCACGCGCTCACCTACCGGGTCCCGACGGTCCTGGCCATCCCCTACGACGTCGCCGCCCTCGAGGCGGGTGACGTGCCGACGGCGCCCGCGCCACGTGCCGGCCCCGCTGGCCCCCCGCGGCCCGTTCGCCGAGGCCACCGTGCGCGAGATCGCCGCCGCCCTCGCGGCGGCGGAGCGCCCCCTGCTGCTCGCCGGGCGGGGCGCCTGGGCGGCCGGGGCCGGTCCTGCCCTGGGCGAGCTGGCCGACGCCACCGGGGCGCTGACGACCACCAGCTCGCTGGGCCGCAACCTGTTCCCGCGCGCCGAGTTCGACCTCGGCTGCGCGGGCGGGTGGGGCGCCGAGGGGGCCATGCAGCTCGTCCGCCAGGCCGACGTCGCCGTCGTGCTGGGCGCCTCCCTCAACCAGTTCACCATGCGCTTCGGCGAGCTCTTCGCCCCCGGGACGCGCGTCTACCAGGTCGACGTCGCTGCGGCCGCCACCCATCCGCACGTCGCCGGCTACGTCCGCGGGGACGCCCGCGTCGTGACCGAGGCCCTGGTCGCGGCCCTGGACGGGGCGACCCCGAGCGGCTGGCGCGAGTCGGTGGACGTTCCCGCCGCCCGGCGCCACGAGCCCGGCACCGGCACGGCCCCCGACGGCCGGCTCGACCCCCGCACCGCCGCGGCCCGCATCGGCGAGCTGCTGCCGCCGGACCGCGTCGTGGTCTCCGACGGCGGTCACTTCATCGGCTGGGCCAACATGTACTGGCCGGTCGCCAGCCCGGACCGGATGGTCATGGTGGGCACCGCCTTCCAGGCCATCGGCCTGGGCTTTCCCAGCGTCCTGGGGGCGGCCCTGGCCCGGCCGGACTCGACCGTCGTGCTCACCACCGGCGACGGTGGCGGGCTGATGGCGCTGGCCGACCTCGAGTCGGCCGTGCGGGTCGCCGGCGGGCGGGGGCTCGCGGTCGTCTGGAACGACGCCGCTTACGGCGCGGAGGTGCACGTCTACGGAGGACAGGGGCTGACCCAGGAGCCGATGCTCATCCCTGACGTCGACTTCGCCGCCCTGGCCCGGGCCGTGGGGGCGCAGGGCGAGGTGGTCGGGGCCATGGCGGACCTGGAGGTCCTCGCCGACTGGGTGTCCCGACCCGTGGACGAGCGGCCGTTCCTGCTGCTCGACCTGCGGATCTCGCCCGCCGTGATGGCGCCCTACCAGGAGGAGATCATCGCGGCCAACCGCCCGACCCCCGAGCCGCCCGCCTGAGCGCCGGGCGGTGCCCCTGTTCCCCCCCGTCCCGGACGATCTACGATCCACGGACGACCCGCAGAGAGGGAAGATCGATGACGACCTACCCGAGCGCGAGCCCCACCGACCCCCGGTTCGCGCCGCTGACTGCCCGGCCCGGCAAGATCGTGGCCGTTCACCTCAGCTACGCCTCCCGCGCCGACCAGCGCGGACGCCGACCGGCGCACCCCTCCTACTTCCTCAAGCCGTCCAGCTCGCTGTCCGGCTCCGGCGGCACCGTCGAGCGACCGGCCGGCACCGAGCTGCTGGCCTTCGAGGGCGAGGTGGCCCTGGTCGTCGGCACCTCCGCCCGCCGGGTCGCCGCCCAGGACGCGTGGGACCACGTCGCCTTCGTCACGGCCGCGAACGACCTCGGCCTCTACGACCTGCGCGCCAACGACAAGGGCTCCAACGTCCGGTCCAAGGGGGGTGACGGCTACACCCCGCTCGGCCCCACCCTCCTGGACGCCCGCGACCTGGACCCATCGGCCCTGCGCGTGCGCACCTGGGTCAACGGCGAGCTGCGTCAGGACGACACGACGGAGGGGCTGATCTTCCCGCTGGCCCAGATCGTCGCCGACCTCTCCCAGCACCTCACGCTCGAGCCGGGCGACATCATCCTCACGGGCACGCCGGCCGGCTCGTCGGTCATCGTGCCCGGCGACGTCGTCGAGGTCGAGGTCGACGCCCCCCAGACCCCCGGTGCACCCAGCACGGGGCGGCTCGTCACCACGGTGACGCAGGGCGTGCACGCCTTCGACGGCGAGCTCGGCTCCCTGCCCGCCGTGGACGACACCCAGCGGGCCGAGGCGTGGGGCTCGAGGGAGGCCGCCGGGCTCGTCCCGGAGCCCGAGCCCTTCACGCTGACGCCCGAGCTGCGCGACAAGCTGGAGCGCACCCCCGTCGCCGGGCTCAGCGCCCAGCTGCGCAAGCGGGGGCTCGACAACGTCAGCATCGACGGGCTGCAGCCCATGCACCCCCAGGCCAAGGTCGTCGGCACCGCGCGCACCCTGCGCTTCGTCCCCAACCGGGAGGACCTCTTCGCGAGCCACGGCGGGGGCTACAACGCGCAGAAGCGCGCCTTCGACGCCGTCGGCGAGGGGGAGGTCATCGTCATCGAGGCCCGCGGCGAGCGCGGCTCGGGCACCCTCGGCGACATCCTGGCGCTGCGGGCCCACGCCCGCGGGGCAGCCGGCATCGTCACCGACGGCGGGGTCCGCGACCACGACGCCGTCGCGGCAGTCGGCATACCCGTCTGGAGCAACGGCGCCCACCCCGCCGTCCTCGGTCGGCGGCACGTGCCCTGGGACACCGACGTGACCGTCGCCTGCGGTGGCGCGACCGTGCAGCCCGGTGACGTCCTCGTCGGCGACCGGGACGGGGTCGTCGTCATCCCGCCGCGCCTGGTCGAGGAGGTCGTCGACGCGGCGCTGGCGCAGGAGGAGGAGGACGCCTGGATCGCCGAGCAGGTGGCCGCCGGCCACCCCGTCGACGGCCTGTTCCCGATGAACGCCGCCTGGCGGGAGAGGTATGAGGCGTGGCGGCAGAGATGACCGACGACACCCCCGTTGCCCGACGCCCACTGACCCGGAGGCACCCATGAGCCAGAGCACGCCCACGCCGCAGCCGCACCGGCCGGCCGACCTGCCCGCGAAGATCCAGCACTACATCGACGGCGAGCTCGTCGACTCGGTGGACGGCAGCACCTTCGAGGTCCTGGACCCGGTGTCCAACGAGACCTACGTGCACGCCGCCGCCGGGAAGAAGGCCGACATCGACCGCGCCGTCGAGGCCGCCAGCCGGGCCTTCGCGGAGGGTCCGTGGCCGAGGATGCTCCCCCGCGAGCGCTCCCGCGTCCTGCACCGGGTCGCCGACCTCGTCGAGTCCCGGGACGCCCGCCTCGCCGAGCTGGAGAGCTTCGACTCCGGCCTGCCCATCACCCAGGCGCTGGGCCAGGCCCGCCGGGCCGCCGAGAACTTCCGCTTCTTCGCCGACCTCATCGTCGCCCAGGCCGACGACACCTACAAGGTGCCGGGGCGGCAGATCAACTACGTCAACCGCAAGCCCATCGGGGTCGCGGGTCTCATCACGCCGTGGAACACCCCCTTCATGCTCGAGTCGTGGAAGCTGGGGCCGGCGCTGGCCACCGGCAACACCGTCGTGCTCAAGCCGGCCGAGTTCACCCCGCTGTCCGCCTCGCTGTGGGCCGGGATCTTCGAGGAGGCCGGCCTGCCGCCGGGCGTCTTCAACCTCGTCAACGGGATGGGTGAGGACGCGGGCGACGCCCTGGTCAAGCACCCGGACGTGCCGCTCATCTCCTTCACCGGCGAGAGCAGCACCGGGCAGCTCATCTTCGCCAACGCCGCCCCCTACCTCAAGGGGCTGTCGATGGAGCTGGGTGGCAAGTCCCCCGCCGTCGTCTTCGCCGACGCCGATCTCGACGCGGCGATCGACGCGACCATCTTCGGCGTCTTCTCCCTCAACGGCGAGCGGTGCACGGCCGGCAGCCGGATCCTGGTCCAGCGCGAGATCTACCACGAGTTCGTCGAGCGGTATGCCGCGCAGGCCGAGCGGGTCGTCGTCGGCCCGCCGCACGACCCCGAGACCGAGGTTGGGGCCCTCGTGCACCCGGAGCACTACGACAAGGTCATGAGCTACATCGAGATCGGCAAGCAGGAGGCCCGCCTCGTCGCCGGCGGCGGCCGCCCCGACGGCCTCCCCACGGGCAACTACGTCCGCCCGACCGTCTTCGCCGACGTGCCGTCGGACGCCCGGATCTTCCAGGAGGAGATCTTCGGCCCGGTCGTCGCGATCACCCCCTTCGACACCGACGAGGAGGCCCTGGAGCTCGCCAACGGCGTCCGCTACGGCCTGGCCGCCTACATCTGGACCAACGACCTCAGGCGCGCGCACACCTTCTCCCAGGCGGTCGAGGCGGGCATGGTCTGGCTCAACAGCAACAACGTGCGTGACCTGCGCACCCCCTTCGGCGGGGTGAAGGCCTCCGGCCTGGGCCACGAGGGCGGCTACCGCTCGATCGACTTCTACACCGACCAGCAGGCCGTGCACATCACGCTCGGCACGGTCCACAACCCGACCTTCGGCAAGGCCGACCCGCCGCACCCGGCCGACCCCCGCTGAGACACCCCACCGCACGCAAGGACGCTGACGTGAGCACCACTCCCCGCACCCCCACCTCACCGATCCCCACCCCGACCGCCGAGCCGCCGGACGTGCTGCGCTGCGCCTACATGGAGCTCGTGGTGACCGACCTGGAGGCCTCGCGCAACTTCTACGTCGACGTCCTCGACCTCGTCGTGACCGAGGAGGACGAGGAGACCGTCCACCTGCGCAGCCTGGAGGAGTTCATCCACCACAACCTCGTGCTGCGCAAGGGCCCGGTCGCGGCCGTCGCCGCCTTCTCCTACCGCGTGCGCACCCCCGAGGACCTGGACAAGACGGAGGCCTTCTACACCGAGCTGGGCTGCCGCGTCGAGCGCCGCCGCGAGGGGTTCACCCGCGGTATCGGCGACTCCGTCAGGGTCGAGGACCCGCTCGGCTTCCCCTACGAGTTCTTCCACGACGTCGAGCACGTCGAGCGGCTCGCGTGGCGCTACGACCTGCACACCCCCGGTGCACTGGTCCGGCTGGACCACTTCAACCAGGTCACCCCGGACGTGCCGCGGGCGGTCGCCCACATGGAGGACCTGGGCTTCCGCGTCACCGAGGACATCCAGGACGAGGCCGGCACCACCTACGCCGCGTGGATGCGGCGCAAGCCCACCGTGCACGACACCGCGATGACCGGGGGCGACGGGCCGCGCATGCACCACGTCGCCTTCGCGACGCACGAGAAGCACAACATCATCGCGATCTGCGACAAGCTCGGCGCGCTGCGGATGTCCGACCGCATCGAGCGCGGACCGGGCCGGCACGGGGTGTCGAACGCCTTCTACCTCTACCTGCGCGACCCGGACGGCCACCGGGTGGAGATCTACACCCAGGACTACTACACCGGCGACCCGGACAACCCGGTCGTCACCTGGGACGTCCACGACAACCAGCGCCGTGACTGGTGGGGCAACCCGGTGGTCCCCTCCTGGTACACCGAGGCCTCGCTGGTGCTCGACCTGGACGGCAACCCCCAGCCGGTGCAGGAGCGCACCGACGACAGCGAGATGGAGGTCACCATCGGCGCCGACGGCTTCTCCTACACGCGCCCGGAGGACGACGCCGACGCCCTGCCGAGCTGGAAGCAGGGCGAGTACAAGCTGGGGCACCAGCTGTGACGCCGCTGCCGGAGGCGACCATCGCGGCGATCGCGGACGAGCTCGCGGCCGCCGAGCAGTCCCGCACCATGGTGCCGCTGCTCACCGCCCGCCACCCCGGGATGACGGTGGAGGACTCCTACGCCGTCCAGAACGAGTGGCGCCGGCGCGCGATCGAGGCGGGCCGTCGCCCCGTGGGCCGCAAGATCGGCCTGACGTCGAAGGTGATGCAGGCCGCGACCGGCATCGACGAGCCCGACTACGGGGCGATCTTCGCCGACATGGTCTTCGAGAACGGCTCAGTGATCGAGCACGACCGCTTCTCCAACGTGCGCATCGAGGTCGAGCTGGCCTTCCGCCTCGCCGAGCCGCTGGAGGGCCCGGGCACCACCGTCTTCGACGTGCTGCGGGCGACGGAGTATGTCGTGCCGGCGCTGGAGATCCTCTCCTCCCGGATCGAGATGGAGGGCCGGACCATCGTGGACACCATCAGCGACAACGCCGCCATGGGCGGGATGGTCTACGGCGGCAACCCCGTGCGCCCCGGCGAGGTCGACCTGCGGTGGGTGAGCGCGCTCCTCTACCGCAACGAGACCATCGAGGAGTCCGGCGTGGCCGCCGCCGTGCTCAACCACCCCGCCATGGGGGTGGCGTGGCTGGCGGACAAGCTGGCCCAGCACGGGGACCGCCTCGAGGCCGGCGACCTGGTGCTCGCCGGGTCCTTCACCCGCCCGATGTGGGTGCACCCGGGCGACACGGTCCTGGCCGACTTCCGCGAGCTGGGGACGATCTCGTGCCGTTTCGTCTGAGCCCGACGCTGCGCCACGCCCTCGCCGCGCAGGAGGACCGCGGGGACGACGGGAGGCCCCTCGTCGGCATCTGGGTCTGCTCCGGTAGCCCGCTGGTCGCCGAGATCTGCGCCGGCTCCGGGTGGACTGGCTGCTGATCGACATGGAGCACTCCCCCAACGGGCTCGAGTCGGTCCTCACCCAGCTGCAGGCGGTGGCCGCATACCCGGTGATCCCCGTGGTGCGTGTCCCCAGCGGTGACCCGGTGGCGATCAAGCAGGTGCTGGACCTCGGCGCGCAGACCCTGCTCGTGCCGATGGTCTCCTCGGCCCCGGAGGCGCGGGCCCTGGTGGAGGCCGTGCGCTACCCGCCGCACGGCCGTCGCGGGGTCGGCTCGGCCCTGGCCCGCTCCGCGCGGTGGAACCGGGTGGAGGGCTACCTCGCCGACGCCGCCGAGCACGTCTCGCTGTTCGTGCAGATCGAGACGGCCGAGGGGGTCGAGAACGCCGGCGCCATCGCGGCGGTCGACGGCGTGGACGGCGTCTTCGTCGGCCCGTCGGACCTGTCTGCCTCCATGGGGCTGCTCGGCCAGCAGGCCCACCCCGAGGTGGTCGCCGCCGTCCGGCGGGCCTTCCAGGCGGTCCGTGACGCCGGCACACCGGTCGGCGTCAACGCCTTCGACGCGCAGGTGGCGCGGAGCTACCTCGACGACGGCGCGGCCTTCCTGCTGGCCGGGGCCGACGTCGCCCTGCTGGCCCGCGGCTCGGAGGCGCTCGCCGCCGAGTTCGGGGCGGGCGACCGGGAGGAGCGCGCCAGCTACTGAGCGGCCCCGGGCAGCACCTCGTCCACCTGACCGGCGTCCACCTCCCAGCGACGCGTCAGCCGCACCGTCTCCAGCATCCGGCGGTCGTGCGTCACCAGCAGGAGCGTGCCGTCGAAGGCGTCCAGGGCCTGCTCCAGCTGCTCGATCGCCGGCAGGTCGAGGTGGTTGGTCGGCTCGTCGAGGACCAGCAGGTTGACGCCGCGGGCCTGCAGCAGCGCCAGCGCGGCGCGCGTCCGCTCCCCCGGCGACAGCGTCGACACCGGCCGACCGACATGACCACCCGCCAGGCCGAACTTCGCCAGCAGCGTGCGCCGGTCGGCGTCGGTCCACTCCGGCAGCTCCAGGGCCAGCACCCGCGCCAACGGTGTCTCGTCGGCGGCGTCGAGCATCCGCCGCGCCTGGTCGACCTCCCCCACGAGGACCCGTGAGCCGAGCGACACCGTCCCCTCGTCGGGCGCCACCTGGCCGAGGAGCAGGGCGAGCAGCGTCGTCTTGCCGGAGCCGTTCGGCCCGGTGATCGCCACCCGGTCGCCCAGGTCGAGCTGCAGGTCGACGGGCCCGAGCGTGAACGACCCCGTGGGTCCCGAGCGGCGCACCACCGCACCGCGCGCCACCGCGACGACGTCCCCGGACCGGGGCGCCTGCGCGATCGAGAACTGCAGCGACCACTCCTTGCGCGGCTCCTCCACGACGTCGAGCCGCTCGATCATCCGCTGCGTCTGGCGCGCCTTGGCGGCCTGCTTCTCCGAGGTGGCCACCTGGTGGGCGCGGACGAACTTGTCCTTCTCCTGGCGCCGCGCGGCCTTCTTGTTGGCGTTGCGCACCCCCTTGGCCATCCACTCACGCTGCATCCGGGCGCGGGTCTCGAGGCCGCGCCGGCGCTCGGCATACTCCTCGTAGGCCTCCCGTGCGTGCCGCCGCGTGATCGACCGCTCCTCCAGGTAGGCGTCGTAGCCACCCCCGTAGGCCACCACCCGCTGCAGGCTGCGGTCGATCTCCACCACCGTGGTCACCGTCGCCGACAGGAACGCCCGGTCGTGGCTGACGAGCACCACCGGCGCCTCGAGGCCGTGCACGAAGTCCTCCAGCAGCTCCAGGCCCGCCGCGTCGAGGTCGTTGGTCGGCTCGTCGAGCAGGTAGCCGTCGTAGCGCGACAGCAGCAGCCCCGCCAGACCCACCCGTGCGGCCTGCCCGCCCGAGAGCGTGCTCACCGCGCGGTCCAGGTCCACGGCCAGGCCCAGGCGGGCGGCGACCTCCTCGGCCCGCTCGTCGAGGTCCGCCCCGCCGAGCGCGAGCCAGGCCTCCAGGGCGGCGGAGTATGCCGTGCCGCTCGCCTCGTCCTCCGGGTGCTCCCCCAGCCGCTGCGCCGCAGTCTCCAGCTGCGCCTCCGCCTCCGCGACGCCGGTCCGCCTGGCCAGGGATCGCCGGATCGTCTCCCCCTCCAGCGCGTCGGACTCCTGGGTGAGGAGCCCGAGGTGGGCGGTCCTGGGCGAGACGACGACCTGCCCGGCCTCGGGGGCCCGCCGACCGGCGAGCACGTGCAGGAGGGTGGACTTCCCGGCGCCGTTGGGCCCGACGAGCCCCACGACGTCGCCCGGCGCGACGACGAGGTCGAGGCCGGAGAAGAGCAGGGTGGCTCCGTGGCCGACCGCCACGTCGCGGGCCTGGATCGTCGCCGTCACCCGTGCATCCTCCCAGGCCTCCCCCGTGGTCCGAAACGTCCTGGCCGGTCGCGTTCGGGCCGCACTACGCCGTGACCGGCCCGTCCTCCCCGGGCCACAGCGCCCGCCGGGTCAGCACCACCGCCCGGTGGTCGTGGTCGGCGCCGCCCCGGCTCAGCAGCCGCTCACCCCTGGCGCGACGCAGCGCCGCCGACACGGGCCGGACCCACTCCGCGACGTGCCGCCGGTCGACCCCGCCCGGCGTCGTGCGCAGGCCGCAGTCGGTCAGGATCCGGGCGATCGTGCCGTCGTGCTCCCGCGAGGGTCCACCCTCGGCGGCCGTGAGCAGGGCGAGCAGGGCCCCCGCCACCTCCACCCAGGTGTTGCGGTGGCGAAGGAGACGCCCCGCCACCGCGTCGACATACTCCTCGTCCGTGCTCAGCCCGCGCGCCAGCGGGGTCCGCACCAGACGGCCCTTGTACCTCCGCAGCAGCCCCAGCTCCTGGCAGGTGCTGCGCAGGTCGGCGACGGGAGCGGTCAGGTCCTCGCGGTTGCCCTTGCCGATCCAGTCGTCGGCGAGACCCAGCTCGTGGTAGATCCGCTCGACGAAGGCCGGCTTCATCCAGCCCGCCGACGTGAGCGGGATCCCGTCCTGCCCGGCCAGCTCGACCATGAACCGGTAGGGGCGGGCGATCTCCGCGAGGTCCTCCGTGCTCGGCTCGCCCCCGGTGCGGGCCTGCTCGACGAGCCCCGCCAGCTCGGCGACCACCGGGGGGAGCGCAAGGTCGAGCAGCGGCTCGAGCACCTCGGGGAAGGAGGCGCCGGTGCCGGGCTGCGCGAGGCGTTCGAGCAGCTCGTCGGTCGTCAGCCCGACCAGGGACAGCCGGTGCCCCACCTCCTCCAGGTCGAAGGCGGTCGGGTCCCACCCGGTCGGCACCCAGTCGCGGCGCTCGCGGTCCAGGGTGCGCAGGGAGGGGTCGGCGAGGTAGGCCTCGACGAGCTCCTGGTGACCGGGGACTCCCCCGCAGTCTTCCAGCGGTCCGGCCATGCGGCCGCCGGTGCAGACCGCTTGCGGGGCGTCGTCGTCCAGCGGGCCGACCGCCTCGAGCCTCAGGGTGCAGGTCCAGTCGTCACCGAAGTCGTAGGTGTAGAACAGCCGGTCGCCCTTCGCCCGGAGCAGCTGGTCGAGCTGCACCTCCGACTCCGGCACGCCCTCCTCGCCCTCCGACAGGTCGAACTCGGTGAGGAACGACGGCCCCCGCCAGATCCGCTTCTGCGGGCCCGGCCAGAACTTGTGGAGATGGTGGTCCTGCCAGCCGAACGCCGCCTGCAGGACCGCGTGCAGCTCATCGAGCAGCAGATCGCCGCGCAGCACCAGCCGCCGCCACACCGCCGGCCTCAGGTCGTCCACGTCGACCCGCACGGTCAGCGCGGACGTCTCCTCCGGCGGGTCGGGCAGCTCCGGCATCTGGTGCGTCTGCCGCTCCGGCGCGAGTGTGAAGGAGCCCAGGGCGCCTCCGATGCCGTCGAGCACACCCTGCAGCTCGGTCGGCGACAGCCCCTGCACCCACCTGCGGATCTCCTCGGCCTTGTCGTCGCTCACGGGGACGAGGGTAGAGGCTCGACACCGTGACCGGTTGACGTCGTGATCACGACTCCAACCGGTCACCCTCCCGGCCGGGGCTGACCGGCAGGCAGACTGGCCCCCATGGCTGAACACCTCACGACCAGCAGCCCGAGCGTCCACGGCACGGTCGTCGACCTGCGGGCGGGCGACTACGAGGCGACGGTCGGTCAGGTGGGCGCAACCCTGCTCAGCCTGACGCACAGGGGGCACCGCCTCGTGGACCCCGTGCCCCGCACCGAGCTCGACGACGCGTGGCGCGGGCGCACGCTCGTGCCCTGGCCCAACCGGGTCGTCGACGGGCGTTACGAGGTGGGCGGCACGACCTACCAGCTGCCGGTGAACGAGCCGGAGACCGGGGCAGCCCTGCACGGGCTCGCCGCCTTCCAGCGGTGGCAGCTGACCGGGAGCACGCCGAGCAGCGTGACCTGGGAGCTGGACCTCCCGGAGTCCTACGGCTACCCCTTCCAGGTGCGGTGCACCTCCACCTACGAGCTCGACGCCGACCGCGGACTCTCGGCCACGGTGTCCGGCACCAGCACCGGCCCCGCACCCGCACCGTTCGGCGCCTCCCTCCACCCCTACCTCACCTGCGACGGGCGGCCGCTCGACGAGTGCCGGGTGACCCTGCCGGCCTCCTCGAGCGCCGCCACCGCGTGGCGGCGCGGCACCAGCCACTCGCTCTGGATCTCCCGGCCGGCTGAGGGCACGTGCTCGAGGCGGAAGTGGGGCAGGCGGGTCCACCAGGACCCGGGCACGCCGCCCTGCTCGGTGGCGGGCGCCGGGTCGACCCCGGGTATGGGGTGCCTCGGCCCGTCCGCGGGCCGTGCGCCGAGCACCTCGACCAGGTCCGGCCCGACCGGGTGGTCGGTGCGGCGCTTGACCCAGACCTGGTCCAGGACCTCGGGCCTGGACCAGGTGGTGGGGGCCGCCCGCTCGCTCTCGCTCCGGCAGGCGCTGGCGGACGTGCTGGGGGCACCGGTGCTGGTGCCGGAGCCCGACGAGTACGTCGCGGGTGGTGCCGCCCGGCAGGCGGCCTGGGTCCTCGCCTCGACGCCGGAACCGCCGTCCTGGCCGCTGCCGGGCCTGACCACGGTCGCGCCGGGGGCGGACGGACCGCAGGTGAGGGAGCGGTATGCCGAGGCCCGGGGACACGTGCTGGGCCGGGTGGGCTGACCGGCAGGCAGACTGGCCCTCATGGCTGACCACCCCACGACCAGCACCCGGATCGTCCTCGCCTCCCGCCCGGACGGCGCCCCGACCCCGGAGAACTTCCGGACCGAGGTCGTCGACCTTCCCACGGTGGGCGACGGGCAGGTGCTGCTGCGCACCGTCTACCTCTCCCTCGACCCCTACATGCGGGGGCGGATGAGCACGGCGAGGTCGTACGCCGCGCCCCTCGAGGTGGGCGACGTCATGATGGGCGGCACGGTCGGCGAGGTGCTGGAGTCCCGGCACCCGGACCTGGCCGTGGGCGACCACGTGCTGGCCGGGGCCGGGTGGCAGTCGCACGCCGTCGTCGACGGCACCCACGTGCGAAGGCTGGACCCCTCGGCGGCGCCCGTGTCCACGGCCCTGGGCGTGCTGGGGATGCCCGGCTTCACCGCATACTCCGGCCTGCTGAGGATCGGGCAGCCGAAGGCCGGCGAGACCGTCGTCGTCGCGGCGGCCACCGGACCGGTCGGCTCGGCCGTCGGGCAGATCGCGAGGATCAGGGGCGCCCGCGCCGTCGGCATCGCCGGCGGGCCGGAGAAGTGCCGGGCCCTGCTGGAGGAGTTCGGGTTCGACGCGGCGGTCGACCACCGCGACCCGGACTTCCGGGCCAGGCTGGCCGAGGCCGTGCCCGACGGGATCGACGTCTACTTCGAGAACGTCGGGGGCCACGTCGCCGAGGCCGTGATGCCGCTGCTCAACCTCTACGCCCGGATCCCGGTGTGCGGCCTGGTGGCGCAGTACAACGGCGCCGACCTGGAGCGCCGGGACCGCCTGCCCGGCTTCCTCTCCCTGGTCCTGTCCAGGAGCCTCACCCTCCGGGGGTTCATCCAGAACGAGTTCGTGCCGGAGATGCACGACGACTTCCTCGACGAGGCCACGGCGTGGGTGCGGGACGGGCGGCTGCGCTACCGGGAGGACGTCGTCGACGGGCTGGAGAGCGCCCCGGAGGCCTTCATCGGCATGCTCGAGGGCAGGAACTTCGGCAAGCTGCTCGTCCGGGTCTGAGGCGCCCCCGACCGTCGGGACGGCACGGCGCGCCCGGCTCAGACGTGCGAGAGCGGGGACTGCCCCTCGTCGAGGCTGGCGATGATCCGGGCGACGATGTCGTTCATCGTCACCAGTCCCACCAGGGAGTTCTGCTGCGTGACGACCAGCCGGTTGAGCCGGTAGCGGTCCATCATCGCGGCGGCGTTGCGGACGGACAGCTCGGGCGCCACGGTGATGACCGGGGTGAGCGCGACGTCGTAGACGTTGATGAGGTCGATGTCGCCCTCCTCCGCCACGATCGTGCGCAGGATGTGGGAGTAGGCCAGCAGCCCGAAGGAGTCGTGCTCGCCCCGGCGGTCCACGACGAGGCTCTTGACGCCCCGCTCCCCCATGAGGAGCAGGGCCTCGCGCAGGGTGGCGAACGGCGAGACCCGGTAGACGTCGGTGATCATGATGTCGGCCACGGTGAGCATGCGGCTCAGCCTTCCTTCTGGTGCAGGCGCTTGTCGAAGGCCAGCACCTGCTCCATGTCGAGCCCGGCGACGTGCTCGACGGGCAGGCTGAAGGCCAGCCCCCGGGAGTCGCCCCCCTCCCGCACGAGCAGGTCGCGCATGGCCTTGAGGATCCCCAGGGCCACGTGGCGGGCCACGACCATGACCAGCACGCTCTGCGACCCCTCGAAGGTCAGCCCGAAGAAGGTCCTGCGCGCCTCGGCGCTCAAGCCCTTCGCGGACAGGACCGTCACGCCCGCGGCGCCCTGGGCCTGGGCCCGATGCACCGCCTCCTCCTCCATCTCCTCGGGGGTGATGGCGACCACGACGACGAACTTCATCGAATCCTCCTCGGGAGTCGATCCTGGATGATGGCATATCCGAGCACGGTGAGCACCGGGAACATCGAGGCGAAGGCGATCAGCCCGAACCCGTCGATCAGCGGGTCGCGGCCCGCGACACCGGTGGCCAGCCCGATCCCCAGGGCCGTGACCACCGGGACGGTGATCTCCGAGGTGGTCACCCCACCGAGGTCGAAGGCAGGGCGACGATCCCCGGCGGGGCCAGCAGGGTGAGCAGGATGACCAGGCCGTAGCCGCCGATCATGTAGAGGTGCAGCGGGTCGCCGGCCAGGATCCGGGCGGTCCCGACCGTGATGCCGGTCCCGACCCCCACCGCCACCGCGACCCGCAGCACGGTGGCCCGCACCCGTCCCGGCGCCGCGTCCTCCGCCTGCCCGGCGATGGCCACCAGCGCCGGCTCGGCCATGGTGGTGGAGAAGCCGACGAGGAAGGCGAAGAGCAGGATGAGCGCGGGCACGTCCTTCGCGACGAGCTGGTCGGCCAGCAGGGCACCCAGCGGCAGCAGCCCCAGCTTGAGGCCGACGACGAAGGCGTAGAGCCCCAGCAGCACCAGCAGGAAGCCGACCGCCACCCGCGCGGGGTGGGGCACCCCGCGAGCAGCGCGACGTCGCCCAGCATGCCGAGCAGGCCGGCGAGCACGTCCGCCACCCCGTCGATCCCGACGTTCGCCCTGCGTTCGGGGACCACCGCGTCGGGCACCGTCTCTCCTGTGGCCCCCCGGTAGACGACCATCCCGTAGACCTGCACGGTGATCATCGGCACCAGCACGGCCAGGCCCACGAGGCCGAAGCCGTGCAGCAGCGGGGTCCGACCGCCCAGGGACGCCACCAGCCCCAGCCCGATGGCCGCGACCAGGGGGACGGTGACGATGTTGGTCGTGACCCCGCCGGAGTCGTAGGCGAGGCCGACGATCTCCGGAGGTGCCGCATACGTGACGAGGATGACCACGAGGTAGCCGGTGATGACGAACCGGTGGACCCGCCACCCGAGGACCGCGCGCAGGATGCCGAGCGTGATGACCGCCCCCACCGACCCGGCGATGAGCAGGCGCAGGGTCAGGGCGTCGATCCGGCCGGCGCTGATCAGCTCGGCCTGGTCGGCGACGGCGATGAGGGCGGGCTCGGCCACCACCGCGGCCGCGCCGAGAGCGAAGCCGAAGGCGAGCAGCGGCACCAGGGCCCGTCGCTGGGTGAACTGGGATGCCAGGCTCCTCCCGAGGGGGAAGACGCTGAGGTCCAGACCCTGGAGGAAGACCGCGATGCCCAGCGCGACGACGAGCATCCCCACGACGAGCGTGCCCAGGTCCGGCGGGACCTCGCGGATGACCAGCACCTGGAAGGCGAGGACCACGGCGAGGATCGGCGCCAGGCTGGTCAGGGCGTGCCTCAGCCGGACCAGCAGGTCGCGTGCGTCGTCGCGCATGCGGTCTCCCTCGACGGTGGCTCCAGCCTACCGAGGGGGTTGGGCGCGTGACCTGACACCTCATCCCGTGGTCGGACGCGACACGTACCTCGGGATGACGACGCAACCGCCCTCCGTCCGACACCATCGGAGCATGGTCATGTCCAGGGTCCCCGGCCCGCGTCGGCACACCGGCCGCGCGCGTCGCGTCCTGCTGCTGACCGACACCTACCGGCCGACCGTCAACGGGGTCGTCTCCTCGGTCGAGGAGCTGCGCCGGGGGCTGCTGGAGGACGGGCACGACGTGCGTGTGCTCACCGTGGGCCCGGGGCGGCGCACCACCTACGACGCCGGGATCTACCGCCTCCCGTCGCTCGACGCCAGCTCCATCTACCCTCGCGCCCGGCTGGGACGCCCGGTGGACGCCGAGACGCTGGCCGACCTGGTCGCCTGGCGACCGGACGTGCTGCACTCGCACACGGAGTTCGTCGTGTTCTGGTGGGCCCGTCGCCTCGCCCGGCGGCTCGCCGTCCCCCACGTGCACACCTACCACACGCTGTACGCCGACTACACGCACTATTTCTTCCCCCACCGCGGCACCGGCCGGGCCCTGTGCGCCTCCTTCGCCCGGCAGACCCTCAACCGGACGAGCACGGTCATCGCGCCCACCGCCAAGATCGAGCGCCTGCTGCGGGGCTACGGCGTGCGGGTGCCCATCGCCGTCGTGCCCACCGGGGTCGATCTGACGCGCTTCACCCCCGGGGCCCCGTCGCCCGAGCTGCGGGAGGAGCTCGGGCTCACCCCGGGCGTCCCCGTCGTCCTCAGCCTGGGACGGCTGGCCGAGGAGAAGAGCGTGACCGAGATCGTGGACCTGCTCGGCCAGGTGCAGCACGAGCCGTGGGAGCTGGTGCTCGCCGGCGACGGCCCGCAGGCCGGGACGCTCCGCCAGCAGGTGGAACGCCTGGGTATGTCGCACCGGGTCCGGTTCGCCGGGGCGGTCGACCCGGCCCGGGTGCCGGACTACTACCGGCTGGCCGACGTCTTCGTCTCCGCCTCCCGCAGCGAGACCCAGGGCCTGACCTTCCTGGAGGCCTTGGCCAGCGGGGTGCCCGTGCTGTGCCGGGACGACGCCTCGCTGGACGGGGTCGTCCTCGACGGTCACAACGGTCGCCGCTACCAGCAGCCGGAGGAGTTCACCCGGACGCTCACCTGGCTGCTGCGCGACCCGGCCCTGCGGCGGCGGTGGTCGCAGGGGGCCACCGACACGGCCGCCGGCTTCGGCCGCGCCGCGTTCGTGGACGCCGTCTGCGCGACCTACGACCGGGCCCGGGGACGCCTGCGCACCGCGAGGTGGGCGGCATGAACGCCGTCGCCACCGTCCCGCTCGCGCGGGCGTCCCCGATCCGGTCGCGACCGGTCCCTCCCGTCCTGCGCTGGTCCCGACGGGTCACGGTCGTCGGCTGGCTCCTCCTCGCGCTGCTGGTCACGTGGGGCGTCCAGGCCGGGGTGCTCACCTCCGTCGGGCGGCTGCAGGACTTCCTGGCCGGCTTCGGTCCGTGGGCCCCGATCGTCTACGCCCTGGTCGGTGCCGGCGAGGCGGTCCTCCCCGTGGTCCCGGGGTCGGTCACGGTCCTGGCCGCGCCCGTGCTGTTCGGCCCGGTCGTGGGCCTGCTCGTGGCGTACGCCGCCACCTGCCTCGGCTCGGTCGCGGTCTTCCTCCTGTCCCGGCACGTGGGCACGGACGTCCTGCGCTCACGCTTCCGCCCCGCCACCGTCGAGCGCTACCTCGGGTGGCTGGAGCACCGGCACTTCACCCGCTGGTTCGCGGTCGGGATCGCCCTGCCCCTGGCCCCTGACGACCTGCTGTGCTATCTCGCGGGCCTGTCCGGTATGCGGCTGCGCACCTTCGTGCTCGTCGTCCTGCTGCTCAAGCCGTGGGCGCTGGTGGTCTACACCTTCGGCGTCCTGTCGCTCCTCCAGCACGTCCTCCCCTGGCTGGCGACGTGAGGGACGTGCGGTCCGGACGCTCCCTGGTCGTCAACATGGCCAGCGAGAGCGACATCTCGGTGCAGGGCCATGGCGTGCACACGGCCTACGTCGAGCTGGCGGGCGCGCTGGAGCGCCGCGACGACGTGACGCTGGTGCGCGGGGCCTACGGCGAGCGCGTGGAGTGCGACGTCTACCACCTGCACACCATGGGCTCGGCGATGTGGCGCAAGGTCCTGGACCGGCGCGCACGCACCGTGGTGTCGGCGCACGTCATACCGGACTCGCTCGTGGGCTCGATCCGGGGCGCCCGCCACTGGGCGCCCCTGGCGCGGGCCTACATGCGGTGGTTCTACCGGCGGGCCGACAAGGTCCTGGCGGTGTCCGGCACCGTCGCCAGGGTCCTCGAGCACGAGCTCGGTGTCGCCGGCCACCGCATCGAGGTGCTGCACAACACCGTCGACATGAGCGCCTACCGCACGACGCCGGAGGACCGGGCGGCCGCGCGCCGGCACCTGGGCATCGCCGAGGACGCCTTCGTCGTGGTGGGGGTCGGGCAGGTCCAGCCGCGCAAGCGCCTCGACGTCGTCGACCGGCTGGCCCGGGAGCACCCGGACGTCTCGTTCGTCTGGGTCGGCGGCATCCCGTTCAGGCACCTGGGGGCCGAGCACGGGGCGATGCGGCGGCTCATGGACCAGGCCCCCGACAACCTGCACTACACCGACGTCGTCCCGCACCCGGAGGTCCGGCGCCACCTGCAGGCCGCTGACGTCTTCCTCCTGCCGGCCGAGCAGGAGAACCACCCGATGTGCATCCTCGAGGCAGCCGGTGTCGGTCTGCCCGTCGTGGCCCGCGACCTGCGGGAGTACGACGACACCTTCGGCGACGACGTCCTCCGCTGCGACGACGACGGCTTCGCCCACGCCCTGACCCGGCTGCGGGACGACCCGCAGGAGCGCGAGCGCTGGCGGCGGGGGTCGGCCCGGATCGCCGAGCGATTCGACAGCGCCACCGCGGCCGAGCGCCTGGTCCGCCTCTACCGCGAGTTGGCGACCACCCGGGCCTGAGCGGCCGTCCCCGAGGGACTCCAGGGGAGGCATGCACGCTCCTGCACCACAGACACGGTGGTCGGGCGTGCATGAGGTGCACGGACGTGCATACCGCCTGGCGGTCGGCTGCTCGGGACCGCGGCCGGGCCCCGCGCGACTAGACCACCATGAGGAGCCCGCGCACCAGCGCGGCCGCCGCGCCCAGCGCGGCGACGATGGTGGCGGTGCGGCGCGCCGTCGCGGCCGTGACCCGGGTGGAGAGGTAGCCACCCACGGCGATGCCGACGAGGACTCCCCCGACGACCACCACCCCGAGCCACCACGGCGGCACCCACGCCGACACGGGGGTCACGAAGGTCTTGGCCAGCACCGACAGACCGCCCATCGTCATGAAGACCGGCTGCATGGTCGCGGCGAAGCCCGCCTGCCCCCACCGCACGAGCCGGGAGTGCACGATCATCACCGGACCGGCGACCCCCGCGATCGTGTTGAGGGCGCCCCCGACCAGGCCCGCGCCGGGCGTGACCCACCACCGGCGCACGTGCGGGAGCTTGCCCAGGTGGTCCACCAGCCACCCGGTGCCCAGCCCGAGCAGGACGACCGCCCCGACGAGGATCTGGAGCGCGGCCGCAGGCAGGGCGCCCACGAGCAGCGCACCCAGCACGGCCCCCGGCACGGCCGCCGCCCCGATGAGCAGCGCGCGCCGCCACTCGATCGCGCGCCGCACCGCGAGCGTGAGCAGGAAGGCCGAGACGGTCGTCGTGGCGTTGGCGACGAGCACCCCCTCGGACGCCCCGAGCAGCAACGCCAGGAGGGGGGCGACGACCAGCCCCATGCCGAGCCCCGAGACCCGCTGCAGGGTCGCACCCACGACGATCGCGACGACGATGAGCGCGATCGTCGTGGCCGTCAGGGTCATGCCGCGCAGTCTCGCACCCTGTGGTGCCGATCCCGCTTCCCGCCCACGGTGTCACCGGCCGGGTCTACGCTGACGACGTCCGCGAGAACACCGCGAAGGAGTCGCCATGAAGGTCCTGATCTCGTTCCCCAGTGCCGCCATGGTGGTGCCCGCCGAGGAGATGCAGGCTGTCTCCGACGCGTCGCACGCCGTGGTCCAGGAGGCCAAGGACGCCGGTGTCTGGGTGTTCGGCGGGGGCATCGACGAGAGCGTCCCGCCCGTCCTGGTCACCGGCGACGGCACCGTGAGGGAGGGGACCTACCCCCAGACCTCCGAGCTCGAGGGCGGCTACACCGTGCTGGAGGTCCCCACCCGTGAGGACGCCCTGGAGTGGGCCGCGAAGATCGCCGTCGCCTGCCGCTGCGCCCAGGAGCTGCGGGTGTTCATGTACGACCCCGCCAGCTGAGGGCCCTCGACCGCCTCACAGTCGGTGCAGCACCAGGTCGTGGACCGCACCGGCGGTGACGGTGCAGGTCATGAACGTGCAGTGCGACTGACGCCGCCGGTCGGTCGGTGATCCGGGGTTGAGCAGCCGCAGCCCCGCGTGCTCGGTGTCCCAGGGGATGTGGCTGTGCCCGAAGACGAGGACGTCCAGGTCCGGGTATGCGGCGCGCAGGCGCTCCTCGCGCCGCGCCTTCGCGCCGGTCTCGTGGACCACGCCCCACCGCATACCTCCCAGCTCGACCCTGGCCACCTCGGGGAGCCGGCGGCGCAGCTCCGGCCCGTCGTTGTTGCCCCACACGGCGACCAGACGGCGTGAGCGCTCCTCGAGCTCGTCGAGCAGGTCCGGGGTGACCCAGTCCCCGGCGTGGACGACCACGTCGACCGCCTCGACCTGGGCCCACACCTCGGCGGGCAGATCCCTGGCCCGCCTCGGGACATGGGTGTCGGCGAGGAGGAGCAGCCGCAGGACGCCGGGGTCGACCATCCCGGCGCTACCTGGCGTGGCCCTCGGCCAGGTAGGCCAGGCGGCGCAGGGTCTCGGTGTTGCGGACGTAGATCGGCACGTCGGCCATCGGCCCGGGCAGCATCGCCATCGGCCCGCTCGAGGGCTCCTCGAGGAGCGTCACCAGGCTCCCCTCCCCCTGGGGCTCGACCTGGAGGGTCACCGTGGCCTCGCCCATCGGCCAGATCCGGGCCTGCAGCACCGCCCGCCTGGGCGGGTCCCACTCCAGGATCGAGGTGGAGTCGTCGATGAGGGCCGGCCAGGCACCCACGGAGTGGTGCAGCTTGGCGCCCACCGACGGCCACGCGTCGTCGACGTCCCGCATGCGGGAGGCGCCCACCACCCATGACGGGAAGAGCCAGCCGTTGGCCAGCACGTCGAAGACGGCCTCCGGCGGGGCGGCGATGGACCTGGTGTTGACGGACATGGACACAACCTCCTTGGCGACGGGCACCGGGTGACCGGTCGCGTCGAGTATCCCAACGGCGCGCCGACCCGTCCCTGCGAACGACCCGCCGCCCGCCTCAGGCCCCCTCGGGGAAGAGCCGCGCCCGCTCCGCCGCGACGACCCGACGGGCCAGGTCGGCCTCGCTCACGTCGAACGCCTCGGGTGCGGCCTGCGCGGTGTCGCTGACGCGGGCGAAACGGTGGAAGATCTCGCTCTTGCCCGACAGGATCTCCACCATCCGCTCGTCCACGCTGTCCTCGGCCAACAGGCGGTGCACCTGCACCGACTCCAGCTGCCCCATCCGTCGGGCACGCGCGATCGCCTGCCACTCGGTGGTGGGCTTGACCTGCGGCTCGCACAGGACGACGACCGACGCCGCCTGGATGTTCAGGCCCACTCCCCCGGCCTGGATCTGCGCGACGAGGGCCGCCCCGCCCCGGGCCGCGGAGAAGTCGTCCACGACCCGCTGCCGCTCGGTGGCCGGCACCGACCCGGTGATCGGGCCGAAGACCGGGCCGGGCAGCGCGGCCGCCACCTCCTCCAGGACGTCGCGGAAGTAGGAGAAGACGAGGAGCCGACGGCCGTTGTCCTCCGCCTCGGCCACGAGCTCGACCAGCCGCTGCAGCTTGGCCGACCCGGCCCCGGCCACGAACGCCGCGCGGCGCATCGCCATGAAGTTGCCGTCCGCGACCGCGTCCCGGTAGGCCGTGCGGTCGGCGGCGGACAGCTCCAGCCACTCGTCCACCTCGACGAGCTCGGGCAGCTCGACGAGCACGTCCTCGGTGTTGCGCCGCAGGTAGACCGGCGCCACCGCCCGGCGGAAGTCGGCCGCGGCGGCGGTCCCCAGCCCGGCGACCAGCTCCGGGCGCAGGTAGCCGACGAGCGTGCCGAACTCGGCCGTCCGGTTCTCCAGCGGGGTGCCGGTGAGCAGCACGACGTGCTCGGTGCGGGCGGCCAGCGCGGCGATCCGCTGCGAGCGCCGGGCGCGCGGGTTCTTCACGTAGTGCGCCTCGTCCACCACGAGCGCGTCCAGCTCGAACCCGGTCAGCTCGTCCCACACCGACCCGAGCGTCTCGTAGGTCGTCACCGCCACCCCGCCGTCCCGCCGCCACCGGGCCAGCGCCTCCTCGCGCCCAGGGCCGTGCACCCGGTGAGCCCGGACCGAGGCGTCGGTGCGGGCGTGGACCTCCCGCACCCAGTTGCTGACGACGGCGGCAGGGCACACCACGAGGAACCACCTTCCCCCCTGCATGGCCAGGTGCGCCAGCACGGCGAGCCCCTCGATCGTCTTGCCGAGCCCCATCTCGTCACCGACGAGGACCTTCTCCTGCACGAGGGCGAAGCGGGCGGCGAAGCTCTGGTAGCCGCGCAGCGACACCGTGAGCAGCGACCCGTCCAGCTCCTGGGCCCGCACCGCCTCGACGACGTCGTCGGGCAGGTCGCCGAAGACCCCGGTCTCCTCGACCAGGCCGAGCTCGGACAGGAGCGCGAAGTAGTCGGCCGGGCGGCGCACGAAGTCGGTCCAGGGGTCCCCGGCGCCGGCCCGGCGCAGGGCGTCGTCGAGCTCCCTGGCCCGCTCCAGCAGGGGGGTCACCAGCGCGCGGAGGTCGTCGGCGTCCGGGCCGTCGCTCAGGACGGCCAGGTGGGTCGTGGCCGAGGTGAGACGGTCGGCGAGGGGCAGGAGCACCTGGGCCAGGGCGACGACGTCGGTCGCCTTGGCAGCCTGCCGCAGCATTTCCCAGGTATGCAGCGCGCCCAGCAGCCGGGTGGCCGCCGGGTCCCGCCGGGCGGGGTCGAGGGTGACGCGGGCGTCCTCGCGGGCCAGCGTGCGCAGGGTCTCCGCGGCACCGAGCATCCGCCGGGCGGTGACCTCCCCGACCCCCGGGACGCGGGACAGGCTGGTGCCGCGGGCCAGCACGTCCCCCACGGTGGTGATCCCGGCCTCGGTGAGCGCCCCGACCCGCAGCCGCTCCCGTGTCGCCTCCCGCAGCCGGTCCACCGGCATCTGGGCCACCAGCCGGTCGGCCTCGGACTCGCGCACGGCCTCCCCGGCGTCGACCGCCGCCTGCCGGGCCCGGAGCTCGCGCCCGATGACGGCCGCGAGCGAGCGGGCCGCCCCGGGCAGCCCGGCGAGCTCACCCAGGGGAACGACCGACCGGCGGGTCCCGCCTCCGCCGAGGCGTTCCGTCAGGCCGACGTGGTCCGACCAGGCCTGCGCGAGCGCCACCGGCAGGGTCGGCTCCCGGGTGCCCGCCTCCCACCGCGCCAGCAGCTGCGTGGTCGCCCCGGAGCCCCACACGGCATACCCCTCCAGCAGCTGCCGGGCGGCACCCTCCGCCTCCTCCCGACGCCGGCCCGAGAGGAAGAGACGACGCAGGCCGTGGAGGGGACGGGTCCGCCGCACGGTCTCCGGCACGTCCTCGACCAGGGCACGCAGCAGTCGCTCCTGCTCCTCCGTCATCGGCTCCAGCCCCACCGCCGCCGCCAACGCGCCGAGGCGCGGACCGTCGCCCGGCTCGAGCGGCAGCACCCGCCAGCGCAGCGAGCCCGGGGGGTGCACCCCGGCCACCCTGGCCCGCAGGGTCCGCCCTGCCTGCTCGGCCTCCCGGAGCGTGCGTCCCCGGTGCTCGAGCACCCGCGCGGCCACCGGGCTGAGCCGCTGCGCCGCCTCGGTCGCCTCCCGCACCAGGGCTCGGTCCAGGGCGTCCGTCATGCGGGACATCGTGCCAGCGACCGGCCGGGTCGCGGCCCGTCGACCCGCCCCGCAGACTGGGGCCATGACACGACGCGTCCTGATCACCGGTGCCACCGGAGAGGTCGGCCACCTCCTCGCCGAGCGCCTCCACGACGACTACGACGTGGTGCAGCACGGCCGCACGCCGCGCACCCCCGAGCAGGAGAAGGTCCTGCGCGAGGCCGACCTGACCGACTACCCGCAGGTCAAGGAGCTGATGGACGGGGTGGACACGGTCCTGCACCTCGCCGGTGCGGCCTCCCCTGACTCGGAGTGGGAGGACGTGCTGTCGGCCAACATCGTCGGCCTGCGCAACGTGCTGGAGGCTGCCCGGGAGCAGGGCGTGCGCCGCGTCGTCTTCGCCTCCAGCAACCACGCCATGGGGATGTACGACCGTCACGAGGAGTGGCCCGTCTACCCCCACCACCTCCCCCGCGGCGACTCCCTCTACGGGGTCTCCAAGGCCTTCGGCGAGATCCTCGGCCGGTTCTACCACGACGAGCACGGGCTGGACTTCATCGCCCTGCGGATCGGCTGGGTCTCCGGCGACGCCACCCTGGTGGACGAGGACGTGCTGAGGGCCATGTGGCTCTCCGAGGACGACACCGAGCAGGTCTTCCGCCGGGCGATCGAGGCGGAGGTCCGCTTCGGGCTCTACTACGCCATCTCGGACAACCCCAACCGCCGGTGGGACCTCACCAACACCATGCTCGACCTGGGCTACCGCCCGAAGGACTCCTGGACGGACGAGCCCGGTGAGGAGGAGGAGGTCGTCGAGGGCGGGGCCGAGGTCCGGGACAACTGGCCCCAGGACTCCTGACGGATCGCGCTCCAGGGTCCACTGTCCAGCCACTCGTCGCGGGCGAGGACGCGACGCAGGCTGCGGCCTAGCCGGTAGCTCGCCACCATGGCGCCGGCCAGTGACACAGTGGCTGCTTCCGACAGCGCCAGGACCTTCGGCTCGGACAGGGGATGCCTGGTCCAGGACTCCTCGCCCAGGATCGCCCGGGTCGCGAAGGACGACGTGTCCTGAGCCGGCGGCGTCATCACCGGGTTGACCGCGAACCAGGCACCGAGGGGCAGGTACAGCCACCAGCGCCGTGTCCAGGGCGGCACCAGGAGCAGGGGTGCGCTCAGCAACCTGGACCAGGCGCTCAGCGGGTGAGCGTGTCACCCCTGTTTTGAACGCGTTCAAAACCTGGTGTAGGTTCCAGACCATGAGTGCCAAGGCCGAACGGACGCGCGAGCTGCTGGTCGAGACCGCGCTGCGCCTGTTCCGGGAGCGGGGGTACGAGGCCACGACGATGCGCCTGATCGCCACGGAGGCCGGGGTCTCCCAGGGCAGCGCGTACTACTACTTCGAGGGCAAGGACGCGCTGGTCCACGAGCTGTACGTCCGCATCCAGCAGGAGCACCGGGAGCGGGCGGCACCGCTGCTGCGCGAGGGAGCGGGGCTGGCGGAGAACCTCCGCACCGTGCTGCACACCGGCCTGGACACGATGGGCCCGTACCACTCCTTCGGGTCGACGATGCTGCACGTCGCCCTGTCACGCTCCTCCCCCGTCAGCCCCTTCTCGACCGAGTCCGGCCCCGCCCGCTCGGCGGCCACGGCGCTCATGGCTCAGGTGCTCGCGTCCTCGAGGGGCACCCGGTCGCCGACCTCGCACGCGCGGCTGCCGGAGCTGCTGTGGCTGGCCTACCTCGGGGTCACCCTCCACTGGGTCACCGACCCCTCCCCGGACCAGCGACGCACCCGCCAGCTCGTCGACGGGCTGGCACCGATCGTCGCCCGCACGGTGGCGCTGAGCCGGCTCCCGGTCGGCCGCCGGCTGGCCGCCGACGTCTTCACCCTCGTGGACCAGCTGGCCACGCCCACCACGGACAGGAACGACCCATGAGCACCATCGTCATCGCCGGAGCCACCGGCTTTCTCGGGCAGCACCTGCAGCGGTCCCTCACCCGCGACGGGTTCACCGTGCGCACCATCGGCAGGACCGGTGGTGACGCCCGGTGGGCGAGGACCTGCGGCCCGTCCTCGAGGGCAGCGTCGCGCTGGTCAACCTGGCCGGCCGCTCGGTGAGCTGCCGGTACACCAAGCGCAACGCGGACGCCATCCTCGCCTCCCGGACCGAGACCACCAAGGCTCTCGGCGCCGCCCTGGCCGGCTGTTCCTCCCCACCACCGGTCTGGATCAACTCCAGCACCGGCACCATCTACCGCGACGCACGAGACCGTCCGCAGGACGAGGGCTCCGGAGAGCTGGGCGCCGGCTTCTCCGTCGCGGTCGCCCGCGCCTGGGAGCACGAGCTGTATGACGCTCCGGTCCCGGTGCGCAGGATCGCCCTCCGCACCGCCATCGTCCTCGGCCCCGGCGGAGGAGCGCTCAACCCGCTCATCAACCTGGCCAGGATCGGTCTCGGCGGGGCCCAGGGCGACGGGGACCAGGTGTTCAGCTGGGTGCACATCGACGACGTCCACGGCGCGGTGCGACACCTCGTCGACCACCCGCAGATCAGCGGACCGGTCAACCTCGCCACCCCGCACCCGGTCACCAACGCCCAGCTCATGGCCGCGGTGCGCCGCCACCTCGGCCGCCCCGTCGGCGTCCCGCTGCCGGCCTGGACCCTCGCGGCCGGCGCGCGCATCATCCGGACGGAGGAGGAGCTCGTGCTCAAGAGCCGGTGGGTCCATCCCGCCGTCCTGCTGCGCACGGGCTACGCCTTCCGCCATCCGCACCTCGACGACGCCCTCGCGGCCGTCGCCGCTCAGACACCACGTGGACTGCTCCCGGTCCAGCTGGGTTAGCCGAGGCGCTCGTCACCCGGCGGAGAACCCGCCGTCGCTGTGGAGCACCTGACCGGTGACCCAGCCCCCGGCCGGGGAGAGGAGGAAGGCGACCAGGTCGGCGGTGTCCTGAGGCGTCCCCAGCCGCCCTGCCGGCATCCGCCGGGCCAGGGCCGTGCGCGTCTCGTCGTCCATCCACCCGGTGTCGATCGGTCCGGGGTTGACCGCGTTCGCGGAGATCCCCCGGTCGGCCAGCTCGATCGCCGTGGCGACGACGATGCGGTCCAGTGCCCCCTTGCTCGAGCCGTACGGCAGGTTGTGCGCGGTGTGGTCGCTGGTCAGGGCCACCACACGGCCCGCACGCGCGGTCCGCACGCGCTCCGGCAGCTGCTCGGCGAAGGCCTTGATGAGCAGCCAGGACGCCCGGGCGTTGACGGCGAAGTGCCGGTCCCAGCTCTCCAGGGTGGTGTCGAGGATCGAGGAGTCCACGCTCTCGGCGTGCGAGAGCACCAGGGCGGTGAGATCCCCCCGCCCGCCGGCGGCGGCGACCAGCCGTGCGGGGACGAACGGGTCGGCCAGGTCGCCCGGCACCAGCTCGACCGTGGCGCCGGCGGCCCGGCAGCGGTCGGCGACCTCGTGCGGGTCGTCCGGGCCCTGCTCGAGCCCCACCCGGTCGTCGTAGGAGCGGTGGTGGCTCAGGGCGAGGTCCCATCCCTGCTCGGCCAGGCGCAGCGCGATCGCCGCGCCGATCCCCCGTCGACGGCCGACCCCGGTCACCAGCACGGTGCCGCTCCGCATGATCTCGTCCTACCGGAAGGCAGGGCGCCCGGTCAGCGCCTGCCCGATGATGAGCTGGTGCACCTCGGAGGTGCCCTCGTAGGTGAGCACCGACTCGAGGTTGTTGGCGTGCCGCATGACCGGGTGCTCCAGGGTGATCCCGGCGGCGCCGAGGATCGTGCGGCACTCGCGGGCGATGGCGATGGCCTCGCGCACGTTGTTGAGCTTGCCCAGCGAGATCTGCTCCGGCCTCAGGGCGTCTTCGTCCTTGAGGCGCCCCAGGTGCAGCGCGAGCAGCATGGCCTTGCCGAGCTCCAGGGTCATGTCGGCGAGCTTGGCCTGGGTGAGCTGGTATCCCGCCAGGGGCCGCTCGAAGATGTCGCGCTCCTGCGCGTAGGCGATGCTCGCCTCCAGGCAGTCGCGGGCGGCCCCGACGGCACCGAAGACGATGCCGAACCGAGCCTCGTTGAGGCAGGACAGCGGCCCCTTGAGCCCCCGCACCTCGGGCAGGACGGCGTCCGCCGGCAGCCGGACGCCGTCGAGCACGAGCTCGCTGGTGATCGAGGCCCGCAGGGACAGCTTGCGCCCGATCTCCGGCGCGGAGAACCCCGGCGTGTCCGTGGGCACGACGAAACCCCGGATCCCCTCGTCCGTCTGCGCCCAGACGACCGCGACGTCGGAGACCGACCCGTTGGTGATCCACATCTTGGTGCCGGTGAGCACCCAGTCGTCCCCGTCGCGGACGGCGCGGGTCCGCATACCTCCCGGGTCGGAGCCGAAGTCGGGCTCGGTGAGACCGAAGCACCCGATCGCCTCCCCCGCCGCCATCCGCGGCAGCCACTGCTGCTTCTGCTCCTCCGACCCCCAGCGCCAGATCGCGAACATCGCCAGCGACCCCTGCACGCTCACCAGCGAGCGGACGCCGGAGTCGCCGGCCTCCAGCTCCAGGCAGGCGAGCCCGTATGCCGTGGCGCTGGTCCCCGCGCAGCCGTACCCCTGCAGGTGCATGCCGAGCAGACCCAGCCGGCCCAGCTCCGGCGCCAGCTCGCGGACGGGCACGTGCCCCGCCTCGAACCACTCCGCCAGGTGCGGGCGCACCCGCTCGGCGACCAGCGCGCGGACGGTGGCCTGGATGTCGCGCTCCTCCTCGCCGATCAGCCGGTCGACGGCGAAGAGCTCGAGCGGGGCGAGGGGCGGCGTGGTCCTGGAGGTCATCGGCGGGTCTCCCGGCTCAGAGCTTGACGTTGATCTGCTTGATCTGGGTGAAGCCCTCGAGCATGCCCTCGAGGGAGAACTCACGCCCCAGCCCGGACTGCTTCATCCCGCCGTAGGACTGGCCCACCACCTGTCCACCGCCCTGGTTGACCTGCACCCACCCGGAGTCGATCCGGTGGGCGGTCCGCAGCGCGGCGCCCAGGTCCTGGCAGAAGACGAAGGCCGCGAGCCCGTAGTGGGTGTCGTTGGCCATCCGCACCACCTCGTCCTCGTCCCGCCAGGGGATGACCGACAGCACCGGGCCGAAGATCTCCTCGCGGGCGATCCGCCAGTCGTTGCCTACGCCGGCCAGGACCATCGGGGCGTGGTAGAAGCCGGGCTCGCCCATCGTGAGCGACTCGCGACCGTCGTGGACGACCCGCACGCCCTCCTGCGCCAGACCGTCCTCGATGTAGCCCTGCACCCGCTCCCACTGCTTGGCGTTGATGATGCAGCCGATGTCGGAGTCCTCCTCGCGCGGGTCCCCGACCTTGAGCTGCGCCACGCGCGCGACGAACTTCTCGAGGAACTCGTCGTGGATGTCCTCGTGCAGGAAGAGCCGGGAGCCGGTGGTGCACGACTGGGACTGGCGGGCGAAGCGGGAGGCGAGCAGGACCTGCTCCACCACCTCGTCGGTGCAGGAGTCGGGGTAGACGATGCACGGCGACTTCCCGCCCAGCTCCAGGGAGTGGTGGGCCAGCCGACCCCCGGCCTTGGCCCCCACCCCGAAGCCGACGGCGGTGGACCCGGTGAAGGACACCTTGTCCACGTCGTCGTGCACCACCAGGGACTCGCCGATCTCCGCGCCGTAACCGGTGACCACGTTGAGCACCCCGGGCGGCAGCACCTCGGAGGCGATCTCGGCCATCCGCAGCACCGACAGCGGCGCGTCCTCGGCGGCCTTGACCACGGCGGTGTTGCCCGCGACGAGCAGCGCCGGCAGCTTGAAGGCCACGATCATCAGCGGGGAGTTCCACGGCAGGATGGCGGCGACGACGCCGAGCGGCTGACGTCGGGTGTACTGCAGCTGGTCGGGCGCGGTCGGCAGGGTCACGCCCTTCACCTCGCCGGCCAGCCCGGCGAAGTAGCGGAAGGACTCCACGAGCATCGTGCCCTCGGGCCGGGCCTGGGTGCGGATCGCGTTGCCGGTGTCGATCGCGGTGAGCACCGCCAGCTCCTCCACCGCCTCCTCGAGCCGGTCGGCGACCTGCGCCAGGGCCCGCGCCCGCTTGGTGAAGGGCAGCTGCGCCCAGGCCGGGAAGGCCTCGCGGGCGGCGGCGACCGCCCGGTCCGCGTCGGCCTCCCGCGCCCGCGGCACGGTGGCGATGACCTGGTGCCGGTCGATGGGGGTGATGACGTCGATCCGCTCCCCCGCCACCGCGTCGACCCACTCGCCGCCGATCAGCATCCCCCAGTCGCGGGGGTGCTCCACCACTGCTTCCATCGTCGTCCCTCTCCTCGAGCTCTCGCCGTCCTGTCCGAGGGTATGTCGTCTCGCCGCCACGTCGGAGGTCGGTTAGGGTCGAGCGCATGAGGGGCACGGGGTGGATCGTTGCTGCCGGGCTGTGCCTGGCGCTGTCGGCCTGCGGTGGGGCGGGGCCGGGGACCGGCCCGGGCACCTCACCGTCCGGTCCCACGACCGTGACCACCCCGTCCCCGCAGGAGGCTGCAGTGACCACAGAGCCGGCGTCCGCCCGGGCCAGCATCGAGGCCACGGTCCTCCGCGACGATGAGGGCCTTCGGGTGTCCTACACCGTCACCAACGACGGGGACGCCCCCCTGCTGGTCCTCACGGAGCGGGGCCACGACCAGTCCGGCAGCAGCACGGCCCCGCGGGAGCCGGAGTCGGTCTGGGTCTCGCAGGCCTCGCCCGACGTGGCCCGTCTGTCCAAGCAGGTCTTCAGCACCACCCCCGGCACGTTGCTCTACGCCCCGTGGCGGGCGCCCGCCGTGCTGGTCGACCCGGGCGGGCACCTGGACGGTGAGATGTCCGTGCCGCTCCCGCTGCGCGGTGACCTCCCCGAGGTGAGCGAGGCGATGGTCCACGACGAGCAGCCGCTCACCGCGACCCCGACCGAGGTGGAGGTGTGCGTGCAGGTTGCACCGTCCCCCGGCCCCACGGCGTACAACGACGAGATCACCATGGACAGCCCCGGCCGTGCGCTCGTGTGCACCGGGCCGCTGGGGCTGCCCGACCACGAGTAGGAGACGGGCACATGGTCGGAGGCGACCCGGCAACTCTCAACGACTGCGGCAACCAGCTGATGACGGCCTCGATGACGATGGACGCAGGCCGCACCTCGATGGCTCAGCACCAGAGCATGCCGAGCAACGTCGCGACCCGCGCCGCCATGGGGACCGGCGTGGAGACGGCCTACAGCCAGGCGGTGGACGCGATGATCCGGGCGGCCGCCAACCTGCAGGCGACCATCGCCGACGACGGCTACCACCTGCAGCGCGGCTCGCGCGACATCGACTCGGCGATGAACAGCACCGGAGGCGGAGGCGGTGGCGGACGCCACCGGCACACCGCCGTCTGAGGGAGGCACCACGATGACGATCATCCGACGCCCCGACGTCTGGGACCTGGACGACGACCCCTCGTGGCTGGCCACGGCGGAGGACGGCTGGCGGTCCCTGATCAGCAGCGCCGCCTCCGCCTCGTCCACGACGACCTCCGTGCGCGAGCGGGTGGCTGGCGCCTGGGAGGGCACGTACGCCGAGGGATACCACGCCTACGCACCGACGGTGTCCGCGGGGCTGGACGAGCTCAGGGAGATGGCGACCCAGGTCAGGACGTCGCTCGGTGCCATCCACGACATCATCACCGGGCTGCGGACCGATCTCGACACCTCCTACGCCCGCGCGATCTCCGGCATGACCTTGGTGTCGCGCGGTGGTGGCACGGTGACCTTCGAGTTCCCGGACGACGAGGAGCGGCCGCAGATCGCCCGCGAGTTCAACCGTGCTCGTCAGCTCCTCGAGGCGGCCCGGGAGGAGATCAGGGGGCACAGGAGGGCGTTCGACGGGGTGGCGTCGGCGGCGCACACGCTCTCGCAGACCTGGCACGCTCCCGCGAACGGTCGGCCGCTGTGGGACGTGCCGGCCGGCAACGGCTTCGCCCCGATGCAGACGACCCTCGGGGACACCACGACCGTCACCACGGGCACGAACCCGACCAGTGTCGACGTCACCGTCGACCCGAGCACCGGCGAGACGATCCTGACGTTCACCTACAACACCGACACGCAGTGCCTGATCGAGACGATCCGCATCCCCGCCGGGCAGGACGTCGTGATCAACACCGGTGGCGGGTCGGACACGATCCGGGTCGGACCGGGCGTCCGCGTGGACGTGCGTCTCACGGGGGCGGGCACCGACCGGGTCGAGGCCCAGGACGCCACCGGGAGGATCGAGGCCTTCGGCGGCTCGGGCGACGACACGGTCGAGACCGGCGGCGGGCACGACTTCGTCGACGGCGGGGCCGGGCACGACTACGTCGACAGCGGCGGGGGTGCCGACCGGGTCTTCGGGGGCCTGGGCAACGACATCCTCTACGGCATGGGCGGCTCGGACACCATCTCCGGCGGCGAGGGACACGACTACCTCGAGGGAGGACGCGACGACGACCTGATGCTGGCCGGCGCCGGCGACGACACGGTGTCGGGCGGGTTCGGGGACGACAGGATGTTCGGCGGTCTCGGCGACGACACGATGTATGCCGGCTCCGGCACGGACACCGTCGACGGCGGTCTGGGTGACAACAAGCTCACGATCGAGGAGGGCGACACGACGGTGGGGACCGGCACCACGATCGTCGTCGAGATCCCGTCGGAGGAGTACTACACGCAGTGGCTGGAGTTCGAGGTCGACGGCTCCGAGGCGTTCAAGGAGCGGATGCTCGCCGACCTGCAGATGCTGGCCTCCAGCGAGGCCGGGCAGGCGATGATCGAGGCGCAGATCCGCAACTACGAGGAGTCGGGCGGCCTCTTCGGCTGGGGCAAGGAGAAGGTGACCTTCATCGAGATGAGCGAGCCGAACGGCTACGCGACCCCCGAGGGTGAGGTCATGATCAACCCGGACTTCCGGATGGGGATCGCCCACACCACCGACCCCCGCGGGCACACCCACACGCCCCCGGTCGTCATCCTCTTCCACGAGCTCGGCCACATCAACCAGCTGCGGACCCAGGGCGACACCTTCGGGCACTGGGCGGACCCGGCCACCGGCGACTGGCTGCGGGACGAGAACGGCCAGCCCCTCATCGAGCGCCAGAACGTGGGGCTGAGCTGGGACACCACCATCGTCCCCGAGGGCGACGGTGACACCTACGACCGCACGCTGACGGAGAACGGCTTCCGGGAGGAGATCCGTCTCCCTCCGCGCGAGCGGTACTGACCTACCGTGGGGGGCATGACCCGTTCGTGCTTCCTCCGCAGCCTGCTGAGCGGCTGAGCCACGGCCGTGCCCGACGACTTCGTCATCGCCCGCAACCCGGAGGAGGGCACCACGCTGCCCTACCTTCTGCGGATCCCCCTCGGGGAGGATGGGATCGTGCTCAAGGCCAAGGAGACCTGGCCGCGCACCGGCAAGGTCTACTGCCACCGTGCGGTCGGCTGGCCGCTGGACCCCGAGGTGGTCGAGGTCGTCCCCACCCGATCCTGCGTGCGCCGGGGCGCCTCGATCGACCTCGTGCTCGACCGCGGCCGGGAGAACCGCTCGCAGTTCGTCCTCACCCGCGTCCGCGGCGGCCGGGAGGCGATCTTCTGGCAGACCGCCCGCACCGCGAAGCAGGCCCGGCCCGCGGTGGCGCTGCCGAGCGCCCGGGCCTCCGGCCTGCCGGAGCTGGAGATCGTCGTGGACAGCCACGAGCGCTACGCCTGGACCTTCGACCATCAGCAGGCCACGACGGTGCGGCGGGCGCTGCGGGCCGGTGACTACGGCGTCAGCGTCGGCCAGGAGATCGTCGCGGCCGTCGAGCGCAAGTCCCTGCAGGACCTCGTGTCCACCCTCACCAGCGGTCGGATGCGCTACCTGCTGGCCGACCTGGCGGCCCTGCCCGCGGCCGCAGTCGTGGTCGAGGACCGCTACTCCGCGGTCTTCAAGCTCGACCGCGTGCGGCCCGCGGTTGTCGCGGACGCCCTCGGCGAGAGCCAGGCCCGCTTCCCCACCGTGCCCATCGTCTTCTGCGAGACCCGGGCCCTGGCCCAGGAGTGGACCTACCGTTTCCTGGCCGCCGCCGTCGTGCACGCCGGTGAGGAGCGGCATACCCGGCTCGAGGCCAGCCCGCTGCCGGCCGCCGCTTCCCCGTCACCGGCCCAGGTGCGGGCCTGGGCGCGGGAGCAGGGGTATGCCGTCTCCGACCGGGGCCGGGTCAGCCGGGAGATCCTCGACGCCTTCGCCCGCCGGCACGGCTGACCGCCCTCAGGCGGTGCCACCGGGGACCAGCCGGGTCGGCAGGATCTCCGGCTCCACCTGCTCGCCCTCCATCCGGCGCAGCAGCAGGTCGGTGGCCCGGACCGCCATCTCCGACACGGGGTTGGAGACCGTCGTCAGCGGCGGGTGCGTCATCCCGGCCGCGGCGGAGGCGTCGAAACCGACGAGCGCCACGTCGTCGGGCACCCGGCGGCCCGTCGCGTGCAGCTCGGACATCGCGGCCGCCGCCATGAGGTCGGACGCCGCGAAGACGCCGTCCAGGTCGGGTGCGGCCTCCAGGAGCCGCCTCATGGCCGCGGCCCCGCCGCTCGCCGTGAAGTCCCCGGGGACGACCAGGTCGGTGTCCAGCCCCGCGTCCCGCACCACCTCGCCCCAGCCTTCGAGCCGGTCGACGCCGGCCGCCATGTCGCCCGGCCCGCTGATGGTGGCGATCCGCCGGCAGCCCCGCTCCACCAGCCGGCGGGTGGCGAGCCGTCCGCCCTCCCGGTTGTCGACATCGACGTAGGGAAAGGTGTCGGGGTCGGCGAGGGGACGGCCGACGAACACCGTCGGCAGCCGCGTCTCGAGCAGGGCCCGGATGAGCTCCTCGGAGCGGTGCGCGCTGACGACGATGACACCGTCGGTGTGCCCGCCGCGCAGGTAGCGCACCATCCGGGACGAGTCGGTCTCCGGGTCGCCCATGAGCAGCACCATCTGCAACGAGGTCCGCGACAGCCGCTGCCCCACGCCCCGCAGCAGCCCGCCGAAGAACGGGTCGGCGAAGATGCGCGCGTCCGGCTCGTGGATGAGCACCGACACCGAGTCCGGCTCGCGGACGACCAGCGAGCGAGCCGCCCGGTTCGGCCGGTAGCCCAGCTCGGCGATGGCCGCCGCCACGGCCGCCCGGGCGTGGTCCCGGACCCGCGGGTCGTCGTTGACCACCCGCGAGGCCGTCGCCCGCGACACCCCCGCGTGAGCGGCGACGTCCTCCAGGGTCGGCGACCTGCGCGCGCTCACGGGGCTCCTCACTCGGGACTGACCGGGGCCGGGACGCTCCGGATCGCCCCCGATCCTGCCACGTCGGCGTACCACCGGGCGCTGGCCTTGGGCGTGCGCCGCTGGGTGTCGTAGTCCACCCGGACGATGCCGAAACGCTTGGTGTAACCCCAGGCCCACTCGTAGTTGTCCAGCAGCGACCAGACGAAGTAGCCGCCGACGTCGGCACCCCTTTCCATCGAGTCGTGGACCGCGCGGAGGTGCCCGTCGAGGTAGGCCACCCGAGCCGGGTCCTCGACGAAACCGTCGGCGTCCGGCAGGTCGTCGTCGGCCATGCCGTTCTCCGTCACGTAGAGCCGGACACCGGCGGCACCGGTGTAGTCCTTGTGCAGGCGCAGCAGCAGGTCGCTCAGCCCGGTCGGCGCGATCTCCCACCCCATGTCGGAGACCGGGACCCCGCGGCGGACCACCGCCACGTGCTCGGACCCGATCGCCGGGGAGGGGTCGTCGTAGCGTCGGGCCTGGGCGGCCGCCACCGGCGCCCGCTCCGGCTCGCAGCCGGCGGTGACGGTCTGGCTGGCGTAGTAGTTGACGCCCAGGACGTCGATCGGGGTCGAGATCGTCGCCAGGTCGCCGTCGCGCACCAGGTCCTGCGGCCACAGGTCGCCCAGGTCCTCGAGCACGTCGCCGGGGTAGGCGCCGAGCATGACCGGCTCGACGAAGAACCGGTTGGCGAGCCCGTCGAGCCGGCGGGCGGCGTCGAGGTCCCGGCCGGAGGTCGGGTCCAGCGGCTGGGTGTCGGTGAAGTTGAGCGTCAGCCCCAGCTGCAGCGAGGGATCGCGCCGACGCAGCTCCTCCACCACCAGGCCGTGGCCGAGCAGAAGGTGGTGCGCGGCCCTCAGGCCCGCCACCGGCTCGGTGCGCCCGGGGGCGTGCCGGCCCGCGGCATACCCGAGGAACGCCGAGCACCAGGGCTCGTTGAGCGTCGTCCAGTGCCGCACCCGGTCCCCCAGCGCGTCGTGCACGACGCCGGCGTAGTCGAGCAGCCGCAGCGTCGTGTCGCGCTCCGGCCAGCCCCCGGCGTCCTCCAGCACCTGGGGCAGGTCCCAGTGGTAGAGGGTGAGCCACGGGGTGATGCCGGCCCCGAGCAGCTCGTCCACGAGGCGGGAGTAGAAGTCCAGACCCTTCGGGTTGAGCGTGCGCCCGTCCGGCATCACGCGCGGCCAGGCCAGCGAGAAGCGGTATGCCGAGAGGTTGAGGTCGCGCATGAGCGCCACGTCCTCGGGGTACCGGTGGTAGTGGTCGCACGCCACGGACCCGTCGTGGCCAAGCAGGACCATCCCGGGGGTGCGGGCGTAGGTGTCCCAGATGCTCTCGGAGCGCCCGTCGGCGTCGCCGGCACCCTCGATCTGGTAGGAGGCGGTGGCCGCCCCCCAGAGGAAGTCCTCGGGGAAGGTCAGGTCGGGGGTCATTGCTTGACGGCTCCTTGCATGATGCCGGACACCAGCTGGCGACCGGCGGCGACGAACAGCACGAGAAGGGGGATCGTGGCCAGCACGGCGCCGGCCAGGACCAGGGAGTAGTCCACGAAGTGGGCGGCCTGCAGCTGCTGCAGCGCCACCGGCAGGGTCGGGTTGGACGGGCCCAGCACGATGAAGGGCCAGAAGAAGTTGGTCCAGGTGGCCACGAAGGTGAACAGGAAGAGCATCGAGGCGGCCGGCCGGGCGGCCGGGAGGCCGACGTGCCAGAAGGTGCGGAACATGCTGGCGCCGTCGACCCGGGCGGCCTCGATGAGCTCCCCGGGCACCGCCTGCGCGAGGGTACTGGTCATCCAGAACACCCCGAAGGCGGTGACCAGCCCCGGCACGATGACCGCGGTGAGCTCACCGGTCCAGCCCAGCCGGGCCATGACCTGGTAGAGCGGGACGACTCCGAGCTGGGTCGGCACCGCCATCGTCGCGATGACGAAGACGAGCAGGGGACCCGACCCGCGGAAGCGCAGCTTGGCGAACGCGTAGCCGGCCAGGGTCGAGAAGAAGACCACCGAGGCGGAGACCGTCGTGGAGACGATGATCGAGTTCAGCGTCGCCCTCCAGAAGGGCACCGTGTCCAGCACGGTGGCCGCGTTGCGGAAGAAGTTGCCGCCGGGCAGCAGGGGGAAGCGGTCGCGCGCCAGCACCGTCGAGTCGTGGCTGGCCACGACGACCGACCACCACAGCGGGAACATGCTGCCCAGCACGACGGCGGCGAGCAGGCCGTAGACGATCCATCCGGGGCGCCTCATCGACGTCCTCCGTCCTCGTGCGCGATCCGTCGGGTGAGCAGGAAGTTGACCAGGCCGAAGGCGACGATGATGCCGAAGAGCAGCACCGCCACCGCCGAGGCCGCACCGAAGTCGGCCCGGGTCCAGCCCAGCTCGTAGAGGTAGATCGTCAGCGTCTGCCACTGCTGGTCCGCACCTCCGCGGCCGAACTGGTCGTACATCTTCGGCTCGTCGAAGATCTGCAGCCCGCCGATGGTGGAGGTGATGACGACGAAGATCAACGTGGGCCGCAGCATCGGCACGGTCACCGACCAGAACTGCCGCCAGGCGTTGGCCCCGTCGATGGCCGCCTGCTCGTAGAGGTCGCGCGGGATGGCCTGCATCGCGGCCAGCAGGATCAGCGCGTTGTAGCCGGTCCAGCGGAAGTTGACCATGGTGGCGATGGCGATGTGGCTGGCCAGCCGGTCGGAGTGCCAGCGGACGGGCTCCATACCGGCGGTCTCCAGGAGAAGGTTGACCAGGCCGAAGCGGTCGGCGAAGAGGTTGTTGAAGATGAGGGCGACGGCCACGGGCGCGACGACGTAGGGCAGCAGGACGCCCATGCGCCAGAAGGTCCTCGCCCGCAGGTTGCGGTCCAGCAGGGTCGCGATGAGCAGGGCGGCCGCGATCTGCGGCACCGAGGACAGCACGAAGATGCTGACGGTGTTGGCCAGCGCGCGCCAGAAACCCCGTCCGGTGAGCACGTCGAGGTAGTTCGCCATACCCACGAACTCGCCCTTGCCCATGATGAGGTCCCAGTCGTGCAGCGCGACCCAGCCGGTGTAGACCAGGGGGAAGAGGCCGGTGACGAGGAAGAGCAGGAAGAAGGGCGCGATATAGAGGTAGGGCGAGACGGTGACGTCCAGCCGGGCCAGCCGCCCTCGCCCCCGCCCCCGCCGGGGCGGGGGCGGGACCGGGAGCGGCCCTGCGGTGGTGGCCGGAGGGGCCGTGGTGGCGGCTCCCACGTCAGCCCAGCGCCTCCACGGCTGCGACGAACTTCGCCCAGCTGCTCTCGGGGTCGTCGGTGCCGTCGACGTCGACGCGGGTGATGGCGTCGGCCATGGCGGTGTTGATGTCGAAGTACTTCGGACCCTTCTGCGGCTGCATCGTCACGGCCTCGGCCCGCTCGACGAAGATCTGCCCGGTAGGGGCGTCGTTGAAGAAGGCGTTGGTCGAGCTCAGCAGGGTCTCGGACTCCAGCGCCTCGACCTGGCTGGGGAAGGTGCCCTTGGCGGCGAAGGCCTTGACCTGCTGCTCCGGGGCGGTGAGCCAGGCGGCCAGCTTCTTGGCCTCCTCGATGTTGTCACCCTGCGCGGGGACGGTGAGGTAGGAACCGCCCCAGTTGCCGCCGCCGCCGGGGAAGACGTTGGCGACGTCCCAGCCCTCGACACCCTCGGCGTTGCCCTCGATGACGCCCAGCATCCAGCCCGGGCACAGCATGGTGGCGAACTCGTCCTCCTGGAAGGAGGAGCTCCAGTCGCTGCTCCACTGGCCCAGGCCGGCGGACAGCTCGTCGTCCACGGAGGCCTGCAGGACCTGGTCGTAGAGGGCGCGGACCTCCGGGTTGGTCGTGGCGATGATCTCGCCGTCCTCGTCCTCGTAGGCACGCTCGACCTGGTTGATCATGCCCTGCCACAGCGCCCCGGCGGAGTCGTACCACGCGGCGTCGGAGGCGGCGACGAACTCCCTGCCGACGGCGAAGTAGTCCTCCCAGGTGTCCCCGAGCAGCTCGGCGACCTCCTCACGGTCGGTCGGCAGCCCGGCCTCCTCGAACAGGTCGGCGCGGTAGCAGACCGCCTCCGGACCGATGTCGGTGCCGTAGCCGATGAGCTTGCCGTCCTCGAGCGTGACCGCCTCGGTCTTCCAGTCCAGCCACCGACCCTCGACCTCGGGATCGGCCAGGTCCGCGAACTTGTCGGGGTACTGCCGGAACTCGGTGACCAGTCCACCTCGATGGCCTCGATGTCGGCGGCACCGGAGTTGGCGCCCAGGCTGTTGCGCAGGGCGGCGCGGGCGTTGTCCGCGGTGTCGGCCTTGACATGCTCGACGGTAACGCCAGGATTGGCGTCCTCGTACTCGCTGAGCAGCTCCTCGTAGCCGAACTCGTTGAAGGTGGCGACGGTCAGGGAGACCTGCTCGCCGTCCCCGCCGGCGGACCCGGAGGCTCCCTCACCGGGCTCGGCCTCGGCATCGCCGCCGCAGGCGCTGAGCAGCAGGCTCGCGGCGGCCGCGGAGGCCAGCAGGGGGAAGGTGGGGGATGTGCGCGGCATACCGACTCCTTTGTCTCGAGGCGCTCGACGAGAGTTGTGAGAGCGCTCTCACAACAGTCTGGGGGTGGCGCGGCTGCGCTGTCAACCCCCCTCACCGGGTTAGCGTCGGGGCATGCATCTCCCCGCCTTCCTACCCTCCGACCGCCCCTTCCTGCCGATCAACCTGGGCGGCAACCCCTTCGGCTGGACGGCCGACCGGGACGCGACCTACGCCGTCCTCGACCGGTTTCTCGAGGGCGGCGGCAGCTTCGTCGATACGGCCGACGCCTACTCCTGCTGGGTCGACGGGCACGAGGGGGGCGAGTCCGAGCGGCTGATCGGCGACTGGATGCGCGAGCGGGACAACCGCGACGACGTGGTGGTCGCCACCAAGGTCTGTCGGAAGCCGGGTCGGGAGGGGCTAGCGCACGACAACGTCGTCGCGGCGCTCGACGAGTCCCTCGAGCGGCTGGGCACCGACCGGATCGACCTCTACTACGCGCACTACGACGACGAGGACGTCCCGGTCGCCGAGCAGGTCGCCACCTTCTCCTCGCTCGTGGCGTCCGGGAAGGTCCGGGCCGTCGGGCTCTCCAACTTCTCGCCGGAGCGGATGCGGGAGTGGTTCGGGACCGCCCGGGAGCGGGGTCTGGCTGTGCCGCAGGCGATCCAGCCCCGTTACACCCTGGTCTCCCGCGAGGTCTACGAGCGCGACTACGCCCCGATCGCCGCGGAGTTCGGGGCGGCGGTCTTCTCCTACCCGGCGCTGGCGTCCGGGTTCCTCACGGGCAAGTACCGCACCGAGGCGGACTTCGAGGGCGCGGCCCGCGGCTCCGCCGCCCGCAGGTATGCCGAGGCCGGCGGCCTCGCGGTCGTCGACGCCCTGGTGCAGGTCGGGGAGCGCCACGGTGCCGAACCGGCGACGGTGGCGCTGGCCTGGCTGCTGGCCAAGGGGGTCACCGCACCGATCGCCTCGGTGTCCCGGCCCGAACAGCTGGACGCCATCCTGGCGGCGCCCGCGTTGAGGCTCTCGCCCCAGGACGTCGCGGAGCTCGACGAGGCCTCGGCGGGGTTCTAGGGGTTCGGGCGGTCCATGACCACGACGGCCCGGCCCTGGATCCGCCCGGCGTCGAGCAGGTCGTAGGCCTGCGGTGCCTCGTCCAGGGCGAACCGGCGGGTCACCGTGCGGCGCACGTCGAACGCCCCCTCGGCCGCCAGCCGCACCACCTCGGGGAGGTCGCGGCGGGTCCGGGCGCCGAAGCTGCCGGTGATCGTCATACCCCGGCGGACCATCGGCGTGATCGGGATCGCGGCCGTCGCCGCCCCGGCGGCGATGCCGACGACGACGAGCTGGCCACCCTCCCGGAGCAGCGAGAAGCCCAGCTCCACCGTCTCCGGGCGGCCCAGCACCTCGAGGACCAGCTCGGCCCCCGCGCCCCCGGTGGCCTCGAGCACCGCCTCGCGGGCGTCGGTGGTGCGGGAGTTGACGACGACGTCGGCGCCCAGGTCACGCACGGCCGCGAGCTTGTCGTCGTCGACGTCGACGGCGATGACCGGCGAGGCCCCCAGGTGCCGGGCGAGCTGCACGATCGCCGAGCCGACGCCGCCGACCGCGACCACGGCCACGGCCCGGCCGCGGATGTCGTGCTGGGCCCGGGCGAGCGCGCCGTAGGCGGTGAAGGCGGCGCACCCCAGGACGGCCGACTCCTCCAGCGGCAGCGACTCCGGGAGCGCGGCGAGCGCCGTGACCGGGACGACGGCGAGCTCGGCCAGCCCGGCCATGGAGTACATCGACAGGCGCGAGCCGTCGGCCCGGGTCAGGCGCGAGGTGCCGTCGAAGAGGTTGCCCCTGAGCCGGTTCTCGGCGAAGAAGGTCTCGCACATGTCGTCGCGCCCGTCCCGGCACTGCGAGCACGTCCCGCAGGGCATGATGAACGCCCCCACCACCCGGTCCCCCACCGCGAAGCCGTCCACGCCCTCCCCCAGGGCCTCGACGTGGCCGGAGATCTCGTGCCCCAGGACGCCCGGCCCCGGGAAGGCGACCTCACCCTTCATCACGTGCAGGTCGGTGTGGCACACGCCCGTGGCGGCGACCCGGACGAGCACCTCCCCCGGCCCCGGACGGGGATCGGGGATCTCCTCGACCTGCATCGGGACGTCCGGACCTTCCCACACCACGGCTCGCATGCGCCTCATGGTCGCACGACCGTCGCGAGCCGGCTCAGACCCACATCGCCGCGTCGAGCCCGTCCGAGAAGCGCTCGGGCACGGCCGGGATCCGCTCGGCCCGCCCGCGCAGGACGCGCGCGGCGCTCCAGGCGGCGGCTGCGGCGTCCAGGACGTCGTCCACGCCGGCCCGCCCCAGATCCACGCCCGCGGGCAGCCGGATCCCCTGGGCGGTGAGCAGGCCGACCCGGTCCGCGACCCCCTCCGGGGTCTTCTTCCGCGTGGCCAGCGGCGCCCCCGCCATGACCGCGAAGCACAGCTCGGGGTGCACCTCCACGACGGGCGGTCGGGCGGCGGCCTCGGCCTCCCCACCCTGCAGGTAGCCGTCCACGTCGAGGATCGCGGCCCGCAGGGCGTAGCTCTGCGCCGCCAGGCTGCGGCCACCGGTCCGGGCCAGGCTCACGGCCCGCGCCTCCGCATACGTCCCGGCGGCGAGCGCGTCGCGGACGGGGGTCGGGAAGACCGAGCTCCCGCGGGCACCCAGTCGCCGCCGGACCAGCACGTCCGCCTGCCGTACCCCCGTGTCGGGCAGGCCGACCGGGATGTCGACCGCGACCAGGCGCACCGTCTCCCGCGAGGAGGCCCGGTCGACCAGGGTGGCCAGGTCGGGCGCGCTGACCAGCTCGATGGTGCCGACGCCGCTCGTCGGCAGCAGCGCCCCGACCCAGGCGCCGGCCTGCCGGTCGACCCCGAGCACCATCCCGTCGGGCAACCCGTCGACACCCTCGTCGGCCCTCCCGAGCAACCGCAGCACGTGCGCCACCGCCTCCTGCGGCGAGGCCGCGCGCACCGGCGGCCGCACCCCCGGCTCCTCCCCCGGCACCTCGTCGAAGAGCTGGAGGCCACCCAGGAGCACGACCGGGACCCCCGTGCGCGCGGCCAGCGCGACCTCGCTCAGCGTGCCCCAGCTGCTCCCGACCGCGACGAGGGCGTCGCAGCTGCGCACCAGCAGGGCGTTGCGCATCTCCCCCAGACCGGTCGGGACGGTGAGCGTGAGGTGAGGGTTCGCCGACGACCGGTCGTCCCCCGGCAGCAGACCCAGGCTGACGCCCCCGACCTCCGCCGCCCCCGCCGCGGCCCCGGCCATCACCCCGCCGAGCCCTCCCGTGACCACGACGAGATCGTGCTGCGCGAGCAGCCGTCCGACCTCGACCGCCTGCTCGACCAGCTGCGGCGCCGCGGCACCCGGCCCCACGACCCCCACGTAGCGACGCGGCACGGCAGCCACGGCTCAGCTCGGGTGCGCGCCCAGGACGTCGTCCACCTCGGCGGTCTCCCGCGGCCGCGGCGCGCGCGCAGGAGGGGCCCACACCTGCTCGCGGCGGGCCTCCCGTTGCCGGCGGCGGGCGGACAGGGCCGCTCCCACCCCCACGAGAGCGAGGGCACCACCGAAGATCCAGGCGAAGGGCGAGGGGTCCGAGGAGCGGTCCATGGGTCCACCGTAGCCAGGGCGGGCCCTCAGATGTCGAAGGTCACGCCCTGCGCCAGCGGCAGCTCGCCGGAGAAGTTCACCGTGTTGGTCGCCCGGCGCATGTAGGCCCGCCAGGCGTCCGAGCCGGACTCGCGCCCGCCGCCGGTCTCCTTCTCGCCGCCGAAGGCCCCGCCGATCTCGGCGCCTGAGGTACCGATGTTGACGTTGACGATCCCGCAGTCCGAGCCCTCGGCCGAGCAGAAGACCTCCGCCTCGGCCTGGTCCTGGGTGAAGATGCTGGACGAGAGCCCTTGGGGCACAGCGTTGTTCATCGCGATCGCCTCGGCCAGCTCCTCGTAGGCCAGGACGTAGAGGATCGGGGCGAAGGTCTCGGTGTGGACGACCTCGCTCTGCCCGGGCATCCGCAGGACGGCCGGCCGCACGTAGAAGGCGTCCTCGGCGTCGTCAGCCAGCTCTCGCTCACCTCCGGCGACGAGCTCCCCGCCCGCGGCGACGGCGGCCTCGATCGCCGCCCGGAAGGCGTCGTAGGAGCGGCGGTCCAGCAGCGGGCCAACCAGGGTCCCGTCGGACATCGGGTCGCCGACGGGCAGGCTGCGGTATGCCGCCGCGACCCGCTCGGTGACCTCGTCGACCACCGAGGTGTGGGCGATGACGCGGCGCATCGTCGTGCACCGCTGCCCGGCCGTCCCGGCCGCGGAGAAGACGATGCCGCGGGTGGTGAGGTCGAGGTCTGCGCTGGGCGTCACGACCGCGGCGTTGTTGCCGCCGAGCTCGAGCAGGCTGCGGCCGAAGCGCTCGGCGACGACGGGGCCGACGGTGCGTCCCATCCGGGTCGAGCCGGTCGCGCTGAGCAGCGCCACGACGCGGTCGGCGACGAGGGCCTCCCCCACGTCCGGGCCTCCGAGGAGGACCTGGGAGAGCGCCGCGGGGTGGTCGGTCTCGGCGATCGCCCGCTGCAGCAGGGCGTCGGCGGCCAGGGCGCACAGGGGGGTGCGCTCGGAGGGCTTCCACACGACGGGGTCCCCGCAGACGAGGGCGACGGCGGTGTTCCAGGACCAGACGGCGACGGGGAAGTTGAAGGCCGAGATGACGCCGACGACGCCCAGCGGGTGCCAGGTCTCCATGAGCCGGTGCCCCGGTCGCTCCGAGGCCATGGTGCGGCCGTACAGCTGACGGGACAGGCCCACCGCGAACTCGCAGATGTCGATCATCTCCTGCACCTCCCCCAGCGCCTCGGAGGTGACCTTGCCCGCCTCGATGCTGACGAGCGTCGCGAGGTCCGCCTTGTGCGATGTGAGCAGCTCGGCCCAGCGACGCACGAGCGCTCCCCGCACGGGCGCCGGCACGGCCCGCCAGCCGAGGAAGGCCTCCTGCGCCGCCGCGACCGCCTCGCGCACGTCCGGCGGGCTGGCCCACGCCAGCTCGGAGACGACCGCACCGTTGACCGGCGACCGACCCTGGTGCTCCCCGGTGTGGCCGGCCAGGTCGACACCGCACGCCCGGGCCGCCTGCTCGGCGCGCTCACGGAGGGACTCGGCGGAGGGCAGGGAGGGGCTCATGCGGGCAACCCTACGACGCGCCCGGTGGCCCCCAGAGCAACCACCCGAGGCGCCCGGTGGCACCTCTCCCTCCACCGGCCGCCTCCTGTGGTTGCCCCCCGAGCGACCGGCCGCCTCCTGTGGTTGCCCCCCGAGCGACCGGCCGCCTCCTGTGGTTGCCCCCCGAGCGACCGGCCGCCTCGTGTGGTTGCTCAGACGATGTGCTTCTCGCGCACGGGGGGCGGGGCGTCGGTGTCGAAGCGGGAGACGTCGAGGGCCGAGACGTCCACCGGGGGCTGCTCGCCGCGGACGAGGGCGGCCACCACCTCGCCGACGGCCGGTCCGAGCAGGAAGCCGTGCCCGGAGAACCCGGTGGCGTAGGCCAGACCGGGTACCCCGGCCGCCACGCCGATCAGGCCGTTGTGGTCCGGCGTCATCTCGTAGAGCCCCGCCCAGCCGGACCGGACCTCGACATCGGCCAGCGCCGGGGCCCGCCGCTGCACCGCGGCGGACAGCCCGGTCAGCCAGCGGTCGTCGCGGGCGAGCCGGAAGCCCGGGGTCTCCTCCCGGTCCGACATTCCCACGAGCAGCCCCTCCCCCTCGTTGTGGAAGTAGAACGAGCTCGAGAAGTCGATCGTCATCGGGGTGTCGTCCCGTCGCCCCGGCACCGGCCCGGTGGTGAGGATCTGCCGGCGCAGCGGCTCGACGGGTAGGTCGACGCCGAACCACGCCGCCACCTGACCCGACCAGGCCCCCGCGGCACACACCACCCGCTCGGTCACGACCCTCCCCCGCTCGGTCAGCACCGCCCGGATCTGCCCGTCCTCGACCTCGGCGCCGGTCACCGCGCAGCCGCTCACCAGGCGCGCCCCCCGGCGGCGGGCCGAGGCGGCATACCCCTGCACCACCGCCTCGGGGGTGCAGTGGCCGTCGCGGGGGCTCCACGCCGCCGCGAGCAGCCCGTCGGTGCTGATGAGCGGCGAGAGCCGCTGGGCCTCGGCGGGCTCCACCATGCGGGAGGCGACGCCGAGGGAGTTCTGCAGGGCGACGGCGCGCTCGAAGTCGGCGACGTCGTCGGGGTCGTCCAGGAGGAAGAGGTACCCGACCTGGTGCAGGTCGATGTCCACGCCGAACTGCTCCTCGAACCCCTCGAAGACCGTCATCGAGCGCTGGGCCAGCGCGATGTTGACGGCGTCGCTGAACTGCTCCCGCACCCCGCCGGCCGCCTTGCACGTCGAGCCGGCCCCCAACGGCCCCCGGTCGAGCAGCAGGACGGACAGGTCCTCGTCCTGCGCCAGCAGCCAGTCGGCGGTCGACAGCCCGATGACCCCGCCCCCGATGACGACGACGTCCGCGTGGTCGGGCAGGTCGTTCATGCTGGTTGCTCCTCCTCGAGCGCCGCGGCGATCCGGTCCTCCGACAGGAGCACCGCCGCCGCCCCCGGGCCGAGCGGGATCACGCTGTCCTCGCTGGTCACCCGGCTGATCCGCCCAGGGTACCCAGCGTCCACCAGCACGCTGACCACCCCCTCGGAGACCCCGCCGCTGCGGCGCGTCTCGTCGACGACGACGACCCTGGGGTATGCCGCCGCGTGCCGCACGAGGTCCGCCTCCGGCAGCGGGGCGATCCAGCGCAGGTCCAGCACGTCCACCCGACCGGCCAGGGAGGCGAGCTCCGGCCGGCGCAGCGCCGCCCGGGTCATCGACACCCCGTTGCCGAAGGTCACGACGAGGGTGTGCGGGCCGGCCGTGGTCCCACCCGAGGCCCCGCCCCGGTGCAGCGCGCACTCCCCGAGCGCCGGCGTCCGGCCGTCCCAGTCCGCCGGCGCGGCATACGGGGCGGTCAGGTCCTCGTCGCGCCGGTGGTAGAGCGCGATCGGCTCGAGGAGCACGCACACCCGGCCCTCGGCACGCGCCAGCCCGGCGAGCGCGCGCACCAGCCCGGGGGCCTCGGCCGCCGACGAGGGCACCGCCAGGACCAGACCCGGCACGTCGCGCAGCACGGCGAGGGAGTTGTCGTTGTGGAAGTGACCGCCGAAACCTCGCTGGTAGGCCAGGCCGGGGATCCGCACGATCATCCCGTTGCGGTACTGCCCGTCGGAGAAGAAGCTGAGCGTCGCCCCCTCCCCGCGCAGCTGGTCCTCGGCGTTGTGGAGGTAGGCGAGGTACTGGATCTCGGCGACCGGCAGCAGCCCCGCGAGCGCGGCGCCGAGAGCGGTGCCGAGGATCGTCTGCTCGTCCAGCAGCGTGTCGAGGACCCGGCGCGCGTCGAAGCGGGCGAGGAGCCCGCGCGTCACGCCGTAGACCCCGCCCTTGACGGCCACGTCCTCCCCCAGCACGAGGGTCTCCGCACGGACCGCCAGGAGGTCGGTCAGTGCTGCGGTGAGCGACTCGGCGAGGGTGAGCGGCCCGGCGTGCTCGGGCAGCTGACCGGCGAAGACGGCCGCGCGCCGCTCGGGGTCGGCGGCGACGACGGCCTCCTCGCGCACCCGGTCCGGCCGGTGCTCGAGCAGCGGCCGCATGACCTCGGCGGCCGTGCTCAGCCGCCGGGCAGGCAGCAGCTCCTCCAGGGTCCCCCGCACCCGCTCGCGGGTCCGGGACCGTAGGTCGGCGAGCGCGGCCGCGTCGAGGGCGCCGGTGGCCAGCAGCGCCCGGGCGGTGGCCTCCACCGGGTCGCGCGCCTCGTCGGCCTGGATCTCGGCCGCGGTGCGGTAGGCCATCTCGACGTCGCTGCCCGCGTGCCCCATCAGACGCACGGTGCGCAGGTGCAGCACGACCGGCCGGCGCTGCCGGCGCACCAGGTCGGCCGCCTCGGAGGCGGTGCCCAGCAACGCCGCCGGGTCCGCGCCGTCGGCGGTCAGGTAGGTGAGTCCCGGCTGCCCGGCCAGGGTCGCGGCGAGCCAGCCCGGCGGGGTCCGCACGCTGATGCCGAGACCGTTGTCCTCGACGGCCACCAGCAGCGGCAGCGGGATCCGCTGGTGGGTCAACCACCCGGCGGCGTTGAGGGCCCCCTGCGCCGTGGAGTGGTTGACGGAGGCGTCCCCCAGGCTGGTGACGACGACGGCGTCGCCCGGGTATGCGGTCCGCACCCCGATCCTGCGGGCCCGCTCCAGGGCGAAGGCCAGCCCCACGGCCCGGGGCAGGTGGGAGGCGATGGTCGAGGTCTGCGGCACGATCGCCAGCGCACGGGACCCGAAGACCTTGTGCCGACCACCGGAGATGGGGTCGTCGACCGAGGTCATCAGGCTGTGCAGGACGTCCGCGACGGGGTCCACACCGTCCACCTGGGCGGCCCGGGCGCAGTAGAAGCCCCCGGAGCGGTAGTGCAGGAGCGCCGGGTCGGTGGGCCGGAGCGCCATGGCCACCGCGGCGTTGGCCTCGTGCCCCGCCGACCCGATCGTGTAGAAGCCCTCCCCCCGGCGCTGCAGCTCCCGGGCGGCGTGGTCGAGCTCGCGGGAGAGCAGCTGGGCCGAGAGCAGGTCGAGCAGCTCGCTCACCGGTGCGCCATCCTCACACCTCAACGTCGTCCTTCTCCTCCATGTCGGGGAGGTGGTCGAGGACGGCCGGCGCCTCCCGCCAGGGCTCGTGCTCGCCGCGGCGAGCCTGCTCGATCGCGGCCCACACCCGCTCGGGGGTGCACGGGATGTCGATGTGCCGCACCCCGAGGTGGGCGACGGCGTCGATCACGGCGTTCTGCACGGCCGGGGTGGAGCCGACGGTCGCCGCCTCGCCGATCCCCTTGGCGCCCAACGGGTTGCGGTCGGTCTCGGTGACCGTCAGGTGGGTCTCCAGCGGCACCAGGTCGGCCGAGCCGGGCAGGAGGTAGTCGGCCAGGGTCGAGGTGATCGGCTGCCCCGCCTCGTCGTAGCGGAACTCCTCCCACAGCGCCTGGCTGATCCCCTGCGCCGCCCCACCCTGCTGCTGGCCGCGCACCAGCAGCGGGTTGACGACCGTGCCGCAGTCGTCGACGGCCACGTGCCGGAGCAGCCGGACCCGACCGGTCTCGACGTCCACCTCGACCACGCTCGCGTGCGTCCCGAAGGGGAAGGTGGAGCCGTCCTGCTGGAAGTCGTGGTAAACCGACAGCCCGTCGCCGTCCTCGTGCGACCGGGCCGCGACCTGGGCCCACGTCAGGCTCGTCCCCTCCCCCTCGGGGACCCCGCGCACGCCGAGGACACCGTCCGTCAGCTCGACGTCGGCGGTCGCCACCTCGAGCATCTCGGCGGCCAGCTCCATCGCCTGCTCCCGGAGCTCGAGCGCGGCGTTGTGCACGGCCGAGCCCCCCAGCTGCAGGGACCGGGCCCCGCCCGTGCCGCCGCCGGAACGCACCACGTCGGTGTCGGACTGCACGTAGTCGATCTGCTCCATCGGCAGCCCGAGCTGGTCGGCGACGATCATGGAGAAGGCCGTCGCGTGGCCCTGCCCGTGGGCGGACGTCCCGGCCATCACCGTGAGGCGACCGTCGGGGGCCACCCGGATGCCGGCAAACTCCTTGCCGCCGAAGCCGGTGATCTCGACGTAGCTGGCGATCCCCAGCCCCAGCTGCCAGGGCGCCCCCGCCTCGCGCCGGCGGACCTGCTCCGCCCGGACCTCGTCCGCCCCGACCGCCTCCAGGGCCGCGTCGAGGGCGCGGGCGTAGTCGCCGGTGTCGTAGCGCGCCCCGAACTTCGTGGTGTGCGGGAAGTCCTGCGGCGCGAGGAAGTTGCGCCGTCGGAACTCCTCGGGCCGCAGGCCGCTCTCCCGCGCCGCGTGGTCCATCAGCCGCTCCAGCATCGCCGCGGCCTCGGGACGTCCGGCGCCGCGGAAGGCACCGGTCGGGGCGGTGTTGGTCATGACGGAGACCGCGTCGTAGCGGAGCCGGGGGATGCGGTAGGAGCCCTCCGACATCGTGCGGGTCGACCCGGAGGCGAAGGACCCGCCGTGCCCGGCGTAGGCACCGCAGTCCCCCACCAGCCGGGCTCGCATGCCGGTGATGCGGGCCTGCTCGTCCAGGCCGAGCTCGACGTACTGCACCTGACCGCGGCTGGACATCGAGAGCATCGTCTCGCTGCGGGTCTCCGACCAGCGCACGGGTCGCCCGAGCCGCTGCGCGGCGCGCACGACCGCCCCGTGCTCGGGGACGATGCCGGCCTTGCCGCCGAAGGCACCGCCGACGTGAGGCACCCGCACGCGCACAGCCGCCCGGGGCAGCCCGGTCCAGCGGCACAGCAACGACCGGGCCAGGTGGGGGTGCTGACTGGAGATCCACACGTCCAGCCCGGTGACGTCCTCGTCGCTCGCCTCCCCCTCCGTCGTCCCCCTCCTCGTCAGCCGAGGCCGCACGAGGATCGCGTGACCCTCCAGCGGGCTGGTCGCCATCCGGTTGTTCTCCATCCGCAGCCGCACCACCCGCGCAGCACCCTCGAGCGGGTCGAGGTCGCCCTCCGGGTCCTTCACCGCGAGGGCGATGTTGCTGCCGAGCTCGGGGAACTGGAGGGGGGCGTCGTCCGCGAGCGCCTCCTCCATGTCCACCACCGGGTCCAGCTCGACGTAGTCGACCTCTACCAGCTCGGCCGCGTCGACCGCCTCGCGGCGGGTCCGGGCGACGACCAGCGCCACCGGGTCACCCACGAAGCGCACCCGGTCGACGGCCAGCGGCGGCCGCCCGACCCGGTCGTGGATCTGGGCGAAGGCGGGCACCCAGTCCTCACCGAGCTGCTCGGCGGTCAGGACGGCCACCACACCCGGCGCAGCCGCCGCCGCGGTCGTGTCGGTGCGCCGGATCTGCGCATGCGCGACCGGGCTGCGCACGAAGACGGCGTGGAGCACGTCCTCGTCCCCGATGTCGATGTTGTCGACGAACCTCCCCCGCCCGCGCAGCAGGTCCGGATCCTCCACCCGCCTGACCTCGGTGCCCAGGACGGAACCGCGCGGAGGCGCCGGACGGGGAGTCTGCGCTGACGTCATACGCCCATCCTGCCCCGCCCGGCCCGGCTAGCGCCGCGCGACCTCGACGAGCCTGGCCACCGCATACCCGAGGACGAAGAGGACGGCCGTGGCGGCGACGGAGAGCAGGAGGTACCACGGCTGTCCGAGACCGGGGAGCAGCGGCTTCTCGCGCTGGTAGAAGTAGTTGCCGCCGGTGAGCGCGTTGGCGGCCACCGCGACGACCACGTAGACGGCGAACCACCCGAGGGCTCGACGCAGCCCCGCCGGGCTGGGGCGCCAGTCGGTGGTGATCCACGCCAGGACCGGCATGAGCAGGGTGATGACGTGGTTGGTGAAGAAGCTCCAGCCCAGGATGTTGTCGACCGGCTGGATGTTCTGCGGGTAGGCGAAGCTGGCCCAGGCCCAGAGCCCGAAGAAGAAGAGGACGTCCATCACCTTGGGGTGGACGGTGAGGAGGTAGGCGAGGCCGAGGAGCGCCGAGACACGCGAGATGTGCAGCGGCAACGACTCCGCGTGGTCCCAGCCGGTGGCCGCGTAGAAGCTGTAGAGGGTCACCTGCTGGACGACGAGGACGACGACCAGGACCCGGCGGATCAGCCCGGCGTGGTCACGGACCCAGCGGCGGCAGGTGAGCAGGAGCGCGGCGACGGTGATCAGCCCGGCCACGTAGACGAGGTGGTCCGGCCCGCCGATGGTGATCCACCCCGGGTGAGGGTCGAGGAAGACGTCCACGCCTGTGGAGGGTAGTGGGTGGCTCCGACGGCCGGTGGGTCAGACGACCAGCACGCGGTCACCGATCCGCAGGAGCCCCTGCGCCCAGATCATGTCCATCGCCGCGGTGGAGACCCGGGCGCACCCGTGCGAGGCGGGCCACGGGGGGATCGAGTCCGAGCCGTGGATGGCGTAGTTGCCGGAGTAGAACATCGGCCGCCACATCTCGCCCAGCTCACCGTGCCGCCAGCCGCTGCCGTCGGTGAACCACACGGCGAAGTCGCCGCTCGGGGTCCGGGCGACGTACTCCTCACCGTCGTACTCGTAGGGCTCACCGTTGCCCGTCGAGGTGTTGAGGATCAGCTGGGTGGCGCCGCCCCGGACCACCAGCAGCAGCTGCGGGCCGACGTGCACCTCGAGGTGGTCCCCGCCGGTGGCGGGAACGGGTCGGTGCCCGGTGGCCAGCGCCTCCCGTGTCGCGGGGCCCACGACCCCGTCCCGGGAGAGCCCGTGCACCTTCTGCAGCGCGTAGACCGCCTGCTGGGTGAGGTGGCCGAAGCCGCCGTCGGGAGCGCCGCACCAGTAGCCGGCGGCGTTCAGCCCGTCCTGCAGGGCCCACACCTCTTCCCCACCCATCCCCCGGCTGAGGGCGGTCGGCGGGGGCGGCTCGACCGGCTCGGGGGCGGGCGGGGGTTCGGGGGCCGGCTCCGCGACCGGCTCGGGCTCCACCGGCTCGGGCTCGGGCTCCGGGACGGCGAAGAGGTCGTAGTTGTCGGAAGCCCCTCCGAGCAGCGCCCCGGTGACCAGGCCGACACCGCCCCGCACGAAGGTGCGCCGGTGCATGCTGACAGGCAGCGCGCCGCGGGCGCGGAGGTCGAAGCGCTGCAGTCTCATGGTCGTCGGTCCCCTCGTCGTGGCCACTGCCACCCAGTAGACGTGGTGATCAGGGGGTCGTGTTGCCCGACACGACAGAACGTTGCCGTTTCGTGACCTCACCAGCCTCATGGGGCCCACTCCTCATACTGGGACCGTGACCTTCGCCGGGATCCCCCACGCTGCCGTCGACTTCTACGTCGACCTCGAGCAGGACAACACGCGGGAGTTCTGGGAGCGACGCAGGGAGGACTACCAGGAGCACGTGCGCGCGCCGATGCTGTCGCTCCTCCACGGCCTGGAGCCGGACTTCGGGACGGGCAAGGCCTTCCGACCCCACCGGGACGTCCGGTTCGCGAGCGACAAGAGCCCCTACAAGACGCACCAGGGCGTCTTCGTCCCGGTGGCCGAGGCGACGGGCTGGTATGCCGAGGTGTCCGCTGACGGTTTCCGTCTCGGTGCGGGGTGCTACCGGATGGCGGGCGGACGACTCGCGTCATACCGGCGGGCGGTGGACGACGAGCGCAGCGGCCCCGAGCTGGAGCGGATCACCGCCACCCTGCGGCGGAAGGGATGGGAGGTGGGGGGCGACCGGCTCGCCACGGCTCCCCGTGGCATGTCCCGGTCCCACCGCCGGATCGACCTGCTGCGGCACCGGTCCCTCACCGCGACGCGGTGGATCGAGGACGGTGACGTGGTGACGACCCCTCGTCCCTGCCGGTGGTCAGGGAGCACTGGGAGCAGCTGAGACCTCTCGTGCGGTGGCTCGGGGTGACGGGGACCTGATCCACGACACGCGATCCACAACCCACCCCGTGTCGAACAGATGTGCTAACATCATGGTCACGGGGAGGACGGAGCAAGGGGGTGAGGGGTATGGCGCTCAGCGTGGCGGAGTCATTCGCGGCCGGCTGGATCAGGGGGCAGACCGGTGTGCCGGAGCACGGGTCGCGGAGCGCGGGGCACCCCGCACCTGACGGCGAGGACCGTGCGTCCTCGCCGGGCCGCGTGGCGGTCGACCTGCACCCCAGGCCGAGGGCCCCCACCGTGCTGAGTCTGACCTGTCCCCCGGGGGCGGGGGCGACGCGGGTCGTGGACGCCATCTCCTCCGTGGCACGGCGCCGTGCCGAGCTGGACGCCCACCTGATCGCCGCCGTCGCCGACCTGGTCGTCACCTGCCGGGAGGGGGTGCTGGCGGAGCTGGACGACCCGATCAGCGCGCTCGCGCCCGGGCAGGTCCGGCGCGTGGAGGCCGACACCAAGCGACGCGCGATCACCGAGACGCAGGCAGCCCTCGGGGTGCGGATCGCCGAGGCGACCACGCTCGTGGGCCTGGCCATGGCGCCGGCGGAGGTGGGCGAGACGGTGCGGTCCGCTCTCGGACGCGGGGAGACGGCCTGGCCGCAGGTGCGCCGCTTCTGGGAGGTCACCAGCTCGACCAGCCGTGGGTTGACGGAGGACCAGCAGCTGCTCGTCACCCACGCGCTCTTCGGGAGCGACCCCGCCCTGGCGGCCTCGGAGAGGTTCGACCCCGACGGGGAGCTGTCGCTCGGTCAGCCCTGGCCGCAGGCTGACTTCGACGCGGCACTGATGAGGGAGGTCGTGGCCTGCGAGGGCACCGACGTCCTGGCCGAGCGGGAGAAGCGGCGTCGCGCCTACCGCGAGCGCAGGGCGAGGGTCCGTGTCCACGACGACGGCACAGCGACCCTCGTCCTGACCGGGCCCATCCACCAGGTGCTGGCGGCGCATGCCCGGCACGACGGGATCGCCCGCACCCTCCGCGGGCAGGGGCACGGGGCGACGTTGGCCCAGCTGAGCGTCGACTCGATGCTGGGCACGCTCGTGCACGGCACGATCGACCTGCCCGAGGGTGTGGCGCTCGACGAGCTGAGCGAGGAGACGCTGGACGACCTGGTGGCCGTCGTCAACGGCCACCCCCGCATCACCATGCAGGTCATCGTCCCGGCGGACGCCCTCGGCATCGGCCACCCGATCTGCGCCACCTGCGCCGGCGACCTGTCGGAGGATGTCCCGCACCGGTCCGATCCCTCCGACAGCGTCACCCCGCCGACAGGCACCGCGGAACCCGTGGAGCCACCGGAGCCACCCGACCTATCGGACCCACCGGACCTATCGGACCCATCGGACCCACCCGACCCACCGGACCCACCCGACCCACCCGACCCACCACGGCCAAGCGGACCACCCCAGGCGGACCGTCGTGGGCGCGGCCTGGTCGCCGAGATGGTGGGATCGCACCCTGCCTTCATCAGTCCTGGTCATGCCCGGGAGCTCTTCTGCACTCCCGGCACCACCCTGCACCGGATCCTCGTCGACCCGGCGGACGGGCGGAGCGTGGAGCGGACGATAGCGGCCTACCGGCCGGATGCCGACATGCGCCGGCAGGTGCACGCGGCGGACGTCTACTCCCGGTCCCCCTTCAGCCGGCTCACCGGCCGCTCGCTGGAGATCGACCACGTGATCCCCTTCGGGGCGCTGCCCGGCGGGGTGACCACCGAGCAGAACCTCGCCGACCTCGACAAGCGGACCCATCGGGTGAAGACCCTCCGCGAGCTGAGCCTGGCCATCAACGAGCGTCGCGACCTGACGTTCACGACCCTGCTCGGGCAGGTCACCCGGAGCCGGGTCCACGACTACCGTCAGTACCTCGCAACCGTGCACCCCGAGGACCTCGACGACCGGCGGGACCTGGCGGGTCAGGCGCTCTACGCCGCCCTCGCCTCCCGCCCGGGGCACTGGTCCCGTCCGGACTCCTGGCTGACCCTGGACCACACGGACGGCCGCACCGGGCGGCGGGTCCCCGGCCCTCCCGAGCACCCTCAGGACGTCGCCCGCCTGCTGAGGATCGACCAGGACGACGCCGACGACGCTCACCCCAGCCGGCGACAGGGCCACGACCAGGAGGACGAGCGCTCCGACTGAGGCCCACCGTGCCCGTGCCCCAGGCCCTGGGCCCAGGTCGCGAGGGCCAGCGCAGGCGAGGCTGACTCGACCCACGCCGATCCGATCTGACCGGCCCTCAGGTCAGCACGACCTCCCCCCGGGGCGTCGACAGCCGCGCGGTCAGGCTCGCCGCGGGGCCCGGCAGGACGGGGACGGTGACCCCCAGTGCTCGCAGGACTGCGCCGGCCCGCTCCGCCGCGGGGTGACGCAGCTCCAACGACAGCAGGTCGACGGTCGGGAGGTCGGCGTCCGTCGGATGGGCGTCGTCCCACGCGAGCAGGAAGGGCTGCACCCCGCCGAACCCCAGCGGTCGAGGCACCGCCAGGCGCCACGAGAGCTCGAGCCCGCCCGGGGTGCGCCGGGACGCCGCGATCTCCTCCCCCATGTCCGCCCCTGCCTCCCGCCCCGCCTGCAGGGTGGCCGCGAGCTCGGCCGGCTCGGTGCGGACCGCCCAGCCGAAGAGCCGCGACACGCCCGTCGCCAACGTAGGCCCGGCCCCGAGCAGGACGTCCTGCTCGGCCACGTCCGGCTGGGCAGGGTCCCGGGCCAGGATCTCGAGGTAGGACCGGGCGCTGCCCTCCTGACGGAGTCCGAGCAGCGCGTTGTGCGTCCCGCGCCCCGGGTGCGCCCCGCCGGCGACGGCGCGCGCACCGGTGCGGCGTTCGAGGTCGGTGACGGCGGCGTCAAGGTCGGGGACGACGAGAACGAGATGGTCCAGGGCGGGCGGCATACCGCATCGTCGCAGGTCGGCCCGGACTCAGTCGTCCAGCAGTCCCCTGATGTCCGCGGCCGAGACGCGGCCCGAGCGGAACTCACCCGCGTCCACCACGGTCGTGAAGAGCTCCCGCTTGCGGGCCTGCAGCGCCACCACCTTTTCCTCGATGGTGTCGGAGGAGACGAGCCGGTAGACGTTGACTGGGCGGGTCTGCCCGATCCGGTGGGTGCGGTCCACGGCCTGCGCCTCGGCCGCAGGGTTCCACCACGGGTCGAGGACGTAGACGTAGTCCGCCTCCGTGAGCGTCAGTCCCACGCCTCCGGCCTTGAGGCTGATGAGGAAGACCGGGTCGTCGCCGTTGCGGAAGCCCTCGACCCTCGCGCTGCGGTCGCGGGTGCGCCCGTCGAGGTAGCTGTACGGGATCCCCCGCGCCTCCAGCGCCTCGCGCACCAGGGCGAGGTAGCTGGTGAAGCTGGAGAAGACCAGTGCCCGGTGTCCCTCCGCGGCCAGCTCGACGAGGTGCTCCAGCAGCAGGGTGACCTTGGACGAGGTGGCGATGCCCGCGTGCTCGGGGTCGACCAGGCCAGGGTCGAGGGCCAGCTGACGCAGGATCGTCAGGGCACGGAAGATCGCGACCCTGTTCTTGTCCATGTCCGCCAGGAGCCCCAGCACACGCTGCCGCTCCCGCTGCAGGTGCCGGTCGTAGACCCTGCGGTGCTGGACCGCCAGGGGGACCGACAGCACCTGCTCCGTCTTGCGCGGCAGGTCCGCGGCGACTTCCCGCTTCGTGCGGCGCAGCAGAAACGGACGGATCCGGCGTCGGAGCCGCCCCAGGACCTCGTCGCGGTCGGCCGGGTCGCCCGACTCGACCGGTCGGACATAACCCCTGGTGAACCGTTCGGCCGAACCGAACAGGCCGGGGGCCGCCAGCGCGAACATCGCCCAGAGGTCCTTCAAGGAGTTCTCCAGGGGGGTGCCGGTGAGGACGAACGTACGGACGCCGCCCACGCCTCGCACGGCGCGGTGGGTCTTGGACCTGGGGTTCTTGACCGCCTGGGCCTCGTCCAGCACCAGGGCGCTCCACGGGAGCTGCCGGAACTCCTGCTCCCCCAGACGCAGGAGGGTGTATGACGTGACGACCAGGTCGGCGCCGCCCACCTCGGTCGCCAGGTCGGTGCCCCGCCTGGCAGCAGAGGCCGCGATCGTCGCCACCCGCAGGTGGGGTGCGAAACGGGCGGCCTCGGAGGCCCACACCGGCACCACGCTGGCCGGGGCCACGATGAGCACCGGGCCCTCGGCCAGGTCACCTCGCTCCTCCGCCCGGGCGAGAACGGCCAGCATCTGCAGGGTCTTGCCCAGACCCATGTCGTCGGCGAGGACGCCACCGAGGCGGTGGTCCCACAGCCGGGCCAGCCACTCGAACCCCTCCAGCTGGTAGGGACGCAGCTCGGCCTGCAACCGGTCGGGCACCTTGGCCCGAGCCAGGTCACCGCCTCCCTCCCCGAGCGCCAGCAGGGCGTCGACGCTCTCCCGCCACGCCTGGCTCTGCCGGCGCACCACGCCGATGTCGGTGAGCTCCTCCCACAGCCCTGCCTGCCACCGGGTCAGCCCCACCGTCGCCTCCCGCGGCGGCCGGTCCTCCAGCTCGCGCGCCTCCTCGATGAGACGACGGAGGGTGTGGAGCTCCGGCACGTCGAGGCTGAAGAAGGTCCCCGACTCCAGCAGCATCATGTCGTCACCCCGGGCCAGCGCGGCGAAGAGCGGCTCGAAAGGGACGGTCTGGCCCGCCACGGTGACACTGACGTGCAGGTCGAACCAGTCGTCGGCCGCCCCCTCGCTCGTGTCGAGCACGACGACCGGCGCCTCCTCCGCCTCCTCGTACGTCGGGAGCTCCCCCTCCAGCACGACCTCGACCTCCTCGGCGGCCTCCAGCATCGGGAGCACCTGGGTGGCGAAGACGATGGTGCTCCGCCCCTGGAGGGCGCGCTCGGTCACCGGCCGGGGCACCCCCCTCGGCGGGTGCTCGACCAGCTCGGGGCAGGCCGCCAGCAGGGGCCCGACCGCCGCCACCGCCCGAGCCTCGGCACCGAGGTCGCGCGGCGGGTCGTCCTGACGGTGCTCCAGCCCGACCTCCACCACCTCGTCCCCGCCCGGCACGGGGTAGGCGATCGTCCACCGCAGCCGCAGACGATGCTCCGGCTCGGGGGTGAGCGTGAGCCGCAGGACCGGCCCCGGCGCCTCCGCGGTGTCCACCGTGCCGTCCCGGGACGTGACCCGGACCCTGCGGGCCAGGGACGGGTAGTAGTGAGCCAGGAAGCGCTGGACGTCCGGCTCCGGCACCAGGACCGGCTCACCGCGCTCGAGCAGCTGGGCCAGCAGCGGCTCCGGCTCGGAGGTCAACGGCCACAGGGTCAGCTCGCCGGCCTCGCTCACCCGGGCGAGGCCGTGCCCCGGTCTCCCCACGACGAAGAGCCTCCCGCCGTCGACGCCCGCCGTGTCGCCCTCCCCCGTGTCACCCTCCCCCGCGCGCTGCACCGAGACCCCCACGCGCAACCCCTCGTCGCGCCGGGTCAGGTCCAGGCCGAGCTCGACCGTGCCGTCCCCCAGCTCCACCAGGGTGAGGCCAGGCCCGGGGACGAGCGTGACCCCCGCCCGCACGACCCCGGCGAGCGCCGGCCAGGCCAGCCGGCCGAGGTCCCCCAGCACCAGCTCCGGGACGGCCCCCTGGAAGCGCACCGGGCCCTGGGAGATCGTGTGCAGCGGGACCAGCGCCGCGCGCTGCGCGGGGTCGACCTCGTGCACCCGGTAGCTGGAGACCAGGTCGCGCCACGACACCCCCTGCCGCACCCAGGGGCGACCCGTCCCCTCGCGCACGGGCACCAGCGTGACCCGCATGGACTCCTCCACGCCACCGAGACCCCCCTGCAGGCCCACCTGCAGACCCAGGCGCCACGGCGCCTGCAACGACGCCGACGGGCCACGGTCGGCGCCCCGCACCAGGGGCGTGAGCAGGCTCTCCCAGTCCGGCGGGCCCGTCCGCCCCTGCTCCCGCAGCCGCAGCTGGGCGCAGATGATCGTGGCCACCGCGTGCTTGCACTGGATCCGCACCGGGCAGGTGCATCGGCCCGACCACTCCGGCCCGTCCTCGTCGATCAGCTCCACCACGGTCTGGTAGCGCGTCCGCTCCGACCCGCTCACCGTCGCCAGCAGGTGGCGGCCGTCGCGCGCGGCGACCAGGGTGTGGATGCGCCCGTCCGCCGCATACACCTTCGCCCGGGCGACCGAGAGCACCCCGACCTCCCGCTGGAGATCGCCCTCGGAGAGGTCGAGCACCCAGCCTGCCCGGGTCAGGTCCGCCGCCGTCATGCAGGGACTGTATGCGGCACGGCCGACAGACCCCGGGGCTCGTCCACAGGGGCCGCGTCAGACGTTGCGACGGTACTGCCCACCCACCTCGAAGAAGGCCTCGGTGATCTGTCCGAGCGAGCACACCCGCGCGGCATCCATCAGCTCGGCGAAGACGTTGTCACCGCTCATCGCGACCCTCTTCAGGCGGTCGAGCGCCTCCTGCGCCTCGTCGGCGTGCCGCTGCTGGAAGTCGCGCACCCGCTCGAGCTGGCTCTGCTTCTCCTGCTCGGTCGCCCGCGCCAGCTCGACCTGCACCACCTCCCGCTCCTCCTCGGGGCGGCGGAAGGTGTTGACGCCGATGATCGGCAGGCTACCGTCGTGCTTCCGGTGCTCGTAGAGCATCGACTCGTCCTGGATCTTGCCGCGCTGGTAGCCGGTCTCCATCGCCCCGAGGACGCCGCCGCGCTCGCTGATGCGGTCGAACTCGGCGAGCACCGCCTCCTCCACCAGGTCGGTGAGCTGCTCGAGGATGAACGAGCCCTGGTTGGGGTTCTCGTTCATCGCCAGGCCCCACTCCCGGTTGATGATGAGCTGGATCGCCAGGGCCCGGCGCACCGACTCCCCGGACGGGGTCGTCACGGCCTCGTCGTAGGCGTTGGTGTGCAGGCTCTGGGCGTTGTCGTAGATCGCGATGAGCGCCTGCAGCGTCGTGCGGATGTCGTTGAAGTCCATCTCCTGCGCGTGCAGGGACCGCCCGGAGGTCTGGACGTGGTACTTCAGCTTCTGGCTGCGCTCGTTCGCGCCGTACTTCTCCCGCATCGCGACCGCCCAGATCCGGCGGGCCACCCGGCCGATGACGGAGTACTCGGCGTCCATGCCGTTGGAGAAGAAGAAGCTGAGGTTGGGCGCGAAGTCGTTGATGTCCATCCCGCGCGCCAGGTAGGACTCCACGTAGGTGAAGCCGTTGGCCAGGGTGAAGGCCAGCTGACTGATGGGGTTGGCCCCGGCCTCGGCGATGTGGTAGCCGGAGATCGACACGGAGTAGAAGTTGCGGACACCCTGGTCGATGAACCACTGCTGGATGTCGCCCATCATCCGCAGCGAGAACTCGGTGGTGAACAGGCAGGTGTTCTGGCCCTGGTCCTCCTTGAGGATGTCGGCCTGCACCGTGCCGCGGACGTTCTGCAGGGCGTAGGCCCGCAGCTCCTCGGCCTCGGCCCCCGAGGGCTCGCGGCCCTCGCGCTCACGGAAGGCGTCGACCTGCTGGTCGATCGCGGTGTTGAGGAAGAAGGCCAGCACGGTCGGCGCCGGGCCGTTGATCGTCATCGACACCGACGTCGTCGGGCTCACCAGGTCGAAACCGTCGTAGAGCGCCTTCATGTCCTCCAGCGTCGCGACCGAGACCCCGGAGGTGCCCACCTTGCCGTAGATGTCGGGCCGCTCGGCGGGGTCCTGCCCGTAGAGCGTCACCGAGTCGAAGGCGGTGGACAAACGGGTGGCCGGCTGCCCCTCGGAGAGCAGCTTGAAGCGACGGTTGGTCCGGAACGGGTCACCCTCGCCGGCGAACATCCGGGCCGGGTCCTCGTTGTCGCGCTTGAAGGGGAAGACCCCCGCGGTGTAGGGGAAGTAGCCGGGGAGGTTCTCCCGGCGCCAGTAGCGGACGAGGGCACCGGCCTCGTCGTACGTGGGGAGGGCGACGCGGGGTATGCGGTTGCCGCTCAGCGTCTCCTTGGTGAGCCGGGTGACGATCTCCTTGTCCCGCACCCGCACGACCTGCTCGTCGCCGGAGTAGGACTCGACCCGGGCGGGCCACCCCTCGATCAGCTCCGAGATCTCCGCGGGCACGTCGCGGCGGGCGGCCTCGAGCAGCTCGTCGACGCCGTGGTCGGTCTGCCCGGCCGCGGCGAGCTCGTCGTCGACGGCCGCGAGCCGCTCCACCCGGCGGGCGGCCAGGGCGTAGCGCTCGGTGTCCTCGTGGTAGCCCCGGACGGTGTCGGCGATCTCGGCCAGGTAGCGCACCCGCTTGGGCGGGACCACCTGGCGCAGCACCGAGGAGTGCCGCACGTCCACCGGCGGCAGCGACCCCTCGGTCACCGACAGGCCCTTCGTGGCGAGGACGGAGCGCAGCTCCTGGTAGAGGGCGGTGACGCCGTCGTCGTTGAAGGTGGCCGCGGAGGTGCCGAAGACCGGCATGTCCTGCGGTTTCTTCCCGAAGGCCTCCCGGTTGCGGACCAACTGGCGGCCCACGTCGCGCAGGGCGTCCATCGCCCCGCGGCGCTCGAACTTGTTGATGGCCACGACGTCGGCGAAGTCGAGCATGTCGATCTTCTCCAGCTGGGAGGCCGCGCCGAACTCCGGGGTCATGACGTAGAGCGAGGTGTCGACGAAGGGCACGATCCCCGCGTCGCCCTGGCCGATGCCGGGGGTCTCCACCACCACCAGGTCGAAGCCGCACGCCTTGAGGATGTCGATGACCACGGGCAGGGCCTCGGGCACCTCCCGGTCCCCGCGGGTCGCCATCGAGCGGAACAGCACGGCCCCGGAGGTCTCGGAGCCCTGGCCTCCCCCGGCGAACTGCAGGCCGATGGCGTTCTGCCGGATCCGGTCGCCCAGCAGCGCGCCGCCGCCGCGGCGGCGGGTGGGGTCAATCGCGACGACGGCGATCCGGAGCCGGTCGTCCTGGTCGAGACGGAAGCGTCGGATCAGCTCGTCGGTGAGGGAGGACTTGCCCGACCCCCCGGTGCCCGTGATGCCGAGCACGGGCACGGTGCGCGAGGCCGCCTCGGCGGCGTAGCGCTGCCGGTCCTCCTCGGGCAGCCGGCCGGTCTCGGCCCCGGTGATCGCCCGCGCCACGGCGGTGCGGTCGCCCGCCAGCGCCCGGTCGATCTCGGCGGCACCGGTCTCCCACAGGTCGTAGTCGCAGTCGGCCAGGACGCTGTTGATCATCCCCGGCAGGCCCAGCCGCTGACCGTCCTCGGGGCTGAAGATCGTCACCCCGGAGGCGCGCAGCCGCTCGATCTCCTCGGCGACGATGACTCCCCCGCCACCGCCGACCACCCGCACGTGCCCGGCGCCGGCCGCGCGCAGCTGCTCCACGAGGTACTCGAAGTACTCGACGTGCCCGCCCTGGTAGGACGAGACCGCCACCCCGTTGGCGTCCTCGTCCAGCACGGCCTGGACGACCTCCTGCACGGACCGGTTGTGCCCCAGGTGGATCACCTCGGCCCCCTGGCCCTGCATGATGCGCCGCATGATGTTGATCGAGGCGTCGTGCCCGTCGAACAGGCTCGCCGCCGTCACGATGCGGACCGGGTTCGTGAGGGTGTGCAGCTGGTCGTTCTTCACCTGACGTCTCCTCGTCGAGTGGGGTGTCCTGACCGATGGTAGACGAGACCATCCCCAGGTTGACGTGCAGGTCAAGTCGGCCGTCGGTAGGTTGGGCGCATGAGCGCCTCCGGACGTGACCTGGCCCTGGCCCGCATGCGGGAGGCGGGGGTGAGCCGGCCCGCCGTCGACACCTTCGCCCTGCACTACGATGCCCTCGCCGGCGGGGCGACCGGCCTCATCGCCGAGGCCGACGTCGAGCCGGCCCTGCCGAGCGTCCAGCACGCCGACCTGGAGCCCGACGAGGACACCGCGCGCGAGGCGCTGGGGCGCACCGCGGTCATCACGCTCAACGGCGGTCTCGGGACCTCGATGGGCCTGGCCGGCCCCAAGTCGCTCCTCCCGGTGCGGGACAGGCTGACCTTCCTCGACCTCACCGTGCGCCAGGTCCTGGCGCTGCGCGAGCGCCACGGGGTGCCCCTGCCCCTGGTGCTCATGGACTCCTTCTCCACCCAGGAGGCCACCCTGGAGGCACTGGGGCGCTACCCGGAGCTGGCGGTAGACGGCATACCCCTGGACTTCCTGCAGAGCCAGGAGCCCAAGCTGCGGGCGGACGACCTCACCCCCGTCGAGTGGCCCGCCGACCCCCGGCTGGAGTGGTGCCCCCCGGGGCACGGCGACCTCTACCCCTCGCTCCTGGCCAGCGGCCTGCTCGACTCCCTGCTGGAGCAGGGCTACCGGCAGGCCTTCGTCTCCAACGTCGACAACCTGGGTGCGGTGCCGGACGGGCGGATCGCCGCCTGGTTCGCCGCCTCCGGTGCCGGGTATGCCGCGGAGGTCGTCGCCCGCACCGAGATGGACACCAAGGGCGGGCACCTGGTGCGTCGCCGTTCCGACGGCCGGCTCGTGCTGCGGGAGACCGCGCAGACCGCGCCGGAGGAGATGGTGCACTTCATGGACGCCGACCGGCACCCCTACGTCAACACCAACAACCTGTGGTTCGACCTGGCGCGGCTGCGCGAGATGCTGCAGGAGCAGGGCGGGGTGCTGCAGCTGCCGCTCATCCGCAACGCGAAGACGGTCGACCCCCGCGACAAGGCGTCCACGCCGGTCGTCCAGATCGAGACCGCGATGGGCGGGGCCGTCGAGCTCTTCGAGGACGCGGTGTCGATCGGCGTGACCCGCGAGCGCTTCGTGCCCGTGAAGACGACCAACGAGCTGCTCCTGCTGCGCTCGGACGTGTATGCCGTGGACGAGGAGACCGCGCAGCTGAGCCGCACCGTGGACCCCGCGCCGGTCATCGACCTCGCCAAGGACGTCTACGGGATGATCGGGGACTTCGACCAGCGCTTCCCGCACGGCGCGCCGTCCCTGGTGCAGGCCCGCCGGCTCACGGTGGAGGGGGACTGGACCTTCGGGCGCGACGTCACCGTGCAGGGCTCGGTGACGCTGGGCGCGGAGGGCGGCCGGGTCGCGGACGGCACGACCCTGGCCCCGTGAGCCGCGTCGTCAGCGACGACCTCGGCGGCGAGGTGCGGCTGCCGGACGGCCCGGTCACGCGGGTGGTGTCGCTCGTGCCCTCGCTCACCGAGGCGATCGCGGCGACCCGCCCGGAGGCGCTGGTCGGAGCCACCGACTGGTGCACGCACCCCGCCGACCTGGACGTGCCGCGGGTGCGGGGCACCAAGAACCCGGACCGGGCAGCCGTCGCGGCGCTGGCACCGGAGCTGGTGGTGTGCGTGCAGGAGGAGAACCGCGAGCTGGACGTGCGGCGGCTCCGGGAGGCGGGCGTGCCCGTGTGGGTCGGGGTCGTGGAGTCCGTGGACGACGCCCTGCGGGTGCTGCGGACCCTCCTCACCGACGTGCTGGGCTGGCCCGGGCCGGGGTGGCTCGCGGAGACGGTGGAGGTCTTCGGCGGGCGCCTGCCGGTCGCCGCACCGGGGGGCGGGCCGACCCCGGTGGCCGTCCCCATCTGGCGGGACCCGTGGATGGTGGTCGGCTCGCGCACCTACACCAGCGACCTGCTGGGGCGCCTCGGGATGCGCAACGTCTTCGGCGAGCACCCGGAGCGCTACCCCGGCGTTCCCGTCGAGGAGATCGACGCGGCGGGCGCGGACGTGGTGCTGCTGCCGGACGAGCCCTATGTCTTCACCGCCGACGACGGCCCGGAGGCCTTCGCCCGCACGTCGACCAGGCTCGTGAGCGGGCGGCTGCTCACGTGGTACGGCCCCGCCCTGCTCGAGGCCTGGGAGGAGCTGCGCCGGAGCGGGTGAGGTCCGCGTCGCGACCTACGCGTGGACCGCCGCGGGGATCCCGTCGGAGAAGGTCTCCGGCTGCTCCGGGAAGGAGCGGGACTGCCCCGTCTTGACCCGGTGGGCCGTCCAGGCCGCCGCGCACGCCCCGACGACGTCCTCGGCGGTGACGCCGTGCGGCGCGGTCACCGGGACGTAGATGCCGGCGCGACCCAGGGCCTCCCGGCGCTCCTGGCCCCCGGCGGCCGAGCCGCGGCGGGACTCCAGGGGCGCACCGGTCATCACGGCGAGGCTGGCCTCCGGGACGACCTCGACCACCCGGTGCGGGAGGTCCTGCCGCAGCCACCCGTCCACCTCGGTGATGCGCGGGCGCAGGTCGGCGGCCTGCCGGGAGACACCGGCGCCGGCACGCTCCCGGTTGACCCGGTTGGCCTCGCTGTCGGACCCGGCGTAGACCGCGTCGCGGACCGGGGCGCCGACCACGGCCGAGGACTGGGGGCCCAGGAAGCGGCGCAGCTCGACGTCCGCGGCACGCCGCGAGGTGTCGGGCAGGCCGATCGGGACGCCGACGGCCACGACCGTGACCGGACCGGCCTGGGCCACCGCGTCCGCCAGGGTGCCGGCGGTGACGATGTGGGGCGTGCCGTGCCCGGAGGCCTCGAGCGTGGCTCCCACCCACCCGGAGCGGCTCGCCACGAGGCCGAGCACGGGTTGCGACGGGTCCACCGCGGCCTGGCGTCCGGGCCGGGCGGTGGGGGCCGTGAGCCCGGTCCGCGCCGGCTTCGGCTGCGCACCCGTCCCCGCCGCGCCCCGGCCCGCGCTCTTCCTGCCCGCCGTGCCGCGCGCCGTGTCGCCCGCCTTCTTGCCCGCCTTCTTGCCCGCTCCGCCGCCGGTCAGTCTGCGCCACCACTGCGTCACTCCCATGCGCGCCAGCCTAACGGCGGCTGTGCCACGATCTGGGCATGACCTCCCGCCGGATCCTGGTGCTCAACGGCCCCAACCTCAACCTGCTCGGCACCCGGGAGCCGGAGATCTACGGCACCGCGACGCTGACCGACGTGGAGGCCCTCTGTGCCCGGATGGCGGCGTCCCACGGCCTGCAGGTCGAGTGCCGGCAGAGCAACCACGAGGGTGAGCTCGTCGACGCGCTGCACGAGGCGGCCGCGTCCGGCGAGGTCCTCGGGGTCGTGCTCAACGCCGCCGCCTACACCCACACCTCGGTCGCCCTGCTGGACGCCGTGAAGGCCACCCGGCTGCCCGTCGTGGAGGTCCACCTGTCCAACACGCACGCGCGGGAGCCCTTCCGGCACACCTCATACCTCTCCCCCGTCGCGGAGGCGGTCATCGCCGGGGCCGGCGTGCACGGCTACGGGTATGCCGTCGACCTCCTCGCGCTGCGGCACCTGCGGGAGTAGCCTTCCCCCACGGCATCCACCGACGAAGGAGGTTCCCCCGTGGCACAGCGCGGCGCGGACGGGCGTGAGACCTGGACCAGCTCCACCGGCTTCATCCTGGCGGCCATCGGCTCGGCCGTCGGCCTGGGCAACATCTGGCGCTTCCCCGGCGTGGCCTACGAGAACGGCGGCGGGGCCTTCCTCATCCCCTACCTCGTGGCCCTGCTCACCGCCGGCATCCCGATCCTCTTCCTCGACTACGCGATCGGCCACCGCTACCGGGGGGCGGCACCGCTGGCCTACCGGCGGATGGCGCGGCCCGCGGAGACGCTCGGCTGGTTCCAGATCATGCTGTCGTTCGTCATCGCGGTCTACTACGCCGCCGTCATCGCGTGGTCGCTGTCCTACTTCGTCTTCGCCTTCGACCTGCGCTGGGGCGACGACCCACGATCGTTCTTCCTCAACGACTACCTGCAGGTCGGCGACCCCGAGCTGTCCACGAGCCTCGTGGCCGGCGTCACCATCCCGCTCGTGCTGGTCTGGGTGGCCGTGCTGGTCGTCCTGGCCCTGGGCGTGGCCAACGGCGTCCAGCGGGTCAACATCATCTTCATCCCCCTGCTCTTCGTCGCCTTCGTCGGTCTGGTCGTCCGCGCCCTCACCCTGGAGGGCGCCTTCGCCGGGCTGGACGAGTTCTTCACCCCCGACTGGGCGGCGTTGGCCGACGCCAACGTGTGGATCGCCGCCTACAGCCAGATCTTCTTCAGCCTGTCCATCGCCTTCGGCATCATGGTGACCTACGCCTCCTTCCAGCGTCGCAAGGCCAACATGACCACCTCCGGCCTGGTCGTGGCCTTCGCCAACTCCAGCTTCGAGCTGCTCGCCGGCATCGGCGTCTTCGCGACGCTGGGCTTCATGGCCGCCCAGCAGAACATCGCCGTGGGCGACCTGGAGGGGCTCACCGGTCCGATCCTGTCGTTCGTGACCTTCCCGGCCGTCATCAGCCAGATGCCCGGCGGCAACATCTTCGGCGTCATCTTCTTCGGCTCGCTGGTGCTGGCCGGCTTCACCTCGATCATCTCGATCCTGCTCGGGGTCGCGGCGTCGGTGCAGGAGAAGTTCGGCCTGGGGCAACGGGCCTCGGCGGTCACCGTCTCGGCGATCTGCGCCGTCCTGTCGCTGGCGCTCTTCTCCACCACCTCGGGCCTGCTCGCGCTGGACACCGTCGACCAGTGGGCCAACAACATCGGGATCGTCTTCTCGGCCATCGCGATGGCGATCCTGGTCATCTGGGTCTTCCGCAAGGGCGACGTGCTGCGCCGGCACCTCAACGCGGTGTCCACCTTCAAGCTGGGCCGGTGGTGGGTGCTGCTCATCGGTGCGCTGGCCCCGCTCTACCTGGGCTGGATGCTGGTGCAGCGGGTCGTGGTGCTCATCACCGAGGGCTACGAGGGCCTGCCGCAGTGGTACCTCAACGTCTTCGGGTGGGGCATGCTCGGCTTCGTCGTCGTCGCCGCCGCGCTGCTCTCGGCCGTGCCCTGGCGCGGCCGCGACAACCCCGACTTCCGCCCCTGGCCGGCCCTCCCCGAGGAGCCCGAGCCGCTGGCCCGCCCCGATCTGCCCCGGCAGGAGGAGACCCGATGAGCACGTCCGCCGTCGTCATGATGATCCTGGCCCTCACCCTCGTCTGGGGGTGTCTCATCGCCAGCATCCTCTTCCTGCGCGCCAAGCCGCTCGCGCACGACACACCGTACGAGGACCCCGACCTGGTCAGGGACGACGAGACCCGGGAGCACCTGCCGCGCCCGATGCGCGACACCTGATCCCGGGCCCGGCAGGGTCAGCCGTCGAGGACGGCCCGGGCGGCGTGGTAGCCGCCCAGGCCGCTGACCCCGCCACCGCGGCGGGAGCCCGCCCCGGCCAGCAGGACGCCCGGGTATGGCGTGTCCACGCCCCAGCGCTGCGCCGCCGAGTCCAGCGGTGCGTCGTCGTCGGCCCAGGGCCAGGTGAGCGGCGCGTGGAAGATGTTGCCGCCCGGCATGGCCAGGGAGTCCTGCAGGTCGCGGGTGGTCCGGGTCTCCACGCAGAGCCGACCCTGCTCGTCCCGCAGGACGACGTCCTCGATGGGCTCGGCCAGCACCGAGGAGAGCGAGTCGAGCACGGCTCGCTCCAGGTCGGCGCGCGCCCGGGCGTGGTCGGCGACGTCGTCGAGCAGCCGGTCGGGTGTCTGCAGCGTGAAGACGGTGAGCGTGTGCACCCCGTCGGCCTGCAGCTGCGGCGACAGGATGCTCGGGTCGGTGATCGAGTGGCAGTAGATCTCCGCCGGCATCGGGTCCGGCACCCGCCCGGCGACCGCGGCGTCGTAGGCGGTCTGGATCTGGGTGTAGGTCTCGTTGATGTGGAAGGTCCCGCCGAAGGCCGCCGCCGGGTCGATCCCGGGCTCGCGCAGCCGGGGCAGGCGGGAGAGCAGCATGTTGACCTTGACCTGCGCCCCCTCGACCCGGTTCCCGGTCGTGCCCATCAGGTCGTCGAGCACCGCGGGGGCCGCCGCCCACAGGACCAGCCCTGCGGTGGCGCGGTGCTCCATACCCTCGGCGTCGACCCAGGTGACCGCCCCGTCCTCGACGGCCGTGACCGTGGCCCCCGTGCGCAGCTGCGCGCCGGCGTCGGCCGCGACCCGCGCGAGCTGGCCGGACACCTCGCCCATGCCCCCCACCGGGACGTCCCAGTCCCCCGTGCCGCCGCCGACGACGTGGTAGAGGAAGCAGACGTTGTGCCGCAGGTCGGCCTCGTGCGCCTGGGCGAAGGTGGAGATCAGCCCGTCGGTCAGCACCACCCCGCGGACCAGGTCGGAGGCGATGCTGGCCTCGACCACCTCGCCCAGCGGGCGCTCGAGGAAGTCGCGGACGAGACCGGGGTCCCCGACGCGGGAGGCCAGGTCGTGCCGCCGGAGCAGGGGCTCGGTCATCGTCGGCCAGATCGCGCGGGCCAGCTCGCCGGTGCGGGCGTAGAACCGGGCCCAGCGGGCGGCGTCGTCGGCCGCGCCGACCGCCGCGAAGGACGCCGCGGTCGCCTGCTCGTCGTGGTGGTCGACGAGCAGCCCGACGTCCTCGCCCGGGACCGGCGTGTAGGACGAGTACCGGCGGCGGGCCAGTCGCAGGTTGAGGCCCAGGTCGGAGACGATCTGCTGCGGCACCAGGCTGACGAGGTAGGAGTAGCGGGACAGCCGGGCCTCGATCCCGGGGAAGGCCTGCGCGGAGACCGTCGCCCCTCCCAGCTGCGGGGACCGCTCGAGCAGCAGGACCGAGCGGCCGGCGCGGGCCAGGTAGGCGGCGGCGGTGAGGCCGTTGTGGCCACCGCCGACCACCACGACGTCGTGGGAGGTGATCATGGGCGCATCGTATGCGCCCGCCCTAGATGACGCCGAGGGCCAGCATCGCGTCGGCGACCTGGGTGAAACCGCTGGCGTTGGCCCCGAAGACGTAGTCGCCCGGGCGGCCGTAGTCCTCGGCGGTTGTCACCACCCGCTCGTGGATGTTCCTCATGATCTCGCCCAGCCGGGCATCAGTGTGCTCGAAGGACCAGGAGTCCCGGGAGGCGTTCTGCTGCATCTCCAGGGCCGAGGTGGCCACCCCGCCGGCGTTGGCGGCCTTGCCGGGGCCGAAGAGGACCCCGGCCTCCTGGAAGACGCGGACGGCACCGGGGGTGCACGGCATGTTGGCGCCCTCGGCGACGATCTCCACGCCGTTGGTGACCAGGGTGCCTGCGGCCGCCTCGTCGAGCTCGTTCTGGGTGGCGCAGGGCAACGCCACCTCGGCCGGCACGTCCCAGATGGTGCCCTGGCTGACGAACCTGGCGCCGGGCCGTCGGTCGGCGTAGGCCCGGATGCGTTCGCGGCGTTCCTCCTTCACCTCCTTGACCAGCTCCAGGTCGATGCCCGCCTCGTCGACGACGTAGCCGGAGGAGTCGCTGCACGCCACCACCAGCCCGCCCAGCTCGGCGACCTTCTCCATGGCGTAGATCGCGACGTTGCCCGACCCGGACACGACCACCCGCGTGCCGTCCAGGCGCTGTCCCGCGTGCTGGGCCATCTGGTCGGCGAAGTACACGGTGCCGTAGCCGGTCGCCTCCGTCCGCGCTCGCGACCCGCCCCAGGCCAGGCCCTTGCCGGTGAGCACGCCCGCCTCGTAGCGGTTGGTCATCTTCTTGTACTGACCGAAGAGGTAGCCGATCTCCCGGGCGCCGACGCCGATGTCCCCCGCGGGGACGTCCGTGTACTCCCCCAGGTGACGGAACAGCTCGGTCATGAGCGACTGGCAGAAGCGCATCACCTCACCGTCGGAGCGGCCCTTGGGATCGAAGTCGGCGCCACCCTTCCCGCCGCCGATCGGCATACCGGTCAGGGCGTTCTTGAAGATCTGCTCGAAGCCGAGGAACTTCACGGTGCCCAGCAGCACGCTGGGGTGGAAGCGCATCCCGCCCTTGTAGGGGCCGAGCACGGAGGAGTACTGCACGCGGAAGCCACGGTTGATCTGCACCTGCCCGGCGTCGTCGGTCCACGGCACCCGGAAGATGATCTGCCGCTCCGGCTCGCAGATCCGCTCGATGACGCGCTCGGCCAGGTAGTGGGGGTGACGCCTGACCACCGGGCCGAGGCTGGCGAGCACCTCCTCGACCGCCTGGTGGAACTCGCTCTCACCGGGGTTGCGCCGCAGGACGGCGTCGTAGACGTGCTGGAGCGCCGGGTCGATGGTTCCTGTCATGCGCGGCATCTTATGCTCTGCACTGCATACCTATGCCTCCCGGTTCCCCTCCGAGAAGGAGCAGGTCCATGACTCCCCCCTCGCCCACCCCCACCCGACCGCGCTCCGGCGTCAGCCGGATGATGGGTCCGGTCAACACGCTGGTCGAGCGGTTCATCCCCTCGGCGCTGGTCTTCGCGATCGTGCTGACCGTCATCGTCATGATCGGCGCGCTGCTCCTGACGGACTCGGGTCCCCTGGACGTCGTCCGGGCCTGGGGCGACGGGCTCGCCGGCCTGCTCGCCTTCATGACCCAGATGGCGCTCATCCTCCTGCTGGGCTACATCCTGGCCAACACCGGCCCGGTGCGGGCGCTGCTGGTGCGGCTCGCCGACATCCCCCGCGGCCGGGTCATGCCCTACGTCTTCGTGGCGCTGGTCACCGCCGTCTCCGCCCTGCTGACCTGGGGACTGGGTCTCATCGTCGGGGCCATCATGGCCACGCAGGTCGCCGCGGCAGCCCGGCGCCGCGGCGAGAAGCTGCACTTCCCCCTGCTCGTGGCCGGCGGCTACTCCGGCATGGCGGTGTGGCACATGGGGTACAGCGGCTCGGCGCCCCTGACCGCCGCCACCCCCGACAGCTTCCTGGCCGAGCAGCTCGGCGGCACGATCCCGCTGTCCGACACGATCTTCTCGGTCTGGAACCTGCTCATCCTCGCGGTCTGCCTCGCCGTCCTCGCCGCCTGCTACGCCCTGCTCGCGCCGAGGAAGGGCGACCCGGTGCACGAGATGCCCGAGCACCAGATGGAGGACGAGTCGATCACCTACGACGTGGAGACCCCCGCCGACCGCCTCGACGCCAGCCGCCTGGTGACCCTCGTCCCCGGTCTGCTCCTGGCGCTCTATCTCGTCCTGCACTTCCGGGACGGCGGCACCCTCACCCTGGACATCGTGAACTGGACCTTCCTCACGCTGGTCCTGCTGCTCGTGGGCAACCCCTTCGTGCTCGTCGAGCTGACCAAGCGCGGCGCCTCCAACGTCGGCGAGATCCTGCTGCAGTTCCCGCTCTACGCCGGCATCATGGGCATCATGGGCGGCACCGGCCTCATCGCCGTGCTGTCCGACTCCATCGTCGCCGTGTCCACCCCGGCGACCTTCGGCGCGCTGGCGTTCCTGTCGGCCGGTCTGGTGAACTTCTTCGTGCCCTCGGGCGGCGGCCAGGCCGCGGTCCAGGGCCCGGTCCTGCTCACCGCCGCCGAGCAGCTCGGGGTCGACCCGGAGGTGGCGATCATGGCGCTGTCCTACGGCGACCAGATCACCAACCTCATCCAGCCCTTCTGGGCGCTGCCGCTGCTGGCGATCGCCAGGCTGCGGATCCGCGACATCCTCGGCTACACGATGGTGGTCATGCTCGCGCTCGGCGCGGTGCTCATCGTCGGGCTGCTCCTCGTCGGCCCCAACCCCTGACCAGCAGACTCACCGGCCCTGTCGGTATGAGGCGCCCCTCACCCCGGGCGTCCCGGCAGGGCCGGTGACCAGGGTGTCCGCACCCGGCACGCGGTCGGTGTTCTGCGCGGCCACGGCCCGCCAGCCGTCCGCCGACCGGGCCATGACGAAGACGAGCACGCCCGACCGGTCGCCGGGACCGTCGCCGCCGTCCGGGGCGCTCTGGCCCTCGATGCGCCAGGCTGCGTGCACCACGGCGACGTCCTCCCCCAGCCGCCTGGTCCGCACCCGGCCCAGGGTCATGGTGCTCCGGCCGAAGATCCGCTCGAAGCCGTAGGCGTGCGCCTGCTCGATCCGGTCCCGGTCGCGCCACCACAGGCCCACAACGTTGACGAAGTCGGCGTCCTCCACGAAGAGGTCCGCGATCGCGCGCGCGTCCCGGTCGGCCCAGGCCTCGACGAACGCGCGCGCCACCAGGTCAGGCCCGGGAAGGCCTGCCTGGTGGCGCGCGTCGCTCATCGCAGGACCGGCTCAGCCGCGCGGGCGCCAGTCCGGCCGGTCGTCCCGACGGGGGCCACCCTCGCGACGGGGGCCGCCCTCGCGGCGCGGGCCGCCCTCGCGGCGCGGGCGGTCTCCATACCGTCCGCCGGCACCGCCGGGGCGACCGCCGGGGCGGCGGCCGCCGCGGCCCTGGGGCCGACGCGGGCGGAGGATCTCGTCGAGCTGGCTCTGCAGGACCGGCTCGGCGGTCGGCACGGAGCCACCGGCGGTCTCGATGACCGCGGTGTCCTCGGGCCGGACCTCCTGGGGCTCGGTCTGCACGCCGGCCTGCTCGAGCAGCCGCTTGACCTGCCGGCGCTGGTGCGGAAGGGCCAGGGTGACCACGACGCCGTCCTCGCCGGCGCGGGCGGTGCGGCCGGAGCGGTGCAGGTAGTCCTTGTGGTCCGCCGGCGGGTCGACCTGCAGCACCAGGGAGACGTCGTCGACGTGGATGCCGCGGGCGGCCACGTCGGTGGCCACCAGCACCGGCAGCTGGCTGGACTTGAACGCGTCGAGCACCCGCGTGCGCTGGGCCTGGTTGAGCCCACCGTGGAGCGCCGCGGCGAAGACACCGGACTCGCGCAGCTGGAGGGCGATGCGGTCGGCGCCCAGCTTGGTGCGGCAGAAGACGACGGTGCGGCCCGGACGGTTGGCGATCGCCGCGGTGATCGACTTCTTGTCGTGCGGGTGGACGAGGAAGACGTGGTGGGCCATCGTCTCGACGCTGGCCGACACGTCGTCCGTGGAGTGGGTCACGGGGTCGGTGAGGTAGGCCTTGGCCACCCGGTCGACACCGTGGTCCAGGGTCGCGGAGAAGAGCATCCGCTGCCCGTCGGCCGGGGTGAGGTCGAGGACCTGGGTGATCGCCTCGACGAAGCCCATCTCGGCCATGTGGTCGGCCTCGTCGAGCACGGTGACCTCGACCTCGGACAGGTCGACCGCGCCCCGGTCGATGAGGTCGATGAGCCGACCCGGGGTGGCGATCAGGACGTCGACTCCCTTCTCGAGGGCCTTCATCTGGGGGGTGTAGGACATGCCGCCCGCGACGAGGACGAAGCGCCGGTCGACGGCGCGCATCAGCGGGGTCAACGCGTCGACGCTCTGCATCGCCAGCTCACGGGTGGGGCTGAGGATGATGGCGCGCGGACGGTGGGGCACCGCCCGGGGCCGGCTGGAGAGCCGGTGCAGCATCGGCAGCCCGAAGGCCATCGTCTTGCCCGAGCCGGTCTGTCCGCGGCCGAGCAGGTCGCGACCCTCCAGGGCGTCGGGGATGGTGGCGGCCTGGATCGGGAACGGGGAGGTGATGCCGATCCGGGCCAGCGCGGCCACGAGCTCGTCGTGCAGGCCCATGGCGGCGAACCCGTTGTCCTGCGTCACCTGGGCGGAGCTGTCCTCGGCCCGGGTCGCCGAGCGGCGCGCCTGGTAGGCCGCGTCGGCCTCGTCGCGCTCGGCCTCCGCCTCGGCGAAGGCGTCGTCACCGGACCGCGACAGGTCGCGCTCACGACGGTCGAACCCGTCACGACGGTCGAAGCGGTCGCGACCCTGGAACCCGTCACGGCGCTCGGGGCGGCCACGACCCTGGAAGCCGTCCCGGCCCTCGGGGCGGGCCGGGCGGTCGAACCGCTGCGGCCGGTCGGAGCGGCCCTGGTCGGGGCGGCCCTGGTCGGGACGGTCACGACGCTCGAAGCGGTCCTTGGACTCCCACCGGTCGTCCCTGCGGCGCCGGTCCTCGTCCCAGCTGCGGCCCTCGTGCCGGCCGCGCTCGGGGTTGCGGCCCTCGCGCTCCTCGCGGTGGGCGCGCCAGGTGTGCTCGCGGCGGGGGAAGCTCTCGCGCTGGTCGTCACGGCGGCGGTGTCCCCGCTCCTCGCGGTCCTCCCAGCGGGCGGGGGCCCTGCGGTCGGTGCCCTGGGCGAACGGGCGGCGCTCGCCCCGGTCGTCGCGGCGGGGACGGTCGTAGCCACCACGGTCCGGGCGGTCGGAACGGTCGGTGCGGTCGTCGCGGCGAGGGCGGTCGTAGCCACCACGTTCGGGCCGGTCGTAGCCGCCCCGGTCCGGGCGGTCGGTGCGGACGTCCCGGCGCGGGCGGTCGTCGCGGTCCTGCCAGGAGGTGCGACGCTCCGCACGGTCACCCCGGCCACGGGGGTCGGCGTCGTCCCGCTCGCGCCAGCGGTCCTTGCGCGGCTGGTCGCCGCGGTCCTCCCACCGCTCACCCCGCTCGGGACGCCGCGCAGGACGACCCTTGAGCTGGGCGCGGGCGGTCTTCTCCCGCGCCTGGCGGGCGGCCTTCTTCTGGGCAGGGGTGTGGCGGGGCTTCTTCCCGCCGGAGGGGTTGGTCACAGGCTTGGCCATGGCGGCTCACATCACTTCGGATCGTCGAGGTCGGTTCTCGCCTCGACGCACTCCGGCGCGGTCGGACCTACCTCCAGGTGCAACTCGCGGCACCCGCATGGGCCACCGGGAACGGTTCGTCCCGGGGCGTGCTCCGCGCGTCAGATGGCGCGGCAGCCCGTCGAGTCTACCGGATGCCGCAGGGTGGGCCGGACCACACCCCCGGGTCAGGCGTCGATCCGCTCCCGGTCGAGCTCGTGCGCCGACCCGACGATGAAGTCCTTGCGGGGGGCGACCGAGGAGCCCATGAGCAGGTCGAAGACCGCGTCCGCCCGGGCCGCGTCCGGCATGGTGATGCGTCGCAGGGTGCGGTGGCGCGGGTCCATGGTCGTCTCCGCGAGCTGGTCGGCGTCCATCTCCCCCAGTCCCTTGTAGCGCTGCATCGGCTGCTTGATCGACCGCCCCTTCTTCTGCAGGGCGCTCACGGTCGAGCGCATCTGCTGCTCGGTGTAGGTGTAGAGGACCTCCTTGCCCTTGGCCCGTCCGCCGGTCACCTCGATGCGGTGCAGCGGCGGCATCGCGGCGTAGACACGTCCCGCCTCGACCAACGGGCGCATGTAGCGGAAGAAGAGGGTCAGCAGCAGGGTCCGGATATGGGCACCGTCCACGTCGGCGTCGGTCATGATGATGACCTTGCCGTAGCGGGCGAGGTCGACGTCGAAGGACCGGCCCGACCCCGCCCCGATGACCTGGATGATCGCCGCACACTCGGCGTTGGAGAGCATGTCCTGGATCGAGGCCTTCTGGACGTTGAGGATCTTGCCCCGGATCGGCAGCAGCGCCTGGTAGTCGCTGGAGCGGGCGAGCTTGGCGGTGCCCAGGGCGCTGTCGCCCTCCACGATGAACAGCTCCGAGCGCTCGGTGTCGTTGGTGCGGCAGTCGGCGAGCTTGGCCGGGAGCGAGGAGGACTCCAGGGCGTTCTTGCGACGCTGGGTCTCCTTGTGCAACCGCGCGGAGATGCGCGACTTCATCTCCGCCACGACCTTCTCCAGCAGCTGGGAGGCCTGGGCCTTGTCCCCGCGGTGGGTGCTCGTGAGCCGCTCGGTGAGCGCCTTCTCCACGACCCGGGAGACGATGCCGCGGACGGCGCTGGTGCCGAGCACCTCCTTGGTCTGTCCCTCGAACTGCGGCTCGGGCAGGCGCACCGTCACGACCGCGGTCATCCCGGCGGTGATGTCGTCCTTGTCCACCTTGTCGTTGCCGACCTTGAGCTTGCGGGAGCTGACCTCCAGCTGGCGGCGGAAGACCTTGAGCAGCGCCTGCTCGAAGCCGGCGACGTGGGTGCCGCCCTTGGGGGTGGTGATGATGTTGACGAAGCTGCGCAGGGTGGTCTCGTAGCCGGTGCCCCAGCGCAGGGCCACGTCGACCTCGCACTCGCGCTCGACCTCCTTGGCCACCATGTGCCCGCGGTCGTCCAGGACGGGGACGGTCTCGGTGAAGGTGCCCGAGCCCTGCAGCCGCCACACGTCGGTCACTCCCGTGTCCGTGGCGAGGTGCTCGACGTACTCGGTGATGCCCCCCGCGTAGACGAAGACCTCCTCGTGCGGACCCTCGGCCCCCGGGGTGCCGGCGAGGCCTCGCTCGTCACGCACCACCATCGTCAGGCCCGGGACCAGGAAGGCGGTCTGCCGGGCCCGGGCGATGAGCTCGTCGTAGTCGAACCTGGCGCTGCGGAGGAAGATCTGCGGGTCGGCCCAGTAGCGGATGCGGGTGCCGGTCACGCCCCGCCTGGCCTTGCCGACGACGGCGAGCTCGCTGCTCCGCTCGAAGGGGGTGAAGGGGGCGTCCGGGGCGCGCTCGGCGCCGTCGGCGAAGGTCCCGGGCTCCCCCCGGCGGAAGCTCATGCCGTAGGTCTTGCCGGCGCGGTCCACCTCGACGTCCAGCCGGGCGGACAGGGCGTTGACCACCGAGGCCCCGACGCCGTGCAGACCGCCGGACGCTGCGTACGAGCCGCCGCCGAACTTGCCTCCCGCGTGCAGCTTGGTGAAGACCACCTCGACCCCGGACAGGCCGGTGCGCGGCTCGATGTCGACGGGTATGCCGCGCGCCCGGTCGCGGACCTCGACCGAGTCGTCGGCGTGCAGGATGACCTCGATCCGGTCGCCGTGCCCCCCGAGCGCCTCGTCGACGGAGTTGTCGATGATCTCCCAGACGCAGTGCATGAGACCTCGGGAGTCGGTGGACCCGACATACATCCCCGGGCGCTTGCGCACCGCCTCCAGGCCCTCGAGGACCTGCAGGTGCCGGGCGGAGTAGTCCTGAGTCGTCACGCTGTGCAGGCTAACCCGGGCTCCCGACACACCCGCGCAGGCTGGCCTATTCCCCCCGGGGCGGGACTACGCGGTGAGCGAAACACGCCGCCTCCGGGGCACAAAGTCCGGGGGCCGGGACGTTGACATGCTTGACTGAGAGTTCTAGAGCGCGCCGGGGGGATCCTCCACCGGCCCGACTGGAGCAGGAGAGGAGACAGCCCGTGAACGCCACGCTGACCCCTGAGCTGACCGCCTCGGACCGCTGCGACCGCTGCGGGGCCCAGGCCTACGTCCGCGCCCGACTCGGCGACGGTCTCGAGCTGCACTTCTGCGCCCACCACGGGCGCGAGCACCTCGACAAGCTGCGCCACCTGGACGACGTCGACATCCTCGACGAGACCCACCGCCTGCACGCCGAGGAGAGCCCCGCGATCTGACCGCGAGGCCTCCCGGCACCGCGAGCGCCCGTCCCCATCACGGTGGGGGCGGGCGCTCGTGCGTGCTGGCACAATCACCGGGTGGAGCCCGTCGAGATCCTCATCCTGCTGCTGATGGCCATCGGTGTGCTCGGGATCGTCATCCCCGTCCTGCCCGGTCTCGTCATCGTGCTGCTGGGGGTGCTGCTCTACGCCCTCGGCGAGCAGTCACGGCTGGGTTGGATCCTCTTCGCCGTGGCGGCCGCGATCTACCTGGCCGGGGTGGTGCTGCAGTGGGCGATCCCCGGGCAGCGGATGCGCCGGGCCGGGGTCAGGACCTCGACCCTGCTCGTCGGGGTGGCCTGCGCGCTGGTGATGGGCTTCGTCATCCCGGTGGTGGGGCTGTTCCTTGGGTTCCCGCTGGGGATCTTCCTGGTCTCCCTGGCGCGGTCCCGGAACCGGCACGAGGCGTGGGGGGCGACCAGGCACGCGCTGCGGGCCGTGGGCACCAACATCCTCATCGAGCTGGTCACGGCGTTCGTCATCATCGGCGCCTTCGTGGCGACCACGGTGCTGCTCGACCGCAGCTGAGACGTCCTGCTGCCTCAGCTCCTGCCGCTCAGTAGGGGCCCTGCTCCTTGCGCTTGTCCCACTGCTGCTCCATGCGGGCCATGAACGAACCCGTCTTCCTGGTCCTGCGGCCCTTGCCGGCGGGGTGGCTGACCGTCCCGGAGGTGCCGACCACACCCAGGTGCGGGCGCGATGTGGGGGTGGCGGCCCAGGCCCCGCCGAGCACCATGGCCAGGAAGCCGATCGCCCCCACCCAGATCAGCTGGGACATGACACCGACGACCACGAGCGCCAGACCCGCCAGGGCGAGCAGCACACCGACGGCGAGCCGACGACGGTCCAGGCCTGCGGGGCCGCCGGTGGCTGCCGTGCGCTTGAGCTGCGTGGCCAGGCGAGGGTCCTCGGCGTAGAGCGCCTTCTCCATCTGCTCCAGGACGCGCTGCTCGTGTTCGGAGAGGGGCACGGTCACCTCCGGTGGTGTAGGTCGGTCGACGCGGTGTCGGCGGACCGACGGCAGGACTGTTCTCAGGATAGGTGGTCAACGCGTGGAGCACTAGCGGGAGTTCCCGTCGTTGTCGAACGGACTCGCCGGGTGGACCCGAACCGGCCCGCATCTCAGCCCTGTCGTCCCGCACCGACGAGGCTGGCCGGGCGCACCGCGCCCCGGCCGAACCGGGCCGCAGCCCTGTCCATGGCGCGCTCGGCGTCCCGCCAGCCGTGCTCCGGCTCGTCCAGCCGGGCCTGCACCGGCGTGCTCCCCGCGTCGCTGATGCCTTCCACGCGCACCCCCAGCATCCGGATACGGGCCCGCTGCAGCCCGAGTGCGGCATACAGCCCGCAGGCCGTCGCGTGGACGTCCCTGGTGACGTCGGTGGGGACCGGGACCGTCCGGGACCGGGTGATGGTGGTGAAGTCGGAGAACCGGACCGTCAGCACGACCGTCCGGCCCAGCACGCCACCGTGCCGCATCCGGCTCGCGGTCCGCTCGGCGAGGTGCAGCAGCTGACGACGCACCACCTCGGGGTCGTCGACGTCGTGGGCGAAGGTCTCCGAGGAGCCCACGCTGCGCTCGCGTCGGGCCGGCACGACGGGGTCGTCGTCGACGCCCCAGGCCAGGGCGTGCAGGTGGGCGGCGGACTGCTCACCCAGCGCCCTGCGCAGGGTGGGTGTGGGGACGTGGGCGAGCTGGGCGACGGTGTGCAGGCCGAGCCGGTGCAGCTCCTCCTGCGTGGCCTCGCCCACGCCCCAGATCGCCCCGACCGGGAGCGGGTGCAGGAAGGGGATGACCTCCTCCCGGGTGAGCAGACGCATCCCGTCGGGCTTGGCGGCGCGCGAGGCCATCTTCGCCACCGCCTTGGTGGGTGCCCCCCCGACCGAGCAGGTGATCCCCTGCTCGTCGACCACGGTGTCGCGGATCCACCGCCCGATCCGGGCGGGGCTCCCCCACTGCCGTCCCGCGGCCGAGACCTCGAGGAAGGCCTCCTCCATCGAGACCGGCTCCACCTGCGGGGTGACCTCGGCGAAGATCGCCATCACCGCCTCGGACACCCGGGCGTAGGCGTCGTGGTCAGGCCGGACCACGACGGCCTGCGGGCACAGTCGCCGTGCGGTGGCCATCGGCATCCCGGAGCGCACGCCGTAGGCCCGGGCCTCGTAGGTCGCCGAGAGCACCACGCTGCGCCAGCCACCGCCCACCACGACCGGCAGCCCCACCAGCTCGGGCTGCTCGAGCAGCGACACCGAGGCGTAGAAGGCGTCCATGTCGACGTGGAGGACGTAACGGTCGTCGGGGACGGTCCGCCGAGGACGGCTCACCATCCTGAGCTCCCCGGGCTGGAGTGCCACAGCTTGGACCCGGGCTGACGGGTGCTGTCACCGGCAGGACGGATGTCGGCGTAGGGGGACTGCCGGAACCCCGAGGGGTGGACCAGGACCCGACGACCCGCCCCCTCGCCCCCCTCGGCCTCCAGCGCCTGCCGGGACAGCAGCAGCGCCTGCTCCTCCGTCCGGGCCATCTCCTCCTGCACGGCGGGGAGGCCGCCGACCTCCCAGGCCTGGGCGAGCGCCCCGAGCTCCCAGGCCGCCGTGGCCCGGATGGACAACCCGCGTGGACCGGTACGCCGCACGACGCCCCGCACGAGCAGCAGCCAGGAGTGGAAGATGGTGGTGGCGTAGGGCCCCTGGACGTCCTCGAAGAAGGTCGCGTCCGAGGGCCCGGTGCCGTCGTCGAGGGTGAGGAAGACGACCCGGCGCCCGGAGCGCACCGGCGGGGTCTGGGTGGCCACCTTCGCCCCGGCGATGAGCACCTCCTGCCCGCTGCGGCAGGACAGCAGGTCGCGCGAGCGGGTCGCGCCGAGCTCGGCCAGCATGGGGGCGAAGCCGGCCACGACGTGGCTGCTGACGTCCATCCCCAGCACCTCCAGCTCGGCACGCAGCTGCTCGGACGGGGTCATCTCGGGCAGCCCGCTGCCGGTGAGGGGGGCGGGGTCGTCCCCCAGCTCGAGCGTGAGCTGGGCCGCGGGGGCCGGGCCGGCGTGCCAGGTGCGTCTGCCCACGGCCTGCGCGCCGGTCCGGGCCGCCACCTCTCCCCCCGCCAGGGTCGGGGCCGGCTGCCGTCGCCCGGCCCGGCTGCGGCCGTGACCGGTCGTGGCGTGCCGGGTCCAGCGGTCCAGGTCGCGGACGTGAAGCAGCAGGTCGCGGCGGGTGAGCGGGCTGCCGTCGGCGGGACGGGAGGCGCTCGGACGGTGCCGGCCGACCCGGTGCAGCGCGTCGAGGCCACCGGCCAGCACGAGCCGCTCCGCCGTCGGGCGACTGGGCCGCGCGCGGTGCCACAGGTCGGCCAGGGAGTCGTAGGGCTGCCCCGCCACGAGCCGGGCGACCTCGTCCTCGCTGATCCCCTTGACGTCGGTGAGCGAGAGCCGGATGCCGTACCCGGCGGCCACCTGCTCCGTACGGGCCATGACGGCGTCGACGTGGTCCGGGGCGCGCCCACGACGAGGGCGGGGCGCGGGAGCGGCAGGAGCGCTCCACCCGCCCTCCTCGCGCGGATCGACGCGCTCGACGCGGTAGGTGGCGTCGGAGGCGTTGACGTCCAGGCCGAGGATGTGCACCCCCATGCTCCGGGCCTCGTCGAGGATGAGGCGTTTGGGATACATCCCCGGGTCGTGGGTGAGCACGCCCGCGAGGAAGGCCGCGGTGTGGTGGGTCTTCAGCCAGGCCGACTGGTAGGTGGGTAGCGCGAAGGCCGCCGCGTGCGCCTTGCAGAAGCCGAACGACGCGAACGCCGCCAGCACCTCCCAGATCCGGTCGACCTCCTGGCGCCGGTAGCCGCGGGCGGTCGCCGCCGCGCGCCACCAGACCTCGACCTGCTCCTGCCCGACGACCGTGCCCATCGCCCGCCTCACCTCGTCGGCCTGCGCCAGGCTCACCCCCGTCGTCGCGGCGACGATCTGCAGCACCTGCTCGTGGAAGACGACCACCCCGCACGTCTCCGCGAGGTAGGGGATGAGGGTGGGGTGGAGGTACTCCGGCTCCCCCCACCCCTGCCGGGCGTGCAGGAAGGGTCGGATCATGTCGGACTTCACCGGGCCGGGGCGGAAGAGGGAGATGTCGATGATGATGTCGTTGAAGGTCTCCGGGGCGAACTTGCCGACCAGCTCGCGCTGCCCGGGCGACTCGATCTGGAAGCACCCCAGGGTGCGCGTGGACTGGATGAGGGCGTAGGTGTCCGGGTCGTCCAGCGGCACCTGGGCCCGGTCGTCCAGGTCGACCCCGACCCCGTCGACCCGCTCGATCTCCTGCACCGCGTGGGCCATCGCCGACTGCATCCGGATCCCGAGGACGTCGAGCTTGAGCAGCCCGAGCTCCTCGACGTCGTCCTTGTCGAACTGGCTCATCGGGAAGCCCAGCCAGCTGGCCTCGACGGGGGTCCGGTCGAGCAGGCTGGTGTCGGACAGGATGACCCCGCAGGGGTGCATGGCGATGTGCCGCGGGAGCCCGTCGACCGCCTCCACCAGCTCCAGGAGCTGCTGCATGCGAGGGGCGTCCAGACCCTGCCTGCGCAGCTCGGGCAGGTCACGGACGGCGGCGCGCGCGTCGCGGGCCCGGACGTGGGGGAAGGCCTTGGCCAGCGCGTCGACCTCTCCCGGCGGCATGCCGAGGGTGGCGGCGACGTCCCGGACGGCGTGCCGCACGCGGTAGGTCTCGGCCATCGACACGCACGTCACCCGCTCGGAGCCGAAGCGCTCCAGGATCTTCTCGTAGATCTCGGTGCGTCGCGCCGACTCCACGTCGATGTCGATGTCGGGCAGCTGGGCACGCAGCGGGGAGCAGAACCGCTCCATGAGCAGCCCGTGCTCCATGGGGTCGACCCCGCTGATCCCCAGCAGGTAGGTGACCAGGCTCCCCGCCCCCGACCCGCGCGCCGCCACCCGCACACCCTGCTCCCGGATCAGGTCGCACACCTGGGCCACGGTGAGGAAGTAGGTGGGGTAGCCCAGCCCGGCGACGACCCCCAGCTCGTCGGCCAGCCTGTCCCGGATCTGCTCGAGCCGGGCGGGCCCGGCCTGGGGGAAGCGGGTGGCGACCGCCTGGGTGCACCGCTCGGTGAGCACCCGGTGCGCCTGCCCGACCCCGCTCACGCCCAGCACCTCCGGCTCGGGCAGGTGGACCGCCCCGATCCCGAGGTCGCCGCGGGCGTCCTGGTGGCACTCGGCCGCGAGCGTGAGGGTGTCCCGGAGCAGGTCGGCGGCGCGGGCGTCGCTGCCGCCGGCCACCTCCAGCTGACGGGCCAGGGCATGCATGGTGGCCGAGCCGGTCAGGTGGCCGGCCGAGGAGACCCGGTCGAGGTGCCGCTCGTCGAGGGTGACCATGCGCCGGGCCGCGTCGAGCACGTCGACCACCCTGGCCTGCTCCGGGGTCGCGTGCCGGACCGCGGCCGTGAGGACCGCGGGCACCCCGGCCTCCCGCGCCAGGGCCCACAGCGCACTGGCGTGGCCCAGGCTGGCCGGGGTGCCTTCCGGCCCGCCGTGGCAGACCACCTCGACCCGGACCGACCCGGCCGGGAGGCGGTCCACCCAGGCGTGGAGCAGCTGTCGTGCCGACCCGCGCCGCCGGCCCAGGACCGCACGTCCCACGTCGGAGTCCGGGCCGAGCAGGACCACCACCGGAGCCACGCCGTCGACGGCCGCGGCGGCCCGGGCCAGCAGCGACGGGGAGGTCCGGGGCACCGACCGCTCCCCCGCCAGGTGGGTCTGGGTCACCAGCCGGCAGAGCCGGGCCCACCCCACCCCCGCGCCGAGCCCGCCCTGCTGCCCCCGGGCCAGGACCACCACCCGGGGCTGCTGGTCGTCGACCAGGGCCCCGCCCTTGACGGGGGTCCGGGTCGGCCGCACCCCGGTGACGAACGGCGTGCCGGCACCGTCGGCCCCGTCCAGCACGCTCTCCCCCAGGGCGAGGTCGACCCCCAGGACCGGGGCGATCCCGGCGTCGCGGCAGGCCCGCACGAAACGGACCGCGCCGTACAACCCGTCCCGGTCGGTCAGCCCCAGCGCCGGCTGACCGAGCTCGACCGCCCGCGCGACCAGGTCGGCCGGGTGGGACGCGCCGTAGCGCATCGAGGCGCTGGAGGCGACGTGCAGATGGACGAAGTCGTCGCCGGGACGGGAGCCACCCATGATCACCCCCGCCCCAGGGGCGCCAGCTCGATGCTCAGCGGCGTCTCGCAGGGCAGGTGGAGCGCGGAGCGCACCAGCTCCAGGAAGTGCTCCCCGGAGCGGACCAGGTCGTCGGCGTCCCGGGTGCTGACCTGGGTCGTGCCCCGCTCCAGGGCCAGCCGGCGCCGCCCGGAGTCGGCGAAGTAGACCGCCCACTCGGACAGCTCGGGCGCCACGGTGGGCAGCATCTCCCAGACGCTGCGCGGCCGGGCCCGGCGGCTCGGCACGGTGCGGGCCGCGAGTAGCGCCGCCCCCGCGCGCAGGGCCGCCAGGTGGGCCTGGGTGTAGCGCTCACCGGCGCTCTCGCTGTGGCAGGCCGCCAGCAACCCGCTCCGGGCCCGCTCGAGCAGGTCCAGCACCGTGCCTGCAGCCACCCCCGGGCCGGGCGCCGTGCGGGTGGGGTCGGGTCGTGCCGTCGTCTGGATGGTCATGCCAGTCCTCCTCGTGCTGCTGTCCGGTCTCGTGCTGCTGTCCGGTCTCGTGCTGCTGCCAGTGGTCGCGTGGGGCGGGCCACCTCTAGTCCGCGACCCGCTCGAGCCACCACTGCTCGTCCTCCACCAGGTCGTAGACCCCCAGACCCCCGGCCCGTCCGGCACCGGCCTCCACCCGCCACACCCGTTGCTCGAGGAGGTCACCCTCCCCCCGGCGGGACTGCAGGCCCTCCCCCACCGCCCGCCACCACGGCACCCGCTGCGTCCACTGGGACAGCACCGCCCGCACCTGGTGGACCCGTCCACGCCAGAGGAACAGGGTGGGCACCTGGACCGGGTCGCGGCCCGCCCCCACCGCCGGCAGCGCCCCGACCAGCTGCACCCCGTGCTCCTGCGCCGACCCCACCCGCACCTCGATCATCTCCCGGTAGTGCCGCATCTCACCCTCCTTCGTGATCGAACATGCGTTCGATCCTATGAGACAAATGTACGACGCCATGGCCGGATCCTGTCAACCCCCACCGACAGGCCTGTGGACAACCCGGACGCCCTCGTGGCCGGACCCCCGAGGATGGGTCCAGGCCCGGGCCAGGGAGGGGATGGCCCGGGCCAGGGAGGGGATGGCCCGGGCCGGAGGGCACCGCGGGCCGGTTAGGCTCAGGGGCGACGGTCCCGAGCAGAGGAGAAGACGTGACGCACGCCCACCCGCTGGACGGCGTCGACCTGCGACCCCGTGTGCAACGGGCGCTCGACGACCACCTCACCTCCCAGCGGGAGGTGCTGGCGGACCTGGGTGCGCCGGTGCTCCCCCTCGTGGACGCCGTGGCCGACCTCCTCGCCGGCGGCAAGCGGCTGCGCGCAGCCTTCCTCTACTGGGGCTGGCGGGCCCTCGGCGGCCCCGACGACGACGCCGCCGTACGGGCGGCCAGCTCGATGGAGATCTTCCAGGCGGCAGCCCTCCTGCACGACGACGTCATGGACAACAGCGACCTGCGCCGCGGCCGGGCTACCGCCCACCGGGCCTTCTCGTCCTGGCACCGCGACCAGGGGTGGAGCGGGGACCCGGAGGGTTTCGGCCACGCCGGGGCGATCCTCGCCGGCAACCTGTGCCTGGGCTGGACCGACCAGCTGTTCGCCACCAGCGGCCTACCGACCGCGGCGCTGGAGCGCGCCCGCCCGGAGTTCGACCGGATGCGCACCCAGCTCATGGGCGGGCAGTTCCTCGACGTCCTGGAGGGCGCCCGCGGCTGGGGCGGCCTGACCTACGAGGAGCGGATCGCCCAGTGCCGCACCGTGATCCGCTACAAGAGCGCCCGCTACTCCGTGCAGCAGCCGCTGCTCATCGGGGCGCTGGCGGCCGGGGGCCGGGGCGGCGACATCGAGGCGCTGGCGACCTTCGGCGACCACCTGGGTGAGGCCTTCCAGCTGCGCGACGACGTCCTGGGGGTCTTCGGCGACCCCGGGCAGACGGGCAAGCCGGCCGGGGACGACCTGCGCGAGGGCAAGCACACCGTGCTCATCGCCCACGTCCTCGAGCACGCCGACCCCGCCGGGGCCGAGCTCATCGCGGCCAGCCTCGGCGATCCCGACCTCGACGACGCGACCGTCGCCGAGTGCCGCGGGGTGCTGGTCCGCTCCAGCGCCGTCGCCCGCACCGAGGAGATGATCTCCACCGCGGCGCGAGGAGCCCTCGGCGCACTGGAGCGGGTGGAGGACCTCACCGACGAGGGCCGGGCCGCGCTGGTCGACCTCGTCGCGATCTGCACCGACCGGCTCACCTGAGCCGGAGCCGTCCCCCACGGGGTCTCCTAGAAGGCGTGCTCCTGCGCCCGGCGTCGGACCTCGGTCTTCGACCCCGACCGCAACGAGGCGATCGCGCTGCCCCCCGGGAGGGACGGATCCTCGGCGAGCAGCCAGTCGACGATCTCCTCGTCGCTGAGCCCGCCATCCCCCAGCACCGTGATCGTGCCCCGGAGCGCCGGCAACGGACCCTCGGGGTCGAGGAAGCTCGACGGCACCGCCAGGGCCCGGTTCTCGCCCCTGCGCACCCCCACCAGCTCGCGCTCCTGGAACCAGCGCTTGACCTGCTGGAGCGGCGCTCCGGTCCGCTCGACGATGTCGGGAACCGTGAGCCACTCGTGAATTACATCGGCGTCATTTACCACATCTTCTAGTCAATCACATGAAACGACACGCCGAAAGGTGGCGCGTTCGGCCGGGGAGGCGGTACTGTCCCCTCAGTTTCACGCGTCACTCGCTCATCCCCTGCAACGAGCGCCGCGTGGGCACCCGCCGTCCCGCCCGTCCCGTCCCTCACCGGAGGACCTTTTGAGCCCTCTCTTCGCCGCCCTGCCCCCGACCGACCTGCCCACGATGGCCTACGTCGCGCCCACGGGCATCCACCTCATGGCCCGCGACCGGTCGCACACGGTCAAGGAGGGGGACACCGTCTACGACATCGCCGCGCGCCACGGCGTGAGCGTCGAGGCGGTCGTCCGGGCCAACTCCCTGGCCGACGGGGGCCGCTGGGTCCTGCCCGGGACCGTGCTGCGCATACCGGGCGGTTCCGGCACCGCGACGGCGGTGCCCGCCCCCGCCCCCTCGCGGTCCTCCGGCTCCTCCTCCTCGGGCTCCGGCGGCTCGGTGACGGTCCGGCCCGGTGACACGCTCTCGCACCTCGCCCTCCGGCACGGCGTCACCGTCACTGCGCTCGTCGAGACCAACACCATCTCCGACAGCCGGCTCATCTACCCCGGGCAGGTGCTGCGCCTGCCGGGGTCGCGCACGCCGTCCTCACCCTCCCCCACCGCGCCGTCCCGTCCCTCCTCCGGCTCCGGCGCGACCTCCGGCGGTACGTACACCGTCCGCGCCGGCGACACCCTGACGGGCATCGCCGCCCGCCACGGGGTGACCGTGGGCGCGCTGACGAAGGCCAGCGGCATCTCCTCCTCGTCCTTCATCCACCCCGGCCAGAAGCTGCGGCTCCCGGGGTCCGGCGCGTCCGGAGGCTCCGCCGCGGGCTCGCCGTCACGCTCCACCACTCCGCTGTCCCGGCCCTACGACGAGACCACGATCGGGGACCTGCACGAGGGCGAGGACGTCGACGACACCTTCCTCCACTACCGCTACAGCAGCGGGATCGCCCGTTCGGCGAAGGCGAACCGGGAGTACCTCGCCTCGATCGACGTCCCCGGCCGGGAGCAGATGCGGGCGATGATCGTCGACACCGCCAAGCGGCACGGGGTGGACCACACACTCATGGTGGCCCTGTCCTACCAGGAGTCGGGGTGGAACCACCGGGCGGTCTCGCCGGCCAACGCCATCGGCGCGATGCAGGTCATCCCCAGCTCGGGCGAGTGGGCCTCCGCCCTCATCGGTCGCGAGCTCAACCTGCTCGACCCCCAGGACAACGTCACCGCGGGCGTGGTCATCATGCGTGCCCTGCAGCGCTCCGCCTCGTCCGGTGACGACGCGATCGGCGGGTACTACCAGGGCCTGGCCAGCGTGCGGCAGCACGGGATGTTCGAGGACACCCAGCGGTACGTGCGCAACATCCGCCACCTCATGCGGACCCTCTGAGCCCCCGGACGTCCCACGGTCGGGGCGTCCCGGTTCGTAGACTCGGTGCGTGAGCGCCCCGACCCCCACCGTGCTCGACCGCGTCCTCGACGGTCGCTACCGGGTCGAGGCCGAGATCGCCCGGGGCGGCATGGCCACGGTCTACCGCGCGCGGGACCTGCGGCTGGACCGACCCGTCGCCCTCAAGGTGATGCGGGCCGACCTCGCCCACGACGACGCCTTCGTGCGGCGCTTCGTCCAGGAGGCACGGGCCGCGGCCCGGTTGTCCCACCCTCACATCGTCAACGTCTTCGACCAGGGTGAGGACGGCGACGCGGTCTTCCTCGCGATGGAGCTCGTGGACGGCCCCACGCTCCGGGACGTCATCGACCACCGCGCCCCCGCCTCCCCCCGCCAGGCCCTCTCGCTCCTCGTCCCTGTGGCCGAGGCCCTTGCCGAGGCCCACCGTCGCGGGCTCGTGCACCGCGACGTCAAGCCCGAGAACGTCCTGCTCGCCGACGGGCACCAGAGCGGCGTCAAGGTCGCCGACTTCGGCCTGGCGCGGGCGATCACGGCCGCCGGCCAGCAGGCCACCTCGGAGATGCTGTGGGGCACGGCCGCCTACCTGGCGCCCGAGCAGGTCGAGGACGGCAGTGCCGACGCGCGGACGGACGTGTATGCCGTGGGCCTGCTGCTCTTCGAGCTCCTCACCGGCCGCAAGGCCTTCCCCGGCGGCGACCCGCTCCGGGTCGCCTACGACCACGTGCACAGCGGTGCCCCCGACGTGCGCGACGTGGCCCCGACGGTCCCGGACCCGGTCGCCGAGCTCGTCCGTCGGGCCACCGCCACCGACCCCGGTGACCGCCACCCCGACGCCGGTGCGCTCCTGCAGGAGCTGCGAACCCTGCTGCGCACGTTGGACGACGAGGACCTGGACGTCGTCGCCCCGACCGCCCCCGACCACCACCGACCCACCGGCGGGCCCGGGGGCAGACCGGCGGGTGACCTCACCCAGCTCATGGGCTCGCGGTCCGGGTCCTCGACGCGCCACATCCCCGTGGCACGCCCCGGCGGGGACGGCCACTACGCCCGCACGACCGGCAACCGCCGTCCGCCCGCACCCTCGCGCGAGGAGGTGCGACCGCCCCGGGCGGCCCGGCGCCCCCCTCGCCGCCGGCGCAGCGCTGCGGGCAGCTGGGTCCTGGGGCTCCTGCTCCTCGGCGTGCTCGCCGGCGGCGGCTACGCCTTCTGGTACCTCACCGAGGGACCCGCGGTCCACTCCCCCATGCCCGTGGTCGTCGGCCTGACCGAGACCGACGCCCGCCAGGCGCTGGACGGGGAGGACCTGGACCCGGTCGTTGAACCGGCCTACTCGGAGGAGGTGCCGGCTGGCGTGGTCGTCTCCGCGGACCGTGAGCCCGGTCTGTCCCTGCCGCACGGCACCGACGTCCGCCTGGTCGTCTCGCAGGGCCCGGAGCGGTATGACGTGCCCCCGGTCGCCGGGCTGACCCTCGACTCGGCATCCGCCGCGCTCGAGGCGGCCAACCTCGTGCTGGGCGAGCAGGTGCGCGAGCACGACGAGGTGGAGCCGGAGGGGCGGGTCCTGCGGTCCTCCCCCGAGCCCGGGTCGTCCGTGCCTCCCCGCACCCCGGTCGACGTGGTGGTGAGCGCCGGCCCCGCACCGGTGGACGTGCCCGACGTCACCGGGCGCACCCAGCAGGAGGCGACGGAGGCACTCGTCGGCGTCGGTCTCACCGTGACCGTCGCCACCGAGCGGGTGCACGACGGGTCCGTGCCCGACGGGTCCGTCGTGAGCCAGTCGCCGACCTCGGGCGCCGTCCCGCGCGGCACCTCGGTGACCCTCGTGCTCTCGAAGGGCCCGGAGCTGGTGGTCGTCCCCCAGGTGGTGGGGCGGCAGTTCTCCGCGGCCGAGCGGGAGCTCACCGAGCTGGGTCTGGTGGTCGTCCGTGAGGACGTCCGCGGAGGCTTCTTCGGCACCGTGCGCGAGCAGTCCGTCGAGCCGGGCGAGGAGGTCCCGCGGGGGACCGAGGTCGTGCTGGCGGTCGTCTGAGCGCTCAGCCCTGGTGGGCCCACCGCTCCTCGCGGTCCACGCGCGCCCGGGGGTGGTAGCCCCGTGACTCCCACCACCCCTGCTGCTCCTGGTGGTGGTAGGTCATCTCGACGACCCACTTGGGGCCCTTGAAACCGTAGAGGTGCGGCAGCACCACCCGGGCGGGCCACCCGTGCTCCGGCGTCAGCGGCTCCCCGTCCACGTGGGTGGCCAGCAGGGCGTCGGGGTGCAGCACGTCCTCCAGGTGCACGCTGGCCGCATACCCGCGCACCGCGGCGAGGAGCACGTGCTGCGCCCCGTCCTCGGGTGGCATCAGCTCCACGACCCGGCGCAGCGGCACGCCGCCCCAGCGGAGCCCGACCACGGAGGTGCGGGCGACGCAGTGCATGCCCCCGTCGACCTCCACCCGCGGCAGGCGGTCGAGCGCCTCGAGGTCCAGGACCATGTGGCCGCCGTCCCGGGTGGCGCCCCCGACGCTGAAGGTCCAGCGCTCGGGGTCGATGCGCGGCACCCGTCCGTAGTGCGAGGGCTGCCAGGAGCCCACCACCCGCTGCCCCGGGGGCAGCGGGTGCCCCCCGGGCGCGTCCGCGTCGTCCACGCTCAGGCGCCCGGCCCCCGCGCGAGCAGGTCGAGCAGGACCGCCCCGGCGTGCTCGGTCATCTCGTCGTCGACGTCGAGGTGCCAGACGAACCGGGCGTGCCGGGCGTCCGTCGGGTAGCCGAGCACCCCCCGCTCCCCCGCGGCGGCCACGAGGTCTGCGGCGACCCAGCCGGCTGCGGAGACGTCGAGGACGAGGATGTTGGTCTCGACGTGCTCGGGGTCGACCACCGCGGGGTATGCCGTGCCCACCGCCTGTGCCACCCGCCGGGTGCGCGCGTGGTCCTCGGCGAGCCGGTCGACGTGGTGCTCGAGCGCGTGCAGCCCGGCGGCGGCGAGGAGGCCGACCTGCCGCATACCCCCGCCCATGCGCTTGCGCAGCACCCTCGCCTCCCGGACCCGCTCGGCCGAGGCCGCCAGGAGGGAGCCGACCGGGGCGCCCAGCCCCTTGGACAGGCAGACCGAGACGGTGTCGGCGCAGGCACCGTAGTCGGCGAGCGCCACGCCACTGGCCACGGAGGCGTTCCACAGCCGTGCCCCGTCGAGGTGCACCCCGACACCGGCCCGGGACGTCTCCTCCCGCAGCCGGCGCAGGTCGGCGATGGGCTGGACGGTGCCCCCGCCGAAGTTGTGGGTGTTCTCGACGACGACGCAGGCGGTGCTCACCTGGTAGAGCCCCCCGTCGGGGACCATCATCGCCAGGGCGGCCCCCACGTCGAGCCGGCCGCGGGGGGCCACCCAGCTGCGGGTGGTGATGCCGGAGTAGGCGGCCGCCGCGCCGAGCTCGGCCCGCAGCACGTGCGCGAGCGAGTCGGTGATGACCTCCTGGCCCGGTCCGGCGTGGAGCCGGAGCCCGACCTGGTTGGCCATCGACCCGGTCGGCATGAACAGCGCCGCCTCGTGGCCGAGCAGGTCGGCGACCCGTCGCTCCAGCTCCTGGACGGTGGGGTCCTCGGCGTAGACGTCGTCGCCCACCGCGGCGTCGACGATCGCGGCCCGCATCGCCGGCGTGGGCCGGGTGAGGGTGTCCGAGCGGAGGTCGGCGAGGACGGTCACCTCAGCGGACGCCCCGCTCCAGCATCTCGGCGACGACGAACGCCAGCTCCAGGCTCTGCTGGTGGTTGAGCCGGGGGTCGCACAGGGTCTCGTAGCGCAGGCCCAGGTCGGCCAGGTCGACCCCGGTCGAGGTGCCGCCGACGCACTCGGTCACGTCGTTGCCGGTGAGCTCGACGTGGATCCCGCCGGGGTGGGTGCCGACCTCCGAGTGCGCGGCGAAGAAGCCCCGCACCTCCTCCACCACGTCCTCGAAGCGGCGGGTCTTGTGACCGCTCGGGGAGGTGAAGGTGTTGCCGTGCATCGGGTCGCAGATCCAGCTGACGTGCCGGGCCTCCTCCCCAGCGAGGTGAGCAGCGCCGGCAGCCGGTCGCGGATCTGCTCCGCGCCCATCCGGGTGATGAAGCTGAGCCGGCCCGGGGTGCGCTCGGGGTCGATCCGGTCCATCAGCGCCAGGACGGTGTCCCGGTCGGCGCCCGGGCCGAGCTTGACCGCCACCGGGTTCTGGATCCGGGACACGAAGTCGATGTGCGCACCGTCGAGCTCGCGGGTGCGCTCCCCCACCCAGACCAGGTGCGCGGAGGTGTCGTAGAGCAGGCCGGTGCGGTGGTCGCGGCGCACCATGGGGCGCTCGTAGTCCAGGACGAGGGCCTCGTGGGCGGAGTAGAACTCCACCCTGCGCATCTCCTCGGCGTCGGCGACCCCGGAGGCCTCCAGGAAGCGCACCGCGCGATCGATCTGGGTGGCCATCTGCTCGTAGCGCGCCTGCGCCGGCCCCTGCAGGAAGCCCTTGTTCCAGGCGTGGACGCTGCGCAGGTCCGCGAACCCGCCGCTGGTGAAGCCGCGCACCAGGTTGAGCGTGGCCGAGCTGGCGTGGTAGCTGCGCAGCAGACGGTTGGGGTCGTGGCGCCGGGACTCCGGGGTGAACTCGAAGCCGTTGACCATGTCCCCCCGGTAGGCCGGCAGGGTCACGCCGTCCCGGGTCTCCTCGTCCTGGCTGCGGGGCTTGGCGAACTGCCCGGCCATCCGCCCGACCTTCACCACCGGCATACCGGCGCCGTAGGTGAGGACGACGGCCATCTGCAGGATGGTCTTGATCCGGTCGCGGATGTTGGGTCCGGTGACGTCGGCGAGGGTCTCGGCGCAGTCCCCGCCCTGGAGGGTGAAGGCGTCGCCGGCGGCCACCGCGGCCATCCGGTCGCGCAGCTGGTCGCACTCGCCGGCGAAGACCAGCGGCGGGAAGGTCGAGAGCACCGCGAGCGTGCGCTCCAGCGCGGCGGGGTCGCCCCAGGTGGGCTGCTGCTTGGCCGGCAGGTCGGGCCACTGGATGTCATGGCCACCGGTGGTGACCAGACCGAAGGTGTCGGTGCTCACCCTGTCCATGGTAGGAGACGCGCCGGGCCGCTCCTGACGCGGCGTCAGTCGGACGACCTCTGGGGCGTCGGGGGCGGCGTCCCGTCGGGGTGTCGGCGGGGGTGTCGGCGGGGGTCCCGTCGGGGGTCTCGGCGGCCCCGTCCTCGGGGTGCCGGCGGGCCCGCCGCTCGGCCAGACCCTCCCGCGCGTCGGCCAGACCCTCCCGGGCCCGGTCCCGGGCGTGGGTCAGCCCGGCCCGGGCCTGCTCGAGACCGGCGCGGGCCCGGCTCGCCTGGCGCTCCTTGATGGTGGCGGCGTACTCGTCGACGTACTCCTGCCCGGAGAGGCGCTGCAGCTCGCGGAGGACCTCGTCGGTGATCTCGCGCAGCACCTGGTGGTCGTCCAGCTTGCCCGCGTGCTCGGGGTGGTGGATGGGCCGGCCGATCCGCACCCCGACCTTGACCAGGTTGGGGATCTTCTGGCCGGTCGGCTGGGCCTTGTCGGTGTCGATCATGGCGCAGGGGATGATCGGGACGTCTGCGGCGAGGGCCAGGCGGGCGACGCCGGTCTTGCCCCGGTAGAGGCGGCCGTCGGGGCTGCGGGTGCCCTCGGGGTAGATCCCGAACAGCTCACCGCGCCGCAGCACCGCCAGGCCCTGGTCCAGCGCCGCCATCGAGGCCTTGCCGCCGGAGCGGTCGATGGGGATCTGCCCGGTCGCGGTCATGAACGTCCTGGTGAGCCAGCCCTTGACGCCCTTGCCGGTGAAGTACTCCATCTTGGCAGGGAAGGTGATGCGCCGGTCCACCACGAGCGGCAGGAAGATGGAGTCGGAGAAGGACAGGTGGTTGCTGGCCAGGATCGCCGCGCCGTGCTCGGGGATGTGGTGCTTGCCCTCGACCCAGGGACGGAAGACCAGGCGCACCGGGGGGCCGACGACGAGGTGCTTGAGGATCCAGTAGATCAACGTGGTGTCCCTTCGACCGGAGGCCCGGGCGGGCATCCTCCGGGGTAGGACTCTACCCCCGGTCCGGTCCCGGGGCCCTGCCCTCGCGACGTGCGAGACTGGGTGCTGTGAGCAGGCAGCCGGTCGCGAGCGTGGCCTCATGAGCACGCCGCGCCACCCCGAGGACGGCGCCGGCGACCCCGACGTCGACCGCGCGTTCCGGGAGATCGTCGCCGGCCTGCGCGGACCCGCCCAGCCCCGTCCTCAGCCCTACGTCAACCCCCCGCTGTCCTCCCACCACGGCGCGGGGACACCGGAGGGTATGGCGACCGACCACCGCTCCTACGAGCCTCCGGAGGAGGACGACCACTTCGTCCCGCCGGAGCCGCCGCCGCTGCCTGCGGGCGACCTGCACTTCTGGGGGATCGTGGTCGGCCTGGTGCTGGGGCCGCTCCTCGTCGTGCTCTCGGCCGGGGTGCCGGTGCTGGGGCCGGCCTGGACGGTGGTCGGCGTGCTGCTCGCCCTGGCCGGCTTCGTCCTCCTCGTGCTGCGGCAGCCGCCCCGCCGCGGCCCGGACGACGGGAGCCACGGCGCCCGCGTCTGAGGCTCAGAGCTGCAGGTCGACCCAGACCGGCAGGTGGTCGCTGGCCCGGGAGAGCCCCATTCCCTCCAGCAGTGCCGGGTCCCCCGGTGTGACCCCGGCGTGCCCGCGGCCGAAGAGGGCGTCGATGCGGGAGCGGGGGTGGGCGGCCGGGAAGGTGGGGCGGTCGTCGCTCACCTCGGTCAGGTGCCCCGCCAGGGCGCCCCAGGCCGTGCCGTCGCTCCCCTCGTTGAGGTCACCGCCGACCACGAGCGGCAGCGACGGGGTGTCCGCCTCGATCTCGGCCAGCACCGCCCTGACGTGCTCGACCCGCTGCCTGGCGTCGAGGGACAGGTGCACGGACGCGACGGCGAGCGCCGGCCCGCCGGTGCGGCGGACCGTGGCCACCGTGTAGCTGCGGGGGTTCTCCCGCAGACCGGTCCGCAGCCGTCGGTCCTGCGCGTCGCTCGCGGTCACCGCCAGGCTGGTCAGCAGCGTGGTCCCGCTGAGCACGCGGGTGCGCCCGGACCAGAGCATCCCGCTCTCGCGGGCGAACCTCGTCATGGCGTAGCTGGACAGCGGGTGGCGCGGGGCCTCCTGCACCAGCAGGACGTCGGGGGTGATCCGTCGGACCACGCGGGCCGCGAGCGAGGCGTCGTCCTTGAGTCCGCGCAGGTTGTAGCTGGCGATGCGCAGGGGCGCGAAGGGGTCCGGCATACCCCCTATCCTCCCCCACCGCCCGCGGTGCCCCGCGCCAGGTCCGCGGCGCCGACGAGACCGGCCCGCGCACCCAGCCGGGCCGCCACCACGTCGGGGACCGACCGGTGGGCGCCGCCCACGAGCCGCCGGGACAGAGCGGTCCGGGCCGGCCGCAGCAGGAGCTCCCCGGCCTCGCTCAGGCCGCCCCCCACCACCACCCTCCCCGGGTCGAGGGCGGCCACGACGCCCGCGAGGCCCTCACCCAGACGCTCACCCACCTCGGCCAGGACGGCGACCGAGGCCGGGTCGCCGGCCCGGGCGGCCCGGGTGACGTGCTCCCCGGTCAGCCGGGCCGGGTCGCCGCCGCAGAGCTCGTCGAGCGCCCGCGCCGGCGCCCCGCCGGCGCGGACCAGCTCCTGCCCGGCCCGTCCGACGACCGAGCCGGAGACGTACTGCTCCCAGCACCCGTCGTGGCCGCACTCGCAGGGGCGCCCCCCGGGGACCATCTGCTGGTGGCCGAACTCCCCGGCCAGCCCGCGACGCCCGCGCTGCAGCCGCCCGTGGGTGATGACGGCGCCCCCGATCCCGGTGCCCAGCGTGACCACCGCCAGGTGCGTCTCCCCCTGCCCGGCGCCGAACCGGTGCTCGGCCCACCCTGCGGCGTTCGCGTCGTTGTCGACGAGGACCGGGACGTCCAGCCGCTCCGCGAGCCGGTCCCGCAGGGGGTGGTCGCGCCACGGCAGGTGGGGGGCGAAGACCACGACACCCCGCTCGGCGTCGACGAAGCCGGCCGCCCCGATGCCGACCGCCGCCACCGGGCCCTCAGCGCGGCCCAGGAGCTCCACGACGACCCCCACGACGGCGTCCTCGAGCACCTCGGGCGTCGACGTCCGGGCCGGGGTGTCCCGCACGGTCTCGACCAGGACGGCACCCCGGTCGTCGACCAGGCCCGCCTTGAGACGGGTGCCGCCGACGTCGACGCCGATCGCGAACGGCCCGCTCACGTGCGGCGGGCGGCCAGGTCGGCGACCCCGACCATGCCGGCGTCGTTGCCGAGCGCGGCGGGGACGATCGGCGGTGGGGTGCGGTAGCCACGGCCGGTGAGGTTGCGGGCGAAGGCGGCCCGGGCCGGCTCGAGCACGAGATCGCCCGCGGCGCTGACCCCGCCGCCGACGACCAGCAGCCCCGGGTCGAGCACCGCCGCCAGGCTGGCCAGGCCCTCCCCCGTCCAGCGGCCCACGTCCTCCAGCAGCTCCAGGGCCGCCGGGTCGCCGTCCCGGGCGACCTGCGTCACCATCTCGCCGTCCAGCTGCTCGGGGTCCCCGCCGCACCGGTCCGAGAGCGCGCCCGCGTGGGGGCTGCCCTGCGCGACCAGCTCCCGGGCCTCGCGCACCAGGGCGCTGCCGGAGGCGTAGACCTCCCAGCAGCCGCGGTTGCCGCAGCCGCAGCGGTGGCCGTCCGGCACGACCCGCAGGTGCCCCACCTCGGCGCCCATGCCGTGCGCCCCCCGCAGCAGCTCCCCGGCGACGACGATGCCTCCGCCGACGCCGGTGCCCAGGGTCACCATGGTCACGTCGTCGGCCGTCCGTGCCGCGCCGAAGCGGAACTCCCCCCACGCCGCGGCGTTGGCGTCGTTCTCGAGCACCACGGGCAGCCCGGTCGCGGCCTCGACGCGCGCCTTCAGGGGCTCGTCCCGCCAGGCGAGGTTGGGCGCGAAGACGACCGTCTCACCCCGGCGGTCGATGAAGCCGGCGCAGGCCACCCCCACGGCCCCGACCTGGCCGCCCTCGCCGCGGCACACCTCGGTCAGCTCGGCGACGGTCTCGGCGACCGCGGCGACGATGAGGTCCGGGTCCTGTGCCGGGGTGTCGCGCCGGGCGCGGTGCAGGATCTCCCCGGTGGCCGAGACGGCGCTCGCGGCGATCTTCGTGCCCCCGATGTCCACGCCGACGCTGATGCTCACGCGCCCAGCCTAACCGCGGTGGGTATGGTGGTGGCGCCCGTGAGCCCGCACCCCGGCCCGTCCCCCGCGCCCGCCGGCCCGGTCTCCCCCCGCTCCCCCTGGAGGTCCCGTGACCGAGGTGTCCGTCCCGCCGCTCGCCCCCGTCACCACGGAGGGCAACCTCGCGGACTACCCGGCCCGCTGGGCCCGGGACGAGCCGGACCGGGTGCTGGTCAGCGTGCGGTCGGGCAGCACGTGGACCGACGTCTCGGCCGCCGAGCTCGCGCGACGGGTCGACGGGCTGGCCAAGGGCCTCATCGCGGCCGGCATCGAGGTCGGGGACCGGGTGGCGCTGATGAGCCGCACGCGTGTGGAGTGGACGGTCACGGACCTGGCGCTGTGGGCCGTCGGGGCCGTCCCCGTGCCGGTCTACGAGACCAGCTCGGCCAGCCAGGTGCGGTGGATCTGCGCCGACTCCGGGGCAGTTGCGGTCATCGTCGAGGACGCCGCCATGATGGCGATGCTCGCGGGGCTCCGGGGGGAGCTGCCCGGCGTGCGCGACGTCTGGCAGATCGACGCCGGCACGCTGGAGGAGCTCGCAGTCGCCGGTGCCGAGGTGTCGGACGAGACCCTGCAGGAGCGCCGGCGCGGCGTCACCCGCGACGACGTGGCGACGCTGATCTACACCTCGGGAACGACCGGGGAGCCCAAGGGCTGCGAGCTGACCCACGACAACTTCATGGCGCTGGCCGAGAACGCCGCCGAGCGGCTGCCGGAGGTCATCCGCGCGGACGGCGCGGCCACCCTGCTCTTCCTGCCGCTGGCCCACGTCTTCGCGCGCTTCATCCAGGTGGTGTGCCTGCAGTCCGGGGCCAGGATGGGGCACACGCCGGACCCCAGCACCGTCCTGGAGGACCTGGCCGGCTTCCGCCCGACCTTCCTGCTCTCGGTGCCCCGGGTCTTCGAGAAGATCTACAACTCGGCGGAGCAGAAGGCCGCCTCCGGGGGCAGGGGCCGGGTCTTCCGCTGGGCCGCGGGGGTGGCCGACCGCTACAGCCGGGCGCTGGACTCCGGGCGCCCCGGGCTGGCGCTGCGCACCCAGCACGCGCTCGCCGACCGGTTGGTCTTCTCCCGGCTGCGCGCGCTGATGGGCGGTCGGGTGAGCTACGCCATCTCCGGCGGGGCGGCGCTGGGTGAGCGGCTCGGCCACTTCTACCGCGGGATCGGGCTGGTGGTCCTGGAGGGGTACGGCCTGACCGAGACCACCGCCCCGGCGACCGTCAACACCCCGGACATGATCCGGATCGGCACGGTCGGGCGCCCCCTGCCGGGGGTGTCCGTGCGCATCACCGACGACGGCGAGATCTGGCTCAAGGGGGTGGGGGTGTTCCGGGGCTACCACGACAACCCGGCCGCGACCGAGGCGGCGATGCGCGACGGGTGGTTCGCGACCGGCGACCTGGGGACGCTGGACGCCGACGGGTTCCTGACGATCACCGGCCGCACCAAGGAGATCATCGTCACGGCGGGAGGCAAGAACGTCTCCCCCGGCCCGCTGGAGGACCGGCTGCGCGCCCATCCCCTCATCTCCCAGTGCATGGTCGTCGGCGACGGCCGGCCATTCGTCGCCGCGCTCGTCACGCTGGACGCCGAGATGCTGCCCACGTGGGCGCAGAGCCGTGGCCTGGGCGACCTCACCCTCGAGCAGGCCGCCCACCACGCGACGGTGCGGGCCGCGCTGCAGGAGGCCGTCGACGAGGCGAACGCCGCGGTCAGCCGGGCCGAGTCGATCCGCACCTTCCGCGTCCTCACCGACGACTTCACCACCGACAACGGGCTGCTGACCCCCTCGATGAAGCTCAAGCGCAGCCGGATCGCCGAGGGGCTCGCCGACGAGATCGAGGCGATCTACTCCCGGCCCCGGCCCTGAGGGTCAGCCCGCGGCGCTGCGCACCCGGGTCGTCACCCGTGCGCGGACCCCGGCGGCCTCCGCGGGGTCCACGAGGCCGGCCCGGACGAACGCGCTGACGGCCGCCAGCTCGTCGGTGTCCAGGGGCGCCGTCGGCAGGTCGGGCAGCCCGGGCGCGGGCTCCGCCTGGGCCTCGTGCTCGGCGTGGGGGTGAAGCTCCGCGTGGGGGTGGCGCTCCGGTCCCTCCCCCCGGCCGTCGTCCCTGAGCGTGGGGGGCTGCAGCCAGGTGCGTCCGAGCACCGGCACGAAGCAGTCACCGCACATCCGTCCGCGGGCCGGGCAGGTCTGGCAGTCGATCGTGAACGTCGTGGTCATCGGTCCACCTCCTTGTCCTGCCCGACGCTAGAGGGGGGCACCGACAGACCCGGCTGAGACCGGTGGGGGGAACTCCGTCACACCCGTCACAGGAGTCACGCAGCAGTGGCCGGTCGGCCTGTCGTCGGAGGTCTGTCGGCGGCCGCGTCTACGTTCGTCGGTATGCAGATGGTGCAGGCGACGTTCGAGGATCTCGGGACCTCCCTGTCCGAGGTCACCTTCGTCGTCGTCGACCTCGAGACCACCGGCGGGTCACCGGCCGGCTCCCAGATCACGGAGATCGGCGCGGTGAAGGTGCGGGGCGGCCAGGTCCTCGGTGAGCTGCAGACGCTCGTGCGCCCCAGCACCCCGATCCCGCCCTTCATCACGGTGCTGACCGGCATCACCAACACGATGGTCGCCGACGCGCCGCGGATCGGCTCGGTGCTGCCGCAGTTCCTGGAGTTCTCCGCCGGTGCGGTGCTGGTGGCCCACAACGCGGGTTTCGACATCTCCTTCCTCAAGGCCGCCGCCCTCGAGACCGGTCACCCGTGGCCCGGTCACCCGGTGATCGACACCGTGCGGCTGGCCCGGGCGCTCGTGCACAAGGACGAGGCGCCCAACCACAAGCTGTCCAGCCTGGCCCGGCTGTTCGGCGCGACCACCACCCCGGACCACCGCGCCCTGCACGACGCCCGGGCCACGGTCGACGTCCTGCACGGCCTGATCGAGCGCGTGGGCAACCTCGGCGTCCACACGCTGGAGGAGCTGCAGTCCTACAGCTCGCGGGTCAGCCCGGCCCAGCGGCGCAAGCGCTTCCTCGCCGAGGCGATGCCCTCGGCCCCCGGTGTCTACGTCTTCCGCGACCGTCGGGGCGAGCCGCTCTACGTCGGCACCGCGAGCGACCTGCGCCGGCGCACGCTCACCTACTTCACGGCCTCGGAGACCCGGCGCCGGATGGCCGAGATGGTCGGGCTGGCCGAGTCCCTGACCCCCATCGTGTGCCAGACGCGCCTGGAGGCCCAGGTCCGCGAGCTCCGGCTGATCGCCGAGCACAAGCCGCGCTACAACCGACGCTCCCGCCACCCCGAGAAGGCCGTCTGGGTCAAGCTCACGACGGAGGCCTTCCCCCGGTTGTCGGTCGTGCGCGTGGTCAAGGACGACGACGCCCACTACGCCGGGCCGTTCGCCTCCCGCCGCACGGCGGAGGCCGCCGTCACGGCCCTGCAGGAGGTGCTGCCCCTGCGGCAGTGCACCGCGCGGTTGTCGCCGACCCGGCCGAGCGACTCGGCGTGCATGCTCTTCGACCTGGGCCGCTGCGGCGGGCCGTGCGTGGGGGCACAGACGGCGGAGGACTACGCCCAGGTCGCCGGGCGGGCGGCGGCCGCGCTCGGCGGCAGCTCCCGCGAGGTCGTCTCCGCCCTGCTGGAGCGGCTGGACACCCTTGCGGCGCAGGAGCGCTTCGAGGAGGCCGGCACGCTGCGGGACCGGATGATGGCGCTCGTGCGGGCGTCGGCCCGGGCGCAGCGGCTGCGCCCCGTGACCGCCACGCCGGAGATCGTCGCGGCCCGCCGCCGGGAGGGGGGCGGGTGGGAGCTCGTCTGCGTCCGTCACGGCAGGCTCGCGGGCGCCTCCGTGAGCCCGCGGGGGCCGACCCCCTGCCCTACGTCGCCGCGCTGCGGGAGACGGCCGAGGTGGTGATCCCCGAGCCCGGTCGCACCGCCCTGCCCGAGGAGACCGAGCTGATCCTGGGCTGGCTGGAGTCGGAGGGGACGCGGCTGGTGACCCTCCATGGTGAGTGGACCTGCCCCGTGGACGGTGCCGGCGGCAGCCGGGCCGCGCTGGAGCCGCAGGCCCGGACGTGGGGCGAGGTGGAGTGGGTCGACCGTGCTCCCGCCCGCCCGCTGGACCGCCCGGTCGGAGCCGTGCCCGTCTGAGCGGCACGGTCGCCGGCCTGGCCCAGGCCTGGCGGCGCCCCGGCCTCAGGCGTCGTCGAGACCGAGGGCGAAGCCGGCGTCCAGGTCGTCGGCGGAGTAGGTGCGGAAGGCGATGTGGGTGTTGGTCTCCAGCACCCCCTGCACCTTGTTCAGACGGTCGGCGATGACGTCGGCGAAGTCCTCGTGCCGGGACACCCTCGCGACCGCGATGAGGTCGACGTCACCGGTGACGGAGTAGACCTCGGTGATGCCGTCGATGCCGGCGATCTCGCGGGCGGCCTCCGGGATGTGGGCCACTTCGGCCTTGATGAGGACAATGGCGGAAATCACCTGCTCACTGTAGCGGGAGGCCGCGGCCTCCGGTCTCAGCCCCGGGTCTCAGCCCCGTCCCCCCGGCCCCGTCCCCCGGTCCCAGCCCCGTCCGCTCCCTCAGCCCCAGCCCAGCTCGTGCAGGCGGTCGTCGTCGATGCCGAAGTGGTGGGCGATCTCGTGGACCACCGTGACGGCGATCTCGTCGAGCAGCTCCTCGCGGTCGCCGCACAGGCGCAGCAGCGGACCGCGGAAGATCGTGATCCGGTCGGGGACGGAGCCTCCCCAGGACAGGTCGCGCTCGGTCAGGGGGACCCCGTCGTAGACCCCGAGCAGCTCGGGGTCGTCCGGGGGCGGCTCGTCCTCGACGAGGAAGACCACGTTGTCGAGCTGGTCCATCAGCGCCTCCGGCACGAGGTCCAGCGCGTCGCCGACCGCCTCCTCGAACTCCTCCCGGGACATCTCCAGGGGCTCGTGGACACCGCCACAGTCCGGGCACGGCGACGCCGCCCCGTCCACGCAGGGATCGGGGCGGCGTGCCTCGTCGGGCTCAGTGATGATGACGCGGGGCCTGCACGGCTGCGCCGTGCTCGTCCTCGAAGTCGTCGTCACCGGCGGAGTCCTTGACCGGGATGCCGAGCTGCGGGCTGTGGGCGCTGTCGAGCGCCTCGTGCTCCCCGTGGTGGGCAGAGGCAGCCAGCTCCGCCGGGGTCACCGGCGTGACGGCGTCCTTGTAGAAGAAGCTCGACAGGGAGTTCCGGACCCCGGACAGTGCCCCCTGCTTGCGGGCGACGCCGTGCTCGTCCACACCCGGACCCTGGGTGAGGGCCAGCGGCTGCGGGGTGTCGTGCTGCACGAGCGTCCAGCGCTCGTAGGGGTCCAGGGGCTCGTGCACCTCGAAGAACTTGCCCTCGGGGGTGCGGACGATGTTGCCGGACTCGTTGCCGTGCAGGACCCGCTCGCGGTCGTGCCGCTGCAGCGACATGCACAGCCGCTTGACCACGTAGAAGACGATGACCGGCAGGACGAAGAACGAGATCCGGAAGATGATCGTCAGGTCGTTGATCGACATCCCCAGCTTGATGGCCAGGATGTCGTTGATGCAGGCCAGCGCGAGCACGAGGTACATCGAGATGCCGGCGGCACCGATGGCGGTGCGGACCGGGGCGTTCCGCGGACGCTGCAGCAGGTGGTGCTCGCGCTTGTCACCGGTGATCCAGGCCTCGAAGAAGGGATAGGCGCCCAGGATCAGCCAGACCAGCGGCAGCAGCAGCAGCGAGCCGAGGAAGATGTTCATGCTCCAGACGGTGCCGAACAGCTCGAACTCCAGCCAGCCGGGCAGCAAGCGCAGCGCCCCGTCGGAGAACCACATGTAGAAGTCCGGCTGCGACCCGGCCGTCACCTGCGTCGGGTCGTAGGGCCCGTAGGCCCACACCGCGTTGATCTGGACCAGCGCGGAGATGAGGGCCGTGATGCCGAAGACGACGAAGAAGAAGCCACCGGCCTTGGCGGCGTAGACCGGCATGATCGGGTAGCCGACGACGTTGTCGTCCGTGCGGCCCGGGCCGGGGTACTGGGTGTGCTTGTGCACGACGACGAGCAGCAGGTGGGCCACGAAGAGCCCGACGATGATCGCGGGCAGCAGCAGCACGTGCGCGATGTAGAGGCGGGGGATGATCGCCTCACCGGGGAACTCGCCGCCGAAGACGAAGAACGTGAGCCAGGTGCCGATGACCGGCGCCGACATCATGAAGCCGTTCATCGCCCGGATGCCGGTGCCCGAGAGCAGGTCGTCCGGCAGGGAGTATCCGGCGAAGCCCTCGATCGCGGCCAGCAGGGAGAGCACGACGCCGATGACCCAGTTGATCTCCCGCGGCTTGCGGAAGGCGCCGGTGAAGAAGACGCGGGCCGCGTGCAGCGCGATGCCGACGATGAAGAACAGCGCCGACCAGTGGTGCAGCTGGCGCATGAGCAGCCCGCCCTTGACCTCGAAGCTGATGTCGAGGGTGGAACGGTAGGCCTCGGACATGCCGATGCCCTTGAGGGGGACGTAGGAGCCTTCGTAGGTCACGTGCCCCATGCTCGGCACGAACCACAGGGTGAGGAAGGTGCCGGTGATGAGGGCGATGACCATGGAGTACATCGCGACCTCGCCGAGCAGGAAGCTCCAGTGGTCGGGGAAGACCTTCTTGAGGATGAAGCGCAGACCCTTGGCGGCGCCCGTGCGCTCGTCAGCCCACACCAACGCCCTGGGGAACTGGGCGTCGGGCGAGGCCTGGTTGGTCTGGTCGAAGGGTCGGTCCTGGGTGACGGTCGTGTCGCTGCGCAGGTGGCCGGCGCCCTGGGGCACGTGGGTGGTCATGACTCGTTACCTCCACCGAGGAGCCCGGGACGGTTGCGTTCCCAGAAGCTGGGACCGACGGGCTCCCGGAACTCGTCCGCGGCCACGAGGTAACCTTCGTCGTCCACGGTGATCGGCAGCTGGGGCAGGGGGCGCTTCGCCGGACCGAAGATGACCTTGCAGTCGTCGGTCATGTCGAAGGTGGACTGGTGGCACGGGCAGAGCAGGTGGTGCGTCTGCTGCTCGTAGAGCGCCACCGGGCAGCCGACGTGGGTGCAGACCTTGGAGTAGGCGACGATGCCGTCATACCCCCAGTCGCGCTGCTTCTGGCTCTTGATGAGGGAGGGGTCGAGCTTGACCAGGATGACCTGGTCCTTGCCCTTGGAGATCATCGCCTCCTCGGCACCGAGCTCCTCGAAGGCCTCATACCCGACGAAGCCGTCCGGCATGACGTGGAAGACCGAGCCCTGGGTGACGTCCGCGGCGCGGATCGGCGTCCCGGACGGGTCGATCATGAGCCGCATCCCCGATTCCCAGTTGGTGTGGTAGAGCTCCTGGCGCGGACGCGGCCCCAGCCCGGCGACCACCGGCAGCACCAGCGGGAGGGCGAAGAGCCCGAGCGCTCCCCCGGCAGACCCGAGGATCGCGGTGCGGCGGTTCAGCTGCGAGCTGCGCCAGCCGTGCGAGAGGGTCTGGCCGACCGCGACCCGGTCGTCCTCCTCGGAGGCCTGCGGGTGACGCTCCTCGACGACCTCCTGGTCGGGCATGAGGGTCTTGGCCCAGTGGATCGTGCCCAGACCGATGCCCAGCAGCGAGATGCCCATCGTCACACCCAGGGCCAGGTGGAAGAGGTTCATCTCCCCGATGCCCAGGAGGTAGCCCTTGAGGTCGGGGTCGATGGCGTAGTAGGCGACCACGAAGGCGATCGAGGCCAGCGCCGAGAGCGAGAAGAGGATGACCACCTGGAGGCTGGCGCGGTCGGCCGCCTTCGGGTCGACGTCGGCACGCCGCGGCACGTGCGGCGGCAGGCCGGGGTTCTCGAACCGCTCGGTGCTCAGCGCGCCTGCCCTCTGCCCGGCCTCGGTCGGCACGGGCCGGTCGTCGTGGGTGTCCGCCATGTCAGGCCGCCTTCCGTCCGAGCCAGATGGCCGCGCCGATGAAGGCGGCGATGCCGATCGTCCAGGCGAAGAGGGCGTCGCCGGCGGGGCCCAGGCTGCCCAGGGTGTGACCGCCGTGGTCGTTGCCGCCCTCCTCGATGTACTTGAGGAACGCGATGACGTCCCGCTTCTCCTCCGGGGTGATGTTCTCGTCGTTGAAGACCGGCATCGACTGCGGGCCGGTGACCATGGCCTCGTAGATGTGGACGGCCTCGACGTTCATCAGGGTGGGGCGTACTTGCCGCGGGTCAGCGCGCCGCCGGTGCCGGAGGAGTTGTGGCACATGGCGCAGTTCGTGCGGTAGATGGCACCGCCGTTGGCCGGGTCACCCTGGGCGTAGTCGAGCCACTCCTCGTCCGGCACGTCCGGGCCGGGGCCGAGGGAGTCCACCCAGGCCGCCATCTGGGTGATCTGCTCCTGGCTGAACTGCACCTGCGAGGCGTTGCGCCGGGCCTGCACCGTGGGTGCGGGCAGGGGCATCCGACCGGTCGCGACCTGGAAGTCCACCGAGGCCGCGCCGACACCGTGCAGGGACGGGCCGTCCGGGGTGCCCTCGGCGTTGGTGCCGTGGCAGGTGGCGCAGTTGGCGAGGAAGAGCTGCTCGCCCGCCTCGATGTCGTCGGCGGAGACCGTGGTGCTCGAGGTCCCGAGCGTGGCGGAGGGCTGCAGCGCCGCGTAGGCGGTGCCGGTGAAGCCCAGCCCGAGCAGGAGCAGCACCAGCAGCGCCATGGGGCTGCGGCGGCGGGCGGCGAGGGAGTTCACTCGTCGGTCCTTCCGAGGGTGGGGACGTGGGGACGGGGCGGTGGGTCCGGCCATGAGGTCACCGGATGAGGTAGATCACGGCGAACAGCGCGATCCACACGACGTCGACGAAGTGCCAGTAGTAGGAGGTGACGACCGCTCCCGTGGCCTGGGCGTGCGTGTAACGCTTGGCGGTGAAGCTGCGGCCGATGATGAGCAGGAAGGCCAGCAGACCCCCGGTGACGTGCAGCCCGTGGAAACCGGTCGTGATGTAGAACACCGACCCGTACGGGTCGGCGGTCGGGGTGACCCCCTCCATGGTGAGCGTGGCGTACTCCCAGACCTGGCCGGCGATGAAGGTGGCGCCGAAGAGGAAGGTCAGGGTGTACCACTCGCGCATCCCCCACTTGCCCACCTCCAGCAGGCGGCCGGTGCGGTGCGGGATCCCCTTCTCCGCCGCCCACACGCCGAACTGGCACCAGAGGGAGGAGATGACCAGGATCATCGTGTTGATGCTGGCGAAGGTGAGGTCGAGGTACTCGGTGCGCTCGGCCCACAGGTCCGGGGACACCGAGCGGATCGTGAAGTACATGGCGAAGAGCCCGGCGAAGAACATGATCTCGCTGCCCAGCCAGACCATGGTGCCCACGGCCGTCATGTTGGGCCGCGTCGCAGGCCCGGTCGCGGTGAGGTGGAACCGCTCCGCGTCGGTCATCGTTGCTGCAGGTGTCGTCGCCACCCGCACATTATGGCCCACGACCGGGCCCGGTGCGCCACCCCCTTGTCCCGCGTGGCGTGCCCCCGTGGTCCCCCCCGTCGGGAAAGGCTCGGTACGATCCCATCATGACGACTCCTGCAGTCCCCTCGCAGTCGACCCGTGAGGTCTCGGTGCTCCTCTACGCGAACGACCGCGGGGTCCGCGACGCCGTGCGGATCGCCGTCGGCGACGAGCCCGCCGAGGACGTGCGGATCACCCGGTGGCAGGAGTGCGCGACGCCCGCCGCCACCCTGCTGGAGGTGCAGTCCGGTGGTTACGACGTCCTCGTCCTGGACGGGGAGTCCCAGCCCTACGGCGGGATGGGCGTGGCCCGCCAGCTCAAGAGCGAGATCTTCGACTGCCCCCCGATCCTGGTGCTGACCGGCCGCCCCGGTGACGGCTGGCTGGCCACCTGGTCGCTGGCCGACGCCGTCCTGGCCCGGCCGCTCGACGAGGAGCGCCTGCGCGCCGCCGTCGCCGACCTCGCGCGCCGGTGAGCACGGGCAGCACCCCGCCGTCCACCGACGCCCCCTCCCCCACCTGGCCGGACCTGCTCACCTCGCTCCTGCAGGGTGAGGACCTGGGCGTCGAACAGGCCGCCTGGGCCATGGACCGCATCATGTCCGGGGAGGCCTCCCCCGTCCAGCTGGCCTCGTTCCTCACGGCGTTGCGGGCCAAGGGCGAGACCGTGCCGGAGATGACCGGGCTCGCGAGCACGATGCTGCAGCACGCGCACCGCTTCACCGTCGACGGCCCCACCATCGACATCGTCGGCACCGGTGGGGACCGGGCGATGACCGTCAACATCTCCTCCATGTCGGCGATCGTCATGGCGGCGGCAGGCGCCCGGGTCGTCAAGCACGGCAACCGCGCCAGCTCGAGCCGGTCCGGGTCCGCCGACATGATCGAGGCCCTCGGCGTGCGCCTGGACCTGTCCCCCGAGCGGGTCGCCGAGGTGCTGCACGAGACGGGCATCACCTTCTGCTTCGCCCAGACCTTCCACCCGGCGATGCGCCACTCCGCCGCCGTGCGCAAGGACCTCGGCGTCGCGACGGCCTTCAACTTCCTCGGCCCGCTGACCAACCCCGCCCAGCCCCGGTATGCCGCGGTGGGCTCGGCGGACGCGCGGATGGCTCCGCTGCTGGCCGGCGTCTTCGCGGCGCGCGGGACCGCCGCCGCCGTCTTCCGCGGGGAGGACGGGCTGGACGAGATCACCCCCGCCACGACCACCCGTCTGTGGTGGGTGGACGGGGTCCCGGGACGCGAGGTCCGGGAGTGGCGGCTCGACCCCGAGCGCCTGGGACTCCCGCTGCACCCGGTCGACGCTCTGCGCGGGGCCGACGCGGAGCACAACGCCCAGGTCACCCGGCAGCTGCTCGCCGGGGAGCGCGGGGCCGTGCGGGACGCGGTCCTGCTCAACGCCGGGACCGCCCTGGCTCTGCTCGACGCCGGCGAGGCAGGCACCCATCCCGCCGACGAGACCGAGCTGCACCAGCTGGTCCGGGCGGGGATGGACCGGGCGGCGGCCGCCATCGACGGCGGCGCGGCCACCGATGTCGTCCGGCGCTGGGCCGCCGCCACGACCTGACGGGGCGACCCGGGTCGCCGCACCCGCCTGCGCTACCGTCGCAGGCATGCGTGCTGTCATCGTGGAAGAGCCAGGAGGGCCGCAGGCCCTCACCGTCGTCGAGCGGGAGACCCCCGAGCCCGGTGAGGGGCAGGTGCGGGTCGACGTGACCGCCGCCGGCGTCAACTTCATCGACGTCTACCAGCGCCGGGGGGACTACCCCCTGCCGCTGCCCTTCGTCGCCGGCAGCGAGGGTGCCGGCACGGTCTCCGCGGTCGGGGCCGGCGTCGAGGGCGTCTCCGTCGGTGACCGGGTCGCCTGGGCGATGACCCCCCAGACCGGGTATGCGGAGCAGGTCGTGATCGCGGCCGACCGGGTGGTGCCGGTGCCGGACGGGGTCGACCTGGAGATCGCCGCGGCGAGCATGCTCCAGGGCATGACGGCCCACTACCTGGTGAACTCCACCTTCCCGGCGGCGGAGGGACAGACGGCCCTGGTCACCGCGGCGGCCGGAGGAGTGGGCCTGCTGCTGTGCCAGATGCTGCGCGACAAGGGCGTCCGGGTGATCGGGACGGTCGGCAGCCAGGACAAGGCCGAGCTGGCCCGCGCGCACGGCGCGAGCGACACCGTCCTCTACCGCGAGGTCGACCTCGAGGCCGAGGCCTCCCGCCTCACCGAGGGCCGGGGTGCACGTCGTCTACGACGGCGTCGGGAAGGACACCTTCGACGCGGGTCTGCAGCTGCTGCGTCCGCGCGGGATGATGGTCCTCTTCGGCGCGGCCAGCGGCGCCGTCCCACCGGTCGACCCGCAGCTGCTCAACCAGCGGGGGTCGCTCTACCTCACCCGCCCGAGCCTGGCGCACTACGCCGCCGACCGGGACGAGCTCGTGTGGCGGGCCGGTGAGGTGCTCGGCGCCATCGCCGAGGGTCGTCTGCAGATCCGGATCGGGGGGCGCTACCCGCTGGCGGACGCCGGACGGGCGCAGAGCGACCTCGAGGGCGGCGGCACGACCGGCAAGCTCATCCTGCTCACCTCCTGACCCGCTGCCCCTCCGGGCTCCCGCGGGCCACGGACACGGCACAGGGCCCGACCTGGTGGTCGGGCCCTGTGCCGTTGCTCGTGGGGGGGCTCAGACGGCCTTGGTCCCGCGGAAGAACTCGAAGGTCCAGCCGATGACGGCCAGCACGACGAAGGGTGCGGCGACGATGACCAGCCACCAGCCCACGGCGATGCCCAGGACGAGGATGCTGGTCGACAGCCCCAGCCAGAGCGGCCACCAGCTGTAGGGCGCGAAGTGGCCGAAGTCGCCGGAGGCGTCGGAGATCTCGCCCTGCAGGTTGTCCTCCGGGCGCGGGTCGGTCTTGCGCCCGGTCAGCCAGAGGTAGGCGGCGATCCACGCCGCGAAGAGCGCCGTGAGGAAGAGCCCGATGATGCCGACCCACTCCGAGAAGTCGGTGAAGTAGGCGTAGATCACCGTCATCAGCAGGAAGAACGGGACCAGGACGAAGAAGACCTTGGTCTCAGCCTTCATGGGTCAGCGCTCCTCTCCGGTGTAGCCACCGGTGTCGGTGCCGGTGCGACCGGCGGGGTCGGTGGTCGGTCCGCCGAGCAGGACCTCGGCGACGCCCTTGTCCGGCTCGGGCGACTCGAGGCTGCCGATCTCCGGGTGGTTCATGTCGAAGGCCGGGCGCTCGGAGCGGATCCGCGGGATGGAGGTGAAGTTGTGGCGCGGGGGCGGGCAGGAGGTAGCCCACTCCAGCGACGTGCCCCAGCCCCACGGGTCGTCCACGGTGACCTTGGGCGTCTTGAAGCTCTTCCACGCGGCGTAGAAGAAGGGAAGCATCGAGACGGCAAGCACGAAGGAGAAGACCGTGGACACCTGGTTCATCCAGGTGAAGCCGTCCTCGGGCATGTAGTCGGCGTAACGACGCGGCATACCCGACACCCCCAGCCAGTGCTGGATGAGGAAGGTCCCGTGGAAACCGATGAAGAGCAGCCAGAAGTGGATCTTGCCCAGCGTCTCGTCGAGCATGTGCCCGGTGAACTTGGGCCACCAGTAGTAGTACCCGGCGAACATCGCGAAGACGACGGTGCCGAAGACCACGTAGTGGAAGTGGGCGACGACGAAGTAGCTGTCGGTGACCTGGAAGTCCAGGGCGGGGCTGGCCAGGATGACACCGGTGAGACCGCCGAAGAGGAAGGTCACCATGAAGCCGACGGCCCACAGCATGGGGGTGTCCATGCTGATCGAGCCCTTCCACATGGTGCCGATCCAGTTGAAGAACTTCACGCCCGTCGGGATCGCGATGAGCATCGTCATGATGGCGAAGAACTCGAGCAGGACCGCACCGGTGGCGTACATGTGGTGGGCCCACACCGCCACGGACAGGGCGGCGATCGCCATCGTCGCGAAGACCAGCGTCTTGTAGCCGAACAGCGGCTTGCGGGAGAAGACCGGGATGACCTCGGAGATGATGCCGAAGAAGGGCAGCGCGATGATGTAGACCTCGGGGTGGCCGAAGAACCAGAAGAGGTGCTGCCACAGCAGGGCGCCGCCGTAGGCCGGGTCGTAGATGTGCCAGCCGAAGAGCCGGTCGACGGCCATGCCGAATAAGGCAGCGGCCAGGACCGGGAAGACGATGAGGACGAGGATCGAGGTCACCAGGACGTTCCAGGTGAAGATCGGCATCCGGAACATCGTCATGCCGGGGGCCCGCATGCACAGGATCGTGGTGATGAAGTTGACCCCGCCGAAGATGGTCGCGAAGCCGGAGATCGCCAGGCCGAGGACCCACAGGTCACCGCCCAGGCCGGGGCTGTGGGTCGGCCCGGCCAGGGGCATGTAGGCGGTCCACCCGAAGGCCGCCGAGCCGCCCGGGGTGAGGAAGCCACCGACGGCGATGAGGCTGCCGAAGGAGAAGAACCAGTAGGCCAGCATGTTCAGCCGCGGGAAGGCGACGTCGGGTGCGCCGATCTGCAGGGGCACCAGCGCGTTGGCGAAGCCGGCGAACAGCGGCGTCGCGAACATCAGCAGCATGATCGTGCCGTGCATGGTGAACATCTGGTTGTAGACGTCCGGGTTGTCCACGACCTGCAGGCCGGGGGTGAACAGCTCGGCGCGAATGACCAGCGCCATGAGGCCACCGACGATGAACCAGAACATCGTGGTGGCGAAGTAGAGGTTGCCGATGACCTTGTGGTCGGTGGTGGTGAGCACCTTGACCGCGTTGCGGACGAAGGAGCTGCGCTCCTCGGGGCGCTCGGTGCCCTCGGGCAGGGTCGAGGGGGTCAGGGAAGGTCCGGTGATCGTCGCCATAGGTCTGTCCTTAGTCCTGGTTGGCCGCGTCGAGGTTGATCTTCTCCGCCTGGTCGACCTGGAGCTCGTACTGGTCGAGCTCGGGACCGAGCAGACCCGTGTTGCCCGAGGCACGCAGGTCCTCGATGAACTGGTCGTAGTCGTCCTGGGACACGACCTGCACCTGGAAGAGCATCTCCGAGTGGTAGGCGCCGCACAGCTCGGCGCACTTGCCCTGGAAGGTGCCCTCCTGCGTGGTGGTCACCTGCAGGATGTTGACCCGGCCGGGGATCATGTCGAGCTTGGTGAGGAACTGCGGGACCCAGAAGGAGTGGATGACGTCGCGCGAGGTGAGCACGAACTCGACCCGGGAGTCGACGGGGAGCACCATCGTCGGCAGCGTCTCCGGCACACCCTCCTCCCCCTCGTTGAGGTCGTGGGCCTGGATGCCCGCGATGTGCACGTCCTCGTTGACGTAGTTGAAGTCCCAGCTCCACTTCTTGCCGGCGACGTTGACGACGACGTCCGGGTCGTCCTGGATCTCGCGAATCTTGTTCTCGAGCTGCACGGTCTGGCCGAACAGGGTCGCGACCATGAAGATCGGGACGACGGTGTAGAGGATCTCCAGCGGCACGTGGTAGCGGAACTGGGTGGGGACCTCGTCGTCGGAGCGGCGCCGGTAGGCGAAGACCGCCCAGAGGATGAGGAACCAGACCAGGATGCCCACACCCCAGGCGGCGATCCACGTGCCGTTCCAGAAGGCCACGATGTCCGGGCCGACCTCGGTGACCGGCTCCGGCATGGGGAGCACGCCGCCCGCCTCACCGAAGGCGCCGCAGCCGCTCAGCAGCAGGGACGCGGCGGCGACCACGGCGGCGGTCCCCCACCGCCTGCGGGCCGGACTGGGCCGGGTCTCCTCAAGGCGTCGCACTATCCACCTCACACTTCTCGCGCTGCCGGGCATGACTGGGAGGGACTCTACCCTTCCCTCGGGCGATTCTCGCACGAGGGGAGGCGGTCAGGAAGGTATGGCGCGCCACCGGTTGGGCAGGGGTGCGGACCGCACCTCGCGGAGTCGTCGGAGGTAGTCCTCACGGGGCATCTCACGCACCCCCAGCGTCGCCAGATGGTCGGTCCGCCACTGCACGTCGAGCAGCCACGGCATACCGTCCTGCTCGAGCACCCGCACCAGCGCGACGACGGCCGCCTTGGACGCGTCGGTGACCCGGTGGAACTTCGACTCGGCGGCGAAGAGCCCCCCGACCGCCACGCCGTAGAGCCCGCCCACCAGCTCCCCCTCCTGCCACACCTCGACCGAGTGGGCCCAACCCAGGTCGTGCAGTCGACGGTAGGCGGTCCCGATCTCCGGCGTGATCCACGCCCCGTCCCGCCGCGGGTCGGCGCACCCCTCCACGACCCGGTCGAAGGCGGCGTCGACGGAGACCTCGAAGCGACGCAGCGACCGCTGCAGGGAGCGGCTGACGTGCAGGTCCCCCGGCAGCATCACCCCGCGCGGGTCGGGTGACCACCAGCCCAGCGGAGGCCCCCCGCCGACGCCGAGCCCCATGGGGAACAGGCCCGCCCGGTAGGCCGCCAGGAGGGTCCCCGGCTCCAGGTCACCCCCGACCGCAACGAGGTCCTCCCCGGGACCGGCCCCGGCCGGGGTCAGCACCCAGGGGGTCGGTGGCGGCTCGACGGGCATATCACCAGTCTTGCCGATCGAGCCAGGGGACGACGAGACCCCCGCGCCCGGGTGGGCACGGGGGTCTTCGGGGCGTGACTAGCTGAAGCTGTCGCCGCAGGCGCAGGAGCTGCCGGCGTTGGGGTTGTCGATGGTGAAGCCCTGCTTCTCGATGGTGTCGGCGAAGTCGATCGAGGCGCCGTCGAGGTAGGGGGCGCTCATGCGGTCCACGACGACCTCGACACCGTCGAAGTCGGCGAAGAGGTCACCGTCCAGGGTGCGCTCGTCAAAGTAGAGCTGGTAGATCAGGCCGGAGCAGCCGCCGGGCTGCACGCCGATGCGCAGACGCAGGTCGCTCCGACCCTCCTGCTCCAGCAGGCTCTTGACCTTGGTGGCCGCCACGTCGGACAGCTTGACGCCGTGGGTCGCGGTGCTCTGGGTGTCGGTCATGAAGCGGTCATCTCCTTCAGGGATGTCGATGCTCTGGGGGCAACGCCCGGGTCAGGCCCGAATGTTCCCGCTCAGGACAGGGTACGTCACCGGGCTGTGTCGACTCAGGCGGTCGGGGGCGGCTCAGGTCGTTGGCGGTGCGGGCGTCCAGGTCCGGGCCACCCGGCCGGCAAGCGCGGCGAGGTCCTCCCCGGGGCGGAGGGCGTAGGAGCCGCTGATGCCGAGCGACATACCCTCGCGTCGTCCGACCGCGACCTCGCGGGCCAGGACGACGGTCGGGGTCGCCGTCTCCAGGGCTGCGCGCGCCGTCTCGGCCACCACGCCCTCGTGGACCGTGTGGTGGTCGTAGGCGTCGGTGACCAGGACCAGCAGCGACCCCGGCAGCAGCGGGCGGATGCCGAGCTCGTCCAGCAGCAGCCGGGCACCGGTGTCGGTGCGCGCGCCGAGCAGCTGGAGCGCGTAGCCGACCCCTCCCCCGGCACCGGCCCCGGCCGCCCGCTCCGGCCGGCGGGGGAGCCCGGTGAGCAGGTCGCGCGCGGGCGGCAGCACGGCGTTGACGCGGTCGGCCACGTCACCCATCGCGGTCTCGAGCCGCTGGGTCACCTCGGGAGCCACGCCGAGCTCCCCGAGGGAGGCGCTGGCACCGGAGAAGCCCAGCAGGGGCGACTCGGTCGTCGACGCGAGCACGAGCTGGGTCCCGGCCCAGTCGTCGCGGACCGCCCGCAGGTCGGTCAGGTCCGCCCCCGCTCCCAGCGCGGCGAGCAGACCGGCGCCACCGTCGTGGCAGGCCAGGGGTCCGACGCCCACGACGACGCGCCGCACCCCCGTCCCCCGCGCCAGGGCGAGCAGCCGACCGACGCCGGCGCTCGTCATACCGTCCGGGTCGCGCAGGCGGTCGGCGCCCACGAGGTGGCGGCCGGCGACCTGCGCGGTGTCGAGGTATGCGGTGCCACCCTCGGCGTCCCCCACCACCGCGACCGCGGCGGGCACGTCGGCCCCGGTGGGTCCGGGGACCACCACCGGGTGCAGGGCTGCGCCCAGACGCTCGGCGACCACGGCCGCGAAGCCGGCGCCGCCGTCGTGGGAGGAGAACGCCCCGACCTGCACGTGCGGGGCGCTCGCCGCCCACCCCCCCGCGACCTGCTCGGCGATCCCGGCGGGCAACCGGTCCCCGGCCGGTCGACGACCACGACGACGCGGGGTCCGCGTGCGGCTCCGGGGTGGTGCGGCATACCTATATATGAGGAGTCGGTCAGCCGTAGACCATCTGCATGGCCTCGCGCACCTCGGCGAGGGTGGCCTCCGCGATCTCCGTGGCGCGGGCGTTCCCGTCGGCCAGCACCGAGCGCAGGTGCGCCTGGTCTGCCTCGAGCTCGGCGCGGCGGGCCCGGATGGGCGCGAAGTGCTCGTTGACCGCCTCGGTGACGAGCTTCTTGAGGGCGCCGGAGCCGCCGTCGCCGATCTCCTCGGCGATGACGAGCGGGTCCCGGCCGGTGGTGAGCGCGGCGAGCTGGACGAGGTTGGAGACCTCGGGGCGGGCGGCCGGATCGTAGGTGATGTGGCGGTCGGAGTCGGTGACAGCCTTCTTCAGCACCTTGGCCGTGTCGTTGGCGGACATCCGCAGCTCGATCGTGTTGCCACGGGACTTGCTCATCTTGGTGCCGTCGGTGCCGAGGAGGTTCGGGGCCTCGGAGAGCAGCGCGTCCGGGGCGGGGAAGACGGGGACGCTCCGGTCGCCGGCGCGGCCGTAGCGCTCGTCGAAGCGGCGGGCGACGACGCGGGTCTGCTCCAGGTGGGGCAGCTGGTCCTTCCCGACGGGGACGACGTTGGCCTTGCAGAAGAGGATGTCCGCGGCCTGGTGGACGGGGTAGGTCAGCATCAGCCCGCTCATCGGCCGGCCGCCGGTCGCCTCCTGCTCGGCCTTGACGGTGGGGTTGCGGCGCAGCTCGCTGTCGGTGACCAGCGACAGGAAAGGCAGCATGAGCTGGTTGAGGGCGGGGATCGAGGAGTGCGTGAAGACCGTCGTCCGCGCCGGGTCCAGGCCGACAGCCAGGTAGTCGGCGAGCAGCGAGAAGACGCGCTCCTGGATGCTCGCGACCTCGTCCCGGTCGGTGATGACCTGGTAGTCCGCGATGAGGACGAAGGTGTCCACGCCCTTGTCCTGCAGCGCCACCCGGTTGCGCAGCGACCCGAAGTAGTGGCCCAGGTGCAGGTGTCCCGTCGGGCGGTCACCGGTCAGCATGCGGTAGCGCTCGGGGTGGACCTCGAGGTCGGCCTCGATCTGGGCGCTGCGCGCGATGCTGCGCTGCAGGGAGGCGTCGGAGGTGGAGTCGGCGAGCGCGTCGCCGGTCGCCGGATCGTCCAGAAGCTGGGTGTCACTGGTCACGAGGAGCAAGGTTACGGGACGCGCCCACCCGTTTTGCCGACACGTGACACACCCCATAGCACATCCGGGTTTACGCCTCCTGGGTATGCCGCTACAGTGACCGTGGGCGCATACCCGTGTGCGCAAGCAGGTTCACCGCAGGAAGACAGCAAGGGGAGACACACAGATGAGCACCACCTCACGCGGCCCGTCCCGCCGCACACTCGTCAAGGGGGCCGCGTGGAGCGTGCCCGTCGTCGCGGTGGCTGGCGCAGCCCCGGCGATGGCGGCCTCGCAGGAAGTCTGGTTCGAGAACCTCGGCATCGCCTGCAAGTTGCCTGGCGCCTCGTGCCAGCGAGAGACCGGCGTGACCAAGGGCTACGTCATCCGCACGCGCGTCTGCACGAATGTCCGTAGCGATGTATCGATCACCTTCGAGAACGTTGCAGTCTCTCTTAACGGCGGGCCATCTACGCCGTGGACTGTCAGTCCGAACCCGCTGGAAATCGAGTACACCGGCACGGTCCCCCAGTGTCAGATCGTCGACCTGGCCATCCAAGGTGAGCCCGACAGTGCGAACGGAACGATTTACGGAACCGGCACCTACACGTGGACCTCCGAAAGCGGACTGTCCGGGTCGGGCACGATCGAGTTCAGTGCAGAAGCCACACCGCCGTGCGTGAACTGTGAGCCACCGCCCCCGGGTGCAGTCCCCGCCTCAGACGCCGAGACCGGCACCGTCGCACCCTCGGGCAGCGACACCGCCAAGACTGAGTCCATCACGCCGGTCGAGCCCTCCACCGACGCCAGCAAGACGGACGAGGCGAGCCAGACCACCGCGCCGTGAGCTGACTGATTTGCACCACCCGAGAGGCCCGGTCCATCTGGACCGGGCCTCTCGGCATACCTGCTCGGCTCAGGCGAGCGACTCGCGCCCGTGCGGCTGCTCCCAGCCGGCGGTGTCCGGGCCCTTGGGCACGATGCCGGTGGGGTTGATGTCGAGGTGGGTGGCGTAGTAGTGCGCCTTGACGTGCTCAAGGTTCACCGTCGAGCCGAAGTCGTGGGTCTGCCACAGGTCGCGGGCGTAGGCCCACAGCACCGGCATCTCGGTCAGCTTCTGGCGGTTGCACTTGAAGTGCCCGTGGTAGGCCGCGTCGAAACGCACCAGCGTGGGCCACAGGCGGACGTCGGCCAGGGTGAGCTGGTCGCCGACGAGGTAGCGCTGGCCGGCGAGCCGCTCCGAGAGCCAGTCGAGGCGGGCGAAGAGCGCGTCGTAGGCCTCCTCGTAGGCCTCCTGCGACCCGGCGAAGCCGCACTTGTAGACCCCGTTGTTGACGTCCTGGTAGACGAGGTCGGAGACCTCCTCGATCTCTTCCCGCAGTGCCTCGGCCACAGGTCGGGCGCGTCGGGCCGGTGGTGGTCGGTCCACTCGGTGACCAGGTCCTTGACGATCTGGTGGAAGTCGTTGGTTGCCACCTGCCCGGTCGTCGTGTCGACGATCGCCGGCACGGTGACGCCGGACTCCGGGTAGCCGTCGGGGCGGGCGTCGTAGGCGTCCTTGAGCCTCGGGATGCCCAGGACGGGGTCCGACGCCGCCGGGGTCGAGGTCGAAGGTCCACGAGTCCTCGTCGTGGACCGGCCCTGCGACCCCCATCGACAGCACGTCCTCCAGCCCCATCAGCTTGCGGGTGAGGATGGCGCGGTGCGCCCACGGGCAGGCCCGCGAGACCACCAGCCGGTAGCGGCCGGGCTCCACCGGGAAGCCGTCGCGGCCGTCGCGGTGATCCGCTCAGGGATGTAGCGGTCTTGCGCTCGTACCCTCCCCCCTCGCTGACGTAGCCGCCGCCCTTCGTGCCCTGTCCCTCGCTCATACGCCCTCCTTCTCGATCGTGGACAGCCGCTCCAGCAGGAGGGCCTCGGCCAGGCAGACGCGCTCGAACTCGCCCAGGTGCAGGCTCTCGTTCGCCGCGTGCGCGCGGTGTCGGGGTCCTCGACCCCGGTCACGAGGATGGCCGCGTCGGGGAACCGCTCGGCGAACGCCGCGACGAACGGGATGGACCCGCCGACGCCGATGTCGACCGGCTCGACCCCGTCCCAGGCGTCGCGGAAGGCGGCCCGGGCCGCGTCATACACCGGCCCCTGCGCGTCCGCGGCGAATCCGCTGCCGTCGTCGTCGAGGGTGACGCTGACCTGGCAGCCCCAGGGGGCGTTGTCCTCCAGGTGCTTCCTGAGCGCGAGGTATGCGGTCCCCGGCGACTCCTCGGGGTGGATCCGCATCGACAGCTTGGCCCGGCCGACGGGAGTGAGCAGGTTGGCGGCCCTCTCCACCGACGGCGCGTCGATGCCGATGACCGTCATCGACGGCTTGTCCACATGCGGGACAGGAACGAGCCGGTGCCGATGGGCTGGACGCCCTCAGCGAGGCCGGAGTCGGAGCGCAGGTCCTCCTCGGGTAGTCGAGGTCGGCCGCCTCCGAGCTCATCAGCCCGGGACGGCGACGTCGCCGGCGTCGTCGTGCAGGGTGGCCGCAGTCGGCAGAGGGCGGTGAGGCCGTCCGGGACCGGGCCGCCGTACATCCCGCTGTGGACGCCGTGGTCGAGCGCCCGGACCTCCACGACGACGCGCACCAGTCCGCGCAGGGTGGTGGTCAGGGCGGGACGCCGATCTTCCAGTTGTGGGAGTCAGCCAGGACGATGGCGTCGCAGGCGAGCCGGTCGCCGTGCCGCTCGAGGATGGTGGGCAGCGAGGCCGAGCCGACCTCCTCCTCCCCCTCGACGAAGACGGTGACCCCCACCGGCGGGCGGCCGCCGTGGGCCCCAGTGCCGCGACGTGAGCCATCACCCCGGCCTTGTCGTCGGCGACGCCGCGGGCGTAGAGCCGCTCCCCCACCTGGGTGGGCTCGAAGACGGGCGTGTCCCAGTCGGCGTCGTCCCCGGGTGGCTGCACGTCGTGGTGGGCGTAGAGCAGGACGGTGGGCGCCCCCTCCGGCGCGGCCAGGTGACCGATGACCGCGGGCCGGCCGCCCTCGCGGACGATCTCGACGTCCAGCCCCTCGGCGCGCAGCAGGTCGGCGGTGGCGGCGGCGCTGTCCTCGACGTGCTGCTGGTCGAAGGAGTCGAGCGAGACCGACGGGATGCGGGTCAGCGCCTCCAGGTCGGAGCGCACGCCCGGCATGAGGTCACGCACGCGGGCGGCGAGCTCGGCGGTCCGGTCGGTGCCGGCGGACGGGTTGGTCGATGCGTCTTCCACAACGCCTCAGCCTAGTCGGGGCGCGAGCGGGCGGTCGGGTGAGCCCGGGGCGCCACCTACACTGGAGCCATGCCGCTGTGGAAGAAGTCGACCGCGCCCGCCGACGGGCAGGGCACCTCCGCCGGGCTCAGCTCCGGGGCCACCGTCGCCCCGGCCGACCCGTCCCGTCCGCAGGGCAAGGGCCGGCCGACGCCGCGCCGCAAGGAGGCCGAGGCCGCCAACCGGCGCCCCCTCGTCGTCGACAAGAAGTCGATGACCGCCGACGACAAGGCCAGGATGCGCGCCGAGCGGGGCCGGGTCCGCGAGGCGATGATGGCCGGCGAGGAGAAGTACCTCCCCGCCCGCGACCGCGGCCCGGAGCGACGCTTCCTGCGCGACGCCGTCGACGTGCGGTGGAACGTCGGCGAGCTGCTGCTCCCGATCATGCTCGTCGTGCTGGCCCTGTCGCTGCTGCCCTTCGACGCGATGCGGGTCTGGAGCTTCCTGGCCGCCTACGGCCTCATGCTCTACGCCGTGATCGACTGCTGGCTGCTGTGGCGCCGCACGAAGAAGCGCTTCGTCGCCGCCTTCGACAAGGAGCCGCCGAAGGGGTCGGCGTGGTACGTGGTCCTGCGCTCCTTCCAGATGCGGATGAGCCGCGTGCCGCGGCCCGCCGTCGAGCGGGGCGCGGAGCTGCACCGCCGCTGAGGCGGCCCCCTCAGTCGGCCGGCGAGAGGCTCATCGGCCCGTAGACCACCTCGTCGTCCCGGTGGAGCGTCACCTCCGTCACGCCCGCGTCCGCGAGGGTCGTCCACTCCTCGGACAGCCAGGCCTCGGCCTCGGCCTGGGTGGGGAACTGCACGGCGGCCAGCCCCAGGTCGGTGATCTCACCGTCGGGCCGGGCGTAGGTCCATGTGTAGCTGTCGCTCATGCCGGCCACCCTAGGCGCCACCACCCACAGAGGCATCCCGGTGCGCAGCTTGCCGTCGTCACCAGGACCGGAACCCCTCGGTGGCCTAGTCTCGGAACCAGCGCCGGTCCCACCCGGGGCCGGAGATCGGAGAGAACACGATGATCGACCAGCTGATGAGGGCCATCCCCACCGAGCAGATCGCGCAGCAGCTCGGGGAGGACCCGGCGGCGACCCGCCAGGCCGTCCAGGCCTCGTTGCCCGCGCTCCTGGGCGGCCTCACCGCCAACGCCCAGAGCCGCCCCGGCGCCGAGTCCCTGCTCGACGCCCTGGGCCAGCACCAGGACGACCTCGCGGACAACCCCTCCGTGGACCGGATCGACACCCAGGACGGCGAGAAGATCGTCGGCCACGTCTTCGGCGGCAACACCGACTCCATCGTCAACCAGCTCGGTGGCATCGGTGGTGGCGCCTCCAGCGGCCTGGTCCGCAAGCTGCTGCCGATCCTCGCGCCCATCGTGCTCTCCTGGCTGGCCAAGCAGGTGACCGGCGCAGGGGCCGGTACCGGAGGGCGCGCGTCCTTCCCGCAGGGCGACGGTGCCGGCGGCGTCAACCAGCCGGGTGGCGCGCTCGGGCAGGGTGAGGCTGCTCCCCGCCAGTCGGACGCCCGGCAGGACGGCGGCATGGACATGACCTCGGTCCTGCAGGACGTCCTCGGCTCGGCCCTCGGCGGCGCCACCGGGCAGCGCCCCCAGGCCGGCTCCGGCAACATCCTGGGTGACGTCCTGGGCGGCATCCTGGGCGGCCGTCGCTGACCCGGCGACCGACCCGCCGCTGACGGCGGGGGAGCTGTCGCCCTCGCGACCGCTCCCCCGCCGTCGCCTTGTATGCTCCCAGCACGAGCGCGGGTCCCCCTGCCCGAACGTCCCCCGAACCGACCCGCGCCGGCGAACTTTCGACGAGGAGTGGGTTCCGCGATGACCACGACCCTGGTGCTCGGCGGCACGCGCAGCGGCAAGTCACGGCACGCCGAGGACCTGCTCAGACGGCACGAACGGGTCACCTACGTCGCCACCCGCCCGGACCCGGGCGAGGACGTGGATCCCGAGCTGAGCTCCCGCATCCGGATGCACCAGGAGCGACGGCCGGCCGGCTGGCGCACCGAGGAGACCCGCGACCTCACCCGCGCCCTGCTCGGCTCGCGCAACCCCGTCCTCATCGACTGCGTCGGGGCATGGCTGCGCGGTCAGCTCGACGACCACGACCTGTGGGAGGACCCGGCCGGCGCCAAGGCCCTCATCGACGGGCTCGCCGACGAGCTCGCGGTGGCCGCCCAGGCCCTGCCCTTCGAGGTCGTGCTGGTCAGCGAGGACGCCAGTGGGCTCACCTGGTCCGACGAGCCCCGGGACCGGCTCTTCGCCCACCTGCTGGCCGACGTGAACTGCCGACTCTCGGCGGTGGCCACCGGGGTGCACGTCGTGCTGGCCGGGCGGGTCCTCGACCTGAGCTCGGCCCCCGTCGTCGGGCGCTGAGCGGCCCCGGCACCGCCGGGGCGCTCCATACCTCAGGCGGTCAGGAGGAGGCGCCGCCCTGGACGAAGGGCGGCTTCTTCACCTCGGCCTCGACCTTCCGGCCCCGCACGTCGATCGTGACCGCCTGACCCTCCTCGACCCCACGGTCGAGCAACGCGAGCGCGATGCCCTGCTTCAGGGTCGGGCTGAAGGTGCCGGAGGTCACGACGCCGATCTCCGTGCCGTCGGCGTCGTGCACGGTGCAGCCGGGTCGCGGGATCCCGCGGCCGGTGACGAGCAGACCGTTGGACAGGCGCGACTCCTTGGCCTCGCGCTGGGCGCTCAGCGCCTCCTTGCCCCAGAAGCTCTCCTTCTTCCAGCCGACCGCCCAGCCGGTGCGGGCCATCACGGGGGTGATCTCCCGGGAGAGCTCGTTGCCGTGCAGGGCGTACCCCATCTCGGTGCGCAGGGTGTCCCGCGCGGCCAGACCACACGGCGTGCCGTCGTGCCTGGCCATCTCCTCCACCAGGGCGTCCCACAGGTCGGAGGCATCGGCCACGTCGCAGACCAGCTCGTAACCCCGCTCCCCCGTGTAACCGGTACGGCACACGGACACCGGCCGACCGTTCCACCGCGTGTCGACGAAGCTCATGTAGTCATGGCCGGTCGGCAGGTCCATCGCCTGCAGGACTTCGTCGGACCGGGGGCCCTGGATCGCCAGGATGGCGTAGTCCTCGTGGATGTTCTCCACGGTGATGTGCTCCGGCGCGGCGTCCTGCAGCATCTGCACGACGGTGGCGTTGTTGGCGGCGTTGGGGATGAGGAAGACCTCGTCGTCGCTGCGCAGGTAGGCGATGAGGTCGTCGACGACCCCGCCGTCCTCGTCCAGGCAGAGGGTGTACTGCGCCCTGCCGGGCTCGATCCGGTCGAGGTCGTTGGCCAGGCAGGTGTTGAGGAAGTCCTTGGCGCCCTCCCCGGTGACCAGGGCGTTGCCCAGGTGGGAGACGTCGAAGAGCCCGACGTTGTTGCGCACCGTGTGGTGCTCGGCGACACCGCCCGTGGCGTACTCGATCGGCATCTGCCAGCCGGAGAAGTCGGCCATCTTGGCCCCGAGGGCCACGTGCTTCTCGTGCAGGGGGGACACCTTCGACGCGGATTCACTCATGCCGGGCAGCCTACTGTCGGGCCGGTGTCCTACGCTCGGGGTTGCCAACTCTTGACCCCGAACGACAAGGACGTCCCATGCCCCAGCCGACCTCCGTCAGCTTCAGCGACTCAGCGCCCGCCGGTCTGCAGGCCGAGGCGCTGGTGCTGGCCGCGCGCAAGACGAACGGTGAGGTGAGCCTGGTGGACGGGCACGGCCTCGAGGAGCAGGTCGCCGCCGCCGTCACCGCCGCCCTGTCCACGGTGGGCGCCGAGGCGGGTGCCGAGGAGGCCACCCGCCTCACCGGTATCGAGGGGCTGCAGGCGCCGCTCGTGGTCGTCGTGGGCCTGCCCGGGTCCGGCCCGGCCTCGCGCACCGAGCAGCTGCGCCGCGCCGCCGGCACCGGTGCCCGCGCGCTGGCCGGCCGCGCCAGCGCCGTCTTCGCGCTCGGCCAGTCGGGCCGCGAGGAGGCGCAGGCCGTCGCCGAGGGCGTGGTCCTGGGGTCCTACACGTATGCCGATCACCACGGCGTGGGCAAGGCGGCGTCGGCCAAGGCGCCGCTGGCCGAGGCGGTCGTCCTGGGGCTGGCCGAGGAGGAGTCCGCCACCTCCGAGGTCACCGCGGTGACCGCCGCCGTCGCCTGGGCCCGCGACCTGGTCAACACCCCCCCGAACGTCCTCTACCCCGAGACCTTCGCCGCCCAGGTGCTCGAGCGCGCCCAGGCCGCCGGCGTCGAGGTGGAGGTGTGGTGGCCCGAGCGCCTCGAGCAGGAGGGCTGCGGCGGCATCCTCGGGGTCGGCCAGGGCTCGGCCCGCGGCCCCCGCCTGGTGACCCTCACCTACGCCCCGGAGGGCGCCGGCACCCACCTGGCGCTCGTCGGCAAGGGCATCACCTTCGACTCCGGCGGCCTGTGCATCAAGCCCGGTGCCGCGATGGTGACGATGAAGATGGACATGCGGCGCCGCCGCCTGCGCCGCGGCCACCGTCGCGATCGCCGAGCTGGGGCTCCCGGTCCGGGTGACCGCCTGTGCCTCGCGGAGAACATGACCGGTGACCTGGCCCAGCGCCCCGGCGACGTGGTCACCATGCGCGGCGGCCGCACCGTGGAGATCATCAACACCGACGCCGAAGGTCGCCTGGTCATGGCCGACGGCCTGGCCCTGGCCAGCGAGCAGCAGCCCGACGCCATCGTCGACGTCGCCACCCTGACGGGCGCCTGCATCATCGCGCTCGGCGACCGCACGATCGGCGTCATGGGCAACGACGACGAGCTGCGCGACAGCCTCGTGCGGCTGGGCACCGAGGCGGGCGACACCGCCTGGGCGCTGCCGCTGCCGGAGGAGATCCGCCCTACGCTCGACACCCCCGTCGCCGACCTCAAGCACACGGGTGAGCGCTCGGCCGGCGCGATGGTCGCGGCGACCTTCCTCAAGGAGTTCGTCGGCACGCGCGGGGAGGGCGAGGACGCCCAGCAGATCCCGTGGGCCCACCTGGACATCGCCGGCCCGGCCTACAACGAGAAGACGCCGTGGGGCTACCGCCCGAAGGGCGGCACCGGCGCCGGCGTCCGCTCCCTCATCGAGCTGGCGCGCTCCTACGCGGGCTGAGCGGCACCGCACGCGACGAGGGGCACCTCCTGGGGTCAGGAGGTGACCCTCGCGGGCGTCCGGACGAGGTCAGCCGCTCTTGCGGCGGAACATCTGCTGGGTCCCCGAGGTCTTGGCGCGGCGGGATCCCCCGACCTTGCCGTGCTCGGAGTGGTCCGAGACGTCCTGGCCACCGTGGGCCTGCTTCCTGGAGGGCCTCGCGGAACTTGGCCTTGACGTCGTCCGTGGCCGGCTGGTCGTTCATGGGCCACCTCCTTTGCTCTCGGGGTCCTGACGTGCCCAGCCTCGCACGCCCGGTGCCCGGGTGTCATGCCCTTATCGCCGTGGCAGGATGACCCCCATGCCGACGACGAGCTACGACATCGTGATCCTGGGCGGGGGCAGCGGCGGCTACGCCTGCGCCCTGCGCGCGGCCCAGCTGGGCAAGACCGTCGCCCTGGTGGAGAAGGACAAGCTCGGCGGCACCTGCCTGCACCGCGGCTGCATCCCCACCAAGGCGATGCTGCACAGCGCCGAGGTCGCCGACAACGCCCGGGACGGCGCGAAGTACGGCGTCCTGTCCAGCGTCGAGGGCATCGACCTGGCGGCGGTCCACTCCTACAAGGACGGCGTCGTCGGTCGTCTGCACAAGGGTCTCCAGGGGCTGGTCAAGGCGGCGGCCAACATCACCTACGTCGAGGGTGAGGGCCGCCTGAGCGCGCCCGACACCGTCACGGTCGGCGACGAGCAGCTGGTCGGCGAGCACGTCGTGCTGGCCACCGGGTCCTACGCCCGCACGCTCGGGGTCGAGATCGGCGGTGCGGTCATGACCAGCGACGAGGCCCTGGGGATGGAGCAGGTGCCCGGGCGCGCGATCATCCTGGGCGGCGGGGTGATCGGGGTGGAGTTTGCCTCCGTGCTGCGCAGCTTCGGCGCCGAGGTCACGATCGTCGAGGCCCTGGACCGGCTGGTGCCGATGGAGGACCCGGCGATCAGCAAGGCCCTCGAGCGCGCCTTCAAGAAGCGCAAGATCGTCTCCCGCACCGGCGTCAAGATGGAGTCGGTCGCGCAGGCCGACGGGTTCGTCACCCTCACGCTCGAGGGCGGCGAGACCCTCGAGGCCGACCTGCTGCTCGTGGCGGTCGGGCGCGGGCCCTCCTCGGAGGGTCTGGGGTATGAGGAGGCCGGCGTCACCCTCGACCGCGGCTTCGTGCAGGTGGACGAGCGGCTGCGCACCGGCGTGGGCAACGTCCGCGCGGTCGGTGACCTCGTCGCAGGGGCGCAGCTGGCGCACCGCGGCTTCGCCCACGGCATCTTCGTCGCCGAGGACATCGCCGGCCTGGAGCCGGCCCCCGTACGCGACGAGATGGTGCCCAAGGTGACCTACTCCGACCCCGAGATCGCCTCCGTCGGGCTGTCCGAGGAGCAGGCCCGGGAGCGCCACGGCGACGGGTGAAGACCTACGAGTACAACCTGGGCGGCAACGGCAAGTCCCAGATCCTGGGGACCCAGGGCTTCATCAAGCTGGTCCGCTCCTCGGCCGAGGGCCCGGTCGTGGGGGTCCACATCGTCGGCGCCCGGATGGGCGAGCAGATCGGCGAGGCGCAGCTCATCGTCGGGTGGGAGGCCCTGCCCGAGGACGTCGCCGCCTTCATCCACGCCCACCCCACCCAGAACGAGGCGCTCGGCGAGGCCCACCTGGCCCTGGCCGGCAAGCCCCTGCACGCGCACGCCTGACCGGCCGGGCACGGCATACCGCCCGACCTGAGAAGACCGCACGACGTAGACTGCGAAGCCCCGGACGAGGAGAGACAACAGACATGTCGGAACGTGTATCGATGCCGGCCCTCGGTGAGTCCGTCACCGAAGGGACCGTCACGCGTTGGCTGAAGAACGTCGGTGACCAGGTCGAGGTCGACGAGCCTCTGCTGGAGGTCTCCACAGACAAGGTCGACACCGAGATCCCCTCCCCCGTCGCGGGGACGCTGCAGGAGATCCTCGCCGAGGAGGACGAGACCGTCGAGGTCGGCGCCGACCTGTGCGTCATCGGTGACGGCGAGGCTGCGTCCGGCGACAGCTCCGGCGGTGACGAGGCGTCCGAGAGCGCCGAGGAGCCCGCGGACGAGCCGTCCGAGGAGCCTGAGGAGAAGAGCGCCCCGGCTGAGGAGCCCGCGCAGGAGCCGGCCGAGGAGAAGCCTGCGGAGAAGCCCGCGTCCTCCGGGTCCGGCGGTGGCGAGGTCTCCGGCGGCGAGACGGTGACGATGCCCGCGCTCGGCGAGTCCGTGACCGAGGGCACGGTCACCCGGTGGCTGAAGTCCGAGGGCGACCAGGTCGAGGTCGACGAGCCGCTGCTCGAGGTCTCCACCGACAAGGTCGACACCGAGATCCCCTCCCCCGCGGCGGGCGTGCTCACCAAGATCATCGCCGGTGAGGACGAGACCGTCGAGGTCGGCGGTGAGCTGTGCGTCATCGGTGGCGAGGCCTCCGGTGGGTCCGACGACGCCGGCTCGGAGCCGCAGGAGCAGGCCGAGGAGCCAGCTCCCGAGCCCGAGGAGAAGCCTGAGAAGGCCGAGGCCAAGGAGGAGGCCGCCGACGAGGCGGACACCGACCTGGGCGAGGAGGTCGAGGTCCAGAAGGCGGCGTCCGAGGAGTCGGAGACCAAGGCCGAGACCCGCGACGCCTCCGGCGAGGAGGCGCAGGGCGGCACCGCCACCGGCATCGGCACCCGCTCCCCCGACAACGGCAGCACCTCCCACAAGGACGCCGACGGCGACGGCACCACGGACCGCGAGCAGCAGCAGGCCGCGGCACCGCAGGGCGGTCAGGACGTCAGCGCCTACGTCACCCCGCTGGTCCGCAAGCTGGCCAGCCAGCACGGCGTCGACCTGTCGACCCTGACCGGCACCGGTGTGGGTGGTCGCATCCGCAAGCAGGACGTCCTGGACGCGGCCAAGGCCGCCGAGGAGGCGTCGAAGGCCCCGGCGGAGGAGCCCGCGGCCCCGGCCCAGGAGGCTCCGGCCTCGGCCCCCGCCACGGAGGCCCCCGCGGCGAAGGCCCCGTCCGGCGACGGGTCGGCCAAGCGCGGCACGACGGAGAAGATGTCGCGCCTGCGCAAGGTCATCGCCACCAGGATGGTGGAGTCGCTGCAGACCAGCGCCCAGCTGACGACGGTCGTCGAGGTCGACGTCACGAAGGTGTCGCGTCTGCGCAAGCGGGTCAAGGACGAGTTCGCGCGGCGCGAGGGCACGAAGTTGTCGTACCTGCCGTTCTTCGCCATGGCCGCGATCGAGGCGCTCAAGGAGCACCCGATCGTCAACGCCAGCGTCGAGGACGACCAGATCATCTACCACGGCGCCGAGCACCTCGGGGTCGCGGTGGACACTCCCCGCGGGTTGCTCGTGCCGGTCATCAAGGACGCGGGCGACCTCAACATCGCCGGTCTGGCCCGCAAGATCGCGGACCTGGCCGAGCGGACCCGGGACAACAAGGTCACCCCGGACGAGCTGTCCGGCGGCACCTTCACGCTGACCAACACCGGCTCCCGGGGTGCGCTCTTCGACACGCCGATCATCAACCAGCCCAATGTCGCGATCCTCGGCACGGGCGCGGTCGTCAAGCGGCCCGTCGTGGTCGCGGACGAGGACGGTGGCGAGACGATCGCCGTGCGGGACATGGCCTACCTGGCGCTGAGCTACGACCACCGGGTCGTCGACGGTGCCGACGCCGCCCGCTTCCTCATGACGATGAAGGAGCGGCTGGAGGAGGGGACCTTCGAGGTCTGACCCATGACGGCACCGACACCCTCGTCCGGCGGCCGACTGGTGGCCATCACCGGCTCCAGCGGCCTGATCGGTGCCGCCCTCTCCGAGGCGCTGCGCGGGCGCGGCGACCGGGTCCTGCACCTGGTCCGCCGCGGCCCGCGCGCGTCCACCGAGCTTCCGCCGGGCGTGCGTGAGGCCCGGTGGCAGCCCGGCTCGGAGCTCGACCCGGCGGTCCTGGCCGGAGTGACGGGCGCGGTCAACCTCGCCGGTGCCGGCCTGTTCGAGGGCCGGTGGACCGAGAAGCGCAAGAAGGAGCTGATCGGCTCGCGCGTCGGCAGCACCGACACGCTCTCGCGGGCCCTCGCAGGCCTGGTGGACGGCCCTGCCGACGAGCCGCCACGACTGGTCTCGGGGTCGGCCATCGGCATCTACGGCGACCAGGGCAACACGGTCCTCAGCGAGGACAGCCCGCAGGCCGAGGGGTTCGTGGCCGACCTGGTCCGGGACTGGGAGGCTGCGACCGCCCCCGCGGAGCAGGCGGGCGTCCCCGTGGCCCACATCCGCACCGGGATCGTCCTGTCCCCGCGCGGCGGTGCCCTCGGCAGGCTGCTGCCGCTTGCGCGCGCCGGTCTCGGGGGGCCGCTGGGGAGCGGCCGGCAATACTGGCCCTGGATCACCCTGCACGATCACGTGCGGGCGATGCTCTTCCTCCTCGACCGCCCGGACGTGACCGGTCCGGTGAACCTCACCGGCCCGCACCCCGACACCCAGGCCAAGGTCGTGCGCGCGCTCGCCGCCGAGCTGCACCGGCCCGCTCTCCTGCCGGCCCCGACGGCCGCGATGAAGCTGGTGCTCGGGCAGGCCGCCAGCGAGGTCCTCAACTCTGCGCGGGTCCTGCCGACACGGCTCACGGCGGCGGGCTTCACCTTCGACCACCCCGACCTCAGGCGCGCCGCGGCCTGGGTCGTCGACGAGCTGCGCTGGCACCGCTGACTTCTTTACCAACTTCTTACCTGTGGACGACGGGAACCTGACCTTTCCTGAGGCAGACTGACGAGGTCTACCGGCCCGTGGGGAGCGCGCCGGTCCACAACCAGGAGGGGTATGTCGTGAGACGCACCATGATCGGCGCTGCCGCGGGACTGCTCGTCCTCGCTGGCTGCAGCAGCGGCTCGGCCGAGCCCGCCCAGCCGCCGGCCCAGCAGGACGCGCTGACCACCGCCACGGCCACCGCCGCGCCCGCACCGACCCCTGAAGACGTCGAGGTGACGAGCGAGGCTCCCGCGACCAGCGACGAGGTGGAGGAGCCTGAGGCGGACGGGGATCAGTCCGCCGATGGGGCTGAATCAGCAGTAAGGCACTACATAACTACCCTGTCAGCCGTTCACGAAGAGAACGCCCCTCTGGACACCCTCAGACAGCTCGCCCAACCCGATTGCGGCACGTGCAGCGCCTTCGTCGAGGCAGCGGAGAAACAGCGCTTCGGGCACGCCTACATGCGATACGTCGATTCGGAGGCCACCCTGACGGGAGCGCAAGCGATCGTCCCAACGACCGTTGAGCAGGTCAGCGACGGTGCGACCCTCGAGTTAGTCTTCACGACCAATTGGGAGGGTGAGCGGTGGCTCATTTCAAAGATTCAGGTGTCTGGCAAGTAGGCGTGGCCGCCGTTTGGTCGGCCTCCGCGCTATTCGCCACCATCCCGCCGGCTGATGACTGCGAGGACGACGGCGACATCATCGCGTGCATCGGCGGCAACGACGGCACTTATGTCGGAATGACGGAGGAGCAGACTCTCAGTTTGGCCGACGTTTGGCCAGAGGGTGTTGACCCGGCTTCCCCCGAATCCTGGTACGAGTACGTTGCCGTGATCGACTGCATGCCGCCCAATTCGATCGCTGAGCCTCGGCTGGAGATCTGTCAGACGGCTCTTGAGGCGTGCGTGGGCGTGGGCGGTTACACGGTCAACGCCTACTCGATCATCTTCCGGCGCACGGTCGAGTCCGGGGGTGGCGCGCTGGAGGACTGGGCCGAGATCGGGGGGACCTGCTACACCGACGCGGTGCCCGCACAGTCGGGAGAGCCCGCGGCCACCCTCACCGAGGCCATGATCATCGAGCAGTTCCACCGCACCCAGTTCGCGCTGCCGGAGATGGTGGTGCAGCCGCCGGACGGTCGGACCCTGGTCAACCTGCCCGTCTACTTCGAGCTGGCGTGGCCGGAGGCGGGGTTCGAGCCGGGGGAGGTCGACACCACCACGATCGTGGGGCACCAGGTGCGCATCCGACCCACTTTGGTGGGGATCACCTACATGACCGGGGACGGTGCCAGCATCGGCCCGACCACCAGCCTGGGTGGGCCCTACCCGGCCGGTGACATCACGCACACCTACACCTCGGCTGCGGCCGGGCTGGGCCCCAGGATCCAGGTGGAGTACGGCGGCGACGTCAGCGTCGACGGCGGTGCGTGGATCTCCATACCCGCCACCGCCACGGTCGTCGGGCCGTCGAGCCCGCTGGACGTCCTCGTGTCGAGGAACCGCCTCTACGACAACGGCTAGAGGTCACCCGATCCGAAGGTCACCACAGGGCATCGTGGCTCGGGCCGAGGGGGTCTTGCCCGGTCTACATCCGGGGGGTACGTTCGGGGCTCGTCCCGAGCAAAGGAGCTTGTGCATGACCGAGGTCGAGTCCCGCCTGATGTCCCCGGAGACCGTGGGCATGAGCGCCCAGCGTCTGGAGCGGGTCACCCCCGCCCTGCAGAAGTACGTCGACCAGGGCAACTACCCCGGATTCACGGCTCTGGTGTCCCGCCGCGGTCAGCTCGTCCACGCCACCCGGGTGGGGTGGCAGGACCGCGAGGCCGAGGTGCCCGTGGCGGGGGACACGATCTACCGCCTCTACTCCATGACCAAGCCGATCGTCTGCACGGCCCTCATGACCCTCTTCGAGGAGGGGAAGTTCCAGCTCGTCGACCCGGTCGCCAAGTGGATCCCGGCCTTCGCCACCACGCAGATCGCAGGCCCGGGCGGGACGCTGGAGGACCAGTCCCCGCTGCGACCGATGCAGATCCGCGACGTGATGAGCCACACGAGCGGGCTGACCTACGACTTCCTCGAGGACTTCCCCGTCGCGGAGCAGTACCGCGCCAAGCGGCTCATGAACGACCCGACCCGCACCCTCGAGGAGCTCATCGACGAGCTGGCGACGATCCCCCTGGCGTTCGCACCCGGGACGATGTGGCACTACAGCCTGGGCACCGACGTCACCGCACGCCTGGTCGAGGTCATCTCGGGCCAGTCGATCGGCGACTTCCTCCGGGAGCGCCTCTTCGAGCCGCTCGGGATGAAGGACACCGCCTTCGGCGTCCCCGAGTCCGAGCGCGGACGCCTCTCCGCCATGTACGGCCTGCCCGACCTGATCGCCCCCGACATGACCTTCAGCACGCTGGCCGGTGCGTTCGCCTCCGGTGACTTCGGCCGGCGTGACGTCGAGCCCACCTACCCGAGCGACGCGCCGGACACCTTCCAGCGCGGTGGCCTGGGCCTGTTCGGCACCGCCTCGGACTACCTCCGCTTCGCGAACATGCTGCTCACGGGCCGTGCGCAGGACGGCACCCGGATCCTGGGCCGCAAGACGCTGGAGCTCATGCACACCAACCACCTGGCACCCGACCTGCTCCCCTACGTCCTGGGTGGCGCCCCCGCGCCGGGCTACGGCTTCGGCCTCGGCTCCCGGGTCGCGATGGACATTGGCCAGAGCGCGCTCGCCGGGTCCCCCGGCGAGTTCGGCTGGTCCGGTGCGGCCAAGACCTACTTCTGGGTGGACCCGGTCGAGGAGATCGTGGGTGTGCTCATGACCCAGCACATGGTCGGGTTCGACCTGCCCGAGGCGGACCTCCGGGCGGTCGTCTACCAGGCGATCGAGGACTGACGCACGCACCCCGGGCGGTATGGGGATCCCCGCCGCCCGGGGTCCGTCACCTCCATCGACCGCGCCTTCGCACTCCCCCTACCGCACCTCGTCGGTCCAGGCCCACAGCTGCCAGCGGTCGTCCTCCCGGACCAGCTCCAGCTGCACCGTGTCCACCTGGCGCGGCGCCCGCAGCAGCCAGCCCCCGTCGTCGCGGGCCTCCAGGGCCGCGCGCACGACCGTCGCCGTCACGAGCAGGCCGCGCTCCGTCTCCTCGACTACCTCGACGTCGTCGACCTCGAAGGCGACGTGGGGATAGGTGACCTCCTCGGACCTGGCCCTCTCCAGCTCCCGGGCGTCCCACGCCATCGCCGGCGACTCCTCGGCCAGGGCGTCCGCCAGCAGCGCCGGGTCGCTCGCCTCCCAGGCCTCGGCCCGGACGTCGACGAGCTCCTGCACAGCGCTGCGCAGCCCCTCCCCCAGCGGGTCCTCACCGGGCACCGGGCCTGAGGTAGTGGCCGCGGCCACCACGGGCCCCGTCGTCCCCGCGGCCGCCTCGTCACCCCTACCGACGGACGGCAGGACCTGGGCCGACGACACGACCGCACCGTCATCCCCTCCCCGGCCGGCCACCACCTCGCGCACCGACCCGCCCACCAGCAGGAACCCCGCCGCGCCCGCCACCGCCGCGACGAGGAAGACCAGCGCCACCGCCCACGGGCTCGACCGGCGCCCCTCCTCGGCCGGCGCCTCGCGGTGCGCACCACCCCGACGAGCCTCCGGGCCCACCGCGGCGGCGTCATCGACCCGCCGTGCCCTCCGCACCGACGCTGCCCACCTGCGCCACCTCGGCCCGGGCTCGACCTCGTCGGCCTCGGCCTCGTCCTGCTGCGCCAGCTGTCGGAGCCGCTGGGTCAGACCGTGGGCGGGGTCGGCGTCGGGCGCCACCTCCACCGGCGCGGGCGTGGCCACCCCCATGAGGGCCGTCGCGAGCTCCTCCGCGTCCGGCCGGTCCTCCGGTTGCGGCGCGGTGCACCGCGTCACCAGCTCGACCAGGGCCGGGTCGAGGTCGGTGCCCACCTCCTCCAGCGGGACCCGGTCGTGCCCCGGCCCCGGGGGCCGTCCCGTCAGGGCCAGCCAGGCCAGCGCCCCCACCTGGTAGACGTCGGACTCCGGCGTGGCGGGGAACCCCTCCAGCACCTCCGGCGCGACCATCCCGTCGCCCGCCCCGGTCCCCCACGCCCCGCCCCGCTCGCCCGCCACCCGGGCGGTGCCGAGGTCGGCGAGCAACGGCATACCGTCAGCCCGGAAGAGCACGTTGCCCGTCGACAGGTCGCCGTGCACGACACTGCGGGCGTGCAGGTCGGCGAGCGCGCCGGCCACCGGTTGCAGGACCGTGACGAGCTCGCCCGGCGACAGGATGCTCCGCCTGCTCAGCAGCTGGGCCAGCGACCCGCCCGCCGCGAGCTGGGTGACGAGCACCACCGCGTCCGGCCTCTCGGCACCGGCCGCGGCGAGGGGGAGCACGTCATAGAGATGGACGACGTGACGGTGCCGCACCGACGCCAGCAGCCCCGCCTCGCGCAGGGCGTCGTCGACGTCGCCCGTCACGGGACGGACCACCTTGAGCGCGACGGCCAGGCCGTCGGAGCGTCGACGGCCACGCCATACCGTCGAGCTGGCCCCCTCGCCCAGCGGCGCTCCGACGTCGTACCCGGGGACCTGCGGCACCAGAAGATCGCTCACCCCGCCAGCCTCCCGCAGGTGCGGTGGGGACCGGAGAAGTTATCCACAGGAGACCGCCCTCCCGGGGCGGTCTACAGTCGGGGTATGCGGTTCGAGCACCTGGGCTTCGCCCCCGACCACGTCGACTACGAGCGGGCGTGGGAGCACCAGCGCGCGGTCCACGCCAAGGTGGTCGCGGGAGAGCTGCCCGACACGGTGCTGCTGCTGGAGCACACGGCGGTCTACACCGCGGGCAAGCGCACGGAGGCACACGAGCGCCCCCTCGACGGCACGCCCGTCATCGACGTCGACCGGGGCGGCAAGATCACCTGGCACGGGCCGGGGCAGCTCGTCGGCTACCCGATCGTGCGGCTGGCCCAGCCGATCGACGTGGTCGGTCACGTGCGGCGCCTCGAGGACATGATGATCGGGGTCTGCCGCGAGCTGGGTGTCGAGACGGTTCGCGTCGAGGGTCGCTCTGGGGTGTGGGTCGAGGCCGACGAGCGGGGGCCGGAGCGCAAGATCGGCGCCATCGGCATCCGGGTCAGCCACGAGGTGACGATGCACGGCTTCGCCCTCAACTGCGACAACGACCTGGGGTATGCCGACGTCGTCATCCCGTGCGGCATCACCGATGCGGGGGTGACCTCGCTGTCGCGCGAGCTCGGGCGCGACGTCACGGTCGCCGAGGTGCTGCCGCTGGCGACCGCGCACCTGGAGCGCGTGCTGGACCCGGTGGCGGCCCGCCGGTAGGTCCCCGCTGTCACGAACGCGCGTCCGGTCTGTCACGAACGCGCGTCCGGTGTGTCACGAACGCGCGTCCGGTTGTGAGGTGGCAGGACTCGCTGCAACAACCTCCCTGGTCGGGACACACGGGAGGTGTTGACTGGGATCTGCAGGGGGCGTCCGTGGGGCCGCCGGAGAAGGAGCGGGATGAGCGTGGCCGTCGGCGCGGACGAGGGGCTGGCCGTCAGCACCCGAGGGCTGCGCAAGACCTACCGGACGGTGCGCGGGACCAGGGTGGCGGTCCACGGGCTCGACCTGGACGTCCCGACCGGTGGCGTGCACGGCTTCCTGGGCCCGAACGGCTCCGGCAAGACGACGACGATCCGGATGCTGCTCGGCCTGATCCGGGCCGACACCGGCACCATGCACATCTTCGGCCAGCCCGTGCCCGAGCGCCTGCCGGCCGTCGTCGATCGGGTCGGCGCGATCGTGGAGTCCCCCAAGTTCTTCCCCACCTTCACCGCGCAGAAGAACCTCTCGCTGCTGGCCGAGGCCATCGGCACCCCGCAGCGACGGGTCACCGAGGTCCTCGAGGAGGTCGGGCTCGGCGCGCGCGGCAAGGACCTGTTCAAGGCCTACTCGCTGGGGATGAAGCAGCGCCTGGCCATCGCCGCCACGCTGCTGAAATCCCCCGACCTGCTCATCTTCGACGAGCCGACCAACGGTCTGGACCCGGCCGGCATCCACGAGATCCGCCAGACCATGCGCCGCCTCGGCGACGAGGGCCGCACCGTGCTCGTCAGCAGCCACATCCTGTCCGAGGTGGAGCAGATCGCCGACACGGTGTCGATCATCGGCCGCGGACGGGTCCTGGCCCAGGGCTCGGTGGCCGGGCTCATCGGGGCCGGCGGCGAGACGGTCGAGGTCGGCGTGAAGCACCCCGGCGCCGCGGTCCGCATCCTGCGGGAGGCCGGCTTCCACGCCGAGTGGATGGCCGCCCCGCAGGGCAAGGACGCCGCCGACGGGCTGCACGAGCTGGCCCTGTCCGAGGAGTCCGGGCTGCTCACCGTCACCGGCGCCGAGCCGGCCGAGATCACCCGGTTGCTCGCCGGCCAGGGGCTGTATGTCGAACGCCTGGTCCCGAGCCGGCGCGGGCTGGAGCAGATCTTCCTGGAGCTGACCCAGGAGGACACCCTGCCCACCCAGTTCACCCGGCCCGCCCCCGGGGACGAGGAGGCCCGCTGATGCGACTGCTCAAGGTCGAGCTGCGGCGCCTCTTCTCCCGCCGGGTGGTGTGGCTGGCCCTCGTGGCCGCGGTGCTCGTCGTCGTGGCAGCCCTCTTCGGCGTGCACCAGCAGGCGGTGTGGGTCAAGGAGGCCAACGCCCAGGCGCAGGAGATGTACGAGGAGGCCCTGGAGTACTGGGAGCCGCCGTCGCAGGCCGACCTGGACGCGTGCCGGGCGGACGAGGCGCAGGCCAGGCAGCAGTCCGGGGACGCGCGCATCGACTTCGGCTGCGAGGAGATGTTCCGTGCCCCTCAGTTGAGCGACTTCATGGGCCAGATGCCGTCGATGCTGCAGCAGTACCAAGACCTCCTCGGCGGCCTGGTCCACCCCTTCCTCTTCCTCGCCCTGGCCATCGGCTCGACCCACGTGGCCGCCGAGTTCGCCCACCGCACGCTCGGGTCGTGGCTGACCTTCGTGCCCCGGCGGGTGCCGGTCTTCGCCTCCAAGGTCGGGGCTGCGGCCGTCGCCGCCGTCCCGATGGTGACCGCCGCGCTGGCCCTCATCCTGCTGGGGGTGCCCGCCGTCTTCCGCCTCCACGGGATGGACGACGGGCTCACCGGGGACGGGTGGACGCAGGTCGCCTGGATGGCGGTGCGGATCGTCGGCCTGGCGATGATCGCCGGTGCGCTGGGCGCGGCCGCCGCGTTCATCCTGCGGCACAGCGGCGCCGTCATCGGGCTCATGGTCGGCTACCTCGTGCTGGCCGAGGGTCTGCTGCTGGGGTTGCTGCCCCGGTTGACGCCGTGGCTGCTCAGCATCAACATCGACGCCTTCGTGCGGCACGGCACCGAGTGGACCGAGTGGCCGCAGAACTGCGACGACGTCACGGTGATGTGCCGCGAGATCGTCCACCAGGTCAGCTTCACCCAGGGCGCCCTCGTGCTCCTCGGGGTCCTGCTCGTCGTCGTGGCGCTGGCCCTGGTCCGGTTCGTCCGCGCCGACGTCGACTGACCTGTCCCCCCGAGGGCATAGTCTGGGTCGACGAGGCGTTGCCCCCGTGCAGGGCAACCACCGCTGACGAAGGAGCCGTAGTGACCGTCGCACCCGAGGGCCGTCGCATGCTGCGCGTCGAGGCGCGCAACGCCGAGACGCCCATCGAGCGCAAGCCGGCCTGGATCCGGACCACCGCCAAGATGGGGCCGGAGTACCGCGAGCTGCACTCGATGGTCAAGGGCGGTGGCCTGCACACGGTGTGCCAGGAGGCGGGCTGCCCCAACATCTTCGAGTGCTGGGAGGACCGCGAGGCCACCTTCCTCATCGGCGGTGACATCTGCACCCGGCGCTGCGACTTCTGCGACATCGCCACCGGCAAGCCGCGCGCCCTCGACGTGGAGGAGCCGCGCAAGGTCGCCGAGTCCATCCGGCAGATGGAGCTGCGCTACGCCACCATCACCGGGGTGGCCCGCGACGACCAGCCCGACGGCGCCGCCTGGCTCTACGCCGAGGTGATCCGCAAGGTCCACGAGCTCAACCCCACGACCGGCGTGGAGATCCTGCCCCCCGACTTCGGCGCCGTGCCCGAGCTGGTGCAGCAGGTCTTCGACGCCCGCCCCGAGGTCTTCGCGCACAACCTGGAGACCGTGCCCCGCATCTTCAAGAAGATCCGCCCGGCCTTCACCTACGACAAGTCGCTGCGGGTGCTCTCGATGGCCCGCGACAACGACCTGGTCACCAAGTCCAACCTCATCCTCGGCATGGGCGAGGAGGACCACGAGATCGAGCAGGCGATGCGCGACCTGCACGACGCGGGCTGCGACATCCTCACGATCACGCAGTACCTCCGCCCCTCCAAGCTGCACCACCCGATCGACCGGTGGGTCAAGCCCGAGGAGTTCGTCCACTGGTCCGAGCTGGCGGAGGAGATCGGTTTCAAGGGCGTCATGGCCGGGCCGCTGGTCCGCAGCTCCTACCGGGCCGGCAAGCTCTACGCCTCGGCGATGCACAAGTGGGGGCGGCCGGTGCCGGAGAACCTCTCGCACCTGCGCGACCAGTTCGAGGCGGCGGTCCCGGCGCGTCAGGAGGCCGCCTCCCTCGTGGCGCGTGAGCAGGCGGACCTCCGCGCCCACGTATCCTGATCCCCATGTCTACCTCCGCCCGCGAGACCGCACCGAAGAAGGGCCTCTTCGGCCGGAAGAAGAAGCCGAAGGACCCCAACAAGGTCGGCACGGTCAAGCAGATCCGCCAGGTCTTCACCATGACCCGCAAGGCCGACCCGGCCGCGATCTGGTGGATGGCGCTGGCGGCCCTGGCCGTCATCCTCGTCGGGGTCGTCCTCGGCCTCGTCTTCGACCAGGTGGTCTACGCCCTCATCGTCAGCCTCCCCCTGGCGCTCCTGGTGGCGGTCATCATCCTGGGCCGGCGGGCCGAGCGGGCGGCCTTCGCCCAGATCGAGGGCCAGCCGGGCGCCTCCTCCGCGGTCCTGCAGCAGCTCAAGCGCGGGTGGTACTACGACCAGGAGCCGGTCGCCGCCGAGGCGGGCGGGCAGATGCGGGGTATGCGGGACCTGCACAACGCGGCGATGGTCTTCCGTGCGGTCGGCAAGCCGGGCGTGGTCCTCATCGCCGAGGGGCCCAAGGGCGCGGCGCAGAAGCTCAGCACCGCCGAGCGGCGCAAGGTCACCCGGGTCGTCGGTGAGGAGGTGCCGGTCCACACGGTGATCGTCGGCCGCGGCGAGGGCCAGACCCCGCTGCGCGACGTGGTGAAGACCGTCAAGAAGCTCCCCAAGAAGCTGAGCGACGGCGAGGCGATGGTCGTCCAGCAGCGGATGAAGGCCCTCGGTGGCCGCAACCGCCCGGCCGTGCCTGCGGGCATGGACCCGATGCGGCCGCCACGCGCCAGCCGCAAGGCCCTGCGCGGCAAGTGAGCCGGCGGCCGACGTGCACCGCATCTTCTCCACCAGCGTCGCCTCCGTCTACCCGCTCTACGTCACCAAGGTGGAGCGCAAGGGTCGCACCCGCGCCGAGCTGCACCAGGTCATCGAGTGGCTGACGGGGTATGACGAGGCGCAGCTGCAGGCCCACCTGGACGCGGGGACGACCTTCGAGGACTTCTTCGCCGCCGCCCGGCTCAACCCCGGCACCGATCTCATCACCGGTGTGATCTGCGGGATCCGGGTGGAGGACATCGAGGACCCGCTGATGCAGCAGATCCGCTGGCTGGACAAGCTTGTCGACGAGCTGGCCCGGGGCAAGGCGCTCGAGAAGGTCCTGCGGAGCTGACCTCAGCCGGGCTCCACCAGGCCGGTGCGGTAGGCCAGGACCGCGATCTGCACCCGGTCGCGCAGGTGCAGCTTGTTGAGCAGGCGTGACACGTAGGTCTTGACCGTCGCCTCGCTGAGGAAGAGGTGGGCACCGATCTCGGCGTTCGACATCCCCTTCGCCACGAGGCGCGCCACCTCCAGCTCGCGCTCGGTGACCCCCTCCAGCTCAGCCTGGACTGCTCCGGCCATCGGCCTGGAGGTGAACCTCTCCAGCAACCGCGCGATGAGCGCCGGGGCCAGCATCGTCTCACCGCGCGCGACGACGCGGACGGCGTGGACGAGGTCGTCCGGGGCGACGTCCTTGAGCAGGAAGCCGGAGGCCCCCGCCCGCACCGCCTCGTAGACGTACTCGTCCAGGTCGAAGGTGGTGAGCACCAGCACGCGCGGGTGCTCGCCGACCAGCTGCATGATCCGACGCGTCGCCTCGACCCCGTCCAGCCGGGGCATCCGGATGTCCATGAGGACGACGTCCGGCCGCAGCTCGCGCACCGCGTCCACCGCCTCGAGCCCGTCCGCCGCCTCCCCCACGACGTCCAGCCCGGCGCGCTGCAGGATGAGCCGGAAGCCCACCCGCACCAGCTCCTGGTCGTCCACCAGCAGCACCCGCACCGGGGCCGGTTCCCCCGTCCGGTCGATCGTCATACCCGCTCCAGCGGCAGCTCGGCCCGGACGGTGAAGCCCGTGCCCTGCGGCGCGGCCTCGAGGCGTCCCCCGTAGAGCGCGGCCCGTTCGCGCATCCCGACCAGCCCGTGGCCCGGGGGGCCCGCGACCGGCCGGGCCGGCCCGCCGTCGGTCACCTCGATCCGCACGGCCGAGGGCCCGACGGCCAGGTGCACGTCGGCGCAGCTCGCCGCCGAGTGACGCCGCACGTTCGTCAGCGCCTCCTGCACGATGCGGTAGGCCGCGAGGTCGACGCCGGCGGGCAGCTCCTCGCGGTCCCCCTCGACCTGGAGCCTGACGTCCAGGCCGCCCGCGCGGGCCGTCTCGACGAGGTCGGGCAGGGCGGACAGGCCCGGCTGCGGCGCGAAGTCGGCCCCCGGCGCGGGGTCGCGCAGCACCCCCACGAGGCGGCGCATCTCGGACAGGGCGGAGGACCCGGTGGTCCGGATGGTCGAGAGCGCCCGGCGGGCGAACGCGGGGTCGTCCTCGACCACCTGCTCGGCCGCCCCGGCCTGCACGACGATCATGCCCATGGAGTGCGCGACGATGTCGTGCAGCTCGCGGGCGATCCGGGCCCGCTCGTCGGCGATCGCCGCCAGCTCGGCCTCCCGCACCCGGGACTCCGCGTCGTGCGCGCGCACGGCCTCCCGGGCCGCCCGGTCCGCCGAGACCCGCAGCCCGTGGCCCACGAGGTAGACGAGGGTGAGGTTGCCCCAGTGGTAGATCAGCTCGCTGGGCTCCCGCAGCAGAGGGACGAACAGGTCGGCGAAGGTCACGAACGCGACCACCCCCAGCGTCCCGATCCACCGGTAGCGGCCGGTGGCGTGCCGGGCGATGGTGTAGGCGAGCACCAGGGTGGGGATCAGCTGGCCGAAGAAGAGCAGGTGCATGTCGTCCGCGCCGACGACCAGGCCCAGGAGCGGCCAGACCAGCAGACCGGCGAGCGCCACCCAGGGGCGGGAGCGACGCTGGGAGAGGTGTGCGGCATACCAGAGGACGCCGATCGTGCTCACCACCCGGGAGCCGTCGCCCATGAGCGACTCGAAGGGCACCCAGATCTCCAGCACGCCGACCAGCGCCAGCAGCGCGGCGACGGCGAGGTCCGTCAGCCGTTGACCTCTGCTCAGCCGCTCCACGAGCACAATCTAGGGCCCGGCGGGGACGGGTGTCGTCATCCTGAGGATGACAGGCGTGGACCCGAAGGGGTATGTGGCGGCCCGGGTCGTCGACCGTCGTCGAGGCGGGAGGCGACGCGGGGACGTCCCGGCGCGACCCGGGCCCTCCCTAGCGTCGGACCAGGCCGACCACCGGGCGGCCACGACCGGCAGGAGCCCTCTCATGACCGTCCCCTCCCTCACCCGCACGAGCGTCGCCGTCTCCCTCGTCCTGGGGGCCTTGCTCACGGCGCTGAGCATCCTCACCATGCCGGACTTCACCGGCGACAACGCCGCCTCGCTGCAGGCCATCGCGGACTCCTCCGTCGCGACGCTGTCCAGCCTGAGCTGGATCGCGTCGCAGCTCTTCCTGGCCGTCGGCACCCTCGGCGTGATGCACCTGCTGCGGCACCGGGTGCCCGTGCTGGCCACCCTCGCCGGGGGTCTGCTGCTGGTCGGGGTGTTCGGCCACACGGTGCACGGCGGCGTGCAGCTCATGATGCTGCAGATGGCCCGGGACCCGGGCGCGGTGCAGACCCACGCGGCCACCCTGGACGGCCTCTACAGCCACCCCGCGGCGCTGCCCTTCCTGGCCGCCGGGCTGGTCGGCGTCGTGCTCGGGCATCTCGTCCTCGCGGCCGCCGTGTGGCGGGCCGGCACCGGGCCGCGGTGGTTGGCACCGGCGCTGGTCCTCTTCGTGCTGTCCGAGTTCCTGCTCAACGGGCTGGCGCCGTGGGTCGGGTCCGCCGCGGGCGTGCTCTTCGTGCTGGCCTACGTCGGCCTCGCGGTCGTGGTGCGTCGATCCTCGATCGCCCACTGGGAGACCACGGCGGACGCCTCAGCGCGTCCTGATGACGACGCTGCGCGCGGCCTTGTCGTGCAGGCCGCGGGTGTCGGCGTCCATGATGAGGGCCGGGACGAAGAGGCACAGCAGCAGGGCCCGCAGCGCTGAGCGCCCGGGCGGCGGCGGCAACCAGCCGTCGCAGTCCAGGGACACCACGCGCAGCCCGAGCAGCCGGTGGCCGATCGTCGCCCCCATGGTCGTCACGAGGACCAGGTTGAGCACGAAGAAGAGCACGAGCGGCCCGAAGGCCTGGGCCCCGGAGACCTGGCCCCACTGCATACCCAGGAAACTGGTGGCGATGAGCTGGCAGAGCGTCCAGTCGAGCACGAGCGCGACGAGGCGGCGCAGGACCGAGCCGACGGCGCCGGGGCCGGTGGCGGGGAGGCCGAGGGAAGCGCCCTGGTGCGGCGAGGTGGTCACGACCGACCAGCCTAGCCGGGCCGCGTAACACCCCCGAAACACACGGGTGACGGAGCGTTAACGGCCGACGCGTAAAGTCGGGAGCGACCGTGAGACGGGCCCGATCAGGAGGCAGCATGTTCAGCAACGCCGAGGAGGTCCTCGCCTACATCAAGGACGAGGGCGTCAAGTTCATCGACATCCGGTTCTGCGACCTGGTGGGGGTGATGCAGCACTTCAACGTCCCCGCCGAGGGTTTCGACGAAGACGCCTTCCAGACCGGCCAGATGTTCGACGGCTCCTCGATCCGCGGCTTCAAGTCGATCCACGAGTCGGACATGAAGCTCATCCCCGACCCGCAGACGGCATACCTGGACCCCTTCCGCGCCGAGAAGACGCTCATCATGAACTTCTCGATCGTCGACCCGTTCACCGACGAGCCCTACGAGCGTGACCCCCGTCAGATCGCCCGCAAGGCGGAGGAGTACCTCACCTCCACCGGCATCGCGGACACCGCCTACTTCGGCGCCGAGGCCGAGTTCTTCGTCTTCGACGACATCCGCTTCGCCAGCCAGACCCAGGGCAGCTACTACTTCATCGACTCCATCGAGGCGGCGTGGAACACCGGGCGGGCCGAGGAGGGCGGCAACCGCGGCTACAAGACCCGCTACAAGGGTGGCTACTTCCCGGTGCCGCCGGTCGACCACTTCGCCGACATGCGCGACCGGATGTGCCTGGAGCTGGCTTCCGTCGGCCTGGACGTCGAGCGCAGCCACCACGAGGTGGGCACCGCCGGCCAGCAGGAGATCAACTACCGCTTCAACACCCTGCTGCACAGCGGCGACGACCTGATGAAGTTCAAGTACGTCGTCAAGAACTCCGCCTGGGCGCAGGGCAAGACCGCGACCTTCATGCCCAAGCCGCTCTTCGGCGACAACGGCTCGGGGATGCACACCCACCAGAGCCTGTGGAAGAACGGCGAGCCGCTGTTCTACGACGAGAACGGCTACGGAGGGCTGTCCGACATCGCCCGCTGGTACATCGGCGGCCTGCTGCACCACGGGCCGGCGCTGCTGGCGTTCACCAACCCGTCGCTGAACTCCTACCACCGCCTCGTGCCGGGGTATGAGGCTCCGATCAACCTGGTCTACTCCGCCCGCAACCGTTCGGCGTGCGTGCGCATCCCGATCACCGGGTCCAGCCCGAAGGCCAAGCGCATCGAGTACCGCGTGCCCGACCCGTCGGCCAACCCCTACCTGGCGTTCTCGGCCCAGCTCATGGCCGGCCTGGACGGGATCAAGAACCGCATCGAGCCCCCGGAGCCGGTGGACAAGGACCTCTACGAGCTCCCCCCGGAGGAGATGGCCGACATCGCCCAGCTCCCCACCTCGCTGGAGGAGGCCCTGAACGCGCTGGAGGACGACCACACCTTCCTCACCGAGGGCGACGTCTTCACCGACGACCTGCTCGGCGCGTGGGTGGACTACAAGCGGGCCAACGAGATCGCGCCGATCCGGCTGCGCCCGCACCCGCACGAGTTCGAGATGTACTTCGACATCTGAGGTGAGGCGGCTCGCCGAGGGCCCCCGGACCATGGGGATCGTTGAGCGAGCACCAACCCTGACGCTGGCGTAGCGTCGAAGGCGGCCCGGGACCCCCGATCGGGGGCCGGGCCGCCAACGTGTCTGGGCAGAGGTGCAGATGTGCCCCCCTCCCCCGCACCTCACCTCAGCCCCTGCCCCCTGCCGCATCGTTGTGCGGTGCTCTTGTGTCACATTCATCGTCTGAACGATGAATGTGACACAAGAGCCGTGCACAGGGATTGTCTGGACGATGGTGGGATCGGCGTCGACGGACGGGGTCAGCGTCGGCGGACGGGGTCAGGGCGCGTGCGGGACGACGCGCACCGCCGGCCGGGGCCCTTGGAGCCCCACCTCCACGACCTGGCGCAGGCGGCTGACGAACCGTTGCGGCTTGGCGTAGAGCGTCCACGGGGTCACCCCGATCACCCGGACGCCGGCGGCCGCGAACGCGCCGTCCCTCTCCACGGTCTCCGACCACCGGTCGCCGCCCTGGTCGTCCACGCCCTGGTGGTACTGGCGCGAGTGCACCTGGATCGCCACCCCGGCCTCCTCGAGGTAGCCGTCGGGCACGCCGATGAGGTCACCCACCGGGGAGAGCAGCCGGCAGTTGGTCAGCAGCGGAGGGAAGCCACCGTCGCCGTCGACGACCTCGCGCAGCACCACCTCGGGCCGGGACCAGGCACCGTCGACGTAGCCGGCGAGGCCACGCCATACGGAGGCAACCTTGGCGCGTGGGCGCATCCAGAGCTCGCGCTCCACGGCCTCCGGCGTGGCCAAGCCGCGCTGCAGGACGGTGATGGTCCACTGCTCGAGGTCGTCAGGACGGTGCTTCTCGTAGACCGCTGCGTCCGCGAGCGCACGGGCGCCCCCCGCGATGCGGAGGATCCCGGAGCGCCGCCCGATGATCTCGCGCGTGGACCGCACCAGACGGACCCGTCCGTGCTGCCGGGCCCGTCCGCTCGCCGGGACGACGAGGGTGACGGGGAGACCACCCCGGATGGTCAGGCCCCACAGCGACAGCGCGCTCGACCCGGTGAAGACCGCGCTGGGGCCGGCCCACAGCGCCCACGCGCAGGTGCGGGTGGCGGCGTCGAGCGGTCCACGGTGCGGTGCGAGGACACGGGGCATGGGCTCCTGGAAGGTCCGCGCCCTGGCCTGGTCCACGGCCGACCTGGTCCACCCGTGCTCCAGCAGCTGCGCCACGGTGGCCAGCCCCCTCTGCCCGGGGAGGTCAGGGAAGTCGCGCGTCGGGGCCATGGGCGCCAGCGTGCCCGTTGCGCGGGGCGCGCGGCGGCGGGTGGCTCGCGCCCTGTGGACAACTCGCATGGATGTGCGGTGCTCTTGTGTCACATTCATCGTCAGGGCAATGAATGTGACACAAGAGCGGTGCACAGGGATGCGCGGCTCCGGCGGGCAGGCGGGGGCCAGGGGCAGCGGGGGTGGGCGAGCTCCGCCACGGGTGCGCCGTTCAGTAGCGCAGGACGGCCGCCACGGGTGCGTGCCTGGGGAGCTCGGCGAGGATCCGCACCGACCCGCCGTTGCGCAGGGTCGCCCGGGCGGCGGCGTCCGCCTGGCCGCACAGGTCCTCACGGTCGCGCAGCGGGAGCACCACCTCGGGCCCGCCGTTGCCACCGGCGTAGCAGCCGTCGGCCGTCATGAGCAGGGTGTCGACGCGACCCTCGTTGGCGGCGGTCAGCACCGGATCGGCGCCCAGCGCGGCCCGACCGTGGGCCTGCGCCTCGTGGAAGCGGTCGAGCAGCTGCTCGCACTCCTTGTCCAACCGGGCCTCGACCAGCTTCCATGCCGCGCCCCTCAGCTCCTCGTCGCGCATGTCGTCGGGGTTGTGCTCGATCGCGCCGTCGAGGACGTGGGGGTATGAGGTGAGGTCGCGGTAGACCGCCACCCACTCGGGGAGCCCGGCCAGGATCATGGGGATGCTGCGCCCGGCCAGGTGCTCGTCCACGCCGCGGGCGACCTCGCGGAAAAACTCGACGACGTCCTCCTTGTGCACGTTGTCCTGGGAGCTCGAGCCGTGGACCGCGCCCCCCTGCCCACCGGCGGTGTGCATCCGAGAGCCCACGGTCTCCTGCGGGCCGTCCGGCTCGAAGACGTCCTCGAAGGCCCGCGGCACCGACGGCATCTCCAGCTCGCCGATCTGGTCGCGGCTGCCGCGCAGGACCCGCACCTTGCGCTGGCTCAGGGTGAGCACGACGTAGTTGCGGTCGGTGAGCAGCGGCAGCACCGGGCCGAGGATGAAGCCGGGGCCGGCGGCGGCCAGCTCGGGCAGGGCCAGGGGCACCCGGTAGGTGGCGTGCCATCCCTTGCGCAGGAACATGGCCAGGCCGTCGGCCATGTGGCTCCACGCCATGTTGTCGCCGTGCAGCTCCCACGCGGGGGCCAGCAGGTCACGCGCCTCGGACCGCTCCAGCCCGTCGGAGGCCAGGGTGTGCTCGACCGCGGTGATCAGGTTCTTCCACCGGAGCCGGTCCTCCTCCCCCCGCTTGCCGTCGCTGACCCGGTGCGTCGGGGCGAAGAGGGACACCCTCGTCCCGTCGCCCTCCCCCACCAGCTCCTCGAACTCTGCCCGGCTCATCAGATCCATCTGGTCCTCCTGTCGCGGTAGCGGCTTCCTGCGAGGCTACGCCGAAACGGTCGGCGGCGCAGCCTCCTTCCGGGGACGGTCGACGCTCACTCCTGCATCGGCCTGTCGACCCGTCCGGCGGCCTCCTCCAGGGCGGCGACGGCCGCGGCGTAGGACAGCCCGACCACCCTCAGCACGTCGACCGCTGAGGCCCGCAGCTGCCAGGCCAGCGCCTGCTCGGCCGGGGCCGCCGGACCGACGCCGGGCGTGGGGCGCAGGGCCTTGGACGCGGTGACGGCCGCCCGCAGCGCCGCCTCCCGGACGACCTCCATCCGCGCACCCCCGCCGACCCACCTCCGCAGCTCGAGCACCGCCTGGGCGAGCTGCTCCAGCCCGGTCACGAGCGCGGGGTCGGGGTGGCTGCGGTGCCGCGCCAGGGTCGACACCGCGCGGGCGGTCGACCGCGCGCTGATCACCATGACCCCCGACCGGGAGGCGAGCTGCAGCATCGCGCGCAGGCGGCGCCGCTGGGCGTGGCGGGTGCTGGCCTGGCCGAAGGTGATCCGCTCCTTGGTCGCCTCCAGCGAGGTGTCGAGGTCGCGCCCGACGGTCTCCAGCGTCTCCAGCCCGTCGACGGCCCGGGTCGCGATCTCCAGCCGCTCCTCCTCCAGCGCCCGGGCCAGCTCCCGGTAGGCCGCGGCGAGCCGGTCGAGGAGCTGCTCGGCCGTGGTGAGGGCCACCCGGTGCGGGTCCGGGGCGAGCAGGGCGTTGAGCACGATGGCGACGACCCCACCGATGACGGCGTCGGCGAGACGCACCAGCGAGGGGGTGTCCTGCAGCGGCACGAGGACCATGACGAAGACGCCGGCGACCGCGGCCTGGTTGGCCATGAGCGAGCTGGCCCGCAGCGCGACGGCGGCGGACATGGCCAGCAGCACCGCCAGCATGAGCTGCCAGGTCCCCGCCCCGATGACGCGGGTCAGCAGGTCGGCGAAGACGAGGCCCAGGACCACGCCGAGGCTGATCTCCACGGCGCGGACCAGGCGCTGCCCCGCGGACAGCCCGACGGCCACGACCGCCGCGATCGGGGCGAAGACGGCGTGCTCGGAGCCGAAGGCGAGGCTCGCCAGCAGGTAGGCCAGGCCGGCGGCGGCCGCGGCGAGCAGCAGGTGCGGGGCGTTCCGGCGCACCCGCCGCACGGCCCGGATGAGCCGGGTGCGGGGCCGGGCCCGGCGCAGCCACAGCTGGGGGTCGCGCCGCCGGTCCGGGTCGCCCCTCATCCCGTCCCCACCGCCGCACGCAGGCGGGCGGCATACCCGGCGGCCTCACCCTCGGCATACCGGACCCGGGGCCAGAAGAAGCCCCGCAGCCCGTCGCCCTTGGTCCGCGGCACCACGTGGACGTGCAGGTGGGGCACCGACTGGCTCACCGTGTTGTTCATCGCCACGAAGCTGCCCTGCGCGCCGAGGGCGTCCTTCATGGCCCCCGCGAGGGTGCGGGCGGCGGCGAGCAACGGTGCCAGCTGGTCGTCGGGCACCTCGGTCAGCGTGGGTATGTGGTTCCGCGGCACCACCAGCGTGTGGCCCTTGAACACGGGCCGGGTGTCGAGGAAGGCGAGCGCCGTACCGGTCTCGAGCACCACCTCCGCATGCTCCTGCCCAGCGACGATCCGGCAGAAGAGGCACGTCATCGCCCGATTCTGGCACGGCACCCGGGACCCTGCACGAGAGTTACTACGCAGCGTAGGATGGGGGGTGGCAGCGCGGGCGCCGATGGCCGCAGGATCCCCCGCCGACCGCGGCCCGCCGCCAGGAGGAGAGGATCCGTCATGAGGGCGATGGTCTACCACGGTCCGGGCAAGGCGACGTGGGAGGAGGTGCCCGACCCGGTGCTGCAGGACCCGACGGATGCGATCGTCAAGGTCGAGACCACCACCATCTGCGGGACGGACCTGCACATCCTCAAGGGCGACGTGCCGGCGGTGACCGACGGGCGCATCCTGGGGCACGAGGGCGTCGGCGTGGTCACCGAGGTCGGCGAGGCCTGCACGAAGGTCAAGGTCGGCGACCGGGTGATCATCTCCTGCATCAGCAAGTGCATGGAGTGCGACTACTGCACGGAGGGGCTGACCTCGCACTGCCAGACCCTCGGCGGCATCGGCTGGATCTTCGGGCACCTCATCGACGGCACCCAGGCGGAATTTGTGCGCGTACCGTTCGCCGACAACGGGCTCATCCCGCTGCCGGAGGGCGTCACCGCCGAGCAGGGCACCATGCTCTCCGACATCCTGCCGACCGGCTTCGAGATCGGTGTGCAGTACGGCGCGGTCAAGGAGGGCGACGTCGTCGCGGTCGTCGGCTCGGGCCCCGTGGGCCTGGCCGCCATCATGACCGCCGCCTCCTCCGGGGCCGCCAAGGTCATCGCGGTCGACGGCAACAAGTTCCGCCTCGAGGCGGCGCGCGACTTCGGTGCGACGGACACGGTGGAGGCCGGCCCTGACGCGCTGGAGCAGATCCGCGCGATGGGTCGCGGCGGCGCCGGCGTGGACGTGGCGATCGAGGCCGTCGGCATCCCCGCGACCTTCCAGACCTGCCTGGACGCGATCCGCCCCGGCGGGCACGTCGCCAACGTCGGCGTGCACGGCGCTCCGGTGAGCTTCCCGATCGAGCGTGACTGGATCAACAACATCACCATCACGACCGGCCTGGTCAACGCCACCACGACCGAGCAGCTCCTCGCGGACATCACGGCGGGCAAGGTCGCCCCGGAGAAGTTCGTCACCCACCGGTTCACCTTCGACGAGTGGGAGGAGGCCTACGACACCTTCTCCCGCGCCGCCGACGAGCACGCGCTGAAGGTCATCGTCACGGCCTGACCGTCACGCCCGCGCCCGGCCCCGGCGGCGCACCGTGGTCCGGCGCTCGGGTGTGCAGGGGGCCGCCCATCTCCTTCGGGCCCGACTCCGAGCCGGACTGTCAGCGCCGTCCAGCACTCCGAGCCGGACTGTCATCTTCGAGCCGGCTCGAACCGGCTCGAGGATGACGAACCGGCGCAGAGCTGGGTGAGGGTCCGGGTGGCGGCGGCGGGTATGCCGTGCCGCGCGAGCGCACGAGGGGGCGGTGGCGGTGGCGGGTATGCCATGCCGCTCAGCCGCACGCGGGGGCGGTGGCCGCGGCGGGCGCGGCAGGGGCATACGCGCCCGCCTCCTCAGGGCTCCAGGACCTCGGTGGCGCCCAGCTGGTCGAGCATGAAGGCGACCTCGAAGGCCGTCTCTTTCCACGCGTCATACCGGCCCGTCTTGCCGCCGTGGCCGGCGACCATCTCGGTCTTGAGCAGGATCGGGCGCTCGGCCTGGTCGCTGGTGACGGTCTCGCGCAGCCGCGCGACCCACTTGGCGGGCTCGACGAAGAAGACCCGGGTGTCGTTGAGGCCGGTGGTGGCCAGGATGGCCGGGTAGTCGACGGCGCGGATGTTCTCGTAGGGGGTGTAGGAGCGCATGAGTTGGTAGATCTCGGCGGACTCCACCGGGTTGCCCCACTCCTCCCACTCCCCCACGGTCAGCGGGAGCGTCGGGTCGAGGATCGTCGTGAGCGCGTCGACGAAGGCGACGCCGGCGTGCACGACCCGGAAGCGCTCGGGGGCGAGGTTGAGCACCGCACCCATGAGCAGCCCGCCGGCCGAGCGGCCCTCGGCCGCGAGCCGGTCCGCCGCGACCCAGCCGGTCTCGACGAGGTGGTCGGCGGCGGCGACGAAGTCGGTGAAGGTGTTGCGCTTGTGCTCCATCCGGCCGGACTCGTACCAGCCACGGCCCATCTCGCCCCCGCCGCGGATGTGCGCGATCGCGTAGACGACGCCACGGTCGAGGTAGGACAGGCGGGCCACGGAGAAGTACGGGTCGATGGAGATCTCGTAGGAGCCGTAGCCGTAGAGCAGGCCGGGGTTGGTGCCGTCGGCCTCGACCCCCTTGCGGGCGACCAGCGAGATCGGGATGCGCGTGCCGTCCTCGGCGGTGGCCCACAGCCGGTGCTGCTGGTAGTCGGCCGGGTCGAAGCCGCCCAGCACGGGCTGCTGCTTGACGAGGGTGAGCTCGCCGCTGGCGAGGTCCAGGTCGTAGACGCTGCGCGGGGTGACCAGCGACTCGACGAGCACCTGGAGGGTGTCGGTCTCGTAGGTCGGGTTGGAGCCGGTCTCGATCGAGTAGACCTCCTCCTCGACCGGCACCTGGTAGCCGCTGCCGATCGCGCGCCCGTCGGCGGACAGCGGCAGCACCTGCACCTGGGTCAGGCCGTCGCGGCGCAGCGAGACCGCGAGGTGCCCGGCGAAGGCGTCGACGCCGCTGACGCGCACGCCCTCCTCGCCGGGCAGGACAGTCGTCCACTCCTCCGACGAGGTGGCGCCGATCGGCGCGACGGCGAGCTCGAAGTCGCGGTGCGCCCGGTTGTGCACGATCCAGAGGCGGTCGCCCGCCGGCTCCACCTCATACTCGACACCCTCCTCGCGGGGGGCGACGACGCGGAAGTCGCCGGTCGGGTCGTCCGCGTCCAGCAGGCGGAACTCCGAGGTGTTCTTGCTGCCGAGGCCGATGACGACGTGCTTGTCGTCGCGCGAGGTGCCGACGCCCATCCAGAAGCGCTCGTCGTCCTCCTGGTAGACCAGCACGTCGCCGTCGGCGGGCGCCCCGATCTCGTGCCGCCACACCTGGTGGGGGCGCCAGGCGTCGTCCACGCGGGTGTAGAACAGGTGGAGGCCGTCGGCGGACCATGCGGTCCCGTAGCCGATCCCGGTCACCGACTCGTCGACGACCTCGCCGGTCGTCAGGTCCTTGATCCTCAGGTCGAAGCGCTCGTCCCCGGACAGGTCGACGGCGTAGGCGAGGCGGTCACCCGCGGGGCTGACGTCGAAGGCGCCCAGGGAGAAGAACTCCTGGCCCTCCGCCTCGGCGTTGCCGTCCAGCAGCACCTGCTCGCCCTCGGGGGCGCCCGCAGGGTCGAGCTCGGGCCGCTCCGGGCTCTCGCCCACCGCGATGCGGCCGTGGACGGCGTACTGCTGACCCTCGATGGTGCGCGTGTAGTACCACCAGTCGCGGTGGCGGACCGGGACCGACAGGTCGGTCTCCTGGGTGCGCCCCTTGATCTCGGCGAAGATGTCGCCGCGCAGGCCCTCGAGGTGGGCCGTGACCGCGTCGGTGTAGGCGTTCTCCGCCTCCAGGTGGGCCAGGACCTCCGGGTCCGTCTTGTCGCGCAGCCACTCGTAGGAGTCGGTGACGTCCTCGCCGTGGTGGCTGCGGACGATGTCGCGACGGGCGGCGGCGGGCGGGGCGGGTCGGGAGGTCTGTGCTGTCACCCGCCCCACGCTACCCGCAGGTATGGGGTGCTCCGTCCCGGGTGCGGTCGTGGCTGGCTCAGCCCACGTCACCCCGCGATGCAGGTCGGCCCGAGCAGCGCCTTCAGCTCGCCGAAGAGCTCGGGCGAGGCGGTGACCCGCAGCGTGTCGTCGAGCCGCAGCAGCACCGTCCGGCCGGGCTGGGTGAGCTTGACGTGCACGTCGGTGGTGCCCGGGTGGTTGGCAAGCACGCCCTTCAGACGGTGCGCGAGGCCGTCGGTGGCCCGGGCCAGCGGCAGGTTGAGCACCACCGGGCCGCGGGGGCCCTGCCGGATCTCCGGCAGGGTCATCTCGTTGGCCATGAGCTCGGCGCCGTCGTCGCCCTTCTTGAGCCGGCCCTTGACCACGACGACGGTGTCCTCGGCGAGCATCGTCGAGATCGTCATGTAGGTCTTCGGCCAGAAGACCACGTCGACCGACCCGGCCATGTCCTCGATGCTGGCGCGGGCGTAGGGGTCGCCGTTCTTGGTGCGCTTGAGCTGCAGGTTGGTCAGCAGACCGGCCACCGCGACGAAGTCGCCGTCCTTGACGCCCTCGTCGCCGACCATCTCCAGGATGGAGGCGCTCGCGTGCTGGGACAGGACGTGCTCGATGCCGTTGAGCGGGTGGTCGGAGACGTAGAGCCCCAGCATCTCCCGCTCGAAGGCGAGCCGCGCCGCCTTCTCCCACTCCATCGCCGGCACGGGCGGGAGGGTGACGATCTGCATGCTCTCGTCGGCCCCGCCGTCGTCGCCGAAGCCGAAACCGGAGAAAAGGCTGTCCTGGCCGATCGCCTCCTGCTTCTTCTCGTCCACGAGGGCGTCGACGTAGCGCTCGTGGATGCTGACCAGACCCTGGCGCGGGTGGTCGAGGCTGTCGAAGGCGCCGGCCTTGATGAGCGACTCGATGGTGCGCTTGTTGCAGACCACCGCCGGGCACTTGCGCAGGAAGTCCTCGAAGGAGGTGAAGGCCCCCTTCTCAGCGCGGGTGCGGCAGATCGCGTCGACGACGTTGTGGCCGACGTTGCGGACCGCCGCCAGCCCGAAGCGGATGTCGTCGCCGACGGCGGCGAAGTTGGCCACCGACTGGTTGACGTCCGGCGGCAGGACGGGGATGCGCAGCCGCCGGCACTCGGCGAGATAGAGGGCGGTCTTGTCCTTGTCGTCGCCGACGCTGGTGAGCAGTGCGGCCATGTACTCAGCCGGGTAGTTGGCCTTGAGGTAGCCGGTCCAGTAGGAGATGACGCCGTAGGCCGCCGTGTGCGCCTTGTTGAAGGCGTAGTCGGAGAAGGGGACGAGCACGCCCCACAGCGCGGCGACCGAGGCCTCGTTGTAGCCGTTGGCCTTCATGCCCTCTGAGAAGGGGACGTACTCGGCGTCGAGCACCTCCTTCTTCTTCTTGCCCATCGCCCGGCGCAGCAGGTCCGCGTTGCCCAGCGTGTAGCCCGCCAGCTTCTGGGCGATCTCCATCACCTGCTCCTGGTAGATCACCAAACCGTGCGTGACTCCCAGGATCGGGTCGAGCGCCGCCTCCATCTCCGGCTGCAGCTTGCCCTTGAGCTGCGGGTCCAGCGGGACGACCTCCTGCTGGCCGTTCTTGCGCAGGGCGAAGTTGGTGTGGGCGTTGACGCCCATCGGGCCGGGGCGGTAGAGCGCGAGCGCCGCGGAGATGTCCTCGAAGTTGTCGGGGCGCATGAGGCGCAGCAGCTGGCGCATGCCGTTGCCGTCGAGCTGGAAGACGCCGAGGGTGTCGCCGCGGCCGAGCAGCTCGTAGGTGGCGGGGTCGGTCATGTCCTTGGACAGCTCGTCGAGGTCGATCTCCTCGCCGCGGTTCTCCCGGATGTTGACGATGGCGTCGTCCAGGACGGTCAGGTTGCGCAGGCCCAGGAAGTCCATCTTGACCAGCCCGAGCGCCTCGCACGTCGGGTAGTCGAACTGGGTGATGATCTGCCCGTCCTGGTCCCGGCGCATGATCGGGATGAGGTCGATGAGCGGCTCGCTGGACATGATGACGCCCGCGGCGTGCACGCCCCACTGCCGCTTCAGGCCCTCCAGGCCCTTGGCCGTCTCGTAGACCTCCCCGGCGTGCTCGTCCTCGGCGAGCAGCTCGCGGAACTCGACGGCCTCGGCATACCTCTTGTCCGTCGGGTCCTGGATGCCCGAGAGCGAGATGCCCTTGCCCATGACGTCCGGCGGCATCGCCTTGGTGAGCCGCTCCCCCATGGCGAAGGGGAAGCCCATGACGCGGGAGGCGTCCTTGAGGGCCTGCTTGGCCTTGATGGTGCCGTAGGTGACGATCATCGCGACCCGGTCGTCGCCGTACTTCTCGGTGACGTAACGGATGACCTCGGCGCGTCGCCGGTCGTCGAAGTCGACGTCGAAGTCGGGCATCGACTTGCGCTCGGGGTTGAGGAAGCGCTCGAAGATCAGGCCGTGCGGGATCGGGTCGAGGTCGGTGATCCCCATGGCGTAGGCGCACATCGAGCCGGCGCCGGACCCACGACCCGGGCCGACGCGGATGCCGTTGCGCTTGGCCCAGTTGATGAAGTCGGCGACGACGAGGAAGTACCCCGGGTAGCCCTTCCCGACGATGACCTCGGTCTCGTAGGCCGCCTGCTTGCGGGCGTAGTCGGGCACCCCCTCGGGGAAGCGCCGCTGCAGCCCGGCCTCGACCTCCTTGACGAACCAGCTGGTCTCGTCCTCGCCCTCGGGCACCGGGAAGCGGGGCATGTAGCGCCCCTCCCCCTCGGTGAAGGAGACCTCGCAGCGCTCGGCCACGACCAGGGTGTTGTCGCAGGCCTCCGGCAGCTCGCGCCAGATCTCCCGCATCTCCGCGGCGGACTTGAGGTAGTAGCCGTCGCCGTCGAACTTGAACCGGTTCGGGTCCTGCATCGTCGAGCCGGACTGCACGCACAGCAGGGCCGCGTGGGCGACGGCGTCCTCCTGCTTGGTGTAGTGCAGGTCGTTGGTGGCCAGCAGCGGCAGCGAGAGCTCCTTGGCCAGCTTGAGCAGGTCCTGCCGGACGACCCGCTCGATCCCGATGCCGTGGTCCATCAGCTCGAGGTAGTAGTTCTCCGCACCGAAGATGTCGCGCATGTCGGAGGCGTACTGGACCGCCTTGTCCCACTGACCGAGCCGCAGCCGGGTCTGGATCTCGCCCGACGGGCAGCCGGTCGTGGCGATGAGGCCCTGGCCGTAGGTCTCCAGCAGCTCGCGGTCCATCCGCGGCTTGAAGTAGTAGCCCTCCATCGAGGCGAGCGAGCCGAGCCGGAAGAGGTTGTGCATCCCGTTGTTGTTCCGGGCCAGCAGCGTCATGTGGGTGTAGGCACCACCGCCGGAGACGTCGTCGCGGCCGCCGTCGCCGTACTTCACCCGGGTCTTGTCGGTGCGGTGGGTGCCGGGTGTGACGTAGGCCTCCAGGCCGATGATCGGCTTGACGTCGAACTTCTGCGCCGTCTTCCAGAACTCGTAGGCCCCGAAGATGAAGCCGTGGTCGGTCATCGCGATCGCCGGCATCCCCTGCTCGGCGGCAGTCTCGAACATCTCCGTGATGCGGGCTGCACCGTCGAGCATGGAGTACTCGGTGTGGTTGTGCAGGTGCACGAAGCTCTGACCGGGGCTGGAGGGGGCTGACATCGGGACCGATCCTAGATCGCCGGTCTGACAGGTATGCCGTGCCGGTGGTCGGGCGTCGAGACCTCCCTGCTCAGGGGGCCGGAGCCACCGGGACTGCGGTGTCTCAGGACCCCCCGCCGGGGACCAGGACGATGTCCTCACCCTCCAGGTCGGCGCGGAAGCCGTCGTCCTGCACGGCCACGCCCACCAGGACGAGGCCCTCGGGCAGCCCCTCGATGGCGTGCTCGATGGTGACGTAGCGGTTGACCAGCGCCGCGGTCCCCCGCGAGAGCACGTCGGGGCCGCCCAGGTCGATCGACGCCGGCCGTGACACCAGGAGACCGTCCCGGGCCTCGACGGTCCCGGTCGCCACGACGCTCAGCTGCCGCCCCAGCACCTCGACCGACCGGGCCACCACGACCTGACCGTCCTCACCCGCCCGCAGCTCGGTGTCGCCGCCGAGCTCGGCCTCGATGACCTGGAACGGCACCGTCGCGGTCAGCTCCACCCGGTCGGCGACCAACCCCTCCGGCCCGGAGAGCACCCCGACCCCGGTGGCGATCACGTCCTGGAGAGGGGAGTCCGGCAGCACGACGGTGCTGGCCTCGAGGTCGACGTCACCCAGCCAGACGCTCTCCGCGTCGAGGTCGGCCGGCGGCGTCGGCTCGCCCGTCGCCGGCTCGAGCCTGCTCGTCCCGGCGGGCGGGCCGGCCTCCTCCGGCGGCGTGGTCGCGACCCACCACAGGGCGGCGACCGCGGCTACCAGAACCACGAGCATCGCGAAGGCCCCGATCAGCCAGTCCTTCAGACGAGATCTCACCGGTCCAGTGTGCGGGTCCGGCTGGTGTGGCGCCCCACCACGAGGCACCTTGCACGTCCCGCCGCCGAGATGTCCGACCGGTGCGATACCTTGCGAGCGTGCCCATGCACAGTCGAGACACCGGTCCCGGTCGGCCCCCTGCGCTCATTGGTGCGGTCGTGCTGCTCCTGCTCGCGCTCGTCGGGGCCGCGGTCTTCTTCCTCACCCGCGGGGACGACGGCGACGACGTGGCCGCACCGGCGCCCACCGACGACCAGGCCGACGTCACGACGGAGGCTCCCGCGACCGACGACACCGTGGTCACCACGGATCCGCCGGACTGCTCCCCCGTCACGGTCTGGGCCGCGCCGGAGATCGTGACCGCGGTCGAGAGCGCCGCGGACCGCGCCGCCACGGACTGCTTCGCCTTCGAGGTGGAGGAGCGGGAGACGACCCGCGCGACGACCGCCCTGCGCGACGGCGAGACCCCCGACGTGTGGGTGCCGGGCTCGGCGGCCTGGTCTCAGCTCGCGACCGGCGACGGGGTGGACCTCGAGGTGGGTGAGCCGGTGGCCTCCTCCCCCGTCCTGCTCGTCACCGCGCCGGAGACGCTGCCGGTGCTCGAGTCCGCCGGCATCACCGGTGACAGCTCGTTCGCCGAGCTCACCAGCACTTACCGCGAGCTCGCCGCCGCCGGTGACGCACCCTTCGTGCTGCGGATGGGCGACCCGCGGGTGGACGCGGCCTCGATGGCGCTGCTGTCCGGCACACGCGGGCAGGAGGGTGGTTGGGCCGCGGAGAGCGACGCCTCGCGCGAGGCCCTGGTGCGGCTCGCACAGACCGCCGTGCAGGGCGACCCCCTCTCGGCCGTCCAGGCCGACCCGAGCACCGTCGTGCCGGTCACCGAGCAGCAGCTCGCGCAGGCCGACGGCGGTGAGCTGCAGGGCCTGACGCTGGCCGACGGCGCCGGGGTCGTGCGTATGCCGTTCGTCACCGCCGACGGCGCCGGCTCGCCCGAGGCGGTGGCCGCCCTGGAGCAGGAGCTTCGCTCGGACGCCGCCCTCCCCGATCTCGCCGAGCTGGGTCTGCGCGCCGGTCGGGACGGCGCCGCCCCCGACGTGGCAGGGGCCCCGGACGGCCTCGCCTCGTCCGCCTCCGACCCCTCCGCCGACGACGTAACCGCGACGGCCGACACGTGGGCCGCCGTGGCCCCCGAGTCCCGCATCCTCACGGTGGTCGACATCTCCGGCTCGATGGAGGCCGAGATCGAGGGGACCACCCGCATCGACCTGGCGCGCACGGCCGTGCAGACCGCGGTCTCGGTCATCCCCGAGCAGACGACGATGGGGCTGTGGTACTTCGCCACCGCCCTCGACGGCCAGGCCGACCACGCCGAGCAGGTGCCGCTGCGGCCGCTCGAGGCGGAGGTGGACGGGGGGACCCAGAAGGAGCTCCTGCTGTCGGTCACCGAGGACCTCGGACCGGAGACGCTCGCCGGTGACACCGGCCTGCACGACGCGCTGTGGGCGGCATACCAGGCCATGCAGACCCAGCAGACGCAGGACTCGATCAGCTCGGTGCTGCTGCTCACCGACGGCGTCAACGACGACTCGACCGGCGGGCTCACCGAGGACGAGGTGGTCGGCCTGCTCGCCGAGGCGAGGGCGTCGACCGACTCCCCCGTCAACGTCGTCCTCATCGGGATGGGCCCGGACGTCGACGAGCAGGCCCTCCAGCGACTCGCCGAGGCGGCCGGTGGCGAGACCCTGGTGCTGCGCGACCCGAGCGAGCTGCCGCAGGTCTTCGTCGACGTGGTGGCCAACCGCGCCCAGTAGCGGGCCGGGTGCCGCCGGCACCTCATCCCTGCGGAGTACGCACCACTGCGCATATCGCGAGCAAGGCCCCCGCCCCTACGTTCGTGACGTAGGGAGACGCAGCCGGCGGACTCCCACGGGGAGCAAGGAGCAGGCAGATGCGCAGGACCACACTCACCCTCGTCCCGCTCGTGACCATCGGGCTGATGGGTCTCACCGGCACCGTCGCCACCGCCGCACCCACGGGGTGGATCGACGTCACCTACGACTGCGAGACCGGGTCGTGGGTCATCACCTCCGAGAAGGACATCTCCAACGTGGTCGTCGGGGACGACGGCGTCAACGTCAAGACGGAGATGGAGGACGACGTCACCACCTGGACGGTGAGCGACCCGGACGGCACGCTCGACACCATCTGGGTCAAGGCCGGCAACAACAGGTCCGGGGACGGCCCGGGCTACGGCAAGCGCTTCGACCTCGAGGCCCCAGACTGCGACCCGGACGCCGACGGTGACGGCTACCCGGCCTCGGAGGACTGCGACGACACCGACCCGACCATCAACCCCGGCGCGGTCGAGATCCCCAACGACGGCATCGACCAGAACTGCGACGGTGCCGACCTCATCGTCGGGGAGGGCGAGCTGCGCTTCACCCTGATCTGGGAAAGCGGCGACGACCTCGACCTGCACATCGTCGAGCCGAGCGGCGAGCGCCTCTGGTGGGGCGACCGCACGTCCGCCACCGGTGGCGAGCTCGACCGGGACGACAACGTCGGGACCTGCGTCGCCGACCCGGAGCCCGGCGGCGTGGAGAACGTCTTCTGGCCCGTGGGCATGGCCCCCACCGGCAGCTACACCATCGAGATCGCCAACTTCAACGACTGCAACGACGCCAACACCGGCACGTGGGAGCTGCTCGTCTACCAGGACGGGGCTCTGCTGACGAGCTACAGCGGGTCCGAGGGCACCAACCTCGGCGCCCCCCACAGCGGGGAGTTCCTCGTCTTCACCGGCACGCACGCTCAGCCCTGAGGCTGCGGCGGAGGGGTCGGCGCCACAGGCGCCGGCCCCTCGGCCTGTCCCTGGGTGGCTGGGCGCCTCGCGGGGGCCTTCAGCCTCGGATGACGTCCAGGGCGTGCTGCAGGTCCGAGGGGTATGGGGACTCGAACGTGATGTGCTCCCCGCTGCCGGGGTGCTCGAAGCCGAGCCTGGTGGCGTGGAGCCACTGCCGCTGCAGGCCGAGCCGCTTGGCCAGCGTCGGGTCGGCGCCGTAGGTGAGGTCGCCGACGCACGGGTGGCGCAGCGCGGAGAAGTGCACCCGGATCTGGTGGGTGCGGCCGGTCTCCAGGTGGATCTGCAGGAGGCTGGCCGAGCGGTGGGCCTCGAGCAGCTCGTAGTGCGTGATGCTCGGCCGGCCCTCCTTGCGGACGGCGAAGCGGTAGTCGTGCCCGGGGTGGCGGCCGATGGGGGCGTCGATGGTGCCCTCGTGCGGGTCGGGGAGCCCCTGGACGAGGGCGTGGTAGGTCTTGTCCACGGCCCGGTCGCGGAAGGCCTGCTTGAGACGGTGTAGGCCCGCTCGGACTTCGCCACGACCATCAGGCCGCTGGTCCCGACGTCGAGCCGCTGGACGATCCCCTGGCGCTCGGGCGCGCCGGAGGTGGAGATGCGGTAGCCCACGCCGGCGAGGCCGCCGACGACGGTCGGGCCGGACCAGCCGACGCTGGGGTGGGCGGCGACGAAGGCCGGCTTGTCGACGACGACGATCTCGGTGTCGTCGTGGACGATCCGCATCCCCTCCACCGGCTCGGCGACCACCTCCAGGCCGGCCGGCGGCCCCTGGGGCGCCAGCTCGACGTCGAGCATCGACCCGGCGCTGACCCGGTCGGACTTGCCGACGGTCTTGCCGTCCAGGTGGACCAGCCCCTGGGCCGCGAGGTCGGCGGCCTTGGAGCGGGACAGGCCCAGCAGGCGGGCCAGGGCGGCGTCGACACGCTCACCCTCGAGCCCCTCGGGGACGGGGAGGAAGCGGGAGTCGCTCACGGTCGCTCCTCCGGGGTCGGCTCCAGCTCGGCGTCCGCGGCCGGTCGGGGGTCACCCTCGGTGGTGCCGTCGGGAGACACGCCGCGCAGCGCCAGGAGGATGATGAGGCCGGCGGCCGTGGTGATCCCGATGTCGGCGAGGTTGAAGACGGGGAAGTTCGGCAGGCGCAGGAAGTCGACCACGTGGCCCACGCCGACCCCCGGCGGGCGCAGGTAGCGGTCGACGAGGTTGCCCAGGGCACCACCGAGCAGCAGCCCCAGGGTCAGGGCCCACGGCAGGCTCCGGGTGCGGAAGGCCTGCCAGACGATGACGACCACGATGAGCGTGGCGACCGCGGTGAGCACCCCCGTCATACCGGTGCCCAGGGAGAAGGCTGCGCCCGAGTTGTAGGTCAGGTGCAGCTGCAGCAGCTCCCCGACCAACGGCACCGATTCGCCACGCGTCAGGGAAGACTCGGCCCACCACTTGGTCAGCTGGTCCAGACCCAGCCACACGGCGGCGAGGGCGAGCACCAGCCCGGTGCGTCGCGAAGGGGCGTGGGTCAGCGGCGTTCCTGCTTCTGCTTGCATGTCATGCATAGCGTCGCACGCGGGAAGGCCTGCAGCCGCATCTTGCCGATCGGCTGCCCGCAGGAGTCGCAGTCGCCGTAGGTGCCCCGGTCGATCCGCTGCAGCGCCGTGCGCGACTGACCCAGCAGGTCGCGGGCGTTGTTCGTGATCGACAGCTCGTGCTCCCGCTCCCAGGTCGCCGCACCGGCGTCAGCCTGGTCGTCACCCGCCCCGTCGCTGTAGCTGCGCATGAGCTCGACCAGGTCGTGCTCGGCGTGGTCGACCTCGGCGCTGAGCCGGGCCACGTCCGCCTCCAGCTCGGCCCGGACCTCCTCCAGCTCCTGCGCCGTCCACGGGTCCTCGCCCTCCTGGACGGCCAAGGAGGTGTGCGGTCCCGCCTCCTTGCCCCTCTTGCTCGCGGTGGTCCCCACGGGCCCGCCCTTCGTCGTGTGTGCCGACCTGTGGCCGGAGAACCGCCTGTTGCGGATGTGGCCGAAGAATAGAGCAGGTCACGCGCCTGCACAACCGTCACCTGCCGCGACACGGGGACGGGCGCCCCGGCACACGTGGTGCCGGGACGCCCGTCGGGTGCTGCTGGGGCTCAGGTGTCGGGGTTGCCGTCCACCTTGGCGAGCTGGTCGGACAGGAACGCCCGGAGCCGGTCGCGCAGGTCGACCTCCTGGGTGTGCAGCTCCTGGATCCGGCCGTTGAGGCTGGTCTGCTGGGTGCTGAGGTCCTCGAGGATGCTCGAGCGCTGCTGCTCGGCCTCGCTGACCATCTGGGCGCTTCGCCCCTCCCCCTCGCTGACGAGCTCGTCGTGGCGGGCCTGGCCGGTCCGGACCAACTCGTCGTGCTGGGTCTGGCCCTCGGAGACGAGACGGTCGTGGGTCTGCTGACCGGTGGTGACCAGCTCGTCGTGGCGGGCCTGGCCGGTCTGCACGAGCTCGTCGTGGCGGGCCTGGCCGGTCCGGACCAGCTCGTCGTGCTGGGCCTGCCCCTCGGAGACGAGACGGTCGTGGGTCTGCTGACCGGTGGTCACCAGCTCCTCGTGGCGGGCGTCGGCCTCGGCGACGACGCGCTCCCTGTACTCATCACCCTCGCCGATCAGCCGCGCCTTGGTGCTCTCGCCCTCGGAGACGTGCTGGTCGTGCAGGCGCTGGGCCAGGGAGATGATCGAGCTGGCGTCGTCGCTCGGGCCGGCCGCGGCGGCACCGCCGGCGGCGAAGGCCGCCACCGGGGCGGCGTCGTCCTGGCGCTCGGCGGCCGCACGCTCAGCCGCCTCGATCGCCTGCTGGGCGCGGGCCTCGGCCTCGGCCAGCCGCTGCTCCAGCTGGGCACGCTCGCTCTGGCACGCCTCGAGCTGGCTGCGCAGCTCGTCGGCCTCGGCGGAGCCCTCACCGGCGACGGCCGGCCCGGTGTCCTCGCCCGTCGCGCGGGCGGCGGCGATCCGCTCCTGGGCCTGCTGCTCGACGGCCTCGGCCTCGGCGCGCCGGGCCTCGACCTGGGCCTCGAGCTGCTCCAGCTCGGCGGCGAGGTCGTCACGGCGTGCGAGGTCGGCCTCGTCCACCTGGCCACCCGCCGCGGGGACGGCGCGGTAGGCGTCGGTGTCGTCGCTGCTCAGACCCTTGCTGGCGCGGCAGTCCTCGAGGTCGGTGCGCAGACCCTCGTTCTCGGACAGCAGACGGCGCAGCTCGACGACTACCTCGTCGAGGAAGTCGTCCACCTGGGTCTCGTCATAGCCTCGGCGCAGATGGGTCGCGCTGAAACTCTTCTTGATCACGTCCTCGGGGGACAGTGCCATGTTCCACCTCGATCAGGGATGTCACGGACCCTGCCCGCAGGAGTCAGGGCAGGCTCGATGAAGTGCCTCGTGCAACGGTCACTGTAACGCACCGGCACCCCACCGGGCACCGCCGCGACCCTGGTCAGAACGGCAGGGCGAGCGCGAGCCGCTGGAGGATCCCGACCCCGATGATGAGCACGATGAAGCCCAGGTCCAGGGCGATCCCGCCAATCCGCAGCGGCGGGATGACCTTGCGCAGCGCCTTGAGCGGTGGGTCGGTCAACGTGTAGATGCCGTTGGCGAGCACGAGGATCGGGCCCCGCGGGCGCCACTCGCGGGCGAAGACCTGGATCCAGTCGAAGACCAGGCGCGCGATCAGCACGAAGATGTAGAGCTGCAGGACGAGCGCGAGAACCTGGCCAACCATGCGGTCAGGGTACGTGAGGAGGGTGAGGGAAACCTGGGCGGCTCGGAGCCGGCCGGGTCAGCTCTGGTTGAAGGGGGCTGCGGCGGAGCGGGCGGGCTCGCGCGAGCCCGAGTCGACTGCCACGTGCTCGGGGCTGAGCAGGAAGACCTTGCTGGTCACCCGCTCGATGGAGCCGCGGAGACCGAAGGCGAGACCGGCGGCGAAGTCGACCAGACGCTTGGCGTCCGCGTCGTCCATGTCGGTGAGGTTCATGATGACCGGCACGCCACCGCGGAAGGCCTCACCGATGTTCTTGGCCTCGTTGTAGGTGCGGGGGTGGATCGTGGTGATGCGGTTCAACTCGCCGACCTCCGGCTTGCGAACGACCTGGGAGACAGGGGTGCGGGTGGGCAGCTGGGCCACCTCGGCCGAGCGCGGCTCGTCGTCGTCCTCACGGATCGCCCGCACGGGAGCGGCGGTGGCGGCGGACGCCCGACGGTCGGTGCTCTCGTCGGAATAGTCGTCGTAGTAGTCGTCGCGCTCGTCGGACTCGGCGAGTCCGAGGTACTCCATGGTCTTGCGCAGTGCCCCGGCCATGTCACGAGCTCCTTGGTGCGTACGGGCGGATGACCCGTGGGTGTGCTTCGGTCGTGTGCGACGTTACCGCTGCTGCGGGCGCGATCCGAGGATTGCGCTGCCGACACGCAGGTGTGTCGTGCCGGCCGCGATCGCCAGCTCGAGGTCGCCGCTCATGCCCGCGGACAGCCAGCTCGCCCCGGGGTGGTCGGCCCGCAGCCGCTCCCCCAGGGCCGCGAGCCGGTCGAAGGCGGCCCGCGTGCCGGCCTCGTCCAGGCCGAAGGGGGCGACCGCCATGAGCCCCCGCAGCCGCAGGTGCTCGGCGCCGGCGACCTCCTCGGCCAGCGCCGGCAGGTCGTCCGGGAGGGCTCCGCCGCGGCCCTGGTCCTCCCCCTCGCCGAGGTCGACCTGCAGGGTGACCTCGAGCGGGGTATGCCGTGCGCCGCTGCCCAGGGCGGTGCCCACCCCGCGGTCGAGCGCGGTCACGAGACGGGCGCGGTCCACGGACTGGACGACGTCGGCATACCGCGTCACCCGGTTGGCCTTGTTCGTCTGCAGCTGCCCGATGAAGTGGACGGTGACCGCCGCGCGGACGTCCGCGCCGAGCTCGGCGACCTTGGCCCCCGCCTCCTGGTCCTTGTTCTCCCCGATGTCGGTGACCCCGAGGTCGACCAGGTGCTCGATGTCGGAGGCGGGGAAGAACTTGGTGACCACCACCAGGCCGATCTCACCGGTCTCCCGCCCCGCCCCGGTGCAGGCATGTTCGATGCGCTCACGCACCACCCGCAGGCGCTCCGCGATCTCGGTATGCCGCTCGCTCGTCGCATCCATCAGGCCACCTCTTCTCGTGGAAGGAGTCGGACCACGCCGGCGAAGCGCCCGGTGGTCCCGTCCCGACGGTACGAGAACAGGTCGTCGCGCTCCCGCGTGCACCCCGGCAGCCACCGCAGGGCGACACCCTCGCGGGCGAGCTGGGCGACGACGCCGGCGGCGACGTCGATGGCCGGCGTCCCCATCCACGTCACGGAGGCCGACGTCGGCTCGACCGCGGCGGCCTCGTCCCGCATCGCCCCGGGCACCTCGTAGCAGCGTGGGCAGACCGACGGCCCCACGACCGCCTCGAGGTCCCTCGCGCCCAGCTCGCGCAGCCGGGCGACCGTGGCCGGGACGACACCCTGGACCATTCCGGGACGCCCGGCGTGCACCGCAGCGACCAGGCCCTCTGTGCGGTCCAAGAGCAGCACCGGCACGCAGTCGGCGACCAGCACGACGAGCGCCTCGTCGGTGCGACCGGAGACGATGCCGTCCACGGGCGGGGGCACGTCTCCCCCGAAGTCCGGCACGTCCGGGCGGGTGCCCGGTGTCACCGCGACACCGCAGCCGTGCTGCTGGTCCATGAACCGCAGGTCGCCCAGCCGCAGCCCCAGCTCGTGGGCGAGCCGGTGCCGGTTGGTCTCGACCGCTTGGGGCAGGTCACCCACGTGCCCGCCCAGGTTGAGCTCGGCGTACGTCCCCTGGCTCGACCCGCCCGACCGGTCGGTGATCGCCCACTCGACGCCGTAGGCGTCACCGCTGGGCTCGAGCCGCTCGCGCCAGAAGAACACGCTCCGACCCTACTCACCGCCCGATGTCACGAGACCGTCCGGTCCTCCAACTCACTCACCTCGGCCCGGAGGCTGTCGTAGCGCTCCTGCAGGGCAGCCATGTCGGCGACCAGGTCCCGACGCTCGGCCCGGACCTGTTCCAACTGCTGCTGCTCGAGCTGCATCCGCGGGCTGACTCCTTCGGCGGACACCTCAGCTCCGAGTGTGTTCACCTGGGCCTGGAGCTCGTCGACCTTCCCATGAAGGCGACGCAGCTCCAGGACGACCTCCTCGAGGAAGGCGTCGACCTCGTCCGCGTCATAACCGCGGCGAAGCACCACGGTGTTGAAGGTCTTACGGACGACGTCCTCGGGGCTCAGCAGCATGGTGATCTCTCCGGTCAGAGGCCCGAGAAGGCCTCGATGATGTTGATGGCGCCAGGGCCCATCACGACGATGAACAGGGCGGGAAGAATGAACAGGATCAGGGGGAAGACCACCTTGACGGGGATCTGCATGGCCTTCTCCTCGGCGCGCTGCCGTCGCTTGATCCGCATCTCCGACGCCTGGGTGGACAGCACCTTGGCGATGGAGATGCCGTGCTCCTCACCCTGCATGATGGCACGGACAAACCTGCGCAGATCCTCGACCACCACCCGCTCCGTCAATCCTTTGTAGGCCACCCTGCGGGGGACACCGACCTGGATCTCCTGCAGGGTGCGGACGAACTCGTCGGCGAGCGGGCCACTGCTCCCCCGGGCGACGTGGGCGATGGCCGACTCGAAGCCGAGACCGGCCTCGACGGCGATGGTCAGCTGGTCGAGCGTGTCCGGCAGAGCTTCCTGGACGGCCTGCCGCCTCTTCAACCCGGTGTTGTAGAGAAGGATCTCCGGCAGGAACCAGACGAAGGCGGTCGTCAGAACGGCAAAGACGACCATCCGGGTGCTGGGCTCACCGGACAGGAGGAGCGCGAAGAAGCCGATGGCAGCGGAGGTGGCGACGAGCTTGGTCACGATCACGCGGTGCAGCGGCCAGCGGGCAGGACGGCCGGCACCTGCCAGCAGGCGGTCGTTCAGCCGGACCATCCCTGCAGGGGTCACTGCGTAAGCCAAGCGGTAGAGAGGACCGGAGGGCGCCGCGTACGGGTTCTCCTTGGGCGTGGCATGAACGTCCCGCTGGAGGTTGGCCAGGGCACGCCGGCGGACCGCGTCCTCACTCGTGGAGAACGCGTAGACGAGGAGCACCAAAGCGAGCCCGACGAGACCGGCCCCGATCAGCAGGATCGTCCGAGGGTCCATCAGAACTTCACCTCGATCACCTTGCGCAGCCAGAGCCCACCCAGGGTGAGCATGATGACCCCAGCGAAGATCATCGCCCAACCCAACGTGGACTGGACCAGGACGCCGATGTAGGTGGGGTTGACCAGGATGAGCAGTCCGGTCATCACGAACGGCAGTGCCATGAGGATGATCGCGGACAGCTTTCCTTCGGCGGCCAGTGCCCGCACCTGCCGCCGGATCTGCCCCCGCTCCCTGACCGTCTCGCCCACCGTGTCAAGGACCTCGGCGAGGTTGCCACCCACCTGTCGGTGGATCATGATCGCCTGCCCGATCCAGCGGAAGTCGTCGCTGTCCATCCGCTCGGCGGTCTCGGCCAGGGAGGCATTGAGGTCACGTCCGACCCTGGCCTCGTTGACGATGCGAGCCAGCTCCCCGGCGGCCGGGTCCTCGACCTCCTGGGCGACGAAGTGCAGGCCCTGGACCAGGGAGTGCCCCGCCCGCATGTTGCTCGCGAGCAATGTGACGACATCGTCGATCTGGTCTGCGAACCGGGTCCGACGCATGTCAGCCCGGATCGACACCCAGAACAGGACGGCGATGAGGGTGACCACGGCCAGCAGCACAGCCAGGATCAGACCTTGCACCACGAGCCCGAGGGCGAAGGCGGCAAGCATCGCGGCCCCGACCACCAGGACGAAGTCGGCGACGTCCATGCGGATGCCGGCGAGGTTGAGAGCATCGGCCCACCGGCGGCCCCTCCCACCCTGGTCCAGCCGCCTCCCGATCCAACCGGTGGCGACGCCCGCAGCACGCGTGACCGCCGAGGTCTCCTCTGCCCCATGCCGACGCCGATCGTGCGGCAGCCTGCGGTTCGGCAGGGCCAGCAGGAGCGCGATCACCACTCCCGCCAGACCCACAGCAGCACCACCGCGCCGGTGAGTGGGCTCACGCCCATCCGCGGCTCCTCACCGTCGACCTCGAGCGATGAAGACGTCCTCGAAGATGCCCGGGGGCAGCTGCACGCCCTGCTCGGCGAACCGGTCGGTGAAGAGTGGACGTACACCGGTAGGGATGGCGTGGCCCAGGAAGCGGCCGTTGGGGTCCACCCCGGCGGCGTAGTCGAAGGCGAACGCGTCCTGGAGGGTGACGATGTCACCCTCCATACCCTGCACCTCGGTGATAGCGGTCACACGTCGGGTGCCGTCCCGCAGCCGGTTGAGGTGCACGATGACGTCGACCGCAGAGGCGATCTGCTCGCGGATGGCTCGCAACGGCAGGTCCATACCGGCCATGAGCACCATCGTCTCCAGTCTGGCGATGGCATCGCGAGGGGTGTTGGCGTGCAGGGTAGACAAGGAACCCTCGTGCCCGGTGTTCATGGCCTGGAGCATGTCGAGGCTCTCCCCGCCTCGGACCTCGCCGACGATGATCCGGTCGGGTCGCATCCGGAGCGAGTTGCGGACCAGGTCGCGGATGGTGACCTCACCCTGGCCCTCGATGTTGCGGGGCCGGCTCTCGAGCCGGACCACGTGGTCCTGCTGGAGCTGGAGCTCGACGGCGTCCTCGATGGTGACGATGCGCTCTCGGGCGGGGATGAAGGACGAGAGGACGTTGAGCAGGGTGGTCTTCCCGGTGCCGGTGCCGCCCGTCACGAGGACGTTGAGCTTGGCCTCCACGCAGGCGCGCAGCAGCTGGACCATCTGCGCGGACATGCTGCCCCTGGCGACGAGGTCCTCGGCCCGCAGCGGCACCTTGCCGAACTTGCGAATCGTCAGGGTGGCCCCAGAGACGGCGAGCGGCGAGATCACCGCGTTGACCCGGGAGCCGTCCTCCAGCCGCGCGTCCACCATGGGGGACGACTCGTCGATCCGGCGCCCGACCCGCCCGACGATGCGCTCGATCACCCGGCGCAGATGCTCGTCGGAGGAGAACTGCACGTCGACCCGCCGGAGCAGCCCGTCCTGCTCGATGTAGACGTTCTCATGGCCGTTAACCATGATCTCGGTGACATCATCGTCGTCGAGAAGCTTCTGCAGCGGGCCGTAGCCCAGGACGTCGTCCGCGATCTCCGCGACCAGACGACGCCGCTCCTCGGCCCTCAGCGGCACGCTGCTGCTGTTGACCAGCCCGTTCACCTCGCGCATGACAAGGGCGCGCAGGGCCTTCTCGTCCATGGAGGTGTCGGTCAACCGGTTGCCCAGCCGGGTGAAGAGCTGGTCCCGGGCGTCCGCCTTCAGGCCGGCCAGTGCGTCCGACTGTCGAGGTGGAGGCTGGGCCTCCTTCAGGCCCTCCGGGGGCGTCGTCACAGGCTCGGGGGCTGGCGTCTGCGGCGGGGCACCGACCGCCGCGGGAGGCGCGAGAGGCGCTGATGTCGGTTCAGCCGCCACCGTCGGGGGCCCTGCCATCGGACCCGACGCCTGGGCTCGGCGCAACCGTTCGCTGAGATTCATCGGCTCAAAAGCCCCCGGTGCTGGCGGCCGGCACTTCCCGCGCCGAGGGGTGCGAACCGGCCCGCCAGTGCGGTGAGGTCCTTGCTGACCGGATCACGTGGATTGCTGATGACCAGGGGCTCCCCGGCGTTCGTCGCACGGAGCAGTTTGGTGCTGCGCGGCAGGACCACGTCGACCTTGCGACCGAGGGTGGCGGCCACGTCGGCCACGCTGAGCCCTCCAGACTTGTCGGCCATGTTCACGACGACGTGGATGTTCAGCGGCTCGAGGTCCAGCTCGTGGAGCAGGTCCAGTTCCTTGCGCATCCCCCGAACGCTGGGCACGTCCAGGCCGCAGACCAGCACGACGTCCGTGGCCTGGTCGAGCGCCGCGAGCGTCTGCTCGTGCAGCCCTGGGGCGGTGTCGAGGATGACGTAGCGGAACTCCCGCTTGAGCGTCCCCAGCAGGCGGGAGATGTGCTCGGTGCCGATGTGGTCCGCCTCGGCCGGGTTGCGGACGCCCGGCAGGACGTAGAGTCCCGACTCGTGCTGAGTCAGCAGGCTCTTCAGGGCGATGGCGTCCGTGGCGACCGGGCCGGAGAGCACGTCGCCCAGGGTGTAAGTGGGGTCGAGATTTAGCGCGGCTGCGACATCTCCGAACTGCACGTCGAGGTCCACCAGCACTGTCCCGGTCGGCGAGTGCTGGGCCAGTGCGGCGGCCAGGTGGGTGGCGATCGTGGTCTTGCCCACGCCGCCCTTGGGCGAGGCGACAGCGATGACCCGGCCCGTGAAGGTGTCGCCGGGGGCGTGCCCGGTGGCGAAGGCCTGGGCTGACTCTGCGGCTCGACGAAGGACCCACCGGACGTCCTCGAGGGGCGGCTCGGGGGGCAGCACGTCGCGCACGCCGCTGCGAAGGGCCTGGAGGGCAATCTCCTCACCCCGCGGCGTCACCAGGACGACGCTCACCTGGGGGTGCGACTGCTGCATCCGGGAAGCGAGCTGTAGCACGCGCCCCTCGGTCTCTGCGTCACCGCCACCGTCGAGGATGACGGTACGCACAGCTTCGGGATCGTCCGCCAGCGCCAGGAGTTGCGCTGCGCCGGCGGGGACCTGATCCCGGGTGATCACCATGAGCTCGTCGTCGGTTCCGGCGAGGCGGATTGACCGGGACAGGCTCCGGGAGTCGGTGGCAACGATGATGGTGCTCATTCGATGACTCCGATCACCTGGGAGGGAAGTGCCGGGACCACCGCGTCCACATCTGCATCCTCAGCGTCCTCCGGTGCGAAGGTCAGCCACAAGCTTCCGGTCTCCATGGCGAAGATGACTCTGGCAGCGTCCTGGGGCTCCACGGCCAAGGTCACGTGGACCGTGTCCGCAGCGCCAGCGTCCTGGCCATCCTCCTGGGCGGCGACGTAGCCACCTTCCACCCGCACAACCAGCACCTTGTCCAGCAGCAGGTCGGTGTACGTGATCGTGTCGTCGGAGTTCGTTGATCCCTGCTCCCCCTCGTCACCCTCGCCGGCGGTGTCGCCTTGGTTGCTCGCCTGTTCGTCGTCCCAGACGAGGGCACCACTCTCATCGACGGTCCAACCGCTGGGTGGCTCCACCTCGAAGGTGCTGAAGACACCGACAAGGTCACCAGCCGCAATGCTGCCTCCCAGTGCCCGCGGGTTGGGGATGTTGACAGTCAGCTGGTGGAGGGTCTCTGCCTCCTCCGGGAGGACGAAGGCCCCCTGCCGGCGCAACTCGTCTACAGGGACGAACAGACCTGTGCTCAGTTGCTCGTCCGCCCGGATCTCCCGTTGCGTGACCCGATCCTCTAGGTCCTCCACGGCTTCTACTGCGTCTTGGACCACGTAGGCACGAGGGATCTGCCGCACCTCGACTGTGTCCCCCAGCTCGTCGGCCCTAGCTCCTTGGGAGATGGTCTCCGTCGCCACCAAGACGTCAACGGTCTCCTGATCCGCCAGCGCACGCTCGTCCGCCCGGTTGGCGTAGTTGATGACGAGAAGGATGCCGATTGCGGCGAGCGACAGTGCAGCAACAGCCGCAATGACACGCTTGATCACATGTATTCCTTAGATTCAGCTGCTTGCGCAGCTATTAACCGGCAAACCCGGGATCGACGAGTCGAATGACAGATATCTCTGATGGCGGTCCTTCTCCACTGAAGTCATCGCCCAGTTCCACCCAGCCACCGAACTGCCCTCGGAGGCACGTATCGGCATAGTACCTACCCGGGGACGCTTCTGGCGGATTGGGGGGCTTGGGCTCCAGGCAGGTGAACCCGGTTGGAATGTCGGGTTTCGTCTGAAACTCGATACCGTGAAGTTCGAGAGCCGCGAACCGCACCAGACGGTACTCCGCATTGCCGCCACTGGCCTCTCTCGCATCGAAGATGGGCAGGAGGACAGTCATAGGCCCATCCTGCAGGGGAGCCAGGGCCGTGCTGATGCAGTTGGGCGGATCCATCCCGGGCATTCCGGGCTCGTCCGGCTCCCCTGTGCCATCATCAAGAATGATGTCAACCTCGCAGGTCGTGGTGTCGTCAGGCAGCAACCATCCGAACCCACCTGGGGGGTAGTACTCGTGCCAGCCGCAGTACGCAGAGTCCTCTGACCCGCCGCCACCGCCACCCCCACCACTGCCGCCGCCACCCTGCGGCTGCCAGATCTCGATGATTTCGCCCAGATCGGGTTCGCCCGAGGTTTGCTCCAAGAAGCTACACATCGAAATCGTCAGTGGCAGGACCGAACCCGCAGTCGGTGTGAACCACTCGGCGGTCGCCTCGCGCACCACCGTGAAGGACGGAAACCCGACGGCCCCGGCGAAATAGTTCTCGTGCTCGACGCTAACCTCGACCGTCACCCGGTTGCTAGTCGGGTAGGTGTCTGACGCGGTCACTGTCTGCAGACGGACGTTCCCTTGGGCCAGGTCCGTCACTCGCACCTCCTCCGAGCCATCAGTGCAGACCACCCCCTCTTGCGCGCAATGCTGGGCGGTGCCGAGCGCAGCGGCATCAGCGGCGTTCTGGACCTCTTGGGACTTGGCGTAGGCCGAGGTCACGTCCACTCCGAGGCCGGTGAAGCCCACCAGGACCAGCAGCGTGAGGGCCACGATGATCGCGGATGCTCCTCGTTCCCCTTGCTCCCGTAGACGACTGATTAGCCGTTGCATCTCATCGCCCCCTGGGCTCTGATCGGGATGTTGCCTGGCCAGAAGCCAGTCATGGCCTTCGTCGTGTAGGTCACCTCTACGGTCCAGCGACAGGACTCTTCTCCCGGCGTTCCGGATCGAACCGGGGTGGAACCCGTGAGTGAATCATCGTCGAGAGGAGCGATGGCCCAAAAAACTTCTCCGAACTTGGTTGCCCCATGCGTATCACTATCAGTGATGGCCGCCGTTCTCGCCGCGTCCCGGGCCGCCTGGGCCAGACTTCCCTGGATGGCCCACAGGCGCCCGAACTCCATGACGCCCATGAGGAGGGTGACAAGAAGCATCGCCACGAGAGCGAACTCCACGGCGGCGGCACCACGCTCCCTATCAGGGCGGTTCTTGACCACTGCTTGTCCTCTCAAAGGGACGTGCCCGGTCAGTCCGGAGACTGACCGGGCGATGGGACTGCTCGTCACTCGGTCTCTGCGACACCACCAAGCCGGCCTGAGACGTCCGTGAACACCGCAAGCAGGTCTTCCCCGATGGTGAACACAATGCCGATGATGACAGCCGCGATAGCGGCGACCATGATGCCGTACTCGACGGCGGTGGCGCCGCGCTCCTTGTCGGCCTCGACGAGGCGAGCCTTCAGGGTGGCGAGGGTGTAGAAGATGGCAGCCATGAGATGGCCTTTCTGCGAAGTTGCTGGCTCCCCGGCCGGGGCGCCCTTGCACACGGGTTGGTTGGGACAGGCGGCCGGGTTCTGGGAGTACCCCTCTCTCCCAGCCGCATTCAGGATGCACCCAGACTCCGGAGAGCGCAATACCCGGCGGTAGTGAACACCGTCACATCCCGCTACACACTTGAACCACTCAAGGGGCGAGGTCTCTATGCGGGCTCTATACCCCCGCTTTACCTCCCCTTTACCAACGACAGCGGGCAGGTCGCGGCCTCGTGCTGAGGCCGGGACCTGCCCGCCGGGGAGGGTCTGCTACTTGAGGAAGTCGGGCACGTCGAGGTCGTCGCCGTCCTCGAAAATGACCTGGCGCGGGGGCTGCTGCACCGGGGGGCGCTGCTGGGTCGGGGCCGCGGGCTGCTGCTGCGGCACCGCCTGGGCGGGCTGCTGCTGCGGGACCTGGGCTGGGGCCTGCTGGGTCGGCTGCTGCTGGACGGGCTGGGTGCTGTGCTGCTGCGACTGGGCCGGGGCGGCGCCCTGGGGCATCCCCTGCTGGCCGCCGCCGTTGCCGGGGGCGCCGACGGGGCGCTGACCCTGCTGCGGGCGGCCCTGCACCTGACCGAGCGCGCGCTCGTCGGAGCGGGTCTGCGGCGCGCCGCCGTCGAAGCCGGCGGCGATGACGGTGACGCGCACCTCGTCGCCGAGGGAGTCGTCGATGACCGCGCCGAAGATGATGTTGGCCTCGGGGTGTGCGGCCTCCTGCACCAGGCGGGCGGCCTCGTTGATCTCGAAGAGGCCGAGGTCGCTGCCACCCTGCACCGAGAGCAGCACGCCGTGGGCGCCCTCGATGCTCGCCTCCAGCAGGGGGCTCGAGATCGCGAGCTCGGCAGCCTGGACCGCACGGTCCTCGCCGCGGGCGGAGCCGATGCCCATGAGAGCCGAGCCGGCGCCCTGCATGACCGACTTCACGTCGGCGAAGTCGAGGTTGATCAGGCCGGGGGTGGTGATGAGGTCGGTGATCCCCTGAACACCGGAGAGCAGGACCTGGTCGGCGCTGCGGAAGGCGTCAAGCATGGAGACCGAGCGGTCCGAGATCGACAGCAGCCGGTCGTTCGGGATGACGATGAGGGTGTCGACCTCGTCGCGCAGGCTCGCGATGCCGGTCTCGGCCTGGTTGGCGCGCCGGCGGCCCTCGAAGGTGAACGGGCGGGTCACGACACCGATGGTGAGCGCCCCCAGCGACTTGGCGATCTTCGCGACGACCGGCGCGCCGCCGGTGCCCGTGCCGCCACCCTCACCCGCGGTGACGAAGACCATGTCGGCACCGCGCAGCGCCTCCTCGATCTCCTCGGTGTGGTCCTCCGCCGCCCGGCGGCCGACCTCGGGGTCGGCGCCCGCACCGAGGCCGCGGGTCAGCTCGCGGCCCACGTCGAGCTTGACGTCGGCGTCGCTCATCAGCAGGGCCTGGGCGTCGGTGTTGATGGCGATGAACTCGACACCCTTGAGGCCGACCTCGATCATCCGGTTGATGGCGTTGACACCACCACCTCCGATGCCGACGACCTTGATGACGGCCAGGTAGTTCTGCGCTGCGGACACGTTGGACCTTTCAGGGACTGGGAGAACTGTGCTGCGGTGTGTGGTGAGCATACGTGGGGAGTCCTCAACCACCCTCGACCGTCAATCTCAACCTCAGGTCGAGAGACGGGTATGCGGTCCCGCCCTCAGTCGGTCTTCTCGGGCAGACCCGCGACGACCGGGGCGTCGGGGTTGCGCAGGTTGATCCGGAGCGGAGCGGCCCCCTGAGGGTCGACCGCCTCCTGCCCGATAAGGGCCTGCACGACCTGCCACTTCTTCGTGTTGTCCTCGGGCAGCCCCCACTCGAGCGTGACCTGGTCGAGCTTCATGGTCACCTCGCCGTCGTGCGCCACCCGCGGCGCGCCCAGGCGCCCCTCCAGGACGGCCGGGTCCGGCCGCAGCCGCCACAGCTCGGCCAGGCCGTGGACCGTCGTCGGGGCGAGCTCCGCGGGGGGCGTGCCCTGCACGGTGATGAGCGGCAGGCGGCGGCTGGGCTGCTCCACCTGCTCGAAGACCTTCCCGCCGGCGTCGGCCAGCCAGGTCTCCCCGCCGCCGCGCAGCGCCACGACCGGGTCGCGCTCGGTGATCTGCAGGATCACCGAGGAGGGCCACTCCCGCTCGAGGGTGACGCCGGAGATCCGCGGGTCGGCCAGGACGCGCTCGCGCACCCGCGCCTCGGACACGCGCGCCAGCGGCCGACCGTTCGGGATCTGCGCGAGCAGCTCGGCCTCGACCCGCACCTGCTCACGGCCGCCGGTGACGGTGAGGTCCTTCACGACGAAGGCCGCGGAGAAGTAGAAGAGGAAGACCATCCCCGCCGCCAGGGCCAGGACGAGCGAGCTCCACAGCAGCAGGGCGCGCACGTTGGCCCGGCGGTTCCCGCCCCACGCACCCCGCGGAGCGCCCTTCCGGGCACCCGGATGCAGCCGCCCCAGCCATCCCGGCCGCGTCGGGCCGGTGGACGCGGGCGTGGCACCCCGTGCGGCACGCGTCATCGTCGCTCCCCTGCTCATCGGTCGGTCCCTCCTGCGCTCGACGGTCCATCCAGCAGGCTGAGCAGCGCCGGACCGACACCGGTGATGTCGCCGGCGCCGACGGTGACGACCAGGTCGTCGGTCCCGCTCACCAGCTCGGCCAGGGCGGGTGCGGTCTCCGCCAGCGACCCGACCTCGTGCACCTCCGGCGCGTCGGCCCGGTCCCGCAGCAGCCCGGCCAGCAGACCGGAGGTCACCGCCGGGAACTGCTCCTGCGTCTCGCGGGCGCCGTAGACCGGCACGAGCACGACCACGTCGGCTGCGGCGAGACCGTCGGCGAAGCCCTGGGCGAAGTCCCGGGTGCGGGAGAACAGGTGCGGCTGGAAGGCGACGACCAGCCGTCGCCCGGCCGCCGCGCTGCGGGCGGCCCGGACCACCGCGGCCACCTTCGGCGCGTTGTGCGCGTAGTCGTCGACCACCTCGACCCCGTCCCGGGACCGGCCGACCCGCTCGAAGCGTCGGTGCGCCCCGGCGAACCCGGCCAACCCGGCCAGCACCGGCTCGAGCGACAGCCCCAGCCCCACGACCGCCGCGAGCAGCGCGGCGACGGCGTTGTGCACGTTGTGCTCCCCCGGCACCGGCACCTCCACCCGCACGCTCGTGCCCGCAGGGACCGGGCCGAGGTCGCGGGCGAAGGTCAGGGTGCCGGCGGACCGCATACCCTCGCTGCGGACGTCGGTGAGCACCGCGTCGGCCCCCTCGCCGCCCCACCGCACCACGGTGATCCCCTCGGCCCCGGCCCGCTCGGCGAGCCGGGCCGCGCCCGGGTCGTCCGCGGAGGTGACGAGCAGCCCGCCGGGGCCGATGGTGCGGGCGAAGTCGAGGTACGCCTGCTCGACGGCCTCGACGTCGCCCCAGAAGTCGAGGTGGTCGGGCTGGACGTTGGTGACGACCGCGACCCGCGGGTGGTAGGCGAGGAAGCTGCCATCGCTCTCGTCGGCCTCGACGACGACGGGGGCACCGGCGGCACCCGGGTCGGCGCTGGCACCGGTGGCGGCCAGGGGCGCGCCGACGACGTAGCCGGGCCCGACCCCGGCCGCGAGCAGGGCCGTCGTGAGCAGGGCGCTGGTGGTGGTCTTGCCGTTGGCGCCGGCCACGGCCAGCGCGTCGCGACCGTGGAGCAGGGCGGCGATCCCCTGGGCGCGGTGCAGCACGCGCAGCCCGGCGGCGCGGGCGGCGGCGAGCTCGGGGTTGTCCTCCGGGATGGCCCCGGAGATGATCACCGTCTGCGCCCGCCCCAGGTGGGCGGCGTCGTGCCCGACGTGGACGCGGGCGCCGACCGCCTCGAGGGCGCGCAGGGTGGGGCTGTCGGCGCGGTCGGAGCCGGAGACCTCGACCCCGCGGGCCAGGAACATCCGGGCCACCCCGGACACGCCGGAGCCGCCGATCGCGATGAGGTGCACCGCGCCGAGCTCGTCGGCGGGCGGCACGGGGGCGGTGAAGTCGAAGCGGGGTGCGGCCACGGCGCTCACCCGTCCCCGGGGCGCGCGGCCGCCTCGAGCACGAGGTCGACGAGCCGGTCGTCGGCGTCGCGCACCCCGTGGGCGGCGGCGGCCTGCGCCATCCGCCCGAGGGTGGTCGGGTCGGTGACCAGCGGTATGACGTCCGCCCGCACCCAGTCGGCGCTCACCGCGGCGTCCTCGACCAGCCGCCCGCCGCCGGCGGCGACGAGGTCGGCGGCGTTGAGGCGCTGCTCGCCGTTGCCGATGGGCAGCGGGACGTAGACCGCGGGCAGGCCGACCGCGGCGAGCTCGCACACGGTGCCGGCGCCGGCCCGGCAGACGGCGAGGTCGGCGGCGGCGTAGGCGAGGTCCATCCGGTCGGTGTAGGCGAGCGCGACGTAGCGGGTGCCGTCGGCCGCGGGCGCTGGTGCCTCGACCTCCTTACCGGCCCCGGTGAGATGCAGCACCTGCACCCCGGCGGCCAGCAGGTCGGTGCCTGCGGCGGCGAAGGCCTCGTTGAGCCGCTGGGCGCCGAGCGAGCCGCCCGAGACGAGCAGGGTGGGCCGGTCGGCCTCGAGGCCGAAGTGCGCGCGGGCCTGCTCGCGGGTGGCCGCCCGGTCCAGGTCGCGGATCTCCGCGCGCAGCGGCAGACCGACCAGCGTGGAGTGCGGCAGGCGGGTGCTGGCGAAGGTCGTGGCGACCCGCCGGGTGAAGCGGGCGCCGAGCCGGTTGGCCAGCCCGGCGCGGGCGTTCTGCTCGTGGATGACGATCGGCACCCCGGCGCGACGGGCCGCGAGGTAGGCCGGGGTCGCGACGTAGCCGCCGAAGCCAACGACCACGTCGGCGTCGATGTCGCGGATGGCGGTGGCGGCCGCCGCGACGGCCCGGCCGAGGTTGCCGGGGAAGCGCAGCGCCGCGGCACCAGGGCGACGGGGGAAGGGCACCTTGGGCACCAGGGTGAGGTCGTAGCCGCGCTCGGGCACCAGTCGGGTCTCCAGGCCCTCCGCGGTGCCGAGGACGATGATCCGCACGTCGGGTAGGCGTCGGCGCAGCGCGTCGGCCGTGGCCAGGAGGGGGTTGACGTGACCGGCCGTGCCGCCCCCGGCGAGCACGACGGACAGGGGTGCGGTCACCGGCTCCCCCTGGGCCGGGTGCGCGACCCGGGGCGCGTCGCAGGGACCCGGCCAGCGGCCTTCTTTGGCGCGGACTTCCGCGCCGCGCTCTTCGCCGGAGGCGCCTCGCGCGTCGACGCGGCAGCGGGCCGGGAGCCGGCGGTGGCGCCGGAGCGGCGAGGCGCCGGGCGGCGGGCCGGGGCGGGGCCACGCCCGTCGGGCACGGCCGACAGGGTGTGCCGCAGGGTGGAGGTGCGGCCGCCCATCCGCTCCTGGGCGCCGGGCAGGTTGCGGGCGAGGGCGAGCAGGAGACCGATGCCGATGAGGGCGGCGACGAGGGCCGACCCGCCGCTGGAGACCAGCGGCAGCGGCACGCCGATGATGGGGAACATTCCGATGACCGAGCCGATGTTGATCATGGCCTGGCCCAGGAACCACACCATGAGCCCGGCGGCCGCGAGGCGGGTGAACATGTCCTCGGACTGGGAGATGATCCGGTAGCAGGCGTAGGCCAGCACGGCGAAGAGGACGAGCACGGAGATCGTGCCGGGGAGGCCGAACTCCTCGCCGATGATCGCCAGGATGAAGTCGTTGTGCGGCTCGGGCAGCAGCTCCCACTTCTCCCGCGACCCGCCGGGGCCCAGACCCCACCAGCCGCCGTCGGCCAGGGCGTACTCGGCGTGGATCTTCTGGAAGCACCCGGGGGCGGAGTGCGGGTTGTCGCAGATGCCGCCGATCCAGGTCTGGATGCGGGCCATCCGGTTGGCGCTGTCGGCGGCGAGGAAGGCGACGCCGGCGACGGCGATCGCACCCATCCCGACGAACCACTTCGCCGGCAGCCCGGCGGCCCAGAGCAGCCCGACGAGGATGCCCAGCATGATCATGCCGGTGCCGAGGTCGTTGCCCTGCAGGACGAGCCCGACCAGCACCACGCCGAAGGGCAGGACGAGGGGGACGAGCGCGTGGATCGGCTTGTGGATGACCCGGCGCTTGGTGGCCAGCACCGCCGCGCCGAAGATGACGAGGGCGACCTTGCCGAACTCCGAGGGCTGCAGGCTGCGGTTGCCGATCTGGATCCAGTTGCGGTTGCCCTGGAACTCGTCGAGCCCCAGCGGGGAGAAGACGAGCAGCTGGAGCGCGACGGCGAGGAAGACCGCCGGCCACGCCAGCTTCTTCCACCACGCCAGCGGCAGGCGGGAGCCGACGACCGCGAGGGCGACCCCGCCGACGGCGTAGACCAGCTGGGACAGGAAGACGGTGTAGGAGCTGCCGCTGTCGACGTAGGAGCCGACGCTGCTGGCCGACAGCACCATGTAGAGGCCGAACGCGGTCAGCACCGAGGCGCTGACGAGCACGAGGTAGTAGGGCGCGACGGGCGAGCGCAGCCACTCCCCCACGGACTGCACCGACCAGCCCCCCTCGGGCGCGGCGACGCTGCGGGTGACCGTGTCGGCGGTGCGAGTGCTGCCGGCGGGACGGGAGGGTCGCTGACCCGGGCGGCTGCGGGTGGGGGCCGTCACGACCCCTCCCCGCTCACCCCGAGGTGCCGGCGCACCGCCGCGGCGAAGACGTCGCCGCGGCTGCCGTAGCTGGGGAACATGTCGAGGCTGGCCGCGGCGGGAGCCAGGAGCACCACGTCACCGGGGCGGGCGAGCGCCGCGGCCCGCGCGACCACGTCGTCCATCAACCCCTGCAGAGCCAGCATGTCCCCATGGTCGGCGACGCCGACGTCTTCCACGGGGACATCCGGCGCGTGTCGGGCGAGCGCCTCGGCGATCCGCCCGCGGTCGGCGCCGAGCAGCACCACGGCCCGCAGCCTTCCCGCGACGTCGGCGACGAGCTCGTCGACGTCGGCGCCCTTGAGCTGGCCGCCGGCGACCCACACGACGTGCGGGTAGGCCAGCAGGGCAGCCTGGGCGGCGTGCGGGTTGGTGGCCTTGGAGTCGTCGACCCAGGTCACGCCGCCGCGCTCGGCCACGACCGCGGTCCGGTGGGCGTCGGTGCGGAAGGCCCGCAGGCCGTCCCGGACGGCGGCCGGGGTGATGCCGGCGGCTCGGGCCAGGGCGGCGGCGGCCAGGGCGTCGGCGACCAGGTGCGGGGGTGGCGGGGTGGAACCGTCCCCGCCGGACGCGCGGGACAGGTCGGCGAGCGTGCCGAGCTCGGCGGCCGAGGTGCGCCGCTCCTCCACGAAGGCCCGGTCGGCGAGCACGTCGTCGACCAGCCCGACCATCGACAGCCCGGGCGTGCCGAGGGTGAAGCCGACCGCCCGGCAGCCCTCCACGACCTCGGCCTCCTCCACCATCGCCTCGGTGCGGGCGTCCTGGACGTTGTAGACGCAGGCGACCTGGGTGCGCTCGTAGACGCGGGCCTTGGCCGCGGCATACCCCTCCAGTGAGCCGTGCCAGTCGAGGTGGTCCGGCGCGAGGTTGAGCACGCACGAGGCGAGCGGGCTCATGGAGTAGGTGTGGTGCAGCTGGAAGCTGGACAGCTCGACGGCGATGACGTCGTAGGGGTCCGGGTGCTGCACGGCGTCCAGCACGGGGGTGCCGACGTTGCCGACGGCGATGGCCCGCAGCCCGGCGGTCTGCAGGATCATCTCCAGGATCTGCACGGTGGTCGTCTTGCCGTTGGTCCCGGTGACCGCCAGCCACGGCGCGGCGCCCACCCGGGGGCGCAGGCGCCAGGCGAGCTCGACCTCGCTCCAGACCGGTATGCCGCGCTCCGCCGCCGCCCGCAGCACCGGGTGGTCGGGGCTCCAGCCGGGCGAGGTGACCACGACGTCCACGTCCAGAGGTGACACCGGGTCACCGGGCGACCCAGCGACACCGGGTGGTTCACCGGGCGCACCAGCGACACCTGGTGGTTCACCAGATGAACCACTGTCACGTCCCTCGCCGGCCACGGGCCACCCTGCGACGTGCTCCGGGCCGAGGCGGACGTCGGCGCCGAGGATGCCGAGGATGCCGGCCTGGGTCTGCTGCCGCTCGCTGGCGTTGCCGGTGTCGAGGACGGTGACGACCGCGCCGTGCTGCAGGAGGGCGTCGGCGACCGCGAAGCCGGTCACCCCGAGCCCGGTCACGAGGGCGCGCAGGCCGGCCCAGTCGGCGTCCCGTGGGTGAGGGTCTCGAGTCGGGATGCCGCGGTCACAGGTTGGCCACCCACTCGCCGTAGAAGAGCGCGAGCCCGACGGCCACGCACATGCCGGCGACGATCCAGAAGCGGATGACGATGGTCACCTCGGCCCAGCCGAGCAGCTCGAAGTGGTGCTGCAGGGGAGCCATCCGGAACACCCGTCTACGCGTGAGCTTGAAGGACGCGACCTGGATGATGACCGACAGGGTGATCATGACGAAGAGCCCGCCGAGCACCGCGAGCAGCAGCTCGGTGTGGGTGGTGATCGCCAGGCCGGCGAGCCCGCCGCCGAGGGCCAGCGAGCCGGTGTCGCCCATGAAGATCTTCGCCGGCGCAGCGTTCCACCACAGGAAGCCGAAGCAGGCACCGGCCACCGAGCAGGCGACGACCGCCAGGTCGAGGGCGTCGCGCACGTCGTAGCAGTTGGGGCCGGGGGCGAGCTGGCAGTTCTGGTTGTACTGCCAGATGCCGATGACGGTGTAGGCGCCGAAGACCATGACGCTCGCGCCGGTGGCCAGGCCGTCGAGGCCGTCGGTGAGGTTGACGCCGTTGGAGGCCCCGGCGATGAGGACGTTGGCCCACAGGATGAAGAGGATCACGCCCAGCACCGGGCCGGCGAAGGCCAGGTCGATGCTCGTGTCGCGGACGAACGAGATCGCCGTCGAGGCCGGGGCCCGGGTGCTGTCGCCGGTCACGAGCAGCGCGAGCAGCGCGAAGATCACCGCGATCACCGTCTGGCCGGCGAGCTTCTCGATCGAGGTCAGACCCAGGCTGCGCTGCTTGGAGATCTTGGTGTAGTCGTCGAGGAATCCGATGAAGCCCAGGCCGGTGATGAGAAAGAGCACGAGCAGCGCCGACAGCGTGAACCGGCTGTGGGTCACCTCGAGCATCCCGGTCGCGTCGAGCAGGATGAGCAGCAGGTGGGAGACGACGTAGCCCAGCAGCGTCGCGGCGATGATGACCGCGCCGCCCATCGTGGGGGTGCCGCGCTTGGTGTGGTGGGAGGTGGGTCCGTCGTCGCGGATGAACTGCCCGTAGCCCTGGCGCACGAGGAACCGGATGAACAGGGGCGTGCCGAAGAGCGCCACGAGCATCGCGACCCCGCCGGCGAGGACGACGTTGACCATCAGCCCTCCCCTGCCGCGAGCTCGTCACCCAGCAGGCGCAGCCCGGAGTCACGGCTGCTCTTGAGCAGGACGACGTCGTCGGCGGTGAGCATCCCCTCCAGGACGGTCCGGGCCTCGTGCCGGTCGGCGACCGTGGTCGCGGCGACCCCTCCGGCGGCGAGGTATGCGGTGGCGGCCGCGGCGGCGAGGTCGCCCACCGCGACGAGGTGGTCGATCCCCAGCTCCGCGGCCAGGGTGCCGATCCCGGCGTGCTCGGCCTCGGAGGCGTCCCCCAGCTCCAGCATGCCGCCGAGGGCGACGACGAGCCGGCCGCTGCTGCGCCGCATCGCGGCCAGCGTCTGCAGGGCGACCCGCATCGAGTCGGGGTTGGCGTTGTAGGCGTCGTTGATGACCGTCACGCCGTCGGGGCGGTCGGTGACCTGCATCCGGCCCGGGGAGCGCGGGACCGCCCGGCCGAGCGCCTCCACGACGGCGGACCAGGACATCCCCCACTCGTGGGCGACGGCCGCGACCGACAGGGCGTTGCCCACGTGCTGCTCCCCCACCAGGCGCAGGCTGACCGGGAGCGGCTGTGCGGGGTCCGCACCGGTCCCGCCGCGGGGCGGGTGCAGGAGGAAGGAGGCCCGCCCGCGCTCGTCGAGGCGCACCTCGCTCGCGCGGAGCTGGGCGTGGTCGGCGCGCCCGACGGTCATCACCCGGGCGCCCACGGAGCGGGCGATGCCCTCCATCCGGGCCACGGCCGGGTCGTCGGCGTTGAGCACCGCCAGCCCGCCGGGCCGCAGGGCCGCCACCAGCTCGGACTTGGCCTCCGCGATCGCCTCGCGGGAGCCGAACTCCCCGAGGTGGGCGGTGCCGACGTTGAGGACGACCGAGACCAGCGGCGGGGCGATCTGGGTCAGGTGGGCGATGTGACCCCGGCCCGAGGCCCCCATCTCGGCCACGAGGTAGGCGGTCCGGTCGGTGAGCCGGCAGACGGTGAGCGGGACCCCGACCTCGGAGTTGTAGGACGCCTCGGGCGACAGGGTCGGGCCGAGCTCCTCGAGCACCTGGGCCATGAGGTCCTTGGTCGAGGTCTTGCCCGAGGAGCCGGTGATCGCCACCGTGCGCAGGCCGCCGGCGGCGTCGCAGCGGTCGTGCACCTCCCGGGCCAGGGCGGCGAAGGCCCGGGTGACGGCGTCGTAGGGCGGTCGGTCGGGGCGGCCGGAGATCCGCGCGGGGTCCTCCTCGACCACGACGCACGGCAGCTCGTCGACGACCCGGTTGGTGAGGGCGGCGACCGCGCCCGCGGCCGCCGCGGCGGCGAGGTAGTCGTGGCCGTCGGCGTTCTCCCCGCGCCGGGCGACGTAGAGGCCACCGGGGCCGACCTCGCGGGAGTCGGTGACGACCGGGCCGGTGACGCGCAGGTCACGCACCTCCGCCGTGTCGGGATGCACGTGCCCGCCGGTCACCTGCGCGATCTCGCGGAGGCTCAGGGGGATCACCCACCGGTCCTTTCGTCCTTGATGGCGATGTCGTCCAGTCGAAGGCCCGGCTGGTCCGGCACCGGGTCAGAAGGATCGTAGTCGAGCGCGACCTCGGCGGGCGGCGTGGAGGCGGGCGGGATGCCCGCCTTAGTGAGCGTGTAGCGCATGACGTCGGAGAAGACCGGGCCGGAGATGACACCGCCGAACTCGCTGATCTTGTTGGGGCGCTGGATGACGACGGCCACGGCGTACTGCGGGTCGTCGACCGGGGCGAAGCCCATGAAGCTCGCCGTCGTGCCGCCCTCGTAGCGCCCCGTCTCCGGGTCGATGCGCGTCGCCGTGCTGGTCTTGCCCGCGACGTGGTAGCCCGGGACGGCGGCCGTCGGGGCGGTGCCGCCGGTGGACGGCACGGCCGTCATCGCGTGGGTGAGCTCGGCGGCGGTCTCCTCGCTGACCACCCGCCTGCCCTCCGGGACCGGCTGCTCGTGGTAGCGGCCCTCGGTGTCGACCGTGCCCGCGACCAGGCTGGGGGGCAGACGGACGCCGCCGTTGGCGATGGTCTGGAAGACGCCGAGCTGCTGGAGCATGTTGCCCGACAGGCCCTGCCCGAACATGAAGGTGTAGCGGGTCGTGGCGCTCCAGATCTCCGGGTCCGGGACCAGACCGGGCGACTCGCCCGGCAGGTCGAGGCCGGTGTACGACCCCATACCGAACTTCAGCGCCCAGTCGTGCAGCTGCTCGTCGGTGAGCTTCTCGCCGTAGAGGATCGTGCCCTTGTTGGAGGAGTTGGCCAGCACGCCGGCGAAGGTGAGGTGCTGGACCGGCTTCTCGGTCGCGTCCTTGAAGGAGGCGCCGCCGCGGCGAACGCGCACGGGGACCTCGATCGGGGTGTCGAGCTCGACCAGGCCCTCCTCGAGCGCGGCCGCGGCGGTGATGAGCTTGGACGTCGAGCCCGGCTCGTAGACGTCCTCTACCGCGGCGTTGCGCAGGTCCTCGGGCTTCTCCGGTGCCTTGTCGGGGTCGAAGCCGGGGTAGCTGGTCAGGGCCACGAGACGGCCGGTGCGGACCTCCATGACGGCGATGTAGCCGCCGAGCGCGTCGGCCTCCTTGACCCGCTTCTCCAGGGCGTTGTACGCGTACCACTGCAGGTCGGCGTCGATGCTGAGGCGCAGGTCCTCCCCCGGCTGGGCCGGGGTCTCCTCGTAGAGACCGGTGCTGATCATCTGGCCGTTGCCGCCGGCCTCGTAGACCGCCTCGCCCGGCACGCCGGTGAGGGAGTCGTGGTAGACGAGCTCGTAGCCGCCGGCCGGCACGTCGCCGGCGCCGATCCAGCCCACCACCGGGGAGACCGCCTCCCCGAGCGGGTAGTCGCGGCGCATGAGGTCCTCGGCGGCCAGGCCGGGCACGCCCTCGGCGAGCAGCTCCTGCCACTGCTGGGGCGAGGCGTCGGGGACGAGCACCGCATACTTCTCGCCGAGCGGGTTCTCCAGGCGCTCGAGGACGTCGGCACGGTCGGCGCCGGTCACCTCGGCGACGACGTCGGCCGCCGCGGCGAAGCCCTCCCCCACGACCTCGCCGTCGACGCGCCGCTTGTAGTCCACGACCAGCGTCGGGTCGGCGATGATCCGCTTGCGCTCGACGGAGACGGCCAGCTCGGCGCCGTGCACGTCGGTGATGGTGCCGCGGGCGGCCGGGATCGCCTTGACCTGGAGCCGCTGGCCCAGCGCGGCGGCGGAGACGCTGCCGGCGTCCAGGCCCTGGAGCCGGACGAGCTGGGCCGCGAAGAGGCTCAGGACGACCAGGACGCCGAGGAAGAGGACACGCGCCCGCCGGGCGGGGTGGACGACGCCGGGAGCCACGGCCCCCTGGGGGCGGCGGGCAGTGCGCGGTGCTGCCACTGGCTGCTTACCCTTCGGTCAGTCGTCCTTCGGAAGCGGGATGCCCGTCGAGGGCAGATCCACGGTAAGCGTGCGACCGTCCACCACCTTGGACGCCACGCCGGAGATGGACCCGTCGGACAGCCGCAGGGTCGCGGTGGAGGTGGCGGGCACCATCTCGAGCCGCTTGGCCTCGGCCGCCAGGCTCTCGGTCGACTGCTTGCGCGCGAGCTCCTCCTCCAGGGTGACCTTCTGGTCGTGCAGGGCGGTGGCCTCGACCTGCAGCGAGCCCAGGACGAAGGAGCCCTCCGCGCGGACCGTGTTGAGGACGAGCACCCCGCTGAAGGTGAGGGCGACGAGAAACGCGCAGAGCAGCGCGAAGGCGGTGCTGCCCCCGGTCGTGGGGGCGGCGTCGACGACCCGGGTGCGGGTGCGCGTGCGGGTCGACAGACCCGCCCGGCCCAGGGGGGTGGAGATGGTCAGCTGGCTCATGGGCGGCCCTCCGGTGCGGTCGGGGTGGAGTCACGGGTCTGGTCACGGGTGTCGGCGGCGGTCTGCGGTGCCTGGTCGGGGGTGCTGCGGGTGCGCTCGGCGGCGCGGAGGCGGACCGAGGCAGAGCGCGCATTGGCGGCCTGCTCGGCCGCGTCGGCCTGCTCGGCGCCGCGGACGAGCAGCCGCAGCCAGGGCCGCTGCTCCGGAAGCTCCACGGGCATGCCGGGAGGGGCCGAGCTGGTGGCGCCGGCGGCCAGCGCCTGCTTGGTGATGCGGTCCTCGAGCGAGTGGTAGGACAGGACGACGATCCGCCCGCCGACCGCGAGCGCGCGCAGCGCCGCGTCCATCCCGCGCGCCCACACCGACAGCTCGGCGTTGACCTCGATGCGCAGCGCCTGGAAGGTGCGCTTGGCGGGGTGGCCGCCGCTGCGCTGGGAGGCGGCGGGCACGACGTCGTGGAGCAGCTCGACCAGCGGGCCGGAGGTGGTGAACGGCTCGACCTCGCGCCGGCGGACGATCGCGCGGGCGATCTGCCGGGCGGAGCGCTCCTCGCCGTAGTCGCGCAGCACCCGGGCGAGGTCGCGCGCCTCGTAGGTGTTGAGCACGTCGGCGGCGGTGGGGCCGGTGGACTGGTCCATCCGCATGTCCAGGGGCGCGTCGGTGCGGTAGGCGAAGCCGCGGTCGGTCTCGTCCAGCTGCAGCGACGAGACGCCCAGGTCGAAGAGGATGCCGTGGGCACGCGGCAGACCGAGGTCGGCCAGGACGCCCGGCACGTCGTCGCTGACGTCGTGCACCGGGACGAACCGGTCACCGAAGGGCGCCAACCGCTCGGTGGCGAGGGCCAGCGCCTGCGGGTCGCGGTCGATGCCGACCGCCCGCGCATGCGGGCAGGCCCGCAGCACCGCCTCGGTGTGCCCGCCCATCCCCAGCGTGCCGTCGACGAAGACCGACCCGGGCTCTGCGAGCGCGGGGGCGAGCAGCTCGACGCAGCGCTCGAGCAGCACCGGCACGTGGCGGTCGGAGGTGGGGGTGCTCGGCATACGGTGCTGGTCCCACGCGGCGAGGAAGGTGAGGGAGGGCCCCGGTCCCGGGCCCTGGTCCCCCACCGTCCACCGGGTCCTGGCGCCCGGCCCGGGGGAAGTCGGGTCGGGAGCCGTGTCTCGGTGGGAGCGGCCCGGCTCCGGGGAAGAGGAGTCGGGGCGCGGGTGGACGGGGGGAGACCAGGGTCAGGGCGGCGGTGCGCCGGCTCACATCAGCCCGGGGACCACCTCCTCCGAGCGCTCGGAGTAGGCCTGCTCGGTCTCGGCGAGGTAGGTGCTCCACGCCTCGGTGTCCCAGACCTCGACCCGGTCGCCGGCACCGATGACGGTGCAGTCCGACCGGAGCCCGGCGTAGGTGCGCAGCATCGGCGGGATGGTGATGCGGCCCTGCTTGTCAGGGACCTCGTCGGAGGCACCGGAGAGGAAGACGCGCTGGTGGTCGCGGACGGCCTTGGAGGTGGTCGGGCTGGCCTGCCACTGCGCGGCCATGGCCTCGAAGTCGGCCTGGGCGTAGATGAACAGGCACCGCTCCTGGCCGCGGGTGATGACCAGGCCGTCGGAGAGCTTGTCGCGGTACTTCGCCGGGAGGATCATCCGCCCCTTGTCGTCGAGCCGCGGCGTGTAGGTGCCGAGGAAGAGCACTCGGACCACCCCTCTCGCGATCGACGCTGAACATCCCTACTGCTCCAGATGCCCCCACTCTACTCCACTTCCCCCACCCTGTCCCCTGATTACGCACCCTTTCCGCGGGGATCTTGCTGGATCTAGCCTATCGATGCAGGTCAGCGTCGTGGTGCGAAGTGGAGGGGTAGGGCGCGACTCAGGCCTGGCCACGTGGTGCGTTCCGGTCCGAACCGGCGGCCCAGGCACCCGGTGCTGCGGCGCGGGGCCACGAACAAGGCTGCGGTGGTGGGATGTGGAGGACGCTGGACGACGTGAGCGGACAGCCGTCGCACGTGCCCCGATTCGGTCGATGACGTGGCCCAACCGCCGACCGTTCCGGGGCACTCGCCCGCCTCAGGCGGTCCCTCCCGCTGGCAGGACTTCCGTCCGGTCCGCCGGCACCGCGCGTCCCGAGTGCCACGGACGCGCGCCCGGTTTGGCAGTATCGGACTATGTCGAGCATCCCCTACGCGCCCGAGGCGACCGACCTGGACGACGTGCAGTCCGTCGCCGGCTCCATCCACGGGGCCATCACCTCGGTGATCGAGGGGAAGGACGAGGTGGTCTCCACCGCTGTCACCGTGCTCCTGGCCGAGGGCCACCTGCTGGTCGAGGACGTCCCCGGCGTGGGCAAGACGATGCTGGCCAAGACGCTGGCCCGGGCCATCGACTGCCAGGTCAGCCGCGTGCAGTTCACCCCCGACCTGCTCCCCAGCGACATCACCGGGGTGAGCGTCTTCAACCAGGAGACGCGCGACTTCGAGTTCCGCCGGGGCGCGATCTTCGCCAACGTCATCGTCGGCGACGAGATCAACCGCGCCTCCCCCAAGACCCAGTCCGCGCTGCTGGAGGCCATGGAGGAGCGCCAGGTCACCGTGGACGGGCAGACCTACCCCCTGCCCCGCCCCTTCCTCGTCATGGCCACCCAGAACCCCATCGAGATGGAGGGCACCTACCCCCTCCCCGAGGCCCAGCGCGACCGGTTCATGGCCCGGATCTCGATGGGCTACCCCTCCGCCCGCGCCGAGATGGCGATGCTGGAGAGCCACGGCGGCGTGAGCCCGCTCGACGCGCTCGTCCCAGTCACCACGGCCGAGGCGGTGCAGCGCCAGATCGAGGCGATCCGGAACCTTCACGTCGCCCCCGCGTTACGTCAGTATGTCGTCGAGCTCGTCACCGCCTCCCGCACCCACCGCATGCTGCGCCTCGGGGCCTCGCCGCGCGCGGGCCTGCAGCTGATGCGGGCCGGCCGCGCCCACGCCGCGCTCGCCGGGCGCGACCACGTGCTGCCCGAGGACGTCCAGGCGATGGCCGTGCCCGTCCTGGCCCACCGGGTCCTGCAGACCGGCGAGGCGTCCCTGGCCCGGGCGAGCACCGCCGACATCATCCGGGACCTGGTGGAGCGCACCACCGTCCCCTCCGGCCGCTGACCGAGGCCGTCGTGCGATCGCCGTGGGGGTTGCTGACCTCGAGAGGGAAGGTCTTCCTCCTCGGCGGGCTCGTCGTGGCGGTGGCCGGGGTCTTCCTCGGCTACGAGGACGTCACCCGCATCGGCATCCTCATCGGCGTGCTCCCGATCCTGGCGCTGCTCCTCCTGCCGCGACGCACCCCGCACCTGCAGGTCCGCCGCGAGATCGAGCCGCCCCGCCTCACCCCCGACGAGCGGGGCGCCGTGCAGGTGCACTTCACCAACGTCGGCACCCGGTCCACCGCCTTCTACCTCGCCGAGGAGCACCTGGACTACCAGCTCGGCGACCGTCCCCGCTTCGTCCTGCCCCGGATGCAGCCCGGCGAGGAGAGGCGGCTGCGGTATGCCGTGCGCTCCCGCCACCGCGGGGCCTTCCCGCTCGGCCCGATCCTGCTGCGCCAGCGCGACCCCTTCGGCCTGACCTTCCTCAGCCTGCAGCTGTCGTCCCGCTCGGAGGTCCTCGTGCTCCCGCGGATCTGGTCCCTCGGGGAGGGCCGGGTGCGCGGAAGCGCCCGCGGCAGCGAGGGCGAGATGCCGCAGATGGTGGCGCTGCACGGCGAGGACGACGTGAGCATCCGGTCCTACCGGGACGGGGACGAGCTGCGGCGCGTCCACTGGCCGGCGACGGCTCACCGGGGTGAGCTCATGGTCCGTCAGGAGGACCGGCCGGCCCGTCGCCGCGTCGTCCTGATCCTGGACTCCCGCGTGAGCGCCCACCCGGGCACCGGCGTCCGGGCCTCCTTCGAGTGGGCGGTGTCGGCCGTCGCGACCGTGGCCCATCACCTGGCCGCCCAGGGCTTCGTCGTGCACCTGCTGACCGACGCCACCCTGCGCGACGGGCTCGCCGAGCACCCGCTGGACATCGACGTGGTGCTCGAGACCCTGGCCCGGGCCCAGCCCGAGCGCGACTCCCGGCTCGACCGGCTGGCGGCCGCCGCCGGACCGTTCGCCGCCGGCGGGGTGCTGGTCGTGGCCGCCGTCGTCGCCCACGACGAGCTCGACCTGCGGAACCTGGCCGCCATCCGCCAGCCCGGCTCCCGCGCCCTCGCCCTCGTGCTGGACCCGTCCCGGTTCGGCGGCGACCGCCCCCGCGACGACGCCCCGACCGCCGTGATGGCCGACGCCGGCTGGCGCTCGGTGGTGTGCGGGCCGCAGACCGAGATCCCCCTGGCCTGGGCCAGCCTGGGCGCAGCCGGCGCGGTCGGACGGCCCGCATGAGCACCCCTACCCAGGACCGCACCGACCCCGGTGGCGGGGCCCGCACCGGGTCGGCCACCGGGCCCGGCACGGACCGGCGGCGGGACGGCATACCCGAGCCCGAACGGCGCAGCCTGCTCCCCGACCACGACGCCTTCGTCCGCGGGATGTGGCCGGAGGCCTTCGTCGCCGCGCTGGCGACGCTCGCCGTGGCCTGGCCCCTCACGACGCTGCTGCGGGACAACAGCTGGGCCTTCGAGGCCGTCCTGGTCGTCGCCCTCGTCGCCGTCTCCGGGGCCGTGCTGCGCACGATCGACGTCCCGCCGAGCCTCGTCGCCCTCGGCCAGCTGCTGCTCGCGCTGGCCGGGGTCGTCGCGCTCTACCTCCGGGACACGCTGTGGCGGGTGGTGGTGCCGACCGGGGAGACCCTGGAACGGATCGGCGAGCTGCTCCGCGAGGCCGGCACCGTGCTGCAGACGTATGCCGCCCCCGCGCCGACCACCGAGGGCGTCTCCTTCCTCATCGTCGCCGTCATCGCGCTGACGGCGGTCTCCGTCGACTCCATGGGCGTGACCGGTCGCGCGCCGGCGAGCGCCGGGATCCCGCTGGCGGCGGCCTTCCTGGTCTCGGTGTCCAACACGGGGCGGGCGATGGAGCCGTGGTTCTTCGCGGCGGTCGCGGTGCTGTGGCTGATGATGCTGGCCCAGCAGTCGCACCGGGTCACGACCGGGTGGCCGTCGGCGAACCGGCAGGAGTCCCGCGGCGGCACCGACGTGTCGTCCGGCCCCCGCTCGCACCGTGGCCTGGCCCAGGTCATGGGGGTGAGCACCCTCGTCGCGGCCGTGCTCGGCGCGGCCCTGCTCCCCCACCTGCCGCCGACGTTCTTCACCGGGGGGATGGCGCGCAACCCCGACGCCCGCACCGTCAACCAGGGCGACGCGGGCGAGGTGAGCTTCACCGAGACCATGGACCCGGCGCAGGACCTGCGCAACCGCTCCCGGGTGCCGGTGGTCACCTACCGCACCAACGCGATCTCCGTGCAGCCGCTGCGCGTCACGGCGACCGAGCGCTACGAGGACGGCCGCTGGGTCGCCCCCGGCCGGATGCAGAGCAACCTGCTGCCGCCGGGTGCCCCTCTGCCCCCGCCGGAGGGGGTCTCCCCGGACGTCTCGCTCACCGAGTACGACATGGAGGTGCTCGACAACCAGCTGCAGCCCCCGCACCTCGCCGCACCCTCGCCGCTCACCACCCTCCAGCCGCAGGGCGCGACCTACCGCTTCGACCCGACGGACTCGACGGTCGTCCTGCAGGGGCGGGCGCCGCAGTACTCCGTCGGCTTCCTCGTCCCCAGCCCGGGCGTCCCACTGCCGGCGGGGGTCGGGTCGCAGCCCGCGGACCCCTCGGCCTTCGACGCCGACCTGCTCGCGGTCGACGAGGACTCCCGGGACGCGATCGGCGCGCTGAGCGAGGAGGTGGTCGGGGACGCGGAGAACACGTTGGAGGCCGCGATCCGGATGCAGAACCACCTGCGCGACCAGCAGATCTGGACCTACTCCCTCGAGCTGGCCCCCGAGGCCGAGGTCGGGGCGGCCGACCCCATCAGCGCCTTCCTGGAGAGCCGGCGGGGCTACTGCGTGCAGTTCGCGCAGACGATGGTGATGATGGCGCGCTACGAGGGGATCCCGGCGCGGATGGCGGTCGGATTCCTGCCCGGCAGCGTCCAGCCGGACGGCACGCGGCAGGTCATCGCCGCGGACGCGCACACCTGGCCCGAGCTGTGGATCAGCGGGATGGGCTGGACCCGCTTCGAGCCCACGCCGGGGGCCCGGGTCGGCGCCACCCCGCCGCCGTACACCCGCTCCACCGACGACAGCGCCGCCCAGACCGAGACCGTGACCGAGGCGCTGACCCCGACCGCGCCGGAGCCGACCGCCGCGCCCGCCCCGCGGGACCGCACCTGGCTGGACGACCTCGGCGACCTGCTGCCGGTGCTCGGGCGGGCGCTGCTGGCCCTGCTCGCCCTGGTGCTCCTCATGACGCTCGTGCCGCTCGTCGGCCGCCGCTACCGCGAGGAGGCGGTCCGCTCGGCGAGCAATCCCACGGAGAAGGTCGAGGGCCAGTGGCTGCTGCTCACCCGCAGCCTCGGCGACCTCGGCGTGGACGCACCGCCGGCGCGCAGCCCCCGGGACATGCGGCGCCACTACCGCGACAGCACGCTGATGAACCGCTCCGGCGAGGACGCCCTCGGACGGATCACGACGACGCTCGAACGATCCAGGTATGCCGCTGCCGACCACCTCGGCGACGCTGACGCGTCCCGGATGGGCGACGACGTGCGCACGGTGGTCGAGCAGGTCCGCGAGGCCACGCCGTGGAACGTCCGCGCCAACGCCGCCCTCCTGCCGGCGAGCGGCCTGGCCGGCCTGCGAGCGTGGTTCGGACGGACCTTCCGCCGCCGCTGACCACCGGGGCGCCGCGTGCCCGTCGCCGCCGACCGGGTCCGGGTCCGGGTCCGGGACGTGGTCTACAACGAGGATTGTTCCCAAATCCGCACCGCCATCAGCCTCCTTCAGTCCTTCAGACCATTTCGGGGGCGTCGCCATGCCGTCCGCCACGTCCGCGCGTCGACAGCGCCCGCGCAGCGTGGACCGGACGCGCCAGGAGCAGGGCGGTCGTGAACTCCCACACGGTGAACGTCAGCAACGCAGCGCGCTCGGGTAGACCAGGTGGCCACTGAAGCGAGATCGACACCAGCAGCCAGGCGAGCATGAGCGCCGCTACCACGGTCAGCCCGAGTGCGAGACTGGCGTAGCTTCGCCAGGCAGCGGCCGAACGGAACGCGAGGCCGAGCAGCGCCAGCGCCACGAGCTCAAGGGCGAAGGACCCGGTCGCCGCGACGCGATGCACCAGGCCGGTGACCGTCTGCTGTGCGCCGACCGGGTCGGTGGGAAAGAGGGCGGCCACGATGAGCCCCACGGTCGCGACCGTGAAGAGCAGCACGCCGAGACGAGCAACGCGGTCGTGCCCGAGTGCGAGGCCGAGTCCAGCGGCGATAGCCAGGTTGCCGACCCCGTGCACAAGGGTCACGACGGTGAAAAGCGGTCCCCACGGCCCGTTGGCGTAGTCGCTGACGTAGTCGTTCACCACGCTCAGATCGGTCCGCAAGGCGTGCAGCGCGGCCAGTCCTGTCCAGAACGTGAGGACTCCTACCAACCCCACGATTCCGCAGCGCCTGGTGAGGGTGGCACCCCCGCGCCACCGAGGGACAGGCCCCTCGTGCCCTTCCACCTGCTCAACCCCAGTCGGGTCGCAGCGGCAGACCGCTGCGCCCGCGGTCCGGCCGGACGGCGAGCACCTGGTGCACCTCGATGTCGCCGGCCTCGAATCCTAGAGCCGAGCCGGCCAGATAGAGCCGCCAGACGCGGGCGCGTCCTTCCCCGACCAGCGCCACCGCCTCGTCGTAGTGACGCTCCAGGTTCTCCACCCACGCGCGCAGCGTCAGCGCGTAGTGCTCCCGCAGCGTCTCGCTGTGGCGCACCTCGAAGCCGGCGTGCTGCACCCTGGTGACCACAGTGCCGATCTCGTGGAGCTCACCGTCGGGGAAGACGTAGCGCGGGATGAAGCCCCGGCGCCCCAGCGGCCGTGAGCCGGCAGGGCGGGTGATGCCGTGGTTCAGCAGCCGCCCGCCCGGCGCCAGCAGCGCGTGCATCCGCGTGAAGTACTCCGCCAGCCGGTTCTCACCGACGTGCTCGAACATGCCGATCGAGCTGATCGCGTCGTAGGGCCCGTCGGCGATGTCGCGGTAGTCCTCCAGACGGATGGTGACCTGATCCTGCAGCCCTTCCTCCTGCACCGTCGGCGGGCGTAGTCGGCCTGCTCCGCGGACAGCGTCACCCCGGTCGCCCGGACGCCGTAGCGCTGGGCGGCGTGGATCACCATCCCACCCCAGCCACAGCCCACGTCGAGCAGTCGCAAGCCGGACCGCAGCCCGAGCTTGCGTGAGACCAGGTCGTACTTGGCCTCCTGCGCCGCGTCCACCCCGACCGACGGAGAGGGCCACACCGCGCAGGAGTAGGTCATCGACCTGCCCAGCAACAACTCGTAGAACTCATTCGAGACGTCGTAGTGGTGGGAAATCGCCTGGGCGTCCCGTCCCCTGCTGTGCAGACGGCCCCTGACCCGCGCCTCCTCCGGCGGGGGCGACGGTGGCCGCCCCATTCCGCCTGCCTCGCGCAACAGCCGCCGCAGGGCTATCACACGGGAGGCGGTGAGGCCCCCGGACTTCAGCCGGTGCTGCAGCTGCAGAACGGTGTAGATGTCGCCGACGGCATCGATATCCCCTGCCACATAGGCCCGCGCGAACCCGAGCTGACCGGGGGCAGTGAGCATCCGGCGCAGCGCATCGGCGCTGCGGATCACGACCGTCGCCTCGGGGCTGGTCGGCCCCACCCGCGTGCCGTCATATGCCGTGACGGCCACAGGCGTACCGGCCACGACGTCGGCAAGGAATCCCGCCACGCCCAGACTCGGGGACCCTGGCGAACTCTCGGTGCCCACACCCTCGCCCTCGCCGGGTGTCACATCTCGACGCCCCGCCGCTCCGCGCATCACCGGAGGAAGGTCGCGCACCTTCGTCTTACGCTCGTTGTCCATGAGACTCACCCTTCTGGCCCCAACCTTGGTCGCGTCTTCGGGCCCCCAGTCGGTGTCACCCGTGTCAATGAGGTTACTGGCGTTGTATGGCCTTTTGGGCGGGTCAGTACGAAGATCGGGTGAAGGCGCTTCCACCCGTGTGGTGAGCCGACAGCCGGCAGGGCGCCGGATCGAGCAGGCATGTTGCCCGCATTCCCCACCGTCGTCGGCGTGTCTGGCGACGACGTGGCGAAGAGTCACCGCCTCGCCTCCCGGGACGGCGTCGCCGCAGCCCTACGACATCACGGCGGGCATCCCGAAAGACCCTGAGAGGTGAGGACGATGCTCGGGCGGAATCGTTCGAATGGAACCCGAAGTTTCCACACACACACGCATCACTCCGAGGACCAGACCCGCCGATGGCTGAGAGACTGACGAGGTGACCGACGCCGCCGAGCTCGACCTCGTGGTGCCGCCCGGCCCCGGGCTGCGCCACGGTCTCGTGGTGCCGGCGGCCGAGCTGGAGGAGCGGTTCACCCGCGCGAGCGGACCGGGCGGGCAGGGTGTCAACACCACCGACAGCCGGGTCGAGCTGTGGTGGGACCCGGCGGCGTCCTCGACGCTGAGCGAGACGCAGCGCGAGCGCGCGACCGCCGGCCTCGCCGCATACCTCGTGGGACAACGCGTGCGGATCGTCGCCGCGGAGCACCGGTCGCAGCGCCGCAACCGCAAGGCAGCCCGCGAGCGGCTCGCTGCCCTGCTCCGCGAGGCGCTCGCGCCGCCGGCACCTGCCCGCCGCCCGACGAGGCCGACCCGCGGGTCGCAGCGGCGCCGGCTGGCCGCGAAGAAGCGGCGCTCCGAGATCAGGGGCGGCCGGGCGCGACCCACCCCTGAGGGATAGCTGACCGGGGCGTCCCGACCGACATGCACTACGGCCGGAAGAGCCGCGAACCCGCTGGACGGTCCTCGTTGTGCATGTCCGGCGGGACGCTCACACCGGACGGGCCATCTCCAGGTCGCGGGTGCCCACCTGGTGCGGGTGCGGCAGCGAGTGGCCGGTCAGCCGGTAGCCGTGGCGCTCGTAGACCCGCCGCGCCGCTCCGTTGCGCTCGTTGACCTGCAGCACCATGCGCCGGGCGCCAAGCTCCTCGCGCGCCAGCTCCAGCGCTGCGTCGAGGAGCAGGTCGACGACGCCACCCCCGCGCGCCTCGGGTATGACGTACACGGCCAGGACGAGCGCGTCGCCGGCGCCGGGACGCAGCCCGAGGTCGGGACCGGCCTCCGGCGTGAGCACCGTCAGGGTGCCGAGCGGCGTGCCGTCTGCGTCGCGGGCGTGCAGGGTGCGGTCGTTGCTGCTGCGGCGCCACTGCTCCTCGGTGCGACCCTCGAGGTCCTCGAGCCGGCTCCAGAAGGCCTCGGGGGCGTGGGTGAGCATGCCGATGCGCAATGCGGCGTAGCTGCGCCAGTCGTCCGGCGTGAGGCGGACGACGTGCACGCCGGTGGGCCGGGCGTCGCGGCGGGCGTCGCCGCCGGGACCTGGACGGCGCCCGCCCCTCCCGTCGGGAGAGGTGGGCGCCGGAGCGCGCTCGGGCGAGGCGGACCCCATACCCGGCACGGTCAGTCCAGGTAATCGCGCAGGACCTGGGAGCGCGACGGGTGCCGCAGCTTGCTCATCGTCTTGGACTCGATCTGGCGGATCCGCTCACGCGTCACGCCGTAGACCTTGCCGATCTCGTCCAGCGTCTTGGGCTGGCCGTCGGAGAGGCCGAAGCGCATGGAGACCACGCCGGCCTCGCGCTCGGACAGCGTGTCGAGCACCGAGTGCAGCTGCTCCTGCAGCAGCGTGAACGACACCGCGTCCGCCGGGACGACTGCCTCGGAGTCCTCGATGAGGTCACCGAACTCGCTGTCGCCGTCCTCGCCGAGCGGGGTGTGCAGCGAGATGGGCTCGCGGCCGTACTTCTGGACCTCGACGACCTTCTCGGGCGTCATGTCCAGCTCCTTGGCCAGCTCCTCCGGCGTGGGCTCGCGGCCCAGGTCCTGGAGCATCTGGCGCTGGACGCGGGCCAGCTTGTTGATGACCTCGACCATGTGCACCGGGATGCGGATGGTGCGGGCCTGGTCGGCCATGGCGCGGGTGATCGCCTGCCGGATCCACCAGGTGGCGTAGGTCGAGAACTTGTAGCCCTTGGTGTAGTCGAACTTCTCGACCGCGCGGATCAGACCCAGGTTGCCCTCCTGGATGAGGTCCAGGAAGAGCATGCCGCGGCCGGTGTAGCGCTTGGCCAGCGAGACCACGAGGCGCAGGTTGGCCTCGAGCAGGTGGTTCTTGGCGTTCTTGCCGTCGTTGGAGATCCACCACAGCTCCCGCTTGAGCTTGGCGTCGATCTTCTCGCCGGAGTTGAGCTTCTCCTCCGCGAACAGGCCCGCCTCGATGCGCTTGGCGAGGTCGACCTCCTGCTCGGCGTTGAGGAGCGCGACCTTGCCGATCTGCTTGAGGTAGTCCTTGACCGGGTCGGCCGTGGCCCCGGCGGTGACGACCTGCTGGGCAGGGGCGTCGTCGTCGTCCGCGGTGGACACGACGAAGGAGTCGTCCTCCGACTTCGCGCCCTTGGGGGTGGCGCCCTCGGTCTCCTCCGCGTCGTCCGCGACGGCCTCGACGTCGACGTCCTCCACGACGAGGTCGGCGTCCTTGGGGTCGACCTCGACGGCCTCGTCGTCGGCCTCACCGGTGGTGGCGGGGGCGTCGGCGGCAGCCGTGGCCTTGGCCGCGGTCTTGCGGGTGGTGGTGCGCTTGGTCGTCGTGCCACCCGCCGCGGAGGCCGCCTTGCGGGTGCTGGCCGCCTTGGCGGGAGCCGCCTTCTTCGCCGCAGCCTTCCTGGGCGCGGCGGTCTTCGCAGCAGCGGTCTTCGTCGCGGCGGTCTTCGTCGCCGCCGTGGTCTTGCTCGCGGTGGTCTTGGTCGCGGCGGTCCCCTCGTCGGTGGTCTCCGCCGCCGCGTCGGACGCCTGCGCCTCCCCGGCTGCCGCAGCCTTCCTGGCAGCGGCCGTGGCCCGGGTCGTGGTCTTGCGTGCAGGGGCCTTCGGGGCGTTCTCTGGGGTCGTCGCAGCCGCCGCCTTCGACGCGGCCGTCTTGCGGGCCGGCTTGCGGCGCACGGGGGTGATCGGCTCGGCACGCACCTCGATGGCCTGGTCGCTGAAGACGCGGAGCACCTTCTTCTGGTCAGCGGCGCTGCTCACCTCCGCAGCCTCGAGCGCCGACTTGACCGCGTCAGCCTCCACGAAGCCCTGCTGGGTCCCCTGCGCGAGCAGGTCCTTGAGGGCCTGGTGCTCGAAGGCGGAGGGCAGGTTGGTCGCTGTCTTGGTGCTGGACGTCCGGGCTGTCACGGGGAAAACCAACTACTTTCTGACGGCGGAGGGTGCGCGCGGCGGAGGGCAGGAGGAAGCCCTCGGGGCGTGGTGCGGGAGGTTCGGATCCTGCCTCGGCTGGCAGGCGACGTGCACCATTATAAAACGTCCGAGCCCCGAGGAGCATTCCTCGGGGCTCGGGAGGGCCGTCAGCTCACTCCTCGGTGGCCTTGACCGCCAGCACCGGGCAGCGCGCGTCCAGCAGGATCCGCTGCGCGTTGGAGCCCAGGATGAGCTTGCCGATGGGGGTGCGGCGGCGCAGCCCGATCACGATGATCTCGCCGTCGGACTCGTCGGCGACCTCGATGAGGTCCTCCGCCGGCTCGTTGCCGCGGACCAGGGCCCGCACCTCGTGCTCCAGGCCCGCCTCGTCCAGCTCCTGCTGCACCTTGGCCAGCTCGTCCTCGAAGCGCTGGGCCTCCGCCGCGTCGTAGTCGCGGCCCCCGCGGTGGGAGTTGACGACGATCAGCTTGCTCTTGCGCAGCAGAGCCTCGTTGCGGGCGGCGCCGAGGGCCGCGCGGCCCTCTCGGGTGGGGATGTAGCCGACGATGATCGACATGACCTGATGTCCTCCGGGGAAGAGACGGGATGAGCTCCCTCGTCAGGCTACACCGCGCCGATCCGCCCCCCGGGAGGCCCCGGCGCCCCCCAGCGCCGGCGGTCGCAGACCGGTGGCCAGGCCTCGGTCCAGCAGCTGGGCCATGCGGTAGTCGGGGTCCACCTCCAGCGCGTGGGCGCACGCCTCGACCGCCACCGTGCCCTCGCCCTGCGCCCAGGAGCAGAAGCCGGCGATGGTCAGCAGCGGGGCCGCCAGGTCGAGCGGGACCTGCCCCGCGAGGGTGAGGAGACGCTCCACGGGGGCCGTGCGCTCACCGGCCGGCCACGGCGGCACGTGCCGGGCCAGGTCGGCCGCCTCACCGGGCGGGAGCACCTCCGTCAGGTCGAACAGGTCGGGGATCCACCGCGCCAGCACGGCGTCGCGGACCGTCTTGTCGTGGAGCAGGACGGCGATCCACGCCCGCTCCCGGGCGCCGGGCTCCGGCTCCCCGTGGACCACCCAGGCACCGAGACCGGCCAGGGCCACGCCGTCGTCCAGGCGGCCGGGCGCGAGGGACAGGATGTCGACGGCCAGGGACGTCGCCGCGCTGGCCCGCTCGTCGCGCCGCCGCACCCGGGCCGCCACCTCCTCCCGCGACCCCAGCGGCGAGCGCCCCTGGAGCACCAGGTCGGCGACGGCGGGCACGTCCGCCGCGCCCGGCACCGGGGCCCAAGCGGGGCGGACCTCCTCGGTCGCGAGGAGCACGGGGCGGTGCTGCCGTCCACCGTCCCGCACCAGGATCACGTCGTGCAGGGTCAGACCCACCTGGTCGCACAGCAGGTGCAGCGCGGCGCGCAGCCCGGCGAGGTAGTCGGGAGAGGGCTCGCCCCCGGTCTCCGGCAGGTCGTAGACCACCGCGTGCGCCAGCGCCCCGTCCGCCCGCTCCCCGAGGCCCCGCCGCACGGGGTCGGCCAGCGAGTGCGCCAGGTTGACCAGCTCCGGCTCCGGCGGCAGGTCGACCCGCATCGTCATCGCCACGGCCCCCCACGTCACCCCCCGTCGCGAGCCCGGCTCGGGTGTCGTCGCGAGGACGACGAGGCTGTGGTCGGGGCGGTAGCCGAGCAGGTGGGGCACCAGCGCCGTGACCTGCGACATGCCCCGGACAGCCACGACGGGCGCGTCCGGAACGGGGTGGATGCGGTGCTGAGGTCGGGGCGAGCGCCCCCCGGGCTCGTGGTTCGTCATACCCCTCAGCATGCCGTCGGCGGGCCCGTGGAAACGGGCCCGCCGACGATCTGTGGATAAACTCAGAGGGTCTCGCCGGAGGCCTCCAGCGCCTCGCCCACCGAGGAGGTGGGGGTGAACTCCCGGCGGGCGTGGTCGGCGATCCGCTTCATCAGGAAGCCGTCCAGCCCCGCGCCGACGATGCCGCCCGCGACCGGCACGAAACGCACGACCCGGCCCAGCGCCTTGCCGCCCACGGTGGTGAGCAGCCGGAAGCCGACGGCCTTGTTGATCATCATCCCGGCCGCCTTCGGCATCCGGGACACCGCCAGCGAGGCCAGCCGGCCCGAACCCGTCATGCCCACCGCGCCCGACAGGCCGACCCGCCGGATGATGTCGTCCGCGTCGGCACCCACCAGGGAGAGCAGCACGGCCGAGCGGGCCCCCTTGCCGGAGACGTCATACCCCCGCAGTTCGGCGATCGCAGCCACCATGCGGGTGGCGAGGGTGTAGAAGCCCAGGACGTTCGCGGGCAGCATGACCGGCATCGTGACGATGCCGCCGAAGCCGGTGACGAAGCCACCGGCACCACCCAGCTTGACGTGGTCGGCGACGATCTCCTCGATCGCCCGCTCCACGTCACCCCCGTGCTTGCTGCGGGCCTTGCGGGCGACCTCCGCCGCCGAGTCGAGCGGGCCGATGCCCTCGATGCCGAAGTCCAGCAGCTTGCCGACGAAGGCGTTGGCCGCGCTGTCCAGCGGACCTGCCTGCTCCGCCTCGGCCGGGGTGTCGGCGCGCTTGTCCGATCCGAAGAGACCCACGTCAAACTCCTTGTGTCGGGTGGGATGGTCCGGAGCATCGTGTCACGGCGTGCGTTAGGTTGCGCGGTATGTCGTCCCGGGCCCCTGCCTCCTCCGCCGCTCGTGTCCTGTGGCCGGTGGCGGCGCTGCTCGCCCTGGCCGGGGTCGTCGCGCTGGCGGTCGGCATGGCCGGCTCGGCGGGTCGCCTCACCGGTGACCTGGTCGGCTTCCACGGCGGTGAGCAGGTGGAGGTGCCCGCCACCGGGATGTCGGTCTGGGCCCGCTCCCCGGAGGCGAGGACCGAGGTGGTCTGCACGCTCGACGACACCGTCCTGCTCCGGCCGGTCGAGGACTTTCCTCTCGACGTCGCCGGCGAGCGCTTCCACGAGACGGCGCGGACGCCGCAGGACCTGACCGCCGGCACCTACCCCCTGGACTGCACCTCGGCCGGCTCGACGTCCGAGCACCAGCTCTACGCCGGCCCCTACGGCCCCGGCACCGTGCCGACGGGCCTCCTGGGGCGTAGCGGGACGACGCTGGGTCTCGTGCTGCTGCCGCTCGCCCTGGTCACCGGGGTGCTGGCCTGGCTGGCCGGTCGGCGCCCGATGCTGCCCCCGCCGGCCCCGCCGGCCCGGACCCCGCGGCCTACACGCTGGACCCGCAGCAGGGGACCTCCGCCTGGTCCTCGCCCTACGCCACCCCTCGGCACCGACGCGCACGGCCTACCCGGGTCCGCCGCCCGGCAACCCCACCCCCGCGGTGCCCCCTCGGGGCCAGGACGCCCCGGCGTCAGCGGATGCGCCGCCGCCTTTCCCGACCGGGGGCCCGTTCGCCGGTGGCCTGCCGCCGGCGCCGGTGTCGACCGGGCACGACGCGCCGGAGCCGGGGACCGACCCCGCGCCCCCGCGCGGTCCCCGTTACGACCTGCCGCCGCCGTCCTGACCGTCGGTCGACCCCTCGTCGGGCCCTGTGCGCCGGGCAGTGCCCCGCCGTCGGACCCGTCGTGCGCATCGGCCCCGTCGCCGTCCGGTCCACCGAGCTCCTCGCCCATCCCCGGGTTGCGCAGGAAGGCCTCAAGCTGGGCACCGATTTCGTCCGCGCTGGGCAGCTTGGACGCCTCGGCCGCGAGCAGGCTGCGCCGCTTCTGGCCCTCGACGAAGTGGTCGTAGCGCTGCTCCATACCCTGCACAACCTCGCGGGCCTCGGGGTTGCGGGCGAGCTCGGCCTCGATCTGGCCCCGGGTGAGACCGGCCATCGCGACGAGGTCGGCGGTGGGCAGGACCAGCCCGGTGAGGTCCATGATGACGTCCGCGGCGGCCACCGCCGCGTCGCCGAACTGGGACTCGGCCAGGTAGTGCGGGACGTGGACGGCGACGCCGAGGGTGAGCAGGCCCGCCTCGGCCAGCCGCAGGTGCAGCAGCGCGTCGGCGCTCGAGGGCACCTTGACCTGGCCGAAGATCGGCGTGTAGTCACCGAGCACGCTGGGGTCGCTGGCGAATCGGGTGGTCCCGACGGGGCGGGTGTGCGGCACGCCATGGGGATCCCGTGGCGCTGACCATCCGGCGCACGCCGAAGGCCAGGGACAGCTGCCGGACCGCGTCGACGAACCCCTCCCAGCGTAGTCCGGCTCGATCCGTGGAGGCAGGAGGAAGGGCTCGCCCGCGGCGTCCACCAGCCGGTAGAGCACGAGGGAGGGCTCCTCGAAGTCGAGTAGTGGTCAGCGTCGAAGGTCATGAGCGGCCGGCGCGAGCGGTAGTCGACGAGCTCGTCGGTGTCGAACCGGGCGACCACCTCGTGCTCCAGGGTGTCGAGCAGGTGCTCGGCCAGAGTCGAGCGCACCTGGCCGGCGTCGAGGAAGCGTCGAGCGAGACCATGAGCAGCGGGGCGGGCTGCGGCTGGCGGGCGGCGTCCGGTCCACCTCGAGGCGGAACAGGGGTGAGTGGGTGGTCACGGGGCGATCTCCTCTCGTCTACCGGGGATCAACGCAGAGACCGCCCGGAGGATTCCGGGTCGTGGTCCGTCGCTCCCTGGTGATAGGAACAGGTGCATGACCGCACCAGCGTCACCCTTCCACGACCTCGACCACTACGTCGCCCTCCCCCGGGTCTCGGGGCTGGCCCTCAGCCCCGACGGCACCCGCCTGGTGACGACGGTCGCCACCCTCAACCGCAAGGGCACCGGGTATGCCTCCGCCCTGTGGCAGGTGGACCCCGCCGGGTCGCGGCCCGCGCACCGGCTGACGCGCAGCGCCAAGGGTGAGGCGGGGGCCGCCTTCGGCGTCGACGGTGACCTCTACTTCACCTCCGCCCGCCCGGACCCCGACTCCGACGACGACGAGCCGCAGGCCGCGCTGTGGCACATGCCGGCGCACGGCGGGGAGGCACGGGTCATCCTGAGCCGGCCCGGCGGGGTCTCGGGCGTTGTGTGCGCGCGGGACGCCGACCGCGTCCTCGTCGTCGCCGGGCTGCTGCCCGGCGCGGGCTCGGAGGCCGAGCACAAGACGCTGGTCAAGGCCCGCAAGGACGCCGGGGTCGACGCGATCCTGCACAGCGGCTACCCCGTGCGCTACTGGGACCACGACCTGGGCCCCGAGCAGCCGCACGTCTTCTCCCTGGAGCGCGGCGAGGCCTCCGGGGGGACCCCGAGCCCCACCGACGAGGAGCCCGCCGCCGACGAGGGCGAGGCTCCCCCGCCCCTGCCGGGCACGACCGACCGGGCCCCGGAGGTCCATCTGCGCCTGCTGACGGCCGGGCTGCGCGCCCCGCTGCACGACGCGCGCCCGGTGCTGTCCCCCGACGGCTCCTTCGCTCTCGTCGGCACCTCGATCCCCGAGGCGCGGGCCAGCTCGCGCGAGGGCATCGCCCGGGTCGACCTGGCCACGGGCGAGCGCCGCACCCTGCTCGACCGCGAGGGCGCCGAGGCGACCGCCGGGCCGGTCAGCCCGGACGGGTCGCGGGCCGTCGTCGTGCTGGACCGGGTCACGAGCCCCACCGAGCCCCCGATGCCCCGCCTCTTCCTCATGGACACCGACAGCGGGGAGCTCAGCCCGCTGGCCCCCGAGTGGGAGCTGTGGGCCACCCCCGCCGGCTGGCTTCCGGACGGCTCCGCCGTCCTGGTGACGGCCGACGCCGACGGTCGCCGTCCGGTCTTCCGGGTCGACGTACCCTCGGGCACTGTCACCCAGGTGACCCATGACGACGCCGCGTGGAGCGAGCTGGTGGTCGCCCCCGACGGCAGGACCGCCTACGGCGTGCGCTCCTCCTACCTCTTCCCGCCCGAGGTGGTCCGCCTCGACCTCGCGACCGGCGAGGTCACCCCGCTGCCCGGGCCGGTCGAGCGACCCGTCATCCCCGGCACCCTCGAGGAGGTCGAGACCACCACGGCCGACGGCACGCGGGTGCGCGGCTGGCTGGCCCTCCCCCAGGACGCCCCGGGCCCGGAGGGGCACCCGCTGCTGCTGTGGATCCACGGGGGGCCGCTCGGGTCCTGGAACGCGTGGACCTGGCGGTGGAACCCGTGGCTGATGACCGCCCAGGGGTATGCCGTGCTGCTGCCGGACCCCGCGCTGTCCACCGGCTACGGCCAGGACTTCATCCAGCGCGGCTGGGGCGCGTGGGGCGACACCCCCTACACCGACCTCATGGCCATCACCGACGCGGTCGAGGAGCGCGCCGACATCGACGCCTCACGCACCGCGGCGATGGGTGGCTCGTTCGGCGGCTACATGGCCAACTGGGTGGCCGGGCACACCGACCGCTTCAAGGCCATCGTCACGCACGCCTCGCTGTGGGGCCTGGACGCCTTCGGCTCGACCACGGACGCGGCGTTCTACTGGTCGCGCGAGATGACCGAGGAGATGAGCGCCGAGCACTCGCCGCACCGCTACGTCGAGCAGATCGTGAGCCCCGTGCTCGTGATCCACGGCGACAAGGACTACCGCGTGCCGATCAGCGAGGGCCTGCGCCTGTGGTACGACCTGCTCGCCCGCTCCGGCCGCCCTGCCGAGGCCGACGGGTCGACGGTGCACCGGTTCCTCTACTACCCCCACGAGAACCACTGGATCCTCGCGCCGCAGCACGCGAAGGTCTGGTACGCCGTGGTCTCGGCGTTCCTGGCCGAGCACGTCCTCGGCGAGGAGCCGGCCAGGCTGCCGGAGGTGCTCGGGCTGGTCGCCCCGGAGGAGACCGAGGGCGCGCAGCAGGACTGATCGCCGCGGCAGGCATACCGGTGGGCGGTCTTGTGTCACATTCACCGTCCAGGCGATGAATGTGACACAAGACCCGCGCACATCGACCCGGGTCGGTGGTCGTGTCCGCGGTCGACACGATGCTCCTTGACAGGGCGCGGGGAGCTGATGGTCAGGACCCCGGTGTCCAGCCGGTGCGGGAGGCCCACTCCTCTGCCCGCGGGAAGGCCTGGGCGAACCACGGCTCCTTGGCAGACGCGTGCTCGGTGCTGCTCAGGCCGGCACGGACCGAGTCGTCCTTGAGCCGCGCGTAGGCGTCCCGCTCCTGCGGCACGGCGCGCAGCCAGTCACGGAAGATGAGCGCCAGCCGCCAGGCGGGTGAGTCCTGCTGCCGCACATGGACGTGGACGATGCGGGCGGGGTCCGCAGTGGCCACGAACCCCTTCTCCCACGTCCCCCCGGGAGCGGTGCCCTCCCCGTGCGCGTGGTCCCACCACCCCTGGCCGTCGGCACGGTCCACCACGAGCAGCCCCCGCCGGGACAGCTCCCTGCGGACCGCAGTGTCGTCCAAGATCCCGACGTCGGGCACCACGACCTGCAGGTCCAGGACGTCCTTGGCTCTCAGGGCGGGAATGCTCGTGCTCCCGATGTGGTCCGTCCGGACGGCGGCCTCGCCCAGGGCGCCCCGCAGCCGGTCGCACAGTCGCGCAGCCTGCGCCGGCCACGACGGGTCGGGCTCGACCAGCGTGAGGACCTCCGGGCGTCGGGACGGGCGACCGCTCCGCAGGCCGGTCTCGAAGGGCACGAGCCGTTCCCGCCAGAGCCGGTCGACGGCCTCGTGGAGGTCCTCGACGGAGCCGGTGTTCGGCAGCAGCACGTCGGCGGCGCGCCGGCGCTGGTCGTCGTCGGCCTGGGCGGCGATACGGCGGCGTGCCTCGTCTTCGTCCATGCCGCGCAGGTCGACCAGCCGCCGGAGGCGGATCTCCTCCGGCACGTCGACGATGACGGTCAGCGCGTAGTCGGCCGCGCGGTCCAGCTCGACCAGCAGGGGGATGTCGTGCACGACGACCGCGTCGTCGAGGGCCGCGTCACGCAGCTCCACGGTGCGCGCGAAGATCCGGGGGTGGGTGATGGCCTCCAGGTCGGCCCTGGCCGCCGGGTCCCCGAAGACGACGGCCCCGAGGGCGGGGCGGTCGAGGGCCCCGTCCGGCGTCAGCACGCCCGGGCCGAAGCGCGCGGTGATCTCGGCGAGCGCCGGTGTGTCCGGCTCGACGACCTCCCTGGCGATCCGGTCGGCGTCGATGACGACCGCGCCGAGCTCGGCGAGCCGGGCCGACACCGTGGACTTGCCGGACCCGATGCCGCCGGAGAGGCCCACCCAGAGCACGGTCTCAGGCCTGGCCGGAGCCGGAGCCGGGGCCGGAGGCGGAGCCCGGACCGTCCTCGCCCCTGCCCTGCCAGGTGCAGATGCAGACCTCGTTGCCCTCGGCGTCGGCGAGCACCCACCAGGAGGGGGCGTAGCGGTCGGTGACCAGCACCCCGCCCGCCGCCAGGGCGCGCTGCACCCGGTCCTGCGCGACGTCGTGCGGCACGGTGAGGTCCAGGTGGAAGCGGTTACGACCAGGCCGGGGCTCGTCCAGCTGCTGGAACCACAGCCCGGCGTGCCGGGCGGCCGGGTCGACCAGGCAGTCCGCCTCGCCGCCCTCCTCCTCGGGCTCGTATCCCAGCACCGCCCGCCAGAAGGGCGCGACGTCGGTCGCCACCAGGACGTCCAGGCCCACCTCGAGGGCGCTCACCTGCTCCGGGACCGCGGCGAGCCCCAGCTCGGCCGCGATCCGGGAGATCGCGACCGCGAGCCGCCGGTCCCGTTCGGTCAGGTGGCCGACGTCGTGGGACACCGTCGTGACGGTGACGTGGCCGTAACGGAGGTCGACGTCCGGGTGGTGGTCCAGCTCGTCGGCCACCGCCGCGATGCGGGAGACCAGGTCGGCGCCCAGCCGGAACCCGCCCCGCCCGGTGGGAAAGCGCGTGTGCAGCTTGCCCAGGAGGACCCGCCAGTCGCCGAGATCCGGGTCCTGCGAGAGCTCGTGCGCGGACAGGGGCGCGGTGGGTCGCTGCATGCGGGTCAGCGTAGCGACGGCGTCCGGTCGCAGCCCCGGGCCGGCCCGGGTCGTGCCACGATGGGAGTCATGGAGGCGTGGGTCGTCGACACTCCTCGGCCGGTCGCCGAGCGACCACTGCGGCTGGTCGACCTGCCCGACCAGCAGTCCGGCCCCGGGGAGGTGAGGGTCCGGGTGGAGGCCTGCGGCGTGTGCCGGACCGACCTGCACCTGGCCGAGGGGGACCTCGAGCCGCGGCGGCCGCATACCGTCCCCGGGCACGAGGTCGTGGGCCGCGTCGACGCGGTGGGCCCCGGGTGTCGGCGCCTGTCCCCCGGCGACCGGGTCGGGGTCGCGTGGCTGCGCGGGACCTGCGGACGGTGCCGGTGGTGCCGCAGCGGGCGGGAGAACCTGTGCGCGGACGCCACCTTCACGGGGTGGGACGCCGACGGCGGCTTCGCCGAGCTCACCGTGGTCGACGAGACCTTCGCCTACCGGATCCCGGAGGCGCTGTCGGCGGAGAAGGCGGCACCGCTGCTGTGCTCGGGGATCGTGGGCTACCGGGCCCTGCGACGGGCCGACCTGCCGCCGGGCGGTCGCCTGGGGCTCTACGGCTTCGGGGCTTCGGCGCACCTGGTGGCGCAGATCGCGGTCCGGCAGGGCGCGGTCGTGCACGTGATGACGAGGTCACCCCGCGCCCGGCGCCTGGCCCTCGACCTCGGGGCGACCTCCGCCGCAGGGGCCGCCGACCCGCCCCCGGAGCCGCTGGACGCCGCGATCCTCTTCGCCCCCGTGGGCGATCTCGTGCCGCCGATGATGCGCGCGCTTGACCGCGGCGGCGTCGGCGTGGTGGCCGGCATCCACCTCACCGACGTCCCGCCGCTCGGCTACGAGCGGGAGCTGTTCTACGAGAAGCAGCTGCGCAGCGTCACGGCCAACACCCGGGCCGACGGCGAGGAGCTGCTGCGGCTGGCCACGACCCTGGGGCTGGACCCGACCATCACGGCGCGGCCCTTCGACGCCGCGGCGCGGACGCTCGCGGACCTGGCGGCCGACGCCTACGAGGGGGCCGCCGTCCTCGTGCGGTGAGGCGGCTCAGGCCGGGACGTCCTCGGCGGCGTCCATGGCCGCGTAGATGCGCTTGGCGGAGATCGGCCCGGCCGTGCCGAGGCGCTGCGCGAAGAGCGAGACCCGCAGCTCCTGCACCGACCACACGACGTCCATCACGTCCGGGTCCTGGCGCCGGTGCGGCGGCAGCTTGTCGAGGAAGGCCGCGAGCTCCTCCTCGACGACCCTCACCTCCTGCGTCCGGGACCGGTCACGCGGCAGGTCCTGCACCCCCTTGTCGAGGCGCTCGGACATGGCCCGCAACCAGACCACCATCCGCGGCAGCCGCCGGTGGCCCACGTCCGCGACGAACCCGGGCCGGACCAGGCCGTCGAGCTGCCGCCGCAGGTCCAGCGCCAGGTCGGCCGCGGCAGGCGTGGTGAGGCGCTGCAGCCGCAGGGACACGTCCCGGGCCGTGTCGAGGATCGGCACCAGCGACTCGACGATCTCCAGCACCCGGGGCACGGCCTGCTGCCGGACCCCGGTGAGCGCCGCCTCGAACTGCGCCGGCGTGCGCACCGTGGCCCCGGGCTGCTCGGCGACGACGGAGTCGACGGCGGCGGCGAGCGCGTCCTCGAGCAGGACGGGCACCGACCCGTGGGGGTTGTGGCCGAGGGAGAGCTTCTGCTGGTTGGTCAGCAGGGCGAGGAGCCGCTTCCACGGGGGCTGGAGGTTGAGCAGGAGCAGCCTGCGGACGCCGCGGAGCGTCTCCCGGGAGGCCTCCGAGCGGGTCGCCAGCACCCGCACGTCGACCGCGGCCCCGGTGTCGACCAGCGCCGGGAACCCCTGCACCGCACGGGGTCCCACCTGTCGGCTGAACGTCTCGGGCAGGGGGTCCAGGTCGGGCGGCCACGTCGTCAGACCCGTCCGCTCGACACCAGAGGCGGCGGCCGCCATCGTGGTGCGCACGTGCCCGGCCAGCTGCTCCTTGAGGACGGCCAGGTCCTTCCCCTCGCCGAGGACCTCGACGCGTCCGCGCCGGGACGGTCCGCGAGATCCCTTGCCGCGCTGGTCCTCCCGGCCCCCGGGTCGGACCGAGCGCTCGACGCGGAAGGTCAGCTTGAGGTGGTCGGGCACCCGCTCCCACTCGATGTCGGAGGCGTGGACCCGGACCAGACCCCGCCGGGTGAGCTCGGCCGCCAGGGCCTCCCGGACCGGGACGGCGCCGACGACGCCGGCGGACTCCATACCCTGCAGCGCGGCGCGCGCGTGGTCGGGGGCGGGCACGAAGTTGCGCCGGATGTCCTTGGGGAGCGCCTTGACCAGCGCCGTCACCAGCTCCTCCCGCATGCCGGGGACCAACCAGTCGAGCCCGTCCTCGGCGACCTGGTTGAGCACCTCGACGGGGATGTGCATCGTCACGCCGTCGGCGTCGGCCCCCGGCTCGAACTGGTAGGTGAGCCCGAAGCTCAGCTCGTCCTGCCGCCACTGCGTGGGGTAGTCGTCGGCGCTCACCCCCTCCGCGCCCTCCCCCACGAGCAGCGCCTCGGTGAAGGTGAGCAGCTGGGGGTCCTGGCGGCGGGCCTGCTTCCACCACGTGTCGAAGTGGGCACCGGACACCACCTCGGCGGGGATGCGCGCCCGGTAGAACTCCACGAGCACCTCGTCGTCGGCGAGGATGTCGCGGCGCCGGGCCCGCGCCTCGAGCTGGCCGAGCTCCTTGACCAGCCGACGGTTGGCGTGGAAGAAGTCGTGGCGGGTGTCCCAGTCCTCCTCCACCAGCGCGGTGCGGATGAACAGCTCCCGGGCCAGCTCGGGGTCGATCCGACCCAGCGGGACGGTCCGGTCGGCCACGACGGGTATGCCGTAGAGCGTCACCCGCTCGTCGGCCACCGCCGACGCGGCCGAGCGGGACCAGCGGGGCTCCGAGAACGACCGTTTGACCAGGTGGGCCGCCGCCTCCTCCACCCAGGAGGGGTCGACGGTGGCGTTGGTCCGCGCCCACAGCCGGGTCGTCTCGACGAGCTCGGCCGTCATGACCCACTCGGGGTTCCGGCGGTGCAGGACCGACCCCGGCTGGAGGACGAAGCGGGCACCCCTGGCCCCGAGGTAGGTGCGGTTCTCCCGCTCCCACATCCCGACGTGGGAGAGCAGGCCGGAGAGCAGGGAGCGGTGGATCTGGTCAGGCGTGGCCGGGTGCTCGTTGGTCTGCAGCCCGAGGGAGCGGGCGGCCTGCCGCAGCTGGGTGTGCAGGTCCTGCCACTCGCGCACCCGCAGGTAGTGCAGGAACTCGGCCTTGCACATGCGGCGGAAGGCGCTGCCGGACAGCTCCTTCTGCTGCCGCTGCAGGTAGCGCCACAGGTTGAGCAGCACGAGGAAGTCGGAGTCCAGACGGTCCGTCGACTCCTCACGGGGGCCCTGGCCGCCCTCACCCTGGACCCGGACCGGCCGCCGGTCCCCCGCGGCGCCCCGGTCGTCCTTCGCTCCGCCCCCGTTCGAATCACCCCCGGCCGATCCACCCCGGCCCTCACCCCGCGGCACGCCCCCCACCTGGCGGAAGCGGGCATGGGCCTGGTCGGCCTGCGCCTGCTGGTCCGCCGGCCGCTCACGCACGTCCTGCATCGACAGCGCGGCGACGATGACGAGCACCTCCTTGAGTGCCCCCTGCCGCTCGGCCTCCACGAGCATCCGGGCCAGCCGCGGGTCCACCGGGAGGGCGACGAGCGCCCGTCCGTAGGGGGTCAGCCGCTTCCGGGGCAGGTGGGCCGGGGCGTCCGGGTCGATGGCCTGCAGCTCGGTGAGCAGCCGGACGCCGTCGGCGATCTGCCGGGAGTCCGGCGGCTCGAGGAAGGGGAACCTCTGGATCTCGCCCAGCCCCAGCGCGGTCATCTGCAGGATGACGCTGGCCAGGTTGGTCCGTAGGATCTCGGGGTCGGTGAACTCGGGGCGCCCGAGGTAGTCCTCCTCCGAGTAGAGCCGGATCGCGATGCCGTCCGCGAGGCGCCCGCAGCGGCCGGCCCGCTGGTTGGCCGAGGCCTGGCTGATCGGCTCGATCGGCAGCCGCTGCACCTTGAGGCGCTGGCTGTAGCGGCTGATCCGCGCGGTGCCGGTGTCCACGACATACCGGATCCCCGGGACGGTCAGCGAGGTCTCGGCCACGTTGGTGGACACCACGATCCGCCGGCCCGCGTGCCGGGAGAAGACCCGGTGCTGCTCGGCGGCGGAGAGGCGGCCGTAGAGCGGGAGCACCTCGGTGCCCGGCAGCCGGAGGCCCTCCAACGCGTCGACGACGTCCCGGATCTCGCGCTCGCCGGAGCAGAAGACGAGGACGTCCTCCCCCTTGCCGTCCCTGCCGGAGGCCTCCGTCCACAGCTCCTCGACCGCCTCGACGACGCCGGTCACCTGGTCGATCTCGACCTGCACCCGCTCGGCGTCCGCACCCCCGCGCGTGGGCTCGACCAGCCGCACCAGGGGTCGGTAGCGGACCTCGACGGGGTAGGTGCGCCCGCTGACCTCGACGACCGGGGCCGGTCGCCCCTCGGCGTCGGCGAAGTGCCGGGCGAAGCGGTCCACGTCGATCGTCGCGGAGGTGATGACGACCTTGAGGTCGGGGCGCCGCGGGAGCAGCTGCTTGAGGTAGCCCAGGATGAAGTCGACGTTGAGGCTGCGCTCGTGGGCCTCGTCGATGATGAGCGTGTCGTAGCGGCGCAGGTCGCGGTCGCGCTGGAGCTCGGCGAGGAGGATGCCGTCGGTCATCACCTTGACGAGGGTGTCCTCCCGCGACTGGTCGGTGAAGCGCACCTGGTAGCCGACCGTGGTGCCCAGCTCGACCCCCAGCTCCTCGCTGACCCGCTCGGCCACCGACCGGGCGGCGATCCGCCGCGGCTGGGTGTGCCCGATCATGCCCTCCACCCCGCGCCCCAGCTCCAGGCAGATCTTCGGCAGCTGGGTGGTCTTGCCCGACCCCGTCTCCCCGGCGACGATGACGACCTGGTGGTCGCGGACGAGCTCGCGGATGTCGTCGCGGCGCTCGCTGACGGGCAGGTCCGGGGGGTAGTGCAGCTGGTCGGGGCCGGGCAGCGCGCGTCGCCGCGCCTCCACGAGCTGGGCCCGGCGTGCGCCCTGGTCACCGCGCCGGTCGCGCTGGTCAGCGGGCCGACGGGTATGCCGGGCACCGCCCCGTCCCGGCCCCCGTCCGCGACGGGGTCGCCGCTCGGAGGGCGGGGTCGCGGCGGGTTCGGGCACGCTCTCCACTCTACGAGCCGGGGGCAAACCCGTTTCTGGCCCCGCCTGGCTCATGCCGACCGGCTCGACCCCGGTCAGGCGGCGCCCGGGCGGTGGCTGGTGAGCTCCACGGCGACGGGGAGCAGGCGCACCCCGGCGTGGGTGGCCAGGTAGGTCCCGTGCAGGGTCAGGCCCAGCTCACGGCATACCTGCAGGGCCGCGTCGTGCACCCGCCGGTCGTCGTCGTCCAGCCCCCCGAACTGCTTCGCCACGGCCAGGACCAGGCCGCGGACCTCCGGCACCTCGCGCAGCCCGTCGGTCATCTGCCGCACGACGTCGGCGCGGTCGGGGCAGCCCTGCGTCTCGACGAAGACGGGCTGGGAGAGCGTGCCGTCAGGGCGGCACAGCAGGAAGGAGAGTCCTCCGCTCGAGCGGTCGAGGTCGCTGACGACCAGGTCGACCACGTCGGCGGCCAGGGCCGGGTCGGCGAGGGAGCGGGCCAGTCGGAGGGCAGGTCTTCGTAGGTCATGCGGGGAGCCTGCCGAGCCGGGCGCCCGGCCCGCAGAAGTTCTCCACAGACGGACCGCCCGGCGAGCGGTGTCCACAGATGTCGCCCTGACCGGCAGCAGACCCCCACGGAGTGGTAGGACGGTCGCGTCGGGACCTGGCTCAGAGGACCAGCTGCGAGACGCCGTGGATGACGAGCCCAACGAGGGCGCCGACGACGGTCCCGTTGAGCCGGATGAACTGCAGGTCCCGCCCGACGTGCAGCTCGATCTTCTCCGAGGCCTCCCGCGCGTCCCACCGCTTGATGGTGGTGGAGATGACCGAGGTGAGCTCGGGCCCGTAGCGCTCCATGAGACCCACGACCGTGTCCGCGCTCCAGGCGTCCAGCCGGGCGCGCACCCCGTCGTCCTCGACGACCCGCCGGCCCAGCCCGGCCAGGCCGCTCGCCATCCGTTCGCGGAGCACGCTGTGCGGGTCCTCCAGCGCCTCGAGGACGGTGTTGCGCAACGTCTCCCCCAGGCGGACGCCGGTGGTGGCGACCTGCGGGTGCTCGAGCAGCCGCTCCTTGAGCGACTCGAAGCGGGCCTGGGTGCGGGGGTCGGTCTGCAGGTCCCGCCCGAGCTCGGCCAGGTAGGAGTCGACGGCGTGCCGGATGGTGTGGTCGGGGTTGTCCTTGACCTCCTTGGCCCAGCGGAGCAGCTCCTGGTAGACGCGACGGGTCACCTGGTCGTTGACCCAGACGGGTGCCCAGCTGGGGGCGCGGGAGCGGATGATCGCCTCGACCTCGTCCTGGTGCAGCGCCAGCCAGGCGTGCAGCTCCCGGGCTGCCAGGTCGACCAGCCCGTGGTGGGACCCGTCGTCGACGACCCGCTCCAGCAGGTGTCCCGCCAGGGGCGACAGGGGCTCCCGCCGCACCCGGGGGATGAGCACGTCCTCGATGAGCGTCCGCAGCTCGTGCTCGTCGACCCGCTCCAGGCCCCGGCGGAGGAAGGGGACGGCCTCGGAGGTGACCCGCTCGGCGTTCGCGGGCTCGGCCAGCCACCGCCCGAGCCGGCGCACCACCTGCGCGTCGAGGAACTTCTCGCGCAGCACCTGCGGCGTCAGGAAGTTGTCGCTGACGAACTGCTCGAGCCCCTCCCCCAGGTCGTCCTTGCGTCTAGGGACCAGCGCCGTGTGCGGGATGGGCAGCCCCAGCGGGTGCCGGAAGAGCGCGGTGACGGCGAACCAGTCCGCGATCGCGCCGATCATCCCCGCCTCGGCCGCCGCGTTGACGTAGTCCCACGCCGGCCCCCGGTCGTAGGTGAGGACGTAGACGACCGCCATGAGGACGAGCAGCCCGGTCGCCACGACACGCATCCGGCGCAGGCCCTCGCGGCGGGTGGCGTCGTCGACTCGGGTCAGGGTCTTCTCCACCGGGTCAGCCTACGGTCAGCGCGCCGGCACCCCGTCGCGCCAGACCCCCTCGTCCCACACCCCCTCGTCCCAGGCACGGCCCAGGACCGGCAGGTAGGCCTCGCAGTCCCATCCCTGCTCGCGCACCCACCCCGGCGACCCGTAGGTGTGGGCGTACCGGTCGCCACCGTCGCACAGGAGGGTGACGATCGAGCCCGACCTCCCCTGCTCCCGCAGCTCGCAGGCCAGCCGGAGCGCTGCATACACGGCCGTCCCCGTCGACGGCCCGCACGAGATCCCGACCCGGTCGCGCAGGAACCGCATGGTCGCCACCGAGGCGGCGTCGGGGACGCCGATCATCCGGTCCACGACCTCGGGGATGAAGCTCGGCTCGACCCGGGGCCGCCCGATCCCCTCGATCCGGGACCCCGTCGGGAGGCCGGAGGTGGCCTCGCCGGCGAACGCGGGCAGGAAGGCCGAGCCCTCCGGGTCCACCACGCACAGCTGCGCCGACAGCCCGTGCAGCCGGAAGTAGCGGCCGAAGGTCGCCGAGGTGCCCCCGGTGCCGGCGCCGACGACGACCCACGTCGGGCACGGGTGGCGCTCCATCGACAGCTGGCCCAGGGTCGACTCGGCGATGTTGTTGTTGCCGCGCCAGTCGGTGGCCCGCTCCGCATACGTGAACTGGTCCATGAAGTGCCCGCCGGTCCGCTCGGCGATCGCCCGGGACACGTCGTAGACCTCCCCCGGGTCGTCCACGAACTCGCACCGCCCGCCCTCCCGCTCGATCAGCGCGATCTTCTCGGGGCTCGTTCGGCGGTGCATGACGGCCACGAAAGGCAGGCCCAGCATCCGCGCGAAGTGCGCCTCGGACACGGCGGTCGACCCCGAGCTCGCCTCGACCACGGTGGTTCCCTCGTGCAGGTAGCCGTTGCACAGGGCGTAGAGAAACAGCGAGCGCGCGAGCCGGTGCTTGAGGCTGCCGGTGGGGTGCGTGGACTCGTCCTTGAGGTAGACGTCGACGTCCCAGCCCGCGGGCAGGTCCAGCCTGACCAGGTGGGTGTCGGCGCTGCGGTTGGCGTCCGCGCGGAGCCGCCGGACGGCCTCGTCCACCCAGGGGCGGACCGCCGGGCGGGGTGCGGTGCGGTCGGTGATCGGCATCGGCGTCTGCACCCTCCGCACCGTAGACGACGGCTGTACCGTCGGGACATGGGCAGGTCTGACGATCCCGGGGCCCACGACCTCGAGTTCAGCGGGGAGGTCGTCGAGTGGCGGGGGCCGGCGCCCTTCCACTTCGTGGTGGCTCCGTCGGAGGAGTCGCGGTGGCTCACCGAGATCATGCGGGACGTGACCTACGGCTGGGGGATGATCCCCGTCCTGGGGCAGGTCGGGACCACGGAGTTCACCACGTCCCTGTGGCCGAGGCAGGGCGCCTGGTGGGTGCCGCTCAAGGACGCCGTGCGACGAGCCGAGGGCATCGAGCTGGGGGACGTCGTCACCGTCGGGCTGACGATCCGGACGGACTGAGAGGTATGCGGCCCACGGCGCCCGGGCCATCTCGGGGGCCGGCTCGGAGTCGGCTTGGAGTCGGTCCGGGGGCCGGATCAGCTGCCGGCCAGGTCGGTCAGCGCGTCGACGTCGGTGAGGACGATGCGGCGCCCCCGGCCGGGCTCGATGAGGCCCGCGTCAGCGAGCCGGCGCAGGTGGCGGCTCAGGGACTCCGGGGTGGTGTCGAGCAAGGAGGCGATGTCCTTCTTCGCCAGGGGCAGGGTGACCTCGACCGCCCCGTCGGTGTGCCGCGCCGGCAGGCCGAGGAGGTAGTCCGCGAGCCGGGAGGGGACGTCGACCGACACCGCGGCCGCGAGCCGCTGCTCGGTCTGGTCCAGCCTTCTGCTCACCGTCTGGAGCATGCGGAGCCCGACGCTGGGGTGCTGCGCGATCAACCGTCCCAGGTCGTCGTGCGCGAAGACGCACAGGCTGCCCGGCTCCAGGGCCACGGCGAAGTGGTCGGGCCTGGCCCCGGTGAGGAACGCCGACTCCCCCACGAAGTCACCCGGGCCCAGGACACGGACGATCTGCTCATGACCGTCCACGCTGAGCCGGGAGATCTTGACCTGCCCTGTGTGCACCACCATCAGCTGCGCGGTGGGCGCACCCGCGGCGTAGATCTGCTCGCCCTTGTCCACCTGGGTCGGTCTGGCCACCGAGGCCACGTCCAGCTGCTCGGCATACGTCAGCCCCTGGAAGAGCGGGACCCGGGCGACGCACAGCTCGTCACGTCCCCCGTGGTGGGGCTGCTCGGCGGACACGGCGCACCTCCTCTGCGTCGTCCCACTATCGCAGCCGTGCCCGACGGTTCATCCGCGCCCGGTCCTCCCGCCGGACAGCAGCTCCCTCAGCCGTCGGTCCGGGCCTCGTGCACCCTGTCCATCCGAGCGAGGTCGGCCAGCGCCTGCTCGACCACGGTGAGGTTGCCCGATCGGAGCTGACCGACCAGACGCACCAGCTCCCCCGTGTTGACGCCCTCGGCGCGGGCGGACGCCAGGTGGGAGCGGCTGGTGAGCTCCATGGCGAGCACGGCGTCGGCCTGAGCCCGGACGGCCTGCTCGTGGTGGTCGTCGGACCCGGTCCCGGCCGACGTGGAGTCCACGGACGTCGCGGCGGAGGTGGTCACCGCCGCGCCGGTGCCGGGCCAGAAGACGTCGGCATACCCGACGTTGCCCGCGCGGTTGGGGTGGAAGGACTCGACGATGGGGCTGCTCAGACCGTTCACCCACTCGGTGGAGTCGCACACGGCGTGACCGACAAAGGCAGGGCGGGGGTCGACATACCGGAACCCCGCCGCCTGCGAACGCTGGGCGATGGTGCCCGCGAGCTCGTCGGTCGCGGCGTTCAGCCGGCTCATCTCCGAGGAGCTGAAGAAGGTGGCCAGGTGGCAGTCCCGGCCGTTGAAGAGACGCGGGTAGGAGCCGATGACGACGTCGGCGTTCGGAGCACGGGTCCCCACCTGCGCGAAAAGGGTGTCGTAGCGGCTCGGCATGGTCGTCCGCAGCAGGGTGAGCGAGCTGTTGATCCTGCCGTCGCAGTTCGACAACCACCCCGGGAGAGCGCACTGGGTGATCACGCCCGCGAAGTCGAGGTCGTTGCCGCCGATCGTCATCGTCACGTAGTCGGTCTCGGTGGTGAGCGCCGCCAGCTGGTTGGCGTGCACGTCGGCGGTCGTGGCCCCGCTGCAGGCCTGGTAGTCGAGGTGCAGACCGTGGCGGGCCGCCAGCAGCGCCGGGTAGCCGTAGGGCGAGCGGTAGCAGTCCCCGGTCGACGCGCGGGTCCCGGTGCCGGAGGAGAACGAGTCACCCAGGGCGACGTAGGACGTCCCGGCGGCGGCATCGGAGCTCAGGCCTGCGGCGGCTCCAGAGGTCAGGCCCACAGCGACCTTAAGCGCCGAACCGTCGGCGACGGCGGGTGCTGCGGGGAGGGACAGGGCGAGGGCCGTGGCACCGGCGGCGAGCAGTGCGGGACGGGTGGTGACGCGTCGTCGAGTCATCTTCCGATACTGGCGAGTCACTTCGGCGGCCGACAAGGCCTCGCGCGCAACCTTGACCAAGTGCAGACCTTTCCTTGACCGAGTCTTGACCTGCGGCGGGGCCCGATCAGAAGGGGACGGGATCGTCGCCGCCCGGCCGCCCACCACTGTGACCTCGCGCGTCACCCTCGCCGCGCACATCGCCCTCACCGCCGGCGTCGCCCTCACCGCGCGGGTCGCCCTCACCCTTGGTGGCGCTTCCGGGCCTCGCAGGTCCGTCCGCGCGAACGGCCTCCGTCCACTGATCCGCCTCGAGGATGCTCCGGGGATCGACGGTGATCAGCTGCTCGGGCGACGGGGTGCCAGGCCGTGGCCCGGGGACCTTCCTGCCGTCAGGCCGGGTGTGCCGCACCCAGATCGCCCGGTAGGAGTCGCTGGCCAGCCATTCGTCGGATGTGGGGTCGTCGCCGGGCTTCTCCAGCGGCGCTCCCGCCCGACGGGCGCAGAGCGCGGCGTAGGTCAAAAACGAGGCGAGGTGGCGCTCGTCCCGACGGTCCTGGGCAGGATCCCGATGTTCGTGGGCATGGTCCCGCCGTTCCTGGGCATGGTCCCGCGGTGCGTCACCAGCACGAGCCGAGGTGGACCCCATCAGGTCAGGAGCACGACCCGTGAGGGGTCCGGGGAGGGCCGAGACGGAGGAGAGGTACTGACGGTAGTCGTGGGTCCTCGTCGTGTAGAGCCTCCCGAAGAAGCTCGTCCACGTGACGTTGCGAGTCGCATCCATCTGAGCCTTCCAGTGCTCCGACGTCTTGAGGACGTGCCCCGTGCGGTGCAGCCCCTGGAGGTTGAGCTCGGTGGTGGGACCGCCCAGGAGGTACGGGACGACGTGGTCGAGGTCCCCGTCCCGGACCGGGATCGTCGACCCCGGGAAGCGGCTGAAGACGTCCGCCGCCCGGATCTGGGCGCGCATGGTCGCGTCGGGCCGGTAGGCGGCGACGGTCCTCTCGAGGCACCGCCCGTCGGCCGGATCGATGAGGAGCCTGGACAGGGTGACGCCATGTCCGCCGGCGATGGCCAGCACCTCGGCCTTGGTGAGGAACCGTGGGAACCTTCCGAGGACCCGACCGACACCGTCGCTCGCGGCCGGGTGAGACCCGGGCGCAGCAGCGGCTCCGTCCTCGGGGTCGCCTTCGGCTGCGCCGACCTCGTGGGGCACGTTGACGAATCCTGTGGCCCCGTCGAGGGGAACGAGCGCGTGCGCGCCGAGGGAGTCCCACGGCACGACGACCTGCAGCTCGTAGCTGGGTGTGCCCGAAAGGATCTGCACGAGGCTCTCGATGTCGTCAGGGGTGATCACCCCGATCTCATCACCCAGGTCCGGCAGGGGCAGGACCCCGTGGAGCAGCAGTGAGCGGGCGATGTCTGACCGCAGCTGCGGCTCCGTCCGCTCGTCTCCCGCTGCCCGCGCCCGTCGCGCGAGGACGTGGAGCCGGTCCACGCAGGCGGACACCGAGGCCGTGTCACCGCTGATGACGACCTGGCCACTGCCGTCGTCGTCGACGAACCCGAAGGCGTTGCGTCGCCGGTGCTGCTCCGCACGGTCCGCCGCCGTCGCCGCCGGGTCCTGCGCCTCCCGGCGGGTGGCCTCGCGCTCCAGAGCCTGGTGGAACTGCTTGTCACCCCACGGGGCGCGGGACAGCTCTCCGTCGGCGGTGATCCGCTCGACGACGACCCGGCTGAGGTCGTCCCCGAAGAGCGCCCCCGCGATCTCGATCGCCACCTCGCGGGGGATCCTCGGGTTGCTCCAGCACCGCCGCCAGAAGGCCGTGACGAGCGACCATCGCGCCACCCCCGTGCGCAACCCGGTGAGCACGTGCTCCATCAGGGGCGGGGGCGCCAGGCCGATCGCCGCCGTCTCGCGCGTGTGCCAGCGACCCTGACCCGTGGCGGCCGCGAGCTCCTCGGCGCTGAGGGCGCGGCACGTCGCCTCCCAGCGCTCCCTCACCGTCCTGGCCATGGAGTCCGCGGACTCGGTGCCCCGCTCGGCCAGGATGACCGAACCGGCTTCCACGGCAAGATCGCGGGCGGCGAGCATGCGGCACCCCTCCAGCAGGGACGTCATGGCCGCCGCCTCCTCGGCCACCGAGATGGCTTCCGACGGCTGGAGGAAGACGTCAGCTCCCTGGACGACCAGCCGGGTGATGGCCGGGAGGACGACGGCGCAGGTGGAGGCGAGCGCCTCCGGCATACCTGATGCGCGCAGCGCCTCCTGGAGCGCCACGGCGGACGGGTCCGGGCCACCAGACGATCGGGCCGTTCCCCCTTCCCACGCCGGACGTGGGCCCTCCCCCCGCACGAGCCGGAGCTGTCGCGCCCCCTCGTCGTCGCGGTCAATGCTCCCCATGACATCCACCCCCTCGGTGCCGGACGTCCCGCCCGGGCCGCTCCCCTGTGCGGCATACCGTCACCTTAGTCGAACACCTGTTCGATGTCAAGCGCTGCTGCTCACCGGTGGTCCGTCACCCCCGTGTGGTTGGCTGGGAACCCACGACACAATGAGAGCGTCAGCAAGGCGGGGCCGTCCACGTCAGGGGGATGGGATCCACGCACCGCGACCAGCACAGGAGACGACGATGACCGATCAGCCGCTCGCCGCGCCCGAGCCCCTTGCCGCCCCGGGTCCGCTGGTGCTCACCGCACCCGCCCCCGCCGCGCCCGTGACGCAGACCGCCGCGCCCAGGATGGCCCCGCAGGTCGACCCGGCCGCGGTGCCGGCGCTGGACGCCAAGGTCGACGCCTTCCTGCACGGCCTGACCGAGGTCGAGACCCGGTCCCCGGAGTTCGCCCAGAAGGCGGCCGACGTGCGGACCATGGGCGACCAGGACATCCGGGCGGCCGCCGAGACCTCCAACCGGTTGCTCAAGTCGCCCGTGCGCGCGCTGCAGCAGGGCGGTGTCTCCAAGGAGTCCAAGGTCGGCCAGACCCTCATGGAGCTGCGCCGCACCGTCGAGGACCTCGACCCCAAGCAGGCCACCGGGCCCAAGAAGTGGATCGAGCGCCTCCCCTTCACCGACCGGCTCACCAACTACTTCCAGAAGTACGAGTCGGCCGAGAAGCACCTCGACGCGATCCTCCACGCCCTGCGCAACGGCCAGGACGAGCTCGCCAAGGACAACGCGGCGCTCAACATGGAGAAGCAGCAGCTGTGGGACGCGATGGGCCGGCTCAACCAGTACGTCTACATCGCCGAGAAGCTGGACGCCCGGGTCGCGGCCAAGATCGCTGAGCTCGACGAGACCGACCCCGACCGCGCCAAGGCGATGCGCGAGGACGTCCTGTTCTACGTGCGGCAGAAGCACCAGGACCTGCTCACGCAGCTGGCGGTCTCGATCCAGAACTACCTGGCCATCGACATCGTCATGAAGAACAACATCGAGCTCATCAAGGGTGTCGACCGCGCCTCGACCACCACGGTCTCCGCGCTGCGCACCGCGGTCCTGGTCGCCCAGGCGCTGAACAACCAGCGCCTGGTCCTCGACCAGATCACCGCCCTCAACCAGACGACGTCGACGATGATCCAGCGCACATCCGAGATGCTGCGGGACAACTCCGTCGCCATCCAGGAGCAGGCGGCCTCGGCCACCCTGGGGCTCGAGCAGCTGCAGGCGGCCTTCGCCAACATCTACTCGACCATGGACGCCATCGACCAGTTCCGCACGCAGGCGCTGGACGGGATGGCCCAGACCATCGGCGTGCTGGAGGGCGAGGTGGAGAAGTCGCGGGAGTACCTCGACCGCGCCCAGCGCACCGACGCCCGCCTGGCCGGCGGTGAGCTCGACCTGGGTGATGCTCCTCCGACGAGGCGCTGACCGTGGGGTTCTCCGACCTGCTGGACCGGATGCTCGGACGCCCGCCGACCCAGCCCGAGGAGCGGATGACCCTGCCCGCTCCCCCCACCGCGGAGGACGTGTATGCCGCGCTGGACCAGACCGAGCAGCTGCTCACCTCCACGGCGCTGCCCTCGGTCGTCACCGCCCGCGGGCAGCGCATCGTGGACACCGTCCGCGACACAGTCCCGCGTCTGGCCAAGCTGGCGGGGCGACCTGGGCTACACCATCAGCGCGACCGCCATCGACTACCTGCCAGAGGCCATCGGCAGCTACCAGCGGCTCCCCCGTCGGTATGCCGACACCCGTCCCGTCGACGGCGCCAAGACGTCCCTCATGGTCCTCGTCGACCAGCTCGACCTCCTCGGGCTGACGATGGACAAGGTCTTCGACGCGGTCTTCCGGGCCGACGCGAGGGAGCTGGTGGCGCAGGGCCGGTTCATCGCCGAGAAGTTCGGGTCGACGGGTCAGGGCGGCACCCTGCGGATCGACCCCGAGCAGGCGCCCGTGCCCGAGCCCGACGACCCGACGGGACAGGTCACCGCGCTGTCCCCGCCCGCCGGGCTCTCCCCGCCCGACGCGCTCACGCCTCCGGAAAGAGACGCCTGATGACGACCGACGACCTGCGCGCCGCGGTCGACCAGCTGGCCAGGGTCGCCCGTGAGGCCGGGCTCGACGAGGGTATGGCGCGCACGGAGGCCCGCTCCGTGGCTGCCGCGGTCCTGGAGCAGCCTGGCCCCAGCAGCGCCCACGTGCTCTGGGCAGAGACCTTCGAGCTCCCGACCAGCGAGTTCTTCGGCGCCGTCCCGCGGGGCCGGCGCTACGCCTCGGTCCCGACGACCCTGCTCTCCTCCCTGGTGGCCGACAGCCACCCGAGGGCGGTGGGCTACGCCCAGGCCCTGGCCGACGTGGCGGCAGCCGCCTCCGCGATCCCGGGGGCCGGGCCGGTCGCGCTCGGCAAGGCGCTCTCCGTCCAGCGCGCCCAGCTGGAGGCCGCGGGCCAGCTCCCGTCCCACGGGCCGGGCACACCGACCGAGGGCCTCACCCCGCCCTCCGGGGCGACCCCCGGGTCTCCCCCGCGAACCGGTGGGATCCCCGGCGTGCCCCTGCCCGGCGACCGCGCCGGCCTGGAGGCCTTCGGGAGCGACCTGCTCCGTCGCGCCCAGGAGCAGTCGATGCGGGTGCGCGAGATGCTCGGCCAGATCGGGCAGCACGGCGGCACGCAACAACCATGGGACGCGGCCGGTGGTGGTCAGGAGCAACCACACCAGGCGGCCGGTGGTGGTCAGGGGCAACCACACCAGACGGCCGGTGGTGGTCAGGGAGCCGCATACCCCGACCAGGTCGCGACCCAGCCCCCGCCCGAGGGCACGGGCGCACCTGCCGAGCCCGAGCCGGACCCCGAGCCGGAGCGGACGGTCGAGGAGCTGCTGGCCGAGCTCGACGCCCTCATCGGGCTGGAGCGAGTCAAGGCCGAGATCCACCGTCAGGTCGCGGTGCTGAAGATGGACGCGCGGCGTCAGGAGGCCGGGCTCAAGGTCGTCACGCTCACCCGCCACCTCGTCTTCGTCGGCAACCCTGGCACGGGCAAGACCACGGTCGCCCGGCTGGTGGGCGGCATCTACCGCGCGCTCGGTCTGCTGTCCAAGGGCCAGCTCGTCGAGGTGGACCGCAGCGAGTTGGTGGCCGGCTACCTCGGGCAGACCGCGGCGAAGACCTCCGAGGTGGTCAAGAGCGCGATGGGCGGGGTGCTGTTCATCGACGAGGCCTACAGCCTGTCCGGCGACCAGTACGGCAAGGAGGCCGTCGACACCCTCGTCAAGGAGATGGAGGACCACCGCGACGACCTCGTCGTCATCGTGGCCGGCTACCCCGAGCCGATGGCGGAGTTCGTGGCGCTCAACCCGGGGCTGGAGAGCCGCTTCCGGACGATCATCGAGTTCGACGACTACACCGACGAGGAGCTGGTCGGGATCCAGCACGTCCTCGCCGAGAAGATGGACTACGACATCGCCAGCGAGGCTGAGCAGCGCTTCCGCGAGATCCTCGCGGCCACGCCGCGCGGCCCGAGCTTCGGCAACGGCCGCTTCTCCCGCAACCTGCTGGAGGCGGCGATCGGTCGGCACGCGTGGCGGCTGCGCGAGGAGGCTGACGTCACCCTGGAGCAGCTGCGGACGCTGGAGCGTCAGGACTTCGAGGACCGGGACGGCGTGGACCTGTATGCGGACCCGGTCGCCTCGGGCTCGGGGACGGAGGACGTCGCTGAGCTGGACGGGACGGGGACGCCGAGCGGGTCGCCCGGCGACGAGGAGGAGCGGGAGTGACCAGCCCCGCGCAGGGCACGTCGCCGGCGCCCGCCACCGCTGCCACCCCGCAGGGCGCGGCGTCCCCGACCGGCGCCGGGAGCCCGCAGCGCGCGCGCACGTCGACGGCCTCGTCGTGGTCCACCCCGGCCCGTCTCCGGCTGGCGCGGGGCCTGGCCACCGCCGCCGCCCTGCTCACCGGGGTCGTGGCCACCGGGACCTTCGACACGAGCGGGGTCAACCCCACCCCCAACGTCATCGCGGCCCAGTGGGAGGCCGGCGAGCGCGCCGGCACCGAGGTGGCGGCCAGCCGTCTCGAGGTGGCCCGGTCCGTCGCCGAGAAGGCGGCGGACGTGCCGCAGGACCAGCGTGGAGCCGACCCCGGAGCCTTCCGCACCCATCTGGGCGAGGCCGAGGAGCTCATCGCCCGCTCGGGGTCGCCGACCTCGGGCAGCCTGGTCGAGGTGGCCCTCGCCGGCCAGGCCGCGATCGACGCCCCGGACGGGGAGGCGGCGGGCACGGCATACCAGGAGGTCGTCGGGCTGACCGACACGGCCCTGAGCGCCACGGACGAGGTCGCCGCCGGCCACGCTCTCGACCTGCGCACCGGCTCCCGGTCGGCCCTCACGGCCGTGGTCGGCGGGCTGGCCACCGTCGTCCTGGGCGCCATGCTCGTGTGGCTCGCCCTGCTGACCCGGCGCATCGTCAACGTGCCCCTGCTCGTCGCCACGGCGATCACCGCGGGCCTGACCTACGTCTCCCTCAACCCGTCCGCCCTGCCGCTGGACATCGACCAGCGGGTGGACGACGCGAGCCGGGCGACGCAGGCCCTCCAGGACGTCCGCCTGGCCCGGGCCGAGCAGTACGCCCAGGCCGCCGACCTCGGCGCGGGACGCGAGGCGGTCCAGCAGGCCACCCGCAGCCTCACCAGCCTCGGCAACCGTAGCGCCAGCGACGACTGGCGGCAGGTCTTCGAGGGCCAGGCCGACCTGGACGCCGCCGCCGGCCCGGGCGAGGCGCTGGCGGCGCTGGCCCAGACCCAGGAGAGCTACGAGTCGGCGGAGTCGACGCTGGTCGCGCTGGTCGACACCCGGTTGAGCGGGTCGGTGGGCGACGTCGGCGGGCCGGCGCTGGTCACCTCGGGGCTGGCCCTGGTGCTCGGGCTGGTCGCGGCCGGGTTCGCCTGGACGGGGCTGAGCCAACGACTGAAGGACTACCGATGACGATCGCACCCGGTGAGTGCCGGGGCCACGGAGGGGATCGATGAGCGAGACGCGTACCGGCCACGAGGACGAACACGACCCCCACGACGCCCCCATGCTGGTCCTCGGGGAGGACGTCGAGGACGTCGAGGACACCACGGCCGAGGAGCTGGCCCGCCAGCGGCAGGAGCTCGAGGAGCAACGGAGCCGGATGGAGCAGGAGGCCCGGCGCCGGCGGGAGGAGGCCGAGGCCGAGGCCGCCAGACTGCGCCGGGAGGCGGAGGAGAAGCTGGCCCGGGAGCGGCGCGAGACCGAGATCGAGCTTGCCCGCCGCCAGCGCGAGATCGACGACGCCGAGCGTGAGCTGGAGCGCAGGCGCCGCCGTCTGCAGAAGGAGACCGGGAGGACCGCCCACGTGGAGGTCCGGCCGACACGGCGCTCCGGCAGGAAGGACCGGGAGAGCGACGGCAACAGCCTGCTCGCCGCGGTCGACCGGCGCAGCGGCACCCCGGTGCCCCGGCTGGGACGGGCCGGCGCCCTGGCCGCGCTGGCGGCCGCCCTCGTCGCCCTCGGCGCCCCGCTGTCGATCGACCCCCCGCCCCCGGAGGCGGTCCAGGAGTTCGTGGCCCAGGACGAGGCCCGCATCGCCTGGGCGGACACCGGGCTGGCGCTGGACCGCGACGTCCTGGCCTATCTCGACGGCGAGGACGTCACCGTCGACGGCCAGGTCCCGAGCGTCGCTCGGGCGGAGGCGCTCACGGACGGCGACGACTACTACCTCGACCCCTTCGTCCAAGGGGTGGGTCCGCTCCTGGAGGCGCCAGGCAGTACCCCGCAGCGGGTGCTCAGCGCCTGGACCGAGGCCCGCGACGCCGCCCGTTACAGCGTAAGCTCCTACGACGTCGACCGGGCGGCCGAGGCCCTGGACACCGACAGCGCCTTCCCGACCTGGATGCTCCTGGGGGCCGTGGTGTCGACGGGGGTCCTGGGCTACGGCCTGCTCCGGGGCGGCTCCCGGGTGGGCGCCGGCCTCGCCGGGCTCGCGCTCGTGCCCACGGTGATGCTGCTCGTGGACGGCGACCGGCACCTGGACGTGGAGGACCCGATCGCCCGGCACGAGGTCGCCATGGAGGGCTCGGAGAGCCTGCACCGACAGCTGGGGCAGGACCTCCAGGTGGTGCTCGGCACCCGCACGATCGAGTCCTACCAGCGTGACACCTACTGGGAGGAGTCCGGCTGGCTGAACGACGTCAGCCCCGACGTCCTGGAGGTCTACGCCGCGGCGCGCGCACCGCTGCAGGCCGTCGACCTGCGCAACCTCCCCCTCGAGGAGTCGGTCCCCCACGCGGAGACCCTCGTCCAGGCCGGCGAGCAGGCGCTGCAGGCGCAGCACGAGCTGGTCGCCCGGGCCCGGACCGAGGTGGTCGCCGGCACCGTGAGCGACCTGGACCTGGGGCGCTACGTCCCGACCGCGTTGGCGGCCGGGCTGCTGCCGCTGCTCGCCCTGATCCCGGCGATCGTCCGCCGGCAGAAGGTGGCCGGATGACGCCGCGGTATGCCGTCACGCCCCCCGCCCCGGGGTCGCTCGGCTCCGACGTCCCGGACCGGGAGCTGCTGCGCTACCTCGACGCGCTCATCCGGTGGAAGGACGAGCGGCGGGCCGAGCTGGACCGTCTGGACCAGGCGGCGCTCGGGCTGGAGGACCCCGCCGAGCGAGCCGCCGTCACCCCCGACGTCACCCTGTCGATGACCTTGTGGCAGGCGGTGTCCGACCGGGTGGCGCTCATCCTGGCCACGTGGGACAGCGGCCGGGTCGGCGAGGCGGAGCGGCGCCGGATCACCACCCTGGTCTGGGGCTCCCTGGAGCAGCCGGGCTCGCGGGGGGCCGGTCAGGCGCTCGCGGTCTCCCTCCCCGAGGCCTGCCGGCTCTCCGACTCCCTCGCCAGCTCGCTGCGCTCCCGGCTGCGCCTGGACGGCGCGGACCCGCGGGCGGCCGACCGGCTGGTCGACCTGCGCCAGCAGCTGGCCCGCATCGCCGACCAGGTCGCGCTCATCCCCGAGAGCCGGCGCGCCTCGGCGGCCGAGGTCCACGCCCTCCTCGAGCGTCGCGTCGAGGACGTCGCGGAGCGGGTCCGCCGCGGCGGTGACGTCGGCGGCTTCCTGGGGCCGCTGGAGGCGGAGGCCGCGACCACCGAGCGTGACCTCATCGTCGCCGCGTCGGCTCGTGCGCACGCCAAGGCCGACCGGGCCCAGGCCACCAGGGAGGTCGACGAGCTCGCCGCCCGCGGCCAGGCGGTCCGGGCGCTGGCCGAGCGCGCGCGGGCCGAGGTCCGCCCCGCACCCCGGCTCGGCGTGCCCGACGTCACCGCCCTGGGCCCGGTGCCCTCCGACCCCGACGGACTCACCGCCTACCTCTACCGGCTGGCGCGGGTCGAGCGGGCGCTCACGCAGGCCCACGGGGAGTATGCCGCCGCCCTCGCCAGGCGCGACGATCTCGCCGAGCGGGCCCGGCGGGTGCACGCGGCGCTGACCGCCGACGAGGGTGCGTCGGTGGCGATGGGTAGCCTCGCGGAGCAGACCCGGGAGGCCCTCGAGGCCCGCCCGACCGACCTGACCCGACTGGAGGCTCTCGTGCAGGCGCAGGAGACGTTCGCCCGGACCATGGGGATGAGCCTGTGAACCCGTGCGTCGAGCCGGGCTGCACCGGCTCCTACGAGGACGGCTGGTGCAACGTCTGCGGGTCTCCCGAGCCGCGCCAGGCCCCGGTCGCCGCCACCCCGCTGGGCGGGGCCGGGTCGGGCGTCGCCCCGGTGACCCCGGGCCCGGCGGGGTCCGCGGACGCGGGGGCGGACGGCATACCGGACCCCGACGTCAGCGGCGGCGCCCAGGTGGTCGCCACCCCCGGCCCCGGGCAGACCCGCCAGGCCGTGCGCGCGGCCACCGTCCGCCGGCAGCGGGCCCACGCGGCGGTGCGCCGGTCCCGCCTGGGCATGGGTCTGGCCCAGGTGCCAGACGTGCCGGTGACCGACCCGTCGCAGAAGATCATGACCGACCCGCAGGTGCCCGAGCACCGTCGCGTCTGTCCCAACTGCGGTGCCAAGGTGGGCCGGGGCGCGGGTGACCTGGAGGGCCGCCAGCAGGGCTTCTGCCCCCAGTGCCGCGCCCCCTACTCGTTCACCCCCAAGCTGTCCCCCGGCGAGCTCGTCGCGGGGCAGTACGAAGTGGTCGGGGCGCTCGCCCACGGCGGGATGGGCTGGATCTACCTCGGTCGGGACAAGAACGTCTCCGACCGCTGGGTCGTCCTCAAGGGGCTGCTCAACACCGGTGACGACGACGCGCTGGACGCGGCGGTCGCCGAGCAGCAGTTCCTGGCGCAGGTCAAGCACCCGCTGATCGTCGAGATCTACAACGTCGTGCAGCACGACGGCGACGCCTACACCGTCATGGAGCACGTCGGTGGGCGCTCGCTCAAGCAGCTGCTCCAGGACCGGATGCAGCAGGCCGGGCGCTACGCACCCTTCCCCGTCGACGTCGCCCTGGCCTACGTCATCGAGGCGCTGCCGGCCTTCCAGCACCTGCACGACCTCGGGCTGCTCTACTGCGACTTCAAGCCGGACAACCTCATCCACGAGGACGACGGCATCAAGCTCATCGACCTCGGCGGCGTGCGGCGGCAGGACGACCTGGAGTCCCCGATCTACGGGACGGTGGGCTACCAGGCGCCGGAGGTCGCCGAGCTGGGCCCCTCGGTCGCCTCTGACATCTACACGATCGGGCGCACGCTGTGCGTGCTCACCTTCGAGTTCCGCGGCTACCAGACGGAGTATGTCGACAGCCTCCCGCCGATGTCACAGGTCCCGGCGTTCGTGGAGCACGACGCGTTCTACCGCCTCGTGGCCCGCTGCTGCGCACCCGACCCGAACGACCGCTTCCTGTCCGTGGAGGAGCTGCGCTCGCAGATGATCGGGGTGCTGCGCCAGGTCGTGGCGGCCGGGAGCGACCACGCGGCCACCCTGTCGGCGCACTCGGCGGCCTTCGAGCCGCCGGTGTCGACCGGGGAGACGCTGTCCTGGTGGGAGCTGCCGGAGGTTAAGCGCGACGACACCGACCCGATGCTCGACTGGATCTCCTCCCTCCCCGAGAACGACCCGATGGCCATGCACGCCGAGCTCGTCAGGGCCGGCGAGATGACCCCCGAGGTGCTGCTGGCCCGGGCCCGCGCCGGCATCCGGATGGGGCAGCAGGAGTGGCTGGACGAGGCCGTCCGCGGGCTGCTGGCGGAGGACCCGTGGGACTGGCGCGCGTCCTGGGTGCGCGGGCTGTGGGCCCTGTCCCAGGCCGACGCGGACGAGAGCCGCCGGGTGGCCAGGGGGCAGAGCGCCGCGGGTCACTTCGCGGCCGTCCGCGACGCCCTGCCGGGCGAGATCGCGCCCCGCCTGGCGCTGGCCCTGGCCAGCGAGATGGGGGGCTACGCCAAGGCGGCCGAGCTGGACTACCAGCGGGCGTGGCGCACGGACGCCGGGTATGTCGCACCCGCCGCGTTCGGGCTGCACCGGGTCCGTCTCGGCCGGGACGACGTCCCCGGGGCCATCGCCGCGCTGGACTCCGTCCCGGCCGCCAGCCGGGCGCACCCCCGTGCCCGCTGGCTCCGGGCGGAGCTGCTGCGGCAGCGCGGCTCGCTGGCCGATCTGCGCGAGGCGGTGCACTCCGTCCGGCGGCTGACCCTGGACCCCCGGCAGCGGGCGCAGTTCCACGCCACGATCTACGAGCAGGCCCTGGCCCAGGTCGCCCGGCACGGTGAGAAGCCCGACTGGCGGCTGGGTGACGTGCCGGTGACCCGCGACAAGCTGTCACGCCAGCTGGAGAAGGAGTACCGCTTCCTGGCGGACTACACCCCCGACCCGCAGGAGCGGGCCGGCCTCATCGACCGCGCCAACGCGGTCCGACCCTGGAGCTGGACATGAGCGAGCAGACCCCCGTGCCGAGCCGCCCGTCCGACGTGCCGGGGAGGGTCGAGCCGGAGGCGCCGGAGACTGCCGAGACGCCGGTGGCTGCCGGGGCTCCCCCGGAGACGCCGGTGGAGGTCGAGGAGGAGATCGTCCCGCTGGAGCCGCCCGCGCCGCAGGAGGACTTCCCCGACCCGGAGCCCTTCTCCTCCGGGCCGCCCCCGCTGCCCACGCCCATGCTGGTGCTCGACGGCGACCTGCCCGCCCGGCAGGACCCGCCCCCGCCGGAGCCCGTCGACCACGGCACCTGCTCGGCCTGCGGCGGTGCCTACGACGAGGACGGCTGGTGCACGCAGTGCGGTGAGCGCAAGCCGGACCCGCGCCACCACTTCACCGACCGGCCCGCCGCGCACGTGGCCGGGGTCTGCGACCGGGGGGTGCGGCATACCGACAACGAGGACGCGATGGCCCTCTGGGGTGACCCCGAGGACGCCGGCCGGGCCGCCCTGGTCGTCTGCGACGGGGTCACCACCGCCACCCGCTCGGCCGAGGCCAGCCTCGCCGCCGCCGAGGCCGCGCTCGCCGCCCTGACCGGGGCCGACGAGCCGGCGGAGCAGCGGATCGCCCTGGCGACCGGTGCAGCGGCCGCGGCGGTGCGGCAGGTCGGCGAGGACTATCCCGACTCGGCGCCGTCCTGCACCTTCGTCGCAGCCGTCGTCGAGGACGGGCTGGCGACCCTGGGCTCGGTGGGCGACAGCAGGGCCTACTGGCTGCCGGACGCCGGCGAGCCGGTCCGCCTCACGACCGACGACTCGATGGCCGAGGAGCAGGTCCGGGCCGGCATGGGCCGCGCGGAGGCGGAGTCCGGTCCCCTGGCGCACACCATCACCCGCTGGCTCGGGCCGGACGCACCCGACCAGGCCCCCGAGATCACGACGCAGGACGTGCGGTCACCCGGCTGGCTGCTGCTGTGCACCGACGGCCTGTGGAACTACGCGTCCGATCCCACCGCCCTGCTCGACGTCGTCCGCGGGGAGCAGGAGCGGGTCGGCGACGACCCTCTGGACCTGGCCGGGGCCCTCGTCGCGTGGGCCAACGGCCAGGGCGGGGCCGACAACATCACGGTCGCGCTCATGCGGACCCTCGGTGCCGACCAGGCGGGCGGGGCGGGGCAGGATGGTCCTCATGGCTGAGTTCACCGCGACGGTCCACCAGAACGAGTTCCTGCCCGACGGCGGGACCGACGTGCACGCGATCGTCTCGGTGACCTGCACCGGGGCCGGCACGGTCAGCCCGATGAGCAGCGCCGCCGGCGAGGCGGGCGAGATCATCATCGTGGACGTCTCGGGCTCGATGGACGTGCAGGGTGTCCAGGCGGCGGCGTACGCCGCGTCGGCGGCGCTGGACCAGATCGTCGACGGCGTGTGGTTCGCGATCGTGGCCGGCAACCACGAGGCGGCGCTCTGCTACCCCACCGGGACGGTCGCGTCGATGGCCCGGATGTCTCCCCAGACCCGGCTCGAGGCCAAGCGTTCGCTGCAGCGCCTCGCCCCCGGAGGGGGCACCGCCATGGGCCGGTGGCTGCTGGCCGCCGCCCAGCTCTTCGGCACGGTCCCCTCCTTGACCAAGCGCCACGCGATCCTGCTCACCGACGGCGCCAACCAGCACGAGACGCCCCAGGAGCTGTCGTGGTCCATCGAGCAGGTGCGCGGCAGGTTCCAGGCCGACTGCCGTGGGCTGGGCGCGGCGTGGCAGGTGGCCGAGGTGCGGCGGATCGCCGAGGCCCTCATGGGCACCGTCGAGCTCATCCGCACGTGGGACGGGCTCTCGGAGGACTTCGCCTCGCTGATGCAGCAGTCGATGGGCCGCGGTGTGAGTGACGCCGAGTTGCGGGTCTGGGCCCCGCAGGGTGCGCAGGTGCTCTTCGTCAAGCAGGTGAGCCCGACGCTGGAGGACCTCAGCGCCCGGCGGACCGAGGTCAACGCGCTCACCGGCGGCTACGACACGGGTGCCTGGGGGGACGAGACCCGGGACTACCACGTCGCCGTGCGGCTGGCCCCCAAGGCCATCGGCCAGGAGCAGCTCGCGGCCCGCGTCCAGCTCGCCGTCGGCACCGAGGTCAAGGCCCAGGGCCTGGTCAAGGCGGCCTGGTCGGCCGACAGCCTGCTGACCGCGCAGATCAGCCCGGAGGTGGCCACTACACCGGGCAGACCGAGCTGGCCTCGGCCATCCAGGACGGGCTGCGGGCCAAGACCCTGGGTGACGACATCACCGCCACGTCCCGCCTGGGCCGCGCCGTGCAGCTGGCCCAGGCGACCGGGGACGAGGCCGCCACCTCCCGGCTGGCGCGGGTGGTCGACATCGAGGACGCCGCCACCGGGCGGGTCCGGTTGCGGCAGAACGTCGACAAGCTCGACGAGATGGAGCTCGACACCGCTTCGACGAAGACCACGCGGGTGCGCCCGTCGTGACCGTGACCTGCCCGGAGGGCCATCGCAGCGAGGCGACCGACTACTGCGACACCTGCGGCGCCCCGATCGGTGCCGCTGCGGCGGGGGCCGGGACCCCCTCCCCCGCCGGAGGACCTGCCCTCCCGGGGCAGTCGGGCGCCGGTGGCTCGGTCCTGGACCTCGACCCTGCCGGCCCGATCCCCACCGTGACGTGCCCCCACTGCGGCGGGGTCAACCTGGAGGACGCCCTCTTCTGCGAGGCGTGCGGCTACGACTTCACGACGGGGGCGGCGCCGCTCGACGACCTGCCTGGCGATCCGGCAGAGACCGAGGGGGCGGGCGAGCCGGAGGTGCCGGAGCCGGAGGAGGACAGGCCGGAGGGGAACGAGCCGGAGGGGCCGGAGCCGGAGGGGCCGGAGCCGGAGGAGAACGAGCAGGAGGGGCCGGAGCCGGAGGAGAACGAGCAGGAGGGCGCGGAGGCGGACGGGGAGAGCGTGCCGGACACCCACACCGGCACCCACCCCGACACCGCCGACGCCGACGCCGAATTGGCAGGCGAGGTGGAGGCGGGGTCCGCAGGCGAGATGGAGGCGGGGTCCGCAGGCGAGATGGAGGCGGGGTCCGCAGCCGATGCGGGGGCGAGGCCGGAGGGAGAAGCACCTCCCGAGGCCGCGCCCGCCGCCACCCCACCGATGACGGCCGAGGCCAGACCCGCGCACGTGCGGCCACGGCATACCCCGCCGTCCCGGGACCTGGCCGACGTGTGGGTGGTCGAGATGTGGGTCGACCCCGACTGGTATGCGGTGCAGCAGACGGACGAGGCGTGCCCCAGCGCGGGCGTGCCCGACATCGTCGTGGTCCGGCGCAACGTCGTCCTGGTCGGGCGGCCGTCCGGCAGCCTGGGCGTGCGCCCCGACGTGGACGCTGGCGCCGACAGCGCGGTCTCGCGGCGCCACGCCCAGCTCACCAGCGACGGCACCCGGTGGTGGATCGAGGACCTCGGCAGCAGCAACGGCACCTTCGTGGGGGTCGTCGGCGAGCCCCTGCCCACCGAGCCGCTCGCCCCGGGGCATCGCGTGGAGATCGACCGGGACGACCGGATCTACGTCGGAGCCTGGACCCGGCTCGTGATCCGTCAGGCCACGGCGTCGGAGAAGGCCGGGCAGGGCTGACAGCCCCCTCCGGTGCGGGCCGGCGCCCCTCGGACAGGGCCGTCGGCGCGCCGCACCCCACGTCGGGAGCGTCGCGCGGCCTAGAGTCGGACCATGCCCACCGACGACCACCCGTCCACCGACAGCGGTCGGGTCAACCGGGGCCGGTTGCGCCGATCCGGCCGCCAGCTCGTCCGCCTGGGCACCGTGCTCACGGTGATCTCGCTGGTCGTGGCCCTGCTGGCCGGCTGGGCGACCCGCAGCCTCCTGGACCACCTGCAGTCCAACTCGGCCGAGCTGCTCGACGGGTCCGCCACCGTGACGCTGCAGGACGGAGACGAGCGGACGCTCTACGTCACCGGGGGTCTGGTGGCACCCGGTGAGCTGGTCCCCACCCCGGTCGACCAGATCTCCTGCACCGTGACCGGGCCCACGCGGGAGGTGCCGTTCGAGTCGCTCGCGGAGCAGGGGCGCCGGGTCGGGATCGACACGACCCTGGCGCGCCTGCAGGTCGTCGGCTCGTTCGTCGCCGAGGAGTCCGGGGAGCACGAGCTGGACTGCGACGGTCTCGGCGTGGTCGTGGCCCCCGAGGTCGGGCCCGCCTCCGCGATCGCCCGGCTCGGAGGTCTGGCCCTGGGCAGTCTCGGCACGTTCCTGGGTCTGACCATGATGCTGATCGGCGGCGTCCTCCTGCTCTTCCTGCGCGGGGGCGAGGAGCCGGAGGAGGAGGACCTCGACGACGCCGCACCGCCCGCGGAGGGCGCGGACGAGTGGTGGGAGGACGAGGCCGGCGAGAGCAGGCGCGGGGCGGGACCGGACCAGACGCCCGGCGGGGTGGCCGCGGATTCCGGCGACGCAGGGGGCCCCGGGGACGAGGGCACGGGCGAAGCAAGGGGCATCGGAGAGCTGGGCGGCGACGCCCAGGAGGACGACTACGTCGAGGTCTCCGAGGATGAGCTCGCCGCCATGTCCGACGAGCAGATCCAGGAGCTGGTCGACTCCGGGGCCCTCATCTTCGTGGACGAGGACGACGACCGGAGCTAGCCTTCCAGCCCGAACGACCACGTCCGGAAGGTCACGCTTCCGGGTGAAGCCGATCGCGGTGGCGTCGGAGGTGCTCGGTGGCGTCGTCCAGGGACCTGATGCCGTAGGTGCGCACCAGGTCGGCCAGCTGCGGGTGCTCCGGCTCGAGCAGCGCGACGGCGGCCCGAAGTTGTGGGACCGGCCCCGTCAGGCGGAGCAGTGCCCTGACCGTCGCCGCCTCAGTGGCGTCGCGGTCGGTCGCGTCCTGGGCGGGCATGTCATGGCGGGTAGCCGTCCAGGAGCCCGTCGAGTCACGGATCCCGTCCAGCCGCGGCTGGACCTCGTCCCGGGGCACCTCTCCCCTGTCCATCTGCTCCGCGAGCGTCCGGACCTCGTCGAGGCGACGCTGCACGGCCGGGTTACCGATCTTCACCCGGGTGCCTGAGCTGAGGTGACTGAGCATGGCTGGAGACATGCCGAGCGTCCGGGCCAGCGCGGCCTGCGTCATCCCGAGCTGCTCCACGAGCCGGCCGAAGACCCGAGCCAGCGGCTCGCCATACATCTCGACCTGTGCGGCGATGTTGCGCCGCGTGTCGTCGACCACGGCTCACCTCCTGCGTTTCGTGCGGCTGTCTCCCCCACCCTAGGGTGAGGCCCGAGGTCGGGCACAGGGGCCCGGCAGCGGTTTGACTTTACTTTCGTAAACAAGGTAAATTTACTTTCGTAAACGCCAACCACCAGGGGAAGACCATGACTGAGCTCACTCGGCGCTCTGCTGCCCTTCTGACGGCAGGACTATTGCTGACTCTGCCGATGTCGGCCACGGCAGGCACCCTGCCGACGTCCGCCACCACCCCCGAGCCTGACGGCGACGCCCAGCTCCTGCTCCTGCTGGACGCCTCCGGGTCGATGGCCGACCCCGACGCCACCGGCGAGGCCAAGATCGGAGCCGCCCGTTCAGCCCTGCACGAGGTCATCGACGACCTGGGCAGCGACCAGCAGGTGGGGCTGCGGGTCTTCGGCGGGTCGGTCGCCCCCGACCAGCCCACCGAGGCCAAGTGCACCGACAGCGACCTCGTCGTGCCCATCGGCAGCGACAACGCCCAGGCCCTGTCCACCGCCGTCGACGACTACGCCCCGCTCGGCGAGACCCCCATCGCCCACGCCCTGCAGCAAGCCGCCGACGACCTCGGCCCGGACGGCAACCGCACCATCGTGCTCGTCTCCGACGGCATCGCCACCTGCGACCCCGACCCCTGCGAGGTCGCCGAGCAGCTGTCCGCCGACGGCCTCGACCTCGTGGTCCACACCGTCGGCCTGGGCGCGGACGACAAGACCCGCACCCAGCTGCAGTGCATCGCCGACGCACGCGGCGGCACCTACTACGACGCCGCCGACACCGACACCCTCACCACCGCCCTCACCCGCATCTCCACCCGCGCCTTCCGACCGTTCACCATCACCGGGACGCCGGTCGAGGGCACCGTCCAGATCGCCGATGCCCCCGTCCTCACGCAGGGGCAGTACACCGACACCCTCGCCCTGAGCAAGGAGCAGGCCAAGCACTACCTGCTGCGCCGGGAGATCCCCGGCTCGATCCTCCACGCCGGAGCGACGATGCGGCCCGATCGTGGTGGCCTGTCCGGCTACGACGTCACGTTGACCACGCACGCAGGAGATGTGTGCGGCATGAATGTCGGCATGCCGTGGAGCGGAGGGTCGGGCAACTCTTTCGGCACCACGGGCACCAGCTCGGCCCGCTTCGGCGGCTACGACGCGGACGAGGACTGCAGCACCGCCTCCGAGCTGGTGCTCTCCGTCTACCCGCAGAACGGCGGCGCTGAGGCGATCGCTGGCGAGCCCTACGAACTGGTGGTGATCGAGGAGCCACCGGTGACCAACATCGCTGACCTGCCGCCCCGCGCCGACCTCCCCGAGTGGCAGGGGCCGGCGCCCGGCGGCCCGGTCGACGAGGTCGTGGCCGGCAGCTCCCTCAACGACGCCCCACTGCTCGAAGCAGGTAGGACGTACTCCTCGGAGCTCACCCGCGGCGAGATCGTCTTCTTCCGCGTGCCGGTGCAGCACGGCCAGCGCCTCGAGGCGCTCCTGGAGATCGCTGAGCCGACGGGCCTGCTGGCCGAGACGACGGGACCGGTCAGCGACATCGTCGACATCGAGCTCCTCGGCCCGAACCGGGCGAGAGCCCGGTCGGTGCTCGCGGACACCGGAGACCTGAAGGCCAGGGCCATCATGCAGGCCGACCACGCCGTGCAGGCTGCGGCCACCACGCCAGTGGTGCGGTGGGCGAACCATGCCTCCGGCAACGACGGGGGGGCCGTCCTCGCAGGGGACTACATCGTGGCCGTCAGTCTCACCTCGAACGACGAGCTGCTGCTCCCGGTCCCGTTCACCCTCACCACGCAGGTCATCGGCGATGTGAGCGGTGCCCCTGAGTATGTCGAGGCCGGCGCGCCCCCCTCGGCGGACGAGGGCGCCGCCACGGAACAGGTCGGAGCGACCGCAGGTGCGTCGGCCGCGGACCCGTCTGGGGCGTCGTCGACGGTGACCGGCAGCGACGACGGAGCCGGTGCTGACGCCGCTCCTGCGGGGACGGTCGATGATGACCCGGGTGTGCCGTGGCCCTGGCTCCTCGGTGGTGCCGGGGTCGTCGTGGCCGGGGCGGGCGCGGCCCTGCTCGCCACCCGCAACAGCTCGACCAGCCGCTGACCTCGACGAAGCACGAAGGAGCACCATGGTCCGCACCACCCTGCCCCGAATTCGAGCCCTGGCTCTGGCCACCGCCGGACTGCTGCTGGCGCTGCCGCTGTCGGCGACGGCCACCACGCTTCCCGCCTCGGGAACCACCGCCATCGACACCGCAGCAACCTCCGCCACCGACGACGCCGCCACCCCCGAGCCTGACGGCGACGCCCAGCTCCTGCTCCTGCTGGACGCCTCCGGGTCGATGGCCGACCCCGACGCCACCGGCGAGCCCAAGATCGGAGCCGCCCGTTCAGCCCTGCACGAGGTCATCGACGACCTGGGCAGCGACCAGCAGGTGGGGCTGCGGGTCTTCGGCGGGTCGGTCGCCCCCGACCAGCCCACCGAGGCCAAGTGCACCGACAGCCAGCTCGTCGTGCCCATCGGCAGCGACAACGCCCAGGCCCTGGGGGCCGCCGTCGACGACTACGCCCCCCTCGGCGAGACCCCCATCGCCCACGCCCTCCAGCAGGCCGCCGACGACCTCGGCCCGGACGGCAACCGCACCATCGTCCTCGTCTCCGACGGCATCGCCACCTGCGACCCCGACCCGTGCGAGATCGCCGAGCAGCTGTCCGCCGACGGCCTCGACCTCGTCGTCCACACCGTCGGCCTCGGCGCCGACGACCAGACCCGCACCCAGCTGCAGTGCATCGCCGACGCCGCCGGCGGCACCTACTACGACGCCGCCGACACCGACACCCTCACCACCGCCCTCACCCGCATCTCCACCCGCGCGTTCCGCCCGTTCGAGTTCGGCGGCACCCCCGTGGAGGGCAGCTACGACAAGGACACCGCACCGGTGCTGGCGGAGGGGCGATACCTGGACACCTTCCCCGACCCGGACAGCGGCGACGCGAAGTGGTACCGCGTGGAGCGCACGGTCCCCAACTCCACCGTCCGGGTCGGCGCCACCATGCGCCCGAACGGCGACGTCAGCACCGGCACCTTCAACCTGCGCCTGGACACCGAGACCGTCAACCTCTGCGACCACCGCAACGCGCTGGTCTGGACCTCCAACGGTGGTAACGGCTTCGGAGCGCCTCGCCTCGGCGTTCGCGAACGACGAGCGGCCGGCGTGCGGCACCGACGAGGACGTCCTCGTGCGCATCTCCCGGTCCTGCAGGCTGCGCTGCTCGCCGACCAGACAATCGAGCTGGTGATCACGGAGGAGCCCCCGATCGACGGCGCGTCCCCGCTCCCCGAGCCGGACACCTCCGCCAGCTTCGAGGGCCCGGACCTGGGTGAGCCTGAGCAGACGCTGGTCGGCGGGACGTCCTTCGCCGCTGCTGTCCCGATCCAGCCCGGGGTCACGTATGCCGCTGACATCCTCCCCGGTGAGGTGCTGGTCTACCGCATCCCGGTGGGGTGGGGCCAGCGGCTGGAGGCGGTCGCCGAGTTCCCCCAGCCGGACGGGCAGCTCGCCGAGCACATGAAGAGGGAGCTGCACCCCGCTGACCTCCACCTCTTCGGTCCCGACCGCGGCAACGTCACCGAGCCGAATGACACGGCCGGCACCAGCAGCCGCGCCATCGCGGTCTGGAACGACACGGTGCGCGCCACCGCCACGACCGCCGAGGTCCGCTACTGGAACCGCCTCGAGGGGGTCAACGGCGGGGCGGCCGACCGCGCCGGTGACTACTACGTCACCGTGGGGCTGAGCTCCAGCATCGACGTCGACGCCGTCCCCCAGCCATTCACCTTCACCGTCCAGGTCGTGGGCGAGCCGCACGGGGAACCGACCTACCTCGCCTCGGACGCTGCCGACCGGGCGGCCACCACCAGCGACGCCGATGGTCGTGACGCCGGGGTTGGCACGACGGAGGCGAACGTCGGCGACACGGGCTCGACCGGCGCAGCCACGCCCGCGGACGTCGGGCAGGCGCCCGACGGCGGCCCCGACCCGGAGGTCACCCCTTCGGACGGGGCGGACAGGGGCTGGTTGCCCTGGGCGCTCGGGGGTGGCGGCGTGCTGGCTGCCGGAGCAGGGATCGTCCTCCTCGCCACCCGTCGGGGCCCCACCGCCTGAGGGGCACAGCCCACCGCTGCCCTCCCAGGGCCCCGGTCAGCCGAGCAGCGCAACGAGCACGGCGGCGCCGATGAGCATCAGCCCGACGACCAACATCAGGACACCGGTCCGGAGGACGGCCGCGGGACGGGGCACCGGCTCCGCGGCCGGAAGGACCCCGGGCCGGGTGGAGACCGCCGACGCACCGCGCCGCGGCTCCGGCCCCGAAGCCGGAGCCGGGCCGCTCTGCCCCCAGCCCTCAGGCAGAGGCGGCACGTGGTCGAAGACCTCCACCTCTCCGGCGTCCCACGTCGACGCGTCCGCGACCAGCCCGGTGCCCCGGAGCGCGGCGCGGGCCGCCTCCGCGTCGGGGTAGCGATCGAGCGGGTCGGGCGCGGCCAGATCGAGCACGACGGACAGCAACGGTGTCGGCACGTGCGCGCGCACCAGGTCGCGGGTGAGGTGCACCACCAGGTCGCGGGTACGGTCCGCGACCGGGGCTGAAGTGGCATGAACCACCCCCACCCGGGCCCCCTGCGCCTCCCCCGGCCGCTCCCCCAGCAGCATCTCCGCTGCGGTCATCCCTGCGGCGTAGAGGTCGGCGCGCGGGTCGGGATCCCAACCCGGGCTGAGGGTCTCGGGTGCGGCATACCCGACCGTCCCCACGACGTGGGCGACCTGGGTGAGGCGCGGCTGGTCCACAGCCGCCGCGATGCCGAAGTCCGCCAGCCGGGCGCGGGGCAGCCCGGTGCCGGTGGCGTCCAGGAGGAGGTTGGCGGGCTTGACGTCCCGGTGCACGAGGCCCTCGGCGTGGATGCGCTCGAGGGCAGCCAGGAGCTGGTCGAGCAGGGTGGCGACCCACGCCGGCGGCAGCGGGCCGTGGTCGCCGACGAGGGTCGCGACCGAGCCGCCGTCGACGATCGGCATGATGAGCAGGACCCGGTCGTCCTCCCCGACCCAGCCCAACGGGGTCAGGACGTGCGGGTGCCCGATCCGCACCGCCTGCTCCCGGACGAAGCGCAGCAACGAGTGGGCGTCGGCCTGACGCATCACCTTGGCGGCGACATACCGGAGCTCCCGGTGGTCCCAGGCGCGCCAGACCACCCCGGCCCCGCCCTCGCCCAACGGGTCCACCAGCTCGTAGCGACCGCCCAGGACCTCTCCCACGGGTCACACCCTAGGAGACGGCCCCCCGACCCGGGCCTGACGGCGGGTCTCCAGCACCCAGAAGAGGCAGAACAGCCCGATCTCCCACCACTCCAGGAGGATCACCGTCCTCCCGGGGGCGAGGGCCGCCGCGGCCGCCCACGCCAGGAGCGGCCCGAGCACCATGAGGACGAAGATCACGCGGTAGCCGGTGAGGTGCATCAGCTGATGGGCCTCCAGCTGCTCGCCGGAGCGGCGCGCGGCGGTGCGGGGCCAGGCGTGGCTCCACACCGCCACCGCGAGCGCGCAGATGAGGAAGATGGCGGCCAGGTCGTGGATGCGCACCTGCAGGTCCCCGACGATGGGGAGCCCGGTCAGCGAGAGGCCGCCCATCGTCACCTCGTCGGCCGGCGGGACCCACAGCTGCCACATCGCCAGGGCGAGGAAGGCCAGGAGCGTCCCACCGGTCACGGCCACGAAGACCAGGGCGATCCGGTCACCGGTCACCAGCTGGCGCATCCGCTCCGTGGCGCGCAGCTCCTGCACCAGGAGCCACAGGCAGAGGACCAGCACGACGGTGAGGCTGATCCGCAGGCTCCACACGAGCTCCACCGGGCTGACGCCGCCGGGTGAGAGCCCGTCGCCGCGCCGCAGGTCCTCCAGGATCCCCTCGAGCCCGGTCGGGACGAGGGCCACGAAGATCGCGTAGAACCCCGCGCCGTTGAGGTTGTAGTCCTCCATCGTCGTGCTGCCCTGGTAGGCCACGAGCAGCACCGCCACGGCGATGAGCACCCCGACGAAGACGTCGCGCACCGGCCCGCCGTAGTAGGCGCTGATCGAGGTCTCGAGGCTGCCCTGCACGACCGCCGTCCCGACCGAGACGACGAAGAGCACGGCCGGAAGGAGCACGAGCAGCCAGCGCAGGCTGCCGTAGGTCAGTCGCCTGACCTCGTCCTCGTCCTGGTGGGTCCCCACGCCCGGCACCATACCGAGGCGTGGGGACAGACCACCCGGCTCACCGGGCCGGGACGACCGCCCCGGCGTAGCTCTCCTCGATGAAGGCGGCGACCTCCTCGCTGCGCAGGAGCTCGGCCAGGGTGGCCAGCGCCGCGTCGTCCTCGTCCTCGGCCCGGACGACCAGCAGGTTGGCGTAGGGGTTGCCCTCCGCCGACTCGGCGGCGATCGCGTCCTCCGCCGGCGACAGGTCGGCCTCGATGGCGTAGTTGCCGTTGATGACGGCGGCGTCGACGTCGGCCAGCGAGCGGGGCAGCTGGGCGGCCTCGATCTCGGAGAACTCCAGGCCCTTGGGGTTGTCCTCGATGTCGAGCACGGTCGGGCTGGCCTGCGTGTCCGCGAGGGTGATGAGGCCTTGCTCGGCCAGGAGCGCCAGGGCGCGACCGCCGTTGGTGGGGTCGTTCGGGATGGCGACGGTGCCTCCGTCCGGGATCTCCGCCACCGAGGCGACCGAGTCGCTGTAGAGGCCGAGCGGCTCGAGGTGGACCGGCGCCAGGGCCACGAAGTCGTAACCGGCGTCGGCCACCTGCTGGTCGAGGTAGGGCTGGTGCTGGAAGTAGTTGGCGTCCAGCGCACCCTCGTCAAGGGCGACGTTGGGCTGGACGTAGTCGGTGAACTCCACGATCTCGATGCTCAGGCCGGCGTCGGCGGCGAGCTCGTCGGCGACGAACTCCAGGATCTCCCCGTGAGGCACGGTCGAGGCGCCGACGGTGAGGACGGACTCGCCCTGGCCGCCGGTGGCCGCGGCGTTGTCGTCGGCGGTGGTGTCACCCCCGCAGGCGGCGAGGGTGAGGGCGCCGGCGGCGGCGAGCAGGGGGATCAGGGTGCGGTGGTGCGACATACGGGTCATCTCCTGGGTATGGGGTGGTGGGGTTCTGCGGGCAGGGCGGTCAGTGGGTGGCCTGGACGACCGCGCCGTCGTAGGTCTGCTCGATGTGGTCGCGGACCTCGGGGCCGGTGAGCAGGGAGTAGAGGGTGCGCAGCGCCTCGTCGTCCTCCCGACCGGCGCGGACGACGAACTGGTTGGCGTAGGGGGTGCCGTCGACGGCCTCGGTCACCAGCGCGTCCCGGCCGGGGTTGAGGTCGGCGCCGATGGCGTAGTTGCCGGGGATGGCCGCGAGGTCCACGTCGGAGAGCGAGCGCGGCAGCTGGGCGGCCTCGACCTCCTCGAACTGCAGACCCCTCGGGTTGTCCTCGATGTCGAGCACGGTCGGGATCTCGGGCGCGTCGGCGGCCAGGGTGACCAGCCCCTCCTGCACGAGGAGGTCGATGCCGCGCGAGCCGTTGACGGGGTCGTTCGGGATCGCGACGGTCGCGCCCTCGGCCAGGTCGGCGAGGTCGGTGAGGCTCTCCGAGTAGAGCCCCATCGGCTGGAAGCTGACGCTGCCGAGCGAGACGAAGTCGTAGCCGCCCTGGCCCATCTGGTCGGCGAGGAAGACACGGTGCTGGAAGTAGTTGGCGTCCACCGAGCCGTCGTCGAGGGCGACGTTGGGCTGGACGTAGTCGGTGAACTCGACGATCTCGACCTGCAGGCCGGCCTCCGGGGCCAGCTCGTCGGCGACGAACTGCAGGATGTCGGCGTGCGGCACCGGCGTCACCGCGACGGTGACCCGGTCCGGGCCGGCCGCTGCGGTGCCGGCTGCTTCCGGGGTGCCTGCGGGGTCGGGGCTCGCGCCGCCGCAGGCGGCCAGGGTGAGGGTGGACGTCAGTGCGAGCAGGGGCAGGGCGGTGCGGGGCATGGCTCTCCTCAGCAGGGGTATGGGGTGGGTCGGCGGTGCGGCTGCGCCCGGTCGAGCCGGGGCCTGTGGAAAAGCGTCAGGAACGCGCGTCCGGTCTGGCAGGAACGCGCGTCCGGTCTGGCAGGAACGCGCGTCCGGTTGGGGGTGGGGGGGCGGTCCGGTCAGCGGTGGGCGAGGCGGCGCGCGAGGCGGTCGCCGTACCACTGGACGCCCTGCACCATCACGAGCAGCACGGCGACGCAGGCGAGGGTCACCTCGGTGTTGAAGCGCTGGTAGCCGTAACGGATGGCGAAGTCGCCCAGGCCGCCGCCGCCGATGGCACCGGCCATGGCGGAGTAGGAGATGAGCGCGATGAGGGTGACGGTCGCGGCCGCGACCAGACCGGGTCGGGCCTCCGGGAGCAGCACGCGGCGGACGACGTCGCGACGGCGGGCACCCATCGCCTGGGCGGCCTCGACCTTGCCGGGGTGCACCTCGCGCAGCGAGGCCTCGACGAGGCGGGCGAAGAAGGGGACGGCCGCGATCGTCAGCGGCACGATCGTCGCGGTGGAGCCGATGGTCGTGCCGGTGACGAGCCGGGTGAGGGGCGCGACGAGCACGAGCAGCACGATGAAGGGGACGGACCGGCCGATGTTGACGGCACCGCCCAGGACGCTGTTGAGCCCGGGACGCGGGTCCAGCCCGCCGGGCGCGGTGAGCACCAGCAGCACCCCGAGCGGGATGCCGAGCAGGAGGGACAGCCCCATCGACGCGCCCACCATGTAGAGGGTCTCCCAGGTGGCGTCGACGAGGGCCGGGCCGGTGCGGTCCCAGTTGGTCATGCGGCGTCTCCTGCCTGGAGGACGGGGGTGCGGTGGGAGGTGAGGTATGCCGTGGCCGCGGTGACGGCGGCGTCGGGGCCACCGAGCCGGAGCAGCACGCGACCGAAGCGCTGGCCGCCGAAGCGCTGCACGGCCGCCTCCAGCACGTGGACCTCGACGGGGAAGCGGCGGGCCAGGTCGGTGAGGACGGCGTCGACGCCGTCGCCGGCGAGGGTGAGCTCGACGACGCCGTGCCGGTCCTCGTGCGAGAGCGGGGGCAGCAGGCGGGTCGCGAGCGGGCTGTCGGATCGGGAGGCCAGGTCGGTGAGGGCGCCGGCGTCGACGACCACGCCGTCCTCGAGGAGGGTCACGCTGTCGCAGACGGCCTTGACGACGTCCATCTCGTGCGTGATGAGCACGGTCGTCAGGCCGAGCTCCGCCGTGAGGTCGCGGACCAGCCCGAGCACGGAGGCCGTGGACTGCGGGTCCAGGGCCGAGGTCGCCTCGTCGCAGAGGAGCACCTTCGGCCGGGGCGCGAGCGCCCGGGCGATGGCCACGCGCTGCCGCTGCCCGCCGGAGAGCTGGGCGGGGTGGGTGTGCGCCTTGTCGGCGAGCCCCACGCGGTCGAGCAGCTCGAAGGCCCGGGTGCGGCGCTCGGCCGCGGGCAGACCGGCGAGCTCGAGCGGCAGCTCGACGTTGGCCAGGGCCGTGCGGGAGTCGAGCAGGTTGAACTGCTGGAAGATCATGCCGATCGAGCGTCGGGCCTGGTTGAGGTCCGCGCGCCGCAGGGCGGTGAGCTCGGTGCCGTCGACGGTGACCGTCCCGGACGTCGGCCGCTCCAGCAGGTTGATGCACCGGGCCAGCGTCGACTTGCCCGACCCGGACGGCCCGACCACGCCCATGACCTGCCCGGTCTCCACCAGCATCGACACGTCGACGAGGGCGTCGACCTGCGGGGTGCGGCGGGTGGCGGGGAAGGTCTTGCTGACCTGGTCGAGGCTGATCACGGGGACGACGCTAGGTCGGTCGTGCCGGTCCGACCAAACCCTGACACCGAAGATCGCTGGGCCCAAGGCGGATCTTGCCCACGCCATACCGAGGACAGCCGCTGCGTCACGACAAGTTGCCGCAGAACCTTCGTCTCTTAGTCGCACCCCGTGAAGACCGCACCCTTTCACGGTGTGGCGCATCACACACTCGGGAGTCGGCGCAGCACCCCAGGGGTGGGACGGGGCCGTAAGGTCGGGGCATGAGCTACGGGTATCAGCCAGCACCCCGCCGGAGCGGGATGACGACGGCCGGCAAGTGGATGTTCCTCATCGGCCTGATCCTCACGGTCCTGGCCGGGATCCTCGCCGCGTGGGGGGTGAGCCGGACGGTGGACATGGCCCAGCAGATGGAGTCGGAGTCGGTCTCCCTGGCCGGCGGAGCCCAGTCGGTGACGATGGAGGAGGGCGCCACGCGCATGGTCGTGACGGAGTCCGGCGCGGCCGGGATCTCCTGCACGGTGACCCTGCCCGACGGCTCCACGACGTCCCTGGACGGCGGGGACGAGATGGCCGACTCGGCGCTGCAGGACACCGAGTTCGGGCTGGTCGGCACCTTCACGGCGACCAGCGCGGGCGAGCACAGCTTCGAGTGCGAGGGCGGCGACGCCATGCTCACCCCCGGGTTCAGCGCCGACCAGCTCGGCGGCATCATCGCCGCCGGCCTGGGCTTCCTCGCCCTGCTGCCGCTCGGCCTGCTCACCCTCATCGGCCTCATCCTGTGGCTCGTCGGGCGCGGCCGGGACCGCCGCGCGCTCCAGCAGCCCGTCGGCCCCGGCGGGTATGGCGGCCACGGCTCCGGCTACGGCGGTGACAGCTCGGCCTACGGGCAGACGCAGGACACCCCCGGGTGGCAGGGCCAGCAAGGGTACGGGCAGGGCCAGCAGGGGTACGGACAGGGCCAGCAGGGGTACGGGCAGCAGGGGTACGGGCAGGGTGCGCCTCCTCCCCCGTCCTCCGGTCAGTCCTGGCCGGCGCCGGGTGGACCCTCCAGCAGCGACCCCTACGCCAGCCCGCCGAGCGGGACCGACCGTCCCGCGGGCGACGACCGGGACCCGGACGGCCGCGACCGCACCTGACGTCGGGAGGCGCCGCGCGCCGTTCCCGGACGGGCGCGGCGGGGCCGGTACCGTCGACCCAGTGCCAGAACCGGTCAGGGAAGGTCAGTCGTGAGCTCTCGGCGACATCGCGTGTGGGTGGCGGTCGCGTGCGTGGGTGCGCTGACGCTCGCGGGGTGCGACCTCGGCGGCGGGGGTGACGGCGCGAGCCGCACCGACGGCGGAGCCGGCGCCGAGGGCGGGGGCGACGGGGGCGGTGGCGGCTTCCTGGGCCTGGGTGGTGACCCCGACCCCCTGGTGGCCTCGCTGCTGGAGCCGGCCGCGGAGACCACGGTCCTGCCCGGCTCCTCGCCCGAGGCGCTCGCGACGGGGATGACCGGGGCCCTCGTGGGCAGCGCGCCGGTCGTGGTCCTGGCCGCGGCGGACGAGGGTCTCCGGGCCGCCTCCGCCGCCGTCGCGCTCGGGGTGCCGGTCGTCGTCGACGGGCCAGGGGCCGCCGAGGAGCTGCAGCGTCTCGGTGCCGAGGTGGCGCTGGCGCTGGGGCCGGTGGCCGACCCCGGGATCGATGTCGTGGTGCCGGGCTCGGACGAGGAGCTGGCGGACCTCCTGGGCCTCGACGGAGGGCCCGTGCCGGTCGCCGAGGAGGAGGCCGCCCAGCGGGTGCTCGACCTCGACCCGACCACCCCCCAGCTCCTCGTGCCGGCGGGCAGCACCGCCGCCGCTGCCCCACCCGACGGGGCCGCGACCACGGCGCCCGGGGACGGCGCAGCGTCCACCGCTCCCCCGCCCTCAGCTCCGACCGGGACGAGCTGCCGCCGACCCTGGCCCCCCAGCCGACGGGCGAGGTCACGGTGCTCACCGACGGCGACCCGGCGGCGCTGGCGGCCCTGGGCACCGCCCGGGCGGCGGGGGCACGGGTCCTGGTGGGGCCGCATACCGATCCTCGGGCCGACAGCGGGACCGTCCAGGCCCTGGCGGGCACCGACGGCGGCGCCGTCCTGGGCCTGGGCGACGGCTTCGGCGGGTCGGAGGACCTGGCGTGGAAGGTCGACACCGCCAGGACCGGGGTGGAGCTCCCCGGTGGCGGCCAGCTGGTGCTCCCCGGCAAGACCTACGTCGCCCTCTACGGCACCCCCAGCACCGGCGCCCTGGGCGTCCTCGGCGAGCAGCCGGTCGAGGAGACCATCGCCAGGGCCGAGGAGCACGCCGGGTGGTACGCCGACCTGACCGACGAGCCGGTCATCCCGACGCACGAGATCATCGTGACCGTCGCGAGCGCCGGACCCGGTGGGGACGGCAACTACTCCGAGGAGATCCCGGTCGTCGACCTCGAACCGCTGGTCGACCTCGCGGAGGAGAACGGCCACTACGTCGTCCTCGACCTGCAGCCCGGCCGCACCGACTTCCGCACCCAGGCCGAGCTCTACGAGGAGCTGCTCCTGCGCCCGCACGTCGGCCTGGCGCTCGACCCCGAGTGGCGCATCGGGCCGGACGAGGTCCACCTGGCGCGGATCGGCCACGTCGAGGCGAGCGAGGTCAACGAGGTCGTGGACTACCTGGCCGACCTCACGCGGGAGAACGACCTGCCGCAGAAGGTCCTCGTCCTCCACATGTTCCAGAACCGCATGATCCCCGACGTGGAGGAGGTCGACCGCTCCCGCGAGGAGCTCGCCGTGCTCATCCACGTCGACGGGCAGGGCGTGCAGCCGGACAAGCAGACGACCTGGCGCACCCTGCGTCAGCACGCGCCGTCGATCGAGCACTGGGGCTGGAAGAACTTCTACGACGAGGACGTCCCGATGCTCTCGGCCGAGGAGACCATGCGCCTGGTGGAGCCTACGCCGGACTTCATCAGCTACCAGTGAGCCGACCGTCCTCGTGCCGGCACCGCTGTCGCTCACCCCGTTCGTCCGGGACTACGCCAACCCGGTCCTCATCCACCTGGCCGGGCTGGGCCCGTTTCGCCGACCTCGAGCACGTCGGGAGGAGGACGGGGACGGTGCGCCACACCCCGCTCCTGGCCTTCCGCGACGGCGACCTGGTGACGGTCGCCCTCACCTACGGCCCTCGGGTGCAGTGGTTGCGGAACATCCGGGCCCGCGGGCCGGTGCCGCGTGCACCTGCGCGGGCGACTGCTGGAGCTGGGCCCACCGCGCGACCTCGCGCAGACGGAGGGGATCGCCCGGATGCCGCAGCCGGTCCGGGCCGTCTTCGCCCGGACCGGTTTCGTGGAGGACTTCGTCGAGCTGCCCGTCCTCTCCGACCAGCCGTTCCCGGGAAGGTCCTGGCGCACCCGCCGCGGACGGGCGTCCACCGGACGAGCCGGGCCGACTACCCGGTGAGCCTCGCCTGCGCCCCCGCAGGCACCTGCACCGTCATAGCGCGCAGCTCGTCCAGCACCGCTTCCGGCAGGACGTTGGTGCCGCCGAGGGCCTCGACGAAGACGGCCGCCTGGTCCAGCACCGCCTGCCGGGTCGCGGTCGGCACACCGCTCGACCGCAACAGGAGGACCTTGTCCCCGACCAGGCCCGCGTAGGCGCTGCCGGCCAGGGCGTCCGGCCAGTTCTGGCCGCTGGCGACCGTCGCTCCGTGCTGCGTGTCGTGCAGGTACGCCGCGTTCGCGGCCACGGCATACCGGTCCGCGCCCCCCACGCGCACGACGGGGGCGATCATCTCCAGCTCCTCCTGCACCGCGTCGCTCACCGCCGCCGTGCCGCCGAGCAGGACGATCTCCGCGGGCTGGAAGAGGGCCAGCGTCTCGAGCACCACCCCGGGCACGTTGTCCTTCCTGGTGAGCAGCAGCGGGACCCCTTCCCACCCGGCAGCAGCACCACCGGCCAGCCCGTCGGGCCAGTTCGTGCCGAGCGCCACGTAGGCCCGCTCGCCGAAGCCGTTGATGAAGATGTCACGAGAGAGGTTGGCCGACATGTCGTACCGGTCCTTCCCGCCGATCCGCTTGACACGCTGCAGCTCGGGGACGAACTGCGCCAGCTCCCAGACGACGCTGTCACTCACGGCACCCGACCCACCGAGCACGACGATGTGGTCCGGCTCCAGGGCTGCGAGAGCATTCCGGGCGGCACCCGGTAGGCCGTCCTTGCGGGTCAGGAGGATCGGCCCTCCGTGGAGGGCGGCCAGCGGCCCGCCGGACAGGGCGTCGGCGAAGTCGTGGCCGCTCGCGACGAAGACGACCTTGTCGAAGGGGTAGGGGGTGCCATCGACATCGGCCCACAGGATGTCACCCCAGATGTCGGTCGCCAGCGATGCTGCCGTGGCGTACCGGTCGATGCCGGAGTGCCGCGTGACGATGGGGTTCACGGGGAACGTGTCGTCCGCGACGGCCGCGGCCACGGCGCCCGGCCGCCCCTCGAGGGCGCGGACGGCGTGATCCCGGATGGCGTCGGCCTCAGCCGGGCTGAGTGCCGGCAGCCCGTTGGACGTCCCGTCGAGCGGGGGTCCAGCTGTCGATGCGCGGGCGTCGGCACCGGTCGCCGGGGCCGAGACGGCGGCAGCAAGGAGAGCCGCAGAGACGAGAGTCGCGAGAGCGCGCGGGACGGACATCGGCAGGGCCTTCCGGGGCAGGAGACGGTGACCACAAACGTCTGCGCTGAGCCGATGCCTGGGGCAGGCACAGGCTATCCGCACGGCGGGTCGACGGGGAGAGCTCGTTCCTGTGATCTCCGTCATTCCGGCACCGCACGAACCGAGCGGCTGCTCAGGCCTTCGGGCCGCCCGCGACGTAGATGACCTGCCCGGAGACGTAGCCGGAGCCCTCCCCCGCCAGGAACGACGCGACCGCCGCGACGTCCTCCGGCTGGCCCACCCGGCCCACGGGGATCTGCTCGGCGGCGCCCGCGCAGAACTCCTCGAAGCCGACCCCCATCCGCTCGGCCGTCGCCCGGACCATGTCGGTGGCGATGAAGCCCGGCGCGATGGCGTTGACCGTGACGCCGAAGCGGCCCAGCTCGATCGCCAGGGTCTTGGTCAGCCCCTGCAGGCCGGCCTTGGCGGCCGAGTAGTTGGCCTGGCCGCGGTTGCCCAGCGCGGAGGTGGAGGACAGGTTGACGATCCGGCCCCAGCCCGCCTCGCGCATCGCCCCCTGGCAGGCCCGGGACATGAGGAACGCCCCGCGCAGGTGCACCCCCATCACCGCGTCCCAGTCCTCCACCGACATCCGGAAGAGCAGGTTGTCGCGGATGATCCCGGCGTTGTTCACCAGCACCGTCGGCGCGCCGAGCTCGGCGGTGATCTCCTCGACGACCCGGGCCACCGCCTGCTCGTCGGCCACGTCGGCGCCGAACCCCCGCGCCCGACCGCCGGCCGCGACGATCTGCTCCGCCGCGGCCTGCGCGGCCCCGGCGTCGAGGTCGACGAGCGCCACGGCATACCCGTCGGTGGCCAGCCGGGCGGCGACCGCCGCCCCGATCCCTCGTGCTGCTCCGGTGACGACGGCCGTGCGCGACATCTGCTCTCCTCCTGGGTGGGTCCGGGCAGCCTAGCCACGCGGTCGCCCGTCAGGCGAGGGTGGCCTCCAGGGTGATGTCCACGGCCTTGAGCGCCTGGCTGACCGGGCAGTTCTCCTTCGCACCCTGCGCGATCGTCTGGAAGGTCTCCCCGTCGACGTCCTCCACCCGGGCGTCCACCGTCAGCGCGATCCCGGTGATGCCGGTGCCGGCGACGAAGGTGACCTCGGCGGTGGTGCGCAGCTCGGTAGGCGGCGTGCCGTTCTTCTTCAGCTCGTTGGAGAAGGCCATCGAGAAACAGGTGGCGTGGGCGGCGGCGAGCAGCTCCTCCGGGGTGGTCGTGGAGTCCGAGCCCTCGGCGCGGGCGTTCCACTCCACGGGGAAGGTGCCGGCGCCGGAGCTGTCGAGGCTCGTGGTGCCGTCGCCGGTGAAGAGGTCTCCGCGCCAGGTGGTGCTGGCCTTGCTGGTCACAGGTGCGGGCATGGTGGATGCTCCTTGTCCTCGGGTGGGCGCCGCGGGTGCGACGCCGTCCTCCGCACCGTAGCCCGTTCCCTCCCGGCCGTCCCCTGGGGGCACAATGGGGCGTCCGACCCGTGAGGAGCACTCGTGACCGACGACGTCCCGGACAGTGACGAGCTGCGCGCCGCCCTGGCCGAGCAGACCCCGCTGCTGACCGACGCCCCGACGCCTCCCGTGCTCGCCGTCCGCGTGCAGCGGGTCCTGGCCAGCGCCGGTGACCTGCTCGACCTGGCCCGCGAGCGCGAGGACGACCCCGCCGCCCGCGAGGTCGTGGCCAGGACCCTGATGTGGACCGCGGAGCGGGTGGAGGCCTACAACCGGCTCCCCGGGCCGTACGCCGAGGGCCGGATCCTCGAGGGTGAGCGCTCCGCCCTGCTCGGCCTCGTCGACGACCTCGACCTGCTCGGGCTCACGCTGGACCACGCCTTCGACGCCGCCTCCCGCGGCGCCGGGGACGACCTGGCCCGGCAGCTGTCCGTGGTGACCGACACCTTCCCGTCGGCGACCGACGTCGCCCACCTCATCCTGGCCACCGGCCCCGCCACCGACGAGCAGACCGCCGCCCGCGCGGGCGCCGAGGTCGGGGCGGACGGCATACCTCGCATGCCCGTGCCCGAGCAGCCCGACCCCACGCACGTCCCGGAGGACCAGTGACCAGGTATGCCGTCGCCCCGCCCCCGCCCTCCGAGCCGGGGGACCACCCCCCGACCGGGGCGGTCAACCGCTACGTCTCGGAGCTGGCCCGGTGGCGGCTGCGACGCGAGCACGAGCTGCGGGCGCTGGACGAGCTGACCCGCGCCCACGACGACCGGGACGCGCTCGAGCACGACCTCACCCACTCGATGACGCTCTACCACGCGATCGCGCAGCGGCACGACCTGCTGCTGGCCACCTGGGAGTCCGGCCACACCGGTGAGGCCGGCGACCCGCAGCTCGACGAGGACCAGCGCGGCTGGGTCGGCCAGCTGGTGTGGGGGGTGCTGGAGATGCCCGACGGTGACGCCCAGGCGCTCGCCCTGCCGCTGCCGGACGCGCTGCGCCTGTCCGACGCCCTCGCGGCGTCGCTGCGCGGGCGGATCGGCGCCGACGAGGACGACATCCCCATGGCCGAGCGCGTCCAGGACGCGCAGGCCTACCTCGACGGGGTGCGGGAGCGGGTCGAGGAGCGCGAGGGCGAGCCGGACGAGGACCTGCAGCAGCGGCTGGGGGCGCTGCAGGAAGGGCTGGACGCGTTGCGCGAGCGGGACGACGACAGCGCGCTCCCGGACCTCGCGGGGGTCATCGGGGCGCTGGCCGCCATGGACCGTGAGGTCATCGTCAGCCGGGCCTCCTCGGCCCACGACCGGGCTGACCGCGAGCAGGCGGTGGCCGAGCGTGACCACCTGCTGGCGCGCGGGGAGGCTGTGCGTGCCCTGGCCGAGAAGGTGCTCAACGCGGTCAACCCGGCGCCCCGGCTCGGCATCCCCGACGTGGAGGCCCTGGGTGAGGTGCCGCAGGAGGAGGGTCCGGACCTGGACGCCTACGTGAGCAACCTGGAGCGGGTCGCCCGGGCGCTCGAGCAGGCGCACTCGACGTATGCGGCGGCGCTGGCGGAGTACGCCGACCTGGCCGACCGTGCGGAGCGGCTGGCGAGCACCCTCGCCGGCTGCGGGGCGCCGACGAGCGTGGACCTGGCCGGCATGCTCACCGCGGCCAAGGAGTGCCTGCACACCCGGCCCGCCGACGTCCGCCGTGCGGCCGCGCTCGTCGCGGCGCAGGAGGCCTACCTCGGCGAGCTGAGGACCGGGTCGTGACCGCGGACGAGACCCGGCAGCCCTCGGAGGAGACGGCACGCACCGCCCCCGCCAAGCCCGTCGGCGACGACCCGCAGGACTCCCGCGAGTGCCCCGAGTGTCACGCGACGAGCGTCGGGGACGTGCCCTTCTGCGGGTCGTGCGGCTACGACTTCGTCACGGGGGTGTCCGCACCTCCGGTCGTCGACGAGGAGGCCGTCGAGAACGGCGACGGCGAGTACCCCTCCCCCGCCACCCACCTGCAGGCGGCCGAGCCGCACCAGGCCTACATCACGCCGCGCCGCGGGGCCGACGACGTCGAGCTGCCGACCACCGCGGAGGAGATCGGGCTGGACCCCGCGGACCTCCAGCACCGTCCGGACGTCCCGCCGCCGGCGCCTCCCGCCCCGGAGCAGGAGTGGGTCGCCCACGAGCAGCCGCAGACACTGCCGCCCTCCCGCCGGTGGGACGGGGAGTGGGTCGCCGAGATCTGGGTCGACCACGCCTGGGCCGCCACGCGCGAGAGCGACCAGCCCGTGCCCGACGCCGGTGCGCCCACCGTGGTGCCCCTCGTCGGTGGGCGGACCTTCGTCCTGGGCCGGACCAACCTCGAGCAGGGGCTGCGCCCCGATCTGGACGCCGGCACCGACGCGGGGGTCTCGGTGCGGCACGCCCAGCTGACCACCGACGGGCGCCAGTGGTGGGTCGAGGACCTCGACACCTCCAACGGCACCTACGTCACCACGGTCGGGCTGCCCGCGCCCGAGCGTCCGCTGGAGCAGGGCGTCCGGGTGCGGATCGACGAGGACGACCGGGTGCTGCTCGGCGGGTGGACCCGGCTGATGGTGCGGCGCGCGGACTAGCGTGTGAGCATGCGCGCGGTCCGGTTCGACTCCTTCGGGGCCACCCCCTACCTCACCGACGTGCCGGAGCCGGTCGCCGAGCCGGGCGGCGTCGTCATCCGGGTCGAGGCGACCGGCCTGTGCCGCTCCGACTGGCACGGCTGGCAGGGGCACGATCCCGACATCGCCACGCTCCCCCACGTGCCCGGGCACGAGTTCGCCGGCGTCGTCGAGCAGGTCGGCGCCGGGGTCGAGCGGGTGCGGGTCGGCGAGCGCGTCGTGGTGCCCTTCGTCTGCGGCTGCGGCACCTGCGAGGTATGCCGTGCCGGCCACTCCCACGTCTGCCCCCGGCAGTGGCAGCCGGGCTTCAGCGGGCCGGGGTCGTTCGCCGAGCGGGTCGCGATCCCGTGGGCCGACGCCAACGTCGTCACCCTGCCCGACGGGGTCGGTTTCGACGTGGCCGCGGGGCTGGGTTGCCGGTTCGCCACCGCGTACCGCGGCATCGTCGACGTGGGCCAGGTGGCCGAGGGTGAGCAGGTGGCCGTGATCGGGTGCGGCGGGGTGGGGCTGGCCGCGGTCATGGTGGCCGCGTCCCGCGGTGCGCGGGTCGTGGCGGTCGACGTCAGCCAGGATGCTCTGGCGCTGGCCGCCGAGGTCGGGGCCGCCGTCACCCTGGACGGGTCGTCCCCGTCGCTGGTCGACCGGGTCCGCGACGCGACCGGCGGCGGGGCGCACCTCACCGTGGACGCCCTCGGTCTGGTCGAGACGGTCCGCTCGGCGGTGCTGAGCCTGCGGGTGCGCGGCCGGCACGTGCAGATCGGGCTGCTGCCGCCGGTGGTGGTGCAGGACCGGGCGACGGTGCCGATGCACGTCGTCATCGCCCAGGAGCTGCAGGTGCTCGGCAGCCACGGCATGCCGGCGCACGACTACCCCCGGCTGCTGGCCGACATCGCGGCCGGTCGGTTGGAGCCCGAGCGCTTCCTCACCCGGACCATCGGCCTGTCCGAGGCGCCGCAGGCCCTCGCTGCGATGAGCGGGGCTGCGGCACCGGGTGTGACGGTGATCCGCCCGGGGGCGGACCGGTAGCGGCGTCGGCCGGGCCGTCCCCGTCAGCCGCCGGTGCGGCCCCGGGCGTAAGGTGAGGGACATGTCACCCATCCGCGTCTCCGTCCTCGACCTGCTCCCCGTCCGCTCCGGCCAGACCACCGCCCAGGCGCTGGACGCGGCACGCAGCCTGGCCCGGGCCGCGGACGAGGCGGGTGCGCACCGGTACTGGCTGGCTGAGCACCACAACACCCTGTCCGTGGCCTCGACGAGCCCGCCGGTGACGATCGGGATGCTCGCGGCGGTCACCCGCCGGATCCGGTTCGGCTCCGGCGGCGTCATGCTCCCCAACCACGCCCCGCTCGCGGTGGCCGAGCAGTTCGCCCTGCTCGAGGCCGCATACCCGGGCCGGATCGACCTGGGGCTCGGGCGGGCCCCCGGCACCGACCCGGTGACCAGCTGGGCCCTGCGCTCGGGCCTGTCCGAGCAGGACCAGGTGCAGCGCTTCCCGGAGTACGTCCAGCAGGTGATGGCCTTCATGTCCCCCGAGGGGGCCGCGGTGCAGATCGGCACCCACCAGCACGAGGTGGTCGCGACGCCGCGGGCCGGTGCGGCTCCGCCGGTGTGGCTGCTCGGGTCCTCGGACTACTCCGCACGCCTGGCCGCCCAGCTCGGACTGCCCTACGTCTTCGCGCACCACTTCTCGGGCCGGGGCACGGAGCAGGCGCTGGAACTCTACCGCTCCGCCTACGCCGGCGAGGGTGAGCCGCAGACCTTCCTGACCGTGAACGCCGTCGTCGCCGGCACGACCGAGGAGGCCCGCCGCCTCGCGCTCCCCTTCCAGCACATGATGGCGAGCCTGCAGGTCCCCGGGCCGATGCAGCGCCGACCGCTCATGACCGTGGAGGAGGCGGAGGCCACGCCCCTGCCGCTGCCCAGGCCGACCTTCGAGGCGGTGACCGCCTCCTGGCTGGTCGGCACGGCCGAGGAGGTCGCCGCCGGGGTCCGCGAGCTCGCGGACCGCTTCGACGTCGCCGAGGTGATGGTCCAGCCGGTCGCGGGGGCGTATGACGCCGACCCGGTCGACCGTGACCTGCACCGGGAGCGCACGATCGTCGAGCTGGCGCGACGTCTGACCTGACCCCACCCGGCCTGCCCGTCCGTCCGCCTGCCTCCCCGCCGGTGACCGTCGCTCCAGGTGTGGGCCGGGGCGATGTCTGCCAACCTGGGGTGCGCGCCCGACCCCGGGCCGCACCGCCGAGCACAGGAGGACACCATGGTCTACCAGGTCGGATACTTCATCGGGAGCCTGTCGTCGACGTCGATCAACCGGACGCTGAGCAAGGCGCTGATCCGGTACGCCCCGGACGACCTGGAGTTCACGGAGATCTCGATCAAGGACCTGCCCCTCTACGCGCCGGAGTACGACAAGGACTACCCGCCAGAGGGCCGTGCCCTCAAGGAGGCGATCGCGGCCTCGGACGCGGTCCTGTTCATCACGCCGGAGTACAACCGCTCCATCCCGGGCGCCCTGAAGAACGCCCTGGACTGGGCCTCCCGCCCCTACGGAGAGAACTCCTTCGACCACGTGCCGGCCGGGGTCATCGGCGCGTCGCCCAGCGGGCTCGGGACCGCGCTGGCCCAGCAGAGCCTGCGCGGTGTCCTGAGCTACTGCAACGCCCGGCAGATGACCTCCCCCGAGGCGTACATCGCCTTCGACGCGGACGTCTACGGCGAGGACGGCGAGGTCAGCGACGAGTCGCTGCGGAAGGTCCTCACCGACTACATGCAGGAGTTCCGCGACCACGTCGAGCGGGTGCTGACGGTCCTGCCGCGCGACACCTGACCGTTCGTCGTCAGGCGGGGCCGCCCGCGGTCCCGCCGGCGGGCTCGGGGTGCTCGCCGAAGCGGTCCCAGTCGCCGAAGGCGGGCCGGGCGCGCCAGTGGCCGGAGACGTCAAGGTCGCGGTACTCGGAGATCCGGGCGTCGGGCTGCGGCTTGACGACCTCCCGGCAGGTGGCGGTGCCGTCCTCCCGGAAGACCCAGGACTTGTGCGCCACCGCCTGGGAGAACGTCCGCGGCCGGGTCGCGTCGTCGGGGTAGACGTAGACCGCGTAGCCGTTCATGAAGAGACGGTCATCGCCCTCCCGCTCCGAGAAGTCGAAGATCTCGACGGTCGAGCCGAACTCGTCGTACTTCAGGACCCGGAGATGGGTGCCTCCGGGCTGCATGCTCAGGGTGTAGTCCGGCACGGTCCGACCGTGCGTGATCCTGCTCACCGAGAACTGGGGGCCCTCCCGGAAGCGTTCTCGCGCGGTCGCCTCGTCGATCTCCTCGACCGGGTGGCCCCGGCGGACGTTCCACTTCAGGCCGTAGCGGTAGGTCATGGCGTGCACTCCTGCGATGTCGGTGTCGGCATGGTCTCAGCTCGCCCAGGTGGTGAGCTCCGGACGCGCAACCTTCCCGGTCGCCGTTCTGCGTGGCCGGCGCGGGCCTGCTCAGTCTCCCGCCAGCTTCTCCAGACGCGAGCGGAGCAGGCCGCGCCGGTGCGCGTTGCCGTGCAGCGCGACATACCGGTCGGTGAAGACGGACAGCAGCACGTCGTCGAGGCGGCGGACCGCGCCGGGCGGGTAGCGGTAGCCCATCCGGGTCTCGATCGCGGCGAGGTCGACGGTGCGGAGCAGCTCACGGAGCTCGGCGAGCGAGGTGATCCCGAGCTCGAGCAGCAGCCCGGACACCCACGCGTAGTGGTCGGTCCGTGACCAGCCGGCGTCGGCGAACTGACCGGCCAGGAAGGCGGACAGCTCCTGCGTGCCGATGCGGGGGTCGTCGTCCGCTTCCTCGACCGGGGGCGTCGACTCCTCGCGGAGGCGGTCGCGGATGGAGGTGAACTGCTGGTCCGCCAGCTCCAGCAGCCCGGCGGCAAGGGTGAAGCGGCGGTCGAAGTCGGGGGCGTGCGCCTCCGGGACCGAGCCCTTGTAGCGGATGTCGTGCTCGAACTCGGCCCACGCGTGCTGCAGCACCGTCCTGATCTGGACCGAGGCGCGCCGGCCCTTCATGGGTCCCCTCGCCTTCTCCCGCACCGGGTCCAGACCGATGAGCAGGTGGCGGCTCGAGTAGCCCCACCGACCCTCGGCCGCCGTCTCCCGCCCCATGTCGCGGTCGTCGAGGACGACGAGCTGGTCGGCGAGGAGCTCAGCGACGGCCTGCACGTCGGCCAGGACGTAGGTGATGATCCGGATGCCGATCTGGTCGGTCACGTCCCGCCCCGGGTCGGGGTAGACCAGCCGGCCGTCGACGCGCCGCGCGAGCTTCCCGGCGTAGGACTCGACCGTCTTGGTGCGGCCGCTGACGTCGAGGTAGTTGATGCCGGCGTCGTCCAGCAGCTGGGTCACGAGGGTGAGGTAGGCGTCGGTCGCCGCACGGTACTGCTCGTGGTCGGTCGCGTAACGCTGCGCTGCCCGTCGGATCCGGGGCGGGTCGGAGGACGCCATGGGGACAGCCTGCCTCATCGGTAGGGTGGGCAGGGACGGCTCACCAGGGGGTCGGGGACCGGAGGAGAGGTATGTCGAACCTGCGCAGGGGACTGGTCGGGGGGCTCGCGTCGCTCGCCGTGGTGGGCACGAGCGTCGGGCTGTTCCTCGCCCAGGCACCGGAGCACGCCGCGTCCGAGGTGGTCGTGGACGACACCGCCGAGATCCTGCACGAGCCGACGCTGCGGGCCGCGGTGGAGGACGTGCGCTTCCACGAGCCGACCACGGTGGCGCTCTTCACCTCCCGCGGCGGGGCGGCCGCCGCGACCGACGACCGCGCCCTCAACGACGCGGTCCTGGCGCACGCGCGGGAGTCGCGCACGGAGTGGCTCAGCGCCGACGGGCAGACGTGGGCCGACGACCTCTACATCTACGCCGTCGACCCGGAGGGGCGCCTGGTCGGCACCTACTTCGGGGAGAACCGCAAGGTCGGGCAGGACAGCCAGCTGGAGATCCAGGACGCGACCAAGGACGACCTGCGCGCCGGCCGGTGGACCGAGGGGGCGGTCGTCGGGGTGGAGGCCGCGGCCGCCCGGATGAACGCACCCTTCCTGCGCACGACGGGCGGCGGTGTCGCCGCCGGGGCCGCCTCGCTCGCGACCCTGGTCGCCTCCGGGGCCTACCTCGGGGTCGGCCTGCGCCGGGCGGGCCGCAGCCGGGAGGCCCGCGCCGAGGGTGACCGGCGGATGGCTGCCGTCGTGCGGGACGCCGAGGTGACCGAGCTGCACGCCCGCCTCATCCCGGACGGCACGCGCTACGGCGGGGCGATGCTGCGGCGCTACGACGACTACGCCCGCGGGGTGCGGGAGCTGACCGAGCTCAGCAACGAGGCCCGGTCGATCCCGGAGCGGGACTACGACACCAAGGAGTCCGTGGCCAGGCTCACCGCATACCGTGACAAGGCCCGGGCCCTGGACGAGCTGGACGACGTCATCGCCGGCACCGCGACCCTCCTCAACCTGGACTCCGCCTGGCCCGAGGTCTGGGAGCGCGAGACCGCGCCGCTGCGGCGCGACCTCGAGGCGGTGGAGCCGCTGCTCGGCGAGGAGCTGCCGGACGCGGCCCGGGGGACGGCGGAGTCACGGGCGCTGCGCAGCTTCGCCAGCCGCGAGCTGGTGAGGCTGGACCGGATGCGGGCCGAGCTGGAGGCTGGGGAGGTCACCCCCGACGACGCCCTGGACCACCTGCGCGCCACCCGCGACCAGCTGAGCAGCCTGCTCGACGACCTCGCCGGGGTCGTCGCCCGCACGTTCAGCGAGGACGAGGACGAGCAGCGCACCCTCGCCGAGGCCATGCGCACGGGCCGCTCCGGCCACCCCGCCGAGCCGACGATCGTCAGCACGGCCCACCCGGCCTGGACATGGTACGCCGTCAGCTCCTTCCGCAGCGGCTACTCCACCGGGACCAGCGAGGTCGAGCAGGCCCGGTCCGCCACCTCCGGGTCCACCTCCGGCTACAGCGGCGGCGGCAGCTTCAGCGGCGCGGGCAGCTCCTCCCGCTTCTGACCCCGCCGGTGCGAGGCCCGCACGTCGCGGAGCCCGCACCACCCCGCCCCGTCCACATCCCGCCCCACCCCCCGGCCGGCACATGTGTCACATTCAACGTTCGGGCGATGAATGTGACACAAGAGCCGTGCACAGCGATCCGTCCGCACCTTCACCAGCGGCGGAGACGCCTACGACGCCTTCATGGGCCGGTACTCCGTCGCCCTGGCCCCCCTGCTCGCCGACCTGGCCGGGGTGTCGGCCGGGCAGCGGGCGCTGGACGTGGGCTGTGGCACCGGGGCACTGACGAGGGAGCTGGTGGCGCGGCTGGGCACCGACCGGGTGGCCGGGTGCGACCCCTCCCCCGCCCAGCTCGCCGCCTGCCGGGCCGCGCTGCCCGACGTGGACCTGCGCGAGGCGCCCGCCGAGACGCTGCCGTGGGACGACGACACCGTCGACCTCGCCCTGGCCCAGCTGGTGCTGCACTTCGTCTCCGACGCCGAGCGGGCGGTCCGCGAGATGTCGCGGGTGGTCGTGCCCGGCGGGCGGGTGGCGGCCTGCGTCTGGGACTACGAGGGCGGGATGGAGATGCTGCGTGCCTTCTGGGACGCCGCCGAGTCGGTGGACCCGGACGCCCCCGGCGAGCTGGGGACCATGCGCTTCGGCCGCCCGGGACAGCTCACGGCCCTGCTGTCCGGGGCCGGCCTCACGCACGTCGCCGAGGAGCACCTCACCGTCACCTCGGGGTATGCGGACACCGACGAGCTCTGGTCCACGTTCCTGCTGGGCGTCGGGCCGGCCGGTGCCTACCTGGTCGCCCAGCCGGAGGACCGGCGCGCCACGCTGCGCGCGGCATACCTCGACCGCCTCGGTTCGCCGCAGGGGTCCTTCACGCTGCGCGCCGTGGCCCGCGCCGCCGTGGGGACGGTGCCCGCAGCCTGAGGTCCCCGCCGCTGCGCCCCCACCCGCCGTGCCCTGCGTTGCGGTCCGGCCCGGTGACTGGTGTCCTTGCCCGATGAAGGTTCTCGTCACCGGTGCGACCGGTTATGTCGGTGGTCGGCTCGTCCCTCTCCTGCTCGCCGAGGGACACGAGGTGAGGACGACCACGAGCGACCCCTCCCGGGAGGGGCCGTGGTGGTCCGAGCGGGTCACCACCGTCGAGATGGACGTCGCCGACGCCGGGCAGGTGGACGCGGCGGTCGAAGGGGTCGACGCGGTCTACTACCTCATCCACGGCATGGGGGGCGGCAGCGACTTCGCGGGCAAGGACCGTGCGGCCGCCCGCAACGTCGCGGACGCCGTCGCCCGGCACGGCACCTCGCGGGTGGTCTACCTCTCCGGGATCGTGCCCCCCGTGGAGGAGGACGAGCTGAGCGACCACATCCGCTCCCGGCTCGAGGTCGAGCAGGTGCTCGCCGACTCACCGGCCATGGTGCTGTCCCTGCGGGCGGCGGTGCTGCTGGGCAGCGGGTCGACATCCTTCGAGATCATCCGCCAGGTGAGCGAGCGGATGCCCGTGCAGACCGTGCCCACGTGTGATGAACTCCGACGTGCAGCCCATCGCGGTCGTCGACGCCCTGGCCGCGCTCGTCGGGTCGCTGACGGCCGACGTCCCCTCGCGCAGCTACGACATCGGTGGGCCGGAGCGGCTGCCCTACGCCGAGCTGCTCGACCGTTACGCCGACCTCGCCGGGCTGGAACGACCGCAGGTCGAGGTGCCGTTCCTGCCCACGGACCTGGTCGGCACCCTCGTGGGCTCCCTCACCGACGTGCCGACCCCGACCGTGGAGGCGCTCGTCGAGAGCCTCCACCACGACATGGTCTGCGGCGAGGACGACTTCCTGCGCGACCTGCTGCCCGAGGGGCATCAGCTGCTCGGGCTGGACGAGGCGATCCGGCGCTCGCTGGCCGACCAGAGCGCCGCAGGCCACGCGGACCCGGACGTGGCGGACCCGATGGGCCCGATGCCGCAGGATCCGTCCTGGGCCTCCGGCGGTGAGGACCGGCCGGTCCTGGCCAAGGCCGTCGACGTCGCCCGGGACGCGGTGGAGCGGCTGCAGCGCTGAGCCGACGGGCACCGACGGGCACCGACGTCTGGCGGAGCTCCCCTCAGGCGCGCTGCCACGCGCGTGCCGTGCGCGGCGCGCCGTCCGGGCGACTAGTTGACATGTCACACACGCCTCCCCTACGCTGGATCTTGAACGTGACACGTCAACTTAAGGAGTCATCATGGGCCTGCTCGACTGGTTCAAGAAGTCCACCCCCGCCACCACCCCGTCGACCTCGGGCGCCGACACCGCCGCCCCGGCCGCCACCGGCACCCTCGTCGCCGAGGTCCCGGCCGCCGACGAGCTCACCGGCACCTGGACCATCGACCCGAGCCACACGAGCATCGGTTTCGTGGCCCGACACGCCATGGTGACCAACGTCCGCGGCAGCTTCGACGAGGTCGAGGGTGTCGGTGTGCTCGACGCCGCCGACCCGTCCACCTCCTCGGTCACGGTGACGATGAAGGCCGCCAGCATCAACACCGGCAACGCCGACCGCGACGGCCACCTGCGCTCGGCCGACTTCTTCGACGTGGAGACCTACCCCGAGGTCCGCTTCGTCTCGACCTCCGTCGTGCGCGGCGACGCCGACACCTTCACCGTCACCGGCGACCTCACCATCAAGGACGTCACCCGTCCGGTCACCGTCGACCTCGCCTTCACCGGTGTGGCCCGCGACCCCTTCGGCAACCTGCGCGCCGGCTTCGAGGGCGAGACCTCGGTCAACCGCAAGGACTGGGGCCTGGAGTGGAACGCGGCGCTGGAGACCGGTGGCGTGCTGGTCAGCGAGAAGGTCAAGCTCGTCTTCGACGTCTCCGCCATCAAGGCGGCCTGAGCCGCCCTGCCCCTGGCAGGCCGAAGCACCCGGCTCAGGCGTCCAGCGCCCGCCGCACCAGCGCCAGGGCCTCCTGCGGGTCCAGACCGAGCGACCGCACGGTCTCGGCATACCGCTCCGCCGCCGCCCGTCCCGAGGCGGCGGCGGAGGCCGCCCTCCCCGCGGTGACGGTGGAGCGCACGAACGTCCCTGACCGGCCCCGACCCTCCAGCACGCCGTCGGCCTCCAGCTCGCGGTAGGCCCGGGCGACCGTGTTGGCGGCGAGGCCGAGCTCCCCGGCCAGGGCGCGCACCGTCGGCAGCCGGTCCCCCGGAGCGAGGCTGCCGTCGCCGACGCCGGCCAGGATCTGCGCCCGCAGCTGGGCGAAGGGTGGGTCCGGGGACTCCGGGTCGATCCGCAGCATCACGCCTCCCCCGCCGGTCCACCGGGGAGCACCTCGTAGGCCAGGTGGACCACGCCGGAGGAGAACCGGTACTCCTCCTCCAGCCTGAGGTCGAGGTGCAGGCCGGCGGGCAGCCACGGCGTGCCGCCTCCCACGACGACGGGGGCGACGTAGCACTCGACGCGGGCGACGAGGCCGGCACGGAGGGCGTGGCCCGCGAGCTCGGGGCCGCCGATGCTGACCTGGCCCTCGGCCTCCTCGACGAGGCGTCGGACCGCGCGAGGATCGAAGCGCCTCTCCAGACGGGTCCGCGCGGTGCCGACCGAGGCCAGGGTGCTCGAGTAGACCACCTTGGGCCGGCCCCGCCACTGCTCGCCGTAGACCCTCTCCACCTCCGTGGCGTCCGGCCCGGTGCCGTAGGTCTCCCACACCTGCATCACCTCGTAGAGCCGGCGCCCGTAGAGCTCCACGCTCACCTGAGCGTCGCGCTCGTTGAGGTAGGCGTGCACCTCCTCGTCGGGGGCGCTCCAGTCGAAGTTGCCGTCGGTGTCGGCCACGAACCCGTCGAGGGAGCCGATCGAGACGTAGACGAGCTGCCCCATACCCTCAGCCCTTCCTGCCGGGGAGCACCAGCCCGAGGTCGAGGAACCGGGCCAGCGACCGCAGCTCCACCTCGACCGCCGAGCGGACGCTGCCGGACCACGGCGCGTCCTCGTGCAGCCTATCGACCCGCAGCACGCCATCCTCGCGGTCGGCCCGCGCGTCGACCTTGCCGACGAGCCGGTCCAGGTGCAGCACGGGCAGCGCGTAGTAGCCCCAGATCCGTTGCGCGGCGGGCTTGTACATCTCCAGCGCGTAGTCGAAGCCGAAGATCTCCTCCATCCGCCGCCGGTCGAGGACGAGCCGGTCCAGGGGGGAGAGCAGGGCGGTCCGCCCCGAGAAGGGGGTATGCAGCAGCGCCGGGTCCACCCGCCACTCGCCGCGGACGCCCGCCACCCGGGCCGGCTCCCCGACCTCGCCCACGTCCAGCGGCTCGACCGGGCATGCAGGGCCCTTGACGCGGGCGAGGCCGAGGGCGCGCAACCGTCGCCGGGACCGCTCGGCCAGCGCCTGCTCCAGCGGCACGGGCGGCTCGTCGGGGTGGATGCGGGCCGCCAGGTCCCAGACGCGCTCGCGCCCCAGGCGGTGGGAGACGGCGACCTCACCGCGCTCCTCCAGACGCTCCAGCATCATCGGGACGTTCTTGGTGTCGTTCCACCCGGACGAGCGCCAGTCGACGGCGAAGTCGGCGGACAGCTCCCGCGCGGGCAGGGGACCGTCGGCCCGCAGCTGCTCCAGGATCTCGTCGCGTGCGTGCCGGTTGGCGTGCACCCAGCGCTCCTCGGCCACCCGGTAGGCCGGCGGGTCGGGCCCCGGCCACGCGGCCATCTCGGCGGTGAAGAGCGCGACGTCCCGGGCCGGGCGGAGGAATCCGCGGATCTCCACGAGCCGGCCCGACCCGATCGCGTCCTCGATCGCCGCCCGGCTCACCCGGCTCCCGAGGCGGCTCCACAGGACCAGCTCGGCACTGGGGGCGACGTGGGCCGTGTGGTCGACCTGGACGGCCCCCAGGCCGGCGGCGGTGCCGATCAGGTCGTGCGGTCGCGGCCGCGCCAGCAGCTGGGCGCTCACCGCCAGCCGGCGCGCGTCGCGGGCCGAGAGCTCGATCACGGGCGTGGCATCCCCACACCCCCACGGTAGCGACGCTCCCGCGGGGCCGCGAGCGCGCGGGACAGGTGACGGGAATGGCCTCGGAGCGCCCCGGTCCCCGGCGGGAACTGGGTGGTCAGCGAGCCTCGGGCGGGCCGAGCGCGGGGTCCACGAGCACCCTGCTGGGCAGCACGCGGTGCATGATGTCCGAGACGCTCACCACCCCGTGGGTGCGGTCAGGTCCGGCCACGACCGTCAGCTGCTCGCCCCGCTCACGCATCCGCGCGAGCGCCTCGTAGACCGGGGTGCCGGGATCGAGGACGAAGGCGGGGCGCGCCAGCAGGCGGACCTGGTGGTGGGCGTCGTGCAGCAGCGTGTCGCGCACGTGCACCACTCCCGCCGCGCTCCCGTCGTGCGCCGCCAGCAGGATCCGCAGGTGCCCGCTGCCGGCGGCAGCCTCCTGCACCTCCGCGACGGTGGCCTCCACCCCGACGGCCGTCGGGTGCTGGTCCTCCGGCACCAGGTCGCCCAGGGTCAGCTGCTCGAGGTCGATCACCCGGTCGATCTGCCGCTGGAAGGCGCCCTCCAGGGTCCCCTTCTGCGCGGAGTGCTCGACGAGGGACCGGATCGTGTCGGCGTCCTGACCTCCCACCGCAGCCCGCTCCACCGGGGTGACACCGCTGGCGGCCACGAGCCGGTTGGCGAGGTTGTTGATGCCCAGCAGCAGCGGCCGGACGATCCACACGAAGGCCCGTCCGGGGGGCGAGACGAGCTTGGCCGCCCGCTCGGGGTGGGCGATCGCCCAGGACTTGGGGGCCATCTCCCCCACGACCAGGTGCAGGAAGGTCACGAACAGCAGCGACAGCGCGAAGGAGGTGCCACCGGCCACCCACTCGGGCACCCCGACCCCGGTGAGGAGCGGGCCCAGCCAGGCGTCCACCGCCGGCTTGGTGATCGCACCGAGGGCGAAGGTGGCTGCGGTGATGCCCAGCTGCGCCCCGGCCAGCATGAGCGTGAGCTCGTTCATCCCGCGCAGGGCGGACCGGGCCGAGCGCGACGTGGGCGCCTCCAGCTCCAGGCGGTGGCGGCGCGCGCCCAGCAAAGCGAACTCGATGATGACGAAGAAGGCGCTCGCGACGATGAGCGCGACCGTCACCAGCACCACGACGAGGGGGTCGGTCATCGCCGCTCCTCCTCGTCCTGGTCCTCGTCCTGGTCCTCGTCCTGCGGCTCCGCAGGCTCGGGGACCACCTCGTCGGCCGGCCGGGTGAGCAGGCGGACCCGGACCTCGCTGGGCACGTGCCGCTCCACCTCGAGGACCTCGACCGCGAGGCTGCGCAGCACCGGCTCGTCCGAGACGAGCTCGGAGGGGTCCTGCGGCAGCTCGACGGTCACCACCTCCCCGACGTCGGGCAGGTCACCGGTCTGCGCGATCAGCAGCCCCGCGACGGTCTCGAAGTCACCCTCGGGCAGCCGGTGCCCGACGGCACGCTCGACCTCGTCCACGTGCACGTCACCGTCCATCCGCCACTCGTCGTCCTCGCCGCCCAGGATCTGCTCCGGCATCTCGGCGTCGTGCTCGTCGGTGATCTCCCCCACGAGCTCCTCGGCCAGGTCCTCCATGGTCAGCACGCCCGCGAACCCGCCGTACTCGTCCACGACGCAGGCCAGCTGCTCGCCGGCCTCGTCCAGCTCGGCCACCGCCGCCGGCAGGGGCATGAGGGTGGGGACGATGACCGGTGGGCGCATGACCTCACCCACCGCGGTGCCGGAGTCCGCGGGCAGGCGCAGGATGTCCCCGAGCTGCACCACCCCCACGGCCTGCCCCTCACCGTCGACGACCGGGTAGCGGGTGTGGGCGTGCGCCATGAGGGTCCGCAGCTCGGCCACCGTCATGCCGGGGGTCACCGTGTCCACCCGGCCCCGGGGCACCATCGCGTGCTCCACGTCCTGGTCGGGGAAGTCCAGGATGCGGTCCAGCAGCATCGACATCTCCAGCGGCAGGTCGCCGCTGTCGCGGGAGTCGGCGACGATGCGCTCGAGGTCCTCGGCGGTCGCGCTGGTGTCGAGGTCGTGGATCGGCTCGATGCGGACCAGCCGCAGCAGCAGGTTGGCCGACCTGTCGAAGAAGGCGATCAACCAGCCGAAGACAGCCAGGTAGATCAGCGTGGACCGGGCCATCCACCGGGCCATCGGCTCGGCATTGGCGATCGCCAGGTTCTTGGGGTAGAGCTCACCGAAGAGCATCTGCACGACGGTCGCGACGGCCAGCACCCCGACGGTGCCGACCAGGATGCTCACGGACTCGGGCACCCCCGCCCCGCCCAGCAGGACGCCCAGCGCGGACCCGACCATGGGCTCCGCGACATACCCGACCATCAGGCCGGTCACGGTGATGCCCAGCTGGGCGCCGGACAGCATGAAGGAGGTCCGCCGCGTGACCTTCAGGGCCCTTTCGGCCGCCGCGTCCCCGCCGCGGGCGCGGGAGGCCAGCCGGTTGCGGTCGACCGACATGTAGGCGAACTCCTGGGCCACGAAGTAACCGTTCGCCGCGATGATCAGCAGGATCACCACGATCCCCGCCAGCAGGAGCAGGACGGCCTCGGTCATGCCGTCACCCACCGTCGGCGCGGGGTATGTCGGGGGCGGTCGTCAGCAGGGGCCGAGCGCGTCGTCACCGGGCAAGAATACCCAGGCTCAGGGAGCACCGGGCACGTGACCGGCGGCGTACTCGCTGTGGGGGCGGACGTCCAGGACGACCGCGTCCGCGTTCTCACGTCACTAGGGTGGGCCTGTGGACCTGCTCGGGCGCTACCGCGGCAGCGGCGCCGACCTGCCGTGGCAGGACCCTCGCCGCTCGCATCCGGGCGTCGCGATGGAGGGCTACTTCTGGCGGGTGACCGACGGTGCCGCCGGCCGCTCGCTCATCGCGCTGGTCGGCGTCAACCAGGGGCCGGACGGCCCCTGGGCCACGGTCGGGATGGCCAGCTCCGACGGCTTCCTGCGGACGGAGGCCCTGCCCGGTGCGGAGGCGGCGCCCGGTGGCCTCGGCGCCCGTGGAGGTCGCGGGGCCGACGGCTGGGCGATCGAGGGGACCGCGCACCACCTGCGGGTCGACCTCGGGGTGGACGCCCGGGTCGACCTGCGGATCGAGCCCCTGCACCGGTGGCCACGGCTCCTCGGCGGGTCCAGCGTCTTCCACGCGGTGCCCCGGCTCAACCAGTACTGGCACCCCTGGCTGCTCGGCGGCCGGGCGAGTGGCACCGCGGTCGTCGGCGGGCGGACGTGGACCCTCCGGGGCGCCCAGGTCTACGGCGAGAAGAACTGGGGGGCGGAGGGCTTCCCCGACGCCTGGTGGTGGGGGCAGGCGCACGCCTTCGCCGAGGCTGAGGCGTGCGTCGCCTTCGCCGGGGGTCAGGTCCACGCCCGACCGCTGGGTATGCCGTTGCGCACCGAGGTGACCGCGCTGGTCGTCCGCCTCCCCACGGGTCGGGTGCTGCGCCTCGGGGACCCGGTGGTCACTCCGGTGCAGGCCGAGGTCGCCGACGACTCCTGGCGGCTGCGCGGGGTGGACCGCGTCAACGGCTGGCAGGTCGAGGTCGACGCGGCCTCTCCCCTGCCGGAGGCGCACGTGCTGCCCGTACCCCTCCCCTCGCAGGCGCGCAACACCCCGGGCGCCCTGGAGCACCTCGCCGGGACGCTCGAGGTACGCGTGGCCCGGCGCGGACGACCGGTCTGGCGGGGCACGTCATACCTGGCCGGCCTGGAGCACGGAGGGCTGGCGCGGGCGGAGGCCGAGCTGGCCAGGCGCGGTGGCCGGCCCGAGCCGGTGCGGTGAGGGGACGCGCGGCCATGCCCCCGACCCCTGACTCCCCCGACTCCCCCGGCCCTCCCGCCGCCGAGGACCCGGCTGCGCGGCTCGCCGCGGAGCGCACCGCCGTGCAGCAGCGTCTGGTGCAGCTGGAGGTGGACATGCGGGGCTTCTTCGAGGCGTCCCGCGACTCCAACGCCGACGACGAGCACGACCCCGAGGGGCAGACGATCGCCTTCGAGCGGGCCCAGCTGGCGGCCGTGACCGCCCAGGCGCGGCGGCACCTGGCGGAGGTGGAGGCCGCGATCGCCCGGGTGGAGGAGGGGACGTACGGCCTCTGCGAGCAATGCGGCGAGCCGATCGCCCCCGGACGTCTCGAGGCCCGACCAACCGCGCGGACGTGCGTCCGTCATGCCTGAGGGGCCCGAGGATCGCGACCTCGTGCCGGAGGACCTCTTCCGAGGGTTCCCGCAGGGACTGGCGGTGTGCCGCGCGGTGCAGGACGCCGTGGCCGCGATCGGCGAGGCGGGCGTGCGGGTCACCAAGAGCCAGGTCGCCTTCCGGCGCCGCCGCGGGTTCGCCTACGTCTGGCGCCCGGGACAGTACGTCCGCAGCGACGTGCCCGCAGTGCTCTCCCTCGCCCTGCCGCGCGAGCTGGTCTCCGCCCGCGTCAAGGAGGTCGCCCATCCCTCGCCCGGGGTGTGGGTGCACCACGTCGAGCTCAGCGCTCCAGCGGAGGTGGACGACGAGGTCGTCGGCTGGCTCACGGAGGCCTGGGCGGCCGGCTCCGGGCCGGGTCGTCAGCGGGAGTCCGGCTCCTGCTCCTCGTAGCCGATGAGCCAGGACAGGCCGTAGCGGTCGACGACCTGGCCGTCCGTGGCCCCCCAGGGGCGGGTCTGCAGGTCGTCCACGACCTGACCGCCCTCGGCGAGCCTCGCGAACCACTCGTGCAGCGTCGCGGGGGGCGCGGCGCCCAGGAGGGAGAGCAGCAGGCCCTCGCAGCGGAACGGCGCCTGGTCCCCGGTCGCGTCGGCGGCGAACAGCGTGACCGGTCCCCCCGTCAGCTCACCGTGGGCGACGGCCTCCGGCGGACCGTCCGACCTGCCGAAGTCGGCCAGGGAGTGCACCTGCGCCGTTCCGCCGAAGACGTCGGCCCAGAAGGTCAGCGCCTCGCGGGCGGTGCCGGGCAGGAAGAGGTAGGGCGCCAGTGCGGTCATCCGGGCAGCCTAGAGGTCCGCCTTCGCGCTGGTGTCGCAGACGATCTCCCACAGGTGGCCGTCGGGGTCGCGGAAGTAGCCGGAGTACATGCCCCAGGGGCGTTCGTACGGCTCCTCGGTCCAGGTGGCCCCCGCCGCCAGGGCCTCGGCCAGCGCCGCGTCGACCTCCGACACCGTCCCGACGATCTGCCCGATGCTGAACTCTCCGCTGCTCGGCGGGCCGACCGCGACGTTGGCGTCCTTGGCCAGCTCGGTGCGGGGGTAGAGGGCCAGCACCAGACCGCCCTCGAGCTCGAACATCGCGACGTCCCCCGCCGGGCTGCTCGCGTCCCCGGGGAACTCGGTGCCGACCACCCCCGGCGACTCCAGCCCGGTAGAAGCCGAGCGACCGGTCGAGGTCGGTCACGGCCAGGGTGATCACGTTGATGCGAGGGTGCACCACGCCTCCTCCGATGGTCGGCAGGACGGGTCGTGCCCCGGAGGGGCACGACCCCATACTGAGCCTGGTGCCGCGGGCACCGCCACCGGAGAGGAGGGACGGGACGCACGATGGCTGCTCAGCTCCGGCGACAGGTGCACAACATCGGGCGGCGTCGCGCCTGGGTGATCTGGCTGGTGGGCCTGAGCGTCTACACCCTGGCCGTCTTCCACCGCACCTCGTTGTCCGTGGCGGGGATCGTGGCCGCCGAGCGGTTCGACATCACCGCCGCCCAGCTGTCCACCTTCACGGTCCTGCAGCTGGCCGTGTACGCGGCCATGCAGATCCCCGTCGGCGTGCTCATCGACCGCTACGGGTCGAAGCTGCTCATGCTGGTCGGTCTCACGCTGATGACCGCCGGCCAGTTCTGGTTCGCCTTCGCCGGCACCTTCGAGGCGGGCGTCGCGGCCCGTGTCCTGCTGGGCTGCGGGGACGCCATGGTCTTCACCAGCCTCCTGCGGCTCATCGCCCTGTGGTTCCGCGTCAAGCAGGCTCCGATGGTCACCCAGCTGACCAGCATGGTCGGTCAGCTCGGGGCGGTCGCCGCCGCGACCCCGCTGGCGCGGCGCTGGCTCGCTTCGGCTGGACCTGGTCCTACGGCATCGCCGCCGGGGCCGGGGTCGTGCTGGGCATCGCGCTGCTGCTGCTCGTGCGCGACTCCCCCTACACCGGTGAGGTCGTCGAGCGCATCAAGATCCGCGCGCTGGCCCGGACCATGGCCGAGGTATGGGGCAACCCCGGGACCCGGCTGGGCCTGTGGGTCCACTTCTCCTCGCAGTTCGGGCCGACGGTCTTCACCATGCTGTGGGGCTATCCGTTCCTCATCGCGCAGGGTCTGGAGTCGACGGTGGCCAGCGGGATGCTCATCCTGATGACCGTGACCGCGATGGTGGCGGGCCCTCTCATCGGGGTGCTGACCAGCCGGGTCCCCTACCACCGCTCGTCGCTGGTCCTGCTCCTGGTGGCCGCCATCGCCCCACGTGGGCCGTGGTGCTGCTCTGGCCGGGCCCCGCACCCCTGTGCTGCTCGTGGTCATGGTGATGGTCACGGCCGTGGGTGGGCCGGGGTCGATGGTCAGCTTCGACCTGGCCCGCACCTTCCACCCCTCCGAGCGCTACGGCCGGCGAGCGGGATGATCAACGTCGGCGGGTTCGTCGCCTCCCTGATGACGATCGGGCTCATCGGGCTGATCCTGGACCACCGGTCCCCGGCGGTCCCGCGACCTACGAGCTGGCCGACTTCCGGGTCGCGATGGCGGTGCAGTTCCCGTTCTGGGCCCTCGGAGCCCTGCAGCTCGTCCGCTACCGCCGCAAGGGGCACGCGTTGATCGGCCAGCACCCCCGGGGCCATGCAGGCGCTGCGGGAGGGCCAGGCGCTGCTGCCCGGGCTGTCCCGCCCGTCTCAGCCCGACGACCCAGCCACCTGACGCCTGCGGGTCGAGACTCGCCCGCCCAGACCGACCTGATGGGTTCACATGCACCCTGGGAGGTCGTCCGGCCCGGCGTGTCGCGACCTTGCTCGCGCGCCCGAGACCGGGACGAGCGCTCAGCGCGCCGTCCCCGCCAGCGCCAGCCGAGCGGTTAGACATGGCAGATGTCCTCCGCCGAGAACGAGACGACCGGCACGGCCCGCCTACGACAGCTTCGCGGCCGCCTACGCCGCTGAGAACGAGTCGAGCCTCTTCAACGCCTACTAGAGCGGCCCGAGATGCTGCGTCTGGCCGGGGGACGTCTCCGGTCTGCGGGTCCTCGACGCGGGATGCGGCTCCGGGCCGCTGTCGGCGGCCCGCTCGACCGGGGCGCGGCCGTGAGCGGCGTCGACGGCGAGCGCGGCGATGGTCGACCTGGCCCGCCGCAGGCTGGGCGAGGAGGCCGACCTGCACGAGGCCGATCTCGGTGAACCGCTGCCCTTCGGCGACGCCGAGTTCGACCTGGTGGTCGCCTCGCTCGTGCTGCACTACCTGCAGGACTGGTCCGGGCCGCTCACCGAGCTGCGGCGGGTGCTGAGGCCGGGGGGTCGGCTGCTGGTGTCGGTGAACCACCCCGGCGCCTACACCATCGTCTACCCCCAGGCCGACTACTTCTCCGTCACGCAGTACACCGAGGACTACACCTTCGACGGGCGGGCGGCGGTGCTGACCTTCTGGCACCGGCCGCTGCACGACATGGCTGCGGCCTTCGCCTCCGCCGCTTCCGCATCACCGCGATCACCGAGCCGTCGCCGGCGCCGGACACCCCTCCGGAGCTGCTGCCGCCCCTGCGCGGGCGGGCCTTCATCGGCTTCCTCTTCTTCGCGCTCGAGGCCGTCTGAGCGGGGCGCGCACGAGACCGCACATACGCACCACTGCGTATGGTGCCTCCGTCGGCGCCGGTCCTACGGTCGACCGGGTAGGGACCATCGGGGCCCCTCCGACCTCACGGAGACTTCCATGCGCACCACGATCGCCACCGCCGCCGCCACCCTTCTCCTGCTAGAGGCGCGGGTGCCGCCACCGCCGCCCCGCCGAACGCGGAGTACCTCGACCTCGACTGCGACAACGGCCAGTCCTACACGATCTGGACGAGCGGCAACGGCCCCTTCACCCCCGGTCACCTCGTGGGTGAGCCCGGCGTGCTGCTGCCTCTCGCCTTCCTCGGCGGTGGCGCCGTCGCCGTGACACCGGAGGGCGACATCGTCGAGATCCAGTTCGGCGAGGCGGACTACAAGGGCAACGGCGCGGTCGCCGGTCGCAACCCCCGCCCACAGACGATCTGCTCCTACGAGACCTTCTTCATCCTCCCCTCCGACGACCCTGAGACGGGCCTGCCGGCGGGGACCCAGGTCACCTTCTACGGCGACGTGCTGGCCCAGCTGCCGGGGCGGTGAGCGGCATACCCTGCGCCGTCCTCACACGCCGAGGCGGCGCAGGGTCTCCTCGCCACCCATCGAGCGGATCGCGGCGGCGTCCCCGACGACGACCAGCTGGTCCGTGGCGCGCGAGAGGCCGACGTAGAGCCGCTCGCGGGACCGGTCGCGGGTGCCGTCCTCGTTGACGCAGAGCACGACCGCACGGCGCTCCAGCCCCTTGCAGCCCAGCACGTGACCGTAGAAGACGTCGTCGGACTCCCAGAAGGTGCGCCAGTAACCCTCCTGCTCCAGCTGCTCCTGGCGCGAGGTCTGCTCCGGGTGCCGGCTGCCGGTGGTGATGAGCGCGACGTGCTGCGTCGGCCAGCCGTCGTCGAGCAGCGCCTCGACCTCGTCGTCGGCCACGCCCAGCGCGTCGTGCGCCGAGGCCTGCACGAAGCGCACCTGCGGCCCCTCGCCGCCCAGCGGGCGCATCCGCATGGGGGCCAACGGGCCGAAGCTCTCGGCGATCTGCCGGGTGTTGCGCAGGTTGTGGTCCAGGACCAGCGGCACGAGGGCGACCGGGGGACGACCGAAGCGCTCGAAGACCTTCTGGTTCTCGTCGGAGTAGACGTAGAGCCCGCCCTCGTCGGGGTCCTTGAGCGCCGCGAGCAGCGGCACCCACCAGTCCTCCGCGAAGTCCTGCGCCTCGTCGACGATGATCGCGTCGAACTTCTTCCCCTCCGGCAGCTCGTCGGCCAGCTCCGCCATCCGCGCCGGCAGCTCCTTCTCCCAGAAGTCGGAGTCGTTGCGGTCGGCGTGGATCTGCGCCCCCCACGCCCGCGCGAGCTCCTCGAACCGGCCGATGAAGGCCGGCCGGGACTTGCGCAGCTCACCCTCGAAGGCCCGGTTGAACCACTCCCCCAGCCCGATCGAGTAGCACAGCAGCGCGACCCGTTGCGGTTTCTGCCCAGCGAAACCACGCGTGAGCTGCTTGGCCTGCGCCATCGCCAGCACGGTCTTGCCGCTGCCCGCGCCGCCCCGCACCTCGACCCGGTGGAGCAGGCGGGTGACCGACAGGATCATCGCCTGCTCCTGGGTGAGCCGGTCCGCGCGCGCCTCCCGGTCGTCGGACTCGGCAACCACGTCGCGCACCATGAGGCTCCGGCCGCTGAGGATCTCCACGACCAGGTCCACGTCGTCGCGGGTCGGCTCGCGCCAGTTGGTCTCCTGCGACCGGGCGACCGCCCGCACCCGTTGGGCCAGGTGCGGCTGGTCCTCCCGGCCGTGGATCATGTCGCGGCCGCAGTCGGGCAGGGAGAAGTCGTCGGGGACGCTGCTGTACGGCGTCACGACCGTGTGCGCCCACCGCACCCGGGTGCGGGAGGAGTCGCGCCAGCGGGGGTCGGCCTGGACGTACTCCCGCAGGGCGTGCTTGGAGCGCCGGGCCTGCCCGACCGGGTCGATCCTGCGTGACCGGCCCCCGCCGTGCTGCGACCACCGGCCGTCGCCGTCGACCTCCACGCTGCCGCCCTTGACCTCCACCACGACGAGGCCCGCCCCCGGCATGAGGACGACGAGATCGGCCTCGTGGTCCTGGTGGTGATCGGTCAGCCGGAGGTTCGCCAGGACGACGTCGTCGTCACCCAGGTTGCGCACGAGCCGCTCGCACACCTCCCCCTCCGCGTTGTTGACGAAGACCGGCTCCGCCGGGATCAGTCGCGCGCCCACGTCATACCTCTGCCTGTCCAAGCACCCTTGCTCATGACCGGAGCCTACGGGCGAGGTCCGACAGCGGCCGGCCTCACAGGCCGAGCATCGCCTCGCTGCGCTTCCACAGCCCTCGCGCCAGGTCCTCGTCGTGGACCTGCGGGTTGACCTTGCCGGGCTTGTTCCTCTCGTAGTACTCCCCCGACCGCCACGTCACCCCGGGGGTGCCCTCGGCGAGCCACACCAGCCGCCGGCCCCCCGTCTCGACGCTCGTCATGAGGTGGCGGATCGGGGTGTGGTAGGCGAACCGCATCACGCTGCTGGTGTCGTTGGCGAAGTTGGTCGCGATGCCGCCGGGGTGGAAGGCCGCCGCGCTGACGCCCTGGTCGGCGTACCGGCGGTGCAGCTCCTTGGTGAACAGCACGTTGGCCAGCTTGGCGTCGCCGTAGGCCTTGTTGGCGTTCCACGCCCGGCTGTTGTCCAGGTCGTCCAGGTCGATCCTCCCGAAGGCGCGATGCCCGATGCTCGAGGTCTGGATGACCTTCGCGTCCGCCTCGACGAGCCGGTCCATCAGCAGGTGGGTCAGCAGGAACGGTGCCAGGTGGTTGACCTGGAACGTCTTCTCGACACCGTCGACGGTCGTCTCCCGGGTGAAGATGCCGCCGGCGTTGTTGGCGAGCACGTCGATCCGCGGGTATGCCGTGAGCTCCTCGGCGAGGGCCCGCACCTGGGCGAGGTCGGCGAAGTCCGCGACGTGGAAGGGCGCGCCGATCTCCTCGGCGACAGCCGCGGTCTTCTCCGGCGAGCGCCCGACGACCACCACCCGGTGCCCATGCTCGGCGAGCTGGCGGGCAGCTGCGGCGCCGATGCCGTCGCTGGCGCCGGTGAGAACGATCGTCTGCTGGTCGGTCATGGGGGTCCTTCGTGTCGGGGTGCGCGGGACACGCTCCAGTGACAAGCACGGCGAGGCCCTGGTGCTTCCCTCGCGGCTCCGGACCCTGGTCTCGACCTGGCGGGAGCGCCGCCCAGGCCCTCCCTCGTCTGCTCCACCCCTTGCGGCTGAACGCTCGTTCAGTCTAGGCTGACTGTGTGTTCAGTCAGGATGAATCCCCCACGGCCCGCGACCGCATCCTCACCGTGGCCGTCGAGCTCTTCGGCGCGCAGGGCGTGCGGGGCACCAGCCTGAAGGCGATCGCCGCACAGGCCGGGGTGTCCCCGGCGCTGGTCATCCACCACTACGGCACCAAGGAGGGCCTGCGGGAGGCCTGCGACGAGCAGGTCGTGCGGACCATCCGGGAGACCAAGAGCCGGGCCATGGCGGAGGGCCCGGGCGCCGACCTGGTGTCGATGGTTTCGCGGATGGACGAGGGACGCTCCGTCCTGCGCTACCTGGCCCGGGTCCTCGTCGAGGGCAGCCCGCACCTGGACGCGCTGATGGACGACCTGGTGGACAGTGCTCTGCAGTACACCGCCGAGGCCGAGCGCGCCGGCATGGTCCGCCCCACCGCGGACCCCCGCGCCCGGATGGTCGTCCTCACCCTCTGGTCGATGGGCGTCCTCATCCTGCACGAGCAGCTGCACCGGATGCTCGGCGCCGACGTGCTCGGGGAGGGTGGCGACGTGCTGCCCTACATCCTCCCGGCCTCGGAGATCCTCACCTCGGGGGTGCTGACCGAGGAGGCGATCGCCGCCCGTGGCGACGGTGGCCCGGACCTGCACGCAGGAGCGTCGGACGGACCTCCCGGGGACCCCGACCAGACCGAGAACCCCGACCACCCCGACCAGAAGGACGCAACATGAGCACCACACCCGTCATCCTCACCGAGGGACTGGTCAAGACCTTCGGCGCCACCCGCGCCCTCGACGGGCTCGACCTGAGCGTCGAACCGGGCGAGGTGCACGGGTTCCTCGGGCCCAACGGGGCCGGGAAGTCCACGACGATCCGGGTGCTCCTCGGTCTGCTCAAGGCCGACGGGGGCACCGCCCGGCTCTTCGGCCAGGACCCCTGGGACGAGGCGGTCCGGCTGCACCGCCGGCTGGCCTACGTGCCCGGCGACGTCGAGCTGTGGCCCAACCTGACCGGTGGCGAGGCCATCGACCTCTTCGCCCGCTTGCGCGGCACCCTCGACCGGGCCCGCCGCGACGATCTGGTCGAGCGTTTCGATCTCGACCCCGGCAAGAAGGCGCGCACCTACTCCAAGGGCAACCGGCAGAAGGTGGCCCTCGTGGCCGCGCTCGCCTCCCCCGTGGACCTGCTGCTCCTCGACGAGCCCACCGCCGGGCTGGACCCGCTGATGGAGGTCGTCTTCCAGGAGTGCATCCGCGAGGCCGCGCCGCAGGGCCCACCGTCCTGCTCTCGAGCCACATCCTGGCCCAGGTAGAGGTCCTCGCCGACCGGGTCTCCATCATCCGGGCCGGTCGGGTCGCCGAGAGCGGGACGCTGCAGGACCTGCGGCACATGTCCCGCACCACCGTCGTGGCCTCCCTGCGGCGGCCCGCCGACGGGCTCGCCGACCTGCCCGGTGTGCACGCGCTCGAGCGCTCCGGCGACCAGGTCCGGCTCGACGTCGACGGCGACCGGGTCGAACCGGTCCTGCAGGTGCTCGCCGGGCTGGGCGTCACCTCGATCGTGGCACACCCGCCCACGCTGGAGCAGCTGCTCATGCGTCACTACGGTGACGAGCTGCCCTCGCGCCAGGACGCGGAGGTCGCCTGAGATGGGGACGACGACCACGCACCCGCGCCGCCCGGACGTCATCGACCCGGCCCCCGAGCACCGGTCCGTCAGGCCCACGACAGGCACCGCCACCCTGGTCCGCCTGATGCTGCGGCGGGACCGCATCAAGCTGCCCGCCTGGGTCGGCGGCCTGGGTCTGTTCATGCTCTACCTCGGGGCCGCGCTGCCCCAGCTCGCCCCCACCGAGGCCGACCTGGCCGCGGTGACGCCGATGGTGCAGCAGCCCGTCGGCCGCCTCTTCACCGGCCCCGCCTACGGGATGGAGGACCCCACCCACGCCAGCTTCTTCGCCGCCGGCTACCTCCTCTACCTGCTGCTGCTGGCCGCGCTGATGAACATCATGCTCATCACCCGGCACACCCGCCTGGAGGAGCAGAGCGGACGCTCGGAGCTGGTGCGGGCCGACGTGGTCGGCCGGCAGGCGCCGCTCACCGCGGCCCTCGTCGTGGCCGTGGTCACGAACGTCCTGGCCGCCGTGGTGGTCGGGATGCTCGCTCTCGTCAACGGCTATCCGGCCCCCGGCTCGGCGGTCGTCGCTGCGTCCGTCGGCCTGGTCGGCCTCGCCTTCGCCGGGATCACCGCCGTCACGGCCCAGCTGAGCGCCCACTCGCGGGGCGCCGCCGGTCTGGCAGGTCTGGTGCTCGGGGCCGCCTTCGCGCTGCGGGCCCTGGGCGACATGGTCGCCACCGGCGGCAGCGCGCTGTCCTGGGCGTCGCCGCTGGGCTGGGGTGCCCAGGCGGCGCCGTACGTGCTCGACCGGTGGTGGCCGCTGCTCCTCCTGCTCGCCCTCGCGGGCGCCACGGTCGCCCTCGCCTACGTGCTCCAGGGTCGTCGGGACCTCGGGGCCGGGCTGCTGCCGACCCGGCGTGGCCACGAACGTGGTGGCGCCGCTCTGGGCTCTCCGTGGGGCCTGGCGCTGCGTCTCCAGCGGGGACCGGTGCTGGCCTGGGGCGCGGCCATCCTCTTCCTGGGGGTGATCGACGGCGCCTTCACCCAGGTCATGCTCGACTCCGCCGACGCCCTTCCGCCCGAGATGCAGGCCATGTTCGGGGCGGAGCAGATGACGCTGGGCTACGTCGCCTTCCTGTCGGTCTTCAGCGCGATGCTGACCTGCGCCTACGTCGTGTATGCGGTGCAGTCGCTGCGCGCGGAGGAGGCGGCCGGTCGTGCTGAGCTGGTGCTGGCCACGCCCACCAGCAGGGCCGCCTGGGCCGGGTCCCACCTGGCGGTGGTTGCCGTGGAGGCGACGCTGATCATGGTGGTGACCGGGGTGCTCACCGGGGTGGCCGCGACCGCCGTCACCGGGGACCCGTCGCTCACGGGCGACAGCACCGTGGCGCACCTCAACCTCGTCCCGGCGGTGCTCGCCGTGCTCGGTCTGGCCGCCCTCCTGCACGGCTGGCTCCCGGGCCTGCTGGCACCGGTCGGCTGGGCGATGGTGGGCCTGATCGTCTTCGCGGGCACCTTCGCCACGCTGCTGGACGTGCCGCAGGCGGTCGTGGACCTGTCCCCGTTGAGCCACCCGGCCCAGGTCCCGGTCGAGGACGTGGCGCTCGTCCCGCTGGTGGTGCTGGCAGCACTGACGGTCGTCGCGGTCGCCCTCGGCCTCCTGGGGCTGCGTCGGCGTCAGGTCGCCGGACGGTCCTGACCCCAGGCGTCCTGCGGCGCGAAGTGCTGCCTTGCGCTACCGCCGGGACGGCAGGCAGCCGCAGGACCGCGGTCCGCAACCACGCACCTTTCTCCGCAGCACAACGGACGTCGGCGTCACCAGTTCAGCGGGGACCCCACGAATTGTCAGGTGAGCACGGCCCAGTCGACCACTCGCCTTGTAGCGAGATCTGCCTCGGTGCCCGCGCCTGCGCGTCATGGCTTGGCTCCGCTCTCCGGGCGTGTCGGTGCTGTGCTTCACTCTCTCTATGGCAGACCAGCGCAGACTTAACTACTTCGACCGCCCCACCCCCTCGCTCCGCCACTCGATGCCGTACGTCGTGGAGCTCTTCAACGGTGCGGACAAGGTCAAGATCGCGGTTCCTGGTTATGACATGACCGTCGAGGTCTTTGAGCGAGCCACTATCAGGCTTAGTGGCGAGCTCGCAGCCTATGACGGCGTGACCGTGCCTCTGGGGCTGCGCGCCGACAGTGAGGAATGGGATCTCGTGATCGCCGCGGTGAAGGGTGACGGCACCACCGGGGTCGGCGTTTGTCGGCGGGGAACGCAGCCCGTCCATGCTATTCCAGGCGGTGAGTTGAATGTAGAGAGTGGCACCATCTGCATCACGACCGTGGAGCAGGTTAAGAAGGATGGCCGGTTGTCCCACGCGGAGGGACGTCCTTGGATCCTTCCTGGCTCCGTGAGCGAGTCGGTGCGCATCGGCAACGGCACCGGTGACGGGGGTGAGGCCATCATCGCGCTCCTCGACGACGCTGGCGAAATGTGTGGGGTCTTCGTCGGCAGCGTCTTCGAGAGCGGCGCGTGGGCAGAGCGCATCTTGCCCGGTGAAACAGTGATGTCGGTGGAAGACCTTCGGGAAGCCCTAGTCGACTCCGCCGACGCTGGCGGCTCCGATAGCCAGATGCCCATCGCCGTCCAGAACGAGCGTGGGGAGTTCATGGGCTACGTGAGGGAGTGGGACTACTGGAACACTCTTGTCCTCACCGTCGACTCGTCAGCACGACCCGACGAGGCAAAATGAATCGCACCCTTCCGATCGATAACCTTGAAGGCCCACAGGGGTTCGAACCTCAGTAGACGATGCTGAAGACCCACACCGCCAGCGTCATGACCGTGAGGGTGACGAGCACGATCCCGATGAGGTTGAGCCACAGGCCGGCCTTGACCATCTGCGGGATGGTGACGTAGCCCGAGCCGAAGGCGATCGCGTTGGGCGGGGTCGCCACCGGGAGCATGAAGGCGCAGGTGGCGGCCAGCGCGACCGGGATGGCCAGCAGCATCGGGTCGACGCCGAGGCCGAGGGCGACACCGCGGCGACGGGGAGGAAGGTCGCGGCCGTCGCGGTGTTGGAGGTCAGCTCGGTGAGGAAGATGATCCCGGCGGTGAAGACGACGACCAGCAGGACCACCGGCAGCCCGCCGAGGCCCTCGGCCTGGGTGCCGATCCACTCGGTCAGCCCCGAGGAGCCGAACTGCGCGGAGAGCGCGAGCCCGCCACCGAAGAGGAGCAGGACGCCCCAGGGCAGCGCGACCGCGCTGTTCCAGTCGAGCAGGCGCACGCCGCGGGCGGCGCCGGCCGGCAGGAGGAAGAGCAGCAGCGCGATCGTCACGGCGATGCCGGCGTCGTCGATGGGGGGCTCGTCGAAGAGCAGCGGGATGCCCACCCAGGAGGCGGCGGCCAGGACGAAGATCGCCAGCACGCGGATCTCGCCCTGGGACATGCCGCCGAGCTTGTCGATCTCCCGGGTCATCATCTCGCGCCCGCCGGGGATCTCGTCGATCTCGGGCTTGAAGAAGACCTTGGTCAGCAGGAACCAGCAGATGACGAGGAAGACGATCGACAGCGGGACGCCGACCATCATCCACTGCCCGAAGCCGATGGTGATGTCGTGGTTCTCCGCCAGGTAGCCCACGAGCAGGGTGTTCGGCGGCGTGCCGATGATGGTGCCGAGCGAGCCGATCGAGGCGGCGTACGCGATGCCGAGCATCAGGGCGGTGCCGAAGTTGGACTCGATGACCGCGTCCTTGACCTGCTGGGAGGTGGGGTCGGCGTCGACGTCGACCCCGTCGAAGGCGTCCTCGGCGCCGCCCGAGCCGGTCTCGGTGCCCAGGCGCGCCACCAGCAGCAGGACGGACACACCGATGGGCAGCATCATCACGGCCGTGGCGGTGTTGGACACCCACATCGACAGGAAGCCGGTGGCGATCATGAAGCCGGCGACGACCATGGCGGGGTTCGTCCCCATGGCGCGCACGGTGACCAGCGCGATGCGCCGGTGCAGGTTCCACCGCTGCATGGCCAGCGCCAGCATGAAGCCGCCCATGAACAGGAAGATGATGTTGTTGCCGTATGACGCCCCCACCTCGTTGACGCTGGCGTCACCGAGGACGGGGAAGACGACGAGCGGGACGAGGGCGGTGACGGGGATCGGCAGCGCCTCGGTCATCCACCAGACGCCCATGAGGACGGCGACGGCGGCGGTCAGCCGGGCCGCGTGCGCCACGTCCCCGGGCATGACGACGTAGACGAGCAGCGCAGCCAGGAGGCCGGCCGCCAGGCCGATCCACCGGATGCGGTTGGGACGCTCCTCCAGGCCCGGGTCGCGCTCCCCCGGCGACTGCTGGGCGATCTCCGCCCCACGGTCCGGATCGGGTCCGTAGTCGCGCAGGTGGTCACCTGGAACGGTGCGTGGGTCGGACATGGGGGCTCCTCCGTCGTTGGTCGGCGCCCTCACGCTACCGATTGTTCACTCACCAGGAGCCGCTGGACGAGGAGTGTCGTGAGAGCGGCCGCCGTGACGAAGGCCACGACCCCTCCCCAGCCGACCGCCTCGAAGGCCAGCCCCCCGGCCCAGCCGAGCACGCTGGAGCCGCCGTAGTAGGCCAGGTTGTAGAGCCCGGTCGACTGCCCACGGGCCGTCACCGCCCGGGCCCCGGCCCACCCGGACGCGACGGAGTGCGCACCGAAGAAGCCCGCCGTGAGCACGACCAGGCCCGTGAGCACCAGCCACAACGGGCCGGTCAGGGTGAGGAGCAGGCCGGCGAGCATCACCAGGACGCTGGCGACGAGCACCGCATACCTGCCGTGCCGTGCGGCCAGCTCCCCCGCCCGCGGCGCGGAGACGGTGCCGGCCAGGTAGGCGAGGAAGACGAGCCCGACCGCCCAGCCGGGCAGCAGGTACGGCTCGGCGCTCAGCCGGAAGCCCAGGTAGTTGTATACGGCGACGAAGCCGCCCATGAGCAGGAAGGCGGAGAGGTAGAGACCCACGAGCGCGCGGTCCTGCAGGTTGATGAGCACCCGCCGGGTCTGGTCGAGGAGGCTGCCGACCCGCACCGCGACGAAGCGGCGCTCCCGCGGGGCGAGCACGACGAAGGCCACGGCCGCGAGCGCCGCCATCACCGACACTGTCGTCATCCCCACCCGCCACGAGGTCACGTCCGCGACCGGGGTGGCGACCACCCGCCCGAGCAGCCCACCGACGGTGGTGCCGCCGACGAACCAGCCGGCCGCGATCGAGGCCGCGCGGGCGTCGACCTCCTCGTTGAGGTAGGCCATCGCCAGCGCGGGGACGCCACCGAGGGCCGCACCCTCCAGCAGCCGCAGCGCGAGCACGAGCTCGAAGGTCGGGGCCCAGGCCGAAAGGAGACCGAGCACCGTGGCGCTCACGACGGCGACGATCATCGACCGCAGCCGCCCGAACCGGTCGCCGACGAAGGACCACGGCACGACGGCGAGCGCCAGCCCCAGCGTCGCGGCCGAGACGGTCAGGGCGGCCCGGTCGGCGCTGGTGCCGAGGTCCGCGGCGATCTGCGGCAGCACCCCCTGCGGGGAGTAGAGCTGGGCGAAGGTCGCGACGCCCGCGCACAGGAGCGCGGCCAGGAGGCGGCGGTATGCGGAGGTGCCGCGGGCGTGCCCGGGCTCGGGGTGAGTCACGGGTGCATAGAACCAGCCGGGACGGCTACCGGTCGAGGAGGGTGCGCGCGATCTCCGTCAGCCCGGCCTCGGTGGCCGACGGCTCCGGCATGGCCGGGTCGTCGCCGAAGACGAACGCCTGGAGGCTGATCATCCACCGCTCGTCCCCCTGCCGGACGTGCAGCTGGGCGTCGTTGAGGATAAAGGCCTCCTCACCCAGCCCGGCAATCTCGCGGTAGACGTCCTCGTCCTCGGCGTACTGCTCCTGGTAGACCGAGAACAGGTCGTTCTGGTCCAGGGCGGCGGACAGCCCCTCGCCCTCGGCGTTGGTCAGCGCCATGCGGCAGGCGGCGACGTTTGTGCCGGGCTGGGGGGTGTCGAAGGTCAGGTCCGCGAAGGCGGTGTCGGGGTCCGCCGCGGTCAGCGCGTCGCAGACCCGGTTGGCCTCGACCGACCCGTCCGCCTCCTCGGCGACCACGTCCTCGGTCTCGTCCATCGCGGCGCCCTCCTCGCCGGAGTCGTCCCCACCGGCGTCCCCCGCGTCGTCGGAGTCCTCGGCCGCAGGATCCGCCTCGGCCGCGGCGACCGGATCCTCCGTGGCCTCGTCGTCGCCCCCACCGCAGGCCGTGAGGAGGAGCACGGCGAGGAGGGGGGCCGTGACGGCCAGGAACCGCCGGGGAGCTGCTGGGGCTGGGCGCATGGGCGACCTCTCTCGGCGGTGAGCGTCCGACCAGTAAAGCGGCTCACCAGGGGATGCGGCAAGGGCCAGGCGTGGGGTGAGGTGCCGTGACGTGGCCACCCAGATGGCCGAGGCGGGGTGGATCCGTCAGGCTCGGACGATGAGCAAGCACACGCTGACCATCACCCTGGACGCCGAGATCACCGACGAGGCCGCCCTCGTCGAGGCCGTCGAGTCCGACACCCCCGAGGGCTCGCTGTCCCCCGACGACATCCGCGAGGAGGACCGGGCGCCCTCGTCGCTGGTGGCCGGGGTCTCCAAGGCCCTCAAGGGCCTGTCGGTCCCCGGCGTGACCATCGGCGAGGCGAAGGTCGTGGCCCGCGACGAGTAGGTCGGCGCGGCCAGGTCAGCGCGGCGGGACCGACCGACGACGGCCCCGGCCTGCGCTGGCCGGTGAGTGGCGACCCAGGTCCGGCGTTGTGACACATTGATCGTCCCGACGATCAATGTGTCACAGGAGCCCCGCACCACGATGTCGCGGGAGGCCTCAGGTGGACGGCGGCGGAGGTGGGGGCGGGGGTGGAGGCGTCGAGGGTGCCTCGGGAGAAGTCGGGGCGGTTGGCGGTGCCGGCGGGCTGGACGGGCCGTCAGCCTGCTGCCCGTAGGACGTGGCGGCCCCGCCCTGGGGAGGCTGCGTCCCACCGTAGGAGGTCGGCGCGCCACCGTAGGACGCTGGCCCTCCCCCGGGCGGGGGTGGCGCCCCGGGCGGCGGGGGTGCCGAGGCCGCCTGCTCGGCGAGCGTGTCCAGCTGGCGGAGCAGCTAGGAGCGACGCGCGCCGTCGGCGGGAGCGCCCCGGTGCTCCTCGTGCACGAGCCGGCCCAGCTCCTGGTAGAGCCGCGCCGCCTCGCCGCCGGTGGCGCCCGGCACGTTGAGGCCACTCTGCGAGAGCATCGTCTCGGCCTTGCCGGCCAGCTCGTTCGCGGTCTTCATCGCCTTGTCGAAAAGTCCCATCGTTGCCTGCTCCTTTGCTGACAAGTGCCTTCGCCACCGACCATACTCGGGTCGTGGACGGTCCGGGGGCCTCCTCGCCCGCCGGCGCGACCGCATACCTCGTTCTCGACCCGACCAGGCAAGGAGAAGCACCCATGGCGATCCACGGCTCCCTCTTCGAGGAGTTCAAGGAGACCGAGTCCCGCGACCAGTTCGTGCGGCAGAACTCCAAGTTGCTCAAGGTCCGGATGGACTACGGGCCGGTGAGCGCGCGGATGGGCTCGATGGTGGCCTACCAGGGCGACATCCGCTTCGCCAACCGGGGCTCCGGCGGGCTGGACCGGATGCTGAAGAAGGCGATGACCGGCGAGGGCGTGCCGATCATGGAGTGCACGGGCCAGGGTGAGCTCTTCCTGGCCGACAGCGCCGCCGACGTGCAGATCCTCTACCTCGACAACGACATGATCTCGGTCAACGGCGCCAACGTGCTCGCCTTCAGCTCCTCGATCGACTGGGACATCCACCGGGTCGCCGTCCGTGGCGGGATGATGGCCGGCGGTCTGTTCAACGTGGTGCTCAAGGGCTCGGGGTATGTCGCGGTGACCAGCAAGGGCGAGCCCGTCGCCCTGGACGTCGCTCAGGCGCCGACCTTCGCCGACGCGCACGCGGTCGTGCTCTGGACCGCGGGCGTGCGGATGGACGTGCGGGTGGACACCGGCGGGCTCGGCTCGATGATCCGCGGCGGCACCGGCGAGACGATCCAGATGGCCTTCAGCGGCAACGGGCACGTGCTCGTGCAGCCGGCCGAGAACGCCCAGACCGCCGGCAGCGGCGAGCGCACCGGCCGCAGCGGAGGTCTGGGCGACCTGCTCGGAGGGTGAGGTCGCCATGGGCAGGGTCGTCGCGTCCATCACCACCTCGGTCGACGGCTTCGTGACCGGCCGGACGACCGTGCCGGTCAGGGCCTCGGCGTCGGCGGGGAGCGGCTCCACCACTGGGTCATGGGTGGTCCGTGGACCTACCAGGCCGGTCACGACACCGACGGCATGCACGGCGCGGACCGGGAGTTCTTCGAGGCGGTGACCGACGGCCTCGGCAGCGGGGTCATCGGCCGCGGCATGTATGACGCCGCGGGCGCCTGGGGCGGGACCAACCCGTTCCCCGGACCGGTGGTCGTCCTCACGCACCGCACCGAGGACCAGCCGGACCCGAGCTCGGGCTTCGTCTTCGTCAACGGCTTCGAGGCCGCCGTGGGGAAGGCGCGCGAGCTGGCCGGGGACGGTCACCTTTCGCTGGGCGGTGGGGCCGATCTGATCCGTCAGGGGCTGAGGGCGGGGGTGGTGGACGAGCTGGCGATCTCCACCGCCCCGGTGGTGCTCGGCCGGGGCAAGCGGCTTTTCGAGGGCCTCGACCTGGACCTCGACCTCGAGGTGCTGGGCGTGTGGAGCTCGAGCTACGCGACGCACGTGCGCTACGGGGTCCGGCGGTCCTGACGGGGTGACGGGGGCCGGACAGACGGCAGGCGGGACATCTTCGGCGGGCGCGACCCCGGCCGGGCCGCGAGCATGGCGTCATGAGCGACATCCGTTTCGGCTACACCCTGATGACCGAGCAGGCCGGACCCAAGGACCTCGTCCGCTTCGCGATCGCCGCCGAGGAGCGCGGCTTCGACTTCGAGGTGAGCAGCGACCACTACTTCCCGTGGCTGTCGGCCCAGGGTCACTCCCCCTACGCGTGGAGCGTCCTGGGCGCCGTCGCCCACGCGACCGAGCGGGTCGGGCTGATGACCTACGTCACCTGCCCGACGATGCGCTACCACCCGGCCGTCGTGGCGCAGAAGGCCGCGACGCTGCAGATCCTCGCCGACGGCCGCTTCACGCTCGGCCTGGGCAGCGGGGAGAACCTCAACGAGCACGTCGTGGGGCAGGGGTGGCCGACCGTGGGCACCCGCCAGGAGATGCTGGCCGAGGCGGTCGAGATCATCCGCGCCCTGCACACCGGTGAGCTCGTGGAACACCGGGGTGAGTACTTCGACGTGCCGTCGGCCCGGGTGTGGGACCTCCCCGAGGACGGTGTCGACATCGCCCTCGCGGTCGGCGGGGAGGAGGCCGTCGCCCGGTTCGCCCCGCTGGCCGACCACCTCGTCGCGACCGAGCCCTCGAGCGATCTCATCGAGCAGTGGAACGGCACCGACGGCGCCCCGCGCATCGGGGACGGTGGCCCGGCGCGGGCGGTCGGCCAGATCCCGATCTGCTGGGACCCGGACGAGCAGCGGGCGGTGGAGCGGGCGCACGACCAGTTCCGCTGGTTCGCCGGGGGTTGGTCGGTCAACGCGGACCTGCCGACGACGGCCGGCTTCGCGGGGGCCACCCAGTTCGTCCGTCCGGAGGACGTGGCCGCGCAGATCCCCTGCGGGCCGGACCTCGACGGGATCGTCGAGGCGGTCCGGCCCTACTGGGAGGCCGGCTTCACCGACATCGCTCTGGTGCAGATCGGTGGCGAGAGCCAGGACCAGTTCCTCCGGGAGTGCGCCGAGCCCCTGCTGGAGAGGTTGAGGTCCGCGGCCGGGTAAGGGGTTGTCACAAGGACGCCGCCAGCCAAGCGCGCTGTGACGACGTCCTAGTCCCAGGCGCCGATCCGGGACAGTGCGTCGCGCAGCGTGCCCTCGCGGCTCACACGGCCACCGCACGCGACGTCGGCACCTCTGGACGGACGTCCCCTGCCTGGGCGCGGACGTCACTCACGTCAGCCAGGGCCGGTTCGACGAGGTCCGCGTTGCGGGCGCGCAGGGATGCCAGACCAGACGCCCGCACCTCGACTCCGTTCTCACGGGTCCCCCAGATGCTCTTCCTGAGGGTCAGCAGGGACCACATACGCAACGGGGCCATCACGAAGACCGTGAGATAGCCGTAGACCGGTGTCACCAGGAAGGAGTGGAGCCGGGAGCCGGGGGTCTGGTGCAGCCTCTTCACGTCGAAGTACCGGACGGAGCGCGCCATGGCCATGACGGCGACGAAGAGGAGGTACTCAGCCAGGAGAAGGTCACCGGTCACCATCGGGTGGATGACGATGATGTAGACGAGGATCGAGGAGAAGACCAGCCACTGCGTGAGCTCTACCAGTGTGAGCCACCAGGCCAGGATGCGGGGACTGCGGTGCCGCAACACCCACAGCGACTCGCGGAAGAAGGAGCGACCCCAGCGGGTCTGCTGACGGAAGTAGTGGCTCCACCGCTCCGGAGCCGCGGTGTGCGCGATGGCGTTCTCGGCCAGTACGACCTTCCCCTCGGTCAGGCACCAGTTGGTCAGGTGCCGGTCGTCACCCACGGTCGCCACCTGACCCAGGAACGTCTGGTTCAGGAAGGCGTCGAGGTGTCGCAGGACGACGTCGGCACGGTAGAACGCAAGTGACCCGCACACGCACAGCACGGAGCCGAGACGCGAGTATGCGGCGCGCTCGCCCACGAAGGCGTTGATGTAGCGGACGTCCACCAACCGGGTGAGGAGGTTGCGCTCGTGGTTGGCGACGACGACGACACCGGTGCTCGCCGTGACCCGCGGATCGGAGAAGGGAGCCAGACCTTCCTCGACGGCGTTGACCTCGAGGATGGTGTCGGAGTCCACGCACAGGAAGACGTCCGCCCTGTCCTCGAGCTCACGGAAACCGGTGGCGAGTGCCTGCCGCTTCCCCGCATTGTGCTGGTGCCTCAGTGCCACGACAGAGGGATGTCGGCTGGCGTAGCGCTGGGCCAGTCGGTGCCCGCCCTCGTCCGTCGAGCAGTCGTCGACGACGACGATGCTTTCGGCCGGCCGGGTCTGCGCCAGGAGGGAGTCCAGGCACGCGGCGAGATAACGGGGGTCCTCGTTGTAAGACGTGATGATGACGCCGACCCGCAGGTCCCCAGGCGCCGCGGCCCAGCGGCGAGGAGGGATGAGAGAAAGAGCCAGCTTGGTGCCGAGGATGGCGAAGACGGCCCATCCGTACCAGCTGGCCGCACCGTGGCCACCCCAGAAGCCGGCCACAAGGCTCAGGCAGGCGGTGAAGATGAAGACGGCCAGCAACGGATTTCGCTTGACGTAGGTCGTGGCGCCACCGGGTCCGGTGCGCACGACGGAAGGAGGTTCGACGACGTACGCCATGGTGGCCAGCTTTCAGACTGGGGGACAGGTATGCCGAGGCTGTCACACGCGTCTCACCTGCACCACGAGACACGCTGTTGGCCCCCAGGCTCAGTGGAGCACCCTTCGCGCATACGGGCGGTTACGTCGCCTCCGCCACCATCTCCTTCTCGGTCCGCGCCCGCCAGAGGGCGGCCGCACGCTCGGCCAGCCAGCCCAGCGCGAGCGCGAGCACGAGGGCGGCCACCATCCCCAGGAGCGGCTGGTCCTCCAGCCAGGCGCCGGCCACCGCGCCGATGCCGACGTTGTAGCCCGCCCAGGCGGTCACCGCGATGCTGTCGAAGAGCATGAAGCGTCGCCGCGGGAACTCCATGGCTCCTGCGGTGAGGTTGACCATCTGTCGGCCGCCGGGGATGAAGCGGCAGACGATGATGATCATGGCCCCGTGCCGCAGCAGCATCCGCGCGACCCACAGGAAGAAGGCCCGCACCCGCGGGCGCTCGCTGCCCTGAAAACGACCCAGCCGGTGTACCTGCCGATCGTGTAGGTCAGGTTGTCCCCAGGAACCCACCGAGGGCGGCCACCACGATGAGGGCGACGATGCTCGGCTCGCCCTCGGCCGCGGCGACGGCCGCCAGGGCGACGAGGGTGCTCTCGGCCGGGGCCGGGGGGAGGATGCCGTCGATGATGCCACCAGCAGCACGACGGGCAGCAGCCAGGGCGAGTCGGCGTGCGTCTCGATGAAGGCGTTGAGCGCCTCGAACATGGGGTCTCTTCCTCAGGGCTGGCGGCCCAGTATCGCACCGGGAGGGGCCCCGATCCCGCTCAACGTCGGGCTGCAGCGCGCCACACCGCCGCCCCGACCGCCTGGGCGACCCCGACCCCGGCAAAGAGCCACTGGACCGGCGAGCCCCACCCGATGAGCGGCAGCTGCAGCAGCACCCAGGCCGCCAGGCCGACCCCGACGACCAGGCCGGCGTCCGCGGCCCGGGGGTGGCGCCTCAGGCCGAGGAACAGGGCGACGCCCTGGGGCACCGCGACCAGGCCCCCGAGCGCCACGGCCGGCAGCACCCGCCCGTCCACCAGCGGCCACGCCTCGTGCAGCTGGTCCACGAGCGGGTCGAACGCGCCGGCCAGGAACCCCTGCACCCCCGCCGCGGCCCCCACCATCGTCAGACCCTCGAGCGAGAGGGTGACGATCCGCGCGGCTCGCGGGGACGCCGGGTCCGGTCGGTGGTCATGACTCAGGGTGGCACTCACCCGCGTGCGGCGCCAGCACCACGATCGCGCTGATCCCTGGTCCAGCACGCCACCGGACCGACCCCGTTCAGTCGCGCCGCAGCGGCGGCTGCAGCTCGGTCGCACCCGCGGCCGCATACAGCTTCGCCGGTCGCCCACGGCCCCCGCGTCGCTCCTCCCCTCGTCTCCGTCACGAAGCCCTCGGTCCGCACGACCTTCCGGGCGAAGTTGCGCGGATCGAGCGGCATACCCCAGACCGTCTCGTAGACCGCCTGCAGCTCGGGCATCGTGAACCGGGAGGGGACGAACCTCAGCGCGAGGTCGCTGTACTCCAGCTTGGCGCGGGCCCGTTCCACCCCGTCGCCGAGGATCTCCCGGTGGTCGAAGGCCAGGTCCAGGCCGAGCGCCTGGCCGACCGGCCACCAGCGGGCGTCCGCGGCGTCCGACCCGCCGCGCACCTCGGGCAGGTCGGCGCCGACGGCCAGGTATGCCGTGGACACGACCCGGTGGCGCGGGTCCCGGTCGGGCCGTCCGTAGGTCGCCAGTTGCTCGAGGTGGACCGCGCTACGACCGACCCCGGTCTCCTCCTCCAGCTCGCGGTAGGCCGCGTCCGGCAGGTCCTCGTCGAGGTGGACGAACCCGCCCGGCAGGGCCCACCGACCGGCGAACGGCTCGCTCCCCCGCTCGACGAGCAGGACGCCGAGGGCCCCCTCGCGCACGGTGAGGATGACGAGGTCGACGGTGACGTAGAACGGCGGGTACTCCGAGGTGTGCGGCACCCCAGGAGGCTAACCGGTTTCGTGTCGGGAGGACAGGTATGGGGCGGGCCGGCTACCCGTCCTCCGCCAGGTCCTGCACGACCTCGTTGCGCCGCAGGGGCGCGGGGACGATCGGCGGGTCGAAGCGGGCCCACCGCGGCGGACCCACCGGGGTCAGCCCGGCGCCCCGGACCGCGTCGACCAGCAGGGCCCGGTGGTGCTCGAAGGACGCCTGGGTCCACCGGCCGCGGTAGCGGCGGGCGGCGGCCAGCGTGGTCGGGTGCTCGTGCAGCCGCACCGCGGGGTTGGTCGGGACCGGCGCGGTCTCCAGGGTGTAGGTCGAGGGCAGCACGAAGGAGACGGCATACTCACCCTCGCCGTCGCCCTGGGTCTGCAGCACGGGCGCGGTCATGGCGATCGGTTCGGCGTCCCGCTGCACGACCGGGGCGGTCATGGCGATCTTGCCGGCCGACCGGTTCTGCCCGCCGATGTAGCCGGCGAGGGTGCGGAAGGCGGCGTTGCCCGCGTCCGCGAACGGCGCCCGGACCACCACCTCGGCGACGACGTGCGATGGGTAGCGCCGCAGCTCGAAGTCGCGATAGGTCTGGACCAGCTCGTAGACCTGCTTCTCCGTCATGCCGGTCACGCTACGCCCCCGTTTTGTGTCGAGTTGACAGGTATGTCGGTGGCGCGCTCTACTGTCAGGGTGACACGAATGAAGGAGGTCACCATGAGACTCACGACAGTCCAGTCCGACCGCGCGGCCGGCGTGCTCCTCGGCCAGGCCGTCGGCGACGCCCTGGGCGTCCCGTACGAGTTCGGCACCGCAGCCCTCGACCCGGCGGCCGGCCCGCGGATGAGCGGCGGCGGCCTGGGCGGTTACGCCCCCGGCGAGTGGTCCGACGACACGCAGATGGCGATCGCGATCGCCGAGGTCTCGGCCACCGGCGCGGACCTGACGGGCGACCTGGGCCTGATCGCGGTGGCCGCCGCCTTCGAGCGGTGGCTCGACGACGGCCCGGCCGACATCGGGATGCAGACCAGCGCCGTCCTGCGTGCTGCCCGGCGGGCCGACCCGGCCGTCCCCCGCCACGACGTGCTCCGGACGGCGTCCCGCGACCTGCACGAGCGGACCGGCCGCACCGCCGGCAACGGTGCCCTCATGCGCACCGCGGTCGTGGGGCTCACGCGGCTCCAGGACCGGGACGCCACGGCCGCGGCGGCCCGTGCGGTCGCCGAGCTCACCCACGCCGACCCGCTGGCCGGTGACTCCTGCGTCCTGTGGTCGGAGGCGGTGCGCCGCGCCGTCCTCGACGGGGCCCTCGACGTGCGCGGCGGGCTCGACCTGCTGCCGGCCGACCGACGGTCGACCTGGGCCGCCTGGCTCGACGAGGCGGAGACCCTCCCGCCTGGGCACTTCACCCCCAACGGGTTCACCGTCACCGCCCTGCAGGCCGCGTGGTCCTCGATCTGGCACACGCTGCCGGCCGAGCCCAGCCCCGACCACGTCGGCGAGGCGTTGCGCACCGCCATCGCGATCGGCCACGACACCGACACGGTCGCGGCCATCGCCGGCGGGCTGCTCGGTGCGCGGTACGGCGCCTCCGGCCTCCCCTTCACCTGGACCCGGCAGCTCCACGGATGGCCGGGGCTGCGAGCGCCCGACCTGGTGCGGCTGGCGATCCTTACGGCCCGGGGTGGCCGGGACGACGCGGCCGGCTGGCCGAGCACTGCATACCTGGGCACCGGGCAGCGCCCGCTCGCCCTGCCGCACCCCGTGGACCCCGACGTGCTCCTGGGGACGACCGCCGACCTGGGGCGCGTCGAGGAGCTCGGCGTCGACGCGGTTGTGTCCCTGTGCCGCCTGGGTCGTGATGAGATCGCGCCCGGGCGGGTGCGGCCGGAGGACCACGCGCTCGCGTGGATCGTGGACGACGACGACCCCGGCAGCCACCAGCACCTGCGGTGGGCGCTCGACGACGCGGCCCGGGCGGTGAGGGAGCTGCGCGAGGAGGGGCGGCGGGTGCTGCTGCACTGCGTGGCGGCGCACCACCGGACCCCGTCGGTGGCCCTGCGCTACTCGGTGCTGCTCGGCGCCGACGCCCCGGCCGCGGCCGCCGCGATCTCCACCACCCTCGGCCGCGACATCGACGGCCTGCTCTGGACGGAGGCCCAGCGATGAGCGAGGACACCATGGATCTCCAGTCCGCCGCCCGGTTGGCCAAGCTGATCGAGCTCTCCCGCGGGATCCTGCACGGAATCGCCCTCGGGGACGGCGCCGACCACCTGATGAGCCAGGCCGCGGTGCGCCCGGCCGGCGTCGCGACACAGTTGGCCCTCGCGACGGTCGAGGGCATGATCCGCACGATGGAGCGGGCCGGTCGCCGGCTCGACCACGACTGGGGCCACGAGAGCCTGGCCGCGCTGAGGCGGTGGGCGGTCGGGCAGGGGATCCCCGGGGTCGCCCCCGAGCGCGGCTCCAGTCAGAGCCTGCTGTCGCACGTGCCCGGGTATGCCGTGCGCCGGGGCAGCGCGCCCGCCACCGTCCGCGTGCTGCGGCACGGCCCGGAGGTGCTGGCCGTCGGCCCGAGAAGCCTGGGGCCGCATGCCCTGGTGCGGACCCTGCCCTTCGCCACGCTCGTGGCGCAGCAGGGGCCGGACTGCGTGTGGCCGGCGGTCGAGGCCGCCCGCGCCACCCACTCCCACGAGCTCATCGGCCCGCTCGTCGCGGCCGGCGCCCGCCTGGGCGCGGCGGCCCTGAGGAACCCGGGAGGTCTGGACACCGCGTGGCTGGAGGAGGTCGAACGGTTGGAGGCCGAGGGCGCAGGCGTCGTCGCCGCCCGCCTCGGTGCGGCGGTGCTGGCCGCCACGACCGACCCGCACAACCCCGACCGGGTGGCCGAGCTCGCACCCGACCGGACGGCGCTGTCCGTGCTGGCCGCCGCGGTCTACACCGTGCTCTCCCACCCCGCGCCGGAGGAGTTCCCCCTCGCCATGGCGCTGGCGTCCTTCGCGCCGGACAGGACCGCGACCTCCGCCGTGACCGGTGGCCTGCTCGGCGCCCTCAACGGCAGCACGCCCCTGCTCGCCCTCGGCGCCCCCCGCGGCGAGCTCGCCTGGGCGTGCGACGCCCTTGGCACCGACCTGGCGATGACGGTCATGCTGACGCCGCTCGGGCGGGAGCCGGACGGGACGGCGTGGTTGGCGGGGTGGCTGGAGAGGTATGCCGTGCGGTCGTAGCTTGGGCGCCCGCGGCCGCGTCAGCCGGCGACGACGGTTGCGGCGGCGAAGAAGTCAGCTGGCAGCGGGTGCTCGAGCTCCCAGGTGATCGCAATGGGCCGATCGCCGGTGTGGCTGCGGTAGTGCGCTGGGCCGAGGAACAGGTACGGGCTGGTCCCAAACTCGTCCTTCTGCTCCTCGCGGGCAAAGATGAGGACGTTGCTGGCGCCCTCGATGTAACGCCGGCCGGTCTTCGAGTCGACCGAGGTGGTGGACTGCGACTCCCAGTGGAACAGAGTGGGACTGATCGGGTAGTCGCGGTACATCGTCGTCGGCGAATAGTCAGCCTCCGACTTCTTGAGCGTCACGAAGAAGGCGTCGACGTTCGCGTCGGCGGCATACAGCACTCCCTCACGGAAAGAGTTCGGCTTCCTCTCCAAAGAGGCGTAGCCCAGCGCCGCCAGTACCTCCTCGCGCTGATACCTCGCGTGCACACGCAATGGGATACCGCTCAGAGCACCTGCAAGCGCCGGGGTCCGGTGACGGGCCGCATCGAAGGACAGGTCGACGACACTGCGCAACTCATCCCTTGTCGCCTCCTCCGCTCGAAGCGCGTCCATCCCGGCGGCGTAGGAGGCATGACCGCCCCCGTCTGGCCACACCGAGAAGAAGAGCATGCGTGCCATCCTCTGCTCCGCCGGGGACAACTCGTGGAAGGGCGGAGCGTCGTCTGAGAGCAGCCGACGGTAGGACTCGGCTCGGTCCTTGTCGTCGACGTGAGCGAAAGCCCGAATCCGCTTGAGCAGCTTGTCCTCTAGAGGTGAACCGCCGCGGTTTGGCATCCCAGCGTCGCGGCGAAGCTTGGTCCAGGAGTGGGCACCGCGGCGCAGGATGTCTGAGAGCTCGACGCCTGACTCCTCCAAGAAGGACCCCAGCTCATGGTCTCCGTAGGACCGCAGCTCCGCCACGATCTGACTCCACCGGTTGGAGAGCTGCGTGCGGATGTTCTCCAGCACGATCGCCTGCGACTGCCTATCCATGACGATCTGGCACCCGGCTGGCAGGAAGGGGAAGCCCTTCTCGATGTCGTGGACGAGTCCGCGTCGGGTGCTTCCGGTGAGCGCTCGCAGCTTTGGCTCGAACCTGAACTCCCTGCGGTGGTATCCGACGAAGTCCAGGACGGTGAGCACTGCCTTGTCCTGAGTCCGGCGCAGACCGCGGCCCAGTTGCTGCAGGAAGACCGTCGCGCTCTCGGTGGGCCGAAGGAAAAGGACGGTGTCGACGTCGGGCAGATCGAGCCCCTCGTTGTAGAGGTCAGCCGCGAATAGGATGTTGACTTTCCTGCTCCGCAGGTCTCGCAGCGCTTGCTCTCGCTCAGCTGGCGCGGTGTCGCCGCTCACGGCCTTGGCGGGGATTCCCGCCCGGTTGAAGGACTCTGCCATGAAGCGGGCGTGCTCCACGCCGACGCAGAACCCCAGGCCGCGCATCGCACCCACGTCAAGGACCTTGTCGCGTAGCTGCTGCACGACAATCTGAGCGCGAGCGTTGTTGCCGGTGTAGACGTTTTCGAGCTCGTGCTCGTCATAGCGCCCCCGCGTCCACGACACGTTGCGCAGATCCGTGTTGTCCGCGACGGCGAAGTAGTGGAAGGGACAGAGGAGGTCGGCGCCCAGGGCATCCCACAGCCGTAGCTCCACGGCCGTACGACCTTCAAAGAAGGCTCGGACGTCGAGCCCGTCGGTCCGCTCGGGCGTGGCTGTCAGGCCAAGGAGCTCTCGCGGCTGAAGGTGGTTCAAGATCCGTCGGTAGGTCGCTGCCTGGGCGTGGTGGAACTCGTCGATGACGACGACGTCGTAAGCATCGCGGGGGAGGTTGGAGACCCCGTATGCAGTCAGCGACTGCACGCTGGCGAAGACGTGGCGCCAGCGTTCTGGGCGCGATCCACCGACGTACAACTCCCCGAAGTCTCCATCTGCGAGGACCTCACGATAGGTGCGCAGGGACTGCTCGAGGATCTCGCGTCGATGCGCGATGAACAGCAGCGAGGGCCTCTCTCCGGCCGCCTCGCAGAGACCGCGGTAGTCCAGGGCGGCGACGACCGTCTTCCCTGTCCCAGTTGCAGCCACAACAAGGTTGCGGTGTCGGTCGTGAACGTTGCGTTCGGCGTCGAGGGCTTCGAGCATCTCCTGCTGGTAGGGAAACGGACGGACCTCTAGTCCCGACAGCGTCACCGTGACACCGGAGTGCTGCTTACGACCTGCGCCCTCGGCGAGCGCGTCGTCGAGACGGTCCCCGTCACGTTCGGGGTCGTACAGCTCGTACGTGCGGTCATTCCAGTAGGTGTCGAACGTCGCCTTGAACTTCTCGAGGAGGGCGGGGGTTGCGACTCTCGACAGACGGACGTTCCACTCCACGCCATCAAGCAGGGCCGCACGTGACAGGTTGGACGAGCCGACGTATGCCGTGTCATAACCCGTCTTCCGACGGAACATCCACGCCTTCGCGTGAAGCCGCGTGCGCTGAGCGTCGTACTGAATCCTGACCTCCGCGCCGAACTCGGCCACCAGGCGGTCGAGCGCCTTGCGTTCGGTGGCCCCCATGTACGTCGTCGTGATGACGCGGAGTGGAACCCCGCGGTCCCGCAGGCTCTTCAGTTCTGGCGTGAGCAGTCGGAGGCCATGCCACTTGACGAAGGCCAGCAAGAGGTCCACCTCGTCGGCCGAGGCCATCTCTGCCTTCACCTCGGCCCCGAGGTTGGGTTCCCCTCTGGCATTGGTCAGTAGCGCCGCATCGCTGAGAGGCGTCGCCGGACGTGTCCTGATCGAGCTAGGCGTCCCCGGCCCCTGCGCGTTGACAACCGCCACAAGTTGCGAGGTCGGCGGTAGCACCTCGTCGCTTTCGTGCTCCACCTGCTGCAGGATTTTGTTCACCAGGGCCAACCGTTGCTCATCAGTCCTGATCCCGCTGAGCCGGCGCGAGAGGACCTCCCCAACGTGCCGGCTGAGGACTGTTGCGGCCTCAGCGTCGGGCACGACCGCCGCCTCATGCTCAGTCTCCAAAGACTGCAGCGTGGCACGCAGTTGGGCCGTGATCAGCTTCTCGTAGACCCCCAGTTCCATGCGCACAGCTTGTCAGACGAGGACTCATGGAGTTCCGCGGGAGCGGCCCCCGTCGTCCTATCCTGTTGCCCGGTCGGGTCCTGGAGATCAGCGGCGCAACGCAGTGAGCGAGCAAGAACGCGCACGTAGAGTGGAGTGTGGCGCAGCTCCGAAGAGCGGAAGGGAGGCGCTCGTGGGCACGATCTCGTTCACCCTCACGGGTCGGCGGTTCGAGTTGTCGGACACCGATGTGCGAAAGCGTCTCGCGAACCATCATCCTGACAAGATCTACCAGTACTGGGTCGACATCGACGGGACACGGTGGCCCGTCAAGCAGGTGTTGGCGCTGGCCACCGGCCTGGCCAAGAGTGAGTTCCAGTCGCAAAGCGCCCAACACTTGCTAGTGAAGCTGGGTTTCAGCGTGGGCAAGGGTGAAGCCGGCTCCCTCATACCGGCTGGCCCGGCACGGCCCGCAGGGACACCCTTCACATCTCCGAGCCGGCCTGCGGTACCTTCGGCAGCCGACGTCGTGCTGATCGGCTGCGTGAAGAGCAAGCAAACATGCGGGGGACCGGCGAAAGAGCTCTACACTTCGCCCTACTTCGCGAAGATGCGCGCCTACGCCGAGAGCACTGGTAAGCCGTGGTACATCCTCTCTGCTGAACACGGCCTGGTTGCTCCCGACGAATGGCTCGAGCCGTACGATTGCTACCTCGCTAAGACGGGCCCCGCCTACCAGGCGCGCTGGGGCCAGAAAGTGGCGCAGCAGCTGGAGCAGGCCGTCGGCCCGCTTCGGGGCCGCATCCTTGATATCCATGCCGGATCGACCTACGTCAAGGCCGTCGACGCGGCTGTCAGCCCAAAGGGCGCCGTCATCGTCGACCAGCTCAAGGGGATGACGATTGGCCAGCGCCTCTCGTGGTACCTCCATAAGAAGATTGCCCCCACCGACAACGTGGCTGAGATCGTCGTGCAACTCTCAGACCGCTCAGGGGCGAGGGCGCTCGACGACGTCCTGGAGACGGCTGGAAGTGGCCTGCGATCTCCTGGAATGTACAGCTGGTGGGTCGACGACGCCGGAGCAAAGGACCTGTCCGCGGGGCTTGAGCACGAGATCGCTCCTGGCCTCATCTACGCCGGACTCGCCGGGGCGACTCGCAAGAGCGGCGCGATCTCGTCAAACACCCTCTGGGGCCGCATCTCCACCATGCACTTGGGCAAGAACAACGAGTTCTCTACCCTTCGTCGGAGCATCGGCTCCGTGCTGGCGCACGCCTACGGGCAGCCGACCATCGACGAAGCACGACTCACCTTCTGGATGCATGCCCACCTGCGCGTCGTGCTCATCCCTGTGGCGAACGCGCACACGCTGAATGCCCTTGAGACGGACATCCTCCGCGAGCTGGACCCACCGTTGAACCTCGCCAAGGTCCCTCGGACACCGCTCCGACAGCGGCTCTCTGCCCTGCGAAAGCAATACGCACGCTGAGGTCAGAGCCTGCCGGACGTGACCGGACTTCGAACCTCTCCCTCTGAAAACCCAATGTCGTCAACCGTGCGCGCTGACACACTCGACCAGCGGCGACCAGGATGCCAGGCGTCGAAGCCGCCCCCGACGGACAGTCTTGATTTGTGCGTCTAAAGCGGCGGTATGACGCGCGGCCCGTTGTGGTCGCTCGGGTTGCACGGCGACGTTCGGTCACGCCAATACAGGACCTCCGCCACGCCAGTCATAAGTCGCACATGCTCAAAGCCGCCTCGGGCTAGGACGCCTGGTCAGGCCGAGACAGCGTCGAGATAATGCTACCGGCGCCGTGAGACATGCATCACAGCTGTGTCTCCGCTTACATAGCGGGCAGGCTGAACGGCTTCATCCCCGGGCTCAACTTGTCCTGTGCCGGGAGCTGCAAGTATGACAAGAGGAAACCCACAATATAGAACAGCCTCGGCGGCTTCTGTATCAGCTCCAACGTGATCGTTAGTCGCTGCTGGACGGCGAGTGATTGAGCACGCTTGGTGATCTGATCTTGTCTTGTTCTCAAGCTTATGGCTGGAGGAGGTTGCGTTCCCAGGGCGGGGGTTGTCTATTGCCACCGCGCAACATAGCGAACGTAGTCGCCGGCGAGCGATACGCCAGCCAACCTGCTGCCTTGACGCCCAGGGTCGTCGGGTGTCAGCTCGGGCTGACCGGCGCGGAACCTCATCCACCGCGTACCCGCCCAACCTACGAACCCCGATCCAGTGACATTCGCGCGGGTGTCTCCACTGCGCCGTGCGCTGTGTCGTAGCACCCACCTTGCAGGCAACGCGCTCCGGTTGGGTAGTCTGGGCGACGAAACCAGCGTTCGATGTGGGGTGGTGTTTTGCCAGTCGGGTACCGATCAGTGTTGAACGTGCAGGATCGCGTTCTCGAACTTGCCGAGACAGAGTTCCATGCCTGGCTTCGGCACAAGAAGTTTGACCATGTACCGGCCGATCCCGGCATGCATGTGCTGGCAGACGGGCACTTGTTGACGACCGTTGCGCTAACCCCGCCGAACGCTCCCCATGCTGTCCGGTACCGTCTGGAGGAAGAGAACGCTGCTGGACGCTGGGTTACGACCCTCACAGCCCACCAGCCCAGTGGTGAACGGGAGCCCGGCTGGCTGTGGGTTGCCGTGGAGGCACCCGCTGCGGCGTCTCGTTCAGAGGACGAAGGGGAGCAGCGCAGCCGCCAGGCTCGATTCACGGCGACCCCGCGACTAGTGCGCAATATTCTTGGTGCCGTTGAGGCGTACAACGGTCCAGCACGCCTTAACGATCGACCTCGACTCGTGATCGACGAGGACGAGGTGGATGAACTCATCGACGCCTTCTGCGATCCGGAGCGGACCGTCCCCCTCCAGGTTGCAGGTCCCGTGCCTGGAGCCGACCAGATTCGTTGGGTTGACCAAGTCGCATTGTGGACTAAAGAGACGGTCGGTATGGCCGCCACTTATGTCCTAACCGAGCGAGCGTCGGCCGCGCTGGAGCAGAAGGTCGGCCGCAGTCACGCGGTACCAGCCGGTTCCATAAGATCCTATCTTCCCGAGGTCGACCCTGCCTCCGCGGTAGATGCTCGAAGACACCGGCTCCTATCCGCCCGCACATTAGCCGAGACTCCTGACGGGCGCATTCGGGCGTTGTTAGCCTCAGCCACACGTCGGCACAGCTTGGCCTTGCCATTGCCTACAAGACTCACGCGCCTGGACCGCCTCTTGACGAAGTCGGAGAGTGAGCTCGTCTTTGAATGGGCAGCCCGTGCTGCCCGTACATCCGTGTCCCGTTCAGTGGAACGATCCAGGGACATACCGATAGATCAGGCGCGCGGCACCGAGGGCGAATCAGTTGAGAAGACTCTGGCTGGCATCGTCGAGGCCACCGGCGCGGCGGAGCAGGCACGGATACGCGATCTGGATCTCCCCAAGGTCGAGCCAGTCGAGACAGACCTGTTGCTACGGCATCTCGTTGAGTTGGTGAACGAGTTTTCGGAGGAACCTGACGGGAAGGTGCAGCTGCAGGATCCGACCACTCTGGTCGAGACACTTCGTACTGTCCTGCTCGCTGGTCGATCCTCCCAATTGTCGCAACGGGTCCTGCGGGGCCGCCTGGAGCGGTTGGAGGCCGAGAGCGCCGACGTTACGGAGGAGACGGCGCTGTTGAGGCAGAATCTCGACGAGGCACAGTTCGAAATTGCGGACGCCTTGGACTCAATCCGCCGGCTCGAAGCTGAAAGAGATCGCTTGCGGGTCGAACTCGCAAAGGTCGACATGGGAGAGGTCGCCTGGGCGCAAGAGGCTACGCCAGATGAAGCCCCAGGTGCGTTCTCAGAGATGTTGGAATGGTTGGACGAGGGCAGGCTGCCCGGCATTGTGTTCACCGGTGATCGCGGAGTGGCATTGGAACTAGAGCCTCACGACCCTTGGGGTACGTGGGCGTCTCGAGCATGGGACGGATTGCGTGCGCTCAGCGGGTACGTCAGCGCCCGAGTTTCGGGGGACCACACTGGAAATTTCCACTCGTACTGCCAGACGACGCCTCCAGGTTACCCGGGGTGGTCCGCCAATAACCACGCGGCAGGCGAGTCCACAACCGTAGAGGCGAACCCGAAGATGCGTAAGCAACGCGAGTTGCCAGTGCCTTCCTGCGTTGACCCGTCCGAGACCATTTTTATGGGAGCGCATGTGAAGGTTGCCTCCGCAAAGTCGATCTCTCCGCGAATGTATTATCACGACGATGTCGCCAGCTCAGGGATGGTCTATGTGGGGTATATCGGGCGGCACCTGACCAATACCATGTCCTGAGTGGGCGGCAGCGTGCCGACCCAAGCCCCTTGAGGCCGCACAGTCCGACTCTTGCGTCAGAGCCATCGTGACGGCGTTCCAGTCACGCAGAGTCTTTGCGTCGCTCGCCGCGCCTCCACGGCTAACCGCGGCCAACCGGCCTCCGGACCCTCAGCCAGAGATCGGTGGGGCCTGGCAGTCCAGGATCGCCTGCGCGTGCTGGCGTTCCGTGGATGCGTAGGCAGCCGACCACGTCTCCCCCTTGGTTAGAGACGCTACGGGCATTGCACCGCAGGGGACATCGCTTGTACCATCTGCCTTCCGGATGGGGCACAGAAGGAGACGTGATGTCGCGAGAGGTGGCACGGAACAGCAGCGCAGGAGACCCTGCGCGTCGCGCTTTTGAGGCGATCGCGCAGACCAACAATGGGATCGACCGGCGGGTCGATCTGAGGCAGACCGAGACCACCTTTCGAGTCAGCTGGCCCGAGCGCTCGTTCGAAGTCAGCCGTCGGGTCGACACCGCCTCCATCGGCCCCTCGGAGGTGAGCACCCGGTCCTATACGTGCAGTGGTTGTGGCCTTTCCGGCCACAACATCCGCACCTGCCCAAACTAGCGATCGGCGCTGCCCAGGGCCGCGCTTGTCACGCCGACGGCATGTGAACGGTGGGCGGGTTCCAGCCATCGTGGCAACCACCCAGGACGGTGGGAGGCTTGCAGTGCGGTGAACAAGGGTCGTCGAGGGGGCACCCACAGGGGGCTATACGCGGCGGTATGACGCACCTTGAGACGGCCGACAGCGGGAAATGAGGAGTCAGTTGCGCTCCAAGCGCACAGCCATGTCGCGCTGCAGCCAACTATGGTGGCTCTTCACAATCCAGGGTGTAGTTGGGGTCTGAAGCCGCCGGCTTCCAGGAGAGCTCTGGCGATGTAGTGGGTGATGTTGCGGAACCCGAGGGCCAGTCCGCGCAGGTGCTCGAGCCGTCCATTTACGGCTTCGGTAGGGCCGTTGCTGGTGCGGGGCCGGTCGAAGTAGGCCAGAACGTCGCTGGCTCGTCGGGCCAGGGTGCGGCCGAGCTTGCGCAGCTCGACCAGCGGCCCCGGGACGCCCTCGGTCAGGGCGTCGATCACGGACCTCATCTCGGTCCGGCCGCCGGCGCGGTCGGGGTCGCGGTAGGCGTGGATCATCCGCTGGTAGATGCCCCAGGTCACCTCGACCTGCACGTGCTCATCGCCGGCGAAGAGCCTGTCGAGACGCTCGTGCTGACGGTCGGTGAGCAGGTCGGCGCCGGTGTGCAGAGTCCGACGGGCGGAGTAGAGGGGGTCGCCCTTGCGGCCGCGGTGCCCGTGCAGCTCCTGCTGCACGCGACGGCGGCACTCATCGAGGGCGTCACCGGCCAACCGGATGACGTGAAATGGATCCATGACCGTCACAGCCTCGGGCAGCTCCTCGGTGGTGGCGGTTTTGAAGCCGGCGAACCCATCCATGGCCACGGCCTCGATCCCGTCGCGCCAGGCCTGGTCCCGCTGCGCGAGCCAGTCCTTGAACGCTGCCTTGGACCTCCCCTCGACGACGTCCAGCAGGCGGGAGGGGCCGGTGCCGTCGCGGACCGGGGTGAGGTCGATGATCACGGTGACGTACTTGTCACCACGCCGAGTGTGCCGCCAGACGTGCTCATCCACGCCTAAGACACGGACGCCATCCAGCCGGGTCGGGTCGGCGATGAGCAGCCGCTGTCCTTCGGCCAGGACCGCGTCGTTGGCGGTGTTCCACGACACCGCCAGGCCCTCGGCGACCCGGGACATCGACAGGTGGCCGACCACGATCGCGACCAGGCCCCACCGCAGCCCGGCGCGGGAGATCTTCGCCCGTGGCTCGGCCGCGGCCGTGGTGTCCTGACGCCACACGTGGCTGCACTCGGTGCACCGGTAGCGTCGGATGGTGAGCAACAGTGTGGTGGGACGCCACCCGAACGGCTCGTGCGCCAGCTGTCGGGTCACGGTGTCCCGCGGAACGCCATGGCAGCCGCACCGCTTGCACCAGTCGTCCGGCTCGAGGACCCGGCAGGCCAGCACCGCACGGTCAGGCTTGAGCAGCTGGCCGGTGACCACCAGACCCAGGTCGTCCAGGCCGGCGAAGGTAGTCAGGTCGGGGCGCGTGAAGGTAGCGTCGGACATGTCGAGGTCTTTCGGATGGGCGGCGTAGGAACCTCCATCATCGGAAGACCTCGACGTCTACCCCGTGACCGACGCGCCAGCGCCCTCTACACCCTCAACTGTGAAGAGCCACTATGGTGCAGGAGTGGGCTCTTGGTGGCAGATAGAGGTAGGGAAGCGGGTGGCCCCTGTCTTCGGCAAGAACTTCGTCTCGGACCAGTTGATGCTGGTCTTCACGGAGGCTGACCGCTTCGTCGACGAGGTCAAGCGCAACGAACTAGCCGAGTTCGAAAGACTGGCCGACGGCGGGGCGGAGGTCGCGACGGACGACCGGCCGCCGTCTTGGCACACCCGTCTGATGGGATACAGCGCCCCGGCCGAGACCCTCCGCTTCCGCCTCGACCTTCAGGGCTTTTCTTCCGAGCGCGTGCAGTCACTCTGCATCGCTTTCTTCGACGAGGAGCTAGCTCGCGACACCGAGGACGACGGCATCGACTTGCGTGACTCGTGGCCCGAGGGACAGACAACCTACCCCGACGGTGCCGCTGTCACCGCGGCCTTGACTAGTCGCCGGGGTCAGGCCGTGATCGCCGAGGTCCCGAGGGATCGCATAATCGACCACGAGCGCCGTTTCCTCGAGCATCAATGGGAATCATTGCGAGAGAGCTTCGACGATCCACGGTTCGCTCTGGCCCTCTCCCTCGTCAACACGCGCCCCGCCACAACGGTAACTCTTGACCTCACCGACCTCGTCCTCGGTGGGTGGATGAACGCGGACGACAAGCCCCACCAGACGCCCGTACCCGGATGGCCGCCGCCGTCGCCGCGAGCGGACCCGTCATTGTCATCACCGAGGGCGAAAGTGATGCGAGGTGGCTACGCCGTGCCCTCGAGATAGCCGCGCCCGCTACCGCACACCTATTCGAATTCCTCGATTTCGCCGAGTACCGGGCACCTGGGGGGACGGATCGAGTGGTCTCGCTCACCAAGGGGATGGCGGCCGCGAAAGTGATGAACCGCATCGTTGCTGTTCTCGACAACGACACGGCGGGGCGAGTCGCGGCACAGCAGCTCGTTAGGTTGGGGCTTCCCTCCCGTATCGCCGTGACCAATCTCCCCGACGTTCCGTACGCAGCCAGCTACCCGACGCTTGGACCAGGGGGCTACGCGACGACTGTCGTAAATGGCCGGGCAGCTTCCATCGAGTTCATGTTTGGCGACGAAATCCTGCGCGACACGAATGGAGAGCTGTACCCAGTGCGTTGGCTATCCCTCATGGAGACTGCCAATGAATACCAGGGCCGTCTGGACAGCGACCACAAGGCGATTGTCGGAGGACGCATCGATCGGGCCCTCGCGGAGCCCAGTGCTCATGCCATATCAGAGCAGGTGCTCCGCGGATGCCGACGCCTGTCAAAGATGCTGCTCAGCGCCGCAAGTCCAGATCCCTACATTCCGGCTTCAGAGTTTTCTGACCTGACCGCGTCGTGGCGCGGCGGCCATGCGTGACGGAGTGAGGGAATTGCCAGACACACTGGCCTGGTCGCATGGACCCCCGCTGCGAAGGGGGACGCCCGCCGCGCGGTCGTCAAGCAGTCGCTACGCGGAGTGGGTGTCGGCTCCGGTATCCGCACCCTGCTGCGCCTCCCAGATCGCGTTGAGCTCCTGAACCAAGTGCTCCTGCGGCAAGGGGTGTCAAGGGCGTCCGGGCGTTCGTTGCGTCTCGCCGCGGTGACGATCCACGTCATTACCACGAAGGTGCTCAGATCCGCATGGGGGTTGTCCTCCAGACTTAAGCGAGCCGTCTCGCGGTAGGTCTCTGCCTCGGCCCAGCTGAGCGTCCTTGCGACTTGAAGGCGTTCACTAGGCAGGGGGAGCACCCCCGTGGCGCCAAGTACCGGCATGGGGTCCACGGAGCCGTGCCGGGCCAGGTTGCGTTGTTTGTCGGTCATCCTCCCAGGCACGTTTAGATCGACGAGCCTCCACGTCATCGCGCGGTCAACGTACTCTCGCAGTTGGCCGGCGGTCGCGTGTGGATGTGCGAGCTGGGTTTCGAGCTGCACGCTCTTCCAAACCGCTCGGGGGAGGAGGGCGGCAGCTCGTTCGCCGATCTCCCCAAGCTCCTCGTCAGGATCCTCCGCAGGGACAGCCTCGAGCTCTGCCCGTGCCCAAGCCTTTGTCATGGGTCTCACGGAGCGATTGACGGCGAACGTCGCTGTTTCCCGGACCGCTTCGGTCGAGAGGCTGAACCCGGCGTCGAAGAGCTCGATGGCGGAGTACTGCCATGGGCGGCTGCGGCGTGAAATCTGCGCAAGCAGGGCAACCGCCCCAGCGACGTCGTCGGCGTGGGTTGGCACCCGGGACCCGCCAAAACCCTCCCGGACCACGTGGGCTCGAGGAAGGAGTCCTCGCATCCGCCAGCGTTCGAGTTGGGTCGGGGTCACGTGGGCCCCTGTCTCGTCCATGACCAAGGAGATCAACTCAAGATCGGCTCCGGACGGTTGAGACCTCATGTGGCAATCTTCCTCCATGTGTGGACCCGCTGAGGCGACGTTGCGCCCGCGACAGTGTCCTGCGAGCAGGGACTGCAATTCCTGGGCATATGTTCCCCATGTCGACCTCGGGCGGCCGGAGAGCCACGCTGAGGTGGATCGCGAGGTTGCGGCGGCGTGGGCTGCTCTCGATGTGTGGCTCTCCGCTCTGGCGGACGTTCTCGAACCAAGTCCGGGACTGCGCAACCTTGAGCTCACCCATCCCGAGCCCGGCCGGGAACCCATCGAGACGGGTCTGGTCGACGCCGACCTGTCGCACGTTCTGGTCTCCACGGTTCAGAAGGCGGGGGAGGAGGTAGACGGACTGTACGTGGGACTCATCGCGCAGGAACCCTCAGCGCGCTGGGTCGGCCTGGCCGGATTCTTCGTCCCTATCTGTCCGGTGTGCGACGGCCGGGGGGTCGCGAGGGTCACGGACACCGTCCTGGACATCCTCACCGACTGCGGGTTCACGGAGGTCAAGTCATCCGCCATACCGGAGGGTGTTCGACCGCAGCCTGGATGGTTCGACGGAGGAAGGCTCCAGACACTCTGCCGTCGCGTCGTTCCTGGCCGCTCCGAATGGCGACCATGGCCACCGAAGTCCGAGTCGGGGCACCCCGGCGTCGGCGTCTTAGTACGCGTGCGACCTGTCATCTCGAGCCTCGCCGGACTGGTGCTCTGCGAGTCATCGGCCGAGGCAAGACGCTTGCCCGAGTTGCTCGCCGTGGAACCGACGGCGTGGACGTGGACCGAAGGGACGCTCGACGAGTTAAAGAGGGCCTGCCACCACCAGCCCCGCCTACCGCGACGGATTGAACCAAGCCCCGACAGCGCCTACGACTGGTGGGTACTCAGGGTCCCCGGGGCGCCACCTCGCCTCGGCTACGGCAGCGTCGCAAGCACGTTGCCGGCCGACGACAACTCGTCGCCTCCAAGTATCTGGGCGCTGACCGGCGAGGGGGCAACGCTCAGCTCAGAACTCGTCACCCTACTTCACAGCCCCGCGTGATTACCCTGCTGAACCTCGCGTAATCACGGCGGCTCACGCAGGATCCGGTCAGCAATGCTGGATCCCAGAATGGAGGACACACTCCTTCACCCACCATCGAAGGGAACCAGTCATGACCACTGCCGGCATGCCATTCGGGGGCGACGAGGGCGACTTCGGGAGGGTGAAGGGACTCCTCGGCCGGATGGGCCACGAGTTCCTGGTGCTCCTGCGCTTGGCGAAGGCCGTCAAGAACGGGCACTACGGTCTCGCCACGCCCCAGCTCGCCGCTCTCCTCGGTGCGCTTGGGTACGTGGTGTCGCCCGTCGACGCCATCCCAGACATTCTGGTGGGAGTCGGCTTCACAGACGACGCGGCCGTTGTGACCGCCACGATCGGTATCTTGGGCATGGAAATCGCCAACTTCCGCAGTTGGGAGAACGAGCACCACTCCGGCAAGTACCGCGGCTGACCACATGCGCTCGCCCAAGACTCTGCTCGCGTCTTGCACCTCGTTGACCTGGAGAACCTCTGGTCGGCGGGAGTCCCCACCGGCGCGGACGTCGCCTGGCTGGTCGAGGACTACCGCCGCGCCTCCGGGTGGGCTGTGGGGGACCTGATGACGGTTGGATCCTGCCGTCGCTCTGCCAAGAGGGACACGGGTCTGGCGTGAGCGCTACGCCTGCACCTGAATCCTTTCAGACGGTCCAGATGGTGGCGAGATGGCCTGCTCGAGGCCTGCTCTCCCGACGACCTATCGTCGTTCTCCACCGTCGTGGTCGGCGGTGGGACCACGCGTTCGCTCCGCTTGCCGCGGACCTCGTCCGCCTCGGCCACTACGTCCTGGCGGTGGCTCACCCCGACGCACTCAGCGCGAAGTTGCCCATGCGGCGGGAGTCGGCTAGGCGGAACTGACGCCAGCCGTGGACCATGGACAGGTTCAGACGCCGGTGACGTAGGCAATGAGGCAGTGGACGCCGTGGCGGTCGAGGGTGCTGCGGGCCCTGTCGTAGGGCTCGGTCGTTCTGGGGTCAGCGTGCCGGGCAGGATATGAGCGTCGCGCAGTGGCACGCCGGCGTCCAGGGCGTTGGTGATGGCGGTTTACTGGTTCTCCAGAGGCCAGTCGACCGAGATCAGCCCTGGTTCCAGCATGAGCCCGAGCGTATGGCCGAGGGTCCTACCCGATCTGGGCTAGCGGCTCGCCGCGCAATCTCGGCAGGAGTGCTGAATGGTCTCGTGCCTCCAGCACGGCGCTGGCTCGCGGTACGGCTTCGACTGTGACCTGCGCGTACCACTGCCCCCCGGGTGGCGGCGAGTCGTGGCGAGGCTGGCCACCCGCCCATCGTGGGTGAAGGCCACGCCCTCGCTGACCAGCACGGCCCTGGCCCACTCAACCCACCGGCGGCTGTTGTCGTCCTGATCGGCCAGCATCGTGCCGTCAGCCTTCACGACTCGCCACCAAGGAATGTCATGGTCCTCGGCAGGGGTGGTCATCCAGGCGTTCTTGTCGGGCCGGTTCCCGAGCACGTTGCCGACCGCGCGGGCGTGATTAGGAGTGAGGCCCACACGCTGGGCAAGGTCGCCGTACGTGATCACCGTGCCGGCCGGGATGGCGCGCACTGCCGCAAAGATGTCTTCGGGGTCGAGGCTGCTCATGCTCTGATCTTCTCAGCATGGCGCTGATACTGCGGCAGTCTCGCGGTTGGGCTCCATGAGGACGCAGGCAGCGAAGGAGAACACGTGTTGGCGACTAGAGACGCGCCCTTCTGGGCGAAATGGGTCGCCCTGATGCCCTGGCGGACGACCGGTCTGGGGAGGAGTCGCGATGTCACGCACCCCGGTCAGAGTTCTACCGACACTGCCGTCCCCTCCGCGCCGCCGGAGGGCGCCGCAAACCTGGCAGAGGGCCTGGCGCAGGTGCGCCAGGCCCTCCACCTTCTGCTATCAGCTGCAGCCGCTGGTGCTGCCGCAGCCCTCGCACACGTAGCACGAGCCGGCCGGGCGCATCTTCGTCCCGCAGGTCAGGCAGATCGGGGCGTCGTTGACCTTGCCGGCGAACTGCTCCATGAGCTCGGCCGAGGAGTGGATCTCGGCGTCGACCGGGCGGGCGTCGGCAGCACCGGCGCCGGACTGGTCGGCGATCTCCTCCTTCTCCGCGCTCTTCGCCTTCGGCTCGGCCTTGACGGCCGCGCTCTGGCTGAGGTTCTCGAGCTGGTCCTCGTAGTCCTCGTCGGAGCCGTTGGACGGCGTGACGGGGGCGTAGGAGCCGGTCTCGAGCTGACGGGCGCGTTCCTCGGCGGAGTGGATGCCCATGAAGGACCGGGACTCGAAGTCCAGATAGTCCAGCGCCAGACGGCGGAAGACGTAGTCCATGATCGACTGCGCCATGCGCACGTCCGGGTCGTCGGTCAGGCCGGCCGGCTCGAAGCGCAGGTTGGTGAACTTCTCGACGAAGGTCTCCAGCGGCACGCCATACTGCAGCCCGATCGAGACGGCGATCGAGAAGGCGTCCATGACACCGGCCAGGGTCGAGCCCTGCTTGCCGAACTTGAGGAAGATCTCCCCCAGGTCGCCGGAGTCGTAGGTGCCGGCCGTGAGGTAGCCCTCCGCGCCGCCGACCGCGAAGCTCGTGGTCTGGCTGGTGCGGCGCTTGGGGAGGCGCTTGCGGACGGGGCGGTACTCGATGACCTTCTCGACCTTGGGCTCGGCCTCGTTCTCGGCCTTCTTGTCGTTCTTCGCGGCCTTGCCGTCGGACAGCGGCTGCCCGACCTTGCAGTTGTCGCGGTAGACCGCCAGCGCCTTCAGCCCCAGCTTCCAGCCCTGGAGGTAGACCTCCTCGATCTCCTCGACCGTGGCCGACTCGGGCAGGTTGACCGTCTTGGAGATCGCGCCGGACAGGAACGGCTGGGTCGCGGCCATCATCCGCACGTGGCCCATCGGGCTGATCGCCCGGACGCCCATCGCGCAGTCGAAGACCTCGTAGTGCTCGGTGCGCAGACCGGGAGCGTCGATGACGTGACCGTGCTCGGCGATGTACTCGACGATCGCCTCGATGGTCTCCTCGGTGTAGCCCATCCGCTTCAGCGCCCGCGGGATCGTCTGGTTGACGATCTGCATCGAGCCGCCGCCGACGAGCTTCTTGAACTTCACCAGCGAGAAGTCGGGCTCGATGCCGGTGGTGTCGCAGTCCATCATGAAGCCGATGGTCCCGGTCGGGGCCAGCAGCGAGGCCTGCGCGTTGCGGAAGCCGTGCTTCTCCCCCAGCTTGACGACGTCGTCCCAGGCCTTGGTGGCGGCCTTGTGGATCCCGGAGTCCCATCGGTCGCGCCCAGCGTGCGGAGCTCGTCGTTGGCGGCCTGGTGCTTGCGCATGACGCGCTTGTGGGCGTCGGCGTTGCGGGCGTAGCCGGCGTAGGGGCCGACGACCTCGGCGAGCTCTGCGGAGCGCTTGTAGGCGGCGCCGGTCATCAGGGAGGTGATCGAGGCGGCAACGGCGCGCCCGCCCTCGGAGTCGTAGCCGTGGCCGGTGGCCATGAGCAGGGCGCCGAGGTTGGCGTAGCCGATGCCCAGCTGGCGGTAGTCACGGGTGGTCTGGCCGATCGCCTCGGTCGGGAAGTCGGCGAAGCAGATCGAGATGTCCATCGCGGTGAAGATCAGCTCGGTGACCTTCTCGAAGGTCTCCACGTCGAAGGTGTCGTCCGCGCGCAGGAACTTGAGCAGGTTGATCGAGGCGAGGTTGCACGAGCTGTTGTCCAGCGACATGTACTCCGAGCACGGGTTGGACGCGGTGATGCGGCCCGTCTCGGGGTTGGTGTGCCAGTCGTTGATCGTGCCGTCGTACTGGATCCCCGGGTCGGCGCACTCCCAGGCGGCCTTGGCCATCTTCTCGAAGAGGGTCTTGGCGTCGACCGTGTCGATGACCGAGCCGTCCTGACGGGAGGTCAGGCCGAACTCCTTGCCCTCCTCCACGGCGCGCATGAACTCGTCGGAGACGCGCACCGAGTTGTTGGCGTTCTGGTACTGCACCGACACGATGTCGCGGCCACCCAGGTCCATGTCGAAGCCGGCGTCGCGCAGCGCACGGATCTTGTCCTCCTCGCGCGCCTTGGTCTCGATGAACTCCTCGATGTCGGGGTGGTCGACGTCGAGCACGACCATCTTCGCCGCGCGGCGGGTCGCGCCCCCGGACTTGATGGTGCCGGCGGAGGCGTCGGCGCCCCGCATGAAGGAGACCGGGCCGGACGCGGTGCCGCCGGAGGAGAGGAGCTCCTTGGAGGAGCGGATGCGGGAGAGGTTGAGACCGGCGCCGGAGCCGCCCTGGAAGATCTTCCCCTCCTCCTTGTACCAGTTGAGGATGGAGTCCATCGAGTCGTCCACCGCGAGGATGAAGCAGGCGCTGACCTGCTGCGGGCTCTTGGTCCCCACGTTGAACCAGACCGGGGAGTTGAACGAGAAGATCTGGTGCACGAGCAGGTAGGTCAGCTCGTGCTCGAAGATCTCGGCGTCCTCGTCGGTCGCGAAGTAGCCGTGCTCCTTGCCCGCACGGGTGTAGGTCAGCACGACCCGGTCCACCAGCTGCTTGAGGCCGCTCTCGCGCTCCGGGGTGCCGACCGCCCCGCGGAAGTACTTCGTCGTGACGATCGTCGAGGCGTTCGCCGACCAGAAGTCGGGGAACTCCACGCCCCGCTGCTCGAAGATCGTCTCCCCGCTCTTCCAGTTGGTCTGGACGATGTCGCGCTTGTCCCACGTGACCTGGTCGTAGGGGTGGACGCCAGGTGTGGTGAAGATGCGCTCGATCTTCAGGCCCTTGCCGCCCCGGCGGGTGCGAGCCTTCGCCCCGGTCGTCTCCGTCATGACTGATCTCCTTGGTCGTGGTTGCTGTCGGTCGTGGTCGTGCTGGTCGTGCGTGGGCTTGTCTCAAGTGCAGCACCGGGGTCTGACAGACCCCGGCGTGCGGGGGCGTGGCTACGCCATACCCCCTGGTGGGGCGGCGGCCGCAGCGTCACGCTCGGTGCGCAGCAGCGTGATGGCCGCCTCGAAGTCGTCGAGGGAGTCGAAGGCCTGGTAGACGGAGGCGAACCGCAGGTAGGCGACCTCGTCGAGGCAGCGCAGCGGCTCCAGGATCGCCAGGCCCACCTCGTGCGCGTCCACCTCGGCCTGCCCGAGCGAGCGGATCGACTCCTCGACCTGCTGGGCGAGCAGCTGCAGCTGGTCGTCGGTGACCGGCCGCCCCTGGCACGCCTTGCGGGCCCCCGAGATCACCTTGTCCCGGCTGAACGGCTCCGTGGCCCCGGAGCGCTTGATGACCGAGAGGGTGGCCGTCTCGACGGTGCCGAACCGGCGCCCGCACTCCGGGCACTGGCGGCGCCGCCGGATGACGGTGCCCTCCTCCTGGACGCGGCTGTCGACGACCCTGGAGTCCGTATGACGACAGAACGGGCAGTGCATCTCGGCTCCTTCGGCGGTCGTCGGCGCAGCGCGGCGCGAGGGTGCCCTGGCGGGACGCCCTGTGGGTGGATCTGGGGACGGTCTGTGGAGAACGTGTGGGTCCACGAGCTCCGGCTGTGCACAAGATGTGGAGTAACCACATCTGTGTAACTACTAGATGTTGGGATGTTATGCCCGTGCCCCACCAGATGCAAGGGCTTGGCGGCATGTCGTGGCAGGCCTGTCCCCAGATCCGCGCAACGGCGCGGATCAGCCCGGAAAAGTCCTCGGCGTGTCGGCGTGGCGGGCGTGTCGATCCCCATTCACCGGCCCCGCGCGCGTCGGTCAGAACGGCACGCGGGTGGCGAGCAGCCCCTCCCCTGGCGCCCGCCCGCTGAGGACGCGGCAGAACTCGACGGCGTCCAGGCTGAGCTCCTCGCCGCCCTCGCCCTCCTGCCACCGCCCGCCGGCGGGGCCGGTCAGCTCGAGCACGAAGGGAGCGCCGTGCCGGCCGGCCCACTCCCGCGCGACGTCGTCGACCAGGACGCCGTCGTGCTCGGCGGTCAGCTCCAGCGGCTCGCCGGCGGCCCGCGAGATGTCGACGCGGTGCATGAACGGGTCACGGGTGAGGATGACGTCCATGAGGTAGGCGAAGGTCCACCACCCGTCCTCCTCGTCGTTCATGGTCTGCCGGCGCAGCAGCTCGGGGAGCCGGATGCGGCCCGTGACGGCGCGAGGCGTCAGGCGGCGGATCTCGGCGACGAGCTCGTCGGTGGTGAGGTCGGCGTTCTGCCGCACCTGCAGGGCGGTGAGGGCGTCGATCATCAGCCCCTTGTCGCGCTTGGCGTGCCGGGTGGAGGTGAGCTGCTGGCGCACCAGCTCCCGCTTGCTGGCCACCATCTGCATCATGCCGAGCACGTGCCCGGCCATCGCCCGCACGTCCCAGCCCGGGCAGTCCGTGGGCGCCGCCCACTGCTCGTGGGTGAGTCGGCCCAGGAGGTCGGCCACGCGGGCATACTCCGTGCTCGCGAGGCGCTCGGCGGTATGCCGGTCGACGGCCGGGCGCCGCGCGCTCGCCTTGCCGGTGGGCCGGGTGGTGGGTGGTGCGCTCATGACGTGTCCTTCCGGGAGGTGCCTGCCGCGGCCGTCCCGCGCAGGTCGAGGTTGTCGAGGAACATGTCCACGGCCCGCTCCAGCAGGCGCCCCCAGCGCGTGCCCCCGGGGTCGTTGGCGTGCTGGCTGTCCACCAGTCCGCCCACCACCGCCACATACAGGTCCAGGTCCTCCGGCGCGGTGACGCCGTGGCGGGCGAAGAGGTCACGCGTCAGGTCCATGACCGCCACCGCCGGGGCGTAGGCCTCCGGGGTGGGCTCGAAGCCCGGGATGGTGCGCAGGTTCATCAGCTGGTGGCGCGGCAGGTCGGCGACCGCGAAGTCGAAGAAGGTGCGGGCGCCGAGGCGCAGGTCGCCGCGGACGTCGCCCGGAGCCCTTACGAGAGCGGCCTCGCAGACCCGGAGGCACTCCGCCCACGCCTGCCCGAACATCGCGTCGTAGATCGCGTGCTTGGAATCGACATGCGTGTAGAGCGACGGCGCCCGCATGCCCACCCGCGCCGCCACGTCCCGTAGCGTGATCGCCGCGAGCCCCTTCTCGCGCGCGATGTCCCACGCGGCGTCGAGGATCTCCCGCCGGGTCTCCGCGCGACGCTCCGCCTGCCTAACGCTGTTCGGCTCGCCTAACACAGTTAGGAGTATGCACCCGTGGGAGAAGCGTGTCCATACCCTCAGGGCGACCCACCAGCGTGCCCATCGCTGTGCGCGACTCTTGTGTCACATTCATCGCCCGAGCGATCAATGTGACACAAGACCCGCTCTCATCGATGGGGGGTGCGTCCTAGCGGTGGCTACTCGCAGCCGACGCCGTCCCGGTCGCGGTCGAGGTGGGTGCCGTAGCCGGGCTGCCCGAGGTAGACGGGCGCGGCACCGGCGGCCCGAGCCGCTGCGCAGTTGGGGTAGTAGACACTGGTGGACGGGGGCGGGGGCGGCGGTGCGACCGGGGGCGCGGCAGGCGGCGGCGCGGGTGTCTGCGGCATCAGCGGCTGGATCTGGCTCTGCCGGCGCGCCTGCTCCTCGGCGGCGCGCTGGGCCTCTGCCTGGCGGGCCGCCTCGGCCTCCGCCTGACGCTGGGCCTCCTCGGCAGCCTCGCGCGCCGCCTCCTCCTCAGCCTTCCTGGCCTCCTCCTCGGCCTTCTTCCTGGCCTCCTCCTCGGCCTTGGCCTTCTCCTCCGCAGCCTTGCGCTCGGCCTCCTCCTCAGCCTTCTTCCTGGCCTCTTCCTCGGCCTTGACCCGCTCGGCCTCGGCGACGGCTGCCTTCGCGGCGCCCTCGGCCCGCCCCTGGAGGGCGCGGACCTCACCGCGCAGCCCGTCCAGCTCCGCCCCGCTCAGGCCGGCGGCAGCCAGCGAGCCGGCCCCGGCGCCGTCGATGAGCGCCAGGAGCGCGACACCCTCGGCCACGGCGCTGTCCGCCGCCGCCTGCACGGCGGCCGGATCCTCGGCAGCGGCGAGCGCCTCGACGGCGGCGACGGAGTCGGCATACGCCGCGATCCGGGCCTCGAAGGTGCAGGCGAGGTCGGCGCTGAACATGCCGGCCCCGGCCGCCTTGCCCTCCTCGTAGGCCGCGGTGACCTCGTCGAGGAACTTGCGGTTCGGCTCGAAGAGCACGGGGACGCCGAGCCCACGACGCGCGATCTCGGCGTTGATGAGCACCTCCCCCTCGAAGACGCCGGCCAGCTCGCGCTCGTAGCGGTCGTAGCGCTCGACGTCGTACTCCAGGCGCACGACGTCACCGGGAAGGAGCTGGTCGGCGAGGTATGCGGTGGCCTCCGGGCCCAGGCACTCGACCGCCTTGCCGGGGTGCCTGGTCTCGGGGGTGTCGATGTTGAGCAGCCGGACGCGGTGCACCTCGTCGTCGTAGCGGACGTCGATGGTGTCGCCGTCGATGACGCGGACGACGGTGGCGCGGTCCGAGCCGGGGCCGGCGGTCACCGCGGAGAACGCCGCCCCTCCTCCGACGACGACCACCGCACCCGTGACGAGTGTGGACACGACAGACCGCAACGACGGCATGACCCCTGCTTTCCCCTTGGGACGACGACAGGCTCATCATGGCCTTGACCCCGGCTCACCCATGACGCTGCGACACAAACGTCACCTGATCGTGATGTGGGGGGCGGTCGACTCCCCCGCACGGGTGAGGGCCTCCGTCAGGCCAGCTCCGGATCGTCGTCGTCCGGACGGTAGCGCCCGCCGACAAACATCCGCACGGTCACGACGGTGAGGGCGACCAGGAAGGCCACCAGGACCACCGGGAACCACCAGGCCGGCACGGCCCCACCGGGCTGGTGCGCGGCATACCCGGTGATGAGGTTGATCGACACCATGAGCAGGACCGTGATGGCCACGATGACCATGAGGTCCTCCCGCAGCAGCCGCTCGAAGCGCACCAGCCGTCGGGGCCGGTCGAGCCACCATTCCTTGTGCGGGGCGTTGACGCCGTCGGGCCAGACCAGCACCAGCCGGGAGAGCAGGATCATCGGGTAGAACGCCAGCGCGGGCAGCAGGACGACGAAGGCGAGCGCCCCCGCCCTGCTGGACCACCCGTCGGGCGTGCCGCCGGCGGACCAGTGGGTCGGCACCTGCTCCGGCAGGGTCGTCGCCATCCAGGCGATGGTGGCCAGCCAGGCGGCGGTCACCACGGCCAGCGTCAGGCGGGCCCACCACGCGGCCGGCTCTCGGCCCAGCGTGCGGGCGTCCTCGGCGACCCGGCGCCGCCGCGCCTCCCGCTCCTGCCACGACTCGCCCGGTCCCCCGACCATCCACCGCTCCTCCCGCCCGTCCGGCGTACAGCTCCGAACCTACCGGCCCTACGCTGGCGCGATGGTGACTCCCCCGCCCCCGGTGCAGCTCGAGGAGGACGGCGTCGTGCTCCGCCCCTACCTCCCCGGGGACGTGGACGACCTGCTCCTCGCCTTCGCCGACCCGCAGATCGCGCTGTGGAACCCGCCGCCCTCGGGACCGGACCCGGCCGGCCGCTTCGTGCGGGAGCGCAACGACTGGACCGACGGCGACCACGTGTCCTGGGCGGTGGCCGACGCGGCGGACCGCCTGGTCGGCTCGGTGTCGGTGCACCAGATCGACCGACCGCAGGGGGACGCGGAGATCGGCTACTGGGTCGCCCCGTGGGCGCGGGGTCAGGGGTATGCCGTGCGCTCGGTCGTCCTCGCCTCCCGCTTCGCCCTCACCGAGCTGGGGCTGCACCGTGTCGGGCTCTTCCACGCGGTGGCCAACCCCGCGTCGTGCGCGGTGGCGCTCACGGCCGGTTTCCGGCTCGAGGGCACGATGCGGGAGTCCTACCGCTATGCCGACGGGCTCCGGTATGACGAGCACGTGCACGGGCTGCTGGCACGGGACCTCACCACCGGGCGCGACGATGCGGCGGCCGCACGGTGACCCTGCGACCCGTCCGCGATCCCGGCCCAGCCCAGTGGCTCACGGAGCGTGAGCAGCCGTGGCCCCGGCTGGCGCTCTTCGGCCCGCCCCCGTTCGAGGCCTACGCACGGCTGCTCTTCATCCCCGACCCGACCTTCTTCGGTCAGGACGAGAGCGACCACGACGGCGGTGACCGACCCGGTGAGCTGGAGCAGCTGCGCGCGGTCGTGGAGGTCCTGGGACGGCACACCTCGACCCCCGAGGTGGCCTGGCACTGCCTGTGGGACGGGTGGGGTGACCTGCACCACGGTGCGACCGTCGTGATGTCGTTCGATCACAGCTTCAGCGACGACGGCGGCGGGACGAGCCGACCGGGGGTGGTGGCCTTCGCGCCGGACATGCTGGGGCCGCCGACGGTCCACCACCCGCACCGGAGCTACCACCTCTTCACCGGGCCGCTGTCGGACCTGGGCGACTGGGGTGCGCGGGAGATCGCACCGGGGATGCCGCGCCGCCCGATGACGCCATCCTTCGTCTGGCCGGAGGACCGGGCGTGGTGCATCGCCGCCGACGTGGACCCGCACTGGGCCGGGATCGGCGCCTCGCAGGCCGCGGTCGACGAGCTCGTCGCGCTGAGCACCGTGGACGTGGTGCCCGCCGACCCCTCGCAGCCGCAGCCCTTCTACGGCTGAGGGTCAGCAGTCAGCGAGGTCATCCATGGTCCCGACGACGCTGCCGTCCTCGGCGCCGATCAGCACCTCCCCCGGACCCAACCCGGCCACCTCGTCGAGGGTGAAGTGCACGGCGGGGAGGTTCTCGACCTCACCGGCGGGGAGGGCCTGCACGATGTAGCCGCGGGACGGGTCCAGCTGTGGCGGGTCGTCGGCGGCCGACGGGACGAACACCTTCTCCTCCCGGTTGCGCTCCCCCATCTCCCAACGGCCGACCTCAGGATTCTCCTCGTCGTCGGCCAGCCCCTCCCGGTCGGCGTGGATGACGACGGAGCGGATCTCCTCCTCCCCGCAGCTGTCCCAGACCACGGCCAGGTCACCCTCCACGGAGGCCACCCCGGTCCGCCCCACCGTCTCGAACCCGCTCGGTGCGATGCACCCGGTGAGCCCGAGGCTGAGCACCAGACACGTCATACCCGTCGTAACCCTGCGCATGCCCGAGCCTAGCGCGGGGACGCGAGCGAGGCCCCTGACTGTCAGCTGCGCCGGACGTGCACGTCCTCACCCGTGATCGCGGAGATGTCGTCGTCCGCGGTCGCGAGCAGCCGCTCGGACAGGTGGCGCAGGGCGCGCCCCGCGGCCACCTCGTCCCCGATCTCGGGGACGACGGGATCGTCCGGTGCCCGGTGGCTGTCGCCGGCGGCGGTCACGTGCTGCGGGGAGTCGCCGAGCAGCACGGCCTGCGCGTGGGTGTCGTCCCCGGACTCGTAGATCGAGATCCGGACGGTCCACTCACGCACGTGGCCCGGTGACATCGAGGCCGACGCGGGCTCCGCAGCGGGTCCCGCCGCGCCCGACGACGCAGCGGCCTCCGGCGCGACAGGAGCCGCCTCCGCGGTCCTGGCCCCGCCGGCACCCTCGTGCGCCTCCGACATGTGGAGCACGGAGCCGGGGCCGGGGAAGATCAGCCCCGTGTGCCCGTCGGACCACTCCACGACGTAGGGCGGCCCGCCGTCCGGGCCGTGGACCTCCAGGATCCGCCCGTCCCGCGTGGGCTCCCCCACGTGGGTGGCGGCCATCACGATCCGGGCGCCCGGGGTGGCTCTCATGACCGCGTCACCGGGACGGTCCGCGTCCCCGCCTCCGGTGCCGTCATGGGCACCCGGACCTCGAGCACGCCGTCGGTGTAGGACGCGTCGACGGCGTCAGGGTCCGCACCCGCGGGCAGGGTCACGCTGCGGCTGAACGAGCCGTCGTGGAACTCCTGGTGGTTGCGGTCCTTCTTCTGCTCGCGGCGCTCACCGCGAATGGTGAGGACGTCGCCCTGCACGGTGACGACGCGGACCTGCGGCGCCAGCCCCACCCCCTTGCGGTCCCTGGGTCCGGCGAGATCCCACCACTCCATCATCTCGGCGAACGGGTTGGTCGTGCGGGTCAGCTCCTTGCTCATCGTTCCTCTCCTGCTCCGGGGCGACGGTGCCCCACCTCCATCGTCCTCCCGTCCAGCGCGACACGCCAGGGTCGATCAGCAGGACAAGCCCCGGTGTGACCAACCTGACGCTGCCGGACCCGCACCGCGTCGCCGCACGCCATACTCACGCATGGACTCCATCGACGCCGCCGTCGCGGCGATGGACCGCCTCCTGGAGCGGTCCCTGGCCGCGAACGACCCCCGGGGGTTCTTCACCTGCGTCTACCGCGCGGTGACCGTGCGGGTGCGCGACGGGATCCGCGCCGGCGAGTTCGACGACGGCGAGCGGATGGAGCGCTTCGACGTCGAGTTCGCCCGGCTCTACCTCGACGCCGTCCGTGACCACGGTCTGGGACGCCCCGTGGCGGCGGCGTGGGCGGTGACCTTCGAGGCACCCACCCGCGGCACGCTCGCCCTGCAGCACCTCCTGGCCGGCATGAACGCGCACATCAACCTCGACCTGGGCCTGGCCGCCGCGACCGTCCAGCAGGGGCGGCCGATCGCGGACCTGCGCGACGACTTCGAGCGGATCTCGGACGTGCTGGCCGTCATGGTCGACCGGATGCAGGAGGGGCTGGCCACGGTCTCCCCGTGGACGTCCATGGCCGACCGGGTGGGCTGCCGCTTCGACGAGTGCCTGTCCGCGTGGTCGATCGGCTACGCACGGCGGCGCGCCTGGGACTTCGCCGAGCGGCTCACCGAGGCCGGGGGCGGCTACCCGTTCCTCGTGGCCGAGCAGGACCGCCGGGTCGCCCGGATCGGGGAGGAGCTGCTCCACCCGGGTATGCCGCTGCGCTGGGTGGTCGCCGCGGCCGCCCGCCGGGAGCGGCTGGCGATGCGCGAGATGCACGACCTCCTGCTGCGCCCGCTCTGAGGCGCCACCCCGGCGTCCCCGGGCGGCACCCGCCGGGCCCACGGCATACCCGGGCACCTCCCGTCGTTGACGCCACCATGCCCACCTCCTCCCCCCGTGTGCCCCTGTCCGTCCTCGAGCTCGCGCCCCGCTCCCAGGGGATGACGCCGCGCGACGCACTGGAGGCGTCGACGGAGCTGGCGCAGGAGGTGGAGCGGCTGGGCTACCACCGGCTGTGGGTGGCCGAGCACCACGGGTCGGAGGCGTTCATGGCCTCGGCGACCTCGCTGCTCCTGGGGCACCTGGCCCAGCACACCGACCGGATCCGGCTCGGCTCCGGCGGCGTGATGCTGCCCAACCACTCCCCGCTCATGGTGGCGGAGTACTACGGCACCCTCGCCACCCTCTACGGCGACCGCTTCGACCTGGGACTGGGGCGGGCGCCGGGCACCGACCCGATGACCGCCGCGGCGCTGGCGCGCGGCAGCGGGCAGCTCAACGACTTCGCCGCCGACGTCATGGCCCTGCAGTCCTACCTCGGCGACCCGCGCCCCGACGCCCGGGTGCGCGCGATCCCCGGCGAGGGCACCCACGTGCCCCTGTGGATGCTGGGGTCCTCGACCGGCGGTGCCCAGGTCGCGGCGGCCCTGGGGCTGCCGTTCAGCTTCGCCTCCCACTTCGCGCCCGACCAGATCCGTGAGGCGTTCCTGGTCTACCGCGACCGTTTCAACCCCGACGCGGAGACCGCGCAGGTCGACCGGCCGACGACGATGGCCGGCGTCAACGTGCTCGTCGCGCCCACCCAGGAGGAGTCCGACTTCCTCTTCACCTCCGCCCAGCTCATGGCGATCCGGATCCGCAGCGGGCAGCCGGCGCCGATCGACCCGCCGGTGCACGACCTGGCCGAGGTCGTGCCCGCCCAGCTGATGCCGCTGGCCCAGTCGCACCAGGCGGTGCGGATGGTCGGGACGCCGGAGACGGTGGTGCCGCAGCTGGAGGAGTTCGCGGCGACGCACGACCTCGACGAGCTCATCGTGACGACCTACACCTACGACCCGCAGATGCGGCGCCGCTCCTACCGGCTGCTCGCCGAGGCCTGGGGTATGGAGAGCGTCGCCGTCCCCTCCTCCACCCGCAGCGTCCACGGCGCGGGCGAGCGCCAGGTCGAGGGCGCGGCGTCGGCGGGGTAGACCTCCACCAGCTCGTCGTCGACCCAGGCCTCGTCGCCCTCGCCCAGCGCGACGGGCCCGAGGTCGGGGTGCACCAGAGCGCCCGTACCGCGCACCACCACCCGCGCCGCGCCCTGGAGTCGGTGCTCGCCCGGCCCGAGCTCGTCGAGCTCCTCCCCCAGGAGCTGCTCCGCCCGCCGGTCCAGCACGAGCCGGGCCCGACCGTCCACGAGGACCAGCCGGCGGGCGAGCGTCATGCAGCCGGCGTGGTCCCGCTCGGCGGGGTCCCGGTCCTCCTCGCGCGCCCAGCCGATGACCCACGGGTGCGGGTCCCCGTCGAGGGCGACCTGCGGGGCGTAGAAGCAGCTCCCGGTGTCCAGCAGGTCGAGCCGCTCGGGCACGAACCGCGGCACGCCGCCGTCGTCCACCAGGTCCCCCACGCACCCGGCCACGTCGCCGAGGTGGCCGCGGTCGTGCAGGGACAGCACGAGGACCCACCGGTCGTCGACCGGCACCAGCTGCGGGCACTCCCAGACGTCTGCCGGGCCGGCCCCGGCCAGGACTGGTGAGGACGACGCCGTCAGCCAGACGCCGAGGTCCTTCCACCGCCACGGGTCGTCCAGCCCGAAGAGCGTGAGCGCGGGCTCGCCGCCCGGGAGCCCGGCCCCGAGCACGGCGAACCGCCGACCTGCGTGGTCGAGGACGAAGGGGTCGCGCATCTCGCGCACGTGCGGCGGCGTCGTGGCCACGACCGTGGGCGAGGACCAGGTCAGCAGGTCCTCGCTGCCGGTCCGCACGCACACCGTGCTGTGCGGCGGGTCCGCCGCGATCCCCGAGTAGGCGACCGCGGGCCGGTCCAGGCCGGGCAGGTAGCAGCCCGACCAGCACCCGAAGGCGTCGGGACCCCCGGGCGTGGGCCCGAAGGCGACCGGGTGCTGCTCCCAGTGCGCCAGGTCGGTGCTGCTCGCGTGTCCCCAGGCGATCCGGTCGTGGGCCGGCGCGTCCGGGTTGTGCTGGAAGAAGACGTGCCACCGCTCCCCCCGGCGCACCATCCCGTTGGGGTCGTTGAGCCAGCCGCTGCGCGGCCGGAGGTGGTATGTCGTGCCGCTCACCCGGGTGCTCCCTACTAGGCTCGCCGCGTGCCGATCGCCGCGACCTCCACCGAGCCTGCCACGTCGCAGGCCCCGTCGGCGCTGAAGCTCCTGCCCGCCGCCGGCGTGGCGGCCTCGGCCTTCCTCCTCTTCGGGCTCATGGTCGGCTGGCCGGGGCACGTGGTGCTGCTGGCCAGCCTGGTCACCGCATACCTCGTCGACCGGGAGCTCTTCAAGGACCTGCTGCTCATCGGCGTCGGCATCGCGATCGTCTCCACCACGTCGGTCGAGGCCGACATCAGCTGGCCCAACTTCTTCCTGCTCGGCGTCGTGCTGGGGGGTGCCGTGCTGGTGCCGGTGGCGATCGACCGGCTCGTCTACCGGCGGCGGGCCATCCGCTTCCCCTGGTTCACCGGGCGGCGCTGGACCCGGATGCAGTGGGCCTACGTCGTCGCGGTGCCCCTGCTGGGCTGGCTCATCCTGCCGTTCTACTTCATCCGCTCCGGCGCCTACCAGAACTGGCCGCCGATCCAGACCGCCAGCGAGTTCGGCCGGTTCTTCGTCGGGGTCAACTCCGTCGGGCTGTGGGACGAGCTCTTCTTCATCTGCATCTGCTTCGCCCTGCTGCGCCGGCACTTCCCGCTCTGGCAGGCCAACGTCCTGCAGGCCACGATCTTCGTGTCCTTCCTGTGGGAGCTCGGCTACCGCGAGTGGGGGCCTCTGCTGACGATCCCGTTCGCGCTGCTGCAGGGGTGGATCTTCACCCGGACCAAGTCGCTGACGTACGTCGTGATCATCCACCTGCTCTTCGACGCGGTGGTCTTCCTCGCGATCGTGCACGCCCACGACCGCAGCGTCTTCCCGTTCTTCGTCTACTGACGCCCGGACGGGCGCCGTCGGGAGACCGTGCGTCCCCCGGGCAGCCAGGACGTGAGCCGGGCGACGAGCCACTGCGCCCCGACGAGCAGCGCGGCGCAGCACCCCCGGCGGAGCAGAGAGGGGCTACTCTCCTGCCATGGTGACGACACCGCGTCCACGGCTGGCGCGGACCTCCTCCGCAGGGACCATCACGATCGCAGGACTCGTCTGGGGATTCCTGCTCGGCCTCCCGGCCGGACTGGTCCTGCAGATCGCCCTGTCGGCGCTCGGCCCGCTGGGCGAGCGGTGGGGCTGGGTCGAGCAGGTCACCTTCTTCTCGCCGCTGCCGGCGCTGGCCGTCGTCGGGGTCGTCGTCCTGGTGCCGCGCCTGCGGGAGTGGGGAGCCGGTTTCGCGGTCGGTCTGGCCCTCGGTATGGCGACCGAGGGGCTGCTGCTCTGGTGGTGGCTCAGCACCACCTTCTGAGGCCGCCCGTCGCGGTCCTGGTGGTCCGGAGGACCCTCCTCCACCGCTGCTCGTCCGGCTGAGAGGATGAGGAGGTGGCCATCCAGAGCCCCACCGGACGCACGCCCGACCTGTCTGCCCACCTCACCGAGGTGAGGGACCTGCAGAGACTCCTCGGGGTCGACCCGGACGTCGGGCTGAGCACCGCCGAGGTGCAGGTCAGGCTCGCCGAGCACGGACCCAACGAGCTGCGCTCCACGGACGCGGTGCCGTTGTGGCGCCGCATCCTCGCGCAGTTCCAGGACCCCCTGGTCTACCTCCTCCTCGTGGCGATCGCCGTCTCCCTCACCGCGTGGGCGATCGAGGGGGCCGAGGGGGTGCCGATCGACGCCGTCGTCATCGCCGCGATCCTGACCCTCAACGCCGTCCTCGGCTTCGTGCAGGAGGCCAAGGCGGAGGACGCCGTGGCCGCGCTGGCCACGATGACGGCCGCCAGCTCCTCGGTGCTCCGCGACGGCCGACCGACCGAGCTGCCGTCCGCCGACCTCGTGCCCGGTGACATCCTCCTGCTCAGCGAGGGTGACGCCGTCGGCGCCGACGCCCGGCTGATCGAGGCGACCGGGCTGAAGGTGCAGGAGGCGGCGCTCACCGGCGAGTCGGCCGCCACCGTGAAGTCCGCGACGGCCCTGTCCGGCGAGGTCGCCCTCGCCGACCGGGTCAACATGGTGCACAAGGGCACCGCCGTCGTCGAGGGCGTGGGGCGGGCCGTCGTCACCGCGACCGGTATGCAGACCGAGATGGGGGGGTATCGCGGCCCTCCTGGACCGCACCGAGCAGCAACCCTCCCCGCTGCAGGTCGAGATCGCCAAGGTCTCCCGCACCCTGGGCGCGCTGGTCATCGGCATCGCCGTCGTCGTCATGGCGACCCTGGCTCTCGTCCAGGGTGCCGACACCACGCAGGAGTGGGTCACCATCCTGATGCTCGGGGTCTCCCTGGCCGTCGCCGCCGTCCCGGAGGGGCTGCCCGCGATCCTGTCCGTCGTCCTGGCGATCGGGGTGCGGGCCATGGCCCGGCGCAAGGCCGTCATGAAGCACCTGCACTCCGTCGAGACCCTCGGGTCGACGTCGGTGATCTGCTCGGACAAGACGGGCACGCTCACCCGCAACGAGATGACCCTGCGGACCATCGTCACCGCCTTCGGCCGGGTCGAGCTCTCCGGCACGGGGTACGCACCGGAGGGTGACGCCGTCCTCGTCCCCGACGAGCGGGGGAAGGGCGTCACGACCGGCACGGACGCCGCCGAGGACCTGCTCGTCGAGGCCCGGCTCGTCCTCATCGGCGGGACCGTCGCCAACAACGCGACCATCTGCGAGCAGGACGGCCAGTGGGTGGTCCACGGCGACCCGACCGAGGCAGCCTTCGTCGTCGCGAGCAACAAGCTGGGGGAGGTGACCGAGCGGATCGGGCACTACGAGCGGCGGGCCGAGGCTCCCTTCACCTCCGAGCGCAGGATGATGTCGGTCCTGGCCCACCACGACGACCGGGCGGAGAGCCGCGTCTTCACCAAGGGCGCCGACGTGCTGCTCGACCGCTGCGTCGCCGAGCGGCACGGCGAGGAGGTCGTCCCGCTCGACGACGCGGCCCGGGCCCGGCACCTGGCGGTCGTCGAGGCGCTGTCCGGCGAGGGCTACCGCACCCTGGGGGTCGCCTACCGCGTCGTCCACGAGGGCGAGCTGCAAGGCCCCGACGGGGACGTCGAGCACGACCTCGTCCTCGCCGGCGTGGTCGGGATCATCGACCCGCCGCGGGAGGAGGCCAGGGCCGCCGTGGCCGCCGCGCACCGCGCCGGGGTGCGCACCATCATGATCACCGGCGACCACCCCGCGACCGCACGGCGGATCGCGACCGACCTCGGGATCATCACCGAGGGCCAGCGCGCCGGCACCGGTGTCGAGCTGGAGCACCTGTCCGACGACGCTCTCGTCGACCTCGTCCGCGAGGTTAGCGTCTACGAGCGGGTCGCCCCACACCACAAGCTGCGGATCGTGGACGCCCTGCAGCGGGACGGGCACGTCGTGGCGATGACCGGTGACGGCGTCAACGACGCGCCGGCGCTCAAGAGCGCCGACATCGGCATCGCGATGGGGATCACCGGGACCGAGGTCACCAAGGAAGCCAGCCGGATGATCCTCGGTGACGACAACTTCGCGACGATCGTCGCCGCGAGCCACCGCGGCCGGATCCTCTTCGACAACATCGGCAAGTTCCTGCGCTACATGATGTCGTCGAACCTGGGTGAGGTCGTCACCGTCTTCTTCGGCATCGTGCTCGCCGGCCTGCTCGGACTGCGCGACACCGCGAACCCGGACGCGCTCGTCGTCCCGCTGCTCGCCACCCAGATCCTCTGGATCAACATGGTGACCGACTCCGTGCCGGCGCTCGCCATGGGTGTCGACCCCGAGATCGACGACGTCATGGCTCGGCCCCCGCGCCGCCCCGACCGGCCCATCCTCGACCGACCGATGTGGGCGCGGATCGTCTTCACCGGGACCCTCATGGGGGCGGTCACCCTGCTGACGATGGACCTCTTCCTGCCGGGTGGTCTGATCGAGGGCTCCGAGACCTTCGACACCGCACGCACCGCGGGGTTCACCACCCTCGTCCTCGCCCAGCTGCTCAACGCGCTCAGCTCCCGCTCGGCGGCGCAGAGCTCGTTCCACCGGATGTTCCGCAACCCGTGGCTGTGGGCGGCGATCGGTCTGGTCGTCGTCCTCCAGGTGGTCGTCGTCCACGTGCCCGTGATGCAGCAGGCCTTCACCACCGTGGGTCTGACCGGTATGCAGTGGCTCATCTGTCTGGCGATGGCCTCGGTCGTCCTCTGGGCCCAGGAGGTCGTCAAGCTGGCCCACCGCATGCGGGACCGGCGCCGCACAGCCCCCGTGTGATCGGGGAGCCCGCGCCGGCGCACCCAGGGAACCGGTACTGCCTACGTCGTGAGGGTGAAGATGTGCTCGACCGGGCGCCCGAACGTGAGCGCCAGCCGCAGGGCCAGCGGGAGGCTGGGGTCGAAGCGCCCGGTCTCGATGGCATTGATCGTCTGCCGGGAGACGCCCACCTCCTGGGCCAGCCGGCCCTGGCTCCAGCCGCGGGACTCCCTCAGCTCTCGGAGGCCGTTGACCGTCTCAGGCACCGAGTGCTCGCAGGGCCAGGCGGTAGCGGATCCAGAAGGCTCCGACCGACAGCGCGATGAAGGCCATCGCCGTGAGGGCCGCGAGCGTGTCCGCGACGACCGTCAGGACCAGGAAGAGGACCGCTCCGAGCATGACGGCATCGCTGTAGGCCTGACTGCGGGCCTGCTGCGCGGCGCGGAACTCCACGCTGTCCGGGGAGCTCTCGCCCGAGGCGTCCCTGCGCCGGCGCATCGTGACGTTCAGCGCCAGGGTGAGCGGCAGGGTGACCAGCAGCATCCCGCCGAGACCGAGCGGATCCTCGAACGGACTCTGCGCCTCGACGTTCCCGAAGCCCTGCAGGACGAGTCCTGCGAGCGCCAGGGTCCCCGCCACCCACCAGATGTGCGCCGTCCTCATGTGTCATGTGTACTTGACACTGACGGTTGCTGTCAAGCGCACTTGTCAGCAGCGCGCCTCCGCTGTGCTGGGTCGCCACGGTCGGCACCCCGTCCTGGAGGCGCCGAGGTCGCCCCGGCTGATGGCTCAGCCCTCGACGGCCAGCACCAGGGGCAGGACCGCCTCGGCACCGGCCAGCCTCAGCTCGCGCGCGGCGACCGTGATGGTCCAGCGCGAGTCCACGACGTCGTCGACGAGGAGGACCGGGCCCCTGGTCGAGGCGAGCGCCTCGCGCAGCTGCGGCCCGACGCCGATCCGCTCCCACACGTTGGCGAGCCGGAAGGCGCTGTTGCCGCCCGGCTCCCCCACGGGTCCGCCGTGCACCAGGTCGAGGGTGCCCAGCAGCGGCAGCCGGCCGATCTGGCTGATCTGCTCGGCGAGCGAGCCCACCACCGCCGGGCGACGTCGGGAGGGCATCGCGACCAGCCCGACGGGGCGCTGGTCCCAGCCCCATCCGGCCAGCACCTGGACCACGGCCCGCGTCACGTCCTCCGGCACCGGCTGCCCCGGGGTCATGGCCGGCCCGAGCTCGGGGTCGTCCGGCACGTCCGGGTCGGGTCGCGACTCCCCCGCCGCCAGCACGGCCCGCAGCCGCTGGCCCCAGCCGAGGTCGGACAACCGCGCCAGGGCGCGGCCGACACCGGCCTGCTCCTCGGGGCGGATCTTGCCCTTGACGTCCACGCCGAGCCGCGGCATACCCGTCGGCCACTGGCCCCGGGGCTCCACGGGCACCCCCACCGCACCCAGCCGGTCCCGGGCGGAGCCGACCGACTCCTCGGGGATCTCGGTGGGGAACCAGGTGCCGGCGCAGCGGTCGCACCGGCCGCACGGCTGCGCCGTGCCGTCGTCGAGGCACTCCTGGAGGAAGGCCATGCGGCACCCGTCGGTGGCCTGGTAGGCCAGCATCAGCTCGGCCTCGCGCACGCGGGCCTCCGCCACCCGGGTGTAGCGCTCCTTGTCGAAGACCCACGGCTGCCCGGTGGCGGTCCAGCCGCCCTGGACCTTGGCGACCGCACCCTCGACGTCGAGCACCTTGAGCAGCAGCTCCAGCCGGGTCCGCCGCACGTCGACGACCGTCTCCAAGGCGGGGGTCGACATCGGGCGGCCGGCCTCGGCCAGTGCGGTCAGCACGGCGTCGGCCTGGTCCTGCCGGGGCATGGAGACCGTGGCGAAGTAGTTCCAGATGTCCCGGTCCTCCGAGCCCGGCAGCAGCAGCACGTCGGCCCGCTCGGTGGCGCGGCCCGCACGACCGACCTGCTGGTAGTAAGCCACCGGCGAGCTGGGCGCGCCGAGGTGGACGACGAAGCCCAGGTCGGGCTTGTCGAAGCCCATCCCCAGCGCGCTCGTCGCCACGAGGGCCTTGACCTGGTTGTCCCGCAGCGCACCCTCCAGCCGCTCCCGTTCCTCGGTGTCCGTCCGGCCGGTGTAGGCCGCCACCTCGTGCCCGGCCCCGCGCAGGGCCTCGGCGACGTCCTCGGCGGCCGAGACGGTCAGGCAGTAGATGATCCCGCTGCCCGGCAGCGTCCCGAGGTGCGCCAGGAGCCATCCCAGCCGCTGCTCGGGGGTCAGGCGCGGCAGGACGCCCAGCCGCAGCGAGGCCCGTGCGAGCGGCCCCCGGATGGTCCGCACCTGCGCACCCCCCGCGCCCAGCTGCTCGACGACGTCGTCCACGACGCGCTCGTTCGCGGTCGCGGTCGTCGCCAGCACGGGCGTGCCCTCGGGCAGGGCGTCCAGCAGGGTCCGGATCCGTCGGTAGTCGGGCCGGAAGTCGTGCCCCCAGTCGGAGATGCAGTGGGCCTCGTCGACGACGAGCAGCCCGCACCGCCGCGCCAGGTCGGGCAGCTGCTCGTCACGGAAACGCGGGTTGTTGAGCCGCTCGGGACTGACGAGGAGCACGTCGACCCGGTCCTCGGCGAGCGCCTGCCGGACCTCGTCCCACTCGGTCGCGTTGGCGGAGTTCATCGTCACGGCGCGCACGCCTGCGCGGGCCGCGGCCGCGATCTGGTCGCGCATCAGCGCCAGGAGCGGCGAGACGATCACGGTCGGGCCGGCGCCATGGGCCCGGCGCAGCGCCGTCGCCACGAAGTAGACCGCCGACTTGCCCCACCCCGTGCGCTGCACGACGAGCACGCGGGACCGGTCCTCCACCAGGGCCCTGACCGCCTCCAGCTGACCGTCACGGAAGTCGGCGTCCTCCCGCCCGACGAGGCGCCGCAGCGCCACCCGCGCGTCGGTGTCCAGCTGCCCCGGCGCCCCGCTCGGCCCGGACAGGTCGGTCTGCTCCAGCTGCTGCATACCCCGACCGTAGCCGCAGGCGCCGACACACCCTCCCCTAGTGTGGAGGCGTGGACTGGGACAGCGTGGACGCCGCCCTCTTCGACCTCGACGGTGTGCTGACGCCCACCGCGGAGGTCCACATGCGGGCCTGGGAGGTGATGTTCACCCGTTTCCTCGACGGCCTGCCGCAGGAGCACGACCCCTACACCGACGCCGACTACTTCGCCCACGTCGACGGCCGGCCCCGCTACGAGGGCGTGGCGGCCTTCCTGTCCTCGCGCGGGATCGAGCTGCCCCAGGGCGACCCCGACGACAGCCCGGACGAGCTGACCGTCTGCGGCCTGGGCAACCGGAAGAACGCCCTGTTCAACGAGGTCCTGGAGGCTGAGGGGATCGAGGCCTACCCCGGGTCGGTGCAGCTGCTGGACGCCCTGCCCGACCTCGGGGTCGCGATGGCGGTGGTCTCCTCGTCCAGGAACGCCACCGACGTCCTGCGCACCGCGGGCCTCGCCGACCGGTTCACCGTGGTCGTCGACGGCGTCGTGGCGACCGAGCAGGGCCTGCCCGGCAAGCCGGAGCCCGACACGTTCCGGTATGCGGCGCAGCAGCTGGGGGCCGACCCGGCCCGCTGCGTGGTCCTCGAGGACGCGGTCTCCGGGGTGGCCGCGGGCGCCGCGGGTGGTTTCGCCCGGGTCATCGGGGTCGACCGCGGGGTGGGCGCCGAGACGCTCCGCGAGCACGGCGCCGACGAGGTCGTCACCGACCTGGCGCGGCTCCTCCCGTGACCGGCGGCCGCAAGGGCCGGGAGGCCACCGCATACCCGGTCGGTCCGCTCGGGTCGCGGCACCGCCCGCCGGAGCCGGTGGACCCGATGGACCGCAGCCGCTTCCCCCTGGACCCCTGGCGCCTGGTGGAGACCGCCTACGACCGCGAGGACCTCGGTGTGACCGAGACCCTCTTCTCCGTGTCCAACGGCTACCTCGGGATGCGGGGCAACGTCGAGGAGGGCCGGGACACCCACACCCACGGCACCTACGTCAACGGCTTCCACGAGACCTGGGACATCCACCACGCCGAGGACGCCTACGGCCTCGCGCGCGTCGGGCAGACGATCGTGGACGTGCCGGACCCCAAGACGATCAAGCTCTACGTCGACGACGAGCCGCTCCTGCTGGCGACCGCGGACCTGGAGCAGTACGAGCGGGCGATCGACCTGCGCACCGGCATCCTCACGCGGGACGTCGTGTGTCGCACCAGCTCCGGCAAGCGGGTGCGGATCAGCAGCACCCGGATGACCTCGGTGGTGGAGCGCCACCTGGCGGTGATGACCTTCGAGGTCGAGATGCTGGACGGCCACGCCGCCGTCACCGTCTCCAGCCAGCTGCTCAACCGGCAGGACGGCTCGGACGAGTACCACGTGCGCGCCCAGGCGCTGGGCGAGGCCGCGGACCCCCGACGCGCCGAGGCCTTCGAACACCGCGTCCTCCAGCCGGTGCTCCACGAGGACGTCGAGGGGCGCCTGCTGCTGGGCTACCGCACCCGCAGCTCGGGCATGACGATCGCGACGATGGTCGACCACACCCTCGAGACCGACAACTCCTTCAGCGAGAGTTCCACGCTCTCGCCGGACGTCGGCAAGTGCGTCTTCCGGGTCGACGCCCGGGAGGGACGCCCGGTGCGCCTCACCAAGATGGTGGCCGTCCACACCTCCCGCGGCGTCCCGCCGCGAGAGCTCGCCGACCGGTGCGCCCGCACCCTGGACCGCGCGGCCGAGCGGGGCCTGGAGGCCCTGCGTGCCGAGCACGCCGAGAGCTGGGCGCGCTTCTGGCTGGAGTCCGACGTGGAGGTCGAGGGCAAGGGTCTCGAGCACGTCCAGCAGGCCGTGCGCTGGAACCTCTTCCAGCTCGGGCAGGCCACGCTCCGGGCCGGTGCGCACGGGATCGCCGCCAAGGGGCTGACCGGCTCCGGCTACGGCGGACACTACTTCTGGGACACCGAGTGCTACGTCCTGCCCTTCCTGGTCCACACCCACCCGCAGGCGGCCCGCAACGCGCTGCGCTTCCGGCACGGGATGCTCGACGCCGCGCGGCGCCGGGCCGCGGAGATGGCGCAGTACGGCGCGCTCTTCCCGTGGCGGACCATCAACGGCGAGGAGGCCTCCGCCTTCTACGCGGCGGGCACGGCGCAGTACCACATCAACGCCGACATCGCCTACGCGCTCATGCGGTACGTCCGGGCCACGGGCGACCGCCAGTTCCTCCTCGACCAGGGGGTCGACATCCTGGTCGAGACCGCCCGGTTGTGGGTGGACCTGGGCTTCTGGCAGACCAACGGGGACACCCGCTTCCACATCCACTCGGTGACCGGCCCGGACGAGTACACGACCGTCGTCAACGACAACCTCTTCACCAACGTCATGGCGCAGCTCAACCTGCGCGCGGCTGTCGAGGCGGTGCGCGAGCTGCAGGTCTCCGACCCCAGGGGCCTGGCCCGGGCCGGCGCCCGGCTCCGGCTGGGCGAGCACGAGGTCGAGGCCTGGGAGCGGGCCGCCGACGGCATGTTCATCCCCTACGACGAGCAGACCGGCGTGCACCCCCAGGACGCGCACTTCCTCGAGCGGGAGATCTGGAACCTCGACGAGACGCCGGACGAGAAGCGCCCGCTGCTCCTGCACTACCACCCGCTGGTCATCTACCGCTTCCAGGTGCTCAAGCAGGCCGACGTCGTGCTGGCCCTCTACCTGGCCGGCGACCAGTTCACCCAGCCCGAGAAGCGGGCCGACTTCGACTACTACGACCCGATCACCACCGGTGACTCGTCCTTGTCGGCGGTGGTCCAGGCGATCATGGCCGCGGAGGTGGGGTATGACGAGCTAGCGCTGCGCTACTTCCACACCGGCCTGTTCGTCGACCTGGACGACCGGCACGACAACACCTCCGAGGGGGTGCACGTCGCCTCCAGCGGCGGGACGTGGAGCGCGCTGGTGGCGGGCTTCGGCGGGATGCGGGACCACGGCGGCGTGCTCAGCCTCGACCCGCGGCTCCCCGAGGGCTGGGAGACCCTGACGTGGCGTATGCGGTGGCGCGGCTCGCGGCTGCGGGTGCGGGTGGCTCAGGAATCGCTGGCCCTGCGGGTGGAGACAGGCGAGGCGGTGCAGGTGGCCGTGCGGGGCGAGCGGGTGGACGTCGGCCGGGAGGAGGTGCTGGTGACGATGGACGGTCACGGCCCCCGGGATGGCGGTGCCCCCTTCGGGCACACCGCCCAGCAGGGCTCACCCACGGAGCGCGACCCGCAGCGGGCGAGGGACAGCGCCCCCGACCCCACCGGCGTGGTGCCGCACAGCTGGTCGCACGAGGTCGTCGACCCGACCGGACCCGTGCCCGTGCACCGACCGCCGGGCAGCTCGGACCAGCCTCCCACCTGACCCTGCGCTCGTCGGCGCCCCGGGGGTGAACCCGCAGGACACGACCGCTCCGGACCGCGCGGGGCTTGGTGGTCCCGCCCGGGTGTGGTCGGATGGGGAGCATGAGCGATCCCACGGCACTGCCCTTCCAGGAGGACGACCGGTCGACCTCGCCGGAGGACTCGATCTACGAGGGGCAGGGCCCCAGCCGCGCGGACGACCCCGGGGCCGGGCAGGCCGCGCCCCGCGGCGCTCGGACCACCGGCGACGACGCAAAGGCGGGCGACGACGGCGTGGAGGCGAGCCAGACCGACCTGCTCGCGGCCCGCGTCACCGGGCCGGAGGACCGCGTCGGCATGACCGCCCTGTGGCGGCTGACCATGGATCTGGGGCACTGGTGGTTCATCGCGGTCGGCGACGAGGGCCAGGAGTCACCCGCCGCCGCGGTGATCCAGGACCAGCTCATGCTGCTGACCTTCACGACGGCCGAGCGAGCCCGGCACTTCGCGGTGGAGAACGGCATGATCCGCGAGGAGGACGATCTGAGGGCGATCGCGCTGCCCCCGTCCGAGATCGTGGAGTCGGCCCAGGTCTACCAGGAGTCGGGCATCGCGGGCCTGATGTTCGACCCGCACATCGCCGGATACTTCATCCCCTCCGAGCAGCTGCCCGTCGTGTGGGACGCCGTGCACTCCACGGCAGGCGACACCCAGCCGGGGGAGCAGGCCCCGCAGGGCGGCGACGCGGACGGCCCCCCTGCTGCCGCGCCGGAGGACGGGCGCGCCGGCTGACGGTCCTCGGAGACGGCGATCCGGCTCAGCGGGACGGGATCACCAGCTCCTGACCCGCCGCGATGGACGTCGTCGACAACCTGTTGGCCTGCTGGATGTCGACGATCGCCCGGCTCAGCGGGACGTCCGGCAGCTGCTCGGCCGCGATCTGAGACAGGGTCATGCCGGGCTCGACGACCACCGAGGTCGTCGCTCCCGCGGGCCCCAAAAGGCCGATGACGGAGGCGACGACGAGGGCCACCACGAGGGTCAGGCTGCTCGTCAGGGCCAGCCGCCCTCGACGCGTGATGCGCAGCGCCCGACGGCGGGTCGTCCGCGAGGCCGTCGGCGCCGACGGCTCCACGAGCCGCAGGTGGCTCGGGCGGCGCGCCGCGCGCCGGGGCGCAGCGCGGCCGGCAGGGCCAGGACCGGGTGGTCGAGGGTCGCAGTGCTCATGCTGGTCACCTTCCTCAGGGAGGTCCGGCTCGGACGTGTGTCCGATCGGACGTCTGTCCTATTGATAGCACGGATGTCCGACGTTGTCGACACGCCGACCGAACAGATGTTTGTCCGGCCAGGGCTGCTCACGTAGGCTGTGCTCATGTCGGTGACACAATCACCCGCCACCGACAGACCCGCTGACCTGGGCTGATGCCCGGGCAGCCTGGCCGGCCGGGCACCTCCGGACGACCGGTGCAGCATCGGACGAGGGGATGGAGAGCATGGCCACGATTCACGAGATGCCCGACCGGGACGGTGGGGCGACGCTCACCAACCGGCAGCGGCGCGTCCTCGACGTCATCCGCGACTCGGTCGACGCCCGGGGCTACCCGCCCAGCCTGCGCGAGATCGGTGACGCGGTGGGCCTGACCTCCCCCAGCTCGGTGGCGCACCAGCTGAAGATGCTCGAGCGCAAGGGTTTCCTGCGGCGCGACCCGCACCGTCCTCGTGCCATCGAGGTCGTCAACCCCGGCGCAGAGGGGCACGGCTACCGCCGCGGTGACACCGACGGGGGCACGGTGAGCCCCACGACCGAGACGACCTACGACGAGACGGGGATCGGTGACTCCCGCCCCCGCCCGTCCTACGTCCCGCTCGTGGGCCGGATCGCCGCCGGTGGACCGATCCTGGCGGAGGAGGCCGTGGAGGACGTCTTCCCGCTGCCCCGGCAGCTCGTCGGCGACGGCGAGCTCTTCCTGCTCAACGTGGTGGGCGACTCGATGGTGGACGCCGCCATCTGCGACGGTGACTGGGTGGTGGTGCGTCGTCAGCCGACGGCCGTGAACGGCGACATCGTGGCGGCGATGCTGGACAACGAGGCCACGGTGAAGACGTTCCGCAACACCAACGGCAAGACCTGGCTCATCCCCCACAACCCCGCCTACGAGCCGATCGACGGCGACCACGCCGTCATCCTCGGCAAGGTCACGGCCGTCCTGCGACGCGTCTGACCTCTCCTCCCCGCCGGCCCGCCGGCCCACCGACCGCGACGCCGCCCCCGGCATCCTCCATCCTCAGCCGGGGGCGGCGTCGCCATGCGGCAACGTCATACCGCCGGCCGGAGGTGGGGGACGACGGCCGCGCGAGGGCCGGGTGGGCTGCTCAGGCCGAGGGCGCGGGGCCCTCGTCGACGGAGTAGTACTCCAGGAGCTGCTCCTCCTCGTCCTCCGTCAGGTGCCGGTCGACGGGGATGTCAGGAGCACCCTTGATCATCTCGACGGTGTAGGCCAGACGGATCTGCGCGTCGACGATCTCGGCGTTGGACAGGGGGCAGAAGCACCGGCGACCGGCGATCCACCCGGTCCGGACGGTCAGCCAGGCAGGGTCGCCCGTGGCGTTGTCGATGTAGACCTGGTCCAGCGCGCCGACCTTCTCGCCGTCCTGGTCCACCACGTCCGCGTCGTAGAGCGCGTTGAGCTGTTCCTGCGTGATCACGGCCACCTCCATGCCGGCGCCCGGGAGACCACCCGTGCCGCCGAGGATCACACCACACCCCCTGCCGCTGCTGCAAGACGTGCACCTCAGGCCCTGGGTCGCCGACGCCGACGGCCGCCTCCACCGGGGTGGACGCGGCCGTCGGGCAGGATCAGCGGGGCTCAGCCGCGGCGGTTGTCACCGTCCAGGTCCAGGCCCTCGCCACGCACGCCGTCGCCGTCCCAGTCCCCCTGGCGGGGTCCACCGTCAGCGATCCCGGCGTCTCCCGTGGTGTCCCGGTCGACGTCGACCTCCTCGTGCGAGACGTCGGTGACGACCTGCTGCTCGTCGGTGACGGTCTGCTTCTCCAGGCCGACGCGCTCGGTGGCGACCACGTCCTTGTCCACGACAGGGCGCTCCTCGTGCAGCGTGACCTCAGCCTCGTCCTCACCCAGCCGAGCGCCGTCCCGGGCGTCCTCACCGGCCACCGGCTCCCGGACGACCTCGAACTCCTCACGCTGCACCGGCACGGTGACGGTCTCCTGGTCGGTCACGACGTGCTTGCGCAGCCGCACCCTCCCCGTCTCGACGCGCTCGGTCCCGACGTCCACCTGCTCCTCGTGCAGGGTCATGGACCCCTCACGCTCGCGGCCCACACCCCCACCGAGCTCGGCACCGCGGTCCCGGTCGACGTCCAGGTCACGGTCCCCGCCGAGCCCCGCTCCGCGGTCGCGGTCCACGTCCGAGTCGCGGTCGGTGTCCGCCAGCGTCCCTCGGTCGCGGTCCAGGTCACTGTCGGCGCCCCCGGCGCTGAAGCCGCCGGCGACGGCCGGGTCGGCCTCGGTCACGTCGCGACGGTCGTCCAACCCGTCGGCGCCGTAGCGGCTCGTGTCGACACCCGCCCCGCTGTAGTAGCGGAAGAGCTCGTCCTGCTCCTCCTCCGACAGGTGCTGGTCCGCGTCGACGTTCGGCGCGTTCTTGATGGTGTCCTTGGTGTGCGGGACACGGATCCGCCCGCCGGAGAGGTCCGCGTCCTGCAGAGGGACCAGGCTCTGCCGGGCACCGAACCAGCCCGTCTTGACCGAGATCCACGACGGCTCGCCGGTCTGGTCGTCGAGGTACACCTCACCGACCCCACCGAGGTTGTCGTCGTCCTGGGTCACGACCTCGGCGTCGTAGAGGTCGTTGATCTGCTCCTGGGTGATGCTCACGTGCGCTCCTCCATCAGTCGGATACCCCGGTCGCGGGGACCGGGCGTGCTCATCGAGTCAAGCAAAGGTCCCCGGGCACTGGCCCGATGAAACGGCACCCCCACCCTCAGGGGTGCGGCTCCTCGACCCCACGCGTCACATCGGCAACGAGCCGCGGCAGGACGTCCCCCAGGAGGGCGTCCAGCTGCACCGTCGGCTCACCCTCCCCACGCGTGTCGCCCCGGGTGACGACGGCCACCGGGATGCCCTCCCGAGCCGCCCGGCGCACGAAGCGGTAGCCGCTCATGACCCGCAGCGAGGAGCCCAGCACCAGCAGCAGCCGCGCCTGTCCCAGCAGGTCGAAGGCGTGGGCGACGACCGGCTTGTCCACCGACCCCCCGAAGAAGACGACGTCCGGCTTGAGGACGTCCCCGCCGCACACGAGGCACCGGGGCGCGCGGAAGGAACCGACCAACGCCTCCGGCAGGGCCACGTCACCGTCCGGACGAACCTGAGCGGGGTCGCTGGCCCGGCGCAGGAACCCGGGGTTCGCCTCGGTGAGCCAGGCGTGGACCTGCTCCCGGGTGGTCCGCTCGCTGCAGTCCAGGCACTCGACCCGCGCGAGCGAGCCGTGCAGCTCCAGGACCCGCCTCGACCCGGCCTCCTGGTGCAGGCCGTCGACGTTCTGGGTGATGACATGGTCCACCAGCCCTGCGCGCTCCAGCCGGGCGACGCACCGGTGGGCGAGGTTCGGCCTCGCCGCGACGAACCTCTCCCAGCCGGCGAAGGCGCGGGCCCAGTAGCGCCGGCGTGCCTCCGACGACCCGACGAACTCGGCATGCTGCATCGGCGTGACGCGCCGCTGCCCGTCCGGGCCGCGATAGTCGGGGATCCCCGACGCCGTCGACATCCCGGCCCCCGTCAGGGCGACCACGCCGCCCCCGGCGACCAGGTCACGGAGCACGGCATACCCGTGGTCGTCGACCTCGACCGGCGGGGGCATGGTGAGCCCGGGGTCGACGGGCCCGTCCAGGACCGGCGGCTGGAGCCGGTGGTGCGGCACGGCCGCCCGCAGCTCCTGGCCCAGGACGTGCCGACGGACGCCGCCCGCGGGCGCCCGCCCCTCCCCCGTGCTCACCCGTCCACCGTCCCTGCGCACCGCCCGGTCACCGCACCCTTCACGGCGTCAGTATGCCGTCCACGCCTGCCGGGCTGCGGGGCCCGGGCCCGCCGGAGCCGTCCCGACTAGGGTGGGAGGCATGTTCGACGCTGCAGGGCTGCGGGTCATGCGGGCCATCGCCGAGGAGGGCTCGTTCACCGCCGCTGCCCAGGCGCTCGGCTACACCCAGCCGGCCGTGTCCCAGATGGTGCGCAGGCTCGAGCAGCGGGCCGGGACGGCCCTGGTCGAGCGGATCGGGCGCACGGTCCGGCTGACCGAGGCCGGGCAGCTGCTGGCCCGCCGGGCCGGGGAGATCCTGGACCGGCTGGCCGAGGCCGAGGCCGAGGTCAGCGCCATCGCCGGGCTGCAGGCCGGGCGGGTGCGGCTCATGGCCTTCCCGTCCTCCTCGGCCACCTTGGTGCCTCGCGCGCTGGCAAGGCTGCGGCAGAGCCACCCGGCGGTGACGGTGCAGTTCTCCGAGGCCGAGCCCCCGGAGTCGCTGGCGGCGATCCGCGCCGGCGGGGTCGACCTCGCGGTGGCCTTCTCCTACGAGGGCAACGACCCTGGACGCGGCGAGGACGACCTCAACGGCCTGGTCGTGATGGACGTGCTGACCGACCCCGTCATGCTGGCCCTGCCGAAGGACCACCCGTTGGCCGACCAGGACGAGGTCGACCTGTCCGACCTCTCGGCCGACCGGTGGATCGCGGGCTGCCCCCGCTGCCGGGGCCACCTGCTCACCCTGGCCCACGACGCCGGCTTCGACCCGGACGTCACCTTCGAGACCGAGGACTACGTGGCCGTCCTCGGCCTGGTGGCGGCGGGACTCGGGGTGGCACTGGTGCCCCAGCTCATCCTCAGCACCGTCTCGCACCCGGACGTGGTCACCCGTCCGGTCTCTCCGCCCTCGCGCCGGATCGTCCAGGTCGTCACGACGCCCGACCTGCAGCGCGTGCCCGCGGTCGGGGCGGCGCTGGACGCCCTGTGCTCCAGCGCACGCGAGCTGGGCGGTCACGGGTGCGTCCCGATCGAGCCCGCGGGCTCGCTGTCCCTCGGGTCCGCGGGGGCCGCCGGGGACTGACCGTTCAGGGTCGGGTGCGGGTGACGGGTGCTGGGTCCACCCGGCGCGGACACCATCCTCACCCGTCCCGCCGGTGCACCAGGAGCCTGCCCCGCTCGTCCCGGGAGACGGCCACGGCACCGTCGGTGTCCGTCCTCAGGACCAGCGCACCACTCTCCCTCAGCAGGCTCAGCGCGCTCGGCGCAGGATGCCCGAACGTGTTCTCCGCCCCCACCCCGATGAGCGCGACCTCCGCCCGGGCGTCGCGCACCAGGCGGTCGTCCTGGGCGGCCGAGCCGTGGTGGGCGACCTTGAGGATGTCGTAGTCCCGACCCCGCACGCGGTCCCGCACCGGGCGGGCGCCCTCCGGCTCGAGGTCGCCGGTGAGCAGGATGCGTGTGCCGGCGGCGTCCACGTCCAGGACGACGCTGCCGTTGTTGGCCGCCGACCCTCCCACGACCGGACGGTCGCCGGGACCGAGCACCTCCACGACCACGTCGTCGATGCGCACCCGCACCCCCGCTCCCACCGCGTCCACCGGCACGCCGGCCGCCTCCAGCTGCGCCGCCGTCCGTGCGGCGACCTCCGGTGGCTCCCGGACGGGGCTGACGAAGGCGGTAGCGACGTCCGTGGCCGCCAGCACCCCCGGGACCCCACCCACGTGGTCGGCGTGGAAGTGGCTCAGCACGAGCAGGTCCACGTGGCGCACACCCAGGTCCCGCAGGCACGCTGCGACGGGGTCCGGCTCCGGGCCCGTGTCGACGAGCACCGCGCGCGCAGGACCGGTGCGGATCACGAAGGCGTCGCCCTGGCCCACGTCGCACCCGACGACGACCCACCCGGGCGGTGGCCACCCCTGCAGGGTCGGCGCCGGCCACACCCAGGCGACGAGTCCGCCCCCGAGGGCCACGACCCACCACGGCCGCCGCCCGAGCTGATGCCGCCACCACGGCGCGGTCACGAGCGCCGCCACCGTCAGCACGGCCAGCAACCACGCCCCGGCGACGCCGTCCACCCAGTCGACCGTGCCGTAGGGCAGCTGCGCGCACACGCGCGCGATGCGCCCGATGAGCCAGGCGGGCACGGCGGCCAGCCAGGCCACCCACCGGGCCGTGGTCACGGACAGGGGGGCGAGGCAGGCGGAGACCACCCCCAGGATCGTGGTGGGCGCCACGAGCGGTGCCGAGAGCAGGTTCGCCAGGACGGCGACCGTGGTGATGCTTCCCTGGAGCAGCACGATCACCGGAGCGCAGATCACCTGCGCCGCAAGGGGTATGGCGGTCGCGTGCCCGAGCAGTCCCAGCCGCCTGGGCAGGTGGCCGGCCATCGCCAGCCCCCACGGACGGGCCCAGAGCACCAGCCCGAGGGTGGCCAGCGTCGACAGCGCGAACCCGTAGGACCGCGCCAGCCAGGGGTCGACGACGAGCAGACCGAGCACCGCGCAGCCCAGGGCGGGCAGGCTGATCCTCCGCCGCCCCGAGGTGAGGGCGAGCAGACCCACCGCCCCCATGACCCCGGCCCGCAGCACGGACGGCTCGGGCCGGCACAGCAGGATGAAGCCGACCAGGCTCAGCAGCACCAGGGGCACCCGCCAGCGCCGCGGCGCCCCGACCCGGGCCAGCAGCACGGCGACACCGCCCATGATGATGGCCACGTTGCTGCCGCTGACGGCGGACAGGTGGGTCATGCCGGTGGCGCGCATCGCCTCGGTCAGGTCCGGCGGGGTCAGCGAGGTGTCGCCGATGACCAGGCCCGGCACGAGGCCGCGCGCATCTGCAGGCAGCGGGTGCAGGGCCTGGCGGAAGCGCTCGCGCACCACGTCCACCCCGCGGAGCACCGCACCGGCGTCCTCGGTCAGGACCGGGGACCGGGGGGGCGGGGGGTGAGGACCGCCACGGTCCGCTCCCCGGCTCGGCGGGGGCCCACCGGCCCGAGGCGAGCACCCGGCTGTGCCAGCGCACGTCCTCCCACCCTGGCCGGCGGAGGCCAGGACGAGCACGGGGGTCCGCGGCGTGGACCGCTGGCCTCGGGCCTCGACCGCTACCACGCGCGCCTCGAGCACGACGAGCGGGGGTCGCTCGTCCCCGCGCGTCACCACCCTGGGCTCCGTGGTCACCACCAGCTCCGCCTCGGTCACGGCACGCTCCTGCGCCCAGCCCGCCACCGGCCCGGTCCGGGCCTGGGCCACGTGCACCGCGGCACCGGCGCACACCACCCCCGTGGCAGCGAGGGAGAGCACCGCCACCCCCGCCCAGCCCGTCGACCGGGTGCGCGTGCCTGCTGGTGCGGCCGCGCGCTCCTGCCGGGGCGCTACACGCGGTCGACGCCCCGGCCGGCGCCACCGCCGCAGACCCAGGAGGGACAGCGCCAGGCACACCACGGCCACGGCCCCCAGCACGGCAGGAGGGTGCGGGAGCAGCGCCACGAGCACGGCCCAGGCCACGAGGGCCGGAAGCAGGAGGCGGAGGTCCAGGGGCTCCCGGCCCGGCGGTTCGGAGGCCGTCGCCTCCCGGCCCGGCGGTTCGGAGGCCGTCGCCTCCCGGCCCGGCGGTTCGGAGGCCGTCGCCTCCCGGCCCGGCGGCTCGGAGGCCGTCGCCTCCCGGCCCCGCGGTTCGGAGACAGTCGCCTCCCCGGTGAGAGCCTTCCGGACGTTGGTCCTAGCGGCACCCGTGCGGTCCGACGTCGGCACCCCTCATCCTCCGACCGAGACGAGGGGTTCGAGCTGGGCGAAGGTGCGTTCGCCGATGCCGCTGACCTCCATCAGCTCCTCGACGAGGGTGAACCTGCCGTGCTGATCACGCCAGGCCAGGATGTGCCCCGCCGTGACCGGACCGATCCCGGGCAGCTCCTCCAGGTCGGCCTGGGTCGCCAGGTTGAGGTCGAGCGGCGGCGGAGGGGCGTCCGGAGGGGCACCCACCACGGTGCCTCCCCCCGCAGAACCGGCACCCCCGCCCCCGGCCCCGACGCCGGGGAAGGGGGGTTCCTCCCCCGGGGCGCCCACCCAGACCTGCTCCCCGTCGACCAGGGTGCGGGCCAGGTTGAGCGACGCCTGGTCGGCCGCATCGGTCAGGCCGCCGGCCGCCTCCACCGCGTCGGCGACGCGGGACCCTGCCGCCAGCTCGACCACGCCCGGGCGACGCACCTCCCCCACCACGTGCACGACCACCGTGATCCCCCCGGGCGCTGCCCCTGTCCCGGCTCCATGGGCGGAGGCGGTGGCCTGGGTGGTGGTCGCGGTGGCGGCGCTCTCCGCGTCCTCGGTCTCCGCGTCCTCGCTTCCCTCCCCAGCCTCCGGGTCCGTTGACCCTCCGTGATCCGGGCCCTGACCTCCCGGCCCCGTCGCCTCCACCGATGGCGGGGCCACCGGGGTGGCCGGTCCGGCAGGCACGGGCTCCGCCCCCGCACCCTGCGCCACCCACCACCACCGACCGCCCAGGACGAGCAGCACGACCGCCCCGACCAGCAGCAGACCCCGCACCGCCCGGGCGCCGACCCGCACGTCCACGGACCGCAGCGACGCGGGCACGGTGAGGACCCGGACCCGACCGCCCCCGTCCTCCCGGTCCACCTCGCCAGCATCGTCGCGCTCCACCGGCGGCAGGCGCACCTCACCCTCCCCCGGCGGCAGGCGCACCTCACCCTCCCCCGGCGGCAGGCGCACCTCGCGCTCCACCGGCGGCAGGCGCACCTCGCGCTCCCCCGGCGGCAGGCGCACCTCACCCTCCCCCGGTAGGAGGCATACCTCTCGTTCCCCCGAGAGCAGGCGCACCTCGCGCTCCCCGCGCGGCGCGGACTCGGGGGGATCGGGTGCTTCCTCTCCGCTCCCGGCGACCTCGTCCCAGTCCTCCCACGCGTCCTCCGGCACGACCCGTCCCCTGCGGTGCCGCCCCTGGTGCTGGTCATGGCCGGCGGGCAGGCCTGGGACGGAAGGAGGCGGCATGCCCGAACGCTAGGCAGGTCCGGCCTCCGGGGCAGGACCGTGACCGAGTCTGTGGAGGACGCCCGAGGGCCGACCCCGGGTGTGGACGCCGGACGTGCGTCACGGTCACAGGCACTCCGAGCCGGTTCGTCATCTACGAGCCGACTCGAACCGGCTCCACGATGACGAAGCGGCTCGAGGATGACGACGCGGCGCTCAGTGACGGGCGGTGGGCACGGCGACGAGGGCGGGTGCCGACTCAGCGGAAGACGCAGGCACCTGCCGAGTGAGGGGGTGACCCCGGGGGGCGCCGCTCAGCGGGGCGCGACGACGACCGCGAGCGTCCCCGGGCCGGTGTGGCTGCCGACCACCGGGTCCAGCTCTACGATCTCGGGCTCCACCCCGGTCCGCCCGGCCAGGGTGGACGCCAGCTCCTCGGCGGCCTCCCGCGCCGCCAGCTCGTGCACGGCGACCTCGACCCCCGACCCCGGCCCACCGGCGTCGGCGACCGCCTCGGCGGCGTGCTCCACCAGCCGGCTGAGCGCCTTGGCCCGGGTCCGGACCTTCTCCTGCGCGGCGACCTCCCCGTCCCGGACGGTCAGCAGCGGCTTGATCGCGAGCGCCGAGCCCAGCAGGGCCTGCGCGCGCCCGATCCGACCACCCCGCCGCAGGTGCTCCAGCGTGTCGACGTAGAACCAGGTGCGCGTCCCGGCGGCGCGAGCCTCGACGGCCCGCACGACCTCCTCCATACCCCCGCCGTCGGCCGCCGCCCGGGCACCGGTGCAGGCGGCATACCCGAGCGCCATGCCCAGCACCCCGGAGTCCACGACGTCCACCCGCAGCTCGCCCGTGAGCTCCGACGCGGCCGACCGGGCCGACTCGACCGTGCCGCTGATCCTCCCCGACAGGTGGACCGACACGATCTCCTCGCACCCGGTCCGGCCGGCCACCTCCCGGAAGGCCTCGACGAACTCGCCGGGCGTGACCATCGAGGTGCTGACCCGCTCCTTGCCGCGGCGCAGGATGTCGGCCACCTCGCCGGGGGAGATCTCACGGACCGCCACCCGGTCCTCCCCGGCGACCAGCACGTGAAGGGGCACGACCGTCAGCCCCTCCCGCTCGGCCCGGTCCGGGGTGAGGCAGGAGGTGCTGTCGGTGACGACGGCGACGGCCACGGGCGCGTCCTCAGACGACGATGTTGACGAGGCTGGGCGCCCGCACGACGACCTTGCGGACCGGCGCGTCCCCGACGTGGGCCCGCACCTTCTCGCTGGCCAGGGCCAGGGCCTCCAGCTCCTCGGCGGCGATGTCGGCAGCCACCTCCAGCCGGTCGCGCACCTTGCCCTTCACCTGGACCACGCAGGTGACGGTGTCGTCCACGAGCATGGCCGGGTCCGCCTCCGGGAAGGGATCGAAGGCCAGCGAGGTGGTGTGCCCCAGTCGCTCCCACAGCTCCTCGGCCAGGTGGGGCGCCACCGGGGCGACCATCTGCACCAGGGGCTCGATGACCGCGCGCGGGGTCTGTCCGGTCCGGGTCAGCAGGTTGTTGAGCTCGATCATCTTGGCGACGGCGGTGTTGGTCCGCAGCGCCTCGTAGTCGGCGCGGACGCCGTCGATGGTGCGGTGCAGCGCCTTCTCCAGCTCCGCCGACAGGGGCTCGTCGGTGACTCGCAACTTCCCGGTCTCCTCGTCGACGACGTTGCGCCACAGGCGCTGCAGGAAGCGCTGGCTGCCGACGACGGCCCGCGTCTCCCACGGGCGGTACTGCTCCAGGGGGCCCATGGACATCTCGTAGACCCGGAAGGTGTCGGCGCCGTACTGCTCGCACATCTCGTCCGGGGTGACGACGTTCTTCAGGGACTTGCCCATCTTGCCGTACTCCTGGGTGACGGCCTGCCCGTTCCAGGTGTATGACGCAGTGCCGTCCTCGGAGACGTGGTGCTCGACCTCCTCGGCCGGCACGGGGAAGCCGCGCTCGTCGCGGTAGACCCAGGCCTCGATCATGCCCTGGTTGATGAGCTTGCGGAAGGGCTCCTCGCTGCTCACGTGACCCAGGTCGAAGAGCACCTTGTGCCAGAAGCGGGAGTAGAGCAGGTGCAGCACCGCGTGCTCGACACCCCCGACGTAGAGGTCGACCCCACCGGGGTCGACCGATCCCTCCGGCGCGCCGGGCACCGGCTCGGCCCGCGGGCCGGTCCAGTAGCGCTCGACCTCGGGATCGACGGGCGCCTGGTCGTTGGCGGGGTCCTGGTAGCGCAGGTAGTACCAGCACGACCCGGCCCAGTTGGGCATGGTGTTGGTCTCCCGGCGGAAGCGCCGCAGACCGCGCCCGTCCCCCAGGTCCAGCTCCACCTCGACCCACTCGGTGGCGCGCGCCAGCGGGGCCTCCGGCGAGCTGTCCGCGTCCTGCGCGTCGAAGGTCCGCGGGCTGTAGTCGGGCACGTCCGGCAGCTCGACCGGCAGCATCGAGTCGGGCACGGAGTGCGCCACGCCGTCCTCGTCCCAGACGATCGGGAAGGGCTCGCCCCAGTAGCGCTGCCGGCTGAAGAGCCAGTCGCGCAGCCGGTAGGTCACGGTCGGCTCCCCCAGCCCCTTCTCGTCCAGCCAGGCGATGATCCGCTCCTTGGCCTCGTCGACCCCCAGCCCGTCCAGGCTGACCTCGTCGTTCGCGGAGTTGATCGCCGGGCCGTCGCCGGTGAACGCCTGGTCCTGCGGGAACCCCTCGGTCGGCTGCACGGTGCGGATGATCGGCAGGTCGTAGGCGACCGCGAAGTCCCAGTCGCGCTGGTCCTGGCCGGGGACGGCCATGATGGCCCCGGTCCCGTAGCCCATGAGCACGTAGTCGGCGACGAAGACCGGGATCTGGGCCCCGTTGACCGGGTTGGTCGCGAAGGCGCCGGTGAAGACGCCGGACTTGGTCTTCGAGTCCGCCTGCCGCTCCACGTCGCTCTTGGTCGAGGCCATCTGCTGGTATGCCGTCACCGCCGTCCGCGGGTCGGGGTGGCCGCCGGTCCAGGCGGGCCTGGTGCCCTCGGGCCAGGCGTGCGGGACGGTCCCGTCGTCCTCTGCCAGGGCCCGCTCCAGGAAGGGGTGCTCCGGCGCGACCACCATGAAGGTGGCGCCGAACAGGGTGTCGGGCCGGGTGGTGAAGACGTGGATCGGGAAGACCGTGTCACCGTCGTCCGAGGGCACCTCGAAGCGCACGTCGGCCCCGGTGGAGCGGCCGATCCAGTTGCGCTGCATGAGCTTGACCTTCTCCGGCCAGTCCAGCCGCTCCAGGTCGTCGGTGAGGCGGTCGGCATACGCCGTGATCCGCATCTTCCACTGGCTCAGGCTGCGCTTGAAGACCGGGAAGTCACCCCGCTCGGACTTGCCGTCGGCGGTGACCTCCTCGTTGGCCAGCACGGTGCCCAGGCCGGGGCACCAGTTGACCGGCGCCTGGGACAGGTAGGCCAGCCGGTAGCGGTCCAGCTCCTGCGCCCGCTCCGTCGGCGACCTCTCCGCCCACAGGCCGCCGTCGCTCATCGCGCGCCGGCCCGACTCGAACTGCTCGACCAGCTCGCTGATCGGCCGGGCCCGCCCGGGCGTGCGCTGCCCGGAGCCCTCGCGCGGCGCCGCCTCGGGGTCGTACCAGGACTCGAAGATCTGGGTGAAGATCCACTGGGTCCAGCGGTAGTAGTCGGGGTCGATGGTGGCGAAGCTGCGGCGCTGCTCGTGACCCATCCCGAGCCGGCGCAGCTGGCGGCGGTAGACCTCCATGTTGGCCTCGGTGGTGACGCGGGGGTGCTGCCCGGTCTGCACGGCATACTGCTCGGCCGGCAGCCCGAAGGCGTCGAAACCCATCGTGTGCAGCACGTTGGCGCCGGTGGTGCGCTGGAACCGCGCGTGGACGTCGGTGGCGATGAAGCCGAGCGGGTGCCCGACGTGCAGGCCCGCCCCGGAGGGGTAGGGGAACATGTCCATGATGAAGCGGTGCGGACGTCCGGGGGCGAGGCGGGGGTCCTCGGGGGTGGCCCAGGGACCGGCCGGGTTGGCCGAGGTGAAAGTCTCCTCGGCCTCCCAGCGGTCCTGCCACCGGGCCTCGATCTGGTTGGCCAGCTCGGCCGTGTAGCGGTGCTGGGGGATGCGCTCGCTCATCGTCGTCCTTGTCGTCGTCTCGCTGCTGTGCTCTGGGTATGCCGCTCGGTGCACAAAAAAGCCCCTCGCTCAGGAGGGGTCAGCCGCGCTGGGTGGTGCGTGGGTCAGCGCGGCTGCGTAAGGAGGAGCTCGCAGCGGGTCGTCATGATGGGTCCCACCATAGCGCAGCGGGCGCCCGTCCCCGGAGGGTCGGGCGCCCGCTGGCGGCTCGTCGGCGGCTGAGAGGCTCAGGCGCCGATCGAGTGGAACTTCTTGGCCATGGCCGACTTCTTGTTGGCGGCCTGGTTCTTGTGGATGACGCCCTTGGAGACGGCCTTGTCCAGCTTGCGCGAGGCCACCTTCAGCGCATCCTCGGCCTTGCCCGCGTCGCCGCTGTCGACGGCCTCGCGGAACTTGCGGAGGAAGGTGCGCAGCTCGGACTTGTAGGCGCGGTTGCGCTCGGTCCGCTTGGCGTTGGTCTTGACGCGCTTGATCTGGGACTTGATGTTTGCCACGAAGTGCTCTTCCTGCTCAGTCGTTGAATGGGTGTCGTAGAGGGCGACGACCGCGCTCCGGCCGATTGCGGCGTGGGGGTGCCCTGGCGAGGCCAGGAACGCGGGTGATGCGGTGCGTTGCGCGCACGACCGAGCGCGCACGCGGTCTCCTAATCTAGCAGCGTGCTCCCGTGGGGCCCAAACGTCGTCCCGCCGGCCGTCGCCCTCGTCGTCGCCGGTCGGCCCGGCCTCACGTCGCCCGCTGGTCCCGGACCACCCGGTAGCGCACGAAGGACGGCACCAGCAGGGCCGCGACCAGGGTGCCGACGATGACGAGCACCCCGCCACCGGCCGCGGCGACGGCCGCGCCCACCATGGCGGCCGAGGCGCCGTGCAGCACGTCCGCGACCCTCGGGCCACCGGCGACGACCACGATGAAGACGCCCTGCAGCCTCCCCCGCACGTTGTCGTCGGCCGCGGTGAGGAGCATGCTCGTGCGGAACGCCGCCGAGGCCATGTCGGCCGCCCCGCCCAGCGCCAGGCAGGAGAGGGCCGCGGCCAGCATGAGCGGCCGCGACAGGTCGGCGAGGAGCACCGCCACCCCGAAGCCGGTCATCGCCGCTCCCCACACCAGGATGCAGACGATCACGGCCAGCCCCTGGCGCTCCACCCGGGACACCCACCCCGACAGCACCCCGCCGAGCACCGCCCCGGCCGGGATCGCCGCGAAGAGGAGGGCGAAGACCAGCCCGCCCTCGGGGTCCCCGCCGAAGCTGAGGTGCGCCATCTCCGGGAACAGCGCCCGCGGCATACCGAAGACCATGGCGATGATGTCGACGACGAAGGACATCATGAGCACCGGGTGGTGGCGCAGGTAGGCCAGGCCGTCGACGACCGAGCGCATCCCCGGCACCCGCGCGGTCGAGCCCTCGACGGCGAGCGAGGGCAGCCCCAGCACGGCCCATAGCGTGGCGAGGAGCGTGACCGTGTCCAGGGCGTAGAGCCAGGCGAAGCCGAGGACGGGGATGAGCATGCCGCCGACGAGCGGCCCCGCGATGGCGCCGGCCTGCATGACGGTCATGTTGAGGGAGGCCGCGGAGGGGATCAGCTCGCTCGGCAGCAGGGAGGGCAGGATCGCGCTGCGGGTCGGCTGGTTGACGGCGAAGAACGCCTGCTGGACGGCGAAGAGGACCAGCAGCCACCACACCCCGAACCCGTCGGTCCCGCCGACCGCCGACTGGAGCCAGAAGAGGCCGCTGGTGACGATGAGCCCGATGGTCGTGACGAGCAGGATCGTGCGCCGGTCGAAGACGTCGGCGAGCGCGCCGCCCCACAGCCCGAAGACGACGAGCGGCACCAGCCCGAACAGGCCGGTGAGCCCGACGTACGCCGACGACCCGGTCATGACGTAGATCTGCGCCGGCACCGCGACGACCGTGAGCTGGGCGCCGATGACGGTGACGATGTTGGCCAGCCACAGCCGTTTGAAGTGCGCGTTCCGCAGGGGGCGGGTGTCGGCCACCAGGCCCCGGAGGGATCGCACGAGGAGGCAATCTACGCCGCTGCGGGTATGCGGTGCCGCCGCGGGCTACCTCGTGCCCGCCTGACGCAGGCGGCACACCTCCAGGACGGCGCGCTCCACCGCGTACTCCGGGCTGCGCACGGCGGCCTCGGTGCGGATGCCGCCCTTGACGTCGACGTCGGCCGCGGCCACCGCCTGGATGGCCGCCCCGAGCCGCGGACCGTCCCAGGCCTGGGCGACCCGGCGGGCCTGGTCGACCTGCCACGGCGCCATACCGAGGTCCTTGGCGAGCTGCCCGGCGCTGCCCCGGCCCGCGGCCGCGACCCGGCCCACCTGGCGCAGCTGCATCGCCAGCACCGCCACGATCGGCACCGGGTCAAGCCCACCCAGCATCGCGTGCCGCAGCAGGCGCATCGCCACCGCCTCCTGACCGGCGAGGGCCGCCTCGGCGACCTTGAAGCCGGTGGTCTCGACCTTCTCGCCGTAGTAGGTGGCGACGTCCTCCGCTTCGACGAGACCCTCGACGTCCCGCACGAGCTGCGCGCAGGCGCCGGCGAGCTCGCGCAGGTCCTTGCCGACCGCCAGGACGAGGGCGTTCACCGCCTCCGGCGCGATCTTGCGACGCGCCGCGCGGAACTCCTTGACCACGAAGTCGTGCTTGTCCTTCTCGGTCCGGACCGCCTTGGCCTCCACCACCCGGGCGTCGGCCTTCCGCAGCGCGTCGAGCACGCGCTTGCCGCGGTTGCCCTGCTTGTGGCGGACGACGAGGGTGACGCCGTCCGCGGGTTGCTCGAGGTAGGCGCTCAGGTCGTCGACGAGCGCGTCGTCGGCCTCGTCCATGTCGTGCACGACGAGCACCGTCGACCCACCGAACAGGCTCGGGCTCGCGTGGACCAGCAGCTCGCCGGGCTGGTAGGCGGAGGCGTGGAGCCGGACGACCTCGACCTCGGGCTCGGCGGCCCTCACCGCCTGCACGACCGACTCGGTGGCCCGCTCGGCCAGCAGCTCCTCCGGGCCGGTGACGAGGACGAAGGGCGGGGGTGTGCTCACGGGCCCCAGCCTGCCACGCGCCGCCGACACCCCGACGCGGCCGTCCACACGCATGCATGGACGATCATCGATGTGGGGCGTACGCTGGGGAGATGACCGCGCCACCGACCGTGAGCACCGAGGACGTCTGCTGCCCCGGTGCGGACTGCGACCTGCTCCCCCGCGGCCAGGCCGAGGACCTGGCGCTGGTCTTCAAGGCGTTGGCCGACCCGACGCGGGTCCGGCTGCTGCAGTACCTCGCCGAGTCGCAGTCCGGCACCGCCTGCGCGTGCCATCTCCCGACGGCCCTGCAGATCAGCCAGCCCACCCTGTCCTTCCACATGCACAAGCTGCACGAGGCCGGTCTGGTCGACCGTGACAAGCGCGGCCGCTGGGTGCACTGGACGGTCCGCCGCGCGCCGCTCGAGCAGGTGCGCGGCTTCCTCGCGCTGTCCGAGAGGGTGGGCGCGGCGCCGGCGGACGGGTGCTGCTGACCGGTGCCGGCCCTGCCGGCCGTCCCCGGACGACCGCCTCGGGTCAGTCGCGGGCCGGCACGTCCAACGACGCGATGAGGGCCGTGACCCGCGCCCGGATCTCGTCCCGGATGGGCCGCACCGCCTTCACGCCCTGGCCGGCAGGATCGTCCAGCTCCCAGTCCTCGTAGCGCTTCCCGGGATAGACGGGGCAGGTGTCGCCGCAGCCCATCGTGATGACGACGTCCGAGGCACGGACGGCTCCGTCGGTCAGGAGCTTGGGCTGCTCGGCCGTGATGTCGATGCCCTCCTCGGCCATAGCCTGGACGGCGGCCGGGTTGACCTGGTCCGCCGGTGCGGAGCCGGCCGAGAGGACCTCGACCGCCCCGTCGGCCAGGTGCTGCAGGTAGGCCGCGGCCATCTGCGAGCGGCCCGCGTTGTGGACGCAGACGAACAGGACGGTGGGTCTCGCGGTGCCGGTCACGACGTGGCCTCTCGGGAAGCGGGGACGGCGCGGGTGGGGAAGGAGCGACGCAGGGCGAGGGAGACGTAGACGAGTCCGACGAGGACCGGCACCTCGATGAGGGGGCCGACGACGGCCGCGACCGCCTCGCCCGAGGTGACCCCGAAGGTCGCGATCGCCACCGCGATCGCCAGCTCGAAGTTGTTGCCGGCTGCGGTGAAGGCCAGGGTGGTGGTGCGTTCGTAGGACATCCCCAGAGCCCGACCCAGGACGAACCCCAGGCCCCACATGAGGCCGAAGTAGAGCAGCAGCGGCACCGCCATCCGCGCCACGTCCAGGGGTTGGGAGACGATCCGGTCACCCTGGAGGGCGAAGAGCAGCACGATCGTGAAGAGCAGCCCGCGCAGCGCCCACGGGCCGACGACGGGCAGGAAGCGCTCCTCGTACCACTGCCGCCCGCGCGCCCGCTCGCCCCAGACCCGGGACAGGTAGCCGGCCAGCAGCGGGATCCCGAGGAAGATGAGCACCGACGTGGCGATCTGCCAGGGGCTGACGTCCAGCGCCGCCTGGTCCAGCCCGAGCCACCCGGGGAGGACCGACAGATAGAACCAGCCCAGGCCGGCGAACGCGACGACCTGGAAGATCGAGTTGAGGGCGACCAGGACCGCGGCGGCCTCCCGGTCCCCGCAGGCCAGGTCGTTCCAGATGACGACCATCGCGATGCAGCGCGCCAGGCCCACGATGATCAGGCCCGTGCGGTACTCCGGCAGGTCGGCCAGGAAGATCCAGGCCAGCGCGAACATCAGCGCCGGGCCGAGCACCCAGTTGAGCACCAGCGAGCTGACCAGCAGCCGCCGGTCGGCGACCACGGTGTCCAGGCGGTCGTAACGCACCTTCGCCAGGACGGGGTACATCATGACCAGCAGCCCCAGGGCGATCGGCAGCGAGATGCCCTCGATCTCCACCGCGCCGAGCCATGACCCCAGGCCGGGCACGAGCCGGCCCAGCAGCAGACCGGCCAGCATCGCGGCGCCGATCCAGACGGGGAGGTACTTGTCGGTCGTCGACAGGTGCCCGGCCGGTCCGGTGTCGCGCGTCGTCACGGTGGCGGGCCCGTGGCTCATGGTGGATCCGATCTATAGACGACTGTCTATGCCTCATCGTCGTGCAGGACATCGACCGATGTCAATCCGACCCGGCTTCGCGACTCACTCCCCCGACGGACTCCCAGGGCCCCAGGTCGAGCCATCCCCTGGCGACAACGGCCGGGCGGGTGCGGGTCACCGCATCGAGCGGGAGCGGGCCGACGATGTGGGGGTAGCGGTCGCCGGAGGGATCCGATGGGTCGCCGGACTCGAGCCGCACGTCAGTCCCGTGCTCGCGCAGCCGGGCCGGGTCGATCTCCAGGACCACCAGCGGGTCCGCGCAGCGCGCGAAGTGGGCCCGGACGACGGCCGCCAGCTGCTCCGGGTAGGCCGCATGGATGAAGCCGACCTGCTGCAGCGACGCGCCGAGCGTGGAGCGCTCGTAGCGGCCCCGGCGCACCGCGGCCTCCCAGTGGACCAGCTCGGCGAGGTGCCAGAACGGCCGGTCCTCGGGCGGGTCGGTCGGCGTGCTGGCGTCGTCCCCCAGGGCCGCTGCCGGGCTCGCGGCGTCGTCCCACCCATTCCCCTCCGGGCCCAGGCCGTCGGTGGGCCCGGCGGGACCGCCGCTCACGCACCCACCTCCAGGCCCAGCTGGTGCATCCGCGCTGTGACCAGGTCCGGCGCCAGCTCCAGGTGCTCGCAGAGCTCCTCCAGCGAGACGCCCGAGCCGACCCCGTCGCGCAGCTCCTCGTCCTGCTCGTCGGTCCAGGCGTGCCCACCGGTGACCGCGGTGCGGGGTGACCGGGCGACGGGGACCTCGTCGGTGGGCAGCGGTGCCCCGCCGATACCCCGCGCCCCGGGCTGCACCACCGGCACGACGTCGGGGGCTTCCTGGTCGAGACGACGCAGGGCACCGAGCACGAGCTCTTTGTCGCTGGTGGGCCAGAACGGCGGCAGCGAGCGCTGCAGGAAGCCGGCGTAGCGCGCGCTCATCATCCGGGAGTCGAGGAACGCCACGACCCCCCGGTCGTCCCCGCGGCGGATCAGCCGACCGGCACCCTGGGCCAGCCGCAGGGCCGCGTGGGTCGCGGAGACCGCCATGAACCCGTTGCCGCCCATCCGGCCGATCGCCTCGGTCCGGGCGGAGGACAGCGGGTCGTCCGGGCGGGGGAAGGGGATGCGGTCGATGAGCACCAGCTGGCACGCGGACCCCGGCACGTCCACGCCCTGCCACAGCGACATGGTCCCGAACAGGCACGTCGTGGCGTCCGAGGCGAAGTCCCGCACCAGGGTCGGCATCTGGTCCTCACCCTGGCAGAGGATGCGGATCCCGGTGTCCGCCAGCCGGTCCCGCATCTGCTCGGCCGCGGCCTCCGCGGCGCGCCGCGAGCTGAAGAGCCCCAGGGTGCGTCCACCGGCCGCCCGCACCAGCTCCTCGATCTCGTCGAAGACCGCCGGGCTCGCTCCGTCCCGGCCCGGCGGGGGCAGGTGGGCCGCGACGTAGGCGATCCCCTGCTGGGGGTAGTCGAAGGGCGAGCCGACGTCGAGCCCCTTCCACGTCGGTGACCCCGCCCCCCGCAGGCCGATCGTGCCCGCGACGGCGTCGAAGGTGCCGCCCAGCTCAAGGGTGGCGGAGGTGAGGACGACGGTTCGCTCGGCGAAGATCTTGTCCCGGACGAGCAGGGACACGCTCATCGGTGCAACCCGCAGCACGCTGCCGCGCCGCTGGTCGTGGGTGATCCACACGACGTCCAGCTCCCGGTCCTCCAGCACCCGCTCGCTGGTGTCGAAGACGTCCTGGACCGCGGCGAGCGCCATCTGCCGGGCCCCGTCGACCTCCGCGCCCTTCTCCGGCTTGATCTCCGACAGCGCCGCCCGCGACGCGTCGAGGACCAGCTGCATCGTGGTCACCAGGCGCTCGGGCATCGACTGCAAGCGACCCTCGGGCAGCTGCTCGAGCGCGGCCGCGACGAGGTCGCTGGTCTCCGCCAGCCGGGCCGCCGCCTCACCCTTGCCCGCGCGGCGGGCCGCGACCGAGACGCTGGAGGCCGTGAGCTCGTCGGTGATGGTCGAGGTGACGCGGTCGGTGAGCTCGTGCGCCTCGTCGATGATGAGCAGGTCGTGCTCGGGCAGCATGAAGCGGCCCTCGAAGGCGTCGATGGCCATGAAGCTGTGGTTGGTGACGATGACGTCGACCTCGGTCGCGGCGGCCCGGGAGCGCTCGACGTAGCAGTCGGCCACCACGGGGCACTTGCTCCCGAGGCACTCGTGGGCGGTGACGGAGACCTGCCGCCACGCCCGGTTGCTCACCCCGGGCACGAGCTCGTCGCGGTCGCCGGACTCGGTGAGCTCGGCCCACTCCCGCAGCCGCACCACCTCGCCGCCCAGCCGCCCCCGCTCCCGGTCGACCGACCCCACCGACAGCAGCGAGTCGTCGTCCTCGTCCGGGAAGCCACCGACCAGCTTGTGCTCGCACAGGTAGTTGGACCGACCCTTGACCAGGGCGAACGTCGGCCGTCGCCCCATCAGCGGCGCCAGCGCGTCGGCGATCCGCGGCAGGTCACGGTCGACGATCTGCGCCTGCAGGGCGAGGGTCGCCGTGGCCACGACGACGGGCTTGCCCGTGCGCATCGCGTGCGCGATCGCCGGCACGAGGTAGGCCAGCGACTTGCCGGTGCCGGTGCCGGCCTGGACCAGCAGGTGCTCCTCCTGCTCCACCGCGCGCTCCACGGCCCTGGCCATGCTCACCTGACCGGGACGCTCGGTCCCCCCGACCGCGGCCACGGCCGCACGGAGCATCGTGTCGAGGTCGGGGACGGCAGGCATGGGTCTCAGGGTATGCGGTGCCGCCCACCCTCCGACGGCACCGTCCACAGCCCTCAGCCGTCGGCGACCTCCGCCGTGGTGACGTCGACGAAGGCGTGCTCCATGAGCTCCCGCAGCACCTCCAGGTCCAGCTGATCCAGACGGTTGGCGTAGACGCAGTCCACCCCGAGGGTGTGCGGCCCCAGCCGGGCGAGGAGCTCCTCGCTGCGGGGATGGCCCTGCAACCCGTAGAACGTGAGCTTCGCCCTGCGCGGCGAGAACCCCACCCGGAACCACCTGCCTTCGGTGGCTCCACTACTTGACCGGTAGCGCGCCGACCCGTAACCGACCATCGACGGGCCCCACATCACGCCCTCGACACCGGTGGCCTCCCGCATCACGTCGAGCAGGACCCGCCCTCCCCGGACCGTCTGCCGTCCAGGGTCTCCAGGAACGCCTCCGGTGGCACATCGGTGGGGACGGTCCTGGGTGCGCGGCCTGCCATAAGCCCACCTTGGCATGGACCACCGCCCCACGGCCGGAACAGAGCTCGCGCCGCACGAGCCACCGGGGCAGCCGAGCTCGCGGCCTCCCCGGCCCCAGCATGCGCGCCGCGCGGGCGCGGGCGGGGCTAGCCTGACCTGCGTGGCCCAGTGGATCTACTTCCTGCACCCGCCGCGCGAGCACTTCGCGGACACCATGACGCCGCAGGAGGAGTCGGTCTTCGCCGAGCACTTCGCCCACCTGCAGCGTCTCACCGAGCAGGGGGTGGTCATCCTCGCCGGCCCGACGCTCGGGCCGGTGAACACCGGGATCACGGTCTTCGAGGCACCGGACGAGACCGCCGCGCGGGCCCTCATGGAGTCCGACCCCGCGATCGCCCGGGGCGTGGTGACCGGGGAGCTGCGGGAGATGCGGGTGGCGCTGCTGCGCCGGTGAGGGCCGAGGAGGTGGCCAGCGGCGCTGACCACCCGGCTCGGGATGCGGTTGGCGCGCGGGTCGCCGGCTGGCGCTGTACCCCCTGCTCGCCAGGAGCTGTCAGGCGACGCGGTGGCCGCCCGTGTAGACGTTGACAGAGGCCCCGCGGTTGAAGCCGAGGAGCGTCATACCGACCTCCTCTGCCAGCTCCACCGCGAGGCTGGACGGCGCCGACACGGCGGACAGGACCGGGATTCCCGCGAGCGCGGCCTTCTGGACGAGCTCGAAGGACGCCCGCCCGGAGACCTGGAGGACCGTGCCGGGCAACGGCATACCCCGCTCCCCCAGCGCCCAGCCCAGGACCTTGTCGACGGCGTTGTGCCGGCCCACGTCCTCCCGCAGGCAGACCAGCTCGAGGCCGCCCTCACCGGGGACGAAGAGACCGGCCGCGTGCACCCCGCCGGTCCGGTCGAAGAGGACCTGCTCGCTCCGCAGCCGGTCGGGCAGGGAGAGCAGGTCGGCGAGGGGGTGGGCCGCGGTGTCGCCCCGGAGGTCATGGGCGCCGGAGCGCCGCACCGACTCGATCGACGCGGTGCCGCACACCCCGCAGGAGGAGGAGGTATAGACGTGCCGCTCCAGCGAGAGGTTCGGCGCCGGCACCCCCTCGGCCAGGGTGAGGTCCACGACGTTGTAGTCGCGCAACCCGTCCGGCCCGATCCCGGACCGGTAGTCGATCTGTGCCACGTCGTCCCACGAGCGCAGCAGCCCCTCGCCGTGCAGGAAGCCCACGACGAGGTCGAAGTCGTGACCGGGCGTCCGCATCGTCACCGAGAGGGCCCGACCGTCGACCCGGATCTCCAGCGGCTCCTCCCCCGCGACCACGTCCGCGCGGGTCCGTGCCGCGCCCCCGGCGGTGAGCCGGGTGACGCGACGGCGCTGCGTGACGCGGGTCATGCCCGCCAGCGTAGGCCGGGCGCGGGCCCGGCGGCCGGGTGGTCAGCCCTCGGAGGAGGAGTACTGCGCGTGGAACTCCAGGAAGGCCTCGTAGGCGCGGGGACCGTAGACCGAGCTCGGTCCGCCCGCCATGAGGATGGCGACACCGATCGTCTCGGCCACCTCCTCGGGGGTGGCCCCGGCGCGGGCGGCACCCCGGGCGTGCGAGGCGATGCAGCCGTCGCACTTCTGGTCGATCCCGATGGCCAGGGCGATGAGCTCCTTGGTGCGGGTGTCCAGCGCACCGCCGGCGAGGGCGGCCTTGTGGGTCGCCGCGAAGCCCGCGTAGACGTCCGGGATGGCTGCACGCAGCGTGCGTGCGGGGTCCCGGAGGTCGTCGAGCACCTTCTTGCCGTGGGTCATCTGGGGTCCTTCTCTAGACGGTGGGGATACCCCTCAGGGTATCAACCGACGAGAAGGTTTCCCGAACCGACCGGGAGATCGACCCCTGCCGTCCGGGAGCGCCCGGCCCTACAGTGAGGCCGTGACCGACGCCTCCGCGATCGCGGTGCCGGGGCGGCTGGACGGCCATCGCCCCCCGGCCAATACCTGGCTGCGGCCGGTCGCGGTCGCAGGCCTGGTGGCGACGGTCGCCGGCGTGGCGACGGTCCTGGCCCTCCTGGCCGCCGGGGCCACGGAGGGGGTCGAGGGTTTCAACAGCACCGTCTCGTTCGTCCTGCAGATGATCGGTATGGCTGGCCTCGCGCTCGCCGGGGCGACGCTGGCGCGTCACCGGCCGCGCGAACCCATCGCCTGGCTCATGCTCGGGTCGGCCGCGGCCTGGGTGGCCGGGCCCTTGGCGCTGCTGGCCGCACTCACCTTGCTGGCACGGGGGCACGAGCTGGCCCTGTGGGCGGGGTGGCTCACGAACTGGATCTGGGTCCCCGCCCAGGGCCTGACCACGATCATGCTGCTGCGCTTCCCCAACGGCCGCCTGCCTGGGCGCCGCTGGCGCGTGGCGGAGGCGCTGGTGCTGGCGTGGACCGGGCTGACGACGCTGACCACCGCGGTCCTGCCCGGACCTCTGGGTGCGCCGGCCCTGGAGTCGCTTCCCAACCCCCTGGGGGTCCGGGTTCTGGAGGGCATCTCCTCCCCGCTCCTCAGCGGGTTGTTCGCGGTGCTCCCGGGTCTGGTGGTGCTGGCCTGCGCGGCCCCGGTGCTGCGATGGCGCCGGGCCGGCGAGCGCGACCGGCGGGCCCTGCGCTGGCTGGCCCTGGCCGCGCTCGTGGTTGCCGTCGCCGCACCCCTGGCGCTCCTGGCCGAGGCGGGAGCGGTGCTGCAGGGCGTGGCCTTCCTGCTGCTGCCGGTCGCGGTGGGGGCGGCCGTCGTCCGGGACCAGCTCTGGGGCCTGGACCTGCGCGTGCGCTACGACCGCCTCCACGCCGCCCGGCTGCAGGAGCGGGAGCGGCTGCGGCGGGAGCTGCACGACTCGTTGGGGCCTGCCCTCGGGTCGCTCTCCATGCGTGCCGAGGCGGCCCGCAACCTGCTCGCCCGGGGGGAGACCGGAAGGATCGACGAGCTGCTCGCCTCAATCGGCACCACCACCGAGGAGGCGCTGGGCGAGGTCCGCCGCCTCATCGACGACCTGGGCCCGGCCGCCCTGCAGGACCAGGACCTCGGGGCGGCGGTAAGCGAGCACGTGGGCGTCTACGCCGACACCTTCCCGATCACCGTCTCCCTGCACCCCGACCCGCTGCCCGACCTGGATGAACGGGCGGCCGCGACGGCCTACCTGGTCGTGGTCGAAGCAGTGCGCAACGCGGCCCGCCACTCGGGCGGAGCCGGCGCGCGGGTGCGGTTGGCGGTCGTGGGCGACCGCCTGGAGGTCGGGGTCCACGACGACGGGCGTGGGCTCACCGGCTCGGTCGAGGGGACCGGCCGGCGGGGGATGGCGCGCCGCGCGGCGGCCGTCGGCGCGGAGCTGTCGGTGCAGGAGGCGGTCGAGGGCGGCTGCACCGTGCGGCTGACGGTCCCGGGAGCGCTGCGGTGATCCGGGTCGCTGTGGCCGACGACCACCCGGTGTTCCGCGAGGGCCTGCAGTTGCTGCTCGACAGCGCGGAGGACATCGAAGTCGTGGGCGTCGCGGCGGACGGTATGGAGCTGCTGCAGCTGCTGAAGGACGGACTGGAGGTGGACGTCGTGGTGCTCGACCTTGACATGCCGGTGCTCGACGGGGTGGACGCCGCCCGCGAGCTGTCGCGCACCCGCCCGCACGTCGGGCTGCTGGCGCTGACGATGCACGAGGACCCAGCGACCGTCGCCCGGGCGCTCGCGGCGGGGGTGCGCGGCTACGTCCTCAAGGGAGCCGGGCACGGCGCCGTCGCTCGCGCCGTCCGCGGCGTGGCCGAGGGGGACACCGTGCTCGGCGGCACGGTCGGCGAGGCCGTGCGGCGGCGGACCCTGCAGGGCGGCCCGGCGATCCCCGGCCTCTCGACCCGGGAGGACGAGGTGCTCGCGCTTGTGGCCAGGGGCCTGTCCAACCACGAGATCGCCCGTCGGTTGTTCCTGTCGGTCAAGACGGTGCAGAACAACGTCAGCGCGCTGCTGGCCAAGACCGGGGCACGCTCGCGGGCCGAGCTCGTCGCCCGGGCACGGGACGTGACGCAGGGCTGAGCTGGCACGGGCGGGAGGCGAAGGTCGGGACCCGCGACCCTGTCGCCCGGGAAACCGGGATCACCAGAGTGGGAGCGAACGGCCGAGACCGACCCGGCCACCGTCGTAGGAGGACCTGTCATGACCACTCAGCCCACCGCATACCCGAGCAGGAACGTCCTGACCGCCGTCGTCGCGGTCTGCGCCGGCCTAGCCGTCAACGGACTGGTCCTCAGCCCGGCGTGGCTGCTCGCGCCGGCCGAGCTGTTCTCCCAGACGGCCGCCAACCCCGCCTTCGCGCTCACCCAGCGCATCAGCTGGGTGCTGGTCACCGCCCTCCTCGTGCTCATGCCACCGCTGCTGCGTGTCGGCCCACGGCGGACGCCGCCCGCCTGGCTCGTCCCCGTTGCGCAGCTGGCGCTGGCCGGTCAGGCCACCACGCACTTCGCCCAGGGCTTCGTGGCGCCCTGGCTTGCCCAGGTGCAGCCGAACCTGCTGGACATCCCGGGTGGCGCCTTCCAGGCGGTCTCGATCGGCATCTGGGTGGCCTTCGCCGTGGCGATGGTCGTGGTGGCCGTGGTGCTGCGGCGGGCAGGGCACAGCACGGTCGGGTGCGTGCTTATGGCCGTGGGGGCGGCCGCCGTGTCGGGGTTCGGCCCGATCGGCGCCGGCCTCCTGGCCGTCGGGTTGGGTCTGGTCGCCCTCCGGCTGCTCCCCGGACGGTCCCCGGCCCCCGTGTCGCCGGCGCCTGCCACCGCCTGACCGGCTTCATCGAACCTTCACGGACGACATCGTCGGTCCTTCACGGTCAGGGCGTTGACTCAGGAGCAGGCCACCAGAGAAGGGATCCACCGATGACCACCAGGACCAGGTTCATGAGCACGCTGCTGGCGACGGGTGTCGGCACCGCCCTCGTCCTCGGGACCGGCGCCGCGCTCGCGGCGAGCGGGGACACGCAGCACGACGGCAGCCCCACCACGGCGACCAACGAGGTGCTGGAGACCTTGCAGTTCAACCTCGAGGAGGAGCGGATGGCCCGCGACCTCTACGACGAGCTCGGCGAGGCCCACGACGGGCTCGCACCGTTCGTCACCATCGAGCGGTCCGAGCAGCGCCATCACGACGCCCTGGCCCGGCTCATCACCCTCAAGGGCGGCACGCTGCCCGAGGACGTGGTGCCCGGCGACTTCGAGAACGCCGAGATCCAGGCGATGTACGACGACTGGCTCGAGCGCGGACTCACCAGCCCCGAGGCGGCCCTCGAGGTCGGTATCGAGCTGGAGACGGCCGACATCGAGCATCTCAGGTCCACCATCGACGCGATCGACGACGCCGACGTCGACCGGGTGCTGGGCCACCTGCTCACCGCCTCCGAGCACCACCTGGCGGCCTTCGAAGCCGCAGCGGCCGGCGAGCTGCCCGCGATGACGGGCGACGGTCGCGGCCCGGGCGGCCCCGGCCCACGGATGCAGCCGGGGCAGCGCGGGCAGGGTGGTCAGGGCGGTCCGGGTATGCGGCAGGGTCCCGACGGGCACGGCGGCCCTGGAATGGACGCCAGGGGCGGCGGCGGCCACCACCGTGGTGACGGCACGGGCGACTGCCCGATGACGACCACGGACGACGCCGACGCGGACACCGACGACGCCTGAGAGGAGGACCGGGCGGGCACGGGCACCGTGCCCGCCCGCTCGATGCTGCTGCGCTCAGGTCGCCGACGCCCCGGCCCCCGAGAGGCCACCGGCGGGCAGCGTGAGCCTGAACCGGGCACCGGTCCCCGGACCTGCGCTGCTCGCGACGAGGTCTCCTCCGTGCGCCCGGGCCAGGGCCCGGGCGATGGTCAGTCCGATGCCCGAGCCGTCGTCCTGGCCCGAGCGGTCCCCCCGGTAGAACCGCTCGAAGACCGCCTCCTCCTCCCCCGGCTGCAGTCCGACGCCGCGGTCGAGGACGTCGACGACGGCCGGGTCCCCTGCCGTCACCCGCACGTCCACGGTGTCCCCTGCCCCGCTGGCCCGCACCGCGTTGGTCAGCAGGTTGGTCACGACCTGGGCGATCCGGTCGGGATCGTGGGGCAGGGGCAGGGAGGCCGGCGCCGTCGTGCACAGGTGCACCTGCCGGGCGGCCGCGGTGGCCTGCACCGCCGCGACGGCCCCGCGCACTGTGACCCCCAGGTCGGCGTCCGGCACCGTCCGCACGTCCATCCGCCCCTCCTCCGCCCTGGACAGGCTGCTGAGATCCTCGGCCAGCCGCTCCAGCCGACGGGTCTGGTCGATCACCTTCCCCAGCCCGACCTCGTCGGCCGGCACGACCCCGTCGAGCATCGCCTCGGCATACCCCCGGGTCACGGTCAGCGGGGTGCGCATCTCGTGCGCCACCTCACCGATGAGCCGGGCGCGCCGGGCCTCGGTCTCCCCGAGTCGCTCGCCCAGCCGGCGCACGTCGTCGGCCAGGTCGGCCAGCTCCGTCGTGGTCGGTCGCGGGACCCGCACGGAGTAGCGGCCCAGGGACAGCTCGCGGGTCACCGACCGCAGCTGCTCGAGCGGCAGCGCGGTCCGACGGGCGGCGAGGACACCGAGGCCGACGGCCGCGAGCAGACCCACCACCACCCCCGCCAGCACCGCGCGGTCCACGCTGTCGACGAACTCGGCCCGGAAGCCCGCCATCCCGCCCGGCGCAGCGGGACCCCCGTGCCGGGCGCCCCCCGGCATACCCGAGACCCGGTCCCACCGCTGGAGCGCGACGAGGCGCACGACCACCGCCGTGACCAGTCCGGAGGCCAGCGCGACGAGGACGTGGGACAGCACCAGCCGGGTCCGCAGCGACCGCCAGCGGCTCACGGCTGCTGCCCCGACCGCGGCACCGGGTCCGACGCCACCCTCGCGGGCAGGAACTTGTAGCCCACGCCCCGCACGGTGCCCACGAAGCGGGGGGCGGTCGCGTCGTCGTCCAGGGCCCGCCGCAGGCTGCGCACATGGACGTCCACGACCCGCTCGTCGCCGACATGGTCGTAGCCCCAGACGCGCTGGAGCAGCTGGTCCCGTGTGAACACCCGGCCCGGGTGCTCCGCCAGCGTCCACAGCAGGTCGAACTGGAGGGCCGAGAGCTCCCGCAGCCGGTCGTCCCGGCGCACCTCGCGCCGGGTCCGGTCGACCTGCAGGCCGGGGAAGGACAGCACCTCCTCCGGCTGCCCCGGATCGGCCTGCGGGGCGGGTGCGGCCCGGCGGAGCACGGCCGCCACCCGCGCGGCCACCTCCCGCGGGCGGAAGGGCTTGGTCACGTAGTCGTCCGCCCCTGCCGCCAGACCCATGAGGATGTCGCCCTCCTCCGTCCGCGCGCTGACCATGACGACCGGGAGGTCTCTGTCCCGGCGCAGCCGGCGCAGCACCTCGATGCCGTCGAGGTCGGGCAGCCCGACGTCCAGGAGGACCACGTCGGGCGGCGGCTGCAGGGTGGCCTGCCGCAGCGCCTCGGCGCCGGTCCCGGCCTCCCGCACCTCGAAGCCGTCCCGGGCCAGGTAGGCGGCGAGGAGGGCGCGGATCTGCGGCTCGTCGTCCACCACGAGCGCGGTGCGGATCACGCCGCTCACCTCCGCCCTCAGGCTACTCCGCGCCTCCCGGCCCAGGTCAGCGGTTGGCGATGCCGTCCGGAGCACAGACGAAGTGGGCCACGAGCGCGGTCCACCCCGTCTGGTGCGAGGCGCCCAGGCCCACGCCGGAGTCGCCGTCGAAGTACTCGCTGAAGGTCGGGTGGGCGTCCCACAACGGCCCGGAGGGGTGGTGCACCGGGGTGGAGGGGCGCCGACCGTCCGCCCCGGGACGGAACAGCCCGACCAGGCGTTGCTCGATCCGGGCGGCCACCTCGTCGATGGGGAGCTCCTCACCGGAGCCAGTGGGGTACTCCACCGGTCGACCCACGCCGGCGCCGCGCCCGTAGGTGCGCAGCGCGTCGGTGAGCAGGGCGTTGACGGGCAGCCACACCGGGCCCCGCCAGTTGGAGTTGCCGCCGAACATCCGCGAGTCGGACTCGCCCGGCACGTAGGCCAGGGACAGGTCCGACCCGCCGACGCGCACCTGCACGCCGTCGCGGTGGGCGGCGGAGAGGGAGCGCAGGCCGCCCGGCGAGAGGAACTCCCCCTCGTCGAGCATCCGCGCGACGACCGCGCGCCACTGGCGACGGTCGACCATCGACAGGGTCCGCAGCGCGAAGCCCTCGTGGTTGGTGTGGAGCAGCGCGTCCTGCAGCTCAGGTCGCCGGCGGGTCCACCCGTCGAAGAACTCGGTGAGGTCGGGCAGCTCGTCCACGACCCAGTTGGGCACGATGGCCACGGCCGACAGCGGCAGCAGGCCGACCATCGAGCGCACCGGCATACGGTGCACCTGACCGTCCTCGGTGGTGAGGATGTCGTGGAAGAAGTCGTCCTCAGGGTCCCAGAGGCTGGCGTGGCCCCGGCCGATGTCGTTCATCGCCTGGGCGATCGACAGGAAGTGCACGAGGAACTTGGTGGCCACCTCGTCCCACGCCGGGTCCTCGCGCGCCAGCTCCATCGACATCCGGAGCATCTTGAGGCAGAAGAGGCCCATCCAGGCCGTGGCGTCCGCCTGCTCGAGCCGCTGACCGTCCGGCAGCGGGTCGGAGCGGTCGAACAGGCCGATGTTGTCCAGCCCGAGGAACCCGCCCTCGAAGACGTGGCTGCCGTCGGCGTCCTTGCGGTTCACCCACCACGGGAAGTTGAGCAGCATCTTGAGCACGACCCGCTCGAGGAAGACCCGGTCGCGGGACCCGTCGATGCAGTAGACCTGCCACGCCGCCCAGGGGTGCACCGGCGGGTTGACGTCCGAGAAGTTCCACTCGTACGCAGGCAGCTGGCCGTTGGGGTGCATCGCCCACTCGCGGCACATCAGCAGCAGCTGCCACTTGGCGAAGAACGGGTCGACGTGGGCGTAGGCGACACAGTGGAAGGCCAGGTCCCAGGTGGCGAACCAGGGGTACTCCCACTCGTCGGGCATCGAGATGACCTCGGCCAGGTTGACGTGCTGCCAGCTGGTGTTGCGCCCGCCCCGCTCCGCGCGCTCGGGCGGCGGGGGTGGCTGGCTGGGGTCGCCCGCCAGCCAGCGGGTCACGTCATACAGGTAGAGCTGCTTGCACCACTGGAGCCCGGCGAAGGCCCTGCGCGCCACGAGGGCGTCCTCGGGGACGGTGCCCTCCGGCAGCACCGCGGCGTAGAAGTCGTCGGCCTCCTGCCGGCGCTGCGTGAGGACCTCATCGTCAGCGGGGGCGTCGGGCGCCGCTCCGTCACCCTCCGTCAGCCGCAGCCGCACGGTGACGCTCTCCCCCGGGGCCACCGCGTCGAAGGACCACCAGAACGCCATCTTGGTGCCCCGCTGGTCGGGGTTGCCGGCGTTCTCACCGTGCACCACGGTCCGGTCCACGGCGTCCTTCGGGTATGCCGTGTGCCCCGGTGGCACCGCGTCCTCGCCGTAGAGAGCCGCCAGGTTGGTGTCGTTGTCGCAGAAGACCGTCCGCGGCGCACCGTCCGCCCGCACGGGACCGCACCGAGCTCGTGGTGCTCCCCCCGGACCACGACCGTGCCGGTGTCCCGGGCCGCCACGTCGTCGCGCCACAGCACGGGTCGACGCTCGTCCAGGCCCCACGACCAGGTGTTGCGGAACCACACCTGCGGGAGCAGGTGCAGCGGCGCCGCCTCCGGCCCGTGGTTGGTCGCGGTGACCTCCACGACGATGTCGCCGGGAGCGGCCTTGGCGTGGGTGACCACGACGTCGAAGAACCGGTCCTGGTCCAGCACACCGGTGTCCGCCAGCTCGTGCTCGGGGTCCTCCACCCCCCGCTCGCCGTTGACCCGCAGCAGCTCCTCGTAGGGGAACGCCGCCTGCGGGTAGCGGTAGAGGGAGCTGGCGTAGGAGTGGGTGGGCAGCCCCTCGAGGTGCCACCAGTACTCCTTGACGTCCTCCCCGTGGTTGCCCTGGGGATTCGTCAGCCCGAAGAACCGCTCCTTGAGCCGGTCGTCGCGACCGTTCCACATCGCCACCGCGAGGTTGAGGTGCCCGTCGACGTCGCACAGGCCGGCGATGCCGTCCTCACCCCACCGGTAGGCCCGCCGGTGCGCGTGGTCGAAGGGGAAGTGCGCCCAGGCGTCCCCGTCGGCCGAGTAGTCCTCCCGGACCGTCCCCCACTGCCGCGCGGAGACGTAGGGACCCCACCGCCGCCACGGCGCGGTGGGGTCGTCGGACTCGGCCAGTCGTCGGTGCTCAGCGGTCACCGGACCAGCCTAAGTGCACGCCACCGGCCCCCCGGAAGGGCGGGCCTCAGACCGCGAACTCCCCGAGGTGGCCGTGCAGGTCCTCGTCGACCTTCGCGCTGATGCGGGTGCCCTCGCCGGTGTGCTCCTCGCTCAGCACCTCGCCCTCGTCGTGGAGGCGGGTGACGACGTCACCCCGGGAGTAGGGCACGAGCACGTCGACGAGGATCTCGGGGCGCGGCAGCGCCCCCTCGACCGCGGCGAGCAGCTCCGGCATACCCTGCCCGGTGCGTGCCGACACCACGACCACGTGCGGGTAGGCGTGCCGCAGCCGGGCGAGGGTCTCCTCGTCCGCGAGATCGGCCTTGTTGACCGCGATGATCTCCGGGATGCGCAGCGCCCGACCGTCCTCGATCTCGGCGAGGACCTTGTGCACGGCGTCCACCTGCCCCTCGGGGTCGGGGTGGGACCCGTCGACGACGTGGAGGAGCACGTCGGCGTCCGCGGCCTCCTCGAGCGTCGAGCGGAAGGCCTCGACGAGCTGGTGCGGCAGCTGCCGGACGAAACCGACGGTGTCGACCAGGGTGTAGGTGTGCCCCTCCTCGGTCTCGTGCCGGCGCACGGTCGGGTCCAGGGTCGCGAAGAGCTGGTTCTGGACCAGCACGCCGGCACCCGTGAGCCGGTTGAGGATGGAGGACTTGCCGGCGTTCGTGTAGCCGACGATCGCCACGCTGGGCACCCGGCCGGCCTTGCGGGAGGAGCGCTTGGTGTCCCGGACGGTCTTCATGTCCTTGATCTCGCGGCGCAGCCTGGCGATCCGCGAGTTGATGCGTCGCCGGTCCAGCTCGATCTTGGTCTCACCGGGCCCGCGGGAGCCGATGCCCTCACCTCCGGCCACCCGGCCGCCGGCCTGACGGGACATCGACTCGCCCCAGCCGCGCAGCCGCGGCAGGAGGTACTGCAGCTGGGCCAGCTCGACCTGGGCGCGGCCCTCCCGGCTCTTCGCGTGCTGGGCGAAGATGTCGAGGATGAGGGCCGTGCGGTCGATGACCTTGACCTTGACGACGTCCTCGAGCGCGCGTCGCTGCGATGGTCCGAGCTCACCGTCGGTGATGACCGTGTCGGCGCCCTCGGCGGCGACGATGTCGCGCAGCTCGGCGGCCTTCCCCGAGCCGAGGTAGGTCGCGGGGTCCGGCTTGAGCCGACGCTGGATCACGCCGTCCAGGACGGTGGAGCCGGCGGTCTCGGCGAGGGCGGCCAGCTCACGCAGCGAGTTCTCGGCGTCCTCGAGGGTGTCCTGCCCGTTGTCCTCCCACACCGAGGCCAGGACGACCCGCTCCAGGCGCAGCTGGCGGTACTCGACCTCCGTGACGTCCTCGAGCTCGGTCGACAGCCCCTGGATGCGCCGGAGGGCCGCCCGCTCCTCGCGCTCGAGCTGGTCGCCGTCGACGTCGAGGCCACCCTCCTCGCCCCACTCGTGCTCACGCAGCTCGATCTGGCTGTCCGAGAGCGCCTCGGCACGGCGGTCGAGCACGCTCTCGCGGGGGGTGCTGGTGCGGGGGGCTGAGCGGTGGGGCTGGGCCATGGTCTCCTTCGGGTCCGACCGGTATGCGGTGCGCCGGGCTCGACCCAGCGTCTCACCAGTCAACGCCGGGCGCGAGCGATTTCTGCCCGGACCGGCCCTAGACTGCCCGCGATGGACGAGCAGCAGGACCACTACTTCACCGCCCGCCCGGCGTCGCCGGCCGAGCTCCGCCGGGTGCCCGTGCGGCTCGCGGGTCAGGACGTGGAGGTGGTCACGGCCTCCGGGATGTTCTCCCCCGACGGCATCGACAAGGGCACCCGGGTCCTGCTCAAGGAGGCTCCCGCACCACCCGCGACGGGGGCCTTCCTGGACCTGGGGTGCGGCTGGGGTCCGCTGGCGCTGACGCTGGCGCTGGAGTCACCGGCAGCCACCGTGCACGCCGTCGACGTCAACGAGCGCGCCCTGGACCTGTGCCGCCGCAACGCGGCGTCGCTGGGGTGCACCGGGGTGCGGGCGGGGACGCCCGAGGACGTGGACCCGGGCACGCGCTTCGACCTCATCTGGTCCAACCCGCCGATCCGGGTCGGCAAGGCGGTGCTGCACGACCTGCTCACCACGTGGCTCCCGCGGCTGTCGGAAGAGCCGGTGGCCCCTGGACCGTCGGGGGTGGCGGGAGCCGCGGCCTACCTCGTCGTCCAGAAGAACCTCGGCGCAGACTCGCTGCAGACCTGGCTGCGCGCCACCCTTCCCGGCCTCATGGGCCCGGTCGCGGTCGAACGGGTGGCCTCCAGCGGGGGCTTCCGCGTCCTGCGGGTCACCCGCACCTAGCCTGGCCTAGGCTGGATCCATGGTCAGCCAGCGGCAGAAGAACTTCATGGGGGCCCTGATCCGCCAGCAGCGGGAGATGGCCGACCTGTCGATGCGCCAGGTGTCGACGATGGTGGGCATCTCCAACCCCTACCTGTCCCAGATCGAGCGAGGGCTGCGCGCGCCGTCGGAGGCGGTGGCCGCCGGGCTGGCGACCGCGCTGGGGATGAGCGTGGAGGAGCTCTACGAGCAGGGCGCCGAGGACGTGGAGCACACCGACCTGCTGACGGCGATCGAGGGCGCCGAGGAGCTCACGCCTGGCCAGCGCGACTCGCTCGCCGAGATCTACCGGTCCTTCGTGCGGGCGAACGCCGCTGCCGCCGGGGCCGGCCGCGCCGAGGCGCGGGGCAGCGGGGCCGGTCCTGAGGCGCCGGGCAGCGAGGCCGAGGCGCGGAGCAGCGGCGCCGGTCCTGAGGCGCCGGGCAGCGGCGCCGGGGCGCAGGACACCGAGGTGGATGACGGGTCCTGACGCCGCCGGGATGCAGTCGCCCCGACGCCCCGGCGCAGGGGCGGCCGGACGGGGATCCAGTCGCCCCGACGCCCCGGCGCAGGGGCGGCCGGCCGGGATAGACAAGGAAGATCGCGATGGACCAAGTCGAGAACGTGGTCCATCGCGATCTTCCTTGTCTATCGGCCGTGGTGAACCACGGTCGCAGCTGCTGACGCTGCTGGTCCTGCTGACACCGGCGGCGGTCCGGGCACCCCCCGGCCCCGCGGCTCAGGCCTGCGGGCCGGCCTCGTCCGTGAGCTTCTCCTGCTGGGGCGCGGCCTTGCGGGCAGCGGAGGCGGGCTTGCTGGCGGCCTTGCGGGGCGCGGCCTTGCGGGCACGAGGCGCCGGCTTGTCCGCGGTGGCCGTGCCGGACGACGCGACCTTGCGGGCACGAGGCGCCGGCTTGTCCGCCGCGGCCTTGCCGGTGGAGGTGGCCTGACGGGCACGGGGAGCGGGTGTGTCCTGGGCGGGCGCGGGCTCCCCCACCGTGGAGGGCTTCGCCGGGGCCTCCGTCGCCGAAGCCCCTGTCGCGGCGGCCCGCTTCGCGGAGGCTTCCGTCACCGAGGCTTCCGTCACCGACGCCTCCGTCACCGGGGCCTCCGTCGCGGCGGCGGACGGGGCTGCAGCCTTGGCCCGGGGCGCACGCTTGGTGGCGGCCCGGGTGGCGGCGGCCGCCTTACGGGTGCTCGAGCGCCTGGCCCGGACTGCTGGGCGCGGGGTGGTCACGACGTCCACCACGAACTCGCCGTGCCCGGTGGGCTCGTCGGTCAGCTCCTGGGGCACGTCCGCGCCGGGGCTGGAGAGGGCGGCCATCTCGGCGAAGATGATCGACCAGTGGCGCTCGAGGGACTCGTGGCTCATGAACAGCCCGAGGTGCCCGCCGGTCGACGACTGCCGGCCCACCTGGTCCTCGGGGGTGGACGCGTGGTCCGCCAGCGCCCACACCTGCGGCGCGGGCGTGATGTGGTCGGTCTCGCCCGCCATGAGGAACAGCGGGCAGGTGATGTCGGCGAGCTGCACCGTGCGGCCCTCGACCACCAGCTCGCCCCGGATGAGCTCGTTGCCGGCGAAGAGGTGCTCGACGACCCAGAGGTAGAACTCCCCGGGGAGCGACTGGGTCCACTGGAACCAGTTCTCGAAGCGGCGGTAGCGCTCCACGTGGGCGGGGTCGTGCAGGTTGGCCAGCAGCTGCAGCTGGCGGTCCAGCTCCTGGTCCGGCTGCAGCGTCATGAAGCCGTGCAGGAGGAAGCTCCCCGGCAGGACCCCATCGTTGGCGGCGACGACGGAGCGGTAGAAGTTCATGTCGCCCCGCGGCGTCAGCAGCTGCACCCAGTCGTGGATGAGCGGCTCGCCGGCGTGGAAGTCGATGGGGGCCCCGGCGATGGCCAGGCTGTTGACCAGTTCGGGGTGCAGCGCGGTGAAGATCGTGGCGAGCCAGCCGCCCTGGCAGTCGCCGACGAGGTTGGCCCTGCCCCCGACCAGCTCGACGACCTCACGCAGAAGCTGCATGAAGTCCTCGATGCTGGTGTCCTTGGTCTCCGACGTCGCCCCCACCCACTCCAGGGCGAAGATCCGGTGGCAGCCGTTGTCGCGGGCCGTCATGACCTGGCTCTGCGTCGGGCTGTAGTCGACGATCGAGGAGTCGTGCCCCGCCTGGGGCGGCAGGATGATCGTCGCGACCATGCCCGCATCGGCGTCGGCGGTCGAGTAGTCGCGCAACCGGGCGATCGGCCACTCCCGGGCGACGGTGTGCTCGTTGGCCCACTGCGGCCGCTCGCGGTCGTTCATCACCGCCAACCACGAGGTGAGGTCCTGCCCCAGGTCGAACGGCGTGGCCCGGCGCGCCAGGGCTCCCGACCAGTAGTCCAGGCCGGCGCGGGCCATGGAGGTCCACGACCCCACGGTGGCCGAGACCATGGAGTCGACGACGCCGAACGGGACGGTGGGGGTGAGGGTGCTGGGCAAAGGTCCTCCTGGGAGCGGACGGTCGTGGGCCACGGCGCCGACGACCACGGGTTGATCCACGATAGACCCGGGGGCCGTGGATCGCCGGTCGGACACGAGAACGGCCCTGCCCCGATGGGGCAGGGCCGTCGGCGTGAGGGGGGCGCTAGGCCCCCGGGCTCACTTGAGCAGCTCGCGCGCGGCCTTGGCCCAGGCGGCGGTCATGTCCTCGGCCAGCTGGATCTGGGTGTTGGCCACGGAGGTGACCCACTCGACCTGGCTGGTGCCGGCCATCTGACGCTGCAGGTCGAAGACGCTCTTGGCGGCCTTCTCGTAGTTGTCGACACCGACGCGGGTGGCCGACTTGGTGGACTCGACGAGACCGGCGTTGAACTCCTTGACCCGCTCGGCACCCTGCTCGAACTGGCGGGTGGTCTCCTGGGCGAGCTTCTGGGCGGTCTGCGTGGTGGTGGTGCTGGCCATGGTGGGCCCTCCTTCTGCGTGGTCCTCGGCGGATGGTCCGCCCGGTACGAGAACAACGTTAGCAGGAGTTAGCTAACACGTGCAAATCGCCTGGGTCACATGTCCATGCCGCCGTTGACACCCCATACCTGGCCGGTGATGTAGGACGACCGGTCGGCGCAGAGGAAGTGGACCACACGGGCGATCTCCTCCGGGTCGGCCAGCCGGGCCATGGGGATCCTGGTCTTGATCTTGTCCAGGACCTTCTCCGGCACCGCCTCGACCATCTCGGTGTTGACGTAGCCCGGCGTCACCGTGTTGACGGTCAGGCCGATCGAGTTGTCCTGCAGCTTGCCGGCCCGCTCCAGGTGGAAGACCGCCTCGCGGGCCAGGGTCTTGGTCAGCCCGAAGAGCCCCGACTTGGACGCGGCGTAGTTGGCCTGCCCGATGTTGCCGACCTCACCGATGATCGAGGAGACGTTGACGATCCGCCCGGTCCCGCGCTCCAGCATGTGCTTGAGGGCGGCCTGCGCCATGTAGAAGGTGCCGGAGAGGTTGACCTGGATGACGGAGTCCCAGTCGTCGTCCTCCATCTTCAGCACGGTGCGGTCCCGGGTGATGCCGGCGTTGTTGACCAGGATGTCGAGCTTGCCGTGCGTGTCGATGACGTCCTGGATGGTCCGGCGGCAGTCGTCGGCGGTGGCGACGTTGCCGGGGTGGACCGAGAAGGCCCCGTCCGGGTAGGTCTGCTGCAGCTCGGCCAGGAACTCCTGGGCCCGCTCGTGGTCGCGGCCGTAACCCATGGCGACGGTGGCGCCCTGCCCGGCGAGGCTGCGGCTGATCGCCGCCCCGATGCCGCGCGTGCCCCCGGTGACGAGAGCCACCCGGTCGGCCAGCTTGCTCCCCGTGCGACGTGAACCCTGGTCGGTGGTCATCTGCAACTCCTTCGGTGGGGGATGGGGTATGTCGTGGTCTCAGGCGCGGGGCTCGGCCTGGCTGCGGGGGGCGAGCCACTCGTCGATGCGGGGCCAGATCTCGCCACGGGCACGGGAGCCGGCCATGAGGCCGATGTGGCCCCCGACCCCGTCGAGGTGCTCGAGGTCCTCGCAGGTCAGGACGTCGAAGAGGGGCAGCGTGCCGTGCCGGGGCGCGATGTGGTCGGCGGAGGCCGTCACGACCAGCGTCGACTGGGTGATCCGGGACAGGTCGACCAGCTTGCCGTCCACCCGCAGCCGCCCCGTGGCCAGGCGGTTCTCCTTGTAGATCCAGGTGACCCACTGGGAGAAGGCGGTGATCGAGAAGTTGGGGTTGTCCCCGACCCACTTGGCCATCGGCTGGTAGGCGGCCTTGTCCACCGTGCCGTCCTGGACCTGGCGCCACAGCCGCAGCGGGGTCCCCACCAGGTTGGGCACCGGCTTCATGAGCTTGTTGGTGATGTCGACGGCGCCGCCGGGGAGGTACGCCGCGTGCTGCACCAGCCAGTCCGGGTCCATCTCGTCGCTGCCCAGCCAGGTCTGGTAGGTGCTGTTGGAGGAGTCGAAGGGCATCGTCAGCGGCACCCAGTTGCGGACGGGCGCGTCGGGCGTGACCGCGAGGTAGATGCTCGACAGGGCGGCACCGATGCACCAGCCGACCAGCGAGATCTCCTCGGCACCGCTCGTGCGGCACACCTCGCGGACCGCCCGGGGCAGGAAGTTGAGGGCGTAGTCCCCCAGCCCGAGGTCGTCGTCCTCCTCGTCGGCATACCCCCAGTCCACGAGGTAGACGTCGTAGCCGTGATCGAGCAGGAACTCGACGAAGGAGTTGCCCGGGCGCAGGTCGAAGATGTCGGGCCGGTTGATCAGCGCGAAGGTGAGCAGCACCGGCACGGGGTGGGTCCGGTTGCTGCTGCGGTAGCGGTAGAGCGTGGTCTTGCGATAGGTCCAGACGACGTCCTTGGCGCTGGAGCCGACGACGGCGTCCGCGGTGGTGAGCCGGATGTTGGAGTACTCGAGCAGGTTGGCCGGGAGCTTGATCAGCTGCCGCACGAGCGACTGCACGGCTCAGCCGTCCTGACCGGTGGTCCGCCGGGTGCCGCTGCCGCGACGGGTGGTGCGGGTGGTGGTCGGCGGCGTCTCGTCGGTGTCGTCCCCGTCGCCCGCGGCCTGGGCCTGCGCCACCGAGGCGTTGCGCCGGCGCTCGGCGACCAGCTCGTCCTCGAGCCGTTCGACGACCTCCAGGACGTGCTCGAGCTTGTCCTCGGTGCGGGCCAGCTGCTTGTGCAGCGTGGTGACGTCGGCGCGCCCGGCGAGGCGGACGTTGCGGATCGCCAGGTCGAGCACGTCATTGCCGATCCGGTGGAGGGCCACCATGTTGCCCACCGCCTGCGCCAGCATGGTGCCGAAGGCCTTGGAGGTCGTGACCTCCTCGAGCCCGGGGGCGGCGGTGGAGAGGAAGTCATCCAGCTGCCGCCGGAACTGCTGGGTCCCGGTGGCGTCCGCCTCGTCGGCCATGACAGCCATCCCTTCGGTCGAGGACCGTTGCGGCCCTGTGCCTCGCGTTCTGGGGGAAGACTACCTGCCGGTGCCCACGCCCGCCCTGGCGTCCCGGGCCGGCGGCGCCGCGTCCAGGAGAGCCAGGGCCTGCTCGAGCAACCGCCGCCCCGGGAGGTCCGCGTCCAGCCACCGGATCCTCGGGTCGGGACCGAGCCATCTCTCCTGCCGACGGGCCAGCCGCCGGGTCGCGACGACGGTGTCCGCCACCGCCTCGTCCTGCGTGAGCTCGCCGTCGATCTGCCGCAGGGCCTGGGCGTAGCCGACCGCACGGGGGGCCGTGCGCCCCTCGCGCAGCCCGTGCCGCTCGAGCTCGCGGACCTCCTCCACCAGACCGCGCTCCCACATCCGCGCCGCCCGGGCGGCGATCCGCTCGTCGAGCACCCGTCGCTCGGTGCGCAGCCCCAGCAGGACGGTCGGTTCGACCAGCTCGCGGGTCGGCATCGTCGCGCTGAAGGGCCTGCCGGTCAGCTCGATCACCTCCAGGGCTCGCACGACCCGCCGGCCGTTGCCCGGCTCGATCGACCCCGCCGCCACCGGGTCGAGGCTCATGAGCCGGCGGTGCAGCGCCTGCGGACCGACCCGGGCCAGCTCCCCCTCCCACCGGGACCGCACCCCGGGGTCCGTCGGCGGAATCTCCAGGCGGTCCAGCAGCGCCCGGACATACAGCCCGGACCCCCCGACCACCACAGGCACGGCCCCCCGCGCCCGGATCGCCGCGAGGTCCGCCCGTGCGGAGGCCTGGTATGCCGCGACGCTGGCCTCCTCGCGCACCCCGAGCACGTCCAGCTGGTGGTGCGGTATGCCGAGCCGCTGCTCCGGCCCGAGCTTGGCCGTCCCGATGTCCATGTCCCGGTAGAGCTGCGAGGCGTCGGCGTTGACGACCTCGCCGCCCAGCTCCTGCGCGAGCGCCAGGCCGAGGTCCGACTTGCCGGTCGCGGTGGCCCCCACGACGGCCACGACCTGTCGCCGCTCGGACGGGTGCGCCGACACGCCTGGTCGGTGCGCTCCCGATGTCGTCATGTCTGACATCCTGGCACCGCGCCCGGGGGCATCGGCGCTACCGGGGTTCTCGCACGACGATCGGAGACCCCATGTCCAGCACCCCCGACCACCCCCAGGCCACCCCTGGCCGAGCCGTCGACAACAACGGCGCGGGCTTCTTCCAGGCCCTCTTCGACTTCAACTTCAACCACTTCGTCACCCCCAAGATCGTCAAGATCGTCTACATCGTCGGCACCGTCCTCATCGCCCTGTTCACCCTGTTCCTCTTCCTGACGTCGTTCCGGCACTTCAGCGGAGAGTTCGGCGCCTCCCCCGTGCTCGGCCTGGTCCAGCTGATCGGTGCGCCCATCCTCGGCCTGTTCTACCTGGCCTTCGTGCGGATGAGCCTGGAGCTCTACTACGCGGTGATCCGTCTGAGCGAGGACGTCCACCACGGCCCGTCCCGGACCCTCTGAGCAGGGAGGCCCCGGTTGCCGGTCGGCCCGGACTGCGACAGGGTGACGGTCATGAGCGAGCACCCCACGTCTCCCGAGCAGCCCGAGCCCGAGGAGGGCCACTTCGTCGGCGGGGACTTCGGCACCAGCGACAACGCCGAGGACGACCAGCTGACGACGGCCCCGGGGACCGAGGTCGAGAGCGTGGTCGAGGGGGAGGATCTGGCGACCACCGCCGAGCCCTCCCCCGGCGAGCGCAACGAGCCGGTCTGAGCCTGCGCGCCCCGCCGGGGCGCACGCCGTACCCTCGGTGCATGTCCCGCACGCCCATCGAGGTGCACATCATCGCCGACTCGACCGGCGACACGGCCGCCCGCGTCGCCCGCGCGGCGGCCGCGCAGTACGCCGGCTACGACGTGCGGATTATCCGCCACCCCCGGCAGACCAGTGCCGACGGCCTGCACGACGCGTTCGGCCGCATGCACGCCGACCGGGTCCGCACGGTCGTCTTCTCCACCGTCGTCGACGAGGCCCTGCGCCACCTGGTCGCCCAGCTCTGCACCGAGCGCAGCCTGCCGCACGCGGACCTGCTCGAGCCCGCCGTCACGGCGCTGACCACCGCCACCGGGCAGGACCCGGAGCGCGTCATCCGCCCCGTCGGGGTGAGCGAGGACTACTTCAAGCGGGTCCAGGCGATGGAGTTCTCCATCGCCAACGACGACGGCAAGCTGTCCAACCACCTGCGCGAGGCCGACATCGTGCTCGTCGGGGTCAGCCGCTCGGGTAAGACCCCGCTGTCGATGTACCTCGGCTACCTCGGGTTCAAGACCGCCAACATCCCGTTGGTCCCGGGCATCGACCCGCCCGCGGAGCTGCGCACCCTGGAGCGGTGGAAGATCGTCGGCCTGACCATCGACCCGGAGCGGCTCCAGCTCATCCGCGGGCGACGCGTCCGGGCCATGGGCAGCGCGGCCGTGCACCGCGACGGGTACAGCGACCTGGCCAAGATCTTCGACGAGCTCGACCAGGTGGCGCAGGTCCAGCGCAGCCTGGGCTGCCCGGTCATCGACACCACGGAGCTGGCGCTGGAGGAGGCGGCCGGGAGGGTGATCGAGCTGGTCGAGCGACGCAAGGAGTCGGCTCAGGGCGGCTGAGGGGTCACCGATAGGCTCGGGGCATGCCAGCCGCGGGGCAGCGGAGTCACGCGGCGCACGTCCGCAAGGAGCGTCATACCCCATGAACGATGAGGCCGCGAAGTACCTGTACGACATGTCCGAGGGTCGGGCGGACATGAAAGTCCTGCTCGGGGGCAAGGGTGCCAACCTGGCCGAGATGAAGCGGCTCGGCATCCCGGTGCCGGACGGCTTCACCGTGAGCACGGTGGCGTGCGTCGACACCATGGAGGCGCACGGGCGGTGGCCGGACGGGCTGTGGGACGACATCACCGCGGCCGTGGCCCGGCTCGAGGAGCGCACGGGGCGCACCCTGGGGGGCGAGAAGCCCCTGCTGCTCTCGGTCCGCTCGGGTGCGGTCTTCTCCATGCCCGGGATGATGGACACCATCCTCAACCTCGGGATCGGTGACGAGACCGTGCACGCCCTTGCCTCCGAGGCGGACAACCCGCGCTTCGCCTGGGACTCCTACCGCCGGTTCCTGCAGATGTACGGCGACGTCGTCGAGGGTGTCCCCCCGCACGTCTACGAGGACGAGCTGACCTCCCTCAAGGCACGCCGCGGGGTCGCGCAGGACACCGACCTGAGCACCGAGGACCTGCAGGAGCTGGTGGCGACCTTCAAGGACGTCTCCCGCCGGGAGCTGGGTCGGGACCTGCCGACCGACCCGCTGGAGCAGCTGCGCGGCGCCGTCGACGCGGTCTTCCGCTCCTGGGACACGCCGCGGGCCCGGGTCTACCGGAAGGCCAACAACATCCCCGACGACCTCGGCACGGCCGTGAACGTCATGCAGATGGTCTTCGGCAACCGCGGCGACACCTCCGCGACCGGCGTCTGCTTCACCCGCAACCCCTCCACCGGCGAGCACGAGCTCTACGGCGAGTTCCTCGTCAACGCCCAGGGCGAGGACGTCGTCTCCGGCATCCGCACGCCGCGGCCGCTGGCCGAGATGGAGGGGGTGCTGCCGGAGGCCTACGCGCAGCTGCGACAGACGATGCACGACCTCGAGGCCCACTACAAGGACATGCAGGACATCGAGTTCACCGTCGAGGACGGCACGCTCTACCTGCTGCAGACCCGCAACGGCAAGCGCACCGCCGCGGCGGCCCTCCGGGTCGCCCGCGACATGGTGCAGGAGGGGGTGCTCACGCGCGAGGAGGCCCTGCAGCGCGTCGAGCCCAGCCAGCTCGACCAGCTCCTGCACCCGGCGATCGACCCCCAGCACGGGAGGTCACCGGTGACCCGGGGTCTTCCCGCCTCCCCCGGTGCGGCGGTCGGCGAGCTCGTCTTCGACGCCGACACGGCCGCGGAGCGGGGCGGTGCCGGCGAGCCCGTCGTGCTCGTGCGCTACGAGACCACCCCCGACGACATCCACGGCGTCATCGTCGCCCAGGGGGTGCTGACCGCCCACGGTGGCATGACCTCCCACGCCGCCGTGGTGGCCCGGGGCATGGGCAAGCCGTGCGTGGCGGGAGCCTCGGCGATCCGGATCGACACCTCGGAGAAGACCCTGACCATCGGTGACGCCGTCTACCACGAGGGCGACCTGCTCACCCTGGACGGGACGACCGGCGACGTCTACGGCGAGGCCCTAGAGCTGGTCCCGCCGCAGATCAACGAGGACTTCGAGGCCATCGTCAGCTGGGCCGACGACGTCCGGCGCCTCGGGGTGCGGGCCAACGCCGACACCGACGAGGACGCGGCCAAGGCCCGTGAGCTGGGGGCCGAGGGCATCGGGCTGTGCCGCACGGAGCACATGTTCATGGCCGCCGACCGGCTCCCCGCGGTGCGCCGGATGATCCTGGCCGAGACCGAGGACGAGCGCGCGGCGGCCCTGGAGCAGATCCTGCCCATGCAGCAGGAGGACTTCGAGGGCATCTTCACCGCCATGAAGGGCCTGCCGGTGACGGTGCGCTTGCTCGACCCGCCCCTCCACGAGTTCCTCCCCGACCTCGTCGAGCAGTCGCTGCTGGTCCAGCGCCTGGAGCTCACCGGGGGCGACGCCCAGGAGCTGGAGCGGGCCAGGGTGCTGCTCGGCCAGGTCAAGCGCCTGCACGAGCAGAACCCCATGCTCGGCACCCGCGGCTGCCGACTGGCGATGCTCTACCCCGAGATCCCGGACATGCAGACCCGCGCGATCATCCGCGCCGCCCTGGCGGTGCGCGAGCGCGAGGGCGAGACCGTCGGCGTGGAGATCATGATCCCCCTGGTCGCCTACGCCAGCGAGATCAAGGCCCAGCGCGAGATCGTCGAGCGTGCGGTCGCCGACGAGCTGCAGGCGGCCGGGGCGTCGCTGGACGTCACGATCGGCACGATGATCGAGCTGCCGCGGGCGGCCATCGTCGCCGACCAGATCGCCGAGCACGCCGACTTCTTCTCCTTCGGCACCAACGACCTCACCCAGACCGGCATCGGCATCTCCCGCGACGACGCCGAGGGCGGCTTCCTGACGCACTACGTCACCGACGAGGTCATTCCGAGCAACCCCTTCGAGTCGATCGACCAGGATGGCGTGGGAGGTCTGGTGCAGATCGGCGTCGACCGGGGCCGCTCGGCCAGGCCCGGCCTGAAGATGGGGGTCTGCGGCGAGCACGGGGGCGACCCCGAGTCGATCCAGTTCTTCGAGAACGCCGGCCTGGACTACGTCTCCTGCTCGCCCTTCCGCGTCCCGATCGCCCGGTTCGCGGCCGCGCGTGCGGTGCTGAAGGGTGAGCGCCGGGCCGACGGCTGACCGCCTCGACACCCACCACCCGCGCGACGCCCGGTCGGGTCCCGGCCGGGCGTCGCCGTGACCGGAAGGACCCCATGACCGCACCCGACTCCTGGCTGGCGACCCTGGAGGAGCTCGGCGGCTTCTTCTCGCTGGCCGCGGCCCCGGACGCCACCAGCGGTGCCGTGCCCTGGCCCGACGTGCTGGCCGAGCCGGCGCTGACCGGCCGCTTCGCCGCCGTCCGTGCCGTCCTCGCCGAGGGGGCGAGCCTGCCCGCGGCAGACCTCGACCCCAAGGTGGCGGTGTCGGCCGTCCAGGTCTCGCTGGCCTCCCGGCTGTGGTCGGTCGCCCTCGCCGGGGCCGCGCTGCACGGCTGGGTCCCGGCGCTGACGGGCGACAACCTCGTGGCCAGCCCCGAGCACCGTGGCCCCGTCCCCCTCGGGCTGAGGGACCCGGACGCGGGGTATGCGGTCTCCCGGCCCGCCGACGCCGCTCGCCTCGTGGGCGAGCTGGTCGTGGAGGCGGGGCTCGCCGACCTGGAGACGGCGTGCTCACGGGTGGGCCGCACCCCGCGGCGGGTGCTCGCGAGCAACAGCACCTCCGCGCTCGTCGGCGGCGCCCGCGTGCTGGCCCGCCTGCGGCCCGACCGGGCCGCCGCCACCTGGTCGCTCACCCGCTCGCTGCTGGACCACCCGGCCGTGGCCGCCGGTGGCGGGACGGTCGACCCGGACGGCCTGCCGGTCGGGGTCGGAGGACCGATGGAGCGCCCCGACGAGGCCTTCCTGCGCTCCGGCTGTTGCGTGTTCTACCGGTTGCCGGAGCACGGCCTGTGCCCCGACTGCGTGCTCGCGCCGTCACGACCCGAGCAAGTCACCCCGGGTCACTGAGGGGCCGCCGGACCCCGCCTGTCCGGGCCGACCCCGCCGGTCAGCGGGGCCGGACGGTGCCCCTGCCGACGGCAGCGTCATACGTGTAGACCTCGGTCCCGTCGATCCAGGTGCGCAGCACGCGCGACTGGAGGTCGAGCGGGTCGCCGGACCACAGGACGACGTCCGCGTCCTTGCCCGGTGCCAGGGAGCCGACCCGGTCCTCCACGCCCAGGACGCGCGCCGGGTTGATCGTCACCGCCCGCAGCGCCGCGTCCCGGTCCATGCCCTCGCGCACGGCCAGGGCGACCTGGGTGATGAGGTACTCGATCGGGACGACCGGGTGGTCGGTGATGAGCGACACCTCCACCCCGGCCCGGTCGAGGATCCCCGGCGCGCGCAGCGACCGGTCCCTCACCTCGACCTTGGACCGGGAGACGATCATCGGCCCGTAGAGGACCGGGACCTGCCGCTCGGCGAGCAGGTCGGCCATCAGGTAGCTCTCGGTGCCGTGGTCGAGGACCAGGCGGTAACCGAACTCGTCGGCGAGCCTCAGGGCCGTGGCGATGTCGTCGGCACGGTGGCAGTGCTGCCGCCAGGGGATCTCCCCCTCCAGGACCTTGACGAGGATCTCGGAGACGAGGTCGGTGTCGACCGGCTTGCCGTCGGCCGCGGCGACCTTCGCCTGGTAGGAACGGGCGGCGGCGAAAGCACGACGCAGCACGAGCGCGACGCCCAGCCGGGTCGACGGCGTCTTCTTCTGGTCCCCGTAGACGCGCTTCGGGTTCTCCCCCAGCGCGGCCTTCACCCCGGAGGGGTTGCGCAGGACCATCTCGTCCACGACGCGGCCGTAGGTCTTGAGGGCCACCGCCTGCCCGCCGATCGGGTTGCCGGAGCCGGGGTTGACGTTGACCGTCGTGATGCCACCCATGAGGGCGTCGTCGAAGCCCTGCTCGCGGGGGTTGATGCCGTCGATGGCCCGGGCGGCGGCCATGACCGGGTCGGTCATCTCGTTGGTGTCCTGACCGGCCCAGCCCTCCCCCTCCTCCCAGACGCCGAGGTGCACGTGGGCGTCGACCAGCCCGGGCAGCAGCCAGCCGCCCGAGACGTCGACGACCTCCGCCTCCGCGGGGACCTCGACCTCGCCGCGGGGGCCGACAGCCTCGATGCGCCCGTCGCGCAGCAGGACGGTCCCGTCCTCGACGGGGGCGGTGTCGATCGGCAGCACACGGGCTCCGACCAGGGCAAGGACAGGGGTGGAGGGCATCCCCCCACTCTAGGTGGGCGACCGTCCGGTGTGACGGATGCCTCATACCCCCCGAGGCATGAGTTCGGCGAAACCCTTGTGCTAAGGCGGGGCCGGATGAAAAGATCGGGAACACTGTGCTCAACCGAGGCGTTGGCCAGGCAGATGTAGCGAGGTTCCTCCCGGGGCCCTCGCAGGACGGATCAACGAAGAGGCGTCCCGTTCGGCGAGCCCCCTGCAACCGGCCGAGCGGTGAGACCACACGACGACTGCCCTCCGGGCAGGGACCAAGGAGCAACACTGATGGACTGGCGCGACCGCGCAGCGTGCCTCGAGGAAGATCCCGAGCTGTTCTTCCCGATCGGCAACACCGGACCTGCTCTGCAGCAGATCGAGGACGCCAAGGCCGTCTGCCGGACCTGCCCCGTCATCGACACGTGTCTGAAGTGGGCCCTGGAGACGGGCCAGGACGCCGGCGTCTGGGGCGGGCTGTCCGAGGACGAGCGTCGGGCGCTCAAGCGCCGCAAGGCCCGCGCCCGTCGGGCCGGCTGAGCGGCCCCACCCGCCTCGCTGCGCCGGAGCCGAACCACCCGGCGCGGCCCACCCTCCCCCTCTAGACCGACCCCCGCAACCGCACGGTGAACCGCACGACGGTCCCGTGCGGTTCGGCGTTCTCCCAGCTGATCTGCCCCCGCATGTCGGTCAGCAGGGCCTCCACGATCTGCATACCCAGGCCGCTGCTCGCGCCCCGGTCCCCGTCCGGCAGACCCTGGCCGTTGTCGCACACCTCGACCTCGAGCAGGTCCTGCCCCTCGTGCCGTGAGCGCCAGGCGCCGACCGTCACCATCGGGACCTCCCGGCCCGGGTGGTCGGCCTCCTCGAAGCCGTGCTCCACGGCGTTGTGGACCAGCTCGGCCAGGATCATCGCCAGGTGCGTCGCGTCCTCGGCGCGCAGCCACCCGAAGGAGCCCAGCAGCCTGGTGCCGGCCACGGTCCGGGTGGCCGCCACCTCGACCGTGGCGCGCAGGACCCGGGTGGCGACCTCGTCGAAGTCGACCGACTCCGAGAAGCCCTGGCTGAGCGTGTCGTGGACCAGCGCGACGGTGGACAGCCGGCGGCCGGCCTCGGCCAGCGCCGCCTTGGCCCCCGGGTCGTCGAGTCGTCGCGACTGGAGCCGCAGCAGGGCGGCCACCGTCTGCAGGTTGTTCTTGACCCGGTGGTGGATCTCCCGGATCGTGGCCTCCTTGCTGAGCAGCTCCCGCTCGCGACGCCGGATCTCGCTGACGTCGCGCATGAGCAGGAGCGCGCCCACCCGCACCCCCGCGCGGGTCAGGGGCACCGACCGGAGGGTGAGGTTGATCGTGGGCGTCTCGATCTCGGTCCCCCAGGGCGCCCGGCCGGTCAGCACCAGCGGCACCGTCTCGTCCACCGTGCTGCCCTGGGTGAGCCGGGAGGTGACGATCTCGGACAGATCGGCGCCGTTGACCAGGTCCGTGTGGCCCAGTCGGCGCAGGGCCGAGACGGCGTTGGGGCTGGCGTAGTCGATCAACCCCTCCGCGGTCAGCCGCACCACGCCGTCCCCCACCCGGGGGGTGCCGCGGCCGACGCCCGTGGCAGCCCCGTCCATGGGGAAGGCCCCCTCGGCGATCATGCTGAAGAGCTGCTGGCTGATCTGCAGGTAGTTCACCTCCAGCCCTCCCTGCTGACGCATGTTCTGCAGGTCGGTGTGCCGCACCAGGACGGCGATCGCCCGCCCCGCACGCACCACCGGGACGTACTGCTCGCGCACGTAGCCCGCCTCCGGCGGGGTCACCGGGCGGCCAGAGCGCAGGACGTCGTTGAGCCAGTGCTCCCGCTCCGGGGCGGGGGTCTGACCGATGACGTCGTCGTGGTAGAAGTTCGGCCCGGTGGACGGTCGGGCGTGCGCCGCGAGGAACCACGGGGACAGGTCGGGGTCGCTGGCGTCGTCCATCTGCACCGGCAGCCACAGCGTCAGGTCGGCGAAGGACAGGTCGGCCACCATCTGCCAGTCCGCGACCAGGCGGTGGACCCAGTCCACGTCGTCCGGCGACATGGTGGAGCGGGACAACGTCTCGCGCAGAGTAGGCACGGACCGCACTCTAGCCGCGCCTCCTCGGCAGCCGGCCCCGACCTGGAGCCCCGCGGTGACGCCAGGGCGCGCGCCCTCCCGCCCCGGCCCGCGGCCGGGAGGGGAGGGTCAGTCGGCGGCTCCCTGACGCACCAGCCCGCGCAGCGTGCGCAGGGCGACGGACAGGGGGGCCAGGTCGGGCTCCTCCATCTCGGTGACGGTGTGCAGCACCTGGCTGGTGCGCACAAGGGCGGCGCGGTGCTCGGCCATCCAGTCGCGGACGCGGTCGAGCCGGTCGCCGTCCTCCCCGGCCTCCGTGCGCTCCAGCACGGTGCGGGTCAGGCCGCGCATGACGGCGTAGATGTCGTCACGCAGGGCTCCCCGGGCCAGGGAGGCCCAGCGGTCCTCGCGCTGCAGGTGCGACACGTGGGTGAGCAGCACGTCCAGCCGGAAGGCCTCGGAGACGCCGAAGTAGATCTCCGCCACCTCCTGCACCTCGCGACCCGTGGCCATGGCGGTCTCCACCACGTCCAGCAGGGAGAAGCTGTCCAGCAGCGAGGCGTAGTCGCGGGCGAGGTCCTCCGGGACCCCCTCCCCGCGGGCCCACTCGACGGCCGTGGACCACCGCTCGCGCTCGCCGCCCTGCAGCAGCTCCCCGATGAGCGGCATCACCTCCTGCACCGACCCCTGGAACCGCTCGATCTCGTCCTCCATGCCGGCCGACAGCGACCGGTAGTTGAGGAACCACCGGGTCGCGCGGTCCACCAGGCGGCGGAACTCCAGGTAGAGCTCGGTCTGGGTGTCCGTGCTCACCTCGTTGTCCAGCGCCTCGACCCGCGACAGGTAGTCCTGCATCCCGAAGACGGAGCGCACGACGTGGAAGGCCCGGGCGATCTGGGCCACCGTGGCGCCCGTCTCCTCCTCGGCCCGGAAGGCGAAGGAGACACCGCCCCGGTTGACCATGGCGTTGGCGATCTCGTTGACGACGATCTCGCGGCGGAGCGGGTGCTCCAGGATCTGCTCGCGGGCCCGCTCGGTCAGCGGCTGGGGGAAGTAGCCCAGCAGCGTGTCGACCAGCGCGGGGTCGTCGGGCAGCTCGGTCTCGATGAGCTCCTGCTTGAGCGCCAGCTTGGAGTAGGCCACGAGCACCGAGAACTCCGGGCTCGTCAGTCCGGTGCCCGCCTTCACCCGGCGCTCCCACTCCTTGCGGTCCGGGAGGAACTCCAGGCGCGGGTCCAGCCCGGCGCGCTCGGTGAGGTAGCGGATGAGGCGCTGGTGCACCAGCACCATCACCTCCCGCTGGTTGCGGCCGTTGCCGATGAGGACGTTCTGGTCGTAGTTGTGCCGCAGCACCTTGGCCGCGACCTCCTCGGTCATCGACTCCAGCAGCTCGTCCCGCTCCGGCAGCGACATCTCACCGCCCTGCACCAGCGGGCTGAGCGCGATCTTGATGTTGACCTCGTGGTCCGAGCTGTCGACCCCGGCCGAGTTGTCGATCGCGTCGGTGTTGACGTGGACGCCCGCGAGCGCCGCCTCGATACGGCCGAGCTGCGACATACCGAGGTTGCCGCCCTCGCCCACGACCCGGACCCGCAGGTCCCGCCCGTCCACCCGGATCGGGTCGTTGGCCCGGTCCCCGATGCTGACGTCGGTCTCGCTTGAGGCCTTGACGTAGGTGCCGATCCCGCCGTTCCACAGCAGGTCGACCGGGGCGGTGAGGATCGCCCGCAGCAGCTCCTGCGGGGTCATCGCGGTGACCTCGTCCTCGATCCCGAGCCGCTCCCGCACCTGGGGGCTGACGGGGATCGACTTCTGGGTGCGCGGGTAGACCCCGCCGCCCTCGCTGATCAGCGACTCGTCGTAGTCGGCCCAGCTCGAGCGGGGCAGCTCGAACAGCCGCTGACGCTCGGCGAAGGAGCTGGCCGCGTCGGGGTCCGGGTCGAGGAAGACGTGCCGGTGGTCGAACGCCGCGACCAGCCGGATGTGCTCGGACAGCAGCATGCCGTTGCCGAAGACGTCGCCGCTCATGTCCCCCACGCCGACGACGGTGATGTCCTCGCTCTGGGTGTCCAGCCCCAGCTCCCGGAAGTGGCGCTTGACCGACTCCCACGCCCCGCGGGCGGTGATGCCCATCTCCTTGTGGTCGTACCCCGCCGAGCCGCCGGAGGCGAACGCGTCGTCCAGCCAGAAGCCGTAGTCGCGGGCGACCCCGTTGGCCAGGTCGGAGAACGTGGCCGTGCCCTTGTCGGCGGCGACGACGAGGTAGGGGTCGTCGCCGTCGTAGCGCACGACGCGGTCGGGGGCGACGACCTCGGCTCCCACGCGGTTGTCGGTGATGTCGAGCATGCCGCGGATGAAGGTCTGGTATGCGGCCCGCCCGGCCTCCAGCCACGCCTCGCGGTCCGCGGCCGGGTCCGGGAGGGACTTGGCGAAGAACGCGCCCTTGGACCCGGTGGGGACGATGACGGCGTTCTTGACCATCTGCGCCTTGACCAGCCCCAGCACCTCGGTGCGGAAGTCCTCCCGCCGGTCGCTCCAGCGCAGACCACCCCGGGCGACCGAGCCGAAACGCAGGTGGCTGCCCTCCACGTCGGGGGCGTAGACCCAGATCTCGAAGGCTGGCCGGGGCTCGGGGAGCAGCTCCAGCTCGCGCGGCAGCAGCTTGAGCGAGACGCGCGCCCGGGGCCGCCCCTCCTCGTCGACCTGGTAGTAGTTGGTCCGCAGGGTGGCCCGCACGACCGAGACCAGGGCCCGCAGGATGCGGTCGTGGTCGAGGCTGGCCACGGCGTCCAGGTCGTGGATGATGTCGCCCAGGATCGTCTCGACCGCCTCGGTCCGGTCGTCCTGCCCGAGGTCCGGGTCGAAGCGGGTGCGGAAGAGGTCGATGACCCGCCCGGCGATCTCGGCGTTGGCGACCAGCGCCTCCTCCAGGTAGTCCAGGCTGAAGATGCCGATCTGCCGCAGGTAGCGGACCAGCGTGCGCAGGATGACCACGCTGCGCCAGTCCAGCCCCGCGGTGAGCACCAGGGCGTTGAGCCGGTCGGACTCGGCCGCGCCGCTCCATACCGCGGTGAAGGCGTCCTCGAAGGCGGCCGCCACCTCCTCCTCGGTGCGCCCGCCACGCCCGCTCCACACGTCGGGCCCGGGGGCGCGCAGCCCGAAGTCGTAGATGTAGCTGGTCCGGGCACCCTCGCCGTCGAGCTCGTAGGGGCGCTGGACGGTCACCTCCAGGCCGAAGTGGGCGAAGACCGGCAGCACGTCGGTCAGCGACATCTCCTCGGCGCGGTAGACCTTGATCCTGCGCTCATGCTCGTCGTCGCCCTCGGCGCGGTAGAGGTGGGGTCGGGCCGAGGCGTCGCTGCCGAGCAGCTCGCCGATCCGACGCAGGTCGAAGTAGGCGGTCTCCCCGTCGAAGTCCTCCTTGTAGGCCTCTGGGAAGGCACCCCCGAAGCGGGCGACGAGGTCACCGGTGGCCCCCTCGTCGACGTGGGCGGCCACCGCCTCGGTGAGACCCTCGGTCCAGGTGCGCGTCACCGCGGCGAGCCGGCGCTGCAGCTCCTCCTCCCCGACCTGCGGGGCAGGCCGGTCCTTGGGCAGGCGGATGACGAAGTGCAGCTGCGCGAGGGGACCGTCGCCCACCCGGGTGGCGTAGTCCGCGAGGTCGCCCTCGAAGGCCTCCTCCAGCATCTTCTGCACGCGGAGCCGGTTGGTCGTGTTGTACCGGTCCTTTGGCAGGTAGACGAGCGCGGTGACGAACCGGCCGAACTCGTCCTTGCGGACGAAGGCCTGCGCCTCGGGGCGCTCCAGCAGGCGCACGACCTCCTCCGCTGTCCGGCTGAGGTGCTCCAGCGGCGCCTGGAAGAGCTCGTCGCGGGGATAGCCCTCCAGCACGCTCAGCAGGTCCTTGCCGGAGTGGCTGTCGGGCGCGTAGCCGGAGCCGGCGATGATGGCCCTGACCTTGTCCCCCACGATGGGCAGCCGGGTCGCGGACTCGGCGTAGGCGCCGCGGGTGAACAGGCCCAGGAAGCGCTGCTCGCCCACGACCCGGCCCTCGGCGTCGAAGCGTCGGATACCGATGTAGTCCAGGGGCACCGAGCGGTGCACCGTCGCCCGGGTGTTGGCCTTGGTGATCGTGAGCAGCCGTGGCTCGCGGGCGGTCTCGACGGCCTCGGGCCGCAGGGGGCTCAGCGTCGCGGTCGCGCCCTCCTCGTCGCGCAGGATCCCCAGCCCGCTGCCCGGGACCGAGCGCAGGGCGGCACCCTCGTCGGACTCCACCAGGTCGTAGGACCGGTAGCCCAGGTAGGTGAAGTGGTGGTCGTCCATCCAGCGCAGGAAGTCGACGGTGGGGGCGACCTCGTCCGGGTCGACCGTGGACGGGGGGCGCAGCTCGAGGTGGGCCATGATCGTCCTGGTCTGCTCGCGCATCGCGCTCCAGTCCTCGAAGGCGCGGCGCACGTCGACCAGCACCCGCTCCAGCGTGCCGGCGAGCTCGGCTCGCGCCTCCTCGTCGGGGACGCGGTCGATCTCGACGACGATCCAGGACTCGACGCGCTGTCCGGGACCGGCCGCCCCCGGGTCCGCGCCGACGACCTCGCCCGAGGCCTCGTCGACAACGAGCTGCGGGTGCAGGAGGTCGTGCACCGCCAGGCCGGAGCGGGACAGCTCCCCCAGGACCGAGTCGACGAGGAAGGGCATGTCGTCGGTGACCACCTGGACGAAGGTGTTGCGGCTGTCCCACCCGTCCTGGGCGACCGTGGGGTTCAGCACCCGGACCTCGGCGGTGCCCGGCTCCCGGCCGGTGGCCAGCCCCTCCATGGTGGTCACCAGCGCGTCGCGGTAGGTCTCCCTCCGCCCGCCGTCCTGCTTGTGGTGGTAGAACAGGTCAGTCAGCCTCGCGGTGGACGCCATGGGGCCATGCACTCCTTGTCGGACCGTCGTCGCGCTCCTCGTCGAACGCCGGAGCCAGCCTACCCCTCGGCCCTCCTGTCCTCCTGCCCTGGGGACGAGCGCCGACGTCTGTCGGCCCGGCTCCCTACAGTGGGTCCATGCCCTCGACCACCGGGTCCGCGGCCGCGGCGCTGCACGCGGCCGACGACCTGACCGCCCTCGCCCCGGAGCTGGGCTGGGCCGAGGCCACGGGCCTGGCGGACGCCCTCATCGACACGCTCGCCCACCGCCTGGTGGACCTGGCGGCCGGCCGCCACGAGCCCACGACCCTCCCTGCGGTGGTGGGCGCGATCGGGGGCACGGACGGCGAGCCCGACCACGCCTCCTGCCGTGCCGCCGCCGCCAGGCTCCGCGCGCTCGCGCCCCTCGTCCGTCAGCAGGACGGTCTGGGCTGGGCGGCACCGACGGCGGACGTCATGACCAGCCTCGCCGACCTGCTCGACCAGGTCGCCGAGCGGTCCCGGCGTCGTCCGCTCACCCTCACCGACAAGGGTGTGGTGCTGCGCCGCCTGCACGGGCTGCACCGCCAACTACGGTAGGAGCATGAGGATCACCGAGACCGTCTCGCACCCGGCCGACCCGCAGCGCGTCCACCAGATGCTGACCGACCACGACTTCCAGGTCGCCCGGGCCGAGCGCTCCGGCGCCACCGACCAGACGGTCACGGTCGACACCGACCCCGAGGACGGGGCCGTCACCGTCACCGTCCAGCGGCACCTGCCCAGCACCGGCGTCCCGGAGTGGGCCCGCGCGTTCGTCGGGCCGACGCTGCTGATGGTGGAGACGGTCCGCTGGGGTGCCGCGGACGCGGACGGGGAGCGGGAGGGGGCGATGGGCCTGGAGCTGCCCGGCCTGCCCGTGTCCTTCACCGGCGGCATCCACCTGCGCCGTGGTCAGGAGCCGGGCACGACCCTGCACGTGGTCGACGGCGACCTGGAGGCCAAGGTCCCCTTCTTCGGCAAGCGGATCGAGGAGATGGTCGCCGCGCAGATGCACCGCATCGTGGCGCTGGAGGAGCAGGTCGCCCGGGAGTGGCTGCAGACCCCCGGGCCCCCGCCGGCCGGCTGAGAGCGCCGGCCGGCGTCCTGGACTCAGCCCATGTGGGGGTAGCGGTAGTCGGTCGCGGGCGCGAACGTCTCCTTGATGACGCGCGTGTTGATCCAGCGCTGCAGGTTGGCCGCTGACCCGGCCTTGTCGTTGGTGCCCGAGGCCCGGGCCCCGCCGAACGGCTGCTGGCCCACCACCGCACCGGTCGGCTTGTCGTTGACGTAGAAGTTGCCGGCGGCGAAGCGCAGGCGCTCGGTCGCCTCGGCGACGGCGGCGCGGTCCTGGGAGATGACCGCCCCGGTGAGGGCGTAGGGCGCGACCGACTCCATCTGGTCCAGCATCGAGGACCAGGACCGGTCGGGGTAGACGTGGACGGTGAGGATGGGCCCGAAGTACTCCGTGGTCACCATCTCGTGCGCGGGGTCCTCGACCACCGCGATCGTGGGTCGGACGAACCAGCCCACGGCGTCGTCGTACGTGCCTCCGGCCACGACCTCCACCCCGGGGTCCTGACGGGCCCGGTCCAGGACCGACCGGTGCTTGGCGAAGGCCCGCTCGTCGATCACCGCGCCCATGAAGTTGGACAGGTCGCGCACGTCCCCGACGGCCAGGCCCTCGGTCGTCTGCACCAGGTCGTCGCGCATCCGCTTCCACAGCGAGGCCGGGACGTAGGCGCGTGAGGCGGCCGAGCACTTCTGGCCCTGGTACTCGAAGGCCCCCCGCACCAGGGCCGTCCGGAGCACGTCGAGGTCGGCGCTGGGGTGCGCCACGACGAAGTCCTTGCCCCCGGTCTCCCCCACGATGCGGGGGTAGGAGCGGTAGCGCGACAGGTTGGCCCCGATCTCCTTCCAGAACATGTTGAAGACGGCCGTGGACCCGGTGAAGTGGACGCCGGCCAGGTCGGGGCTGTCCAGGAGGACCTCGGAGATCTCCCGACCGTGGCCGGTCACCATGTTGATCACCCCGGCCGGCAGCCCTGCCTCCATGAGCAGGTCCATCGTCAGGCTCGCCGCCCGCTGCTGGGTCGCGGCCGGCTTCCAGATCACGGTGTTGCCCATGAGCGCCGGGGCGGTCGGCAGGTTGCCGCCGATGGCGGTGAAGTTGAACGGCGTCACGGCGTAGACGAAGCCCTCCAGCGGCCGCTGGTCCACGCGGTTCCAGGTGCCGGGCGCGTTGCGGATCGGCTGTTCGGCCAGCAGCTGGCGCGCGTAGTGCACGTTGAACCGCCAGAAGTCCGCGAGCTCGCACACGGCGTCGATCTCGGCCTGGTAGGCCGTCTTGGACTGCCCGAGCATCGTCGCGGCGTTCATCCGGGCGCGCCACGGCCCGGCGAGGAGCTCGGCGGCCTTGAGGAAGATCGAGGCCCGGTCCTCGAAGCTCATCACCCGCCAGCGGGGGCCGGCCTCCAGCGCCGCGGCCACCGCGGCCGAGGCGTCCTCGCGGTTGCCGTCCCGCAGGGTGCCGAGCACCTCGGCGTGGGCGTGCGGCTGCACGACCTCGATCTCCGGCCCCGTCCCCGTGACCGGCTCGCCGCCGATGATGTGGGGCAGGTCCACCGGGGTGGCCGCCATCTGCGCCAGAGCCGCCTCCAGGGCTCCGCGCTCGCTGCTGCCCGGGGCGTGGTCCCGGACCGGCTCGTTCTCGGGCGTGGGGATCTGCACGATGGCGTCCATGGGTCGCTTCCTTCGTCGTCGGTCTCGTGGGTCGTGGGATCAGGTCGCGGGATCGGGAGGTATGAGGGGCGCCTGGTCCTGCGCGCCGGTCACCAGGGCCGCGACCAGCTCGACCACGTGGGCGATCTCGGTGGTGTCGTACCACGACAGCTCGATCTCCTCCTCGCCGCCGGGAGGAGGGAGGGTGGAGGGATCGGAGGTCACCACGTCATCACCCACGTGCAGCGCGGCCACCCGCGGCAGGATGACCTCGCCCACCCTCACCTGCGGGCCCTCCGCCCTGGTGGCGTCGACCTCGGTGTCGACCAGGTCGACCGCCGCCACGATCACGGGCAGGCCGTCGGCGACCAGGCCCCGGGCCGCCGCCTGGATCGCGACGTGCTCCCACTCCTCGCTGTCGGCCCCCGGCTGCGACGCCCGCACCGACCTCGTCACGGCCGTCGCACGCAGGGGGCCGGGAAGCCGCCGTTCGTCGTGGAGCTGGCTGAGCTGCTCAGCGCTCAACGGCACGTAGCACCGCACAGTGGTCACCGGTGGCCTCCTCGTCACCTCGTGGTCGCGCCGGTCCTGCGCGCCTCGGTCTGCTCCGGCACCATCGTCGCAGACGACTCCGCCGACCGTGCCAGGCAGGAGGGGCTGGGCCGGTCCGGGGCCGCTCTCAGCGCTGCGCAGGGCCGCGGCCACCACGCCACGGCAGCAGCCGGCGACCCCCGCCACGGCCGGTCGCCCTGCCGGTCGCCCGCCCCGGCACGTGCCCCGCGACCTCGGCCGCCAGCCGGGCGACGGCCTGCCGTGCAGGACCCGCCGGGCGGGCCTCGACCAGCGCCTGCCCGTGCAGCATGGCCGCGTCCAGGGACTCCCGGTCCTCCGGGACCAGCACGACGCGTCCGACCCCGGCGAAGCGCTGGAGCGCCTCCCCGATGCGACGCCCGGGCTCAGGACCAACCGGCCCGGGGCGCACCCGCGTGACGACGACCGTCCGCGGGGAGCGGCTGTGCTCCTCCAGCGCATCGAGCGCCCGCACCAGCCGCTGCAGGCCCAACGGGTCGCCGGCGCCCACGACCACCACCCGGTCGGCGGCCTGCAGGGCGGTCAGGGTGGCTCCGTTGCGGCGCGGTGCGGCGGTGTCGAAGGAGAGCTCCTCGTCCTGCTCCACCAGGGGTGCCACGTCGACGACGACCCACCGGGCGACCGCACGGGCCTGCTCGAGCACGTCGAGCAGGGCGCTCTCCCGGATCTCCGGCCATCTGTCCGGCCGGGGCAGGCCGGTGAGCACCCGCAGCCCGGGCCTGACCTCCGGCGCGTGCCGGTCGAGCGCCAGCTCGTCGAGGGTGCCCTGGTCGGCCGCACGACAGACGGCGGCCAGCCCGGGGGCCTCGTCCAGGACGGACAGGGCCTGCGCGACCGAGGCGCCGTACGTGTCGGCGTCCACGAGCACGACCGGGTCCAGGACCCCGGCGAGCTCGGCCGCTAGGTTGACGGCGACGGTGGTGCGTCCCGGGCTCCCGTAGGCACCCCAGACGACCACGACCTCACCGCGCTCCCGCGGCGCGGCAGGCTCGTCGGGCTGGTCGGTCGGCCCCGACGGACCCGGCGGCGTCCGGTCGTTGCCCTCCGGGTGGTCGCGCTGGGCCAGCTCCTGCTCGACCAGCGTCCGCAGCTCACGGTCGAGGTCCTCCTCGGTCGCCGCCCCGGCCTCCGGGCGGACCCCGACCAGCGACGGGTCGCTCCGATGGCCCGGCAGGTCACCGACCTCCGGCCCTCCACCGGCCCGGGTCTCCCCGGCCGGACCTGCGGCCCCACCCTCGGCCCCAGGCGCGGCCGGACCCGCGGCCCCACCCTCAGGCGGGCCCCCCGGCTGCCCCGCCACCGGGTCCCCGGCCTGGGCCTGCGCCGGACCCCCAGGCTGCGCCTCCGCCGGACCTCGACCCCGTGCTGCAGGACCTGCCCGCTCACCGGCCGACCCTGCCAGCTGCAGCTCGAGGACCGCCTCGTCGAGCTGGGCGACGGTGAGGTCGGCGGGCAGGACGCACGGCAGGCCCCAGCGGCGCAGCCGGCGGGCCGCCTCCTGCTCACCCGGTGGGTGCAGGGCCACGACGAGCACCCCGGCGTCGCCCAGCCGGTCGACGACCGACCGGTCCAGCCCGCGCAGGTCCGACGACACCAGGGCCACGCGGGCCAGGCCGGCGGCCGCCACCCCGACCAGCTCGCTGACGTCGGCACACCGGCGGACGAGATGGACCTCGGCGGCCGAGCTGGCCAGCGTGGCCGTCGCGGCGTCCCACCGGGGTGCGACGCCCGTGACGAGAGGCAGGCTCACCGGCCGCCCCCGGACGAGCGCGGGCCCGGCACGAGCGTGACCCGGGCTCCCTGGTCCACCGCGGCGATGACCCCGCCGACCTCGTCCGCCGGCACGACGACCGCCACCGCGGGCCGGCCCAGGCCCGCCCCGAGCCCGGCGCTCTCGGCCGGCACGTGGTCGACGACGGCCCCGGCCAGGAGCAGCTCCGGGTCCAGGAAGGCCTCCCCCAGCGCGTCGGGGTCCTTCCGGCTGACCCACACGTCGACGACCGACCCGGTGCTCAGGGCGCTCGCCGCGTTGAGGTCCACGGGCACGCTCACCGTCTTGTCCAGGGCCTCCCGCGCCGACCCCAGCGCCGTGGCGGGGATCAGCTCGCCCGCCGCGACCGGACGCAGCAGGTGGGTGCCGTCCTCGAGCCCGGCCGACCCGTCCACGTACCGCGACAGCCCTCGCCCAGCCGGACGTCCACGGCGACCACGTCCTGGGCCGAGACCGGCTGCCCGGGGAGAAGGTCCCGGGCGGCGGCATACACGGGAGTGGTGTCGTCCAGGCCCGTCACGAGCCGGGCGCCACCGGCGACCGAGAGCAGGATGAGCAGCAGACCCACGACCAGCCGCAGGTCCCGCCAGCCGGGGCGCTGCAGCCGGCGGGCCTGCCGGGGCGCCTCCCGGTCGGAGGCGGCGCCCCGCCCGGCCCCTCTCACCCGTGCTGCCGTCTCGGTCGTCATCGCACCCTCCCTGTCCCTGCCGTCCCGGCGCACCCTGCACCCGACGCGCCACGACAGCCCCGGTCGCCCGGAGCTCCACCCCCGGAACGCTAACCGCCTGTCGTCGCCTCCCGAGCATCTTGTCCACAGGCTGGTCAAGACGGGACCATGAAACCGTAAAATCTTGGTCAAGACCGCCGACCGACCTGGAGGGTGCCTGTGGCTGCGCCGCGATTCCTGACGCTGACCGACGTCGCCGAGACCCTCAACGTGTCCCTGTCCCAGGTGAAGGCGCTGGTGCGGTCCGGTGAGCTGCAGGGCGTGAAGTTCGGTGGTCGCGGCGTGTGGCGGGTGGAGAACACCGAGCTCGAGGCCTACATCCAGCGGGCCTACGCGCAGACCCGGGAGACCATCGGGCACGGCGTGGACGACTGACGGCTCACAGGCGACGCACCCCGGCCACGGCTGCGTAGGGGATGGTCGTCCGACCCCGGACGAGGGTGCCACGCCGCGGCTCGTCGTCGGCGTGCCGGCTCAGGTCCAGGTGGTCGGCCAGGACCGCGTCGATGGTGCCGGAGACGTGATCCCCTCCGACGTCGTGCACCCGCACCGGTGCCCGGTCCCGGCTCACGGCCCGTAGGGCGTGCCGGAGCCCAGGCGCCTGGCGGCCACGGCGGGTCGGTCTCGGCCCGTCCCGACAGCCCCTCGACCGAGAGCACCCCGGTGACCGGGAGCAGCAGCTCGCGCCCCGCGGGCCCACCGACCGGGGTGTCGAGCAGGAGCCAGTCGGCGCCGACGTCGGTGAGGACGCCCTCCAGGGCCCCCATCCCCCGCACGCGGAGCCGGAGCGGCCGCTCCAGCACGGCCGCCAGACGCTGGAGCAGCTCGACCTGCCCCCGCTCGGCCCGGGTGTGCTCGGCGATCTCGGCGTCCCGCTCCCGCAGCTCCAGCGCCTGCTGCTGGGCGGCGAGGTCGTCGAGAGCTGGTGCCACCGCATGAGCGTCATGGTGCCATCCGTCGGGACCCACCGGCCGCCGTCCACAGGTCTGCTCCCGCCCTTGACGACAGTCGTAGCGAGACTTAACCTTCCGATATCGAACGCAAACGAACGCAAACGAATGCTAGAGGAGGAGTCGATGGGCGCCAGGATGGGGGCGAGGACGACCGGGATGGTCCTGACGCTGGGGGCCGTCGCGGTCACCGTCGGGCTGGGGGGGTGGACGGTCGCGAGCTGGCCGGGCACTGGGGTGGTGCCCACGCAGCAGGCCCTGGACACGGTGGTCCTGGCGGCGGCCACCCTCGCGGCGGGCCGGGTGGCCACGGTGCTGGCCCTGGCCACCGCCGTCCTGGTCCGGGCGGGGGGTGTCCATCCGCCTCGGCCCGAGCAGCTGTCCTGGTCGGTGCAGGTGGCGTGCGCCCTGCTCGTCACGCTCAGCGGCACCACCGCCGCGGTCGCGGCCCCACCCGTCGCCACCGTCAGCACCGCCCCGCAGGTGTCCTCGGTCGACGGCGTCGCCGCACCCCGCGCCACCGTCAGCACCGTCCCGCAGCTCTCCTCGGTCGACGGCGTCGCCGTGACCCCGTCAGCCGTGGCGGGACCTGCGCTCCCGGTCGAGGACGCCGGGTCGCACCGGGTCGAGGCCGGACCCTCGCCGGACGTGCCCGGCCCGGTGGTGCCTCACCCCGGGTGGACCCCGACCCCTCTGCCTCCGCGTGCCGTCCCCGACCAGGACGTCACCCTGGTGACCACCGTCCCCCGGGAGGTGCTGCCCGACCACGTGGTGGTGCGGCGGGGCGACACCCTGTGGGACCTGTGCGCCCGCCACCTGGGACCGCAGGCGACCAGCGCGGACATCGCGCAGGAGTGGCCGCGGTGGTATGCCGCCAACGCCGAGGTGATCGGTCCCGACCCGGATCTGATCCTCCCCGGCCAGGAGCTGGTCGTGCCGGAGCGGGGGCCGGGCCGATGAGGACGGTGGGGGGACCGGCGCCGACCGAGGGACGCGCGAGCCGGCAGACCGGTCCGCAGGTGCTCCGGCTGGCACCTGCGCCGCGTGCCGAGCCGGACGCCGACGGGTGCGACTGGTCACCCACCGGACGGGGCGGGTCGGCGGCGGCGGTGCGGCCCCCGTCCCAGGCCGAGGGCTACGTCCAGGGGTCGCTCGCGGTGGACCTGCGGGCGGAGGCGTACGACAGCTACTTCGGGCCTCAGGCGACGGCCACGGCCCAGCTGCCCGACGCCGAGGTGTGGGCGCGGCGGATCATCACGGCCGTGCTGGAGGCGTGCGACGGCACCCGGTCGGCGAGCCAGCTGACGAAGTGGCTGGTCCCGGAGGTGCGTGAGCGGGTGGCCCGTCGCGGGCTGCTCGCCCGGCGCCGCGCCCAGCGGCCCCACCGGGCCCCGCGGGTCCGCACCCTGCTGACCTGCCACCCCGCGGACGGGGTGTGCGAGGTCTCGGCCGTGGTGCAGGGCGAGGGCCGGGTCCGTGCGCTCGCCCTGCGGATGTGCGGGGTCGACGGTCGGTGGCTGGTGACCGCGCTCGAGCTCGGGTGAGGCCTCCGGCGCCGGCTCAGCGAGCCTTCCTCGCCTTGCGCCGCTCCGCCCTGTTGCTCCCGGAGGCCGCGGCGGGCGCGGCGCTCTCCTCCTCGGGCAACGAGCCGTCGGCACGCACCCGACGCGTCTCGGCCTCACCGCCCTCACCGGGAGCCACGAAGGTGAGCTGCTGCTGCGGAGGCGCCGCCGGAGCCTGCTCCTCCGTGCGCTTGACCTCGGCCTGGAAGAGGAACCGCACCGACTCCTCCTTGATCGCCTCCATGACGGCCTGGAACAGCTGGTAGCCCTCGCGCTGGTACTCCACGAGGGGCTCACGCTGGGCCATGGCCCGCAGCCCGATGCCCTCCTTGAGGTAGTCCATCTCGTAGAGGTGCTCGCGCCACTTGCGGTCGAGCACCTGCAGGACGATCCGCCGCTCCACGTCGCGCATGAGGTCCTCGCCGACCTCGGCCTCGCGCTGGTCGTAGGCGTGCTGGGCGTCACTGGTCAGCTGCTCGACGAGCTGCTGGGTGGTGACCCCGGCCCGACCCCCCGCCTCCTGGACCACCTCGTCCACGGTGATGCCGACCGGGTAGATCTGGCCCAGGTCCTCCCACAGGGACTCCAGGTCGATCCCGTCGGCGAGACCGACACCGCCGGCGGCGGTCACGTAGTCGGTGACGACGTCGTTGATGAAGTGCCTCACCTGCTCGTGGAGGTCCTCCCCCGCGAGCACCCGGCGGCGCTCGGCGTAGATGACCTCGCGCTGCCGGTTCAGGACGTCGTCGTACTTCAGGACGTTCTTGCGGGTCTCGAAGTGCTGCGCCTCGACCTGGGACTGGGCGCTGGCGATCGAGCGCGAGACCATCTTGGACTCGATCGGGATGTCGTCGCTCATGCCCGACGTGGACATGACCCGGTCGACCATCCCGGCGTTGAACATCCGCATGAGGTCGTCCTGCAGCGAGAGGTAGAAGCGGGACTCACCCGGGTCGCCCTGGCGGCCGGCGCGACCGCGGAGCTGGTTGTCGATGCGTCGCGACTCGTGGCGCTCGGTGCCCAGCACGTAGAGGCCGCCCAGCGCGGTGACCTCGTCGTGCTCGGACGCCACCGACTCCTCGGCGCGGCGCAGGGTGCTCTCCCAGGCGGCCTCGTACTCCTCCGGGGTCTCCTGGGGGTCCAGGCCCTGGGCGTGCATGGCGGACACGGCCCGGAACTCCGGGTTGCCGCCGAGCATGATGTCCGTGCCTCGACCGGCCATGTTGGTGGACACCGTGACCGCGGCCTTGCGCCCCGCCTCCGCCACGATGGCCGCCTCCCGCTCGTGGTGCTTGGCGTTGAGGACCTCGTGCCGGACACCCCGCCGGCGCAGCTGCTCGGAGAGGTACTCCGACTTGGCGACCGAGGTGGTGCCGACCAGCACGGGCTGGCCGGCCCGGTGGCGCTCGGCGATGTCGTCGACGACGGCGTTGAACTTCGCCTCCTCGGTCCGGTAGACGAGGTCGGGCTGGTCCTTGCGGACCATCGGCCGGTTGGTGGGGATCGAGATGACGCCCACCTTGTAGATCTGGTGCAGCTCGGCCGCCTCGGTCTGGGCGGTGCCCGTCATGCCGGCGAGCTTGTCGTACATCCGGAAGTAGTTCTGCAGGGTCACCGTGGCCAGGGTCTGGTTCTCGTTCTTGATCTCCACCCCCTCCTTGGCCTCGATGGCCTGGTGCATGCCCTCGTTGTAGCGGCGTCCGGGCAGGATGCGACCCGTGTGCTCGTCGACGATCATGACCTGGCCGTCCATGACGACGTAGTCCTTGTCGCGCGAGAAGAGCTCCTTGGCCTTCAGCGCGTTGTTGAGGTAGCCGATGAGCGGGGTGTTGCTCGGCTCGTAGAGGTTGTCGATGCCGAGGTAGTCCTCGACCTTCTCGATCCCACGCTCCAGGACACCGACGACCTTCTTCTTCTCGTCCACCTCGTAGTCACCGGTGGACTCGATGCCGCGCAGCGGGTCGGCCGCGGTGCCGCGCTCCAGGCGCCGGACGATCTTGGAGAACTCGGTGTACCACTTGGTGGCCTGGTCGGCCGGGCCCGAGATGATCAGCGGCGTGCGCGCCTCGTCGATGAGGATCGAGTCGACCTCGTCGACGATCGCGAAGTGGTGCTCGCGCTGGACCAGGTCCTTCAGCGACCAGGCCATGTTGTCGCGCAGGTAGTCGAAGCCGAACTCGTTGTTCGTGCCGTAGGTGATGTCCATGGCGTACTGCTCCCGGCGCTGGGCCGGCGTCATCGAGGACAGGATGCACCCGGTCTCCAGCCCCAAGGCCCGGTGGACACGGCCCATCAGCTCGGACTGGTACTGCGCCAGGTAGTCGTTGGTCGTGATGACGTGCACGCCTTTGCCCGTGAGCGCGTTGAGGTAGGAGGGCAGGGTGGCGACGAGCGTCTTGCCCTCACCGGTCCGCATCTCGGCGACGTTGCCCTGGTGCAGCGCGGCGCCGCCCATGAGCTGGACGTCGAAGTGGCGCTTGCCGATCGTCCGCTTCCCCGCCTCGCGGACCGCGGCGAACGCCTCGGGCAGCAGCTGCTCCAGCGTCTGGCCGTCGGCCAGGCGCGCCTTGAACTTGTCGGTCTCCTCGCGCAGCTCGGTGTCGGAGAGGCCCTCGAAGTCCTCCTCCAGGGCGTTCACCTGCCGGGCGATGGTCTCAAGCCGGCGCAGCGCGGTCTTCTCACCGGCGCGCAGGATCTTCTCGAAGAGGTTCGGCACCCGACTAGGCTAACCGTCCCCCGCCCCAGGTCGGTGACACCTACCCCGCCGGAAGGTCCACCCGCCCCAACCCGAGCCATCCGGCCATCGAGGCCAGCTCGTCCTGGAGCGCCGGCAGCGCTCGTGCGACGTCGGTGCCCGGCTCCCAGCCCAGGGACTGCACGCGCAGCACGCCGGCCGCCCGGTCCGACTTCAGGTCGACCCGTCCGACCAGCTGCTCGTCGAGCAGGAAGGGCAGCACGTAGTAGCCGTGCACCCGCTGCGGCGCCGGCACGTAGATCTCGATCCGGTAGCGGAAGTCCCAGATCTCCTCCACCCGGTCCCGCTGCCAGACCAGGGAGTCGAAGGGGCTGAGCAGGGCCGCTCCCCGCACCGCCCGGGGTCGCCGCGCGGCAGGGTCGAGGTATACGGCGCTGCTGCCCCGCCACCCCGGGACGTCCACCTCCTCGACCTCCCCCGCGGCGAGCAACCCGTCCAGCGCCTCCTGCACCAGCGGGCCGCGCAGGCGGAAGTAGTCGGCCAGGTCCCGGCGCGTGCCGATGCCGTGCGCCCGGACCGCCTGCCGCAGCAGCTCGGTCACGGACTCCAGCGGCCCCGGAGCCTCCGGCGTGCCGGGCGCCCGGGCCACCACCTCCGGCGGCAACACCTGCGCGGGCACGGCATACCGGCGCTCGAACTGCGCGGTCCGGCCCGCGGAGGTGACCAGACCGGCCCAGAAGAGGTACTCCAGGCACTGCTTGACCGCCGACCAGTTCCACCCCCAGTCCTCCCTGTCCCGGGCAGCCCCGTGGGGCAGGTGCGCCTCCACCTGCCGCGCCGTGAGCGGCCCCTGGGAGGCGACGACGTCGACGACGGCGGCCAGCAGGACGGCGTGGTCCTCGACGACGTGGCGGCTCCAGGCCCGCTCCCGCGCCCGCTCCATCCGGAACCCCAGGTAGGGCCAGGTGGCCACGGGAAGGAGCGAGGCCTCGTGGGCCCAGTACTCCACCAGCGTGCGACCTGCCCGGGCCCGCGGGCCGGAGCCGTCGCGGAGCCGGTCCAGCAGCGCGGTGTCGTAGGGCCCGAGCCGGGAGAACAGCGGAAGGTAGTGGGCCCGGGTGAGGACGTTGACGCTGTCGACCTGCAGCACCTTGAGCCGCTCGATCATGGTGCTGAGCTGGCGGGTGCCGACGGAGGTCGGGCGCGGACGACCGAAACCCTGGGCCGCCAGGGCGATCCGGCGCGCCTGGGCCCGGCTCAGGCTGGCTGGCATGGCGTCCACTGTGCCACGGGAGCTCTCACGACGACGGGGCGGGCACGACCGTCGTGGCCGTGCCCGCCCGCGCGCTCAGGCCGGACGCCGCGTCAGGACGCGACCGCGGTCTCCGTCGGCTCGTCCGAGCCCTCGTCGTCGTCCTGGCTCTCGTCCTCGCGGTCGAGGCGCAGCACGCCGTAGGACCAGCCGCGTCGGCGGTAGACCACGCTGGGCCGGTCGCTGTCGGCGTCGTGGAACAGGAAGAACTCGTGCCCGATCAGCTCCATGCGCGACAGGGCCTCGCCGACGGTCATCGGGCTGGAGGCGTGGACCTTCTCGCGGATCTCGATCGGGCTGTTGCCCTGGGTCTGGAGGGCCTGGTCGACGGCCTCCTCGGGGCTCAGGGCGCGCTCGGGCGCCTCGGCGGTCCCGTCGGCGGCCGCCCCGGTCGGGAGGCCGAACGTGGCCTCGGCCACCGAGGGCAGCCGGTGCTTGCCGGTGTGGCTCACCCGGCGCTTGTCGCCCAGACGGCGCAGCCGCTCGGTGAGCTTGGTCATGGCCAGGTCGAGAGCGGCGTACTCGTCGTCGGCGGCGGCCTCCGCCCGCACCACCGTGCGGTGCACGTAGCAGGTGATCTCGCAGCGCTCGGACTCCTTCGCCTGACGAGGATTGGCCTCGTGGGTGAGGACGACGTCGGTGCGTCGCACGCGGGGGGCGAGCTGGGGAATCTTGCTGAGCTTGTCCTCCAGGTGGCGCCGGTAACGATCGGCGACGTCCTTCTTGCGACCGGTCACGGTGAGTTCCATCGAGTTCCTCCATCAAGAGCGGGGGGATGTGCAACGGGGGTCGGCCGCGTCGTCGCGGCCCTGGTCTCGTCCTGCCTCACCCCCTCGTCGAACCTCGGGAAGGTGCTCCATGCAGACACACTAGTCGGCGGGTCCGGGGGATGCCACAGATGGCCCGGGCGGCCCGGCGGGGCCGGGACCGCGCCGCACGGTGGCGCAGACGGTGACGGCCACGACGGGCCCCGACCCGGCTGCCAGGAGGGCCCGGGCGCACTCCTGCAGGGTCGCTCCTGTCGTCACCACGTCGTCCACCAGGACGCACGGCACGCCCCGGAGCCGGTCGCCCCGGCCGGGTCGGACCGCCACCGCGCCACGCAGGTTCGTGGCACGCTCCCCTGCCGTCAGACCCGCCTGGTCCCTGACCCGGCGGACCAGCCGGAGGGCCTCGACGACGGGCCCGCGCGGGGTCGTGGCCCGGGCCAGCTCGGGCACGGGACGCCGGCCGCGGGCGCGGACGCCGGCCCGCGCCGACGGGGCCGGGACCAGGACGACCGGCCTCCCGGCCCGCACCGCCCGGGCGTGCGGCGCCGAGCCCTGCAGGGCCGCCGCCAGCACCGGCCTGAGGGCCCGCGCCAGGACGGGGGTGAGGTCGACCCTGCCGTCCTCCTTCCAGGCCACCAGGGCGGCGCGGGCCGGGCCCCGGTAGGCCAGCCCCGCCCAGGTCGGGGGCAGTCCCGGCGGGCACGGCGTCGGCCGCCACGGGCGTGGCCGGGAGGCGGCCAGGAACGTCCCGCAGTCCGCGCACCAGCGGCTGCCCGGCAGTCCGCACCCGGCGCAGGCGCTGGGGGCGGCCAGCTCGACCAGGGCGAGCAGGTCCTGGGTGGGTCGCCACGGCATACCCCAGCCTGTCAGGACGGTGGGATAGGGCCCATGCCTCGTCCACAGGTGGGCGCGACCGCGCGGCGACAGGTCGCGGACAGGGAGCCGGTCACGCACGCCGCCGGCTCAGGCGTCGGGGAGGACCGCGGCGGGCTCAGCCCCCGGGGACGACGAGCTCGTCACCGTTGCGGGCGCCGTACCACCCCGAGCCTTCGGTGGTGTGGAACCGGCCGTCCGCGGTGCGGGCGATGGGCTCGGCACCACCGCTGCGCGGCACGGGGAGCACGTCGACCGGCTCCAGGGCGTCGCGCGCCCCGATGGGTGAGAGCCACTCCCCCACCCGCAGGCTGAAGACCCGCATCCTCGGGTCGTCCGGCCGGCGGGCGACCAGGTACAGGTCGCCAGCGGACGCCCACCGTGCCGTGGCGACGTCGCTGAGGTGCGGCGCGACCGGGACACCCTCGGTCAGGCCGACGGGGCGACCCGCGCCGTCCCGCTCGACGCCCGCCAGCACCATCCGGCGCCGCTCCGAGGAGGTGTCGGCGACCACGAGCACGGCGCGGCTGCCGTCGGGCGAGACCGAGATCATGTGGAGGCGGTCCCGGGCATGCAGCCACGGCACCTCCAGGGGCCGGGCCGTCCCGAGGTCGTCCGGCTCGGCGATCCAGATGCGGGGCTCGCCGGTGGACCGGCTCACCCCGCCGATCCAGAAACCGCCCAGCGGGTCCACGGCCGGCGGGGTCAGCGCGTCCCCGATGCCGTCGTTGCTCGTCTCCACGCCCTGACGCCACCGCCAGAACGAGGTGCGGTCCACCGAGACCGCCGCGAAGTCCTGCAGGTCCGCACTCGCCGCGACGTCGGTCCACGAGGCTCCCAGCTCCGGGAGCTCCAGGGCCTCGGTGCGCTCCTGGGGCAGGTCGCGCAGGGTGGACTGGGTGGCGTCGATGGGGCGGAACCGGGTGCCCACCCGCAGCAGGACCATGTCGACGTTGCGCTCGACGTCGTGGTAGGGCAGCTGGGTCGAGGCCGTGATGGGGCCGTCCTGGCCGAGGGTGAGCGGCTGGCCGGCCAGCTGCACCTGGACGCCGGACACGCCGGGCAGGGCCAGCAGCGCGTGCGCGAGCTGGGCCTGGAGCGCCGCCGTGAGCTGGGTGTCCGCCGCGAGGCCGGCACCGGTGAGCTGCACCACCGCCACCGAGGTGCGGGGGTCCACCGGGACCGAGGCTGCGCCCAGCCGGACGTCGTCGGTGACGGCGGTGCGCACCGCTCCCTCGAGGTGGTCCGGCACCGGCGCCAGCTGTGCGCGCACCAGAGCGGTGGGTCGCCCGTCGCCGACGGGGAGCCAGCGCACCTCGGGGACGAAGGTGTTGCCGTGCGGGTTGAGGTAGTAGAGCGTCGTGGGCCGGAAGGACTGCTCGAGGTCGGCGCGGGTGAGCCAGACGCCGAACCCCTCGGGGAAGGCCGAGATGCGCCACTCCTGACCGACCCGGCTCATCGTGAAGCTCTGCGTGGTGCGCGAGGTCGACGTCTGCTCCAGCAGCCGGCCCTCGGCGTCGATGCGACCGGCCACCTGGACCGCGACGGTGACCTCGCGCCCGTCGACGGAGGTCACCTCCGGGGTGCCGTCCACGACCAGGACGGCGCTGGTCGGCACCCACCGGCTCGCGAGCTCCGCGGTGAGGTAGGAGCGGGGGACGTCACCGTCGTCCGCGAACCCGACGTTCGCCTGGAGGAAGCCCCGGACCACCTCCGCCGCCGTGGCCCCCGGCTGGGGCGGGTTGAGGATGCGCTCGACGTCGGGCCGCGCCTGCACCGAGACCGGAAGGCCCGCCCGCGGCTGGGGAGAGGTCGGGAGCTGGCTGGAGCACCCGCCCAGGACGAGGACCGCCACGACCAGGAGGCCGGTCCGGCGGCGGCCGGCGCTCGGGTGGCGGGTCATGGTCTCTCCTCCCGGGCGGCGAGCGCCAGGGTCACGGGTGGGACGAAGGCGTCCTCCGGGGTGGAGGGGCCGGGGACGGGGACCGGCTCGGGGAGGGGGCGCGATTCGGCCCCCCGTCCCGGTGCGCGCGCGGCGACGGGCACCGGGGCCCGGACCTCGTGCGGGGCCGGCGAGGGCGCCGGGGCCGGAGGGGGCACGGGTGCCGGCTCGTCGGCGATGACGTAGGTGGCCGAGCGAGGCAGCAGGAGCCGGAAGCAGGCCCCCTGGCCCGGTGCGCTCCCGACCTGCAGCCAGCCACCGTGGACCCGGGCGTCCTCGAGGGCGATGGCGAGCCCCAGGCCGGTGCCCCCGGTGGTGCGGGCACGGGAGGTGTCGGCCCGCCAGAACCGGTCGAAGACGTGCTGCTGCTGGTCGGTCGTCAGCCCGATGCCGTGATCGCGGACCGAGCAGGAGGCCACCTGCGGGGTGGCCGCGACGACGACCTCCACCGGGCGGCCCTCACCGTGCTCCACCGCGTTGGTCAGCAGGTTGCGCAGCACGCGGGAGATCCGCCGCCCGTCCATCTGGACCGGCACCGGCGCGGCCGGGAGGTGGAGCACGAGCTCGCTGCCGAGCCGGTCCGCCAGCGGGCGGACGCCGTCCACGGCCGCCTGCACCAGGGCGACGAGGTCCTCCTCGTGGCGCTCGAGGGTGACGGCGCCGGAGTCGAACCGGCTGATCTCCAGCAGCTCGGACAGCAGCTCCTCGAAGCGGTCCAGCTCCTGGTCGAGCAGCTCGGCCGACCGGGCGACGGGCAGGGGGAAGTCCTCGCGCGAGCTGTGCAGGACGTCGGCCGCCATCCGCATCGTCGTCAGGGGGGTGCGCAGCTCGTGCGAGACGTCGGAGACGAAGCGCTGCTGCAGCTGGGACAGCGAGCGCAGCTCGCGGATCTGGTGCTGCAGGGAGTCGGCCATCGTGTTGAACGAGGTCGCGAGCTGGGCGATCTCGTCGTGGCCGTGCACGGGCACCCGCTCGTCCAGCATCCCGCGGGCCAGCTGCTGGGAGACGTGGGCCACCTTGGCCACCGGGCGCGTGACCATGCGGGTGGCGACCACGGCCAGACCGGCCATGAGCAGGACCAGGCCTCCCCCGCCGCCGAGGAAGAGCTGGCGCACCAGGGCCAGCGTCTGCTGCTCCCGCTCCAGGGAGTAGACCAGCAGCAGGTCGTAGGCCCCCGCACGGGGCAGGGTCACGCGCGAGCCGATCACAGTCGCCGTCACCGGCGTCTCCTGACCGTCCAGGGCGACGGGCACCACGATCGTCTGCTGGTTCTCGGGGTCCGCGCTGACGGCCTCCTGCAGCCCCGGCGGCGCCTGCGGCGTGGACAGCCCGATCCACATGGCCTCGACCACCGGGGCCGGGTCGTTCTCCAGCGCCGGCAGCAGGAGCACCCGACGCCCGTCGTCCGCGCTGGTCCCGACCATGGTGTCGATCTGCTCACGAGCCAGCGTGCGCAGGCCGAAGTCGTCCGTGCGGTCCGTGGAGTCGAAGGCCTCCTGGGCCTGGGACACCTGCTGGGCAGCGTCCCGCTGGGCGTTGTCGACGGCCTGCTCGACCAGTCCGCGGGCCACCCGCTGGTAGAGGAAGGTCCCGAGCAGGAGCGCGAGCACGGTGCCGACGAGCACGGTCGTCAGGATGACGCGCCGCCGCAGGGACGCCCGCCACCAGCGTGCCAGCGCCCACCCCCCGGGGCCCGGGTCAGGGATGGCCGGCCTTGTACCCGACGCCACGCACGGTCACCACGATCTGGGGGTTCTCCGGGTCCAGCTCGATCTTGCTCCGCAGGCGCTGGACGTGGACGTTGACCAGGCGGGTGTCCCCCGCATGGCGGTAGCCCCACACCTGCTCCAGCAGCGACTCCCGGTCGAAGACCTGGGAGGGCTTGCTGGCGAGGGCCACGAGCAGGTCGAACTCGAGGGGGGTGAGGGGGATCGTCTCCCCGGCGCGCGTCACCTGGTGGCCCGCGACGTCGATGATGACGTCACCGACCTGCAGGCGCCGGTCCTCCGTCCCGTCGGTCCGCCGCAGCCGCGCCTGGATCCGCGCCAGCAGCTCCTGGGGCTTGAACGGCTTGACGACGTAGTCGTCGGCGCCCGCCTCGAGCCCGGCGACGACGTCCCGGGTGTCGGTGCGGGCGGTGAGCATCACCACGGGGACCCCGGACTCCAGCCGGAGCTGACGGCATACCTCGATGCCGTCCTGGGTGGGGAGCATGACGTCCAGCAGCACCAGGTCGGGGCGGAACTCGCGGAACATGGGGAGCGCCCGCCCGCCGTCGCCGCACGTGGCGACCTCGTAGCCCTCCTTGCGCAGGACGATGCCGAGCATCTCGGCCAGGGCCTGGTCGTCGTCGACGACGAGAAGCTTGGAGCTCACGGGGTCCTCCTGCGGTATGCCGGGCCGGGGCCGGCGCGGGCCGGCGTCAGTAACGGTAGTGGTCCGGCTTGTAGGGGCCGGCCACGTCGACCCCCAGGTAGGCCGCCTGCGACTTGGTCAGCTCGGTCAGCTCGACGCCCACCGCGGCCAGGTGCAGCCGGGCGACCTCCTCGTCGAGCTCCTTGCGCAGGGTGTGCACGCCCAGCGGGTAGTCGTCGGGGCGGGTGAAGAGCTCGATCTGGGCCAGCACCTGGTTGGTGAAGCTCGTCGACATCACGAAGCTGGGGTGGCCGGTGGCGTTGCCGAGGTTGAGCAGGCGCCCCTCCGAGAGGACGATGATCGACCGGCCCTCCGGGAAGACCCACTCGTGCACCTGGGGCTTGATCTCGGTGCGGACGACGTCGGGCACCCGCGCCAGGCCCGCCATGTCGATCTCGTTGTCGAAGTGGCCGATGTTGCCCAGGACGGCCTTGTCCTTCATCGCCCGCATGTGCTCGACGGTGACCACGTCCTTGCACCCCGTGGCGGTGATGACGAAGTCGGCCCGGCCGATGACGTCCTCGAGGCGGGCCACGTCGTACCCGTCCATCGCGGCCTGCAGGGCGCAGATCGGGTCGATCTCGGTCACGACGACCCGTGCTCCCTGCCCGCGCAGCGACTCCGCGCAGCCCTTGCCGACGTCCCCGTAGCCGCAGACGACCGCGACCTTGCCGCCGATGAGCACGTCGGTGGCCCGGTTGAGCCCGTCGACCAGGCTGTGCCGGCAGCCGTAGGTGTTGTCGAACTTGGACTTGGTGACCGAGTCGTTGACGTTGATGGCCGGGACGAGCAGCTGCCCCGCCTCGTGCAGCTGGTAGAGCCGGTGGACGCCGGTGGTCGTCTCCTCGGTGACGCCCCGCAGGCCCGCCGCGACGTCGGTCCACCGCGTGGGGTGCTCGGCCAGGCCGGCGCGCACCGTCTCCAGGATGACCCTCCACTCCTGCGGGTCCTCGTCCTCGGGGCTGGGCACCGCACCCTGGGCCTCCCACTCCTTGCCCTTGTGCACCAGGAGGGTGGCGTCGCCCCCGTCGTCGAGGATCATGTTGGGCCCGGCGCCGTCGGGCCACAGCATGATCCGGGTGGTGCACCACCAGTACTCCTCGAGGGTCTCGCCCTTCCAGGCGAAGACCGGGACCCCCTGGGGGTCCTCGACGGTGCCGGTCGGCCCCACCACCACGGCCGCCGCCGCCTCGTCCTGGGTGGAGAAGATGTTGCAGGAGGCCCACCGCACCTCGGCGCCCAGGGCGGTCAGCGTCTCGATGAGCACGGCGGTCTGCACCGTCATGTGCAACGACCCGGCGATCCGGGCGCCCGCGAGCGGCCGGGCCGGGCCGAACCGCTCGCGCAGGGCCATCAGCCCGGGCATCTCGTGCTCGGCCAGCCTGATCTGGTGGCGGCCCTGCTCGGCGAGCGAGAGGTCACGCACGCGGTGCTCGAGGGTGGTCCCGGGGACGACGGTGGTGTCCGGCATGGGGTCATGCTACGTGGCAGGCCCGGGAGTCCCTGCTCAGCCGCTGCCGTCGACCTCCTCGCCGCTGGGGTCGTAGTCGGCGGTCACGTCGTGGTGGGGCGCGACCTCCAGCCCGAGGAGGGCGTTCTCCAGGACCTCGGCGAGGGCGGGGTGGATCCAGTACTGCCCCCGGGCGAGCTCGAGCGCGGTGGGTCCTCCCCCGGGGCCGGCGAGGGACAGGGCCTGGATCACGGGCTGGACGAGCGTGGAGGAGTGCGGGCCCATGACGTGGGCGCCCAGCAGCCGACCGGTCCGCCGGTCGGCGACCAGCTTGAACAGGCCCGTGGTGTCCTCCAGGGCCCAGCCGTAGGCGGTGTCGCCGTAGCGCTGCGTCTTGGTGGTCACGTCATACCCCTGGTCCCGGGCCTCCTGCTCGGTCAGGCCCACGTGCGCCACCTGCGGGTGGGTGAAGACGGCGGCGGGGACGTAGCGGTGGTCGAAGGACATGAGGTCGTCGGGGTGCGCCAGGTTGTGGGCGACGACCCGCGCCTCCTGGTTGGCCACGTGCTTGAGCTGGTACGGGGAGCTCACGTCCCCGAGCGCCCACACCCCGTCCACGTCGGTGCGGCCGTGCTCGTCGACGACCACCCGCCCGTCGTCGTGCAGACGCACCCCCGTGCGCTCGAGCCCCAGGTCGTCGGTGTTGGGCACCCGGCCGGTCGCCACGAGGAGCAGCTCGCCGGTGACGATCGAGCCGTCGTCCAGGAGCAGCTCGACCCCTTCCCCGCCGGCCCGCACGGCTCCTACGGGGGCGTTCGTGCGCAGGTCCCACTGGGCGCGGGCCAGGTCGGTGAAGGCAGCCGAGATCTCGGCGTCCACCGCGCTGAGCATCCGCCCGCCCCGGACGACCACGCTCACCCGCACCCCGAGGGAGGAGAAGACGTGGGCGAACTCGGCGCTGATGACCCCACCGCCCAGGATGACCATGCTGGCGGGCAGCTCCTCGATGCGCATGACCGTGTCGGAGGTGTGGAAGGGGACGCCGGAGTCCAGCACCGGCTGCGGGACGTGCGGTCGGGCACCGGCGGCGATGACGACGGAGTCCCCGGTGATGCGGTGGACGGAGCCGACCTCGTGCCCCCCGCCGGGGCGGGTGATCTCCACCTCCAGCACCCGGTCGTCGACGAACCGGGCGTGCCCCAGGTAGGCCTCCGTGTGGTCGGCGTCGCGGCGGTAGTCGCGCCCGCCGTCGCTGATCGGGTCGATCCGACCGAAGATGCGGTCCCGGATGTCGCGCCAGCGCACCCCGTCCAGCGTGGCGTCGACCCCGAAGCGTGCGGCGTCCCGCACGGTGGCGGCGACCTCGGCGGCGTGCACGAACATCTTGGTGGGTATGCAGCCGACGTTGAGGCAGGTGCCTCCGAAGCGCGGCCCTCCGTCGACGACAGCGGTGCGGCCGCCCTCGAGGTCCGGGGTGACCAGGGAGTTGCCGGAGCCGCTGCCGATGATGACGAGGTCGAAGGAGGTGGGTTCGCTCACGGGCACGAGGCTATCCGCCGAGCTCCTCCCGGACCGCGGCCAGACCGTCCCACACCTCGACGAACGTCGTGGACAGGGGCGCCAGCCCCAGCCGCAGCCCGTCGGGGGCACGGAAGTCGGGGATGACCCCGCGCTCCCACAGCCGGGCGTTGACCTCGCGGAAGTCCGGGTGCCGCAGGGTGAGGTGGCCCCCGCGCCGGGCCCGCTCGCGAGGGCTGGCCACCGTGACGCCGAGCTCGGCGGGCCAGGCGTCGACGATCTGCAGCGCGAGGTCGGTCAGCCGCAACGACTTCTCCCGGACCTGCTCGATCCCGGCCTCCTGGAGCATCCGCAGGGCCCGCCGGAGGGGGAGCATCCCGACGACCGGAGGGGTGCCGCTGACGAGGGACCGGACGCCCCCGGCGGGCACGTAGCCCTGCTCCATGAGGAAGGGGTCACGCCGGCCCATCCAGCCCTGTACCGGCTGCCGCAGCGTGGGCAGGTCGTGGAGTCGGCGCGCGAGGTAGGCGTGCGCCGGCGCCCCCGGGCCACCGTTGAGGTACTTGTAGTCGCACCCCACCGCGGCGTCCCACCTCCAGTCGTCGGCGTGCACCGGCACCGAGCCCGCGGAGTGGCAGGTGTCCCACAGGACGAGCCCGCCCGCGTCGTGGACGGCCGCCGTGATCGGCCCCGCGTCGGCGACCCAGCCCGACCTGTAGGCGACGTGCGAGAGCAGGACCACCCCGGTGCGGGGCCCGACCGCCTCCTCGACCTGCTCGAGGGTCACGCCCGCGGCCGGGTCGACGTCGATCCAGCGCAGGGTCAGACCCCGCTCGGCGGCGATCCCCTCGGCCACGTAGCGGTCGGTCGGGAAGTTGTCGGTGTCCAGGACCAGCTCGGTCCGGCGCGGGTCGACCGCGACCTGGTGGTCCGCCAGGGCCCGCAGGACCTTGTAGAGCAGCACCGTCGTGGAGTCGGCGACGACCGTCTGGCCCGGAGCGGCGCCCAGGGCTGCCGAGCCGACGAGGTCGCCGGTCTCCTCCGGCCACCCCATCCAGGCCTCGTCCCAGGAGCGGATGAGCCGGCTGCCCCAGTCGTGCCCGACGAAGCGGGCCATCTCCTCGGCGGTGCCGGCGACGGGTCGCCCGAGGCTGTTGCCGTCGAAGTAGGCGACGACGCCCTCGGCCCTCTCGAACCGGGCCGCGTGGGCGGCCAGCGGGTCGGCCGCGTCGAGCCGCTGCGCGTCCTCCCGGGTCGGTGCGGTGCTCACGCGCCCTCACCCCCGTGGTAGCCCTCCGGCGTGACGTCCTGCACCCGGGCCCGCACGTCGTAGAGCTCGGGGAAGAACGTCAGGTCGAGCGCGCGGCGCAGGAAGGGCACCCCGGAGGACCCGCCGGTCCCCCGCTTGGAGCCGATGATCCGCTCCACGGTCTTGAGGTGACGGAAGCGCCATACCTGGAAGTTGTCCTCCACGTCCCGAGGTCCTCGGCGACGTGGTACTCGACCCAGTGCCGTGCCGGGTCCGCGTAGACGCGGCGAAGACGTCGACCACGCCCTCGTGGCTCTCGTAGGGCGCGGTGACGTCCCGGTCGAGCACCTCCGCCGGGACGGGGTGACCCTGCCGGGCGAGCCAGCGCAGCACCTCGTCGTAGAGGCTGGGCTCGTGCAGGAGCCGGTCCAGCTCCGCGTGCACCTCGGGGTCGTGGGCGAAGACCCGCAGCATGTCGGCGTTCTTGTTGCCGAGGGAGAACTCGACGGCGCGGTACTGCCAGGACTGGAAGCCCGAACCCGTGGCGAGGAAGGAGCGGAACAGGGCGTACTCGCTGGGCGTCAGCGTGGCGAGCACCGACCACTGCTCGGTGAGGGTGTGCTGGATGTGCTTGACGCGAGCGATCCGCTTCAGCGCCGGCTGCAGGTCGTCGGAGCGGACGAGCTCCCGGGCCGAGGTGAGCTCGTGGAGCATGAGCTTGAGCCACAGCTCGGAGGTCTGGTGCTGGATGATGAAGAGCAGCTCGTCGTGGCGCGGGGGGACCGCCTGCGGGTGCTGGGCCGAGAGCACGCGGTGCAGGTCGAGGTACTCGCCGTAGGACAGGTTGCGGCGGAAGTCCTGCTCGATGCCGTCCTCCAACTCGCGCCGGGACCGGGTATGGCGCGCGATGGGGTCGAGGTCACGGTCACGGTCGCGGTCACGCGGAGGGGCGGGGGGCTGGGCCGGGTCGCTCACCCCCGGAGTGTGGCACACGGGGTTGTTTCCGCAGGTCAGGAGGCTTGTCGGTGGTGGGGGTTAGCGTGCGTGGCAGTTGCATCTCGGGAGGGGGTGCACCGAACGGGGGGTGGGTATGTCGGTCGCGACCCAGCAGGGGCTTCCGCCGCCGCGCGAGGTGGTGGCCGCAGGAGCGTCGGTGTCCGTGACCACGCCCAGGGGGGTGTCGCTCCGGGGGCCGGCACCGGGGGTGCTCGTGCAGGTCCGGCAGCTCGCCGACCTGCTCGCGGGGGCGGGCGAGCCGATGGACCAGGCGCAGCGCGTGGCTGTCCTGGCCGAGCTGGAGCGCCTCAAGAACGTCTGCGCCGGCGCCCAGGCCGCCCTCACGGTCGACCTGGACGAGCAGGCTGCTCTGGAGCGGGAGCCGACCAGAGGTGAGCTGGGCCATCGCCGACGGGAGCGGGAGGGTGTGACGCTCGAGGTGTCGCTCGCCCGGGGCGTCTCGCCGCACCGGTCCCGGGCGCTGATCGGGATGGCCCGGTCGCTGCACGACCGGCTCCCCCACACGCTCCAGGCCCTCCGCGACGGGCGGATCTCGGAGTGGGCGGCGTCCCTGGTGGTCCGGGAGACGCAGGACCTCGGGGACGGCGAGGCGCGGGAGGTCGACTCCCGGCTGGCGCCCGTCCTCGGGACCTGCTCGGAGGGGCGGCTGGCGAAGAAGGCGGCGTCCCTGGCCTACGAGACCGACCGGAGGGGATTCGTGCAGCGGCACACCCGTGCCCTCCAGGACCGCTACGTCTCGATCCGGCCTGCGGCCGACGGCATGGTGAGGCTGGGCGGGCTCCTCCCCCTGGTCGAGGGTGTCGCGGTGCACAAGGCGCTGGACGAGCACGCCCGGGCGGCACGGGCCGCCGGGGCAACCGGGTCCGGTGATGACGTCCCGACCGTGGCCCAGCTGAGGGCGGACGAGCTCGTCCACCGCGTCACGGGCGTGGATCCGGCGCGGGAGGGGATGCCCGTCGAGATCGGGCTGGTCATGACGGACCGATCGCTCGTCGACGACGGTGCTGACTCCGCCCGGGTGCCCGGTTACGGCCCTGTCCCGGCCGTGCTGGCGCGTCTGATCGCCGCCACGGGGAGCAGCCGTGGCGGCGACGTCGGGTCCTCCCGGGCCTGGCTGCGCCGACTCTTCCTCGACCCCGTCGACTCCACCGTCCAGGACGTCGACGGGCGGCGCCGACTGTTCACCGGGCCGCTGCGCAGGTTGGTGGTGACCCGCGACCAGGAGTGCGCCGTGCCGTGGTGCCACGCCCCCATCCAGGACGTCGACCACCTCGTCCGGGCACGCGACGGTGGCGCCACGACGGCGAGCAACGCTCAGGGCACGTGCCGGTCCTGCAACCTGGACAAGGAGACTGAAGGGGTGACGACGGAGGTCACGACCGCGGCCGACGGCACCCGTGCGGTCCGCATCCGCACCCGCTACGGCCAGACGCACCATACGATGCCGCCCCCGGTGCTCGACACGCTGGAGGACCTGGCGGCCAGGTGGCACGGTCCTCACCCACCGTGGTGGGCGGCGGACGACGAACGGCCCGGGGAGGGCGACCACCGGGAGAGTGGGACCCCCTGACCGAGGTCGACGTCGGACCGGACGAGGGCCGGTGACGACCCTGCCCCTCGTCCCGTCAGCGCGTGCGGTCCCGCAGGTCCGCGACGTGCGGGCTGACCGACGGGTCGAGACCGAGACCGATCGCCAGGTAGGTCGCCGCGAAGTCGACCATCCCCACATGGTCGGCGAGGCGGACGAGGGGTGCGCCCACGCCTGCCTGCACCTCCATCACCCGCACGCCGGCCTCGCGCGCCGTCTCCAGGACAGCGTCGGTGAGAGCCTGCGCCTGCGCGGACTCCCTCGTGGGCACCTCGGGCGGGGCGTCGCGCAGCATCAGCAGGCCGAGCTGGGGCAGCGTCGGTCCGTCGAGGTAGGGGTCGGCGAAGATGTCCCGCCCCCGGCCGCCCTGGGGTCCACGGGGCCGCTCCATGAGCTCACCCTCCGGCTCGCTGAAGTGGTGGGGCTCCCAGCCCGAGGTGTCGATGTCCCCCAGCCGGATCCGGGTGTCGTCGTAGGTGCCGGCGCGGCGACCGCCCAGGCCGGTGTAGGGACCGTCGAAGGTCGCCACGATCCCGCTGGCGGCGTCGGGGAGCTCGCCGAAGGGCGCCGGGATCCTCGCCGTGCGCGCCAGCATCGAGGAGGCCCGGGCGGCCGCGACACCACCCAGCGGGCCGTCACCCAGGACGACCGGCACCGTCTCGGCGAGCTGGACCGCCAGCACCTTGGCCGGGTTGACGAAGGCCTCCGAGGACGGGCGCATCTCCTCCGCGCGCTCGTCCAGCCGGTCCGCCACCGCCTGCAGCTGCGCGTCCGGCAGGTCGAGCAGCCCGAGACGGTCGGCCCCCAGCAGGACCGGGGTCAGCAGCGTCCACAGCGCCGTCCGCGAGCTGGTGCGTCCGGCGCCCACGCCCACGTGCACGCCCCGCGCCCGCCGGCACACCTCGGCCAGGGGGGAGTCGTCGGCGCCCACCGTGAGCAGCATGGCGCCGCGCCGCGCCGCCTCCGCGGCCACCGCCAGAGGGCCCGGGGCCCGGCCGGAGAGCGAGACCGCGACGACAAGGTCGAGCGGCCCGACCCAGCCCGGGAGAGGCAGGTTGCGGCGCGCCTGCACTGGCACCGGGGAGCCCGGCTCGGCCAGCAGCTCCAGGACCTCGGCCACGATGGACGAGCCCCCGATCGCGGCGACGAGCACCGACCGGGGTCGGTCCATCGATCCGAGCCGGTCCACGCCCGCCTCACCGGCCAGCGTCGCGGCCTCCCGCACCTGGGCCCCCGCCGAGGCCAACGCCCTCAGGGTGTCCCGGGAGTCCTTGCGCTGCAGCTCCTCCGGGTCGTCGAGCAGGGCCTCGTCGATGTACGGCACGGCGGGCTCAGCCCGTCACCGTGACGATGACGGCGTCGTCGGCCAGCAGCACCGGGATGCCACCCTCCACCGGGTAGCGGCGGCGGCGGCCGGGACCGTCGCAGTCGACGGCGCACTGCAGCGCCGGACGCCCCTGCTCGTCCTCCACGTCCACGAGCTCGTGCCGGCCCACCGGGCAGCGCAGGATCTCGCGCACCCACGCGTCGTACTCGGGTCGTGCCACCTTCAGGCCTCCTGCCTCACCAGGTCCAGGACGGCGTCCCGGACCTGCTCCATCGTCGCGGCGTCCTTCGCCTCGACGTTCAGCCGCAACAACGGCTCGGTGTTGCTGGGGCGCAACGAGAACCACCACAGGGGGTCAGCCTCGTGCGTCATCGTCAGACCGTCCAACGCGTCCTCCGTGGCCCCCTGCGCCAGCGCCCAGTCCCGCACCCGTGCGGTCGCCCCCGCGACGTCGGTGACACGGGAGTTGAGCTCGCCGGAGGCGGCATACCGGTCGTAGCGGGCGACCAGCTGCGACAGCGGACCCTCCTGCTCGCCCAGCGCGGCGAGCACGTGCAGCGCCGCGAGCATCCCGGTGTCGGCGTACCAGAAGTCGCGGAAGTAGTAGTGGGCCGAGTGCTCACCGCCGAAGACCGCCTCGTGCTCGGCCATGTGCGCCTTGATGAAGGAGTGGCCGACGCGGGTGCGGACGGCTCGCGCGCCGAGCTCGGCGATGGTCTCGGGCACGACGCGGGAGCAGATGACGTTGTGCACGACCGCGACGTCGCCGGGATCCTGACCCGCGGCCACCGCCCGGGAGATCTCGCGGGCGGCGACCAGCGCGGTGATGGCACTGGGACTGACCGGCTCCCCCCGCTCGTCGACCACGAAGCAGCGGTCCGCGTCCCCGTCGAAGGCGAGGCCGAGGTCGGCGTGGTGCTCGCGCACGGCCCGTTGCAGGTCGCGCAGGTTCTCCGGATCCAGGGGGTTGGCCTCGTGGTGGGGGAAGGTCCCGTCCAGCTCGAAGTACAGGGCAACAACGTCCAGCGGCAGCCCGTCGAGACCCAGCACCTCCGGCACGGTCAGGCCGGCCATGCCGTTGCCGGCGTCGACGACCACCCGCAGCGGGCGGATCGCCGAGAGGTCGACCAGCGAGTGCAGGTATGCGGCGTACGGGGCGAGCAGGTCGGTCTCCGTGACGTTCCCGGGCCGACCGGACGGGACGACCCCGTGCACCTCGGCACGGTCGAGCGTCCACTGGGCCAGGTCACGGATCTCCGCCAACCCGCTGTCCTGGCTCACGGGCCGGGCTCCCCGGCGGCACAGCTTGATGCCGTTGTACTGGGCAGGGTTGTGGCTGGCGGTGAACATCGCCCCCGGCAGGTCCAGGGACCCGCTGGCGTAGTACAACCCGTCGGTCGAGCACAGGCCGATCATCGTCACGTCCAGGCCGTGCCCCGCGACACCGGCGGCGAAGGCGCGGGCGAGCTCCGGGGAGGACTCGCGCATGTCATGACCGATGACGACCCCCCGATCGCCGTCGGGCTGGGCCACGACCTGGGCGAAGGCCGACCCGAGGGCCTGGGCGACGCGGGGGTTGAGCTGCGTGGGCACCAGGCCGCGCACGTCGTAGGCCTTGACGAAGTCGGCCAGTCTCACGTCGGTCACGAGCGCCAAGCCTACCGACGAGCGAGCCGGTCGACCGCCGACCGGTCTCAGCGGTCGCGGAGCACGCGGAGGTGACCCCGCCGGGCGATCTCGGTGACGGTCGCTCCGTACTCCACCTCGTCGGGACCCGCGCCCGGCTCGGACCGCACGACGCCCCGGTGCTCCCGCACGGCGTCGGCCAGGGCCGCCAGGTCGTCCACGGGCGGTCGGGGCTGACCCTCGGGCAGCTCCAGACGGACGACGTCCCACCCCCGGGGGGCGGTCAACCGGGAGGCGTGCTCCTCGCACAGGTCGTAGCTGTGCGGCTCGGCGAAGGTCGCCAGCGGACCCATCACCGCGGTCTGCTCGGCGTAGACGTAGGTCAACGTCGACGAGGCAGGGCGAACGCACGCCGTCTTGGAGCACTGGCGGATCAGGGTCACGACGGACACTGTAGGCCGCCGGTCGGACAAACCCGCGCTGCCACCCCGGCTGCCCGCGAACTCGTCGGCTAGGGTCGCGACTGTGGCTGCACGACGGGACCGGCGGGGGCGCGGGCTGCGCGGTCCGCTGGCCTGGCCATCGGTGCCGGTGATGACCTCGCGACGTGCGCACTTCGACGAGCTGGTCCTGGACGCGGCGGAGACCGTGGAACGACGGGTGGGGCACGAGCTCGGCCTGGAGCTCGCCGTCGAGGAGGTCCCCCCGTCTGACCCCGCGCCCTGGGAGCACGGTGTGGCCCTCGGGCGGCTCTTCCCCGCCGAGCGGGGGCTCCCGGCGAGGCTGGTGATCTACCGCCGGCCGGTCATGCAGCGCGCCCATGACGAGAGCGAGCTGGCCGCCCTCGTGAGCGAGGTGGTCACGGAGCAGGTGGCCCGGATGCTCGGCCGCGACCCGGAGGACCTCCTCTAGCCGGCCCCATCAGCCCGTCCCCTTCAGCCCGACCCTCGTCAGGGCAGCGCGGGCAGCACCTGGGTCGGCTCCCGCGTCCAGGGCACGACCGGCAGGGTCGCGGCACCGAGGTAGGGACCGACGTCGTCGACCCCGCTCAGGTGCAGGGCCGCCGCGATCCCCGCCACGCCGACCGGTCGGACCCACACCGCCGCCGCTCCCGCAGGCACGTCCACGAGGACCGTCGTGTCGTTGGCCAGGTCGAGCTCCTCGACGGTCACCTCGCGGTCCTGCCCCAGCCAGACCACCTGAGCCTGGGTGGCGTCCACCACGGAGACGGCCAGCGAGGCGGTCACGGCCCGGCCGTCGACGGTGAGGTCGTCCCCGGGGAGCGTGGTGCCCACGGGGCTGCGCGCGAGGGTCGTGGCGGTCACCCAGGCCAGCTCGCCCGCCGGCCGGACCACGCGCTGCCTTGGCTCCGGGTCCGCGGTGGTTGCGGCCTGGTCCGGGGTCGCGGTGGTCGCGGCCTGGTCCGGGGTCGCGGTGGTCGCGGCCTCGTCGGGCACCGGGGTGGTCCCGTCCTCATCCGGCGCTGCGGTGGTCCCGGCCTCGTCCAGGTCCGGCGCCGTGGCCTCGTCATCCGGTGAGGCGCTCGTGGCGTCGCCGTCCGGTGAGGTCGTCGTCGAGCCGTCGGGCGCCGCAGTGGTCACGGCGTCGTCGGGGTCCGAGGAGGACACGCCCGGATCGTCGGTGGTCTCCACGACGACCGGATCGTCCGAGGTCGGCTCGACCCGGAGCCGCGCCGCCGCGGTGACGGGCACGTCGGAGCGCAGACGCAGCCCGAGCACGTCGTCGTCCAGCTCCTCGAGGTCGACCTCCACCGTGCTGCCCGCAGGCACCCGGACCACCGGCTCCTCCGGGGTCCGTGCGCCCCGGGGGGTCAGGGCACGCAGCTCGACGACGGCCTCCTCCGCAGGTGCGTGCAGCCTCAGGACCAGGCTGCGGGACCCGCTGCCGCCGTGATCGGGGCCGGGGAGGGCAGGCACGACGAGGTCGAGACCGGGCAGGGCGGCGGCCGGCACGAGATCGACCCCCAGGTCGACGCTCCCCTGCCGCTGTCGCTCGAGCAGATGGGCCGTGACCGGGCCCCCCTCGGCCGTCACCGTGACCGCCGGTGCCTCGACCCCCGGGGCGAGCGCGTCGAGCAGGTATGCGGCGCTCCCGCGGGGCGGCACCACGAGACCCGTGCCGCCGCTCACCTCGGCCGGGCCGTCCGCACCGCTCACCTCCAGCGTGACGGTGACAGGGTCGGCCCCGGGGTTGACCACGACGACCTGCTCGGTGCGCCCGGCGCCGGGCCCACCCCCGAGCAGGTGCATCACCTCCGCCGGAGCCCGGCAGGGGGTGTGGGCGAGCCCCCGACCACCCTGCTGCGCTGACAGGCTCAGCTGGGCCGCCACCAGACCTGGTGCGGCGTCGGGCCCGGCCGCCGCCGTGCTCCACCCCCCGTCGACCTCCAGCGCGTCCGGCGCGCCTCCCGACGGGAAGCGGATCGCGGAGCCCTCCTCCGGGGCCTCGAGCGTGGCACCGTCCCCCACGTCGGCCCGGGCCCCCAGCTCGGCCGGTGCGCTCGCTCCGCGCACCTGCACCTGCTGGGCCTCGCCGTCGCCACCGGGCCAGCCCGGGCAGACCAGGGAGGCCGAACGGACGAAGGACGCACCGCTGCCGGTGCCCGCCGCCCCGTCGAGAGAGCCGGGCAGGGCTCCCCAGGTGCTGTCGGTGGCGGTCGCCGCCCACAGCAGCCCACCGCCGAGGAGCACGGCGACGGCCAGGCGCACCCGCCCCGCGACCACCCGACGCGACCGCACCGTCCCCGGGGAGCCTCCGTCACCCGCCGGGGCCTGCTCCTCCGCGCTCATGCTGACTCCTCCTCGTCCTCGGCCGGCCGAACGGCAGGGCCAGGAACGCCGTGACGACCGCCAGGGCCAGCGCGACCAGGTGCCAGGTCAGGCCCGGGCGGCGCACCTCGATCTCGAGCTCGCGCGCGCCGGCCGGCAGGGGCACCCGTGACCCCTCGACCGCCACGGGCTCCCCGTCCACGGTGACACGGGCGGCGCGCTGCCACCCCTCCCCCTCCGCCACGACCAGGTCCACGGCCTGGGGCAGGTCGAGCACCGCGTCGGACCGGGCGTGCGGCCCGGTCACGTCGACCCGTCCGACGGCCGTGCCGCCCGCGTCCAGCAGTCGCAGGCGGCCGGGCTGCCCCTCGGTCACCCGCCACAGGACCTGGCCGGGAGGGCTGGAGACCCGGGTGAGCCCGGCCACCCGGTCCACGACCCGGGCCAGCGGATGATCCTCGCCGGCGCGCAGCAGGACGTACCCGGCGCCCGTGGCGAGCAGCCTCTCACCGACCTGGTCCGCCTCGGCGTCCTCGAGGAGCGCCTCGACGACCGCCACCTCGGCCCGTTCGCTCCCCGGGTCCGGCAGCCCGGCCGTCTCCGGCACCCACAGCTCGGCCGTCCGGTCACGCAGGATCCTGGCGGGCTCCGGCTCGGCGGCGAGGAGGTCCACGCGGATGGTGTCCGCGACATCCGAGCCCCCCGCGCCGTCCGCGCCGTCCGTCACACCCCCGCCGTCCGCTGACACCCCGGTTGGCTCGAGCACCAGGGTGCGCAGGGCGTAGGGGCCGCGGGCCTGCTCGGCCGCGACGGCGGGCACGGCAGACTCGCCGGGGGTCAACGCTCCCGTGGAGGTCGTGAACAGGGGCGTCATGGCGACGGGGACGGTGAGGAGCGCGGCGGTCGTCAGACCGACGACCCGTCCCCGCCGGAACCCGTCCCGCGGGGTCTCACCCTGCGGGTCTCACCCTGCGGGGTCCCCACCTGGGCGGGCTCCGGGCCCGGGGCGACGGGCACCATTCGGTCAACGAGCAGCCCCGAGGCGAGCAGGAGGGCGGCTCCGGCCAGGGAGAGCATCGTGCCCGGCCAGACCGTCACGGCCATCCCCGCCTGCGGGTGCGGGGCCGGAAGCACACCCAGACCCGTACGGGTGGCGAGCCAGGCCAGCGTCACGCAGACGAGCGCGGCTCCCACCAGCAGACCCGCGCGACGACCTCGCCGGCCCGGGCAGGAGCGCGGCGAGGGCGCCGGCCCACAGCGCGGCGGCGAGCCACAGCGGCACGGCCTCGAGGGCGCCGGGGTCGACCTCTCGCCCGGGGTGGAGAGGAGCACCTGCCAGGACGAGCTCGTCACCGGCAGGTCGGAGGCTGCCCGGGTCGCGCCGGCACCTCCGAGGAGGCGGACCGGCTCCGCCCACCACGTCCGCAGCCAGGGCAGCAGCAGCGCCCAGGGCAGCAGCGCCAGGGCCAGGCCGCGCCAGCGGGCGGCGCCACGCCCGGTCACGACCAGGGCCAGGCCACCGAGGGTGACGACGGGGAGCACCAGCGGGACCCACAGGGCGGCCAGGACCACGACCAGGACGGTCGCGAAGACCGCCGCGGTGCGGCGGGCCCCGCCGCGGGGGTGGGCGCTGACGGCATACCCGGCGAGCAGGAGGGGGGCCAGCACGTGGACGGCGACCGGTCCCACGCGACCGTCGCCCAGCGCCACGGTCAGGGGCGCCAGGCCGGCCCAGCCCAGGGCGAGCAGGGCCCGTGGCCACCGGTGGGAGGTGGTCCGCCGCAGCGCGAGGTATGCCGTGACGAGCGAGGCCGGTGCCGCCAGGGCGAGCGCCCCGGCGAGGGCGGGCGCCGCGGGTGCGGAGGCCGCCCCGGGGAGCAGCTGGGCGACCAGCGCCAGGGCGGCCGCCACGGGCAGCCAGCTCTCGGCCGGCCGCGCGTGACCCAGGCCGGACCCGCGCCAGCCGTCGAGGGCGGAGGACCACAGCCCCCCGGCGTCGGTGTCGGCCACCCCCAGCTCGGGTCCCACCACGCCCAGGCCCCCCGGCCGCAGGCCCTCGAGCAGGTCACGCCAGGCCCACCCGGTGAGGGCCAGGCACACGACCAGGGCCACGGCCAGCGGCCAGCTCCAGCGTGCTCGTCGACGACCCTCGCCGGAGAGCTCGGCGAGCTCGTCCGGCACCGGGCCGGACTCGACCCCGCCGCGCCCCGCAGACGGCGCGTCGCGACCGGGCGCCGACGCCCTCGGGTCGAGGGCCTCGCCGACGGTGTCGAGGGTGGAGCGCCATCCCGCACGCGGCGACCCGTGCAGTCCCGCGAGGTCGCGGGACGGACGGTGCGGCGGCGGGAGAATCGGCGGCGGGCGCCCCACCCGCGGGCCGGGCTGAGCACCGCGCGCACATCGGTCCACTCGGCCACCGCCTCCTCGGGGCGCTTGACCAGCAGCAGGACGGTGGCGGCGAGCAGGCTCGTGACCAGGACGCCCAGCGCGCGCCACGTGGACGACCAGAGGGACCCACGGGCCAGCGCCACCTGGCGCTGCCGCAGCCGGGTGCGGAGCGGGTCGGTGACACCCAGGCCCTCCTCCCCCTGACGGACCACGGCGTCGGGGGCGACGACCACGCGGTGACCGGCCAGGTGCGCGCGCCAGGACAGGTCCAGCCCGTCCACGCCGTCCTCGCCGAAGGCCCGGTCCAGACCGCCGACCGCGTCCAGGACCGGGCTGGCGACGAGCGACCCGGCCAGCGGCACGCCGAGGACGTCCTGCCGGAGGTCGAGCTGGCCCTGGTCGACCAGGCCGGGCTGGCCGGTGTCGGTGGCCCGGCCGGCCGGGGTCAGGTGGTGCCCCAGCGCGAGCAGGAGCCGCGGGTCGTCATCGCGCACCAGCTTGGGGCCGACGACCCCGACCCGGCTGCTGCGCCGGACCGCACCGGCGAGAGCGGCCAGCGCCTCGGGCTCGGGGCGGCTGTCGGGGGTGAGGAACCAGATCCATGGCTGTCGTGGACGGGCAGGGTGCCCCGGGCGTCCTCGACCAGCTGCCACCGGGCGTCGGCCCCTCCCGTGCCGGGCGCAGGAGCAGCGGGATCCGGTGGTCGACGACCAACGGGTGCCGCACGACGCGGTCGAGGTCCTCGGCGTCGGGCGCCAGCCCGGACAGGAGGATGCGCTGCGGAGGGCGGGTCTGGGCGGCCAGCGCGTCGAGGACCTCGACGAGGGGCTGGGTCCCGCCGGCGGGCGGGGAGGAGGAGGAGACGGTGACGTCGTCGACCGCGGACCGGCCGGCGCGTGCCGTGCCGGGCCCGGACGTCGACGTCATGGAGCGGCGGGGGGAGCCAGGTGCCGGGAGCCGGGCTCACACGGCGCGCTTCTTCAGCTTGCGCCGCTCGCGCTCGGAGAGTCCGCCCCAGATGCCGAAGCGCTCGTCGTGCGCGAGGGCATACTCCAGGCACTCGGCGCGCACCTCGCACCCGACGCAGACCTTCTTGGCCTCCCGGGTGGACCCTCCCTTTTCGGGGAAGAACGCCTCCGGGTCCGTCTGCGCGCACAGGGCACGCTCCTGCCAGGACATGGGTTCCTGCTCGTCCGCCCCGTTCAACAGGGACAGCAGCTCCAGCTCGTGCATGGCTCCTCCTCGACCTCTCGCCTACACTTCCGCCGGCCGCGACCGTAAGTCACAACGAGAATTACACGCGTGTCATCCCTCTGAGTCAACCCCCGATCTGCTAGAAGCCGCTGACCTCGCACAATGGCACCATGCAGATCACCGTTCTCTCTCCGGCGGCGTCGGTGGCGCCCGCTTCGTCCGCGGCCTGGTCCGTGCCCTTCCGGACCGGACCGGGACGGACCCGGCGAGGATCACGGTGGTCGGCAACACCGGCGACGACATCACGCTCTTCGGCCTGCGGGTCTGCCCGGACCTGGACACCATCCTCTACACGTTGGGCGGCGCCGTCGACGAGGAGCAGGGCTGGGGTCGGGAGGGTGACGGCCGCGAGGTCATGGCCGAGCTGGGCGCCCTCGGTGTCGAGCCCCGGTGGTTCGGGCTCGGCGACCGCGACCTCGGCACCCACGTCGCCCGCAGCCTCTGGCTCGGGCAGGGGCTGAGCCTGACCGAGGTCACCCGACGCCTCGCGGATCGCTGGGGGCTGCCGGACCAGGGGGTCGAGCTGCTGCCCGCGACCGACACCCCCATCGAGACCCACGTGGTCGTCGACGACGGGGACGGCGAGCGCGCCCTGCACTTCCAGGAGTGGTGGGTGCGGCACCGGGCCGCGCTGCCGGCCCGGCGGTTCACCGTCGCGGGTCTGGCCCGGGCCGCCGCCGCACCCGGTGTGCTGGAGGCGATCCGCTCGGCCGACGTCGTGCTGCTGCCGCCGAGCAACCCCGTCGTCTCGATCGGGATCATCCTGGTGTCCCGGGCATCCGGAGGCGCTGCGCGGCACCCGGGCACCGGTGGTCGGGGTGAGTCCCGTCGTGGGTGGGCGGCCCGTCCGCGGGTATGCCGATGCCTGCCTGGCCCCGCGGGGTCGAGCCCACGGCCAGCGGTGTCGCGGGCTGTACGCCGACCTGCTCGACGGCTGGCTCGTCCACCACGGCGACGAGGTCGACCGCGCCGGCGTGCCGGCGCGGGTGACGGTGCGCGCCGACGACATCCTCATGCGCGACCCTCAGGGCGCGAGCCGGGTGGCCGGCGCCGCCCTCGACCTCGCGCTGACCCTGCGCCCCTCGCCCGCCGAGCGGACCGCGTGACCGGGCCGCTCCCCGGACGGGGCGGCGTGCTCCTGGCCCCCTGACCGGGGTGCCGGAGGTCACGGCGGGCACCGACCTGGCCCCGCTCCTCCTGCGGGCCTGGAGCCCTGGGGCGGGCTGCAGGACGGGGACGTGCTGGCGGTGTCGAGCAAGGTCGTGTCGAAGGCCCTCGGCCTGCGCGAGGCCTCCCCCGCCTCCCCCGAGGGGGCCCGGCGGCACCGGGAGCAGGTCGTGGCACGCGCGACCGTGCGCGTCGTCGCCGAGCGCCGCACCCCGCGCGGCACCACCCGGGTGGTCGAGGCCGTCGCCGGCCCGGTCATGGCGGCGGCCGGCGTGGACGCCTCCAACACCGGTCCGGACGGTGGTGTCCTGCTGCTGCCGGAGGACCCCGACGCCGCCGCGGCGGACCTGCACGCGCGCCTCGTGGGGCTCCGGCCGGGCACGCGGGTGGGCGTGATCCTCACCGACACGGCGGGCCGGGCCTGGCGGGCGGGGCAGGTCGACCTCGCCCTGGGCGCGCACGGGCTGCACGTCGTGGACGACCTGCGGGGAGGGACCGACGTCGACGGGCGCCCGCTGGCCGTCACCGAGCGGGCCCTCGCCGACGAGCTCGCCGCGGCGGCCGACCTGGTCAAGGGCAAGCTGGGTGGGGTGGCCGCGGCGCTCGTCCGCGGGCTCCCGGAGGCCGTGGCCCCCGCCGGGACGACGCCCGGGGCACGCTCCCTGGTCCGGACCGGCCCCTCCGACTGGTTCGCCGTGGGTCACCACGAGGCGGTGCGAGCCGCCCTGGGCGCCCCGCCCGGCTCGGTGGCGGCCGAGGAGGTCGGGCTCGCCCCGGTGGGGCCGGAGCCCGTGGAGGAGAGGGGCGCGCGGGCCGTCCGGCTCGCGGTGCTGGGCCACCCCGGTGCGGGGGTCACCGGCTCCGCCGGCACCGGGTATGCGGTGCACGCACCGGACCCGGTCACCGCGGGGCGCGTCGCCGCACGGCTCGAGGTGGCCCTGGCGGGCGAGGACGTGGGGGCCGCGGTGCACGTGGCGGAGCACCCCGGCACGGGCGCGCCGTCTCAGGCCGACCGCGCCCCCGGCTCCCGACCACCCCTGGGGTGACGCCGGGCCACCGGCAGGTGGGCCCGGGGCGCCATCCTCGGACCCCGCCGGGGCCGCAGCGCACCGACCAGCTCCAGCAGCCGCTGCACGCGGTAGCGCTGCCCCGCGTACGGCCGGAGCAGCTCCACCAGGCCCTGGTCGTCGACGGGGTGGCCGGTCAGCGCCCACCCGATGTTGGCCGCGACGTGGTAGTCGCCGAAGCTCACCGAGTCGGGGTCGCCGAACGCCCGGTGCGCGGTCTCGGCCGCGGTCCACACGCCGACCCCGGGGATGCTCGTGAGGCGGCGCCGCGCCGCCACGCGATCGAGGTCGGCCGCCTCCTCCAACCGCGAGGCGACGCGGGCCACCCGCTGCACCGTGTCGGAGCGCTGCGGACTCACGCCGGCCCCCAGCCACTCCCAGGAGGGGATCGACAGGAGCGTCGGCGCCGACGGCGCCACGACCAGGCCGAGAGGTCCGCCGGGCCCGGGGGCCGGCTCCCCGAAGCGGCGGACGATCCGCCGCCACCCGGAGAAGGCCTCCTGCCCGGTCACCTTCTGCTCGATGACGGCCGGGACGAGGGACTCCAGGACCAGGCCCGTCCTCGGCACCCGCCACCCCGGGTTGCGCCGTAGCGCGTCGGCGACCACCCCGTGGTGCGCGACGAAGGTGGCCCGCCCCTCGTCCCCCTCCCCCAGCATGCCGGGCAGGTGCTCCAGCACCCAGGCAGCCCCCGCCCCCCATGCCTCGGCCTCGACCACCCCCTCCCCGGGGTGCGGCACCAGACGCAGCGTCGCCGGACCCTGGGGAGCCCGGATGCCGCGCCACAGGGCGCCGCGCGCGACCACCCACGAGGGGTCGCCCGCCCCTCTCCGCAGCACCCCCCAGGTGGCCCGGACGTCGACCGGGCCGTCCGGACGCCATACCCTGCGCACCGGGCGCAGGGCCGGTCCCGTGGCCGGGGGGACCCCCGGCACGGGTCGACGCGGGGCTGGGGTCACGGCGCCCAAGCCTGCCCCTCCGGGCACGCCGACGCAAGACGTGGCGTTACCTTGGGGTCCGTGCACCTTCCAGCCCAGGTCCTCTCCGACGCCGTGGCCGCCGACGCCACCCGCCCGGCGCTGACCTACTACGACGACAACCCCGACGGCACCGGCGAACGGATCGAGATCTCCCGGCGCGTGCTGCGGACGTGGGTCGCCAAGGCCGCGAACGCCCTCCAGGAGGGCCTGGACGTCCAGCCCGGCTCGGTCGTCCTCGTGGACCTCCCCGCGCCGCACTGGCGGCTGGCCTACTGGGCGCTGGCGGTCTGGTCGGTCGGGGCGACCCTGACCGTGGACACCCACGAGGGGGCCGACGTCCTGGTCACCACCGACCCCGACAGCGAGCTCGCCGAGGACTGCGACGAGGTGGTGGCCGTGGCGCTGCCGGCCCTGTCCCGCCACTTCGGGGCCGAGCTGCGCTCGGGGGTCATGGACGAGGCCGCCGAGCTGTCCAGCTACGCCGACGACTTCGTCGCGTGGGACGAGGTGGACCCGCAGGACACGGCCCTGGTCACCTTCGGCTCCCGGGTCACCTACGCCGACCTCCTCGAGGGTCTGGCGCCCCTGCCGACGGGCGGCCGCTCCCTGGTCACGACGCGGGACCGGGGCACCTTCGTCCGGGTGGTGCTCCAGATGCTCGCGACCGACGGTTCCGCGGTCCTGGTGGACGGCCCCCTGCCGGCCGACGACGACCCGCGGCTGACGGCCGAGGGCGTGACCTTCCGGGCGGTCCCGGACGCCGGGGGTCCCGGCTGACGCGTCCCCCGCGGCGGGTAGCCTCCTGGCATGGACAAAGTAGTCGCTTCCGCAGCCGAGGCGCTGGCAGGCCTCACCGACGGCATGACGGTCACCGTCGGTGGGTTCGGGCTCTCCGGCATCCCCACCGTGCTCATCGAGGAGGTCCTCGCCCAGGGGGTGAAGGACCTCCAGGTCGTCTCCAACAACTGCGGCGTGGACGGCGCCGGCCTGGGCCTGCTCCTGGCCGAGGGCAGGATCAGCAGGGTCATCGCCTCCTACGTGGGTGAGAACAAGGAGTTCGCGCGGCAGTACCTCTCCGGCGAGCTCGAGGTCGAGCTGACCCCCCAGGGCACGCTGGCCGAGAAGATGCGCGCCGCCGGCGCCGGCATCCCGGCCTTCTACACCCCCACCGGGGTGGGCTCGCAGGTGTCCGAGGGAGGTATGCCGTGGCGCTACGACGCCGAGGGCAATGTGGTGCTGGAGTCCCCTCCCAAGGAGAAGCGCGAGTACTCCGTGCGCGGGCACGCCCGGGACTACGTCCTGGAGGAGTCGATCTTCGCCGACTTCGGCCTGGTCCGGGCCGCCAGGGGCGACCGGCACGGCAACCTGGTCTTCAACAAGTCGGCCCGCAACTTCAACCCCCTGTGCGCCATGGCCGCCGGCATCGCGGTCGCCGAGGTCGAGGAGCTCGTCGAGCCCGGTGAGATCGACCCCGACGACGTGCACCTGCCCGGCATCTACGTCCAGCGGGTGCTCGCCCTCACCCCCGAGCAGGCCACGGCCAAGGACATCGAGCGCGTGACCACGCGCCCCCGCCCGACGACGAACCAGGAGGCCTGAGCCATGGCTCTGACCCGTGAGGAGATGGCGGCCCGCGCCGCCCGTGAGCTGAGCGACGGGGACTACGTCAACCTGGGCATCGGCATGCCCACGCTCGTCCCCAACTACGTCCCGGACGACGTCGAGCTGGTGCTGCAGTCGGAGAACGGCATCCTGGGCGTGGGCCCCTACCCCTACGAGGGTGAGGAGGAGGCCGATCTCATCAACGCCGGCAAGGAGACGGTGACCGTCCGGCCGGGCGCCAGCTTCTTCGACTCGGCCACCAGCTTCGGCATGATCCGCGGCGGCAAGGTCGACGCGGCCATCCTCGGGGCCATGCAGGTCTCCCGCGCCGGCGACATCGCCAACTGGATGATCCCGGGCAAGATGGTCAAGGGCATGGGCGGCGCGATGGACCTGGTGCTCGGTGCCAAGAAGGTCATCGTCCTCATGGACCACGTCGCCAAGGACGGCTCCTACAAGATCGTCGAGGAGTGCGACCTGCCCATCACCGGTCTGCAGGTCGTCCAGCGCATCATCACCGACCTCGCGGTCATCGACGTCACCCCCGAGGGCCTGGTCCTGCGCGAGGTCGCCCCGGGCGTCAGCGTCGAGGAGGTCGTGGAGAAGACCGAGCCCCAGCTGCGCATCGCGGTCGACGAGCCGACCCCGGAGCCCACCCCTCCCACGGAGGGCTGAGCAGCCGGGTCAGCGTGGTGGGGCGTCGGGTCCGCGGAGGAACCCGGCGCCCCACATCAGGTGCATCGTCGCCAGCACCGCGGGCATCCGGGCCCGGACCCCGACGCCCTGGCCGCGTGAGATCCACGCCCCGCCGACGGTGACGGCCGCCGCATACCCCAGCGGGAGCACCCACATCGGCCGGCTCAGCAGCCCACCGACCGCGCCACCCACGACGAGGGCGAGGGCCGCCGGAGGCGCCAGGTAGCGGGCGTTGACGCTGTCGGGGTGCTGGCGCACCACCTGCCGCCGCCACTGGCCGCTGGTGTAGAACTGCCGGGCCAGGTCACCGAAGCTGGACCGGGGCCGGTAGGTGACCGTCAGCTCGGGCGTGAACCACACGACCCCGCCGGCCTTGCGGATCCGGTGGTTGAGCTCCCAGTCCTGCGCGCGGGTGTAGGACGGGTCGTAGCCGCCGACCTGCTCCAGCCAGGCCCGGCGGAAGACCCCGAGGAAGACGGTCTCGGCCGGTCCCGCCCGTCCTCCGACGTGGAAGCGGGCCCCACCGATGCCCAGCGGTGAGCGCATGGCGATCGCGACGGCCTGCTGCATGTCGGTCGAGCCCTCGGCGAGCATGAGGCCCCCGACGTTGGCCGCCCCCGTCTCCTCCAGGAGCTCCACCGCCCGCCGCACGTAGCCCTCGCTCATCGCGCCGTGGCCGTCCATCCGCACGACGATCCCGTGGTGGGAGGCGGCCAGGGCCGCGTTGAGACCGTCCGGCGTGCGGCCGCCCGGGTTGTCCACCACGAGCACCCGGGGGTCACCCGCGGCGAGCCGGTCGGCGACCTCCCGCGTGCGGTCACGGCTCGGCCCGACCGCGACCACCACCTCCATCCCCCCGGGGTAGTCCTGCGCCAGCACCGAGCGCACCGCCTCCTCGAGGTGCCCCTCCTCGTTGAGGATGGGCATGATGACCGAGACGGGCGGGTATGCGGTGCGGTCGGGCGTCGGGGTCACGTCCGCGAGGCTACCTTCCGGGCGGGGACGCCCCGCTGCGGCTCGCGCGGGCCACGTCCAGCCGACCACAAGGCACCTGGCCTAGGCTGTCTGTCCGTGCCTCGCCCACCCGACGACGACTGGACCCGCCCCGTGCCGCGCCCTGCGCGGGGGCGGGACGACCGGTCCCCGCAGGGCGACCCGACGCAGCGCATGCCGCGGCCGCCGCGCCGCGACGAGCAGGGCCACGACGCCTACGACGACCGCTACGACGACCCTCGCCAGCGCTACGACGACCGGCGCCAGGGCTACGACGCCTACGACGACCGCTACGACGACCGTCGCCAGGGCTACGACCCTTACGACGAGCGCTACGACGACCGTCGCCAGGGCTACGACCTTTACGACGAGCGTTACGACGACCGTCGCCAGGGCTACGACCCGTACGACGAGCGCTACGACGAGCGTCGGGCCCCTTCCGGACCGCCGCCGCGGCGCCGTACCGCCCCCGCGCCCCGCCGGCGCCGGCGCCGGCCCCGTTACGGCTTCCGCCGGTTCCTCGCTCTCCTGGCCCTGCTGGTCGTGGCCTACGTCGTGACCATGATCGTCGTGCTCTCCCTGGTGTGGGGCAGCGTCAACCGGGTGGACGCCACGCCGGACGTCGCGGACCGGCCGGGCGGCGCCGCCGGGTCGACCTTCCTGCTCGTCGGCACGGACAGCCGTGAGCAGCTGACCGAGGACCAGCGGGACGACTTCGGCACCGGCTTCACCGAGGGCTCGCGGGCCGACACGGTCATGCTGCTGCACGTGCCCACCCTGGGCAGCCCGACGCTGGTGAGCCTGCCGCGGGACAGCTACGTGGACATCCGCGACCACGGGTGGGACAAGCTCAACGCCGCGCACAGCCGCGGCGGCCCCGAGCTGCTGACCGACACCGTCGAGCGCGCCACCGGCATGCGGGTCGACGGCTACCTGGAGATCGGCTTCGGCGGGTTCGTCACCGTCGTCGACGGTGTCGGCGGGGTGGAGATGTGCCTCGACGAGCCCATCCAGGACGACAAGGCCCACCTCGACCTGCCGGCCGGCTGCCAGGTGCTCGACGGGGCCTCGGCCCTAGGCTACGTACGGATGCGCTACAGCGATCCCCGGGGGGACATCGGGCGCGTGGAGCGCCAGCGCGAGTTCCTCGGCGCCCTCGTCCAGGAGCTCGCCACCCCCGCCACGGTCCTCAACCCCTGGCGGCTGCACCAGGTGGGCACCGCCACCGGGGGCGCGCTGGCCCTCGGGGACGACACCTCGCTGATCGAGGCCGGCCGGCTCGCCCTGGCCATGCGGTCGGTCGCGAACGGCTCCGGCACCTCGGTCACCGTCCCGGTGGCCCAGGCCAACTTCGCCAGCCCGGTGGGCAGCGCGGTCCTGTGGAACGAGGAAGGGGCTGCGGCCCTGTTCACCGCGCTCCGGAACGGCCAGGCCGTGACGGTCCCCACCCCCTGACCCCCGCCGCGTACGCCAGACTGGACCGGAGGTGATCCATGAGCGACAACCACGATGACCGGCACGAGCCCGAGACCACGGACGTCGCCCGGGCCGGGGACGACCCCGGCCGGGTCGCCGACCGCTACCGCATCCTGCGGACCCTGGGGCGCGGCGGAGGCGGGATCGTCTGGCTCGCCCTCGACGAGAAGCTGGGGCGGGAGGTGGCGCTCAAGCGGGTCGCCGGCGAGACCGACGCCGAGGTCCTGGTGACGCGTGGCCTGCGGGAGGCGCGGACCAGCGCCACCCTGGCCCACGAGCACGTCGTGCGTGTCTACGACGCGTTCGAGTTCGAGGGAACCCCCTGGATCGTCATGGAGTACGTCCCGGGGCCCTCGCTGGCCGCCCTCATGGAGGGGGGACGCGCGCTGCCCGTCGACCTCGTGGCGGGGATCGGCGCGCAGGTCGCGACCGCGCTGTCGGCCGCCCACCGGGCCGGGATCGTCCACCGGGACGTCAAGCCCGGCAACGTCCTGCTCACCGACGACACCGGGCGCAACGCCAAGCTCACCGACTTCGGGATCGCCCGGGCGGAGGAGGACGCGGCCCTCACCAAGACCGGTTTCGTCGCCGGCACCGCCGCCTACTTCTCCCCCGAGCTGGCCCGCGGCGAGGACCCCTCGCCGGCCTCCGACGTGTGGGCCCTCGGGGCGACCCTGTATGCGGCGGTCGAGGGCCGGCGACCGTTCCGGGAGGAGCCCAACAGCGTCGCCCAGCTCCACACGATCGCCCGGGACTCCCCGGCCCCGCCCACGCGGGCCGGGGCGCTGACGCCCGTGCTGCGCGGGATGCTGGAGCTCGACCCCGCCCGTCGCTGGACCGCCGAGCACGCCGCCACCGAGCTGCGCCGGATCGCCGGCGGGGGCGGACCGGGGACGCCGGGGTCCTCACCCGGTCACCGGGACGACGCCGCGTGGGCCGCGGGGTCCGGTGCTGCGGCCGGCGCGGCCGTGGGTGCCGCGCTGGGGGACGGCCGGGCCGGTCCCCCCTCCACCCAGGCCGTCCCGGTCGTCGACCCGACCCGCTCCATACCTCATGCCGCGGAGCGCGGCCCCGAGCCCTGGCCGGGCGGGCGGGACCCGCACGCCGGGCCCCGGCCGGGCGGACCCGAGCAGCACCGCGCCCCGGCTCCCGGTCCGGCGTCGCGGACCCGCACGACGCGCGGTCGGGCCCCCGCACGTCGCGGGCCGGTCCGCCGCTCGATGTGGCTGGGGTGGCTGCTCGTCGTCCCGCTCCTGGCCGCCCTGGGCTGGCTCGTGTGGACCATCGCCCAGGGCCTCGACGACCCCGGGGGCACCGACCCGACGTCGGTGACCCAGCCCACCGACGCGGCGCCGGTCACGGTGGCGGAGGCCGTCGGTCTGGCGGACCGGTTCTACGTGGTCCTGTCCCGTGAGGGCGCCGCCGGGGTGGCCCCGCTGCTGGGCCCCGACGTCGAGGTGGATCCGGAGATCCGTGACGGGCTCACCGGCCTGCGCTACGAGGGCATGGTGGGCACCCAGCGCGAGGACGGCTCGGTGCTCGTGACCTCGACGGTCACCTACACCTACGGCACGAGCACGCGGCGCCAGGACGAGGAGCTCGTCGTCGGCCGCACCGAGGCTGGCGGTGAGCCGCTGGTGCTGCTGCGCTCCACGGAGGAGCCGGAGCAGCAGGACGCCGAGGCCACCACGGCCGAGGAGGACTGAGCCGCGCTCAGCCCTTGAGCAGCTGCCGGGCCATGACGACCCGCTGGACCTGGTTGGTCCCCTCGTAGATCTGGGTGATCTTGGCGTCCCGCATCATCCGCTCGACGGGGAAGTCCTTGGTGTAGCCGTAGCCACCGAAGAGCTGCACGGCGTCGGTCGTCACCTCCATCGCCACGTCGGAGGCGAAGCACTTGGCCGCCGCTCCGAAGAAGGGCAGGTCGGCGTCCCCGCGCTCGGACTTCGAGGCCGCGACGTACACCATCTGCCGGGCGGCCTCCAGCTTCATCCCCATGTCGGCGAGCATGAACTGGACGCCCTGGAACTCGGCGATCGCCTTGCCGAACTGCTGCCGTTCCTTGACGTACGCCAGCGAGGCGTCGAGCGCGCCCTGGGCGATGCCGACGGCCTGGGCCCCGATGGTGACGCGGGTGTGGTCGAGCGTCCTCAGGGCGATCTTCAGGCCCTCGCCCAGGCCGCCGACCATCCGGTCACCGGGGATGCGGCAGTTGTCGAAGTGCAGCTCCCGGGTGGGTGAGCCCTTGATGCCGAGCTTCTTCTCCGGCTCGCCGAAGGTGAAGCCCTGATCGCCCTTCTCCACCACGAAGGCCGTGACGTTGCGTCCGCGCGGGCCGTCGGGGTCGGTGACCGCCATGACGGTGTAGAACTCAGACTCGCCGGCGTTGGTGATCCAGGACTTCTGGCCGTTGAGGACCCACGAGCCGTCGCCCTGCTCGACCGCGCGGCACCGCATACCCGCGGTGTCCGACCCGGCCCCCGCCTCGGACAGACCGTAGGAGAACATCGCCTCCCCGCGGGCGACCGGCGGGAGGTACTTCGCCTTGACCTCCTCGCTGGCGGCAAGGATGAGCGGCATCGTGCCGAGCTTGTTGACCGCCGGGATGAGCGAGCTGGAGGCGCAGGCGCGGGCCACCTCCTCGATGACGATGCAGGTGGCGAGCGCGTCGGCACCGACGCCGTCGTACTCCTCCGGGATGTGCGGGGCGTGCATGTCGGTGGAGGTCAGGGCCTTGAGCGCCTCGTGCGGGAACCGGCTCTCCTCGTCGACCGCCGCGGCGTGCGGCGCGATCTGCTCCTCGGCGATCTCGCGGACCGCCTCCCGCAGTGCCTCGTGGTCCTCGTTGATCCGGAACAGGTCGAAGTCGCTCATGGCGCCGAGCCTACTCGGGGCCGCCGCCCCTCCCGCCGGGAGGCTGCCCGCCTCAGCCCTGCAGCTCGGGGATGACCTCGTCCTCGAAGAGGTCGACGCCGGAGGTGTCGTAGGCGGCCTCGGCGAAGTAGGTGATGGCGTAGGTCATGCCTCGCTCCTGCAGCCCCTGCAGCGTCTCGACGATCTGCTCGGGGGTGCCGACGGCGGGCTGGTTCCGCAGGCTGGCGACCTGCGCCTCGGCGCGGTCCTCGTCCAGGCCGGCCCGCAGGAACCGGTCCTTGACCCCGGCGAGCCGCTCCTCCACCTCCGCCTCGTCGCGGCCGATGACGACGTTGTAGTTGGCGGAGCGGACGATGGCCTCGAAGTCCGTCCCGGCGTCCGCGCAGTGCTGACGCAGGATCTCGGACTTTCGGGTGAAACCCTCCGGGGAGCCGTCGAAGTTGGTGCAGTCGGCATACTCCGCCGCGATGCGCAGCGTCTTGCGCTCCCCGCCGCCCGCGATCCACATCGGTATGCCGTTGCGCGGGCTGCCCTCGAAGGCCGTCCCCTGGAGGGGTCGGGGGTGGCAGAGGGCCCCGTCGACCCGGTAGTGCTCGCCCTCGAGGGTGGCGCTGCCCGTCGTCCACATCTGTCGGAAGATCTCCACGCCCTCGCGGAGCCGGGCCAGCCGCTCCCCGGCGCTGGGGAAGCCGTAGCCGTAGGCGCGCCACTCGTGCTCGTACCACCCCGCACCGATGCCCATCTCGACCCGGCCGCCGGAGATGGCGTCCACGGTCGCAGCCACCTTGGCCAGGTAGGTCGGCTCGCGGTAGCTCATGCAGGTGCACATCTGCCCCAGCCGCACCCGGCCCGTGGTCGCGGCGAGCGCCGCCATGAGGGTCCACGCCTCGTGCGTGGCCTCCTGCGTCGGCTCGGGCGTGGTGTGGAAGTGGTCGTAGACCCACAGCGACTCCCAGGACTCCTCGGCGTCCAGCCGCTGGGCGAGGTCCAGCATCACCCCCCACTGCCGCTCGGGAGCGATCCCGACGAGGTCCATCCGCCAGCCCTGGGGCACGAACACTCCGAAACGCATGGGCCCAACCTAGCCCTGGGTGCCGGCCCGCCGCTCCCGCAGCCGGGCCCCCTTGGCGTGGGCCTGGTCGCGCAGGTCCTCGGCGAACCGGCCCAGCCGCTCGCGCCACCGGGCCGCCTGCTCGCCCTCCCCCGCGGCCAGCACCCGCACGGCCAGCAGGCCGGCGTTGCGGGCGCCGGCCACCGAGACGGTGGCGACCGGGATGCCCGCGGGCATCTGCACGATCGAGAGCAGGCTGTCCATGCCGTCCAGGTGCCTGAGCGGGACCGGCACGCCGATCACGGGGAGCACGGTGACCGAGGCGAGCATGCCGGGCAGGTGCGCCGCGCCCCCCGCCCCGGCGACGATGACCCGCAGGCCGCGGGCCTCCGCCTGCCGGCCGTAGTCGATCATCTCGCCCGGCATGCGGTGGGCCGAGACGACGTCGGCCTCGTAGGGGACGCCGAACTCCTCCAGCGTCAGGGCCGCGGCCTCCATGACCGGCCAGTCGCTGTCGCTGCCCATGACGAGCCCGACCAGCGGTGCCGCCGTCGCAGGGGTCTGCGGGGTGCTCACTCCTCGATCACTCCTTGCAGGTAGTCGGCCGCGTGGCGGGCCCGCTCGCGCAGGGCGGAGAGGGACCCGGTGGTGCCGTCACCGCCGAAGACCGTGACGTGGCCGAGCTTGCGCCCGGGGCGGACACCCTTGCCGTAGAGGTGTATCTTCAGCCCGGGGTCGCGGGCCATGAGGTGGCGGTAGGTGGGGTACAGGTCCGGGTGTTCCCCGCCCAGCACGTTGCCCATGACGGTCCAGGCGTCGCGGGGTGAGGGATCACCCAGCGGCAGGTCGAGGACCGCCCGCAGGTGCTGCTCGAACTGGCTGGTCACCGACCCCTCGATCGTCCAGTGGCCGCTGTTGTGCGGGCGCATGGCGAGCTCGTTGACGAGATAGCCGGCGGAGGCCGCGCCGCCCTCGGCGCCCTCCCGGTGGACCTCGAACATCTCCACGGCCATCACCCCGGTGACCCCCAGCTCCCCGGCCAGGCGCAGGGCGCCCTCCACGGCGGCGACCGCCAGGACGGGGTCGAGGTCGGGGGCCGGGGCCAGCACCTCCGTGCAGATGCCGTCGGTCTGGACGGTCTCCACGACCGGCCAGGCGGCCGCCTGGCCGGAGGGGCTGCGGGCCACCAGGACGGCGAGCTCGCGGCGGAAGGACACCGCCTCCTCCAGCAGGAGCCCGTCGGCCAGCCCGCCCTGACCCACCCCCGCGAGCCAGGGCTCGACGTCCCCGAGGGCACGGCACACCTGCACGCCCCTGCCGTCGTAGCCCCCGCGGGGCGCCTTGACGACGAGCGGCCAGCCGACCTCGGCGGCGAAGGCCTCGACGTCGGCGGCGGTGCGGGCCCGGGCCCAGCGTGGGCAGGGGTGGCCGAGCTCGGAGAGCCGGCGACGCATGGCGAGCTTGTCCTGGGCGTGCACGAGCGCCGCCGGTGACGGGTGCAGCGGCACCCCGTCGGCCTCGAGCACGGCGAGCACCTCCGGCGGCACGTGCTCGTGGTCGAAGGTGACGACGTCGCAGTGCCGGGCGAAGTCGCGGACGGCCTCCAGGTCGGTGTGCTCCCCGACCGGGCTGTGCGGGACGACGAGCGCCGCGCTGGCGGTCTCCGACTCGGCGAGGACCGACAGCGTGATGGACAGGGCAACGGCCGGGGGCTGCGACATGCGGGCGAGCTGGCCCCCGCCGATGATCCCCACGACGGGGAAGCCGCCCTCGGCGCGCAGCGGCGGGGGGGCCGGGTCGGAGATGGTCACCTAGCAACCCTACCCAGCGCCGCGACGTAGAATCGCCGCCCGTGACCTCTCCTCGACCCGGCCTGGTGGACCGGCTGCGCGCCGGCTACCAGGTGCTGGTGCAGGAGCTGGCGAAGTTCGGCACCGTGGGGGCGCTGGCCTTCGTGCTCGACACCGTCCTCTACAACCTGCTCGTCTTCGGCCTGCCCGGGGCGGACCCGGGGCCGATGGCCGACTCGCCGCTGTGGGCCAAGACGGTGTCGGCCGGCGTCGCGACGGTCTTCTCATGGCTGGGGAACCGGTGGTGGACCTTCCGGCACCGGCGCAGCGAGGGGGTGCCCCGGGAGTTCGTGCTCTTCGTCTTCTTCAACGTCGTCGGGCTGGGGATCGCGCTGGCCTGCCTGGGGTTCTCCCGCTACGTGCTGGGGCTGGACAGCCAGCTCGCTGACAACATCTCCGGCAACGGGATCGGGCTGGCGCTGGGTACCCTCTTCCGCTTCTGGGCCTACCGCACCTTCGTCTTCCGCGGCGAGCTGGCCGCCGAGGCGCGAGGGTCCGGGGATGACGTGCCTGCGGCCGGATCTCCGTCGACGGCTCCCACCCCGGGCCCCGCGGCGGGTCAGGACGTCTCGGCCAGCGGCAGGTAGCAGGAGAAGACGGCCGGACGGGCCTGGACCAGCTCCAGCCGCCCGCCGATCGCCTCCACCGTCTCCCGCGCGACGGCCAGACCCAGACCGGTGCCGTCCCCTGTGGTGCGGCCCCGGTCGAAGATCGCCCGGGACAGCTCCCTCGGCACGCCGGGCCCGTGGTCGCCCACGGTGACCACCGCGGAGGGGCCGGACCGCGCCACGTGCACGTCGACCTGCCCCGCACCGTGGATGAGGGCGTTCTCCACCAGGGTGTTGAGCACCTGGGACAGCGCCGAGCTGCTGGCCTCCACGATGACGCCCCGCTCGCAGGTGAGCCGGATCGTGCGGCCGGCCTCCTCGAAGGCGGGTGTCCACTCCTTGTCGATCCCGGCCAGCACGGTGTCCACGGCGCTCACCGCCCCGCCGCTGGCGTGCCCGGCCCGGGTGCGGCGCAGCAGCTCGTCCACGACGCCGGTGAGCCGCTCCACCTGCGCGATGGCGATGTCCGCCTCCGCGCGGGCCACGGCCGGGTCGTCGGACTGGGCGATCTCCTCCAGCCGCAGCAGCAGCGCCGCCAGCGGCGTCCGCAGCTGGTGGGAGGCGTCGGCGGCGAACGACCGCTCGAAGACCAGGGCCCGGGCGAAGGTCTGGTGGTGCCGGTCGATCTCCCGGGCCAGGGCGTCGACCTCCAGGATGCCGGAGTGCCATGGACCGGGGTCGACGAGCCGTCCGGGGCGGGCCTGGGGATCCAGGGCGAACCCCCCGGAGGCCATCTCGTCGGTCCGGTGCGCCAGGCGGCGCAGCGGCACGGCCACGGTCTCGGAGGTGCGGTCGGCCAGCGAGCGGGCCCAGGGGTGGGCGATGAGCAGCGCCACCCCGGTGCAGACCAGGACCACCAGGGCGGTGACCCAGGTGGGCAGCAGGTTCATCCCCGCGGCCTGACGGGCCAGCTCGACCTCGTTCATGACGACCGCGGCCAGCGAGCCCACGGCGACGAGCACGGCGGTGACGGTGAGCATCACCCGCGTGCTGTGCTCCCGCAGGATCGTGCGCACCCCGGGTCAGTCCGTCCCGTCGGGGTCGTTCTGGAAGCGGAAGCCGACCCCCCGCACCGTGACGATGTGCCGGGGGTCGTGGGCGTCGTCGCCGATCTTGCGCCGCAGCACCGAGACGTGCATGTCCAGGGTCTTGGTGGACCCGAACCAGGTGTCCCACACCTCACGCATGAGGACCTCGCGGGAGACGACCCGACCCTCCTCGCGCATGAGCACGCGCAACAGGTCGAACTCCTTGGTCGTCAGCCGAACCTCGCGGTCGTGCACGAAGAGCCGACGGGCGTCGACGTCGATGCGCAGCGGTGCCCCGGTGCGGACCGGAGGCGCACCCGGCCCCCGGCGCAGCAGCGCCCGCACCCGGGCCATGAGCTCACCGAGCCGGAACGGCTTGGTGACGTAGTCGTCGGCCCCGGCGTCCAGACCGACGACCGTGTCGATCTCCTCGGTGCGGGCGGTCAGCATGAGCACGGGCAGCGTGCTGCCGCTCTCCCGCACCTTCCGGCACACCTCGACACCGTCCATGACGGGCAGACCGAGGTCGAGGACGAGCAGGTCGTAGGGGTCGTCCGAGACCGCGGCCCGCAGGGCCGCCCGGCCGTCCTCGGCGAGGGTGACGACATACCCCTCCCGCCGCAGCGCGCGTGCGAGGGGCTCGGAGATCGTCGGGTCGTCCTCGGCGAGCAGCACCCTCGTCACGTCGTCCCCGTCCTTCCGTGGGTGGTGGGCCCGGGCCAGTATGCCCCCGTCCGCGTCATGCGCCGGGCCACTGCGGCGTGCGCTTCTCGGCGAACGCGGCGACGCCCTCGCGACGGTCGCCGCTGAAGGCCGTCGCCCGCCAGGCGCCGTCCTCGATCTCCAGCCCGGCGGCCAGGTCGGTGCCCATCCCCAGCCGCATGGCGGACTTGGCGTTGCGCACGGCGACCGGCGAGTTCCGGGCGATCTGGGCGGCGATCTCCAGGGCCCGGGCCCGGGCGGCACCGGGGGTGGCGAGCTCGTCCACCGCGCCCAGGGCGTGCGCCTCGGCGCCGGTGAGCCGGCGCGCGGTGAAGATCATGGACGCGGCGCGGGACCAGCCGACGCGCCGGGTGAGCAGCTGGGTGCCGCCTCCGCCGGGGATGACGCCCACCCCCACCTCGGGCAGCGCCAGGGTGGCCTGCTCGCCGGCGACCACCAGGTCGCAGGACAGGGCGATCTCCATCCCCCCGCCCATCGCGTAGCCCTCGACGGCCGCCACCGCGGGCACGGGGAGGTCCAGCACCCCCCGATAGGCCTTCCGGGTGACGAGCCGGTGCTCCATCATCTGCGCGTCGGTGAAGCCGTTGCGCTCCTTGAGGTCGGCCCCCACGCAGAAGGCCTTCGGGTGGGTGCTGGTCACGACGACGGCCCGCACGGAGGGGTCCGCGGCCAGCTCGGCGGTCGCCGCGGTGATCTCCTCGGCGAAGGCGGTCGAGATGGCGTTCATCGCCGCCGGCCGGTCCAGGGCCAGCTCCACGACGTGGGCCCCCTCGCCGTGCCGGGTCAGCTGGAGCATCGTGAAGGCCATGTCAGGCAGGGTACCCGTGCGGGTCCTGGCCGACGGGCAGGCCCGGTCGCACGTGCTCCACGTCCCCGGCGTGGTGGACGGTGCGGCCCTGTGCACCCTCGACGACGAGGGCCCCGTCCGGGCTCAGCCCGACCGCCCGGCCTCCCGCAGTGCCACCGTCGGGCAGGTGCACCACCACCGTCCGGCCGACGGTCGCCGACCGGTCCAGGTATGCGGCGCGCACCGCCCCGACCCGCCCGGCGGCCAGCTGCTCGTGCCGCTCGGCCAGGTGGCGCAGGTAGTCCTCGAGGAAGACCTCGCGGGCCTGGTCGGGAAGCGGCGCCCCACCCCGGGCGAGCCGCCACGACGTCGCCGACGGGACGGGCAGCTGGTCCTCCTCGTGGTCCACGTTGACCCCGGCGCCCACGACCACCGCCCCGGACGGGGCCACCTGCGTGAGCACCCCGCACAGCTTGCCGGGGCGCGCGCCACCCTCGACGAGCACGTCGTTGGGCCACTTCAGCACGGCGTGGACGGGCCACCGGCTGTCGGCGAGCGCCTGCACGACGGCCAGTCCCGCCGCGAGGGGGACCCAGCCGAGGACGGCCGCGGGCAGGCCCGGGAGCACGGCGCTGATCGCCATCCCGGTGCCCGGCGGGGAGGACCACGACCGCCCGCGACGGCCGTGACCCGCGCTCTGGTGGTCGGCGACGACCACCCGCCCCGGCCGGGCGTCCGCGAGGGCCTCGGTGTTGGTGGAGCCGATGCTCGCGTGCCGCTCGGGGGTCTCCCACCACCACCGGGGGAACTCACCGTCCCGACTGTCTGTCGTCATACCGTCAAGGCTAAGTTGAGCACCATGAGCGACACTGTCGACGCCCCGCAGGCGGGCGAGGGCCCGGACCTGCGCACCACCGCCGGCCGGTTGGCCGACCACCGCGCCCGGATGGACGAGGCCGTCCACGCGGGCTCGGCCACCGCGGTGGACAAGCAGCACGCCAAGGGCAAGAAGACCGCGAGGGAGCGGATCGACGCGCTGCTGGACGAGGGGTCCTTCACCGAGCTGGACGCCCTGGCCCGGCACCGCTCGACCGCGTTCGGGCAGGAGACCCGGCGCCCCTACGGCGACGGCGTGGTCACCGGCTACGGCACCGTCGACGGACGACCGGTCTGCGTCTTCTCCCAGGACTTCACCGTCTTCGGCGGCTCCCTGGGTGAGGTCTTCGGCGAGAAGATCGTCAAGGTCATGGACCTGGCGATGAAGATCGGCTGCCCCGTCGTCGGCATCAACGACTCCGGTGGCGCCCGCATCCAGGAGGGCGTGGTCGCCCTGGGCCTCTACGCCGAGATCTTCAAGCGCAACGTGCACGCCTCCGGCGTCATCCCGCAGATCTCGCTGGTCCTGGGACCCTGCGCCGGCGGCGCCGTCTACTCCCCGGCCATCACCGACTTCATCGTCATGGCCGACCAGACCTCGCACATGTTCATCACCGGACCCGACGTCATCAAGACCGTCACCGGTGAGGACGTCACCTTCGAGGACCTCGGCGGCGCCCGCACCCACAACACGACCTCCGGCGTGGCCCACTACATGGGCTCGGACGAGGACGACGCGATCGACTACGTCAAGGAGCTGCTGAGCTACCTGCCGCAGAACAACCTCGAGGACCCGCCCGCCTTCGAGCAGGAGGCGCTGGAGGAGGTCACTGACGCCGACGAGGCCCTCAACACCCTCATCCCCGACTCGGCCAACGTGCCCTACGACATCACCGAGGCCGTCCGCGCCGTCCTCGACGACGAGGAGTTCCTGGCCACCCAGGAGCTGTTCGCCCCCAACATCGTCACCGGCTTCGGCCGGGTCGAGGGGCGCTCGGTCGGGGTCGTGGCCAACCAGCCCATGCAGTTCGCGGGCACCCTGGACATCGACGCCTCGGAGAAGGCCGCCCGGTTCGTCCGCACCTGCGACGCGTTCAACATCCCCATCCTCACCTTCGTGGACGTGCCCGGCTTCCTGCCCGGGACCGACCAGGAGTTCGGGGGCATCATCCGGCGGGGCGCCAAGCTCCTCTACGCCTACGCCGAGGCCACCGTCCCCCTGGTCACCGTCATCACCCGCAAGGCCTACGGCGGCGCCTACGACGTCATGGGCTCCAAGCACCTCGGTGCGGACGTCAACCTCGCCTGGCCCACCGCCCAGATCGCCGTCATGGGTGCCCAGGGCGCCGCGAACATCCTCTACCGACGGCAGCTGCAGGAGACGGCCGACGCCGGTGGGGACGTCGAGGCCGAGCGGGCCCGTCGGATCCAGGAGTACGAGGACACCCTCGCGAACCCCTACATCGCCGCCGAACGCGGCTACGTCGACGCCGTCATCGAGCCCGCGCACACCCGCATCGAGGTCGCCCGGGCGCTGCGCCACCTGCGCTCCAAGCGCTCCACCCGGGCCCCCCGCAAGCACGGGAACATCCCGCTGTGAGCGGCGACGTCGCGATCGAGCTGGGGCACGCGGCTCCCCCGGCGGGCGCACCGGCGGGTGACACCCCTGTGATCAGGGTGGAGCGGGGCAACCCCACCCCGGAACAGCTGGCCGCGCTCACCGTCGTGCTGGCGGCGGCCACGGGCGAGGGCGCACCGGCGCCCGCGCCGCGGACCCTGTGGACGGCCCGGTCCCGCTTCGCCCGCCCGCGCCCCGCCGTGGGACCGGGAGGCTGGCGCGCCTCGGCCCTGCCGCGCTGAGCCCGGGGCGTTCACCCCAGGGTCACCCCGGTGCCTCCCCGGGCGCTCACCTCAGCCCTCCCCGGCGAGATGCCGCGCGAGGCGCTCGTGGTATATCGTCGGCAGGCAGCCGGCGTCGACCACGGAGCGTGCCGCACGATCGTCACCCATGGCCGCGGCGAAGGCGGTGCGCAGGTCCACGTCGTGGGCGGGCGGCTCCAGCACCTCCAGCGGGTCGCCCGGACGGACGGTGCCGGGCACCGCGACCCGCAGGTAGGTCCCGCACCGGCCGCGCTCGGTGAACCGCCGCACCCAGGCCCTCTCGCCCATGTGACGCTGGAAGGTGGCGCAGGGCGTCCGCGGGACCGACACCTCCAGCACCACCTCGTCCCCCACCCGCACCCGCTGGTTGACCAGCAGGGACTCCAGGTCGAGCCCCTCGGTCGTGAGGTTCTCGCCGTACATCCCGTCCGGCAGGCCCCGCCCGAGCTCCCCCTCCCACCAGTCCAGCTCCTCCCGGCTGAAGGCGTAAACCGCCTTCTGCTCACCGCCGTGGTGCCGGGTGTCGCCCACGTGGTCGCCCACGACGCCGGGCCCGTCGCCATACCTGGGCCCGGGCCGGAACACCTCGATCCGGTCCACGGGCCGCTTGTCGATCCCTGTGGTGCGACCGGCGCCCGGGTCCGGCCGGGGGACGGCGAGGTTGGTCGAGCGCACGCGGGCCAGCATGAGGTCAGGGTATGCGGCGCCCCCGGGGAGCCCCGCCCCTGGCCCCGGACGGTCGTGGACCGGGCGGTAGATTCCAGGGGTGACCGAGCACCGCCGCCCCCAGACCGACATCGACCGCCTCGCCGAGGCCCACCTGGACGCCTCCGTCGCCCTCAGCCCGCTGGAGGCCACCTTCCTCGGGGTGCCGGGGCAGGACGACCGGATCGACGACCTGTCGGTCGAGGGCCTGCGGGCCCAGCGGGAGCTGGCCGCCGCCACCCTGGCGCAGCTGGCGGACCTGCTGCCCGAGGACGACGTCGACCGCGTGACCGCGGCGGCCCTGCGTGAGCGGCTGTCGCTGGCCGTGGAGGAGGTGGACCTCGTCCTGGAGGGCCGCGCCCCCGCGGACCTGAACGTCATCGCCTCCCCGCCGCAGGCCGTCCGCGACATCTTCGACCTCATGGCCAAGGAGTCGGAGGAGGACTGGCGCACGATCGTGGCCCGCCTGGAGGCCGTGCCGACGGCCCTGGAGCAGTACGCCTCCGCGCTGCGCTTCTCCGCCGGGCACGGGCAGGTCGCTCCCCGACGCCAGGTGGAGAAGGTGGCCGAGCAGTGCCGCGACCAGGCCGGGGACGAGGCCAGCACCTTCGACGCCCTCGCCGGGGAAGTCGAGGTCCAGCCGGAGCCGCTCCGGGCCGACCTCGCCGCGGCGGTCGCGTCCGCCAAGGAAGCCTACGCGACGCTGGCCGAGGTCCTCGAGGCCGAGCTGCTCCCGCAGGCCCCGGAGTCCGACGCCTGCGGGAGGGAGCTCTACGCGCTGCGCTCGCGGGGCTTCCTCGGGGCCGTCATCGACCTGGAGGAGACCTACCGCTGGGGCCAGGACGAGCTGGCCCGGATCACCCGGATGATGGAGGAGACCGCCGAGCAGATCCGGCCGGGGACCACGGTCAAGGAGGCGGTGGCCGTCCTGGACGCCGACCCGGCCTACCAGCTGGAGGGCACGGACGCGCTGCGGGAGTGGATGCAGGTCAAGGCCGACGAGGCCGTGGCCCAGCTCGCCGACGTCCACTTCGACATCCCCGAGCCGGTCCGGCGGATCGAGTGCATGATCGCGCCGTCCCAGACGGGCGGGATCTACTACACGGGCCCCTCGGAGGACTTCTCCCGACCCGGGCGCATGTGGTGGTCGGTCCCCAAGGGGGTCACGAGTTTCGGCACCTGGCGCGAGCTGACCACGGTCTACCACGAGGGCGTGCCCGGTCACCACCTGCAGATCGGCCAGACCGTCTACCGCTCCGAGCTGCTCAACCGGTGGCGCCGGATGGCCTCCTGGACCTCCGGCCACGGTGAGGGCTGGGCGCTCTACAGCGAGTGGCTGATGGCCGACCTGGGCTACATGGACGACCCGGGCGACCGGATGGGGCTGCTCGACGCGCAGTCGCTGCGGGCCGCCCGCGTCGTCCTCGACATCGGCGTGCACTGCGGCTTCGAGGCCCCGGAGGAGGTCGGCGGCGGTGAGTGGACCTACGACAAGGCCTGGGAGTTCCTCAACAACCACGTCAACATGGACGAGGGGTTCGTCCGCTTCGAGCTCGACCGCTACCTCGGCTGGCCGGGCCAGGCCCCGTCCTACAAGATCGGCGAGCGCCTCTGGCTGGAGCTGCGCGACACGGTCCGCGAGCGGGAGGGCGAGTCCTTCGACCTCAAGGCCTTCCACCGCCGCGCCCTCGACGTGGGCGGCGTCGGCCTTGACACGCTGCGCGCCGCGGTCCTCGGCGAGCTCTGAGCCCAGGACCTCGGCCACTACCCTGGTCCGCATGATCCCCCTGGTCCTGGCCTCCGCCTCCCCTGCCCGCCTGACGACGCTCACCCACGCCGGGGTGCACCCGGAGGTCATCGTGTCCGGGGTGGACGAGGAGGCGGCCCTGGCCGCCGTCCGCGAGCGGCAGGCCGACCTGGGGCCGGCCGACGTGGCGCTCACGCTGGCGCAGGCCAAGTGCGAGGACGTGGTGCGCGGGCACGACCCCGCGGCGCTGGTCCTGGGGTGCGACTCGGTGCTGGAGCTGGACGGGGAGGTGCACGGCAAGCCCGGCAGCAGCCAGGTCGCCGTGGAGCGGTGGCGCCGGATGCGCGGGCGCACGGGGCTGCTGCACACCGGGCACTGGGTCGTGGACAACCGGGACGAGGAGGACGGCGGCACCGGCGCGACCCTGGGCGCCACGTCCACGACGACCGTCCACTTCGCCGACCTCACCGACGCGGAGATCTCCTCCTACGTCGCCACCGGCGAGCCCCTGCAGGTCGCCGGGGCGTTCACCGTCGACGGCCTGGGCGGCGCCTACGTCACCGGGATCGAGGGCGACCACCACGGCGTGGTCGGCGTCAGCCTCCCGCTGCTGCGCGCGCTGCTGCTCGAGCTGGACATCGCCTGGCACGACCTGCGCGGCTGACGGATCGCGGCTGACCGCTCGGGACGGGGGCGCGACGCGGGGCGCGGCACCCCCGGCGGCGCTCAGGCGTCGTAGTCGATCTCCACCGTGTCGCTGACAGGGTGCGACTGGCACATGAGGCGGTAGCCCCGTCCGACCTCGTCCTCCTCCAGGGCGTAGTTGCGCTCCATACGCACCTCGCCGGCGACGACCTTGGCCCGGCAGGTGCCGCAGACGCCGCCGGTGCAGGAGAAGGGGGCGTCGGGGCGTTCGCGCAGCGTCGCGTCGAGGATGCTCTCGGCCCGGGTGGGCATCGGGACCGTGGTGGTGCGCCCGTCCAGGGTCACCGTCACCACCGCCTCCGGCGGCGCCGTCGGGTCGACCGGGAGGGCGCGGGCCTGGGTGACCGGGGACCCCGCGTCGTCCACGTGGAAGATCTCGTGGTGCACGTGCTGGGGGTCCACGCCCCGCTCGGCCAGCACCGCCTGCGCCGTCCCGACCAGCCCGAACGGCCCGCAGAGGTACCACTCGTCCACCTCGTCCTCCGGGGTGAAGGTGGCCATCAGCTCCTCCAGCTTGTCGCGGTCGATCCGCCCGGTGAGCAGGGGGACGTCCTGGATCTCGCGCGAGAGGACGTTGAGCAGGGTGAGCCGCCCGGGGTAGCGGTTCTTGAGGTCCATCAGCTCCTCGAGGAACATGATGCTGTCGGTGCGCCGGTTGCCCAGGACGAGGGTGACGCGCGAGGCCGGCTCCTCCTCCAGCACGGTCGTCAGGATCGACAGCACCGGGGTGATCCCCGACCCGGCGGCGATGCCCACGTGGTGCTTGGCCGCGGTCGGCTCGACCGCACGGGTGAAGGACCCCGTGGGGGTCATCACCTGCAGGACGTCGCCGACGCCCACGTGCTCGTTGAGCCAGGTCGACATCAGCCCGCCCGGCACGCGCGCCGAGGCGACCCGGACCTCCCCTCGGGCCCGGGCCTGGGCCCGGGAGATGCAGCAGGAGTAGGAGCGCCGGACGTCCTGCCCGTCGATCTCGGCCCGGATCGTAAGGTGCTGCCCCGGCTCGAAGGACAGGAACTCCCCCGCCAGCTCGGGCGGGACCGCGAAGCTGACCGCCACGGCGTCGTCGGTGAGCCGGTCCACCCGGCTGACGGTGAGGTCGTGGAAGGTGGCGCGGCGACGCGTCGGCTGCTGCAGCAGGGACATCTCTCTCCTGGCTGGTGCGGGTGCGGGGGGGGTCGGACCGCCCCGGTGGGCTCAGATCGGCTTGAACTCGTCGAAGGGCTCGCGGCAGCCGCGGCAGCGCCGCAGCGCCTTGCAGGCGGTCGAGCCGAAGCGGGCGAGCTCCTCGGTGTCCTCGGAGCCGCAGCGGGGGCAGGCCACCACCCGGGCGGTGAGGGTCAGCGGCACCGGCCCGGAGGTATGCGGTGCCGCCCCGGACGGCGGGGCGATCCCGAAGCGCCTGAGCTTGTCCCGGCCCGCCTCGCTCATCCAGTCGGTCGTCCAGGCCGGCGCGAGCCGGGTCCGCACCTCGAGCGGCACGCCGTGCCGACGGCCCACCTCGAGCACGGACTGCTCCATCGCGTGCATGGCCGGGCAGCCGGAGTAGGTCGGGGTGAGGGTGACGACGAGCCCGTCACCGACCCGGTCGACCGCCCTGATCACGCCCAGGTCCTCGATGGTGAGGACCGGGATCTCCGGGTCCAGGACCGCCCTGACCTCCCGCTCGACCAGGGGCAGCAGGTCGCCGGCGGCGTGCTCGGAGGCGGGTGCGGGGCCCACGGCGGCGGTCCTCACCAGCTCGCGCCGGGGTGGCTGCGCGCGATGTGCTGCATCTCGGCGAGCAGGTAGCCCATCGACTCGGAGTGGATCCCCTCCCGGCCGCCGCGGGCAAGCCAGCGGGGCGGGTCGGGCATGGTGAGCGTGGCCTGCTCCACCACCTGGGACACGTAGGCGTTGACCGCGTCGGCGAGGGAGGAGGGGAGCACCCCGACGCCCTGCTCGACGGCATACCGGGCCGCGTCGTGGTCCTCCCCGAGCTCGGCGACGTAGGGGTTCACGGCGACCAGCCCCGCCTGCATCCGCTCGTGGCTGAGGCCGGTCCCGTCCCCGAGGCGCAGGACCCACTGGGTCGCGTGGTCGCGGTGGTAGTCGACCTCCTTGACCGCCTTGCCCGCGACCGCGGCCAGGGTCGCGTCCGCGGAGGTCCGCAGCGCGGAGTAGAGCTCCAGCTGGTAGCTGGAGAACCAGAGCATGCGCGCCATCTCGAAGGCGAAGTCCCGGCGCGGCTGCTCGACCAGCTGGACGTTGCGGAACTCCCGCTCGTCACGCGTCATCGCCAGGGCGTCCTCGTCCCTGCCCCGGCCCTCGAGCTCCCCGGCGCGGGTGAGCAGCGCGCGTGCCTGACCCAGGAGGTCCAGGCCGACGTTGCCCAGCGCCATGTCCTCCTCGATCTGGGGGGCGTGCGTGAGCCACTCCCCCAGCCGCTGGGCGTAGATCAGCGCGTCGTCCCCCAGGCCCAGCAGGTAGGCGGTCGTGCTCACAGGTACTCCACGTCCTCGGGCACGTCGTAGAAGGTGGGGTGGCGGTAGACCTTGTCCGCGGCCGGGTCGAAGAACGGGTCCTTCTCCTCCGGGCTCGAGGCGGTGATGTCCTCGGAGGCCACGACCCACAGCGAGACACCCTCCTGCCGCCGCGTGTAGAGGTCGCGCGCGTTGCGCAGCGCCATCTGCGCGTCGGGGGCGTGCAGGCTGCCGACGTGGACGTGGTTGAGCCCGCGCCGGGCCCGGACGAAGACCTCGAAGAGGGGCCAGCCGTCGGCGCTCACGCGACCGCCCCGGCCGACCGGGCCGCCGCCTTCGCGGCGTACGCCACCGCCGCCTCACGCACCCAGGCGCCGTCCTCGTGGGCGGCGACGCGGGTGGCGATCCGCTGCTCGTTGCAGGGGCCGTCACCCTTGAGCACACGCCAGAACTCGTCCCAGTCGATCTCCCCGAAGTCCCAGTGCCCACGCTCCTCGTTCCGGCGCAGGTCGGGGTCGGGCAGGGTGATGCCGAGCTTGTGGGCCTGCGGCACCGTCATGTCGACGAACTTCTGCCGGAGGTCGTCGTTGGTGAACCGCTTGATCCCCCAGGCCATCGACTGCGCCGTGTGACCCTCCTTGGCCTTCTCGCCCGAGTCCGGCGGGCCGAACATCATCAGCGCCGGCCACCACCACCGGTCGGCGGCGTCCTGGAGCATCGCGCGCTGGGCCTCGGTGCCCCGTGACAGCGTCCACAGGATCTCGAAGCCCTGGCGCTGGTGGAAGGACTCCTCCTTGCAGACCCGGATCATCGCCCGGGCGTAGGGCCCGTAGGAGCAGCGGCACAGCGGCACCTGGTTCATGATCGCGGCGCCGTCGACCAGCCAGCCGATGGCCCCCACGTCGGCCCAGGTGAGGGTGGGGTAGTTGAAGATCGAGGAGTACTTCTGCCGGCCGGTGTGGAGCTTGTCCAGCAGCTCCTCCCGGTCCACGCCCAGCGTCTCGGCGGCGGAGTAGAGGTAGAGCCCGTGGCCGGCCTCGTCCTGCACCTTGGCCATGAGGATCGCCTTGCGTCGCAGGCTGGGGGCCCGGCTGATCCAGTTGCCCTCGGGCTGCATACCGATGATCTCGGAGTGGGCGTGCTGGGCGATCTGGCGGATGAGGGTCGAGCGGTAGCCCTCGGGCATCGCGTCCCACGGCTCGATCCGCTGGTCGTCCTCGACCAGGGCGTCGAAGGCCGCCAGGTGCTCCGCCAGGGCGTCCGCGTAGTCCTGGGTCTCCGCGGCGTTGAGCGGAGCGCCGGGACCGTCGCCGAAGTCGTTGCCGTACATCCCCCCAGTGTGCCAGAACCGACCCCCGGTGTGACACTCCGACCGTCCGTCGACGGTGGAGCTGTCACACGACCCGGGTGGGAGACTGGGCCGGTGAGCGACTCCCAGCACGATCACCAGCACGACCACCCGCACCAGCACGACCACGACCACGGGGCGGCCACCGGCCCCGGCCCGGTGGCGGACGCGAGCGTCCGCACGGCCCGGCCCAGCGACGCCCCGGCCGTGGGCCTGGTCCAGGCGTGGGTCTGGCAGACGGAGTATGCCGACCTCCTGGCGCCCGAAGTCGTCGACGCCCTCACCGGTCCGCGGTTCGCGGCGGTCTGGCGCCGGTCCCTGGAGCAGCCGCCCACCCCCCGGCACCGCCTCCTGGTCGCCTGCGCCGGCCCGCAGGTCGTGGGCTACGTCGCGCTGGGGCCGGCGGAGGACGAGCCCGGGCTCGACCCCGACCGGACCGGGGTCATCCTGGACGGCGGGGTGCACCCGCAGGGTCGACGCACCGGGCACGGGTCGCGGCTGCTCAACGCGGCCGTCGACACCCTGCGGGCGGGCAACGACGACCTCGAGGCCGTGGCCACGTGGGTGCTCGCGGACGCGGGGGCGACCCGGGCCTTCCTCGCCGGTGCCGGGTTCGAGCCCGACGGCGCGTGGCGCGACCGGGTGGTGGACGAGGACGGGCGCACGGCCCGGGAGGTGCGCCTCGTGGTGAGCCTGTGACCCCGTCCGCGACGGAGGTGCAGCCGCCGTGGTGGCGCACGGCGGCGGCCCGGCAGGGTCTGGCCGTGGGGATGGTCGGCCTCTACGGCGTCAGTGCCGGCGCGCTCGGGGTGGCCGCCGGGCTGACGGTGTGGCAGACGGTGCTGACCTCGCTGCTCATGTTCACCGGTGGGTCGCAGTTCGCCTTCTACGGCGTGATCGGTGCCGGAGGGCACCCGGTGGCGGCCGTCGCCACGGCCAGCCTGCTCGGGGTGCGCAACGGCTTCTACGGCCTGGAGCTGTCCCGACGGCTGCGCCCGTCCGCGCTGCTGCGGCCGCTCACCGCCCACCTCACCATCGACGAGTCGACGGCGGTCGCCGTGGGCCAGCCGCAGGACCGCGACGCCCGCATCGGGTTCTACGTCACCGGCGCCGCCCTCTTCGTGATCTGGAACACGACGACGCTCCTCGGCGCGCTCGCCGGCGAGGCCATGGGCGACCCCCGGGCCTACGGTCTGGACGCCGCGGCGGCCGCGGCCTTCGTGGCCCTGGTGTGGCCACGGCTGCGGGGCCGGGGACCGGTGGCGACCGCAGGGCTGGCCCTGGTGCTCACGCTCGTCTCGGCCCCCTTCGTGCCGACGGGCGTCGAGGTCCTCGTGGGCGCGACCGCGGCCCTCGTCGTGGGACTGCCGCGCCGGGCCTCCGGCGAGCCGACCGACCGCACCGACCCCACCGGCCGCACCCGGCCGACCCAGGGCACCGGCCCGGACCTGCCCGTGCCCCCCGTGACCCGGGACGCCGACGTCCTGCGGCAGCTCGAGGGAGGACACCGGTGACGCTCTGGCTGGCCGTCCTGGCCGCGTGCCTGCTCGCCTGGCTGCTCAAGCTCGGCGGCTACCTCGTGCCCGAGCGGGTCCTGCACGTGCCCTGGGTGGACCGGGTCGTGCCCCTGCTGACGGTCGCGCTCCTGAGCGCGCTGGTCGTCACCCAGGGCCTCCTGGACGGCGACCGGCTGCCCACGCTCGACGCCCGGGCCGCAGGCCTCGGGGTCGCGGTGGGGCTCCTGCTGCTCCGGGCCCCCTTCATCGTCGTGGTGGCCGCAGCCGCCCTCACGGCCGCCCTGCTGAGGTGGTGGGGCTGAGCACCGTCGGGACGGCATACCCGAGCCGGCTGCTGGGGGTGGACCTGGCCCGCCTGCTGGCCCTCGTGGGGATGTTCGCCGCGCACCTGACCGTCGTCGACGGCGCCGAGGTCCCCGTCCTCTTCCAGGTGGTGGCGGGGCGGTCCTCGGCCCTGTTCGCCCTGCTCGCGGGCGTGAGCCTGGTGCTGGTCACCCGGGACGTGGGCGTAGGGACGATCGGGGTGCACCGGGCCCGGCTGCTCGTGCGGGCCGGGGTGGTCGCGCTCGTCGGGCTGGTGCTGGGTCTGCTCGACTCGGGCGTGGCGGTGATCCTCACCTACTACGGGCTGCTCTTCTGCTGCGCGCTGCCGGTCCTGCGCTGGCGTGCCTCGTCCCTGGCCTGGCTGGCCCTGGCCTGGGGTCTGGCGAGCCCGGCCCTGAGCCTCGTGCTGCGGTCGGTGCTGCCCCCGAGCAGCTACCAGGTGCCCTCCCTGCTGAGCCTGGCCAACCCGTGGCAGCTGCTCACCGAGCTGGCCGTCACGGGCTACTACCCGGTGCTGACGTGGGCGACCTACCTCTTCGCGGGTATGGCCGCCGGGCGGGCTCTCGCGCCCGCACTCACCGGCGCGCGGGCCGGCCGGGCGGAGGGCGGGGACGGACCCGCCGGGAGGGGTCGGAGCGCCGACCACCGGGTGCCCCTGCGGACCCTGCGGATCCTCCTGCTGGTCGGGGTCTGGCTGGCGGCCCTGGCGCTGGGGGTGTCCGCCTGGGCCACCCGCTCCCCCGGGGTGCGCCAGGCCCTGCTCGACAGCTGGGGCGTCACGGACCGCTGGAGCGACCTGGCGACCGTGCTGCGGACGGGGTTCTACGGCACGCACCCGGAGGGGTCGTGGTGGTGGCTCGCGGTCTGGGCGCCGCACAGCGGCAGCGTCGTCGACCTGGCGCACACGACCGGCGCGGCCCTGGTGGTCCTCGCGTCCTGCCTCCTGCTCGTCCGGGTGACGGGGACCCTGCCGTGGCGGGTGCTCTCCGGCGCCGGGGCGATGACACTGACCCTGTATGCCGCTCACGTCGTGGTGCTCGGGACCGCGGGCCGGCAGGGGGCACTGGGTCGGGAGGGCGAGCACGCCCTGCTGCTGCACGCCGCGGCGGCGGTGCTCCTCGGCGCCGGGTTCGCGCTCGCGCGGCGGCGGGGACCTCTGGAGCGGTGGGTGGGGGCGGCGACCCTCGCCGCCGTCCCGGACGCCCGCACGAGCCCCCCTCCCCCCTCCGGCTAGCTAGCCGCAGCGGGCGAGCACCTGCTCCAGCCGCTCGACCTGCCTCCGCACCTGGCGCTCGTAGACCCGCGCGCGCGGGTGCCCCTCGAGGGCGGCGCGACGGGCGGGGTAGCGGCCCAGCAGGTAGGCGTGGGCGAGCGCCAGCTCCTCCGCCGCGGTGCAGGCGGGAGCTCCCACGCCGTGACCCCAGCCGTCGAGCACCGCGTCGAGCGTCTCCTCCGGACGAGCGCTGAAGAGGTGCAGCTTGGCCGCGTCCTGCCCGACCACCCCGACCCCGGAGTGCTCCCAGTCCACGAGGACGACCTGCCCGTCGGGGGTGCGGAGCACGTTGGAGGCGACGAGGTCCCCGTGGGTCCAGGAGACGCGCACCTGCGGGTCCCGGGCGACGAGCGCGGCCACCTGCCGCCCAGTCGCGGCGGGCACCAGACCGGCAGCCCGCACCGCCTCCCACCGCCCGGCGAGCCCGCTCCCCCAGGAGCGGCCGGCCGGCACCAGCTCGAGACCGTGCACCCGGTGCACCGCGGCGAGGCCGGCGACGACCTCGGCCACCGCGTCCGCCAGACCCCCGGACGTCAGGACGGGGGCGGCGTCCACCCACTCCTCCACCAGGTAGCGAAGCGACCGCCCGTGCCGGCCGTGGGCGACGAGCCGGGGGCGCAGGCCCGGCGCACCCGCCGACACCACCTCGTGGGCGCGCACCGCGTTGCCGATGCCGTCGGTCGCGTTCCGGCCGCGCGGCATCGGCGCCACCGCCATGGTCAGTCCCCCGCCCACGTAGTGCGCCCGCAGCTTGAGCTGGTCCCCGAGGTCGAACTTCGCCAGCGCCAGCACGTCGGCCGCCACCGGGGCGCTGAGCAGGTCCACCCCTTCCGCCCCCGCGCGGAGGGTGTCTCGCACGGACGGCGGGACCAGCTCCGACCCGCCGACCTCCAGGTCCGCCGCCACGACGGTGCGCCCCTGCCGGAGGAACTCCCGGGGCGACCGGGCCGCGGGCAGCACCTGCTCGCGCCGCTCCAGCCGGGCCAGCAGCCGCAGCGCCAGGTCGACCCTCTCCGGCACCCGGACCACCTCCTGCCCGGTCGCCCGCCGCGACCGTGACCGACAACCTACCCTCGCGACGCGCCCGTTCACCTGTTGTTCACTTTCCCGACATTTCTTGTTATGGTGATGGCCACGCGCTACACACACGGCAGGAGGTGATTCGACGGTGAACACACGTCGCCGCACGGTCGAGATCGCATGGGTCCCCGGGACCGACGCCCACGGCCGCGCCATCATGGAGATGCGCTGGCTCGTCGAGGACTGCGCCCCGGTCGTCCCCCGGCCCTGAGCCGGGCCCGGCCCCCGAGGAGCCCATCCGGCCCCCCACCCGGCCCACCCACGACGCACGAGGCCCGGACGGATCTGATCCGTCCGGGCCTCGTGCTGCGTGCGGGCCGTGGTCGGGCGCGCTCACGGCGCGCCCGACCCCTGGTCACTCCTGGTCGGAGCCACCCGCGGTCTGCTCGTCGCCGCCGGCGCTGCTGCCGCGGCCACGACCGCCACGACGGCGACGCTGACGACGCGGACGCTCACCGCCGGAGTCCTCGGAGCCCTCAGCACCCTCGTCGCCCTCGGCGTCGCCGGACGGCGCGGCCGCCTCGGGGGCCGGGGGCACGTGGGCCTCGACCGCCTCGGACTGGGCGCCCACCGGCGTCTCCGAGGGGCCACCGGCCTGGACCGGGGCCTCGACCTCGACCGGGGCGGCGGAAGCCTCCGCCGAGCCGCCGGACTGCTCGGCGTCGACGACGGCGCCCAGCGAGAGCTTGCCGCGGGGGTCGATCTCCTTGAGCTCGACCTGGACCTTCTGGCCCACGCCGAGGACGTCCTCGACGGCGTCGATGCGACGACCGCCGACGAGCTTGCGGATCTCGGAGATGTGCAGCAGGCCGTCCTTGCCGGGCAGCAGCGAGATGAACGCGCCGAAGGTCGTGGTCTTCACCACGGTGCCCAGGAAGCGCTCCCCGATCTCGGGCATCTGCGGGTTCGCGATCGCGTTGACCGCCGCGCGGGCGGCCTCGGCGGACGGGCCGTCGGTGGCGCCGATGTAGACGGTGCCGTCGTCCTCGATCGAGATGTCGGCGCCGGTGTCCTCCTGGATCTGGTTGATCATCTTGCCCTTCGGGCCGATGACCTCGCCGATCTTGTCGACCGGGACCTTCACCGAGATGACGCGCGGGGCGTAGGGGCTCATCTCGTCGGGGGCGTCGATCGCCTCGTTCATGACGTCCAGGATGTGCAGGCGCGCGTCACGGGCCTGCGTCAGGGCACCAGCCAGCACGTCGGCGGGGATGCCGTCGAGCTTGGTGTCCAGCTGGATCGCCGTGACGAACTCCTGGGTGCCGGCGACCTTGAAGTCCATGTCGCCGAAGGCGTCCTCGGCGCCGAGGATGTCGGTCAGCGCGGCATACCGCATCTGACCGTCGATCTCCGCCGAGACCAGACCCATCGCGATGCCCGCGACCGGGGCGCGCAGCGGCACACCGGCGTTGAGCAGCGACATGGTGGACGCGCACACCGAGCCCATCGACGTCGAGCCGTTGGAGCCCAGGGCCTCGGACACCTGACGGATGGCGTAGGGGAACTCCTCGCGGCTCGGCAGGACCGGCATGAGCGCACGCTCGGCGAGCGCACCGTGCCCGATCTCGCGCCGCTTCGGGGAGCCCACGCGGCCGGTCTCACCGGTGCTGTAGGGCGGGAAGTTGTAGTTGTGCATGTAGCGCTTGCGGGTCACCGGGGACAGGGTGTCCAGCTGCTGCTCCATGCGCAGCATGTTCAGCGTGGTGACACCCATGATCTGGGTCTCGCCGCGCTCGAAGATCGCCGAGCCGTGCGCCCGCGGGATGACCTCGACCTCGGCGCTGAGCGCGCGGATGTCCTTGAGGCCACGGCCGTCGATGCGCACCTCGTCGCGCAGGATGCGCTCGCGGATGAGCTTCTTCTGCACGGCGCGGTAGGCGGCGTCCAGCTCCTTGTCGCGACCGGCGAAGGGCGCGTCCTGGGACACGTCGCTGTCGCCCGCGGCGTCCCAGTGCAGGCCGAGGAGCTGGCCCTTCATCGCGATCTTGATCTCGTCGATGCGGGACTCGCGCTCCTGCTTGCCCGCGATCTGCAGCGCCTCGGCGAGGTCGGCGGCGGCGAAGCCCTCGACCGCGGCGTAGGCGTCGTCCTCGTAGTCGAGGAAGCGCGGGAAGTCCTGGGTCTCCTTGGCGGCCTTGGTCGCCAGCTCGGCCTGCGCCTCGCACAGCACCTTGATGAACTTCTTGGACTCCTCCAGACCCTGGGCGACGACCTCCTCGGTCGGGGCCTGCTTGCCCTCGTTCCGCACCAGGTCCCAGGTCGCGTCGGTGGACTCGGCCTCGACCATCATGATCGCGACGTCATCACCGGCGACGCGACCGGCCACGACCATGTCGAAGGTCGAGCGCTGGCTGTCGGAGAAGTTGGGGAAGGCGACCCACTGGCCGTCGATGAGCGAGACCCGGGTCGCGCCGATCGGGCCGCTGAAGGGCAGGCCCGAGATCTGGGTCGACGCCGACGCGGCGTTGATGGCCACGACGTCGTACTGGTGGTCGGGGTCGAGGGACAGCACGGTGATGACGACCTGCACCTCGTTGCGCAGACCCTTGGCGAAGGTCGGGCGCAGCGGGCGGTCGATCAACCGGCAGGTGAGGATGGCCTCGGTGGAGGGCCGGCCCTCACGCCGGAAGAAGCTGCCGGGGATCTTGCCCGCGGCGTACATGCGCTCCTCGACGTCCACCGTCAGCGGGAAGAAGTCGAGGAAGTCCTTGGGGTGCTTGCTGGCCGTGGTGGTCGACAGCAGCATGGTCTCGTCGTCGAGGTAGGCGGTGACGGAGCCGCCGGCCTGCCTGGCCAGGCGCCCGGTCTCGAACCGGACGGTGCGGGTGCCGAAGCTGCCGTTGTCGATCGTGGCTTCGGTGAAGGTGATCTCTGGACCCTCCATGGGCCCTCCTTTTCGTGTTCTCTCTCGCAGCGCGGGGCATCATCGTTGTGCCCGGCTGGGTCCTTCTCGGGTATGCCGTCACGGCAGTCCCCGGTGACGTGCCGGACCGGGTCGGCCCCGCACGTCATACGCAAAGAAGCGGCTCCCGGTCGGGGAACCGCTTCCCTGCGAAGCTCAGCGGCGCAGGCCGAGACGCTTGATCAGCGACCGGTAGCGCTCGATGTCGGTCTGCTCGAGGTAACGGAGCAGGCGCTTGCGCTTGCCGACCAGCAGCAGCAGGCCGCGGCGGCTGTGGTGGTCGTGCTTGTGCTCACGGGAGTGCTCGGTGAGCTCCTTGATCCGGGCGGTCAGGAGCGCGACCTGGACCTCCGGCGAGCCGGTGTCGCCCTCGGTCGTGGCGTACTCCTTGATGATCTCCTGCTTGGCGGCAGTGTCCATCGCCATGGGCGACTCCTTCTCTCGTTGCGCGGCGCATCCCGGGCATGTCCACCGGGGCACTCTGGATCCGCGGCCGTTCGACGGCGTCGTTCAGGATATCAGCGCCCCGGCGGGCACCCCTAATCCGTGCCACGCTGGGACCATGACCACTCTCCCACCCCTGCCCGAGGACTGGCAGACCGCCCTGGTCGTCGCCGCCCACCCCGACGACATCGAGTACGGCACGGCGGCCGCGGTCGCCGCGTGGGTCGCCGCCGGCAAGGACGTGACCTACCTGCTCGTGACCCGTGGTGAGGCGGGCATCGACACCCTCGACCCCCAGGAGGCGGCGGTCGTGCGGGAGCAGGAGGAACGCGACGGTGCCCGGGAGGTCGGCGTCGAGGTCGTGGACTTCCTCGACGGCTTCCCCGACGGGACGCTCCAGCACTCGCTGGAGCTGCGGCGCGCGCTGGCCCGGGAGATCAGGCGGCGCCGCCCGGACCTGGTCGCCACCGGGACGTACGCACCCCGCTTCGGGGGCGGGCACCTCAACCAGGCCGACCACCGCGTCGTCGGCCTAGAGGTGCTGGACGCGGTGGCCGCCGCCGGCAACCGGTGGATCTTCCCCGAGCTGCTGGCCGAGGGCTTCGAGCCGTGGGCGGGCGTGCGCTACCAGTGCTGGAGCGGCGGGGCCGACGTCTCGCACGAGGTGGACGTCACCGACCACGTCGAGGCCGCGGTGCGGTCCCTGGAGGCCCACCGCCGCTACAACGAGGCCCTGCCGCCGGACTTCCCCTCACCGCGCGTCCTGCTCACCGGCATCCTGGGAGATCCGGGGAGCGTGGGTCCGGACGGCCGACCGACGCGCTACCGCTGGACCGCCGAGGTCGCGGGCGCCTGAGGCCGGGTACGGCGTCCGCTCAGGTGCGGCGCTGGCACCCGCCGCACCAGAAGAGGTTGCGACCGGCGACCACCTTGTGCCGCACCGTCGAGCCGCACCGCAGGCACGGCAGCCCGGTGCGCTGGTAGACCGCGAACTCGCGGGGGACCTCCGACCGCTCGCCCCTGTCCCAGGCGGCCTCGGTGTCGACGAGCACGTCGTCCAGGGTGATGATCGAGCCGGTCCGCACGCCCCAGGGCATCAACCGCACCAGGTCGTCCCAGACCAGCTGCCAGGACGCGCGCTTCAGCGACCGGCCCGGCCGCAGCGGGTGCAGCCGGTGACGCCACAGCACCTCGCAGCGGTAGATGTTGCCGACGCCGGCCAGCACCGTCTGGTCCATGAGGAGCTCGGCGATCGTCCGGCCGGATCCGACGATGCGGCGGTAGGCCGCGTCCGGGTCGTTGTGCTCACCCACCGGTTGCAGCGGGTCCGGGCCCTGCCGGGCGACGAGGGCGTCGACCCGGGCCTCGTCGAGCACCTCGCACGCCATGGGCCCCCGCAGGTCCGCCACGTGGTGCTCGGACAGCAGGCGCAGCCGGACCGCCCCGGTCACCTCCGGCACGGTGCCCGCCGGGGTGACCGGGACGACGAACCACGTGCCGATCAGCCCCAGGTGGACGTAGAGGGTGCGGCCGCCGGCGAAGTCGACGAACAGGAGCTTGCCGTGGGCCCAGGCGCGGTCCACGGCGACCCCGTCGAGGACGGCCGCCCCGTCGGCGAAACGTCCCTGCGGGCTCGAGACCTCGGGTGTCCTGCCCCCGAAGGCCCCGTCCAGCGCACCGGCGAGCCGGTGCAGGGTGTGACCCTCGGGCATCCTCGGCGGCGCGTCAGGCGGACACGCCGGGGACCCGGCCGTAGCTGAGGTCGCCGGAGTCCCAGATCGTGTGCAGGGAGACGACCGTGCCGGGGCGGGCCGAGTCCCACATGGTGTTGTTCCCGGCGTAGATGCCCACGTGGTAGGCCGGCGAGCCGTAGAAGACCAGGTCGCCCGGGCGGGGGTCGGAGACCGGGGTCACGTAGTTCTTCTGCTGGGCCGCCGTGCGGGGCAGGCTGATCCCCAGCTGGGCGAAGACGTAGGAGGTGAATCCGGAGCAGTCGAAGCCCGCCGGGGTGCTGCCGGCCCACAGGTAGGGGACGCCCGCGTACTTCGCGGCCTCGGCGAGGATGACCGCGCCTGTGACCTGACCGGGGGCCGGTGCGGGGGCGGGCTGGCCCGGTGCGGTCTCGGCGAGCAGCCAGCCGGCGACGAAGCGGCCGTCCCCGAGGTCGAACCAGTTGTTGGAGGTGCTGCCGCTCACCTGCGCGCCGGCGGTGAGGGCGCCGACGACCGGGTGGTTGGTGCCCGGGCCGGAGCGGACGTTGATCGTCGTGGTGGCCCACCGCGTGACGGTGCTCGCGGGCGGGTCCTGCGGCGGCGTGGGAGCCGGCGGCGTGGGAGCGGGGGGCGTCGGGCTCGACGGCGGGGAGGTCGTGGTGAGCGGCCCGTAGACGAACCGGTTGTTGCCCAGGTCGAACCAGTTGTTGCTGGTCATCGACCCGCTGACCTGCGTGCCCTGCGTCAGACCGCCGACGACGGGGTGCTGCGTGCCGGGACCGGAGCGCACGTTCGCGCCGGAGCTGATCCAGCGGGTCTCGGCGGTGGGCGGCGCCTGCGGGGGCGCCGGGGCCGGATCGCCGCCTCCCCCACCCGGGTCGGTGGCCGTGAGCAGGGAGGCGGCGACGAAGCGGTTGTTCCCCATGTCGAACCACCCGTTGGACGTCAGGGTCCCCGTCACCCTGGTCCCGGCGGACAGGCCCCCGACGACGGGGTAGGAGGTGCCCGGCCCGGACCGGACGTTGGAGCCGACGGTGACCCAGCGGACGGTCTCCGACGGGGGCGTGGGCGTGCTGCCACCGGGGTCGGTCGCGGTGAGCAGCGATCCGGCGACGAACCGACCGTTGCCCAGGTCGAGCCAGTTGTTCGAGGTGTAGGTGCCGGTCACCCGCGTGCCGGCGGACAACCCGCCCACCACGGAGTACGAGGTCCCGGGGCCGGAGCGCACGTTGGACCCGACGGTCACCCACCGGGTGACGGTCGTGGTCGGCGTGGCCGGCAGCGGTGTGGTCACGATCGGCGTGGCCGGCAGCGGCGTGGTGGCGATCGGCGTCGTCGGCAGCGGCGTCGTCGGCAGCAGCGGCGTGGCCGCCAGGCCACCGACCGACGGAGTCGCGAGCGCGGGCACCGCGGTGGCGAACGGGCTGGCCGCCGTGGCGGCGACGAGACCCAGGGAGGCGACCCGGGGGAACGAGGAGGGACGAGAGGCACGGTGTGCCGAGCGCGAGACCATGGGCCATCCAAAGGGTGCAGGGGCGGGACAGGACACCGGTCGGGGATGGCCCCGGCCCGTGGGTGGTGCAGGTGGTGGAACAGTCGGACCTGAGAGGGACGTCTCGGGACCGACCGAGACGAAAACTAACAACGTCCTGAGGTCGGCGCAAGGGCCTCGACCTGCGAAAACATGCGTTCATGGCAAGAAATCAACGGCAACACGCGTGACCTTCGTCACACTGACAGGGTGTCCCCGCAGGTCACCACAGGTGTCACACGCGTCCGCCAGGCAATTTGCCACCACAACGTCCCCAACGGTCATGAGGACAGCACGACGCCCCGTTGAGCACGGGGCTCGTCGGGGCGTCGGAGGAGGTCTCAGCCTGGATCCGCCGAGCGGGTTTCGTGAGGAGGTCGCGCGTCGCTGAAGACGATTTTTGGAGCGGGTCGGGGTTCTGGGCGTGGGAGGTCCGCCGGTCTGCCCGGCTTTTCCACTTGTGGTCGTTCCTCGAAGGGTCAGGGGGCTGGGTCAGGAGGGGGCGTAGGCGGCGTCGTGGAGGCCAAGCCAGGGGTGCTGCCAGGGCCAGTTCGTGGGCAGGTGCAGGTGGAGTCGTCGGGCCCGGTTGGCGATCCGGGCGGGGATCTTGATCAGCTCGTCGCGGATCGTGGCGGGTCGGGCCCAGGCGTGCCGGGTCGAGGCCAGGACGCCGGCGGCGCGGGTCAGGTTGTAGGCGATCGCGGCCAGCACCGTCCACGCACCGTTGGCCGAGAACGATCCGGAAGGGACGTGAGCCAGCGGCCCTGATTTCAGGTCGGCGATGACCTGCTCGACGATCGCGTGGTCACGGTGCGAGGCCTCCGCGGCCAGCATGGACAGGGGTGAGTCGGTGAACACGGCGTGGTGGCGGTAGGTCGCGAACAGCTCGTCCTGCCCGGCCTTGGTCGCCTTGGGGTTCAGGCGTCTGACGCGGCGCACGATGAGCCGGGCGGTGACGTGCTCGGCCTTCTTCCGGGACGTGAACGCTGTGTACTCGACCTCGGTGACCTGGGCGTCGGAGACCCACCGGTCCTCGGCCTGGTCCCAGATCGCGTTCGGGTACTTGATGGACACCCAGTCGTCCTCGGGGATCCGGGAGATCGCGGCGGTCACGGCCGGGTCCATCCGGGCGGTCAGGGAGAACCGGGCCCCGGCCCGGCGGGTCGCGGCGACGACGTCGTGGTTGTAGTAGGCCGAGTCCGCGCGGACGGTCAGAGTGCCGGTCGCGCCGGCCCGGCGGGCGGTGGCCAGCGCGTCGGCGATCAGCCGGGCCGCGCCGTGGGCGGAGGCGGCGTTGCCCTTGCGCAGCCTCGTGGCTGCGAGCACCGGTGCCGCGGTCGGGGTGGACAGGGTCGCGACCTGCACGTTCAGGCCCTTGACGCCGGTGTAGCCGTACCCGCTGCCCTGCTTGGCGTACCCGTGGGTGGCGCGGATCGTGTCATCGACGTCCAGGTAGGCGACCTGATCGGCGCCGGCCAGCAGGCCCGGGACGATACCGGCCAGGTTGGCCAGGACACGGGAGCCGACGGCGTCCAGCTGGCGGACGTGGCCGAAGGTGTAGCCGCGCAGGTGGGTGCCCAGCGTGGTCGGCGCCCGGAGTCCGGTGAAGACCCGGTCCATCCCACCGTGGCGCACCACGTCCATGTCCTCGATGCTGTCCGCGCCGGCGACCATGCCCGCGACCAGCGAACTGACCTTGAGGTCGGCGTTGGCGCCGGCCGAGCCGGGCACGCTGACGTGCCCGGCCACCAGATCCTCCAGCCCGGCCTCCTCGGCCAAGCCCATCACCGGGACCAGGCCGGCCGTGCCGATCAGGTTCGGGTCATCGAACACGGCGGAGATGTTGTGGCAGACTCGCATTATCGGGTGCTCCTGTTTTCTGGTCGATCGAACTGTCGCAAGTCCAATCGTCCCAGGTCACAGGGGCATTCGTGTGTTACGACCCGGCTTGGTCACCCAATACATCGGCGGATCGAGGCTCAGGCGTCCGCGCGGAGGACCTCACCGGTGACGGAGACCAGCACCTCGACGTCGTCGCCGCTGTCGGTCCCGTCCAGGGTGACCTCCCAGGCGTAGGTCCCGTCCTCCTCGTCCAGCTCGACGTCGTCCAGGACGCCGCCGACCTCACCCACCGCGATCTCGATCGCCTCGACCACCGTGATGCTGGCGGCGTCCAGGGCGTCCCGGTCCTCCGCGTCGAGGTCGTCCTCCTCGGTGCTCTCCACGGTGGTGCCGTCGGGCGAGACGGTCACCTCGACGGACCGGTCGCCGGCCCGCACGTCGACCTCCCAGGTGCCGTCGTCGTCCTGGTCGTCGATCTCGTAGGCGATGCCTGCGGTCTCGGTCTCGGCGGTCGCGACGGCCGCCAGGGCCAGGCTCGTCACGTCCTCCGCGCCGGGCGGCACCGCGCCGCTGGTGCTGCCCTCGGTCGTGCCGGTGGCCGGGTCGTCGGAGCCGGTGCTGTCGTCGTCGCCGGTCTCGTCCGCGGTCGCGACGGCGTCGGTCGTGCCGGCGCTCACGCCGGGCCCGGTCACGTCGTCGTCGGATCCGCAGGCGGCCAGGCCCAGGGTGGCCGACAGTGCGAGGGCGATGGTCAGGCTGGTGGTCTTCGTCATGACATCCAGTGAACCAACCCGAGGTGAGAGCCGCTCTCATGAACGGCCTCCGCATACCTCCGGTCCCGGCCGCCCTCCGGGCCTCAGCCCGTGTTGCGCAGCCCGGCGGCGACCCCGTTGACGGTGACCAGGAGCGCTCGCCGCAGCTCGGCGACCCGCGCCTCCTCGTCGGTCCCCCGGCCCGGCCGCGTGCCGGCGGCCACCTCCGCCTGGTGGTCCTCGCGCAGCCGCCGCAGCAGCTCCACCTGGAGGTAGCTGATCGGGTCCAGGTAGGTGTCGCGGACCGCCAGGGTGCGCTTGAGCACGGGCTGGTCGTCCAGCAGGTCGTCCTCACCGGTGAGCCGCTTGAGCTCCTCGACGGTCAGCTCGAACTCCTCGCGGATGACGTCGAAGAGGTGGCGCAGCTCCTCCGGCACCAGCGTGTCGACGTAGTAGGCCGCCACCCCCAGGTCGGTCTTGGCCACCGTCATCTCCACGTTGGAGACCACGGAGCGGAAGAAGTGCCAGTGCTCCAGCATCTCGGTGAGGGTGTCCTCGTGGCCGGCCTCCCGGGCCGCCCGCAGACCCGACCCGACGCCGAACCACCCCGGCACGATCTGTCGCGTCTGGGTCCAGCCGAAGACCCACGGGATCGCCCGCAGGCCGTCCAGGCCCTTCCCGGTGTCCGGCCGCTTGCTGGGGCGGGAGCCGATGTTCAGCTCGCCCAGCTGGTCCACGGGCGTGGCCGCCACGAAGTACGCGGGCAGGTCGGGGTCGTCGATCAGCCGACGGTAGGCGGCGTAGGCGGCGTCGCTCGCGCAGTCCATCACCACGCCGAACCGGACCCGCTCCTCGGCGGTGGTGCGGGGGTCCCGGTGCAGCGCACCGGCCCGCAGGACGGCGGCCAGGGACAGCTCGAGGTTCTCCGACGCGAGCGCCGGCAGGGAGTACTTGTCGGAGATGACCTCCCCCTGCTCGGTGAACTTGATCTCCCCCTCCAGGACGCCGTTGGGCTGGGCCAGGATGGCGTCGTAGGTCGGTCCGCCACCGCGGCCGACCGAGCCGCCCCGCCCGTGGAACAGCCGCAGGCGCACCCCGTGCCGGTGGGCGACGTCGCGCAGCGCCCGCTGGGCCCGGTGGATGGCCCACTGGCTGGTGAGGACCCCCGCCTGCTTGTTGGAGTCGGAGTAGCCGAGCATCACCTCCTGCAGGTCGCCGCGCAGCCGCACCACCTCCCGGTAGGCGGGCACCGACAGGAGCTCGTCGACGAGCTCGGCGGCCCCGCGGAGCTCGTCGATCGTCTCCAGCAGGGGGGCGAACCCGATCCGGGCGAAGGCCCCCTCCCCGCTCGCGTCGCCGTGCAGGTCGATGAGGCCGGCCTCGCGCGCCAGGACGGCGGCGGCCAGGACGTCGTCGACCCCCTGCGTCATCGAGATGATGTAGGTCTCCACGACCTCCTCCCCGTAGGAGGCGATCGCGTGCCGGATCTCGTCGAAGACCCGCAGCACCGTGCCGCGGTGCGCCGACCTGGTCAGCAGGGGTCTGCGGGACCCGAGCTCCTCACCCAGCAGGCGGACGCGCGCCGCCCGGTCGAGGACGGCATACCCCTGCGGTCCGGTGACGCCGGTGGCGTCCAGGACCGGCGCGAGAGCCTCGTGGTGCCGCTCGGAGTGCTCCCGCACGTCCAGGGTGGCCAGGTGCAGACCGGACCCGGCGAGGGTCTGGACGGCCTGTGCGACGCGCCCGTCGGCCACGAGGCCGCCACCGTGGGTGCGCAGCGAGCTCTGGACGAGCAGCAGGTCCTCGAGGATCTCCCGGCCGCTGCGGTAGTCCCGGCCCGGCTCGTGGGGGGTCCCCGCATCCACCCGGCGCCGGGTGTTGAGCAGCTTGGCCCGGACGCAGGTCAGCTTGAGCCGGTAGGGCTCCTGGGCGTTGAGCTCCAGCACCCGCTGGTCCAGCCCCGGCAGCCGGGCCAGGTCCTGGCGCACCGACTCCTCCAGCTCCACGGTCACCGGGACGACCACGGTGGAGGAGGACAGCTGCGAGATGAGGACGTCGACCAGGGTCAGGGCCACCCCGATCGCGTGCCGTGCCTGCAGGCGCAGCACCTCCCGGGTGACCTCCGGGGTGACGTAGGGGTTGCCGTCCCGGTCCCCGCCGATCCAGGACCCGAACCGCAGCGGGGGCCGCGTGGGGTCGATGGCGACGCCGTGCTCCGCCAGCAGGTCGGCCAGCTCACCCAGCAGCCCGGGGACCGTGGTGGTGAGGACCTCGTCCAGGTAGTACATGGCGTTGCGGGCCTCGTCCATCGGCGTGGGCCGGCTCTGCCGCAGCTCGTCGGTCTGCCAGAGCAGATCCACCAGCTCGGCGAGGTCGCGATCCTGCCGACGGCGGGCCAGGGTGTCGGGCTCGGTCGGGGTGGCGAGGAGGTCGGACAGGTGGCGCAGCTTGGTCAGCACGCTGCGCCGGGAGGCCTCGGTGGGGTGGGCGGTGAAGACCGGTCGCACGTCGAGCTCGGCGACGCTCCGGGCGAGCAGCTCCGGACCCCCGGCGGCCACCACGTCCCGCACCGCCGAGACCAGCCATCCGTCGGCCTCCGGGCGCGCGGCATGGGTGCGCACACGGTGCACCTGCTCGGCGGCGTTGGCCAGGTGGAAGTACTCCGCGAAGGCCCGCACGAGCTGGGTGGCCCGGTCCAGGGGCAGCGCGGCCAGGACCCGGCGCACCTCCTCGACGGCGCCCTCGTCACCCTGCTCGCTGGCCTTCGTGGTCAGTCGGACCTGCTCCACGGCGTCGAGCAGGTCCTGCCCGTGGTGCCGCACCAGCGACTGGCCCAGCAGCGTCGAGACCCTCCGCACGTCGGCCCTCAGCTCCGGGCTGATGGGGTCGGGCGTGGGGTCGACGGGTGGGGCGTGCTCCGGCTGCGTCACGCACCCGACCCTACCGAGCCGCGGCGTGACCCCCGAAAACCCTCACGCGACGGCCACGGCGGTCCTGGTCCGACGCAGGGGGCAGGACCGGACGGCGAGCCAGCACACGACGGCCGCGACGCCGACCAGACCCACCAGCGCACCCACGGCCCACAGCGGCACCGAGAGTTCCTGGACGAGGACGAGGACGGCCATGACCAGGACGAAGACGCCGAAGCCCTTGCGCAGCACCTGCTCGGGGATGACCCCCGCCAGCCTGGCACCGACGAAGGATCCGGCCACGGCGGCTGCGGTCACCCCCAGCACGAGGGGCCAGTCGAGCTGGACGGTGGTGAGGTAGCCGGCGAGGCCGGCGAACGACTTCATGGCGATGACCAGCAGCGAGGTGCCGACCGCCACGGACATGGACAGACCGCCGAGGAGCACGAGCGCCGGGACCACGAGGAACCCCCCGCCGGCGCCGACGATGCCGGTCACCAGGCCGACGACGAGACCCTCGAGCACGACCTTGAGGACCGGCAGCTCGTGGGTCGCCGGGGCGGCGGCCTGGCCGCGACGGCCGCGGACCATCGCCGCGGCCGTCGCGAGCATCATGAGGGCGAAGGCGATCATGAGGACCGTGCCGGGGATGAAGCCGCCCAGCAGCCCCCCGACGAAGGCGCCCGCCATGCCGGCGGCCCCGAAGATGAGACCGGTCCGCCACCGGACCCGCCCGTTGCGGGCGTGCGAGACCACGCTCACGGCGGAGGTCACCCCGACGACGAAGAGCGAGGCGGCGATCGCCTCCTTGGCCTCCAGCCCGGCGACGTAGGCCAGGATGGGGACGGTCAGGATCGACCCGCCCCCGCCCAGGAGACCCAGGGAGACCCCGACCAGGACGGACAGCAGCAGCGTGATGACGAGGGTGGCGGTCACGATTCTCCTTCTCGCCCGGGGGCGTCAGCCCGCCTGCGGCAGCCGGTCCAGGGTCACGGAGGCCTCGGGGTCCTGCGCACCCTGGTTCCAGGGCATCCTGGCCAGGGCCGCGCCCATGGCGCAGGTGTTCGTCGCCGCGGAGAAGGCCAGGCCGGCCCCGACGGCCCCCGCCACGAGACGCAGCCTGGGCGAGACGAGCTCACCGGCGAGCAGGCCGGTGGTGACGAGGGTGCCGGCCACCATGCGGACCTGCCGGTCCATCGCCCACCGCTGCTCGCCGCGCACGACGTCACCGCCGGCCGCGGCATAGGCGGGGGCGCCGCCGTCCAGGACGACGGCCGAGTCCATGCCTACCTCGTGCAGGCGCAGGCGGGCCTGCTCGGCGCGGACGCCGGAGTGGCAGACCAGCACGACCCGGCGCCCGACCCGCTGGGCCACCTCCTCCGTGTGCTCGGCCAGCAGCTGCAGCGGGACGTTGTAGGAGCCCCGGATGTGCAGGGACTCGAACTCGGCGGCCGAACGGACGTCGAGGATGATGACGTCATCGTGGCGGTCGAGCCAGGCCTTGAGGGTGTCGGCGTCGATGATGGTGCTGATGTCGGTGGTGGTGCTCACGAAGATCCTTCCGTGGGTCCCGGTCGTGCCGGGGTCGGGGCGGAGGAGGGGCAAGGTCAGCCGGCGACGGCGGCCCGCCGGGACTGGTCCTCGAGCCAGGCCGCGTAGCTGCCCTTGAGCTCGACGACGTCGAACCCGGCACGGCGCAGCGCCGAGGCGGCCACGCTGTTGCGCAGGCCGGACTGGCAGAAGGTCACGATCGTGCCCTCGCGCGGAAGGCGGTCCTGGTGCCAGAGCACCTTGCCGGCGGAGAGCTGCTCGGCCCCCGGGATGGTGCCGGCGGTGTGCTCGGTGCGGTTGCGGACGTCGAGCAGCAGGGCGCGCTCCACGGAGTCGAGGCCGGCCGGGCTGACGGTCGCCGGCTTCTCCAGCGGGAGCCCGTCGAAGGAGGTGACGTAGCCGCTGACGTCGTCGATGCCGACGCGCACCAGGTGGTCCCAGATCTGCTGGGCGGCCTCCTGGTCGGGGGCCAGCAGGACGAGCGGGCGGGAGTCCTGCTCAGGGTCGTAGGCCCAGCCGCCGTACGTGGCGGCCTTGTCCGGGTCAGGGACGGACAGCGCACCGGGCACGGTGCCGGCGTGGACCTCGGCCACGGGGCGGGTGTCGACCAGGGTGATCCGGTCGGCCTCGAGGTCGGCGCGGACCGCCTCGGCGCCCAGCTCGGCGAGCGGGGCCCGCTCGCCCATGACGGCCGGGCCCAGCTTGTTCTGCCGCTTCATCCGGGCGAAGTAGGCGTGGGCGTCGGGCTGCCCGTCGAGCAGCTCGTCGAGAAAGCCCTGCTCGTCGTCGGCCGCCAGGTAGGGGGCCCACCAGGCGTAGAGGCGCTCGTAACCGACGGTCGTGGACGGGAGGGCGCCCAGCGCCTTGCCGCAGGCCGAGCCGGCACCGTGCGCCGGGTAGACCTGGACATGGTCGGCGAGCGTCAGGAAGGACTCCTTCAGCGAGCGGAAGAGCTGCTTGGCGCCGGCGAAGCGGGTGTCGACACCGCCCGCGGCCTCGTCGAGCAGGTCGGGACGACCGAGGTCGCCGGAGAAGACGAGGTCGCCGGACAGCAGGTAGCCGGGCTGGTCGGTGAAGGCACCGTCGGTGACGAGGAAGACCAGGTGCTCCGGCGTGTGACCGGGGGTGTGCAGGGCCTGGACGGTGATGTTGCCGAGGGTGATGGTGTCGCCGTGGTGCAGGCGGGTGCCCTCGAAGGCGTACTGCCAGTCCTTCCCGCCCTCGCCGGAGACGTAGATCTGGGCCCCGGTGGCCGCGGCCAGCTCACGGGTGCCGGACAGGTAGTCGGCGTGGATGTGGGTCTCGGTGACGGCGACGATCGTCATCCCGTTCGCGGCGGCGAGGTCGAGGTAGGGCTGGATGTCGCGGCGGGCGTCGACGACGATCGCCTCGCCCCTGGCCTGGCAGCCGATGACGTAGCTCGCCTGGGCCAGGTCTTGGTCGTAGATGCGCTCGAGCAGCATGGGGGTCCCTCCGGAGTCGGGTGCGGTTCGTGATGAGACTATACCCCCAGGGGTATGCCGAACAGACTCCCGCTCCCGGTCGGTCGGGGCTACCGACCCTCGCGGATGGCCTCCCAGATGGCCCTGGCGGCCGGGGCCGCCACGTCCGCGCCGAGGCCGGCCTGCTCCACCAGGACCACTACCACGTGCTCCGGGTCGGTCGTAGGTCCGTAGGACGCGAACCACGACGTGGCCCAGTCCGCGCCGAAGACCTCCGCCGAGCCGGTCTTGCCCGCCAGCGGGAGGTCCTCGTGCGGCCACCCGGCGAAGGCGCCGGCCGCGGTGCCCTCGGTCATCACCTCCGCGAGCCCCTCCCGGACCAGGTCGAGCGTGGTGTCGTCGAGGGCGACCCTGCCCTGGTCGACCGGCTGGACCTCCTCGACCACGGTGCCGTCCGGGCGCTCCAGGGCCGCGCCGACCCGTGGCGCCCACAGCCGGCCGCCGTTGGCGATCGCCGCATACACCGTCGCGACCTGGAGGGGGGTCGTCGCGACGTCGCCCTGGCCGATCGAGAAATTGACGGCGTCCCCGGGACGCCACTGCCAGCCGTCGACGCAGTTCTCCCGCGCGAGCTGCTCCAGGAACTCCCGGCGCTCCTCGTCCTCCACCTCCGGGTAGCCCGTCCCGGCCCGCTCGCAGGAGGCCTCCCTCGTCGCCTCCCAGTAGTCCCGCTTCCACGCCCGCGAGGGGAGGTGGCCCGCCACCTCGGCCGGCAGGTCGACCCCGGTGGGACGCCCCAGCCCGAAACCCCGGGCGACGGCGAGGAAGCGGTCCCCGTCGTCGCTGGCCTGCCCGACGCCACCCTGGTCCCGCCACGCGTCGTAGGCCCACCGGTAGAACGAGGTGTCGCAGGAGACGGCCAGGATGCCGGGCAGGTCCAGCTCGCCGTGCTCCTCCGACTCGTAGTTCGTGAACCGCTGGCCGGCGATGCTCACGGCGCCGGGGCACGGGTACTCCCCCTCCGGGTCGATGCCGGTCTGCAGGGCGGCCGGGAGGGTGACGACCTTGAAGGTGGAGGCGGGCGGGAAGGTCTGCGCCACCAGACGGCTGACCAGGGGCTGTCCCCGCTCCGGGTCCAGCAGCCGGTCGTACTCCCGCTGCCCGACCCCGCTGGTCCAGATCCCCGGGTCGTAGGTGGGGAAGCTGGTCGCGGCCACCACCGCGCCGTCGTCCGGACGGAGCACGACGGCGGCACCGCTGGGTGCCGGGGCCCCCGCCCGGCGCGCGGCCCGGACCGCGTCCAGCAGCGCCTGCTCGGTAGCGGCCTGGATCCCGACGTCCAGGGAGGTGCGCAGGTCCGCCCCCGGCTGCGGGTCGGTGCTCCCCCGCCGGCCGGTGACCAGACCCCGGGGGTCCACGGTCACCGTGGTGGCACCCGGACTCCCTCGCAGGGCCTCGTCGTAGACCGCCTCGAGCCCGGCGCGCCCCAGCAGGTCCTGGGGGCCGACCCCGCCCCCCGGTCGGTCCACCTCCTCCTGGGTGGGTCGCCCGAGGTACCCCAGGACGTGCGCCAGGTTCACCCCCTGCGGGGCGGGGTAGTCGCGGACGGGCACCGTCCGCACCCCCACCCCGGGGAAGTCCTCCGGCCGCTCCAGCACGGCGAGGGCGCGGACGGGGTCCACGCCGAAGGCGACCGGCACCGGCTCGTAGGGGGACCCGGAGAAGCAGGCGGGCGCCGGGGGCGCGTCCGCGGTGCCGCAGAGCCGGGTCCGCCCGAACAGGTCATCGGCGCTCACGCCCAGCACCTCGGCGACCCCGGCCAGCAGGCCGCGCACCTGCTCGGGCTCCTCCAGCAGCAGCTCCGGGTCGACGGTCACCACCGAGGTGGGTGCGTTGACCACGAGCGGGGTGCCGTCGGCGGCCAGGATGCGGCCCCGCAGGGCCGGGGTGTGCACCGTCCTGGTGCTCACCTCGGCCGCCTGCGCGGCCAGCTCCTCGTGCTGCGACAGCTGGAGCTGGCCCAGCCGTCCGGCGAGGACGACACCGAGGAGCAGGACGACCACGACGACACCCCACAGGGGCCGGGTGGAGAGCTGGCGCCGCACCCGCGGCGGCGTCAGCCCCGGCCTCGGCACCCGGACGGGGGGCCGACGGTCGGGACGGCGCGGGCCGGTCACGCCCTGCCCCGGTCGGCCAGCCGCCGCTCGGTGGCCATGAGCACCGGCAGGACCACGACCGCGACCAGCATCGTCATACCCCACGACCACAGCAGGTCGGTCGGGAGCGCGCGGCCGACACCGGCGGCTGAGGCCACCCACCGGACGCCGAGGACGGCGGCGGCTGCGGCACCCGTGAGCAGCCAAGGCAGGACGGGCGAGGCCGCGGACACCCTCCGGGCCAGACCGAGGGCCAGCCCGACGGCCGCGTAGGTGAGGGCGGTGCCGCCCAGCGGTGCGGCGCCCGGCGGGACGAGGTCGAGGAGCCAGCCGCCGGCCAGGCCCACCAGCAGCCCGGTGCTCGGCCGGTGCAGCAGGGCACCCGCCGCCACCACGAGCAGGACGAGTCGGGGCGGGCCAGGCCGGACGGCCAGGCGCTCGGGAGCACCACGGCCACGACCAGCAGCAGCGCCCGCAGCAGGACCCCCGGGAGCAGGCTCACGGCTCCCCCGGTCGATCCGGACGACGGCGACGAGGTCGAGGGTGTCGGTGTCCACGTGCGGGGTGACGACGGCGGTGCGCCCCAGCTGCCCACGGTCGGGGTCGACGCCGGTGACGGTGCCCAGGGGACGCGGGCGACGTAGGGCCGGTCGTCGGGGCTGCCGAGGGTGGTCACCTCGTCGCCGACCGAGATCTCGGTGTCCCCAGGGCGGTGAGGGTCAGCTCGCCGTGGCCGCGGGCGGGAAGGCCCGGCCGGGGGACGGCCTCGACGCTGCCCAGGGCACCGTCCGGCCCGAAGCGCACGCCGACGACCACACCGGCGTCGCCCAGCAGCACCACGTCCGCGGTGCGTGGCGCGACCCGGAGCACACGGCCGACCAGGCCGTCGACGGAGATGACGGTCGCGTCCTGCCGCACGCCGTCCTCCGAGCCCAGGTCGATCGTGACGGTGCGACCGGCGACCGGGGAGGTGCTCGGGGCGAAGGACACCACGCGCGCCGGGACGAGCTCGTGGTCGCCCCACGTCGTGGACCGGTCGAGCGAGGCGAGCTGCTCGGCCCGGCGCAGCTGCTCCTCGAGCCGTGCCACCTCGGCGGCGAGCGCGTTGCGCTCCTGCGTCAGCCGGGTCAGCTCGCCGTCGTCCCAGCCGGCCAGGACGGCCTGGGCCGGGCCGGCCACCGTCGCGACCCCCTCCCGCAGCGGGGCCGCCAGGCCGGGGCGGGCCAGGTCCACGACCAGGGCGGCGCCGGTGAGGAAGGTCAGGACCGCGGCGAGGACCGGCATACCCCGGCCCCGGCGCGTCCCGCGTGCCGGACGTGTCCTCACCCCCGGGGGCTCCCGGCCAGCAGGCGGCGCAGGGCCGTCATGTCGTCGACGCACGCGCCCGCACCGCGGATCACGGCGTGCCGCGGGTCGTCGGCCAGCCGGACCGGGACGCCCAGCTCGTGCCGGAGCCGCTCGGTCCAGCCCCGCAGCAGGGCCCCGCCCCCGGTGAGGACGATCCCGGCGTCCAGCAGGTCCCCTGACAGCTCGGGCGGGCACACGTCCAGGACCGAGCGGACGACCTCGACGACCTGGGCGGTGACCGGCTCGATCATCCGGCGCACCTCGGCGCTGCCCAGCTCGACCGTGCGCGGCAGCCCCGTGGCGAGGTCCCGCCCGCGGACCCCGGGCGGTGAGCTCCTCGGCCAGCGGCCAGACCGACCCGACCGAGGTCTTGATGTGCTCGGCCGAGCGTTCCCCGAGGAGCAGGTCGTGGGCCTGGCGCACCCCCGCCACCACGGCCTCGTCCACCTCGTCGCCCCCCACCCGCAGGCTGCGGGCGTTGACGACCCCGCCGAGGGAGATGACGGCGACGTCGGTCGTGCCGCCCCCCATGTCGACGACCATGCTCGCCGCCGCGGACTCGACCGGCAGGCCGGCGCCGATCGCCGCGGCCATCGCCTCCTCCAGCACGTAGACCCGCCGCGCGCCGCAGCGCAGGGCGGCGTCCTCCAGGGCCCGCCGCTCGACCGCGGTGACGCCGCTGGGGACGGCCACGACCGCACGGGGGCGGACCAGCCGGCTGGGCCGGACCCGCTGGATGAAGTGCCTCAGCAGCTGCTCGGTGACCTCGGCGTCGGTGATCACCCCGTCGGTGAGGGGACGCAGGGTGAGCATGTGCTCGGGGGTGCGCCCCAGCATCTCCAGGGCGTCCCCGCCGGCGGCGACCAGCCGGCCGGTCCCGGTGTCCACGGCCACCAGCGTCGGCTCGTCCAGCAGGACGCCACGGCCGCGGACGTGGACCTGGGTCGAGGCCGTGCCCAGGTCGATCGCCAGGTCCCGTCCGAGCAGCCCGGGGACCCTCGCTCCCCCGGCCGCGACCGTCGCCTCCCGCCTCCCCCTGCGCGGGTCGTCGACAGCGGTGGCGGAACTCACCCCGGCATCGTAGTCAGCGACTCCACGACCGGGACGCGGCTGTGCTTGAGCCGCAGGCTCGTGCAGGTCAGGGCCGCGGCGGGGCGCAGGTGCTCGCTGACCTCGGCGAGCCAGCGCTCACCGTGCGACCCCGTGAGGCTGACCTGCCAGCGGGCCACCGGGTCGCCGGAGGTGCCGAGCTCGTCGGCGCGGGCGCTCACCTCCCGCTCGTCCAGGACGGTGCCCGGGACCGGCACCACCTGCAGGTCCCCGAGGCTCGCCCATCCTGCGCCGGTCCGCGACTGAACAGCCACCACGGCGGCCTGGGCGGGTCGGGAGAGCCCGATCTGGCCCCTGAGGTATGCCGTCTCCGGGCGTCCCTGGTGGTGCCGCTCCACGACCTCGACCGCGCGGTCGGGGTCCAGCCCCCCGTAGGTGGCCCCCTCCGGAGCGACGATGAGGTTGGCCGCGAACCGGTCGCCGCCGGTGTGCGAGCACTCCCAGGTCTCCTCCGGCCACCGGGCCGCCAGCGCCGCGGAGACGGGTCTGCCGCGCACCGCGCAGCACACGTCCTTCTTGCCGTGCGTGCAGACGAGCAGGACCGGGTCGTCGTGCCCGGGCGGGGTGCTGGAGGTCCCGGGGTCCGGGGAGGAGGTCGCCTCCTCGCCCATGGCGGCGAGCTCCTCCAGGCGGTCCAGGGCCGACAGGAGCTCGACCGGGTAGGCCCAGGTGCCCCAGGTCACCCGGTGCCCGGCCGGGGCGTAGGGGTCCACCACGCACCAGGAGCGCATGAGGCACACGCCGGAGGTCTGCCGACCAGGACGCCGGATGAGCAGGACGCGAGCCCGGGCCTGCCCGGCACGTCGGGTGATCTCCTCGCGCAGCGCCTCCTCGACCGGGAGGGAGGAGATGGCGTCCGGCCGCCACCCGCCGTCCTGCTCCACGAGCAGGAGCCGGCGCTGGGGCGGCGCGGTGCCGACCATCGGGTCCTCCCGCTCGCGGGCGGCGTCGCTGCAGCGCACGTCCTCAGCCATGTCCCCCAGTGTCACCCACGCCGTCGGCCGCCCGGCTCCCGGGCATCGCAAGGCCCCGGCGCAGCAGGGTCCGGGCCAGCTCCAGCCCCGCCTGCTCGTCCAGCCCGGCGGCGGCGGTCAGGTCGGTGACACGGGCGGATCCCTCCCGCAGCAGCAGCTCGACGGCGGGACGTGCGGCGGACGGCAGGGAGAACCGACCGGCGCGCGAGGAGACGACGACGGTGCCGTCCGGTGCCGGGAGGAGGTCGGCCATCAGGTGCGGGCGCAGCCGCACGGTGGTGTCAGTGCCCAGGGCGTCGGCGGCGGCCAGCTGGGCGAGCGGGGGCACGGGTGCCGGGCGCTGCGCCGCGCGCTCGCGGCCCCTGAGCTCGCGGACGACCTCCTCCGCCGGGAGCTCCCGGATGACCCGGAGCAGAGCCTCCCGGGCCAGCTCGACGTCGTCGGCCGCACCGGCCGGGTCCGTCAGGTCGACGCCCAGCGGCAGGCTCTCGCGCACCGCGTCGTGCCCGCTCAGGGCGGTCCCGGCGCGGCGGAGCAGCGACTCGGCCAGGTGGTGGCGCGTCCAGGCGTGGACGCCGATCGTCAGGTGCGTGCTCACCCCGCCCAGGGCGCGGGCGGCGTGGATCCAGCCGCGGGGCAGGTAGAGGCAGTCGCCCGGCCGCAGCGTCGTCTCCAGGTAGGCCTCCTCCCCGGCCCGGCGGGCCACCTCGTCCTGCCGGTCACCCCACGGCTGGTCCCGCAGCGGGTGCGGGAGGACGGGTTCGCGCAGCGACCACCGCTTCTCGCCGTGCACCTGCAGGACGAAGACGTCGTGCACGTCGTAGTGGTCGGAGAAGCCCTGGTTCTGCGGCGGCGTGACGTAGCCGTTCACCTGGACCGGGTGCCCGAGGTCGGCCGACAGCGCGGCGCTGAACTCCCGCACCGGCCCCCAGGTGCGGTGCAGGCCCTGGAGCACGATGGTGGCCCCGTCGGCGAAGAGCTGCAGCAGCTTGTCGTCGCTCACCTGGTCGGCGATGGCGGCACCGATGCCGCCACCGGAGGTGAAGGCCCGGTCGGGCAACGTCGCCCCGTCCCTGGCGACCCGCAGGAAGGGCGTCCGCAGGCCTCGGTCCGAGACGAGCTCGTCGACCGCGTCGAGGGAGAAGAGGTCCTCGAAGCGGTCACCTCCCCGGTCCGCCGCCGAGGACAGGTGGAGGGTCCGACCCCAGATCTGGGTGGCGAAGGTCTCGGGCGAGGTCGGCCCGAGCAGACGACGAAGGGCCGGTCGCCCGGCCCTCCGCAGGTGGTCGCGGTCGGTCACCGGCCGCCGTCCACCTCACCGCCGTCCTCGGGCGGGTTCACCCCGTCCCCGTCGAGCTCGTCGAAGGCGGAGTCCATGGACTCCGACCCCATGTCCGCGCTGCGGGCGTCCTCCAGGTCCTCGGTCCGCTCCATGTCGGTGGTCCGCTCGGTCTCCTCCTGGGAGGGCTGCCGACCGTTGTCGTCGCTGATGCTCATCGTCGTCTCCAGGTCAGAGGGGGTTCGCGCCGCCGTCGGCGCCACCGTCACCGGTCGGGTCCGCACCGCCGTCCGCGCCACCGTCACCGGTCGGGTCCGCGCCACCGTCCGCGCCACCGTCCGCGCCACCGTCACCGGTCGGGTCCGCACCGCCGTCCGCACCGCCATCAGCGCCCCCGTCACCGGTCGGGTCCGCACCGCCGTCCGCACCGCCGTCAGCGCCACCGTCACCGGATGGGTCGGTGCCGCTCTCGGACGCGTCCCCCATGTCCTCGAAGGCCTGGCCGAGCGTGTCCTCGCTCAGGTGGCTGTCCCGGAAACCCTCCTCCGCACCGGCGCCTCCGGCGGTCCGGCCGTCGTTGCCTCCGGCTGCAGCGAACTGGTCGCCCAGATCTCCCTCATCCTGGCCCGTGGGGGTGGTCTCGTCGCTCATGCTGTGCCCTCCTGGTCGGTTCAGCCTCCACGCCGCGAGGCGCGGCGTGGCCTGGCTCACACTCTGACGCGGCTCAGGTGCCCCCGCAACCGGTGGCGCTCCCCCGGCGTCGCCACGGCGACCCCCACGCCACGAAGGACCCCGCCAGGGGGAGGTCGCAGGCCTCGACGGCAGCGGCCAGGGCCTCGTCCACGGGCAGACCGGAGCTGAGGTGGGCGTGGTAGCGGGGCATGAGGTCGGCCGCCGTCTCGTCGGGCACCCGGCAGACGGAGGCGACGACCGACGCCGCCCCCAGGCTCAGCAGCCCGCTGGCCAGACCCAGAGCCGCTCCTCCCCTGCTCCGGGATCGACCGGCCTCGCAGGCGGACACGACGACGTGGGAGGCACCGTGCCGGAGCTGCTCGAGATCGGCGAGGGACACCGGGCCGTCGGCGAGCCACAGCGAGGAGAACATCGGGCTGTCGGACCGGTGGCTGCCGTGGGCGGCCACGTGCACCACGTCGTGACCGGCCAGTGCCTCGCCGAGCTCGGCCGCCGTGGCGTGCGGGATCCCGTGACCACCCGCCCCAGGGGCGCCGGGCGGAGCGGCGCCGGCGGCTCCGTCCCACGCCGAGCTCACGGCCGCGACCTCGCCTCCCCCAGGGGCAGTCCCGGACCGGTGAGGACCCGGACCCGGGGACCGGCCACCGTGGTCTCCCCCCTGCCCCAGGACGTCAGGCTGGGCGCGATGGTGGTGGGCCTCCCCCGTCGGCTGGGCGCCATCCCCCACGGCAGGGCCGACAAGGTGGGGGTCGGGACCACGAGGAGCCTGCCCTCGAGCTGCAGGGGCCCCAGGAGCAGGTCGTCCAGCCGGGCGAGCGAGCCGGACAGGGCCGACTCCACGGCCCCGCGCAGCGGACCGTCGGCGACCCGGGCCCGCGCCTCCAGGTCGGCGGTCAGGCGCCGCGCGACCTCCGCGACCTCGGCGCTGTCACCCAGGTCGACCCATCTCGACCCGCCCCGTCCACGGCCACCGCGCCGACCCGGCCCCTCGACTCGGAGTAGGCGACGAGCGCGCAGTCCTGCTCCCGCAGCCGTTCCCTCAGCCCAGCACCCTGCCGCGTGACCGGCCCCTGGCGACCGGGCACGGCGTCGGACCGCGCGGCCCACGAGGCTTCGGCGACCTCCCGCTCGAGGAGGCTCACCGGCCCGGCGAGTGCCGCCGCCCGACCGGGGTCCTCGCTTGCCTGCTGACGGAGCTGCCGCAGCTCGGCCACCTTGCGCGCCAGCCCGGGCTCGGAGGGGGCGCGCAGCGTCGGCGTCCGGCTGGCGACCTCCCGCCACCGCTCCACGGCGACCAGACGGTCCAGGGCCCGGCCACCGGCCACCTCGAGGTCGAGGTCGGCGAGCTCCTGGGTGTGGACGAGCAGCGCGGCGCGCAGGTCCAGGCTGGCGCTCTGGCCGAGGGCTTCCTCCACGTCCTCCAGAGCCGCACGCAGGTGTCGTCTCGCCACCCCTGCCCGGCCCTCGCGGTGGGCTGCCGCGATGCGGACGGTCCGGACCCGCAGCCGGGTGGTGAGAGAGACCAGCCGGCTCGTGCGTCCCGTCGCGCCCAGCGTCGCGACCGCCTCGACGGGGCGGCCGAGGGCGACCAGGGCCTCGGCGGCGACGACCCTCGCGACGTCCGCCGCGACCACGTCCCCCGCCCGGTCGAAGTGCGCGGCCAGGCCGAGCGCTCCCGTCACGACCTGCGCGAGACCGGTGCCGGTCCGCCGTCGGGCGCTGATGAGGACGAGCTCCGCCTGGCGGCGCAGACCGGGCGCGAGGCGACGGCCCAGCGAGTCCCGGGCCTGGCGGGACAGGGACACCGCAGCCTCCGGGCGTCCCAGCATCAGCTGGCAGGTCGCGAGGTCGATGAGCGCCTGGCCGGTGACCAGGCGTTGCCCGTCCCGCTCGCCCTCCGCCGCGGCCCGGGCGAGCAGCTGCGCGGCCTCGTCCACCAGCCCTGCCTCCATGAGCACCCTGGCGCGACCGTGCCAGGCCACGGCACGGGAGACGTCCGCCGGGATCCGGTCCGCCTCCCGCATGAGGGTGAGGGCCCGGCTGAGGTCGCCGGCCACGTAGGCCGCAAGACCGAGGTTGTGGCGCGCCATGAACTCGTGCTGCTGGAGGCCATGGCCGGCAGCCAGATCGGCAGCCTGCCGGAAGGCCACGGCCGCCCGGGCCGGATCGGGTTGCTCGAGGTGCAGCAGGCCCTGCAGACCGAGGTTCGTCGCGCGCTCCCGCGGCCCGAGCTCGTGGGCCGTCGAGGAGGCGGCCCGGAGCTCGGCCAGGGCGGCTGCCGGGTCACCCGCCCGTCCGTGGATCATGGCCAACTGGGAGCGGCACAGCGCCTGCAACGCACCCGCTCCCCGCATCCCCACGGGACGGCCCCGGGCGATCTCCAGCGCCTGCCCGGCCACGTCCAGGGCCGCGCCCGGCCCCCGTCGCTCGACCAGGGAGGTGCTCAGGGACAGCAGGAGACGGGCCTTCACCTCCTCGACGTCGGCCGGGCCACCGGCGACCGCGTCCAGGGCGCCGGCGGCCGCCGCCCCGTCGCGCTCCACCTGGGCCAGGGCCCGCCTCAGCAGGCGCTCACCCTCCCCCGGGCGACCGGCGGCGTTGGCCTGCCGGCCCCGGTCGAAGAGCTCGCTCACCCGGTGGCTGCTGCTCATCCGCTCCTCAGAGCACGAAGGTGGGGGTCAGCACCGGTCGCTCCTGGCCCCGACGCACCAGCAGCCGGGCAGCGCCGCGGGGGACCGCGTCGAGCACGAAGCGCCCGTCGGGGTCGGCGAGCGTGCGGGTCGTCGCCCCGTCCGGGCCGGTCAGCTCGACCTCGGCACCGCCACCGGTCAGCCAGCCGTCGATGCGGGCGCGACCCGGCCCCGCGTCGGACACCGTCAGCATGATGCTCATCGACTCGGCGCTGAAGGTCACGGTGACGGCCTCCTCCGCGTCCTCCACCGCGGCGCGGGTCAGCAGGCCGGCCGTCGACGTCAGCTCGGCGACCTCGGCGTGCAGGGCCTGCACGGTCAGCGCGAAGGTGTGCGCTCGACCAGCCCGGCGGGGCACGGGTCGACCCGCGCCTGGATCTCCCGCAGCTCACGCAGGATCGCCGCGTCGGTGGCGTCGAAGGGCTGCATACCTGGGATCGTCGTCATGCCTGGGCCCACCTCGGGTCGTCGGAGAGGCTGCGCCTCAGCTTGTCCAGGCACCGGCCGCGGGTCGGGCCGATGCTGCCGCGGGGCATCCCCAGCGCCGCCGAGACCTGGTCGTAGTCGGGTCGGTCCACGAAGGCCACGATGCGCAGCAGCTGCTGGCACCGCTCGTTCAGGTCCTTCACGGCCGACCACAGCAGCTGCTGCTGCTCGGTGAGGATCGCCGAGGCCTCCGGCCCGGGCTCGGCACTGAGGTGCTCGGACGCGGCATTCTCCACGGGGACGTCCCGCCGCGTGGAGCGGGCCACCCGCCACGCCTCACGCTTGGTCGCCACGACCAGCCAGCCGAGCACCGCACCGGGGTCGCGGATGCTGGTGGCCCGGTCCACCAGGCGCAGGAACACCTCCTGGACCACGTCCTGCGCGGCGTGCGGGTCGCAGCCGTGGGCCCGGGCGACGCGCCACAGCAGGGGGCTCACCAGGGTGACCAGCTCCCCCAGCCGATGGGCGTCCCCGTCCCGGTAGGCGGCGAAGCAACGACCTGCGAGGTGGCCCGTCGACAGCTGCTCCGGCTCTACCTCCGCTCCCGCCCCGTCCCGCCTCACGAGGACCATCCGATCTCCCGGTCGAGGGCGTCCCAGGCGCGCTTCACCGCGGACGCCGGGTCGGGCGACTGGTCCTTCACCCGCGCCACGTGGGCGGCGAGCTGGCCGGCGAGCAGCGGGGCGGCGAAGCTGGTGCCGCTCCATACCGCGAACCCGCCGGCGTGGTCGTCGGCGTCGAGGGTCGCGCGTCGATGACCCTCGGGGACCTCGGTCGCCCACCCGGCCTGGGCCGCGGCCTGGAAGGTGGTGGGCAGGGTGCTGACGACGTTCACCCCGAGGCGGTGGGTCGTGACCCACGACCCGGCGTTGCTGAAGAGGGCGACCGTGCGGCCGTCCGGGTTGAGGGCGCCCACGGAGACCAGGGGCGGCGGGCCGGTGGCAGGACGCCCCGCCCCTCCGGCCGCCCAGCCCGCGCGGGTAGAGCGGCCACCGGGTCGCCTCGTTGCCGGCGGCGGCGACGACCAGCACGCCGCGCCGGGCGAAGAGGTCCATCAGGGAGCGCACCGGGTGCTCCTCGACCGTCCCGTCCTGGTGGTAAAAACCCATCGACACGGAGAGCACGTCCACGACGTCGTCCTGACGGCCCTCGTCCTGGGCCCGGGCATGGCTGACCCACAGCGCCGTGAGGGTGCGGTGGACGTCGTGCTCGGAGGCAGCCCCGCCGGAGTCCATCACCGGCAGCGCGAGGATCCGGGCGGACGGGGCGGCCTGCCGGACCACCCCCGCGATGAAGGTGCCGTGCCCGGACAGCGCGTCCAGCGCCCCGGTGAGGTCGTGGCGCACACCCGTCCCCTCGGGGTCCGGGTCGAGACCGCCCTCGGGGCCGACCGGCATCCCGTCGAGGTCGGTGGTCACCCGCACCCCGGGGTGACCCTCGAACCAGGGGTGCGCCCCGATCCCGGTGTCCGGGACCGCCACGACGGGCGCGCGGGCAGGCTTCGGCGCGTCGCGGGAGGGGTCGGGAAGGCTCACGCCCAGGGGTGTCCGCCCGGGCACCGGGTCGTCCGCACCGGAGGTCCGGTGGTGGCCGCCCCAGTAGCCGCCGCCACCTCCGTGCCCGCCCCAGTAACCACCGCCACCTCCGTGGCCGCCCCAGTAGCCGCCCCCGCCCTGCACCTCTCCGCCGGCTGCCAGGACGAGGTGCTCCAGGTCGGCGGCCAGCGGGCCGCGGCCGTCGGCCCGCGCCAGGGTCAGCAGCTCCCAGGGGTCCAGGCCCGTGGTGCTTCCGTCCCGCGGTGCAGCCAGCAGCACCCGGGTCTGGTAGGCGCCCTGCAGCTCCTCCAGGTAGGCCTCCCCGACCCGACGGAACCACGCCAGATGACCGTCCTCAGCCGGGTCCACCACCAGCCGGACCGCACGTCCCGCGCGGTCGGCCGCCTCCTGGATGCGCTCGACGACGGCATCGACCTCGGGCCCCGGCAGGCCCCGCACGAGCAGGCTCGTCGTCAGGTATGCCGTGGGCCCGGGTCCCCGGCGCGTCGGGTCCGAACCCTTGCGCGTGGGGTCGGGGGGCGCGGTGACCGGGTCGAGGAGCCGTGCGGCATACCGCCGCAGCACGTCCGGGGGGACGTGCAGCACCGGCATCTGGTCCGACTCGGCCATGGTCACTCCTCGCCCCGCACCGCCGTCTGGTCGGCAGCCTAGTGGGTTCCGTTCCTCCGTGGGAGGGGATCAGGGCAGGGACAGATACCTCGGCCGGGGATGTATCTGCCGGACGTCTGCGCCCTCTATCCAGGTGTGATCCTCCCCGGGATCACCGGACGGCACGGGCAGGAACGCTGCACGTGGACGCGGGGCAGACCCCTGACAGGGCTCGTCCACGCTCAGCCTCGTGGCCGTCGTCGGACGTGCCTCGTGCCGCTGCAGGGGGCGGCGCGGGGCACGTCCGGCACCTCAGGGGTGGACCCGGGGCTCACCCCGGCCGCGCGGCTCGGGTGTGGCGACCGGCGCTCAGGCGTGGTCGGGGAACCAGATGGCGATCTCCTGCTCGGCGGACTCCCGGGCGTCCGAGCCGTGCACGATGTTCTGCTGGACCGCCACGCCCCAGTCCCGTCCGAGATCACCGCGGATCGTCCCGGGCGCGGCGCCGGTGGGGTCGGTCGCGCCGGCGAGCGAGCGGAAACCGGCCACGCACCCCTGACCCTCGATGATCGCCGCCGTCACCGGGCCGGAGCTCATGAACTCCAGCAGCGGCTCGTAGAAGGGCTTGCCATCGTGCTCGGCGTAGTGCGCACCCAGCTGCTCACGGGTGGGCGTCAGGACGGCGAGCGCGGCCAGGGTGTAGCCCTTGGCCTCGATGCGGCGCAGCACCTCGCCGGTCAACCCGCGACGGTAGCCGTCGGGCTTGACGAGGACGAGGGAACGTTCGGTCTGGGTGGTGTCGGTCACGGCACCAAGGGTATGACGCCGCCCGGACCGGACCGGGTCAGGCCTCCAGGACGCCGAACCCCAGCAGCGCGAAGAGCACCAGCGCCAGCACGATCCGGTAGACCATGAACGGCGTGAACGTGTGCGTGGTGATGTAGCGCATGAACCAGGCGATGACGGCATACCCCACGCCAAAGGCGATCAGCGTCGCCGCCACGATCGGCCCCCACTGCGTGCCGGAGCCGACGGCGTCACCGGTGAACACCTTGACCAGCTGCAGCCCGCCGGAGGCCAGGACCGCGGGGATCGCGAGCAGGAAGGAGTAGCGGGCGGCGGCCTCACGGGTGTACCCCATGAACAGGCCGCCGGCGATCGTGCCGCCGCTGCGCGAGACGCCCGGCACCAGGGCCAGCGCCTGCCAGAGGCCGAAGGCCAGGCCGTGCCGCCAGGTCAGCTCCCGCAGCTCGCGTCGCTGGGCACCGACCCGCTCCGCGGCCAGGATGACCAGCGCGAAGACCAGCAGCATCGTGGCGGTGATCCACAGGCTGCGCAGCCCGGTCTCGATGCGGTCCTGGAAGAGCAGACCGAGGACGCTGATCGGGACGGTGCCGAGGATGACCCACCAGCCGAGCAGGGCGTCGGGGTCGGAGCGGGGCACCCGGCCCGTGAGCGAGCCGGTCCAGCGCCGGACGATGCGGACGATGTCACGCCGGAAGTAGATGAGCACCGCCGTCTCGGTCCCCAGCTGGGAGATGGCGGTGAAGGCCGCCCCCGGGTCGTCCACGCCCAGGAGGCGCCCGGCGATCGAGACGTGCGCGCTGGAGGAGATCGGGAGGAACTCGGTGAGGCCCTGGACGAGGCCGAGGATCATGGCGGTGAGCAGGTCCACCGGTCAGCCCACCCCGTCCTGGGCCGCACGCTGCGCGTCGAGCCGGTCCATCCGCAGACCCTGGCTCAGGCACAGCCACCACAGGACGCCGAAGAGGATGCCCACGACGAGCATGGCCGGGAGCACGATGCCGGACAGCAGCGTGAGCGCCTGGGCCGCCCAGCCCAGCGCGATGCCGGCGCGTCCGCGCAGGGCACCCGCGGCCACCACGCACAGCACCGCGATGCCCACCCCGCCCCACAGGTAGAGCGTGGCCCGGTCGTCGCCGGTGGTGCCCGCGAGCCGCCACGCCACCAGCGCCCCGAAGAAGACGGACATCGCCTGCGCGAGAAGGGTCGTGCCGCACAGGCGGCGGGTGAGGATGCCGGGAGTCACCGGGACATCCTCCCAGAACGACCCGGCCGGCCCGTCCAGGAAGCCACCAGCGGCACCGCATACCCTGGGCCTGAAGCGTCCCCGACGGAAACCCCCAGGAGCCGATCCATGCCCAGACCCGACCGCACCCCAGCCGGCGGCGACCGCGCCACCAAGGTGGCGAAGATCCAGAAGGCGGGGGCCGCCGCCGAGCGCCGCCGCAGCGGGATGATCTGGGGGGCCGCCGCTCTCGTCCTCGCCCTCATCGTGGGTGCGGTGGTCACGGCGGTCGTCCTCGACTCGCCCGCGACGGCCGACCTCGCAGGGGTGCAGGAGTACGACCACCAGGCGCTGGACCACACCGCCACCCCCGTCGAGTACGACCAGACGCCGCCCGCCGGCGGCCCGCACCACCCCGCGTGGTGGAACTGCGGCGTCTACGCCGACCCCATCCCGGACGAGCACGCGGTGCACTCCCTCGAGCACGGCGCGGTCTGGCTCACCTACCAGCCGGACCTGCCCGCCGACCAGATCGCCACCCTCGAGGATCTCGGCGACCAGGACTTCATGCTGGTCAGCCCGCACCCCGACCAGGAGTCCCCCGTGGTGGCCACCGCCTGGGACCACCAGCTGAGCCTGGACACGGCCGACGAGAGGACCCTGCAGGCCTTCGTGCGCGCGTACAAGCAGGGCCCCACCGCGCCCGAGCCCGGCGCCGCGTGCACCGGGGGGACGGTCACCGACCTGGTCAATCGCTCGTGACCACCCAGGACCCGGACGGCGAGGGGCCGGTGGGCACGCCCCCGGAGGGAGCGGCCGGAGAGCCCGGTGGGGGGTCAGCGGCGCAGGAGGCGGGGCCGACGCCCACCGCGGTGCCGGTCCGTGACCGCTGGCGCAGCTTCGGCGCCCCGATGCTCGCCGCCCTCATCATCCCGACCCTGTGCCTGGGGGTGCTGCTGGGCTGGCTGGCCTTCGGGGACCGGTCCCCCGGGGAGGGCAGCGTCGACGCCGGTTTCGCCCGCGACATGAGTGAGCACCACGCGCAGGCGACGCAGATGTCGCTGCTGGTGATGGCGCGCTCGGACGACGAGGCCGTGCAGCGCGTGGCCCAGGACATCGTCAACAACCAGGAGTTCGAGCGCGGCATGATGGCGACCTGGCTCGAGGACTGGGGCCTGCCCCGCGCCCGCACCGGGGAGCGGATGCAGTGGATGTCCGGTCACGACCACACGGAGATGGAGCTGCCCGCCGGCGTGCCCATGCCGGGGATGGCCGCGCCCTCCGAGATCCAGGCCCTCACCGACGCTACCGGCGAGGAGGCGGAGGTTCTCTACCTGCAGCTCATGACCACCCACCACATGTCCGGCGTGGAGATGGCGCAGGCGGCCCTGGATGCGGACGACCCGCGCGTGCGTGCCGCCGCCCAGCGGATGATCGACACCCAGGCCAGCGAGGTCTCGCTCATGCGCGACATGCTCGCCGACCGTGGCGCCGAGCCGCGCGAGGACGTGGACGCCTGGCTGGCGCAGGCCCGCTCGCACGGCGGGAGCGGCGAGGACGGCAGCGACGACGAGGGCTCCGACGACGGCTCCGGCAGCACCCATGAGGACGGCCACTGAGCGACCGGACGCGCGTTCCTGACGGTTATCCACAGGTATGGGGCCCGCCCCCGTGTGGAAAAGCGTCAGGAACGCGCGTCCGGTGTGGCAGGAACGCGCGTCCGGTCAGGTGGTGGTGACGCCGAGGAGGGCGCGCACCTCGGCGGCGGTGGTCACCGAGCCGGTCGCGAGCACCGCTCCCCCGGGGCCCGCCTCGTCCGCGAGGCCGGCGGCGACGTCCAGGGCCTCGGGGAGGTCGGCGACGACCGTCACGCGGTCCTCGCCGAAGAACTCCGCGACGAGCTCGCCGAGGCGGGCCGGGCGGATCGCCCTCGGCGAGGTGGTGCGGGAGACCACGACGTGGTCGAGGACCGGCTCCAGCGCCCGGACCATCGGCTCGACGTCCTTGTCCTCCAGGACGCACAGCAGCCCCACGAGGCGGGTGAAGGTGAACGACTCCTCCACGCCCTGGACCAGCGCGTCGACCCCGCCGGGGTTGTGCGGCGTCGACGACCACGGTGGGCGAGCGCCGGACGATCTCCAGCCGGCCCGGTGAGGTCACCCCCGCGAGCCCGGCCCGGACGACCTCGTCGCTGAGCGGCTGCTCACCCCCACCCACGAAGGCCTCGACCGCCGCGATCGCCGCCGCGGCGTTGTGCGCCTGGTAGGGACCGAAGACCGGCAGGAAAAGGTCGGTGTAGTCACCGGCGAGGCCCCGGACCGAGACGAGCTGGCCGCCCACGGCGACCTCGCGCGAGAGGACGCCGAAGGACACGCCCTCGGCCCTCAGGTCGGCCCCGACGGCGTCGGCCCGGTCGACGAGCACGCTCATCGCCTCGGGCTCCTGGACGCTGACGACGGCGATCGACCCCCCCTTGACGATCCCGGCCTTCTCGGTCGCGATCTCCTCGACCGTGGAGCCCAGCAGCCGGGTGTGGTCGATCGAGATCGGGGTGACGACCGCGACGACCCCGTCGGCGACCGACGTCGCGTCCCACACGCCGCCCAGGCCCACCTCGACCACGGCCACGTCGACGGGAGCGTCGGCGAAGGCCGCGTACGCCAGGCAGACCACGACCTCGAAGTAGGTCATCCGCACCCGGCGCTGCGGGTCCTCGTCGGCCATCGACTCGGCGTCGACCATCTCGATGAACGGGAGGACGTCGTCGTAGGTCGCGATGAACCGCTCGATCCCGATCGGCTCCCCGTCCAGGCTGATCCGCTCGCGCATGTCGTGCAGGTGGGGACTGGTGAACCGCCCCGTGCGCAGCCCCATCTCGCGCAGCAGCCGCTCGACCATCCGGGTCGTGGACGTCTTGCCGTTGGTGCCGGTCAGGTGGATCATCGGGAAGGCCCGCTGGGGGTCGCCCAGCAGCTCCATCACCCGCGTCACCCGGTGCAGGGTCGGCTCAGGCATGTGCTCGGGCGTGCGGGCGAGGATGGCCTCGACGACCTCGGCGTAGCGCGCCTCCTGCTCCGGGCTGGCCTCCTCGGGCCCGGTGCCCGACCGGGGGACCGCGGCCCCCGCCTCCAGCGGCAGCTCGTTGCCCTCGAAGAACCGGTCGTCACTCATCGCGTCTCCACCTTGCTGATCATCAGGTCGACCGTGCGCCCGCCGTCGAGCGTCGCCGAGGTCCGGTATGCCGTGGGGCGGGGCTGGGTGCTGCCGTCGGGGTCGGTGCCACCGCCCAGGCTGGGCCGCCGGTGCCTGGGCAGCGGCGTGCCGGCGCCCGCGGCCCCGAACTGCACCGCCAGCGTCTCCTCCATCACCAGGCGCTGGTGCTCGGTGGCGGCCTGCCACACCTCGTCGTCGCCCACCACGGTGAGGCTGATCCGGTCGGTGATCTCCAGGCCGGCGTCCTTGCGCGCACCCTGCACGGCGCGCACCAGGTCACGAGCCAGACCCTCGCGCTGCAGCTCCTCGGTGACCTCGGTGTCGAGCACGACGAAGCCACCGCCCGGTCCGCGCAGCATCGTCGTCGCGCGCGAGCCGCCCTCGCCGCCGTCCGCCACGACCGTCTCCAGGGTGTACTCCCCCTCGTGCAGCGTCAGACCGCCGCTGGTGACGGTGCCGTCCTCGGCCACCGACCAGTTCCCGGACTTGCTGCCCCGGATGGCCGCCTGCACGTCCTTGCCCAGCCGCGGCCCGGCCGCGCGGGCGTTGACGGTGAGCCGCTGCTCCACCAGGTGCGCGGAGGAGGATGCCTCCTCGCTGTCCAGGTCGAGCACCACCACCTCCCGCACGTTGACCTCGTCCTTCACGATCCCGGTCAGGAGGGGGTAGCGCGTCAGACCCTCGGACGACGCGGTGGCGACCGTGAGCGAGGCCAGCGGCAGCCGCACGCGCAACCGCTCCGCCTTGCGCAGCCCCAGGGCTGCGGAGCACACCTCACGGACGGTGTCCATGGCCGCCACGAGCTCGGGGTCCTCCGGCAGGTCCGCCACCGCCGGCCAGTCGGTGAGGTGCACCGACTCACCCCCGGTGAGGCCGCGCCATACCTCCTCGGTCGTGAGCGGCAGCAGGGGCGCCGCGACGCGGCACACGATCTCGAGCACGGTGTAGAGGGTGTCGAAAGCCTCCCGGTCCTCGGCCCAGAAGCGGTCCCGGGAGCGCCGGATGTACCAGTTGGTGAGGACGTCCACGAAGTCCCGGATGGTGTCGCAGGCAACCGCGATCTCGTTGGCGTCGTAGGCCGCCTCCGCGGATTGCACGAACTCCCGGGTCTTGGCCAGGACGTAGCGGTCGAGCTCGTGCGTGGACGAGGTCGACCACCGGGCCTGGTAGCCCGCGGCGTTGGCGTAGAGACCGAAGAAGTACCACGCGTTCCACAGCGGGATCATGGTCTGGCGCACCCCGTCGCGGATGCCCTGCTCGGTGACGATGAGGTTGCCGCCGCGCAGGATCGGGCTGGACATGAGGAACCAGCGCATCGCGTCCGCGCCGTCCCGGTCGAAGACCTCGCGCACGTCCGGGTAGTTCTTGAGCGACTTGGACATCTTCTGCCCGTCGTTGCCCAGGACGATCCCGTGCGAGATGCACTCGCTGAAGGCCGGCCGGTCGAAGAGGGCCGTGGCCAGGATGTGCAGCGTGTAGAACCAGCCGCGGGTCTGCCCGATGTACTCCACGATGAAGTCGGCCGGGAAGTGGTGCTCGAACCAGTCGGCGTTCTCGAACGGGTAGTGCACCTGGGCGTAGCTCATCGAGCCGGAGTCGAACCACACGTCCAGCACGTCCTCGACCCGGCGCATGGTGCTCCGCCCGGTCGGGTCGTCGGGGTTCGGGCGCGTCAGCTCGTCGACGAAGGGCCGGTGCAGGTCGACCTGGCCGTCGCGGTCCCGGGGCAGGGTGCCGAAGTCGCGCTCGATCTCCTCCAGCGACCCGTAGACGTCGATCCGCGGGTAGGCCGGGTCGTCCGAGCGCCAGACCGGGATCGGGCTGCCCCAGAAGCGGTTGCGCGAGATCGACCAGTCGCGGGCGTTCTCCAGCCACCGGCCGAACTGCCCGTGCTTGACGTGCCCGGGGACCCAGGTGATCTCCTCGTTGGTCCGCAGCATGTCGTCCTTGATGGCCGTCACCTCGACGAACCAGGACGACACCGCCTTGTAGATGAGCGGCTGCTTGCACCGCCAGCAGTGCGGGTAGGAGTGGGCGTAGGTCTCCCGCCGCAGCAGCACGGTGCCCTCGGTGACCGAGCCCTGGTCGAGCAGGTCCGGGTGCTCGGCCGTGCGGGGCAGCTGGTTGAGGGTGGCCGCCCGCAGGTGGTCCTGGATCGGGGCGTTGGCGTCGAAGACGAGCATGCCGGTGTACTCCCCCACCGGGTGCATGAAGGTGCCGTCCACGTCAACCGGCATGACCGGCTCGATCCCCTCCCGGTCGGTCACCACCTTGTCGTCCTCGCCGAACGCGCCGGCGGTGTGCACCAGGCCGGTGCCGTCCGTGGTCGTCACGAACTCGGCGACGACGAGCCGGTGCGCCCGCTCCCACCCCTGGTAGTAGCCGAACGGCGGGACGTAGGCGCGGTCCACGAGGTCGGCGCCGCGGAAGGTCGCGAGCACCTCGGGGTCATCCCCGAGCTCGGCCTGGTATGCGGCGAGCCGCTCCTTCGCGAGGAGGTACCGATCCCCCTGCGCCTCCGCCCCGGCGCCGGGCAGCGGTGCGCGCACCACGACATACTCCACGTCCTCCCCGACCATGACCGCCAGGTTCGCCGGCAGGGTCCACGGGGTGGTCGTCCAGACGAGCACCAGCGCACCCGTGAGCGGGTCGGTCTCCGGGCCGGCCCCGTCGGGCCCGGGCAGCAGCCGCATCCCCACGGTCACGGCCGGGTCCTGCCGGACCTGGTAGACCTCGTCGTCCATGCGCAGCTCGTGGTTGGACAGCGGCGTCTCGTCGTTCCAGCAGTAGGGCAGGACGCGGAAGCCCTCGTAGACCAGCCCCTTGTCGTAGAGGCTCTTGAAGGCCCAGAGCACCGACTCCATGAAGGAGACGTTGAGCGTCTTGTAGTCCTGCTCGAAGTCGACCCAGCGCGCCTGCCGGGTGACGTAGTCCTCCCACTGCTGGGTGTACTTCAGCACCGACTCGCGGCACTTGGCGTTGAAGGCCTCCACGCCGAGCTCGAGGATCTCGTCCTTGGTCTTGATGCCCAGCTGGTCCATCGCCTCCAGCTCGGCCGGCAGCCCGTGCGTGTCCCAGCCGAAGCGGCGCTCGACCCGCCGGCCCCGCATCGTCTGGTAGCGCGGCACGACATCCTTGACGTAGCCCGTGAGCAGGTGGCCGTAGTGCGGCAGACCGTTGGCGAAGGGCGGCCCGTCGTAGAAGACGTACTCGTTGGCGCCGTTCTCCCCCGCCTCGCGCGCCTCGACGCTACGGACGAAGGTGTCGTGCTCCTTCCAGTAGGCGAGCACCGCCTCCTCGATCTCCGGAAAGCGCGGCGAGCTGGTCAGCGCGTGGCCGGAGGTGCTGGCGAGCGGGTAGGCCATGGGTCGGCTCCTCGGTGGTGCGGTGGGTGGTGCGGTCCTCGGTCAGGTCTGTCCGTCGAGGACGACGCCCTCACCGTTCCCGTGCCGGGTCGGCGGGTGCCGCGGTACCACCTCGCTTGCGCACGTCCTGCCGCTCGGGCCGGTCGTGCACCACTCACTCGCGACGGCTGTGACGGGCCTGCCCCGTGCGGGTCTAGTGGGCGCACCCGCTGGCGACGGGGGCCTTTCTTCCGCAAGCTCGCCGCTGATGACGGCTCGGACGCTGCTGCCTCCCATGCTAGCCCGAACCAGTGGCGACCCGCCCCGGTCGCGCGTCCCTGCCGGCCCGGCTAGGTTGGCACGACCGCAGAAGGGGAGGCGATGGCGACGCAGACCGGTGCCGGACACAAGGCGCGCTCAGCCGCCTGCCCATCAGCGTGACGGTGGCCTACGGCCTCACCGCCCGGCCCATCACCTCCTGGGCCGACCTGCCCGCCTTCATGGCCAAGGGCATTGTCTGACCTGGCGCCGGTGCTGGTGCTCTTCTTCGCCGCCGCGCAGTTCATCGCGTGGTTCTCCTGGTCCAACCTGGGCACCGTGCTGGCGGTCGGGGGCGCCAGCCTCATCGACAGCCTCGGCGTGCCTCCGATCGCCGTCATCCTGCTGGTCGTGCTGCTGACCTACCTGCTTAAGTGGGTGACCTTCTTCGTGCTCTGGTACGTCGTGGGGCTGCCCCTCGGCCCGGGCTCCCCCGTGCGCTGAGGCGCCCGGCGGGGACGGTCGACGGCCGACGACCCCAAGGACGTCACGACATACCGTGGGACTCATGCCCACCACCTCCGATCTGGACTCCCTGCTGCCCGGCCGCGTCGTCACCGACCCCGACATCCGTGCCGGGTACGCCGTCGACGCCTTCCCCCAGGCGCGGGCGATCGCCCCTGGGGAGTTCACGGTCGTCCGGGCGCGGGACCGGCAGGACGTGGTCACGACGCTGCGGTATGCCGCCCGGCACGGCATACCGGTCGTGCCCCAGGGGGGTCGCTCCTCCACCACCGGCTCGGCGTGCGCCGCGCCCGGCGCCGTCGTCCTGTCCACCGAGCGCATGAGCTCGATGCAGATCGATCCGGTGGAGCGCGTCGCGGTCGTCGGGCCCGGGGTCGTCAACCGGGACCTCAAGGCGGCCGCCGCCGAGCACGGTCTGGCCTACCCACCGGACCCGGCGAGCAGCGCGATGTGCACCATCGGTGGCAACATCGCCACCAACGCCGGCGGCCTGTGCTGCGTGAAGTACGGCGTGACCGCCGACTACGTGCGCGGGCTCGAGGTGGTCCTGCCCGGTGGCGAGGTGATGCGGACGGGGCGGCGGACGGCCAAGGGGGTGGCGGGCTACGACCTGACCGGTCTGTTCGTGGGGTCCGAGGGCACGCTCGGCGTGGTCACCGAGGCGGTGCTGCGCCTCGTCCCCGCGGGCGACCCGCCGCTGACCGTCCTGGCCGTCTTCCCCACTCTCGAGGCGACGATGGCGGGCGTGGCCGCCCTGCGGGACGAGCGGCACACCCCGAGCCTGGTCGAGCTGCTCGACGGGGCGAGCGTGGACGCCGTCCAGGCGTACGGCGACTACGGCTTCCCGCTCGGGGCCGGTGGTGTGCTGCTGGTGCAGTCCGACCGACCCGGTCACGCCGCGCAGGACGTGAAGGAGTATGCCGTCTCCCTCACCGCAGCGGGCGCCACCGAGGTAGCCGTGGCCGAGGACCGCACCGAGGCCGACCTGCTGCTCGAGGGACGGCGGGTGCTCAACCCGGCGCTGCGGGCCAAGGGGGACCGCTTCATCGAGGACGTCTGCGTGCCCCTCTCCAGGCTGGGTGACCTGGTCCTCGCCGTCCACGAGATCGCCGGCCTTCGCGGGCTGGAGGCAACCTGCGGCGGGCACGCCGGTGACGGCAACCTGCACCCGTGCTTCTTCTACGACCGCACGGACCCCGCCAGCGTCGCGGCGGCCGAGGGTGCCTTCGACGACCTCGTCCGGGCGGCCTGGGCGCTCGGCGGCACCCTCACCGGGGAGCACGGCATCGGTCAGCAGAAGCGGCCGTGGCTGGCCGAGGAGCTCGGCGAACCGGAGGTGGGACGTCAGCGTGCGATCAAGGCGGTCTTCGACCCGCTGGGGATCATGAACCCCGGCCGCGGCATCGCGTAGGGCCCCCGGGGCTGAGCCCCACGGTCGCGACCCGCCCGAGGGAGGCTGGAGACGGCACGATCCTGGGCATGACGATCTACGAGCCGGGCGAGCCGTTCCTGCGCAGCGAGGCCCTCGGCCGCGGGCTCTCCCGGCACCGGGTCGACGGCCCCGCCTACCACCGTCTGCTCGGCACGGTCCGGGTGGCGGCCTCGACCGAGCTCTCACCCCTGACGTTGCTGCGCGCAGCCCACCTGGTGGTGCCCGACGCTGTCGGGAGCCACCACACCGCCGCCCGTCTCTGAGTGGTGTGGTGCCGGACACCTCGGAGGTGCACGTGACGGTCGCGTCGATCCCGCCACCGAGCTCACCCTGGTCGACCTCGTGGTCGGCGACTCGTTGGTCCACCGGCGGGTGACGACACCGGACCAGCTGCTCGCCGCGGCGGAGCGGGCCGTCGGGCAGGGCGCGGCCCGCGCCCGGGACGGCGCCGCCCGGGTCCGCGCAGGGGCCGAGTCGGGTATGGAGACGGGGAGTCGGTTGCTCCTCGTCCTGGGTGGGCTCCCGGAGCCGCAGGTGAACCGGTGGGTGCTGGACGAGACGGGACGGGAACGCTACCGGCTCGACCTCCCCGACCCCGACCTGCTCCTCGCCTTCGAGTACGACGGCCGCCAGCACGCCCAGGACGCCCGTCAGTGGGGCTGGCCGGACGAGCCCCCCCGTCCTTCCGTCGGCACTTCCCCGGCGGCGCGGTGAGGGGCCGGGAGCTCGCGCTCCCGGCCCCTCGCCGGTGGTGGGCGTTCAGCGCCCCATGGTCACGTCAGGTGCGCGGGTCACCGTCCCGACCACCATCGACGTCGCGGTCGGCGGGCGGGGCACCGTCGTCGTGCGCCTGGTGCCGGCCCGGTGCGCGCCGGTGCGGCGGCTCGAGCGGGTCGGTGGCGCTGCCGGCACCGAAGCCGTTGTCGTCGGCGTCCGGGACCGCCTCGTGCCGCGGCCGCGGCCGACGACTCGGCGGCGGGTAGGGGTCGGTGGCGCTGCCCATCCCGAAGCCGTCGTCGTCGGGGTCGCCGTAGGGCGGGCCCTGCGGACGCTCGGTGACGGTGAGGCCGTCACCGGTGCGGAGGTCCTCGACGTCCACGCCCTGGGCGACGCGGTTGCGGCCCGTCGCGTCCACGAGCTGGTTCTCGTCGGCGATCTCCTCCAGGGCGATCTCCTTCTCGGCGTCCTCCTTGCCCAGCTCGAACAACCGCCCGGACGCCCGGTCGGCGAGGTACTCCTTCATCTCGCGCTTGATGGTCGGCAGCAGCATGTAGACACCGAGCAGGTTGACGAAGGCGCAGACGAACAGGAAGTTGTCGGCGAACGTCAGCACCTGGCCGAAGGTGAGGATGCAGCCCAGGACCGTGAAGGTGAGGAAGACGATGCGGTAGATGAGCGTCGAGGCGTGGGTGTCGCCGAAGAGGTAGTTCCACGCGCGCTGGCCGTAGTAGGACCAGGTGATGAGCGTCGAGATGGCGAAGAGGGCGACCGCGAAGGCCAGCAGCGTCGGGAACCACGAGATGTTCTCCCCGAACGCGTCGGAGGTGACCGTGACCCCGCCGACGCTGTAGTTGTCCGGGTCGTCGAAGTAGTTCTGCCGCTCCTGCTGGTAGAAGGTCGTGTTGGCGATGGTGATGGTCAGGGCCGTCATGGTGCAGACGACCACGGTGTCGATGAACGGCTCGAAGAGGGCGACGAAGCCCTCGGACACCGGACGGCGGGTCTTGACCGTCGAGTGCGCGATCGGGGCGGAGCCCAGGCCTGCCTCGTTGGAGAAGGCGGCCCGCGTCATGCCCACGACGAGCACGCCCACGATGCCGCCGGCCACGCCCTCGGCGCTGAAGGCCCCACCGATGATGCTCGTGACCGCCGCGGGGACCTCACCGAGGTTGGTGAGGATGACCCGATGCACGCGAGGATGTAGATGCCACCCATGAGCGGCACGAGCGTGGAGGTCACCCGCCCGATCGACTTGATCCCGCCGATGATGACCGCGCCCACGAGGCCGGCGATGACCAGGCCGGTGACCAGACCACCGGTGGTGGAGGACAGGAAGCCGGTGCCGTCGGGGTCCAGGACGGTGACCGCCTGTGCGTAGGTCTGGTTGGCCTGGAACATGTTGCCGCCGCCGACGCCGAAGAAGAGGATCGCGACGGCGAACAGGCCGGTGAGGAAGACGCCGACGAACTTGGGGAACCGGCTGAAGGCGACCGGCAGGTAGGTGAACGGGCCGCCGGCGACGCTGCCGTCCTCGCGGATGTGGCGGTACTTCACCCCCAGCGTGCACTCGGCGAACTTGGTCGCCATCCCGAACAGTCCGGCGAGGATCATCCAGAAGGTGGCCCCGGGCCCGCCCATGGTGACGGCGGCACCGACGCCGGCGATGTTGCCCAGACCGACGGTGCCGGACAGGGCCGAGGTCAGCGCCTGGTAGTGCGGGATCTCCCCGGGGTCGTCCGCCGAGGAGAACTTGCCGCGGATCACGTCGAAGGCCGTGGGCAGGCCGCGGACCTGGATGAAGCCGAGGTAGAAGGTGATGACGATCGCCGCCACCACCAGCCAGACCACGACGAAGGGGATGTCGGTCCTCGGGATGCTGACGAAGATGATGTCGCCGGACCACTTGGTGACGGTCGCGAAGTTCTCGTCCACCGCCTCCTCGAGGTTGGTGATCCACTGCGGGTCACGGCTCTCCAGGGCGTCCTCGGCTGCGCCCGCCACGGGCGTGAGTTGTCCGAACATGGAGATCAATGTCCGAGCCAGGACGCTCTCGCGCAACGGCTGGAGGCGTTTGTGAACGCATCGTGACCCTTTCTTGATCATTCCGTGATCTACGACCGGGCATAGTTGGGCGGCGGGGCGGGAGGCACCGTGGCGGGTCTGGGACAATGCCGGGTATGACGTCCGACCGCCGCCTCGACCCCCCGCGCCCGGCCACCCTGCCCGAGCGCCCCACCGTCGACGGTCTCGAGGAGCGCTGGGTAGAGGTCTGGCGGGACAGCGACCACTACACCTTCGACCGGGAGGCGGCCCTGGTGGCCGACCGGAGCCAGATCTTCGCGGTCGACACCCCGCCTCCCACCGCCTCGGGCAGCCTGCACCTCGGCCACGTCTTCGGCTACACCCAGGCCGACTGCCTGGCCCGCTACCACCGGATGACGGGCAAGCACGTGTTCTACCCCATCGGCTGGGACGACAACGGCCTGCCGACGGAGCGACGGGTGCAGAACTACTACGGCGTCCGCGGTGACGCGACGCTGCCCCACGACCCGGGCTTCATCCCGCCGCAGCAGGGTGGTGACGGGCGGAGCTCGAAGGCCGCCGACCAGGTGCCGGTCGGGCGGGCCAACTTCATCGAGCTCTGCGAGGAGCTCACGGTGATCGACGAGAAGGCCTTCGAGGACACCTTCCGTCGCCTGGGGCTCTCCCTGGACTGGACGGTGCAGTACCGCACCATCGACGACCGCTCCCGCACCGTGGCCCAGCAGGCCTTCCTGCGCAACCTGGCCCGGGGGGAGGCCTACTCCGCCGAGGCCCCGGGACTGTGGGACATCACCTTCCAGACCGCGGTCGCCCAGGCCGAGCTGGAGGCCCGCGACTACCCCGGCGCCTACCACCGGGTGGCCTACCACCGCACGGACGGCGGCGGGCCGGTGCACATCGAGACCACCCGCCCCGAGCTGATCTGCTCGGTCGTCGCGCTCATCGCGCACCCCGACGACGAGCGCTACCAGGAGCTCTTCGGCGCCACCGTCACCTCGCCCCTCTTCGGCGTGGAGGTGCCGGTGCTGGCCCACCCGGCCGCCGAGATGGACAAGGGCGCCGGCATCGCGATGTGCTGCACCTTCGGCGACATGACCGACGTGCAGTGGTGGCGCGAGCTCTCGCTGCCCACCCGCTCGGTCATCACCCGCAACGGTCGCCTGCAGGCCGAGACCCCCGGCTGGATCGCCGGCGGGCCGGGCGAGCAGCTGTATGCCGAGCAGCTGGCCGGGAGGACCACGCACGCCGCGCGGGAGGCGGTCGTGGCCGCCCTGCGCGAGTCCGGCGACCTGGACGGCGAGCCGCAGCGGACGCAGCGCAAGGCCAACTTCTTCGAGAAGGGCGACAAGCCGCTGGAGATCGTCACCAGCCGCCAGTGGTTCATCCGCAACGGGGGCAAGGACGAGGAGTTGCGGGCCGAGCTGCTGGGGCGGGGCGAGGAGCTGGCCTTCCACCCCGAGTTCATGCGCAACCGCTACCGCAACTGGGTGGGCGGCCTGAACGGCGACTGGCTGATCAGCCGCCAGCGCTTCTTCGGCGTGCAGATCCCCGTCTGGTACGCCGTGGACGCCTCCGGCGAGGTCGACTACGACACCGTCCTGGTCCCGGGTGAGGAGCGCCTCCCCGTCGACCCGATGTCCGACGTGCCCGACGGGTACGACGAGAGCCAGCGGGACCAGCCGGGCGGTTTCACCGGCGACCCGGACATCATGGACACCTGGGCGACCAGCTCGCTGTCCCCGCAGATCGCCGCGGGCTGGCCCACGCGGGGAGGCGACGGGCCGGGGTCCGACCCCGAGCTCTTCGCCAAGATCTTCCCCTTCGACATGCGCCCGCAGGGGCACGACATCATCCGCACCTGGCTGTTCGCGACCGTGGTGCGCGCCCACCTGGAGCACGCGTCGCTGCCCTGGACCGACGCCTACGTCAACGGCTGGATCCTGGACCCGGACCGCAAGAAGATGAGCAAGTCCAAGGGCAACGCCACGACCCCGCTGGGCATGCTCGAGGAGCACGGCACCGACGCGGTCCGCTACTGGGCGGCCGCAGCCCGCCCCGGCGTGGACACGATCGACGACCCCAACCAGGTCAAGGTCGGCCGTCGGCTGGCGATGAAGCTGCTCAACGCCAGCAAGTTCGCGCTCAGCTTCGGCGATCTGCCGGCCGGTGCCGACGGCGCTCCCGCCGACGCCGCCACCCTGGTCACCGAGCCGATCGACCGCTCGATGCTGGCCGGGCTCGCCGAGGTGGTCGAGCGGGCGACGGCCTCCTACGAGGCCTGGGACTACTCGACCGCCCTCGACCTCACCGAGGCCTTCTTCTGGACCTTCTGCGACGACTACCTCGAGCTCGTCAAGGAGCGCGCCTACGGCGGGGCCTTCGGGGAGGAGGCCGCGACCGACGGGGCGCCCTCGGCCGGCACCCTCTCGGCCCGGGCCGCCCTGCGGCTGGCCCTGTCGGTCCAGCTCCGGCTCCTGGCCCCCGTGCTGTCCTTCGCCGCCGAGGAGGTCTGGAGCTGGTGGCACGAGGAGGGCTCGTCGGTGCACGTGCAGCCCTGGCCGGTCGCGGCCGAGCTCGCCGCCGCGGTCAAGGGTGGCGACGTGGCGCTCCTGGGTGTGGTCGGTCAGGCCCTCACCGGTCTGCGCAAGGCCAAGTCGGAGGCCAAGGTCAAGATGCGGACCGCGATCTCCGCCGCGACCGTCGCCGGCCCCGCCGCCGACGTCGAGCGGGTGCGGGCCGCCCTGGGCGACCTGTCCGCGGCGGGCAAGGTGAGCGGGGAGATCGCGCTCGTCGACGGGGAGTCCCTGGAGGTCCGGGACGTCGAGCTCGTGACCGACGAGGTGCCCGCGTAGGGTCGGCCCATGCGCAGGGGCCTGACACCGACGGTCATCGTGGCCGCGCTCACGGCGGTCGTCGGTCTGGCCCTGCTCGTCTGGGGGGCGAGCAACGGCTCGCCGCTGGTGGCCCCGCCGAGCAGCACCTGGGACAGCCCGGCGATCACGCTGCCCCAGGGCGAGCAGGTCGACGCCGCCCTCGAGACGGGCGCCGATGACGACGCCAGCCCGCCGGAGGAGGCCTCCGACCTCAGCCAGCGGCTGGTCGACCTGGTCCAGCTCGGCATCATCCTCGCCGTGCTCTACGGCATGCTCGTGCTGCTGCGCAACCTGCTGGACAACCGGGGGGACCGGCGGACCGACCTCCCCTCCCCCCACGAGGACGAGCTGGTGGCGCTCCTGGAGGCCAGCAGCGACGAGGTCCGCTACCGCGCGCTGACCGAGGGTGACCCGCGCAACGCCGTCGTCGCGTGCTGGGTGGCGCTGGAGGAGGCCGCCCACCGCTCGGGGCTGCGGGAGGACCGCTCCCGCACGGCCGCCGAGCTGACCACCAGCGTACTCTCCCGCTGGCAGGTCGACCCGCAGGCGATCACGACCCTGTCCGAGGCCTACCGCGAGGCCCGCTTCTCCCGGCACGAGGTCACCGAGGCCCAGCGGGCCGCCGCCGTCGACGCGCTGGAGACCATCCACGGGGACCTGCTCCGGCGGCTGAGGGTCGAGCAGGGGATCGACGCACCCACGCCCTCCCCCGGCCCGGAGCGGTCGTGACTCCCTCGTCGCGCCGCCGGTGGCAGGACGCCTGGGGCAACCTGGCGCCCGCCCTGATCCTCGTCCCCGCCGCCGGCGGCCTGCTCTGGTACGTCGGGTCGCTGCCCCACTCGCTGCCGGAGACGGTGCTGGTCATCCTGCTGGGCGGGGCCGCGGTCACCCTCACCCTCACCTCGGTCGCCCGCATCGGCGAGGGGGTCGAGCGGGCCCACTGGCTGTCCACCCCCCGCACGGACGCGGTGCCGCCCGCCGCGCTCGACTACCGCCTGCTGCGGCTGCGCCGGGACCTGCGGGACGCCGTCGAGCGGGACGACCGGCGCGACGACGTCCACGCCGTCGTCCGCGAGCTCGCCGCCGAGCGGCTGCGGGCCCGGCACGACGTCGACCTGGACACCCAGCCCGAGCGGGCCGAGCAGCTGGTCGGGCCGGCGCTCTGGCACTACCTGACCCATCCACCGACCGACACCCGCCGCCGCAGCCGCAGCGCGCTGGAGAACGCCATCGACAGGATCGAGAAGCTGTGACGACGCCGACCACCCCCGAGCCTGCCGGCGGGACGCCATACCCCCCATCCTCCGGCGAGAGCCTGTCCGCCGCGGAGGTCTGCGCCCTGGCCGGTGAGGTGCTCGACCGGGTGGAGCAGGCGGTCGTCGGCAAGCGGGAGGCGCTGACGCTGGTGCTCACCGCCGTGCTCGCGCGGGGCCACGTCCTGCTCGAGGACTTTCCCGGCCTGGGCAAGACCCTGGCCGCACGCTCCTTCGCCCAGACCCTCGGCCTGGACTTCACCCGAGCCCAGTTCACCCCCGACCTGCTGCCGTCGGACCTCACCGGGTCCTTCGTCTTCGACCAGCGCAGCAGCGAGTTCGCCTTCCGCCCGGGGCCGCTGTTCACCGGGCTGCTGCTCGCGGACGAGATCAACCGCACCCCGCCCAAGACGCAGTCCGCGCTGCTGGAGGCGATGCAGGAGCACCAGGTCACCGTCGAGGGTCAGACCTTCGCGCTGCCCCAGCCCTTCCACGTGCTGGCGACCGCCAACCCGGTGGAGTACGAAGGCACCTACCCGCTCCCCGAGGCGCAGCTCGACCGGTTCCTCGTGCGGGTCTCCTTCGGCTACCCGAGCCCGGAGGAGGAGTGGGACGTGCTGCGCCGCCGGATCGGCCGCCGGCAGGAGGACCAGCGGCTGGAGGCCGTCACCGACGCCGCCGGGCTCACGGCGATGCAGGAGGCCATCGAGCGGCTGCCCGTCGAGGACGACATCAGCCGCTACTGCGTCGAGCTGGCCTCCGCCACGCGCCGCCACCAGGCGGTGCTCGTCGGCTCCTCCCCCCGCGGCTCGCTCGCGCTCATGCTGACGAGCCGGGCGTATGCCGTGGTGCAGGGGCGTGACTACGTCACCCCCGAGGACGTCAAGGCCGTCGCGCACGCCGTGCTCGACCACCGCATCTCGATCAAGCCCGAGCTGTGGATGTCGGCCACCGGCGGGCACGCCGTCGTCACCGCGGCCCTGGGCCAGGTGCCGGTCCCCGGCTCGCGCACGGGCGCCGCCACGGTCCTCGGGTGAGCCGTCCCCGCGAGAGCGTCCTGACCCGGCGGGAGCGCTGGGCACCGACCCACGCGCTGCTGCGCTGCGTGGCGGTCGTGCTGCTCACCGCACCGATCGCGCTGCTGTGGCGCCGGCCCGACCTGCTGGTGCTGGCCGCTCCCTTCGCCGTCGTCCTCGCCTGGAGCCTGGTCACCCGGCCCCGGCGCGTGCCCGAGCACCGGTTCGCCCTGTCGCACAGCCTGATCCGGGAGGGGCAGCAGGTGGTGGCGGTCGGGCAGGTGGAGCCCGTGGAAGGGGCCGAGATCATCGCGGCGGCGGTCTCGCCCGCACCCTTCGTCGAGGGGATCGTCCAGGAGAGGACGACCGGGGTGCGCGACGCCGACACGCTGCCCGTCGCCCGCGGCTGCGCGGTCGTCGACGCCCAGGGGCCCACCGTCGACGGCCGGCGCCGCGTGCTGGTCGGGCTGCGCGTCACCCGGTGGGGCGTGCGGCGGATCGGCCCGATGCAGGTCGCGGCGGCCAGCTCCTGGGGCTCGTTCCGGTGGGGCCCGGTCCCGCAGGAGGCGCTGGGCCTGCGGGTGCTGCCGCAGCCCGCCGCCTTCGACAGCACCGCGCCGGCCCCGCACCCCCGCGGCCTCGTGGGTGCGCACCGGTCGTCAAGGCCCGGGGAGGGTGCGGAGTTCGCGACGCTGCGTCCCTTCCAGCTCGGCGACCGCCTCCGGCGCATCCACTGGCCCCGGTCCTCCCGCACCGGCGAGCTCTTCGTCACCTCCAGCTACGCCGACCAGGACACCCACGTCGCCGTGCTCGTGGACGCCCACTACGACCTGGGGGTCTCCGGCGGCGTCGACGGTGCGCCCAGCTCCCTGGACCGGTCCGTGCGGGCCGCCGCCGCCGTGGCCGAGCACTTCCTCCAGCAGGGCGACCGGGTCAGCCTGCGGGTCCTGTCCGCCCGCACGCCCCTGACCGTGCCGACCGGCACCGGGAAGCGCCACGGTGTTCGCGTGCTCGACACCCTGTGCCGGATCGTGCCCGCCGTCGACGAGCAGACCGACCCGCGCCGGGTGCACCTGGGCATGCAGGACGGCACCCTCGTCGTCATGATCTCGGCGCTGGTCTCCCCCGACGCGCTCACGCAGGCGGCGACGCTCGCCGCCCGGGGCCTGTCGGTGGTGGTGGTCGACGCGCTGGTGGACCCCGAGCAGGGTGACGTGCTGCCCTCGACCGACCGCGACCCCCTGGCCCGCACCGCCTGGCGCATCCGCATGCTCGAACGTGACCGGGAGATCCGGGCCATCCGGGCCCAGGGCATCCCGGTCGTGCCGTGGCTCGGCCCCGGCAGCCTGGACGTCGTGCTGCGCGAGCTGGCCCGGCGCGGTCGCCGGGTGGGGGTCTGATGCGCGAGCTCGTGGACTACTGGGTCGACCTGCGCTCGGCCAGCCGCAGCCACCTGCGGGTCCGGCTCGTCGCGCTCCTCGGCGCCGCCCTCTTCATGGTGTCGATGGCAGCCGCCGGGGGCGGTGGGCCGGTGGCGTGGGCGGGGCTGGTGGTCATGGGAGCCCTCGTGGTCTACCAGCCGACGACCCTCATGCCCACCGTCTTCGCGCTCTTCGCCGTCGCGTCCTGGTGGGCCGGGGTGGAGGGTCCTTGGCACTGGGCGCTGCTGCCGGCCGCGCTGGGCCTGCTGCTCGTGCACGCCAGCGCCTCGCTGGCCTCCGCCCTGCCGCCGCAGGCCAGCGTGCCGACGTCCGTGGTGAGACTGTGGGCCCTGCGGACGCTGCTCGTGGGGGTGATGACGGCCGTGGTGTGGCTGCTGGCCGCCCTGCTCGTCGGCGTCGCCACCCCCCGGGGCGGGGCCCTGCCGGGCATCGTGGGCCTGACGGTCGTGACCGGTGCGCTGGCCTACCTGGCCAGGGTGCGGGCCCGCACGAGCTAGGCGCTCTCCTTGCGCTGGGTGCGCTTGCGCGTCACGCCCCGGCGCACGATGGTCGGGTTGACGTTCTCGAGCACCACCTCGCGGGTGATGACGACCTTGGCGATCTCGTCGTCGCTGGGGACGTCGAACATCACCGGGAGCAGGACCTCCTCCAGGATGGCCCGCAGGCCGCGGGCACCGGTGCCCCGCAGCAGCGCCTGGTCGGCGATCGCGCCCAGCGCCCCCTCGTCGAACTCCAGCTCCACGCCGTCGATCTCGAACATCCGCTGGTACTGCTTGATGAGCGCGTTGCGCGGCTCGGTGAGGATGTTGACCAGGGCGTCCCGGTCCAGCGGGGCGACGGTGGTGATGACGGGCAGCCGGCCGATGAACTCGGGGATGAGGCCGAACTTCATGAGGTCCTCGGGCAGCACCTCAGCGAAGTGCTCGCCGGCGTCCTTCGCGGACTTCAGCTCGGCGCCGAAGCCCAGCCCCTGCTTGCCGGTGCGGGACTCGATGATCTTCTCCATACCGGCGAAGGCGCCGCCCACGATGAAGAGCACGTTGCCGGTGTCGATCTGGATGAACTCCTGGTGCGGGTGCTTGCGGCCCCCCTGCGGCGGCACCGAGGCGACCGTCCCCTCGAGGATCTTCAGCAGCGCCTGCTGCACGCCCTCGCCGGAGACGTCACGGGTGATCGACGGGTTCTCGCTCTTGCGGGCGATCTTGTCGATCTCGTCGATGTAGATGATGCCGGTCTCGGCCTTCTTGACGTCGAAGTCGGCGGCTGGATCAGCTTGAGCAGGATGTTCTCGACGTCCTCACCGACGTAGCCGGCCTCGGTGAGCGCGGTCGCGTCGGCGATGGCGAAGGGCACGTTGAGCATCTTGGCCAGGGTCTGGGCCAGGTAGGTCTTGCCGCACCCCGTGGGACCGACGAGCAGGATGTTGGACTTGGCCAGCTCCACGGCGTCCTCGCCCCGGGCCCCCTCGCCCGCCTGGATGCGCTTGTAGTGGTTGTAGACCGCCACGGCGAGCGCGCGCTTGGCCGGGTCCTGGCCCACGACGTACTGCTCGAGGAAGGAGAAGATCTCCCGCGGCTTGGGCAGCTGGCCCAGCCCCAGGTCGCTGGACTCGGCCAGCTCCTCCTCGATGATCTCGTTGCACAGGTCGATGCACTCGTCGCAGATGTACACGCCAGGGCCCGCGATCAGCTTCTTGACCTGCTTCTGGCTCTTCCCGCAGAAGGAGCACTTCAGCAGCTCACTGCTCTCACCCATCCGTGCCATGGGTGAGACGCTACCTTGCCGGGCCCCCGGCCGACAGGCTATTGCGCTCACGGCATAGGTGTGTTGGGCGCTGTCCGCTCTCGGCGTACGCGCCGGGACAGCACGCGCCCGGCCGCCCGAGGGGCGACCGGGCGCGTGCGCACCGTGGAGGGACCTCAGTCGTCGAGCGTGCCCTTGCGCGAGGCGAGCACCTCGTCGATGAGGCCGTAGTCCTTGGCCTCGGCGGCGGTGAGGATCTTGTCGCGCTCGATGTCCTTGCGGACCTGCTCGACGTCGCGACCGGAGTGCTTGGCCCAGGTCTCCTCGAGCCAGGTGCGCATGCGGAGCACCTCGTTGGCCTGGATCTCGATGTCGGACGCCTGGCCGTACTCGCCACCCATCAGGGCGGGCTGGTGGATGAGCACGCGGGCGTTGGGCAGCGCGAACCGCTTGCCCTTGGCGCCGGCGGCCAGCAGCACCGCGGCGGCCGAGGCGGCCTGGCCGATGACGAAGGTCTGCACGTCCGGCTTGATGTACTGCATCGTGTCGTAGATGGCGGTGAGCGCCGTGAACGAGCCGCCGGGGCTGTTGATGTACATGAGGATGTCGCGGTCCGGGTCCTGGCTCTCCAGCACGATCAGCTGGGCGATGACGTCGTCGGCGGACGCGTCGTCGACCTGGACGCCGAGGAAGATGATCCGGTCCTCGAAGAGCTTGGTGTAGGGGTCCTGGCGCTTGGTGCCGTAGGAGGTGCGCTCCTCGAACTGCGGGAGGATGTAGCGGTTGGAGGGGGCGAGGGGGGCGCGGCCGCCGGGCTGGCCCGCGGCCGTCCACGCGCCACCGGCATACGGGTGTGGGTCATGTCAGCTCGTCTCTCGTGTCGTGCAGGTATGCCGTCAGGACTGCTCGCCGGGAGCGTCCGCGGAGGTCTCGTAGACGTGGTCGACGAAGCCGTACTCCTTGGCCTCGGCGGCGGTGAACCAGCGGTCGCGGTCGGAGTCGGCCTCGATCTGCTCCACGCTCTGCCCGGTGTGCTCGGCGATGAGCTCGGCCATCTGCTTCTTGATGTGCAGCATCTGCTCGGCCTGGATCTTGATGTCGGACGCGGTGCCGCCGATGCCGCCGGAGGGCTGGTGCATCATGACCCGGGCGTGCGGGGTGGCGTAGCGCTTGCCCTTGGTGCCGGCCGAGAGCAGGAACTCCCCATCGAGGCGGCCAGGCCCATGGCGACGGTGGCGACGTCGTTGGGGATCCACTTCATGGTGTCGAAGATCGCCATGCCCGCGGTGACCGAGCCGCCGGGGCTGTTGATGTAGAGCCAGATGTCCTTGTCGGGGTCCTCGGCCGACAGGAGCAGCAGCTGGGCGCAGATGGCGTTGGCGTTGTCGTCGCGCACGTCCGAGCCCAGGAAGATGATGCGCTCTTGAGCAGACGGTTGTAGATCTGGTCGTCCAGGCCACCCATCGGGCGCTCAGCCATCCGGGCGGGGGTGCTGGCGGTGCGGTGATCGGTCATGCTGCCTCTTCTCGTCTCGTGCGAGCCTGCGGTGCTCGTGCCGCCGCGGCGGTCCACGGCACCTCTCGTTGACCCTAACGCCCGCCTCCCGCCCCCTACTCCCCGAGTCCGCGGATGTTCGCCCTGAGCGCACATCGTCGGAGCGTCTGGCATGCTACGGCGCGTGACAGGGACGGCATACGGGCGGACCGGACGTGGTTGGTGGCGGTCGCGGCTCCCTGTGGGGTCTGTCGGCGCTGTTGGCGCGGACCGCTCGCCCGCGAGCTGCCGGCGCTGGCCATCGTCTTCTGGGAGCACGCCCTCCTCTGCCTGGTGCTCCTGCCCGGCTGCCCCCGGCGCTGCGCCGGCTGAGGGGCGCGACCCGTAGGACCCAGGTCTCCGTCCTGGTCATCGGCGCGGGCAGCTCGGCGCTGGCGACGGTGCTCTTCACGGCCGCCTTCGCCGTGGGCGATCCCATCACCCGCAGGTGCTGCAGAAACTGCAGCCGCTCATCGCGCTGGCCCTGGCCGCGCTCCTCTGGGGGAGCGGCTGCGGCCCACCTACCTGCTCTTCTGCGTCCCGGCGCTCGTCGGCGGGTGGCTGATGACCTTCGCGGACCCGCTGCAGGTCGGCATCGCCTCGGCGCAGGCGGCGCTGCTGGCGGTCGGCGCGGCCACGCTCTGGGCCGCCGGGACGGTCCTGGGTCGGGCGGCGAGCAGCGAGCTGCGGTTCGTCGACCTCACGGCCCTGCGCTTCGCCGTCGGGCTGGCGACGCTCGGGGCGCTCGCGGCCGGCACCTCGACCCCGCTGGCCGTGCCGTGGTCTGCCGCCCCTCGATCCTGGCCCTGGCCGCGCTGCCCGGGCTGACCGCGATGGTCCTCTACTACCTGGCGCTGGGCCGCACGCCCGCCTCCCGCGCCACCCTGGCCGAGCTGGCCTTCCCCCGTGACCGCCGCGCTGGTCGGGGTCCTCGCCTTCTCCGCGCGCCCGGACCGAGCCAGTGGCTCGGATCGCCGTCGTGCTCGGCAGCGTGGTCGCCCTGGCGCTGCACGAGCAGCGGGCCTCCCGTCCGGCCGTGCGCGCCGGGCTCGTGGCCCAGGCGGCCCGAGCCGCCGTTGAGCACGCGGGACACCACCGGTGAACGCGCGACCGCCCGCCCGCGCACCAGGCGCGGACGGGCGTCGCGAGCGGGTCAGGCCTTCTCGGCGGTCTCCGCGGCGTCCTGCGGCTCGACCTCGGCGTCCACGGGGGCCTCGACCTCCGCCGGTGCCTCCACGTCGTCGCTGGTCTCTCGAGCAGCTCCTCGTCGCCCCGTCCTCGTCGTCGTCGTCACCCGGCTCGATCTCGTCCAGGTCGACCACGTTGCCCTCGGTGTCGACGACCTTCGCGGCCTCGAGCACGGAGGCCAGGGCCTTGCGGCGGACCCACCTCGGAACCATCGCCGGCACCTGCTGCTGCTGGTCGATCTGCTGGGCGAACTCCTGGGGGTTCATGCCGTACTGCTGGGCGGTCATCATGATGTACTCGATGAGCTCGCCCTGGTCGACGCCCACCTCGTCACGCTCGACGAGCGCGTCGAGCAGGAACTGCGTCTGCATCGCCTTGGTGGTCGACTCGGTGACCTCAGCGCGGTGCTCGTCGTCCTCGAGACGACCCTCACCCTCCAGGTGGCGGTGCACCTCCTGCTCCACCAGGTTGGCGGGCACGGGGATCTCGACCATGGCGAGCATGGCCTCGAGCACCTTGTCGCGGGCGGCGACGCCCTGCTCGAACCTCGCACCCTGCTCGGCCTGCTTGCGCAGGTCGGCCTCGAGCTCGGCCATGGTGTCGAAGGGGCTGGCCAGCTGGGCGAACTCGTCGTCGAGCTCGGGCAGCTCGCGCGCCTTGACGGCCTGCACGACGACGGTGACGTCGGCCTGCTCACCCTTGCGGTCGCCCCCGGCCAGGGGGCTGGTGAACTCGACGGTCTCACCGGTCTTGGTGCCGCGCAGCGCCTTGTCCAGGCCCTCGAGCATGGTGCCCGAGCCGATCTCGTAGGAGACGCCGGTGACGGAGTCGATCTCCTCCTCGCCGATCCGCGCCGACAGGTCGATCGTCGTGTGGTCGCCGGTCTTGGCCTTGCGCTTGACGCTCTTGAGCGTGCCGAAGCGCTCGCGGAGCGCGTTGATCCGGGTCTGCACGTCCTCCTCGGACAGCTCGACCGGGTCCACCGTCACCTCGATGCCGGAGAAGTCGGGCAGCTCGAAGCTGGGGACCACGTCGACCTCGGCCTCGAAGACGAAGTCCTGGTCGTCGGTCATCGGCAGCGAGGTCAGGTTGACCTCGGGCTGACCCAGCGGGCGCAGGTCGTGCTCCTGCATGGCCTCGGTGTAGTACTCCGGCAGGGCCTCGTTCACGGCCTCCTGCACGACGGCGCCGCGACCGAAGCGCTGGTCGATGATCCTGGCCGGCACCTTGCCCTTGCGGAAGCCCGGGATCTGGACGTTGGCGCCGATGCTCTTGTAGGCGGCGTCCAGGCGGGGCTTGAGGTCGGCGGCGGGGACCTCGACGGTCAGCTTGACCCGCGTCGGGGTCAGGTTCTCGACAGCGCTCTTCACTGCGGGGGCTCCATGCTGTTCGGGGGTATGTCGTGCACCAGGGCACGCGGAAACGGTCACCACATGCTAGGTGGTCGGGGTAGCCGGATTCGAACCGGCGGCCTTCCGCTCCCAAAGCGGACGCGCTACCAAGCTGCGCCATACCCCGTCCGGTCCCGCTGCACGGGCGGGCGGGACCAGAGGGTTAGACTATCGGCTCGATCGTCCGGGACCACCATCCTGGACGTGGCGTGCGGGTGTAGCTCAATGGTAGAGCCCCAGTCTTCCAAACTGGCTACGCGGGTTCGATTCCCGTCACCCGCTCCAACCTGCGCTCCCCCGCCCTACGATCGGGGGATGGACCCTCGTGACACCGTCGTCGTCACCGGCACGGGCCGGGTGGCGGCCGCCCCCGACACCCTCGTCGTCGACCTGCAGCTGGAGGGGCACGCCCCCACCGTCGGCGGGGCGCTGGAGGCTCTCACCACCGCCGTCCGCGCCTGCCAGGACGCGCTGCCCGAGCAGCAGCTGCGCACGCAGGGCCTCGGTCTGCACCCGCGCCACGACGCGCGCGGCCAGCAGGTGGGGCACACCGCCCACCAGTCGGTGCAGGTGCGCACCGCGGACCCGACGCAGGTGGGTGAGCTCGTGGCGCGCGTCGCCGGGGCCGTGGGGTCCGGGCTCGGCGTGAACGGGCTGCGCCCCGAGCTGTCGGACCCGAGCGAGCAGGCCTGGCGGGCGCGGGAGGCAGCCGTCGACGACGCGCGGACGCGGGCCGAACACTACGCCCAGCTGACCGGCCGCTCCCTCGGTCCGGTGCTCTGGATCCGGGAGGGCGGCGAGGGCGGCCCCCCGCTGCCGGTCCGCGAGGCCCGCATGATGGCCTCCGGTCCGGCCGTCGACCCGGCCGACCAGGAGGTCGTCGCGGTCGTGCAGATGGGCTGGGCGCTCCTCGACTGAGCGGGCCGCGAGGCACAGTGGGGCGTCGCTTCGAGTCGACACCTCCCCACCTGTGTGCTGGCATGGTCGGGCACGGGGGCCGTCCGGCCCCGCACCGACGCAAGGAGGACCGCCCATGGGATTTATGGACAAGGCCAAGGACGCGATGGGGCAGCACCAGGACGCGATCGACAAGGCCGTCGACCAGCACGGCGACGGCGTCGTGGAGCGAGCCGGTGACATGATCGACGAGCGCACCGGCGACAAGTACGCCGATCACGTCGACAAGGGGCAGGACATGGCCCGTGAGCGTCTCGGGACCGACGGCACTCCCACCGAGGGTGAGCCGCGCGGCTGATCCCTCACCACGCGCCAGGGGCGCCCCACCGCATCCGGTGGGGCGCCCCTCGTCATCTGGGCGGAGCTGGGCTCAGGGCAGGGGCGGAAGGGTCCCGTCCTGCTCGTAGGCGGTCATCATGTCGATGCGGCGCTGGTGCCGCTCCTCCCCCGAAAAGGGGGTGTCCAGGAAGGCCTGGGCGATGGCCCGGCCCTCCTCCAGGCTGCAGAAGCGGGCGCCGATCGAGAGCACGAGCGCGTCGTTGTGCTCCCGGGTGAGGCGCGCGAGCTCGGGGCTCCAGGCGAGGCCGGCGCGGATGCCCGGCACCTTGTTGGCCGCCATCTGCTCACCGTTGCCGGAGCCGCCCAGGACGATCCCGAGGGAGCCGGGGTCGGCCGCCACCGCCGCCGCCGCCCGCAGGACGTGGACCGGGTAGTCGTCCGTGGCGTCATACGCCTCCGGGCCGTGGTCGACGACCTCGTGTCCCTGCTCTGCGAGCCACGACACCAGGTCCCGCTGCAGCTCGTAAGCGGCGTGGTCGCCGCCGATGTGCACCCGCATCAGCTGAAGTCCGGCCCGGCGGTGCGGCTGCGCTTGAGCTCGTAGAAGCCCGGGGTGCCGGCGACCAGGAGGCACCCGTCCCACAGCCGGCCCGCCGCCTCGCCCTTGGGCGCCGGGGTCACGACCGGGCCGAAGAAGGCCACGCCCTCGACCGAGACCACCGGGGTGCCCACCTCGTCCCCGACGAGGTCGATGGCCCGCTGGTGGGAGGCCCGCAGCGCCTCGTCGTGCGCGTCGGAGGAGCCCGCGTCGTTCAGCGCCGGGTCCAGACCCAGCTCGGCGACGACCTCGGCGGTGATGCCGGGCAGGTCGTCCGCGCCCCGGCCCTCCAGGTGGATCCGCCGGCCGTAGGCGTCGTACATCTTCTTGCGCAGTACGTTGGCCTCGTCCTCGCCCAGACCCTGGGTGGCGGCGATGATCGTCCGCACCGGCACCCATCCCTTGGCCAGGAACGCCTTGTAGTCCTCGGGGAGCTCGTCCCGGCCCTCGTTGAGGACCGACAGGCTCATCACCGACCAGGTGATCTCCAGGTCGCGGACCTCCGCGACCTCCATCAGCCAGCGGGAGGTCATCCAGGCCCAGGGGCAGGCGGGGTCGAAGAACATCTCGGCGCGGTTCGTCATACCCGGCATGGTCGCACCCCGAGGCGGGGTGGGAGAAAACGGGAGGGGCCGCATACGCTGGAGCGCGTTTGCACGGACGAGACGGAGGCACCATGCCCGGCACCAACCTGACCCGCGACGAGGCGGCGCGACGCAGCGCCCTGCTCGACACCAGCGCCTACGCGGTCGAGCTCGACCTGACCTGCGGGCCGGAGACGTTCGCCACGACGAGCAACGTGCACTTCTCCTGCACCACCCCGGGCGAGAGCACCTGGATCGACTTCGTCGGCCCGTCCGTCGAGCAGGTCGTCCTCAACGGCACCGAGCTCGACCCGGCCGAGGTCGTCGCGGACGGCCGGATCTCGCTGCCCGACCTGGCGGCCGAGAACGAGCTGGTCGTCCGGGCCACCGGGGCGTACATGAACACCGGCGAGGGCCTGCACCGCTTCGTGGACCCGGCGGACGGCGAGGTCTACCTCTACACCCAGTTCGAGGTGCCGGACAGCCGGCGCGTCTTCGCCGTCTTCGAGCAGCCCGACCTCAAGGCGGCCTTCACGTTCACGGTGACCGCCCCCGCCCACTGGCAGGTGATCTCCAACGAGCCCACCCCGGAGCCGGCGGCCGCCGACGGCGCGCGCAACGCCGACGGGGTGCCCGCCGACCAGATCGCGCGGTGGGAGTTCGCCCCCACGCCGCGGATCTCCTCCTACATCACCGCGCTCGTCGCCGGGCCGTACGACGTCGTGCGGGACAGCGTGAGCACGCGGGCCGGCGAGATCCCGCTGGGGGTCTTCTGCCGGCGCAGCATGCGCCAGCACCTGGACGCTGAGAACATCCTGGACGTCACCAAGCGGGGCTTCGCGTTCTTCGAGGAGGAGTTCGACCAGCCCTACCCGTTCACCAAGTACGACCAGATCTTCACACCGGAGTACAACATGGGCGCGATGGAGAACGCCGGGTGCGTCACCATCGTCGAGAGCTACGTCTTCCGGTCCAAGGTGACCGAGGCGATCGTGGAGCGGCGGGCGCTGACGATCCTGCACGAGCTGGCCCACATGTGGTTCGGCAACCTCGTGACCATGCGCTGGTGGGACGACCTGTGGCTCAACGAGTCGTTCGCCGAGTGGAGCTCCACCGCGTGCCAGGCCGAGGCCACGCGGTGGACCGACGCGTGGACCACCTTCGGGACGGCCGAGAAGGCGTGGGCCTACAAGCAGGACCAGCTCTCCTCCACGCACCCGGTCGCCGCGGACATGGTCGACCTGGCCGCGGTCGAGGTCAACTTCGACGGCATCACCTACGCCAAGGGCGCCTCGGTGCTCAAGCAGCTGGTCGCGTATGTCGGCCGCGAGCCGTTCCGGGACGGGCTGCGGGCGTACTTCGCCCGGCACGCGTGGGGCAACACAACCCTCGACGACCTGCTCGTGGAGCTCGAGGCCACGAGCGGCCGGGACCTGCGCACCTGGTCGAAGGTGTGGCTGGAGACCGCCGGGGTCAACACGCTGACCCCGGAGCTGTCGGTCACCCAGGACGGTGTCCTGGAGTCCCTGGAGATCGTGCAGACGACCCCGGCGGAGCACCCGACCCAGCGGCCGCACCGCCTGGCGGTGGGGGCCTACACCCTGCAGGACGGCGTGCTCCGGCGCACGGCGCGCGTCGAGCTGGACGTCGCCGGGGAGCGCACCCGGGTGGAGGAGCTGGCCGGCACCCCCGTGCCCGACCTGCTGCTGGTCAACGACGACGACCTGGCCTACGCCAAGATCCGCCTGGACGAGCGGTCGCTGGCCACCGCGCTCCAGCACGTCCGCGCCTTCGAGGACTCGCTGCCGCGGGCGCTCGTGCTGGGTGCGGCGTGGGACATGACCCGGGACGGCGAGATGCCGGCGACCGACTACGTGCGGCTCGTGCTGGGCGCGCTGCCCGGCGAGCAGGACTCGACCCTGCTGCGGGTGCTCATCCAGCAGGTCAGCGCCGCGGCCCTGACCTACACCGCCCCGGCCCACCGGGAGGCGGTGGTCGCCGAGCTCACCGCCGGCCTGCGATCGGCCACGGAGGCCGCCGCGCCGGGCTCGGACGCCCAGCTGCAGCTGGTGACGGCGTGGTCCTCCTTCGCGCAGACGCAGGACGACCTCGGGCTCGTGAGCGACCTGCTCTCCGGCGAGCGCACCCTGCCGGGGCTCGAGGTCGACCAGGACATGCGGTGGACGCTGCTGACGGCCCTGACCACCGCCGGCGTCGCCGGTGAGGACGAGATCGCGGCCGAGCGGCAGCGGGACAACACCGCGACCGGCAATGAGAAGGCCGCGCGGGCCCGGGCCTCGCTGCCCACGCCGGAGGCCAAGGAGGCCGCGTGGGTGGCCGCCGTCGAGAGCGACGCCCTGTCCAACTCGGTCCTCGCCTCGACAGCCCTGGGCTGGGGCCGGGTGCACGACGTCGCGCTCCTGGAGCCCTACGTCGAGCGCTACCACGAGGTCGTCGGCACGGTGTGGGAGCAGCGGACCCACCACATCGCCGAGTCGCTCGCGGTGGGCTTCTACCCCTTCGCCGTCGCCACCCCGGCCCTGCTCGACGCGACCCAGACCTGGCTCGACGAGCACCCGGAGGCCTCGAGCTCGTTGCGCCGCACCATGTCCGAGAACCGTGACTCGGTCGCCCGCGCCCTCCGGGCCCAGGCCGCCGACGCCACCGCCCCCTGACGACCGGACGCGCGTTCCTGCCACACCGGACGCGCGTCCCTGCCACACCGGACGCGCGTCCCTGCCACACCGGACGTGGGTTCCAGACACACCGGACGCGGGTTCCGGACACACCGGACGCGGGTTCCTGACGGTTATCCACAGGTCGGGACCGACCGGTGCGCCGACCCCATCCTCGGGGCCAGCATCGCGGTATGTCGCTGCCCGACCTTCCCCATCCCTTCAGCCGCGCCGAGGCCGAGTCGGCCGGGCTGGGACGCCGAGCCCTGGACGAGGCGCTCCGGCTCGGCCGGGTGCGCCGCCTCCGGCAGGGGTGGTATGCCGTGGCACGGGCCGAGCCCGCCGTCCCCGGCGACCCGAGGTGGCAGCGGGTCGTGCAGGAGCACCTCGACAGAGTCCGCCAGCACCTGCGCCGCCTGCCCGGCCACGCGGCGAGCCACACCAGCGCCGCCCTGGTCCACGGGTTCGCCGTCCTGGTCTCGCCCGACTCCCCCGTCGAGCTGACCGCCGTGGAGCGCGTGCCCCGGTCCCGGCGTGAGAAGGGGCTGGTCGTCCACCACTGCGACTCCACGGACACCCCGGTCGAGGTGGTGGACGGGCTCCGGGTGACCACGGCGCCGCGCACGGTCGCGGACACGGCGCGCAGCCGCACCCTCCCCCACGGCACCGCGCTCGTCGACGACGTCCTGCGCACAGGCCGGGTGACCGAGCGGCAGCTGCTCGACATACTCGGTCTGCAGAAACGGTGGGTCGGGCGCCCGCGCGCCCTCGTGGCCGTGGCGCTGAGCGACGTGCGGCGCGAGTCGTGGCTAGAGTCGTTCTCGGACGTGCGGCTGCACGAGCTGGGTGTGCCGCTGCCCCTGCCGCAGGCGACGATCTACGACGACCGGATGCGGCCGGTCGCCCGGGTCGACGGCCTTGACCCCGAGCACGGCATCGTCCGTGAGGCCGACGGTCTCGGGAAGTACTTCCTGGACGTCGGCGTCTCCGTCACCCCGGAGCAGTCGGCGCTGGGTCGCCTCGGCGCCGAGGCGGTGCGCGGGGAGGGGCTGACCTCGCTGGGCCTGCGGCTCCTGCGGTGGACCTCGGACCAGATCCGCCTCGACCCCGAGCGGGTGGCCTCCCGGTGGAAGTCGCTGCGGCAGGAGCCGGTCCCCCCGATCACCGCGTATGCCGAGTGGGAGGGCGAGCTGCGCCGGCTCCCCTTCGCGGTGGACCGGCCGCACGTCGATCTCGCACGGGCCCGGACCCACCCGTCGACGGGTCGCGGGCGCCGAACCCCTGTGGACCGTCACGCCGTGGACAGTGTCAGGAACGCGCGTCGGTGGCGAGGCGGGGCCGAACCCCTGTGGACTGTCAGGAACTGTCAGGGAAACGCGCGTCCGGAGTGTCAGGAACGCGCGTCCGGTGCTCAGGGGGTGCGGGTGACGGTGCGGGCGAGGCGGCGCGCGGAGCGCCAGGTGAAGAGCTCCTCGAGCAGGACGGGGTAACCGTCGGGGCCGGCGAGGGGGACGCGCCAGTTCGGGTACTCCTCGTCGGTGCCGGGCTGGTTGATGACCCGTGTGTCGCCGCGAGGTCGCTGACCGACACCCCGACGAGCTTCGCGGGGGGCGTGTCGCGACACACCGACGAGCTTCGCGGGGGCTCCACCTGCTGGGGGACCGAGGCCCCCGGGCGCAGCAGGCCCCGTCGCTGCAGGTCGGTGAGCACCTCGTCGCGCGAGCGGCTCTCCTGCTCCATCTCCTCCTCCAGCGACCGCTCGAGCAGGCCCAGGCGGGAACGGAGCTCGACGTGGACGCCCTGGAGGTAGCCGGCCGTGGGGGGCAGGTCGTGCGTGGTCACGGTCGCCAGGCACAGCTCGCGGTAGGACTCCGGCGGCAGGAGTGCGCCCCCGCCGTCCCAGTCGCGCTCGAACCACAGGATGGAGGTGCCCATGACCCCGCGCTCGCGCAGGTAGTCCCGCACCCACGGCTCGACCGTGCCGAGGTCCTCCCCGACGACGACCGCCCCGGCGCGGTGGGCCTCGAGCAGGAGGATCCCGACCATCGCGTCGTGGTCGTAGCGCACGTAGGTCCCCCGGAACGGCTCGGACCCCTGCGGGATCCACCACAGCCGGAAGAGCCCGATGACGTGGTCGACGCGCAGGCCACCGCTGTCGCGCAGCGCGGCCCGCACCATGTCGCGGTAGGGGCCGTAGCCCAGCTCGGCCAGCTTGTCCGGCCGCCACGGCGGCTGGGACCAGTCCTGACCCATCTGGTTGTACTGGTCGGCGGGCGCGCCGACGGTCACCCCACGGGCCAGGGCGTCCCCCAGGCTCCAGGCGTCCGCCCCGTCCGGGTGCACCCCGACCGCGAGGTCGGAGATGACGCCGAGCGCCATACCGGTGTCGACGAGGTCACGCTGCACGGTCGCGAGCTGGTCGTCCAGCACCCACTGCAGCCAGCAGTGGAACTCGACCTCCTCGGTGTGACGGTCGCGGTAGGCCTCCACCGCGGGCGAGCGGGGGTCCTGCAGCTCCTGCGGCCAGTTGCGCCACCAGGTGCCGTGCTCCTGGGCCAGGGCGCACCACGTCGCGTAGTCGACCAGGCCCTGCCCCTCGCGCTCCACGTAGGCGTGGAACGCGCGGCTGCGGCGCAGCGAGCGACGCTGGCGGAAGACCAGCCGCAGCGCCGCCTCCTTGGCGTCCCAGACGGCGTCCCGCTCCAGGGTGTCCAGCTCCAGGTAGCGCCTGGCGTCGTCGGAGTGCCACTCGACGAGCTGGCGCTCGGCGGCGGACAGGTAGGCCACCTCCGGGACGTCCTCGACCCGGATGTAGATCGGGTTGACGAAGCGCCGGCTGGTGGGCAGGTAGGGCGAGGGCTCCATCGGCGCCACGGGCTCGGCCGCGTGCAGGGGGTTGACCAGCACGAAGTCGGCACCCAGCCCGGCGGCCCAGGCTCCCGCGTCGCCGAGGTCGGCCAGGTCGCCGATGCCCCACGACTCCGAGGAGCGCATGGCGTAGAGCTGGGTCATCAGCCCCCAGCTCTGGGCCCCCTCGGCCTGCAGCGCCTCCGGCAGCTCGATGGCCGCCGGGGTGATGACCAGCGGCATCCTGCGCACGTCCTCGCCGGAGCGGACCTCCACCCGGTGCCACCCGAGCGGCAGGTCGTCGGGGAGGTCCAGGTCGACCCGGACCACCGTGACCTCGCCGAGCCGTCGGGTGGGCCGCTCGTCCGAGGCCGCACCCAGCTCGCGCCGCTCGCCGTCCTCGAGCACCAGGGCGGCGTCGAAGGCGACGCCCTCGGGCACGTGCACCGGCACCTCGACCTCCTGGCCCTGCGCTCGCACGAGGACCGGAGGCAGCACCCGGGTCCAGGGACGATCCTGCACCTCCTGCAGCGCGCGCTCGACGTCCTGGTCGTCCGCGACGACGACGCCGAGGGCGCCCAGGACGGCGACGACGGACTCGACGGGCACCTCGGTGTGGCGGCCCTGCCAGTCCCAGAACTCGGTGGCGACGCCGTAGGCGGCGGCCAGCTCGGCCAGACGGGGGGTCAGCTCGGTCACGGGTTGACCAACCTCTCAGCGGGACTCGGTGCGGACGACGCGACCCAGTCTCTCAGGCTTTCGGGGCTGCTCCGGCAGGGCGCGCGGTCGGGGACACCCCGCCCCCGCCACAATGGCCGTCATGCACTCCGCGTCGCTCAACTGGCCCTTCGGCACCTGGGACAGCACCCGTGACTGGCTGCTGGGCGCCCCGGTGCGCATCGTGCTGGTGCTGCTCGGCGCCCTGGTCCTGCGCTGGGCGGTCCACCGCGCCATCCGGGGCGTGGTCGACGCCGCCGTCAGCCGGGCCGACGAGCACGAGCGCACCAGCGTCGACCGGCTGCTGCACACCGGGACCGGGGTCGCCGACGAGCGACGGCGGCAGCGGGCGCTCACGATGGGCTCGCTGCTGCGCAGCGTCGCGACCTTCGTCATCGTCGCCGTCACCGTCCTGACGGTGCTCGCCGAGCTCGGTATGCCGCTCGCGCCGCTGCTCACCTCGGCCGGCATCGGCGGGCTGGCGCTGGGCTTCGGCGCCCAGTCGCTGGTCAAGGACTTCCTGTCCGGGGTCTTCATGATCATCGAGGACCAGTATGGCGTCGGTGACGTCGTCGACACCGGTGAGGCCACCGGCACCGTCGAGGAGGTCACGCTACGCATCACCCGGCTCCGGGACGCCAACGGCGTGGTCTGGTTCATCCGCAACGGCGAGATCATCCGCATCGGCAACAAGAGCCAGGGCTGGGCCCTGGCCACCATCGACATCCCGGTGGCCTACGACGAGTCGCCGGAGCGGGTGATCGGGATCCTGGAGCAGGTGGTGACCGAGGTCCACGAGGAGCAGCAATATGCCGAGAAGCTGCTCGAGCGCCCGACCGTGGCGGGCGTGGAGTCGGTCACCGGGGGGACCATGACCGTGCGGATCTTCGCCAGGTGCCGACCCGGTGAGCAGTTCGGCATACCCCGGACCATCCGGGAGCGCGCGAAGGACGCCTTCGACGCGGCCGGGGTGCGGGGCCCGGCCCCTGCCCCCTTCCAGGGGCCGCAGATCTGAGCCCTCCGCCAGGGACGCCCTCGCCCCGGTGACAACCCTTTCCCACGGACAGGTCGTCTGACCGGGTGAAGGAGGTCCGAGGATGACAGCAGACGGACGGATGCCGTTCAGCGAGTTCGTGCTCGCCCGCGGCGACCGGCTCTACGGCACCGCGGTGCTCCTGTGCCGCGACCCGCACCTCGCGCACGACCTGGTGCAGGACGCGCTGCTCAAGGCGTGGGACCGCTGGGGACGCATCACCGAGGAGCCGGAGGGCTACGTCCGCACCATCCTGCTGCGGGAGTTCCTCACCGGGCGGCGGCGGCGCTGGCACGGGGAGCACCCGACCGAGCACCTGCCCGAGCAGCACGGCACGACCGGCACGACCGGGCCGGCCGGTCCGACGGCCCCGGGGAGCCCGGACGTCGAGACCCGGCTGACGCTGGCCGACGCCGTCCGGGCGCTCCCGCCCCGGCAGCGGGCCGTCGTCGTCCTCCGCTACTTCCACGACCTCACCGAGGCCGACACGGCCCGCACCCTGGGCCTCTCGGTCGGGACGGTCAAGTCGCACCACTCGCGCGCCCTGGCGGCGCTGCGGGTCAGTGAGCACCTGGTCGACGACGACGTCGCGGCCACCGAGAGGAGGGCACGCTGATGGCACCCACGATCCAGGACCTGAGGGCCACCTTGCGGGAGATGGCCGACGAGCACCCCGCCCCCGCGCCCGCCGACCTGCTCACCGACCTGCGGGCCGCGCGCTCGGCCCGACGGACCCGCCGCTTCTGGGGGTACGGCGTGGGCGTGGCCGCTGCGGCCGCCGCGGCGGTGGTGCTGACGCAGGGTCTGGGCGACGGCCCCGACGCGAGCCTCCCTGCCGGCGACCCGGGCGACCCGGTCTCGCACGGCTGGGTGCTGACGGACGGTGAGCCGCCGGAGGTCGCCGACGGTCTTCGGCTGCTCGAGGCCGAGGAGCTGAGCATGGAGGAGAGCGCGCAGGTGCCCGCCCCGGATCCCTCGACGCCCGGCGGCCAGCGGTATGCCGTGCTGTGGTGCGACGCCGGTCCTGCGCCCGACGACCCGGCCATCCAGCGGCCGGCCCTCGTGCTGGACGCCGACCCGGTCTCCTCCCTGTCCCCCGTGACGATCCCGTGCGCACCTCGCGACGGTGGCGCCGTGGTGACGCCGGTGCCGCTGCCGCCGCCGGACGGCGGCGGAGCGTTCTCGGCGACGTGGGAGGGCGACCTCCCGCGAGGAGCCGAGGCGGTCGTGGCCGTCTACGAGGAGTCCTCGCGCAGCGACTACCCCGACCAGCCCGTGCCGGACCCTCCGCTCACCCCGCCGGCGGTGCCGGAGGACAGCGTGGTCGTCGATGCCGGCAGCCCGACGACGACGGTCGACCTCCGAGACGCACCGCAGGGCGGCCCCGGCGCCCTCGGCGGCGTCCACGCGGGCACCGCGACGATCAGCGCCGACAGCACGCTGCAGCTGTGGGCCGGCGGTCCCGGCACCCTGCGGGTGCTCGTCGACGGCGTCCGGGTCACCGACGACGGCGACGGCGAGGGCCCCGCGGGCTGGTTCTCTCAGGACCCGGAGCTGCGGGACGGGGGATGGCAGGTGTTCACCCCCGGTCAGCACCGCACCCTGGAGCTGCCGTCGGAGCTGCTCCCGCCGGTGGGGCAGACCCGGACGGTCACGGTCGCGGTGCAGCCGGTCATGGGGGTCTTCCCGTGGCAGGTCGCCGTCACCGACGTCGCCGAGCCGGCGGCCGCGCTGGCCCCGGTCGCCGACGGGGAGCCCGACGGCGGAGGGGGCCTGCCGCAGTGGTACCTCGGGTTCCGCCACGCGGCCACCTGGGAGCTGCCGGCCGACGGGTCCTGGCAGACCCTCGAGGTCCCGGCGGAGCTGCGGGGTGAGCCCACCGCGTGGGTCGTCACCTGTCCGGGGGGCGACGGCGCTCGCGCCACCGGCGCACCGGTGGCGTCGGTGTCGGTCGACGGTGGGCCGATCGACGACGGCCTCACCTGCGGGGATCCCGACCTGGCGCTGCTCAACCTCGAGATGCAGTCGGTCGTGGGCGTCGAGGCCCTGCGCGAGACCGACGGCGAGGTGCAGGCCAGCCTGCCCCGGACCCGAGCGGGGGACGGCACCGGCAGCGGCACCGGCAGCGGCACGGTGAGCGCCTACATCGTCGTCCCATTCGAGGAGTTCGACCACGCCGCCGCAGCACCGCCGCCGGCTGCGCAGGAGCGGCTGGCCGCCGTCTTCCCCGAGGACATGGTCGCCGAGCGGACGGTCACCCAGGACGACCTGGTGGACGGTCGTGCGACGCTGACGATGGCCCCGGGGGCGCAGGCACTCACCTTCACCACCGAGGGCGTCGGCCGGGTCCGGATCACGATCGAGGGACGGAGCACCCTGATCGACCAGATCTCGCGGGACGGCTGGTGGACGGCCTGGTCCGACGCGCGCACCACGCAGCTGGTGACCGGGAGCCTCGCCCATGCCCTCGAGCCGGGCGACGAAATCGTCCTCGAGGTGGAGGGGTACGACCCCGGCAGCTTCACCGCCGAGCTGCTGGGGGTGGACACGTCCTGAGGCCCTCCGCCCGTGCCGGCAGGCCCCCGCCCCGGACAGCGGCACGCGCCCGACCTGAGAGACTGGACGGGTGAGTGCCCAGCCCGACCCCGGTCCCCCGCCCGCCCCCGGCACGCCCGCCGAGGGCGAGCGCATGGTGCCCCAGCGCACCTTCTACGAGCGCGTCGGCGGCCACGAGACCTTCGTGCAGCTCGTCGCCGAGTTCTACCGCGGCGTGGCCCAGGACCCGCCGCTGCGGGACATGTACCCCGAGGAGGACCTCGGCCCGGCCGAGGTCCGGCTCCGGATGTTCCTCGAGCAGTACTGGGGCGGCCCGACGACCTACTCCGACCAGCGTGGCCACCCGCGCCTGCGGATGCGGCACATGCCGTTCCGGGTGACGCCCACGCAGCGCGACCGCTGGCTGCACCACATGAACACCGCCATCGACACCATCGCCGACCGGCTCGACGCGATGGACGAGCACCAGATGCGCGCCTACATGGCGCACGCCGCGCACGCGATGGTCAACACCTTCGAGGACCCCGAGGCCTGAGTTTCCCTCGGTGCCGGGTGTCCGCATACCCTCGGTCAGCGTGACCATCCACTCCCCCGAGTCCTCCGAGTCCGCCTGGTGGCGGCACGCCGTCATCTACCAGGTGTACCCCCGCAGCTTCGCCGACAGCGACGGCGACGGCGTCGGTGACCTGCCGGGCATCACCTCGCGGCTGCCCTACCTGGCCGGGCTGGGGGTGGACGCCATCTGGATCAGCCCCTTCTACGTCTCCCCCATGGCCGACGCGGGGTATGACGTGGCCGACTACCGCGACGTCGACCCGCTCTTCGGCACCCTCGCCGACGCCGACACCCTGATCGCCCGGGCGCACGAGCTCGGGATCCGGGTCGTCGTGGACCTGGTGCCCAACCACACCAGCGACGAGCACGCCTGGTTCCGGGCCGCCCTCGCGGCCGGCCCCGGCTCCCCCGAGCGGGAGCGCTACCTCTTCCGGGACGGTCGGGGAGAGGGCGGCGCGGAGCCCCCCACCAACTGGCGCTCGGTCTTCGGCGGCAGTGCCTGGACCCGCGTGACCGAGGCCGACGGGGCGCCGGGGCAGTGGTACCTCAACCTCTTCGACTCCAAGCAGCCCGACCTCAACTGGAACCACCCGGAGGTCGTCGAGGAGTTCCTGTCCATCCTCCGCTTCTGGCTGGACCGGGGCGTCGACGGCTTCCGCGTCGACGTGGCCCACGCGCTGGTGAAGGACCCGGCGATGCCGGACTGGGAGGACAGGGCCGTCATGGCCGGCGGCGAGGGCGACGCCGAGCACAACCTGGGGCCGATGTGGGACCAGGACGGCGTCCACGAGATCTACCGCGGCTGGCGCGAGGTCCTGGACTCCTACAACCCCGAGGGTGACCCGCAGCGTGACCGCATCCTCGTGGCCGAGGCGTGGCTGCCGACCCAGCGCCGGACCATGCGCTACGTGCGGCCCGACGAGATGCACCAGGCCTTCAACTTCCACTTCCTCGAGAACCCCTGGACCGCCGAGGACCTGCGCACCGTCATCGACCGCTCCCTGGAGGCGGCGGACGAGGTCGGTGCCCCGACCACCTGGGTGCTGTCCAACCACGACGTCGTGCGCCACGCCTCCCGCCTGGGCCTGGTGCAGGACGGCAAGCGCCCCAACGGCATCGGCCCGGACTCCGTGCAGCCCAACGTCGTCCTGGGCCTGCGCCGGGCCCGCGCCGCGACCGCGCTGATGCTCGGCCTGCCCGGCTCCGCCTACCTCTACAACGGCGAGGAGCTCGGTCTGCCCGAGCACACGGCCCTGCCGGGGCACGTGCGCCAGGACCCCGCCTTCCGCCGGACCCAGGGCGAGGAGGTCGGGCGTGACGGGTGCCGGATCCCCCTGCCCTGGTCCGCCGACGAGCCGGCCTACGGCTTCAGCGGCGGCCTGGAGTCCGAGCCGTGGCTGCCCCAGCCGCTCCTCTACGGCCTGTTTGCCGCGGACCGCCAGCAGGGGGTGCCCGGCTCGACGCTGGAGCTCTACCGCACCCTGCTGCGGCTGCGTCGCGAGCACGACCTGGGGGTCGGTGGCCTGGAGTGGCTCGAGGAGCTGGGCGGTGTCCCCGTCGCCCCGCAGGTGCTGGCCTTCCGCAACGCGCGGCAGGACGGCACCCCCGTGACGGTGGTGACCAACCTGGGGGAGGAGCCGGTCACCCTGCCGGAGGACCTCCGGGTGCTGGTGTGCTCCGGGCAGCTGCACCGGGGCACGATCCACCAGGACACCACCGTCTGGCTGGCCTGAGGGCGGAGACGCCGGCAGGCACGCTCATGCACCGCAGGCACGGTCGACGACCGTGCCTGCGGTGCACGGACGTGCGCCGGGTGTCCCGGCCTACGGTTACTCCTGCGTGGGCTGCCGGGTGACCTGGACCTCCCGGATCCGGGCACCCTCCACGGCGACCACCTCCAGCCGGGCGCCGTCGACCTCGACGACGTCACCCACCTCGGCGACCCGACCCAGCCGGGCCAGCACGAGGCCGGCCACGGTCTCGAACCCGCCGCGCGGCAGGGTGAGCCCGAGCGCGTCCTCGAGCTCCTCGACGATGAGGCTCCCGGGGACCCGGGCGGTCCCGCCCTCGCGGACGAGCGCGTCCTCGGGGTCCGGGTCGGTGTCGTACTCGTCGTAGATCTCCCCCACGACCTCCTCCACGAGGTCCTCGATCGTGACGATCCCCTCGGTCCCGCCGTGCTCGTCGACGACCAGCGCCAGGTGCGCCTGGGCGCCCCGCAGGTAGGCCAGCGAGGCCAGCACCGGTTTGGTCACCGGGAGGGCGACGATCTCCCGCGACAGGTCGCCGACCCGCACGTGGGCACGGCGGTCGTGCCCGACCGTGAGCAGGTCACGCACGTGGACGAAGCCGAGGACGTCGTCCGTGGACTCCCCGATGACGGGGTAGCGGCTGCGCCCGGTGCTCACGACCAGCGGCTCGATCTCGCGCACCGTGCTGGTGGCCCGCAGGAAGTCCACGTCGATCCGGGGCCGCAGCGCGTCACCGAGCGTCCGCTCGCTGGCCCGGAAGACGTCGGCGAGGATCTCCCGGCTGTAGGGGCGCAGGTCGCGGTTGTCCTCCACCACCCGGCGCAGCTCCTCGATGGTCATCTCCTCCCGGCTCGCCGACGGGTCACCGCCCAGCAGCCGCACCACCACGTCGGTCGAGACCGAGAGCAGTCTGATCACCGGCGTCAGGAGCGTGGCGAAGACCCCCAGCGGCGGGGCCAGGACGCGGGTGAAGGCCGTCGAGCGCTGCATCGCCAGCCGCTTCGGCACCAGCTCGCCCAGCACGAGAGACAGGTAGGCGATGACCAGGGTCAGGAGCACGAGGGCCAGCGGGTCGGCGACGCCGGCGGCCAGTCCGCGCCCCTGGAGCCAGCGGGAGAGGTAGGGGGCGATGGTGGCGCCGCCGAAGGCGGAGGAGAAGAAGCCCGCGACCGTCACCCCCACCTGCACGGCGGACAGGAACCGGTTGGGGTCCCGCACCAGGCCGGCGATCCGCCTCCCCCTGCCGCCGGATCGTTCGATGTCGTCGACCTGGCTCGGCCGCAGCGAGACGATCGCCATCTCGGTGGCGGCGAAGACCCCTCCGACCAGCACGAAGACCAGCACGAGCGCCATATTCGTCAGCAGGGCCGAGTCCATGCGGGCAGCGTATGCGGTCGGCCGGGTCGGTCGGGCCGGTCCCGCCCGTGGGTGCGTGCGGCTCGGACCCGGCCCTCAGCCGGGGGGAGGAGCGGGTGCGGGACGGGTCCCGCGGCTCACCCGGAGACCTCCTGCGCCAACCGGTCCAGCTCGCGCGGCAGCTCCCGCATCGTGACCAGGGGCGAGAGCAGGACCGGCAGCGTCGCCAGCAGCCCCACGAGGGAGAAGATCCACAGCGCCTGCACGACGCCCAGCTCGCGACCGAGCAGTCCGCCGAGGAAGGCGCCGACCGGCATGGGCCCCCAGACGAGGAAGCGGATCGAGGCGTTCATCCGCCCCAGGAGCGGCCTGGGGCACAGGCGCTGGCGGAAGCTCACCTGAGCGACGTTGTAGACCACGACGCCCCAGCTCATGAGGAACCAGCCCGTGACCAGGGTGGGCACCGGGGGCAGGACGGAGGCCAGCGGCGCGCTGAGGGCCGCCGCCGCCCCCACGACGGCGGCCAACGGGATGACCCTGCCCTCCCCCACCAACCGGGTGAGGTGGGAGGAGGTGACGGCTCCCAGGATCCCGCCCACGGCCCCGACCGACATGATGAGGCCCAGGGTCGTCTCCGCCAGCCCCAGGGTGCGGATGACGTAGAGCACGAAGAGCGCGAAGACCGCCGAGCTGGCCAGGTTGGTCAGGCCGGTGCAGGCGACGATCCGGCGCAGCAGCGGGTGGCTGAGGACGAAGGCCAGGCCCTCCCGGATCTCGACGGCCAGGGGGCGCCGGGCGGCCGGGTCGGGGGCCTGCTCGCGGTGCCGGATGCGCGAGACGAAGAGCGAGGACAGGGCCATGCACACGCTGGTGACCGCGATCGTCAGGGGCGAGCCGACCAGGCGGACGAGCGCCGCGGCGGAGGCCGGCCCCACGACCATGGCGGTCTGCTGACTGGCCTGGAGCTTGCCGTTGCCGTCCCCGATCTGCTCGCTGCGGACGATCTCGGGCAGGTAGGACTGGTTGGCCACGTCGAAGAAGACGGTGACGACCCCGACCAGGGTCGCGACGACGTAGAGCTGCCACATCGCCAGCGCGTCCAGCAGCCAGGCCGCGGGCAGGGCGAGCAGGAGCACCGCCCGCAGCAGGTCCCCGAGGACGAGAACGCCCTTCTTGCGCCACCGGTCGACCCAGGCCCCGGCCGGAAGGCTGATGAGGAGGAAGGCCAACGACTGCAGGGTGGCGAGCAGGCCCATCTGGAAGGCGTCGGCGCGCAGGAGCTGCACCGCCATCAGCGGCATCGCGAGGCCGACGAACTGCATGCCGAAGACGGAGACCGTGTCACCGGCCCACAGCAGCCGGAAGTCGTGGTGCCGCCAGAGGCTGGCGGGGGGTGCGGCAGGGGTCGGTCCGGTCTTCACCTGCCGATCCTCCGCCTACTGATTGGCTTTTGTCAATCACTGGTGTGCGGTAGCGTCCCCGCCATGGGTGAGCAGGCGCAGCAGGCGGCCTTCGAGCCACGACCGGCGACCGACGCCGAGGCCAGGGCGCTGGCCTCGGGCGTGCGTCTGCGGATCCTGCGGATATGCCTCGACGAGGCGCTCACCAACCGGGAGATCGCCGAGGTGCTGGGGCGGCACCCCGCGTCCGTCCTCCACCACGTGCGCACGCTGGTGGACACCGGCTACCTGCAGGCCCTCGAGCCCCGGCGGGGACGACGGGGCGCCCGGGAGATCCCCTACCGCACGACCGGCAAGTCGTGGTACACCCGCACCCAGACCCAGGGCAGCTCCCTGCTCCAGGCCTTCCTCGACGAGGTGGCCCAGGTGCCCCCGGAGCGGCAGGGGATGACGCGGCTGGGCCTGCGGCTCCCGCCGCAGGAGATGGACGAGTTCCGCGAGCGCCTCTTCACCCTGCTCCAGGAGTTCCACGACCGGCCCCGTGACCCCTCCGCCGAGCCGTGGTCGCTCTTCGTCGCGCTCCATCCGGACACCAGCCTGAGGCGGCCCCCGGCCTGAGGGCCCCGCTCAGGTGCGGGCCAGCACGTGCCCCGCCGGCAGCGAGAGCCGGACCCAGGGGCCCGCGCGGTGGACCGTCGCCGCGTCCCCGGACCGGCCGGCCGGGGCGAAGCCGAGGGCGTGAACGGCGAGCGCCGTGCCCGCGGGGACCCGCAGGTCCACCGGCCGACCCCATACCCGGTGCCGAAGCGCCTCCACGGCCGCCGACCCGGACCCCTCCGGCGCCCCCTGCGCCACCTCGGCGATCCCGTCCTGGGCGGCCTGCCGCAGCGTGGCCACGGCGATCGTGCCGGCAGGCTCCCACCCGCCCCGCGGCGGGCTGACCGCGGCCCAGGGCGGGGCGACCTCCCCGGGCGGGACGGGCAGTGCCGTCCCCGGGTCGCCGGTGCTGGCGCGGCGGGCGAAACGGTCCGTGAGCGCCCCGAGGGGCACGGTCACGTCGAGGCGGTGCTCCCCCGCCAGCCGCATGGTCCGCAGCCCCAGCACCAGACCGGTGCGCAGGATGCCCTGGCCGGGCAGCACGCATACCCAGACCGCGAGCACCTCACCGACGGCCTGCAGCCGGACGGCCCCGTCGGCGTCCAGGTTGCGCGCCCTCCCGACGAAGGTCGCCAGGTCCACGACCGACTCCCCGTCCGGGAAGGTGAGGACGCCGCTCATCCCTGCCGCCGGCGCAGCGCCTTGAGCGCCCGCTGCTCGCTGCGCAGCACCGGTGGGTCGGCCAGCACCTGCCCGAGCGCGTCCCGCTCGGGGCCGCCCAGCCGTCGCGGGCGCTGGTCCTGCAGGTCGTAGGCCACCATCGCGGTCCGGCCGCGGGCGTAGACCGTGTCGTCCCCCTCCGGTCCGGCCACGGCGTAGGAGAGCTCGAAGGAGGCGGCGCCGATCTCGCTGCACCACACCCCCACCCGGGCGGGGGCGTAGGCGAACTCCATCGGCAGGAGGTAGTCGACCGCGGCGGACACCACGAGCATGCCCTCGTCGATGAGGTCACGGTCCTGGCCGAACCAGGCCTTGAAGACGTAGACGCGGGTCTCCTCGAAGATCCGGAGGTACTGCACGTTGTTGACGTGACCGTAGGCGTCCATGTCAGACCACCGCACGGGGATCGGGACGATGCTCGCGACCGCGGGGACGTCGGGGAGGCGCTCCTGACTCATGCCTCCATCGTCGCAGCCGCGTCGTCCTCGCCCGTCAGCCGCACCCAGGCGGTCCGGATGTGGGCCTCGACGAGCGCGTCCGCACCGGCGGGGTCCCCCGCAACCACGGCCTCCACGATCTGGGCGTGCTCGCGGTTGAGGTCCTCTGTCAGCCCCCGGAACGCCTCATCGTCCAACCCGCGGAAGCGCTCCAGCATCGGGCCGCGGACCGACTCGCGGATGGCGATCGTGGTGTCCGCCGCCAGCCTGTTTCCCGCCGCCTCGGCGATCGCGACGTGGAACGCGGCGTCCGCGTCGTTGAAGGCCTCCCGGCCGCGCGAGGCGGCGTCCCGGGCCTCCCCGAGCCGGTCCTTCAGGTCCCTGGCGGCCTGCGGACCGTGACGCTCGGCCGCCAGCCGCGCACTGAGCCGCTCCAGCGCCACGCGCACCTCCATGACGTCGGTCAGCGGGAAGTTGGCGAGCGCGACGTGGATCCGCAGCAGCCGCGTCAACGCTCCGGACGGCATCGCCGAGACCTTGGTCCCCCCGGCGGAGCCGGCTCCCACCGAGGAGCGCAGCACGCCCTGGGCCTGCAGGGAGCGCACCGCCTCGCGGACCGCCGCCCGGCTGACCCCCAGCTGGGCCGCGAGCTCCCGCTCCGCCGGCAGCCCGTCCCCCACCCGCAGTTCACCGGCGAGGATGCGCTCCTCGACCCACCGGGCGGCGACCTCGTAGGCCCGCGGCGCCGCCGGATCGGTCATCCTCGCTCCTGGGTGTGCTGCGGAGGTGCCGGCCCGGCACATCCTTGACGTGCCGGTGAGTGTAGACCTACGCTCGGTGCCACACAATGGTCGGACCACTTCTGACCTGCAAGGGAGGGTCGATGACGACACCCGCACCGACCGTGGCGCTCTTCGCCACGTGCTTCAACGACACGATGTGGCCCGAGGCCCCGCAGGCCACGGTGATGCTCCTCGAGCGGCTGGGGTGCCGGGTCGTCTTCCCCCGTGAGCAGACCTGCTGCGGGCAGATGTTCACCAACACGGGGTATGCCGACGAGGCCACCCCGCTGGTGCGCCGGTTCGTCGACACCTTCGAGCGCTACGACCACGTCGTCGCTCCGTCGGGGTCGTGCGTCGGGTCGGTGCGCGAGCAGCACGGGATGCTCGCCCGCCGGGCCGGGGACGCCGGGCTGGCCGAGGCGGCGGAGCGAACGGCGACGAAAGTGCGGGAGCTGTCCGAGTTCCTCGTCGACGTCCTGGGGGTCACCGACGTCGGTGCCTACTTCCCGCACCGGACCACCTACCACCCCACCTGCCACAGCCTGCGCATGCTGCACGTCGGCGACAAGCCGCTGCAGCTGCTGCGCGCGGTGCGCGGGATCGACCTGGTCGAGCTGCCGGCGGCGAGCGAGTGCTGCGGCTTCGGCGGGACCTTCGCGGTGAAGAACGCCGACACCTCCATCGCGATGGGGTCGGACAAGGCCCGCCACGTCCGGGAGACGGGGGCCGAGGTGCTCGTGGCCGGCGACAACTCCTGCCTCGCCCACATCGGCGGTGTCCTGGGCCGGCAGCGTTCCGGCGTCCGGACGCTCCACCTGGCCCAGGTGCTGGCCTCGACCGAGGAGGACCCCGCATGAGCGGCCCGACCACGATCCCGACCGGCGACGTCGGCGCCGGCCCCACCGCATACCCGGACGGCCGCAGGCAGGACACCGGCGCGCCCCTGCAGGTCACCTCACCGATCTTCCTCGGTATGCCGTCCTTCCAGCGGGCGGCCAAGGAGGCCCTGGCCAACACCCAGCAGCGGCGCAACCTGGCGCACGCCACCGCGACCATCCGCGCCAAGCGGGCCGCCGTCGTCGGCGAGGTCGACCGCTGGGAGGAGCTGCGGGTCGCCGGGGCCGACGCCAAGGACGAGGCGCTGCACCACCTGCCCCACTACCTGGAGCAGCTGGAGACGAACCTGACGGCCCGGGGTGCCACCGTGCACTGGGCCCGGGACGCCGACGAGGCCAACCGGATCGTCCTCGACATCGTGCGGGCCAAGGAGGCCCAGGAGGTCGTCAAGGTCAAGTCGATGGCCACCCAGGAGATCGAGCTCAACGAGCGCCTGGAAGAGGCCGGGATCCACGCGTGGGAGACCGACCTGGCCGAGCTGATCGTCCAGCTCGGGCACGACCGGCCCAGCCACATCCTCGTGCCCGCGATCCACCGCAACCGGGCGGAGATCCGGGAGATCTTCCGCCGCGAGATGGGCTCGGTCGGCCGCCCCGCCCCCGAGGACCTCACCGACGAGCCGGCCCGCCTGGCCGAGGCGGCCCGGCTGCACCTGCGGGAGAAGTTCCTGCGGGCCCGGGTCGCGGTCTCGGGCGCGAACTTCGCCATCGCCGACACCGGCACCCTGGTCGTCGTCGAGTCCGAGGGCAACGGGCGGATGTGCCTCACCCTGCCGGAGACGCTCATCAGCGTCGTCGGGATCGAGAAGGTGCTGCCGTCCTTCGAGGACCTCGGGACCATGCTGCAGCTGCTGCCCCGCTCCTCCACCGGCGAGCGGATGAACCCCTACACCTCGATGTGGACCGGCGTCCATGACGGCGACGGGCCGCAGGAGGTGCACGTCGTCCTGCTGGACAACGGGCGGAGCCACGTCCTCGCCGACGAGCTGGGACGGCAGGCGCTGCGCTGCATCCGCTGCTCGGCCTGCCTCAACGTCTGCCCCGTCTACGAGCGGGCCGGCGGGCACGCCTACGGCTCGGTCTACCCCGGTCCGATCGGCGCGATCCTCAACCCTCAGCTGCGGGGCACAGGCTCGGAGGTCGACAAGTCCCTGCCCTACGCGAGCTCGCTGTGCGGCGCCTGCTTCGAGGCCTGCCCGGTGCGCATCGACATCCCGACCCTGCTGGTGCACCTGCGCACGCAGGTCGTGGACGAGGCCTCGGGCCGGTCCCCCGAGGCCACCTCCATGCGGGCCGCCGCCTGGATGTTCGGCGACCACCGGCGGCTGGAGGCCGCCCAGCGGGCCGCCACGCTCGGCGGCCGGCTGCTGGGCGGCAGGACGCTGCGCTCGGTGCCGGGGCTCGGGGCCTGGACCCAGGCCAGGGACGTCCCGACCCCGCCGAGGGAGACCTTCCGGCAGTGGTGGGCGCGCCGGCGCCAGGACGACCCCGGTGGGGCGCCCGGACCCGTCCGGCAGCAGGACGGGACGAGCACCACGACCCCGGAGGAGGAGACGTGAGCGCCCGTGAGGAGATCCTGAGCCGGCTGCGCACCGCCACCCGCGACGTGACGACCCCGGCGGGCAGCCGGGGCGAGATCCCGCGGATCGCGACGGTCGGCGACTCGCCCGGGGCGACCTTGGAGCTGTTCGCCGAGAACGTGGCGGACTACCGGGCCACGGTCCAGCGCTGCTCGCCGGCCGACGTCGGAGGCGTCGTGGCCGCTGCGCTCGCCCGGGCGGCCGCGCACACGGTGCTCGTGCCCACCGGCCTGGACCCGGCCTGGGTCTCGAGCCTGCGGGACAGCGGCATCCGGGTGCTGGCGGACGAGGGCGAGGACGGAGGCCCGCTGCGGGCCGACGAGCTGGACGGGATCGACGCCGTCGTCACCGCGGCGCGGGTGGGGATCGCGACCACCGGCACCATCGTCCTGGACCACGAGCCCGACCAGGGTCGGCGCGCCCTGACCCTCGTGCCCGACCAGCACGTCTGCGTCGTCCGCGCCGACCAGGTCGTCCACGACGTCCCGGACGCCGTGGCGCTGCTCGACCCCTCCCGACCCCTCACGTGGATCAGCGGGCCCAGCGCCACCAGCGACATCGAGCTGGACCGGGTCGAGGGTGTGCACGGACCCCGCACCCTCGACGTCGTCCTCGTCGAGCCCTGAGCGTCGAGGGTTAGGCTCGCCCCCGTGATGGACGAGACGTTGCCCGACCCGATCGACGACCTGCTCGACGTGCTCGACCTGCGCCGCGAGGGCACCACCACAATCCACGTCGCCTCCCCCCAGGTGCCGGGTGAGGACCTGTCGGACTCCGAGGGTGACGTCTTCGTCGGCCGCAGCCAGCCGATGCCGCACGGCCGGGTCTTCGGCGGTCAGGTCCTCGCCCAGTGCCTCGTCGCGGCCGGGCGCACCGTGGAACCGGTGGACGACGGCACCGACGAAGAGCCGCAGCCCCGGTTCATCCACTCCATGCACGGCTACTTCCTGCGCCCGGGGGACGCCGGCCGGCCGCTGCGCTTCCTCGTGGAGCGGATGCGCGACGGACGCAGCTTCACGGCCCGTCGGGTCCACGCGGTGCAGGACGGCCGCATCCTCATGTCCATCATCATGTCCTTCCAGGAGGCCGCCGACGGGCTGGACCACCAGGTGCCGATGCCGGACGTCCCCGGCCCACAGGGGCTGCGGTCGGACAAGGAGATCCTGGAACGGATCGACCACCCGGTCGCCCGCCTGACGGCACGGTCGCGACCGGTCGAGATCCGGCATACCGACCGTCTGCTGCTGGGCCCGGCCGAGCCAGGTCCGAGCGAGCAGTCGGTGTGGCTCCGGATCGCCCGGGAGGCTGCCGCGCACGACGACCTGCTGCACGCGGCGATCCTGGCCTACGCCTCCGACTACGTCCTCCTCGAGCCCGTCCTGCGCAGGCACGGGATCGGATGGGGCGACGCCCGTCTCCGACCGGCGAGCCTGGACCACTCGATGTGGTTCCACCGCCCGGTGCGGGTGGACGAGTGGGTCCTCTACACCCAGACCTCCCCCTCGGCGCAGTCCGGCCGAGGGCTCGGTCTGGGCCACATGTTCGCCGCCGACGGGACCCTCGCGGCCACCGTCGGGCAGGAGGGCATGGTCCGCCTCAAGGGCTGACCCTTCACAGCGCGGGCACGGGCGGAACGGCACGTCAACCACCCGGAGGGGTGAGGTCCACCACCCCAGAGGTGACCCTGCGACCGGCAAGGTCACGAAATGGTCACGTCTGCCCCTGCGGGGGAACTGCCCCCTTCCCATCCCCTCCCCGGCGACACATACTCGGCAACGTTGCCTCCGTCGTGCCCAACGTCGGGCCCGTGAGCGGGTGACGCCTATCCATCGAACGAAGGACACTCAACAGTGCGCAACACACCTGGACGGCGGAGGACGCGGCTCATCGCGTTCGCCGGTGCCGGTGCTGTCCTGGCACCCCTGACGATCGGAGCGCCCACCTGGGCCGCGCCCGAGCTGTCGGTGGCCGAGGACGGTTCCTACATCGTCATGATGAAGCAAGAGTCCGTGGCGGCCTACGACGGCGGCCTCAAGGGGATCCCGGCGACGAAGCCGGCCGAGGGCGAGAAGGTCGACACCGCCAGCGCCGCAGCGCGCAGCTACGTGGACGTCCTGCGCTCGGAGCAGAACGAGGTCCTGGCCAGCGTCGGTCTCGACGCCGAGGCCAAGACCTACGACTACACCACCGTGTTCAACGGTTTCGCGGTCGACCTGACCGCCCAGCAGGTCACCGCCCTGCGCAAGAACCCCGACGTGGCCTACGTCTGGGAGGACGAGATCCGTCACGCGGACACCGTCACCACCCCCGACTACCTCGGCCTGCGCGGCGAGGGCGGCGTGTGGGACACCGAGTTCGGTGGCGACGCCGAGGCCGGCAAGGGCGTCGTCGTGGGTGTCATCGACACCGGCATCTGGCCCGAGAACCCCAGCTTCGCCGACCTGCCGGGCAACCCGGCCCCGCCGGCCAGCTGGAACGGCGAGTGTATCGAGGGCGATGACGACCCCGAGGGCAACATCACCTGCAACAGCAAGCTGATCGGTGCCCGCTACTACCCGCAGGGCAACGTCACGGACTACGACTTCATGTCGCCCCGTGACACCAACAGCCACGGCAGCCACACCGCGGGCACCGCCGCCGGCAACAACGACGTCGAGATCGAGGTGCTGGGCACCGAGATGGGCACCGGCTCCGGTATGGCGCCGGCCGCCCAGATCGCGGCCTACAAGGCCCTGTGGCAGACCGCCGACGGCCGTGGCAGCGGCTCCACCTCGGGTCTGCTCGCTGCCGTCAACGACGCGGTCGAGGACGGCGTCGACGTCATCAACTACTCGGTCTCCGGGTCCTCGCAGTACGTCGTGGACTCCATCGAGCTGGCCTTCCTGAACGCGGCGGACGCCGGCGTCTTCGTGGCCGCCTCGGCCGGCAACTCCGGTGACACCGTGGGTGCCGGCTCGGTCGCCCACAACTCCCCGTGGGTCATGACCGTCGCCGCCTCCACGCACGACCGCAACGTCAGCAAGTACGTCGAGACCGGCCCCAGCGACATCGTGGACCGCATCTCCGGCAAGGATCGCTACGCCACCGCGGCGGAGATCGCGCTCGCCGGCTACGACGAGGTCGACACGGTCTACATCGCCACCGGCAACCAGTTCGCGGACGCGCTCGCGGGCGCGGCCCCGGCTGCCAAGGGCATGACCATGTCCGGCGGCATGACCGCCCAGGACGCCTCCGGCGCCCCGGTGCTGCTCACCCGCGTGGACTCGCTGCCCAGCGCCACGGTGGCGGCCCTGGAGGAGCTCGCGCCCTCCAACATCGTCATCCTGGGTGGGTCGGTCGCGGTCTCCGAGGCCGTCGAGTCCGAGCTCGCCGACTACGGCGACGTGGTGCGCGTCAGCGGCAAGGACCGCTACGCCACCGCCGCGATGATCGCCGAGGCCTACGGCAGCGCCGACCACGTCTACGTCGCCACGGGCGAGGGCGAGAACTTCCCCGACGCCCTCTCCGGCTCCGCGCTCGCGGGTGCCGAGGGTGCGCCCGTCCTGCTGGTCCGCAGCGACAGCGTCCCCGGTGCGGTGACCAACGCGCTCGCCGAGCTGGGGAACCCCGAGGTCACCATCCTCGGTGGCTCCGCCGCCGTCAGCGAGGACGTTGCCGAGGAGCTCGGCGCCACCGACCGGCTCGCCGGCAGCGACCGCTACGGCACCTCGGTGGCCGTCGCCGAGCGCTTCGGCTACTCCACGGAGAACCCCGCCCCCGTCGTGCACGTCGCGACCGGTGCGGACTACCCGGACGCCCTGGCCGCCTCCGCCCTCGCGGGCTGGCAGCAGGTCCCGGTCATGCTCAGCCGTCCGGCTGACGTGCCCGGTCGCGTGCTGTCCACCATGGTCGCTGTCGACCCGGGCTCGGTCTTCATCCTCGGTGGCGAGAACGCGCTGAGCGCCGGGGTCGAGGAGACCCTGGAGGAGACCTTCAACTCCGCGGGCGAGCGCTTCGAGGGCGTCGGTGTCGGCGAGGCCGTCGGCCCCGCCCCGCTGATCGACTCCGAGGACTACCCGGCCGAGGGTCGCACCGCGGCCGACGCCAAGCTGTGCCTCCCCGGCTCGCTGGACGAGGACGCCATCGACGGCGAGATCGTCATCTGCACCCGCGGCAGCAACGCCCGCGTGGAGAAGAGCGACGTCGTCGCCGCCGCCGGCGGTATCGGCATGATCATGGCTAACAACAACGACAGCGAGTCGCTGAACGCCGACTTCCACGTGATCCCCACGATCCACGTGAACGGCACCGCAGCCGCGGCCATCAAGGCCTACGAGGAGTCCGACCCCAACCCGACGGCCTTCATCTCGGCCACCGGTGAGGGCGGCGCGGAGATGGTCGTGCCCGAGATGGCCGGCTTCAGCTCCTACGGCCCGGCGATCGCCGGCAACGGTGACCTCCTGAAGCCGGACATCACGGCTCCGGGTGTCGACGTCATCGCGGCGGTCTCCCCGCTGACCAACGGTGGCAGCAACTTCAACGCCATGTCCGGCACCTCGATGTCCGCCCCGCACGTCGCGGGCCTGGCGGCGCTGATGATGTCGAAGAACACCGACTGGAGCCCGATGGCGGTCAAGTCGGCGATGATGACCACCGCCGACCCGCTGAACAGCGACGGTGAGCCGATCCACTACGGTGGCGCCCCGGCCAACCCGCTGCACTACGGCTCCGGCGAGGTCGAGCCGGCGGCGTCCTACGGCACGCCGCTGGTCTACGAGTCGGATCGGACGGACTGGTACGACTACGCGTGCGCGATCGGTCAGCTGCAGCTCCTGGTCGGCGGTCAGGCCTACTGCGACGCCGCTCCTGACGTCGACCCGAGCGACCTCAACTACCCGAGCATCTCCATCGGGCAGCTGGCAGGCTCGCAGACGGTCACCCGCACGGTCACCGCGACCGGCGAGGGCGGCACCTTCGACGCTGTCGTCGAGGCGCCCGAGGGTATGTCGGTCGAGGTCTCCCCGGAGACCATCACCGTCGGTGCCGGCGAGACCGCGACCTTCGAGGTGACCATCACCAACGAGGGCGCGCCGCTCGGTGAGTGGGCCTTCGGCTCGGTCACCTGGACCGGCCCCGGCTCGGACGTCCGCAGCCCCATCGCGGTCAACCCGGTCGCGGTCGCCGCCCCCACCGACCTGGTGGTCACGGCACCGAGGGCAGCACGACCTTCGAGGTGGTGCCCGGCACGACCGGCACCATGACCTCGGTGGTCCACGGCCTGACCGCGGCGGACAGCCAGGAGGTCAGCGTGACCTCCGACGGTCCGTCCGGCGGCGCCGGCTTCGAGGACTTCGTGATGGAGGTCACGGTGCCGGAGGGTGCCGCGGCCCTGCGGGTCGAGGTCTGGCAGGACGAGTGGGCTCCGAGCGAGAACCTCGACCTGGACCTCTTCCTCATCAACCCGGAGTACACCGCGGTCGTCGCGCAGAGCGCGGCCGGCGGCTCGGACGAGGCGATCACGCTCGTCGCTCCAGCCCCGGGCGTCTACCACCTGGCGATCGACAACTGGAACGCCCCCGCTGGGGACGTCGCCACGGGTCCGGTGCACGTGTACACGCCGGTGGCGGACGAGGGCAACCTCGACGTCACCCCGTCGCCCACCTCGGTCGTCTCGGGCGTCCCGGTCGAGCTCACCGCGACGTGGTCCGGCCTGGAGGCAGCAACCCGCTACCTCGGTGCCATCGGGTACGACTTCGGTGCCGGTGAGGCTGGCTACACCCTGGTCACGGTCACCCCGTGACCACCCGGCCTGACGGGGTCCGCCCCTGACGGTCACCAGCACGACGGCGAGGGCCCGTCTCCCACCCGGGAGGCGGGCCCTTCCCGCGTCCCCGTCCGCACCGCATACGGTGGAGTCGGACACGACGGAGAGGTGCGAGTATGTGGTGGCAGGACCTGTTGTGGGGCGTGTGGAACGGGATCACGGCGTGGTTCGTCCTCATCGCCCACGTCTTCGGCGCCTGGGAGCGCTTCCCCGTCTACGACGTGGACCGGGTGGGGAACTGGTACGACTTCGGGTTCCTGCTCGGGGCGGGGTCCCCGCTCCTGGGGATGTTCCGGGGCCGCAAGGGCTAGCCGGTCGGGGGTCCGATCGGCAGGGTGCGGGCGCTGGTGATGCGCCGCTCCCGCCCGCTCAACGGGTCGGTGAGGCAGACCTCCGCCGCGAGAAGCTGCAGGGGGTTGCTGAAGTCGCCCGGGGCCACGTCGCTCACGACGGGGTAGAGCGGGTCACCGAGGATGGGTATCCCGAGACCGGCGAGGTGCACCCTCAGCTGGTGCGTCTGCCCGGTGGTCGGGGTGAGGCGGTAGCGTCCGACGCCCGGCTCGACGACGTCGAGCAGCTCCACGAGGGTCCGGGCGTTCGGGGGGCCGGGGACCACGCGGGCCTGCAGCTCGCCCCTCGTCTTGACCAGGCGGTCGTGGACGAGGAGCGGGAGGTCACGACCCTCGGGCAGCGGGGCGAGCGCCTCGTAGGTCTTCCGCAGGCCGCCCGTCTGCACCAGCACCTGGTAGGGACGGCGCGCGGCCGCCCGGGTGGTCAGCAGCAGGACGCCGCTGGTCAGCCGGTCCAGGCGGTGGACCGGGGTCAGCTCAGGCAGGTCCAGGGCCCGACGCAGCCGCACCAGAGCGGTCTGGGCCACGTGACCGCCCCGGGGGGTGGTGGCCAGGAAAGGGGGCTTGTCGACGGCCAGCAGCCCGGTGTCGTCGTCCCGCAGCAGGACGAGCAGCTCCCCCGGCACCGGCACCTCCTCCGGCAGGTCTCGATAGAGGTATGCCGTGCCCCCCGGGCGGTAGGGGGTGCCCTCCCCCACCGGGGTCCCGTCGGCCAGGACGATCTCCCCCGCCGCCAGCCGGCGGCGCACCCCTTCCTCGTCGCCGGTGAGGGCGGCGAGGAAGGACACCACGGTGGGGTGCTCGACGTGCACCGGCATCCGGACGCGCGCCGGCCCGAGCCCGTCGCGCGGTGGCAGCGGTGGCTCGGGCCGGCGGCGGCGCGGCATACCTCGCGTCAGTCGCGGGTCAGCTTGCGGTAGGTGACGCGGTGCGGACGGGCCGCCTCGGCACCGAGCCGCTCGACCTTGTTCTCCTCGTAGGCGCCGAAGTTGCCCTCGAACCAGTACCACTTCGCCGGGTCCTGCTCGTCACCCTCGTAGGCGAGGATGTGCGTGGCGACCCGGTCGAGGAACCACCGGTCGTGGCTGATGACGACGGCGCAGCCGGGGAAGGACTCCAGCGCGTTCTCCAGGGACCCGAGCGTCTCGACGTCCAGGTCGTTGGTCGGCTCGTCCAGGAGCAGCAGGTTGCCGCCCTCCTTCAGGGTGAGCGCCAGGTTGAGGCGGTTGCGCTCCCCGCCGGAGAGCACCCCGGCCTTCTTCTGCTGGTCCGGCCCCTTGAAGCCGAACTGGCTGACGTAGGCGCGGGACGGGATCTCGACCTGGCCGACCTGGATGAAGTCCAGCCCGTCGGAGACGACCTCCCACAGCGACTTCTCGGGGGCGATGTTCTCGCGGGACTGGTCGACGTAGGACATCTTGACGGTGTCACCGACCTTGACGGTGCCGCCGTCCGCCTCCTCCAGGCCGACGATGGTCTTGAACAGCGTCGTCTTGCCGACACCGTTCGGGCCGATGACGCCGACGATGCCGTTGCGGGGCAGGGTGAAGGAGAGGCCGTCGATGAGGACCCGGTCCCCGAAGCCCTTCTTCAGGTCCTTGACCTCGATGACCTGGCTGCCCAGCCGGGGCCCCGGCGGGATCTGGATCTCCTCGAAGTCCAGCTTGCGGGTCTTGTCGGCCTCGGCCGCCATCTCCTCGTACCGCGCCAGGCGGGCCTTGCTCTTGGTCTGCTTGGCCTTGGGGTTCGAGCGCACCCAGGCGAGCTCGGTCTCCAGCCGCTTGGCCAGCTTGGCGTCCTTCTTGCCGGCGATCGCCAGGCGCTCGCGCTTCTTCTCCAGGTAGGTGGAGTAGTTGCCCTCGTAGGGGTAGAGGTGGCCGCGGTCCACCTCGGCGATCCACTGGGCGACGTTGTCCAGGAAGTACCGGTCGTGGGTGACCGCCAGGACGGCCCCGGGGTAACTGGCGAGGTGCTGCTCGAGCCACTGGACGGACTCGGCGTCGAGGTGGTTGGTCGGCTCGTCGAGCAGCAGCAGGTCCGGCTTGGACAGCAGCAGCTTGCACAGGGCGACGCGGCGGCGCTCACCGCCGGAGAGCACGGTGACGTCGGCGTCCGGCGGCGGGCAGCGCAGGGCGTCCATCGCCTGCTCGAGCTGGGCGTCGAGGTCCCACGCGTCGGCGTGGTCGATCTCCTCCTGGAGCTGGCCCATCTCGGCCATGAGGGCGTCGAAGTCCGCGTCGGGGTCGGCCATCAGCTCGGAGATCTCGTTGTAGCGGTCGAGCTTGGTCTTGATCTCGCCGACGCCCTCCTCGACGTTGCCCAGGACCGTCTTGTCCTCGTTGAGCGGGGGCTCCTGCAGGAGGATCCCCACGCTGTAGCCGGGGGTGAGCCGGGCCTCACCGTTGGACGGCTGGTCCATGCCGGCCATGATCTTGAGGATGGTCGACTTGCCGGCGCCGTTGGGCCCCACGACGCCGATCTTGGCGCCGGGGTAGAAGGACATCGTGACGTCGTCGAGGATCACCTTGTCGCCGACCGCCTTGCGGGCGCGCGTCATGGTGTAGATGAATTCGGCCATGCCTCCCAGGGTAGTCGGGGAGCCGCGTGGCCCACGAATCCCGACGGGCACCCACCTCGGTCCCCACCCCCACCGAGCGCGTCATGTGGTTGCCCCCACCCCCACCGAGCGCGTCATGTGGTTGCCCGAGCGCGGTCTCCACACCCACTCGTGCGTCCCCCTGGTTGTCCACCGACCGGCGATCACCCATGGTGGCACGGCTGCTGTCGGTCCACCGTGGTGCTACCGCCCGTCGCTGGACGGGCCGAATCAGGAGGGGAATCATGCTGAGAGAGACCAACGTCACGGTTGCGGGCAACGTGACCCGGACCCCGGAGATCAAGCACCGCAAGGTCGACGGTCGCCCGTTCACCGTCATCCCGATCGCCGTCAACAACCGTCGCTTCGACGGCAACGCGGGTCAGTGGGTGGACGACGGCGTCACCTACTACGACATCATCTGCCGCGGCAGCCTCGGGGCCAACGCGCACTTCTCGCTGGACGTCGGCATGCCGGTGGTCGCCCACGGTCGGTTCCGCATACACGAGTGGACCACCGACGCGATGAAGGGAGCCCGACCCTGCATCTTCGCGGACAGCGTCGGGGTCGATCTGTCCTGGGGCATCACGAGCTACACGAAGGGGTCGCACACCTATCCGACGAGCGAGGACGAGTACGACTCCGCGCCCCCGCCCCCGTCAGAGGGCGGGCCCGCGGCCGCCCCCGACGCGGGCTACGAGGCAGAGGACGGCGAGCTTCTCGCGGACGAGGACGGGGTGGTGAGCGAGGAGGACGCCGAGCGTCTGCTGAAGCAGCCGGCCTGAGCTGGGTCGCGGCGGGACGGGGGACGGATCTTCCGTCAACCGTCCCGCACTGCTGTCCTGAGGTATGCCGCCTCGCGGCCGGTCGGTGCGCAGGCAACCACGCGGCGCGGCCGGTGGGTCCGGGGGCAACCACGCGCCGCGGCCGGTCGGTGTGGGAGGGGCGTCGGGTCGGCGGCCCCCTCGTCAATCCCGGGTGGCGGCAGCTCAGCCGATTAGGACGCCGCGTCGATCAGCAGCTGCCGGGTCTTCTCGTGCCGGTCCAGCACCGCCATGACGGGACGACGGAGGTGCCGGTAGGAGACCTCCTCGATAGCGTCGTCGAGGACCTCCTCCGTGTGCGCCCGCCGCCGCTGGGCCCCGACGCGGGCCGCCACCTTCCCGACGAGGGCCAGGAGGAGCCCGGCGAGGAGCCCGCCGACGAGGAGGGCGAGCGGGACGGGCACGGGCCCCCAGAAGGGGGCGTCCACCAGGACCTGCAGCCAGCCGAGGACGGCCAGGGTGGCCAGCCACAGCAGGCCGACCCCGGCGACCACGGCGAGCACGATCTGCAGCACGCCCAGGACGGACCACCAGAAGGGCCGACGGTCCCGCAGCGAGATCCCCACGATGGCCTGGTCGAGCGCGTCGGCGAGGTTGTCCTCCCGTGGGCTGGCCGCCTCCAGCACGGCCTCGGACCACCGCGGCGGCAGGTCGCGGCCGGCGTGCTCCCCCAGCTGACGGGTGGCCAGCTGGACGTTGGCCCGGGCGGCCGGGGTGGGGGCGGGGAGGGAGGAGCGCCCGAGAACCGCGCGGACGTCCGAGGGGGCGATGCCCGTCGGCCCGGGGGTGTCGTCGCCCAGCCGGAGCCGCCGGAGCGGATCGGGCCGCAGGCCGGAGAGCCAGCGGGTCAACGGCCAACCCGTCTGGGCCGCTGCCTGCCGCAGGTAGTGCCGCTGCACGGCGTCGAGGACGACGGGGACGCCCGAGGCGACCTTCAGCGCCTGGTGGAGCTGGCCGTGGGCGTCGTCGTCGAAGGCCGGCGTACTCTCCCCGACCCCCTCCGCCACGGTCTCCGCGCTGGTGCGCACGTCGCCGACGAGGCGGGCCTCGACGGCGTTCCGGGCCGCGACGACCTCTCCGATCCGGGCCCGCAGCTCCTCGACACCGGTGCCCAGCCGAGCCGAGGTCGCCAGGACCTCGTGGTCCCCCGCGCCGTCCTCGCGCACGAGGCGGCGCAGGTCCTCACGGATCTGGTCCACGCCACCCTCCTGCCGGATCCGGTCGACCTGGTTGAGGACGAGCAGCATGACGGTCTCGTGGTGGCGCAGCGGCCGGAGGTACTCGTCGTGGATGCGGGCATCGGCGTACTTCTGCGGGTCGACGACCCAGACGAAGACGTCGGCGCGCTCCAGGATGCGGTCTGCCTCCACCCGGTGCCGCACCTCGCGGGAGTCGAAGTCGGGCAGGTCCACGAGGACCAGGCCGTCCAGGCCGACGTTGTCCGCCGTGGCCGTGACGTGGTGCCGGTTCGCGATGCCCAGCCAGTCGAGGAGCTCGGAGGCGTCCTCCTCCCCCCACACCGCGGCACCGGCCTCCGCGGTGGTGGGCCGTCGGGGGCTGATCGCCGACACGTCCTCCCCCACGAGGGCGTTGAACAGGCTCGACTTGCCCGAGCCCGTGGCACCGGCGAGCGCCACCACGGTGCGGCTGCCCTTGATCGCCCACCGTTCCTGGACCCGTTGCACGACCCCCCGCGCCTGCGCGGCCGCCGAGGGGTCGAGCTGCTCGCCACCCACGTCGAGGGCCGACGCGAGCTTCCCCGCGCGGTCGGTGAGCGGCAGACCGGCCGTCTCGTGGCCGCGGCCCCTGCGCAGCTTCATCGGGTGGCCTCCACCTGCGCGCGCGCCTCGTCCACCTCGCGGATCGCCTGCTCGGGCACCGCCACCTCCTCCAGGGCGCGGTCGTAGCGCGACCGCTCCTGCTCGTAGAGCGTCTCGACCCTGGTCAGGAGGGTCTGCCTGGCCTTCCGAGCCATGTCCCGCACCGCCTGGTCACCGAAGACGGCCTCCAGCAGCCGCTGCGCGAGCACCGCGGACCCACCGGCGATGGCGATCTCGCTGCCCGTCAGCCCGGCCGTCATGCTGAAGACCACGATCATGAGCAGCACGGCCAGGCCGTTGACGCCGAAGGCGAGGTAGCGGGCGGTCGTCCGTCGGCTGCCGGCCTCCTCCTTGACCATCTCGAGGATGTCGCGCTGCCAGTCACGGATGAGCCGCTCGACGTCCTCGACGAAGCCGGGGGTGGCCTTGGCCAGCTCGGGGTGCGCCTCGACGAGGGGAGCGCCGCCGGGCGCCTGCTTCCATGCCCGGGCGGCGGTGCTGGCCGCGACCTGCCCGTGGGAGGCGATGAGGGCCGCGGCTCCGGACTGGAGCGCGTCCCCCAGGGGCTCGGAGGAGATCTCCCGGCCGGTGAACCACGAGGAGACCCGGTCGCGCACGCGCCCGATGCCGGCCTCGATCGACCGGAGGAACTCACCGGTGCCGATGAGCTCCTGCCAGCGGGCCAGCACCTCCCCGCGCAGCAGCGACCCGTCCTGGACCCCGTCCGAGACGGAGGCGAGGGCGTCGGCATACGCGTCCCGGGGTGCCTCCTGCAGCCGGTGGAGGGCGGCCAGCTGCTCCCGGCCGACCTCGGTCAGGGCTCCGGCCCGCTGCCCGAGGGAGCCGAGGGTGCCCGAGAGGGTACGCCGGATGACCACGGAGCGGGCCCGGGCGTCGCTGGCCAGCGAGGTCAGCCACCCCCGGAGCCGCTCGATGTTCCGGTCCGGGATGAGCCCGTCCTGCAGGTCGACCTCGGGCACGGTGAAGATGGGAGCCTTGCCGAGGTCCTGGTCGCGCAGCATGCCGGCGAGGTGCACGCGCACCTGCTCCATCGCCTCCGGTGGCACGCGGTTGAGGACGATTGCCACCGACGTGCCCCGCTCCGAGGCCTCCCGCAGCAGGTCCCACGGGACGGCGTCGGCGTAGCGGGCCGCCGTGGTGACGAAGAGCCACAGGTCCGCGGCGGACAGCAACTGCTTGGACAGCTGGCGGTTGGCCTGCACGACGGAGTCGATGTCCGGGGCGTCCAGCAGCGCCAGGCCCGCGGGGAGCGCGTCGGAGGTGACGAGGCGCACCGACCCCGGGTCGTCGCCGGCGGTATCCGCCCCGGCGACCCGCGCCAGCTCGGGCAGGACCCGCTTGTCCGTGAACCAGCGGGTGTCGCTCTCGTGGTGGACCAGGACCGACGCCCGGGTGGTGGGCCGGATGAGGCCGGGCCGGGTGACCTCCGCGCCCACGACCGAGTTGACGAGGGTCGACTTCCCCGCACCCGTGGACCCCCCGACGACCGTCAGCAGGGGTGCGTCGAGAGAACGCAGCCGGGGCAGCACGTAGTCGTCCAGCTGCTGGACCAGCTCTCGCCGGGCGGTGCGCGCCTCGGCGGCTCCGTCCAGCTCGAGCGGCAGCTGGAGCGCACCCGCACCGGCGTGGAGCCGCTCGACGGCGGACAGCAGCGCAGCAGGGTCGGCGGAGGTGACGGTCACGCTCGACAGTCTCCCCCGGGCGGAGGCTGAGGCCAAAGCGAACCGCCGGGTGCGTGGGCTACTGCCGGGTCGAGTCCGCGTGGGCCAGCAGGATCCGCGACTCGGTGAGGAAGCGGTCGGCGTGCTCGCCGAACCAGGCGCCGACCTCGCCGAAGCGGCGCACGAAACCCTCCCGGTCCCCTTCGCGCAGCAGCGCGATCACCTCGCCGTACCGCTCGTGGTAGCGCTCCACCAGCTCGACCGCGTCGGAGGACCCCGTGATGATGTCGAAGTAGAGCTCCGGGTCCTGGGCGAACAGGCGGCCCACCATGACCAGCTCCAACCGGTAGATCGGCGAGGACAGCGCCAGCAGGGTGTCCAGGTCACGGTCCTCGTGGGCCAGGTGCCACCCGTAGGCGAAGGTCGAGAAGTGCCGCAGGGCCTGGATGAGGCCCATGGCGTGGTCGTGCTCGTCGGCCTCGACGGCGTGCATGCGGGCACCCCACAGCCGGATCTGCTCCAGCAGCCAGCCGCTGCGCTCGGGGAAACGGCCGGGGACGTAGGCGACGACCTGCTTGGCGAAGCTGTCGACGTCCGGACCGAACATGGGGTGCAGTCCGAGCACCGGGCCGGGGTGGGCCTCGAGCATGGCCGCCATGGCGGCCCGCTTGGTCGAGGTGAGGTCCACCAGCAGGCAGTCCTCCGGCAGCGGCGGCAGGCCGCTGATCACCCCGACCGTGTCGTGGATCGGCACCGACACCAGCACCATCCCCGCGTCCGCGACGGCCTCCGCGACCTGCTCGGGGGTGTCCGCCCGCTCGACCACGCGCACGGCATACCCCGACAGGGTGAGCATCCGACCGAAGAGGCGACCCATCCGGCCCCCTCCCCCGACGATGACGACCGGCCCCAGGTCGGGAGCCTGCCGGGTGAAGCCCATGTTCTTCTCGTGGGTGTAGGACTCGCGCATGAGACGGCGCAGGACGTCCTCCACCAGGTCCGGCGACAGGCCGCGCTCCCCAGCCATCGCTCGCTTGGCCTCGATCATCGACCGCTCACGGTCCGGGGCGTAGATCGGCAGCCCGTGGCGGCCCTTGACCTCCCCGACCTCGGCGACGAGCTCCAGCCGCCGGGCCAGGAGGTCCAGGAGCTGCCCGTCCACCTCGTCGATCTGGGCGCGCAGCGCGGCCAGGGGTCCCTCGGGGCCGCCCGAGGGCTCCGCGCTCGCTCCGGTCATGGTCACCGATCCTAGTTGCACCGCTCACCTAGACTCTGACCGCCGGCCCCCGTAGCTCAATGGATAGAGCATCGGCCTTCTAATCCGACGGTTGCAGGTTCGAGTCCTGCCGGGGGCGCCATCGAAACGCTGCTTGACCGCAACGAGGTGCCTTGCCGACGGAGAGGACGTTCCCTGGACGGTGGGATCAAGTGCAGACGTCCACCCGTCTCGATCCCCGTTGAGCATGCTCAGTGCCATCCACACCTTGATCTACTCCAGTGACCCCGCGGCGACGCGGAAATTCTTCAAGGAGGTGCTGCGGTGGCCGTGCGTCACCGAGGGTCAGACTGACGAGCCAGACGAGTGGCTGATCTTCAGGACCGGGCCGAGCGAGTTGGGGGTTCACCCCACGCGTGGGCCAGCGGGTGAGACGTGGGCACCAGAGGGTCATCAACAGATCGCGTTGATGTGTGACGACCTCCTCAGCACGATGGAGGAATTGGCACTACTCGGTGCCCACTTCGACGGAGCCCGAGAACATGGGCTTCGGACTGGGCATCCACCTGCCGTCCCGGCCGCGGGGAAGATCCTCCTCTACGAGCCGAAGCATCCCATCGCCTTCGGCCTGTGACTGCTGGGGGACCCGGAACAGGGGCACAGCGCGTTCGCCGCTCGCGGCTGCTGGCGCACGGAGCAGAAGGGCTTCTGCTGGACGGCGTTGCCGAGGCGGCGGCAGTCCGTCGGTGAGCACGGTCGTAGACTCCGGCGGGTGAGCGATCCGCAGCCGTACCCCACGATGGAGGACGTCATCGGGGGCACCCCGCTGGTGCGTCTGCAGCGCCTTCCGGGGCCGGACAACGAACGCAGCGGCAACGTGCTGCTCGCCAAGCTCGAGGGCAACAACCCGGCCGGCTCCGTGAAGGACCGGCCGGCGATCAGCATGATCCGGGGCGCCGAGGAGCGAGGGGAGATCTCCCCCGGCGACACCCTGCTGGAGGCGACGTCAGGCAACACGGGGATCGGCCTGGCGATGGCGGCGGCCATCAGCGGCTACCCGCTCATCGTCGTGATGCCGGAGAACGCCTCCACCGAGCGGATCCGGACGATGAGGGCGTATGGAGCCGAGCTGGTCCTCACCTCTGCTGAGGGCGGGATGGAGGAGGCCCGCGACGTCGTGACGAGGATGGAGCGCGAGGGAAGAGGGCGGGTCCTGGACCAGTTTGGCAACCCGGACAACCCCCGCGCCCACGAGCGCGGCACGGGCCCCGAGCTGTGGCGCCAGACCGACGGACGGATCACGCACTTCGTCTCCGCGATGGGCACCACCGGCACGATCACCGGGGTCTCACGCTTCCTGAAGTCGCGCAACCCCGGTGTCCAGATCGTCGGGGCACAGCCCGCGGAAGGCGCGAAGATCCCCGGCATCCGGGCCTGGCCACCGGAGTACGTGCCGACGATCTTCGACCCGTCTGCGGTGGACCGGACCGTGCAGGTCACCCAGCCCGACGCCGAGGAGACAGCCCGCCGGCTGGCCCGCGAGGAGGGCATCTTCGGCGGTGTCTCCGCCGGTGGCGCGTGCTGGACCGCCCTCCAGGTGGCCCAAGGTCTCGAGGGGGCGACGATCGTCTTCGTCGTCTGCGACCGCGGCGACCGCTACCTCTCCAGCGGCGTGTTCCCCGCCTGAGCAGGCTCCGAGCCGCCCGCCGGCGAGGAGGGCGGCTCACAGGCCGGGGACGAACACCTTCCGGTGGGCGGTGATCGTCCCCAGCAGCCGCTGCTCGCGGCGGAGCCACTCCGGCTCTGGACCGCCGTGCGCGAGGTGCTTGCGCACCATCGCCAGCTCCCCGCTCTCGTCCTGGAAGGCCCGCATCGCGCGCTCCGCGGCGCGGCCCCCGACCGACCTGGCCCAGGCCCGGGCCCGGCGCCGCTCCCCCGGGTCGGCGAGCATCGCCACCTCGGCCGGGGTGTACCAGCCGTTCAGCCCGTACCCGGTGAGGGTGTCGCGCAGGATGCGAGACTCCCGGCGACGGCTCCACCGCAGCAGCAGGAGGAAGCCGACGAACAGCGGGATCTGCACGACGACGAAGAGGACCAGGAAGCCCTCCCCACCGGCGACCGCGCTGTAGTTCCACAAGGCGTGCAGGAAGACCGCGGCGGCGAACCCCAGGACGACGATCCACGCCGAGCTCCAGCGCCGGCGGTGCGCCACCAGGCCGAGCGCCAGGCCGATGCAGATCGTGAACATGGGGTGGGCGAACGGGCTCACCAGGCACCGCATGATGAAGATCCCGATGAGACCCGGGGTGCCGGACTCGACATACATCGTCCCGAGGTAGAGGACGTTCTCGAGGAAGGCGAAGCCGGCCGCCACGATGCCGGCGTAGACGATGCCGTCGGTGACGCCGTTGAACTCCCGGCGGGCGAGCCAGAAGATGAGCAGGACGCCCAGCCCCTTGGTCGCCTCCTCGGTCAGCGGTGCGACGACGACCGCCCCCAGCACCATGGGATCGACGTGCAGCCCGGCGAAGAAGGCGACCCCCAGCTCGTTGAGCACCAGGGCACCGAGGGTGGAGATGAGCGCCCCCCACAGGAAGGCGAACCAGAGCAGGCGGGCCGGCTCGGCCTCGAGGCGGTCCACCCACAGGAAGAGGGGTATGACGATCCCCAGGGCGAGCGCGGAGCTCGCCAGGGCGAGGGCCGCCGCCCGTGGCCCGACCGCGTCGGTGACGAGCAGTGCCATCACCAGCCCGGCCAGGCCGAAGACGACGATGACGGCGCTCCAGGCCAGCAACCCGCGGAGCACCGGACGCCGGGTAGCGTTGGCCGGGACGGGGGCCTGGGGCTGGAAGGTCATCACCTGGTGCCAGTCGCCGGAGGGGTCGACGGGCGTCACCGACGGCGGCGGTGTGGGCGGTGCGGGCATGGTCGCGAGGGTATCGCGCGAGTCGAGTGCCTAGGCTGGGGTCCGTGACTGGTGAGCGGATCGTGTGGATCGACTGCGAGATGACGGGCCTGGACCTGGAGGCGGACGCCCTGGTGGAGGTGGCCTGCCTGGTCACCGACTCCGAGCTGAACGTCCTCGGCGAGGGTGTCGACCTGGTCATCCGGCCTCCGCAGGAAGCGCTGGACCAGATGGGTGAGTTCGTCACCGCCATGCACACAGAGTCCGGCCTCCTGCCGCTGCTCGCGGGCGGCATCAGCCTGGAGGAGGCGCAGACCCAGGTGATGGCCTACGTGCGCGAGCACGTGCCCACCGAGCGCAAGGCCCCCCTCGGCGGCAACACCGTCAGCACCGACCGGGCCTTCCTCGCCCGGGACATGCCCGAGCTGGACACCCACCTGCACTACCGGATCGTCGACGTGTCCTCGGTCAAGGAGCTCGCCCGGCGGTGGTACCCCCGTGCCTACTTCGCCGCGCCGAAGAAGACCGGCGGTCACCGCGCCCTCGGGGACATCCGGGACAGCATCGCCGAGCTGCGCTACTACCGCGAGGCGATCTTCAAGGACGCCCCCGGTCTGGACAGCGCCAGCCTGCGGGAGATCGCGGCGCGGCACACCTCGACCTGAGCCCGGCGGTTCGGAGCATCGGCCCCGAGCAGGTACGATGGTCCGCGTCGCCGACCGCCCCTTGGGGTGGACGGCGTTCATGGTGGGTGTAGCTCAGCAGGTAGAGCGCCGCGTTGTGGTCGCGGATGTCGCGGGTTCAAGTCCCGTCACTCACCCGTAGTGCGTTGACGTGATGTGCGTCACCGCAGGTGAGGCCCCGGATTCCGCGTCATGGCGCGGAATCCGGGGTCTTTCGCGTTGAGCAGGTGTGAGCAGGTGTAGGCGCGTGACAGCAGTATTTCTGTCACACTGCTGTCACAGCTTCGAGCCGGAGCACCACACGGAACCCCCTCATGCCTGGAGGAACTCATGTCCGCGCCCTCGAAGCTGCCTCGGGGCATCTCGCTCTACCGAGGCCGCTACCGGGTTCGCATGAATCACGAGGGGCGAACTGTTCCCCTCGGCATGTTCGACACCCTTATGGACGCCCGGGCAGCGCTGAGCATAGCCAGGGCCGACGCCGCACGCGGGATCTTCGTCCCGCCCGCTCAGCACCGGGCCGCCCGCAAGGCTGAGGCCGAACAAGCCGTCGCCGAGGGCATGACGCTGCGGGAGTGGTCCGAGAAGTGGCTGGCCGCGCTGGAGGCCAATCCCGACAGGTCTAAGGGCACGATCGTCGCGTACCGGTCCGTGCTCAAGAACCACGTCCTCCCCCAGCTCGGGGACGTGCGGCTCATCGACCTGACCACCGATCTCGTGGCCGAACACCTGGCCGCGCTGGCCCGCCTGCCGAGCAAGCGGCACGCGGGTGCCCGCAGGAACGGCATCGCCCCTAACAGCGCGATCGTGCTCCGGTCTTGCATCAACGCTGCCGTGAAAGCACGCGCCGGCGGCCTCCAGACGTTCTCGTTCCCGGAAGTACCCAAGCATCGCCGCGTCCGGCCCGAAGATGCGCAGGGCGACGTGGCGACGCCTGACGAGGTGCGGGCATTGACCGAGGCCATGCCTGAGCATCTGCGCATCGCGGTTCCACTGGCCGCGTGGTGCGCGTTGCGGATGGGTGAGGTGCTCGGCCTCCAACGTCGCGACCTCGAGCACCTCGAGGACCCCGACCGGGCCACCCTGCATGTCCGCCGACAGTGGAACAGCCAGGCGGGGGCCCTGACCCCACCCAAGGCGGACAGCGCACGAAGCATCGCCATACCTGCTGCGCTGCTACCGGACCTGGCCCACCACCTCGACACCTTCACCGGTCCCCAGGCCGCAGACCCCGTCGTCTGCGGTCCGAGAGGCACACGGGTCAGTCAGTCCACGCTCGACCGGCACTGGCGAGAGGCCAGGGACAAGGCCGGGCGGCCAGGTTTCCACTTCCACAGCCTGCGGCACACCGGACTCAGTGCGTACGCGGTCCAGGGGGCGACTCTGGCAGAGCTGCTGTACAGAGGCGGCCACACAGATGTCACGGTCGCCCTCCGATACCAGCACGCGAGCGCCGCTCGGGACAGGGCACTGACCAAGCGGCTGAGCCAGCAGATTGCCCTCTAGCCGCGCCGGTTGACCGCCGGGATACGCGTCAGCAACTTGTCGACGTCGTCAGGGTCGACCCGGATGATGCGGGACCCGCTGCGGTATGCCGGCAACCGGCCGTCTGCAATCCTTCGCCGAAGCGTGTAGGTGCTCAGCCCGGTCCGCTCGGCGGCTTGGGTGACCACCACCGCCGCGGCCTGGGACGCCGGGTACGCCTGGCTTGCCGTGCTCGTCCTCGTCAACACCGTCGTCAGCCTCTTCTACTACCTGCGCTGGATCGCGCCCCTCTACGCCCGCCCCGAAACACCGGAGCAGCACCAGGACGACGCCGGCACACCCGGCCACTGGTCGCGCACCACCGCGATCGCGACCGCAGCCCTGAGTCTCCTTCTCGGCATCGGGTCCGGAGCCCTCTGGGCCTCCTTCTCCCCGTGAGCCTCCCCCTGCGCACCTCGAGTCCGGCAGCCGTGAAACCGGACGGTGCGAGGCCGACGGCTCGACGAGCAGATCCCACGGCCCCCTCGCCCCGCACGGGCCGGTTCCGGTCGCGACCTCCTAGCCCCGGGCCTACCGTCGGACGTGGCCGGCTCCCAGGCCGGCCCTGCACCAGATCCAGACACCGGCACCGACGCCGGACACGACGCAAGGGAGCAACACGATGACCCACCACGTGACCACGATGCTGCAGACCTACCCCAAGGACCTGGGGTCGGTCGACCAGCAGAAGCTCGCCGAGTGCATCGAGGCGTGCTTCGAGTGCGCCCAGACCTGCACCGCGTGCGCGGACGCCTGCCTGGCCGAGGACATGGTGGCCGACCTGGTCACCTGCATCCGCAAGAACCTCGACTGCGCCGACGTGTGCGCCGCCACCGGCAACGTCCTGTCACGGCAGACCGGGAACACCGTGGAGACGACCCGGGCCGCGCTGGAGGCCTGCCGCACCGCCTGCACGGTATGCGGCGAGGAGTGCGAGCAGCACGCCCAGATGCACGAGCACTGCCGGGTCTGCGCCGAGGCCTGCCGCCGCTGCGAGCAGGCGTGCGCCGACCTGCTCACCACCCTGAGCTGAACAGGGCTACGGGCGATCGTGCCGGCGCGCCGGGGCCCGCTCCCGTGGGGGTTGCTCCCACGGGAGCGGTACGGACTCAGGCGCGCGGTTCCTGGCCATGGTCGGCCGCGTAGGCGGCGAACACCTTCTCGGGGTCGCCCCCGGTGTGCAAGAAGTTGTCGTCGAGCTCCGAGCTGAGCTCCTCGATGGCCAGTGACAGCTGACGCCCGCTGCGTCGCACCACCGTCTGCGACGAGGCCAGGGCAACGTCGCGCAGCTGAAGCGCGTAGGGCAGCTGACGTGCCAGGGCGAAGTCGGGCTCGCGTTCCTGGAAGTAGAAGCCCTCACTGTGCTGGGCGAAGTCGATGCGCACCTTAAGCATTTCGGCTGCGAGAGTGTCGAGCACCCGGCTCAGCACCGCCGGGTCCTCCGCGTCCACGCTCTGCGCCCAGTCGCTGTCGGCCAGGCCCTTGAGCTCCAGGGCAAGGGAGCGGCGACGGGAGAGGGGCGGGTAGATCTGGGTGAACCACGTCAGGGCGGCGGTGAGCAGGGCGAACCCGGTGAGGGCCTGCAGGGGTGCAGCCGTCCGGATCCACAGGTCGGTCGCCACCATGTCCCCGTAGCCCAGGGTGGACAGCGTGACCGCCGAGAGGTACACGGCCTCCAGGACGTCCGGGTAGTCCGAGGGATCCACCCCGGAGGAGTACATGAACCCCTCGGGGACGTGCGGCAGATAAATCAATGCCCACCCGAGCAGCTGCAGCAGCACCCACAGCAGGATGACCACGACCATCGCCAGGGGCCCCACGGTCGAGCCCAGGCGGTGCCCGGTCGCCCTGGAGATCCGCCACGCCCCGACCAGCACCAAGCGGCTCAGACGCCCCTGCCCGGTCGGGTGCAGCAGGGTGTGGAACATGTCGTGGAGACCGATCACGATCACCACGATCCCGGCGACGGTCGCCACCACCTCCATCACCAGGCGCCTCCCCCGGTGGTAGGCCCCCCGGTCTGTCGTCGGCAGGGGCGGAGGAAGGGCACATCCCCTGTCCCGCGGGAGCTGAACCTCACGGGTTGGTCCCGAGCTCCGGTACCGGCCGCTGCTCGGCCTCCTCGGTGGTGGTGACCGCGCCGTTCTGCTCGATGTCCTCCACGAGCCACTTCATCTCGGCGATCTCCGTGCGCTGGGCCTCGATGATCTCGTCGGCCAGCTCGCGCACGCGCACATCGTCGATGTCAGCACGCTCGCTGGTGAGGATGGCGATCGAGTGGTGCGGGATCATCCCGTTCATGTACGCCTGGTCCTCCACGAAGGTCTGCGAGCGGGAGAGCCACAGCGCGGTCAGGCCCAGGACGAGCGCGCCGGCGATGATCGCCAGGTTGACCGTGACGTTCTTGTACATCATCCCCCACATGAAGGCGAGCATGATGATGGCCATGGCCGAGCCCATCAGCAGGGCCATGTAGACCCGCTCCTCGCTGAACGTCATGTGCCCCCAGGTCCAGGCGTTGGTGTAGGTCAGCAGGAACATCGTCACCGTCGAGGTGGTGATCATCGCGGCGAAGATCAGGTACATCTTCCGCTCGTGCTTCCTGTGCTGCTGGTGATCCTGCTCGGACTGCCCGGAGGACTCGTGCTGGTCGTGCTGCTCGTGCGGGCTGGACATCATCGGTTCCTTCCTGATCGGTCAGGGGTGGTTCGGTCAGGGTGTGCGGTCAGGGGGGGACGGCGCGAGGGCAGGGTGGCAGGTGGTCTCAGCCGTCCGGCTCGTTGAGGCGTCGGCGCCGTTCCTGGTAGTCCTGCTCGTCGATCTCCCCACGGGCATACCTCTCGTCGAGGATCCGCCGCGCCGCGGACCTGCCGCCGGACGTGCTCGCCTCGTCGGCCTCGTGCGCGGGTGGCTGCGGGTGTGGCTGGTCGACCGGCCCGCGCGTGCGGGCCCGGTCGCCGCCGGAGCGGACCAGCAGCGCCACGAGGGCGACGACGGCGATGATGACCAGGAGCCACACGAGCCACATCCAGCCCATGCCCATACCCATGCCCCATCCGTTGCCGTACATGATTTCTCCTTCCGGTGGTGGTCGGGTCAGCTGTCGATCGGTGGGATCACTCGACGAGGATCGTCCCCATCATGCCGAGGTCCTCGTGGTCGAGGATGTGGCAGTGGTACACGGTCCGCCCGCCGAAGTCGGCGAACCTGATCCGCACGGTCACGCTGCCCTCGGCGGGGACGTTCACCACGTCCAGCCACAGCGGGTCCTGGGGGCGGCGTCCGTCCACGTCCATGACCTGCATCGGCCACACGTGCAGGTGGAACGGGTGGTCCAGGGGACCGACGTTGCCGATCGTCCACTCCTCCACGGTGCCCAGCCGCACCTGCTGGTCGACGCGGTCGACGTCGAAGGACCGCCCGTCGATGGTGAAGTCCATCATCTTGCCGCCTCCACCGCCGCCCATCATCCCGCCCATGGACATCTCCATGGTCAGCTCCCGTCGCCGGTCGACGCGGGCCTCGCGCAGGTCCGCCAGCGGTCCGTCGGGACCAGGAGCCCCACCGGCGGTGCCGTCGCCGGAGCCACCGGCGCTCGACCCGCCTCCCCGCCCGACCTCCAGCCGCGCCAGGACCCGCTCGGCGTCCTCCGGGCCGACGTCGTCGCCCATCATCCCGCCCATCATCTGACCGCGGTCCACGGGCACGGCGACCAGCTCGCTCCCGCCCTCGGCCAGGTCGACCAGCAGGTCCAGCCGGTTGCCGGGGGCCAGCACCACCTGGTCCAGGTCGACCGGCCGGGCAAGGCGGCCCACGTCACGGCCAAGGACCTGCACGTCGGTGCCCTCACCCGCCAGACGCAGCGACAGGTAGCGCGAGGAGCAGGCGTTGACGACCCGCCAGCGCTCCCGCTCACCCGCCCGGCCGCGCAGCAGGGGCTCGACCTGGCCGTCGACCAGGACCAGCTCGCCCTCGCGGCCCATCATCCGCTCCGGCATCGAGGGAGCTTCGACGGACCCGTCCCCGGTCAGGGTGATGTCCGAGACGACCAGGACTCGCTCGCGGTCGAGGGCCGGAGGATCGTCCTCCTCCACGACGATGGCCCCGTAGAGCCCGGCGAACAGCTGGTCGGCCACGGTGCCGTGATGGTGCGGGTGGTACCAGTAGACGCCCGGCGGATGGTCCTCGGGCAGCCGGTACTCGTACTGGCGGCTCTCCCCGGGCCCGATCTCGAGGAAGACGTTGTCACCGTTCCCCTCGGGGGTGACGTGCAGCCCGTGCACGTGCAGGTTGGTGACGTGGTCCAGCTGATTCTCCAGCGCGATCCGCAGCAGGTCCCCGGGCCGCAGCCGCAGCGTCGGGCCCGGCACGCCCCCGTTGTAACCCATCGTCCTGGCCGACCGTCCGGCGACCTCGTGCGTGCCGAACCGGGCCTGGAGCTGCACCTCGAGCCGCCCGTCGCTGCTGCTGAGCACCTCGGGCTCAACGAGCTCGTCGTCCCCGCCTTCGTCGCCCCGACCCCCGAAGGCCCCGTCGGCGTCGGGGGCGGACAGCTCGCGCCACAAACCCGTCCCACCGACGAGCGTCCCCGCCAGTCCCACGCCACCCATCGTCAGCGCGGTGCGACGGCTGACCGGCCTCACGACCCGTCCTCGCCCCGGGCCAGCACGCCCCGCCGGTGCTCGTACTCCTGCGTGCTCAGCACCCCGGCCGAGTAACGCTCGTCCAGGACCTGCTGCGCCCGCGGCCAGCTGGAAGGAGCCCGCAGGTCCGCGCCGCCGAACCGTCTGCCAGGCCACCGAGCAGCACCCGCACCACCGTGTACCCCAACAGCACCAGACCCACGACCAGCAGCATGAGCCAGATCCAGGTCACCGGGTCAGGCTCCGCCGTCGCCGAAGTGCTCCACAATGCATGTCAGGTCCTTTCACAGGTCCTCCAGCATCTGTTCCATCACATCGATCTCGGCCTCCTGGTCGGCCACCACCTGCTGCGCCAGCTCCTGAGCCTGCGGGTCCTGTCCCTCGGTCAGAGCCCCCTCGGCCATCAGGATGGCTCCACGGTGGTGCTCGATCATCAGCTCCAGGAACCGGCGGTCGAACTCCTGCCCGGAGTGCGACTCCAGCTCGGCCATCGCTTCCTGCTGGGTCATCCCCTCCATCTGCATCGTCGTGCCCATGTCTCCGTGGCCCATGTCGGCCATGTCGTCCTCGGGCATGGAAGGCTCACCCCATGCCTGCAGCCAGGTGTGCATAAGCTCGATCTCGGGGTCCTGAGCCGCCTCGATCTGCCCGGCCAGGTCCTGCACCTGAGGAGTGATGGCGCGTTCCTGGGCCAGCTGGGCCATCTCGACGGCGCCCTCGTGGTGCACGATCATCTGCTGGGCGAACTGGGTGTCCATCGAGTTGTGCGAGGTCTGCGCCGCCGTCGCTCCTGCCGGATCTTCTGCGGTGGTGCCCTCGAGATCCCTCGTCGGGCTCGAGGTCGTGGGGCTCGCCGGCGGTTCGGACACCGGCTCGGTGCTGGTGCTGCAGGCACCGAGCGCCAGGGTCAGCGCGAGGGCGGCGGTCAGGACTGGTCGCGGTGCTGAGAAGGTCACGAGGGGGTCCACCCTGCACCGCTCACCTGCCGAAGAGCATCAGGTTCGATGGAGATTCGATGGAGATCCCAGGGTCGGGACAAGCGCGAGGCGCGCCTCATCCTCCGTGCCTTGCCCGCGCCTCCGCGCATGCCGACGCCCCTCAGTGATGCTCCTCGTGGTCGGCCGGCTTCGTCACCGACGGCGAGGGGGCGGAGGGTGTCTGCTCCAATGATCCGATGTTGCCGATCCTTGGACCGATGACGAAAGCCGACAGCGCGAAGAGAGCAGTGAAGACCGCGACCCCGGTCGCGGGTGCCCAGCGGCTGTGGAACCTCAACCGCAGCCGTCGAAGGAGCGGGATGCTCAACAGCAGGCCAACGAGGAAGAGGACCCCGTTGCCGAACGCTCCGGTCAGGAGGGCGGCTCCGGCGACCAGACCGACGTGGTGCAGGAGGTGAGGCAGGATCCCCAGTGCGACACCGAAGCCCGCACGGATCGTGGCCCAGAGGTTGCGACGTCCGCCATGGGGTTGCACCGACAGGGAGGCCGCTGGTGCTGACATGGCACCAGTGTGCGGGACACACACGGTGTCGGTATGGCGCTTCTGTGGCGTTTGCCTGGAGAATCCGGCCATTCGAGCGTCCGGGGTGCCGGGCCTGCACCGCCCCGGGTGAGGGCGGTGCAGGGTGCGCGGGCAGGGTCAGGGCATCATCGGGTGCGTGTGGGGCTCCCAGCCCGACTTGCCCTGGTGCATACCTGGATTGTGCGAGCCGTCGAACCCCATGTCGCCCTTGGCGTGCATCTGCACGTGCTGGCCGAATGCGGAATTGTCGCCGTCCGCCTGGGCGGGTCCGGCGAGGAGCAGCCCGGGGACGGCCAGTGCGGAGACAGCCATGAGCTTGACGAGCTTGTGCATCGGTTCCCTTTCCATGAATGGGTGGCAGACGATCCGCCGCCACCACCCGATCGTGACATCCCCGGCGGTGTTAGGTGGGCCGTGGACAGGTTTCTCCATCAAACCTTCGTGATCGGGTTCAAGGACGCTTTCCGCGTCCCCGTCCGGCCCCGCCCAGGGTGATGGTCGACGCGCCGCGGGAAGCTCCGGTCGCCGTCCGGCCGCTGCACGAGGAGCTACGGTCAGCCACGAATGCAGCCGACTGCCTATCTCGGACTTCCCACTCGTCTGGCAGCCGTAGGCGGTGCCGGCGCCGGTAGCGGTGCTGTGACTTTGTGGAGGTCGGTTGGAGGCACCTGCGGACCGCACATCAATTCTCCATGGGATCGCCGCAGATCCGCTGCCTCGGCACGTGAGGCTGGTCCGTGTCCAGCCTGAGGCGCAGAGAGGAACACGCGTGACGACCACCAGTACATCCCGACCCGTGCAGATCGAGGTCGTGGACAGCCCTGGATGCCACTCGTGCGACGAGACGCACCGCGTGCTGGCCGCGCTCGAGGAGGACGGGTACCTCATCGAGGTCAGGTCCTTCGACGCGCGCACCCCGCAGGGGCAGGACCTCATGCAGGAGCACCGGGCCGGGCTCACCCCGCTGGTGCTCGTCGACGGGGCCTTCTTCAGCCAGGGCGGGGTCTCGCGCCGCGAGCTGATCACCCTGCTGGAGAGCTGAGATGGGCGAGCTGCTCACCACCGGCTCGGTGCTGGCCGCGTTCCTGGCAGGAGGGGTGGCCCTGTTCGCCCCCTGCTGCATCGTGTTCCTGGCCCCCAGCTACCTCGCCGCGGCCGTCAAGAACCGGCGGTGGCGGCTGCTGCCCCTCACCTTCCTGTTCGCAGCCGGCCTGGGCCTGGTCATGGTGCCGATCACCCTGGGTATCGGCCTGGTCGCCTCCGCGGTCGCGAACTACCACACCCCGCTGTACTACGCCGGCGGCGCGCTCATGCTGGCACTCGCCGCAATCAGCATCTCCGGGCGCATGCTCACCCTCCCCGCATCACTGCGCGCCCCCGACACCCGAAGTGGCGACGGGCTCAGCTTCTTCAGCCTCGGCGTGTTCTCCGGCATCGCCAGCAGCTGCTGCGCCCCCGTCCTGGCCGGGGTCATGACCCTCTCGGCTCTCTCCGGATCCGCAGTCGGAGGTTTCGCCCTCGGTCTTGCCTACACCTTCGGGATGGTCTTCCCCCTGTTCGTCATGGCCCTGTTCTGGGACCGCTTCCGCCTGGGGGAGCGACGCTTCCTACAGGCACGCCCCGTCCGGCTGCAGCTCGGCGGCCGGGTCCTGTTCACCAACTCGATCAACATCGTGGTGGCGGCCACCTTCACCGCGATGGGCGTCTTCGTGATCTACCTCGCCGGCACCGGGACGATGACCAGCGGCCCGCAGTTCCAGGTCGAGATCGGCCAGGGTCTCGCCGGTCTGTTCGACCGCTTCGAGCAGTGGGTCTCCCCGCTGCCGGAGCCCCTGCTGGGCATGGGCGTGATGGTGCTGGCGGCCGTCTTCGTCGTCGCCACCCTGCGAGACCGCCGCCGCCCCCAGGGTCCCCCCGGTCCCGACGACCACACCACCGGATTCGGCGCCGCCGCCGACACCTGCCACCACGCGCCGGCGCTGCGTACCGGTGCCGTCCCCGACGACGCAGAGCACCGCTGAGGAGAAGACATGTCCACCCGAGCAGCCCGCGAGTCCCGTCTCGCCAGGATCGAGGCGCAGGAGCAAGAGGCCGAGAAGCGCCGACGACGCCGCAGGTTCACCGTCGTCAGCGTCGCGCTCCTGGCACTGGGTCACCGTGGTCTCGGCCATGCTGCTGACCTCACGCCCAGCCTCCGACGCCCAGACCCGCCCGGCGCCCACCTTCGCCCTGACCGACACCGACGGCCAGGTGGTCAGCCTGGAGCAGTTCCGCGGGAGCAACGTTCTCCTCTACTTCAACGAGGGGGCAGGTTGCCAGTCCTGCCTGGTTCAGATGGCCGAGATCGAGAAGGACGAGGACCTGTTCGCGGACCTGGACCTCACCGTCCTGCCCATCGTCATGAACACCCGCGACCAGATCACCCGCGACATGCAGCGCAACGGGGTGCGCACACCGTTCCTCCTCGACGACGGCACCGTGTCCGACGCCTACGGCACCCTGGGCAAGGGCATGCACGCCGGCCTGCCCGGCCACAGCTTCGTCCTCATCGACCGTGACGGCCAGCAGCGCTGGTACGGGGAGTACCCCTCCATGTGGCTGTCACCGACCGACCTGCTCGTGCAGGTCCAGGAGCACCTGCCCGCCTGACCCAGGGAATGGCTGTGCAAAGTCCATCGTGGCCACCATTTGGCCAACACAGCATGGCCCCCTCCGACACTGGTTGCGCCAAGAGCCGCCGATTACGCCGATCTAAGCGTGGCCTGGGACGCTAGCACCCTCGTCCACGTCATGGATTTGAGGTCCTGACGGCCGGCGGAGGCGCTGGGTTTGCGCCAAGACGGTACGCAACCTGGTCGGCTGCAGGGGCCAGTGTGACCGGGCCACCGACGGGAAGCGCAGGGCATCGGCTCCTGGTCGAGGGTGGCTCTTGATCCTGCTGGCCCGAAAGCGGGCACGCCGTGCGCTGTGACAGTCACCATGGCGACGGGCGTCAGTAGCAGTCTCAACTGTCACACTGCTGGCACACTCGGAGCGTTTCGCCTATATTCACAGGTCAGGCGACTGCGGGTTATACTCCCTTCACTCACCCCGTAGAAGTGCTCACAGCACTGGATGAGGCCCCGGCCCCCGCGGAACGACGCGGGATCCGGGGCCTCCGTCGTCGAGGCGAATCCCCACCCGTGCCGCCGGCAACCGCACACCACGGGCCAGGAATGGCGATGGCCCATGCGCCAGGTCGATTCGGCTGGCCGCTCCACGCAGCCGTGGTTACGGTTCCTCGTAGCTCACTGGCGAGCGTGCACGCGGTCGAGTGGCGGCGGGTGCGAGGGAGGAACGCTCATGACCGACGTCGTTTCCAGGACGGGAGCACCGGGCGAGCCGCCCGGGACCCGCGGACGCCAGCGCGCAGGCGCGTCGCGTCGGCTGAGGTCCCTCACGGCCCTGCTGTCCCTGTCCTCCCTCCTCACGCTGACGGCCTGCGGAGGAGGGGGAGGGCCGGAGGAGATCCGGTTCACCTTCAGCAAGCGCGAGGCACTGGACTTCATGCAGCAGGTGGTGGCCGACTACAACGACTCCCAGGACGAGGTCCGCGTCGAGATGGACACCTCGGGCGTCGACGTCGTCTCGGCGAGCTTCGTCCGCGGCAACCCGCCGGACATCATGCTGGCCAACTACAACTACGAGGTCGCCCGGTTCGTCCAGCGGTGCGCGCTGATCGACCTGTCGAGCACCGAGGCCGCGTCCCGGATGCGTGAGGACCTGCAGCCCCTCATGGACCAGTACGGCGTGTGCGAGGGCCGCACCCCCGCGCTCCCCTACTCGGTCATGGCGGCCTCGGTGATCTACAACAAGGAGATCTTCGCCGAGCACGACCTCGAGGTCCCGCAGACCTGGAGCGATCTCATCGACGTGGCCGACACCCTGGAGGCCGCGGGGGTCACCCCCTTCTACGCCACCTTCGCCGACGCCTGGACGATCAGCCAGGGCTGGTTCGACTACTCGGTCGGCGGGTCGATCGACGTGCTCGACTTCTACGACCGGCTGGCCGCCGAGGGCGCCGACGTCGGCCCCGACTCCGAGGTGTCCTTCCAGCGCAACTTCCTGGAGCCCGTCGAGAAGATGATGCTGCTGGCCGAGAACTACACCAACCCCGACTCCGCGAGCCGCACCTACGCCAACGGCAACGTGGCGTTCGCGGGCGGGGAGGGCGCGATGTACCTGCAGGGACCGTGGGCCTTCGGCGAGATCGCCCTGACCGATCCCGACCTGGAGCTGGGCAGCTTCCCGCTGCCGATGACCGAGGACCCCGAGGACCTCAAGGTCCGGGTCAACATCGACCTGGCCGCGATGATCCCTGAGGGCTCCGACCACCAGGAGGCCGCCCTCGACTTCCTCGAGTACCTGTTCCAGCCCGAGGTCATCGAGGCCTACAACGAGTCCCAGCTCGGCTTCGTGCCGCAGGAGGACGCGCCGGAGCCCGAGGACCCGCGGATCGAGGGGATGACCTCCTACTTCGAGAGCGGCCAGTTCTACCAGGGCCCCGGGATCCTCATCCCGCGGACGATCCCCACCGAGAACTACACCCAGGCCATCGTCTTCGGCGCCGACCCGCAGGCCCAGCTGGCGACGATGGACGAGGACTGGGCCCGGCTCGCCTTCCGGCAGCCGGCACCGACCGCACAGTCCGAGGAGTCGGGACGATGAGCGCGACCACCGCCACCCCGAAGGCACCGACCACCACGACCCCCCGCAGGGCACCCAGGTCCTCGCGCAAGGTCGAGCCGATCTACTACCTGTTCCTCTTCCCCGCCGTCGCCCTGTTCACCTTCGCGATCACCATCCCGGGGATCATCGGCATCTTCTTCAGCTTCACCGACTCGATCGGCATCGGCGAGTGGAAGTTCATCGGCTTCGTCAACTACGTCGCGGCGTTCAGCGACCCGGCGATCCTCTCCAGCTTCCTGTTCACCTTCGGGTTCGCCTTCGTCACCGTCATCGTGGTCAACGTCATCGCCTTCGGGCTGGCGCTGGGGCTGACCTCGCGCATCCGTTTCAAGATGGGGCTGCGGGCGATGTTCGTCATCCCCATGGTCGTCTCGGGCATCATCATCGCCTACGTCTTCCAGTTCCTCTTCCAGAACACGGTCCCCTCGCTCGGTGGCGCCCTGGGCATCAGCACCCTGGAGACGAGCATCCTGGCCAACCCCGACCTGGCCTGGATCGCGATCGTCATCGTCACCGCCTGGCAGGCGATCCCCGGCACCCTGCTGATCTACATCGCCGGCCTGCTGGCGGTCCCCGGTGAGGTCTATGAGGCGGCGGACATCGACGGGGCCAGCCCGTGGCAGCAGCTGACCCGGCTGACCCTGCCCCTCGTCGCCGGCTACGTCGTCATCAACGTCATCCTCGGTTTCAAGAACTTCCTCAACGCCTACGACATCATCGTCGGCCTCACCGGCGGCGGACCGGGCACCGCGACGCGCAGCATCGCGATGACCATCATCAGCGGCTTCATGGGTGGCGACTACGCCTACCAGATGGCCACGGCGACGATGTTCTTCGTCGTGGCGATCATCATCGCCGTCCTTCAACTCATGGTCACACGCGGCAGGAGCTCGATCTGATGACCACCATCGCTGCCCAGGGAAGCGCCACCACCCCGCCCACCCCGCCCCGCGGCCGGCGTTCCAAGGTGGGGCTGGAGCGGATCAACTGGCCGGTCACCATCATCCTCTTCCTGTGCGTCACCACCGTGCTGCTGCCGCTCTACGTGACCGTCTCCATGGCGCTGAAGACCTCGAACCAGGCTGTCGACGGCAACGCCCTCTCGCTCCCCTCCCCGGTCAGCGTCCAGGGCTTCGTCGACGCCTGGCAGTTGACGAACTTCCCGGTCGGCTTCGGCATCTCGCTGTTCGTGACCGCGGGGACCGTCGTGGCGACGATCGTGCTCGCCGCCTTCGCCTCCTACGCGATCATCCGCAACTGGGACCGGCGGATGTTCAGGTGGTCCTTCTTCTACCTCCTCGGGGCGATGTTCATCCCCTTCCCCGTGGTGGCGCTGCCGCAGATCCAGCTCACCGGCCGGTTCGCACTGGACAACCCGTTCGGCGTCATCCTGCTCGCCACCATGTTCCAGCTGAGCTTCAGCGTCCTGCTGTTCACCGCGTTCCTCCGCTCGATCCCGATCGAGCTGGAGGAGAGCGCGCGGATCGACGGCGCGTCGACGTGGCAGACCTTCTGGCGGATCATCTTCCCGCTGCTGGCGCCGATGAGCGCCACCGTCGGCATCTTCGCCTTCCTCTACGCCTGGAACGACTTCATGATGCCCTCGATCATCATCTCCGACCCCGACCTGCAGACCCTGCCCGTCCGGCAGTACCTCTTCCAGACCCAGTTCAGCAGCAACTACAACGTGGCCTTCGCCTCCTACCTCATGGCGATGGCGCCGGCGATCATCGCCTACCTGCTCGCCCAGCGCTGGGTCATGGAGGGGGTCACCCAGGGGGCGGTCAAGGGCTGAGGCCGTCGGGCCAGCAGGTCGCTGGAGCGTCGGTCAGCGCAGCTCCAGGCCGTCGGCGACGACGCGCCCCCGGTGCAGCACCGTGCGGTCTCCACTGCGGTCCATCACCGCCGCGGTCGGCGTCTCGCCCGCGACGAGGAGCAGGTCGGCGCGGTCCCCGACCGCCAGCCCCGGCCGGTCCCCCACCCCGGCGAGCCGCGGCAGGTCGCGGTCCATGATCGAGGCGCCGCCCCGCGTGGCGAGCGCGAGGCAGTGCTCGACGAGGTCGTCCCGACGGAAGCCGTGGGTGAAGGCCAGCTGCCAGGTCCGGTCCAGCATGTCGGCGTTGCCGTAGGGCGACCAGTAGTCACGCTGCCCGTCCTCCCCCAGCCCGACCCGGACCCCGTGCTCGACGAGCAGCTCGAGCGGCAGGTTCTGCCGACCGCCCGGGGCCACGGTCGAGGTGGCGACGTCGGCGTCCGCGAGCCGCTCCACCAGCTCACGCGTCCGGCTCTCCGACCCGTCCCACAGGCCGTAGCCGTGGGAGATCAGGACGTTGCCCTGCATCCCGAGGGCGAGGGTCCGCTCCAGGATGAGGTCGGCGGAGAAGCGCCCGAGCTCGCCGGGCTCGTGCAGGTGCACGTCCACGGGCACGCCGTAGCGCTCGGCGAGCCCGAAGACGATGTCCAGATGGCGGACGGGGTCCCGGTCCAGGCTGCAGGGGTCGATCCCGCCCACCACGTCGGCCCCGGCGCGCAGCGCGTCCTCGAGGACCTGCGCCGATCCCTCCTCGCGCAGCAGCCCCGCCTGGGGGAAGGCGATGACCTGGACCTCGGCCCGACCCCGGTGGGTCTCCCTGGCCTCCAGGACGGCCTCCAGCCGCTCCAGCCGGGCGTCGACGTCGACCTGGGCGAACGAGCGCACCCGGGTCGTGCCGCGGGCGATCATCCGGCCCAGGGTGTCCGTGACCCGCTCCCGGATCCCGACCTCGGCCTCCCGCCAGTGGGCACGGTCGTTGAGCATCATGGTCCACACCCCGGGCCCCCCGGTGTGGGGGCGGAAGGGCAGGCCGAGCCGCGTGGAGTCGAGGTGGACGTGCACGTCGGAGAACGCCGGCAGCAGCAGCCGGCCGCGACCGGCGACCTCGGGCCCGGACCCCGCACCTCCTGACCGGGCGGCTCCCGCAGGGACGACCTCCGCGACGAGCTCACCCTCCACCCGCACGTCGCACGGGTCGCCGCCCCACGGCCTGACGTCACGGATCCACATGCCGCTCAACCTACCTGCGGTTAATCCCCGAGCGCGTGGAGCCAGGAGTACCGTGGGCGGGTGGGACCTCCCCCGGCGAGCGACGCGCCCCTATCGGCCTACGCGCAGCGCGTGGTCGACACCTGGGCGCTCCCGGGGATGGCCATCGGCGTCGTGCGCGACGGCGACCGGGTCGCCACCCGCTCGTTCGGCACCCGCGACCGGCGCACCGGCCGACCGGTCACCGAGGACACGCTCTTCCACCTCGCCTCGATCTCCAAGACCTTCGTCGCCACCGCGGTGATGCAGCTCGTCGAGGGCGGCCAGCTCGAGCTCGACCGGAGCGTCGCGGCATACCTGCCCGGTCCCGCCCCCTCCGGCGCCCGGGCGACCTCCATCACCGTCCGGCAGCTGCTGTCGCACACGTCGGGCCTGGGCGACGTGAGCGACTACGGCTGGCACGAGCCCGAGCTCGACGACGGGGCGCTCGGTCGCTTCGCCGCCCGGGTCGCCGGCTGGACGCTGGAGCGCGACCCGGGTGCCGACTTCGCCTACTCCAACGCCGGGTACGAGCTGCTGGGGCACCTCGTCGCCACGGTCGGCGGGACGACCTTCGAGGCGCACCTCAAGGACCGGGTGCTCGACCCCGCGGGGATGACGACCAGCACCTTCCTGCGCTCCGACGTCCCCGCGGGTCAGGCCGCGAGCCCCCACCTGGGACTGCCGCCGCGGGGCGTCGAGGGGGCCTACCCCTACACCCGCCGGCACGCGCCCAGCTCGACCCTCCACAGCAGCGCCGCCGAGCTGAGCCGCTGGATGGTCGCGCACCTGGCCGGCGGTCGGGGGCTGATGTCGCCGGCGACCCACGAGGTGATGTGGGCGCCGGTCGCCGGCACGGGAGGAGACTTCCAGCGGGAGATGGCGCTCGGCTGGTTCTGGGGCACGACCTTCACCCTCACCAAGGCCGCGCTGGACGTCCTCCTGGGCGAGGACCTGGCGGATCCCCCCGCACCGCCGGTCACCGTGGCGCTGGCGGGGGCGCTCGAGGAGTCGGGCGTGGCGAGGGCCGTCGAGCTCTACCGGCGGCTCGAGGCGGAGGGTGCCGCCTACGACCTGGGCGAGGACGGGTTCGCCGACGCCGTGTGGGGCGTCATCGAGATGCACCGGACCGACCTGGCGTGGCCCCTGCTGGAGGTCTGGGCGACGGTGCAGCCCGACTCCGCCCAGATGGAGCTCAGCACCGGGTGGGCGCACGAGATCGACGGGAGGCGCGAGCAGGCGGTGCAGCACCTCTCCCGCGCCGTGGAGCTCGACCCCGAGGACGAGGAGGCGTCGACGATGCTGCGACAGCTGGCCGCGGGGGCGTGACCGGACCCACGGCATACCGTCTCAGTCGCGGCCGGAGCCCCGCCCCTCCAGGCCGACCTTCTTGCCCGCCTCGCGCAGCTTGCTCGCGGACCGCATCCGCAGCTCCCGCGCCTCCCGGACCGCCGCGGCCTGCTTCGACGCCTTCTTCCTCGTCCCCTTGATGTCCCGCGGCGGCAGCTGGATCTCCTCCTCGGCCGCCATGCCGGCCGCGAGCTCACGGCCCCGCTCCAGCTCGGCGTCGAGCTCGGCCCCGAGGACCAGGACGTTGTTGATGATGAAGATCAGCAGCAGCAGGATGATCACACCACCGAGCGCGCCGTAGGTCGCGTTGTAGGAGTCCTCGCCGCCGAAGCCGGTCAGGTAGATGAAGAAGCCGGCCGCCGCGAGGATCGCGACCACGACCGCCAGGGCCGCACCCGGGCTGAGCCAGCGGATCTTGGGCTGGCGCACGTTGGGTGTGCCCCAGTAGAGCATCGCGACGATGACGATGAGCATGAGCAGGATGAACGGCCACTTGGCCCAGTTCCAGACCGTCGTCGCCAGGTCGGACAGCCCGATGAAGCCGAAGATGATCTCGGACAGCGAGCCGGAGAGGGTGACCGACAGGATGATCACCATGAGCAGGACCACGACGAGCAGGGTGAGCCCGAGCAGCCAGGGCCGCAGCTTCCAGACCGGCCGGCCCTCCTCCACGCCGTAGACCCGGTTCATCATCCGGCTGAAGGCGTTGACGTAGTTGGACGCCGACCACAGCGCACCGACCAGACCGACGACGAAGAGGATCCCCGCCCCGCCGGACCCTCCCATGCTCTCCATGTAGCCGTTGACGGTCTCGATCGTCCCCTGCTCCACCCCCAGCTGCGTGCCGAGCTGCTCCACCGCGTCCTGGGTGGCCTCGCTCTGGCCGAAGAAGGTCAACGACGTCGACAGCGCCAGCAGCATCGGGGCCAGCGACATGATCGAGTAGTAGGTCAGCGCCGCGGCGAGGTCGGAGCCCCCGTCCTTGCCGAACTCCGACACGGTGCGCTTCAGCACACCCTTCCAGTGCGTCCTGGGCAGGTCGGTCGGGGAGTCGGGCGCCCGGTCGTCCCGGCGCTCGAAGTCGCCCGCATCCTGGCCTCGGTCGATGGTCTCTCGATGCTGGGTGTCACTCACGGTCCCGAGTCTGACACGGGTATGCAGAAGGGGCAGGTCCACCAGGACCTGCCCCTTCTCGATGTGCGCCCACAGGGACTCGAACCCCGAACCCGCTGATTAAGAGTCAGCTGCTCTGCCAATTGAGCTATAGGCGCCGGCAACAGCGAGAAACTCTACACCGGGCCGGGCCGCCGCCCCAAATGGATCGGGGCTGCCGATGATGAGCCATCATGGGCGCATGCGTGCACTCGTCAAGCCCACCGCGGGGCCAGGTCTGGAGCTCATGGACCTGCCGGAGCCGGAGCCCCGGCCGGGTGAGGTGAAGATCCGGGTGCTGCGGGCGGGGCTGTGCGGCACCGACCTGCACATCGAGTCGTGGGACGACTGGGCGGCCTCGATGCTGAAGCCTCCGCTGGTGGTGGGCCACGAGTTCTACGGCGAGATCGTCGAGCTCGGCCCGGGGGTGCCGGAGGGTGGCCGCTACGGCCTGCAGGTCGGGCAGCGGGTCTCGGTGGAGGGGCACGTCGTGTGCGGCCACTGCCGCAACTGCCGGGCCGGCCGCCGGCACATGTGCGTCAACACCTCCAACCTCGGCGTCAACCGGGACGGCTGCTTCGCCGACTTCGTCGTCGTGCCCCACGACAACGTCTGGGTCCAGCCCGAGCTCATCGACCCCGACCTCGGCGCCGTCTTCGACCCGCTCGGCAACGCCGTGCACACCGCGCTGTCCTTCCCGCTCGAGGGCGAGGACGTGCTCATCACCGGGGCCGGCCCCATCGGGGTGATGGCGGCCGCGGTGGTGCGCCACGCGGGGGCACGCTTCGTCGTGGTCACCGACGTCTCCGCCCCCCGGCTGGAGCTGGCCCGGGCAGCGGGGGCCGACCTGGTCATCGACGTCTCGCAGGAGCGCATCAGCTCCGCGCAGGAGCGGCTCGGGATGACCGAGGGCTTCGACGTGGTCCTGGAGATGTCGGGCAACCCCAGGGCGGTGTCGGAGCTCATCGACAACTGCACCCACGGGGCCCGCGTCGCCATGCTGGGACTGCCCTCCGAGCCGTTCGCGATCGACTGGGGCAAGGTCATCACCCACATGATCACGCTCAAGGGCATCTACGGCCGGGAGATGTACGAGACCTGGTACAAGATGACCGCGATGCTGCAGACCTCCGAGGTGCTGCGCGACCGCATCCGCTCGGTCATCACGCACCGCTTCCCCGCCGAGCAGTGGGAGGATGCCTTCGAGGCGGCCCGCTCCGGCGAGGTCGGCAAGGTCATCATGGACTGGAGCTGAGGAGAGCAGGATGTACGGAGTCAAGGACCAGCTGCGCGCCGAGCTCGACCAGATCGAGGCCGACGGGCTGACCAAGCGCGAGCGCCTCAACACCACCCCCCAGTCCTCCCACATCGCGACCACGCAGGGCGAGGCGCTCAACTTCTGCGCCAACAACTACCTCGGTCTGGCCGACCACCCCGAGATCGTGGCCGCGGCCCGCGACGCCCTGGACACCTGGGGCTTCGGTATGGCGTCGGTCCGCTTCATCTGCGGCACCCAGACCCAGCACCGTGACCTGGAGAGGCTCATCGCCGACTTCGTGGGCACCGAGGACTCGATCCTCTTCCCCTCGTGCTTCGACGCCAACGGCGGCATCTTCGAGGTGCTGCTCGGGGCCGAGGACGCCGTCGTCTCCGACGAGCTCAACCACGCCTCGATCATCGACGGGGTGAGGCTGTCCAAGGCGCAGCGCTTCCGCTACCGCAACCGGGACATGGACGACCTGCGGGCCCAGCTGGAGGCGGCCCGTGACAAGGGTGCCCGCCGCACCCTGATCGTCACCGACGGCGCCTTCTCGATGGACGGCTACCTCGCGCCGCTCGAGCAGATCTGCGACCTCGCCGAGGAGTTCGGCGCGATGGTCATGGTGGACGACTCGCACGCCACCGGCTTCATCGGGGAGAACGGCCGCGGCTCCCACGAGGCCTGCGGGGTGATGGACCGGGTCGACATCGTCACGGGCACCCTCGGCAAGGCCCTGGGTGGGGGCTCGGGCGGCTTCGTCGCGTCCGCCCAGGAGGTCGTGGACCTGCTCAAGCAGCGGGCCCGGCCCTACCTGTTCTCCAACGCCGTCGCGCCCTCCGTGGTCGCCGGCTCGATGAAGGCCATCCAGCTCGCCCGCGACTCCGACGAGCCCCGCCGCGTGCTGCGCCGCAACGCCGAGCTCTTCCGCACCCTCATGACCGAGGCCGGCTTCGAGCTGCTGCCCGGCGAGCACGCGATCGTCCCGGTGATGTTCCCCGGTGAGGACGGGGCGCGCACGGCGTCCCAGGTCGCTGACGCGATGCTCGCCCGCGGCGTCTACGTCATCGCCTTCTCCTACCCCGTCGTCCCCAAGGGCAGGGCGCGGATCCGCGTGCAGCTCTCCGCCGCCCACAGCGAGCAGGACGTCCGCACCTGCGTCGAGGCCTTCGTCGCCGCGCGGGACGAGGTGGGCTGAGGCTTGGTGGGGGCTCAGCACCAGGCGACGGGCCGGACCCGGACGCAGGTCAGGCGTCTGCTGCGCGAGCAGGCCGGGCCGCAGTGGGGGTATGTCGTCTTCCTGTGGGTCTTCTGCGTCGGAGCGTCCTGGGTGATCATGCGACTGTGGGGTGACCGCGTCGACTGGTTCTTCATCCTGGGGTGGGCCACCACGTTCGTCGCCGTCGAGGGGTTCCGGCAGCGGCGGCGGGTGCGCCAGGTCCAGCACGCCCGTGACGTCGACCCGGTGCGGGTGACGATCACCCGACTGGCAGCCCGCCAGGTCGTGGTGGACGGCCCGGAGGGTGAGGTGCGGCTGCCCGTCAGCAGCACCGGCGGCCTCAGCGTCGGCGACACCGTGTGGGCCGCGCCGGAGCCGACGCCCGGTGAGCGGGTCGTGCTGGTCCGTGACCAGCTGCGTCCCGGTGCGCTCGACCTCATCAGCCCCCGGGGGCCGGCCCAGCCGGGCTGAGGGGGACGTCCTCGCCGGTCACCGTGGGACTGTGCCCACGCTGCGGTGCGGCCGACTGTGCCCACTCTGCGGCGCGGGCCGCCTCAGCCTCCGCAGCCGCCGGCCCCGCAGGCGCAGCCGCCGATACGTCCGCCGCCGCACCCGTCCGTGTCGACCGCGGCCGTGACGGCCGCCAGCTCCTGGGCCGTGAGCGGCTCGACCCCGAGCCGCTCCCCCAGCGTGGCGAAGACCTCGGCCAGCCGACGCACGTGCCACCGCGGCTCGTCCATCTCGTGCCGGTGCACCTCGGCCCCGGTCAGCCGCTCGGACAGCCACCGCGCGTGCCCGGCCGGGGTCACCGAGGAGTCGGTGCCCCACCACACGTCGACGACGCAGCTGACGTCCGCGGGGTCCACGCCCCAGGGCTCCTGGGCCTGGGCCAGGTCCAGCACGATGCCGTCGGCGCCGGCGTCCTGGCCCAGCCCGAGCTCGAGCTGGTCCCGCAGGAAGACGGGGTCCTGCAGGGCCAGGGCGTGCAGCATGCGCTGCTGCTCGTCCATGTCGCGCACCCACTCGTGCTGGTCCATCCCGGGGCTGCCCGCGTCGGAGGCACCGGGCGCCTGGGGCCAGACGAGCGTCAGGGCGGCGACCCGCTCGGGGTGCCGCGCGGCGAGCGCGAGCGCGGCCAGGGTGCCGCCGCCGGCGGCGAGGACACCCACCGGCTCGCTGATGCCCACGTGGTCGAGCACCTCCAGCACGTCCGCCGCCAGCTCCCGGGCCGGGCGGGGCTCACCGGCCGGGGTGTCGCCATACCCGGGTCGGTCGAGGGTGACCACCCGCAGGCCCAGCGCGTTGAGCGCGTCCCTGGCGGGAGTGCCGCTGAAGCGGGACCCCGGGGTGCCGTGCAGGGCCACCACCGGCCTGCCGCCGGGCGCGCCCTGGACGCGGTAGGCGGTGCCGTTGGCGGTGGTAGTGCCGTCCGTGGTGCTGGTGCTCACACCGGCCAGTGTCTCAGAGCCAGCCGGAGCGGCGGAACGAGCGGTGCAGGAGGCCCACCGCCACCGCCATGACCAGCAGCGCGAGGGGGTAGCCGAAGGCCCAGTGCAGCTCGGGCATGTGGTCGAAGTTCATGCCGTAGACGCCGGCGATGAGGGTAGGCACCGCGATCATCGCCGCCCAGGCCGAGATCCGGCGCATGTCGGAGTTCTGCTGCACCCCGATCTGGGACAGGTGGGCGGACAGGACGTCGGAGAGCAGGGAGTCGAAGCTCTCGACGTCCTGGAGCACCTCCTGCAGGTGGTCGCTGACGTCCCGGAAGTGCAGCCTCATCTCCGGGTCACGCACGGGTCCCTCGTCGTCCGCCAGCGTCTGCAGGGGGACGCGGAGCGGCGCCGCGGCGCGGCGGAACTCCAGGACCTCCCGCTTGAGCCGGTAGATGGTGGTGGAGTGGGTGCGGTTGCCCCCGCCGAAGACGTCCGCCTCGATCTCGGTCAGGTCCCTGGCCACCTCGTCGTCGATCTCGACGTAGGTGTCGACCACCGTGTCGAGGACCCCGTGCAGGACGCTGACCGGCCCCCGGCGCAGCAACGAATGCTCGTGCTCCTCCAACCGCTGCCGCAGCCCGGCGAGCGGGGCCACCTCGCCCCACCGGAGGGTGACGGCGATGTGAGGGGCCAGGATGACCACGACCTCACCGGTCTCGATGTCCGAGGTCGCCTCGAGGTAGCGGAGGGTCTTGACCACGGCGAAGAAGGAGTCGGCGCTCTCGCCGTAGGGCTCGATCTTGGCGCGCTCGTCCCCGGAGCGGGCGTCCTCGACGGCCAGCGGGTGCAGATCGAGCTCGCGGACGACGACGTCGAACTCCTCAGGCCCGGGGTCCTTCAGACCCACCCACAGGAAGTCCTCGTCCGGGGCGCCGGGAGCCCGCAGCGTGGCCAGGGTCTCGGACAGGTCGCCGCACTCCTCGCGCCGGCCCCCGCGGTAGACGGCCTGGTCGACGATCACGCGGCGGGCGAGCGCACGGCATACCCGCCGGTAGGCACGTCAGCCCTTGTTGAACAGACGACGCAGCACACCGAGGGAGAGCGCGGCGCCGGCGACGACGCCGAGTGCGCTGGCGATGTTGTCCAGCCGCGGCTCGCCGGCGGGGTCGACGACCTTGCCCTTGGCCTGCCCGACCAGCGAGTGGACCTGGGTGTTGACCTTGGCCTTCGCGTTGGCCTTGATGGTGTCCGGGCTCACGCGGTAGGCCAGCTCGTCGACCGTCCGGGCCAGCCGGTTGCGGGTCGCGGCGATGTCGGCCTCGATCTCCTTGGTGGAGCGGGCGGGCTGCTTGTCGGCCATGTGGGAATCTTCCTCGGCTCGTCGGAGGTGGGCTGGTCGTCGATGAGACGATAACGCAGAATGCCGCCGCACGATCCGTCGAAAGGTCCGTCATGCCCAAGCTCGAGCCCGGTCAGCCCGCCCCCGCCTGGACGCTCCCCGACGCGCAGGGGCGCCAGGTGAGCCTGTCGGACTTCGCCGGGCGCAAGCTCATCATCTACGTCTACCCCGCGGCCGTGACCCCCGGCTGCACCACCCAGGCGTGCGACTTCCGGGACAACGAGGCCGTCCTCGCCCAGCAGGGGTATGCCGTGGTCGGCGTCTCCCCCGACGGCCCGGAGAAGCTCGCGGCCTTCGCCGAGCAGGAGTCGCTCCCCTTCCCCCTGCTGTCCGACCCGGACAAGGAGATGCTCACCGCCTACGGCGCGTACGGCGAGAAGATGAACTACGGCAAGAAGGTCATGGGCGTGATTCGCTCCACGTTCGTCGTCGACGAGCAGGGTGTCCTCGAGCTGGCGAAGTACAACGTCAAGGCCAAGGGCCACGTGGCGTCCCTGGCCAAGCAGCTCGGCGTGGAGCTGCCCGGCTGACGCCATACCGGCGACGCCCCCGGCCCGCGTGCGGGCTCGCCCCGCCCCCCTTCCCGACCTGTGCACCGAAATCTGACATGTGGGCGCCCTATAGCCCGTGCAGAAGTCGGATCGGGGTGCACAGGTCGGGGGTGGGGGGATGGATCGCGGTGCGCTCGGCGGGACTCGAACCCGCACACCCAAGGGCACAGGAACCTAAATCCTGCGTGTCTACCAGTTCCACCACGAGCGCGCGCAGGCCAGCCTACCTAGCGTGGCGCGGCTCACCTGACGGTTTCCCTGACAGACGGGCCACGGCAGGACTAGCGTCGGCTCATGGACCCTCGCACAGCTCGCCGGACCCGCCCCGTCCTCGTCACCCTCTCCGCCGTGGCGATGGCCGCGGCCACCGCCCTCCCCGCAGCTGCTGCCCCGAGGGAGGTCGTCTACGACGCCCTCGGTGACTCGTATGCGGCGGGCTTCGGCACGGCACCCTTCACCCCTCCCTGTGGCCAGTCGCCGTTGGCGTACCCGTACGTGCTCGACGGGCGGATGAAGATCGACCTGGACGACTTCGCAGCCTGCTCCGGGGCGGTCGCCTCCAATCCCGAGGGTGAAGTCAATTCCGTCCACGCCCAGCTTGGTGCGCTGGACGAGGACACCGACCTCGTCACGATCTCCATCGGCGGCAACGACGTCGCCTGGGGCCAGGCGGTCGGGCTTTGTCTGTACGGTTCGGACCAGCAGTGCGCCGGCGCCTTGGCCTACTCGACGGGCCTGGTGACGAACGCCCTGCCCGGCCTGCTGGACGACGCCTACACGGCCGTCGACGCGGCCGCGCCGGACGCGCACGTGGTCGTGACTGGGTACCCGCGGCTGTTCTCCCCCGAGTACGGCGACTATCTCGGGGCATCGGTGACCGAGCAGCAGATGCTCAACGACGCGGCGGACCTGCTCAACACCGTCATCGCGGCGGAGGCGACCGGGGCGGGCTTCCAGTACGTCGACGTGGCGAAGCGGTTCGACGGGCACGGGGTCAACTCGTCCGACTCGTGGATCTACCCCGACAACTTCCACCCCACCGTGGACGGTCAGCGTGCCTACGCAGCCGCGCTGACGTCACAGATCAACCCGCGCAGTCTGCGGTAGTTCGCTAGAGCAGGACCTCGCCGCGGATGACCGTGGTGACCTGGCCCCCGACCCAGAGGTCAGGTCCGTCCTGCTCGACGTGCACCCGGCCGTCTCGACGCACCCGGGCGCCCTGGCCCGCGACATACCGGGACGGCAACCGGCCGGCGGCGATCAGCCACTGCCCGAGGCCGGCGTTGAGGCTGCCGGTGACGGGGTCCTCCAAGAGGGCCGCGCCGTCGCGGAAGAAGGCGCGGACCTCGACGTCCTTGCCGACCGCGGCCGGATCCGCCCAGCGGCCCACGATCCCGAGCGCCAGCCCGCCGAGCGCCGACCCGCCACCGCCGCCGAAGTGCTCGGCCATCGGCTCGACGGCGAGCACCGCCTCGGCCGACCGCAGCTCGACGGCGATCCAGCCCGGTCCGTTGTCCACCCAGGCCATGCCGACAAGGTCCTCCGCCGCCAGACCGAGTGCCGCCAGCACGGTCTGGGAACGGGCCTCGTCCACCGGTCCCGAGCGGACCAGCGGCGGGGCGGCGAAGTCGAGCCGCTCGCCCACGCGCACGGGCACCAGCCCCGCACCGCACTCCTGCACCACCCGGTCGGTATGCCGTGCCCGGCCGCCCGCCTCGAGCCACGCGTGCGCCGTGCCCAGGGTCGGGTGCCCGGCGAAGGGCAGCTCACCGCCCGTGGTGAAGATCCGCACCCGGTAGTCGGCACGGGGGTCGGTCGGTGGCAGCAGGAAGGTCGTCTCCGACAAGTTGGTCCAGCGGGCGAAGGCCGCCATCGTCGCCTCGTCGAGGCCGTCGGCGTCGTGGACGACAGCGAGCGGGTTGCCGGCCAGCCCGGACCCCGGGCCGAAGACGTCGACCTGGGTGAAGGCCCGGTGTCTCACCAGCCTGCCCCGTCCGTCCCCTCGGCCGCGCCCGGCACGACCTGCAGCCCCACGTCCGGCACCCCCGGTCGCAGCACCCGCCACCCCTTGCCCCAGGAGCGCACCTCGGCCACCACGACCTCCTCCAGGTCACCGGTGGTGAGCACGAGCACCGTGGGGCCCGCCCCGGAGACCACCGCGGCGTGCCCCAGCGCGCGCAGGGTGTCGACCGCGCCCATCGTCACCGGGTAGACCTCCCGTCGCTGCTCCTGGTGGAGCCGGTCCTGGGTGGCGTCGAGCAGCAGGGCCGGCTCGGCCGTGAGCGCGTGCAGCAGGAGCGCCGCCCGTCCGGCCTGCTGCACGGCGTCGGTCCGGGCCACCTGCGGGCCGAGCACCGACCTGGCGACCGCCGTGTCCAGCCGCTCGGCCGTGGGGACGAGCACCACGGGGACGACGTCGGGGTGCAGGCGCGGGCGGGCGGTGCGGACGACCTGCGGGGACGGCATCCAGGAGATGGTGAGGCCGCCGTGGACGGAGGCCGAGGAGTTGTCCGGGTGGCCCTCGGCCACACCGGCGAGCGTGTTCACGAGCCCGAGATCGGCCTCGGTCAGCTCACCGCCCCGCACCAGCGCGAAGCCCAGCCCCAGCCCGGCCACGATCGCGCTCGCGGACGACCCCAGCCCGGCCGACATGGGGATGGTGTTGCGGCAGACCAGCCGCAGCCCGTAGCCGTCCAGCCACGCCGTCCCGCCGGCGCTCAGCGCCTCCCGCAGGTGCCTTGCCACGAGGTGGTTCTCGTCCGCGGGGACCACCGCGGCCCCCTCCCCCTCCAGCACGACCTCGAGGTGACCCGGCGTGTCGAGGACGCGCACCTCATACTCGTCCAGCAGTCCCAGGGCCAGGCCGACCGCGTCGAAGCCCGACCCCAGGTTGGCCGTGCTGGCCGGCACGGTGACGGTGACGGCCGTCCCCGGACGCGCCATCACTCCAGCCCGAGCGCCGCGGCCACGCTGACCGCGTCGACGGAGGTGCGCACGGGCTCGACGTCGTCACCGTCGGCGTTCTTCAGCGCCCACTGCGGGTCCTTCAAGCCGTGCCCGGTGACGGTGCACACGACGGTCGACCCCGCGGGCACCAGGCCGGCCGCGTGCGCCTTGAGCAGACCCGCCACCGACGCGGCCGAGGCGGGCTCCACGAAGATGCCCTCGCGGGCGGACAGCAGCCGGTGCGCGGCCAGGATCTCCTCGTCGGTCACGGCGTCGATCAGCCCGCCGGACTCCTCGCGCGCCGCGACCGCCTGGTCCCACGAGGCGGGGTTGCCGATCCGGATCGCGGTCGCGATGGTCTCCGGCTCGTCGACGGGGTGCCCGAGGACGATCGGGGCCGCGCCGGCGGCCTGGAAGCCGAACATCCGCGGGCGTCTGCTCGCGGGGGCCGACCCGTGCGCCCCGGGGGCGGAGGGGTCGGCGTACTCGGTGTAGCCGCGCCAGTACGCGGTGATGTTGCCCGCGTTGCCGACGGGGAGGCAGTGGATGTCCGGGGCGTCACCGAGGGCGTCGACGACCTCGAAGGCGGCGGTCTTCTGGCCCTCGATCCGCGCCGGGTTGACCGAGTTGACCAGCTCGACGGGGTAGGCCTCGGCCAGCTTGCGCGCCAGCGTCAGGCAGTCGTCGAAGTTCCCGTCGACCTGGATGAGGGTGGCGCCGTGCGCGATGGCCTGGGACAGTTTGCCCATGGCGATCTTGCCGTCCGGGACGAGGACACCGCAGGTCATCCCGGCCTTCGTGGCGTAGGCCGCGGCGCTCGCCGAGGTGTTGCCGGTCGAGGCGCAGATGACGGCCTTGGCCCCCAGCCGCGCGGCGTCGGAGATGGCCGCGGTCATCCCGCGGTCCTTGAACGAGCCGGTGGGGTTCAGCCCCTCGTACTTCACGTGCACCTGCGCGCCGACCAGCTCGGACAGATGCTCGGCCGGGATGAGCGGGGTCCCTCCCTCCCGCAGGGTCACGACCGTCCCGGTGATCGTCGCGGGCAGACGGTCGGCATACTCGGCGATCACGCCGCGCCACTGGTGCGCCATAGGCAGTCCTCGAGGTCCTGGGGAGGGGGCAGGTCAAGGGTATGCCGTGCGCACGCGTGCTCCGGACGGGGCCGGGGCGGGGATCCGCAGGGGCCTCTCAGCCCAGGATGGTGCGGAGGTCCTGCGCGAGGGATCGGAAGGCCTGGCCGCGGTGGGAGACGGCGTGCTTCTCCGTCGCGGTGTGCTCGGCCAGGGTGCGCCCGTCGGGGCGCACCAGCAGCGGGTCGTAGCCGAAGCCGTTGCGGCCTCGCGGCGCGCGGGCGAGGACCCCGCGGCACTCGCCGAGCCGGACGACCTCATGGCCTGCGCCCGCACCCGGCTGCTCCGGCACGACAAGCACCGCGGCACAGACGAAACCGGCACCGCGGTGCTCGTCGGGCACGTCCGCGAGCTGGGCCAGCAGGAGGGTGTTGTTGGCCTCGTCGACCGGGACGCCGGTCGCGGCCGCCAGCGGCCCCGCCCACCGGGCCGAGAAGACCCCCGGTGCGCCACCGAGCACGTCCACGGCCAGCCCCGAGTCGTCGGCGAGCGCGGGGAGACCGGTGGCGGAGGCGGCATACCTCGCCTTGAGCAGGGCGTTGTCCGCGAAGGTGACCCCCGACTCGACGACGTCCTCCAGGTCGGGGAACGCGTCCAGCCCGATGAGCTCCAGCCCGGTGGCGGTCAGGACATCGCGGAGGATGTCCCGCAGCTCGGCGACCTTGTGGGGGTTGCGGGTCGCCAGCACCAGGCGGCGGTCCCCGCCGGTCACCAGGTCGGGGGGCCCTGGTCGACGTCGGCCCCGACCTCGTGGGAGTCGGCACCACCCATGTCGTCGGCCCCGAAGGCGGCCTGCTGGCGTGCGGTCAGCTCCGCGCAGCCCTCGGCCGCGACGTCGAGCAGGGCGTCGAGCAGCTCCCGGTCGAAGGGGACTCCCTCGGCCGTCCCCTGGACCTCCACGTAGCGGCCGTCGCCAGTCATGACGATGTTCATGTCGGTGTCCGCCGTGACGTCCTCCTCGTAGTCGAGGTCGAGGACCGGCTCACCGTCGATCACGCCGACGCTGACGGCGCACACCGAGCCGGTGATGGGCTCCGCCTTGGCCTTGATCAGACCCAGGCTGCGGGCCTTCTCGACCGCGTCGACCAGCGCGACGTAGGCGCCGGTGATCGCGGCGGTGCGGGTGCCGCCGTCCGCCTGCAGGACGTCGCAGTCGATCTGGATCGTGTTCTCCCCCAGGGCCTCGAGGTCGACGACGGCGCGCAGCGACCGGCCGATGAGCCGGCTGATCTCGTGCGTGCGCCCGCCCAGGCGCCCCTTGACCGACTCCCGGTCGGAGCGGGTGTGGGTGGCGCGGGGCAGCATGGCGTACTCGGCGGTCGTCCACCCCTTGCCGCTGCCCTTGCGCCAGCGCGGCACGCCGGCGGAGAAGCTCGCCGCGCACAGCACGCGGGTGCGCCCGAACTCGACGAGCACGCTCCCCTCGGCGTGGTCGAGCCAGTTGCGGGTGATCCGGATCTCCCGCAGCTCGTCGGGAGCGCGGCCGTCGTGGCGGGTCGTCATGCTCCCAGCGTAGGGCGTGCGGGGGGCGGGTCGAGCGGCACCACCGTCCACGGGAGGAACGCCTGGGTCAGCGGGCCGATGAGCAGGGCGTAGAGCACGGTTGCCACACCCAGCACACCGCCGAGCAACCAGCCCAGGGCCACCACGGCGACCTCGATGCCCGTGCGCACCAGGCGCAGGGACCACCCGGTGCGACGGGCCAGGCCGGTCATCAGGCCGTCCCGCGCGCCGGGCCCCAGCTGGGCACCGATGTAGAGAGCGGTCGCCACGCCGTTGAGGACCAGGCCGCCCACCATGAGACCCATCCGGCCGGCCCAGCTCTCGGGCGCTGTCATCCAGGCCAGGGCCGGGTCGACGACCAGCCCGATCACCACGGTGTTGGCGACCGTGCCGAGCCCGGGTGGCTGGCGCAGCGGGATCCACAGCAGCAGGACGAGGACCGAGACGCCGATGACCACCTGGCCGAAGGTCAGCGGCACGTGGCGGGCCACGCCCTGGTGCAGCACGTCCCACGGCATGACCCCCAGGGTCGCGCGGACGAGCATCGCCATGGACACGCCATACAGGACGAGGCCGAGGAGCAGCTGCGGCACCCGCCACCACAGGCGCCCGGCCCGCAGCTGGGCCAGGGGCCCGAGCTGGTGGAGCCGCCGGCGCGGGTCGGGCGTGCGCGGCGGGCGCGGGTCGGGCGTGGTGGAGGTGGCCCCCTGGCGGCGGTTGGCCCCGAACCTGGTCATTCCGGTAACCTAGAGAGGTTGCACAGGGTCCTGTGCGCCGGGAGGTGGGACGGCGCACGCCGGTCCTGTGGACCCGTCGAAAGGCATTCGGCACACCTGTGTCCCCCGTGCAGTCCTACCAGCGTCTCTTCGCGCTCACCGGTCCTCTCTACGTCCTCGTCGCGTTCGTCGGCCGCATCCCGCTGGCCATGTCGCAGATCGCCGCCCTGCTCGCCGTCACCGCGGCGACCGGCTCCTACGCCGCCGGCGGTGCGACGGCCGGGGCCCTGGCGGTCGCCAACGCCGTCGGCGCTCCCCTGGCCGGGGCGCTCACCGACCGCTACGGCCAGCGCCCCGTGCTGCTCGCCCAGAGCGTCGTCGGCACCCTCGGCCTGGGCGTCCTGTCCTGGCTCACCCTCACCCACGAGGCCGGCGCCGCGTGGTGGCCGCTGCCCGTGGCGGCGGCCCTCGGCGGCGCCTTCGTGCCGCAGGTCGGCACCATGGCCCGCGTGCGCTGGCGCCCCATCAGCCACGCGGTCGGCACCGACGACCCCCGGGTGGTCGACACCGCCTTCTCCTACGAGGGCGCTGCGGACGAGGCCTCCTTCGTCCTCGGCCCCGCCCTGGTCGGGCTCATCGCCGCGGCCCTGCACCCCGTCGCCGCACTGATCGCGGCCGCGCTCATGCTCGGGGCCTTCGGCACCTGGTTCGCCCTGCACCCCACGGGCCGGCTGGTCGGGCCGGCGCCATCGCTCCGGGAGGCCGGGGACCGTCTGGTGACCCTGCCCCTGGTGCTGCTGGCGGCGACCCAGCTGTCGATCGGGATGGTCTTCGGCTCGGTCCAGACCGGCACGTCGGTGCTGGCCACCCAGGCCGGCGCGCCCGGGGTGACCGGTCTCCTGCACGCGCTGCTGGGCGTGGGGTCGGTCATCGCCGGCCTGGCGATGGTCATGCTGCCCGAGCGGGTCGGCTACCCCCTGCGCCTGCGGGTGGCCACCGCCGCCATGTTCGTGCTGTCCCTGCCGCTCCTGGCGGTCGGCAGCCTGACCGGCCTGGCGGTGGCGCTCCTGGGGCTCGGCTTCGCCATCGCGCCGGCCATGATCACGACGTTCACCCTGGCCGAGCGCACCACCCCGGTGCGTCGGCTCGGCGCCGCCATGACGGTGCTCGCCGCCGCCACAGGCACCGGGTATGCCGTCGGCGCCGCCGTCGCGGGTCGGCTCGCCGACGCCGGTGGGCACGGGCCGGCGTTCACCGTCACCGTGGCGGCGACCGCACTGGCCGTGACCCTGGCCCTGGCCGGCGGCCGGAGGCTGCGCGCCGCGATGGACGCGGTGCGGCCGGTGGTCGACGTACCCGCGACGTCCGAGGGGAACGAGCGGGAGCCGGTGGGCCAACTGTCCTGAGGCCCTGGGCGGCGGGTCCACGGCCGCGGTCGGGGATCCGGCTGCCTGTGGATAACCGTCAGGAACGCGCGTCCGGTGTGGCAAGAACGCGCGTCCGGTCTGGCAGGACCGCGCGTCCGGTCTGGCAGGACCGCGCGTCCGGTGGGTCAGGTGACCTGGACGGAGATCGTGTGCCAGCCGCTGCTGCCGTCCGGGGCGGGCGGGGCGAGCTGGGAGGTCTGCACCTCGCCGGTGCCGTCGGTGGCGCGCACCCGCAGCGTGTGGGAGCCGGGGGCGGCGTCGTCCCAGGTCCAGCGCCACAGCCGCCAGGCGTCGACGCTGGGCTCGGCGAGGAGCTCGGCCCGGCTCCACGGCCCGTCGTCGACCTGCACCTCGACCGCCTGCACACCCCGGTGCTGGGCCCAGGCAACACCCCCGACGACGATGTCCGCGGCCGGCAGCCGGTCGTCGGAGCGGGGCGTGTCGATGCGGGAGGCCGTCTTCACCGGGCCCCGGGCTGACCATCCGCGCGGGGTCCAGTAGCCCTCGTCGGCGTCGAAGCGGGTCACCTTGAGCTCGGTCACCCACTTCGTCGCGGAGACGTAGCCGTAGAGGCCCGGGACGACCATCCGGACCGGGAAGCCGTGCTCGGCCGGCAGCGGCTCGCCGTTCATCGCCACCGCCAGCAGAGCGTCGCGGTCGTCGGTGAGCACCTCGATCGGGGTGCCGGCGGTCCACCCGTCCACGCTGCGGGAGAGCACCATGTCGGCCTCGGGCAGCACCCCGGCCCGGGCCAGCAGCTCCCGCACCGGCCAGCCCTGCCACCGAGCGTTGCCGACCAGGTCCCCTCCCACCTGGTTGCTCACGCAGGTGAGGGTGACCAGCGCCTCCACGTGCGGCTCGGCCAGGAGGTCCTCCCAGCCGATCTCGATCTCCCGCTCGACCAGGCCGGTGACCCGCAGCCGCCAGGTCGAGGGGTCGACCCGCGGCACGCGCAGCGCCGTGTCGATGCGGTAGAAGTCCTCGTTCGGGGTGAGGTAGGCGGAGTGGCCGGCCAAGTCGCTGCCGGCGGCGGCCGGGACGGTGACGGTGCGCACAGGGGTGGGCAGCCGCACGGCCCGGGCCGCCTGCTGGGCGGCGCGACCCGCAGCCCCCAGGGCCTGGCCCGCGACGACGCCGAGCAGGCCCAGCACGGTCAGCCCGCCCGTGGCCCGCAGCAGGGCCCGGCGCGAGGCCGAGGTCCCCGGCACGCCGGCGCCGGCTCCGGCCCGGCGGTCGAGCAGCCGCCCGAGGAGCCACATACCCACCAGCACGCCGACCACCGTCGGCACCGCGTCCAGCGGGCCGGAGGCCGGGCGCGAGAGGACGGAGGCGACGCCGACCAGACCCAGCAGCCCGTAGAGGCCCAGCGCGGTGGGCCGGGAGCGGACCGCCACCACCCCGACCGCGGCGCAGGCCAGGAGCAGGACCAGCCCCATCCCGACGCCGAGGGCCACCTTGTCGGCCGTGCCGAAGGTCGCCACGGCCCAGTCCTTGAGCCAGGCCGGCGTCCGGTCCACGAACGCACCGCCGACCGCGAGCAGCGGGGACGGGGTCCCGCTCGTCCCCAGCGTCCGGGACAGGGCCGCCGCCAGGAGCTCGGCGAGACCCAGGGTCGTGGCGCCGGCGGCGATGCCGGCGAGCGCGGGCCACCACCGGTCGCCTCCCGGGGTCGCGGCCCGAGGGTCGTCGCCTGCGGGCGAGGCCGCAGCCCCGACGGCGCGCCGGTCGTGCAGGGGTCGGGTCACCATCGCCCCATCCTCGACCACCGGGCTGGGAATCTCCATGAACGCGCACTACGACGTAGAATAGGAGCAGGACGCCGTCACGACGGATCCCCGCCGCACGAGCCGCCCCTTCGTCCTCCCGAAGGAGTGAGAGCGATGCGCACCACCTCCCGAGTTCTCCGAGTGCTCACCGGCGCGCTGCTGATCCTGCTCGCGCTGGGCGGCGGCCTCTTCGCCGCCGGCTACGCGGTGAGCGACCTTCCCCTGGTCCCGGTGATCCTGGGCGTCGCGGCCTGGGTCCTGACCGCGGGTGGTCTGGGATGGCTGGCCCTGCGCCGGACCGACGCGGCCATCCCGACCCTGCTCGGGCTCAGCGTGGCGGTCGCCGCGCTGGCCGTGCTGGACGCCCGGTTCGACCTGTTCGCCCGCGACACCACCGGCCCCGTGATGACCCTCGTCATCCTCGGCGCCCTCGTGCCGCTGGCGCTCCTGGGGCTGCGGCGGGCCACCGAGGCCGGGCTCCTGCTCCTGGTCCTCGGAGTCATCCAGCTCCTCGGCTCCGGCCTGCTGCACAGCCGGGGCGGCGGCATCATGTGGCAGGCCGTCCTGGGCGGCTCGTCCGGGATCGTCGTCCTGCCCGTCCTGGTGGGCGCGGTGCTGCTCCTGTCCGCGGGCCGGCTGGACCACGAGCACGTGAGCTTCTGGCACCACACCGCCCAGCCCGCCCACTGAGGACGACTTGTGAGGACGCGGCCGGGTCAGACCTGCAGGGTCCGGCCCGGCCGCGCCAGCTCCACCTCGCCCGGCCAGACCTGCGCCGCCTCCGCCACCGCGTCGGCGACCTCCGTCCACGGCGGCAGGTGGGTGAGCACGAGCCGCCGGGCACCGGCGTCCACCGCGGCCTCGGCGGCGCGCCGTGCCGTGAGGTGGACCCCCCGTCCCGGGTCCCGCCTCTCGAGGTAGGACGCCTCCACCAGGGCCACGTCGGCGTCCGCGAGCAGGGGCGCCAGGCCCGGGCACGAGTCCGTGTCGCCGCTGTAGGCCAGGACCCTGCCGTCGGCCTCCACCCGCAGGCCGAAGGCGGGGACGGGGTGGCGCACCGCGTACGGCGTCACGGTGAGGGGGCCCACGTGCAGCGGCACCCCGTCCTCGAGCCGGCGGAAGGTCATCCCGCCCATCGGCTCGGGCCGGACCACGCCGTAGGCCCGGGCCATCCGCTCGGCCGCGCCGTCCGGAGCCCACACGTCCAGGGACCCCTCGGCCGGGCGTGGTCCGTGGGCCCGAAGGACGCGCAGCCCGGTGAGGTCGAGGCAGTGGTCGGGGTGCAGATGGGTGAGCAGAACGGCGTCCAGGGTCAGCGGGTCGGTATGCCGCAGCAGGGCCCCGAGGGCGCCCGACCCGAGGTCGAGCAGGACCTGCCAGACGCGGTCGCCGTCGGAGGCCCGGACGAGGTAGCAGCTGGCGGGCGACTCCGGCCCGGCCATCGACCCGGTGCAGCCGACGATCGTGAGGTCCATGCGCGCCATTGTGCCGCCCGGACCCGCGCGCCGTCCGGGGTCGGAGCACCTACCCTGGGCCGATGGACGCCCCGCCCCTGCTCACGGTCGGGCACGGCACCCTGGACCGTGACGCCCTGGGCAACCTGCTGGTCGCCGCCGGCGTGCAGCAGGTCGTGGACGTGCGGCGCTTCCCCGGGTCGCGGCACAACCCCGACGCCCGGCGCGAGGCGCTGGAGCAGTGGCTCCCGGCTCGCGGGATCGCCTACCGGTGGGAGGAGCGCCTGGGTGGGCGCCGTCGGCTCACCCGCGAGGAGGACGCGGCGAGCGCTGACCCGTGGTGGCGCGTCGACCAGTTCCGCGCCTACGCGGCCGGGACCCGGACGCCGGGGTATGCCGAGGCGATGGGTGCTCTCCTGGACGGGGCTCGGCGGCGCCCCACGGTCGTCATGTGCAGCGAGGCGGTGTGGTGGCGCTGCCACCGTCGCCTCGTCGCCGACGTCGCCGTGCTGACCCACGGGGTGCCGGTGCGGCACCTCATGCACACCGGTGCCCTCGTGGAGCATCCGGTGAGCGAGGGCGCGCGGGTCCGCCAGGACGGGGCGCTGGTCTGGGACGGACCTGAGGGGCGGGCCTGAGGACGAGGACTCTGCGGGCCGGCCTCAGGGCTGCTCGGCACCCGCCGGCACCGGGAGCCGCTCGTCCGGTCGCCCCACGAAGGCCTGGTGGACCTGCTCGACCTCGGGGCCGAGGAAGCGCCGGGCCAGGAAGGTGAACGCCTGCGGGTCCCCGGTGGTCAGCCACTGGTGGTAGGGCTCGTCGTCCTGCGGCGCCAGCAGGTCCCCGTCGGTGAGGATGCGGTAGAGGTCGGCCGCCGTCGACGCCGCGGAGCTGACCAGCGTGACCTCCTCGCCCAGGACGTACTGCAGCGCCGAGGTCAGCAGCGGGTAGTGGGTGCACCCCAGGATGAGGGTATCGATCCCGTCATCCTGCAGCGGCCCCAGGTAGTCCCGCGCGGTCTGCACGACCTCGGGGCCGCTGGTGATCCCCTCCTCGACGAGCTCGACGAACCGCGGGCAGGGCCGGCTGGTCACCCGCACGTCCGGCGGCGCGGCGACGAAGGCGTCGAGGTAGGCGCGCGAGGTGTGGGTGGCCTGGGTCGAGATGACGCCGATCCGGCCGTTGCGCGTCACCGACACGGCCCGTCGCACGGCGGGCCGGATGACCTCGACCACGGGCACGGCATACCGCTCCCGCGCGTCGGCCAGCACGGCCGCGGACGCGCTGTTGCAGGCGATGACCAGCGCCTTGACGCCGTGGTCGACGAGCCGGTCGAGGCACTCCAGGGCGTACTGGCGGACCTCGGCGATCGGCCGCGGCCCGTAGGGGGTGCGGGCGGTGTCACCGAGGTAGAGCACCGACTCGTGCGGAAGCTGGTCGAGGATCTCCCGCGCCACGGTCAGCCCGCCGAACCCGGAGTCGAAGACCCCGATGGGGGCGGTCCGGTCGACCGCCACCGGGTCGGGCCCCTCGACCGGGTCGGGACCGTCGACCGCGTCGCTCACGCGTCGGCCGCCACGAACGGGTTGGCCAGCACCCCGATCCCCTCGACCTCGACCTCGCACCGCTGACCCGCGGTGATCGGCCCAACCCCCGCGGGGGTCCCGGTGAGGATGACGTCACCGGGCAGCAGCGTGAACGCCGCCGAGGCGTGGGCCACCAGCTCCTCCACGCCGAAGACCATGTCGGCCGTGGTGCCGTCCTGCCGGGTCTCCCCGTCGACGCGGGAGGTGATCCGCAGGCCGGAGACGTCCAGGTCGGTCTCGATCCAGGGGCCCATGGGGGTGAAGGTGTCCATCCCCTTGGCGCGGGCCCACTGGTTGTCCTTGCGCTGCAGGTCGCGCGCGGTCACGTCGTTGGCGACGGTGTAGCCGAAGATCACCGAGCGGGCGTCCTGCGCGGCGACGTCCTTGCACATCCGCCCGATGACGACGGCCAGCTCGGCCTCGTAGGAGAACTCCTGGGCGAAGGAGGGCAGGACGACCGGGTCCATCGGGCCGCAGACCGAGGTGTTGGGGATGAAGAACATCATCGGCTCGCTCGGCAGCTCGTGGCCCATCTCCCGCGCGTGGTCGGCGTAGTTGCGCCCGATCGCCACCACCTTGCTCCGCGGGATGACGGGCGAGAGCAGCCGCACGTCGGCGACCAGGTGGGTCTGGCCGGTGAGCTCGATGCGGGTGTAGAGGGGGTCGCCGGAGATCTCGGCGATCTTCTCCCCGGCCCCGTCGACGAGCCCGAAGGCGGGGTCCTCACCGGTGGTGAATCGGCAGATGCGCATGGCTCCAGCCTAGGGCGTCGGTGCGTTCCGCCCCGCCGCTCCGCCGCCCCGGCTCAGGCGTGGTCGCGACCCAGCCGGGACAGCACGACGGCCAGCGCCGCACGCAGCCCGGTCTCCAGCGTCGGGTCGGCCACCGGGGCGAAGCCGGTCGTGTGGTTCCCGGGCACCTCCGGCCGGTCGAGGACCTCCTGGGGGTGGCCGCCGAAGAACCAGTAGACGAGGGGCACGCCGGCGGCGTCCGCCAGCACCCCGACGTCCTCGCTGCCGGACACCGGCGAGATCACCTGGACCGACTCCTCCCCCAGCTCGGCGCGCAGGACCCCCAGCACCCGCTGAGCCTCGTCGACGTCGTTGACGCAGGGGGGAACCGGTACATCTCCTCGACCCGGGCCTCGGGGCGCCGGAGGCGAGGACCTCACCCTCGATGGTCCGCCGGATCCCCGCGAGGACCTTCTGCCGGACCTCGTCCGAGAAGGTCCGCACGTTGAGGGTGAGCTCGGCGGAGGCCGGGATGATGTTCTCCTTCGTGCCGGCGTGGAAGGTGCCGACGGTCACCACGGCCATGTCCCGGGGGTCGACCGTGCGGGACACCACGGTCTGCAGCCGGGTGACGACGTGCGCGCCCAGCACGACCGGGTCGATGGAGTGCTGCGGCTGTGAGCCATGGGCCTGCCGGCCGTGCAGGGTGACCCGCCACGAGTCGGCCATCGCCATGGCCGTGCCGACGGGCAGCGAGACCGTCCCCGCCAGTGAGGGCATGACGTGCTGGCCGTAGACCGCCTGCGGCCTGGGCGCGCGGTCCCAGAGGCCGTCCTCGACCATCGCCGCCGCTCCCGCGGCCGTCTCCTCACCGGGTTGCAGGATCAGGACGAGGGTGCCCGCCCAGGTGTCCCGGTGACGCGCCAGGGAGGCGGCCAGCCCGAGGGCGACCGCCACATGGGTGTCGTGCCCGCACCCGTGCATGACCGGCACCTCGGTGCCGTCCGACAGCGTGCCCGTCGCCCGGCTGGACCACTCGAGCCCGGTGTCCTCCGCCATCGGCAGCCCGTCGGTGTCGGCCCGGTAGGCGACCGTCGGCCCTGCACCGTTGCGCAGGACCCCGACCACGCCGGTGCCGCCGCACCGGAAGTGCTCGATGCCGAGCTCGTCCAGCCGACCCTCCAGCCAGGCCGCCGTCGCGTGCTCCTGCATGGAGAGCTCGGGGTGGGCGTGCAGGTGCCGGTAGTCGGCGACCAGCTGCCCGCGCAGGTCGTCGTCGAGGTGGTCGGTGACGGTGCTCATGGGCACATCCTGCCCCGTCGGGGCCGCGGCCGGGCCGTAGGCTGGGGTCTCGTGCAGGTCCTCCCCGAGCAGGTATGGCGTGAACGCGCCGCCGTCCACGCGGCGGCGGTAGAGCGCCTGTCCGCGGACCGTCTCGCGCGCCGGGTCGAGGGCCGCACCCACCCCGTGGACGACTTCCTGTGGGAGTACTACGCCTTCCGGCCCGCCCAGCTGGCCCGCTGGCACCCGGGGGCGGGCGTCGGTCTGCAGAGAGCCCCAGAACGCGCGGACTGGTCCTTCTACGCGGTCGCCGACGACACGGCATACCTGGACACCGAGACGTTCGGCCGGCGGCGCGGACGCGCGGTGGCCTTCGTGCGCGACCTGCTCACCGCCACCCTCTCCCGACCCGGTCGCTACGGCTGCTTCGGCCTGCACGAGTGGGCCATGGTGTACCGCGCGGAGGACGACCAGGTGCGGCACGGTGGGTGGCCGCTGCGGCTCGGGGCCGCGGGCACCGACCGGGTGGTCGAGTCGCACACCCTCGCGTGCTCCCACTTCGACGCGTACCGCTTCTTCACGCCGCCCGCGGCACCGCTCAACAGCCTCACGCCCACCCGGGAGGGTCAGCTCGGGCTGGAGCAACCGGGCTGCCTGCACGCCGGCATGGACCTCTACAAGTGGTGCTTCAAGCTCTCCCCCGCCGTCCCCGGGGAGCTGACGCTGGAGGCCTTCGCGCTGGCGCGGGACATCCGAGAGCTCGACATGCGGGCCGCGCCCTACGACCTGCGCGATCTCGGTTACGAGCCGGTGCGGATCGAGACGGCCGAGGGCAAGGCCGAGTATGTCGAGGCGCAGCGGAGGTTCACCGCGCGCTCCAACGCGCTGCGGCGCCGACTGCTCGACGTCCTGGACACTCTGCCCGCGGCTGCCTCGACCCTTGCCCGTTGAGCAACCACACCAGGCGGCTGGTCGGTCCTAGGGCAACCACACCAGGCGGCCGGTCGGTCGTAGGGCAACCACACCAGGCGGCCGGTCGGGTTGGGGCGGCTCAGACCAGCTGGTAGAGCCAGCCGTGGCGGTCCTCGGCGCGGCCGTACTGGATGTCCAGCAGCTCCTGGCGCATCGACATCGTCACCTCGTGCGCGTCGGGCATGACGACCTCCCCGCCGTTTCAGGCCAGCCGTCCCACGGGTGAGATGACGGCGGCGGTGCCGCAGGCGAAGACCTCCGTGATCGAGCCGTCCGCGACACCCTCGCGCCACTCGTCGAGGGAGAAGCGCCGCTCCTGCACGTCGTGCCCGCGCTCGCGGGCGAGGTCCACCAGCGAGGAGCGGGTGACCCCCGGCAGGATGGTGCCGGTGAGCTCGGGGGTGACGATGCGGCCGTCGGCGTAGACGAAGAAGAGGTTCATCCCGCCCAGCTCCTCGACGTAGGTGTGCTCCGTCGCGTCGAGGAAGACGACCTGGTCGCAGCCGTGCTCGATCCCCTCGGCCTGCGCGGCCAACGAGGCGGCGTAGTTGCCGCCGCACTTGGCGGCCCCGGTGCCGCCGGGCGCGGCCCGGACGTAGTGCTCGCTGACCCACAGGCTGACCGGCTTCAGCCCGCCGGCGAAGTAGGCCCCGGCCGGGGAGGCGATGACCGAGAAGAGGACCTTGTTGCTGGGGCGCACGCCGAGCGCGGCCTCGGTGGCGATCATGAACGGTCGCAGGTAGAGCGCGGTCTCACCGGCGCCGGCCGGCGGCACCCAGGCCTGGTCGAGGGTGACGAGCTCCTTGACGGCGTCCAGGAAGACCGTGGGGGGCAGCTCGGGCAGCGCCAGCCGCCGGGCGGAGGCGTTGAGGCGCTGGGCGTTGCGCTCGGGGCGGAAGGTCCACACGGACCCGTCGTCGTGGCGGTAGGCCTTCATCCCCTCGAAGATCTCCTGGCCGTAGTGGAAGACGGCCGCCGAGGGGTCCAGGGACAGGGGGCCGTAGGGGACCACGCGCGCGTCGTGCCAGCCCTGGCCCTTGTCCCAGTCGATCTGCACCATGTGGTCGGTGAAGTGGGCGCCGAAGCCGGGATCCTGCAGGACCGCCCGGATCTGCTCGGGGGTGGCGCGGCCGTCGTTCTCGGTGACGGCGAAGGACGTGGACGTCGGCGTCGAGGTCATGGGACGAGCCTAGCCCGCACCGGGCGCCGGGCAGCGGGCGGATGGTCGCCGCGGCCGGGGGGCAGGAGACCCACCCGGGCAGGTCGACGGGAGCCGACCGGGGCCGCGTGGCCTCAGCGGATCCAGCTCATCATCGACCGGACCCGGCGGCCCACCTGCTCCAGCGGGGAGGCGGCCTCCTGGGCGGCCCGGCGGGAGCGTGCCCCGTCGACCGGCTCGGTCCCCGGGGCGGCGTCGGGGCCGAACTGGGTGGCCAGGCCCGCCGCGTGCACCTGGTCGACCCGGGCCTTCAGCTCGTGCACCACGGCCAGGTAGGCGACCTCCTCCTCGACGCCGCTGCGCACCAGCGCCTCGAAGGCCGACTCCATGCCGGCCCACAGCGGGGCGAAGACGTGAGCCTCGGCATACCTCGCCGCCCTCGCCTCGTGGGCCAGGGTGGTGACGATCGCCCCCGAGCGCAGGGCCCCCATCGCCGCGGCGTAGGCCGTCAGGGTCGCCCAGGCCGCCCCGCTCTCGTCCCGGGCCACCGCGACCAGCGCGGGGCAGCCCCGTCCGTCGAGGTACTCCTCCCGCACCCGCTCACCGTCCCCCACCGCGCGCAGCATGGCCAGGTCGACACCGTCCGGCACGGTGAGCCGCCCGGTCCGCACGGGCTCGCCGGAGGTCACGACGACCAGGTCGCCGGGGTCGGTGTGCTCGTGCAGGAGGGCCTGGACCACGTCGAGGTCCTGCTCCCGCGGCCCCGGGGACCGTCCGGCGGCACCCACCGGGACGAGGACGACGTCGCAGTGCGCCACCGCGTCGGCGGGCTCGGTGACGGTCAGCCCCTCCATCTCCGCCCGCGCCGCCCCGCGGCCGTCCGGGCTGGTGCCGACCCGCACGTCGACCCCGCTGTCGCGCAGGTTGAGGGCGTGCGCGGCCGCCATGGCGTCGAAGCCGAGCACCGCCACCTGCCGGTCCTGCAGCAGGGTCAGGTCGGCGGTGCCGGGGTCGAGCACTGAAGTCACCCCACCACCCTAGACAACCGCGCAGCCGCCGCCGACCACCGAGCGCACCGAGTGGTTGCTCTGGACCGCACCGGGCGCGCCGTGTGGTTGCCCCCGACCCCACCGAGCGCGCCGCGTGGTTGAAGGTCCGCGTTGACCTAACATGTGACCCGACGCAACTGCTCAATGCGCCGCCCTCGATCCATGCGTCGGAGCGCAGTGGGATTTTGATGATGCTCTGGCCAACTGCGATGAGGCCCCACCGGGGGGCGAGCAACCACACGACGCGCCCGGTGGGGTCGGGGGCAACCACACGACGCGCCCGGTGGGGTCGGGGGCAACCACACGACGCGCCCGGTGAGGTGGGGGGCAACCACACGACGCGCCCGGTGAGGTGGGGGGCAACCACACGACGCGCCCGGTGGTCAGCGCAGGAAGAGCGCCCGCAGCCGCACCGTGGTCAGCGCCAGGCCGGCGGCGGTCATCCCGACGAAGTAGCCGACGTGCACCAGGGTCAGGCCGGTGAGGTGCCCGACCGAGAGCTGCCGCATGAGCTCGACCCCGTGCCACAGGGGCATCGCCATGACGAACCACTGGACCGCCTCGGGGTAGACGCTGATGGGGTAGAGCGTCGCGGAGAAGAGGAACATCGGCAGCATGACGAAGTTGACGAGGTCCATCTGCTGGAAGTTCTTCAGGTAGCTGGTGACGCCCATCCCCAGCGCGGCGAAGCCGAAGGCGATGAGGACCGCCACCGGCACCATGGCCAGGGACCACCAGGAGGTCACCAGCCCCATGACGGCCAGCACGCCGAGGAAGCCCAGGGCGTAGAGGAAGCCCCGGAAGAGGGCCATGAGGATCTCCCCCAGCGCGACGTCCAGCGGCCCGAGCGAGGTCTGGAGCATGGCCTGGTAGAGCTTGGCGAAGCGCAGCTTGAAGAAGACGTTCCAGGTGGAGTCGTAGATCGCGCCGTTCATCGCCGAGGTCGCCAGCAGCGCCGGGGCGATGTAGGCGGCGTAGCTGATCGGCCGCCCCCCGGGCCCCTCGACCTCCCCGACGAGCGTGCCCATCCCGACGCCCATGGCGAGCAGGTAGAAGACCGGCTCGAAGAACCCGGAGACCAGGATCATCCAGTTCTGCGAGCGGATGACGGTGAAACCCCGCTCCAGGACGGCGCCGACGTTGCCCGAGCTCAGGCCCCCGACGGCCGCGCGGACCCGCGTGGGGGCGCTCATGCGCGCAACCTGCGGGTGTAGAAGCGACGGGCCAGCAGCAGGCCGACGGCGACGCAGGCGAGCAGGAAGCCCAGGTGCACGGCGATCATCCCCGGTGGGACCGGGGCCCCGTAGGACACGACCCGGGCCAGCTGGGTGCCGTGCCACACGGGGCTGATCCACCCGATCCACTGCAGGTAGACCGGCATGACGTGCAACGGGAAGAAGGTGCCGGCGAAGAGGAACATCGGCATCACGAGGAAGCGCTGGACGAAGGTGAACTGCAGGCCCTCGTCCTTGATCGTCGCCGCGTAGGCCTGCAACGGGCCGCCGAAGGCCATCGCCGCCAGCACGCCGATCGGGACCAGGAGGACCGATCCGAGCCCGGCGGTGGCCCCGAAGGCGAGCATGACCAGCCAGAAGATGACCGACTGCACCGTGAACCGGATCACGACGGCCGCGAAGTGGCCCAGCGCGATCTGCCCCGGCGACACCGGCGTCGCGGCCGGCCCGTAGTAGAGGCGCTGCCACTTGAACCCGGACATGACGGGGTAGGTCATCTCCCCCGACACCGACATGACGACCGTCGACACCAGCAGGGCGGGGGCCACGAAGGTGAGGTAGTCGACGCCCTCCACCGTGCCCACGCCGCCGCTGACGAGGGCGCCGAGCCCGAGCCCCATCGCGACCAGGTAGAGCAGCGGCTGGCCGAGGGCGTAGAAGGCGATGGGCACTGCGTAGGCACGCATGCCGCGCAGGTAGGCCTCCGCGTAGTACCACCACCCGTGCCGTCGGGCCCGGGCCGCCATCTGCGGGTGCGGGAGGACCCGGCCCGAGTAGGCCAGCGCGGTGAGGTCCTCCTGGGAGGACCGGGGGGCGGCGGCACCGGGGGCGCCGCCGGTCGCTGGGCGGTCAGTCAACGAGGGACCTCCCCGTGAGCCGGAGGAAGACGTCCTCCAGGGAGCTGCGCCGCACCAGCGAGGTCACCGGGTGCAGGCCGCGCCGGGAGACCTCCTCCAGGGCGGCCTCCCCGTCATCGGTGTAGATGAGGATGCGGTCGGGCAGCACCTCGTTGCGGGTGCCGACCCCCTCCAGCTGCGCGACGACGCTCGCGTTGCGCTCGGAGCCGAAGCGGACCTCCACGACCTCACGAGTGGAGTAGCGCCGGATGAGCTCGCGCGGGCTGCCCTCGGCCATGATCGTGCCGTGGTCGATGACGATCAGCCGGTCGCACAGCTGCTCGGCCTCGTCCATGAAGTGGGTGGTCACGACCAGGGTGGTCCCGGCCTCCTTGAGCCGGAAGAGGCGGTCCCACAGGACGTGCCGCGCCTGCGGGTCCAGCCCGGTCGTCGGCTCGTCGAGCAGCAGGATCCGGGGCTCGTTGACCAGGCCCCGGGCGATCGTGAGCCGCCGCTTCATGCCGCCCGAGAGGTTGGTCACCTTCTCCCTGGCCTTGGCCTCGAGCTGGGCGAAGGCGAGCAGCTCGTCGGCCTTCGGCTGCAGGTAGGAGCGGGGCAGCCCGAAGTAGCGGCCGTACATGACGATGTTCTCGCGGACGCGCAGCTCCTCGTCCAGGTTGTCCTGCTGGGGGACGACGCCGAGGTGGGCCCGCACCTCGGGCCCCTGCACGTCGGGGTCCATGCCCAGGACGCTCAGCTCGCCCTCGGAGCGGTCGAGGGTGCCGCCGATCATCCGCATGGTGGTGGACTTGCCGGCGCCGTTGGGTCCGAGCAGCCCGAAGCTCTCCCCGGCCTGCACCTCGAAGTCGATCCCGTCCACCGCGACGAAGTCGCCGTAGACCTTGCGCAACCCCCGGGCCCGGATCACCGGGCCACCTCTGTCGTCCGTCACCCGGACACTCTAGGTCTCGCCCCCGACACCCCCAAGTCGGTTTCCGGCACCCGCCGACGGACGCCCCGGAGACCGAGGCCTCAGTCTGCGCGGCCGGTGTGCAGCGCCACCAGCCGGGCGCCCCCGAAGCCGAGCTCGGCCCACTCGTCCTGCGTCTCCAGCACGGCGGCGGTCGCCGTCGGCAACCCCCGGGAGAGCTCCCGACGCAGCTCGGACGGCAGCTGCGTGGTCTGCGTCAGCTCCCAGGCCGTCGTGGTCATCACCGGCTCGTGCCCCACCACCCAGAGCACCCGTGCGTCCTCCGGCGTCTCCGCCACCGCTGCCAGGACCCCGTCGACGCCGCCGTCGTAGACCCGCCGGTCCTGCCAGAGTGAGCGCACAGCTGCGGCGACGTCCGGCTCCCCCGGGGAGCCCGACCCGTCGTCGGCGAGACCACGTGCCAGCGCCGCATGCGTCGCCCGGGCCCGCTCCGCCGTGGACACGGTGACGTGGTCGGGGTGCAGCTGCTGGCCGGCGAGCCACCGCCCGAGGTCGACCGCGGCGGCGACCCCCTCGGCCACCAGCCCGCGCTCGTGGTCGCCCCGTGGGTGAGCCCCCTCCGCCTTGGCGTGCCGGACCAGGACCAGACGTCGCATACCTCGACCTTAGCCGCGGCTCCCAGCCCGTGGTGGCGGGCGTGGCTCAGCCGTGGACGACGTGCTCCAGGTCCCCGGTGTCGCGGTATGTGGTGAGCTGGCGGTGCAGGTAGCGACCCATCCGCGGGTAGGACGCCGGCGAGGCGCCGCCCACGTGGGGCACCACGAGCACCCCGGGCGCGGACCACAGCGGGTGACCGTCCGGCAGGGGCTCGGGGTCGGTGACGTCGAGGGCGGCACGCAACCGCCCGGCGACGCACTCCGCGAGCAGGGCGCCGGTGTCGACGACCCCGCCCCGGGCGACGTTCACCACGAGGGCCCCGTCGGGCAGGAGGGCCAGCGCGCGGGCGTCCAGCAACCCCTGCGTCCCTGCGGTGAGCGGGAGGCTGAGCGCGACGACGTCGGCCCGGGGCAGCAGCTCGGGGAGCCGATCGACGCCGTGCACCCGCTCCACGAGGTCGTCCCCGGGGCGGTCGGTGCTCGCGACGGCCAGGACCTCGCACTCGGCGGCCAGGAGCCGGCGGGTCAGCGCCTTCCCGATGCCGCCGTAGCCGACGACGAGCACCGTCGAGTCCGCCAGCGAGCGCCAGGGCTCGCGCGGCGGCGTCGACCGGTCCCAGGTGCCCCGCGCCTGGGACAGGACGTGGTGCGGCAGGTGCCGCTGGGCGGCGAGCATCAGGGTCAGGGCCAGCTCGGCCGTGGCAGTGTCGTGCACGCCCACCGCGTTCGCCACCCGGACGCCGTCGGGGACGTGCGGCAGGGCGTGCTCGAACCCCGCGGAGGCCAGGACCACCGCGCGAAGCCCGGGCACCTCCCCCATCCGCCGCAGCCAGGGGCCGGCGATCATCGGCAGGGCCAGCACGTCGACCTCTCGCCCTCCGCCGGGGACGGTCCCGCGGTCCTGGGGGTCGTAGGGCACCACCTCGACCCCGTCGACGGGGTCGAGGTGGGGCAGCAGGTCCAGCGGGACGGCGGCGACGGGGGACGGGGCCATGCCGGCGGGCGTCAGCCCTCGACGCCGAGCGTCGACAGGATGAGCTCCCGGGCCCTGGCCGCGTCGGCCTGCCCCCGCATCTCCTTCATCACCTGGCCGATGAGGGCACCCGCGGCCTGCACCTTGCCGCCGCGGATCTTCTCGGCGACGTCGGCGTTCGCGGCGATGACCGTGTCCACCGCGGCCTGCAGCGCGCCGTCGTCCTGGACCAGCTCGAGCCCGCGCGCGTCCGCGACCTGGGTCGGGCCGCCCTCGCCTGCCACCACACCCTCCATCACCTGACGGGCCATGGAGTCGTTGAGGCGCCCGGACCCGACCAGACCGTCCAGCTCCGCGATGTGCGCGGGGGTAACCCCCAGCTCGGTCACGGCGACTCCCTGGGCGTTGGCACGCCGGGCCAGGTCGCCGGTCCACCACTTGCGGGCCGCGGCGGGCGAGGCTCCCGCGGACACGGTCTCCTCGATCACCTCGACGGCACCGGCGTTGACGACGTCCCGCATCTCCAGGTCGGAGAAGCCCCACCCGGCCTGCAGCCGGCGGCGGCGCTCGACCGGTTCTCCGGCAGGGTCGCGCGCAGGCGCTCCACGTCCTCACGGCTCGGGGCCACGGGCACGAGGTCGGGCTCGGGGAAGTAGCGGTAGTCGTCGGCGTCGGACTTGGGCCGGCCGGCCGTCGTCATACCGGTGTCCTCGTGCCAGTGGCGGGTCTCCTGGAAGACCTTCTCCCCCGCGTCGAGGATCGCGGCGTGGCGGGTGATCTCGTAGCGGACGGCCCGCTCCACCGAGCGCAGGGAGTTGACGTTCTTGGTCTCCGTGCGGGTGCCCAGCACCTCGGACCCGACGGGCATGAGCGAGACGTTGGCGTCGCAACGCATCGAGCCCTGCTCCATCCGGACGTCGGAGACGTCGAGCGCCTTGAGCAGGTCGCGCAGCGCCGCCACGTAGGCCCTGGCCACCTCGGGGGCCCGGTCGCCGGCCCCGAGCATCGGCCGGGTGACGATCTCGATGAGGGGTATGCCTGCCCGGTTGTAGTCGACGATCGAGTAGTCGGCCCCGTGGATCCGCCCGGTGGCCCCACCCACGTGGGTGGACTTGCCGGTGTCCTCCTCCATGTGGGCGCGCTCGATCTCCACCCGGAAGGTGAACGGCTCGCCGCCGCTCTCGTTCGCCGGGACCTCGACGTCCAGGTGGCCGTCGAAGGCGATCGGCTCGTCGTACTGCGAGGTCTGGAAGTTCTTCGGCATGTCCGGGTAGAAGTAGTTCTTCCGGGCGAAGCGGCACCAGGACGCGATCTTGCAGTTGAGCGCCAGACCGATCCTGATCGCCGACTCCACCGCCGTGCCGTTGACGACCGGCAGGGCCCCGGGCAGGCCCAGGCAGACCGGGCAGGTCTGGGTGTTCGGCGCCTCCCCGAAGCCGGTGGCGCACCCGCAGAACATCTTGGTCCGGGTGTTGAGCTCGACGTGGACCTCCAGGCCCATCACCGGCTCGTAGCGGCTCAGGGCCTCCTCGTAGGGCACCGTGTCCTCGGCGTGCGCGGGGCGGGCGGTGGTCGTCATGCCGTCACCTCGATCTCGGGAGCCTTCTCGAACACGTAGCCGCCCTGCGCCTGCTGCAGCGCCTCCTCCAGGGCCGCGCCGACGGCGTAGAGCCGCTGGTCCTCCATGGCGGGGGCCAGGATCTGCACCCCGGCGGGCAGCCCGTCCTCGTCGGCCAGGCCGGACGGGATCGACATCCCGGGGATCCCGGCGAGGTTGGCGGGGATGGTGGCGATGTCGTTGAGGTACATCGCCATGGGGTCCTCGAGCTTGTCCCCGATCCGGAACGCCGTCGTGGGCGCCGTCGGGCCGACGATGACGTCGACCTGCTCGAAGGCGGCCGCGAAGTCGCGCGCGATGAGGGTGCGGACCTTCTGGGCCTGGCCGTAGTAGGCGTCGTAGTAGCCGCTGGACAGCGCGTAGGTGCCCAGGATGATGCGGCGCTTGACCTCGTCGCCGAAGCCGGCGTCGCGGCTGGCGGCCATGACCTGCTCGGCGCTCGGGCTGCCCTCCGGCACGACGCGCAGGCCGTAGCGCATGGCGTCGTAGCGGGCCAGGTTGGAGCTCGCCTCCGAGGGGAGGATGAGGTAGTAGGCCGCCATCGCGTAGACGAAGTGGGGGCACGAGACCGTCACGACCTCGGCACCGAGCCCGCGCAGCTGCTCCAGCGCCTCGTCGAAGCGCGCGAGGACGCCGGGCTGGAACCCCTCCCCGCCGATCTCGGTGACCACACCGACCCGCAGTCCGGTCAGGTCACGGGTGCCGGTGGCGGCCGCGACGACGGGCGGGACCGGGGCGTCGATCGACGTGGAGTCCAGCGGGTCGTGCCCGCCCAGGACCTCGTGCAGCAGGGCCGCGTCCGCGACCGTCCGCGCGCACGGACCGATCTGGTCGAGGCTGGAGGCGAGCGCGATGATGCCGTAGCGGCTCACCCCGCCGTAGGTGGGCTTGACGCCGACCGTGCCGGTGACGGCGGCCGGCTGACGGATCGAGCCGCCGGTGTCGGAGCCGATGGCCAGGGGGGCCAGGTGCGCCGCGACGGCGGCGCTGCTCCCCCCGCCGGACCCGCCGGGGATGCGGTCCAGGTCCCACGGGTTGCGGGTGGGGCCGAAGGCGCTGTGCTCGGTGGAGGAGCCCATAGCGAACTCGTCCATGTTGGTCTTGCCGAGGATCGGCATCCGCGCGTCCTTGAGCCGCCGCACGATCGTGGCGTCGTAGGGCGGGACGAAGTGCTCGAGCATCCGCGAGCCGGCGGTGGTGGTCAGCCCCTGGGTGCAGGCGATGTCCTTGACCGCGACGGGGACGCCGGCCAGCCGCGGGAGCTTCTCCCCCGCGGCGCGGGCCTCGTCGACGTTGGCCGCGGTGGCCAGCGCCCCCTCGGCGTCGACGAGGAGGAAGGCGTTGAGGGCGGGGTTGAGCCGCTGGATGCGGTCCAGGTGCGCCTGGGTCAGCTCGACGGAGGTGAAGGTCCCCGCGGCCAGGCCGTCAGCCATCTGCACGGCGGTGAGCAGGGTCAGGTCGCGGGCCCCACCGGTCTGGGTCGTGCTCGTCATCCTCACTCCTCGTCCAGGATCCGCGGGACGCCGAAGCGGCCGTCCTCGGCGTCGGGCGCGTTGGCCAGCGCCTGCTCGGCGCTCAGGCTCGGGCGCACCTCGTCCGGGCGGGTGACGTTGACCAGGGGCAGCGGGTGCGACATCGGGGGCACGTCGGCGGCAGCGACCTCGTTGACCTGGCCCACCCAGTCGACGATCTGGTCGAGCTGGCCGGCGAGGCGGTCCAGCTCGGAGTCCTCGAGCTGGATGCGCGCCAGCATGGCGACGTGCGCGACATCGTCGCGGGAGAGGTTGGACATGCGGGCCAGTCTACGGTCGCACCGGGCGCCCGACCGCCGGGCCCACGGGCGGATGGCCCCGGGCCGGCGAGCCTCGGGCTGCGTCATGCACGCTCATGCACCGCAGGCACGCCGGGCGGCCACCTCACGCCGCGTCATGCACGCTCATGCACCGCAGGCACGCGCGACGACGCTGCATCCGGTGCAGGAACGTGCATGCGTCCGTCAGGAGGCGCGCAGCCGCTCCAGCACCAGCGCAGGGCGCGGGTTGGTGTGGGGTATGCCGTCGATCACCACGGTCGGCACCGTCTCGTCGCCGCCGTTGACCTCGCGCACGTAGGCAGCGGCGGCCTCGTCCTGCCAGATGTTCACCCAGGTGGCGCGCTCGCCGTCCCGCCCCAGGTGCGCCTTGAGGCGCTGGCAGAAGCCGCAGCCGGGCCGCCAGTAGATGACGACGGGACGGTCGGACTCGGGCATCGCAAGGACCTCCTGATGGGTGGTGGTGCGCCCGCCGCGCCAGGGGGCGGTCCACCAGACCAGGGCGAGACCGCCCAGGGCGTAGACACCGGCGAAGAGCCGGTCCCCCTGCCAGAGGGAGGCGCCGACGACCACCACGACGAGCGCGAGGAGGACGATCCAGAGTCGGCGCATACCTCCAGTGTGCCCCCGACCCGGCACGATCACGACACCGACGGGGACCCGTGCCGGCTCGGTGGGCCTCCCCGCTGCGACGCGCAGCCGACCCCTGGTGCGCGCCGGGGACCTCAGCCGGTCACCGACCCCGTCGCCAGCAGCTGGACGAACTGCGCCTCGTCGAGAACCGGCACCCCCAGCTCCTCGGCCTTGGCGGCCTTGGACCCGGCGTTGGCGCCGACGACGACGTAGTCGGTCTTCCTCGACACCGACCCGGACGCCTTGCCCCCGCGGGAGACGATCGCCTCCTTGGACTCGTCCCGGCTGAAGCCCTCGAGCGACCCGGTCACCACGACCGTCAGACCCTCCAGGGTGCGCTCCACCGACTCGTCGCGCTCGTCGGCCATCCGCACCCCGTCGGCGGCCCACCGCTCGACGATCTCCCGGTGCCAGTCGACTGAGAACCACTCGACGACCGACTCGGCGATGATCCCACCGACGCCCTCGGTCGCGGCCAGGCGCTCGACGTCGGCCGCCCGGATCGCGTCCATCGAGCCGAACTCCGTGGCCAGCGCCCGGGCCGCGGTCGGGCCGACGTGCCGGATCGACAGGGCCACCAGGACCCGCCACAGCGGCTGGGCCTTCGCCGCGCGAAGGTTCGCGAGCAGCTTGAGCCCGTTGGCCGAGAGCACCCGACCCTCGATGACATCGTCCTCGTCGTCGGTCTTCTTCGCGGTTCGGGTGAAGAGCGGCACGCGCGCGAGACGGGCGCGGTCGGCCCGGTCCTGCTCGGGAGTGGGGGGGTCGTCCGGTGTGCCGTGGGCCAGCCCGAACACCTCCCCCTCGTCCGTGATGACCCCGGCGTCGAGCAGGGCGTTGACCCCCTCGGCCCCGAGCGCCTCGATGTCGAAGGCCCCTCGACCGGCCAGGGAGGACAGCCGTTCGCGCAGCTGCGCCGGGCACGCCCGCGCGTTGGGGCAGCGCCAGTCCTTGTCCCCCTCCTTCTGCTGCACCAGCTCGGTGCCGCAGGCGGGGCACCGGGTCGGGAAGACGAAGGGGGTCTCGGTGCCGTCCCGCAGGTCCACCACCGGCCCGAGGATCTCCGGGATGACGTCGCCGGCCTTGCGCAGCACCACGGTGTCCCCGATGAGGACGCCCTTGCGCTCCACCTCGTACTGGTTGTGCAGGGTGGCGCGCTCCACGGTGGACCCGGCCACCTGCACCGGCTCCATGAGGCCCCACGGCGTCACCCGCCCGGTGCGGCCCACGTCGACGCGGATGTCCAGCAGCTTGGTGGTCACCTCCTCGGGCGGGTACTTGTAGGCGATGGCCCACCGGGGTGCCCGGGAGGTCGACCCGAGCCGCCGCTGCACCTCGACCTCGTCGACCTTGACGACCACCCCGTCGATCTCGTGCTCGACCGAGTGCCGTCGCTCACCCCATCCGGTGACGTAGTCGCACACCTCCTCGATCGTGCCGAGCACGCGGGTCCGGTCCGACACCGGCAGCCCCCAGGCGGCCAGCAGCTCATAGGCCTGCGACTGGCGCACGACGTCGAAACCCTCCCGGGCCCCGATCCCGTGCACGATCATCCGCAGGTCGCGGGAGGCGGTGACCCTCGGGTCCTTCTGCCGCAGCGACCCGGCCGCGGTGTTGCGGGGGTTCGCGAACGGCGCCCTGCCCGCCGCCACGAGCCCCGCGTTGAGCTCCTGGAAGGCCGCGACCGGGAAGTAGACCTCACCCCGCACCTCGACCAGCCGCGGCACGGGGACCGGCTCGGTGGTGCCCATCCCCTCCTCGAGGACCGCGCCCTCGACGAGGTGGGTGCCGCCTCCCTCCCCCACGACCCCCTCGGCCCGCTGCTCCTCGGGCGCCCGCAGCCGCAGCGGCACCCCCTCGATCGTGCGCACGTTGAGCGTGACGTCCTCCCCGGTCCGTCCGTCCCCGCGCGTCAGGGCCCGGACGAGACGCCCCTGCTCGTAGAGGAGGTTGACCGCGAGACCGTCGATCTTCAGCTCGCACAGGTAGCTGACCTCAGCCCCGCCGACGTCACGCTCGACCCGCTCGGCCCACGCCACGAGCTCCTCGGTGGAGAAGGCGTTGTCCAGGCTGAGCATCCGCTCCAGGTGGTCCACGGCCGTGAAGTCGGTGGAGAAGCTCCCCCCGACCACCTGGGTCGGGCTGTCCGGCACCCGCAGCCCGGGGTGCTCCTCCTCGAGCTCCTCCAGCTGCCGCACCAGCGCGTCGAACTCCCCGTCGCTGACGACCGGGGCGTCCTTGACGTAGTAGGCGAACTGGTGCCCGCGGATCTCCTCGGCGAGCTCGGCCCACCGGTGGCGGGCCTCCTCGGGCACGTCGTCGACCGGGTCGGTGGGGGTGCTCGCGTTCACCCGCCCATCTTTGCAGGGTCCTCCGACACCGCCGAGGTATGCCGCACCCGCCGCCGCCTCGCCGTGCCGCCGGCCCGGCGCCCCGTCCCGATGAGCAGGGAGCCCCCGAGGACGACCGCGGCACCGACCAGGACCAGCGGCCCGACGCGCTCGCCCAGCAGCAGCACCCCGAGCAGCACCGAGACGACGACGATCGGGTAGGTCACGCTCGTGGCGACCGTCGGGCCCGCGGCCCGCACGACGGCATACTGCATCGCCTGCGCGAGCCCGGTGCCGACCACGCCGAGGGCGCCCACCGCCAGCACCGGCCCCCACAGGGCCCAGCCGCCCACGGACGCCGCCGGGCCGGCCGGCACCAGCGGCCCGCCGGACGGGAAGCCGCGGAGCCACCAGTCGACCAGCAGGAGCAGAGGCACCTGGGCCAGCGCCACGAGCACCTGCGCCGCCGGCATCGACAGACCGCCGGGGTCCACCCCGTGCAGGTGCCGGCGCACGTAGGTCCACCCGATCCCGTAGCTGGCCGAGGCGACGAGGACCATCGCCAGGCCCACCGGGTCGGGGCCGCGCTCCAGGGACCAGGGCTGGGCGATGAGCACGATGCCGAGAAAGCCGATCCCGACCCCGAGCTGGCGCCGCCGACCGACAGGCTCCCCGGGCAGCAGGAGCGCCGTCGCGACCACCGCGGCGACCGGGGTGGTGGCGTTCGCGATCCCGGCGACCGCCGAGGTCACCCGCAGCTCCCCCAGCGCGAAGAGGGTCCAGGGCAGGGAGCAGAGCAGGGTGCCGGTGACGAGCAGGTGCCCCCAGGTGCGACGCCCGCGCGGCAGCTGCGTGCCCGTCAGCGCGCCCAGGACGAGCAGCACGGCGGCTCCCAGCACGATCCGCAGCGCGGTCACCTGCACCCCGCTGAGCGCCTCCAGCCCGACCTTGATGAGCAGGTAGCTCGACCCCCAGACCAGGGCCAGGGTGAGGTACCAGACCTGCCACGGGACGGGCGCCCGCCCCGCGGCGGGCACGCCCCGGGTGCTCATCCCGTCGCGGCCTCGGCCAGGCGGGCGGCCACCTGCGTCGTCGTCGCGGTGACGGCCCGGGCCGCCTCGGGCGTCGAGCCCGCCAGGCCGCAGGACGGCGTGACCATGAGGGCTGTGAGGTCCGCGAGCGGCAGCCCGAGCTCCCGCCAGGGGGTGAGCACCCGGTCCACGGCGGCCTCGGCCGCACCCGGCTCGTCGGTGGGCAGCACCCCGGCCCACAGGCGGACGCCGGCGTCCAGCAGGCCGGCCACGGCCTCCCACCCCGGACGACCCAGGAGCCCGGTGTCCAGGCTCACCGCGTCGACACCCGCGCGCCGGAGCAGGTCGAGCGGGACGTCGGAGGCGCACGAGTGGACCACGACCTGTGCGGCGCCCGCCCCCCGGGCCGCGTCGACGACGGCGCCGAGCGCACCCACGAGCTCGGCCGGCTCGGGCGTGCGCAGCACCGAGTAGCCGGACTCCGACCGGATCCGCCCCCGGGAGACCGCCGTCAACGACGGCTCGTCGAGCTGCAGCACCATCGACGCCCCCGGCACCAGGCGGCGCACGTCCGCCACGTGCCCCGCGGCCCCCTCGGCCAGCGACGCGGCCAGGTCCCGGGAGGCGCCGCGGTCCGACAGCACCCGGTCCCCCAGCGGCAGCCACACCCCGGCGGCCAGGGTCCACGGCCCCGCCACCTGCAGCTTGAGCGGGCCGTCGTAGCCGTCGAGGGCCTCGGCGAGCTCGTCGAGGTCCTGGCGCCACCACCCCCCGGTGCGGTCGTGGTCGCGACCCGGCCGGTCCACGAGCCGCCAGCCCTGCGGCTGCAGGTCGACGGGCAGGTCGACGAGCAGGTGGGCGGACCGGCCCAGCAGGTCGGCGCCGGGGCCCCGGGCCGGCAGCTCGGGCAGGTAGGGCACCCCCACGACGCCCTCGGGGACCGTCGTCGTCAGCTCGCCCCGCACCACCCGCAGGGCCTCCCGGACGTCGGTGCCCGGCCAGGAGCCGACCCCCGTGGCGCCGACCCCGTAGGAGGAGCCGGTGGCGGCAGGATCGCGGGGGTCGGTGGGGTCGGGGTCGCGCGCGGAGGGGGGCACCGGGCCACCCTACGGTCGCCGGGTGCGGCGTTGGAGCAGGGCCGTGCCACCGGTCGCGAGCAGCAGCCCGACGACGATCGCCGCGCCCCAGCCCGGGCGGACCCCGTCCCCCAGCCAGGCCACCCCCACGAGCGCCGGCAGGAAGGTCTGCGCGGTGATCATCGGCGCGGTGGCCGTCGAGACCAGGGCCCGGTCCAGCGCCCGCGAATAGAGCCAGAACCCCAGGAGCCCGTAGCCGGGCACCGCCAGCGCGGCGACGGCGACCGCCGGGGACAGCGGCAGCTCCACGCCCCGCACCGCCAGGGCGGACCCGGCATACCCCAGACCGGCGAGCCACCCCAGCAGGACCGGACCGGCGCCGCGCAGCAGCAGACCCAGCGCCAGCAGGGCCAGCAGCACGACCACGAGCCCCAGCGCGAAGCCCGCGCCCGCCACCACCGCCCCGGCCGGGCCGGCCCCCGCCGCCAGCAGCACCAGGCCGCCCGAGACGGCCGCGATCCCGAGCCATCCCGACCCGCCTAGCACCTCCGCGAGCCGGGCGGAGGCCAGCGCCGTCACCGGCAGGGACAGAGCGATGCTGGCCTGCGCGAGGTAGAGCGGCAGCAGCCAGATCGCCACCGCGTGGAGCACGAACCCGGCCAGGTAGGCGACGACCACCGCCAGCATCCACGGACGACCCACGGCCCACCGGACGAAGGGCAGCAGCCCGGTGAGGCGGGCGGAGTCGTCACGCACGGCCCTGGCCTGGACGACGGCCGCGAGACCGAAGAGCACCGCCGCGGCGACCCCCGACAGCAGCCCGAGGGCCGCACCCCCGTCCCCGGTCACGGGGCGGTCGTCACGTGCGGCGAGAGGCGCGGGCGATGGTGCCCGAGCCCAGCACCCGCGTGCCGTCGTAGAGCACGACCGACTGGCCGGGGGCGACCCCGCGGATCCGCTCGTCCAGGTGCACCTCCAGACCCTTCCCGGGTATGCCGTCCGCGACGACGCGGGCGGTCGCCGCATACTCCTGGCCGTGGGCCCGAACCTGGGCCCCCACCCGGACCTCGCCGGAGGGGGCGGGGCCGCACCAGCGCACGTGGTCGGCCAGGATCGTGTCCACCCCGAGGAGCTCCTCGGGACCGACGACGACGGTGTTGGTGCGGGTGTCGGTGGACAGGACGTAGCGCTTGCTGCCGTCCGCGGGCGGGACCTTCAGCCCCAGGCCGCGGCGCTGGCCGACGGTGTAGCCGTGCGCCCCGCCGTGCTGACCCAGGACCTCGCCGTGCTCGTCCACCACCGGGCCGATTTGCGCGCCGAGCCGCTCCGCGAGCCAGCCGCGGGTGTCCCCGTCGGGGATGAAACAGATGTCGTGGCTGTCCGGCTTCCTCGCGACCGCGAAGCCGCGCTCGCGCGCCTCCTCCCGGATCCGGGTCTTGGTGGTGTCCCCCAGCGGGAAGAAGGCCCGGGCGAGCTGGTCGGCGTCCAGCACCCCCAGCACGTAGGACTGGTCCTTGGCCGGGTCGACTGCCCGGTGCAGCTCACGCCGGATCCCCTGCGGCGCAGCGGGATCGGCGACCTCGACCACCTGGGCGTAGTGACCGGTGGCCACCGCGTCGAAGCCGAGGGCCAGCGCCTTGTCGAGGAGCGCGGAGAACTTGATCTTCTCGTTGCAGCGCAGGCAGGGGTTGGGGGTGCGACCCGCGGCGTACTCCGCGACGAAGTCCTCGATCACGTCCTGCTGGAACCGCTCGGCCATGTCCCAGACGTAGAACGGGATGCCGAGCCGGTCGGCGACCCTGCGCGCGTCTCCGGCGTCCTCGAGGGTGCAGCAGCCGCGGGCGCTCTCGCGCAGGGTGGCCGCCGACCGGGCCAGCGCGAGGTGGACCCCCACGACCTCGTGACCGGCGTCGAGCATCCGGGCGGCGGCGACGGCGGAGTCCACCCCTCCGCTCATGGCGGCGACGACGCGCATCAGGAGGCCGCCCTCGCGCGCCGGGCCCGGTCCAGGACCTGCGGCAGCACGGCGAGGAAGGCGTCGACGTCCGCCTCGGTGGACGTCCGCCCGAGCGTGAGCCGGAGGGCGCCGCGGGCCAGGTCCTCCGGGACGCCGCAGGCGAGCAGGACGTGGCTCGGGCGGGTCACCCCCGCCGTGCAGGCCGAGCCGGCGGAGCAGGCCACCCCCGCGGCGTCGAGCAGGTAGAGGAGGGAGTCGCTGTCGGCGCCGGGCACCTGCAGGTGGGCGTTGCCCGGGAGCCGGCCGGTCAGGTCCCCCGGTCGCCACGGCCCGCTCACCCGCAGGGACGGGTCGGTGCGCAGCGCCCCGGCAAGGAGCCGGTCCCGCAGGGCGCCGACGCGCGCGGCATGCCGGGCCAGGTCGGTGACGGCGTGGCGGACGGCCAAGGCTAGGCCGGCGATCCCGGCGACGTCCAGGGTGCCGGGCCGCAGGCCCCGCTCCTGGCCGCCGCCCCGCAGGACCGGGACGGGCGACTGACCACGTGCCGCGAGCAGCAGGCCGTTGCCGACGGGTCCGCCGACCTTGTGCCCCGTCAGGGCGACCAGGTCCGGCGTCGCGCCGGTGCCCAGGCCGGAGAGGGGGAGCTCAACCTGACTCAGCGCCTGCACCGCGTCGGTGTGCAGCGGGACCCCGGCGGCACGGCATACCTCGGCCAGGCGGGGGACGTCCTGCACGGTGCCGATCTCGTTGTTGGCCCACATGACCGAGGCGACCGCCACGTCGTCCGGGCCGGACCCCTGCGCCAGGGCGTCCTGCAGGGCCTCCGGGGTGATCACCCCCGTCTCGTCCGGCTCGACCCAGGTGACCGCGGCGCCCTGCTCGGCCACGAGGTGGTCGACCTGGTCGAGCACGGCGTGGTGCTCGACCGGCGTGGTCACGACCCGCGTCTTCCGCGGGTCCGCCGCCCGGCGGGCCAGGAAGGTGCCGGTGACGGCGATGTTGTCGGACTCGGTGCCGCCGGAGGTGAAGACGACCTCCGAGGGATGGACCCCCAGGGCGTCGGCGATGTCCTCCCGCGCACCCTCGACCGTGCTCCGGGCCTGCCGACCCGGCCCGTGCGTGGACGAGGCGTTCCCCACCTGCCCCAGGGTCGCGGCGACGGCCGCCACGACCTCTGGAAGGACCGAGGTCGTGGCGGCGTGGTCTAGATAGACGGTCGAGGGCATCGTCCCCCAGGGTAGGTGACCGCCCTGCGCGGTCAGCCCTTGCGCTGGTTGACCGCGTCGGTGGCCTGCGGCAGGACGGTGAACAGGTCGCCGACGATGCCGTAGTCGACCAGCTCGAAGATCGGGGCCTCCGGGTCCTTGTTGACCGCCACGATCGTCTTGGAGGTCTGCATGCCCGCCCGGTGCTGGATCGCCCCGGAGATGCCCGCGGCGACGTAGAGCTGCGGGGAGACCTGCACGCCCGTCTGACCCACCTGGTGGGAGTGCGGGTACCACCCCGCGTCGACGGCGGCGCGCGAGGCTCCGACAGCGGCGCCGAGGGAGTCGGCGAAGGCCTCGACGGGGCCGAAGTCGCCCGCCGTCCCACGGCCGCCGGACACGACGATCGCGGCCTCGGTGAGCGAGGGCCGACCCGTGGACTCCTTGGCCGCGCGCTGGGTGATCCGGGCGGCGGTCGCGGCCTCGGACGGGGTGAAGTCCACCGTCTCGACCGCGGGAGCTGCCCCGCCGGACTCCTGCGCGCTGATGCTGTTGGGCTTCACCGTGATGACCGGGGTGCCCTGGGTGACGCGGGCCACGACGGTCCAGTTGCCGGCGAAGACCGACTGGGTCGTCTGCACGCCACCGTCGCCGGCGGTGACGTCGACGGCGTCGGTGATCAGGCCGGAGGAGGTCTTGACGGCCAGCCGGCCGGCGATCTCCTTGCCGTCGTTGGTCGAGGCCACCAGGACCGCGGCCGGGGTCCGGGCGGACACCAGCTCGGCGAGCAGCTCGGCGGTGGGGGCGACCAGGTGGTCGGTCAGGGCCGGTCCACCCGCGACCAGGACGGCGGTCGCGCCGTGACGGCCCAGGGATTCGGCCGCGGCCTGGGCCGCGTCGGCCTCCCCCACCCAGACGGCGACCGGCTCACCGAGCCGGGCCGCCGCGGTCAGCATCTCGAAGGTCGACCTGCGGACCTCACCGTCGACGTGGTCGACCAGGACAAGAACGTCGCTCATGTTTCTCTGCTCCTTCGGTATGTCGTGGTCGGTCAGGCGAACCGGCGGGAGGCCAGGAACTCGGCCAGCTTGCCGCCGCCGTCGCCCTCGTCGGTCACGACCTCGCCGGCGGCCCGCGGCGGGCGGGCGGTCGCGTCGACGACCTCGGTCCAGGCGGCGCCCAGCCCGACCTGGGAGGCGTCCACCCCCAGGTCGGCCAGCGACCAGGTCTCGACGGGCTTCTTCTTCGCCGCCATGATCCCCTTGAAGGAGGGGTAGCGCGGCTCGTTGATCTGGTCGGTCACCGACACCACGGCCGGCAGGCTCGACTCGACCGTCTCGGAGTAGGCCTCGTTGTCGCGGCGGATGCGCACCGTGCCGCCCTCCACGGTCAGCTCGGAGGCGAAGGTCACCTGGGGCAGGCCCAGTCGCTCGGCCAGCATCGCCGGCACCACCGACATCGAGCCGTCGGTGGACGCGAGGCCGGTGAGGACGAGGTCCACGTCACCGATCTTGCGGACGGCCTCCGCCAGCACGAGGCTGGTCGCGGCCGCGTCCGACCCGGCGATGGCCTCGTCCAGGACGTGCACCCCCTTGTCGGCGCCCATCTGCAGGCTCTTCTTGACCGCCGCGACGGCGTCGTCCGGGCCCATGGTGAGGACCGTGACCTCACCGTCCCCGGCCTCGACGATCTTCAGCGCCTCCTCCACGGCATACTCGTCCAGCTCGGAGAGCAGTCCGTCGACGGCCTCCCGGTCGGTGGTGTGGTCGGCCTCGAAGGTGCGGTCGCCCTGGGCGTCCGGCACGTACTTCACACAGACGACGATGTTCACTCGTGTCACGTCCTCGTGGTTGGGGTGTGGGTCTGAGGTCATCTTGTCACCCGGGCACGTCGGCACAAAGACGGGACCCGCCCCCCGCCGGTCGGGCGGGGGGCGGGCCCGGCCCCGGCCCGTCAGGCGAGGGAGTGCAGGCCCCAGGTGAGCCCCAGGAGCAGCAGCGTCATGACCGGGAGGATCAGCGCGGGCCCGAGACGGGCGGCCGTCCTGGGCCGCGGGCCCTGCTCCGGCGCGACGATCTCGTCCCCGTCGGCCGGGGTGTCGATCCAGGCGGCCACCACGCTGAGCCCCAGCAGCACCACGGCGGCGAGGGCGACGGGCAGGACGCCCACCTCCACCCATTCCTGGCGCAGCAGCATGAGCACACCGACGAAGCCGCCGATGAGCAGCAGGGGCGCCAGCACCGCGACGGCCACCCTGTGCTCCACGACGAACCGGAGCAGCGTCGAGGCCCACCGGAGCACGGCGGTGACGAGCAGCAGCAGGAGGAGCAGCACGACCCCGTCCCCGACGGTGAGCTGGATGGGTCCTCCCTCCAGCCACCCGGTCATCGCCCGGACCGCCGCCAGCATCCCGACCAGGCCGGCGATGTTGCCCACGACGGTCCACCCGGTGATCCCCCGGATCCGACCGGCCCCGGCGCTGGGGGCGATCTCCCGGGCGTAGGCCCTCGGCTCGCCGAACGCGTCCTGGGCGCTCTCCCCCGACTCGGACACGTGCGTCTCCACGGTCATGAGGGCGTCACCGATGCTCGGGCCGGGCACCGACAGCAGCCGGAGCTCGATGATGAAGTCGTCGCGCCACGCCTTGTCGACGCTGGGCGCGATGGCCCCCGGGTCGCCCAGGATCCCCTGGCCGGTGGCCCTCTTGCTGGTGGTGTTCATCTTAGGTCCTTCCTACGGTCTGCGTGCAGGCCTCGTCGGTGAGGCTGCGGGTGATGGTGGTGAAGTCGGCCCAGCGCGCAGCCTGCGCGACGGCCTCGGAGCGTCCCTGCCCGGTGAGGGCGTAGTACTTGCGGCCGGGGCCTCCGTCGCCGGGGCGCCACTCGACCTCGACGTGGCCGGCCTCCTCGAGACGACCGAGCAGCGGGTAGAGGGTGCCCCCCTTGACCGTGCCCAGACCCGCCTCGAGGAGGCGCTGGGTGATGGCGTAGCCGTAGCTGGGCCCGTCGAGCAGGATGCGCAGCACGCACACCCCCAGCACGCCGCGCAGCCACTCGCTCGGCCACTGTTCTGTGTTCATGACTAGATCGTAAAACTGACTAGTCAGAGAAGTCAACTAGTGAGCGTGCGCCTCCGCCTCCGCCTCCGCCTCCGATGCGTCGCAATGCACGCAATACGCCTCCTACAGACGTGCATGACGTGCGTTGCGTTGTCCGTCGCGGGTCTGGTGCCCTGAGCCCGGCCGGCCTGGGGATAACTCTGCGCACCGGGATGCGCGGAACGGCAGACTCGACGCATGTCGGTGGAGGGGATCAGGACGTTGCTGGGGGCGCAGGGCGGGGTGGCGAGCAGTCGGCAGGTCCGTGCCGCGGGGTTCTCCCGGCGCACGGTCGACGCGATGGTGGCCCGGGGCGACCTGGTGCGGGTGCGCCGGGGCGTGCTCGTCCTCGGGGAGGCGCTCGCCGGCATCACCCCGTGGGACAGGCGCGCCCTGCTCACCCGGGCGGTCGGGCTGAGCCTCGCCCCGTCGGCGCCCGGGCTGCCGGAAGAGGGCTGGGGTCATGCGCTCTCCCACGAGAGCGCACTGCTGGTCCACGGGCTTGCGTGTCTCGGCGTCGACGACCTCGTCCACCTGTCCAGGACGGACGGTGGCCGGGGTCGACGCGACCGGACGATCTGGGTGCACTCGGCCGTGGACCCGAGGTGGGTGATCGAGGTGGACGGTATGCGGGCGGTCGCGCCAGAGCTGGCCGCGCTGCAGGTGGCGGCGAATTCCGGCGCCGAGGCCGGGATCGTCGCCCTGGACGGAGTCCTCCACCAGGCCCGGCAGCGCGACCTGGCGGAGGTCGGACGGCCGGACGGCCCGAGCACGACCGCGGCGCTCGCGGCGGTGGAGGCCGCCCGGGCCGAGCACTTCCCGTCGAGCGCGGTCGTGCGTCAGGTCGTCGAGCTGGCCGACGGGCGCAGCGAGTCGGTGGGGGAGAGCCGCTCCCGGTGGTTGATCCACCTGCTCGGACTCGGCCCCTGCACCCCGCAGTTCACCGTCCGGGACGGCCACGTCTTCGTGGCGCGCACCGATCTGAGGCTGGACCGGTGGATGGTCGTCCTTGAGTTCGACGGCGCCGGGAAGTACCTCGACCACGCGGACCTGCTCGCCGAGAAGGACAGGGAGGACCGGATCCGGGAGCTGGGCTACGAGGTGGTACGCATCAGATGGTCCGACCTCGCCCGGCCCGGTCTGCTGCGCCGCCGGATCCTCGCCGCGATCGCCCGGGCGGAGGAGCGAGCAGCGTTCTCAGGCTGAGGAGGACGTTGCCTGAGGCTGGCCCGACGGTCGCGCTGCACCCCGACCCCGCGACAGACAACGCTCTGCACGTCATGCACGCCGGGCGAGGGCGTATCGCGTGCACTACGACGCTTCGGAGGCGGGCGGGCGGGCTCGACGCGGGAAGGGGCTCAGCCGGTCGGCTGCGCCCCTTCCCTGGATGACGTGCGATGACGTGCGGTATGCCGTGCCGTCAGCGACCTTCGAAGGCCGCCTTGCCCGGACCGTGCTCGACGAAGGAGGTCATCCCGATCTCGCGGTCCCGGGTGGCGAAGACGCCGGCGAACTGCATGGCCTCGATGGCCAGGCCGGTCTCCAGGTCCCCGTCGAGACCCCGGTCGATGGCCTCCTTGGCGGCGCGGAGCGCGAAGGCCGGGCCGTGGACGTAGCGGGCGGCCATCTCCTGGGCCTTCTCGTAGACCGTGCCGGCGGGGACGACCTCGTCCACCATCCCCATCTCCAGCGCCTCGGCGGCGTCGACCATGCGGCCGGAGTACACGAGGTCCTTGGCCCTGCTGACGCCCACGAGGCGCGCGAGCCGCTGGGTCCCTCCGGCGCCTGGGATGACCCCCAGCAGGATCTCCGGCTGACCGATCTTGGCGTTGTCGCCGGCGACCCGTAAGTCGGCGCACAGCGCCAGCTCGTTGCCGGCCCCGAGCGCGTAGCCCTCGATGGCGGCGATGACCGGCTTGGGGATGCGGGCGACCTCGGTGAAGGCCCCCTGGATGAGCGGGGCACGCTGCACCATGTCGGTGTAGGTCATGCGCTGCATCTCCTTGATGTCCGCACCCGCGGCGAAGACCTTGTCCCCGCCGTAGAGGATGACGGCGGCCACCTCGTCGTCGGCGCCCACGATCCGGGCGGCCTCGCCGAGCGCGTCCTGCACCTCGATGGACAGCGGGTTCATCTTCGGCCGGTCGATGCGGATCGTCGCGACGCTCGCGTCGATCTCCACCCGGACGAACTCGCTGGCCGTCCCCACCGTGCGGCTCACTGCTGCCCCGCCTGGCCCGACCCACCCTCGGTCGTGCCCGTCCCGCCCTGGGTGCCGACGGACAGCCAGGGTCCGACCTCGGTGCCCTCGGGGGCGTCCGGAGGCAGGTCCGGCTGCAGGCCGCGCTCGACCTGGGACTTGGCGATGACGTTGCGGTGCCACAGCTGCAGCGCCTGCAGGATGAGGCCGGTCGCAACCTGGACCTTGCCCTTGGGGGCCTCCTGCCGGGCCACGATCTGCTCGACGGCCAGGACGAGGTTGTTGTTGGCGATGCCCGCCTTGACCAGGTTGACCCCGAGGGTGACGTCGTTGCACCCGTTGAGCCGGGTGGTCATGTCGTCCGGCACCGTCTCGGCGATCTGCCACTGCCCGAAGACGCGCATGATGTCGAACTGCTCACCGGTGATGATCTTCACGAACAACCGCTGTCCCTGGACCTCGAAGGCGATGTCGCCCTGGCTGTCGAGGTTCGGGGAGAAGGTGAGGTCCTGCAGCGCGTCGAGCACGCGGCCCGTGAGCGGGCGGTCCTGCGGCGGCGGGGGGAAGTTGGGCAGGGAGGTCGGATCGGTCATGCCCCCAACGTACCGACTCCCCCGCGCGGTCGCGCAGCCCGGGCGCTCCCTAAGGTGTCCCCCATGGCGCCCCGCATCAGACCGCGTCGCAGCACGGACCGGCCGCCGCCCCTCGGCCTCACCCAGACCTCCGCCGGCCCCGAGCTGGCGGTCCTGGCCCGGCACGCGACCGCGGTGCACGTCTGTCTCGAGGACGCCGAGGGCGAGCGCCGCATCCCGCTCACCCGCACGGCCTACGGGATCTGGTGGGACCTGGTCCCCGAGCTGGTCCCCGGCACGCGGTACGGCCTGCGGGTCGACGGCCCCTGGGACCCCGACGCCGGGCACCGGCACAACCCTGCCAAGCTGCTCCTGGACCCCTACGCCCACGCCGTCGCGGGCGAGGTGAGGTGGGGCCCGGAGGTGTACGGCCACACCGTGGACCACCGGGGGGTCGGGGACGCCGCCACCCCCGACGGCCGGGACTCGGCCGGGTGCGTGCCCCGGTCGGTCGTGGTCGACCACGGCCGCTTCGACTGGGGTCAGGACGCACACCCGGACGTGCCGTGGACCGACACCGTCGTCTACGAGGCCCACGTCCGTGGGCTGACCATGCGGCACCCGGACGTCCCGCCGGAGCTGCGCGGCACGTATGCGGCGCTCGCCCACCCCGCCGTGATCGAGCACCTCACCGGTCTGGGGGTGACCTCGCTCGAGCTGCTGCCGGTGCACGCCTTCACCTCCGAGCCGGCCCTGGTCCGCCAGGGCCTGAGCAACTACTGGGGCTACAACACCCTGGGCTTCTTCGCCCCGCACGCCGCCTACGCCGCCGCCACCGACCCGCAGGGGGTCGTCGACGAGGTGAAGACCGCGGTGAAGGCCCTGCACGCCGCCGGCATCGAGGTGCTGCTCGACGTCGTCTACAACCACACGGCCGAGCAGAGCGGGTGGGACGGCCCCACCCTGTCCTGGCGGGGTCTGGATAACCGGACGTACTACCGGCTCGACGCCCGCGGCCGCGACATCGACGTCACCGGCTGCGGCAACACCCTCGACGTGCGTGAGCCCCTGGTCGCGCGCATGGTGCTGGACTCGATGCGGCACTGGGTGGAGGAGTTCCACGTCGACGGCTTCCGCTTCGACCTGGCGCCGGCGCTCGCCCGGGGCCGCGACGACGCCTACGACCGGGACCACGCCTTCCTCGTCGCCCTGCAGACCGACCCGGTCCTGTCCCGCACCAAGCTGGTCGCCGAGCCGTGGGACGTCGGGGTGCACGGCTGGCGCACCGGCCAGTTCCCCGGGCCCTTCGCCGAGTGGAACGACCGGTACCGCGACGGCGTCCGCAGCTTCTGGCTGGCCGACGTGGGCCGGGCCCTGCGGGGGCAGCCGGGCCACGGCATACGCGACCTCGCCACCCGGCTGGCCGGCTCCGCCGACCTCTTCGCCCGGGACGACCGCGGCCCCCTGGCCTCGGTGAACTTCGTGACCGCCCACGACGGTTTCACCGGAGCCGACCTCACCGCCTACGAGACGCGGCGCAACTACGTGAACGGGGAGGACAACCGGGACGGTCACGACGACAACCGCTCCTGGAACCACGGCGTGGAGGGCCCGAGCCACGACCCCGACGTCCTCGCGGCGCGCAACCGGTCCATCCGCAACCTGCTGGCGACCACCCTGCTCTCCACCGGCGTCCCGATGCTGCTGGCCGGCGACGAGCTCGGTCGCACCCAGGAGGGCAACAACAACGCCTACAACCAGGACAACCAGCTCACCTGGCTCTCCTGGGACCTGCGGCCCTGGCAGCGCGAGCTGCTGGAGGACGTCCGCGACCTGCTGGCGCTGCGGCGCGAGCTCCCCGTGCTGCGCCCGGCCGAGTTCCCGCTCTACGACGCCGTCCCCGGTCGGGTGCGGCTGCGCTGGTACGACGAGTGGGCCGGCATCCTCACCGAGACGGAGTGGTCCGACCCCTGGCGCCGCACCGTGACGGCCGTCTACGACTCCCTGCACAACGGCGACCGGCAGGCCGTGGCCCTGGTCCTGCACGGCGGGCTCAGCCGGGATGAGATCGTCGCGCCCTGGGTGGACGGGGTCGCCTCGTGGACCCTGCGCTGGACCAGCGAGGCCGACGTGGAGCCGGGCGAGGTGCTCGCGCCGGGCACGGCGCGGTCCACGTCGCCGACCAGCCTCACCGTCCTCGTCGCCGACGTCGACCGCGACGTGGAGACGTTCCCGGATCACCGGTAGCGTGGGCCCGGTGACCGAGGACTCGACCACGCCCCAGCTGTCCACGCCCACCAACACGAGCACCCCGCCGGACCTGTCCGTGCTCACCGTCTTCGGCCAGGAGCCGATCGGCCGCATCCCCGTGCTCGACGTCGAGCCGGTGGTGGACGGCGGACGCCGGCCCACGAAGTCGGTGGTCGGGGAGCTCTTCCCGCTCTCGGCCACGGTCTTCCGGGAGGGGCACGACGCCGTCAACGCGACCGCCGTCCTCATCGACCCGGACGGCGGCGAGCACCACGTGCCGATGCGGTGCGTCAACGAGGGGCTCTCCCACTGGCGGACGGTGGTCTCGGCCGACCGGGAGGGGGTATGGGGTTTCCGCGTGGAGGGGTGGTCCGACCCCTACGGCACCTGGCACCACGACGGGCCGGTCAAGGTGCGCGCCGGGGTCGACGTCGAGCTCATGCTCGAGGAGGGGGCCCGGGTCCTGGAGCGCGCCCTGGACGAGGTCGAGCGGTCCGCGCAGGACACCCGTGTGCTCGAGGAGGCCATCGACCGGCTGCGCCGCAGCGCGCTGCCCGTCGAGGACCGTCTCCAGGCCGGGCTGAGCCCGCAGGTCGAGCAGATCCTCACGGACGCTCCCCTGCGTGACGCGGTGAGCGCGAGCCCCACCTACACGTGGTGGGTGGAGCGCCCGCTGGCCCTCACCGGCGCGTGGTACGAGATCTTCCCCCGGTCCGAGGGCGCCCGCCGCGACCCGGCCACCGGGCTGTGGACCACCGGCACCTTCGCCACGGCGGCGGAGCGACTGCCCGCCATCGCCCGGATGGGTTTCGACGTCGTCTACCTCACCCCGGTCCACCCGATCGGCACCACGAACCGCAAGGGTCGCAACAACTCCCTGGAGGCGCAGGAGCACGACCCCGGGTCCCCCTACGCCATCGGCTCGCCCGAGGGTGGGCACGACGCCCTGCACCCCGAGCTGGGCGACTTCGAGGACTTCGACGCCTTCGTCGCGCGGGCGGAGGAGCTGGGCCTGCAGGTGGCGCTCGACCTCGCCCTGCAGGCCTCCCCCGACCACCCGTGGGCCACCGAGCACCCCGAGTTCTTCACCACCCGGGCCGACGGCACCATCGCCTACGCGGAGAACCCGCCGAAGAAGTACCAGGACATCTACCCCCTCAACTTCGACAACGCCCCCGAGGCGATCTACGCCGAGGTGCGGCGCGTCATCCAGGTGTGGATCGACCACGGGGTGAAGGTCTTCCGCGTCGACAACCCCCATACCAAGCCGGTGGAGTTCTGGCAGTGGCTCATCGCCGACGTCGCCGTGGACCACCCCGAGGTCATCTGGCTGGCGGAGGCCTTCACCAAGCCGATGATGATGCGCACCCTGGCCAAGGTCGGCTTCCAGCAGTCCTACACCTACTACGCGTGGCGCAACACCGCGGCCGAGCTGCGCGACTACGTCACCGAGCTCGCGACGGAGACCGCGCACTACATGCGCCCCTCCTTCTGGCCGACGACGCACGACATCCTCACGCCGTACATGCAGCAGGGCGGCCTGACCGCCCACCTCGTCCGGTCCGCCCTCGCGGCCACCCTGGTGCCGACCTACGGCATCTACGCGGGCTTCGAGCACGTGGAGCGGGTCCCGCGGCCGGGTGCCGAGGAGCACGTCGACAACGAGAAGTACGAGTTCAAGGACCGCCGCTGGGGCGAGCACGTCGAGGGGCGGGAGGACCTGACGGGGTGGCTCACCACCCTGAACCGGATCCGCGCCGAGCACCCCAGCCTGCACTGGCTGCGCAACATCACCTTCCACTCCGCCGACGACGAGAACGTCCTGGTCTTCTCCAAGCACGGCGGCGGCGCCGGGGACGGCTCGGAGCAGGACACCGTCATCGTGGTCGCGAACCTCGACCCCTTCACCGTGCGCACCACCCGGTTGCACCTGTCGCTCCCGGACCTCGGGCTGGGCCTGGACCACGGGCACCGCTTCGCGGCCCACGACCTGGTCACCGGCGCCCGCTGGGTCTGGGACGGCAGCCCCACCGTGCAGCTGGGGCCGGGATACGGTCACGAGCCGGTCCACATCGTCCACGTCACGACCGCCTGAGAGAGAGAACAGATGCGCGGCCTGAACCTGCACCAGCCCGGCCTCAAGAACGACCCGGACTGGTTCCGCAAGGCGGTCTTCTACGAGGCGCTCGTCAGGGCCTTCGACGACTCCACCGGCTCGGGGTCGGGCGACTTCACCGGGCTGCTGAACCGGCTGGACTACCTGCAGTGGCTGGGGGTGGACTGCATCTGGCTGCCCCCCTTCTACGCCTCGCCGCTGCGCGACGGCGGCTACGACGTGGCGGACTACACGGCCGTCCTGCCCGAGTTCGGCACCCTGCCGGACTTCCGTGAGCTCATCAGCCAGGCGCACGCCCGCGGCATCCGGATCATCACCGACCTGGTGATGAACCACACGAGCGACCAGCACCCGTGGTTCCAGGCCTCGCGCTCGGACCCCGAGGGCCCGTACGGCGACTTCTACGTGTGGTCCGACACCGATGAGAAGTATGCGGACGCCCGCATCATCTTCGTCGACACCGAGACCTCGAACTGGACCTTCGACCCGGTGCGGCGCCAGTTCTTCTGGCACCGCTTCTTCTCCCACCAGCCCGACCTCAACTTCGAGAACCCCGCCGTGCAGGAGGCGATGTTCGACGTCGTCCGGTTCTGGATGGACCTGGGCATCGACGGCTTCCGGCTCGACGCGGTGCCCTACCTCTTCGAGGAGGAGGGCACCAACTGCGAGAACCTCCCCGGACCGCCCCCACGAGTTCCTGGCCGCCCTGCGCGCCATGGTGGACGAGGAGTACCCGGGGCGCGTCCTGCTCGCCGAGGCCAACCAGATGCCGGCCGAGGTCGTGGACTACTACGGCACGGAGGAGGCGCCGGAGTGCCACATGTGCTTCCACTTCCCCGTGATGCCCCGCCTCTACTACGCGCTGCGCGAGGAGAAGGCCGAGCCCATCGTGAGGGTCATGGAGGAGACACCGGCCATCCCGGCGGGCACCCAGTGGGGCACCTTCCTGCGCAACCACGACGAGCTCACCCTGGAGATGGTCTCGGCCGAGGAGCGGTCGGCGATGTACGGCTGGTACGCCCCCGACCCGCGCATGCGGGCCAACGTCGGCATCCGCCGCCGGCTGGCCCCGCTGCTGGACAACTCGCGCAGCGAGATCGAGCTCATCAACGCCCTGCTGCTGTCGCTGCCCGGCTCCCCGTGCCTCTACTACGGCGACGAGATCGGGATGGGCGACAACATCTGGCTCACCGACCGCGACGCGGTGCGCACCCCGATGCAGTGGACCCCGGACCGCAACGCCGGGTTCTCGACCGCGGACCCCGGCAAGCTCTACCTCCCGGTCATCTCCTCGCTCGTCTACCACTACAACAACGTCAACGTCGAGGCCCAGATGGCCAGCGGCTCCTCCCTGCTGCACTGGACCCGCGGCATGCTGAGCGTCCGCAGCCAGCACGAGGTCTTCGGCCTGGGTGACTACGTCCCCTGCGGGTCGGACAACGACGCCGTGCTGGCCTTCGCACGCGTCCTGCCCGAGGGCGAGACCGAGGGCCGCGAGGGCCACCCGGCCGTGCTGTGCGCGATGAACCTGTCCTCCCGCCCCCAGGCGGTGACCGTCTCGGTGCAGGAGCGGCTGCACGGGGCCGCCGTCCGCGACCTCTTCGGCGGCCTCGGCTTCCGCGACATCGGGGCCGACGGCACGGTCTCCCTCACCCTCGGGTCCCGAGGGTTCTACTGGCTCGGCCTCACCCCCGTCACAGAGGAGTCCTCATGAGCACCCTGACCCCGTCGTTCGAGGAGTTCCTGCCCGACTGGGTGGCCCGCCAGCGGTGGTACCGGGGCAAGACCACCGGTGCCCCCCGCCTGCGGCGCATCGGCGCCATCCGGTGGGAGGACCCCTTCGGCGAGGTCGGGCTGGAGGACCACCTGGTCCTGGACGAGTCCGGCCCCGAGCCGGTCGTCTACCAGGTGCCGCTCTCCTACCGGGCCGAGGCCGTCGACTTCCTGGCCGACGCGCTCGTCGCGACCGCCGAGCACGACGAGCTGGGCACCCGCTACATCTACGACGCCACCCACGACCCGGTCTTCGCCCAGGTCCTCCTGCAGCAGATGTATGCCGAGTCCGACGTCCCGTCCGCGCGGGCCCGGCGGGTCGTGGCCGGCGGGTCGGCCCCCGCGCTGCGCAGCTCCCGCGTCCTGTCCGGTGAGCAGTCCAACACCTCCATCGTGGTCGAGGCGCACGGCGAGACCCGGCCGGTCATCATCAAGGTCTTCCGGGTGCTGCAGCCGGGTGAGAACCCGGACGTCACGGTGCCGACCGCGATCACCCTGGCCGGGTCCCGGCAGGTGCCGGGCCCCATCGGCTACGTCGAGGGCCGCTGGTCCACCACCGACGGCACGGAGGCCAGCGGCCACCTCGCCTTCGCCCAGGAGTTCCTGCCGGAGACGCAGGACGCCTGGGTCGGCGCGCTCCAGGCCTGCCGCACCGACGACGACTTCACCGAGCACGCCCGGGAGCTGGGGGCCGCCACCGCCGAGGTGCACGCCGCCCTGCGCCGGTCCTTCGGCACCACCACCCCCGACGACGACGGGCGCACCACGTTGCTGGACCGTATGCGGCAGCGCGCGCAGGAGGCCTTCGCCGACGTCCCCGCCCTGGCGGCCTACCGCGACGCCGTGGAGGCGGTCTACGCCGAGCTCGGGTCCGCCGACCTTCCGGACCTGCAGCGCGTGCACGGGGACTACCACCTCGGCCAGGTCCTGCGCGTTCCCGGCCGCGGATGGGTCCTGGTCGACTTCGAGGGCGAGCCGCTGCGTCCGCTCGCCGACCGCACCGCCCCCGATCTGGTGCTGCGGGACGTCGCCGGGATGCTCCGCTCCTTCGACTACGCGGCCGCCTCGGTCCGTCTCGCCGGTGAGGGTGAGCACGAGGAATGGGTCCGTTCGGCCCGGGAGGCCTTCCTGCAGGGGTATGCCGAGGCCTCCGGCGAGGACCTGTCCTCACCCGGGGCGCGGCTGCTGCTCGACGCGCTTGAGCTGGACAAGGCGCTGTACGAGGCGTCCTACGAGGCCCGCAACCGCCCCGACTGGGTCCCGATCCCGGTCGCGGCCGTGGAGCGGCTGACCGGTTCCCTCATCGCCCCCTCGGCCGACGGCCCGCAGGGCCGGCACCGCGCCGCGGACGACCCGTCGAGGCACCAGGAGACGCGCCTCGCCGGCGCGCTCCCCACGGACGAGGGCGCCGTCGGGACCGGGGCCGCGGGACAGCACACCCTGGACGACGACACCGCGGACGACGACACCGCGGACGAGGAGAGCGCGGACGAGGAGAGCGTGGACGAGGACACAGTCAGCACCGGGACCGGCACCAGCACCCGGATCGACGCACCCGCCGACGAAGGGCGGGACGACCACGGGGCCGCCACGCCCGACGACGGCAGCGAGGGCCACGCCGGCCCGATCGACGCCGCGGCCCTCGGCAGCCCCGCCGCGGACAACCACGTCGACACCGGAGCCGCCGACGTCGAGCCCGGCACCGGCCACGCGGAGATCGCGGCGGGGACCGACGAGCAGCTGGTGCCCCGGGGGGTCCCGGCCAGCGGTGGCGTCCCCCACGCGCCCGTCCCCCCGCCGGCCGAGATGCTCCTCGCCCTGGACGACCTCCCCGGTCGCACGCCGGGCGTCCTCCGCGAGACCGAGGTCGGGGGGCCCCGCACCCTCGCCGCCAGCGGCTGGTCGGGCCAGGTGCACGACCCCGAGCAGGCGCGGACCGTCGCCTGGGAGGAGGCGACCTCCTCCCCCGAGATCGTCACCGGCGCGATCGTGCTGCCCGGGGGCGACGGCCCGACGGCCCCGGGCACCCGTGGCGCCGGGACGAGCGCCGGGGGTCGCCCGGGCGGTGACGGCCCCGCGCGAACCGTCCGCCAGCCGCTCGACCCGCCCACGGAGCCCGCGCCGCCGCACACCCGCCCGCTGGACCTCGAGGAGGCCACGGACGTCGTGCACGGCATGCACCGCAACCCCCACGCCCTCCTCGGGGCGCACGAGCACGACGGCCACGTCACGATCCGCACGTTGCAGCCCGAGGCGGACGACGTCACCGTGCTCCTGCCCGGTGGCCGCACGGTGCCCATGAGCCACGAGACGGGCGGGATCTGGGTGGCCGTGCTGCCCGAGGAGACCGTCCCCGCCTACCGACTGCACGTCGCGTCCGGCGGGCGTCGCCGGGTGCTCGACGAGGCCTACCGCCACGGCCCCAGCCTGGGGGCGACCGATCTGCACCTCATCGGCGAGGGTCGCCACGAGGAGCTGTGGCGCGCCCTCGGCTCCCACGTCATCACGGTCCGGGACGACCTGGGCGAGGTGACCGGCACCCGCTTCGCCGTCTGGGCCCCGAACGCGATCGCCGTGCACGTCATCGGCGACTTCAACGGCTGGAACGGCGCGACGCACGCCCTGCGCGCCCATGACGACGTGGGCGTCTGGGAGCTCTTCGTCCCCGGCGTCCGGGAGGGCGCCCACTACAAGTACGACATCACCGGCCCCGACGGCGTGCGCCGGGCCAAGGCCGACCCGATGGCACGGGCCTCCGAGGTGCCTCCCTTCAACAACTCGGTCGTCACCGTCAGCCGCCACCGGTGGAGCCACGGCGACGCCCAGTGGATGGAGGCCCGGAAGGCCACCGACGTCCACCACGGGCCGATGAGCATCTACGAGGTGCACCTGGGCAGCTGGAAGCAGGGCCTGGGGTACGAGGAGCTGGCCGACGAGCTGGTCGACCACGTCTCCTCCCTGGGCTTCACCCACGTGGAGTTCATGCCGGTCATGCAGCACCCCTACGGCGGGTCCTGGGGCTACCACGTCACCGGGTACTACGCGGCGGACAGCCGGTTCGGCCACGAGGACGGCCTGCGCTACCTCATCGACCGGCTGCACTGCGCCGGTGTCGGGGTCATCCTGGACTGGGTTCCGGGCCACTTCGCGACCGACCCCTGGGCGCTGGCCCGCTTCGACGGCACGCCGATCTACGAGCATCCGGACCCGCGCAAGGGCTGGCACCCCGAGTGGGGCTCCTACATCTTCGACTACGGCCGACCGGAGGTGCGCAACTTCCTGGTCGCCAACGCCACCTACTGGCTCGAGGAGTTCCACGCCGACGGCCTGCGGGTGGACGGGGTGGCCTCCATGCTCTACCTCGACTACTCGCGGCAGCCCGGTCAGTGGCTGCCCAACCAGCACGGCGGCCGGGAGAACCTCGAGGCGGTGGCCCTCCTGCAGGAGGCCAACGCCACCGCATACCGGCGCAGCCCCGGGGTCGTGATGATCGCCGAGGAGTCCACCTCCTGGCCGGGCGTCACGGCCTCCACCGACGAGGGCGGCCTGGGCTTCGGCTTCAAGTGGAACATGGGGTGGATGCACGACACCCTCAGCTACGTCGGGGAGTCCACGTGGGCCCGCGGGCACCACCACCAGGCCCTGACCTTCTCCATCGTCTACGCCTTCGGGGAGAAGTACATCCTCCCGGTCAGCCACGACGAGGTCGTGCACGGCAAGGGATCCCTGGTGCGCAAGATGTCCGGGGACGCCTGGGCGAAGTTCGCGACCACCCGCGCCTTCCTCGCCTACCAGTGGACGCACCCGGGCAAGCAGCTGCTCTTCATGGGCTCGGAGTTCGCGCAGGTCCGCGAGTGGGCCGAGGAGGGCTCACTGTCCTGGGAGCTGCTCCAGCGCCCCGAGCACGCCGGCGTGCAGACCCTGGTGCGCGACCTGAACCGCATCTACCGCGAGCTGCCGGCCCTGTGGGAGATCGACCACCACGCCGACGGCTTCACCTGGCTCGACGCCAACGATGCCTCGCACAACACCTACAGCTACCTGCGGTGGGGCAACGAGGACCCGGACGGGCTGCGCCCGGTCGTGGCGGTGCTCGTCAACTTCAGCGGGCTGACCCACACCGTCCACACGGGCCTGCCCTACGGCGGCCGCTGGCGGGAGGTCCTCAACACCGACGCCGAGGTCTACGGCGGTGCCGGGACCGGCAACCTGGGTGGCGTCGAGACCGTCGACCACGCGCACCAGCGTCAGCCCTGGTCGGCCATGGTCACCGTCCCCGCCTACGGTGCCGTCGTGCTCGAGCCCGAGTCCGTGCACCAGGAGGACTGGGCGAGCATCACGAGCGAGGAGGCCACGGCCGAGGACGCGACGGTCGACGCCACGGCCGAGGACGCGACGGGCGACGCCACGGCCGAGGACGCGACGGGCGAGGACGCGACGGGCGAGGACGCCACGGCCGAGGACGCGACGGGCGAGGACGCCACGGATGAGGAGGTCACGCCGGAGGACGCCACGAGCGACCTCGGCGACGGCTCGACGGTCGAGCTCGCCCACGGCGAGCTGCCGGAGGACCACCCCTTCGTCACCGAGGGTGGCCAGCCGATCGACCACGCCGAGGGCGAGCCGGTCGACCTGGACGGCAGCGGCGACGCCGCCGCCGCGGGGGTCGCGGGAGCGCCGACGACGGCCGACGACGAGGCCTTCCTCACCTTCGGGGTCACCCCGGAGCAGGACCACGACCTCGACGAGCCGACGGGGAACGGCGGCCCCGGGGCCGGGCCCGCCACCGGATCGACCGACCGGGGCAGCGACCCCAGCTAAGGAGCAGACCGTGGCACGTCACGAGCGGGCCGGGCAGCCGGCCCAGCCGCAGGACCTCATCGACGTCGAGGAACTGCTGGCCGCCTACACCGGCATCGTCCCCGACCCGGACGACCTGGACCAGCAGGTCGCCTTCGGCACCTCCGGGCACCGGGGCAGCTCGCTGGACGGCGCCTTCAACGAGCAGCACATCCTGGCGACCACCCAGGCGATCGTCGACCACCGGCGGAGCCAGGGGATCGACGGGCCGCTCTTCCTGGGACGGGACACCCATGCGCTGTCCGAGCCGGCCTGGCGCAGCGCCCTGGAGGTGCTCGTCGGGAACGACGTCGACGTCCGGGTGGACTCCGGCGACGGCTACACCCCGACGCCGGCGATCTCGAGGGCGATCCTGGCCCATAACCGGGAGACGGAGGGTGCGCGGGACGAGGCGGACGGGATCGTCGTCACCCCCTCGCACAACCCGCCACGAGACGGCGGGTTCAAGTACAACCCGCCCCACGGTGGCCCTGCCGACACCGACGCCACCGGGTGGATCGCCGACCGCGCCAACGAGCTGCTGCGGGCGGGGCTGCGGGGGGTCGAGCGGGTCCCCTTCGAGGAGGCGCGCGCACGGGCCACGGGTCATGACTTCATGGGCGAGTACGTCCGGGCGCTCCCGCGGGTCATCGACGTGGAGGCGATCCGCGAGGCGGGCGTCCGCATCGGGGCCGACCCCCTGGGTGGTGCCGCGGTGGACTACTGGGCGGCCATCGCCCGCGAGCACGGGCTCGACCTCACCGTCGTCAACCCCGAGGTCGACCCCGCCTGGTCCTTCATGACCCTGGACTGGGACGGCAGGATCCGGATGGACTGCTCCTCCCCCGACGCCATGGCCTCCCTCATCACCGCGATGGAGGGCGGGGCCGGCTTCGACGTGGCCACCGGCAACGACGCCGACGCCGACCGGCACGGCATCGTGACCCCCGACGGTGGGCTGATGAACCCGAACCACTACCTCGCCGTCGCGATCGACTACCTCTACGGCGGCGGCCGCCCCGACTGGCCGGCGGAGGCCGCGGTCGGCAAGACCCTGGTCAGCTCCTCCATGATCGACCGGGTCGCCCAGTCGCTCGGCCGGGAGCTGCTGGAGGTGCCGGTCGGTTTCAAGTGGTTCGTGCCCGGGCTGCTGGAGGGCACGATCGGCTTCGGCGGCGAGGAGTCGGCGGGAGCCTCCTTCCTCTGCCGCGACGGGTCGGTCTGGTCCACGGACAAGGACGGCATCATCCTGTGCCTGCTGGCCGCCGAGATCATCGCCCGGACCGGGCGCACCCCGTCGCAGCGGTATGCCGAGCTCGTCGCCGAGCACGGTGAGCCCGCCTACGCCCGGGTGGACGCCCCGGCCGGCCGGGAGCAGAAGGCCAAGCTGAAGAAGCTGTCGGCCGACGACGTCCCCGCCACCGAGGTCGCGGGCGAGCCGATCGAGGCGGTCCTGACCGAGGCCCCGGGCAACGGTGCCGCCATCGGCGGCCTGAAGGTCACCACCGCGAGCGCGTGGTTCGCGGCGCGCCCCTCGGGCACCGAGGACGTCTACAAGATCTACGCCGAGAGCTTCCGGGGCCCCGAGCACCTCGCCGAGGTGCAGGCCGACGCCCAGCGCCTGGTCGACGCGGCCCTGGAGGGCTGAGCAGCCCGCCCCGTCCGGGTCCCAGTCCCTCCCGAGCGAGCCGGCGCCCGCCTCGTCAGAAGAGGGCGCTCATGAGGGCCTGCCGGCCCTTGGCGACGCGCGGGTCGTGGGACCCGATGACGTCGAAGAGCTCGATCAGGTGCGTCCGGGCCCGGTCGCGGTCGGCGCCGCTGGTGCGGCGCACCGTGTCCACCAGCCGCAGGAAACCGTCCTCGACGTGACCACCGACGAGGTCGAGGTCGGCGGCCTCGATCTGCGCCTGGACGTCGTCGGGGCGCTCGGCGGCCGCGGCGCGGACGGCCACGAGGTCGAGGTGGCTGGTCCGCTCCAGGAGCTTGACCTGACCCAGCCCCAGCCGGGCCATCTCGTCGCCCGGGTCCTGCGCGAGCGCCCGCTCGTAGGCGTCCACAGCCGCGGCCCAGTCGCCACGGTCGATGGCGTCGTAGGCCTCCTGGTGCAGCGGCGGCAGCTCCCCCTCATCCTGCGGTTCCTCCCCCGCGGCGGTCGCGTCGTCACCGGCATCGCCGCTGACGTCGACCCGTCCGGTGATCGCGTTGGTGACGGCGGCCTCGAGGAACTTCTCCAGCAGCTGCTGCACCTGCCCCATCGGCTGCAGGCCGAGGTAGAACGGCATCGGCTGACCACCGAGCAGACCCATCACCACGGGCAGGGCGCTCACCTGACCGAAGACCTGCTGCAGGATCGGGGTGAGCGCCTGCATGACCCCCGGGTTCGCGCCCAGGTCGACCCCGACCACCTGGAAGCGACCCTGCTGGTCGCGGGCAGCCTGCGCCAGCTCCCGCAGGTGCTGCAGCGACTCCGGCACCTGCGGGGTCCAGAGCACGAGGACGAGCGGGGTGGTCAGGCTGGCGTTGACCACCGACTCGAAGGTGGCGTCGGTGGCGTGCACGAGCGCACCCCGACGTCCCGGGACGCCGCCCTCCTGCCCCGACGGGGACGCGCCGGCCTGGCCCCCGGCCGGAGGCTGACCCCCGGAGGGGGCGGGCCGGGCCCCGAGCCCGGACAGGTCGACGGCACCGCGCAGCGCGGCGGAGGTGAAAGGCTGCTGGGTCATGCCCTCAGGGTATGCGGTGCCGGCCCCGGGTCAGGAACCCCAGGCGTCGACGAGCTGCTCGCGGGCCGCGATCATCTCGGGCTTGAACGGGTTCTCCTCGGTGCCGGCGCGCATACCGACGAAGACGCTCGTGCGCAGCACCGCCTCGTTCTCCAGCGTGCCGCTGTCCTGGAAGACCCGGAAGCTGTCGGAGGGGCTCAGGGCGTTGCCGTCCACCACCCGGAACTGGGTGTCGCGCAGGAGGGTGCCCATCACGAAGGCGCTCCCGTCCTCGAAGAGCAGGGTCTTGGTGTCGTCCGAGACCAGCCAGTTCTTCTCCTGCAGCGTGGCCCGTCCGCCCACCGCCTCGGCCTGCTCCTGCGCGGCGCGGCGCACGCTGGGCGCGTAGTCGTGGGTCCGGAAGTCGGGCAGGTCCTCCTGGGTGGGGTATGTGACCAGGACCGCGAGCTGCTTAAGCAGGTCACGCGGGGCGATCTGCAGGTCCCCCTTGCCGCTGCGCAGGACCGGGGTCCCGACCGAGCGGGCGTCGAAGGTGGGGACCTCGGTGCCGGGGAGCATGGGCGCCTCCCAGCTGATCCGGAAGTCCTTGGTCTCCCCGGTCCGGCTCTCCAGGAGGTGCAGGACGGGCAGACCCTCCTCGGGCACCGTCTGGACCAGGAGAAACATCGGCAGCTCGCCGTCCTCGCGGCTGATCGCCAGGACGTTGGGCTCGACCGGGTTCTCCTCCAGGTCGACCTCGGCGGGCTCCCCGGTGACGGACTCCAGGCGGTCGGCCGCCTCGTGGGCCGTGCGGGCGCTCTCCATGAGGGAGGCGCGCTGCAGGTCACGGATCTCGCGGCCGTCCCCCTGGTCGGCCTTCATCCGGGCGGTGAGGATCGTCCGGGCGGCCTCCTCGGCCTCCGCGAGCGGCAGGGCCGCCCGGTCCTCGTCCGCGGTCATGGCGACCGTGGTGCCGGCGGCGTCGTCCGTCCCCCCGGCACCCCCGGTGCCGGCCGCGACGTCGGTGCTGCCGGCGGCGTCGGTGCTGCCGGCGACGTCGGTGCCGTCGGAGGTCGCACCCGCGTCCTCGCCCGTGGTCGCCGTCGCCGCGTCGGCGGCCGTGGTGCCGTCGGCGCCGTCGGCCGACGCCTGCGAGGCGCCGGCGGCGGACGATCCGGAGGTGGGCTCGACGACCTCCCCGTCACCGGAGCAGGCGGACAGGAACAGGGCCGAGCTCAGGGCGAGCGCGAGGGTAGGACGAGAAAGCTTCATAACGAAATGGTAAACATGGCTGCCCGATGCGCGAAATCAGCGTTTTCTCAGGTAGGCGCGCGTGGGGGTGTCCTGCAGGTCAGGAGGGCCGCACCATCCGTAGCTCGACCAGACCGTCGCGGTCGTCGGGAGCCCTCGTGCCGTCGAGCTCGAAGCCGTTGCGCCGGTAGAAGCGGATCGCCCGGTCGTTGCCCTCGGCGACCCACAGGTAGGCCGGTCCGGCCCCGAGCAGCTCGTCCAGCAGCCGCTGCGCCAACCCGGACCCGTGGTGGTCGGGATCGACGTTGAGCGCCCACAGCTGCCTCGGCGCCGGCGCGTCCTCCTCCCGCGGCGGCCCGAACAGGAGGAACCCCGCGGGCTCCTGCTCGAGCGTGGCGACCCAGAGCTCCCTCCCGTCCGGAGGGACACGGCCCTCGTCGTAGGCAGCCCCGATGGCCTCCCACATGGGCAGGAACGTGGCGGCCGAGAGCTCCTCGAGCACGCTCTCCCTCATCAGGCCTCGGTAGGTGATCCGCCAGATCCGCGCGTGCAGCGCCGCGAACCCGGGGGCGTCCGCCGCCCGGGGACGGCGCAGGTCGTAGGTGGAGGGGCTGGTCATGGGGCGGGCTCCGTGTCAGGCGGGACGGTGGGCGGTGTCGTCGGTGGAGGGACGGGTGCCGGGGCGGTCGGTGGCGGCGTCGGGCCGGGCTCCGTCGGTGGCGGCGTCGGCTGGGTCGGTGGCGGCGTCGGCTGGGTCGGTGGCGGCGTCGGGTCAGGCTCCGTCGGTGGCGGCGTCGGCTGGGTCGGTGGCGGCGTCGGCTCCGTCGGTGGCGGCGTCGGCTGGGTCGGTGGCGGCGTCGGGTCGGGCTCCGTCGGTGGAGGCGTCGGCTCCGGCGGCACGGGGACCGTCTCGGTGGCGGTGGGGACGGGCGCCGGGGGTGCGGGGACAGGCGGGACGGGCGCCGGCGGGACGGGGGCGGGTGGGAGGGGGGCGGCAGCACCGGGCTCGGGAGGACCGGGGGATCGGGGTCGGTCGGACCCACCGGGTCCGGCTCGGCCGGCGGGATCGACGGCAGGTCCGAGGACGGCGAGCTCGTCGCGGTCGAGCGATCCGTCGTCGCCGTGCTCGTGCGTGCCGTGGGTCCGGAGGTCGCCACGGCCGGTCCGGTCGTGGACGGACCGCCCGAGGTCCTGCTGGTCGAGGTCACCCCCGCCGGGGGCGGGTCGGTGCCCCCGGGCGGGTCCTCGTCCCCGCCGAGCTGGAGGGCCGCCACCGCTAGGGCACCGACGAGCAGGACGGCGACGGCCCCGGCGGTCGCCAGCAGCGGACGACGGTCGCGTCCCCCCGCCGCTGCGGCGCCGACGACCTCGGTAGGTGCCCCGCTCCACCAGGCGCGGTCCTGGCTCTCGGCGAGGCTGAGCGCCCCGAGGACGGCCGCCAGGCTGGGGGACGGGTCCCGCAGCACGGCAGGGGGAGGACCGCCTCCGTCGGGGGCCAGGCCGGTCTCGACGATCCGGAGCAGGGAGGGGGTGGCTGCGACCCCGCCGACCAGCAGGACCCGGCCGGGCAGGACGGGGTCGGTCAGGTCGCGGGCCGCCGCGACGAGCTCGACGAGGTCCTCCTCGACGAGGGCCGTCAGCTCGGGCCGGGTGAGCTGGACGAGGGCGACGGCCCCCGCCGCCTGCCCGCGCGTCTGCGGCTCCCCCTCCCCGACGTGCTCGCGCTCCGCGGGTCCCTTCTCGACCGGGATGTCGACGGCCTCCTGGCTCGACAGCTGCTCGCGCGCGTCGGCGACGGCCGACCGTAGCCGGGCCGACCCCTCACCCCCGTCGGGGCCGACGCCGCCGACCCGCTCGGTGACCACGGCGAGCAGACGGTCGTCGAGCCGGTCGCCGCCGAGGCCGGGGAGCCGTTCGGTGCGCACGGGGTCGCCGTGCTCGTCGATCAGATGCAGGGTGGTCGCCTGGGCCCCGACGTCGAGCACGAGGGCTGCCCCCGCCCCCGCTGCCGCACCTTCCCCTAGAGCGTCCTCGCCGCTCCGCTCCCCCGGGAGCCTGGACGCGAGGGCACGGGCTGCGGGGACGGTCAGGACGTCGACCTCGGCCGCCGGGCACAGCGTCTCCACCTCCTCGGCCAGAATCCGTTCGGCCGCTCTGGTCTGGGCCTCGATCCACCCGTGGGGGACCACGAGCAGCACCTCCACGAGGGTGACCTCGTCCGGGCGTGCGCCCAGCCCGAGCACCGAGACCCGCAGCGGGTCCTCGACGAGCCGGGCGAGCAGGTCCGCCGCGCGCCAGGAGAGCCCGTCCTCCTCGTCCACCGAGAGCACACGGACCGAGAAGAGCCGCTCGACCCAGCCCTCGACCACCCCTGCGGGGTCGCGCCGCGCCGCGACCTGCGCCTGGACGCCGCAGCGCACCGTCCCCTGCGGCCCCACCCATGCCAGGGTGGGCGTCGAGGTGGTCACCGGGTGCCCGTGGACGGGGATGCGGGTCGCCGCCGTCGTGACGGCGTGCCGGCCCAGGTCGACCGCGATCCGGAGCTCCACGAGTCCGCCTCCTTCCCCTGGCTCCGTCGGACGCTAGCACCAGGGGCTCAGGTGAGCCCCGCGATCACCTGCTCCGCCGCGGCATACGGGTCCGTCCGGCCGGCCACCACCTCCGCGGTGACGCGCTGCAGCACGCCGTTCCCCCGCACGTCCCCCATCCGGGACCGCAGCTCGGACAGGGCGATCGCCTCCACCTCCCGGGCGGCCCGCTCGGCGCGCCGGCGGGCCCGCTCGCCGCGGTCGTCCATCCACGCCTCGTGCCGGTCCAGTGCCTCAAGCAGCTCCTCGAGCCCCTCGCGGCGCTCCGCCACCGTCTTCAGCACCGGGGGGCGCCACAGCCCCGGCTCGGTCCGGTCCCCCAGGGAGATCATGTGACGCAGGTCGCGCACCGTGGCGTCCGCCCCCTCCCGGTCGGCCTTGTTGACCACAAAGACGTCACCGATTTCCAGGATGCCGGCCTTGGCGGCCTGCACGCCGTCACCCATCCCCGGTGCCAGCAGCACCAGCGTCGTGTCGGCGAGGCCTGCGACCTCGACCTCGCTCTGGCCGACCCCGACGGTCTCGACCAGGATGACGTCGCACCCCGCCGCGTCGAGCACCCGGAGGGCCTGGGGGGTCGCCCAGGCGAGTCCGCCGAGGTGTCCGCGGGAGGCCATCGAGCGGATGTAGACGCCGGGGTCGAGCGCGTGGTCGGCCAGACGGATCCGGTCACCCAGCAGCGCACCCCCGGAGAACGGGCTGGAGGGGTCGACCGCCAGGATCCCGACACGCAGCCCTCGGGCGCGCAGTCCGGTCACGAGCATCGAGGTGGTCGTGGACTTGCCCACGCCCGGGCTGCCGGTCAGCCCGATCACCCGCGCCTGCCCGGTGTGCGGCGCCAGCGCGGCCATGACCTCCCGGAGCCGGGGGTCGGCGTTCTCGACCAGCGTGATCAGCCGGGCCACGGCGCGCGGACTCCCCGCCCTGGCCTGCTCGACCAGCGCGGGGACATCGACGTCGCGGCGGGACCGCATCTGGTGCCGGCCGGGGGCGCTCAGGCGCCGGAGGGGACGCGCACGATGAGGGCGTCGCCCTGGCCCCCGCCGCCGCACAGGGACGCGGCACCCACGCCACCGCCACGCCGCTGCAGCTCCAGGGCCAGGTGCAGCAGGATCCGGGCGCCGGACATCCCGATCGGGTGGCCCAGGGCGATGGCGCCACCGTTGACGTTCACCTTCTCCGGGTCGAGGCCGAGCTCCTGGGTGGAGGCCAGCCCCACGGCCGCGAACGCCTCGTTGATCTCGACGAGGTCCAGGTCGGTGGGCTCGATGCCCTCCTTCTTGCAGGCGGCCGCGATGGCGCGGGCGGGCTGGCTCTGCAGGGTGGAGTCGGGGCCGGCGACGATCCCGTGCGCCCCGATCTCGGCGAGCCAGGACAGCCCCAGCTCCTGGGCCTTGGCCTTGCTCATCACCACGACCGCCGCGGCCCCGTCGCTGATCTGGGAGGCCGAGCCGGCGGTGATGGTGCCGTCCTTGCGGAAGGCGGGGCGGAGCGCGGCCAGCGACTCCACGGTCGTCTCGGGACGGATGCCCTCGTCGGTGCGGAACTCGACCGGGTCGCCCCTGCGCTGGGGGATCGAGACCGGCACCACCTCGTCGTCGAACAGGCCGTTCTCCCAGGCCGAGGCGGCGCGCTGGTGGCTCCGGGCGGCGAAGGCGTCCTGCTCCTCGCGGCTGAACTCCTGGTCGGCCGTGTTGGCGGCCTCGGTGAGGTCTCCCATGGCCTGGTCGGTGAAGGCGTCCCAGAGGCCGTCGTAGGCCATGTGGTCGCGCACCGTGACGTCGCCGTACTTGTACCCCGAACGTGACTTCTCCAGCAGGTGCGGGGCGTTGGTCATCGACTCCTGGCCACCGGCGACGACCACCTCCACCTCGCCGGCGCGGATGAGCTGGTCGGCCAGGGCGATGGCGTCGATGCCGGACAGGCAGACCTTGTTGATGGTCAGGGCGGGCACGTCCATGGGGATGCCACCCTTGACGGCGGCCTGCCGTGCCGGGATCTGGCCCACCCCTGCGGTGAGCACCTGGCCCATGATCACGTAGTCCACCTGGTCACCGGTGAGGCCGGCCTTCTCCAGGGCCCCCCTGATCGCGACGCCGCCCAGGTCGGCGCCGGAGAATCCGGAGAGCGAACCGAGCAGACGGCCCATCGGGGTGCGTGCCCCGGCGACGAGGACGGAGGTGGTCTCGGACATGGTGCGGTGCCTCCAGCAGCAGTGGTGGTCAGGGTGCCCGCGGGCTGTGTGCCGCGCTCCTTGCCACTCTAGCCCTGCGAACCGACAGGCCCGACGGCGCACCCGAGCCTGCGGGGCGCAGGCCTCAGCCGCCGTGGACCACGGCCCCGTCCAGGACCGTCGCGCTGACGGTGGTGTCCCGCAGCAGCCGCGCCTGCTCACCCGTGGACGCGCCGGGCAGGCCGGTCGGGTCCGCGTCCAGCAGGACCAGGTCCCCCCTGCCCCCGGGGGCCGCCCGCTGCCCGTCCACGGACGCGGCGAGCGCCTGCCGGGGCGTGATCGCCTGCTCAGGGTGCCAGTTCTCCCCCTCCGGGTCGCCCCGGTGCACGGCCGCGGCCATGGCGAGCCAGGGGTCGAGCGCCGAGACCGGGGCGTCCGACCCGAGCGAGAGCTCGACCCCCGCCTCGAGCAGGGAGCGCAGCGGGAAGGTGCGGTCGGTCCGGTCGGGCCAGCACTGCTCGGTGACGGTGCGGTCGTCGAGCAGGTGCGCCGGCTGCACGCTGGCGCGGACGCGCCCGGGCAGGGCGGCCCACCGGGGGAGGTCGGCGAGGGCGAGGAGCTGGGCGTGCTCGACCGATCCGCTCGCGCCGGTGGCGGCGAAGACGTCCAGGACCATGGCGACGGCGGCGTCGCCGATGGCGTGCAGCGCCGCCTCCAGGCCGGCCTCGTGCGCGCGGCGGACGAGGTCGACCAGCTCGTCGGCCGGCAGGTTGGGTGCGCCGACGGGGAGCTCGGAGCCGCCGGCGTCGGCGTAGGGCTGGCAGCACCAGGCGGTGCGGGTGTTCAGCGACCCGTCCGTGATCACCTTGAGGGGGCCCATCGTCACCAGTCCGTCGGTGGCCCGGACGGGGTCGCCGGTGCGGGCCCCGGAGGCGATCACCTCGTCCAGGCCCTCCGGGTAGACGCCGGTGCGGGCGCGCAGGGGCGGTCGTCCCTCCGCGGCCCGCTCGCGCCACTGCCGCCAGGGATGGCCGAACTCCAGGTCAACGATGCCGACGACGCCCCGGGTGTGGGCCTCGGCGATGGCCCGTGCCACACCGAGCTCGGCCTCCTCCTCGGCGCCGTGGAGCCGTTGCAGCCGGTCGTAGAGCGGGAACCAGAGACCCTCGGAGACGACCCCGGGGACCATCGGGCCGCCCACGAGGCGCAGGGCCGCGGTGTTTAGCCACCCGTGGTGGGCGTCCCCGCTGATGAGGGCCACGGGCACCTCACCGCTGACGGCGTCGAGCGCGGCGACGGTCGGGCGCTCGGCCCAGCGGCCGGTCCGGTGGCCGTAGCCGACGAGCACTCCGGTCGGCGTGCCGACGCCGTCGACGATGCGCGCCGCGACCTTGTCGAGGACCTCCTGCGGGCTGGAGGTCCCGGACGTGTCCAGCCGGGTGCGGGTCAGCCCCCACTGCACCATGTGGACGTGCTGGTCCCACAGGCCGGGCACGGCATACCGGCCGCCGCCGTCCAGGAGGGGGACCCCCTCCGCCTCCGGGCGCTCTCGCACGTCCGGGCCGACGGCATGGATCCGCCCGTCGCGCACCAGCACGTCGACCGGCTCGGCCGGCGTCGCCGCGGCCTCCGGGTCGAGGGGGACGACACGGACGTCGCGCACGAGCAGGTCTGGCATGAGGGGATGCTAGTGCTCTCCCGGGGCCGGGACCGCACGGCCGGCGCGACACCCCGGGGAGGCGCCCCGGGTCCGTCGGTCCCGCGGCCTACGGTGGGGGCATGAGCGACACGCCCACCTCCGGCGCCGGCGACGCGGTCGCACCGTTCCTGCTGGCGATCGACCACGTGGGGATCGCCGTGCCCGACCTCGACGAGGCCATCCGCTTCCACTGCGAGGTGCTGGGGCACCGCCTGGCGCACGAGGAGACCAACGAGGCCCAGGGGGTGAGGGAGGCGATGATCGCCGTGGGGAGCCCCGAGCCCCACGGCGGCAACGGGACGACGATGCTCCAGCTGCTGGCGCCGACCGGTCCGGAGTCCACGATCGCCCGGTTCCTGGACCGCAACGGGCCGGGGCTGCAGCAGCTCGCCTACCGCGTGAGCGACATCGAGGCCGTGAGCCGGCTGCTGCGCGAGCGCGGCCTGCGCCTGCTCTACGACCGCCCCCGCACCGGCACCGCCGGCTCCCGCATCAACTTCATCCACCCCAAGGATGCCGGTGGCGTCCTGGTGGAGCTGGTCGAGCCCGCCACGTGAGCCCTTGCCGGTGACGGCCCAGGAGCAGCTGCGGACCACCCCGGACGAGCCCCCCGACGGAGGTCGTCCGCCGGCCGGTGCGCTCGTGCGCCTGCGGCGGGCACCGGCCGCCCTGCCCCGCGCCGGGGTCCGGGCGGTCCGCCGCTGGCAGGACTTCCGGGTCCGGCAGCGGGCGCTGCTGGACGAGAGCAACCGGCTGCAGTCCGAGCTCTGGGAGCAGATCCACCGCACCTCCGAGCCGGACGGCAGCCCGGTCCGGGCACCTGTGCCGGGGGCCGGGGGCGAGGCGAGACCGGGGTCGCTCTTCTCGCTGTCCCCCTTCTACGTCGGCTTCTCCGGGGCGCTCGGGGTGCTGCTGGCCTGGCTCCTGGTCCAGAACCTCACCCGGCTGTCCTCCGTCCTGACCGTCCTGGCCGTCGCCCTCTTCCTCACCCTGGCGCTCAACCCCCTCGTGGAGTGGCTGAGCCGTCGCGGCTGGAGCCGCCCGGCGAGCGTGTTCCTCGTCTTCGCCGGCTTCCTCACGGTGACCGGCGTGGCCGCCCTGACCCTGCTTCCGGGCGTCGTGGGGCAGGCGATCTCCCTGGTGGAGAGCGCACCTGCCGCCCTGGAGGACCTCGCGTCGATGCCGTGGGTCGTCGCGATGGACGAGGACTACCAGGTCACCCAGCGGGTCACCGCCGAGGTGGACCAGCTCCTGACCGACCGCACCACGTGGACCGCCCTGTTCGGCGGCGTGCTGGGCGCCGCCGGCTGGGTGGCCGGAAGCCTGGTCGGGGTCGTGACCTCGGCCATCCTGACTCTCTACCTGCTGGCGACGCTCCCGGTGGTGAAGGAGGCGTCCTACCACCTCGTCCCCGCCAGCCGGCGCCCAGGCGTCCGACGGCTGGCCGAGGAGATCATGCGCCGCGTCGGTGGTTACGCCCTCGGGCAGGCCACCGTCGCGACGGTCAACGCGGTGTGCTCCTGGCTCATGATGCAGGTCCTGGACATCCCCTACGCCGCCATCCTGGCCGTCTCGGTCGGGCTGCTCGGGCTGATCCCGCTCGTCGGCGCCACGCTGGGGGCGGTCATCGTGGCCCTGGCGGCCCTGACCGTGTCCCCCACGACCACCCTGGTCGTCCTGGTCTACTACGTCGTCTACCAGCAGATCGAGAACTACTGGATCGTCCCGCGCATCATGAAGCGCACGGTCTCGGTCCCCGGCGCGGTCACCGTGGTTGCGGTGCTCGCCGGCGGCACCCTCCTGGGCGTGCTCGGTGCCCTCGTCGCCATCCCCGTCGCCGCCGGGCTGCTGTTGATCTACGAGGAGGTCCTCGTGCCGCGCCAGGACACCCGCTAGCCGGGCCCTGCTAGCCGGGGACCTACTCGGCGGCTGTCGGCCCGGCGGGCGTCCGGTGCGCGTAGGGCCGGGACCGGTAGCCCACGAGCTCGGCGTCGCGGACGAAGCCGAAGGACTCGTAGAGCGCCACGGCCGGCAGGTTGTCCTCCCGGACCGTGAGGTTCACCGACCCACGTGGGGAGGCCTGCAGCACCTCCCGCCCGATCCGGGCGAGCAGCGTCCGGGCCAGCCCCTGCCCGCGCACCGCCTCTGCCACCGCGATGAAGTCGAGGTAGCCCTCGCCGTCGGCCTGGACCTCCGCCGACGCGTAGCCCACCACGGCGCCGTCGCGCTCGAGGACGACGGTCGTCCGGTCCTCGTCGTCGAGGAGCTGCCGCGCCGTGGCGTAGGTGCCGGGAAAGGCGTAGTCGTGCAGCTCCGCGAGCGCCGGGAGGTCCTCCACGGTGGTGGTGCGGGTGGTCGCACCGGTGCCGGACGAGGGCTGCGGCCAGCCGGCGTCGGAGCGCGCGACGTAGGCGATGTTGACGACGCCGCGGTGCCACCCGCGGTCAGCAGCGAGCGCCGCCAGGAGCGTGTGGGCGGGCGCCGCGCACACCTCGTGGTCGTCGACCCCCTCCGGGGTCTGCGCCACCGCGGCGTCCAGCAGCGCCTCGGCGTGCTCGTCCCACGCCTGCTCGTCGGCGGCCCAGGGGCCGTGCACCCAGCTGCGCCCGGTCTCCTCGTCGTGGTCGACGAGCACGGCGGCGACGACCCGTCCGTCCCGCAGCCCCACCCGCAGGCTCTCCCGCCAGGGCACGTCGAGGTCGTCCAGCTCCGCGCGCACCCCCTCCGCCTCGGTGCCCAGGTAGGCGCAGGCGGTCGCGGGGTCGGCCTGCCGGGCCACGATCAGGGCGAGGGCCTGGTCCTGGGCGGCGGTGGTCGACGGACTCATACCACCGAGGGTAGGTCCCCGCCCGCCCTGACGGACAGCGGTTTCCGCCTCAGGCGAACGAGCCGCCCGGGCGCCGCCGCTCCCGCGCCGACCAGCACACGGTGTGCCAGTGCCGCCGGTTGGCCACCTCCTGCATCGACTCCGCGGGCCAGGCCACGACGTGCGGCGTGCCCGCCCCGACGTCCTGCTGGCACCCGGGGCAGACGTAGACCCGGCCCGTGTCGTTGGCCCGGACCTGGCGGACCGCCCAGAGCCGTCCGGCATACCTGACCTCGCTCACCCCGCCCCGCTGCGGCGGGGGCGGCGGGCTGCCGGGTCCTCCCTTGACGGGGCGGCCCCGGTGGCGAGGGCGGTTGGAGCGTGGCACGACGACGCACGCGGCGGGGCCGCGCCCGGTCCTCAGGCGCTGCGGGTGAAGGGGCGGTCCAGGAGCACGTGCTCGACCAGCAGCGGCGAGGGCTCGACGCTCTCCTGGGGCAGGCTGCCGGGCGTGGCCCGCAGCTCCTCGAGCACGGAGAGCACCTCGTCGGCCCCGATCTGGTCGATCATCGCGAACGGCCCCACGGGGTAGCCCAGACCGTGCTGGAGCGCCGTGTCGATGTCCTCGACCGAGGCGTAGCCCTCGTCGAGCATCCGGACGGCGTCGCCGAGGTGCGGCATGAGGAGGGCGTCGACGACCAGCCCGGCCCGGTCACGGCACACCACCGGCTCGGCCCCGATCCTGCTGACCAGCTCGCGCAGGAGCGCGACGGACGCGTCGTCGGTCGCGGACGACCGCCCGATCTCGACGACCTGGCCGTTCCCGGTCGGGGCGTGCATCCGCAGGACCGCCGCCTTCTGAGGGCGACCGGACAGCGCCCCGATCGCCACCGCCGCGTCGTCGTTGACGGTCGTGAGCACGGTGTCCTCGCCGACCACGCCCGCGAGCGCCTCCCAGACGTCGTCCCGGCCCTCCACCCACAGCTCGCCGTCCTCGTCCTCCTCCGGCTCCGGGGTGGCGCGGGCCTCGATGACCAGACCGACACCGCTCAGCGCCGACAGCTCCTGGGTCTCGCCCGGGTCCGCGACCCGGGTCACGGCATACCCGCCCTCCTCCAGGCGGGAGACCAGGTCGTCGGCGATCTCGCCGGACCCGATGACGCCCACCGCGCTGAGGCCGGAGGGCTCGACGGGGGCCGGGGTCTGCTCGTCCTCGACCACCTGGCCGCTGCCCGGCCTGGCGTAGGTGTAGAAGCCGCGGCCGCTCTTGCGGCCGAGCAGACCCGAGGTGACCATCCGCTCCAGCATCGCGCTCGGGGCGTGCATCCGGCTGCGGGAGTGCTGGTAGATGACGTCACCGATGTGGTGGCAGACGTCCAGGCCCACGAGGTCCATGAGGGTGCACGGCCCCATGGGCAGGCCTGCACCCACGCGCACCGCCGTGTCGAGGTCCTCGCGGCTCACGTGACCCTCCTCCAGCATCCGCAGGGCGGACACGAAGTAGCCGAACAGGAGGTAGTTGGCGACGAAGCCGGCCCGGTCCCCCACGACGATCGGTCGCTTGCCCAGCCGCTCGGACAGGGCCACCACCGCGTCGACCAGCCCCTGGTCGCTGCGCAGCGTGGTGATGACCTCGACGAGCTTGAGGACGGGCGCGGGGTTGAAGAAGTGCAGGCCGACCACGCGCTCGGGGTGCTTGGTGCCGGCCGCGATCTGAGTGATCGACAGGCTGGAGGTGTTGGAGGCGAGCACCGCGTCCTCGGCGACGATCTCGTCGAGCCGGCCGAAGACCTCGTGCTTGAGGCTCATGACCTCGGGCACCGCCTCGACCACCAGGTCGGCGTCGGCGAGGGCCGTCAGGTCGGTGGCGATGGTGACGCGGCCCAGGATCTCGCCCTGCGTGGCCTCGTCGAGCCGGCCCTTGGCCACGGCCCGGTCGGTAGAGGCCTGCAGGATGGCGCGGCCACGGTCGGCGAGCTCCTGCGTCGTCTCGATCCCGACGACCTGCAGGCCGCCGCGGGCGAAGACCTCGACGATGCCCGCACCCATGGTGCCCAGTCCGATGACCCCGACGGTGGTGATCTCACGCATGGCCCGATCCTCTCAGACGACCACCGCCGCGTCTCGGGCCCCTGCCGGGAGCGGGTTAGGGTGAGCCGGTGCGTGTCGTGATCGCCCGGTGCTCCGTCGACTACCAGGGCGCCCTGGAGGCCCACCTGCCCCTCGCGACCCGCCTGCTCGTGGTCAAGGCCGACGGGTCGGTGCTGGTCCACTCCGACGGCGGGTCCTACAAGCCGTTGAACTGGATGGCCCCGCCGTGCTCCATGGCCCAGGTCGCGCCGGACGAGGCCGAGCGGGAGGAGGGCGTCGAGCAGGTCTGGGTGGTCAGCCACGCCAAGCGCGACGACACCCTGCGGGTCAGGCTCCACGAGGTCATCCACGACACCTCCCACGAGCTCGGCATCGACCCGGGGCTGGTCAAGGACGGCGTGGAGGCCCAGCTGCAGGCCCTGCTGGCCGAGCACATCCACACCCTGGGGGACGGCTTCACGCTGCTGCGGCGTGAGTACCCCACCGCCATCGGCCCGGTCGACATCCTGTGCCGGGACCCCGGCGGCGCGACGGTGGCCGTCGAGATCAAGCGCCGCGGTGACATCGACGGCGTGGAGCAGCTGACCCGCTACCTGGAGCTGCTCAACCGTGACCCCCACCTGGCCCCCGTCCAAGGCGTCCTCGCCGCCCAGCTCATCCGACCCCAGGCCCGGGTCCTGGCGACCGACCGGGGCATCCGGTGCGTCACCCTCGACTACGAGGCGCTGCGCGGCCTCGACGACGCCGGCTCCCGGCTCTTCTGAGCCCGGACTCCCCGTGGGCGACCTCCGCAGCCAGCTGGCGGCCCTGTCCCGCTTCGTACTCGTCGGGATCGCGAACACGCTGACCTACTACGCGGTCTACCGGCTGCTGCTGCTGGTGCTGCCCTACCTTCCGGCGCACGTCCTCGCCTACGGCGTGGGGATCGTCTTCTCCTTCTTCGCCAACTCCCTGTTCACCTTCGGCGTGCGGCCCACCTGGCGCCGGTTCCTCGCCTTCCCCCTCACCACGGTGTTCAACTTCGTCGTCGTCACGGCCGGCTCGGTCCTGCTCGTGGAGCGCGGCTGGCTGGACGAGCGCTGGGCCACCCTGGTGATGACCGTCGTCGCGATCCCGGTGACCTTCCTGCTCACGCGGCGGGTGCTGACCGCCGGCCGGGCCGGGCGCCGCTGAGCCGGGCGCCGAGGTCGACGCACCACCCCCGTCCCGACCGTCGGGCAGAATCGGGCGCATGACGCGACGCGCGGCGATCGCCGCCCCCAACGCCTACGCCACCGAGGCGGCCCGCCAGGCGCTCGACGCGGGCGGCACCGCCGTCGACGCCGCCGTCGCCGCGATGCTCACGGCCACCGTGACCGAGCCAGGGGTCGTCTCCACGCTCGGAGGGTGCTTCGTCAACGTGTGGGTGCCAGGGCATACCCCGGTGGTGGTCGACGGCAATGTGGAGATGCCGGGGAGGGCCATGTCGCCGGACGCGGCCGGCGGGGGCTGATGCGTGCGGAGGCGACCTACGGCGGGGGCCTGGTGACCTACGTCGGACCCGGGTCGGTCGCCACCCCCGGCATGTTCGCGGCGATGGGGTGGGCGCACCAGACCTTCGGCCGCGCCCCGTGGGCCGAGCTGATGCAGCCCGCCGCCGACGTGGCGCGCCAGGGCTTCCCCCTGGGGCGGATCGCCCAGTCCTACCTCGTCCTGGTCACCGACTCGATCAGCTCGTGGGACCCGGCCACCCGGGCGCTGCTCACCGACGACGGCGTGGCCCCGCCGGTCGGTCACCTCGTCGTCGACCCCACGCTCGCCGACACGCTCGAGCACCTGGGCAGGGTCGGGGCGGCGGACGTCTACCGGGGCGACGTGGCCCGGGCCATCGACACCGACATGCGGGAGCGGGACGGCCTGCTCACCCTCACCGACCTCCAGGCATACCAACCGGTCGTCCGCGAGGCCCTGGTGAGCCGGCTCGGCGGCTGGGAGCTGGCCTGCAACCCTCCGCCCTCGATCGGTGGGCCCGTCCTCACCGCCCTCCTGCGGCTGCTCAGCGCGGTCTCCGACGAGGTCACCCCGGCTCGCGCCGCCCAGGTGATGAAGGAGGTGCTCGACATCCGGCTGGACCGGATCGACACGGCCGAGGACCTCGCTGCCGCCGGGGCCGAGCTCCTCGACACGCTGCACGAGATCGGCTCGGCGGGACTCCCGACCTCCCCGAGCACGGCGCACGTCTCCGTCGTGGACGAGGACGGTATGGCGTGCGCCCTCACCGCGTCGGCCGGCTACGGCTCGGGGATGACCATCCGCGGCACCGGGCTCATCGCCAACAACGCCCTGGGCGAGCTGGAGCTGAACCGGCGCGGGCTGCACTCCCTGCCCCCCGGCACCCGGCTGCCGTCCAACATGGCTCCCACGACCGCCCGCCGCCAGGACGGCGCGATGCTGGCGATCGGGACGCCAGGGGCCGACCGGATCACCACGGCGTTGGCCCAGGTGCTGCTGCACATGGCCCGGCACGGTGAGGACCTGCAGAGCGCGATCGACCAGCCCCGCATGCACCCGCGGCGGCTGGAGGACGGGACCACCCGCATCGACCACGAGGCGGACGCCGAGATCTCCGCCTCGCTGGACCGGGCCGGCATGACCCGCCACGAGCACCCTCCCCTGTCCATGTACTTCGGCGGCGTGGGCGCGGCGATGCGCTCCCCGCGCAGCGGTCTGGTCGCCGCGGCGGACCCGCGCCGCGAGGCCGCGACCCTCGTCACCTGACCTTCCACCGGCCGCCTCCAATGGTTGGGCTCAGCCCCACCGGCCGCGTCCCGTGGTTGGGCTCAGCCCCACGGGCCGCCTCCAGTGGTTGGGCTCAGCCCCACCGGCCGCCTCCAGTGGTTGGGCTCAGCCCCACCGGCCGCCTCCAGTGGTTGCGTCCAGCCCCGCCGGCGGTGGCCTATGGGTGGAAGGGCAACCACACGAGGCGGCTGGTGGGTGAAAGGGCAACCACACGAGGCGGCCGGTGGGTCATGCGTCGTCGGCCTCCGTCGCGCGCCGGCGGCGGGCCGCTGGTCCCGTCGGCTCGGCCCGGCCACCGCCGGGCTGCCACAGCACGTCGCCGTCGCCGGACAGGTTGGCGACGCGGGCGAGGATGAACAGCAGGTCGGAGAGTCGGTTGAGGTACTTCGCCGCGAGCGGGTTGACCCCGCCCTGGCCCTTGGGGGCGTCCTCGGGGGCCGGCTGGTCGCCGTGGGCCTCGACGGCGGCCCACGCGGCGCGCTCGGCCCGGCGGGCCACGGTCCGGGCCACGTGCAGGTGCGCCGACCCGGGGGTGCCGCCGGGCAGGATGAACGAGCGCAGCTTCTCGAGGTGCTCGTTGTAGCGGTCGCAGTCCTCCTCGAGCTCGTCGACCCACTCCGGCCGGACGCGCAGCGGCTCCCACTCGTAGCTCGCGCGCAGCGGCATGCACAGGTCGGCGCCCACGTCGAAGAGGTCGTTCTGCACCCGGGTCAGGGTCTGCTGCACCTCCAGCGGCAGGTTGCCGCATGCGATCGCCACTCCCAGGACCGAGTTGGTCTCGTCGGTGTCGGCGTATGCGGCCAGCCTCGGGTCGTTCTTGCTCGTGCGGCCGTTGTCGCCGAGCCCGGTGGTGCCGTCGTCGCCGGTGCGGGTGTAGATCCGGGTGAGGTTGACCATGGGCCTGATCGTGCCAGACGTCGCCGGGCCGCCCCGTGGGCGGGTCGGGTCACTAGGGCGAGGCTGTGCCCAACCACCGGACGCGGCCGGTGGGGCTGAGCCCAACCATGGGACGCGGCCGGTGGGGCGAAAGGCAACCACCGGACGCGGCCGGTGGGGCTGAGCCCAACCATTAGACGCGGCCGGTGGGGCGAAAGGCAACCACCGGACGCGGCCGGTGGGGCTGAGCCCAACCATTAGACGCGGCCGGTGGGGCTGAGCCCAACCATTAGACGCGGCCGGTGGGGCGAAAGGCAACCACTGGAGGCGGCAGGTGGGGCGAGGGGCAACCACTGGAGGCGGCCGGTGGGGAAGGGAGCGGGTCAGGCCACCTGGCTGTTCCAGCCCGGGGGGACGGCTTCGACCCAGGCGCGGAGGGCGGTGTAGTGCTGCTCGTCCAGCGCCAGCTCGAAGGTGCTGGTGCCGTAGGTCGCCGGGACCTGGATGAGGTTGCTGCGACCCAGGGTCGCCGCCTCGGCCGCCGCGAGGGGGCGGGCGATGCCCAGGTCGAGGTTGCCCCGCATCCAGGGACCGGCAGCAAGACCGCCCGACCCCTTGAGGGCCAGGCGGTCGTCGACGAAGCGGAGGGTCCCGCGGCGCCACGCACCGGTGGCGTCGTCCCGGTAGGCGGCCGGCATCGGCGGCGCCAGGGCCGACCGGTCGCCGGCGGCGCGGAACGCGACCAGGCCCAGCACCAGGATGACGGCAGCGCCCAGCACCGCCATCAGCACCAGCAGCAGGGCCTCGGGCATCAGGACCTCAGCGGGCGTCCCGGGCGAGGTTGCCGGCGTCCACGCTGTCGGCCACCACGACGACCTTGTCCTGGTCGACGGACAGGAAGCCGCTGTCGATGACGACGGTCTCGGTGGAACCCCCGCCGGTGTGGATGCGCACCTCGCCGCTCACGAGCACCCCCAGCAGCGGGGTGTGACCCGGCAGGATGCCGAGCTCGCCGTCGATGCTGCGGGCGCTGACCATCTGGGCCTCGCCGGACCAGACCTTACGGTCCGCGGCGACGAGCTCGACCTGAAGTGCACTCACGAGTTGCGTTCCCTCTTTCGGCGGTATGCGGCTCCGGCCAGTCTAGCGGCCACGTGGCTCCTCCCAGGACGGGCTCGGGATCTCCGGGTCGGGGTTGGTGGGGCCTCCGACCTCCAGGTGGCCCTCGCCGGCGACCGCCCCGGTGACGCGGTTGATCGCGTGCATGCCGTGGTAGACGGCCAGGGCCGCGAAGGTGCCCAGGGCGATCCCCTCGAAGAGCAGCTCACCGGCCGAGAGGGTGTAGTTGGCGATCCCGACCACCAGGGCCACGGCCCCCGTCGCGAGGTTGATCGGGTTGCCGAAGTCGACCCGGTGCTCGATCCAGATCCGGAAGCCGAGCACGCCGATCATGCCGTAGAGGACGGTGGCCGCGCCGCCGAGCACGCCCTCCGGCACGGTCTGGATCGCCGCGCCGAACTTCGGGAGGAAGGCCAGGCCGATCGCCGTGAGGCCCGCCACCCAGTAGGCGGCCGTCGAGTAGACTCTCGTCGCCGCCATGACGCCGATGTTCTCCGCGTAGGTCGTCGTGCCGGACCCGCCGCCGCTGCCGGCCAGGGTCGTCGCCAGCCCGTCGGCCATGAGCGTGCGGCCGATGTGGTCGTCCAGGGCGTCGGCCGAGCCCTCGGTCATCTGCGCCACGGACTTGACGTGCCCGATGTTCTCCGCCACCAGGACGAGCACGACGGGCAGGAAGAGTCCCGCCACCCCCAGTGGAACTCCGGCAGCATCAGGGTCGGCACCCCGACCAGACCGGCCTCGCCGATGGCGGAGAGGTCGACCTCCCCCCGGGCCACGGCGACGGCATACCCGACCAGCACGCCGAGCAGGATCGAGAGCCGGCCGAGCAGCCCACGGAACAGCACGGTGCACAGGAGGATCGCCAGCAGGGTCGCCAGCGCCGTGACCGGGGCCTGCTGGACGTTGTTCCAGGCCGCGGGTGCCAGGTTGAGGCCGATGAGGGCGACGATGGCCCCGGTGACCATGGGCGGCATGAGGCGGTGCACCCACGCGTGGCCCACGGTCTGCACCAGCAGCCCGACGAGGAGGAGCGCCACCCCCGCCATCACGACGCCGCCGAGGGCGCCCGCCGGGCCGTGCACCCCCTGCGCCGCGGCGATCGGGGCGAGGAAGGCGAAGGAGGACCCCAGGTATGAGGGGACACGGTTGCCGGTGACGAGGAGGAAGAGGAGGGTGCCGATGCCGCTGAAGAGCAGCGTCGTGCTCGGCGGAAAGCCGGTGATCAGCGGGACCAGGAAGGTGGCGCCGAACATCGCCACGACGTGCTGCATCCCGATCCCGACTGTCGGCAGCCACGCCAGGCGCTGCCGGGGGCCCACGACCTCGCCGGGCTCGATCGTGTATCCGTCGCCGTGCACGCTCCACAGGCTCACGCTGGTCTCCTCGCAGGGGTGCCGGACACCGCGGTCCGGGCAGGGTGGGGCCGCGGGCGCACGGCCGGCGCGAGCCTACCCGGCGCTCAGGCCAGGCCCAGGTGGTGGGCCTCCTCCCACAGCTCGTCCCGCACCCGGGGGTGGGCGGCGAGCTCGATGAGGTGCCGCGCCTGGTCCTTCTCGCTGTGCCCGAACAGCGGCGCGACCCCCTGCTCGGTGACGATCGCGGAGGCCTGGAAGGACGTGACCGGCTCGTCGACCATCGGGACGATGGTCGAGACGTCCGCCTTGGGGTGCCAGGAGCGCAGGGCCATGATCGACTGCCCGCCCGCGGAGTGCATGGCCCCCACGATGAAGTCCGTCTGGCCGCCGAAGCCGCTGTGGATGCGGGCGTCGACCCGCGAGGCGTTGGCCTGCCCGAAGAGGTCGACCTCCAGGGCGGTGTTGATCGAGGTCATCGAGCGCTGACGGGCGATGAGCGCTGGGTCGTTCGTCCGCTCGGTGCGCAGCATGTGGACCCTGCGGTTGTCGTCGAGCCAGTGGTAAAGGTCCTGGGTGCCGAAGAGGAAGGACGTGGTCAACGGGTGGTCGGGGTCGAGCGCCCCCGCGGCGTCCAGGGCGAGCACGCCGTCGGAGAACATCTCGGTCCACAGCCGCAGCCCGCGGTGCCCGGTCAGCGCCGCGAGCACCGCGTCCGGCACCGCGCCGATCCCCATCTGCAGGGTGGCGCCGTCCGGCACCATCGCGGCCACGCGCTCGCCGATGGCGGTGGTGTCGGCCCCCAGGGCCGCCGCGGCCGGAGGCGTCGGGAGCGGGCTGCTCACCTCGATCGCCAGGTCGACGTGCTCCAGCGGCACCAGCGCGTCCCCGTGGGTGAAGGGCATGCGGTCGTTCATCTGCGCCACGACCAGGCCGCCCCGCTCCCGGCAGGCCTCGATGGCGGCGGGCAGCACGTTGACCTCGATGCCCAGCGAGACCACGCCGTCCCGGGGCAGCGAACAGTGCAGGAGGACCGCGTCCACCGGGAGGGAGCGCCGGAAGAGGATCGGCACCATAGACAACCGGGAGGGCACGTAGCGCAGCCCGGAGTGCCGACGCTGGCCGGCCCCGACGAAGCTGGTCTCGGCGGTGACGCCCTCCCGCTCGGGGATCCCCGGCGGGCCGTTCAGGGTGTTGAGCACGTAGCGCGGGACGTTCTCGTCCAGGAGCCGGACGAGCTCCCACGGGACGCTGTGGTTGCCCGAGGCCACCACCCGCGGATCGTCGGGCAGGGCGCGCAGCGCGGAGGCCAGGGCGGCGGTGTCGGCGTCGATCACCCGGCCATTGTCTCCGACGCGGTGTAGGACCGGAACGCCGGGTGGCGCGCGGGAGGCCCCGGCGCCCGGGGGGACGGCGAAGAGCCGGCCCGTCCGAGGACGGGCCGGCCCCTCGTCATACCGAGGACCGGTGGGTCAGCTGTTCTTCTCCAGCTCGGCGGCCTGGCGCTCGACGTCGTCGAGGCCACCGCACATGAAGAAGGCCTGCTCCGGCACGTGGTCGTAGTCACCGTCGGCGACCTTGGTGAAGGCCTCGATGGTGTCGGCCAGCGGCACCGTCGAACCCTCGATGCCGGTGAACTGCTTGGCCACGTAGGTGTTCTGCGACAGGAAGCGCTGGATCCGGCGGGCGCGTCCGACGAGGATCTTGTCCTCCTCGGAGAGCTCGTCGATGCCGAGGATCGCGATGATGTCCTGCAGCTCCTTGTAGCGCTGGAGGATCGACTTGACCCGGACCGCGGTGTCGTAGTGCTCGCGGGTGATGTAGCGCGGGTCCAGGATCCGGCTCGTCGAGGCGAGCGGGTCCACCGCCGGGTAGATACCCATCGAGGCGATCGGGCGGGAGAGCTCGGTCGTCGCGTCCAAGTGGGCGAAGGTGGTCGCCGGAGCCGGGTCGGTGTAGTCGTCGGCCGGCACGTAGATGGCCTGCATCGAGGTGATCGAGTGACCGCGGGTGGAGGTGATGCGCTCCTGCAGGGTGCCCATCTCGTCCGCCAGGTTGGGCTGGTAGCCCACGGCCGAGGGCATGCGGCCCAGCAGCGTGGACACCTCGGAGCCGGCCTGGGTGAAGCGGAAGATGTTGTCGATGAACAGCAGCACGTCCTGCTTCTGCACGTCGCGGAAGTACTCCGCCATCGTCAGCGCCGACAGCGCGACCCGCAGGCGGGTGCCCGGCGGCTCGTCCATCTGGCCGAACACCAGGGCGGTCTGGCCGAGCACCCCGGCCTCCTCCATCTCGACGATGAGGTCGTTGCCCTCACGGGTGCGCTCGCCGACACCGGCGAACACCGACACACCACCGTGGTCGCGGGCGACGCGGGCGATCATCTCCTGGATGAGCACCGTCTTGCCCACGCCGGCGCCGCCGAAGAGGCCGATCTTGCCGCCGAGGACATAGGGAGTGAGCAGGTCGATGACCTTGATGCCGGTCTCGAACATCTGGGTCTTGGACTCCAGCTGGTCGAAGGCCGGAGCCTGGCGGTGGATCCCCCAGCGCTCGGTGACCTCCAGCGTCTCGCCCTCGGGCAGGTCCAGCACGTCACCGGTCGCGTTGAAGACGTGACCCAGGGTCACGTCACCGACCGGCACGGTGATCGGGCCGCCGGTGTCCTGCACGGGCGCGCCGCGGACCAGGCCGTCGGTCGGCTGCAGCGAGATCGCCCGCACCATGTTGTCGCCGATGTCCTGGGCGACCTCGAGGTTGATCGTGCTCGTGCTGTCACCGATGGTGACCTCGGTCTTGAGCAGGTTGTAGAGCGCGGGCATCTGTCCCGGGGGGAACTCGACGTCGACGACCGGGCCGATGATCCGGGAGAGACGGCCCACGGCGCCCTGGGTCTGCTCCTGCTGGGGAGCGTCAGTGGTAGCAGTCATGATGTGCTTCCTTCTCACTTCTTGGCGTCGGCGAGGGCGCTCGCGCCGCCCACGATTTCGCTGATCTCTTGGGTGATCTCGGCCTGGCGGGCCTGGTTGGCCAACCGGGTGTACGTCTTGATGAGCTCCTCCGCGTTGTCCGTGGCGGACTTCATCGCCCGCTGGCGGGCGGCCAGCTCGGAGGCGGCCGCCTGCAGCAGGGCGTTCCAGACGCGGGAGGTGATGTAGCGGGGCAGCAGCGCGTCGAGCACCTCGGGGCCGCTCGGCTCGAACTCGTAGAGCGGGTAGGCGTTCTCCGTGCGCGGCGCCTCGTCCTCGACGACCTCCAGCGGGAGCAGGCGGGTGACCTGCACCTCCTGGCTCACCATGTTGATGAACCGGGTGTAGACGATGTGGAGCTCGTCCACGCCGCCGTTCTCGGCTCCCTTGACGAACTCGCGCACGCCGGTCTCGGCGATCTCCTTGGCGACCTCGAAGGTCGGGGCGTCGGAGAAGCCGGTCCAGGACTGGGCGAACTCACGACCGCGGAAGCGGTAGTAGGACTCTGCCTTGCGGCCCGTGAGGTAGGGGACGACCTCCATCCCCTCGTCCTGGAGCAGCTCGCGGAGCTGCTCGCTGCGCTTGAGCACGCTGGCCGAGTAGGCCCCGGCCAGCCCCCGGTCGGAGGTGATGACGATCATCGCCGCCCGGCGCGGGTTCTCCCGCGCCGTGACCAGCGGGTGGTCGATGTCCTCGGTATGCGTCGCCACCGCCGACACCGCGCGGGTGATGGCAGCGGCGTATGGCGTGGTCTCCGCGACCCGCTGCCGTGCCTTGACGACGCGGGAGGCGGCGATGAGCTCCATCGCCCGGGTGATCTTCTGCGTCGACTGGACGGACCGGCTGCGCTGGCGGTACTCCCGCTGCTGCGCTCCCATATCTCGCCTCTCTCGTGTCTGTCGTCAGGTCCGCCGGTCAGCGGCGGTTGACGGTGATCTGCTCGTGGTCGACGTCCTCGTCCGCCATCGCGTCGATGTTGTCCTCGTCCTCGGCGGAGCCGACGTGCACCTCCGCGCTGGAGTCCGGGCGGAACTCCTGCTTGAAAGCCGCCATCGCCTCGCCCAGGACCGACTCGGTGTCGTCGCCCAGCTTGCCGCTCTCGCGGATGCCGGCCAGCAGGTCACCGTGCTCGCGGCGCAGGTGGTCGACCCACTCGGACTCGAAGCGGCGCACGTCGGAGACTGGCACGTCGTCGATGTGGCCGTTGGTGCCGGCCCAGATGATGCCGACCTGCTCCTCCACCGGCACCGGGGAGGACTGCGGCTGCTTGAGGATCTCGACCATGCGGGCACCGCGCTCGAGCTGGGCCTTGGAGGCGGCGTCCAGGTCGGAGGCGAACATCGCGAAGGCCTCCATCTCGCGGAACTGCGCGAGGTCGACCTTGAGGCGTCCGGAGACCGCCTTCATCGCCTTGATCTGGGCGGCACCACCGACCCTGGAGACGGAGACACCCACGTCGATCGCCGGGCGGACGTTGGAGTTGAACAGGTCCGACTGCAGGTAGATCTGGCCGTCGGTGATGGAGATGACGTTGGTCGGGATGTACGCCGACACGTCACCGGCCTTGGTCTCGATGATCGGCAGGCCGGTCATCGACCCCCCACCCAGCTCGTCGGACAGCTTGGCGCAACGCTCCAGGAGCCGGCTGTGCAGGTAGAAGACGTCACCGGGGTAGGCCTCGCGGCCCGGCGGGCGGCGCAGCAGGAGCGACACGGCGCGGTAGGCCTCGGCCTGCTTGGACAGGTCGTCGAAGACGATGAGGACGTGCTTGCCCTGGTACATCCAGTGCTGGCCGATGGCCGAGCCGGTGTACGGCGCGAGGTACTTGAAGCCGGCGGCGTCCGAGGCCGGGGCGGCGACGATCGTGGTGTACTCCAGCGCGCCGGCCTCCTCCAGGGTGCCGCGCACGCCGGCGATCGTGGAGCCCTTCTGACCGATCGCGACGTAGATGCAGCGGACCTGCTTCTCCGGGTCGCCGGACTCCCAGTTGGACTTCTGGTTGAGGATCGTGTCGATCGCGACGGCCGTCTTGCCGGTCTGCCGGTCGCCGATGATGAGCTGCCGCTGCCCGCGACCGATCGGGATCATGGCGTCGATCGCCTTGATCCCGGTCTGCAGGGGCTCGTGCACGGACTTGCGCATCATGACGCCGGGTGCCTGCAGCTCCAGGGCGCGACGACCGTCGGTCGCGATCTCCCCCAGGCCGTCGATCGGCTGGCCGAGCGGGTCGACGACCCGCCCGAGGTAGCCATCACCGACGGGCACGGACAGGACCTCACCGGTGCGACGCACCGCCTGACCCGACTCCAGACCGGAGAAGTCGCCCAGGACGATGACACCGACCTCGTGCACGTCCAGGTTCAGGGCCAGACCGAGCGTACCGTCCTCGAACTGCAGCAGCTCGTTGGTCATCACCGAGGGCAGGCCCTCGACGTGGGCGATGCCGTCGCTGGCATCCACCACGCGGCCGACCTCTTCGCGAGAGGCGGCGCTCGGCTCGTAGGACTGGACGAACTGGTCCAGGGCGTCGCGGATCTCCTCCGGACGGATCGAAAGCTCCGTCATGTCTCTTCTCCTCGTCGTCGGCCCGGTGCGGGTGCCGGTGGGCCGGGTAGGTGCGGTGTCGTCGGTGGGTGGGGTGGGTCAGCTGGTCATCGTGCGGCGTGCGTCGGACAGCTTCTGGCTGACGGTGCCGTCGATGACCTCGTCGCCGATCTCCACGCGGATGCCACCGACGACGTTCTCGTCGATGACCACGTTCGTGTGGACCTGGCGTCCGTACTGCTGGCTGAGGGCGGTGGCGAGGCGGCTGTGCTGCTCGTCGGACAGCGGGACGGCGCTGGTCACCGTGGCGGTGACCTGGTCCTGACGCTGCGCCGCCTGGTCGAGGTAGGCACGCAGGCCCTTGTCGAACCGCCGGCCACGCACGCCGCTGACCGCCTGACGGGCCAGGCTCACGGTCTCCGGGGCCGTCTTGACCGACAGCAGCCGGTCGACGAGCGCCGACCTGGCGGCCGCGTCGGCCCGGCGGTCGCCCAGGGCCGCCTGCAGCTCAGGTATGGCCGTGACGATCCGGCCGAAGCGGAACAGCTCATCCTCGACCTGTCCCAGCCGACCGTGGCGCTCGGCCTGGGCCAGCATGGCCTCGACCCCGATCCGCTCCAGGGCGCTCACGAGGTCACCCTCGCCGCCCCAGCGCTGGGCCGCGACGGCCCGGGTGAGGAAGAGCGCACCGTCACCGACCTTGCCGCGGAAGAGCTGCTCGGCGAGGGCGGCCTTGTCGGCACCCTCGCGCGAGGGGTCGGCCAGGCTGCGGCGCAGCACGGGGCTGCCCTCGATCGCCCGGGTCACGGCCCACAGCTCCTCGGCGGTGCGGCCGGCGTCCACCCCGGCGTCGGAGCCCAGGGCGTTGCGCAGGGCCTCCTCGACCGCGGCGTAGGAACGACGGAAGGCGCTGTCCATCAACGCCCCTGCTCGGTCCCGTGACCGGCGCCCAGCTTCGCGGGCTGGATGGTGCCGGCCTCGAGCTCGGCGAGGAAGCGGTCGACGATCCCGCGCTGGCGGGTCTCGTCGTGCAGGGACTCTCCGACGATCTTGCTGGCCAGGTCGGTCGAGATCTGGCCGACCTCGCCGCGCAGCTGGACCATGGCCTGCTGCCGCTCGGCCTCGACCTGCTTGTGGGCGGTCTCGGTGATCCGGGTGGCCTCGACGTTGGCCTGCTCACGCATCTCGGCGATGATCTGGGCGCCCTGCTCCTTGGCGTGCTCGCGGATGCGGGCAGCCTCGGCGCGGGCCTCGCTGAGCTGGTCCTCGTACTGCTTCTTGGCTGCGGCGGCCTCCGCCTGGGCTTTCTCCGCCGCCTGCATGCCACCCTCGATGGCGTCCGTGCGCTCGGCGTAGACACGCTCGAGCGTCGGGACGATCTTCTTGGCGACGAAGAAGTACAGGATGCCGAAGGCGATGAGACCGAAGATGAACTCCGGCAGGTAGGGCAGGATCGGGACGGCGTCCTCGCCGGCGCCCATCGGCTGGGTGGTCTCGGTGGCAGCTTTCAGCACGCCCGCAACGATCGTGGTGTGCTCCACGAGCGGCTCCTCACTGGTGCGTGTCCCTGGCCGGCTTCAACCGGTCCGGGACGGGGTCTGGGATGGGGCGGGGCCGGGTCAGCCGGTGAAGAAGGCGATGAAGAAGAGGACCAGGCCGAAGATGGCCAGGGCCTCCGCCAGCGCGAAGCCGAGGATGGCGATCGGCTGGAGCTTGCCCTGCGCCTCGGGCTGGCGCGCGACACCGTTGATGTAGGCGGCGAAGATCAGACCCACGGCGATGGCCGGGCCGATGGTGGACAGGCCGTAGCCGAGCAGAGTGATGTCACCAGTCACGTCATATCTCTTTCTGTGTGATGTCCCGGCACCCCGTCCGGGGAGCCGAAGCGTTGTCGTGCGTATTCAGTTGTCGGTCAGGGGGGTGCGGTGGTGCCGAGCCGGTGGCTCAGTGCTCGTCCGCGAGCGCGCCGCCGATGTAGGAGGCGGCCAGGAGGGTGAAGACGTAGGCCTGCAGGAACTGGATCAGCGCCTCGAAGATGGTCAGCGCGAAGCCGAGGATCCAGGCCGGGACGGCCACGGCCATGAGGCCGGGGTCGAAGGTCTTGAAGAGGTACCAGCCGCCGACGATGAAGACCACCAGGAGCATGTGCCCGGCGAACATGTTGCCGAACAGTCGCAGCGCCAGGGTGAGCGGCCGGGTGATGAAGAAGGTGATGAGCTCCAGGAGCAGGATGAAGGGCTTGATCCAGCCCGGCAGCCCGCCGGGGAGCATGGAGCCGAGGTAGGCGCCCACCCCGCCCTTCTTGCGCAGGCCGACCCAGTGGTACACAACGTAGACGAGCAGGGTGAGCCCGATCGGGAAGCCGACCCGCGCCATCGTGGGGTTCTGGAACGGCGGGATGATGCCGAAGAGGTTGTTGAGCAGGATGAAGACGAACAGGCTGAACAGGAACGGGACGAAGGGCAGGAAGTCCTTGCTGCCGATCATGTCCCGGGAGATGCCGTTGCGCGCGAAGTTGTAGACCTGCTCGGTGACCCACTGGCCCTTGGAGGGGATGATCGCGGCCCGGCGGGTGGAGGCCCACAGCCACAGCATGAGCAGGCCGGTGGCGATCGCCATGAGGACCATCGGCCGGGTGACGAAGTAGTCGGTCCCGGGGATCGCGAACATCGGCTGCCAGAAGTCGCCCGGTGTGGGCGGGAAGTGGCTCTCGTCCTCCGCCATGGGCAGGACCAGCCCAGCGGCCGTCATGGTCGCACTCACGCGTTCTCCTCCATACAGGTGGTCCGGGACAGCGGGGATGTCCGGGCAGGGACAAGTAGGGACATCCGGGTCATGGCCTACCGTACCTGACCCAGATCACGTACATGGACAGCACCATCCCCAGCACCACGCCCACCGGGAGCAGGAACTGGGTGCCGATGAGGGCGTCCAGCACCCAGCCCAGCAGGCCGAATCCGGCCGGTCCGGCGAGCAGGTAGGCGATGACGGCGTTGGCCAGGTCGGTCTGCCGGCTCATGCCGGTGACCTCGGGCTCGAAGGAGCCGTCCGGGGACGGCACGCGCCGCGGCTGCCACGGCTCGTCAGGACCTCCCGGCCGGCTCACGAGCCCTCCCCCGAGAGGGTCACGGAGAGCTCGGAGCGGGAGCGCAGGTAGCCCACCACCAGCCCGACCTGGAAGACCAGGCCGACGACGACGAACACCAGCACCAGGGGGGTGACCTCCAGCCAGGTCGTCTGGGCGAGCGACCAGACGACGACGGCGAGCACCGCCATCTGCAGGACGAAGACGCCGAACGCCCCGGCCATCGTGGTGGCGGTGGGCCCCATGAGCACCCCCCGGATGCCGAGCACACCGAGGACGAAGATCGCCAGCGACACCACCCCGCCGAGCAGCGCCGAGACGGCGGCCCCTCCCCCGGCGGCCGCCCAGGCCAGCAACGGGGCGATGAGGGCGACCGGGACGCCGGGCACGAGACCACCCTGGAGCATCGACCGCAACGGCGTGCGCGCAGGGCGCGGCGCGGGTGCGGTCATGGGGGTGCTCCTGGGCGTCGCGAACGGGTGGGCAGGGCTTGTGAAAACTATCACAAGCGGCTCCCCCATCTCCAAACCCGCAGGTGAAGGGCGGTCAGTCGACGCGCGAGCGGACGGGGCGCCAGGTCAGACCCACGGCGAGCCCGAGCATGAGGACGATGGCCACGACGGACACCTCCACCGGCACGTAGGCGAAGGAGACGGCTCCGAGCGCCATGAGCGCCGACCACAGGTAGAGCAGGACCACGGCCCGCCGGTGGCTGTGGCCGATGTCGAGCATCCGGTGGTGCAGGTGGCCCCGGTCGGGCTTCCACGGCAGCTGGCCGGCGCGGGTGCGCCGACGCACGGCGAGCAGGATGTCGAGGAAGGGCAGGGCCATGATCGCCAGGGGGATGACGAGCGGCAGCAGGATGGCGGTGAGGGCCGAGGCGCTGGCCAGGGACGAGCTCGGGTCGACCGACCCCGTCATCGAGATGGTGGCCGCCGCCAGGAGCAGCCCGAGCAGCAGCGCGCCCGCATCACCCATGAAGAGGCGGGCGGGGTGGAAGTTGTGCGGGAGGAAGCCCAGGCAGATGCCGATGATCGCCGCGCTGATGAAGGTCGCGACGTGGAAGACGTTGGGCGGGTCGAAGGCACTGCTCACCAGGTAGGTCCAGGCGAAGAAGGCGCCGGCGGCGATGAGCACCACCCCGGCCGCCAGGCCGTCGAGACCGTCGATGAAGTTGACCGCGTTGGTCGAGATGACCACCACGAGGATCGTGAGCATAACCAGCACCGGTCCGTCCAGCACGGTCGTCCCCCCGATGGGCAGCGACAGCAGACGGACCCCGAAGAAGGCCATGATGCCGCCGGCGAGGACCTGCCCGGCGAGCTTGGTCAGCCAGTCGAGGTCGCGGACGTCGTCGATGGCGCCCAGCAGGGTGATGAGGGTGGCTCCCGCGAGCACGCCGAGCAGGGCCGGCGAGTCGTCGAAGAGCTGACCGAGGTAGGGCAGCCGGGAGCCGAGCAGCACCGCGGCGGCGAAGCCGAGCAGCATGGCGACGCCGCCCAGCCTGGGGATGGGGACGGAGTGGACGTCCCGGTCCCTCACTGCGGTGATCGCCCCGACGGCCAGCGCGACCCGCCGCACGAGGGGGGTGGTGAGATACGTGACGATGGCTGCGGTGAGCAGCACCATCAGGAACTCACGCACGGGCCCGCGGTCCCCGGGTCAGCGCGCGGCGGGCTCGGGGTAGGCCGGGTAGGCGGTGAGCAGCTCGGTGGTCTCGTCCCGGATCTCACGGGCCACGGGATGGTCGGCCGACCCGTCAGTCTCCGTCACGGCCCGGTGGATGAGGTCGGCGACCGTGCGCATCTGCTCGGCGCCCATCCCCTGGGTGGTCAGCGAGGGGGTGCCCACGCGGATGCCGGAGGCCACGTTGGGCTTCTCCGGGTCGAAGGGGATGGCGTTCTTGTTCAGGACGATGCCGGCCGCGTCGCACCGGGCCTCCGCGTCGGCGCCGGTGACACCGACCCCCCGCAGGTCGTGCAGCGACAGGTGGGTGTCGGTGCCGCCGGTGATGGGCCGGATGTCGTGCTCGGCCAGCTGTCCGGCGAGCGCCTGGGCGTTGTCGAGCACCTGCTGCGCGTACGCCTGGTAGGCGGGCGTCATGCACTCGGCGAAGTTGACGGCCTTGCCGGCGACCGCGTGCATGAGGGGGCCGCCCTGCATCATCGGGAACACGGCCCGGTCGATCTTGCGGGCGTGCTCCTCCTTGCACACGATGGCGCCGCCCCGGGGGCCGCGCAGGACTTTGTGGGTGGTGAAGGAGACGACGTCGGCGTGGGGCACCGGCGAGGGGATGACCTTGCCGGCCACGAGCCCGATGAAGTGGGCGGCGTCGACCCAGAAGATGGCCCCGACCTCGTCGGCGATGGCGCGGAAGCGGGCGAAGTCGATGAGCCGCGGGATCGCCGAGCCTCCGGCGATGATGATCTTGGGCCGGTGCTCCTTGGCCAGGGCCTCGACCTGGTCGTAGTCGATGTCCTCGGTCTCCGGGGACACGCCGTACTGGACCGCGTTGAACCACTTGCCGGAGAAGCTGACCTTGAACCCGTGGGTCAGGTGACCCCCGTGGTCCAGGGACATCGCCAGGATCGTGTCGCCCGGTGACGCGAAGGCGCCGTAGACCGCCTGGTTGGCGCTCGCGCCCGAGTGGGCCTGCACGTTCGCGTGGTCGGCCCCGAAGAGCTCCTTGGCCCGCTCGATCGCGAGCTTCTCGACCTTGTCCACCTCGGAGCAGCCGCCGTAGTACCGGGCGTCGGGGTAGCCCTCGGCGTACTTGTTGGACAGGGTCGAGCCCAGGGCCGCGAGCACCGCCGGGCTGGTCTGGTTCTCGCTGGCGATGAGCTGCAGCCCGGCCCGCTGGCGGTCCAGCTCGCTGACGAGCAGGCCGGCGACGTCCGGGTCCTGCTCGAGCAGGGCGGCGAAGGACGGGCCGTAGTACGTGTCAGGAGTCACAGACGTCGTCATGCGGACACTGTATGCCGTCGGCTCAGGCCGGCGCTGCCGGTCCCCGCACGACCTGCACCGCGCCGGGGGGCGTGCTCACCCCGCTGGGCCGGACCGATCCGACCAGGCCCGCCGTCGGGTCCTCCGTGGTCCCGGGGGCGGGCTCCACGATGGTCCCGGGGGCGGGCTCCACGGTGGTCCCGGGGGCGGGCTCCGACGCGTCCGCCGCCGCCGCCTCCCTCCGGGGCGCGTCGTGCAGGGCGGTCGTCCCCAGGACGGCGCGGATCTCCTCGGGGGACAGGGCCCCGAGGCGGAGCACGACGGGCTCCTCACCGGTGCAGTCGAGGATCGTCGAGGGGGCGCCACCGGTGCGCGGACCGTCGTCCAGGTAGGCGGCGACCGCTCCCCCGAGCTGCTCCAGGGCTTCCGCGGCCGTGGTCGCTGCCGGCTGCCCAGTGACGTTGGCGCTGGTCACGGCCAGGGGGCCGACCTCGCTCAGCAGGCTGAGAGCCACGTCGTCGTCGGGCATCCGCAGCGCGACCGTCCCGTTGGTCTCGCCCAGGTCCCACTGCAGGGAGGGCTGGGAGCGCAGGACGAGCGTCAGGGGCCCGGGCCAGAACTGTCGCATGAGGATGCGGGCGTACATCGGGACGTCGATCGCGAGCCCGTCGACCGTGCGCGGCTCGGGCACGAGCACCGGTGGCGGCATCTCCCGGCCCCGGTGCTTGGCCGCCAGGACCATGGCCACCGCCACCACGTCGAAGGCGTCCGCGCCCACGCCGTAGACCGTGTCGGTCGGCAGGACGACGACCTTGCCCTCCCGCACGACCGCGGCCGCCCGCTCCACCGAGGGGCGACGCCGCGCGGGGTCGGTGCAGTCCAGCAGACGGTCCTGCAGCGACGGCGTGGCGCTCATGGGGTCCTCCCGGGTCGACGGCTGGGGCCGGGAGCCATCTTCCCACGCGGCCCCGCGTGTCGTTTCAGGTTGCGCCCAGGAACCGCAGCGCTGACAGTAGGTTCTCTGACGTGGGTGCACCCCGGTGCCCATGCCGAGAGGAGAGTGAATCATGCGCGGTAGCGGTCTGATCTGGACCATCGTCGGCATCCTGCTGATCATCGTCCTGGTGATCTGGCTGATGAACGCACTGTGATCCCCTGAGACACCGACTCCAGCCCCCGGCGCCGCCTCGCGAGCCGGGGGCTGAGCCGTGACCCCAGGGGGGCGCCGGGCTCAGCGCACGGCTCGGGAGACCCGGGGACGCCCCGCCAGGTCCAGGTGGTCGGAGACCTCGGTCCAGCCCTGGGCCAGCAGCGCACGCGGCAGGCTCACGCCCTGCGCGTCGGCGTGCTCCATGAGCAGCACACCCCCGGGGCGCAGCAGCCGCAGCGCATGGTCGGCCAGCTCGAGCGGGATCCGCAGCCCGTCCTCCCCCCCGCCGTAGAGGGCGAGCGCGGGATCGTGGTCGCGGACCTCCTGGTCCACCGGCACGGCGTCGGGCGGGATGTAGGGAGGGTTGCAGGTGACGAGGTCGACGGTGCCCACCAGGTCGTCGAAGGCCTCCTGGGCCCGACCGCGCCGCAGGTCCACCGGCAGCCCGGTGCGCCGGCGGTTGTCCTCGGCATACCGGAACGCCTCGGGCGAGAGCTCGACGGCGCCCACCCGGGCGTCGGGCCGGGCCGCGGCGAGGGCCAGCGCGACGGCGCCGCTCCCGGTGCACAGGTCGACGACGACCGGTCCGCGGACCTCCCGGACCGCCTCCAGCGCGAGCTGGACCAGCACCTCGGTCTCGGGTCGGGGGACGAAGACACCCGGTCCGACGGCGAGCTCGAGCCCGTGGAAGTGCGCGAGTCCCGTCAGGTGCTGCAGCGGGACGCGATCCGCGCGACGGGTGACGAGGGCCCGGTATGCCGTCTCAACCGCCTCCGGCGCCCGCTCGCCCAGGAGCCGGGCCCGGCGGACGTCGCCGACGTCCCGGCCCAGCGCGTGCGCCAGCAGGCTCTCGGCGTCGGGCCCGGGGCTGGCCACCCCGGCGGCCAGCAACCGCGTCGTCGCCTCGCGCACCAGGTGGTCGATGGTGCGACCGACCTCCTCGCCGGTCCGGCCCCCGTGCTGCGGGTGGGTGCTCACCGGTCCCCGGCCGCCGCGAGCCGCGCCGCCTCGTCCGCGTCGACCGCCGACTGCACGACCGGGTCCAGGTCGCCGTCGAGCACGTGGTCCAGGTTGAACGCCTTGTAGCCCGTGCGGTGGTCGGCGATGCGGTTCTCGGGGAAGTTGTAGGTCCTGATCCGCTCGCTGCGGTCGACCGTGCGGATCTGGCTGCGCCGCACCTCGCTCGCGGCCGCCTCCGCCTCCTCGACCGCCAGCTGGTGCAGCCGGGCCCGGAGCACCCGCAGCGCGGACTCCTTGTTCTGCAGCTGGGACTTCTCGTTCTGGCAGCTGACGACCAGCCCGGTGGGCAGGTGGGTGATGCGGACGGCCGAGTCCGTCGTGTTGACCGACTGCCCACCGGGCCCGGAGGAGCGGAAGACGTCGATCTTGAGGTCGTTCGGGTCGAGGGCGACCTCGGCCGGGTCGTCGATGTCGGGGAGCACGAGCACGCCCGCCGCCGAGGTGTGGATCCGCCCCTGGCTCTCGGTCACGGGGACCCGCTGCACGCGGTGCACGCCACCCTCGTACTTCAGCCGGGCCCAGGGAGCCTCCCCCGGGCCGGGCGTGCCGGTCGCGGAGATGGAGACCCTGGCCTCCTTGTAGCCGCCGAGGTCGGACTCCGCCGTGTCCAGCAGCTCGGTGCGCCAGCCCCGGCGCTCGGCGTAGCGCAGGTACATCCGCATGAGGTCGGCGGCGAACAGCGCCGACTCCGCGCCACCCTCCCCGGCCTTGACCTCCAGGATGACGTCGCGGTCGTCGTCCGGGTCGCGCGGCACGAGCTGACGCCGCAGGTGCTCCGCGGCCCGGGCCGCCTCCGCCTCGAGCGCCGGCAGCTCCTCGGCGAACGACGGCTCCTCGCCGGCCATCTCCCGTGCCGCGCCCAGGTCCCCGACCGCCCGCTCCCAGGCCCGGTAGGCCGCCACGGTCGGGCCGAGCGCCGCATACCTCTTGTTGAGGCGCCGCAGGGCGGCCGGGTCGCCGTGCACCGCGGGATCGGCCAGCTGCCGCTCGATGTCGGCGTGCTCGGCCAGCAACGGGCGGGCCGGCTCGAAGGCTGAGGTGTCGGCCACGGCCTACCTTCCGGTGGGTTGATCGGGGACGGGTGCGCGGACCCGGGAGACGGCGGACGCCGGCCCCGCGAGCAGCTCGCGGGACCGGCGTCGCAGGTCCTAGTTGGCGGCCTTCTTGCCGTAACGCTCCAGGAAGCGGGCCACGCGGCCACCGGTGTCCAGGATCTTCTGCTTGCCCGTGTAGAACGGGTGGCAGTTGGAGCAGACGTCGGCGCTGATGTGGCCGGACGTGGCGGTGCTCCGGGTGGTGAACGTCGCACCGCAGGTGCAGGTGACCTGGGTCTCGACGTACTCCGGGTGGATGTCCTTCTTCATGGGGCGTCTCCTTGCGAGGATGGCGGGTTCCCCGGGTCGCCGGCGCAGGGTGCGACGGCGTGAACCGGTGGGCCAACGGATGATTCTAGCGCGTTCCTCAGTCCTCGTCGTCCAGCCGGACCGCGCTGGTCTGCTGGACCTGGGTGAGGAACTCGTAGTTGTGCTTGGTCTTGCGCACCCGGTCCAGCAGCAGCTCGACCGCCTGCTGCGGGTCGAGGGCGGCGAGGACCCGGCGCAACTTCCACATGATCTTCAGCTCGTCGGCGCCGAGGAGGATCTCCTCGCGCCGCGTGCCGGAGGCGTTGACGTCGACCGCCGGGAAGATGCGGCGGTTGGCCAGCTGCCGGTCCAGCTTGAGCTCCATGTTGCCGGTGCCCTTGAACTCCTCGAAGATGACCTCGTCCATCTTGGAGCCGGTCTCCACGAGCGCGGTCGCCAGGATGGTCAGCGAGCCGCCGTTCTCGATGTTGCGGGCGGCGCCGAAGAAGCGCTTGGGCGGGTAGAGCGCGGCCGAGTCGACACCACCGGACAGGATCCGGCCCGACGCCGGGGCGGCCAGGTTGTAGGCGCGGCCCAGCCGGGTGATGGAGTCCAGCAGGACCACCACGTCGCCACCGAGCTCGACCAGACGCTTGGCGCGCTCGATCGCCAGCTCCGCGACCGTCGTGTGGTCCTCGGCCGGCCGGTCGAAGGTCGAGGAGATGACCTCGCCCTTGACCGCGCGCTCCATGTCCGTGACCTCCTCGGGACGCTCGTCCACCAGGACGACCATGAGGTGGCACTCGGGGTTGTTGGTCGTGATCGCGTTGGCGATCGCCTGCAGGATCAGCGTCTTGCCCGCCTTGGCGGGCGCGACCAGCAGTCCGCGCTGGCCCTTGCCGATCGGCGCGACGAGGTCGATGATCCGCGTCGTGAGGTTCTTCTGGTCGGTCTCCAGCCGCAGGCGCTCCTGCGGGTAGAGCGGGGTCAGCTTGGCGAAGTCGGGCCGCCGGCGAGCCTCCTCCGGCGACCGGCCGTTGACCGCGTCCAGGCGCACGAGTGCCGAGAACTTGCCGCGGTCGCGCTTGCTGCCGGAGGAGGACACGGTGTGCTGGCCGACGTCGCTGCCGTCCTGCGGGGCCTTGATGGCCCCCTGGACGGCGTCACCCTTGCGCAGACCGTGCTTCTTGACCAGGCCCATGGGGACGTAGACGTCGGTGGGGCCGGGCAGGTAGCCGGTGGTGCGGATGAAGGCGTAGTTGTCCAGCAGGTCCAGGACGCCGCCGACGGGCACGAGGACGTCCTCGTCGGAGTAGGCCTCCTCGTCCTGCTGACCCGGAGCACCCTGGCCCCCGCCCTGCGCACCCGGACGGGGACGCTGACGGTCCCGGTTGCGGTTGCGGTTGCGGTTGCGGCGCCGACCACGGCGACCGTCGTCGTCACCGTCGTCGTCGAGGTCGCGCTGCTGACCCTCGCGCTGGCCCTGGGCGTCGCCCTGGCCCTGCTGGTCGCGACCCTCGCGCTGGCCCTGGCGCTCGCCACCCTGATCCTCGCGCGACTGCTCGCGCTGGCCCTGGCCCTCACGCTGGCTCCGGCCCTCCCGCCGGCCCTGGCGCTCGGCACCCTGGCCCTCACGGCCCTCGCGCTCACCACCCTGCTCGCCTGGTCCTCGCGGCGCTGCTCCTCGCGGCCCGAGCCCTGGTCCTCGCGGCGGCCCTGGTCCTCGCGGCCCGAGCCCTGGTCCTCGCGGCGGGCGGGCTGCTCACGGCCCGAGACCTCCGGGGAGTCCTGCTGCTCCCGCTGCTCCGGTGCGGGCGGGGCGCCCACGCCCGACGCGGCGCGCCGGCTCCGGCGGGGGCGGGAGACCGCGGCCTCCTCGCGCTGGGCCTGGGCCCGGTCCAGCGCAGCCTCGATGCCGCCCGTCGCCTCGCCCTGCCCACGGCCGGGGTCGCCCTGCCCACGGTCGGCGCCCGCACCATCACCCTGGGGCTGGCTGCGGGAGGTCTCGACGGCGGGCGCCGGGGCCGGGGTCCCGTCCTGGTCGGAGCCGCGGCGCGGGCCCCCGCCACGCTGCTCGCGGATGGCGGACACCAGGTCCGCCTTGCGCATCTTCGCGCTCACGGAGATGCCCATGCTGGAGGCGAGCTGCTGCAGCTCGGCCAGACGGAGAGTGCTGAGCGATCCGGTCCTGGTCGCAGCAGCGTCGGTGATCTCGGTCACGTAGGTCCTTCCCCCTCGGCTCCGGAACATCCCGGGTCTGGGGTCTCAGATTGGTCGACGCGCAGGAATCGCGCGTGATGGGGCTCGATGCCCGGACCGGCCAGGGATCTGGCGCTGCCGTGTCGGTCGACCCGACGGTCCGCGCGTGGAGATTGCCTCGGAGCCGGCCGACTGGCCGCCCTCCTCTCGAGGCGCACCCAAGATAACACGCGCCCCGGCCGTTCCACCCACCTGACGCGCACGCGCCCGGCGTGGCTGCGCGCGGCCGCACCCGTCAGCGTCGGACGCGCCCCGCCGCCCGCAGGAGGTCGGCCAGCACGGCCGAGGCCGTCGCGTCCCCGCCGGCGCCGGGGCCCTCGAGGCGCAGCTCGCCGGCGGACTCCGCCGTGAGCACCAGGACGTTGGTGCCGCCCCGCACCCGGGCCAGCGGGTCGTCGGCCGGGAGCGCCTCGGGCCGCACCGACAACGAGGCCCTCCCACCCGCCTCCCGCCGGGCCGAGGCCACCAGCTTGACCACCGTGCCGGACCGCGCGGCCCGCGCGAAGTCCTCGTCGGTCAGTCCACCGATGCCGGTGATGTCGACGTCCTCCAGCCGGACCGTCCCGCCCCAGGCCGCCCGGGCGAGCAGGACGATCTTGGCGGCCGCGTCCAGGCCATCGAGGTCCTCGCTCGGGTCGGCCTCGAGGTATCCGAGCTCGCCCGCCTGCCGCACGGCCGCCTCGAACGGGACGCCCTGGGTGGCCACCAGGTCGAGCACGTAGTTCGTCGAGCCGTTGACGACCCCGCGCAGGGCCGTGATCTCGTCCCCGGCGAGCGCCTCGCGGACCACGCTGAGCACCGGGACGGCGGCCCTAACCGCCGCCTCGTGGTCCAGGCCCACCCCGTGCTTGGCGGCGAGCGCGTGCAGGTCGTCACCGTGGCGGGCGAGCAGCTGCTTGTTGGCGGTGACCACCTGGGCGCCGCCGGCCATCGCCTCCTCGAGGAGGCCACGGGCCGGCTCGATCCCGCCCATGACCTCCACGACGACGTCGACCGCCCCGACCAGGGACCGCGCGTCGGTGGTGAGCAGGGCGGGGTCGACACCCCCCGCGGGCGGGCCGTGTCGCGGACGGCGACACCCACCAGCTCCAGGGGTCGCCCGAGGCCGGCGGCATACCGCTCCCCCCGCTCGGCGAGACGGCGGGCGACGGCGGCCCCGACGGTGCCGGCACCGAGCAGGGCCAGGCGGACAGGTGTGCTCACGGGGTGCTCCGGATCTGTGGGGTATGACGGGAGGCGGGCGGGAGGGCTCCGCTCACATCCGCTCGGGGGCGGAGACGCCGAGGAGACCCAGGCCGTTGGCGAGGACCTGCCGGGTGGCGTCGTTGAGCCAGAGCCGGGAGCGGTGCAGGTCGGTGACCTCCTCGTCCTCGGTCATCGGGCGCACCCGGCACTCGTCGTACCACTTGTGGAACCGACCGGCCAGGTCCTCCAGGTAGCGGGCGACCCGGTGCGGCTCGCGCAGCTGGGCGGCCTGGGCGACCACGCGGGGGAAGTCGCCGAGCGCCGCGAGCAGCACCGCCTCGGTCTCGTGCGTGAGCAGCGCGGGGTCGAAGCCCTCCTCCCGCAGCACGCCGTCCTCCCGCGCCAGGCGGGCGACGTTGCAGGTGCGGGCGTGGGCGTACTGGACGTAGAAGACGGGGTTGTCGTTCGTCCGCCTGCGCAGCTGCTCGCCGTCGAGGTCCAGCGGGGTGTCCGCGGGGTAGCGGGCCAGGGAGTAGCGGACCGGGTCCGACCCGATCCACTCGATGAGGTCGGAGAGGAAGACCGCGTTGCCGCGCCGCTTGCCCATCCGCTCGCCGCTGATGTTGATCAGCTGGCCGATGAGCACCTCGATGTTCACCTCCGGGTCGTCCCCCGCGCAGGCGGCGACCGCCTTGAGACGGCCGACGTAGCCGTGGTGGTCGGCCCCGAGCATGTACACCTTCTCGGTGAAGCCGCGGTCCTTCTTCGACAGGTAGTAGGCCGCGTCCGCCGCGAGGTAGGTGGGGCTGCCGTTGGCGCGGACGAGCACGCGGTCCTTGTCGTCACCGAAGTCGGTGGTCCGCAGCCAGACCGCACCGTCGCGGTCGTCGACGTGGCCCTGCTCGCGCAGCCGCGCGACGGCCTCCTCGACCTTTCCCCCGTCGTGCAGGGACTTCTCGCTGAACCACACGTCGAAGTGCACGTTGAAGTCGTCCAGCGTCCGCCGGATCTGGGCCAGCTGGAGGGTGTAGCCGCGGTCCCGCGCCCACGCCGTCGCCTCGGCCTCCGGCAGCTCGAGCAGGTCAGGACGCTCCGCCAGCAGCTGCTCGGCCAGGTCGTCGATCCACGGGCCGGAGTAGCCGCCCTCGGGCACCTCGGTGCCGCGCGCGGTTGCGACGATCGAGGCCCCGAACTTGTCCATCTGCGCGCCCGCGTCGTTGATGTAGTGCTCCGCCGTGACGTCCGCGCCGCTGGCGGTCAGCAGCCGGCGCAGGGCGTCCCCGAGCGCGCCCACCGGGTGTGGCCGATGTGCAGCGGCCCGGTCGGGTTCGCGGAGACGAACTCCAGGTTGATGGTCCGCCCGGCCATGACGTCGTTGCGCCCGAACTGCTCCCCGGCCTCGACCACCGACCGCGCGAGCTCCCCGGCGCTGGCCGCGTCCAGGGTGATGTTGAGGAAGCCGGGGCCGGCCACGTCCACCGCGGCGACGCCCGCCACCCCCCGCAGGCGGGCGGCGAGCAGCTCCGCCAGCTGACGGGGCGGCATACCGGCCTGCTTGCCGAGCTGCAGGGCGATGTTGGTCGCCCAGTCGCCGTGCTCCCGGCTGCGGGGACGCTCCACGCGGACCGCGTCGAGCGCGGGCACCTCGACGCGCAGGTCGCCCTCGGCGACGGCGTCGGTGAGGAGGGTATGCAGGGCGGACGCGAGTTGCTCGGGGGTCACCCCGGGGAGTCTAGTCGTCGGCGGTGAGCGCTCCCGAACGCGCCGGAGGGCCGCCAGGTCGGATTGCGGAAGTCCGAGATCCGGCTGCTAAAGTGACTCGCTGTTGCCCCCGTAGCTCAGGGGATAGAGCACCGCCCTCCGGAGGCGGGAGCGCAGGTTCGAATCCTGCCGGGGGCGCGCAGCGCCAGGCGACCACACCCCTCCCGGGGCGTGCGTCGCGAGGCGTTGGGGAGGTGTCAGGGTTCCTGGTGGGCCCCCCGGTCTTCAACACCGTGGTGCGGCGGTATCCGTCGCAGGCAGGTTCGATTCCTGTCCGCCTCCGCCGAGTGGGAGCCGCCGACACCCGTCCGGGGTCGGCGGCTGCGTCGTCCCAGCCGCCTGCTGCCTAGGATGCCCAGGATGAGCGACCCGCGCCGAGCGATCCCGCGCACTGACGCCCTGCTCCGTGAGCCGGCTGTGGCCGCGGCGGCGGAGCGGCTCGGTCGCGAGCGGGCCAAGGACGTGGTCACGCGCACGCTCGCGCAGGCGCGTCACGGCGCGCTCGCCCCCCACCGGGTGCGGGAGACGGTCCTCGCCCGGCTCCTCGACCTCGAGTCCTCGGGCACCACCCTCGTCCCCGTCCTCAACGCCACCGGCGTCGTGGTGCACACCAACCTCGGACGGGCCCCGCTGGCGCACGCCGCCCGGGAGGCGGTCTACGCGGCCACCGGGTACGTCGACGTCGAGCTCGACCTGGCCACGGGAGCCAGGGCCGGGCGCGGCAGGGGCACCCTGGCGGCGCTCCGCGAGCGGGTCCCGGAGGCCGAGGACGCCCTGGTCGTGAACAACGGGGCGGCCGCGCTCCTGCTGGCCACGACGGCGCTCGGGGCCGGGCGGGAGGTGGTCGTGAGCCGGGGCGAGATGGTCGAGATCGGGGACGGCTTCCGCCTGCCCGCGCTCGTCGAGTCGGCGGGCGCGCGGCTGCGCGAGGTGGGCACCACCAACCGCACCACCGTGGCCGACTACGCGGAGGCGGTGGGCGAGGGCACCGGTGCGCTGCTGAAGGTCCATCCCAGCAACTTCCGCGTCGCCGGCTTCACCTCCGCCCCCACGGTCGACGAGCTGGCCGACCTGGGCCGGGCGCACGGCACACCCCTGGTCGTGGACATCGGCAGCGGGCTCCTCGCGCACGATCCCCTCCTGCCCGACGAGCCCGACGCGGCCAGCACGCTGCGGGCCGGGGCCGGCGTGGTCACGGCCAGCGGGGACAAGCTCCTGGGCGGCCCCCAGTCGGGCCTCGTCCTGGGCCACGCGCCGCTGGTGGAGCGGATGCGGCGACACCCGATGGCCCGCGCGCTCCGGGTCGACAAGCTCACGCTCGCCGCGCTCGAGGCCACGCTGCGCGGACCGGTCCCCCCCGTGCCCCTCGCCGTCCACGCCCGGGCCGACGAGCTCGAGGCCCGGACCCGCTCCCTCGCCGCGCGTCTGTCGGACCGGGGTGTCGGGCTCGCCGACCCCGCGGTCGTGCCCGTGGAGGGACGGGTGGGCGGCGGTGGCGCCCCGGAGGTCCCCCTGCCCGGGTGGGCGGTCAGCCTGCCGGAGCGGTATGCCGCGGCCCTGCGTCTCGGAAGCCCGGCGGTCCTGGCCCGGCTGGACCGCGGCCGCTGCCTGGTCGATCTCCGCTGCGTCCCCCGCGAGCAGGAGGATGCCCTGGTCGAGGTGGTCGTGGCGGTGGGGGCCTGATGCACGTCCTGGCCACGGCCGGTCACGTCGACCACGGGAAGTCGACCCTGGTGCGGGCCCTGACCGGGATGGAGCCGGACCGGTGGGCGCAGGAGCGGGCCCGTGGTCTGACCATCGACCTCGGGTACGTCTGGACGCGCCTGGAGGGGACCGGCGACGTGGCCTTCGTGGACGTGCCCGGCCACCGACGCTTCATCGGCAACATGCTGGCCGGTCTCGGCCCCTCCCCGGCGGTGCTGCTCGTGGTGGCGGCCGACGAGGGGTGGCGCGCGCAGACCGAGGAGCACCTGCGGGCCGTCGAGGCGCTGCGCGTCCGGCACGGCCTCCTCGTGGTGACGCGGGCCGACCTCGCCGACCCGGGCCCGGCGCTGGCTGCCGCGCGGGAGCGGGTGGCCCGCGGGTCGCTCGCCCCCGCGGCGCGCACCCCCGGGGTCTGCGTGTCGGCAGTCACCGGGCAGGGGATGGACGACCTGCGGCGGGCGATCACCCGGCTGTGCCTCTCGCTGCCCACCCCCTCCCCCGAGGCGCGCGTCCGGCTGTGGGTGGACCGGGCCTTCACCGTGCGCGGCAGCGGCACCGTGGTCACCGGCACGCTCGAGGCCGGGCGCGTGAGCGTGGGTGACACGCTCACGCTGGCGCACGGCACGGCGGCCGGCACTGCCGGCACGACCGTGACCGTCCGGGGGCTGCAGTCGCTGGGCCGGGACAGGCCCGAGGTCACGGCGCCCGCCCGGGTGGCGGTCAACCTGCGGGGACTCCCGGTCGAGTCCGTCGCTCGCGGCGACGCGCTGCTCACCGCGGGGGCCTGGCCGCTGACCGACCTCCTCGACGCCCGGCTGGACGTCCCGGCCGAGGAGCTGCCGCAGCACCTCACCCTGCACGTCGGCTCCAGCGCCGCACCGGTCCGGCTGCGTCCGCTGGCGGGCCGCGCCGCCCGCCTGAGCCTGGCCCGCCCGCTGCCCCTGCAGGCGGCCGACCGGGCCATCCTGCGCCGGCCGGGGGTCGAGGGCGCGCTGACGGGGATGGTCGTGGCCGACGTGGCCCCACCACCCCTGGAGCGACGGGGGGAGGGAGCCCGCCGGGGCGACCGGTTGCTGCACGAGGAGCGGTTGCTGGCCTCGGCCTCGCCCGCCCGGCGGCTGGCCACCGAGGTCGACCGCCGGGGACGGCTGAGCCGGCAGGAGGCCCGCCTCCTCGGGCTCGACGCGGACCTCCTCGGCCCGAAGACCCCGGACACGGAGGTCGTGCGGGCCGGCGAGCACCTGGTCTCGCGCGCCGTATGGCGCCGGTGGCAGGAGGAGCTGCTGGCGGCGGTCGACGAGCGGGCCGCCGCCGAGCCGCTCGACCCCCTCCTGCCCCTGGGCGCGGCCCGGGACCGGGTGGGGGTCCCCGATCTCGCGGTGCTCGAGACGCTCTCCGCGGCCGCCGGGCTGGAGGTGGCTGGCGGCCGAGTCGGCCGGCCGGGCGTGCGCCCCTCCCTGGGCGAGGCGCAGCGGGGCCTCGACCTCGTCCTCGGCAGGCTGGCCCGGGAGCCGTTCGCGGCACCCGAGGCGCACGAGCTGCGCGACCTGGGCCTGGGGCCGCGCCAGGTCGCCGCCGCCGTGGCCACCGGGCAGCTGGTGCGGATCGGGGATGACGTGCTCCTGCTGCCCCGCGGCCCCGCCCTGGCGATGTCCGTGCTCGCCGGCCTTCCCCAGCCCTTCACCACGAGCCAGGCCCGGCAGGCGCTGCGGACCACGCGCCGGGTCGCCGTGCCCCTGCTGGAGCACCTGGACGCGCGGGGCTGGACCCGTCGGCTCGACGCGGGCCACCGGGAGGTCGTCCGGCCGGCACGGGCGCCGGGCGGCTGACGCATGGCTAGGGTGAGCCGATGACCGACCCCGCGCCCTTCCGCCTGACCCGGCTCGCGGCCGGTGGGGGGTGCGCCTGCAAGATCCCCGCCGGGCAGCTGGAGGATCTCGTCGCCGACCTGCGAGGACTCGACCACCCCGACCTGCTGGTCGGGCTCGACCACGGTGACGACGCGGCCGCGGTGCGGATCGAGGGTGGCCAGGCGGTGCTCTCGACCGCCGACTTACTTTCCCCCGTCGTCGACCCCTACGACTGGGGCCGGATCGCCGCCGCCAACGCGCTGTCCGACATCTACGCCATGGGTGGGCGCCCCGTGCTGGCGATCAACCTGCTGGCCTGGCCGGTCGACTCGGTCGACCCGGGCCTGGTCCCCGAGGTCCTGCGCGGCGGGCTCGACGTCGCCGCCATGGCGGGGGTCCCGGTGGCGGGCGGGCACAGCATCACCGCCCCCGAACCGCTCTACGGGATGGCGGTGACGGGCCTGGCGGCCGCCGATCGGTTGCTGCGCAACGACGCCGCCGAGCCGGGCCTGCCCATCTCCCTCACCAAGCCCCTGGGGGTGGGGATCCTCAACAACCGCCACAAGCAGACGGGCGAGACCTTCCCCGAGGCGGTGGAGGTCATGACCACCCTCAACCGTGCGGCCGCCGAGGCCGCGGTGGACCGGGGGGTCCGCGCGTGCACCGACGTCACCGGGTTCGGCCTGCTGGGGCACCTGTGGAAGCTCTGCCGCGCGTCAGGGGTCGGCGCCGAGATCGACCAGGACGCCGTCCCGGTCCTGGAGGCGGCCCGGCGCAGCCTGGCCGACGGCTTCGTCCCCGGCGGGTCCCGGCGCAACCTGGCCTGGGTCCGGGACCACGTCGACGTCGGGGCCGGGGTGACGGAGGAGGACCTGCTGCTGCTCGCGGACGCCCAGACCAGCGGCGGGCTGCTCGTGGTCGGGGAGGTCCCCGGCGCCCCGGTCATCGGTCGGACCGTCGCCGGCCCCGCGCGGATCGCAATCCGATGAGCCCTCCCCCGAGCCCCGACCCAGGAGGAAGCCCCGTGCCCCGTCACTCCACCGTCCCTGCGTTCATCGGTGGCACGGCGGTGCTGGCCACCGAGACCTACGACAACATCGACCCGGCGGACGGCTCGGTGCTCGGCCGGATCACCCGGTCCGGGGCGGCCGAGGTCGACCGGGCGGTGGCCGCCGCCGCGGCGGCCCAGCCCGCCTGGGCCAGGGTCCCCACCGAGCACCGCGCAGACGCGCTGGCCCGCCTGGCCGACCTCGTCGACCGCCACCGGGAGGACCTCGCCGTCACCGAGTCCGAGGACACCGGGAAGCCCCTGTCCCAGGCCCGCACGGACGCCACGGTGGCGGCGCGCTACTTCCGCTTCTACAGCAGGGTGATCGAGGCCTGGTACGGCCAGGTCGTGCCGCTCGGGCCGGACACCCACGTCTACACCCGCCGGGAGCCGTACGGCGTCGTGGGCAGCGTCGTCGCCTGGAACTACCCGCTCCAGCTCGCCGCCCGGGCGGTGGCGGCGGCCACAGCGACCGGCAACGCGATCGTCGTCAAGCCCGCGGACGAGACGCCCCGCACCGCCGTGGTGCTCGCCCGCCTCGCCGTCGAGGCCGGCCTGCCCCCCGGGGTCGTCAACGTCGTCCCGGGCCGGGGGCCGGAGGCGGGTGCTGCCTGAGCGCCCATCCTGACGTGGCGCACCTCGGCTTCGTCGGGTCCACCCGCACCGGCTCCGTCATCGCGCACGCCGCCGCGGACCGGGTCGTCCCCACGATCCTGGAGCTGGGCGGCAAGTCGGCCCAGGTCGTCTTCCCCGACGCGGACCTGGACGTCGCCGCGGACCACGTCACCCGGGCGATCCTGCAGAACGCCGGTCAGACCTGCTCGGCGGGTTCCCGGCTGATCGTGCACGAGGACGTCCGCCACGAGCTCGTCGACAAGGTCGCCGCACGCTTCCGGCGCGTCTCGCTCGGCCGGGGCCTGGACGACCCGGACCTCGGGCCGCTGGTGTCCGCCGCCCAGCAGGAACGGGTCCGCGGCTTCGTGACCGCCGCCGACGGCGAGGTGGTGGTGGGCGGCACCGCCCCCGACGACCCGGCGCTCGGCGGCGGGGCCTTCTGGCTCCCGACGATCGTCGATGGGGTCGCGCCCCAGGCCCCCATCGCCCAGGAGGAGGTCTTCGGGCCCGTGCTCGTCGTCCTCCCCTTCCGGGAGGAGGACGAGGCGGTCGCGCTGGCCAACGGGACACCATACGGACTCCTCGCGGCCGTGTGGACCCGGGACCTGGCCCGGGCGCACCGGCTGGCCGCGGACCTGCGGGCCGGTCAGGTGTTCGTCAACACCTATGGCGCCGGCGGCGGGGTGGAGCTGCCCTTCGGCGGCGTCGGACGGTCGGGCTACGGCCGGGAGAAGGGGGTGGAGGCGCTGGACGGTCTCACCCGGACCAAGACGGTGGTCATGCGGATCGGCTGACGCGGTCGGTCTCCCCAGCCCGGCGGAGCCCCGAATCCGACGGGTGGGGGAGGTGCGCGCGGGAGGGGTGAGGTTGACTGTCCCCATGACTGCTGCGAGCCTCCCGTCCGGGATCGATCTCAGCGTCCGGGGACTGTCGAAGGACTTCGGCTCGTTCCGGGCGGTGGACGGCCTGACCTTCGACGTCGCTCCCGGGCGGGTGACCGGCTTCCTGGGCCCGAACGGCGCCGGCAAGACCACCACCCTGCGCATGCTGCTGGGCCTGGTCCGTCCGAGCGCCGGCGAGGCCCTCATCGGCGGGCGTCGGTATGCCGCCCTCCCCCGTCCGATGGAGACGGTGGGGGCGGCGCTGGAGGCGACCGGGTTCCATCCCGGTCGGTCCGGACGCAACCACCTGAGGGTGCTCGCCGCGACCCACGGCATCCCCGACCGGCGCGTCGACGAGCTGCTCGACCTGGTCGGTATCCCGGCCGCGGCCCGCAAGAGGGCCGGTGACTACTCCATGGGTATGCGGCAGCGCCTGGGGCTGGCCGCCGCCCTGCTGGGCGACCCCGACGTCCTGCTCCTGGACGAGCCCGCCAACGGCCTGGACCCGGAGGGCATCCGCTGGATGCGCGGCTTCCTCCAGCACCTCGCCCGGGACCAGGGCAAGACCGTGCTTATCAGCTCCCACTTGCTGGCCGAGGTGGAGCAGACGGTCGAGGACGTCATCATCATCGCCAACGGCCGCCTGGTGCGGCAGGGGACGATGCAGGACCTGCACGGGGAGCCCGCGACGCGGGTCCGCACCCCCGATCCCGGGCGCCTCGCCGAGGCGCTCGCCGGGGCCGGCCTCAGCGCGACGCCGGAGGACGGGGGCCTGCGAGTCGCCACGGGGGACCTGGCCCTGGTGGGGGACACCGCCCTGCGCGCTGGTCTGGCCGTCCACGAGCTGCGTCCGCTGCGCACCGACCTCGAGCGTCTCTTCCTGCAGCTCACCGAGTCGCCGGAGCACCGCAACCGCAACCTCGCCGATCCCGGGTCGGCCGTCCCGCCACCGTCACCGGGGTCGACTGGCCCCCAGGAGGAGTCCCGATGACCGCCGCAGTGCGCAGCGAGCTGCGCAAGTACGCCACGACCCGGATGGCCTGGGCCATGCCGGTGGCGATGCTCCTGATCGGTGCCGCGTTCGCCGCGCTCCAGGGCCTCTTCCTGGCGGTGATCGGAGAGTTCCCCGGCGCGGACGGGGAGATCATCCGACCGGCCGAGGTGTGGGACGACCTGACGGTCGCCCGCATGGTCTACACCGGCGGGGTGTCCATGGGCTACCTGCTGGCCCTGGTGCTCGGGATCCTGTCGATGAGCGGCGAGTTCCGCCACCGGACGCTCACTGCCACCCTGCTGGCCACCCCGCGCCGTGGGCGGCTCATCGCTGCCAAGCTCGTCGGGCTGGTCCTCGTGGTGCTCCTCAACGCGGTCGTCTTCACGGCCGGGAGCGTCCTGGGTGGAGGCATCATGCTGGCCGTGGGCGACGTGAGCGTCTTCCCCGACCCCGTCGAGCTGGTGGGCACCCTCGCGCGGATGGTCCTGGTCCTGGTGCTGTGGGGGTTGATGGGCTTCGGCCTCGGGGTGATCATCCCCAACCAGGTCATCGCGCTCTTCGTCGGCGTGGGGTTCACGCTCCTGCTCGAGCCCCTCATCGGTTTCGGGCTGACCTTCGTCGACTGGCTCGCCGACGCGGCCCGGTACTTCCCGAGCCAGGCCACCATGGCGACCCTGGACCTCTTCTCGGGGGTCGACCCCGAGGTGCGGCAGTCGCTCGGCGGCGCCGAGGACCCGCTCACGTGGTGGGTCGCCGCCCTGGTCCTGCTCGGGTACGCGGGGATCATGGCGGCCCTCGGGTGGGTCCTGACGTCCCGGCGCGACGTCGCCTGACTCGCCCCCGACCCAGGGCGCGCAGGCCTGAGGTCACGGGCTAATCTAGGTCTGACGTGTGCACGAGCTGGCGCACTGAGCCGGCGCAGCAGGCCCCAGACCGAGAAGAGGCGCAGACCCCGTGGCCCACCCCCCGAGCAGCGACAAGACACTCTCCGACTTCGGAGCCAACGAGTGGCTCGTCGAGGAGATGCGCGAGAGGTTCGACGACGATCCGGGATCGGTGGGGCCGGAGTGGCGGCGTCACTTCGAGGACGACGGCGTGAACGGCAACGCCGCCCGCACCCAGGAGACCACCACCCCGGCGAGGGCCCCGGAGGCCCCCACCCCGGCGAAGGCGCCGGAGACCTCCGGCGAGTCCGGACCCACCCCTCTGCGCAGCACGAGCAAGGTCGCCCCTGCTCCCCCGCGCTCCGCCGCGACCCCGCCGAGGACGTCACCGCCCGAGGAGGCCCCGCAGAAGACGGCTCCGCCGAGGCGGGCCCCGCAGCAGGAGGACCCGCAGCAGGAGGCCCCCGCCGCCAAGGAGGCCCCCGCCGCCAAGGAGGCCCCCGCGAAGACCGCCGCGAAGAAGGACAGCGCAGACTCCCCCGCCAGGAAGGTCGCCCGGGACGCCCCGGCCCCGAAGTCGACCGGCCCGCAGGAGGAGGTGACCCACACCGTGCTCCGGGGGGCGGTGGCCCGCGTCGTCACCAACATGGAGAGCTCCCTGGAGGTCCCGACCGCGACCAGCGCGCGCAACCTGCCCGCCAAGCTGCTCATCGACAACCGGACGGTGATCAACAACCACCTCGCCCGCAGCCGCGGCGGCAAGGTCAGCTTCACCCACCTCATCGGCTACGCCATGGTCAAGGCGCTCAAGGCCATGCCGGAGATGAACAACGGCTTCACGACCCAGGACGGCAAGCCGGTCCTGGTCACGCCCGCCCACGTCAACCTCGGCCTGGCCATCGACGTGCCCAAGCCGGACGGCACCCGCCAGCTGCTCGTGCCCAGCATCAAGAGTGCCGAGCAGATGACGTTCCACGAGTTCTGGAGCGCCTACGAGTCGCTCGTGCGCAAGGCCCGCGACGGCAAGCTGACGATCGAGGACTTCCAGGGCACGACGATCAGCCTCACCAACCCCGGGGGCATCGGGACCCTGCACTCGGTCCCCCGTCTGATGAAGGGGCAGGGCACGATCCTCGGGGTCGGCTCCCTGGACTACCCCGCCGAGTGGCAGGGTGCGGCCCCCGAGCGCATCGCCGCGGCCGGCGTGAGCAAGATCCTCACCCTCACCTCGACCTACGACCACCGCATCATCCAGGGCGCGCAGTCCGGCGAGTTCCTCAAGGTCATGCACCAGCTGCTGCTGGGCCAGGACGGGTTCTACGACGAGATCTTCACCTCGCTGCGGATCCCCTACGAGCCGATCCGGTGGGCGCCGGACATCTGGGCCTCCCACGACGACGACCTGTCGAAGGCCAGCCGGATCCAGGAGCTCATCCACGCCTACCGCGTCCGCGGCCACCTCATGGCCGACACCGACCCGCTCGAGTACCGCCAGCGCCGCCACCCCGACCTGACGATCGAGAACCACGGCCTCACCCTCTGGGACCTGGACCGCGAGGTCCCCACCGGTGGGTTCGGCGGCAAGCCGCGGCTGACGCTGCGCACCATCCTGGGCATCCTGCGCGACTCCTACTGCCGCACCGTGGGCATCGAGTACATGCACCTGCAGGAGCCCGCCGAGCGCAAGTGGTTCCAGGACAAGCTCGAGGTGCCCTTCGAGAAGCCGGCTCCGGCCGAGCAGCTGCGGATCCTACGCCGGCTGAACGCCGCGGAGGCCTTCGAGACCTTCCTGCAGACCAAGTTCGTGGGCCAGAAGCGCTTCAGCCTCGAGGGCGGCGAGTCCGTCATCGCCCTGCTCGACAAGGTGCTCAACAGGGCCGCGGACGAGGGCCTGTCCGAGGTGACGATCGGTATGCCGCACCGCGGCCGGCTGAACGTCCTGGCCAACCTGGCCGGGAAGTCCTACGGGCAGATCTTCCGCGAGTTCGAGGGCAAGTCGGCCCCCGGCAGCGTCCAGGGGTCGGGCGACGTCAAGTACCACCTCGGCACCGAGGGCGAGTTCACGACCGAGACCGGCAGGACCACTCGCGTCTACCTGGCAGCCAACCCCTCCCACCTGGAGGCCGTCAACCCGGTCCTGGAGGGCATCACCCGCGCCAAGCAGGACCGTCTGACCCGGGAATCGGGCGACGACCCGGCCACGGTGCTGCCGGTCCTCATGCACGGGGACGCGGCCTTCGCCGGCCAGGGCGTGGTCCTCGAGACGCTCCAGATGTCCCAGCTGCCCGCCTACCGCACCGGCGGCACCATCCACGTCATCATCAACAACCAGGTCGGATTCACCACCGCCCCCCACCACTCGCGCTCGTCGGTCTACTGCTCCGACGTCGCCCGCACGGTGCAGGCCCCGGTCTTCCACGTCAACGGGGACGACCCGGAGGCGGTCGTGCGCACCGCCGAGCTCGCCTACGACTACCGGCAGCGCTTCGGCAAGGACGTCGTCATCGACATGATCTGCTACCGCCGACGGGGCCACAACGAGGGTGACGACCCCTCGATGACCCAGCCGCTGATGTACGACCTCATCGAGGCCAAGCGCTCGGTCCGCAAGCTGTACACCGAGTCCCTCATCGGTCGTGGCGACATCACGATCGAGGAGGCCGAGGTCGCGCTGCGGGACTACCAGAAGCAGCTGGAGCAGGTCTTCACCGAGACCAAGGCGGCGCTGAAGGGCGAGGGCGACGGGACCCACGGGCTGGAGCGGCCGCAGGCCCAGGACGAGGGCGACATGGCCACCCGGCAGCGCCCGACCGCCATCTCCGAGGACACGCTGCACACCATCGGCGACTCCTTCGCGAGCGTCCCCGACGGCTTCACGGTGCACCCCAAGCTGGCCAAGCTGCTCACCACGCGGCAGGAGATGACCCGCCAGGGGGGCGTGGACTGGGCGATGGGCGAGCTGATCGCCATCGGCTCGCTCGTCATGGAGGGCACCCCGGTCCGGCTCGTCGGCCAGGACTCGCGCCGCGGCACCTTCGTGCAGCGGCACGCCGTCCTCACCGACAACCGCACCGCGAAGAACTGGACCCCCCTTCACCACCTGTCCGAGGGCCAGGCGCCGCTGGAGGTCTACGACTCGCTGCTGTCGGAGTACGCCGCGATGGGGTTCGAGTACGGCTACTCGGTGGAGAAGACCGACGCCCTGGTCCTCTGGGAGGCCCAGTTCGGTGACTTCGCCAACGGGGCGCAGACGATCGTCGACGAGTTCATCTCCTCCTCCGAGCAGAAGTGGGGCCAGCGCTCGAGCGTGGTCCTGCTGCTGCCCCACGGATACGAGGGGCAGGGGCCGGACCACTCCTCCGCCCGCATCGAGCGCTACCTGCAGCTGTGCGCCGAGGACAACATGGTCGTGGCCTTCCCCTCGACGCCGGCGTCCTACTTCCACCTGCTGCGTGCGCACGTCACCGCGCGTCCGCGCCGGCCGCTGGTCGTCTTCACCCCCAAGGCGATGCTGCGGCTCAAGGCCTCGGCCAGCCCGGTGGAGGCGTTCACCACCGGGACCTTCGAGCCCGTGCTGCCCGACACGGCCGAGCTGGAGCCGGGCTCCGTGGACCGTGTCCTGCTCGCCTCGGGCAAGCTGGTCTGGGACCTGGAGGACGAGCGGCGCAAGCGCGAGGACGACCGGACGGCGATCCTGCGGGTGGAGCAGCTCTACCCCGCGCCCGGCGCCCAGCTGGCCGCCCTGACCCGGAAGTACCCCGAGGCCGAGCTCGTCTGGGTCCAGAACGAGCCGGCCAACCAGGGCGCCTGGCCCTTCATGGCGCTGAACCTTCCGGAGGCGCTCGCCCAGCACGGCGAGGACCGGCCGCTGCGGGTGGTGAGCCGCCCCGCGTCCGCCTCTCCCGCGACGGGCTCGACGAAGGTCCACGAGGTGGAGCAGGCGGCCCTGCACGAGCAGGCCTTCGGCCGACGCGGCTGAGCCGCTCCGTCCGGCGCGGGGCGCTTTGGCAGACTGTGCCCATGACCAGCGCCCCCGCCGGACCACCCCTGCCCCCCGGACACCGGGCCGCCAGCCCTGAGGTGGACGACCTGGACGACCTCGTCCGGCTGCTCCGACGGCACGAGCGGGAGGCCCGGGGCTGGCCCGGGGCCGACAGCGACGCGGTCGCGGCCGAGGTCACCGGACGGGGCGCCAGCACGCACCTCCACGAGACGGTGCGGGACGCCGACGGGGTGCTCCGGGCCTGGGTCAGCTGCCACGACCGTGCAGCCGGCCGGGTCCTCGTGGGGGTGACCGTCGACCCCGACCTGCCGGAGGCCCAGGGCGACGCGCTGGCGACCTACTGCTTCGGCCGGGTCGAGGACCTCGGCCGGGAGGTGATGGCGCGACGTGGTCTGCGCAGCGCCCAGCTGGACTCCGGCGCCTTCGCCGACGACCCCCGGCAGCAGCGCTGGCTCACCGAGGCGGGCTACGCCAACGTCCGGGAGTGGTGGCAGATGACCCGTCCCGTGGACCGGCAGGCCGACGCCGAGCCTCCTGCGCTGCGCCCGGGGGTGGAGATCCGCCGGGTGCGGCGGGACGACGGGGTGGGGATGCCCCTGGAGGAGGACCTCCGCGCCGTCCACCTCGTGCTCGAGCAGTCCTTCGCCGACCACTTCAACTCCTACCGGGAGACCTTCGAGGAGTTCGTGAGCCGCCTGCGGGAGGACCCGGGCCACCGGTGGGACCACTGGTGGCTGGCGACGGTCGACGGGGAGCCGGCCGGTGCCCTGGTCGGGACCGTGCAGCGGGGCGGCGTGGGGGCGGACGGCCTCGCGACCCCGGACGGCACCTACGTCGAGTACATCGGCGTCCACCGCCGAGCCCGGGGCCGTGGGGTGGCCAAGGGGTTGCTGAGGACCGTCATCGTCGACGCCGCCGTGCGCGGGCGGGGCTCGGTCGGGCTCGAGGTCGACGCCGACTCCCCCACCGGCGCCGACGGGCTCTACCGGTCCATGGGCTGGCAGACCCGCTACGTCACCCAGTCCTGGCACCGGACGCTGCACCTCGCCGGGAGCCTCCCGGCTCCGGACGGGACCTCGGGATAGCCTGTCGGCGTGTACTTCACCGACCGCGGCATCGAGGAGCTCCAGGCCCGCCGGGGCGATGAGGAGGTCAGCCTCACCTGGTTGGCCGAGCAGCTGCGCACCTTCGTCGACGTGCACCCGGAGTTCGAGGTGGCGGTGGACCGGCTGGCCACCTGGTTGGCACGGGACGACGAGGACGAGGAGTGGAGCGGTCAGTGATGAGCAGCGACAGCGCGGGTGAGCCGGCGCGCATCGAGTACGTCCCCAGTGCGGAGCACACCGTCCACGAGGGACCCCGTGACATCGGGCTGTGCTTCGTCGGCGACGGTTTCGTCGCGGGCTACGGCGACCCCAAGGCACTCGGTGGGTCAGCCGGGTCGTGGGCCGCACCCCCGTCCGGGAGGCCACCCTCACCAGCTACAACCTGGGCGTGCGGGGGTCGAGCTCGGCGGACGCGATGACCCGCTGGCGCAGCGAGTGCCCGCCCCGGTGGGAAGGCCGCGGGGAGCGGCGCCTGGTCGTGGGCGTGGGCGCCGAGGACGTGCTGCAGGGCATCACCACCGCCCGCTCCCGTCTCAACCTCGCCAACATCCTGGACGACGCCAGCTCCACCGGCATCTCCACCTTCGTGGTCGGCCCGACACCCACCCTGGACGCCGAGGTCAACGCGCGCCTGCAGGTGCTGTCCGACGCCCAGGCCGACGTGTGCGCGCGCCGTCGGGTCCCCTTCGTCGACTGCTTCTCCCCGCTCGTCGCGCACGACCAGTGGCAGTCCGACCTCGCGGCCGGTGACACCGTGCATCCCGGGCAGGCCGGCTACGGCCTCATCGCCTGGCTGGTCCTCAACGGCGGGTGGGCCCCCTGGCTCCAGCTGGACCGGTGAGGGGCGAGCTGCCCCCCAGGGAGCTGACCCAGGCCGAGGCCTGCGCGTAGGCCGTGTCGTCCGCATGGGCCGGCACCGTCGGCACCCGACCGTCGGCCCGGGGGTAGGAGCCGAAGAAGCGCAGGTCGCGGGTGGTGCGCCGCAGCCCCACCAGGGTCTCCTGCAGGCGTGGCTCGTCCAGGTGGGCGTCGGCGTCGATCCAGAAGCAGTACTCCCCCAACCCCTCCCCCGTCGGGCGCGACTCGAGCCGGGACAGGTCGATCCCACGGATCGCGAACTGCTCGAGCAGCTCCAGCAGGGCCCCCGGCCGGTTCTGCCAGATCAGGGCCACCAGGGTGGTGCGGTCGGCGCCCGTCGGCGCCGGCACCGGCGCCCCCTCCTGGAGGACGACGAAGCGGGTCACGGCCCCCGCCCGGTCCGCGACCCCCTCGGCGAGCGCGACGAGGCCGTAGGCGTCCGCCGCCCCGGGAGCGGCGACGGCGGCGTCATACTCCCCCTCCCCCACCAGCTGCGCGGCCCGGGCCGTCGAGGTCTCGGCCACCACCCGGGCCCGAGGGAGGGTGCGGGCCAGCCACGCCCGGGTCTGCGCCGCCGCGTGGGGGTGCGTCGCGACGACCCGCACCTCCTCCAGGGCGGTGCCCGGCCGGGCGAGCAGGCTGAACTCCACCTCGACCAGCACCTCGGCGGTGATGCGGACGCCGTCGGCCTCCAGCAGGCTCTGCAGGGTCGCGGGGACCGACCCCTCCACGGAGTTCTCGAACGGCACGACGGCTGCGCCGACCCGGCCCTCGTGCAGCGCCGCGATCGCCTCCGGGACGCTGGGCGCGGGCCACGTCTCGTGCCGACCGTCGGGGTCCCAGCGTCGGGCCGCCTGCTCGGTGAAGGTCCCGGCGGGACCGAGGTAGGCGATGCGGAAGCTCACGCCCCGCACCCTACCGGCGTCAGTAGGCCCCGCCGGAGCCCGGTCGGAGCACGACCTGCGCGGTGCGCCACATGATCATGAGGTCCAGGACCGGGGTCCAGTTCTCCACGTAGTAGAGGTCGAGGCGGACCGACTCGTCCCACGACAGGTCGCTGCGACCGTTGATCTGCCACAGGCCGGTCATACCCGGCTTGACCAGCAGCCGGCGGCGCGCGTCGTCCTCGTACTCGGCGACCTCGCGCGGCAGCGGAGGACGCGGACCGACGAGGCTCATCTCCCCCCGCAGGACGTTGAGGAGCTGGGGGAGCTCGTCGAGGGAGTAGCGGCGGATGAAGGAGCCCGTGGTCGTGACCCGGGGGTCCTGGCGCACCTTGAAGAGCGGACCGAAGGCCTCGTTGGCGTCGAGCAGCTCGGGGAGGCGGGTCTCCGCGTCCGGGACCATGCTGCGGAACTTGAACATCCGGAACAGCTCACCGTCACGGCCCACCCGCTCCTGGGCGAACAGGACCGGGCCCCTGTCCTCGAGCCGGACCGCCACCGCGACGGCGGCCAGGACCGGGGCGAAGAGGACGATGGCGACCAGAGCGCCCACCCGGTCCATGATCGCCTTGAGCACCAGCTGGGGGCCGGCGAAGGTCGGTGCCTCGACGTGGATGAGGGGCAGGCCCTGCACGGGGCGGGTCAGGACCCGCGGGCCGGCCACGTCCATGATGCCGGGGGCGACGACGAGGTCGATGTCGGTGCCCTCCAGGGCCCACCCGAGCTGGCGCAGACCGGTCGGTCCCAGGCCCGCGGACGAGGAGACCGCCACCACGTCGACCTGCAGCTCGTGCGCCTGCACGAGCACCTCGGACTCCGGCCCGAGGACCGGTATGCCGGCGACCGTGCCGGCCCGCGCGTGGTCCACACAGGCGCCGAGCACGTTGTAGCCGGCGTCCGGTGCGCGCCGCAGGGCCACCACGAGGCTCGCCACCTGCTCGCGGTCACCGACGAGCAGGACCCGGTCGGAGAGCCGGCCGGCCCGTCGCTGCCGGACCAGCCACTGCCGCGCCGCCCAGCGGCCGACCAGCAGCAGCATCGTCCCGAGCGGGAAGGCCAGCAGGACGTAGCCGCGGGCGAAGTCGAGCTTGAAGGCGAAGGCGGTGATGGCCAGGGCGGCGAAGAGCCACAGCGAGGCGTGGAAGACCTGGCGGTACTCGTGCACGCCGTGCCCGACCACCCGGCCGTCGTAGGCGTTCTGCAGGCGGAGCGCCACCAGCCACCCCACGACGAGCGCCACCGAGACCCAGGTGTAGGTGACCTCGGTGGGCCAGCGCGGGGTGTTGAGCAGCCGGTCGTCCGTCCCGAACCGGTAGACCTGGGCCACCGCCACGGCGAGCGCGACCAGGACCAGGTCGACGAAGCGCACGCTGCGCAGGTAGCCGTCCAGGTAGCGACGGGCCCGGGGCGCCGTGTGGCGACGCGGCAGGACCAGCCCCTCCGTCTCCCGGTCCCACCTTTCCGGCACCACGAAGAGGGAGCGTGTCGGATTCGACACTCTCCCGGGACTGTCCTCGCCGTCGGGACCACTGTCCCTCGGCAGCCGAACAGATGCGGTCACGATCCCACCTGCCTGCCCTGATGGTCAGGACCCGCCCCACGGGTAGGCGGCATCTCTTGACCAATTCTTTACCTTCGCACACGGTACTGATCCCGTGGCCCGGCGTCCACCCCCTAGAGGGCCGGATCCTGCAGGAGATACATCACGTCGTCCCAACGCAGGCCCACACCCCGCAGACCGACCCTGCGGGCCTGCTCGCCCGGGTCGTCGGTGCCGGACCGCTCCAGCAGCACCTCGAGCCGGTCCTCGGTCAGCTGCTCGACGAGGCCGGCACCCCACTCGACGACCGTCACCGCCTCGTCCAGGTCGGCGTCGAGGTCCAGGTCGTCCAGCTCGGCCCCCCCACCGAGGCGGTAGGCGTCGACGTGCACCAGCGACGGGCCGCCGACCAGCGACGGGTGGACGCGGGCGATGACGAAGGTGGGTGAGGTGATCGGTCCCCGCACCCCCAGCCCCTCGGCCAGCCCCTGGGTCAACGTGGTCTTCCCCGCGCCGAGGTCGCCGGTGAGGACCACCAGGTCACCGCCTCGGAGCCGCTCGCCCAGCGCCCGGCCGAAGGCCTGGGTCTCCTCGGCCGTCGGGAGCTTCCTCCAGCCGCTCACCCCTGGTCCCTCTCCGCGGGACGGCCGGCCCCGCCGACGTGGACCCGGGGCACGCGGGGACCGAACCGGGTGACGATCTCGTAGCTGATGGTGCCGGCCGCGTCGGCCCAGTCCTGGGCGGTCGGCTCTCCCGCAGCACCGCTGCCGAAGAGGACGACCGGATCGCCGACGGCCACCTCCAGGTCGCCCACGTCGACGACGAACTGGTCCATGCACACGCGGCCCGCGACCCGGGACCGGACCCCGCCGATCTGCACCGGCCCGGCGTTGGACGCATGGCGGGGCACACCGTCGCATACCCGAGCGGCACGTCGACCACAGTCGTCTCCCGCTCCGCGGTGTAGGTGTGGCCGTAGGAGACACCCTGACCGGCCGGATCCGCTTGACCACGGCCGCGCGGGCGCGGACGCTCATCGCCGGACGAGCCCCAGGTCGGCGGCCGAGGCCAGCTCCGGCACGGGCGACAGACCGTAGACCGCCAGGCCCGGCCGCACCATGTCCCAGGTCGCGGAGGGGGTGGTCAGGGTCGCCGCCGAGTTGCTCATGTGCCGCACCTCGAGGTCCAGACCGGCCCGCTCGGCCACCGCCACGGCGTCGGCGAAGACGTCCTGCTGCGCCTGCACGGTCGGGTGCCGGGGCGCGTCGGCATAGGCGAAGTGGGTGAAGACACCCCGCACGCGCAGCACCCCCTCGGCCGCCAGCGGGGCCGCCGTGCCACCAGGTCGGACCAGTCGGTGCGCGGGTCGCCCCGCCGCACCGGCAGCCCGTAGGCTCCGTTGCGGGCCAGCCCGGTGTCGACCTTGAGCTGCACCACCGCCGGCCGCCCACGCCCGCGGGCACAGGCCGCGACGGCCTCCAGCAGCTCCGGCCCGGCCACCGCGATCTCCACGTCGGCCGCCAGCAGCAGCCCCAGGTCCGGCCCCGGGAGCACGAGCCAGGCCAGCACCGGAGCGGTGACCCCGGCGGCCCGGAGCGCCAGCGCCTCGGTCGCCTGCGCGACCCCCAGGGAGCAGGCTCCCCCGGCCAGGGCCGCGCGGGCCGACGGGACCAGGCCGTGACCGTAGGCGTCGGCCTTGACCACCGCCATCAGCTCGGCCCCGCCGACCCGCTCGCGCAGCGTGCGGACGTTGGCGGCGATGGCGTCCAGGTCGACGACCACCTCGGCCGGCCACAGGGAGGTGGGTGGCGCGCTCACCGCCCCATCATGCCCCGGACCTGCGCGAGCTGGACCATCAGGCTGCCCTCCACCTCCGGGGCCGACCCCTCCCGCAGGACCTGCGCGACCCGCTCGCCCAGGTCGTGCGTGCTGGCCCCCATGGCCTCCCCCGCCAGACCGGGCAGGTCGGCCAGCACCGCGGCGGTGGCGGCCTCCACGGCGGCGGCGGCCTCCCCCTCGCCCAGGTCACCCAGCAGCATCGCCAGGGACAGGCAGGCCCCGGCGGGGTTGGCCCACCCTCGACCGGCGATGTCGGGAGCCGAGCCGTGGATGGGCTCGAACATGCTCGTCGCGTCCGGCTCGAAGGTGAGGTTGGCGCTGGCCGCCACCCCGAGCCCACCCTGGAGCACCGCACCGAGGTCGGTGACGATGTCGCCGAAGAGGTTGTCGGTGACCACGACGTCGAAGCGCTCGGGGCTGACCGGCAGGTGCATGCACATGGCGTCGACGTGGACGTAGTCGGTCTCCACCTCGGGGTAGCGCTCCCCCACGCTGTCCATCACCGCGGTCCACAGGCGACCGGCCTCCACCAGCACGTTGGTCTTGTGGCACAGCGTCAGCCGCCCGCGCCGCACCGAGGCCAGCCGGAAGGCGAAGTCGACCGCCCGCTCCACGGCGTACCAGGTGTTGACCGACTCCTGGACCGCCGTCCACGCCGGCGTGCCCTCGTGCACGCGGCTGCCCTGCGCCACGTAGGCCCCCTCGGTGTTCTCCCGCACGACGACCAGGTCGCAGCGCTGCGGCGTCAGGCCCCGGACGGGGGTGGGGACACCGGGGTAGAGCCGCACGGGCCGCAGGTTGATGGCCTGCCGCATCGCCCCCCGCAGCGCCAGGATGATCCCCCGCTCCAGGATGCCCGGGGTGACCCGCGGGCTCCCGATGGCCCCGAAGAGGATGGCGTCGTGGGCCCGGAGCTGGTCCACGACGTCGTCGGTGAGCAGCGTCCCGGTCTCCAGGTAGTGGTCGGCCCCCAGGGGCACCTCGGTCCGCTCCGTGCCGAAGCCGAACCGGTCCTGCGCCGCGTCGAGCACGGTGAGGGCGGCGCGGGTGACCTCCGGGCCGACCCCGTCACCGGGCAGGACGGCGAGGGAATGACGTCGCATGGGCGGAACCTTCCGATGACGGGACGGCGATGCATAGGTACTACAGTGACCGTATTGTTACGCACCCGCCGGGAGCGGGAGGAAGGGGCTGCGCATGGCCGGGCGAACGTTGGCCGAGAAGCTCTGGAGCCAGCACGTGGTGCGCTCAGCCGAGGGTGAGCCGGACCTGCTCTACATCGACCTGCACCTGGTCCACGAGGTGACCAGCCCGCAGGCCTTCGACGGGCTGCGGCTGGCCGGCCGACCGGTGCGCCGACCGGACCTCACGGTGGCCACGGAGGACCACAACGTCCCCACCACCCTGGGCCCGGTCACCGACCCCGTCTCCCGGACCCAGCTGGAGGCGTTGAAGGCCAACTGCGCCGAGTTCGGCATCGTCCACCACGAGCGCGGGCGCCGGGGGCAGGGGATCGTCCACGTCATCGGGCCCGAGCTGGGGCTGACGCAGCCGGGGATGACGATCGTCTGCGGCGACTCGCACACCTCCACGCACGGCGCCTTCGGTGCGCTGGCCCTGGGCATCGGCACCTCCGAGGTCGAGCACGTCCTGGCCACCCAGACCCTGCCGCTCAAGCCCTTCCGGACGATGGCGATCACGGTCGAGGGCGAGCTCCCCGAGGGCGTGGGCGCCAAGGACATCATCCTCGCGGTCATCAACCGCATCGGGACCGGCGGCGGTCAGGGCTACGTGCTGGAGTACCGCGGGTCGGCCATCGAGGCGCTGTCGATGGAGGGGCGGATGACGATCTGCAACATGTCCATCGAGGCCGGGGCGCGGGCAGGCATGGTCGCGCCGGACGAGAAGACCTTCGCCTACCTCAAGGGCCGTCCGCACGCGCCCACCGGCGCCGACTGGGACGCAGCGCTGGAGGCGTGGCGGCAGCTGCCCACCGACCCCGACGCCGTCTTCGACGCCGAGGTCGTCCTCGACGCCGGCACGTTGACCCCCTACGTCACCTGGGGCACCAACCCCGCGCAGTCGGTCCAGCTCGGCGAGGCCGTGCCCGACCCGGAGGACCTCGGCCACGACGACGCCAAGGACGCCGCCCGCCGCGCGCTGGACTACATGGGGCTGACGCCGGGCACGCCGATGCGGGAGGTCGCCGTCGACACGGTCTTCCTGGGCTCGTGCACCAACGGCCGCATCGAGGACCTGCGGGTCGCCGCCGAGGTGCTGCGCGGCCGACGGGTGGCCGACGGGGTGCAGCTGCTCGTCGTGCCGGGCTCGCACGCGGTGCGCCTGCAGGCCGAGGAGGAGGGCCTGGACCGGGTCTTCACCCAGGCCGGCGGCGACTGGCGGCTCGCCGGCTGCTCCATGTGCCTGGGGATGAACCCCGACCAGCTGGCGCCCGAGGAGCGGTGCGCCTCCACCTCCAACCGCAACTTCGAGGGTCGGCAGGGCGCGCGAGGGCGCACCCACCTGGTCTCCCCGGCCGTCGCCGCGGCCACCGCCGTGCGGGGCACCCTGTCCTCGCCGGCCGACCTGTCCCCCGTCCCCGAGGAGGCGCTGGCCTGATGGACCGCTTCACCACCCACACCGGGGTCGGCGTCCCGCTGCGCCGCTCCAACGTCGACACCGACCAGATCGTCCCCGCGGAGTACCTCAAGCGGGTCTCCCGCACCGGCTTCGAGGACGGCCTGTTCGCCCGCTGGCGGGAGGACCCGGGCTTCGTGCTCAACGACCCCGCCTACACCGGCGGCTCGGTGCTGGTGGCCGGTCCGGACTTCGGGACCGGCTCCTCGCGCGAGCACGCGGTGTGGGCCCTGCAGCAGTACGGCTTCCGGGCCGTGCTGTCCAGCAGGTTCGCCGACATCTTCCGGGGGAACTCCGGCAAGGGCGGGCTGCTGGCCGCCCAGCTCGACCAGGGCGACATCGAGCTCCTGTGGAAGCAGCTGGAGACCGCGCCCGGCACGACGGTGACCGTCGACCTGCCCGCCCGCACCGTCACCTGCGGCGACCTGGTCGCCCCGTTCCAGATCGACGACTACGTCGCCTGGCGGCTGGAGAACGGCCTGGACGACATCTCCCTCACGCTGCGGCACGAGTCCGACATCACCGCCTTCGAGCAGGCCCGGCCGAGCTGGAAGCCGGTGGTCACCCCCGCGGTCGGGTAGCGGCCACCGGCTCAGGCCCGGTGCGCCACGTCCAGCGCCCGCGCCCACTGCAGGACGTCCTGCGGCACGTCGGGGGCGGCCACGCCCGGGGCCAGCAGCGCGACGACCTCCGGAGCCGGCACCCGGGCCCCGCTGCCCCGGGTGAGGAAGCGTCCCGCGACCAGGCCCCGGGCGACGAGGTCGGCGCCGCGGGTGAAGACCTGCTCCAGGTAGATGACCCGCTCGTCCCAGCCGACCACCCGGGTCTCGATCGCGAACCGCTGGCCCAGGTCAGCGAGCGCCGGTAGCTGACGGTCTGCGCGGCCACGACGGGGTACCAGCCCCGACTCCGCAGCAGGGGGAAGCCGCCCAGGTCGGCGATGTAGTTGCTCCGGGCGACGTCCATCATCTGCAGGTAGACCCCGTTGTTGACGTGCAGGTAGACGTCCAGGTCCGGCGGTCTCACCCGCATGGTCGTCACCGACGGGTCGAGGATGGTCTGCCCGGGGACCGGGGGACGGGGTCGGGCGGTCACGCGCACGAGCTGGACTTGACGGGCCACCGCGTCACGCTATCCGCCGGCGGGCGCGGCTGTCGCACGGGCCCCCTTCCGCCGGGCGCCCCCGTCGAGTAGGGTGCATCTCGATGACTTCTCTGCTCCTCCTCAGCTGCCGCAGCGAGACCTCCTAGGTCCGGCCCTCGCTGCGGAGCTCCTGCTGTCCCCCGGACCGACAGCCAGCAGCCCAGCGAGAGAGAGCCAGACCAGCATGAGCATCACCACCCCCGTCACCTCCGGTGACACGCACGTCGTCCGCCGCAACCCCCAGCAGCCCAGCGGTATGCCGTTCGGCCGGTACACCGCATACCCCGCCGTCGACCTGGCGGACCGCACGTGGCCGGGTCGCACGATCACCGAGGCGCCGCGGTGGTGCGCGGTCGACCTGCGGGACGGCAACCAGGCCCTGATCGACCCGATGACCCCGGACCGCAAGCGGCGCATGTTCGAGCTGCTGGTCACGATGGGCTACAAGGAGATCGAGGTCGGCTTCCCGGCGGCCAGCCAGACCGACTTCGACTTCGTGCGGATGCTCATCGAGGAGGACCTCATCCCCGACGACGTCGTCATCCAGGTCCTCACCCAGGCCCGGGAGCACCTCATCGAGCGCACCTACGAGTCGATCGCGGGCTGCAAGCAGGCGATCGTGCACCTCTACAACTCCACCTCCACCCTGCAGCGCCGGGTCGTCTTCGGGGCGACCGAGGACGAGATCGTGGACATCGCGGTGCAGGGCGCCCGCATCTGCAAGAAGTACGAGGAGCAGATGCCTCCCGGCACCGAGATCACCTACGAGTACTCCCCCGAGTCCTACACCGGCACCGAGCTGGAGTTCGCGGCCCGCGTCTGCAACGCGGTCATGGAGGTCTTCGTCCCCACTCCGGAACGCCCGGTCATCATCAACCTGCCGGCGACCGTGGAGATGGCCACGCCCAACGTCTACGCCGACTCCATCGAGTGGATGAGCCGGCACCTGGACCACCGGGAGAACGTCATCCTCTCGCTGCACCCGCACAACGACCGGGGCACCGGCGTGGCGGCGGCCGAGCTGGGCTACCTGGCGGGTGCGGACCGGATCGAGGGGTGCCTGTTCGGCAACGGCGAGCGCACGGGCAACGTCTGTCTGGTCACGCTGGGCATGAACCTGCTCAGCCAGGGCGTGGACCCGCAGATCGACTTCTCCGACATCGACGAGGTGCGGCGCACGGTCGAGCACTGCAACCAGCTCCCGGTGCCCGAGCGGCACCCCTACGGCGGGGACCTGGTCTTCACCGCCTTCTCCGGCAGCCACCAGGACGCCATCAAGAAGGGCCTGGAGGCGCTGGAGCGCGAGGCGCGGGACGCCGGGGTCCCCGTCGCGGAGCACCGGTGGGAGGTCCCCTACCTGCCGGTGGACCCCAAGGACCTGGGGCGCAGCTACGAGGCGGTCATCCGGGTCAACAGCCAGTCCGGCAAGGGCGGCGTGGCCTACGTGATGAAGACCGAGCACAAGCTGGACCTGCCGCGCCGGCTGCAGATCGAGTTCAGCGGCGCGGTGCAGCGGCACACCGACAGCGAGGGCGGGGAGATGAGCCCGGCCCAGATCTGGGAGGCGTTCCAGCGGGAGTACCTCCACTCCTCGGGGCCCGTCGTGGGGGGTGACTACACGGTCACCCACGAGGACGAGCACGCGCACGACCGCATCGAGGCGACCGTGGTCGTCGACGGCAGGGAGCGGGCGGTGACGGGGACCGGCAACGGCCCGATCGCCGCCTACACCGACGCCCTGGCCTCGGTCGGGGTGGACGTGCGCGTCCTCGACTACCAGGAGCACGCGCTGAGCTCGGGCTCGGACGCCCTGGCGGCCGCCTACGTGGAGTGCGCCGTGGACGGGGAGGTCCGCTGGGGCGTCGGGATCCACCCGAGCACCGTGACCGCCTCGCTCCGCGCGGTCAACAGCGCCCTTAACCGGCCCCGTGCCCGCTGAGGCCGCTCAGCCCCGGCCGTCGCCGAGGAAGGTCTGCCCGTCCTCGGTCACGGTCCAGTACGGGTTGTAGGCGATCTCCCACACGTGCCCGTCAGGGTCGGCGAAGAGACCGGAGTAGCCGCCCCAGAAGCGTGAGGAGGCCGGGCGCAGGATGGTGGCCCCGGCCTCCTGGGCCGAGTCCATCTGCTCGTCCACCTCGCCGGAACTGGCCACGTTGACCCCGAGGACCTGGCCGCCCCAGCCGTCCCCGCTGCCGGGGGTGTCCTCGGTGTCGTCGGTCTCGATCCCCGAGTCGATCGCGAGGGCGGCCCGGTCCCACAGCCCGACGACCATGCCCCCGGCCTGGAAGAAGACGATGTGCTCCGGGGAGGGCCCCGGCGTCCACCCCAGCCGCTCGTAGAAGGCCCGGGCCGTGTCGAGGTCGGTCACGCCCAGCGTGACCAGGGAGAGTCGCTGATCCATGTCCGCCAACCTACACACGGGCCGACCCGGCCCGACGGGCCCCCCGGTGACCCTCGGGCCGGGCGTCAGTCGCGGGCCAGCAGCGAGGCCACCGCACCGGGCAGGGCCCGAGCCACCGCCAGGGCCCGGACCGGCCCGCCCGGGTTGGCCCGGTCCGCCGCGACGCCGTGCACCAGCGCCGCCAGGGACCCGGCGTCGCGCGGCGGCAGCCCGGCGGCCAGGAGGGTGCCGGCGAGACCGGCGAGGACGTCACCGGCGCCGGCCGTCGCCAGCCAGGCGGGGGCGCCGGTCTGGGACCGGGCGGGTACGTCGGGGTCGGGGTCCACCACCAGGGTCGTCGAGCCCTTGAGCAGGACGGTGCACCCGGTCAGCCCGGCGGCGCGGCGGGCGGAGGCCAGCGGGTCCTCCTCCACCTGCTCCCTCGTCACCGGCGTGTCCTGCACGGTGCTCAGCAGGCGTGCCAGCTCCCCGGCGTGCGGGGTGAGCAGCGTCGGCGCGGTGCGGCGGTGGCCCTCGGCGAGCCAGCACGCCAGGACGGTCAGGGCACCGGCGTCGACCACCAGCGGCAGGTCCTCCCCCAGCAGCTCACGCACGGCTCTGGCCTGCCCGTCGTCGCACTCCGGGTGGTCGCACCCCTGCGGCTCGACACCCGGCCCCACGACGGCCGCCTGCATCCGGCCCGGTCCCGGCACGGACTCCGGGCACGCCGCCAGCACGAGGTCCTCGGCGCGGCGGGGGCCGAGGTAGCGCACCATGCCGGCCCCGGCCTCCACCGCGGCGGTGACGCACAGCACCGCCGCGCCGGGGTAGGCCGCGCTCCCCGCGACCACGCCCAGGACACCCCGGGAGTACTTGTGGTCCCGGGGGCCCGGCACCGACCACACGGCCGCCACGTCGGCGTGCTCCCACCGCTCGACGACGGGGGTGGCGTCCATCGGGACACCGATGTCCACGACGGTGAGCCGGCCGACGGCCGGCTCCCCGCCGGGGAGCAGGTGCACCGGCTTGAGCATGCCGAAGGTCACCGTCTCGTCGGCGAAGACCGCCGCGGCGGGGGTCTGCCGGCCCTCCGGGTCCGCCCCGCTGGGCAGGTCCACGGCGAGCAGGTATGCGGTGCCGGGGACGGCGTCGACCACGCGCGCCATCGCCCCCCGAAGGCCGGGGCGACCCCCGATGCCGAGCAGCCCGTCGACGACGAGGTCCGCCCCGGCGAGGACGGCGGCGACCCGGTCGGGCAGCTCCGCCGCGTCGGGGTCGACCTGGAGCACCGGGACCCCCGCCTCCTCCACCGCCCGCGACCCGCCGGCGTGCAGCCGGGCGGCCACGCCCACGACCGTCACGGACGCCTCGGTGGCCAGCAGCGCGGCGGCGTGCAGCGCGTCCCCGCCGTTGTCCCCCGGGCCGGCGAGCACCACGATCCGCCGTGCCCCCCGCTGCCGTGCCCGGAGCGCCACGACCTCGGCCAGGCCCCGGGCGGCCCGCATCATCAGCTCGCCGTCCGCCAGCCCCGCCCGCACCCGGTCCTCGGCCGCGCGGACGTCGGCCACGGCATACCCCCGGAGCATCTCAGTCCTCCGCCGGCGGGACGACCCCGGGCCCCTCGGCGACGACCACGGCCGAGGCGACGCCGGCGTCGTGCGACAGCGACAGGTGGAAGCGGGTCACCCCGAGCTCGGCCGCCCGGGCGGCGACCGTGCCGGTGACGGCCAGGTGGGGGCGTCCGTCCGCCGCCCGCACGACCGTGGCGTCGGTCCAGCGCAGCCCCCCCGGGGCGCCCAGCGCCTTGGCCAGCGCCTCCTTGGCCGCGAACCGGGCCGCCATCGACTCCGGCCGGAGCCCCAGCTCGTCGGCGGTGAACAGGCGCGCGCCCAGCCGGGGGCTGCTCGCGATCCGCTCCTGGAAGCGCGCGATGTCGACGACGTCGATCCCGACCCCGACGATCATGGCGTGGTCACTCGACGGTGACCGACTTGGCGAGGTTGCGGGGCTGGTCCACGTCCAGCCCCTTCGCGGTCGACAGGTGGAGGGCGAAGACCTGCAGCGGCACCACGGTGAGCAGTGGAGCCAGCAGGGGGGAGGTGCGCGGCACGCGGATGACCTCGTCCGCGAATGGCACGACGTCCTGGTCACCCTCCTCGGCGATGACCAGGGTCCGGGCTCCCCGGGCCCGGATCTCCTGGATGTTGGAGACCACCTTGCCGTGCAGCCCGTGCTCGCTGTCCGGCGAGGGGACGACGACGAAGACCGGCTGCCCGGGCTCGATGAGAGCGATCGGTCCGTGCTTGAGCTCCCCGGCGGCGAAGCCCTCGGCGTGGATGTAGGCCAGCTCCTTGAGCTTGAGCGCGCCCTCCATCGCCACGGGGTAGCCGACGTGCCGACCGAGGAAGAGGACCGAGCGGGAGTCGGCCATGAAGTAGGCGATCTCCTTGACGCGGTCCATCCGGCCCAGGAGCTGCTCGATCTTCGCCGGCACCTCCTGCAGCTCGGCCATCACCTCGGCCGCGTCCCGGCCGAAGCTCTCGCCGCGCAGGGAGGCGAGGTACAGGCCCAGGATGTAGCTGGCCGTGATCTGGGCCAGGAAGGCCTTGGTCGAGGCCACGGCGATCTCCGGCCCCGCATGGGTGTAGAGGACGGCGTCGGACTCGCGCGGGATGGTCGAACCGTGCGTGTTGCAGATCGAGACGGTCCTCGCGCCGAGGTCCTTGGCGTGGCGCACCGCCATCAGCGTGTCCATGGTCTCCCCGGACTGGGAGATGGACACCACCAGGGTGTGGGCGTCGATGACCGGGTCGCGGTAGCGGAACTCGTGGGCGAGCTCGACCTCCACGGGGATCCGGGTCCACCGCTCGATGGCGTACTTGGCCACCATGCCGGCGTAGGCGGCCGTGCCGCAGGCGACGATGACGATCTTGGTGACCGCCCGCAGCTCGTCCTCCTCGATGTGCAGCTCGTCCAGCCGCAGGTTGCCCTCCGCGTCGGTGCGCCCCAGGAGGGTGTCCGCGACAGCGTGCGGCTGGTCGTTGATCTCCTTCTCCATGAAGGTGTCGAAGCCGCCCTTCTCCGCCGCGGCCGCGTCCCAGGTGACCTCGTAGGCCTTGCCGTCCGAGGGCGTGCCGTCGAAGTTGATGACCTCGTAGGTGTCGGGGGTGATGGTGACGATCTGGTCCTGGCCCAGCTCCAGCGCGTGCCGGGTGTGGCCGATGAAGGCCGCGACGTCCGAGCCCAGGTAGTTCTCGCCCTCGCCCAGACCCACGACGAGGGGGGAGTTGCGGCGGGCCCCGACGACCACGCCGGGCTGGTCGGCGTGGACCGCCAGCAGGGTGAAGGCGCCCTGCAGGACGTTGACCACCTCGCGCATGGCGGCGGTGAGGTCGTGGGTGCGCTCGAAGGCGGAGCTGACGAGGTGGGCCACGACCTCGGTGTCGGTCTCGGAGGTGAACTCGACACCCTCGGCGAGCAGCTGCTGCTTGAGGCTGTGGAAGTTCTCGATGATCCCGTTGTGGACCAGGGCGAGCTTGCCCGCCTGCCCGCCCCGGTGCGGGTGGGCGTTCTCGTTGGTCGGTCCGCCGTGCGTGGCCCAGCGGGTGTGGCCGATCGCCGTGCTGGTCGGCGGCAGCGGCGCGTCCTGCAGCGCCTCCCGCAGGTTGCCCAGCTTGCCGGCCCGCTTGCGCGTCTCCACGTGGTCGGGGGCCAGGACGGCCACGCCGGCCGAGTCGTAGCCGCGGTACTCGAGGCGACCCAGGCCCTCCATGACGACGTCGAGGGCGGTGTCACTGGTGCCAGGGCCGACGTAACCGACGATTCCACACATGGGCTCTAGCCTACGACCACCCGGGCCGTGGACCGGTATGCCGTGACGGGCGTCGCCGCGCCGACGGGCGGGTTGGCACAATGGCCCCCATGGCCTCGCACGGCAACGGCAGCATCCCCTCCCCCTACGTCGAGCTGGACCGCGACGACTGGGCCCGGCTTCGGGAGGAGCACCCCATGCGCCTGGACGCCGCGGACGTCGAGCGGCTGCGGGGCCTCGGGGAGCGGCTCGACCTGGCCGAGATCGAGCAGGTCTACCTCCCCGTGAGCCGTCTGCTCTCGTTCTACGAGCGCTCCACCGCCGGGCTGCACAAGATGACCAGCGAGTTCCTCGACGAGGGCCACGAACGGACCCCGTTCGTCATCGGCGTCGCCGGCTCGGTCGCGGTCGGCAAGTCCACGACGGCCCGCATCCTGCGGGAGCTCATCGCCCGCTGGGACTGGGAGCCGAAGGTCGACCTGGTCACGACGGACGGGTTCCTGCACCCCAACGCCGTCCTGACCCGCCGCAACCTCATGGCCCGCAAGGGGTTCCCCGAGTCCTACGACCGTCGGGCCCTGCTGCGCTTCGTCGCCGAGGTCAAGGCCGGCAAGTCCGAGGTCACGGCCCCGGTGTACAGCCACCTCACCTACGACATCGTCCCGGGCGAGCGGATCGTGGTGCGCCGGCCCGACGTGCTCATCGTCGAGGGTCTCAACGTCCTGCAGCCCCCGCAGGCGCACCCGACGGGTCGGGCCGGGCTGGCCGTCAGCGACTTCTTCGACTTCTCGGTGTACGTCGACGCCCACGTGGGCACATCAAGGCCTGGTACGTCGAGCGCTTCCTGGAGCTGCGGCGCACGGCCTTCGCGGACCCGGAGTCGCACTTCCACCGCTACGCCTCGCTGGACGACGACGCGGCCGTGGACATCGCGGAGAACATCTGGGACGCGATCAACGCCCCCAACCTGGTCGAGAACATCGCCCCGACCCGCAGCCGGGCCACCCTCGTCCTGCTGAAGGGACGCAACCACACCGTCGACCGGGTGCGGCTGCGCCGACTCTGATCCTCAGAGCCGGGCGAACCGGGCGCGGGCGAAGCTGTAGACCCCGTAGAGCACGAGCCCCAGGGCGACCACGACCAGCAGCACCGTCCCGGACGCGGTGTCGGCCAGGGAGCGCAGGGCCGTGTCGAGACCGCCCGCCTCCTCGGGGTCGCGCTGCCAGGCGGCGAGGACGAACAGGCCGCCCACGATGAGCAGGGCGACCCCCTTGGCGGCATACCCGACCATGCCCGCGACCTCCACGCCCCGACCCAGGTCGCCGCCACCCGTGGACACGAGATCCTCGGTGAACTTCCTGGTGAGCCCCTTGTAGAGGTGGTAGCCACCACCGGCCACGACCCCCAGGCCCACGGCGGCCACCAGCAGCTGGCCGGCGGGGGCCGACATGAGGGTGGCGGTGATCTCGGAGGTGCTCTCCTCGCTGTCGCCACTGCCGCCACGCGCCACCGTGAAGGCGGTCACGCCGAACGCGCCGTAGAGGGCACTCCGCCCCAACGCCTTGGCCCGGTCGCTCGGCTCGCCCCCTTCGACGATCCCCTCCAGGAGCTGGAAGAGGGCCAGGGCGGCCAGGCCGACCACGCAGAACCACAGCAGGGCCGCCCCGAGCGGCCCCTCACGCAGGACCTCCAGCGCACCGCCCTGGTCGGCGTTCTCCGAGGAGCCGCCGAGCGCGACCTGCAGGGCGATCCAGCCGATCACCAGATGGACCAGGCCGCTCCCGGCATACCCGACCCGGGCCAGCCGCTCGAGCCAGGGGTGGTCGGAGAGACGGCGGGCGGCCCGCCCGGCATCGGTGTCGGTCACCCGCCGATCGTGACAGACCCTGAGGGTCAGTACCAGTTGACCCGCTGCGAGTGCGCCCAGGCGGCGCAGGGGGTGCCGTAGCGCCCGGAGATGTAGCCCAGGCCCCAGCGGATCTGGGTCGCCGGGTTGGTCTGCCAGTCCGCGCCGGCCGTGGCCATCTTGTTGCCCGGCAGTGACTGCGGGATGCCGTAGGCGCCCGAGCTGGGGTTCATGGCCAGGTGGTTCCAGCCCGACTCCTTCTGCCACAGCGAGTCCAGGCAGCTCCACTGGTCCATCCCCCAGCCGTAGCTCCCGAGCATGGACTGGGCGATCCCGCGGGAGTCGCCGGAGTAGACGGGGGCGGGCTCCGGCTCGGGCTCCGGCGCCGGCTCGGGGGCGGGCTGGGGCTGGGGCTGGGGCTGGGGGGCCGGGCGTTCGGCGGAGCGCGAGGCAGCCTGCTCGGCCGCGCGGGCGGCAGCCTGGGCGGCCTCCTCCTGGGCCCGCTGGGCGGCGGCCTCGTCCTGGGCGGCCTGCAGGGCAGCCGCCTCCCGGGCGGCAGCCTCGGCCGCGGCCCGGCGCTCGGCCTCGCGGGCAGCCGCCCGCTCGGCCTTGATGGAGCGGGACGACTCCTGCAGGGTCGACAGGCTCTCCCCCAGCAGCCCGGTGGAGGCGCCGAACGCCTCCCCCGCCTGCTCGGCGCGCAGCTCACGAGCCTGGGCGAAGATCCCGCTGCTGTCCTTGCTCACGGCGTCCCCGAGGGAGGCCACCGCGTCGGCCGCGAGGTTCGGGGACACCTGGCTCACCGACGCCTCCACGGCGGGGGCGGGCTCCGACGGCGCGGTGGTGACCCCGGCGGCGGCGGCATAGGTAGCGAGCGCCAGCGAACCGGCCGCGATCGTGGCGGTCACGGCCGTGGCGGCCGGGGACAGGCGGCGGGGGCGGTGGCGACCGGAGGCGGTGTCCGTGCGCAGGGCATCGTCGTTCATGGCATTCCTCACTGGGGGGACAGGTCACGCCGTCAGAAGGTCTGCCGGGCCGGGGCGGCCACGGCGATCCTCGGGACATGGCGGCGTTACCAAATCGTGATCAACCCGTCCACCGTGCCAAGACGAGGACCCCGACGTCAAACCCAGGGCCCGTCGGGTGGGAAAGATCACACCCTCAGGAGGTCACAGCAGGCCCGCGTGCCCCTCCAGCATCTGGGTCACCAGCGCCGCGATCGGGCTCCGCTCGCTGCGGGTGAGGGTGACGTGCGCGAAAAGGGGGTGCCCCTTGAGCGCCTCGATCACCGCGGCGACCCCGTCGTGCCGACCCACGCGCAGGTTGTCACGCTGGGCCACGTCGTGCGTGAGCACGACCCGGGAGCTCTGGCCGATGCGCGACAGGACCGTGAGCAGCACGTTGCGCTCCAGGCTCTGCGCCTCGTCGACGATGACGAAGGCGTCGTGCAGCGAGCGGCCCCGGATGTGGGTCAGCGGGAGCACCTCGAGCATGTCCCGGTCCAGGATCTCCTCCACGACCTCCCGGGAGACCAGGGCTCCCAGGGTGTCGAAGACCGCCTGGGCCCACGGCCCCATCTTGTCGTTCTCGCTGCCGGGCAGGTAGCCGAGCTCCTGACCCCCGACGGCGTAGAGCGGCCGGAAGACGATGACCTTGCGGTGCTGGCGACGCTCCATGACCGCCTCCAGCCCGGCGCACAGGGCCAGGGCGCTCTTGCCGGTGCCGGCCCGTCCCCCGAGGCTGACGATCCCCACGTCGGGGTCGAGGAGCAGGTCGAGGGCGATGCGCTGCTCGGCCGAGCGGCCGTGCAGCCCGAAGGCGTCCCGGTCCCCGCGCACCAGGCGGATGGCGTGGTCGGGCGTGACGCGGCCCAGCGCGCTGCCCGAGGGCCCCAGGACCGTGAGCCCCGTGTGCACCGGCAGCTCGAGGGCGGCGGGGTGCGGCAGCCTCCCGGAGTCGTAGAGGGTGTGCATCTGCTCGTCGTCGACCTCGATCTCCCCCATGCCCGTCCAGCCGCTGTCCACGGCGAGCTCGGCGCGGTACTCCTCGGCGTCCAGGCCGACCGCGGAGGCCTTGACCCGCATCGGGAGGTCCTTGCTGACGATGGTGACGTCCAGGCCCTCCCCGGCGAGGTTCGTGGCCACCGCGAGGATGCGGGTGTCGTTGTCCCCCAGCCGGAACCCGGCCGGGAGCGAGGCCGGGTCGGTGTGGTTGAGCTCCACGTGGAGGGTCCCGCCGGACGGGCCGACCGGCACCGGCACGCTCAGGGTCCCGTGCTCGACCCGCAGGTCGTCGAGCATCCGCAGCGCCTGGCGCGCGAAGTACCCCAGCTCGGGGTGGTGCCGCTTGCCCTCCAGCTCGGTGATGACCACGACCGGCAGGACGACCTGGTGCTCGGCGAAGCGCAGCATCGCCCACGGGTCGGACAGCAGGACGGAGGTGTCCAGGACGTAGGTCTTGCGCGTCGTGTCGGGAAGGCCGTCCAGCGGGGCGGGCCCCGCCAGGAGGCTGCCGGTGCGGCTGCTGGAGGGGTAGGTCGTCATGCTCGCTCCCTGACTGACACGTGCGGCTGGGCTACGTGTCCGGGCGGTGGTGGGACCGGGACCGGGCCGCGCCGCGGGGGCGTCGGGCCGGTGCCGGCCCTCCGCCTGTGAGCCTGCGCTCCATCTGGTGGGCCTCCCGAGAGGCGGAGCCGGGCGCCCCACCTCTGGGCACGACGTTAGGGCGTCCCAGCGGTCCGCACCGGGCTGGGAGCCCGGCGTGTCGGGTGCCGGAGGTGAACTTCCAGGGTTCGACCACCCCCGCCCTGCGACGCCTGGTTCGGGTGGGTCAGATGTGACGCCGGTGACCGGTCAGCTGCCGAAGCGTCGCTCCCGCTCGGCGTACGCCCGCAACGCCCGCAGGAAGTCGACCTTGCGGAAGTCGGGCCAGTAGGCCTCGCAGAAGTAGAACTCGCTGTGCGCGCTCTGCCACAGCAGGAACCCGCCGAGCCGCTGCTCGCCGGAGGTCCGGATGACCAGGTCCGGGTCCGGCTGGCCCCGGGTGTAGAGGTGGGCGGCGATATCCTCCACCGTCACCCTGTCGACGAGCTCCTCGACGGAGAGCCCGCTCTCCGCGGCCTCACGCAGCAGGGACCGGACGGCGTCCGCGATCTCCCTGCGGCCCCCGTAGCCGATGGCGACGTTGACCCCCATACCCTCGACCGAGTCGGTCCGGGCCGCGGCCTCGGTGAGGCGCGTCGCCGTGTCCCCCGGGAGCAGGTCCAGCGCCCCCACCACGCGCATGCGCCAGCGCTGGGCGTCGGCGAGGTCGGAGACCACCTCCTCGATGATGGACAGCAGGGGCTCCAGCTCGACCGGCGGACGGTTGAGGTTGTCGGTCGACAGCAGCCAGAGCGTGACCACCTCGACCCCCGCCTCCTCGCACCACCCCAGGAAGGGCGCGATGTTCTCCGCCCCGGCGCGGTGACCCTCGGCCGAGGCCGCCCCGCGTTCCCGCGCCCACCGCCGGTTGCCGTCCAGCATCACGCCGACGTGGCGCGGGAGGCGGTCGGAGGGGAGCTGGCGACGCAACGAGCTGGTGTAGGCCTTGTAGACCAGGTCCCGGGGCGTCTGCATGGGCCAAAACTACTCGCGCCCCCTGGGGATGTGCTGTCCCGCCCCGACCCGGCAGCCTCAACCTACGGGGTCGTAACCTACGGTTGCGTAAGTTAGGCTGGGAGCATGACCCAACCGCACCACGCCCGGGATGCCGTGGCCTCGGCGGTGTCGGAGGCCGGTGAGTCGCTGGAGGCGCTCGTCGAGCACGTCAAGCCGCACCTGCGCGGGTGGCTGCACCTGGGTATGGTGCCGGTCTCCGTCGCCGCCGCCGCCGTCCTGGTCGGCCTGGCCGGAGGAGCCGGGGCCCGGACCTCCGTGCTGGTCTTCGGCATCACGGCCGTCCTGCTGTTTGCCACCTCCGCCATCTACCACCGGGGCCGCTGGAGCCCCCGCGCCGCCGGTGTCCTCAAGCGGTGGGACCACGCCAACATCTTCCTCATCATCGCGGGCACCCACACCCCGTTCGCGGTCATCCTCCTCCCGGAGGGGCAGATGCGGACGCTGCTGTGGGTGGTGTGGACCGGCGCCGTGGCCGGCGTCCTCTTCCGCGTCCTCTGGGTGGGTGCCCCCCGCTGGCTCTACACCCTGGTCTACGTCGCCCTGGGGTGGGTCGCGGTCTTCTACCTCGTGCCGTTCTGGCGCCACGGCGGACCGCTCGTGGTCCTGCTCATCGCCGCCGGCGGGCTGCTCTACACCCTCGGGGCGACGGTCTACGCCCTGAAGCGCCCCAACCCCTCCCCGCGCTGGTTCGGCTTCCACGAGGTGTTCCACGCGTTCACGGTCGCGGCCTTCGCCGCGCACTGGGCCGCCGCCCTGCTCGTCGTCCTGCGCGACCGCGCCGCCTGACCCGCCGCTCCGTCCCGCGGGGCGCGGGTCCCTCAGGCCAGCGGGTCCCGGCGGTCCTCGGGGCCCGGATGTTGTGGGCCCGGGGGCTGCTGGTCGTCGCGCTCCTGCTCCAGGCGCACCTCCTCGGCCCGCTTCATGCGGCGCAGCCGCCGGGTCAGGTCCCGTCCGAGGAACCAGACGGCCAGGGCCAGGGCGAAGACGACGAGGAAGCCGCCCAGACCGGCGGTGATCTCGACACTGGTGGTGTTCATCGCTGGTGACCCTCCTTCTCCCGCATGTCGTCGTCACCGTCGCCGTCGGCGTCCAGGGGTGCGGTCGAACGCTCCTGGTCGGGCTCGAGCGGCGGGACCGGGGGCGCCCCGCGGTGGGAGAGGACGAGCGCCCCGTCGGCGGTCCGCTCGTGCGGGCGCCGGCACGTCCGGTCCAGGCTGCCCTCGGCGAGCAGCTCCCGGATCCCGGCGAAGAGGTCGTCCTCGGGCAGCCGGGCGGGGACCAGGGAGCGGGCCAGCTCGTAGTCCTCGGTCGGCCACACCTGCTGCTGCAGCTCCAGCGGGACGGCGAACCAGTGCCCGTCCGGATCCACCTGGGTGGCGTGCGCGCGCAGGGCGTCGTCGCGGGCCGCGAAGTGCGCGGCGCAGTCGATGTGGGTGGACAGGACCCGGCGCGGGCGCCGCTCGATGTTCTTGCGCCAGTCGGCGAAGGGAGGCTCGTGGCCGGCCGCGACCATCGCCTCGTCCAGCAGCCGCATCCGGTCCGGGGACCAGCTGTTGTAGTAGAGCTTGAGCGGCTGCCACGGCTCGCCGGCGTGCGGGTAGGCGCCGGGGTCGCCCGCCGCCTCGAAGGCCGCCACCGAGACCGTGTGGGTCATGACGTGGTCGGGGTGCGGGTAGCCACCGTTCTCGTCGTAGGTCGTCACCACGTGCGGGCGGAACTCGCGGATCACCCGGACGAGCGCCTCCGTCGTCACCTCCAGCGGCTCGAGCGCGAAGCATCCCTCCGGCAGCGGCGGGAGGGGGTCCCCCTCGGGCAGGCCCGAGTCGGTGAAGCCCAGCCAGGTGTGGCTGACCCCGAGGATCTGGGCCGCCCGGGCCATCTCGTCCCGACGGACCTGGGCGATGTCCCGCGCGATCGCCGGGTCGTCGCGCAGCCGGGCGTTCAGGATGTCGCCCCGCTCCCCACCGGTGCAGGAGACCACCCGGACCGAGACCCCCTCGGAGGCGTAGCGCGCCATGGTGGCCGCCCCCTTGCTCGACTCGTCGTCGGGGTGGGCGTGCACGGCCATCAGGCGCAGCGGCTCGCCCGCGCTCGTGGTCATCTGGGATCTCCTTCGTGGACAATGGGTGCTGTGACGCCCGCCCCGGGCGGCTCAGGGCACCCGCCCATCCTCTCACTGCGAAAGACCGTCTCGTGACCAGCACCCCGCCTGCCCAGCCACCTCCCGGCGACCTCGCCGGGCCTCCCGACTGGGACGCCGAGGAGGCCGCGGTGGAGGAGCGACTGCGCTCGGCACGGGGCTCCCGGCGCTGGTGGGTCGTCGGGGCGGTCGCCGTGCTGGTGGGGACCGTGCTGGCCACCATCTGGGGGCTGTCGGCGACCGTGGGCCGCGTCGGCTGGGTCGACTCCGGTCACGAGGTCGTGTCCGACACCCAGGTCGACGTGCGCTTCGACGTGCGGCGCGACCCCGCGCGGGAGGTGGTGTGCCGCCTGGAGGCCAGGGACTCCGGCAGCGTGGTCGTGGGCCGCACCGAGGTCACGGTCGCCCCGGGCGAGAGCTCCCCGAGCCGTCACGTCGAGAGCGTCCGCACGGCCTCGCCCGCGGTGACCGGCTACGTCGACGAGTGCTGGTACCCCGAGGACGGTCCCCGGCACTGACCGTGGTCAGCCGCGGTAGGGCGTGGCCTCGATGACCTTGACCGAGACGGAGCGCCCGTTGGGGGCGTCGTAGGTCACGGTGTCACCGGGCTTGGCGCCCAGGAGCGCGGAGCCCATCGGGGACTGCTCGCTGTAGACGTCCAGGTCGCTGTCGTCGCCGATGATCTCCCGGGAGCCGAGCAGGAAGGTCTCCGTCTCGTCGAACATCTCGACCGTGACGACCATGCCGGGCTCGACGATCCCGTCGTCCGCGGGGGCGGTCCCGACCACGGAGTTCTGCAGCAGGTGCTCGAGCTGGCGGATGCGCAGCTCCATCTTGCCCTGCTCCTCCTTGGCGGCGTGGTAGCCGCCGTTCTCCTTGAGGTCGCCCTCCTCCCGCGCCGCCTCGATGCGGGAGCTGATGTCGGAGCGACCATCCCCCTTGAGGTGGTCCAGCTCGGACCTGAGGCGGTCGTACGCCTCCTGGGTCAGGTAGCTCGCGGCCCTGGCGGTCTCGCTCACGGTGATCTCTCCTCGTTGGTGCGTGCGCGCGGCGGGGCGAGTGCGCCCCGCTGCGCAGGTAGGTTCGTCGGCCGCCACGGTGCCGGGCGGCGGGGGTGTCCCCAAACACAAGGTCCGGGCACCCTGGCCCGGACCGTCCTTCGGCTCCCCAGTCTAGCCCGCTGCCCACCCGGAAGCCAGCCCCGCAGCCAGCGGCGACACGACCGCGCGGGCCAGGCGTGGGTGCTCCCGGGCCAGGAGGCCGGCCCCGAGCAGCAGGTAGTCCGTGTCGACGACGGCCCGGGCCTGCGCCGGCGGACGCCACCCACCGCCGTGGTCGGCCAGGACACCCTCCAGGACCGCGTCCGCCCGCCCGGGGGGTGCGTGCCGCAGCGCCCCGCCCGAGCCCACGAGCAGTCCGACGTCGGCGAGCGGACGGGGCGGCTCCCCCGGTGCGGCCGGGCGGCCGTGGCGGCGGGCGGCCACGGTGGCGGCCAGCCCCGCCAGCCGCAGGTCGAGGTCCACGGTGTCGGCCGAGGTGGGCAGCAGCCCGGGGTCGACGTGGGCCCGTCCGACCCACGCCGCCACCGCCTCGCCGACCTCGAGCCCCTCGGTCCCGGCCGCCTCGACGACACCCGGCGCGCCCCAGCGCATCCCCAGGTCGCCCTCGACGGTGCGCGCGTGCCACAGGGGGGCCACGACCTGCTTGCGCAGCGTGGCGTCCTCCCCCTGCGGCTCGACGACGGAGTAGACGTCGGTCGTGGCCCCACCCACGTCCACGACGAGCACGTCCTGCCCCGCGACCGAGGCGAGCACCTCGACGCCCGCCAGCACGGCGTCCGGGGTGGCGGCCCGCACCAGCCGGGCGAACCGGGGTCCCGGGGACAGGCCCTTGCCCCCGATGACGTGCTCGAGGAAGACCTGGCGGATCGCCGACCGCGCCCCGCCGGGGTCGACCACGCCGATCCGGGGCAGGACGTTCGGCGCGAGGGTGAACCGCCGTCCGGTGCTCGCGAGCTCGACCGCGACCGGACCCTGCGCCTCGGCGTTGCCGGCCACGACCACGGGGGCGCCCACACGGGCGCGGGCCAGTCGGCGGGCGTTGTGCAGCAGCACCTCGGCGTTCCCGCCGTCCGTGCCCCCGACCAGGAGGACCACGTCCGGACGCGCGGCCCGCAGCGTCGCCACGTCGGCCGTGCGCAGGGGGCCGGCGGCGACGTGCACCACACGCGCGCCGGCCGAGAGCCCGACCCGGTGACCGGCCTCGGCGGTCACCTCGCGCTCGTAACCCACCACCGCCAGCCGCAGCCCCCCGCCGGCGCTGGAGCAGACCAGGACGCGGTCCCGGGCGTCGTCGTCGAGGGGGTCCGGCACCGGGGCCCGACCGGGTGCGGCCAGGGCTCGACATACCTGGACCACGCCGTCGAGCACGTCGCGGCCCGGGCCGACGGTCGTGGGCACCGCCGCGCGGGCCAGGAGCTCGCCCCCCTCGCCGTCGACCAGGGCCGCCTTGGTGAAGGTGGACCCGACGTCGACCAGCAGCAGGGTCTCGGGAGCGCTCACGCGAGGCGGGTGAGGAGCGCCACGAGGAGCCAGACCGCGGCGGCACCGACGAGGACCCAGCCCCGCAGGACCTGCCGCTGGGCGGAGAGCACCGCCGCGCGCTGCCGCTCCGGGCCCGCGTCGGGACCGAGGTCCGGACCGACGTCGGAGGAGCCCGGCGGCCCGCCGAACCCTCCCCTGATCCGCCGGGCCTCGGCAGCGCGGCCCGCCCCCGCAGCAGGAGACCACCCCGACCACGAGCAGGAGCACGGGGAGGACGACGAGCAGGACCCAGTCACCGGCGGACATGGGGGGAAAGGTGCCACAGGTCGGTGCCCGGGCGCCACCGGACGTCGGGTGGGACACTGAGAGGTATGCAGTCCTCCACCTCCCTCCCCGGCCGGCCCGTCCCCCTCCCCGACATCCCCGAGCGCCACGTCGTCCTCGGCACCTCCCTCCACGGCCCCTGGCCGGAGGGCACGGAGGTCCTCTACGTCGCGATGGGGTGCTTCTGGGGCACCGAGCGGATCTTCTGGCGACTGCCCGGCGTGGTGACCACGGCGGCCGGCTACATGGGCGGGTCCACCCCCAACCCCACCTACCAGGAGACGTGCACCGGCAGGACCGGGCACGCCGAGGCCGTGCTCGTGGCCTACGACCCGGCGCGCATCTCTCCCGAGCTGCTGCTGAAGGCGTTCTGGGAGAACCACGACCCCACGACCGCGAACCGGCAGGGCAACGACATCGGCACGCAGTACCGCTCGGCGGTCTACTGGACCACCCCGGAGCAGGAGCGCGCGGCGAGGGCCACCCGGGACGCCTTCGAGGAGGTGCTGACCGGCGCGGGGCACGGCACGATCGTCACCGAGCTGCGCAGCGCCTCGGAGGCCGGTCCCTTCTACTACGCCGAGGAGGTCCACCAGCAGTACCTCCACAAGAACCCTGGCGGCTACTGCAACCACGGGCCCAACGGCTACACCTGCCCGGTCGGTCTGCGGCTGGACGACGAGAGCACCCCTGCCCAGACCGAGGTGCTCCCGCCGCGCTGAGGATCCTCAGCCGGTCGAGCCGCCGAGCTCCGAGAGGTCGACGAGCTCGTCGGAGGCGGGTGCCGTGATGTCCTGCGGCTCCCCCCACTTGTCCAGCGTCATGGTCAGCATGCTGCCCTCGACGTCCATCTCCAGCTGGCGGATGAGGTTGTCCTCGTCCAGCCACACGTCGTAGACGACCGGTCCCTGCGGCGCGAGCGAGGTCGCGGCGGCGTCGTCCCCGAGCTCGCCGGCCGCGGTGCGCAGCGCCTGGTCCAGCGACTCCCCGTCGACGGTGACCTGGTAGCGGCGCATGTCCGTGCCGTCGACGTCGTCCTCACCGAGGTAGACGACCTTCTCCGCGCTGTCCTCCCAGGTGTCCCACATCGCGGACACCTCGATGTCGTCCAGGTCCTGCAGGTCGGAGGTCAGCTCGGGCGGAGCCTCGATGAACTTCCCGTCCGGCACCAGGCCCTCCATCGCCATGTACATCGTGCCGTCCACCAGGAGCAGCTCGACCTCGCCCAGGTCGGGCACGCCCATGACGATCCGCATCGCCGCGGACTCCCCCGACAGGTCCACCGCACCGTCGACCTCGACCGGCTGCCCGGCGTCGTCCATCGTCATCGTCATGGTGTAGCTGGACAGGGTCTCTTCCCCCGGCTCGCGCAGCAGGGCCAGGAAGTCGGCCACCGGGATCTCCTCACCCTCGGCGGCCTCGGTGGCGGGCCCGGAGCCGGTCGTGCCCTCCGAGGTGCCCGCAGCGTCCTGCGTGGAGCCGCCTCCGGCGGCGTCGGCGGTGCTCGCGGGCGGCGTCGGGTCGCCCGCAGCGTCGCCGTCGTCCCCGCTGCAGGCGCTCAGCCCGAGGGTCAGGGCGCCGGCGGTCACCAGCGCGCCGAGGCGCATACGGGTCCTGCTCATCATGATGTCCTTTCCCGCCGGCGACCCGGGCGGCCGGCCGCGTCCGTACATCGTGGCACACCAGGGGCGTCCGGTTCCTCGGAGCCGGGACCCTTGTGGTCGAATGGGCGCCTGTCCCTCTCCCCCCTCGACCAGACGAGGTCACCCCGTGAACGGCAACGCCACCTTCCGGCACCACGACACCGCGGTGCTGTCCGTGATCGCCATCGACGCCCCCGAGGTCAAGACCTCCGAGGAGTTCGAGGCGGTCATCGGGGACTCCTACCGTCGCAACGGTCTACGTCCGGGCATGCTGGCCAAGCTCGCCGGCATCGAGGAGCGCCGGTGGTGGCCCGAGGGCCACAGCTTCGTGGAGGGTGCGATCGAGGCCGGCCGGCAGGCCCTGGCCGAGGCGGGGGTCGACCCCGCCCGCGTCGGGCTGCTGGTCAACACCTCCGTCTCCCGGGAGCACCTCGAGCCCTCGATCGCGGTCTCCGTGCACCGGGCGCTGGACCTGCCGACCGCCTGCCTCAACTTCGACCTCACCAACGCCTGCCTGGGCTTCGTCAACGGCATTCAGCTGGCCGCGACCATGATCGACGCCGGTCAGATCGACTACGCCCTGGTCGTCTGCGGGGAGGGGTCCCGGACGCCGCAGGAGCGGACCCTGGCCCGGCTGGCCGCGCCGGACGCGACGGCCGAGGACATCACCACCCAGTTCGCCACCCTCACGCTGGGCTCCGGGGCCGCAGCGATGCTGCTCGGCCGGGCCTCGGAGCACCCGGACGGGCACCGGGTCGTCGGCGGCGTCACCCGCGCCGCCACCGAGCACCACGAGCTGTGCGTGGGTGACTTCACCGAGATGCGCACCGACGCCCAGGGCCTGCTCGTGGCCGGGATGGGGCTCGCCAAGGACCTGTGGCGGGACGCCGCCGAGGAGTTCGACTGGACCGACATGGACCGCTACATCGTCCACCAGGTGTCCAAGGTCCACACCAGCCGGACCGCCGAGGCCCTCGGCATCGACGCCGCGCGGATCCCGCTCACCTTCCCCACCCTGGGCAACGTCGGCCCGGCCGCCGTGGCCATCACGCTGGCCAAGGAGGCCGACTCCCTCCGGCGCGGCGACCGGGTCCTCATGATGGGCATCGGGTCGGGCCTCAACATGACCTGCGTCGAGATCGACTGGTGAGCTCGGGACTGGCCGCCCAGGAGCCGGTCGGACTCCCCCGGCCCGCGCCCCCGGGGGTGGACCCGGCCTGGTCCCGGGTCGTCCCGGCCCCGGACGCCGAGGGGGTCCCCCGACGCTGGCACCTGCTGGACACCGGCCCGGCGATGGCCGCCCGCGGCGAGCGGGTCGAGGCGACCCTCCTGTGCGTGCACGGCAACCCCACCTGGTCCTACCTGTGGCGCCGGGTGCTGGCGCAGGCGCCGCCCGGGTGGCGGGTCGTCGCCGTCGACCAGCTCGGTATGGGGTGGTCCGAGCGTCCGGGGGCGCCGCGAACCCTCGCGCAGCGGATCGAGGACCTGACCGGTCTGACGTCCGTGCTGGGCCTGCAGGGGCCGGTCGTGACGCTGGCGCACGACTGGGGCGGACCGGTGTCCCTGGGCTGGGCGCAGCGGCACCGCGACCAGCTGGCCGCGGTGGTCCTCACCAACACGGCCGTCCACCAGCCGGGTGACAGCGCCCCGCCCGCCGTGATCCGGCTGGCGCGCACCCCCGCCCTCCTGTCGGGCGCGTGCGAGCGCACCCCTGCCTTCGTCCGGGCGACCACAGCGCTGTCCCTCCCCCCGCTGGGCAGGGCGGTGCGAGACGCCTTCGCCGCCCCCTACGCGACGGCGGCCCGGCGCGCCGCCGTCGCCGACTTCGTGCGGGACATCCCCTTCGAGGACGACCACCGCAGCCGGCCCACCCTCGATGCGGTGGCCCGGGGCTGCGGGGAGCTGGACGTCCCGGCGCTGCTCGTCTGGGGCACCCGGGACCCGGTCTTCGGCCAGCGCTACCTGGAGGACCTGCTGCGCCGCATGCCCCAGGCCGACGTGCAGCGCTACCCCGACGCCTCGCACCTGGTGCTCGAGGACCGGCCGGACGGCGTGGGCGTCGTCTGGGACTGGCTGACGACGACCGTGACCGCCGGGCGGGACGGCAGGCGCACCGGGCGTGACGCGACGCACACCGGGCGGGACGGGACGCACAGCGTGGACGACGACGAGGTGCCGCGGGTCCCGGTGACCGTCGACACCAGCCGTCCGGACGCCCTGTCGGTCGTCGAGCTGGGCCCGGGAGGGGCACGCCGCCAGGTGACGGTCGGCGAGCTGGCCGCCGGGGTCGACGACGTGGCGCGGGGCCTGGCTGCCCGCGGCGTGCGCCGTGGCGACCGGGTGGCCGTCCTCGTCCCCCCCGGGATCGACCTCACCACCGTGGTCTACGCCGTCTGGCGCCTCGGCGCGGTGCTGGTCGTCGCCGACGCCGGTCTCGGGCTCGGCCGGCTGGGCGCCGCCCTGCGCAGCGCCGGCCCCCGCCACGTCGTCGGCGTCCGGGCCGCACTCGCCCTGGCGGCCACGACCCGCGTGCCCGGTCGCCGCATCCTCGTCGAGCCGGGAGGGGACCAGCTGCCGGCCCTGGCCCGGGCGGGACGCGCCGACGGGCGGGAGCTGCCTGACCCCTCCACGATCCCCGGGGGGCAGGACGGCGCCGTGCTCTTCACCTCCGGCGCCACCGGGCCACCGAAGGGCGTGGTCTACACCCGGGACCGGCTCGGTGCCCAGGTGGCCCTGCTCCGCGACACCTTCGGCTTCTCCCCCGGAGAGAGCCTCGTCGCGGCCTTCGCGCCGTTCGCGCTCTACGGCCCCGCACTCGGCCTGACCAGCGCCGTCCCGGACATGGACGTCACCGCCCCGCACACCCTCACCGCACGGGCGCTCGCGGACGCGGTGCGGGCCGTCGGGGCCACGATGGTCTTCGCGGCCCCGGCAGCGCTGCGCAACGTGGTCGCCACGGCCGGTGACCTCGGTCCGGACGACCGCGTCGCGCTCGCCGGCCCCCGCCTGGTCCTGTCGGCCGGCGCCCCCGTGCCGGTGGAGCTGCTGCGGAAGGTCCGGGCGCTCCTCCCCTCGGCCGCGACCCAGACCCCCTACGGCATGACCGAGGCGCTGCCCGTGGCCAGCCACGACCCCACCCTCCTCGACCCGACGGACGTCCGCCGCCAGGAGGGCGTCTGCGTCGGCCCGGCGCTCCCCCGGGTGGAGGTCCGGATCGCCCCCCTGGACCCGGAGGGCGTGCCCTCGGAGCAGCTGACCTCGCAGGCCGGGGTCGTGGGCGAGATCGTCGTCCGCGGCGCCCACGTCAAGGAGCGCTACGACCGGCTCTGGGCGGTCCAGCACGCCGCCGACCGGCCCCCCGGCTGGCACCGCACCGGCGACGTCGGGCACCTGGACGACGAGGGGCGCCTCTGGGTGGAGGGGCGGCTGGCGCACCTGGTCCGGACCGCCTCCGGGCCGGTGACCCCCTACGCCGTGGAGGACCGGGTGCGCACCCTGCCGGGCGTGCTCGACGCGGCCGCCGTCGAGGTGGGGCCGGCCGGGACCGGTCAGCTGGTGCTCGTCGTCGTGCCCGAGGAGCGGGCCACCGGGCCGGCGCGGCTCACCGGTGCCCGACGCGGCGCCGGCGTCCTGGCACCGCCGGCGCTGGCCGCCCGCGTGCGAGAGGTCGTCGGCCGGCCCGTGGCTGCGGTCCTGGTGCGCGACTGGCTGCCGGTCGACGTCCGCCACGCCAGCAAGGTCGACCGGAGCGCGCTCGCCGACTGGGCGGACGCCCGGCTGCACGGCAGGTCGGTGCGCGAGCGCGTCGCCCGCGCCGTGCGCGGGTCGGCGCCCCGCCGGAGGAGCCGGTGAGCGCCGGGCGGGTCCTCGTCACCGGGGCCAGCGGGATGCTCGGGTCCGCGGTGGCCGACCTGCTCGAGGAGCGGGGCTGGGACGTCACCACCATGCAGCGCCGCACCGGCGGCGGACGGCACCGCGAGCTGCTCGGCGACATCCGTGACGGCGACGCCGTCGAGCGGGCGGTGCGGGGCCAGGACGCGGTCGTCCACCTCGCCGCCCGGGTGGACGTGACCGGCCCCTGGCTCGACTTCGTCGACATCAACGTGCGCGGCACGCGCCGCGTCATCGAGGCCCTCCGGGGCCAGGGGGGAGGGCGCCTCGTGCACATCTCCTCCCCCTCCGTCGCGCACACGGGGCACTCCCTCGTGGGCGAGGGAGCCGGCCCGGCCTCCCCCATGCACGCGAAGGGGCACTACGCGCGCACCAAGGCCGCCGCCGAGCTCTTCGCCCTGGCCGCGGACGAGCGCGGGCAGGGCGACCTCGCGGTCACGGCGCTGCGACCGCACCTCGTCTGGGGCCCCGGTGACACCCAGCTGGTGGGCCGGCTCGCCGAGCGGGCCCGGCAGGGCCGCCTGGCCCTCGTCGGCAGCGGGACCGTCCTGGTCGACAGCACCTACGTGGACAACGCGGCCGAGGCCGTCGTGGCCGGTCTGGAGCGGATCGACCGCGTCCGCGGCCAGGCCCTCGTCGTCACCAACGGGGAGCCTCGACCCATCGGCGAGCTGGTGGCCGGCATCTGTCGCGCCGTCGGGGCCCCGCCCCCGCGGCTGCGGGTGCCCGCACCGGTCGCCTGGGGTCTCGGGGCAGCGGTCGAGGGCGCCACCGCGGTCTCCGCCCGGCTGTCCGCCCGCCTCCCCCGCGTCCCGGCGATCACCGAGCCCCCCATGACGCGCTTCCTCGCCTCCCAGATGGCGACCGCCCACTGGTTCGACCAGCGACGCACGCACGAGGTGCTGGGGTGGGCACCGCGCGTCAGTCTCGACGAAGGCCTGGAACGCCTCGCCGGTCACCACACCTAGACTCGACCCCGTAGCCGCTGCACCCCGCAGAGCCCAGCCCACGTCAAGGAGGACCTCATGGCCGAGGCCGTCATCGTCGCCGCCGCCCGCACCCCCATCGGACGGGCCTTCAAGGGCTCGTTGACCACCGTCCGACCCGACGACCTCGCGGCCGGGGTCGTGCGCGCGGCCCTCGACCAGGTGCCCGTGCTGGACCCCACCACGATCGACGACCTCTACCTCGGCTGCGCCGAGCCCTGGGGCGAGCACGGCTTCAACATGGCCCGCGTCGTCAGCGTGCTCCTCGGCCTGGACGAGGTCCCCGGGGCCACGATCAACCGGTTCTGCGCGAGCTCGGTCCAGACCACCCGGCAGGCCTTCCACGCCATCAAGGCCGGTGAGGGTGACGTCTTCGTCAGCGCGGGCGTCGAGTGCGTCTCCCGCTACGCCGACTTCGCCGGTGCGGGCCAGAGCCGCTCGGAGTGGCAGAACCCGCGCTTCGCCGACGCCCTGGCGCGGACCGCCGAGACGGCCGCCACCAACCGGACCTGGACCGACCCCCGGGAGCAGGGCGGGCTGCCCGACGTCTACGTCGCCATGGGCCAGACGGCGGAGAACGTCGCCACCGCCTACGGCATCTCCCGGCAGCGGCAGGACGAGTGGGGCGTCACCAGCCAGAACCGCGCCGAGGCCGCCATCGCCGCCGGTGTCTTCGAGCGGGAGATCGCCCCCGTCACCCTGGCCGACGGCACCGTCGTCTCGACCGACGACGGCCCGCGCGCCGGGGTGACCCTGGAGAAGGTCAGCCAGCTCCAGCCGGTCTTCCGCGAGGACGGCACCGTGACGGCCGGCAACTGCTGCCCGCTGAACGACGGGGCGGCCGCGCTGGTCGTCATGAGCGACACCCGGGCCAAGGACCTGGGGCTGACCCCGCTGGCCCGGATCGTCTCGACCGGCGTGTCCGCCCTGTCGCCGGAGATCATGGGGCTGGGCCCGATCGAGGCCTCGAGGCGGGCCCTGACCAACGCCGGCCTGGCGATGGAGGACATGGACCTCTACGAGATCAACGAGGCTTTCGCCGTCCAGGTCCTGGGCTCGGCCGACGCCCTCGGGATGGACTACGACAAGCTCAACGTGCACGGCGGGGCGATCGCGCTGGGTCACCCCTTCGGCTCGACCGGGGCCCGGATCTCCACGACGCTGATCAACGCGCTCAGGACGCGGGACGGGCAGTTCGGCCTGGAGACCATGTGCGTCGGTGGTGGCCAGGGCATGGCGATGGTCATCGAGCGGCTCAGCTGAGACGGCCTCGGGTCCGCGGTGCGCGCGGCGCGCACCGCGGACCGGAAGTACCCTTGGCCAGGTTCGCCGTTCCCTCCCTCCCTCGACACCTGTGAGGTCCCCATGGCTGCTGGTCTGGCTGCCCTGCTCGACGACATCGCGGCGATCGCCCGCGTGGCGGCCGCGTCGGTCGACGACATCAGCGCGGCCGCGGGCCGCGCCGGGGCCAAGGCCGCCGGTGTCATCGTCGACGACGCCGCCGTCACCCCCCGCTACGTCACCGGCTTCGACCCCAGCCGCGAGCTGCCGATCATCAGGAAGATCGGTCTGGGCTCCCTGCGCAACAAGCTGCTCTTCATCGTCCCCGCCGCGCTGCTGCTCAGCCAGTTCGCCCCCTGGCTGCTCACCCCCATCCTCATGCTCGGCGGCGCCTACCTGTCCTACGAGGGCGCCCACAAGGTGCTGGAGTGGCTGGGCGTCGGCGGCCACCACGACGCGGCCAAGGACGCGCCGGTCGTCGAGCGAGGCCCCGAGGAGGAGAAGAAGATGGTCAGCGGTGCGATCCGCACCGACTTCATCCTCTCCGCCGAGATCATGGTCATCTCGCTCAACGAGGTCGCGGACGAGCCGTTCCTCAACCGGGCCGTCATCCTGGTCGTCGTCGCGATCGCGATCACGCTGCTCATCTACGGCGTGGTCGCCCTCATCGTGAAGATGGACGACATCGGGCTGGGCCTGGCCCAGCGCGAGTCCGAGGGCGCCCAGGCCTTCGGCCGGGGACTGGTGAAGGCGATGCCGGTCGTGCTCAAGGTGCTGTCCATCGTCGGCGTCGTCGCCATGCTCTGGGTCGGCGGGCACATCCTGCTGGTCGGCATGGACGACCTCGGCTTCTCCCTGCCCTACGACCTCGTGCACGACGCCGAGGTGGCCGTGGCCGGGTGGATCTCCGCGGCGGCCGGCTTCGTCACCTGGCTCACCAACACCTTCTTCTCGGCGATCCTGGGCCTGGTCACCGGGCTGCTGATCGTCGGCGTGGTCTCGCTGGTGCCGAGGAGGGGCAAGGACGGCGCGGAGCACGCCGCCGCCCACTGAGGGGCCTGCTCAGGGCAGGCTGCGGCGCAGCGCGGTGAGCCGTGCCGCCAGGTCCGCCTCCGGCATACCGGCTGCCCGCCAGTCGTGCACCATGACGCGCAGCTGGTCCGGCAGCACGGCCGGGCCGAGGTCGGGGACCTCCGTGAGCGGCAGCCCTCCGGCGCGCGCGGTGTCGTCGGCGAGGGCCTGCACGACCTGACGCACCGCCGGGACAGCGCGAAGCGCGTGGTCCAGGGGCAGCTGCTGCCACCTCCGGACCACGCGCTCCAGCTCGGTCCCGGCGGCGTCAGGGGCGCTGCCCCTGCCGCCGGGAACGGTCATCAGTCGCGCTGCAGGATCGAGAAGAGCCGCAGGAACTCGATGTAGAGCCAGACCAGGCTGGCGATCAGGCCGTGGCCGAGCAGCCACGAGTACTTCTCGGGAGCCCCGCCGCGCACGGCGCGGTCGATGGAGTCGAAGTCCACCGCGAGGGAGTAGGAGGCCATGCCGACACCGAACAGGGAGATGAGGATGCCGAGCGGGCCGCCGTAGACGCCCCAGCCGTCGCCGAAGCCCAGGAAGCTGGCGCCGACGTTGACGAGCAGGAAGACGAGGTAGCCCATCGCCATCATCCCGAAGATGCGGCGTGACTTGCTCGTGACCTTGATGAAGCCGGACTTCCAGGCGATGAACATCCCGGCGAAGGTGGCCATGGTGGCCACGACCGCGGTCGTCACGACCCCGGGGTACATCGCGTCGAAGGTCGGGCTGATGGCCCCCAGGAACAGGCCCTGGAGCACGGCGTGCACCATGATCAGCGGGACGTTGACCTTCTTGCTGAAGCCGATGACGAAGGACAGGGCCAGCGAGCCGAACATGCCGAGCAGCCACAGCGGCATGGTCAGGCCGGGCTGGTCACCGACGAGGAACCAGGTCGCCCCCGTCACGGCGATGACGATGACGAAGAGCATCAGGGACTTCATCACCACGTCGTCCAGGGTCAGTCGGCCGGTCTGGGCCGGGCCGGCCGGGGCCTGGGCGTACATGTCCTGCAGCTGCTCGGCCGTGAGGGTCTCGCTGGGCCCCGGGTAGCCGGTCTGCGCGGGGAGCGTGGGTCGACCCTGCGGCGGGGGGTAGGAGGAGGGCTGCGAGCCGAAGCCGGCGTAGCCGCCCTGGGCAGCCTCCTTGTCGATACGGTTGAAGACCGGGTTGACGGCCATGGGACCTCCGTTGTCGTGCGGCACGCGGGAAAAGTCCTCCCGCGTGTCAGTTCACCAGGATAAACGTACAGGTGCACCTGAGGATTCCGCCGTCGTCCACATCCCCTCATTCTTCGTCCTCCCCGCCCTCCGGCAGGTAGAGTGTCCACTCGCACACCCCCCGGAAGGACGAGGTATGACGCGCGCACGGCGCCCGGTGGCCCTGGCCACCTCGCTGGCGACCGCTGCGGGGCTGGCGCTGACGACCGCGCCACCGATCGCCGCCTCCCCCACCGCCGTCCCGCCGACGGCGGCGGTCCTGCCCGCCCATCCCGTGCTGGACGAGGGGTTCCCGCGCCGCACCCCCCTCGTCGAGCCCCCGGCGGACCCGGCCGACGCCGCGCTGCGGCTGGGGCTGTCCCCCTGGCACGACGTCGTCCGGCGGCTCAACGACGCGCAGGAGTCCTCGGACCGGGTGTCGGTGCAGGTGGTGGGCCGCAGCACCGAGGGCAGGGACCTGATGCTCGTCACCCTCACCGCGCCGGAGAGCCCGGCCGAGGCGCGGCAGCAGCAACGCATGCGCGACCGCCTCACCGAGCAGCCGGCCCAGGCCGCGCGGGACCGGGGCCTCGCCCGCTCCTACAAGCTCCCCGTGCTGGTCAACGCCAACATCCACGGCAACGAGTGGGAGGGGACCGACGCGGTCCTGCGGCTGGTGGAGGAGTATGCCGCCTCCCGCGACCCGCAGGTGGCCCGGCTGCTGGAGCGGCACCGCATCCACCTGCTCGTCTCCGCCAACCCCGACGGCAGGGTGGCCGGCACCCGCCGCAACCCGGCCGGCTTCGACCTCAACCGTGACCTGGTGACCGGGTCGCAGCCCGAGACGGTCGCGCTGCGGGACGTCATCGTGGAGACCCAGCCGGCCCTGGTCGTCGACCTGCACGGCTACGTCAACGGCACGCTGGTGGAGCCGACGACCCCTCCGCACGGGGAGGCCTACGAGACCGACCTGCTGCTCCCTCACGCCTATCCGCTCGCCCTCGCGGTCGAGGAGGCGGTCCTCGGCCTCGGCCACGACGAGGACGACGGGGTGCGGCCACCGCAGATCCCGCTGCGGGACTGGGCCGAGGGCTGGGACGGCTGGCCGCCGATCTTCGTCCCGCAGTACTCCCAGCTCCACGGCGCCGTCGCCTCCACCGTCGAGCTCCCGCTGCGCGTCAACAACAGCGCCTACGAGCTGGGCACGGCCGAGCTCCAGCGCCGGGCCGCGATCAACACCGAGATCGCGCACGCCGCCATCACGGCGACGCTCGGGTATGCCGGGCAGCACCGGGAGGAGCTGCTCGCCGACCAGGTCGAGATCTTCCGCCGGGGGGTGACCGGCGCCCGGCAGGTGCCGGTGGAGGACGGCCTGTTCGGCGTGGTGGGGCCCGAGGACGTCTTCCTGACGCAGTACCCCCGGGCCTACGTCATACCCACGGGGGACGGGCAGCGCTCGGCCCCCGCGGCCGCGCGGCTCGTCGACCTGCTCCTGGCCCACGACGTGGAGGTGACCCGCCTGTCGCGGGGGAGCACGATCTCGGGCCGCTCCTACCCCGCCGGGTCCTACGTCGTCGACCTGCACCAGGCCAAGCGCGCGGTCGCCCACACCCTGCTGGGTCGGGGCAGCGACATCTCGGGGCGGGTGGACGCGATGTACGACATCTCCGGCTGGAGCCACGGGCTGCTGTGGGGCGCCGACGTGGTGACGGTGCCCGAGAGCTCGCCCCTGCGGATCGTCGGGACGCCGGTCGAGCGGGCAGCCGCCAGCGGCTCGCTGGACCCGAGCTCCACCGGGTGGGTGCTGCCGCTGGCCGACCCCGCCGACGTGGCGGCCACGAGCACGCTGCTCGAGCACGGGGTGACGGTGGAGCTGCTCGACGACGGCACCGTCCTGGTCCCTCCTGGGCGTCGTGGGCCGCCGGCGAGGTCGCCCGGGTCCACGGCGTGGAGCTCGCCGGTGCCCCCGAGGGGGCCTCCGGGGCACCGTTGTCACCCACCGCCGGGCGGGTGGGGGTCGCCGCGTCCGCGGAGGAGCGCTGGGCCTTCGCCGAGATGGGGCTCACGGTCGAGCCGGTGAGCACCCAGGCCCTCAACGACGGGCTGGACCTCGAGGACCTCGACGCGCTCTACGTCTCCTCCGGCCTGTCCTGGCGGGAGCTGGACCACCAGGCCCGTGTGGAGCTGAAGAGCTTTGTGAGGGACGGCGGCGGGCTCGTCGGGCGGGGACAGGTCGGGGCCGACCTCAACGAGGCGCTCGGGCTGCTGGACGTCACCCCGGTGACGGGGCGGTCCGACGCCAACGGGGTGGTGCGGGTGGACAACGACACCGCCAGCCCGGTCGCGGGCGCGGCCCCGCCGCACACCTTCGTCTACTCCCCGCTGTGGTTCACCGACCTGGGCCGCGAGGTCCGGGCCGACCAGCGCTTCTCCGCCGAGCCCGTCGTCAGCGGCCACTGGCGCCCCGACCCCGACGGGCGGGGTGGGCCCGACTCCGCAGCCGGCCAGGCGGTCGTGGTCAGTGGCGAGTCGGCGGGCGGGTCCCGGGTCGTCCTGCTCGGCTCCGAGCCGCTCTTCCGGGCCCACCCCAAGGGCCAGTACGCCTTGGTGGCCCGATCGCTGCTGTGGGCCGGCACGACGTCGCCGTGACCGGGCCCGGGTGCCCCCGGCGGGATTCGAACCCGCACTGAACCCATTTTAAGTGGGCTGCCTCTGCCGGTTGGGCTAAGGGGGCGTGCGCCCGTCAGGATAGCCAGCCGCCGCTCAGAGCCGGGCGACGACCTCGTCCAGCATGGCCTCGGTGAGCCGCCCGGTGAAGGTGTTCTGCTGACTGACGTGGTAGCTTCCGACCAGGCGCACCTCCCGGCCGGTCGGTGTGACCAGCAGCGCGGTCGCGCCGTGACCGAAGCGAGGCTTGGGCCGGGGGACCTGCCAGCCCACGCCGCGGGCGGCCGCGAGGAAGGCGTCCCAGCCGATCCCTCCCAGCGCCAGGACCGAGCGGAGCGTCGGCTCGAGCAGGGAGAGCTCCCGCTGCAGCCAGGGCCGGCAGGTGGCCCGTTCCTGCACGGTCGGCGCGTTGTCCGGCGGTGCGCAGTGGACCGGCGCGGTGATGCGCAGGTCCTGCAGCGTCAGCCCGTCCCCGGCGGAGACCGACGACGCCTGGGACGCATAGCCGGCACGGTGCAGCGCCGCGTAGATCCAGTCCCCGGACCGGTCGCCGGTGAACATCCGCCCCGTCCGGTTGGCGCCGTGGGCGGCGGGGGCGAGCCCCACCACGAGCACGCCGGCGTCGTCGGGGCCCAGGCCGGGTGCCGGCCGCCCCCAGTAGGGCTGGTCGGCGAAGCCGGCCCGCTTGACCCGCGCCACCTGCTCGCGCCAGGCCACCAGCCGGGGGCACGCCGAGCAGACCGACACCAGGGCGTCGACCGCCGCGAGGTTCGGCGCACCGGACGCCAGGCGGCGCACCCCTGCCGCGCTCCGCGCCCTGCGGGTATGCGGTGCCGCCGGGTCCTGCGGCCACCCCGTGCCCGGCGGGACGGGGCTGGGGAAGGGCTGCCCGGTCAGCGGGTGCGGGAGGTCGACGGGCACCGGTCCGGTCTCACCGGGACGGCCCGGACGGGGCGAGCTGGGAGAGCGCGATGCCGTCGAGGATGTCGGTCTCCGAGGCCCGCACCGTCCGCAGCTTGGAGTCGTGCGCGACCCGCTGGACCACGGTGCGCCAGATGAGGGCACCGGCCCCGATGACGTCGACCCGGCCCTCGTGCATGTAGGGCAGCTCGCGCCGGCGGGAGCGGGGGGAGAGCAGCAGGTCGGTGCACGCGTCGATGACCAGCGGCACCGCGAGCTCGGCGCCGTGGATCTGGTCCGACCGGTAGGCCGGCAGGCCGAGCGCGTGGGCCGTGACGGTCGTCACCGAGCCGGCGAGGCCGACGAGGGTGCCGACCGAGCCCAGGTCGACGTCGGAGGCGACGTCCTCGACGGCACGCACGATCTCCGACAGGGCCGACCACACCTGGTCCTCCGTGGGCGGGTCGTCGTGCAGGTGCCGCTCGGTCATCCGCACGCAGCCGACGTCGACCGAGCGAGCGGCGAGGACCCCGCGGGCCAGGTCACCCAGGACGAACTCGGTCGACCCGCCGCCGATGTCGACCACGAGGTAGGGGTCCTCGGCCCCGGCCGCGGCGAGGTCGCCCGTGGCCCCCACGAAGGACAGCCGGGCCTCCTCCAGCCCGGAGACCACCTCCGGCTCCACCGCCAGGTCCCCGAAGGCCTCGCGCACCCCGGCCACGAAGTCCGAGGCGTTCGAGGCGTCGCGGGAGGCCGAGGTCGCGACGAAGCGCACCGATGCGCACCCCTGCTCCCGGCAGGTCGCGGCATACTCCCCCGCCGCCGTCAGCGTGCGCGACATCGCCTCCTGCGAGATCGCACCGGAGGCGTCCAGCCCCTCCCCCAGCCGGACGATCTGCATCTGCCGGGTCACCTCGGTGAGCGCGGGCAGGCCGTTCGGACCGGGCTCCACGTCGGCGACCAGCAGGCGGATCGAGTTGGTGCCGCAGTCGACGGCACCGACCCGGGTCACGGCGAGGTCCCGTCCTGCGTCGGCGTCAGCGTCGGCGCCTCGTCGACCGTCGGCGCCTCGTCGACCGTCGGCGTCGGCGCCTCGTCGACCGTCGGTGCAGCGGCCTCCTCGACCAGGTCGGCCCCGCAGCACCCGCCCTCCCACCAGTCGGGCAGCGCCTCGAGCGCCTCGTCCCCCAGGGCGTTCACCCCGGGGCCGGCTGCCAGGGCGTGGCCGGCGAGCACGTGCAGGCACTTGACGCGGTTGGGCATGCCGCCCGCGCTCACGCCGGCGAGCTCAGGCACATGGGCGAGCTCCTCCCGGCGACGCAGGTAGTCGTTGTGCGCCTGCGCGTAGTCCCAGCGCAGGTCCTCGTCGTCGCTCAGCCGCTGCGTCATCTCCTTCATCAGCCCCTGGCTCTCCAGGGTCGAGATGGCACCGGTGAGGCGCGGGCAGGTGACGTAGAAGGTCGTCGGGAACGGGGTGCCGTCGGGAAGGCGGGGCTCGGTGCGCACGACGGTCGGGCAGCCGCACGGGCAGCGGTGCGCGATGGAGTCGACCCCGCGCGCCGGGCGGCCCAGCTGGTGGGCGAGGACGGCGAGGTCGTGCTCGGTGGGGGTCTCCTCCAGGGTGGTCCGGTCCGGTCGACTCATGGGTCGATCGTCTCAGGAAGTCCCTCGTTGGCCACCATCACCGACTCCCAGACCTGGCCGTACCACGGGCTGGACGCCACGACCTCCTCGCTGACGGGGGCCATGCCCGGCAGCGCCTCGGTGTAGTCGGTGCCGGTGTCGTCGATGACGGTGAAGACGGTCTCGTCCTCCTTGACGAAGCGCAGCCGCTCGCGCGCCTGCTGCTCGACGAAGGTGGGGTCCTCCCAGGTCTCCAGCTCGGCCCGGAGCCCCGCGATCTCCTCCTGCTGGGCGGCGATGCCGGCGCGGGCCGCCGAGATGTCGGCCCGCTGCCGCAGGTAGCCGGACAGCGCGGGCGCCAGGACGAGGGCCATGAGCACCACGAGCGTGAGCAGGGTGAGCAGCCGGCGCACGTGCGCCGGGGTCTGCCGACCCGGTCCCGGCCGCCCGCCGGCCGCCCGGGCCCCCGCGGCCCGGGTCGGCATCGGCTGGCCGGGGCGGGCGGTGGGCCGTCGGGGCGGTCGGCCCCCACGGGACGCCGACGGATGCGCGTCGCGAGGACCGCGTGCGGTGCTCATGGTGCTCCTGGGGTCTGCGGGGTCGGCGGGGCGAGGGTGCGGCAACGTCGCCAGGGTATGCCGTGCACCCTCCCCGACCCGTCCAGGCGCGCCGGGTCAGCCGCGGTAGCGGGGGAAGGCCCCGGCCCCGGCGTAGACCGCCGCGTCGTCGAGCTCCTCCTCGATGCGCAGCAACTGGTTGTACTTCGCGACCCGCTCGGACCGGGCGGGGGCGCCGGTCTTGATCTGGCCGCAGTTGGTCGCGACGGCCAGGTCGGCGATCGTGACGTCCTCGGTCTCGCCGGAGCGGTGGCTCATCATGCAGCGGAAGCCGTTGGCCTGGGCGAGGGCGACCGCGTCGAGGGTCTCGGTCAGGGAGCCGATCTGGTTGACCTTGACGAGCAGGGCGTTGCCCGCCCGCTCGGTGATGCCGCGCTGCAGCCGCTCGGGGTTGGTGACGAAGAGGTCGTCGCCGACCAGCTGCACCTGGCTCCCGAGGCGCTCGGTGATGCGCACCCAGCCCTCCCAGTCGTCCTCGTTCAGCGGATCCTCGATCGAGACGAGCGGATATGCCTCGACCAGCTCGGCGTAGTAGTCGATCATCTCCTCGGCCGACCTCGTGCCGCCCTCGAAGCGGTAGGTGCCGTCCTCGAAGAACTCCGAGGCAGCGACGTCGAGCGCCAGGGCGATGTCGGAGCCCACGGTGTAGCCGGCCCGGCCGATGGCCTCGACGATGAGGTCCAGCGCGGCCCGGTTGGACTCCAGGTCCGGCGCGAAACCGCCCTCGTCCCCCAGCCCGGTCGCCAGGCCACGCTCCTTGAGCACGGCCTTGAGCGCGTGGTAGACCTCGGTGCCCCAGCGCAGCGCCTCGCGGAAGGAGCCGGCGCCGATCGGGGCGATCATGAACTCCTGGATGTCGACGTTGGAGTCCGCGTGCGAGCCACCGTTGAGAATGTTCATCATCGGCACGGGCAGCACGTGCGCGTTCGGGCCGCCCACGTAGCGGAACAGCGGCAGACCGGCCGAGTCGGCCGCGGCCTTGGCCACGGCGAGGGAGACGCCGAGGATCGCGTTGGCACCGATCTCGGCCTTGTTGTCGGTGCCGTCCGCGGCGATCATCTCGGCGTCGACCAGACGCTGCTCGGAGGCGTCGAAGCCCAGCAGGCGCGGCTCCAGGTCGTCCATGACGGCGGCGACGGCCGCCTCGACCCCCTTGCCGAGGTAGCGGCTGTCGTCGCCGTCGCGACGCTCAACGGCCTCGAAGGCCCCGGTGGAGGCACCCGAGGGCACGGCGGCCCGGGCGACGGTGCCGTCGTCGAGACCCACCTCCACCTCCACGGTCGGGTTGCCGCGGGAGTCGAGGATCTCGCGGGCGATGATGGCGTCGATCGAGGCCATGGGCTCTCCTTCGTCGGGGTGAGCAGGGTGGTCGGCGGTCAGCGTGACGCTGCCTGGCACGAGCCTATCCGCGTGCCGTCTCCCCCAGCACGCGGAGGGTCTGCCGCAGCGCGGCGTCAGGATCGGCCCCCCGGGCCCACAGGTCCAGGACGAGGCGCAGCAGCGCCGCGCCGGGGTCCCCGGCCGCGACCTGTTCGGCGACGAAGGCGTCCAGCCACTCCGACCGCCCCGCCCGGTCCAGACGTGAGGCCACCTTGACCGCCCGGGCCAGCGGCGGCATACCGGTGGGGATGCCGTCCAGCGGGTGCTCCCGGTGCGGCTGCTCGGCCGCCTTGATCTGCTCCCAGTTGGCCTCGACGTCGGCGGCCCCCGAGACGCGGGTGTCGGCGAAGACGTGCGGGTGGCGGCGCACCAGCTTGTCGACGAGGGCGGCCGCGACGTCGTCGACGTCGAAGGGGTCCTGCTCGTCGTCGGCGGCCACCCTGGCGTGGAAGAGCACCTGCAGGAGGACGTCGCCGAGCTCGTCGGCGGCGGCCGTGCGCAGCGCCGCCCGGGCCTCCCCCTCCTCCGGGGTCGGGCCGGCGGCCGGATCGAGGCGCTCGAGCACCTCGACGGCCTCGTGGGCCTCCTCCACGAGGTAGGGCGCCAGCGTGGCGTGCGTCTGCTCCGCGTCCCACGGGCAGCCGCCCGGCGACCGCAGCCGGTCCATCACCGCGACCGCGTCCAGCAGGCGCGCGCCGGGGACGTCCCAGGAGGCGACCAGCAGCTCCAGGGTGGGCGGGTCGTCCTCGGGAAGGGTCACCGCGAGCGCCTCCGCCAGTCCGGGGTCGCCGTCCGCGGACCCCACCCACACCACGGGCCCGTCCTGCGCGTGCGCCAGCAGCGCGGCGGCCCGCGCCTGCGGGGTCTGCGGGGTCTGCGGGGTCTCGGTCGCGAGGACCGACACGTCGATCCCCGCCTGGGCCAGGGCCTGCGCCGTGGGGGTCCCGACGTCGGCCGTCAGGACGGCCGAGGCCTCCCGCAGCGCCTGCCAGGCGGAGGCCGACAGCAGCCCCGGGGCGACCCGGGGCGAGGTGAGCAGGAGGGTCAGCTGGCGTCGGACGGGGTGATCCACGACGGCACCTGCGGCACGACCTGCCCGGCCTGCGGGTCCCAGGCACCGAAGCGGGGGTTCACCCGGACGTCCTGCTCCGCCACGTCGGCGGCGTAGCCGTCGACCTGCGCCAGGATGTCCGCCATCGCCGGGTCGGCCTGCACGGCCGGGTCGTTGAGCACCGAGGCGTAGTACTGGTACCGGGCCACGTCGAGGGTGAGCTCGCCGGGCTCCCCGTCGAGCCCGCCCCCCGCGAGCTCGTCCCGCAGGCTGGACTCGCTGGCCTGGTAGGTGCTGCCCGCGAAGTACTCGTCGAGCACCGGGACGGCGCCGGCGATGCTGATGACGGCCTGGGGCGCCACGTCCTGGCCGGACAGCTCGCTGAACTGACGGGTGGTCTCCTCGACCTCCTGCACCGAGTAGGCGGAGCCGTTGACGACCACGCCCTCCTGCATGGTCGTGCCGCCGCACCCGGCCAGGGCGACGGCGGCGACGAGGGCCGGGGCGGTGGCAGGGATCAGGCGCTTCACAGCCGTCATCATAGTCGGGGGCCGGACCGCTCCGACGCCGCACCCGGGCCGCGGCGCAGCACGCCGTCCGCACGCAGGTGGCCCAGGATGACCGCCACCGCGAGCGCCGAGCCCAGCATCTCCAGGCTCTCCTCGAGGATCATCAGGCCGAAGACCAGCCTGCGCAGCGTGCCGGTCTCTCCCTCCGCCCCGCGGACCAGCAGACCGGACAGCCCCTCGGCGCCGACCGACCCGGCCACGAAGACGACCAGCGCCACCAGCAGCCAGCGCCGCGGGACCCGCGGCAGGTGCCGGGCCAGGACGATCACGACCACCAGCGCCAGCCCCAGCAGGACGATCCCCGGCAGGAGCCACTCGTGGGTGGCCAGCGAGCCGCGCTCCATACCGAGGTAGTCGGGCAGCCGCTCGTGGAACTGCACCTTGTCGTCGACGCTGAGCAGGATCAGCAGCCCGGCGACGGCGAGCCAGCCCCAGCGCTGCCGCCGATCCGCACTACCCCAGGCCGCCAGGAGGGCCAGCCCGCCGGCGAGCGCCGTCAGCACGATGGACAACCAGGTCCCGAGGGAGGACTCGACGTTGAGGTTGAAGACCCGCAGGAGCTCCTCGGGCAGGGTGCGCACCCGCCGGTCGACCACCACCGTGGCGACGTTGCCCGCCGCGAGCAGCACGACCACGGCGCTCAGCCCGGCCAGGACCGTGGTCGCGAACCGGCGCTCCGGGGACATCCTGGGAGCGTAGGCGAGACGTCCCCGGCTCCGGGACAGGCGCGCGGTCAGGCCTTCGCGCTCGCGTAGTCGTCCAGCAGGACGGTCTGCACCAGCTGCCCGGCCCAGTCGAGGATGTCCTTGTCCCGCAGCGGCCTGCCCCCCACCGGCGCGGTCTTGGGCATCGGCACGAGGATCTGGCGCAGGGCGGGCTTGATGATCGTGCCCCGGTAGACCCGGGTGAGCCGCAGCTGCTGGGACTCCCGCAGGTTCTCGACCGGGGCGAAGCGCACCATCTGACCCTGCACGCCGATGTCGGTGATCCCCGCGGCCCGGGCCACGGTGCGCAGCCGGGCGACCTGGAGGAGGGTCTCCACCGCCGGCGGAGGTGCGCCGTAGCGGTCCACGAGCTCCCGCGGATCTGCTCCAGCTCCGCCTCGTCGGCGACCTGGGCGAGCTTGCGGTAGGCCTCCAGCCGCAGCCGCTCGCCCGGGACGTAGTCGTGCGGGAGGTGGGCGTCGACGGGCAGCTCGATCTTCACCTCGGCCGGCGGCTCCTGCACGTCCCCCTTGAACGCCGCCACCGCCTCACCGACCAGCCGGACGTAGAGGTCGAAGCCGACCCCCTCGATGTGCCCGGACTGCTCGCCGCCCAGCAGGTTGCCGGCGCCGCGGATCTCCAGGTCCTTCATCGCCACGGCGATGCCCGAGCCCAGGTCGGTGTTGGCCGCGATCGTCTGCAGCCGGTCGACCGCGGTCTCGGTGAGCGGCTTCTCCGGGGGGTAGAGGAAGTAGGCGTAGGCCCGCTCGCGTCCCCGGCCCACCCGGCCGCGGAGCTGGTGCAGCTGGGACAGGCCGAGGGTGTCGGCCCGCTCGACGATGAGGGTGTTGGCGTTGGAGATGTCCAGGCCGGTCTCGACGATGGTGGTGCAGACGAGCACGTCGAAGCGCCGCTCCCAGAAGTCGACGACGACCTGCTCCAGCTTGTGCTCGCCCATCTGCCCGTGCGCCGTCTCGATCCGCGCCTCCGGCACGAGCTCGCGCAGCCGGGAGGCGGCCTTCTCGATCGAGGAGACCTTGTTGTGGATGTAGAAGACCTGACCCTCGCGCAGCAGCTCGCGCCGCACCGCCGCGGCGATCTGCTTCTCGTCGTAGCCGCCGACGAAGGTCAGCACGGGGTGCCGCTCCTCCGGCGGCGTGGCCAGCGTCGACATCTCGCGGATGCCCGTGATGGCCATCTCCAGGGTGCGCGGGATCGGGGTCGCGGACATCGAGAGCACGTCGACGTTCGTGCGCAGGGCCTTGAGCTGCTCCTTGTGCTCGACGCCGAAGCGCTGCTCCTCGTCGACGACGACCAGCCCCAGGTCCTTGAAGCGGACCGTGGAGCTGAGCAGCCGGTGCGTGCCGATGACCAGGTCCACCGAGCCGTCGGCGAGCCCGGCGATGATCGACCGGGCCTCCTTGTCGCTCTGGAAGCGGGACAGGGCCCGCACCACGACGGGGAACTGGGCGTAGCGCTCGGAGAAGGTCTCGAGGTGCTGCTGGACCAGCAGGGTCGTCGGCACGAGGACCGCCACCTGCTTGCCGTCCTGGATCGCCTTGAAGGCGGCCCGCACCGCGATCTCGGTCTTGCCGTAGCCGACGTCGCCGCTGATCAGCCGGTCCATCGGGACTGTCTTCTCCATGTCGGCCTTGACCTCCTCGATGCTCGAGAGCTGGTCGGGGGTCTCGGCGAAGGCGAAGGCGTCCTCGAGCTCGCGCTGCCAGGGGGTGTCCGGGCCGAAGGCGTGCCCCTGCGTCGCCTGGCGGGCGGAGTAGAGCCGGATGAGCTCGCCGGCGATCTGCTTGACGTGCTTGCGGGCGCGCGCCTTGGTCTTCTGCCAGTCAGAGCCGCCCAGGCGGTGCAGCGAGGGCGCCTCGCCGCCGACGTACTTCGTCAGCTGGTCCAGCTGGTCGGTGGGCAGGAAGAGCCGGTCGGGTATGCCGTGCCCCCGCGGCTTGGAGCTCGCGTACTCCAGCACGACGTACTCCCGGGTGGCGCCCTGGACGGTGCGCTGGGCCATCTCGACGAACCGGCCCACGCCGTGCTGCTCGTGGACGACGAAGTCCCCGGGACGCAGCTGGAGCGGGTCCACCTGCTGGCGGCGGCGCGAGGGCATCTTCCGCATGTCCTTGGTCGAGCCCCCGGACGACTGCTGGCCCGTGAGGTCGGTCTCCCCCACCAGGACGAGACCGCCCTCACCCAGGAGGAAGCCGCGGCCCACCCGCCCGGTCGTGACGGTGACCAGGTCGGTCGGCAGGTCCGCGTCCGTCAGCTCCTCGACGAGCCGGTGGGGCACGTCGTGCTCGCCGAGCACCTCGCCGACGCGGCGGGCCAGGCCGTGGCCGTCCAGCGCGAGGACGACCGGTCGTCCCTCCCCCGCCCAGGCGCGGAGGTCGGTGACCAGGGCCTCGGCGTCGCTGCGGTAGGCGGCCACCGGCGTGGAGGGCACCACCAGGGTGCTGACCTCGTCGTCCGGCTCGGCCAGCTCCTCGTCGGCGGTGAACGCGGTCAGTGCCCACCACGGGTGGCCGCTGCCCAGGGTGTGCGTGCGCATGTCCGCGAGCGACCAGGACGAGGCGGTGCCCAGCACCTGCTGCAGGTCGATGGGGACGCTGGCTCCGCCGCCCGCGGCGGCCGCCCACCCGGCCTGGAGGAACTCCTCGCTCGTCGTCACCAGGTCGTGGGCCCGCGTGCGCACCCGCTCCGGGTCCAGCACGACGACGCGGGAGCTCGGCGGCAGGACGTCGACGAGCGTCTCCATCCCGTCGACCAGGGCGGGCGCGAGCGACTCCATACCCTCCACGGCGATGCCCTCGGCGACCCTGCCCAGGATGTCCGCGGCCCCCGGCAGCACGTCGAGCAGCTCGGCCGCGCGGGCACGGACGTCCTCGGTGAGCAGCACCTCCCGGCACGGCGGCGCGTAGAGGCCGTGCTGCGCGATCTCGAGGCTGCGCTGGTCGGCGACCTTGAACCAGCGGACCTCCTCGACCGTGTCCCCCCAGAACTCCACGCGCACGGGGTGCTCCTCCGTGGGCGGGAAGACGTCCAGGATCCCGCCGCGGACCGCGAACTCCCCCCGCTTCTCCACCATGTCGACACGCGAGTAGGCCGCACCCACGAGGGCCTCGGCCACCTCGGGGAGCGCCCGGTCCTCGCCGGCGCGCAGACGCACCGGCTCCAGGTCCCCCAGGCCCCGGACCACGGGCTGCAGCAGCGCCCGGACGCTAGCGACCACGACCCGCACCGGTCCGGTCGCGGGGTCGGAGGGGTCCGGGTGGGCCAGGCGGCGCAGGGTCGCGAGCCGTCGACCGACGGTGTCGGAGCGGGGACTGAGCCGCTCGTGCGGCAGCGTCTCCCAGGACGGGAACCCGGCGACCACGTCCGCACCGTCCTTCAGCAGGCCACCCAGCGCGGCCACCAGGTCGTCGGCCTCGCGGCCGGTGGCGGTGACGGCCAGCAGGGGCGCGCGGTCGGCGCCGGCCAGGGCGGCCACCAGGGCCGGGTGCGTCCCGGCCGCGGCGGAGACGTCCACCGCCGGCCGACCCTCCGCGGCTGCGTCGAGCACCCGCTGGACGGCCGGGTCCGCGCGCAGCACGTCGACGACGGGGGACAGAGACATGGGGGGTCCTTCGCGGCGATGTGCTGGGGCGAATTGCGAGCACCCAGTCTAGGGGGAACGCCGGGGTGCCCCGGCTCGTCGCAGGTGGTGCGGGGCGGTCGTGCCATGCTGGCCCCGGGGGCGCCGGCCGGACCCGGTGGCGCCGCAGACCCAGGTCAGGGAGGATCGAACCCGTGAGGGATACCACCGTGCAGGCCCGTGACCGCTCCCGTCGGCGTCCGCCGCGGGCGCGTGCCAGGTATGCCGTGCTCGTCGCCGCCGGCCTCGCGCTCGCCGGCGCCGCCCCGGCCGCTGCCGAGGAGCCGCTGGACCTGCCCGGTCAGATCTACGACCCGGCCGACGCGCTGAGCGACGCGGAGGAGGCCCAGGCCCAGGAGCAGATCGACGGGCTGATGGAGGAGACCGGCCTGGCCCTCTACGTCGCCTTCGTCGAGGAGTTCACCGACAGCTCCGGCGCCGCCATGGACGGCGAGGCGTGGGCCCAGGAGGCCTCCGAGGTCTCCGGCATGGGGCCGGGCGACATCGTGCTGGCCGTGGCCGTGGATCAGCGGCGCTACGGCCTGGGAGACGTCGGGGCCACGCTGAGCGCCGAGTCGCTGCAGGTCATCCAGCTCGAGGACGTCCGCCCCGCCCTGGCCGAGGACGACTGGCCGGGTGCGGTGGAGGGGATGGTCGCGGGCCTGGCCCGGGAGTACTCCTCCGGAGGCTCGGGGTCCGGCAGCTCCGACGGGTCGGGGGGTTACGTACCCCCGGAGTACGAGCAGGGCCCGGTGCGCAACGACTCCTCCGGCGGCCTGGGGGGCGGCTTCCCCCTCCTCTTCCTGCTGCCCCTGGTCATCGGCGGGGTGGGCGCCGTCGCCGGTAGCCGGCGCTCGAAGCAGCAGCGGCGTCCCTCCGGGGGCGCACCCGTCCCGCCGGAGGCGCGCGGCGTGAGCCTGCAGGACCTGCAGCGCCAGGCCGCGGAGTCGCTGGTCGGGATGGACAACGCCGTTCGGTCCGCCGAGGAGGAGCTGGCCTTCGCCGAGGCGCAGTTCGGCACCCAGCGCACCGAGCCGTTCCGCAAGGCGCTGGCGAGCGCCCGCACCTCGGCCCAGGAGGCCTTCTCGCTGCGGCAGCAGCTGGACGACGACCGCAAGGAGCCCGAGGACGTCGAGCGCAGCATGCTCGCGCGGATCATCGAGCTCACCACCGTCTCGCGCCGGGCCCTGGACGAGCACACCCAGGAGTTCGCGACGCTCCGCTCGCTGCAGGACCGCGCACCGCAGTTCCTCGACGAGCTGGAGGCGCGCGCGCGGGAGACGCGCGAGCGGCTGCCGGTGGCCGAGCAGGAGGTGAGCGGACTGGCGGCGCGCTACCCCGCCGAGGCGCTGCGCACGGTGCGTGACCACCACAGCCAGGCCACCAACCTCGTGCAGTCCGCCGACGGCTTCATCAACGCCGGGCGGCAGTCGCTGCAGCGGGACGACCGGGCCTCCGCCGTGGCTGCCGCGCGGGCCGCCGAGGAGGCCCTCGGGCAGGCGGTGGTCCTGCTGGACCAGATCGCCCGGGCCGACGACGACCTGCGCAACTCCGCCGAGGAGATCAGTGCCCGCGTGGCGTCGCTGAGCTCGGACCTGCAGGACGTCCAGCGTCTGGCACCCCGGGAGCCGCTCGTCGCCGAGGCCGCCCAGCGCGCCCGGGAGGCCATCGACCGCGCCCGGTCCTCGCGGACCAGCGGAGACCCCCTGCGGGCGCTCGCCGACCTCGACGCCGCCGAGCACGACCTCGACACGCTGCTGGCGCCCATGCGCGAGAGCGAGGCCCACACGCGCAAGATGCGGGAGAACTTCACGCAGCGGGTGAGCCGGGTCGGCGCCCGGCTGCAGAGCATCAACCAGACGATCGCCACCCGCCGCGGTGCCGTGAACAGCGGGGCCCGCACCCGCATGTCCGAGGCCCTGCGCCTCTTCGACCAGGCCCAGTCCCTGGCCGAGAGCGACCCGGCCAACGCGATGGCGCTGCTCACCCGCGCCGAGCAGCTCGGCGAGCAGGCGCTGACCGAGGCTCAGAACGACCTCAGCTCCTGGGGCGGCTCCGGCGGCCCCGGCTCCCCCTACGGCGGCCCGCGGTCCGGCGGGATCGACCCGTGGTCGGTCATCCTCGGCGGCATCCTGCTGGGCGGCGGGCGGGGCGGCGGCCACCACCACTCCGGCGGCTGGGGCGGGGGCGGCGGCTTCGGCGGAGGCGGTTTCGGCGGAGGGAGCTTCGGTGGCGGCAGCTTCGGCGGAGGCGGCGGGGGCGGCAACTTCTCCGGCGGTCGGTTCTGAGCCGACGACCCACCGCATACCCGGACACCGGCGCAGGCTCACGACAGCAGCCCCGACCACCGCATACCCGGACACCCACAGACCCGATCAGGGACGACGAAAGGATCGATCATGACCCAGAAGCAGACCATCCTCGGTCGCATCAGCCAGCTCGCGCGCGCCAACGTCAACGCGCTGCTGGACCGTGCCGAGGACCCGGAGAAGATGCTGGACCAGCTGATCCGCGACTACACCAACTCCATCGCCGAGGCGGAGGAGGCGGTGGCCCAGACCATCGCCAACGTGCGGATGGCCGAGGCCGACCTGCAGACCGACCGTGAGGCCGTCGCGGAGTGGGGCCGCAAGGCCGCCGCGGCCTCGGAGAAGGCGGAGCAGATGAGGGCCTCCGGCGACCCGGACGGCGCCTACAAGTTCGACAGCCTGGCGCGGGTCGCGCTCAGCCGGCAGATCCAGCACGAGGGCGAGATCAGCCGGGCCGAGCCGACGATCTCCCAGCAGAACGAGACCGTCGAGCAGCTCAAGGCCGGTCTGACCACGATGAAGACCAAGCTGGAGGACCTCAAGTCGCGACGGGGCACCCTCGTGGCCCGCGCCCGCAGCGTCGAGGCGCAGAACAAGGTCCAGGACGCCATGGCCTCCATCGACGTCATGGACCCCACGAGCGACCTCTCCCGCTGGGAGGACCAGATCCGCAAGCAGGAGGCGATGGTCGCCGGGCGCGCCGAGGCCCGCTCCACCAGCCTGGAGGACCAGTTCGCCGAGCTGGACGACCACAGCGCCGACGCGGAGATCGAGGCGCGGCTGCAGCAGCTCAAGGGCCAGCAGGGCTGACCTGCCTCACCGGGTGGCGGGCCTCACGGCGCGCCACCCGGCCCCGCGCGGGGAGGGTGACGTCAGCGGGCGTGGAAGCGCTGCTGGGCGGCCTCCAGCCCGACGTGGACGAGGTCCTCGACGGCGTCCGCCCCCTCCCCCACCAGCAGGTCGACCTCCACCTGGTCGCGGGAGGGGAAGTCGGCCAGCACGTAGTCGGCGGGGTCCTGCCGCCCCGGCGGCCGGCCGATGCCCAGCCGCACCCGGAGGTAGTCCTTGCTGCCCAGCGACTGGCTGATCGAGCGCAGCCCGTTGTGCCCGCCCTCACCGCCGCCCCGCTTGAGCCGCAGGACGCCGAAGTCGATGTCGAGCTCGTCGTGGACGACGACGAGCTGCTCGGGAGGGACCTTGTAGAACTTCATCAGGCCGCTCACGGGCCCGCCCGAGACGTTCATGTAGGTCCGGGGGCGCGCCAGGACGGCGCGCGGGCCGGGCAGCCCGCCCGGCGACGTCCCGAGCCGGACCTCGGCGGCCCAGGCGCGAGCCGCCTTGTGCTCGCGCAGGGTCGAGCCGGCGCGGCGTGCCAGCTCGGCGACCGCCATCGCGCCGATGTTGTGGCGGTTGCCCTCGTAGCGCGGGCCGGGGTTGCCCAGCCCCACGACCAACCAGGGTGCGGTGCTCATGGGTGCTCCAGGTGGCTCGGGGGAACGACGCGGCCGTGCCGGCGGGACAGTCCCGGGCCGGCACGGCCGCGTCGGTGGTGCGGGGATCGCGTCAGCGGCTCACGCCTGGTCGGCGGCCTCGCCGTCACCGGACTCGGCGGCGGCCTCACCCTCGGCAGGTGCCTCGGCGTCACCCTCGGACTCCGGCTCGTCGGTCTCGATGCCGACCTCGGCCTCGGCCTCGGCGAGCTCGGCCTCCAGGGCCTCCTCGGAGATGGCCTGGGTGACGTTGACGACGAGAGCCTCGGCGTCGGTGACCAGGGTGACGCCCTCGGGCAGCTCGACCTGGCCGGCCAGGATCTGGGTGCCGGCCTCCAGACCCTCGACCGAGACGATGAGGCTCTCCGGGATGTGCGTGGCCTCGGCCTCGACGGTGAGCTCGGAGTGGTCGGTGGTGACGACGGTCTCGGGGGCGGCCTCGCCCTCCACGTGGACGGCGACGTCGACGACGACCTTCTCACCCTTGCGGACGATGACCAGGTCGACGTGCTCGATCGTGCGCTTGATCGGGTCGCGCTGGACGTCCTTGGCCAGGGCCAGCTGCTGCTCACCCTCGACGTCCAGGCTCAGGACCGCGTTGGTGTGACGCAGGGCCAGCAGGGTCTCGTGGCCGGGCAGGGACAGGTGGACCGGGTCGGTGCCGTGGCCGTACAGGACGGCGGGCACCTTGTCCGCGCGACGGATGCGGCGGGCGGCGCCCTTGCCGAACTCGGTGCGCTTCTCGGCGGAGATCTTCAGCTCATCAGACATGGGTCAGCCTTCTGGTCGGGGGTATGCGGTCACTGGTCGGTGGGGCCTCGACGCGGGACGCGGCACGGTGGCGTCATCGCGGAGGCGCTCATCAGGGTCACAGCCGTCAGAGACACGCTTCGTCGATGACGGACGTCGTGCGACGTCCCTCGCCGAGGCAACCACGGAAGTCTAGCGTCCGTCGCGGGGACGGGTGAAATCGTGCGCGGAGGTCGTGATCCCGGCGGCGATGTCCTGGTGGGCGCCGCCCGCCCGTCAGGCGCGCCCCTCGCGCTCGAACATCGAGGTCACCGACCCGTCCTCGAAGACCTCACGGATGGCCCGGCTGATGAGCGGCGCGATGGAGAGCTGGGTGATCTTGTCCAGCGCCTGCGCCTCCGACGACAGCGGGAGCGTGTTGGTGACGACGACCTCCTGGGCGACGGAGTCCCGGAGACGCTGCACGGCCGGCCGGAGAAGATCGGGTGGGTGGCCGCGATGACCACGCCCTTCGCCCCCTCCTCCATCAACGCGTCCGCGGCGTGGCAGATCGTGCCGCCGGAGTCGATCATGTCGTCGACGAGGATGCACAGCCGACCCTCGACCTCCCCGACGACGCGGTTGGCGACCGACTCGTTGGGGCGCTCGATGTCCCGGGTCTTGTGGATGAAGGCCAGCGGCACCCCACCGAGCTTGTTGCTCCACCACTCGGCCACCTTGATGCGTCCGGCGTCCGGCGAGACGACGGCCAGCGGCTCCTCGCCATACTTGCCCCGCACGTAGTCCGTGAGGATCGGCGTGGCCATCAGGTGGTCGACCGGGCCGTCGAAGAAGCCCTGGATCTGCGCGGTGTGCAGGTCGACGGCGAGGAGCCGGTCCGCGCCCGCGGTCTTGAACAGGTCGGCGACCAGCCTGGCCGAGATGGGCTCGCGGCCGCGGTGCTTCTTGTCCTGACGGGCGTAGCCGTAGAAGGGGAGCACCACCGTGATCCGCTTGGCCGAGCCGCGCTTGAGCGCGTCGACCATGATCAGGTGCTCCATGATCCATTCGTTCACCGGCGCCACATGGCTCTGGATGACGAAGGCGTCGCACCCGCGCACGCTCTCGTCGTAGCGGACGTACGTCTCGCTGTTGGCGAAGGCGTAAGCCTGCGTTGGGACCAGGTGGGTGCCGAGGTCGGCCACCACCTCCTCGGCGAGCTCAGGGTGGGCGCGGCCGGAGAAGACCATGAGGTTCTTCTCCGTGGTCCGGTTGATGCCGGTCATCAGCTCTCCTCGATGGGGGTGGTGGTGTCCTCGACGTGCCTCGTCCCGGCCGCACGAGCGGCCTCGGCTGCTTCGGCGGTCCTGGTGCCGGCACGGCGCCGCTCCACCCACCCGTCGATGTTGCGCTGGCGCCCCGCGGGCGACGGCGATCTGGCCCGGCTCGACGTGCCCCTCGACCGCCGACCCCGCGGCGACGTAGGCCCCGTCGGCGATGTCGACCGGGGCGATGAGGACCGAGTCGGAGCCGACGAAGCTGTGCCGCCCCACGTGGGTATGGTGCTTGGCCACGCCGTCGTAGTTGGCGAAGATGGTCCCCCCGCGCGATGTTGGCGCCCTCCCCCACCGTGGCGTCCCCGCAGTAGGTCAGGTGCGGCACCTTGGCATTCGCCCCGATCTGGGCGTTCTTGGTCTCGACGAAGCCGCCGATCTTGCCGCCCTCGCCCAGGACGGTCCCGGGGCGCAGGTAGGAGAACGGCCCCACGCTGGCCCTGGCACCCACCACGGCGTGCTCGGCCTGGGTGCGCACGACGGTGGCGCCGTCACCCACCTCGGTGTCGGTCAGCGTGGTGTCGGGCCCGACGACGGCGTCCTCCCCGACGGTCGTGGCCCCCAGGAGCTGGGTGCCCGGCCGGATCACCGTGTCCTGGCCGATGGTGACGTCCACGTCGATCCAGGTCGTCGCGGGGTCGACCACGATGACGCCCTGCCGCATGTGGTGCTCGACCACCCGCTGGTTCAGCACCCGGCCGAGCGCGGCGAGCTGCACCTTGTCGTTGACCCCCTCGGTCTGCACGAGGTCGTCCAGCGGGTGGGCCACCACGCCCCGGCCCTCCTCGCGGGCGATCCGGACCACGTCGGTGAGGTACTTCTCGACTTCCTGCCCTGGGCGTTCTGCACGTCCACCTGCTGCAGCGCCCGACGCAGCACCTGGACGTCGAAGGCGTAGATCCCCGAGTTGTACTCCGTGATGTCGACGACGTGGGCGAGCTCCCCGCCCTCCTCCCGCGCGGCCCGGGCGTCCTTGAACTCCATGATCTGCAGCACCTCGCCCGCGGCGTCCCGCACCACGCGGCGTAGCTCCGGCGTCGTCGACGACGGCGCTGAGCAGGGTGACGGCCGCCCCGCTCTCCTCGTGCACGCGGGTGAGGTCCGCCAGGGTCTCGCCGGACAGCAGGGGAACGTCGCCCATGGTCACCAGGACGGTGCCGGTGAGGTCGGCGGGCAGGGCGTCCAGGCCGCACTCGCACGCGCGACCGGTGCCGGGGACCTCGTCCTGGTCGGCGATCGTCACGGAGGCGTCGACCTCGGCGACGTGAGCCGCGACGAGGTCGCTCGTGCCGCACGACGACGACGGTGTGCTCGGCGCCCACCTCGCGGGCGGCGGCCATCGCGTGGCCCACCAGACTGCGTCCGCCGATGCGGTGGAGGACCTATCGGGAGTCTGCTCCTCATCCGCGTGCCCTGTCCGGCGGCAAGGATGATGACGGCGGCGGGGTGGTGGGTCGTCACGCCCCAGACTCTACCTCCGGCCCCCGGCGCTCCCGAGGGCCGGACCGTGAGCCGTGAGCGGCGGCATACCCGGGGGTTGGCATGATGGACGGTGTGACCTCCTCCACGGCGAAGCCGACCCCACGCAACCGGATGACCGGCCCCCAGCGACGGCAGCAGCTCGTGGAGGTGGGCCGGGCGCTGTTCGCCGAGAAGGGCTTCGAGGGCACGAGCGTGGAGGAGATCGCGGCCACCGCGGGCGTGTCCAAGCCCGTGATCTACGAGCACTTCGGCGGCAAGGAGGGGTTGTACGCCGTCGTGGTCGACCGTGAGATCCAGGCCCTGCTGGGTCTGATCACCACCGCACTCACCTCGCACGAGGGCAACGCACGGGCGCTGCTCGAGGCGGCGGCGACCGCGTTCCTCGACTACATCGAGACCTCGACCGACGGCTTCCGGATCCTCGTGCGCGACAGCCCGCCCGGGCAGTCGACCGGATCCTTCGCCTCGCTCATCAGCGACATCGCCAGCCAGGTCGAGCACATCCTCGCCGCCGAGTTCAAGCGGCGCCGGCTGGACCCCAAGACCGCGCCCCTCTACGCCCAGATGCTGGTCGGGATGGTCGCCATCCCCGGTGGGTGGTGGCTGGACTCGCGGCGGATGAAGAAGGAGGACGTCGCCGCGCACCTGGTCAACCTGGCGTGGAACGGCCTCGCCGGGATGGAGGCCAGGCCGACCTTGCGCACCCAGGGCAAGGGCTGAGCCCGGTTAGGCTGTCGGGGTGCCTCGGCACGTTCCCCGGTTGCTCTGCTGGCAGGGGCCGCCTGACTTTGAATCAGGATTAGCGACGTAGGTTCGATTCCTACCCGGGGAGCTCGGCGCGGACCGCCTCACGCCTCGAAGTCGACGAGCAACCGCTTCAGGAAGGCGGCCAGGCTGTCGCGCTCGGCGTCCGAGAGGCCGGCCAGCAGCTCCCGCTCCCCCTTGAGCAGCGCGACGAGCGCCCGGTCGGCCAGCTCCCGCCCCTGCGGGGTGAGCGTGACGAGGACGGCCCGACGGTCGTGCGGTGAGGCGTGCCGGCTCAGCAGGCCGCGAGCGGCCAGCCGGTCGAGGCGGTTGGTCATGGTCCCGCTGGTCACCAGGGTCTCGCGCAGCAGGTCCCCGGGGGTCAGCTGATAGGGCTCCCCGGAGCGGCGCAGCGCCGAGAGCACGTCGAACTCCCACTGCTCGAGCCCGTGCTCGGCGAACGCCGCCCTCCGGGCGAGGTCGAGGTGCCGGGCCAGGCGCGAGACGCGGGAGAGGACCTCCAACGGCGAGACGTCCAGGTCGGGGCGCTCCCGGCGCCACGCAGCGACCACCCCGTCGACGTCGTCGGCGGTCCCGGTGCTGCCCATACCGCGAGACTAGCGGTCCGTATCTCGACGACGACAGAACTGGCCGGCGAACGGGCCGGCGCCGGCGGGCAGGTCGTGTCGCCTCAGGAGGGCGGGCAGGTCGTGCCGCCTCAGAAGGGTGGGCAGGTCGTGCCGCCTCAGAAGGGTGGGCAGGGTCGGCCCTGTGCGTGCAGCTCGGCGATGCGCCGGGCCCAGTCGCTCCGGGTGGTCCTGGGCGGCGGGCTGATGCGGTGGTAGTCGTAGGGTCCGACCCTGCTCGGGTGGTCGTGCCCGGGCTCCGGGCACGCCTCGCCCTGGCCATACTCGGGTCGGCCCTCCGGGTCGGACACGGGGCCCTCGTCGCCCTGGGGCTGAGGGTCGTCAGGACCGGCGACCCCTCGCCCCGAGCGGGCCTGGAGCGCACCGGGGACGGCCTGTTCACCGGGCCTGGGCGGACCAGCCGTGGCCCAGCGGGCCATGGCGTCGGCGGCAGCAGCGGCAGACGGTCCGGGGGCACGTCTGCCGGTGGCCGGATCGGTGTGGGTGAGACCCACCAGGCCCCACCCGCCGAACCGTGCGAGGTCCGGCTCAAGGTCGTCATCGCCGGTGTTGAGCCTGTCGCCCAGATCGCGGAAGGTCAGGGCCAGGTAGATCTCCTGGTTCAGCACGTCGAGGAAGTCCTCGGCCGGGGCAGCGCTGACCGCGTCGACGGCGTCGGTCAGGACCGTCACGTAGCGGCGGTAGTCCCACACCCGGGTCCGATACACCCGCCCCAGCAGGGAGGTCCAGGTGACGTCCCGGTTGGCGGAGAGGTGCGCGTCCCACGCCTTGGTCGTCTTCGGCTCATGGTGACCCGTGTGCAGCAGCTGTGCGTTGGCCTCGCTGGTCGGTCCCCCGAGGGAGTGCTCGTGGACGTGGTCGATCTGGCACCGGGCACCCTGGTGCAGACATCCCGGGGCTCGGCAGGTCACGTCCGCGGCCAGGAGCTGAGTCCGCATCGCCGCATCCATCAGGTAGGTCGCTCGCGATCGCTCCACGCACCGTCCGTCCGCTGGATCGACCAGCAGTCTGGCCATGGTGGTCCCTGGCGAGAGGGCCAGCTCACGGATCTGCGCGGGCGAGAGGAAGGAGGAGAAGGCGCCCAGGAGCTCTCCGACCCACAACCGGCGCTGCTCCGGTGGTGGGCCGGCCGGTGGATCGGCCAGCGGTGAGGGCGCCCTCACGGCAGAGCTCTCCCCCGTCTGCCCCATCTCCCCCGTCCGTCCCATCTCTCCAGCCCCGCCATCGACCAGCCCCTCGGCGGGATGCATACGTCTGCTTGGCAGGCATGACGGACACCCGTCCTGGCCGGTGTGGTTGTTGTCGTCCGCGAGGGTCGCCTCGGAGGTCGGGCGGGCGCCCGGGCGCCCGACGGTCGGCAGGGTCTGCGCCTGCCCGGGGTCGTGAAGGGCCAGCAGGGGCACCACGACCTGCAGCACCGCCGGTGGAAGACCGGACATGGCGTTGATCAGCTCGGGGCTCCACCCCGTCCGGGCGAGGTCGTCAGCGGTGACTTCCTCACCGTCCGGGAGCTCAGGGATGGCCAGGTCGCCGACGCCGAGGGCCGCGTGCGCCAGCAGCACACGGGCGATGTCAGCCTCGAGCTGCTGACGAGTGCGCTCGTCTCCCGCGGCCCGTGCCGCCTGGGCCGCTCCGTCGAGACGGTCCTTGATCGCCGCCACCCAGAGCACGGGCATCAGCACGGTGAGCGACCCCATCCCGTCCTCCCCGGCCTTGGCGATCACGCACCGGGCCTGGAACGCAGCCTCGCGTGCCGCCCTGGCGTCCGCGGCATCCGGACTGTCGTCGGCGGTCCGCAGCTTGGCGACCTCACGGTCCAGCGCGGACCAGAAGGCACGGTGGCTCCACGGCGCTGCGGTGACCCGCCCGTCCGGCTCCAGCCGCTCGGGGACGCAGGTGTCCTGGTCGTCGGCGCACATCACGTGCGCGACATGGGCGGCATCGGTGGCGTCCATGCCCTCGCAGGCTCTCCACAACGCCCGGGCCAACCGCCACGGAAGCTGCCCGCGGCCCATCTGCCCCACCACCGGACCCGAGAACGACACCGGCGCGGTCGCCAACCCGATCAGGTGCGCGCTCTCGCCCGGCGTCCACCCGGTCGCGGGGGCGACCTCCCCGCGGGTCCGCCGCTTGGTCATGGAACGCCAGCGGTCCCGGGCCGTGCGCGACAGCTCGTCGGGGCCGGCCAGGTCCTTCTCCCGGAGCAGCATCGCCCCAGTGCTCGTGGCCTGGGCCGCTGTCGCGACCACCAGCGCGGCGTCCAACCGGCCCTGACACACGGTGATCGCCTCCACCGCCCGCAACGCCACCTCGGCCGCGTGCCGGTGCGACTCCACCGACCGCGGCGCCGCACCCGGCTGCGGCAGGGTCCCCGCCTCCTGGGCGGACCGGGCGGAGGGTGCGGCGGAGGCGAGAGGCAGCTCCCCGATGGCGCGACCCCGCGACGCTGCGCCCAGGACCAGCGCAGCGTCCGCGAACGCCACCGCGGCCCCGTCGTCCAGACCAGCCGCGGCCAGTGCCTGGAGCAGATCCTCACGAGTGCGACCCGAGGCGTGGGTGAGAGCCGACGTGCTCGGCGAGGCTGACGCGCCTGAAGCCTGATCGGCACCGTGGTCCTTCTTCACCCTCGTCACCCCCCTGGTGGTCGGTCGCACCCGCTCATTCCCCAACGGTGGTGCTGACACTGCGATAATACTACACATGTTCGAGATCCGTCAACAGTCATCAGACACATGTATGAATGACAGGTCCGAATGCCAAGGATGCCGGAGAGAATCCGGGAGGTGACGGACGACGGCGCCCGGGAGGACGGAAGAGGTGGAGGTGGAGGTGGAGGTGGAGGTGGAGGTGGAGGTGGAGGTGGAGAGGGCCGCACAGTTCGGAGAGGGGAGGTGGAGAGGGCCGCACAGTTCGGAGAGGGGAGGTGGAGAGGGCCGCACAGTTCGGGGAGGTGAGGGGCGTGGGACGGAGGAAGCGCGGACGTCAGCCCTGCGCGGCCTCGGACGCCTCCAACCACTCCAGCTCCAGCTCCTGCTCCTGGTCGTGCAGCTCCTGCAGCTCGGCTGTCAGCCGCCCGAGCGCGTCCGGGTCGGTCGCGGCGTCGGCCATCCGGTCGTGCAGCCTCGCCTCCTGGGCGTGCAGACGGTCCAGCGCCCGCTCGACCCGCGACAGCGTCTTGCGCGCCTCGCGCACCTCGGCCGCGGACCAGGCCGGACCACCAGCTGTCGACCCCGCACCTCCCACCTGCGCTGCCGAGGCGCCGCCGTCGGTCGCCCCCGGCGCAGATCCCGCACCGTCCCGCCCCGATCCCGCACCGTCCCGTCCCGCCCCACCCCGGCCCGAGCCACTCCCGGACTGCTGCGTCGCCCGCATGCCGGCGCGGAGCTGGAGGTACTGCTCCACGCCTCCCGGCAGGTCCCGGAGCCCACCGTCACCCAGCAGGGCGACCTGGCGGTCCGTCATACGCTCGAGGAGGTAGCGGTCGTGCGAGACCACGATCAGCGTGCCGGCCCAGCCGTCCAGGACGTCCTCCATGGCCGTGAGCGTGTCGATGTCGAGGTCGTTGGTGGGCTCGTCGAGCAGCAGGACGTTGGGCTCGTCCATGAGGAGCCGCACGAACTGCAGCCGGCGCCGTTCCCCGCCGGAGAGGTCTCCCACCCGCGACTGCTGGCGGCCGCCACTGAAGCCGAGCCGCTTGGCCAGGGAGCTGGCCGACACCTCCTTGCCCCCGATGACCGTGAACGACCGCACCTCGGTGATCGAGTCGATGACCGACCAACCCGCGACCCGGTCCAGCTCGCGCAGCTCCTGGGTGAGGCACGCCATACGCACCGTCTTGCCCACCTTGAGCCGCCCCGCCGCCAGGGGGTGCTGACCCTGCAGGACGCGCAGGAGGGTGGACTTGCCGGCCCCGTTGACCCCCACCATGCCGTACCGGTCACCGGGTCCGATCCGCCACGTGACGTCCCGCAGCAGCGTGCGTTCACCCACCGTCACGGTGGCGTCGAGCAGGTCCAGCACGTCCTTGCCCAGCCGCGTGGTCGCGAAACGCACCAGCTCGACGGTGTCGCGGGGCGGGGGCTCGCCCTCGATGAGCTCGTTTGCGGCGTCGATCCGGAAGCGTGGCTTGCTCGTGCGCGCCGGCGGTCCGCGGCGCAACCAGGCCAGCTCCTTGCGGGCGAGGTTCGCCCGGCGCTCCTCGGTCACCTTCGCCACCCGCTGGCGCTCGACCTTGGCCAGGACGTAGGCGGCATACCCGCCCTCGTAGGTGTGGACCTGCCCCTCGCCCACCTCCCAGGTGCGCGTGGAGACCTCGTCGAGGAACCACCGGTCGTGCGTCACGACCAGGAGGGCGTTGCCGGCGCGGGGCCGCCGCCCCGAGAGGTATGCAGCCAGCCAGGAGACTCCCTCGACGTCCAGGTGGTTGGTGGGTTCGTCGAGGATGAGCAGGTCGGGGTCCTGGACCAGCAGCGCGGCGAGCGCGAGGCGACGGCGCTCCCCGCCGGACAGGGGACCGACCACGGTGTCCCACCCGCCGAGGGCTGCGGCGTCGGTGCCGCCCAGCAACCCGTCGAGCACCTCCCGCACCCGGCCGTCACCTGCCCACTCGTGCTCGGCGAGGTCCCCGAGCACGACCTGCCCGACCGTCGCCGCGGGGTCGAGGTCGTCGCTCTGGGCGAGCATCCCCACCGTCACGTGACCGGTGCGGACCACCCGACCGGCGTCCAGCTCGCGGGTGCCGCGCACCACCGACAGCAGAGACGTCTTGCCCCCGCCGTTGCGTCCGACGACGCCGATGCGGTCCCCGTCGCCCACCCCGACGGACACGTCGTCGAGCAGGACCTGGGTGCCCGCCACCAGGTGGGCCTTGTCTAGAGCGACGAGGGCGGCAGGAGGAGGGGACGCCATCAGCCGGGCACGGGGCCGAGCGGCCCGGGCCGGGAGGATGCGGGCGGCGTCGACCGGGAGGTGGCGGACGGGGTCGACCGGGAGGTGGCGGACGGAATCGACCGCGAGGACGCGGACGGGGTCGACCTGGAGGTCACCGGCGCGGCGGCCGGGGCCCCCGGGACGCGCTGAGGGACGATCTGGCACCCGGGCACCGGGCCGAGGGCGCGCACGATGTCGCCCGGGGGGCCGTTGGCGGCGAGCCCGACGGACAGGTCGATCGCCTCGGCCTGCGACCCCACCAGGAAGGCGACCGTCGGACCGCTGCCGGAGACCAGGCCGGCCCTGGCCCCCAGGTCGAGGCCGACCTCCAGGACCGTCGCCAGCGCGGGCTGCAGCGAGACCGCCGCGGGCTGCAGGTCGTTGTGGAGCGCCGCGGCGACCTCGTCCGTGTCCATCCGACGCAGGGCCGTGATGAGCGCCTCGGAGGGCTGGGGGGACGGCGCGCCCGTCCCGGTCAGCTCGCGCAGCCGGTCGCACTCGCCGTAGACCGCCGGGGTCGACAGGCTCAGGCCCTGTCCCGCCCAGAGCACCCAGTGCAGCTCGCCACGAGCGAGGACGGGGGTGATCTGCTCACCGCGACCCGAGCCGATCGCCGTGCCGCCGTGCAGCAGGAAGGGGATGTCGGAGCCGAGGCTCCCGGCCATGATCTCCAGCAGGTCGTTCTCGATGTGGTCCAGGGCCCACAGCTCACGGCAGGCGACGAGCGTGGCCGCGGCGTCCGCGCTCCCGCCGGCCATGCCGCCGGCGACCGGGATCTGCTTGTCTATTTCGATGCGGACCGGGTCGACCTTCGCCCGTCGCATCCGGCGCCGGGCCAGGGTGCGGGCGGCCACGAGCGCCAGGTTGGTCCCGTCGGTCGGCACGCGGTCGGCGTAGGGGCCGGTGACGTGCACCGACCACTTCGCCGCCGGCCGCACCGTCACGTGGTCGTAGAGGCTCACGGCGTGGAAGACCGTCGACAGCTCGTGGAAGCCGTCCTCGCGCAGCGGCCCCACCGACAGGCCGAGGTTGATCTTGCCGGGCACCCTGACGGTCACCGCGTGCGCGTCCGTCAGGTGGCCGGTGGTCATGCCACTCACCCTATGTCGTCGGACGCCGCCGGGGACGGGCCGCCGTCGACCTCCCGGGCGCCCAGGCGCCGGGCGGCGTCGGCGACGCGCGCGAAGTCCTCGATCGGGAGCACCTCACCCCGGGCCTGCGGGTCGACGGCCGCGGCACGCAGGATCTCCTCCGCCCGGGGCGCGGAGCCTGCCCAGCCGGCGAGCGCCGCACGCAGGGTCTTGCGCCGCTGGGCGAAGGCGGCGTCCACGACGGCGAAGACCTCCTGGCGCGAGGCCGTGGCGACAGGAGGGTCGCGGCGCACCATCCGCACCAGCCCCGAGTCGACGTTCGGGGCAGGCCAGAAGACGTTGCGCCCGATCCGCCCGGCGGAGGACACGTCGGCGTACCAGGCGGCCTTCGCCGAGGGGACGCCATACACCTTGGAGCCGGGTCGGGCGGCAAGGCGCTCGGCCACCTCCAGCTGCACCATGACCAGCACGGTCCGCAGCGTGGGCACCGTCGCCAGGAGGTGGAGGACCACCGGGACGGCGACGTTGTAGGGAAGGTTGGCCACCAGGGCCGTCGGCTGCGGGTCCGGCAGGGCCTCGAGGCGCAGCGCGTCGGCCTGCACCACGGTGAGCCGGTCCGCGAGGTCGGGGGCCAGGTCCTGCACGGTCCCCGGGAGCTGCCCGGCCAGGGACGGGTCGATCTCGACGGCGGTCACGTGACGCGCCACCGGGAGCAGGGCCAGGGTGAGCGACCCGAGCCCGGGCCCGACCTCCAGCACGGTGTCGCGGCCCGTGAGGTCGGCGGTGCGCACGATGCGACGCACCGTGCCCTTGTCGATGACGAAGTTCTGGCCCCACTGCTTGGTGGGACGGATGCCGAGCCGGGCCGCCAGCGCCCGGACCTCCCCCGGCCCCAGCAGGTGCTCGACCGGGTCCGCCCCGCCGCGGGCGTCGCCGCCGCGGTCGTCGCGGTCGTCGTCGCCGGCGCCCACGGTGTCGTCCCTCACCCCGGCATTATCGGTCATGCCGGGGTGGCCGGGACCCCTCAGGGCCGAAGCACGACCTTGATGCAGCCGTCCTCCTTCTTCTGGAAGGTCTCGTACATCTGCGGGGCCTCCTCGAGCGGCACCCGGTGCGTCGCCAGGGTCTCCAGGCCGAGCACGTCCTCGTCCTGGCTGACCAGCTCGAGGAGCTCGTCGGTCCAGCGCTTGACGTGGCACTGCCCCATCCGCACGGTCAGGCCCTTGTCGAACATGTCCATCATCGGCATCGGGTCGACCGCGCCGCCGTAGACACCGCTGACCGAGACGGTGCCGCCCCGTCGCACCGCCTCGATGGAGGAGTGGAGAGCGGCGAGCCGGTCGATGGCCGCGTGCTCGATCATCGGCCGGGAGACGACCCCGGGGAGCTTGCCGACGGCGCTGATCATCGCCGCGGCCACCGGGTTGCCGTGCGCCTCCATACCGACCGCGTCCAGCGTGCCTTCCGCCCCCCGCCCGTCGGTGAGGTCGCGGACCGCGTCGCCGACCTTGACCGGGCTGTCCAGCCCGTCGGTCCTCACGTCGAGCACCTCGGCGCCCCACTCGGCCGCGAGCGCGAGCCGCTCGGGGACGAGGTCGACGCCGATCACGCGCATCCCGAGGTGGCGGGCCGCCCGCACGGCGAGCTGGCCCACCGGGCCCAGGCCTATCACGGCCAGGGTCCCGCCCTCGGGGACGTCGGCCCACCTCACCCCCTGCCAGGCGGTGGGGAGGATGTCGGACAGGTAGAGGAAGCGCTCGTCGGCACCGTGCTCGGGCAGCCGCACCGGCCCGAACTGCGCCTGCGGCACCCGGACCAGCTCGGACTGACCGCCCGGCACGGCGCCGTACATGTCGGTGTAGCCGAAGAGGGAGGCGCCCTTGCCGTGCTCGGTGTTCTGCGTCGTCTCGCACTGGGCGAAGAGACCCCGCTCGCACATCCAGCAGGAGCCGCAGGAGATGTTGAACGGCACGACGACCCGGTCGCCCACCTTCAGCTCGCCCGTCTCACCGCCGACCGCCTCCACGACGCCCATGAACTCGTGGCCCAGGACGTCGCCCTCGTGCAGGTAGGGCCCGAGCACCTTGTAGAGGTGCAGGTCGGACCCGCAGATCGCGGTGGAGGTGACGCGCACGACGGCGTCGGTGGGTGCCTCGATGACGGGGTCGGGGACGGTCTCGACGCGGACGTCCTCGACGCCGTGCCAGGTGAGTGCTCTCATGCCGCGACGGTATGACGCGCCGCGGCGCCGCGCGCGCTCGACGGGCACCGGGGTGCGGGCGGGCCTACGTTGGCACCATGCCTCCCTCGTCCCCATCCCCCACCTCGCCCAGCCCGTCCGCGCGCCCTCTGGCCCTCGTCCTGGGAGCCTCTCGCGGGCTCGGCCTGCTCGTCGCCCGGGAGCTGCTCGCCCGGGGCCACCGGGTCGTCATCTGCTCGCGGACCCGGTCGGACCTCGAGGCGGCCAGGGACCAGCTGGTCGACGCCGTCCCCGGCGGCCAGGTCGAGGTGAGGGTGTGCGACGTCAGCGACCGGGCCGCGGTGCTCGACCTCGTGCGTGACGTGGAGTCGGGGGTGGGCCCGATCGAGGTCCTCGTCACGGTGGCCGGGGTGATCCAGGTGGGGCCGGCGGAGTCGATGACCTTCGAGCACTTCGACGCCTCCCTCGGCACGATGCTGCACGGCCCGATCAACGTGACCCTGCCGGTGGTGGCCGCGATGCGGGAGCGCGGCCGCGGCCGGATCGGCACGGTCACCTCGATCGGCGGCGAGGTGACCCCGCCGCACCTGTGGCCCTACGCGGTGGCCAAGTCGGGCGCGGTCGCCTTCAGCGAGGGTCTGGCGGCCGAGCTGTCCGGCAGCGGGGTCACCGCCACGACCGTCGTCCCCGGACTGATGCGCACCGGGTCGCACGAGCGGGCGCACTTCACCGGCCGGGCGTCCAGGGAGTACGCGTGGTTCGGCCCGGCCGCCTCGTTGCCGCTGCTCGCGATGTCGGCCGACCGCGCCGCCCGCAGGATCGTGGACGCCGTCCTCGCCGGGGAGGTCCGGTGCGAACTGACCCCGTTGACCAAGGTGGGGGTCCGCTTCCGAGGGCTGCTGCCGGGGACGACGACGCGGCTCATGGGGCTGGGGTCCCGGCTGCTGCCGTCGGCACCCCACCGGGTCGGGGCGACGGACCCCGCCGAGGTCGTCGAGGGTCGCGAGGCCAGCCGCCGGCTCGACTCGAGGATCGTCGACACGCTCACGACGCTGGGCGCCCGGGCCGCCGAGCGCAACAACGAGCGCTGAGGAGCCCTACGCCCAGGGGCCGTAGACGCGCTCGCTGTTGTCCGACAGCGCCTGGCACAGCTCCGGCACGCTCGTGCCGAGCGTCGCGGCCATCGCCCGCACCGTCAGGGGCAGCAGGTATGAGGCGTTGGCGCGCCCCCGGTGAGGCGTCGGGGTGAGGTAGGGGGCGTCGGTCTCCACGAGCAGGTGCTCGACCGGCGTCACCGCCAGCGCGTCCCGCAGACCCCTGGCCGAGCGGAAGGTCACGGTGCCGGCGAAGGACAGGTAGTAGCCGCGCCGCACGCACTCGCGGGCCATCTCCATGTCGCCCGAGTAGCAGTGCAGGACGGTCCGCTCGGGCGCTCCCTCCTCCGCCAGGATCCGCAGCACGTCGTCGTGGGCGTCCCGGTCGTGGATCTGCAGCGCGAGACCCGTCTCCTTAGCCAGGGCGATGTGGCGGCGGAACGACTCCTGCTGCGCCGCAACGCCGTCCGGCCCGGTGCGGTAGTAGTCCAGCCCCGTCTCCCCGATCGCGCGGATCCGCGGATGGGTTGCGAGAGAGGCGATCTCGTCGAGGACGTCGTCCAGGTCACCGGCGGCCTCGTGCTTCGGCGCCTCGTTGGGGTGGATCGCGATCCCACCCAGGAGGGCGGGGTGCTGGTCGAGGATGCTCACGGTCCACCGGGCGGACCCGATGTCGCAACCGATCTGCACCATCCGGTCCACCCCGACCGCCGCGGCCTCGGCGATCTGCTGCTCCAGCCCCACCTCCGGGGCGTCGTCGCGCCGGATGTCGAGGTGGGCGTGGTTGTCCGCCACCGGGATCGGCAGCGGGTCCGGGGCAGGGGGTCGCTGGCCGGCGCGCGGGTCGGCGCGCGGGTCGGTCACGGGGCCTCCGGACGCGGACCGGCCGCGGCGCCCCACGTCATACCTGGACCTGCACGTCGTCCTCGAGCCCGAGGCGGGCCCGCTCCTCCTCGACGACCGAGGGGTCGAGCTTGGTGAAGATCGGCGACGGCTTGGCGACGGGGGCGCCGACGGCGACGGGCCGGTGCTCCCAGCGGGGGGCGGAGGAGTAGTCGCCGGTGATGACGGGGTAGTCCCCGCGCGTGGGGTCGTCGAGGTCGCTCACCTCGCGGACCTCCGGCATCGGCTGGAAGACGCCCTCCCCACCCAGCGCCCGGTGGACCGCCGTCGAGCTGTGCGGGAGGTAGGGGGACAGGAGGGTGTTGAGGTCGACGACGGCCTGGGCCAGGACGTGGAGCACCGTGCCCAGCCGCTCCCGCTGGTCCTCACCCTTGAGCTTGAAGGGCTCGGTGGCCGAGACGTAGGCGTTGGCCACCCCGACCAGGCGCATGGCCTCGGCCAGGCCGGCCTTCTGCTTGTGGGTCCCGATGAGGCGACCGACGGTCTCGAAGCCGGCGCGCACCTGGTCCAGCAGCGCGCGGTCGACCTCCTCCAGCTCGCCGGCGGGCGGGATCTCGCCGAAGTTCTTGGCGATCATCGAGGCGGTGCGGTTGACCAGGTTGCCCCAGCCGGCGACGAGCTCGGTGTTGGTGCGCTTGAGGAACTCGGGCCAGGAGAAGTCGGAGTCGGCGGTCTCCGGGGCCGCCGCCGAGAGGAAGTAGCGCAGCGCGTCGGGCTGGTAGCGCTCGAGCACGTCCCGGACGTAGATGACCACGCTGCGGGAGGTGGAGAACTGCTTGCCCTCCATGGTGAGGAACTCGCTGGAGACCACCTCCGTCGGCAGGTTGAGCTCGCCGAAGGGGCCGACGTCGCCGCCCCGGCTCCCCCGGCCGTTGTGGGCCAGCATCTCCGCCGGCCAGATCTGGGAGTGGAAGGTGATGTTGTCCTTGCCCATGAAGTAGTAGGACGGGGACTCGGTGTCGTTCCACCACTCGCGCCAGCGCTCGGGGTCACCGGTGCGCCGGGCCCACTCGACCGAGGCCGAGAGGTAGCCGATGACGGCGTCGAACCAGACGTAGAGCTTCTTGGTCGGGTCGTCCGACCAGCCCTCCAGCGGCACCGTGATGCCCCAGTCGATGTCGCGGGTCATCGCCCGGGGGCGGATCTCCTGCAGGATGTTCTGGGAGAACTTGATGACGTTGGGCCGCCACAACCCGCTGGCCTCGCGACCGTCGAGCCACTCCCCCAGCGCCTCGGCCAGGGCGGGCAGGTCGAGGAAGAAGTGTTGGGTGTCCTTGAACTCGGGCGTCTCGCCGTTGATCTTCGAGCGTGGGTCCCGCAGGTCGGTCGGGTCCAGCTGGTTGCCGCAGCTGTCGCACTGGTCGCCCCGCGCCTCGGCATACCCGCAGATCGGGCAGGTGCCCTCGATGAAGCGGTCCGGCAGGGTGCGGCCGGTGGAGGGGCTGATGGCGACCTGCTGCGTCTGCTCGACCATGTAGCCGTTGGCGTGGCAGGCGAGGAACATCTGCTGCACGACGTGGTGGTGGTTGGCCGTGGTCGTGCGGGTGTAGAGGTCGTAGGAGACCCCGAGTGCCACGAGGTCCTCGGCGATGGCCCGGTGGTTGACGTCGATGAACTCCTGCGGGCTCATCCCGGCCTTGTCCGCCTGCACCAGGATCGGCGTGCCGTGCTCGTCCGAGCCGCTCACCATGAGCACGTCGTGCCCCGCCATCCGCATGTACCTGCTGAAGACGTCGGACGGGACGCCGAACCCGGCCACGTGGCCGATGTGGCGCGGGCCGTTGGCGTAGGGCCAGGCGACGGAGGTGAGGACGTGGGTCATGGGTCACCAGTCTAGGTGGGGCAGGCGGGCCCCCCGGCTCTCTCCCGGGTATGCAGCCCGCCCAGCCCCCATGGCACCGGCCGCCTCCTGTGGTTGGCCCCAGGAGCACCGGCCGCCTCCTGTGGTTGCTCCCAGGGGCACCGGCCGCCTCCTGTGGTTGGGCGGCATGCAGGCGACCCACCACGGGACGCGGCCGGTCGAGGTGAACGCAACCACACGGCGCGGCCGGTGGGGGTGAGACCAACCAGACGGGGCGGCCGGTGGGGGTGGGGGGGGTTAGTCGGGGGTGACGGGCGTGACGCCGTCGTCGGTCCGCAGGCCCAGCCCGGTGACGGACGGGCCGCCGGCCTCGGCCGGGACCGAGACCAGGGTGACCACGCCCTCCGGGCCGGAGATCGTCACCGCGTCCTGCGGCGAGAACCAGTCACCGTCACCCCGGACGACGAGCTCGGCACCGGCGGGCGGTTCCCAGTCGACGTAGAAGTGCACGGCGTGACGACCCGACCACGGCCACCAGCGCTCGCGCCACATCACGACGCCGCCGGCCGAGGGCCCCTCCCTCTCGCTCACGCCGAGGAAGGTCTGACCGTTCTCGTCGAGGAGCGTCGGCCAGCCCTGGACGTCAACGCCGACCTCGTACGTCTCGCCCAGCAGGGTGACCAGGTCGCCCTCCTCCACGGGGCCGGCGTCACCGGCCGACGCGTCCGACCGGTCCTGCGTCGCGTGCCAGGTCTCACCGTCCGAGGACCACTCGAAGGCTCCCCACACCCCGGCCTCGACCATCTCCTGCCTGGTCAGCACGCTGACGGCGAACGCCGAGTCCCCGACCGCGGTCGCGGCCACGGGTGCGCCCACCACCGGCGGCGAAGCGGAACTGTCGATCACCGGACGTGCCCATCGGGCCTCGGCGGGCAGGCGGTAGAGGTAGACCGTGAGGTCCTCCCCGCCCCGCCACCAGGGCTCGACGTCCCCCGAGACGAACACCGACGATGGGTCCAGGAAGGTCGGGGACGGGTGCCCGTCCTCGAGGAAGCCGCCGAGCCCCAGCCCCGGCAGCGAGAAGGCGGTCACCTCCACGCTCCCGTCCTCCAGGCGTGCCGTCGCGGCCACCTCACCACCCGCGGTCCAGACCGCCCGGTCGCTGTGGAGCACCAGGTCGCTCGGCACGTATCCCACGTCGGTGGTGAGGTGGAAGCGGGCGTCCCCCTCGCCCACCGTCCCGCCCGTCCCAAAGCCGTCGGCCGGCTCAGGCACCAGCGCGGAGCCCCAGGACCCGCGCGGCTGCTCCCAGACCACCAGGGTCGCACGTTCCCCGACGAAGACGTCCCCACCGCCCCTCATCGTCGTTCCCTCCACGGTCTCCTGGACACCGTCGACCGTGAATGTGGCGCTCGCCCTCCCCGGCTCCTTGGTGAGCGTGACCGTGAACCTCTCGTCCCCGAGACCCACGTCGTCCAGCAGGGTGAGCGTCGTCGGCGCGTCCACCTCCCACGAGACCGAGGCCGGCGCGACCTCCGGGGTGGTGAGCACCGACCCGCCACCCAGGCCCAGCCAGACGGTGCCGGCGAGGGCGATGCCGGCGAGCGCCATACCTCCGGCCCCGCCCCGGCGGCGGCGCGCGATCTGCCGGCCGCGGGTCACGACGGCCCCCCGGTCGAGGTGCAGCGGCGGGGCGTGGACGGCGGCCCGGTCGAGCAGGGCCAGCACGTCACGGTCGTCGGTGCGCTCAGACATGGGTCTGCTCCCCTTCCACCAGCTGGATGCGCAACTTGCGCAGCCCGTGCATCGTGTAGCTCTTGACGGTCCCGACGCTGACGCCGAGGGTCTCGGCGGTCTGCCTCTCGGACAGGTCGAGGTAGTGCCGGAGCACCACGCACTCACGCTCGCGCGGGGCCAGCGTGGTCAGCGCCCGCACGAGGTCGACGGTCTGCGGGTCGCTCCCGTGCGACCCCTCCGGCAGGTCGTCGGTGAGCACCTCGCGCCGGTGCTTGCGCCAGCGGTCGGTGTGCAGGTTGGCCAGCACCCGGCGTGCGAAGGCCAGGGGCTCCCCCGTCCGCACGCGGCCCCACCGGGCGTAGGTGCGGGCCAACGCCTCCTGGGCCAGGTCCTCGGCCGCGTGCCGGTCACCGGTGAGGAACCAGGCGGCGGCGAGCAGCCGCGGGGAGGCGTCGTCGAAGAAGTTCGCGAACTCCTGCTCGTGCGTCTGCCGCATACCTGCTCTCTCGTCGTGACCGTGGCCCCTCACCCTTTCAACGTGCCGACCTCTGCAAAGGTGGGGGTATGCAGCCAGGTCGGGTCCCGGGGGACGTCCTGATCCACCTGCGGCGGGCGCGGGACCACATCGACCGGCACTTTCGCGAGCCGGTGGACCTCGCCACGCTGGCCGGGATCGCGGGGCTGAGCAAGTACCACTTCCTGCGGCTGTTCAGCCGGACCTACGGCCGCACCCCGGGGGTCTACCTCTCCGAGCGACGGGTCGAGCGGGCGCAGGACCTGCTGCGGGCGACCAACCTCACCGTCACCGAGGTGTGCCACGCGGTGGGGTTCAGCAGCCTGGGGTCCTTCAGCAGCCGCTTCCGGCAGGTCACGGGGGAGAGTCCGAGCCAGTTCCAGGCGAGGTATGCGGTCGGTGGCGCGCCCCGCATCCCCGGCTGCCACGTCTTCATGCGGGGGCTGGCGGAGCGCGCGGGCGAGCCGGGTCCCCGAGGGCCCGACCCGATGAGCGCAATCGAGGAGAAGCCAGGTGTCGGTGGCGACGTCTAGCGTCGGGGCATGATCACCAACGTCTCCCTCGTCACCGTCTGGGTCGCCGACCTGGAGGAGTCCCTCGCCTTCTACACCGACGTCCTCGGCTTCGAGAAGGGCGACGACGTGCAGCTCGGCCCCGACTTCCGCTGGCTGACCGTCGTGCACCCCACCCAGCCCGAGCTGCACCTGCACCTGACCACCCCCGGCGAGCCGCTGTCCCCCGAGCTGGTCGAGGCGATGCGCCGCGCCCAGGCCGAGGGCGGCCTGCCAGGGGTCGGGCTGAACGTCGACGACTGCCGGGCGACGCACGCCGACCTGGTGGCCAAGGGGGTCGAGTTCCTCCAGGAGCCGACGGAGCGTCCCTACGGGGTCGAGGCCCTCATGCGTGACAACTCGGGCAACTGGATGGTGCTGGTGGAGCGCCGGGAGTTCGACCCGTCCACGATGACCCGGGAGGACCTGGCCTGAGCGGGCGGACCGGGGCGCGGGGACCGGCCGCTCACGGCCGCAGCCGCTCGACCTCCAGGGTGAAGTCCTGCCGGATCAGGGCCTCGACCAGGTCGTCGCCCAGCGCCACCGCCGGCGTGAGCACCCCGCCCTCACCCGGGCGTCCCGCCCGTCGCGAGGCCAGGAGCACCAGCGCGGACTGTCCGAGCATGACCGAGGTGGCGGCATACCCGGGGTCGCCGGAGGCGGCGACCGTGGCGGCATACCGGCTGCCGTCCTCCGTGGTGGTGACGGTGCGCATGCGGAACCAGCCCGCCGAGCGCGACTCCTCGGACGGCCCCTCGCCGGGTGCCGGGAGCAGGCGGTCGACGACCCGGCGCAGGCCGGGCGTGCTGAGACCGACGGCGAGCGCGCCGAGCCCGGCCGTCATCGCCGTCGCCCGCACGGCCCCGCCGGGGCCCCGGCTGGTCGCGATGAGCTCGCGGTAGCGGAACCGCGGCCCGTAGGCGGCGCCCCGGAGCGCGTGCGAACGCCGCACCACTCGCGTGTTGTACGGACCCATGAAGAACGGGACGACCCAGCGCCCGGTGCCCGCGTCGACGAAGGGACGGGCGACGTCCTCCTGACCGGGCGCCCCGCGGAAGCCGCCGGACAGCGACTCCGGGTCACGCAGGACCCGGCGGGCCTCGCGACTCTCGCCCGCCTCCTGCAGCAGCAGTCGCATGGAGTCGATGGTGCCCCCGCTCACCCCGCCCTTGGCCCGTGCGTAGAGCGTGGTGTCGGTCAGCCCGCCGGCCCCGTCCTGCTCGGCACGCCGGTGGAGCAGGTGCACGGCGAGGTCGGACGGCACGGAGTCGAAGCCGCAGGAGACGACGATGCGGGCGCCAGTCGCCCGGGCCTGGTCGTGGGCGCGGTCGATCGCCTCCCGCACGAAGAGCACCTCGCCCGTGAGGTCGGCGTAGTCGGTCCCGGCGCGGGCGCACGCCTCGACCAGCGGTAGGCCGTGGCGCTGGTAGGGCCCGACCGTGGACACGACGACGTGCGACCGGGAGGCCATCACCTCGAGCGTGACGGGATCGTCCGAGTCGGCGACGACCACCTCCCACCCGGCGGCCGCGGGCCGAGCCCGTCCCGCACCTGCTCGAGCCGCTCTCGGGACCTTCCGGCGAGCGCCACGCGGACGTCCCCGGGGGCGGTGGCCGCCAGGTGCTCGGCCGTGAGCCGGCCGACGAAGCCGGTCGCGCCGAAGAGGGTGAGGTCGAGGTCGCGGGTCATGTCCCCCATGCTGTCAGCGGGCGGGGTCGGCCCCGCACCGGGGGCCGATAGCCTGTCGCCCGTGCTCGACCACGTCACCGCCGTCCGCTACGTCACGCCGCTGCGCGAGGGCGGGTCGATGCCGGGCGTGGTCGAGGGGGCGGACCTGGGGACCTACGTCGTGAAGTTCCGCGGGGCCGGGCAGGGGCTCAAGGTGCTCGTCGCCGAGGTGGTGGTCGGTGAGCTCGTCCGCCGCCTGGGGCTGCCGGTGCCCCGGCTGGTGACGATCGACCTTCCGTCCGCGATGGCGCGCTACGAGGCCGACCAGGAGGTGCAGGACCTGCTCAACGCCTCGCCCGGCACCAACCTCGGCGTCGACCTGCTGCCGGGCGCGCTCGGGTACGACGGCTCCCGTCCTCCGGACGCCGATCTCGCCTCCCGGGTGCTCTGGCTCGACGCCTTCACCGCGAACGTCGACCGCACCTGGTCCAACCCCAACCTGCTCACCTGGCACCGGCAGACCTGGCTCATCGACCACGGCGCGGCTCTCTACTTCCACCACTCGTGGCCCAGCCGCCCGCCGGACCCGCAGCGGTTCGCGGAGCAGCCGTTCCGGGTCGGCGCCGACGACCACGTCCTCGGGGCGGTCGCCACCGACCTGCCGGGGGCGCACGCCGCGCTGGCGCCGCTGGTCACCCCCTCGCTCGTCGCGGACGTGGTCGACCAGGTGCCGGAGGAGTGGCTGGAGACGACGGAGCACCTGCCCGACACCGCTGCGGTGCGGTCGGCCTACCGCGACCATCTCCTCGCGCGGGTGCTCACCCCGCAGGTGTGGCTCCCAGGAGGTGCGGCATGAGCGCGATCACGAGCGTCGACTACCAGTACGTCGTCCTGCGCCTGGTCCCCCGCGTGGAGCGCGAGGAGTTCATCAACGTCGGCGTCGTGCTCTACAGCCAGGAGGCCGACTTCCTGCGCGGCGCCGTCGCGCTGGACGACGCCCGGGCACTCGCCCTCGACCCCGGGCTGGACCTGGAGGCGGTGCGCTCCGCGCTGGACCAGGTATGCCGTGTCGCCGCGGGCGAGCACTCGCCGAGCACCCCCCGCCTGGACCGGCTCGGGCCGCGCTTCGGCTGGCTCAGCGCCCCCCGGAGCACGATCGTCCAGCCCGGGCCGGTGCACGGCGGGACGACCAGGGACCCGGGGGCGACGCTCGAGCACCTCGTGCAGGTGCTCGTGCGCCGCACCATCTGACCGCGAGTCACGGCCCGGTGAGCGTCCAGACCCGCACGACCAGGTCGAGCTGGGGCACGGGATGGGTGGCCGGCGGCTCCACCTGCCCGTCGTCGACCCCCACCCGGGGGGCCGGGGCACCCTCGGGGGAGACCGCGACGAGGGTGCTGTCCGTCCCCGGGGCCGTCCGCAGGAGGGCGAGGTCCTGGCCGATCCGACCGGCCTGCACCTGGGACGGGTCGACCGACCCCGTGGGGTAGACCAACCAGACCCCCTGCTCGGCACCGATGGTGACCACGAGCCCCGGGTCCACGACCACGTGGGCGGAGGAGGCGTCACCGACGACCGTCCAGGTGTTGGCGGCGCCCTCGGAGGCTCGCTGGGCGGCCACGCCGGCCAGGGTCGAGCCGCCCTCGTCGTCGAGGCCACCCACGACCGTAAGCACGGTGTCGGTCCCGTCGCCGACCTCGACCTCGTCCACCTGGTGCACCATCTCCGGCGCGGTCAGCAGCTCACCGTCGCCCTCGAGGAGCGGGACGAAGGTGGCTCCCGCAGCCTGCCCCGGCAGCACGACATACCCTCGGGCCGATCCCGACCCGTCGGCGTAGTGCCTGACCTCGTCCGTGGCCCCGTCGTCGAGGCGGGGCAGCGCCGCCCCGTCCACGAAGGGCACCGGGGCACCGTCCACCTGCCGCCACTCGACCCCGGCGGTCCGCACGGGCGGCTCCCAGCGCGCCACCTCATCCCCGTCCTGACGCCCGACGGCCAGCACCTGGTCGTCCCCCGTCAGGTCCACGGCCAGCAGGGTGACCGACCGTCCGTCGGCGAGCACCGTCTGCGCCACGTCCTCCGGGTCGACCCACCGGGGGCCCGACCCGTCGTCGAGCTCGACCCGGGAGGAGAGGAGCACGTCGGCGCCCGCGTCCCAGCCGGCGGCGACCACCACGGGCCGACCGTCGACCGTCGTCGTCACCAGCCCACGGTCCAGCTCCTGGGGGCTGACGGTGAGGACGGACTCTGAGTCGCTGGCTGTGAGCAGTGCCACGCCACCCGGCACCGAGCGGCTCTCCTCCAGCGTCAGCTCCTCGCCGACCTGCAGGGTGGCGAGGTCGACGTGGTACTGGTCCGCGGTGAACTCGGCACCGGCCAGCCGGAACACGACCTCGGCGGAGTCCACCCCCCGCTGCTCGACCAGCACCACCTCACGACCCTCGAGCACCGTGCTGTCGGAGTCACCGGCGTCGAGCCGGACGTCCACGAGGTCGGCCCCCTGAGGTAGCAGGTGGGCGGAGACGGTGAGCTCGTCCGCCGTCGACGCGGAGGACGACACCTGCGCCGGGTGCTCCCCCACCTGGGCGAGCATCGGGTCCTGGGCGTGCACGGCATACCCCCAGACGCCCCGGGACGCGTCCGCCCAGGCGACCGCCCGGGCGTCCCGGGTGCTCAGGACCTCCGAGGTCACGGGGGCACCGGTCAGGGTCTGCACGCTGTCGCTGCCCACGACGTAGACGTCGAGGAGCTCGACCGGCATCCGGACGACATCGCCCGCCCACATCGAGAACGCCACCGGGACGCCCTCGACCTCGGTCGTCCGGACGTCCGACGGCCCGCCCGGGTCGTGCGGCCCCACGAGCGGCACGAACGCCTCGGCGTCCTCGGGCGCCTCCCACAGGGCCACCGTCATCCGCTCCCCGGCGAAGACCTCGAGCCCGGCGACCGGGGACTCCGCCCTGATCCGCTCGACCACCTCGCCGTTGTCCGACACCTCGAGGACGAGCGGGCCGCTGATGCCGCGGGTCAGCCGCCCGTCGTAACGTGCGCCACCTGCTCGTCGTCGATGGTGTTGAACCCGCCGAAGAGCGCCGCGTCGACGACCTCGCCCTGCTCCAGGACCGTGGTGGCCGGCTGCAGGTCGGGAGTGCTCAGCGGGGAGCCGTCCCCACCGAGACCGGCCCAGACCGCCGCCACCAGGGCGGCACCGCCCAGCACCCCGCCGGCCCCGGCGGCCCGGCGCCGCCGCACCCTCGCCCGACCGGCCGCCAGCAGGTCCTCGCTCCTCAGGTCCATCGGGGGCGCGTGGTGGGCGGCCCGGTCCAGCAGCTGGCTCAGCGTCGGCTCAGACATGGCGCTCCTCCTCGATCGTGGCGCTCAGCAGCGGCCGCAGCCGCGCGAGTCCCTTGGCGGTGTAGCTCTTGACGGCCCCCACGCTGATCCGCAGGGTGGCCGCGGTGTCCTTCTCGGACTGGTCCAGGTAGTGGCGCAGGACGACGCACTCGCGCTCGCGGGGAGAGAGCTGCTGCAGCGCCCGCACCAGGTCGGTGGTGACCGGGTCGGAGCTGTACGCCGTCTCCGGCACCTCGCCCCGCAGCACCTCCCGCCGGCCGGACCGCCACCGGTCGGTGTGCAGGTTGGACAGGATCCTCCTGGCGTACGCGAGCGGCTGCCCGCTGCGCAGCCGTCGCCAGCGCACGTAGACCCGGACGAGGGTCTCCTGGACCAGCTCCTCCGCGGCGTGGCCGTCGGCGGTGAGCAGCCAGGCGTAGGCCAGCAGCGTCGACCGTGACGCGTCGACGAACTCGACGTAGGCGGCGTCGTTCTCGCTGCGCACCGGATCCTCCTCCTGCTCGTTCGATCCATCCTCCCCCCGGTAACGATGCGGGACCCCGGAAGGTTGGGGGGAGGGGGTATGCCGTGGCGCAGGCGGCGGGAACAGTCCGCCGGCACCGCGTGGTTGACTGGAGCGACGTCCTCCGCCGGGGGACGCCGACACGAAAGGCGAGGCACCGCATGCTCGCTGCCCTCACCGGAGCCGGTCTGTCCGCGGCCGCGGGGTTGAACGCCTACATCCCGTTCCTCCTGGTCGCACTCATCGCGCGCTTCACCGACGTCATCACCCTCCCGCACCAGTACGCCTGGATCGAGTCGTGGTGGGCGATCGGCATCGCGGCCGTCCTGCTCCTGTCCGAGCTCGTGCTGGACAAGATCGCCCTCGTCGACCACATCAACGACGCCGTCGGCACCTTCGTCCGGCCGGCCACGGGTGGCCTGATCTTCGCGGCGACCACGGCGGCCGAGGACTTCGAGCAGGGGTCGAGCTTCATGGCCGACAACCCGTGGGTGGGCGTGGTGCTCGGCATCATCACCGCGGGGATCGTGCACACGGGCAAGGCCGTCAGCCGCCCCGTCGTCAACACCACGACCGGCGGCCTCGGCACCCCCGTCGTGTCGGCGGCCGAGGACGGGATGGCGATCACCCTCTCGCTCGTGGCCATCTTCCTGCCCGTGCTCGTGATCTTCCTGATCCTGCTGCTGGTCTGGGGCCTGTTCGCCCTCTGGCGGCGCGGCCGCTCGCGTCGGGCCCGCCGCGACCGGGCGATGGCCGACGCCGGCTACGAGTGACCCCGGGCCGGCTCGCCGACTCCGAGCCGGTTGGTCAACCCTGAGCCGGTTCGAACCGGCTCAGAGTTGACAGTCCGGCTGCAGGAGCGACTACGAGGGACCCTGGGCCGCCGCTCCGCGCGTCCGGGGCTCCCGCGACGCAGGACCGAGCAGCGCCGCCGTGAGCCCGCACACCGCGGCGAGCAGCACCAGAGCGATCCCCAGCAGCAGCACGCTGCCCACCAGGAACAGTCCGGTCTCGTCCAGCCCACCCACGATCCGGGCCCAGCCCACCGTGGCGCCGAGCGCCCCCAGGAGGCTGACGATGGCTGCGATCCCTCCCAGTCCGCGGGCCCGGCGCCGGTGGACCAGCCATCCCACGACGACGCCCAGGACCCCACCGCCCGCGCCGACGAGCGCGGTGAGAGCCATCTCCGCCGGGCTGTAGTCGAGGTCGGCGGCAGGGAGGACGCGAGACGTGGCGTACCAGCAGACGGCGGCGGCGAGCAGCCCCCCGAGGAGGCCTCCGAGGATCGCGGACAGGTTGACCCTCATGCGTGCCGGTCTCCTCGGGATAGGTGGGCCCGACGTCGTTGTCGGACCACGTCGCGACTATGCCAAACCGGACCGCCCGGCACAAGGGCCGGCAGGTCCCGGCGGGGCCTGGGTCCGCGGTGCACGTGCCGTCAGCGGGCGGCCACCGCGGCGTCGTAGAGCGCCTTGGCGGACAACCCGGTCCGGGCGGAGACCTCCCGGGCGACATCCTTGAGACGCTCCCCGGCGGCGGTGCGCTCCAGGATCTCAGGTATGTGGTCGTCCGGCTCGCTGTCCGCCGCGGAGGCGGGCGGTCGTCCGGCGACGACGACGGTGATCTCCCCCCGCACCCCGTCCGCCGCCCACTGCGCCAGCTCGGTGAGCGGGCCGCGTCGGACCTCCTCGTAGGTCTTGGTGAGCTCGCGGCACACCGCGGCCGGACGGTCCGCCCCGAAGACGGTGGCCATCGAGGTCAGAGTCGCGGGGAGCCGGTGCGGGGCCTCGAAGAAGACCATGGTGCGGGGCTCCTCGACCAGGGCACCGAGGGCTCGCTCCCGCTCCCCCTGCCTGCGTGGCAGGAAGCCCTCGAAGCAGAACCGGTCGACCGGCAGACCGGACACGGCCAGGGACATGAGCACGGCCGACGGACCGGGCACGCAGGTGACCGGGAGGTCCGCCTCGACGCAGGCGACCACGAGCCGGTAGCCGGGGTCGGAGACCGACGGCATACCGGCATCGGTCACGAGCAGGAGCCGGGCGCCCTCGCGGATCCGCCCGACGAGCTCCGGGGTGCGGGAGGCCTCGTTGTGCTCGTGGTAGCTGAGCACCTCCCCCCCACCTGGACCCCGAGGCGCTCGGTGAGGCGTCGCAACCGGCGGGTGTCCTCCGCCGCGACGACGTCAGCCCCCGCGAGCTCCTCGAGCAGGCGGGGGCTGGCGTCCCGGGAGTCGCCGATCGGCGTGGCGGCCAGGACCAGCGCACCGGATCCGGAGGCCCGGGCGCCGGGCCGCGCCGCGTTGCTCACGCCCCGGCCAGGGTCAGCGACGACCGTAGCCGGCGTGCCGGAAGTCGGCGTTCATCTGGGAGATGACGTTGAGCGGGATGCCCTTCGGGCAGGCGCGGGTGCACTCACCGAGGTTGGTGCAGCCGCCGAAGCCCTCGTGGTCGTGCTGGGCCGTCATCGACACGACGCGGGCCTCGCGCTCGGGCTGGCCCTGGGGCAGCTCACCCAGGTGGGTGATCTTGGCGCCCATGAAGAGCATCCCGGAGGCGTTCGGGCAGGCGGCCACGCACGCGCCGCAGCCGATGCACTCGGCGGCCATGAACGCCCGGTCCGCGTGCTCCTTGGGCACCGGCGTGGCGTGCGCGTCCGGCGCCGACCCGGTGTTGGCCGAGATGAAGCCGCCGGCCTGGATGATCCGGTCGAAGGCGCTGCGGTCGACGACCAGGTCCTTGATGACGGGGAAGGGGTCGGCCCGCCAGGGCTCGATGACGATCTCGTCACCGTCCTTGAAGGAGCGCATGTGCAGCTGGCAGGTCGTCGTGCGCTCCGGGCCGTGCGCCTCGCCGTTGATGACGACGCCGCAGGTGCCGCAGATGCCCTCGCGGCAGTCGGAGTCGAAGGCGACCGGCTCCTCGCCGCGCTCGGTGAGCTGCTCGTTGAGCAGGTCGAGCATCTCCAGGAACGAGCTGTCCTCCGACACCCCGTCGATGTCGTAGCGCGCCATCCGGCCCGTGTCGCTCGGGCCGTCCTGACGCCAGATCTTGAGCGCGAGCCTCACTTGTAGCTCCTCTGCTTGAGCTCGATGAATTCGTAGACGAGGTCCTCCTTGTGCAGGACCGGCGCTCCGCCGTCCCCGCCCCACTCCCACGCCGCGACGTAGGCGAACTCGTCGTCGTGTCGCAGCGCCTCGCCGTCCTCGGTCTGGGATTCCGCGCGGAAGTGACCGCCGCACGACTCCCGCCGGTGCAGCGCGTCGATGCACATCAGCTCGCCGAGCTCCAGGAAGTCGGCGACGCGGCCGGCCCGCTCCAGCGCCTGGTTCAGGCCCTCCGGCGTGCCGAGCACCCGGACGTTGGCCCAGAAGTCGGCGCGCAGGGCCCGGATCTGCTCGATCGCCTCGCGCAGCCCGGCGTCGGTGCGCTCCATGCCGCACTTCTCCCACATGATCTTGCCGAGCTCCTTGTGGTAGGAGTCGACCGACCGGGTGCCGTTGGTGCCCAGCAGGTGCTGGATGCGGCCCTGGACGGACTCACGGGCCTCGGCCACCGCCGGGTGGTCCTCGTCGATCCGCTCGAACGGACCCGCGGCAAGGTAGTCGCGGATGGTGTTCGGCAGGACGAAGTAGCCGTCGGCCAGGCCCTGCATGAGCGCGGAGGCGCCCAGCCGGTTGGCGCCGTGGTCGGAGAAGTTGGCCTCGCCGGTGACGAACAGACCGGGGATGGTCGACTGGAGGTCGTAGTCGACCCACAGCCCGCCCATCGTGTAGTGGACGGCGGGGTAGATGCGCATCGGCACCTGGTACGGGTTCTCCCCCGTGATCCGCTCGTACATGTCGAAGAGGTTGCCGTACTTGGCCCGGACGGCGTCCTCGCCCAGCCGCCCGATCGCGTCGGCGAAGTCGAGATAGACGCCGCGCCGGGACCCGTCGACCTCGGGGCCGACGCCCCGTCCCTCGTCGCACATGTTCTTGGCCTGCCGGGAGGCGATGTCGCGGGGCACGAGGTTGCCGAAGCCCGGGTAGATCCGCTCGAGGTAGTAGTCGCGGTCCTCCTCGGGGATCTCCCGCGGGTCCTTCTCGCAGTCCTCGGCCCTCTTCGGCACCCAGATGCGGCCGTCGTTGCGCAGGGACTCGCTCATGAGCGTGAGCTTGGACTGCTGCTCCCCGGACTGGGGGATGCAGGTGGGGTGGATCTGGGTGTAGCACGGGTTGCCGAAGTAGGCACCCTTGCGGTGGGCGCGCCAGGTGGCCGTGACGTTGCTGCCCATCGCGTTGGTCGAGAGGAAGAAGACGTTGCCGTAGCCGCCGGAGGCCAGCACGACCACGTCCGCCAGGTGGGTCTCGATCTCCCCGGTGACCAGGTCGCGGGCGATGATGCCGCGCGCCTTGCCGTCGACGACGATGAGCTCGAGCATCTCGTGCCGGGCGAACATCTGGACGGTGCCGGCGGCGATCTGCCGCTCCAGCGCCTGGTAGGCGCCGATGAGCAGCTGCTGACCGGTCTGGCCGCGGGCGTAGAAGGTGCGGGAGACCTGGACGCCGCCGAAGGAGCGGTTGTCCAGCAGACCGCCGTACTCGCGGGCGAAGGGGACGCCCTGGGCGACGCACTGGTCGATGATGTCGGCGCTGACCTCGGCGAGGCGGTAGACGTTGGTCTCGCGCGAGCGGTAGTCGCCGCCCTTGACCGTGTCGTAGAAGAGCCGGTGGATGGAGTCGCCGTCGCCCTTGTAGTTCTTGGCGGCGTTGATGCCGCCCTGGGCGGCGATCGAGTGCGCCCGCCGGGGGCTGTCCTGGTAGCAGAAACTCTTGACCTGGTAGCCGGCCTCGCCCAGGGTGGCTCCGGCCGCGGCCCCGGCCAGGCCGGTGCCCACGATGATCACCGAGAGCTTACGGCGATTGGCGGGGTTGACCAGGGCGGCCTCGAACTGCCGGGTCGTCCACTTCTGGGAGATGTCGCCGGGGGGCGCCTTGGTGTCGGCGATCGGCTCGCCCTCGCGGTAGAGGCCTTCGATCAGGGTGTCAGTCATCGGGATGTCTCAGTCCTCTTAGCTCACGAAGCCGAACAGGATGGCGAAGGGCGGGATCAGGAAGCCGACGACGATCACCGTGGCCACCAGGATCGAGATGAAGCGGATCTGCTCGGCACGCTTGAGCGAGGTGTTGAGACCCAGGGTCATGCAGGCCCCCCAGACCCCGTGCAGCAGGTGCATCCCGACGGCGATCATCGCCGCCACGTAGATGAGCACCGCCCACCACACCTGGAAGCTGCTGATCACGCGCTCGGCCGGGCTGGCGTGCTCGCCGGCGACGGTGATCGTCTGCGTCGTGAAGTGCAGGATGTGGAAGATCACGAACAGCAGGATGGCCAGGCCGCCCCAGCGCATCGCCCGGGCGTAGACCGACCCGTAGGTGGCCCGCTTGCTGCCGACGTACCGGTGCTGGCGGGCCTTCCCGGCCCGGCGCCACAGCAGGATCGCCGACCAGACGTGGCCGACGAGGGAGGCGAGCAGGAGGATCCGGGCGATCCAGAGCACGCCGTTCTCCGGGATCATCCCCTCCCCGATGACGCGCAGGTGGTGCGCGTAGTCGTCGAACGCCTCGCGCCCGATGAGGATCTGCAGGTTGCCGTACATGTGCAGCAGCAGGTAGAGCACGAAGAACAAGCCGGTCACGGCCATGACGGTCTTCAGCAGGATGCTGGGCAGACCCTGCCGGGTCTCGCGCGCGGGAGCGGTTGTAAGGGCCACGACGGGGACTCTACTACTGAGGACCGACAGGACTTTTAGCGCAGCCCGGAGTGCGCTAATGCGCCGTTCCCACCGGGTCCGGGGGCCGAACCGCTCACCTACGATGCACCGTATGGAGTCTCTGCGGGCGCGTCTGCTCGGACCGCCGCCCGCAGCGCTCGCCCGCCAGCGCCGCGTGGCGCTGCTGGGAATCCTCCTGGTCACCGCGATCGGTGGGGCCCTGCGCTTCTGGCGCCTGGGCCACCCCTCCCGCCTGGTCTTCGACGAGACCTACTACGTCAAGCAGGCCTGGTCGCTGGTGAGGTACGGCCACGAACGGGAGATCCGGGAGGGGCTGGAGGACCCGGACGCGCTGTTCAACGCCGGGACGCCGGACGTGTGGGGCGGCGAGCCGGACCTCGTGGTGCACCCCCCGGTCGGCAAGTGGATGATCGCGCTGGGCGAGTTGGTCATGGGGCCCGAGGACCCGGTCGGCTGGCGCCTGTCCTCCGCCGTGATCGGCACCCTGTCCATCGCGCTGCTGGGCTGGTGCGCGTGGCTGATCTGGAAGAACGCCCTCCTGGCCGTCACCGCCTCCGCCCTGCTCGCCCTCGACGGGCACCACTTCGCCCAGTCGCGGATCGGGCTGCTGGACATCTTCGTCATGTGGTGGGTGCTGGTGGCCTTCCTGCTCCTGCTGCTGGACCGGGAGGACGGTCGGCGTCGCCTCGCGCGGCGCCTCGACCCCCGGCGGCTCCGGTCGGGCCCGTGGCTCGGGGTCCGGTGGTGGCGGCTGGCCGCCGGCGTGGCGCTCGGGCTGGCGATCGGCACCAAGTGGTCCGGGCTCTACTTCCTGGCCGTCTTCGGCCTGATGACCGTGTGGTGGGACCTGGGTGCCCGGCGGGCCGCAGGGGTGCAGCGCTGGTTCACCAGCACGGTGACCCGGGACGGCATACCCGCCTTCCTGCTCATGGTCCCCACCGCCGTGGTGACCTACGTGCTGACCTGGACCGGGTGGTTCCTCACCGACGGGGGGTGGAAGCGGCAGTGGGCCGCCGACCATCCCGCGACGGGGCTGGCCCGGATGGTCCCGGACCCCCTGCGGTCCCTGTGGGCCTACCACGAGGAGCAGCTCAGCTTCCACGTCGGGCTGCAGAACGAGCACGCGTGGAGCTCCAACCCGTGGAGCTGGACGGTGCAGTGGCGACCGACCCTCTTCTACGCGGACTGGCCCGACCGGGGGGAGAAGGGGTGCGAGGCCGCCCGGTGCGTCGAGTACATCGCCTCCCTCGGCAACATGGTGGTCTGGTGGACCGCGACCGTGGGGCTGCTCGTCGTGGCCTTCCTGTGGCTCGCGCGCCGCGACTGGCGCGCCGGTGCCGCCCTCTCCGGGGTGATCGCGGGATGGCTGCCGTGGTTCCTCTACCAGACCCGGACGATCTACAGCTTCTACGCCGTGGCCTTCGTGCCGTGGCTGGTCCTGGTGGTGATCGCCTGCCTGGCGCTCGTGCTCGGCCCGGCCGACGCCTCCCGCCGGCGACGGGGCTGGGGGGCGGCGGTGGTGGTCGCGTATGTGGCGCTGGCTGCCGCGTGGTTCGCGTGGTACTGGCCGGTCCACACCGCGATCACCATCCCCCGCGCGGACTGGGAGCTGCGGATGTGGTTCGACTTCTGGAACTGACAGGTCCGGCGCGGTGGTGCGGGCGGTCCCTCAGGCGTCGATGAAGTAGCTGTCGTCCAGACCCGGGTGGGGCTGGATGGGGATCACCTACCGGCGCAGACGCTCCTCGGTCCAGCGGCGGTGCTCGACGGCCTCGCGCGCGTCGTTGACGAGCTGGCACTGCTCCGCCGAGAGGTAGAACTCCAGGCTGCCCACGACCCGGTCGAGCCGGGCGAAGGCCTCGTACTCCTCCTGCTCCTGCGCCGCGGCGACCAGACGCTCCACCGAGCGGGCGACGCGCCCCCGGGAGACCCGGCGCTTGTGGATGGGCAGCAGGTCGATGCGCCCGTCCTCGCTGACGATGATGACCATCGAGCCCCTCCCCTCCCCGGCGAGGTAGCGGACGGCGGAGTTGTAGCGGGCTCCGCGTGAACCGTCCCCGGTGCCGGTGGCCGCGCCGTCGAGGATCACCCCGGCGGCGTGGCAGGTGCCGTCCGGCCCGACGAGGACGGCGCCGTCGATCCGGGTGAGGGCGCGCAGCGCGCGCCGGCCCAGCCGGGTGGCCTCGATCAGCTGGCCCTGGGGCAGCAGCCGCTCGCCCTAGGCGCGGGCGTCCGGGTGCACGACCAGCATCGTGCCGTAGCGCTGGTCGGTGCAGGCCTGGGCGAGGCTCCAGACCGCCTCGCGGTCCCGCGGCGTGGCGTCGGGGAAGACCCGGGTGAAGGTCTCGAGGAAGGAGTCGTCGTCGATCTGGTCCTGCGGCAGCGAGGGCTGCCCCTGGTCCACCCGGAGCAGGGCGTGCCGGCCGTGCCACAGCTCCCACGAGCCGTTGCCGGCCAGCCGGACCCGGAAGACCTCCTCGGTGGCCGGGTCGTAGTCGTCCGCCACGACGCCCAGGCCGTAGACGTCACGCCCGTCGGAGACGAGCTGCATACCCGTCCGGGACATCTCCAGCACCTTGCGGAAGGAGCGGACGATGGAGACGGGCACGTCCTGGGTGAAGGCCACGTCCAGCTCGACGCACGGGTGCTCCCGGCTGGCCAGCACCATGCTGCCCAGGGAGGCGCGGCCCTCGTAGGTCTGACCCGCGACCGCGTCCAGGGCGTCACGGAGCCCGTGCGCCGACGTCGACCCGGTCCGGGCCAGCACCCCGTTGACGAAGGTGTCGGCCGCCGAGCGCAGGACGGCGCCGGCGTCCACGCCCAGCAGGGAGGAGGGGTTGGTGCGGTCCAGCTCCCGCGAGGCGGCGCGGAGCACGTCCATGACGACCGCCTCGGGGAAGGTCGTGGGCACGGACAGCCCGTCCACCTCGGAGATCCGCAGGGTCTCCAGGTCCTCCCACGCCTCGGTGAGGACGGCGAGCACCGGGAAGATGCGGTAGCTGCCGACGACGACGCTCATCCCGACCCGGACGGTCCGGTCGGTGAAGCGGGCGGCCTGGTGGAGGGCGTCGACGACCGCGTCGCGGCGGCACCCCTCCAGCACTGCCAGCCGGTAGTGCTCCTGCTCCTCCAGCTCGGCGGGGACGTCCTCCAGCTCGCCCATCCGGCGCCGGAGGCGGGTCTCGATGTCGTCGAGGACGCCGGTCACCTGGTCGAGCGCGAAGGCCCGGCGCCGGGGCTCGATGAGCACGGGCAGGGACGTGTCACCCTCGGGGATCCCGACGAGGAAGCCCCGTGGGTCCAGCTCGACCCCGCACCGGGTGAGGGCCTCCTCGGCCAGGTGCTCCATCGACCACCGCAGCTCGGGCTGGTGGTGGAACATCGTGCGTGGCACGTCCTCAGCCGTCCAGGCCCATGGCCTCGGCCATCTTGAGGTGACGCGCACCCTCCTCCGCACGGCCCGCCCGCTGCAGGGTGCGGGCGAGCAACAGGTGGGCGTAGGCGTCGGTCGGCCAGCGCTCGACCATCTCGAGGAGCAGCTGCTCGGCGGGTCCGAGCCGGGCGGCGTGGTAGTAGCTGCGCGCGAGCAGGAGGGAGATCTCGGCGTTGCCGGGCGCGGACCGCACGAGGGGCTCGAGCAGGCCCGCCGCCCGTGCGTAGTCCTTGGTCTCGAAGGCGAAGGTGGCCCGGTCGTAGCGGGCGTGGTCGTCGAGGTCCGCGTCGTCCGGCAGCCCGATGATGTTCTCGAGGTCGCCCATGGCTAGCACTACACCGCCAGCTCGTCCAGCATTCCCGGCGTGGTGGCCCGGGCGAGCTCGACGGCCATGGGCAGCGGGATGTTGGGCGCCACGACCTGCTCCCGACCTGCGGCCGTCGTGGCGGTGAGGTCCGCCAGCCCGAGCCTGCGCTGGAAGAAGCCCTGGTGCACCACCCACCCGATGATGCCCGCACGCTCCAGCACCTCGCGGGTCCGCACGACGGCGCCGGTCTGGACGACGAGGTGCCGGTCGGTCAGACCGTGGCCCAGGTTGCGCCAGGCGCTCTCCGCGACGAGCGCGTTGAGGGCGCCGACGACGGCCAGCACCGCGAGCGGGGTCCACCACGGCCAGTCGGCGAACCACCACACGTCCACCAGGTAGGTCGGCGCGGCCACGAGCAGGGCGAGGACGAGGGTGCCCCACTGGCGGCTCACGTGGGTGCGACGTCGGGCCTTCGGCCCGTGCCCGCGCAGGTCCATCGTGAGTGGTCCGTCCTCCTCCAGCAGCTCGTGCCCCACGTCCTGGACGACCGACCGGGGGGCCGGCGGCAGGACCTTCACCGTGCCGCCCGTCCCGACCCCGGTCGCCATCGCGGACAGCTCGGCCCCCCGGACGAAGCGGAGCAGGAAGGGCTCACCCATCCGCACGCCACGCACCTTGGCCCGCTCGATCGTCTGCGAGCGCGTGGTCAGCAGGCCGTGGGTGACCCGGATGTTGCCGGTCCCCTCCCGCACCAGGCGCAGGTTCCACCAGGTCAGCACGTAGGAGGCGGTGGACACGAGCACCCACCCGAGGACCACGACCAGGGTGAGCCCGGCGGCGAGCACGAGGACCGCCTGGGCGACGACCCACGCCCAGGCGTCCTGCGCCACGGTGACCTCGTCCACCGGCAGCTCGTCCCCGAACTGCGAGAGGACACCGACCGCACCCGCGACGACCACCAGGCTCGACAGGCTGAACGGGGCGTAGCGCAGCCAGCCCCAGTCGATGCGTGCCAGCTCGCGGTCCCCGGGGACCGGCGTCGCCGCAGGCCCCTCGACCGACGCGGCGGCGGTGGCCGCCGGCCCGGTGGCGGCGTCCACCGCGGTCGCGGCCCCGGACCGTCGCAGCAGGTCGACCCGCAGGTGGGCGGCCTGCTCGTGGGTCAGACCGTCCAGCTCGATCTGCTTGCTGTCCACCCCCGTGCCGACCTTGACCTTGGCCAGCCCCAGCACCCGGTGCACCGGGCTGGACTCGATGTCCACGCTGCGGATCCGGTCCAGCGGGGCCGTCAGCACGCGGCGGCTCAGCAGCCCGGTGCGCAGCTGGAGCTGGTCGGGCGTGAAGCGGTAGCGGGTGATGAACCAGGTCATCACCCCGGCGACGAGCGCCAGCGCACCGCCGGCCACGGCGATCCACAGCCAGCCGCGGTCCTCCCCCCGCACGAGACCGAACATGGCGATGAGGAGGGGGAAGGCCATGGACCACAGGGTCCGGACCGGGTGGACCAGCAGCATCCGCCCGCTCAGCCGTCGCCACTCCTCGTCGGCCACGACCGGGCCACCCTGGTCGGGTGCCCCCACCGGCGGACCCGGGGGCGGCGGCATACCCGGGACGGCCGGCACCACCGGCGGTCCGGACGGAGGGGGGAGGTCGGCGGGGGTGCTCACGTGGCGTCGCCGGTGGTCTGCCCGGTGATGCGGGCCAGGTCGGCGGTGACCCGGTCGGCGAGGTCGGTGTCGAGGCAGGGCAGGGTGATGGGGCCGGCCGCCGACGCCGTGGTCACGGTGACGTCGGCCAGCCGGAAGAGCCGCATGATCGCCCCGCGGTGCGTGTCCACGGTCTGCACCCGCGACAGCGGGGCGATCCGCTGGTCCCGGGAGAGCCAGCCGGTCTGCGAGAAGACCCGCTCGCCGGTGACCTCCCAGCGGGTGCGGCGGTAGCGGATGAGCGGCTCGACCATCACCTCGACGACGTTGGCGGCCATGATGAGCAGGAAGACCGGCCCCAGCCACACCTTCCACGAGTCGGGCACGAACCAGTAGATCGCGAAGAGCACCCCCCAGGTGATGACCCCGCCGAGCAGGCTGTTGACGACCCAGTAGCGCACCGCCCGGGGGTTCACCCGGTGCGCGGGCTCGCGCAGATGGGGGCCGTCACCGACCGCGGGCACCTCCCCCTGGACCACGCTCATGCGAGCGTGGCGACCAGGAGCGCCTTGATGGTGTGCAGCCGGTTCTCGGCCTGGTCGAAGACGATGCTGGACACCGACTCGAAGACCTCGTCGGTGACCTCGAGCCCGCCCGCGAGCTCGGGGTGCTTGCCCATGAGCTCCTGGCCGACGCTGGTGTCGGTGTCGTGGAAGGCCGGCAGGCAGTGCATGAACTTGACCCCGGGGTTGTCGGTGGCGGCCATGAGCTCGGCGTTGACCTGGTAGGGCAGGAGCAGCTTGATGCGCTCGTCCCAGGCCGCCACCGGCTCCCCCATGGACACCCACACGTCGGTGTGGACGAAGTCGACGCCGCGGACGGCCTCGACCGGGTCGGCCGTGACCGTGAGCCGGGCACCGGTCCCCGCGGCGATCTCCTCGCACAGCCGCACGACGTCGTCGGCGGGCTGGAGCCCCTCCGGCGCACCGATCCGCACGTCCATGCCCAGCTTCGCGCCCAGGAGCAGCAGGGAGTGGCCCATGTTGTTGCGGGCGTCACCGAGGTAGGCGTAGGCGATCTCGTGCCGGTGCTTGTGGGTGTGCTCGGCCATCGTCAGCGCGTCGGCGAGCATCTGGGTGGGGTGCCACTCGTCGGTCAGCCCGTTGTAGACCGGCACACCGGCGTGCTCGGCCAGCTGCTCGACCTTGGCCTGGCTGGAGCCGCGGTACTGGATCGCGTCGTACATCCGGCCCAGCACCCGTGCGGTGTCCTTGATCGACTCCTTGTGCCCGATCTGGGTGCTGCTCGGGTCGAGGAAGGTCGTGCTGGCGCCCTGGTCGGCCGCCGCCACCTCGAAGGCGGCACGGGTGCGGGTGGAGGTCTTCTCGAAGACGAGGGCCACCGAGCGGCCGCGCAGCAGCTGCCGCTCCTGCCGGGCGTACTTGGCCCGCTTGAGGTCGTGGGCCAGGTCGAGCAGGTAGCGGATCTCCTTGGGCGTCTCCTCCACCAGCGACAGCAGGCTGCGTCCCCGCAGGTTGACGGCCATGGCGTCCTCTCCTCTCACCTCGGGCGCAGGGTATGGGGTGCGCCGCCCCGTCGGAGACCCGAGCCTAGTCGAGCCCGACGGCCCGACCCGCACCCCGGCGACGACGAAGGGCCGGCCCGTCGAGATCGACGGACCGGCCCTGGCGGTGTGGAGCTGAGGGGATTCGAACCCCTGGCCTTCTCATTGCGAACGAGACGCGCTACCAACTGCGCCACAGCCCCGTGGTGCGGCTGTCCACTATACACCGGGAGACCGGCGGGAGAAAAAGCGCTCAGCCCACGCGATCGACGCTGGGCAGCTCCTCGAACTCCTCGTCCAGCGCCATCTCCGTGCCGTCCAGCGGCAGCTGCTCCGAGCCGGTCGGTGCACGGTGGGCGCGGGCCTTGAGCGTGTAGGTGGGGGGCGGCACCGGGACCGGGCTCCAGGTGCCGCCGGCAACGTCCTGGACGTCCGCGACGACGTCCCCGACCTGGTCGGCCCCGGAGGTCGACGAGGGTGCGGTGGCCGAGAGCGCGGTCTCCACCTCGTCGATGTCGTAGAGGACGGGGGCCGGGCGCCGGTCGAGGTCCACGGCCCGACGGGCGGGCGTGGCGTGGACGGACACGGTGGCCCGGGCCTGGGCCGCGAGGGGGGAGGCTGCCGTGCCGGGTGCGACGACGGGACGGCGGGGGGCCGCAGCCGGACGGCGGGCGGCAGGCCGGCGCGCGGCAGGACGGGAGGCGGCAGGCCGGCGGGTTGCCGGACGGCGGGCGGCAGGGCGGCGGGCCGTGCGGTTGCGGGAGACCGACCAGCGGATCGCGGCGACGGTGACCGCGAGGATGGCCAGCCCGGCGAACGACCAGCCCCAGTGCAGCACCTGGGCGATGGTGAGCCCGACGAGGGCGAGCATGACGACCGAGCCCAGGAGCAGTCCCGCGGCCCGGGCGCGGGCGAGGAGCTGCGCCCGACGGAAGGTGGAGGTCGGGCCGACGGCGGTCGCGACCGTGTGCGCGGGCGCCGGGGCGGCGCCCGAACCTCGCTTCACGACGACCTCGGGGCGGGCGGGACGCAGGAGGACGGAGGGGGCGGGCGGTGCGTGCTCGACCACGTCCGGCCGGGGCAGCGCGCGCCGGCGCTCGAGGACCCGCATCGACTCGGAGAACCGGTCGACCGAGCGGGCGGTCGCCAGGTGGTCCCGTCGCCGGACCCAGTGCTGGACGAGGTAGACAGCCCACACCGCCAGGATGACGACGAAGATCAGGCTGCTCACCGGGGGCACGGCCCTCACGCTAGGGCGGAGGTTCACCGGAATCGGGGAGGCGGCGCGAGTGTCGCGCAAGTTTCTGCTGTGACGAGTGAGACGTCAGCCCGCGGGGTCCTCGCGCAGGCGTCGCACCAGGCCACCGTTGGCGAAACCCTGCGGTCCGAGGTCCTCGGCGAGGACCGCGAAGAGGCGGTGGTCGCGCCAGGCTCCGTCCACGTGCATGAACCCCCGCTGCCGGCCCTCCTCCGGCAGGCCCAGCCGTTCCACGACGCGCAGGGACGCGGCGTTCTCCGGGCGGATCGACACCTCGACCCGGTGCAGCCCGGCGGCCAGCAGCGCGTGGTCGACCAGCGCGGCGAGCGCCCACGTGGCGAACCCCTGGCCGGTCGCCTCCCGCGCCAGCCAGTAGCCGGCCGTCGCCGACCGGCGGGCCCCCCAGAGCACGTCGAAGAGCTGCACCTGCCCGGCGATCCGGCCGTCCACGTCGATGACCAGAGGGAGCGCCTGACCCTCCCGCGCCGCCCGGTCCAGGCCGCGGCGCAGCTGGGGGTAGGTCAGCGGGTGGGCGGGGGGCCCGGGGAGGGTGGACTCCCAGGGGCGCAGCCAGTCGGCGTTGCGGGAGCGGACGCCCTCCCACTCGACCCGGTCACCCCGGGTCAGCGGGCGCAGGGTGAGCAGCCGTCCGTCGGGCCGGACGTGCCTCACCTGGGCGGGCCAGCGCCAGGTCACTCCTCGCGCACCCAGTCGCCCGAGCGCCCGCCGGACTTGGCGGTGACCCGTACGTCGGTGATGACCGCCAGGCGGTCCACCGCCTTGACCATGTCGACCAGCGTCAGCGCGGCGACGCTCACGCACGTCAGGGCCTCCATCTCGATGCCCGTGCGGTCGGCGGTGCGCACGGTGGCCGCGATCTCGACCCCGTCGTCCACGACCTCCAGGTCGACCTCGACGGCGTGCACCGCGACGGGATGGCACAGGGGCACCAGGTCGGGCGTGCGCTTGGCCGCCTGGATCCCGGCGATCCGTGCCACGCCGAGGGCGTCGCCCTTGGGGACGGTGCCCTCGCGCAGCGCCGCCAGCGCCCGTGGCCCCAGCAGCACCCGGCCCCGCGCGCTGGCGCTGCGGGCCGTCACCTGCTTCCCGCTCACGTCCACCATGTGGGCCGTGCCGTCGGCCCGGAGGTGGGTGAGACCGTCGGGACGGGTCACCGGTCCGCCTCGCCGTCCGTCCCGCCGGAGGCCGCCTCCCGCTCGGCCCGCTCCTCCTCCTCGTCCAGCCGGCCGTCGATCTCGCCGCGGGGACGCAGGAGGAGGAGCTCGACCTCCGAGCCCGCCTCGACCTGCTCCACGTCCGCCGGGGAGACGGCGAGCGCGTCGGCCATGGCCAGCCCGCCGAGCAGGTGGGAGCCCGCGCCGCCCGCGGGGGTGACGGCATACTCGGTGGTCGTGTCCCGGCTGAGCCGCACCCGCGTGTAGGTCTGCCGGCCGGGGAGCTGCGCCAGCTCTCCGTGGCGTAGCCCCGTGCCGTCCGGGTGCTGGTGCGACGTCCGCCGCGTCGCTCCAGGGCCGGGCGCACGAAGACCTCGAAGCTCACGAGCACGCTCACCGGGTTGCCCGGGAGCGCGAAGAGCGGCACCCCCTTGCCGAGCACCCCGAACCCCTGGGGCTTGCCCGGCTGCATGGCGACCTCGACGAACGTCATCGAGCCCTGGCCGGAGAGCACCTTCTTGACGATGTCGTACTCCCCCTTGCTGACCCCGCCGGAGGTGAGGATGAGGTCGGCCGAGCGCAGATGGTGCTCGATCTGCCGCTGCGTGTCCTTCTCGTCGTCGCGCAGGTGCCCCACGTAGACCACCTGACCCCCGGCCTCACGCACCAGCGCCTCGAGCATCGGCCCGTTGGAGTCGACGATCTGCCCGGGGCCCACGTGCTCCCCCGGTGCGACGAGCTCGTCACCGGTGGACAGGATCGCCACCCGGACGGGCCCGACCACCTCGACCTCCTCCACGCCGGCCGACACCATCGCCGCCAGCTGACCGGGACCGATCCGGGTGCCGCTCGGCACGACCACGTCCCCCGCACGCAGGTCCTCACCCGCCCGGCGGACGTGGGCCCCCTCCTCGGGCTGCACGCGGAACTGCGCCTCGCGGGGGTGGCCGTCGGTGTCCTCCACCCGCACCACCGCGTCGGCCCCGACCGGCATGGGGGCGCCGGTCATGATCCGCCACGCCTGGCCGGGCACGTGCTCGCGCGGGAGCGGGTCGCCCGCCGCGACGTCACCCGACACCACCAGCACGACCGGGGTCTCGGGCCCCGCCCCGGCCAGGTCGTCCCGGCGCACGGCATACCCGTCCATCGAGGAGTTGTCGAACCTCGGCAGGTCGGCCCGGCCGTGCACGTCGCCGCTGGTCACCAGCCCGACGGAGCGGGTCACCGGCACGGTGACGGTGGCGACGGGTCTGATCTGACCCAGGATCTTCTCGAGGTGCTCCTCGACGGTGATCATCGGCGGCCTTCCGGAGAGCGGGCACGGACGGACGGCACCAGCGTAGTCGGGCAGGTCACAATGGCGAGGTGACAGGCACCCAGCCCCCGCCGACCCTGCCCGCCTACCGGCCCACGGGGGACGTCGTCGCCGACAAGGCGACCTGGCGCTCCCTCGTCCGCGCGGCCCGCCGCGAGCTGGTGGCCGGCTGGGACGGGCGGACCCGCTCCGAGCAGGCGCGCCGCCTCGGGGAGGCGGGGCTGGCCCACCTGCAGGCCCACGCCGCGCGCCTGGGACGGCCCGGGGTGGCGGGGATGACGGTCACCGCCTTCGAGCCGATGCGCACCGAGCCGCCGGTCGACGGCCTCACGGACGCGCTGCTGGGCGCCGGCGTGCAGGTCCTGGTGCCGGTGACCCTGGCCCGGCCCGACCTGGACTGGGCCGACCTGAGCGACCCGTCACGCACCCGGCTGGGGCCGGAGGCCTGGCGCGACGTGGACCTGGCCTTCGTGCCCGGTCTGGCGGTGACCCGCGAGGGGGTCCGGCTCGGGCAGGGAGGGGGGTACTACGACACGACCCTGCCCCGGGTGCAGCCCCTGGCCGGCGGCGTGCCCGTCGTTCTCGTGCTGCACGACCACGAGGTGGTCGACGACCTGCCGGCCGACGACCACGACACCGTGGTCGACGCAGTGCTGCGCCCCACCTCGGGGGTGCTGCCGACCCCCGTGCGGTAGGTCGGGTGTCGCCGGCGTCGGCGCCGGCGGTCAGCCGCCGGAGGGACCGGGGACCAGCACGAGGCGGTCCACCGCGGCCTCCTCGACGGCTCCCCGGGTGAAGGCCCAGGGGAAGGTCTCGCCCGCCAGCCACGCCTGCGTCTGGTCCCCGTAGCCGGGGGCGAAGGGGTGCCCCGAGACCCCCGTGTGGTCCACCCACGTGGAGGCGTCCAGGTCGGCCAGGTCCACGACCATCCGCATGGAGGGGCCGGAGGTGACGGTGAAGGACCCCGTGCTCGCGTCCCAGTTGAAGGCGTTGACCATCGCGCTGGAGCCGGGGGCCGGCAGCGTGGGGCTGTTGACCATGGACCGCACCACACCGGGGATGTCCTCCCCGCCCAGGACCTCGTGCTCCAGGGTCACCTGGTGCAGGTCGCCCCACGTCCAGCCCGCCGGGTCCTTCGAGATCACCCGGGTGAGGTCGAGGCGGGCCTCCACGAGGGCCGACCGGAGCACCTCGTCACGGGACTCCACGACCCCGGGGGTGCGCTTGTCGTCCCACCAGACGCTGTCGGGGTCGGAGAGCAGGTCCTCGACGATGAGCATGGACCGCGAGTTGCCGGTGGCGCCCAGGTCCGGGGGAAGCTCGTCGTCGAAGACGGCCTCGAGCAGGTTGCTGAACGTGGCGTAGAAGTAGGCCGCGGCCGCCGACCCCTCCCCGGAGGCGGGCGCGCTGCCGTCCCAGGTCCGCAGCAGGTCCTGAGCCTGGGTGTAGAAGTCCCCCGGGAGGTCGACGGCCAGCAGGTAGGGAAGCAGCTCGGGCGCGAAGGCACTGGTGTCGTCGAGCTGGATCCGACTCATGTCCTGCACCGTGAGCGGGCCCTGCTCCATCCCCTCCTGCAGGAGCTCCAGGATGCGGGTGGCGCGGTAGCCCTTGTCGCTCTCGCTGGTGAGGAAGGGCCGGGACCCGGCGGTGACGGCCTGGTTGGCGGCGACGATGAGGCCGTCGTCCGGGTTGAGCACGTGGGGCAGGGCATCGAAGTCGACCCACCCCTGCCAGGCGTAGCGCTCCTCCCAGCCCGGCGCGGGGTAGAACCCGGGCGGGGTGTCGTGCGTGGCCGACTCCCGGACGGGCACCAGACCCGGGGCCTGGTAGCCGATGTTGCCCTCGACGTCGGCGTAGAGCAGGTTCTGGGCCGGGACGGCGAAGTGCCGGGCCGCCTCGCGGAAGTCCTCCCAGCCGGTGGCGGCGTTGAGCAGGAAGATGGCCTCGGCGGTGGTGGCGGGCTCCAGCCCGGTCCAGGCCAGGGCGACCTCGAGCCGCCGCGAGGTGCGCACCCCGTCCAGGGGCGCCTGGTTGCCCATCAGCCCGATGGTCTCGATCACGTCGGAGACGATCGGGCCGTGCGAGGACTCGCGCACGGTGAGCTCCACGTCGTCACCGCCGGCGACGCGGATCGTCTCGGTGCGCACCTCCAGCGGCTCGAAGGTGTCGCCCCGGCGCACGGTGTTCCCCTCGGTGTCCTCGAGGTAGAAGTCGGTGACGTCGGGGTCCATGTTGGTGAAGGCCCAGGCCACGGACTGGTTGTGACCGATGACGACCCCGGGTAGACCGGCGAAGGTGAACCCGCTGACGTCGAAGGGGCACTCCGGCCCCACCTCCCGGCAGTGCAGGCCCGCCTGCATCCACACGCTGGGCTGCGACAGGGCGAGGTGGGGGTCGTTGGCGAGCAGCGGCATACCCGTGCTCGTGTGCTCCCCCGACACGACCCAGGAGTTCGAGCCGATGCCCTCCCCCCGGCCGACCAGGGTCGGCACCGCCGCGAACGCCGCCTCGGTGCGGCCCAGGGCGTCGTCCCCGGCGCCCGCCAACCAGGAATGAGTCAGGCTGCCGGCCGGCGGGGAGGGTGGGCCGGGCTCACCGAGCCGTCCGACGTCCGCCGGATCGTCCGCCCCTCCCGGCGGGGGGGCGGCGACCGGCCCGTCGGTGCCACCGCGCGCGTCCGCCGGGGGCCTTGGGACCGCCCGCGGCGGGGACCACTCGTCGCGGCTGAGGATCGGAGGGTGCTCGTCGGCGGGGTAGGGCGGGTAGAGACCGCCCAGCTGCTGGAGGGAGACCTGACCGACCAGACGCCCGCGGGCGAGCTCGTCGGTGTAGTTGCCGCGCAGGTCCCAGGCCATCGCCTTCAGCCAGGCCAGGGAGTCCACCTCGTCCCAGGGACGCACCTGGTAGCCGGGCGCGCTCTGGGCGAGCACGAGGTACTCGAACCCGAGCGTGGAGGCCCCGCCGCGCTCGTCGAGGTAGGCGTTGACCCCCGCCGCGTAGGCCTGGAGGTAGGTGCGCGCCTGCGGGGAGAGCAGGGCGAGCTCCTGCTCGGCCACCCTGCGCCAGCCGAGGGTGCGGATGACCTTGTCGGTCTCCACCCCGCTCGGGCCGACGAGCTCGGCGAGCCGGCCGCTGACGACGTGGCGCCGCAGATCCATCTGGAAGAACCGCTCCTGCGCCGCGACGTACCCCTGCCCGCGGAAGAGGTCCCGAGGCGTGTCGGCGTAGATGTGGGGAACCCCCCGCTCGTCGCGCACGACCTCGACGGAGGCGTCGAGCCCCGGCACCTCGACCTCGCCGCTGGTCTGCGGGAGGGCCCTGCGTGTCAGACCGACGCCGACGACGGCCGAGGCCACGAGGACCACCACGAGGATCGCCACGAGCGGCACGGCCAGACGCTGCCACAGGGGTCGGGACACGTGACCAGACTAGGTCACGCGGACGGGGGGACCCCGGAGGCCACGTAGAATCTCCTGCCGTGCCCACCTATTCGTACGCGTGCAAGGACTGCGGTCACGCCTTCGACATCCAGCAGGCGTTCACCGACGACGCGCTGACCCGGTGTCCTGAGTGCAGCGGCTCCCTCCGCAAGATCTTCTCCGCGGTCGGCGTGGTCTTCAAGGGGTCCGGCTTCTACCGGACCGACTCCCGGGGCTCGGGGTCCGGCAGTGCCGTCCCGGGCGGGACGTCCGCGGCGTCCGGCGGGTCGGGGTCCGGCGGGTCGGGGTCGGTATCCTCCGGCTCCGACTCAGCCTCCGGCTCGGGGGGCGCCCCTGCGGGCGGGTCCTCCGGCACGTCGGGATCCACCTCGACCGGGTCGACGGGGTCCTCCTCCCCACATCCTCGACCTCGGCCTCCCGCTCCTCCACAGGCGCCGCCTGACCCCTGCCCGCGGGCCTGCGGCGCCCCTAGCGTCGAGGTATGTCGCGCTCCTCCCCGGGTCGTCGGCGGCCGACCCCACGGCTCGCCGGCCGTTTGCCCCCGCTGTCCTCCGCACGGTGGCGGCGGGTGCTGGCCGCGGTGCTCGCGGCGACGGCCGTCGCCCTGACGGTCCACGCGGCGCTCGGACGGCCCGACCCCGAGGACGTGACCGCGCTCGTGGCTGCCCGGGACGTGCCGGTGGGTGCCACGCTCACCCCGGGAGACCTCACGGTGCAGCACCTGCCGCTCCGTGCCCTCCCCGCGGACGCGCTCAGGGACCCGGCGTCCACGCTCGGGCGCACGACCGCGGTGCCCCTCGTCGCCGGCCGGGCGGTCGTGCCGTCGGACCTGCGCACCTCGGCCCTGCTGGACGGGCTGCCGGAGGGCAGCGCCGCCGTCTACCTGCCGCTGGGTGAGCCGGCCGTCGCCGCGGCGCTCTCCCCGGGCGACACCGTGGACGTCCACTCCCCGGTCGACGGGTCCGTGGTCGTCCCGTCAGCGGTGGTCCTGCGGCTCGTGACGAGCGAGCGCCCGGGACTGTGGGTGGCGGTGGACGGGCCGGACGCCGTCGCCCTGGCCGCCGCCCGTGGCGCCGACCCGGTCGGGGCATCCCTGCAGGTCAGCCTCCGCGTCTCCCCCACGGGCGGTTGACATCTCGCACCGACGACGCGTACCGGTTCGGGCGACAAGTTTCCTCCGGGCGCCCCTGCCGCTACGCTGGCCGACGGTCTGTGCGGACGCCGGGCCCCACACCACTCTTCGAGCGCCGTCGTGCTGCGCCCGGACAGAAAGGACACACCATGCTTCAGGGCTTCAAGGAATTCATCATGCGCGGCAACGTCGTCGACCTGGCGGTCGCCGTCGTCATCGGCTCCGCCTTCGCCGCGGTCGTCGACACCATGGTCTCCAGCATCGTCACCCCCCTGCTCAACTCCGTCGGCGGGGCCGAGGCCAGCGGGCTGGGCTTCGAGATCATCTCGGGCAACGAGGCGACCTACCTCGACTTCGCCGCGATCATCAACGCCCTCATCGTCTTCCTGCTCACCGCCGCCGTCGTCTACTTCGTGCTGGTCGTCCCGATGAACAAGTACAACGAGCACCGCAAGGCCCGCCTCGGCCTGGAGGACGAGCCGGAGCCCGTCTCCGACGAGCTGGCCACGCTGCGTGAGATCCGCGACCTGCTGAGCCAGCGCGGCACCACGACCCTCTGACCCCTCCGGTCCCCGCGGGCTGATGCCCGCCACGCAGGAAGCCCCCCGGCACCCCGTGCCGGGGGGCTTCCTGCGTCCCGGCGTCACCTGCGCGGCGGGGGCCGCGGGTCCTCCTAGTCCCAGTGGGGAGGACGCTGGGCACGGATCCACGCATCGTGCGGGTCCTCCCGGTCCTCGGGACGCCGAGACGCCCGCTCGGCCGGACGATCCGGCGCCGCCCCGGCCGGCAGGTCGTCGGACTCGTCGGCGACCGGGCTGGTGGGTGGGGCGACGACCCTGCGGTGGCGGCGGCGTGCCCTGCCGCTCCCCGCGACGCCGGACTCCGACGCCGCGCAGGGCTCGTCGGCGCCGGGGCGCCGGGGCCTCGTCGTGCTCATGGCGTCGTGCTCATGGCGTCCGCGAGACCCGCTCCCGCAGCGCGGAGAGCACCCGGGCCACCTCCCGGGCCGGATCGCTGAAGACGTCCGAGCTGCGGACCCGCACGGGCACCCACCCCATCCGGGTCAGCTGCTCGTGGCGCAGGCGGATGTCGTCACGACCGACGTCGGGTGCCCCCGGGCGGGCGAGCCCGGCCGTCGTCGGGGGCGCGGCGTCGCCGTCGACGGCCACGACGAGGAGCTGGTCGTCGGTCTCGTCGGCGACGGCGACGGGGATGGCGTGCGGGCCATGCCCGACCCCCTCGAGGACCTCGAGCCCCTCGGCACGCAGCCGCCGCACGAGCTCCCCCAGCACCGCCGAGCCGTGGCCGTGCTCCGGCTCCTGGTGGTCGAGGGCCCGCTGGAGCAGCAGGGTGCCGCCGCCGGGGGCGGGAGACCATCCACCGACCGGGGACGGGACCACCACGTCGATCGCGCGGCGGGCCGCGGCCAGGACCGAGCCGACGGACCGGGCGTCCGGAGCGCCGCCGGGCGCGGTCACCCAGATGACGCGGTCCCGGACCTCTCCGCTGATGCGGTGGACGGGGCGGACCAGGAGCGGCTCCACCAGGTCCGCGGCGTCGCCAAGGGCGGCGCGGAGCTCCTCGACCTGCTCGCTGCGTCCGACGGCGGCCCGCAGCGCGATGCCGAGGTCCTCGGCACCCGCGTCGTCGTCGGTCACCAGCAGCAGGCTGTCCCCCGGGTGCGCCCGTGCGTGGTCGACCGCGAGCGCTGCGGTGGCCTGGACCTGCGCGGCGATCCCGCCCTCCGCGACGTGCTCACGCACGGCGGCGGTGCGGGCGGTGCCCGGGAAGGAGTGCACGGGAACGGGCATGAGCGGCGCCAGCGGAGCCACCAGCCCTTGGTGCAGCGCCCGGTAGTGCACGGCGAGGTGGCGCACCGGCAGGATGGCCGAGGCGTCCTCCAGCAGGGACCGCCCGAGATCCTGGTCGGCGACCTCCCGCTCGACCTTGGGGTCGGCGACCACGGAGAACTGCCGCGGGCCGGGGCCCCCGCTGTCCCCCACGACGAGCACCTGCCTCCCGTGCGTGAGGGCGGGCACGGTCCGCGCGGTGGTGGTGCGGCCGGCCCGGTCGATCACGAGCAGGTCGACCTGCACGTCCGGGGGCAGCACCGAGGGCACGGCGAGCGGGCTGGCCAGGAGCACCGGCTGCGCGGCCAGGACGACGTCCGGCGCCCGGCTGATGATGTCGCGCGCGTCGACCGCACCCAGGCGGGTCTCCTCCACCGCCCGCTGCCAGGCGCGCACCTGGGAGCCCTGGGCGGTGAGGGTGCGGCGCAACCGCCGGAGCACGGCACGACGCGCCCGCAGGGCGTTGCGGTGCAGGTGGGCGCGGTCCGCTGCACGGAAGGCCCGCTCGGCCTCCCGCACCGCCTCGCCCGGGACCTGCTGGGGCAGCTCGTCGGAGGTCAGGTGGTCGAGCACCGAGCTGCGGTGGACGAAGCGCACCTCGGCCGCCACCCGCTCCGGTGGAACCCCGCGGCGGGCGAGGTCGTCGACGAGGTCGCCGAGCCCCCGCGCGCGCAGCGGGTCCAGCAGGGGGTGCGCCTGGGCGGCGACCTCCGCCCGGTCGGCCCGCGCGTCGAGGCGGACGAGCCGCTCGAGCACGATGTCGAGATGGCTGGTGGAGAACTCGTGACCGGCCGGGGTGCCCTCGAGCACCCGCTCCAGCCACGCGAGGTCCTCCCCCAGGGGGGTGTGGGCGGCGAGCGCCTCCTCCCACCCGGACGGGGCCTGGGGCCGGGCCGCCCGCCCGGCGACCTCCTCCCACTCGGCCCGCTCGTCCCGGGCCCGACGCACCCGGGCGCCCAGGTCGGCGGGCGGGGTGCCGGGCCGCAGCTGCTGGCGGACCTGGCGCCGGAGCCGGGCGCGCGCGACCGCGCCGGGCCGTTCGGTGACGTCGTCCCGGGCGGCGGTGGCCGCGACCATCTCGTCCAGGGGCGCGTCGTAGATCCCCGGCGAGAAGACGTCCAGCGTCTCGCTGGCCCGGGCGATCAGCCCCAGCCGGTGCTCCCACTGCTGCAGCGACGCCGGGGCCGGCATCCCGGCCGTCGCGCAGACGCTGTCGGCGAGCTCCCGGGCGGCGCTGAACTCGCCTCCCACCAGGCGCGAGACGATCTCGGTGGCTCGCCGGGCGTCGTCGGCCGAGGCCAGACGCGCGGCATACCAGGGGTCCTCGGTGCGCGCCCGCGCCCAGGCCCCGGCGTCCGCGGCCTCGATGAGGGCGTCGGTGACGTCGGAGAGCTCCTCCTCCGTCACCGTGCGGAGCACGTCGACCGGGAGGCGGACGCGGGAGGTCGGCGGGTGCTCGAGCGCGGCGAGCGCGGACAGGTCGTCCTGGGTGCGGTGGAGCGACAGGCCCCACGGCTCGTGCTCGCGGTGCAGGATCTCGGACTCCCGGCGCAGGACGGTCAGCGCGTCGGCGCGCGCCGGCAGCGGGTCGGCCCCGAGGTCCGGCTCGTCCTCGGTGGCCAGGCGGTCCAGGGCGGACCGGACCTCCCCCAGGGTCCGCCGCATGGAGGCCGGGTCCTCGGCCAGGTGCAGGCACAGGTCACCCAGGCCGACGTGCGTGAGGCGGCGCTGCAGGCTCTCCAGGGCGGTCCGCTCCTCGGAGCAGACCATGACGGTCCGCCCCTCGGAGAGGGCTGCAGCGACGAGGTTGGCGATCGTCTGCGTCGCCCCCGTCCCGCTCGGGGTGTCCAGGACGAGCGTGCCCCCGCGCATCACCTCGTCCACCAGCACCCGCTGCGAGCGGTCGGCGTCCAGCACGTTCAGCTCGCGCGCGGGGTCGTCGGCACGCTCGGGGTCCGGCGCGGTCGGCGCCGGCGGGACGTCGGCCCCGCCCAGGGCCGCCACGAGGTCGTGCGAGGCGAGCGGTGCGATGTCGCCGGTGTAGGACGTGACCAGGGGCAGCTTGGCGCACGGGAAGGTGCTGATGACCATCTGCGGACCGATGGCGAAGCCGGACATCTCGACGCAGATCTGCTCCAGCGCCTGGTAGGTCAGCCGCGGGTCGAAGCCGTGGCTCTGCGCGGAGAGGCCGGCGAGCATCTCCGGGTCCAGCTGCAGGTGGGCCTCGCTGCGCAGGTAGTGCTCGAGGACCGGGTTGAAGACGACGTCCTCGTGCAGCTCGAGCACGAAGTCGCTGTGCGCGGCGTCCGTGGGGGTGATGGTGCAGGCCCGCAGCAGGACCGGCGCGCGCGGCGGCACCAGGACCCGCTGGAGGGACCACGTCGCCAGACCGATGGCCAGGAAGCCGGTCTCGATGCCGTGCTCGCGGCGCATCTCCCCGACCTTGTCGCGGATGGCGCCGATCCGGCGGGCGGCGTCCAGGAAGGCGACCTGCTCGCGGACCAGGTCGGACAGGGGCGTCGGACGTCCCGAGAGGAGCTTGGCGACGCCGCCGGGGTGCGCCAGGTTGAGGTCGAAGGTGCCGGTGAGGGACGTGCGGTGCCACAGGAGGGTGTTGGGGCCACCGGCCTCCGCGACCTCGTGACGCCACCGGGTGCGGGCGCGCTGGACCGCCTCGACGCGGGCGTCGTCGAGGGCGTGGGGCGCAGGGACGGAGGTCACCCGTGGGGCGAGTCACCCGGTCAGGCTAACCACTGAGCGCCGCGCGACGGTGAAGGCACCCAGGGCGAGCGCGGCGAGGCCGGCGAGCAGGCACAGCACGTCATACCCGAGGAACTCCATGACCACGCCCGCCAGCGCCCCGCCGGCCGCTGCGGACAGCCCCATGACCAGGTCCGCCGCCCCCTGCACCGCAGCGCGCTCGGCGACCGGCACCGAGCCGGCGATGGTCTGGGAGCCGGCCACCATGGTGCAGGACCAGCCGAGGCCCAGGGCGACCAGGCCGAGCGTGAGGGTGGTCGAGTGGCCGTTGCCGGAGATCCCGGCGAGAACGCACGCGAGCACCAGGATGCCGACCCCGACGAGCACGACGGCCGGGGCCCCGAGACGGTCGGTGAGCTGGCCGGCCACCGGGGACAGGCCGTACATGCCCAGGATGTGCAGGCTGATGACCAGCCCGATGAGCTCGATCTGCGCCTGGCCGTGGGTCATGTGCAGCGGGGTCATCACCATGACGGCGACCATGACGACGTGCCCGACGGTCAGCGCGGTCGTCCCCCACAGCGCGGCCGGCGTCTCGAGGATGAGCCGCAGGCCGGTCCGCACGTTGCCGCGGCGGGCGGCGGCGGGGACGGCCTGCTCCTCCGGCTCGGTGGCGTGCAGACGTCGCGAGAGCAGGAGCGGGTCGGGGCGCAGCAGGAGCTGCAGCACGAGGGCGGCCACGAGGAAACCGGCGAGCGAGAACACCCAGGCGCCCGCGAGGGGTGGGATCCCCAGGGTCTCGGCGACCCCCCGGCCCGGCCCGACCATGTTGGGCCCGAGGACCGAGCCGATCGTCGTGGCCCACACGACCCAGCTCAGGTGCCGGCCCCGACGCTCGGCGGGGGCGAGGTCGGTCGCGGCATACCGGGACTGGCTGTTGGCCGTGGTGGAGGCCCCGAAGAGGGTGGTGCCGACCAGGAGCAGGAGGAAGTTGCCCGTCGCGGTGGCCGTGATCGCCAGCGCCGCGCCCACGGCGCCCACGAGGTATGCCGTGACGAGCCCGACCCGGCGCCCCCGGGTCGCCATGAGGGCGGCCACCGGGATGGTGGCGAGCGCACCGCCGAGGACCTGCGTCGTGGTGGCCAGGCCCGAGAGGGCGTCGCTGCCGCTGACGTCCGCGGCCACGACGGCGCCGACCGCGATGCCGGCGGCCACACCGACGCCGCCCAGCGTCTGGCTGCCCATGAGGGTCAGGACGGTCCGGCCCTGGACCTGCTGCGGGTCGACGTCGAGGGCGATGGTCACGCCGGACACCCGCTCACACCCGTTCGACGCGGTCGGCCTGCGGCCCCCGATCGCTCTGCCGCACCTGGTACCTGACCCGGTCACCCTGGTGCAGCTCGTCGGCGTCACGGAGGACCGACACATGCACGAACAGGTCCGCACCCCCCGAGTCCGGGGCGATGAACCCGAACCCCCGCTCGGGGTCGTAGCGCACGACCACGCCCTCGCCGCCGCGGGCCGGGACGTCCGAGAGCCCCCGCTGCCCGGGGCGGGCACGGCTCGTCGACGCCGCGGGCGCACCACGCGGGGCTGGGCTGCGGGCCAGATGCACGTCACGTGCCTGCGGGCCCCGCTCGCTCGGGACGACGTCGTAGGTCACCCGGTCCCCCTCGAGCAGCTCCGGCAGGTCGTCGGCGAGCGCGCGGACGTGCACGAAGACGTCCGGGCCTCCCGAGTCGGGGGCGATGAAGCCGAAGCCCTTGGCCTCGTCGTACCAGGACACGGTGCCGTCCGCCCCGTCGGACGTCGCGGACTGCTGGGCGTGGTCGGCCAGGGGCAGCAGGTGGTCGGCCTGCGGTCCCCTCTCCCCGTCGACGACCAGGAACGCCACCCGCTGCCCGTCCGAGACGACGCCGCCCCCCACGATGGCCGAGCTGTGCAGGAAGATCTCGGCGTCACCGTCGTCGGGCATGACGAAGCCGTACCCCTTCGCGGGCTCGTACCAGGAGACGGTGCCGAGAACTCCCAACGGGGTGTCCGCGGCGCGGTCGGCCAGGACCCGGACGCGGCGCGCCTGGGGACCACGGTCCCCCTCGCCGATCTCGAACTCGACCACCTGTCCCTCCCTGAGCACCTTCATCGCGTCACCGCTGAGGATCTCTGAGGCGTGCACGTACAGGTCCTCCCCGTCCGGCCCCAGGGCGATGAAGCCGAACCCCCGGTCGGCGTCGAACCAACGGACGGTTCCCTCGGTCACGGCTGACTCCTTGTACGAGCGACGATCGATGATCCCCCAGTGTCGCACCGTCCGCTCACTCGGTTCGGCCTCAGTCCCCGAGACCGGTGATCCGGCGCAGCTCGGCAAGGTGCGCGTCCAGGGCCGCTCGCCCCGTCTCGGTGAGGCTCAGCCACGTCCGGGCCCGCCCCTGCTGCTTCTCCTTGCGGGTGCGGACGTAGTCGGCATCCACCAGGACCTTCACGTGCTTGCTGACGACGTAGTCGCTGACCCCGAGCGTCTCCCGCACGGTGGCGAAGTCGACCGAGTCCACCTCGGCCAGCAGCGCACAGATCTGAAGCCTGTTGCGGGCGTGGATGACCTCGTCGAACCTGGGGGCCCTGCTCACCCCTGGGGTCGCCTTCCGTGCGTGGGGAACTGCCCGCGGGCGAGCCGTCGGTCGGTCCACCACTCGTAGAGGTAGGTCAGGACGAACCCGGCCGCAGCACCGGCCAGAGGAGCCAGGTCGACGTCGGCGAAGGCCTGCAACGACACGCAGGTCACGAGCAGGGCGATCAGTGCCAGGGAGGGGATGGTCCAGCCGTTGCGATACCTGTCGAAGGACGCACCCGTGCTGAGCCGGAGGAGCTCGCGCAGCAGCACCGGCCCCACGGCCACAGCCAGGACGACCAGGGACGCCCCCGTGCTGAAGGAGCCGAGGTCGATGCTCTCGTACGGCATGCCGGCACCGGTGAACAGTGCCGCCACGAGGAAGGCGGAGACGACCTTGTACCACCACGGCGTGGCCAGTCGTCGCCCGAACCGAGCCCGGACGTCGGACAGATCCTGGAGAGCGACCCGCGCGTCGTCAGCGCTGCCCGCCCCACGTCCAGGGTCGAGGCCGTCAGGATCGAACTCATCGTTTGCCATGTCGGCAAGTTAGCATGACTTGCCGATGTGGCAAGCTAGAGAGGTGGGGCCCGGGTGGCCGCCCCGTGAGCATCGTCAGCACGTTGACCTGCACAGATGCACAGTGCCCCCGGCAGGATTCGAACCTGCGACACCCGCTTTAGGAGAGCGGTGCTCTATCCCCTGAGCTACGAGGGCGCGCCCGGCGCAGGCCGGGCACGCCCTCGATCTTCTCACGAGTGGGGCCTGGAAACCGCCACCTCGGTGGACCGTCGGACTGACTCAGCCCCCGGAGACCGCGGCAGCCAGGCGGCCGAGCGTGTCGTCGAGCTGCTCCTTGGTCACCAGCGGGAAGGACACCTTCTTCAGCAGGTCTTGGTCGGTGACCTTGCTCCAGTCGTAGGTGTGGGTGACCTCGGTGCTGTCGGGACCCTGCGGGGTCAGCTCCCACACCCACTGCCATCCCGGCGGCTCGGTGCCGGCCGGGGCGGTCTCCCAGGCGAGCAGGCGCCCGCTGTCGTAACCGGTGACATGGTTGTCCGTCCGGTAGTCCCCACCCATGTGGTCGCCGGACATGTTCATGGTGAACGTCTGCCCGGCCGCGGTGATGCGGTCACCGTGATCGACCGACTGCACGAAACCGGAGCCGTCCAGCTCGACGTGACGGGCCGGCAGGGAGAGCACGTCGAAGATGTCGGCGGCAGCGGCATCGATGGTGCGGGTGACGGTGATCTTCTTGTCGTCGCTCATGGACCGACGCTATCGGGAGACGGCCCTGGTCGCACGATGGAAGGGTGGGGTCATGACGCAGCACACCTACGAGCTGGAGCTGTCCTGGACGGGCAACGCGGGTCCGGGGACGACGGGTTACCGGGACTACCGCCGGGACGTCCTCGCCCGCAGCGTCGGACGCCCCGACCTGGAGCTCTCGGCGGACCGTCCCTTCCGCGGTGACCCCTCCCGCTGGAACCCCGAGCTCCTGCTCCTGGCGGCCCTGTCCCAGTGCCACCTCCTGTCCCTGCTCCACATGGCGGTGATGCACGGCGTGACGGTCACGGGGTATGAGGACACCCCGCTCGGGACGATGCGGCAGGTCGGTCTGGGCGGGCACTTCGAACGGGTGGTCCTGAGGCCGCGCGTCGTGGTGACGGACCCGGAGCACGTCTCGCTCATGCCCCAGCTGCACCAGCAGGCTGCCGAGGCATGCTTCATCGCCGCCTCGGTCACCTTCCCCGTCGAGCACGAGCCCGAGACGGTGGTGGCCGGGATCAGGCCGTGAGCCGGATGGTCCGGGCCTCGGGGATCGAGGAGTAGCGCTCCGGGGTGCAGGTCAAGAGGATGACCTGCAGCCCGTCCGTGACGCCCGCCGCACCGAGGACCTCCCCCATCTGGCGCAGCCGCCGGGGGTCGCTGTAGCCCAGCGCGTCGTCGATGACCACCGGGACGCCCTGGACGGGGTCCACCAACCGGGCCACGGCCAGCCGGGCGAGGATCCCGAGCTGCTCCTTGGCACCCCCGGACAGCTCGGCGAAACCCACGGTCGCACCGTCCAGGGTCCGCGAGGCCAGGCCGAGCTGGTCGTCGACCGTCACGCCGAAACCGGGGCCGTAGACCTGGCGTCCCAGCTCCTCCAGAGCCTCGGTGTAGGGCCGCACGTAGGTGCGGTGCGCCGCGTCCCGGTGGCGCGTGAGCGTGCTGTGCAGGTGCCGGGCCGCCCGCGCCCGCCGGTCGACCGCGACGAGCAGCCTCTCCGCCTCCTGCAGCTCGGCGACCGCCAGGTCGTAGAGCTCCTCCCGGCCCTCCCCTGCCGTCATCTCCACCTGGCCCGCGAGGGTGTGCAGCTCGTGGAGCGCCGCCTCCCGGTCGGCCACGGCCCTTCGGTGCTGCTCCCGCGCGGAGGCGAGCCTGGCGCGCGCACCGTCGACGTCGGCGACAGCCATGGCCTCCTCGGCCCGGCGGAGCCTCGCGGACTCGGCCTCGACCCGCTCCGCCTGCTGACGCACCAGCGCGGCCAGATCCTCGTCCGGCTGCTCCGCCCGCTCACGCTCGAGCCGGGTGCGCAGGTCGTCCACCCGCTCGGCCAGGACCTGGATCCGACCCTGCGCGCGGTCCAGGCGCTGCGTCAACCGGGCGACCGCCGTGCGGGCCTGGTCCAGAGCCACCTGCGCCGCCCCCTGCTCCTCCCGGGCGCGGCGGTGACGCGAGACCGCCTCGTTCACCGCGGCCCGGGCGGCTCGCCCGTCGGCGGGCAGGTCGGACCCGTCCGCCAGGGCTGCGAGGCCCTCCTCCAGGAGCCGTCGGGCCTCGGAGACCTCCTCGACCAGGACGCCGGGGACGAGCCCGGCGCCCAGCGCCTGTGCCGCCAGGTCGTCCCCCCGCCCGGCGAGTGCGCCCTGCAGGTCGCGGGTGAGCTCCAGCACGGACCGCCGCGCGTCCTCGGTCGCCTCGGCCGACCGCTCCAGTTCCTCGACGTCCGTCGCACCGCTCTCGCGGAGCACGTCGAACAGCTGCTCCTGCAGCTGGACGATCCGGGCCATCCGTGCGTGGGAGTCGTCCTGCAGCTGGATCCGCAGTCGCGTCCGGTCCGGGAGGTCGACCACGGTGTCGTGGGTGAGCACCACGCGGGCCTCGTCGGAGGACCGGACCCACTGCCGCTCGGACCCGCCCGCGCGCTGGACGGCGACGCCCGACTCCCCGGCCTCCACGTGCAGGACCGGGCTCTCGGCGTCATGCTGCCGCAGCAGCTCGCTCAGGGTGTCGTGGAGACTGCGGGCCCGACGTGCGGCCTCACGCTCGACGGCCGGCGACGGCACGTCGGCCCTGGCCTGCGCGATCTCCTCGACCAGCCGGGTCACGCGGTCGAGCAGCTCCTCACGCCGCGCGAGCTCGTCCGCGTCGGCCAGCAGCTGAGAGCGGCTCCTGCAGGACTCGACCAACGCCTCCGTCCCCTCGGTGACCCGCGCCGCCTCCTCGGCGCGCTCACGGGCACGGAGGTAGGCCGTCGAAAGCGCCTCGGCCTCCTCCGCAGCGAGGTCCCGATCCTTCTCGACCGCCGCCACCTCGGCCACCAACGCCTCGCACTCCTGCACCTGACGCCGGCGCTGGGTCGACGCGGCGACCGCGGCGACGTGCAGCTGCCGCGCGTGCTCGTGCCGCTCCTGGGCCTCGGCCCGGGCAGCGGCCACCCGCTCGGCACGTGCCCCTGCCTCCTCCGCCTCGCCCAGCTGGTGGGCCGCCACGGCAAGCGCGCCCTCCGCCTCCTCGCGCCGCTGCCGGGCCGCAGCCAGCCGCGCCAGCAGGCCTGCACCCTCCTGCACCCGACGGTGCGCCTCGGCCACCGCGTCCTGGGCCTCAGTGTGGCCGGCCAGCGCTGCGCGGTAGTCACCCGTCGGCCGGCCCGTCGGTGTGAAGTACGTGGAGTACTCGGCCTGGACGCTCTGCAGCAGGGCGTCGGCCCCGTCAGCGTGCTGGTGCGCCCCCGCGGCCGCGTCGAGCGCCTCGGTCAGGACCGTGCTCGTGGTCAGCGACGCCACGGTGCCGTCACCGGACTGGGTCAGCCGGAGCGCATCCCAGAGGGTGCGGTCGAGGTGGGCCCTGACCAGGGTGTCGACACGTTGCTGCGCCACGTCACCCGTGAGCTGCTCGGGGCGGGGGCCCAGCACGCTCAGCGTCGTCGCGGGCTGCCGCAGCCAGCGCTTGGCGAAACGCACGCGGGTGCCGCCGATCGTGAGCTCTGCCTCCACGAAGGGGCCGACGTCACGGTCGACCGGCTGGAGCGCGCGGACCCCCGCCGCCCGGGACGACGCCTTGAAGGACAGCAGGGCGTCGAACGCCTCGATCATCGTGGTCTTGCCGACCTCGTTGGGGCCCTCGACCACCACCACGCCGTGGTCGGGGAAGTCCACGCTGCGCTCTCGCACGCCCTTGACGTCGCGGAGGGTGAGCCGGTGCAGTCTCATGGGCGCTCCTGCCGGCTCAGGCGGTAGAGGAGGGCAAGGGCGTCACGGGCGCTCTGCTCGTCGTCCGGAAGACCGGGGGTGAAGGCGTCGGACGTCCGCTGCTCCCCACTCTCCTCCCAGCTCGTCCGCAGACCCGGACCCCAGGCGGGCGCCGCCGCGGATCTCCTCCGCCGCGCTGGCCAGGAACCCACCCAGCTCGAGGTCGGCCAGGTCGTCGTCGCCGGCCAGGACGAGGTCGGAGTGCTGAGCCGGCCGATGAAGGGCGCCGAGGAGCTGGGCGTGACGCTCCAGCATCTCCTCCAGGCGGGCGTGCTGGGCGAGCCCGAGCGTGCCGCGCAGCCCGAGCCGCAGGACCGTGCGCTCCTTGTCGGGCAGCGCTGCGAGCTCGGTGTCGAGCAGGTCGAGGTCGTCCTCGGAGCCGAGGTCCCGCTCCTGGGACACGTAGCTCCAGCGGGACACCCGGTGCGCGGTGACGCCGACCCGGGCCCGCGCGTGCGGGAGGCCGGGGGCCACCTCCACGACCAGGACCTCCCCGGCGCGGTCCTCACGCCAGCTCGTGGGCTCGGGTGCCCCGGAGTACCACACCGCAGGGTCGTCGCCGACCTGTGTCGTGCTGTGGCGGTCACCGAGCGCGACGTAGTGGACCCGCCCCTCGTCCAGGGCGCGGACCAGCGGCTCGACCGCGATGGCCGAGGCCGTGCGCCGGTCGGCGTCGAGCAGGTCGACGGCGCCGTGGCCGACGAGCACGCGGACGACACCCTCCGGGGCCGGGGCGAGGTCGGCCAGGACACCCGCCACCGGGTCACCGTCGGGATGCTTGCCCACCCAGGGCGCGGCCACGAGCTCCACCCCGGGCGAGACCTCGTGCAGGCCGGCGCGGTCGAGCACTTGGACGTGCGGGGGCAGCTCCTCGCGGAGCAGTGGCGAGGACCAGATCGACATCGGGCCCAGGTGGTCGTGGTTGCCCGGCAGGAGGAAGACGGGCACCGGCACTGCCCGGAGAGCCTCCACCGCCCGGCGGACCGTCTGCGGGGTGAGCTGGTTGTGCTCGAAGACGTCACCGGCAACGACGACGAAGTCGCAGCCCAGGTCGGCAGCCAGCCCGCCCAGTCGGCGCACCACGTCGGTGCGGGCGGCGGCGAAGCGGGGCTGAGCCTCGGCGGACAGGTAGTGCCGGGTCATCCCGATCTGCCAGTCCGCCGTGTGCAGGAACCGCACCATCGTGCCTCACCTCCGCTCTCCCTGAGTCTGCTCCCACCGTAGGAGAGAGCGCCGACAGACCCGGGGAGCGGTGGGTGCCGTGTCGGTCACCCTCCGTCGTCGCGGTCGGTGCGGGCGGTACCTCGGCCCCGGCTCAGGCGTGGGTCGGGGTGGCGGACTGGTCGGGGCCCGAGGGCGCCGCCCCGGCGGGCACCACCGGCCCCGTGGGCTCGTCGGACTCGTCGTCGAACTCGCCGAGGATCTGCTCGAGGATGTCCTCCATCGAGGTCATCCCGACCACCCGGCCGGCGTCGTCCCGCACCAGGGCCAGCTGCCCTCGCTGCTGGCGCAGCGCGCTCACGGCGTCGATGAGGGGCAGGGCAGCGGGCAGGGAGGCCACGGGTTGGAGGAAGTCGCCGAGGGAGGCGCCCGGTCGCCCCTGGGCGGAGGCCAGGATCGCGTCCCGGACGTGGACGAGGCCGCGGATGCGCTGCTGGCCGCCGCTGCCCGTCGGCTCGACGACGAAGAGCCGCGACCGGCCGCTCTCCCGGCTGATCCGCTCGACGTCGGCCGCTCTCGCCCCGCGCGGGATGGTGACGGCCTCCGCGGTGGGGAACATCACCGTCGCCACGGTCTCCTCCTCCAGCCGCAGCGCCCCCGTGAGGATCCGGTGGTCGGCGTCCTCGAGGACGCCGTGCTCGTAGGACTGGGCCAGCAGCAGCTGCAGGTCGGCAGGCGTGTGGGCGCTGCCCAGGGAGTCGACCGGGTCCACCCCCCGGCGCGCAGCATGAGGTTGGCGAGCTCGTTCATCAGCCACAGCACGGGCTTCATGACCCACGTGAAGGCGCGGAACGGCAGGGCCAGCAGCATGGCCGAGCTCTCCGGGTGGGAGATGGCCCAGGACTTCGGTGCCATCTCGCCCACCACCATGTGCAGGAAGACGACGGTGCCGACGGCCACCGCCACGGCGATGCCGGACAGGACGACGTCCGGTGCGGGGACGTTGAGCGCCGTGAGCAGAGGGTAGACCAGGTCCTTCATCGCCGGCTTGGCGATCGCCCCGAGCCCCAGGGTGCACAGGGTGATGCCCAGCTGGGCCCCGGCGAGCATGAGGGAGAGCTGGCGGGACGCGTCGACCGCGGCCTGGGCCGCGCGGCTGCCCTCGGCCGCCCGCTCCTCCAGCCGGTGCCGCTTCGCGGCGACGATGGCGAACTCCGCGGCGACGAAGAAGGCGTTGGCGACCAGCAGCACGAGGCTGACCAGCATGGCGGTACCGATGCTCATCGGCCCACCTCCACGGTCCCGGCGTCCGACGGCGCCCCCGACGGGACGGCGATCACCGGGCCGTCGTCCGGCGGTGAGAGCGCCGCCCGCTCCTCCTCGCTCATCCCCCGCCAGGTGTCGAGGGTGCTGGTGACCATCGGGTGGAGGGCCACGACCTCCGGCACGAACCGGGCGGTGCTCACCACGTCGATCCGGGTCTGATGGATGTACTCGTCCCCCTCGCCGTCCCGGCTGGTCCACCGGACCAGCACGCTGTCACCCTCCTCGGCCGTGCGGCCCAGGGAGTCCAGCACGAGACCGGAGAGGGTGTCGTAGTGCTCGTGCTCGGGGAGCTCGACGCCGGTCACCTGGGCCGCCTCGTCCAGCCGCAGCCGGGCCGACAGCTCCCACCCCCCGTCGGGCCGCGCGGCGCTGGTCTCCTCCTCGACGTCGTCCTCGTCCCAGATCTCGCCCACGACCTCCTCGGCCACGTCCTCGAAGGTCACGATGCCGGCGAAGCCGCCGTACTCGTCCACGACCACCGCGAGCTGCTGGTGGGACTCCCGCAGCGCCTCCAGAACCCGCGGCAGGGGCAGCGACTCGGGCAGGATCACCGCGTCGTCGGCCAGGTCGCGGACCAGGGTGCCGGCACGCTCCCCCGGCTCGACCTCGAGGAGGTCGTGCAGCCCGATCACCCCGACCACGTCGTCGATGTCGCGGCCGGTGACGGGGAAGCGGGAATGGCCGGACTGCAGGGCCTCGAGAACGACCGAGGCGTTCTCGTCGGCCTGGATCGTCTGGACGGAGGTGCGCGGCGTCATGACCTCGGCCGCCACCCGGTCACGGAAGGCCAGGCCGCGCTGCAGCACCATGGAGAGGTCCTCGTCCAGGGTGCCCCCGCTGTGGGACTCGGCGATGATGCGGGTGAGGTCCTGGGGGGTCGCGCCCTGCGGCAGCTCCTCCACGGGCTCGATCCCGACCGAGCGCAGCAGCGCGTTGGACGCCTTGTCGAAGAGCATGATGACCGGCCCGAACAGCGCGAGGTACCACAAGGTGGTGCGGGACAGGGCGCGCGCCAGCTCGACCGGTCGGGCGATCGCCCAGTTCTTCGGGCCCAGCTCACCGATGACCATCTGCAGGACGGTGGAGAAGATGAGCGTCCCCACGGAGAAGGCGGAGATCATGGCCGCCCGTCCCAGCCAGCCGACGTCGGCATACTCCTCGCTCAGCCCCCGGACGAGGAACTCCTCCCCGAGGTACCCGACCAGCAGGGCCGTGACGGTGATGCCGAACTGCGCCCCGGACAGCGTGAAGGACAGCCGGGAGGTGATCCGCAGGGCCCGACGGGCCGCCGGGTCGCCCTCGTCGGCCAGCTGCGTGAGCTTGCCCCGGTCCACGCTGACGTAGGCGAACTCCTGGGCCACGAAGTAGCCCGTCATGAGGGTGAGGACGACGATGACGGTGATGCCGCCCACGATCAGCACGTCGCGTGCACCTCGTCCTGAGGTGGCCGGGCACTGCCCGGCCACGGACTGTCAGGTTGCGCGTCGGCGCCACTGGTCGTCATCCCTCCAGTGTACGGCCGGGCTACGCTGCGGCCGTGTCCTCGCACCCCGGCCGCCGCGGCCCCACCGCCCTGAGCGCGGCGACGCTGGGGGCGGTGGCGGCCGGGGGGTCGGTCGGGGCGCTGCTGCGCTGGCTGCTCGAGCTGGGCCTGCCCGCCGGGTCGGGATGGCCGTGGGCCACGGTCGTGGCCAACGTGCTCGGGAGCGCCGCGCTGGGGTGGCTGCTCGCCCGGGACGAGATGAGCCCCCTGCGGGGCTGGGTGCGTGCGGGGGCGGGGACCGGCCTGCTGGGCGGTTTCACCACCTTCTCCACGTATGCGGTGCAGGTGGCGGTGCTCGGTCGGGACGAACCGGCCCTGGCCCTGGGGTACCTCGTCGCCACCCCGCTGCTCTGCGTCTGCGCGGCGGCCCTGGCCGGCACGGCGACGATGCGGATGCGCGGGCATCGGTGATGACCGACCTGGCGTGGTGGTGGGCGGTGCCCCTCGTGGCCCTCGGGGGTGCCCTCGGGGCGATGGCGCGGCACGCCCTGTCCCAGCCGCCCCTGGGTCAGGCCCGCGGCGTGCTCGTGGCGAACGTCGCGGGGTGCGCCGGCCTCGGCGCCCTGGTGGCCGTGGCCGACCGGCTGGCCCCGGGCCTGGTCCTGCTCCTGGGGACCGGCCTCAGCGCCGCGCTCACGACGTGGAGCACGCTGGCCGTCCTGACCTGGCAGCTGGGCCGGCGCGACGTGGGGCGCGCCGCGGCCTACCTGGGTCTCACCCTCGTCCTGGGCCTGTCGGCCGCGGGGCTGGCCTGGTCGGCGCTGTCCTGATCGGCCCGGATCACGAGGAGGGCCCCGCCGCTGCAGCGGCGGGGCCCTCCTCGTCAAAGTCCGGTGCTCAGCCGACCCGTCCGTAGCCGGAGACCCCGGCGAAGACGGCGCGCAGCTGGGTGGGGATGCCCGGACGGCCGGAGTCGTACATCATGCCGTTGCCGGCGTAGATGCCGACGTGGTAGGCCGGGTAGCCGTAGAAGACCAGGTCGCCGGGCTGCGGGCTGCTCACGGGGGTGGCGTAGGACTGCTGCGCGGAGGCGCTGCGGGGCAGCTCGATGCCCAGCGCTTGCCGGAACACGAACGAGGTGTACCCGGAGCAGTCGAAGCCGGCCGGCGTGGTCCCGCCGTAGACGTACATGATCCCGGTGTAGGCAGCGGCCACGGCGAGCACGCCACCCCCGACGGGGGCCGGGGCCGGAGCCGGAGCGGGGGCCGGTGCAGGCGCCGGAGCGGGGGCCGGTGCAGGCGCCGGGCGCGCGGGGGCGGCCTGCTGCTGGACCGGGGCCGCCTGCTGCTGGACGGTCCGGGTGGGGGCGGCCTGCTCCTGCCGGGGAGCCACCCGCTCGTTGGTGCGGCTGGCGGTGGTCGTCGCGGCGCGGGTCTCCACCGCCGCCTCGGCCTGCGCCTGCGGGACCGCAGCGGCGGCGGGCTCGACGACGGCGGGCTCCGGCCGGACGACCGGTGCGAGAGCGGTGAAGCCGCGGGTGCCGAAGCTCGCCGGCGAGGCGTCGGCGAGGTCCTCCGGGGCCGGGGCCGCCTGGGCGGGGCGGTCCACGAGGATGCTGCGGTCCGCCTGGACGGTCTGGGCGAGCCGGACGAGCGCCTGCGCACCCTTCACGGCGCCGGACGGGTCGTCCTGCTGCACGGAGGGGGCTGCGCCGGCGGCGACGGCGGTGCCGGCGAGCAGACCCGTCGAGGTGGCCGCGACGGCGGCGGTGCGGGTCAGGGTGGTACTGGCCACGCTGAGGTGGCCGGGCCGCCGGTGGCGGCCGGTGGTGCGTCGGGTCATCGAGATCCTCCAGTGCCTGCGGGGTGAGCTCTCGGGCCTGGGGTGGAGCACCCCCGACCCGGCGTGGCCGGGTCGTACAGCCCCGAGGAGCCTGGGCCGGCTCCGGGAGGTGGTTCCCCCGCTCCTGTCAAGCGGTCAGACGTGGACGACCCTGGGGCGCGCTGACAGGACTCGGCGTACGGGGGTACCGACCTGCGGGAACGCCTCGTCCGTCCGACAGCCGGGCGGTCCGGGTGTGAGTCTTCTCACACGCCGAGCGGGAATCTCCGGCGGGCCCACCGCCCGGCCGCCCCCCCCGCCGCCCGCGGCTCACCGGCAGAAGATGTGCCCCGCGACGTCCACCGGCAGCGACACGGCCTGTCCCCCGACGGGCTCGATGATCACCCGTCCGGCCTCACCCCACACCACGACCTCCGCCCCGGGTCGAACCCCGGAGTCGAGCATGAGACCGAGCACCTCGACGTCCACCTGCACCGGCTCACCCAGGCGCGTGACCACGGCCTGGACCCGACCGCCCTCCTGGGCGAGCCCGCTGCTGGGCCGCCCCTGGGGCGCCGGCGCCTCCGGCAGCCCCAGCTCCTCCAGCCCGGGCACGGGGTTGCCGTAGGGCGAGCTCGTGCCGTCCTCGACGAGGGTGAGGATGCGCCGCTCGACCTCGTCGCTCATGACGTGCTCCCAGCGGCAGGCCTCGTCGTGCGCGACCGCGGGGTCAAGGCCGATGACGTCCACGAGCAGACGCTCGGCGAGCCGGTGCTTGCGCATGACCCGCACCGCGGCCCGCCGCCCCTGCGCCGTGAGCACCAGGTGCCGGTCCTCCGCCAGCTCGAGCAGCCCGTCACGCTCCATCCGGGCCACGGTCTGCGAGACCGTGGGGCCGGACTGGCCCAGCCGCTCGGCGATCCGCGCACGCATCGGCACCACGCCGTCCTCCTCGAGCTCGAGGACGGTCTTGAGATACATCTCGGTGGTGTCGATCAGCTCGCTCACGCGGCCATCCTAGGCGTCGGGGTCAGGGCATCAGGCGCGAACGCCGCCAGACGGCGGGATCGTCGAGCCCGCCGTCACCCGTGCGCTCCCAGACGATCCGGTCGTGCAGCCGGCTCGGCCGACCCGCCCACAGCTCGACCCGGTCGGCCACCACGCGGTACCCGCCCCATCCGTCGGGCAGGGGCACGTCGTCGGGCGACCCGGTGTCGGGGAAGCGCCGGGCCGCGTCCGCGAAGGCGGCCTCGAGGACCGGACGGCCGGCGAGCGGCCGGGACTGGTCGGACGCGTGCGCCCCCACGCGCGAGCCCCACGGGCGGCTGCGGAAGTAGGCCTCCACCTGGTCCCGGGGCAGCAGCTCGGCCCGCCCGCGCAGGCGGACCGCGCGGTACATCGCCGGCCACGTCAGGGCCACGGCCACCCGGTCGTCCCCCTCGATCTGACGGCCCTTGTCCGAGGTGAGGTGGGTGTAGAAGCACGGGCCGCGCTCGTCGAGGTCACGCATGAGCACGACCCTGACGTCGGGGGCGCCGTGCGCGTCGACGGTGGCCACGGCGATCGAGGTCGGCTCGGGCACGTCGCCCGCCGACGCGGAGCGCGCGACCGCCTCCTCGATCCAGCGGGTGAGGAGGGGCAGCGGCGCCGCCGGCGCGTCCTCGTCCTCCAGCCCGCCCCGGTAGTCCACCCGCTCGGCGCCGAGCCGGCCGCTCACGACCGGCGCCGGGGGCCCGAGGGGAGCTGGACGGTCCGCCGCAGCTGGTCGGGCCGCATCCTCTTGGCCGGGTCCGTGTTCAGCAGGAGGGTCTCGAAGGGGAGGTTCGTGTGCGGGTGGACGCCCACGGGCTCGTTGCGCGAGAAGACGACCCAGTAGGGCCTCCCTGCGTGGAAGACCTGCTGGAGGGTGCCCTCCAGGACGCTGTCCGCGTGCGCGAGGGCCATCTTGCGCGGGCTGCGCACCCGCTCCGCCCGGTCCTGCAGCAGCCGCTGGGCCGGCTCCCGGCTCCTCATGATCTGCTCGGCCACCTGGGGCCCGTACTTCTGGGCGAGGGTGTAGACGACCGGCCCGTACTTCAGGGCGAGCTTGGCGAGATTGGCCTTGGCAGGCACGTGCGTCCTCCTGGTGTGTGCGGCGCATCCACGGTAGGCGATGCGGGATCGATCCCCCTGCTCAACGCCCGACGGCATACCCCTGCATTCCCCGGGGGTTGGCGGCGGCGCTGAGCACACCGGTGCGCGGGTCGCGGGCCACGGCGCACATCCGGCCCAGGCTCCACGGCCCGGCCTCGTGCACCCGGTGCCCGCGCGAGCGCAACCCGTCGAGCACGTCGCTGCCCAGCCGCGACTCGGCCACGACGACCCCGGGCTCCGTGGCGCGGGGGTGGAAGCTGCCGGGGAAGCTGGTGGTGTGCAGGTGCGGCGCGTCGATAGCCGCCTGCAGGTCCAGCCCGCCGAGCAGGTGCCGCAGCAGGAACAGGCTCTGCCACTGGTCCTGCTGGTCCCCGCCGGGGGTGCCGCAGGCCAGGACGGGTATGCCGTCGCGCAGGACGAGCGTGGGGGTCAGGGTGGTCCGCGGCCGGCGGCCGGGGACCAGCGAGCTGGCCAGGCCCTGCTCCAGCCAGGTCATCTGCAGCCGGCTGCCGAGGGCGAAGCCGACCTCGGGGATGAACGGGCTGGACTGCAGCCAGCCGCCGCTGGGCGTGGCGCTGACGAGCATCCCCCACCGGTCCACGACGTCGACGTGGCAGGTGTCGCCGCGGGTGAGGCCGTCGCGCTGGACGGTCGGCTCCCCCGTGGTGGCGTCCACGTCCGGCGCGCCGTCCACCTCGAGCGCCATCGCGGCGACCCGCGGCTCCCGCCCGCCGGGCGCACCCGGTCGGAGCTGCGTCGAGGCCGTCGGGCCGACGAGGCCGGCGCGGTCCCGCAGGTAGGCCGGGTCCAGCAGGTCCGCCACCAGCGCCCCCGCCAGGGACGGGTCGGGCCAGCTGTCGCCCAGCCACGCCTCCCGGTCGGCCATCGCCAACTTCCAGGCCTCGACCACCGCGTGCGCCCCGTCGACCGTCGAGGGATCGACCGCACCCAGGCCCTCGACCATCGTCAGCACCTGGAGCAGCGCGGGACCCTGGCCCCAGGGACCGGTCTTGGCGACCGTGTGACCGGCGAACTCCGCCGTGACCGCGTCCTCCCAGGTCACCTCGAAGTCGGCCAGGTCCTGCGCGTCCAGGACACCAGGGAGCCGCTGGCCCCCGCTGTGCCGGAACGCGCGGCGGGAGAACTCCCCCACCGCCTCGGCGACGAAGCCGGAGGACCAGGCGCGGCGCACGGCGTCGATCGCCTGCTCGCGGCTCCCACCGGCGCGGGCGGCGGCGTCCTCCTCGGCCAGGAGGCGGTCGAGGGTCCCCGCCCACGCCTCGTTGCGCACGAGCGACCCGGGCTCGGGCGCCGACCCGTCGACCAGCCACTGCTGCGCCGAGGTGGTCCAGTCCTCGACGAAGAGCTCGCGCACCGTCGCGATGGTGGCGCTCACGCGGGGCAGCACGGGGTGCCCGTGGCGGGCGTAGTGCAGGGCCGGCTCGGTCACGGCACGCGCCGTCATCGTGCCGCGGTCGCGCAACAGGGTGAGCCAGGCGTCGACGGCACCGGGCACGGCGGTCGCGAGAGGTCCGCTGCCGGGCACGCGGTCCAGGCCCACGGAGGCGAAGTGCTCCGGGGTGGCCCCGGCCGGGGCCGGACCCTGGCCGCAGAGGACCCGCGGGGTGGGGTCGTCGACCGAGGCCACCATCAGGGGCAGGTCCCCCCCGGGGCCGTTCAGGTGCGGCTCGACGACCTGGAGCACCAGGCCGGCGGCCACGGCGGCGTCGGCGGCGTTGCCGCCCAGCTCCAGCATCCGCATACCCGTCTGGGAGGCCAGCCAGTGGGTGCTGGAGACCATCCCGTGGGTGCCGGTCAGCGTCGGCCGGGTGGTGAAGTCGTCGGCGGTCACGAGATCGCGGCCAGCGCGGGCACGAGGATCAGGGCCGCCAGGGCCAGCAGGACCACCACGCGTCGGGTGTGGGCGCTCATCAGTTCACCTTCTCGGGGAGGGGCTCGGCCAGCACGCCACGCTCCAGCGCCAGGGGGCGCGGCCAGGAGGCCCGCACGCGCAGGCGGAGGTTGTCGTGGCGCATGACGTAGATCGTCGCAAAGATCGCTGTGAGGCCGCAGGCGACCGTGGCGATGAGCACGGTCCAGCGGGCCCCGAACTCGTCCCCCACCCAGCCGATCACCGGGGCACCCACCGGCGTGCCGCCCATGAAGACGGCCATGTAGAGCGCCATCACGCGGCCCCGGACCTCCTGGTCGACCGAGAGCTGGACCATCGCGTTGGCGCTGACCATCACGGTCAGCGCGAACAATCCGGCAGGGACGAGCAGGATCGTGTATGCCGTGAAGCTGGGAGCCAGGGCGAGCGCGAGGGTGGTCAGGGAGAAGAGGAAGAGCGAGCCCAGCAGCAGCCGCCAGCGCGGGCGGTCGCGACGGGCGGCCAGCAACGCCCCGCCGAGCGAGCCGATCGCCATGATCGACCCGGTGATGCCGAAGTCGGTGACGCCCTTGCCGAAGACCTGGGTCGACATGAGGGCGTTGAAGATCTGGAAGTTCATGCCGAAGGTGCCGTGCATGAAGGCGATGACCATGATGAGCATGATGTCCGCGCGCCGTCGCACGTAGGCGATCCCCTCGCGCACCCTCCCCCGGGACGCGGGTCGCTTGCCCGTCAGCGCGGAGGTGTCGAGCATCAGCAGCGCGACGATGACCGCGACGAAGGTCAGGGCGTTGAGCAGCAGGGTGGGCCCGGTGCCGAACGCGGCGATGAGCAGCCCGGCGACGCCGGGGCCGATGAGTCGCCCGCCGTGGAAGGACGCGGAGTTCAGACCGACCGCGTTGGTGAGCTTGTCCTTCGGGACCATCTCGGAGACGAAGGACTGGCGGGCAGGGGCGTCGAAGGCGGCGGCCGTCCCGGACAGGAAGGCCAGGACGTACATGTGCCACAGCTCCATGTGGCCGGTGAGCACGGTGACACCCATGACGACCGCGAAGAAGGCCATGAAGGACTGGCTGACCAGCATGACGTTGCGCTTGGGGAAGGTGTCGCTGATCGCCCCGGCGAGCGGCGTGAAGAGCAGGATGGGGAGGAACTGCAGGCCGGTGACGATGCCCAGGGCCTGGGAGGAGTTGTCCGTGAGCTCGGTGAGGACCACCCAGTCCTGGGCGATGCGACCCATCCACGTGCCCGTGTTGGAGACGATGGCGCCCGCGGCGTAGATGCGGTAGTTGCGCACCGACAGCGCGGAGAACATCGCGCTCACGGCCGCGACTCCCTGGTCAGCAGCCCCTCGATGAGGTCGGTGGCCCGGCGGAGCAGGGTGCGGTCGGCGGCGGTCAGGCCCTCGAGCCGGGCGGTCATCCACGCGTCCCGGTGGGCCCGCTCGCGGCGCACGACGGCGGCGCCCAGCTCGCTCAGCGACAGCCGCACCGAGCGCCGGTCGTCGGGGTCGGTCTCCCGGGTGACGTAGCCCTGGTCGACGAGCTGAGCCACGGTGCGGCTGATGGTCGGCGCGCTCACCTGCTCCAGCGCGGCGACCTCGCCCAGCGTGCGGGGCTGCTCGAGCCGGACCAGCACGCTGAACTGGTGGGGCGCGACGGTGTTGTCCGCGTCGAACCGCACCCGCCGCGCCACCCGCATGCAGGCGATGCGGAGGTCGTGGGCGAGGGCTGCGGTGTCGGGGTCGGGAGCAGGCACGGCCCCCGATGCTACCCTACTGTTGCTTCACCTAACTAATGTCCGGCCGCACCGCCGGCCGACGTCATACCCCGAGCAGGTCCCGGATCGGGTCGATGCCGAAGTAGAAGAGGAAGAGCAGTGCCACGATCCACATGAGCGGGTGGACCTGCGCGGCCTTGCCGCGGACGACCTTGAGCAGGACCCAGGTGACGAAGCCGGCGCCGATGCCGGCCGTGATCGAGTAGGTGAACGGCATGAGGACGATCGTGAGGAACGCCGGCAGCGCGATCTCCAGGTCGTCCCAGCTGATCCCGATGACCTGCTGCATCATGAGGAAACCGACGATGACCAGGGCGGGCGTGGCGGCCTCCTGCGGGACGATCGCGACCAGCGGCGACAGGAAGGTCGTGAGCAGGAAGAGCACCCCGACCACCACCGAGGACAGACCGGTGCGGGCACCCTCGCCCACCCCGGAGGCCGACTCGATGTAGGAGGTCTGGCTGCTCACGCCGGCCGCGCCACCGGCCATCGCCCCCAGCGAGTCCACGACCAGGATGGAACGGGTGCGGGGCGGGTTGCCCTCCTCGTCCAGCAGGTCGCCCGCGGCGCCGACGGCGACCATGGTGCCCATCGTGTCGAAGAAGTCGGCGAGCATGAGGGTGAAGACCAGCAGGAACACCGCCGTGAAGCCGAGGGCGGAGAAGGAGCCGAGCAGGTTGAAGTGCCCCAGCAGGGAGAAGTCGGGGACCGAGACCAGGTTGGCGGGCAGGGCGGGGCTGGTCAGGCTCCAGCCGGTCGGGTTGGCGCCGTCGGGGGTCTGGGGACCGATCGTGAAGATCGCCTCGATGACGATCGCCAGCACGGTCGCGACGATGATGCCGTAGAGGATGGCCCCCTGCACCTTGCGGACCATGAGCACGGCGATGAGCAGCAGGCCGACGAGGAAGACCACGGTCGGCCAGCCCGTCAGGACGCCGCTCACGCCGAGCTCGACCGGCACGGCGGCCCCGGCGGGCGTCCGGACCGCCCCGGAGTTGATGAGCCCGATGAAGGTGATGAACAGGCCGATCCCCACGCTGATGGCGACCTTGAGCTGGGCCGGCACCGCGCGGAAGACCGCCTCGCGGAAGCCTGTCAGCACCAGGACGAGGATGACGATGCCCTCGATCACCACCAGGCCCATCGCGTCGGCCCAGGTCATGCCGTCCAGGCTCGCGACGCCGTAGGCGACGAAGGCGTTCAGCCCCAGTCCCGTCGCCAGGGCCAGCGGGTAGTTCGCGAAGACACCCATGATGATCGACAGGACCCCGGCGGCGAGCGCGGTGCACGCGGCGATCGTCGCGAGGTTGCCGTCCGCGAGGAAGCTGCCCGACCCGTCCGGCACCGTCCCGATGATCAGCGGGTTGAGGACGACGATGTAGGCCATCGCGAAGAAGGTGACGAAGCCACCCCGGATCTCGCGGGCCAGCGTCGAGCCGCGGTGCGAGATCTGGAAGAAGCTGTCGAGCGGGCCACCGGAGGGGCCGGGCCGGGTGGCGCTCGTGCGCGCGGGGGTAGACATGCGGGTTAGCGTAGTGGGGTGACCACGCCTGCCGAGGAGTCCACGCCGGAGCCGTCCGGGCAGATCCACCCCCCGGAGGCGCCGGTGCGCACGATCACCCTCGTGCGCTGGGGGATCCTGGCCTGGGCGGTCGTCCTGGTGGTCGTGCTGCTGGTGCCGCAGCTGCGCAGCGGCGAGCGGGCGTGGTGGGTGTGGGTGCCGGTGGCCGGTATGGCGCTCGGGGCCGTGGGGTACGGCTACCTGCGCCGGGGCCGCGGCAACGCGCAGTTCGCCTGACGGGGCGGGCGGACGCGCGACGGGCCTCCGAGCCTCAGCGCTCCTCGAAGACGATCTCCCCGAGCTCGTCCAGCACGGGCGGCTCGACGGGCTCGGGCGCGCGACGCTCGGCGTCGACCTCGCTGTGCGCGCCGCAGCCGAAGTCGAGCGCGACCACGGCACCGTCGGCCGGCGACCACTCGTTGGCGCACACCCCGAAGACCGAGCGCAGGGCGCCGGACATCGGGACGAAGAAGCCGCACGTCCGGCACGGCGCGGGCGCCTGCCGTGCGGCCTCGCTCTGCGGGCCGCGCTCCCCGGTCGCCCAGCGCGTGGCCGCCGCGTCGCGCCCCTCGGCGGAGAGCACCCGCTCGCGGCCCAGTCCCAGCTCCCAGAGCGCCACCTGGTCGACCTCCTCCTCGCCGGTGGCCTCGAAGCCGGCCTCCAGCAGCGGGTCCTCCTCGACGTAGGGGGTGCGGTCACCCGGACCGATGTCACCGGGAGCGAGCCGCTCGGCGTAGGGCACCCACTCCGGCGACAGGAGCGCACCCTCGCCCGGCAGGAGGTGCACCTCGCTCACCGTGGCCTTCCGGGCCCGCGGCGGACGGGCGAGCGTGACCGCCCACCGCCACCCCGGGTAGGCCGAGGCGGTGCAGGCGAAGGAGTGCGTGGCCACCCGCTCCCCCTCGAGCACGACGCCCAGGTGGTCACCGACCGTCCCCGGCTCGGCGATCTCGCCCGCGGCGGCGCGGGCGACCTCGACGGCACCGGTCAGGACGGCGTCGGTCCTCGGGGCGGCCACCGGGCTACTTCCCGGCCTCGAACTGGTCGGCCACCGCGCGCAGGGCCTTGGCCATCACCGAGCCGTGCTGACGGTCGGGGTAGTGGCCCCGGCGGAGGTCGTTGGAGGCCTGGTCGAGCAGGGAGATGAGGTCCTCCACGACGACGACCATCTCCTCCGCGGGCTTGCGGTCCCTCATGGTGAGGCCCCGTGCCACGGACGGCGCCGGCTCGAGCAGCCGGACGTGCAGGGCCTGGTCGCCACGCTTGCCGGCGATGATGTCGAACTCCACCCGGGCGCCGCGCGTGAGGGTGGTCTGTCCCGCGGGCAGCGCGGAGCGGGGGACGAAGACGTCGTCGCCCTCGTCGCTGGACAGGAAGCCGAAGCCCTTGTCCTCGTCGTAGAACCTGACCTTGCCGGTGGGCACGGTGCACCTCGAGATGTCGCGGGGGGATACAGAACGTCCCGAGGATATCGCCCGCGGGCCGGGCTGCCTAACGGCTTGTCCCGGCCCGGGGCGCCGCGCGCAGGTCAGGCGGCCAGCGCCACGGGCTGCTCCGTCCGCGCCCCGGCGTCGGGCTGCGCACCGGCGGCGACGAGCGCCGCATACCGTCCCCCGAGGGCGAGCAGCTCCTCGTGGCTGCCCCGCTCCACCAGCCTGCCGCCGTCGAGCACGGCGATGAGGTCGGCGTGGCGGACGGTGGACAGCCGGTGCGCGATCGTCACCACGGTGCGACCCTGACGCACCCGGTCCAGCGCGTCCTGGATCGCCGCCTCGGTGCGGGTGTCGAGCGCGCTGGTCGCCTCGTCCAGGACGAGCACCCTGGGGTCACGCAGCAGCGTGCGGGCCAGGGCCAGGCGCTGCTGCTCGCCCCCGGAGAAGCGGTGACCACGGGCGCCCACCACCGTGTCGTAGCCGTCGGGGAGAGAGGCGATCAGGTCGTGGATCTGGGCGTCCCGCGCCGCGCGCTCCAGGTCGGCGTCGGTGGCGCCCGGGGAGGCGAAGCGCAGGTTCTCGGCGATCGTGGCGTGCAGCAGGTAGGTCTCCTGGGAGACGACCCCCACGACCGCGGCCCGCTCCGCGGAGGGCAGGTCACGCAGGTCGATCCCGTCCAGCGTGACGCGTCCCCGGGTCGGGTCGTCCAGCCGGGTCAGCAGGGAGGCCAGCGTGCTCTTGCCCGACCCGGTGTGCCCCACCAGGGCGACGGTGCTGCCCGCGGGGATGGTGAGGTCCACCTCGCGCAGCGCGTCGCGCTCGCCACCGGGGTGGCGGTAGGTCACGCCCTCCAGCCGCAGCTCGCCCCGCGCCTCGGACGGGTCCAGGTGCCGCGCCCGCCCGGGCTCGGGCTCGGCGACCTCGACGGGCAGGTCGAGGTACTCGAAGATCCGGCTGAACAGGGCCATGGAGGCCGTGACCTGGACGCCGACGCCGAGCAGGCCCATCACCGGCCGGAAGATCCCAGCCTGCAGCGCGGTGAAGGCCACGAGGGTGCCGATCGAGATGCCGGCCCCGGTGACGGGGAGACCGGCCACGAGGTAGAGGGCGGCCGGGACGACCGCGAAGACGATGCCCATCGTGGCCTGCCGCCAGCGTCCGGCGATCTGCGCGGCGACCTCCAGGTCGAGGAGCCCCGCACTGGACCTGCCGAACCGGTCGGCGAGCTGGCCGCCGGCGCCGAGCGTCTTGCTCAGCCTGGCCCCGCTCACCGACAACGACTCCTCCACCTGGGCGTGCAGACCGGCCAGCGCCCGCTGCCGCTTCTCCGTGGCGTCCCGGCGCAGCCGGGCCACGGAGCGGGTGACCAGGACCGCGGGAGGGATGACGACGAGGGACAGCAGGGCGAGGGTGGGGCTGAGGGCCAGCATGGCCAGGAGGGTGCCGATCACGGTGGCGACGTTGCCGGCCAGCGAGGTGGCGGTCGAGGTGACGACCCCCTGCAGGCCCGAGACGTCGTGGGTGAGGCGGGACTGCACCTCTCCGGAGCGGGTGCGGGTGAAGAAGGACAGCGGCTGGCGCTGCAGGTGAGTGAAGAGATCGGTGCGCAGGCGGTGCATGATCCGCTGCCCCGTGGTCGTGCTGATCCAGGTCTGCAGCACGCCGAGGACGGCGCTCACGGCGGCGACGCCGATCATGGCGCCGACCAGGAGGACCAGCAGCCGGACGTCCTGCTCGGGGATCGCCACGTCGACGATCTCCTTGACGAGGAACGGGGTGGCCAGGCCCAGGGCCGAGCTGGTGACGATGAGCACGAGGACGACGCCGATGGCGCTGCGGTGCGGGGCGAAGAGGGCCAGGACGCGTCGCCCGTCCACGGGGTGGGCCGCCAGCTGGGCGGTGTCCTTGGGGTCGCGTCGGGCGCCGGAGCCAGGGCCGCGACCGGCGCGTTCGAGCGGGCCGGAGCCGGGGTGCAGGGGTGAGAAGTCGCTCAAGGGCTTCTCCTTCCGTTCGGGCCGGTCGTCGGTGCCGGCTGACGATGTGTCCTCCCTGACAAGTACGGAGGTAACCTCCTTATTCCGCTGCCTCGCTATACTGGCCGCATGACCGACATCCCTCCGGGGCCGCCCACCGAGGAGGTCCGCTCCGCCGGCGAGGTCGACCTGCTGCTGCGCCTGGCCCGCCGGTGGCGGCGGCTGGGCCTGGACGGCGCGGACGGGCTGGGCCTCACCCCCCACCAGGAACGGGCCCTGCTCGCGCTGTCCCGGCTCGAGGCGCAGCACGAGGGCGTCCGCGTCTCGTCCCTGGCCCAGCACCTGGGGATCGCCCCCCGCTCGGCCACCGAGGTGGCCGACGCCCTGGAATCGGCCGGGCTGGCCGCCCGGTCGTCCGACCCCACCGACCGTCGCGCCGTGCTCCTGGGTCTCACCGAGGCGGGGCGTGGGATCGTCACCGCCGTCCGAGAGCGCCGGCGCGCGGTCGCCGAGCAGGCCCTGCAGACCCTGGACGAGGCGGACCGGGCCGAGCTGAGACGGCTGCTCACCCTCCTGCTCGAGGCCTGACCCAGCTGCTCCCCCAGCCCCCCTCCCCCGACGCGTCTGGTCGGGCACGCCCCCCGGACGTGCCCGACCAGACCCGGTCCGCCCCGCCCCCGGCGCGGGGCGGACCGTCCGCGCCCCTCACCTCAGGCGCGGGTCTCCTCGGCGATGGGGTCGTAGGAGGCGGCCTCCTCGCCGAAGGCGTAGGCGGCCTCGTCGTGCTCGGACAGGTCGACGCCGCGGGCCTCGTCCTCGGCGCTGACCCGGAAGCCGATCGTCCGGTGGATCGCCAGACCGATGAGGGCGGTGAGCACGCCGGTGAAGACCAGGGTGAAGGCCGTCGCGGCGAGCTGGGCCACCAGCTGCGCCGCCCCTCCGCCGTAGAGCAGGCCCCCGCCCTCCCCGTCGACCGGCAGCGCCAGGAAGCCGAGGGCGACGGTGCCGATGATGCCGGCGACGAGGTGCACGCCGACCACGTCGAGGGCGTCGTCATACCCGAAGCGGTACTTCAGGCCCACCGCCAGCGCGGAGCCCACACCGGCCAGGACGCCGATCGCCAGCGCCCCGAGCACCGACACCGAGGCGCAGGCGGGGGTGATCGCCACCAGGCCCGCCACGACGCCCGAGGCCGCGCCGATGGACGTGGGGCGCCCGTCCCGGACCCGCTCGGTCACCATCCAGGCCAGCATCGCGGCCGCGGGGGCCGCCAGGGTGTTGACCCAGATGAGGCCCGCCTCCTCCACGCTGCCGGCCGCTCCGCCGTTGAAGCCGAACCAGCCGAACCACAGCAGGGCGGTGCCGACCATGACCAGCGGGATGTTGTGCGGCTTGTGGAAGCCCCTGGAGCGCCCGAAGTCGGACCGGCTTCCGATGATGTAGACGAGCACGAGGGCCGCCAGGCCGGCGTTGATGTGGACGACCGTGCCGCCGGCGAAGTCGATCGCCTCGCCGAAGGTGCGCCCCAGCAGCCCGTCGGCCGAGAGCAGGCCGCCGCCCCAGACCATGAAGGCCAGCGGGCAGTAGACGAGCGTGACCCAGACGGGCACGAAGACCGACCAGGCGCCGAAGCGGGTGCGGTCGGCGACCGCTCCGGAGATGAGCGCGACCGTGATGATGGCGAAGGTCGCGCCGTAGCCGATCCCGACGAGGTCGGTGGAGCCGACGTGGCTGCTCAGCCCGACGTCACGCGTCGGGTCCCCGACCAGCCCGCCGAGGATGCCGGGAACCGGGGGCATCCCGTAGCCCCAGAGGACCCAGACGACGCCGACGATCCCGACGGACACGAAGCTCATCATGATCATGTTGAGGGCGGCCTTCGCGCGGGCCATGCCGCCGTAGAAGAACGCCAGGCCCGGTGTCATGAGCAGCACCAGCGCCGCCGAGATCATGACCCAGACATCACCTGCGGTGAGTTCCATCTGCTGCCTCCTGATAAGGATCCTGCGAGGGGTGGCCCGCCCCCCGGGTCACGTCCTCGGGGCCGACGGGGCGGGCCGGTGAGGACAGTGAAGTCCGCGGATGTTTCGGCACCGGACGCGTCGTGTTTCGGGCCGGTTGCCGGGTGTTTCGCGCAGGTAAACCTTTGGCTCAGAGCAGGGCGTGGGCACGGGCGAGGCGATCGCGCCACCACGTCTGCCGCTGCGCGGGGGCGGCGTATGCGGTGAGCAGGGCGCGGTCCACGCCCGCTCGGGCCGCGTCGGCCCGGGTCGTGGTGAGGGTGCCCGCCCGCGGGAGGAGAGGGTCCCCCACCACGTCGGCGGCGAGCAGGGCGGCGGTGCCGAGACCGCAGTCGTGCTCCAGCCGTGGGAGCGCGGCGGCCAGGCGCACGCCGGCGGCCAGGCCGACCGAGGTGTCCAGGGCCGAGGAGACCACGGCGGGCAGCCCCGCCGCGGCCACGATCTCCAGGGCCCGGGCCACGCCGCCCAGCGGGGCGACCTTGACCACGACAAGGTCCGCGGCCCCGACCCGGGCGACGTGCAGCGGGTCCTCGGCACGCCGGACGGACTCGTCGGCGGCGACCGGCACGTCGACGCGGGCCCGGGCGAGCCGCACCCGCAGCTCGGCGAGCTCGGCCACGGTGGCGCACGGCTGCTCGGCGTACTCCAGGTCCAGGGGGGCGAGCCGGGTGAGGGCCTCGAGCGCCTCGTCCACCCGCCAGGCCCCGTTGGCGTCCACACGGACCCGCGCCCGGGCCCCGAGGACCCGACGCACCTCCGTGACCCGGGCGATGTCGTCGGCCAGGGTCTGACCACGCTCGGCGACCTTGACCTTGGCGGTGGGGCGGGCGACCCCGCCCGCCAGGTCGTAGCGGGCCAATACCTCCGGCACCCGGTCCGCCGGGACGGCCGGCACGGTCGCGTTGACGCCCACGGTCTCCCGCACCGGCGGGGGCAGCTCGCCCCAGCCCAGCTCGACGGCGGCGGCCAGCCACCGGGCGGCGTCGGCGTCGTCATACTCCACGAAGGGGGCCCACTCGGCCCAGCCGCTCGGCCCGGCGAGCAGCACCGCCTCCCGCTCGGTCACCCCGCGGAAGCGCAGGCGGAGCGGAAGCCGGACGACATGGGCGGAGCCGAGGAGCGCCGGGAGGTCGGGCAGGTCGGGGCGCGACGACGCAGGCGGCAGGGAGGGCGACGGGGGCACCTGCCGAGGGTAGGCCGTCGACGGCGGACGGCGCCTGTCCTCGTCCCGCACGCCCCGGCCTGCGCGCGTGCCCCGCCCGCGGCACGCTGGGGGCATGGCACTCAAGTGGTACACCGTCGTCGTCGACTCCCACGACCCGCAGGCCCAGGCCCGGTGGTGGGCTCAGGTGCTGGACTGGGTCAGCGCCTACGACACGCCGGAGGAGGCGGTCATCGTGCCGAGGCAGGCCCTGGAGGAGCACGAGGCCGGCCCGGTCGCGACCCTGGAGGACTGGATGCGCCGCGGCCAGGGACTGGTCTTCGTCCCCGTGCCCGAGAGCAAGACGCTGAAGAACCGGTTGCACATCGACCTGGCGCCGCACACCTCCCAGGACCGCGACGCGGAGATCCAGCGGCTGCTGGACCTCGGCGCGACGCGGGTGGACGTCGGTCAGGACGAGGGTGCGGTCACCTGGAGCGTGCTCGCGGACCCGGAGGGCAACGAGTTCTGCGTCCTGAGCAGCCGCGACCAGTAGGCGCGCGGGCTCTCCCTCCACCACCGGGAGCCGGAGCCGTCAACCCTGTCCGCCGGACCCCACCGACCGGGGCCTCCTGACTGGCTAGGGTGGTCGCCGTGACCGACACACCCCAGGCCCAGGACCCGTTCGACCCGTCCCGGTGGCAGGTCGTCGACGGCTTCGAGCAGCTCACCGACATCACCTACCACCGGCACGTGGAGCTCGGCTGCGTCCGGATCGCCTTCGACCGGCCCGAGGTGCGCAACGCCTTCCGCCCGCACACTGTCGACGAGCTCCACCGCGCGCTGGACCACGCCCGGATGACCCCGGACGTGGGCGTGGTGCTGCTGACCGGCAACGGCCCCTCCCCCAAGGACGGCGGCTGGGCCTTCTGCTCCGGCGGCGACCAGCGCATCAGGGGACGCAGCGGCTACCAGTACGCCGCCGAGGGCACCGAGGACCTCACGGCCTCCGGGGTGGACGAGGCCAGGGTGAGGGCCGAGGGGGGCCGGCTGCACATCCTGGAGGTGCAGCGGCTCATCCGCACCATGCCGAAGGTCGTCGTCGCCGTCGTCAGCGGCTGGGCGGCCGGCGGCGGGCACAGCCTGCACGTCGTCTGCGACCTGACCATCGCCTCCCGGGAGCACGCGCGGTTCAAGCAGACCGACGCCGACGTGGGGTCGTTCGACGGTGGCTACGGGTCGGCCTACCTGGCCAAGCAGGTCGGGCAGAAGTTCGCCCGCGAGATCTTCTTCCTCGGCCGGACCTACGACGCGGAGACCATGCACCGGATGGGCGCGGTCAACATCGTCGCCGACCACGCCGACCTCGAGGTGGAGGCCGTCCGGGTGGCCCGCGAGATCCTGGCCAAGAGCCCGACCGCCCAGCGGATGCTCAAGTTCGCGTTCAACCTCGCCGACGACGGCCTCATGGGTCAGCAGGTCTTCGCCGGCGAGGCGACCCGGCTGGCCTACATGACCGACGAGGCCGTCGAGGGCAAGGAGTCGTTCCTGGAGAAGCGCGCACCCGACTGGTCGCCCTTCCCCTGGTACTTCTGAGCGGCGCCGGCGGCCGGGCCGCGTGAGAGACTGCGGCCAGCGCCACCCGAGGGGAGTCGACCACCATGAGCCACCGTCCGGCAGCGGCCCTGGCCGTCGCCTGCGCCCTCCTGCTGCCGGCGTGCAGCGAGGAGCCGGCGGTCGTGGAGGCCACAGCACCGGCCACGGCGACACCGGTCGACCCCGCCCCGACCACGGCTCCCGCGGACGACTCCGCGCCCGGGGCTGACCCGGCCCCGGCCACCTCGGACCCGGACGACGACGCGGCAGCCGGCGTCGGCGACCCGGCCGCCGCCACCGTCGACCCCGCCCTGGTCGAGGGGGGCGCCGAGGGCCAGGCCGCCGCCGACCGGGCCAAGGCCTTCCTGCTGGCCCTGGTCTCGGCCGACGCCGACGCCTGCGAGATGCTCCTGTCCTTCTCCGACCCCGAGCTGCCCATGACCGCGGTCACCGCCGACCTGGAGCTGTGCCGGGCCCAGCTGCCGGCCACGATGGAGTCCACGGTGCAGGCCCAGGGCCTGGGTGAGGAGGGCGTGGAGATCCTCGAGGCGATGCAGATCCGCGGCGCCGAGGTCCAGGAGGACACCGCGGTCATCGACAGGGACAACTACTCCCCCCTGTTCGCCGACGCCATGGGGGACGCGACGATCACCCTGCGGAAGGTCGACGGCCGCTGGTACGTCGACCTCGACGCCTACCTCCGGACGCCGTGACCGACCTCGTGCTCCCCCAGGGGGCGCCGTGGGATGACGTCCGCGACGCCCTGGCCGACCTCGTCGGCCGGCGTGAGGACCCGCCCACCCACGACGGAGCGGTGGTCGTGGCCACCTCGGGCTCGTCCGGCACCCCCAAGCGCGTGCGCCTGCCGGGCACCGCCCTGCGGGCCAGCGGCCTGGCCACCGCCCGGGTGCTCGGCGGGCACGGAGGCTGGGTCCTGGCGCTGCCCACCCATCACGTGGCGGGCCTGCAGGTGCTGGCGCGCTCGGCGCTGGCGGGGTCCACCCCGGTCGTGCTGGACCCGCACCGTCCCTTCACCGGGGCCGCCTTCGCCGACGCGGTGGAGCGGCTGGTCACCTCCTCCGAGGCGCCGCTGCGGCTGACCTCCCTGGTGCCCACCCAGCTGCGCCGGCTGCTGGACGACGAGGCCGGTCACGAGGCGCTGGGACGGCTGGACGCGGTCCTGCTCGGCGGGTCCGCGGCCGACCCCGCCCTGCTCGAGGACGCCCGCGCCACCGGCTGCCGGGTGGTGCACACCTACGGCATGTCCGAGACGAGCGGCGGGTGCGTCTACGACGGGGTGCCGCTGCCGGGCGTCCGGGTCCGGGTGGACCCCGAGGACAGCCGGATCCACCTCGGCGGCCCGGTGCTGGCCGACGGCTACCTCGACAACCCCGACCTGACCCACGCCCGCTTCGTGCACGACATGGAGGGCCGCTGGTTCGTCACCGACGACCGCGGGACCCTCGACGCCGACGGCCGGCTGCGCGTCCTGGGCCGGGTCGACGACGTCATCATCACCGGAGGGCACAAGGTCGAGCCGCGGGACGTCGAGGCGGTGCTCACCGCCCTCCCGGGCGTGGTGGACGCCCTCGTGGTCGGGGTGCCCGACCCCGAGTGGGGCCAGGTCGTCGGAGCCCTGGTGGTGCGGGCCGGTGACCCTGCCGGTGCCGACTGGCAGGCGCGACTGCGGGAGGCCCTGCGCCCCAGCCTGCCGCCGCACGCCCTGCCCCGGCGGGTCGTGGCGAGCCACGCCATACCGCTGCTGCCCTCCGGCAAGCCGGACCGCTTCCGCGCGGTCGACCTGCTGCGGGGTGGCAGAATGGACACCCTGCCCCGCTGACCCCGAGAGGACCCGCGTTGCCCCGTGTGATCGCAGCCGTCGCGCTGCTGGCGTTCACCGTCTTCTGCATCGTCGACGCGATCCAGACGGAGGAGGACCAGGTGCGCGGGCTGCCCAAGCCGCTGTGGGTCGTCCTCGTCCTCATCTTCCCCGTGGCCGGCGGACTGGCCTGGCTCATCGCCGGTCGACCCACCAGCATCCTGGAGACGCTCCGCGGGGGCCGCCGGCAGGGCCCGCCCCGCGGGCCGCTCGGCCCCGACGACGACCCGGACTTCCTGAAGGGCCTGTAGACCACCGCATGGCAACCCTCGCCCAGTGGATCGAGGGGGCGCGCCCCCGCACGCTCCCCGCCGCGATCGCCCCCGTCCTCGTCGGCACCGCCGCCGCGCACGCCGCCGGCGACGCCAACCTCGGGCTGGGGGTGCTGGCGCTCGTCGTGGCGCTCGCGCTCCAGGTCGGCGTCAACTACGCCAACGACTACTCCGACGGGGTCCGGGGCACGGACGAGGAGCGGGTCGGACCCGTGCGTCTGGTCGGCCAGCGGCTCGCCGCCCCCGCCGACGTCAAGGCCGCGGCCTTCGGCTCCTTCTTCGTCGCCTCCGTGGCCGGGCTGGCCCTGGTCGCGCTCGCGGGCACCTGGCTGCTGGCCCTGGCCGGGGTCGTCGCGCTGTGGGCGGCCTGGCACTACACCGGCGGGAAGAACCCCTACGGCTACCGCGGCCTGGGCGAGGTCATGGTCTTCGTCTTCTTCGGCCTCTTCGCCGTGCTCGGCACGACCTGGACCCAGGCGCACGCGCTGACCCTCGGCGCCGTCGGGGGCGCGATCGGGTGCGGCGCGCTGGCCTGCGCGATCCTGGTGACCAACAACCTGCGCGATCTCGAGGGCGACCGGGAGGTGGGCAAGCGGACGCTCGCGGTCCGGCTCGGCTTCGCCCGCACCCGCCGGCTCTACGCGGGGCTGGTCGGCCTCGCCCTGGCCTCCGTCCTCCTGGCGGCGGTCGCGCACCCCACCGCGCTGGTCGGGCTGCTCGCGGCACCGCTCGCGGTCCGCCCGGTCCGCTCGGTGCTCGGCGAGACCTACGGCCGCGAGCTGCTGCCGGCGCTCGGACAGACGGGCGTGCTCCAGCTGGGGTATGCCGTGGCCCTCACCGTCGGCCTCGTCCTGGCCTGACCGACGGGCCGCCGCGGGCGGCCGTGGGTGCCGCGCGGTGGAGGCTCAGTCCTCCGCGGCCCGCTCGGAGTCGACCTGGTCGCGGCGGCGGGCCATCCGCTCCTCGACGGAGTGCTCCAGGCCGGCGGCGATCCGATCCCGGTCGGGGCGCAGCAGGAAGTAGGCGATGACCATGGAGGCCAGGGCTCCGGCGACGGCCGCCCACAGCACGTCCAGGCCGAGCAGCACGAAGGCCGCGGTGCAGCCGGCGAAGAGCAGGATGCGCATCATCGTGTAGCGCAGGAGCACCATCAGCTGGCCACCCCCGAGTAGGAGTGCAGGCCGGTCATGAGCAGGTTCACCACCGTGTAGTTGACGATCACGCAGATGAAGCCGACGATCGCGACCCAGGTCGCCCGGCGGATCGACCAGCTGGAGGTCGCCCGGGCGTGCAGGTACGCCGCATACACGACCCAGATGACGAACGTCCAAGCTCCTTGTCTTGGGTCCCAGCCCCAGTAGCGCCCCCAGGCCTGCTCGGCCCAGATCGCGCCCGAGATGAGGGTGAAGGTCCACAGCGGGAAGGCGAGGACGTGGATGCCGTAGGTGAGGCGCTCCAGCGCCGCCGCCGGGGGCAGCGCGGCCAGCCGGCCCCGCACCCGGCCCCGGGTCTCGGCCCGGTCCTTGACGAGGAAGGCCGCGGCCAGGCCCGCGCCGATGACGAACAGGGCGATCGACAGGCAGGCGATCGTCACGTGGATGACCAGCCAGAAGCTCTCGAGGGCCGGCATGAGCTGGGAGGCCTCGGTGTACCACCACAGCTTCGCGGCCACCAGCATGAGGGTGACGGGGAGCACCACGAAGACCCCGAGCCACAGGCGGGCCCGGCGCAGGCTCCACGCCGAGTAGACCAGGAGGGCGAAGGAGGAGGTCACGAGTACGAACTCGTACATGTTGCCCAGCGGCGCCCGGGTGACCGAGATCATTCGCATGAGCGTCCCGCCGACGACCAGGAAGGTCGCGAGCCAGGTCAGCTGCAGACCGGCGACCCCCCAGCGTCGGGCGGCACCGCCGGTCGCGCCGTCGGGCGGCGGGGCCAGCGCGGAGGCGGCCGGGGACGTCGCGGCGGCCGAACGGTCGGGCAGATCGGCCGCGCCCGGCCCCGGGTCGGCACCGGCGGGGACGAGCGCCTCCTCCCGGGAGCGTGCGTCCACGCGCCGCTCGCTGCTCGCGCCGGCGATCGCCAGGTGCACCGAGAAGGCCACGAGGGCGAGCGCGAGGACCGCGATGGCGGCCCAGATGGCCACGTCGCTCGTCATCGCCATGGTCGGGTCGGTCATGCGTCCGTGCTCCTGTCGTTCCTGTCGTCCGTGCTCGCGGACGTCGTCGTCGCCTCCGTGATCCGTCGCACCAGGTCCTCGACCAGAGCCTCGAGGCCGGGGTCGGTGCCCTTGGGGAGGCCGGCGACGCTCACCCCAGTATGCCGTCGCCCGCCGGCTCCGCCCGCCCCCGGCGTGACCCGGACGTAGATCCGGCGCCGCCGCACCCCCAGCATCAGGGCCAGGCCGGCCAGGGCGAGCATCGAGATGACCAGCGCCGGCATCCGGCCGGGGTCGTGCCGCACGAGCAGCCCGCCCCAGCGGATGACCCCCTCGAACTCCACGACGCTGCCGTCGGGCAGCTCGTAGGTCTCCCCGGGGCGCAGCAGGAAGGCCACCGGGCTCCCGTCCTCGAGGGTGAGCTGGGTCATCGCGTCGGTGTCGACCGAGAAGACCGACTGCGCCCGCCCGTCGGGGAAGAGCTCGCCCTCGTAGGCCGTCAGCACCAGGGCGGGATCCTGCAGGCCGGGGAAGGTGGAGGTCATCCCCGTCTCCGGGCTCACGTCGATCGTGGGGAAGAAGCCGCCGACCAGGCCCAGGCCCGGCTCGCGCCCGGTCACCTTGACCGCACCCTCGCTGCCGTAGGTGTTGTCCTGGGGCAGGAAGGTCACCGCGTCCGAGTAGAGCAGCCCGCCGTCGGGGTCGCGCACCGTGACGACCGGGGCGTAGCCGTTGCCGAGGAGGAAGATGGAGTCGCCGTCGACGGCGAGCGGGGCGTTGACCGCGAAGTCCTGCTCGCGGGCCTGCTGGCCCGGGAGCTCCACCGTCGCCACCCCCTCGAACCGGCGCGGCTGGCCGAACTGCGCCCCCTCGGCGCGGCTCTCGAACTCCACGTCCAGGGAGTTGAGGGTGAGGGTGAAGGTGGGGACGTCCTGCTCGTCGACGAGGGGTCCGAGGTTGAGGGTGTCGAAGGTGCCGGCCCCCGAGGTCCAGCTCTCCCCCTCCTTGAGGATGATCTCGCCGCGCCAGCCCCACAGGCTCCCCGCGGCGACGGCGACGATCACGCCGAGCAGCGCCAGGTGGAAGACGAGGTTGCCCGTCTCCTTGAGGTGGCCCTTCTCCCCCGAGACGGCCAGCGGGTCCTCGGCGTCCTCGTCCCGCAGGCGGAAGCGCCGGTCCCGCAGGACGGCCCTGGCCGCGGCGACCACCTGCCGCGGATCGGCGTCGACCTCGACCCGGCGGTGCACCGGCATCCGGGTGAGACGACCCGGGGCCCGGGGGGGCTGCGAGCGCAGGGAGGTCAGGTGCTGGCGCATGCGCGGCACGATGCAGCCGACGAGGCTGACCATGAGGAGCAGGTAGATCGAGGCGAACCAGGGCGAGGAGTAGACGTCGAAGAGGTGCAGCCGGTCCAGCCACGGGGCCAGGTCCGGGTTGCGCTCGAAGAAGCTGCGCACCCGGACGGGGTCGACGCTGCGCTGGGGCCAGATGGAGCCGGGGATGGCCGCGACGGCCAGGAGCAGGAGCAGGGCCAGCGCGGTCCGCATGCTGGTGAGCTGGCGCCACGCCCAGCGCAGCCAGCCGAGGACCCCGAGCCGCGGACCACCCAGGGTGCTGCGGTCCTTGGGGTAGGCCGGCTCGATCCGCTGCTCGTCCGCGGGCCGGGTGGGGGTGGCCACTAGAGCACCGTCTCGAAGCTGCTGACCAGCCGGGTCTGCGTCCAGGCCGTCAGCTCGGTCCACACCCCGGTGAGCATGAGCAGGCCCAGCACGACGAGCAGGCCGCCACCGACCCGCTGGATCAGCAGGTGGTGCGCCCGGACCCGCCGGGAGACCCGGTGCACCCAGCCGAGCCCGGCCGCCATCAGCAGGAAGGGCAGGCCCAGCCCGAGGGAGTAGGCGGCGCCGAGCACCAGCGCCCGGGGGACCTGGTCGTTCCCCGGGAGGATCGAGGTGCCGAGGGTCTGGATCGCCACCAGGGCCGGCCCGGTGCACGCGGTGAAGCCCAGCCCGAAGGCCACCCCGAGCAGCGGCGCGCCGGCCAGGCCGGCGGCGGGGCGCCACCGCACCTGCCAGGCGGCGGACGGCTGCACGACCATGACCAGACCGAGCGCGACCACGACGACCCCGGAGACCTGCAGCAGCAGGGCCTGGTGGCGGGTGAGCGCCATACCCAGGCCGGAGATGACCACGCTCATGGCGAGGAAGACGACGCTGAAGCCCAGGACGAACAGGCCCGCCCCCAGCAGCAGCCGGCCCCGCTCCCCGGCGGGGGGCGCGCCGGGCCGGGGCGCGCCGGCGTCATCCCGCCCAGGTAGCCCAGGAAGCCCGGCACCAGCGGCAGGACGCACGGCGAGGCGAAGGAGACCAGCCCGGCGAGCGCGGCGACGGCGGCGGCCAGCAGCAACGGGCCGGACAGGACGAGCTCGTTCACCCCTGGGCCCCCGCGGCCTGACCGGGCTCGTCCGCCAGCACGTCGTCGACGAGGCCACGCAGGGTGGTGGCGTCCACCTGGCCGTTGACGCGGGCGGCGACCCGGCCCTGACCGTCGAGGACCAGGGTCGTCGGGCGCGCCGTGGCCAGGCCCTGCAGCTGGGCCAGGGTGCGGCCTCCGTCGTCGACCAGCGAGGGGTAGGGGACGCCGTGTTTCTCCTCGAAGGCCAGGGCGTTCGGCACGCTGTCACGGTGGTTGACCCCGACGAACTGCACGGGCTCCCCCGCCTGCTCGTAGGCGTCGGACACCGCCACCAGGTCGGGGGCCTCGGCGTCGCACGGCCCGCACCACGACCCCCAGACGTTGACGACCACGACGCGGCCGCGGTGGTCCAGCGAGGTCCACGGCTCGTCCTCGAGCGTCGTCCCGGAGAGCTCGATCGTGGTGCTGCGCCCGTCGGGGGGCAGCTGCTCCACCAGGCCGCTGCCGGCGACGTAGCCCTTCTGGTCGCCCTGGCGCATCTGCTCGTTGATGCTCGTGCCGTCCTCGCCGCACCCGGCCAGGGTCAGGGCCAGCACGGCGGCCAGGGCGGGCGCGCGGCGCCCGACCGAGCGGGTGGTCGTGCTCACCGGCCGATCACCTCGGTGGAGGTGCCGGTGACGTCGAGGGCGCCCGGCAGCAGGTGGGCGGCCGGCTCGGCATACAGGACGCGCACGGGGTAGGTGCCGTGGAAGCGGACGCTGGTCACGGAGGCCAGGGAGCACTCACGGCGACGCGGGTGGTGGGCCAGTCGTCGGCCCTGCACCGAGCGCCGCATCATCCAGATGGGCAGCTGGTGGCTCACCATGACCCCCTCGTGCCCCTCCGCGTGCTCGCGCGCCTCGTCCAGCGCGAGCCGCATCCGGGCCGCGACGTGGGTGTAGGCCTCGCCCCAGGACGGGCGCAGCGGGTTGAGGACCACCGGGAGGGTGGACCACCGCAGCAGCGCGCGCCGGTCGACCCGGATCCCCTCGAAGTGGTTGGTGCTCTCCGTCAGCTTCTCGTCGGTGGCGACGTCCAGGCCGTGGGCCCGGGCGATCGGCTCCGCGGTCTCCTGCGCCCGCTCCAGCGGGGAGGAGACCACGTAGGTGATGTCACGGTCGGCGAGGTGGTCCGCGGCGGCCCGGGCCATCTCCCGGCCCAGGTCCGACAGGTGGTAGCCGGGCAGCCGGCCGTAGAGGATCGCCTCGGGGTTGTGGACCTCACCGTGGCGGACGACGTGGATGATCGTGACCGGGCTGCCGTCGCGCAGCGCGCGCGGGCCGCGGGACCGATCCGGGGGCACGGGGTCCTCGACGGGCACGGCAGGGGACATGTCACCTATTCTCCCACGCCAGCCTGAGCAGGCCCTGAGGGGCGAGCCCGCTCAGGCCACCTCGGCCGCGCTCTCCTCGATCGCCCGCACGGCCACCTCGACCGCCTCGTCGTCGTGCGCGGCGGAGACGAACCACGACTCGAAGCAGCTCGGGGGAAGGTGCACGCCGCGCCGCAGCATCGCGTGGAAGAACCGGGCGAAGCGCTCGCGGTCCTGGTCCTGGGCGTCGGCGTAGTCCCGGACCGCGTGCTCGCGGAAGAAGACCGAGAACATCGACCCCGCCCACTGGATGCGGTGGGGTATGCCGTGCCGCGTGAAGGCGTCGGTCACGGCGCCGGCCAGGGCCTCGCTGACCTCGTCCAGCCGGGCGTAGACCTCGGGCGTGCACGCCTGCAGCGTGGCGAGCCCGGCGGCGGAGGCCACCGGGTTGCCGGACAGCGTGCCCGCCTGGTAGACCGGCCCCTCCGGTGCGAGCATCGCCATCACGTCGGCGCGTCCGCCGAAGGCGGCGGTCGGGAAGCCGCCGCCCATCACCTTGCCGAAGGTGAACAGGTCGGGCGCCCCGCCCTCGGGCCGCCCCTCCAGCCCGAACCAGCCGGCCTCGGAGCAGCGGAAACCGGTCATCACCTCGTCGCTGATGAGCAGCGCGCCGTGCTGCGCGGTCACCCTGCGCAGCGCGTCGCTGAACCCGGGCTCCGGGGGGACCACCCCCATGTTGCCCGCCGCCGCCTCGGTGATGACGGCCGCGATCTCGGCGCCCCGCTCGGCGAAAGCGGCCTCCAGGGCCGGGACGTCGTTGTAGGGGAGCACGATCGTCTCGGCCGCCGAGCTGCGGGGCACCCCCGAGCTGTCCGGCAGGGCGAAGGTCGCCACCCCCGAGCCGGCCTGCGCGAGCAGGGCGTCCACGTGCCCGTGGTAGCACCCCGCGAACTTGACGACGACCGACCGGCCGGTGAAGCCGCGGGCCAGGCGCAGCGCGCTCATCGTGGCCTCGGTGCCCGAGCTGACCAGCCGCACCTGCTCGACCGGCTCCACCCGGCGCACGATCTCCTCGGCCAGGGCCACCTCGCGGGCGGTCGGCGTGCCGAAGGAGAACCCCTGGGCCGCCGCGTCGGTGACCGCGGCCAGGACCCGCGGGGAGGCGTGGCCGAGGATCATCGGGCCCCACGAGCACACCAGGTCGACGTAGCGCCGCCCGTCCGCGTCCCACATCCAGGGCCCCTGCGCGCGCTCCATGAAGCGGGGGGTGCCGCCGACGGACCGGAAGGCGCGGACCGGGGAGTTCACCCCACCGGGGATGACCCGGCGTGCCCGCTCGATCAGCTGCTCGGAGGCCGGTGCGCCCGCCGGGTACGGCGGGCTGGTCTGGCTGGTCTGGCCGGGGTCGGGGGTCATGAGCGCCAGCCTACGTAATCCCACCGGCCGCCCCGCATGGTTGCCCCACACCCCACCGACCGCCTCGCATGGTTGCCCCACACCCCACCGACCGCCCCGCGTGGTTGCTCCATACCCCACGGGCCGCGTCCAATGGTTGTTGGGGGGTCGACCGGACGCCCAGGGTGGTGGCCGGATCCATCGCGTGCTTGCTCGACGGGCCCCCCTCAGGCACCTCAGCCACCTTGACCGGGCGAGCGGCCAGGACGTCGACCTGGTCCGGTCGCGTCAGCCGGTCAGACCCGCCGACTCATGTCAACCAATAGACGCGGCCGGTGGGGTCAACGGCAACCACGCGACGCGGCCGGTGCGGTCGAGGGCAACCACGCGACGCGGCCGGTGCGGTCGAGGGCAACCACGCGAGGCGGCCGGTGGGGTATGGAGCAACCACGCGAGGCGGCTGGTGGGGTGGGGGGGTCAGCGCGCTCCGCTGTGGAGCAGGCGGGCGGCGTGCACTGCGTAGTAGGTGAGGACCAGCTGGGCACCGGCCCGGCGGATCGAGGTGAGGGTCTCCAGGACCATCCGGTCGCGGTCCACCCACCCCTGGGCGGCGGCGGCCTCGATCATGGCGTACTCGCCGCTGACCTGGTACGCCGCGACCGGCATGTCGGCGACCTCGGCCACGTCGGAGAGCACGTCGAGGTAGGGCAGGGCCGGCTTGACCATCACCAGGTCCGCGCCCTCGGCCAGGTCGAGGCGCAGCTCGCGCAGGCTCTCGGTGCGGTTGGCGGGGTCCTGCTGGTAGGTGCGGCGGTCCCCCTGCAGGCTGGACCCCACCGCCTCCCGGAACGGCCCGTAGGCCGCGGAGGCGTACTTGGCGGTGTAGGCCAGCACCGAGACGTCCTGGTGCCCGGCGTCGTCGAGCGCCTCGCGCACGACCCGGACCTGACCGTCCATCATCCCGCTCGGGCCGACGACGTGGGCGCCCGCCGCGGCCTGCGCGACCGCCATCTCGGCGTAGACCGCGAGGGTGGCGTCGTTGTCGACGCTGCCGTCGTCGGCGAGCACGCCGCAGTGGCCGTGGTCGGTGAACTCGTCCAGGCACAGGTCGCTCATGAGCACCGTGCCGTCACCGAGGTCGTCGCGCAGGGCGCGCAGGGCGCGGTTGAGGATGCCGTCGGCCCGCAGCCCACAGCTGCCGGTGGCGTCCTTGTCACCCTCCCGCGGCACCCCGAAGACCATGATCCCGCCGACACCGGCGTCGACCGCCTCCCGGGCCGCGACGAGCAGGCTCTGCTCGGTGTGCTGCACCACCCCGGGCATCGAGGCGATGGGCGTCGGCTCCCCGATCCCGTCCCGGACGAAGACGGGCAGCACCAGCTCGGCCGGGTCCAGCCGGGTCTGCGCGACGAGCCGGCGCATCGCCGGGGTGGACCGCAGCCGGCGGGGCCGCTCGCGCGGACCGACCGGGGGGTATGCCGTGCCGCTCACCGGCGCGCGCGGGTGCGGCGGCCGGTCGTCCTGCGCTGGCTGGGGCGCAGGAGCGGCTCGCCGGACTGCTGCGCCTGGGCCGCCAGCTCCCGCCCGTGCGCCGCCAGGGCGTCGACGAGCGCGGTGGCGCTGGCCTCGGGCGCGACGACGTCGACCCGTAGCCCGTGCTCCTCCGCGGTCCGGGCGGTGGCCGGGCCGATGCACGCCACGACGGTGGTCGGGTGCGGCTTGCCGGCGATGCCGACCAGGTTGCGGACCGTGGAGGAGGAGGTGAAGCAGACCGCGTCGAAGGCCCCGCCCTTGATGGCCTCGCGCACCGGGGCGGGCGGAGGGCTGGCCCGGACGGTGCGGTAGGCGGTGACGTCGTCGACGGCCCAGCCCATCTCCTGCAGCCCCGCCACCAGGGTGTCGGTGGCGATGTCGGCCCGCGGGAGGAAGACCCGGTCGATGGGGTCCAGGACGTCGTCGTAGGGCGGCCAGACCTCCAGCAGCCCGCGGGCGGACTCCTCGCCGTCCGGGACCAGGTCGGGCTCCAGCCCCCATTCGCGCAGGGCCTCGGCGGTGACCCCGCCGACGGCGGCCAGCTTGAGGCCGGCGAAGGCACGGGCGTCCAGGCCCAGCGCCTCGAACTTCTCCCGGACCGCGCGGACCGCGTTGACCGAGGTGAAGCCCACCCACTCGTAGCGCCCCGTGACCAGGCCCTTGATGGCGCGGTCCATCTGCTGCGGGGTCCGCGGCGGCTCCACGCTGATCGTCGGCACCACCGAGGAGGTCGCGCCGTAAGCGGCGATGCGCTGCGTCATCGTCCCGGACTGCTCCTTGGTGCGGGGCACGAGGACCGACCAGCCGAAGAGCGGCTTGGTCTCCCACCAGGAGAGCTCGTGGCGCATCTCGACCTGGGGCCCGACGACGGCGATCGAGGCGTCGGGGCACTCTGCCGCCCCGCTCTCGATCGCCGCGACCGCCTCGTCGAGCGTCAGCACGCTGGTGCGCTGGTGGACCGTCGTGCCGTGCTCGGTGAGCGCCACCGGGGTCTCCCCCGCGCGTCCGGCGGCCAGCAGCGATCGCAGGGCCCCCAGGAGGGGGTCCCCGCAGCCGAGCACGACCACGGTGATGTCCGCCCCCGCCGACAGCGACCAGTCGATGCGGGGGTCGCCGGCGTCGACGACGTGCAGCTCACCCCCGACACCCTTGCCGGACCCGGACAGCGGCATCCCCGCGTAGGCCGGGACCGACCACGCGGTGGTGACACCCGGGACGATCTCGAAGGGCACCCCCGCCTCGCGACAGGCGGCGGCCTCCACGGTGAGCCCGGCGAAGGCGGTCGGGTCCCCTTCGATGAGGCGGACCACGAGGTGGCTGGGATCGGCGAAGCGCGAGGCCGTCCGGACCAGGAGCCGCTTGCGGGCCGCCTCGGTCAGCGGGGTCGCGGCCTCGGCGTCGCTCACGGTGAGCAGGACCTCGGCGTCCTCGCGCACCCATCCGGCGAGCTGGTCCTCACGGCGGGGGTCGTCGAGGATGACGACGTCCGCGGCGGCGAGGTAGTCCCGGGCCCGGACCGTGAGCAGCCCGGGGTCGCCGGGTCCGGCGCCGACGAAGGCCACCCGGGCCGCGGCGGCCTCGGACAGGACGGGTGAGAGGTGCGCGACGTCTGTGCTCACAGTTCTGGCTCCGGTTCGAAGGCCCCCGCGGCAGCGGCACTGCTGTCGGCAACGGTGACGAGGGGGGCGGGACGGGTCAACACGTGCTCGGCCACGTCGTGGCCGAGCGCGACCGGGTCAGCGAGGCTGCCGGTCGCCCTGTGGCGCTGAGGACGATCCAGCGCCACGAAGACTTCGAGGGACAGCCCGGTGCTGTCCAGGGGGGTCGCCAGGGCGGCGACCGGGGCGGTGCACCCGGCTTCCAGACGGGCCAGGACGGCCCGCTCGGCCGTCACGGCGGCCCGGGTGGGGGCGTGGTCGAGGGCGTCCGCGAGATCGCGGACCAGCTCGCGACGGTCGGTGCGGCACTCGAGCGCCAGCGCGCCCTGGCCAGGGGCCGGGAGCATCCGGTCGAGCGGCAGGGTGTCCGTGACCTCGTCGAGGCGTCCGAGCCGGGACAGCCCGGCGCGCGCCAGGACCACGGCGTCGAGCTCGCCCTTGCGGACGTATCCGATCCGGGTGTCGACGTTGCCGCGGATGTCCCGGACCTCCAGGTCGGGGCGAGCCTGAGCCAGCTGCGCCGCCCGCCGGGGGGAGCCGGTGCCGAGCCGCGCGCCCGGGGGCAGCTCGGCCAGGGTGAGCCCGTCGCGGGCCACGAGCACGTCCCGCGGGTCCTCCCGCTCCGGCACGGCCGCGATGGTCAGCCCCGGCTCGGGTGCGGTGGGGATGTCCTTGAGCGAGTGGACGGCCAGGTCGATCCGCCCCTCGTGGAGGGCGTCGCGCAGGGCCGAGGCGAAGACCCCGGTGCCCCCGATCTCGGTCAGGCTGCGCCGCGAGAGGTCCCCCTCGGTCCGGACCAGCACCAGCTCGACCTCGTGGCCGGCTGCCCGCAGGTGGTCGGCGACCCAGCCGGACTGGCTGGTGGCGAGGGCGCTGGCACGGGTGCCCAGCCGCAGGACCGGGGCGGTCACGACGACACCTCTCCCGCACCCGGCGCCTCGGGCGGGACGGAGGTCGGGTCCAGGGCCCGGGGCATCGTCAGCGCCGGCGTCGGGGCGAGCGCGACCTCGTGCGGGTCCAGGTCGAAGAGCTCGCGCAGGGCGTGGGCGTAGTCCCCCGGCCCCTCGCTCCGGTGCAGCTGCTTGACCCGCACGGTCGGGGTGTGCAGGAGCTTGTCGACCACCCGCTGGACGGTGCGGCGCAGCTCCGCGCGCTCCTCCACGGGCAGGTGCGGCAACCGCTGGTCCAACCGGGCCATCTCGGCGTCGACGACCCGAGCGGCGCTGTCGCGCAGGGCGGCCAGCGTGGGGCCCAGGCGGGCGGCCCGGCGGTCGACGAGATAGCCGGTCACCTCCTGGTCCACGAGCTGCTGCACCGCCCGGAGCGCGGCGTCCGTGGCGGCCCCGTGGTCCTCACCGGCACCCTCGCGCTGCAGCTCGGACAGACCCCACAGGCGCACGCCGGACAGGCGGGAGACGTCGGGGTCGACGTCGCGCGGGAGGGCCAGGTCCAGGAGCACCTGGGGGGCGCCGGAGCGACCGGCCCGGGCCCGGGCGGCGGCGAGGTCGTCCGCCTCGACGACGTGCCCGACGGCTCCGGTCGCGGTGAGGACGAGGTCGGCCGACCCGATGAGGGTCCACAGCTCCTCCCACCGCGCGGCCCGCACGCCGTGCACCTCCGCCAGCCGCGCCGACCGCGCGTCGGTGCGGTTGACCACCGTCACGTCGCGGCTTCCGGCGCGCAGCAGGCGGGAGACGGCCAGGCCGGACATGGCCCCCGCCCCGACGACCACGGCGCGGACGGCGGACAGGTCGCCCAGGACGTCGCGGGCGCGGTCGAGGGCGAGTCCGGCCAGCGACCGCGACACCTCGTCGATGGCGGTCTCGGCGTGGGCCCGCTTGCCGACCCGCAGGGCCTGCTGGAGGAGGGGGTTGAGCACGGGGCCGACGTGGTCGCTGCGCTGGGCGTCGGCGAGGGCGTCGCGCAGCTGACCCAGGATCTGGCTCTCGCCGACCGCCATCGAGTCGAGGCCGCTGGCCACCGAGAAGAGGTGGGCCACCGCACGCTCGTCGTGGTGGACGTAGAGGTGGGGGGTCAGCTCCTCCCGCGACAGCCCGCTGGCCGCGCACAGGGCGTCCCCGACCTCCGCGAGCGCACCGTGGAAGGTGCCGGCCTCGGCGACCACCTCCAGCCGGTTGCAGGTGGAGAGGACCAGCGCCTCCTCCACGTGCTGACCGGCGTGGACGCGGGCGGTGAGGGACGCGGCGCCGTCCGGGTCGACGGCGACCTGCTCCAGCACGTCGATGGGGGCCGACCGGTGAGACAGACCGACGATGAGGACGCTCACGAGACCCCCTCCCCGGTGGCCCGGGAGAGGGAGCGCTGATGCTGGTGGAAGGCGAGGATCTGCAGCTCGGTGCCCAGGTCGACGCGGCGCACGTCAACGTCCTGGGGCACCTGGAGCACCCCGGGGGCGAAGCTGAGGATGGAGCTGACGCCGAGACGGACCAGCTCGTCCGCGACCGGCTGGGCCGCCGCGGCCGGCGTGGTGATGACCCCGACGGAGACCGGGGTGCGCCGCGGGTCGATGTCCTCCAGCCGCTGGACGACCAGGCCGTCCACGCTGGTCCCGACCACGGTCGGGTCGGTGTCGGCGAGAGCCACCACGCGGAACCCGCGGGAGGCGAGGCCGCCGTAGGACGCGAGGGCCCGACCCAGGTTGCCCATCCCGACGATGACGACCGGCCAGTCCTGGGAGAGCCCGAGCTCGGCGGAGATCTGCTCGGCGAGGCGGGTGGTGTCGTAACCGACGCCGCGCACGCCGTAGGAGCCCAGGTGGGAGAGGTCCTTGCGCAGCTGGGCCGAGCGCACCCCCGTCAGCGCAGCCAGCTCCTCGCTGGAGACCGATCGCCGGCCGTGGGAGGCGAGGGTCGTGAGGGCCCGTAGGTACTCGGGAAGTCGTCCGACGGTGGCCTCCGGCACTCCGCGTCGGGCAGACTCGGCCATCACGACGGCACCGGCTCCTCTCATCGGGAACGCCGACCGGTGGGGCTTATACCAGACCCCCGCGCCCGGTCGGCGCGGACCCCATCACTCTATGGGTGTCCCAGGAAGAAACCAAAACGCCGGGTGCCGGGCCGGAGGTCACCCCTCATCGCCGGCGCAGGGCGCGGCGCACGGTCGCCTCGTCGGTGCGGTGGCAGGCCAGCTCGCGCCCGTCCACCAGCAGGACCGGGACGAGCGTGGTCCACCGGTCGTGCTCCGAACGCTCCAGCCGGCCGGCCGCGAGCTCCTCGTCCAGGTCGCGCGTGGTCACCGGCACCCGCCCCGCGGCGCGGGACACCACCCGCACCATGACGTCGCACAGGTGGCAGCCCGCCCGCGTGACGACGACCACCTCCGGGACCCGCCTGCGCCACCGCATACCTCACCTTCCCCCTCGGACCGGGTATGACGATGGCGCCCACCCGGTGAGGGGGACGCCATGCCTGGACCGGTCAGCCGGTCACTTCTTGTTGCGACGCTGGTGACGCGTCTTGCGCAGCAGCTTGCGGTGCTTCTTCTTCGCCATCCGCTTGCGGCGCTTCTTGATCACAGAGCCCATGGGCCGTCCTTCTCGATCGGGGGTGTCTCGTGCTGTCCGCAGCACCGCGTGGGCCGCGGACGCCGCGAGGTTCGGGTCAGCCTAACGCGGCGCGGGGACGCTCCCCAAACGCGGCGGGCGCCGGGTCCACCGGGTGCGCCGTCCCGCGGCGCCCTCAGGCGGTGCCGTGGTAGGACTCCTGGAGGTAGGCGTGAACGGCCTTCTCCGGGACACGGAAGGACCTTCCCACGCGCACGGCGGGGAGCTCGCCAGAGTGCACCAGCCGGTACACCGTCATCTTGGACACGCGCATGACGGCAGCCACCTCGGCCACGGTCATGAACGTCATCTCGGCGAGCTGACGCTCTTCAGCCATAGGACGCTTCCCGTCTCTCGTTGTCTCCCGCGGGCGCGAACTCGGCTTCCCCTCCGGCACGCGACCCACGATCAAGCGGTTGATGTGGGGTTAACACTAGGGGCAGATGGTGCCGTTGCGAAAGCCGTGACCAGAAAAAGTCCAGCCCGACACGCCGCCTGGTGCGAAATCAGCCCGGAGTTCCTGCTGTGACTCGGGTGACGCACGGTGGGACGCTGTGACCCACCCGGCGGTCAGTCGAAGTACGGGTCCAGGCCCCACCCGGGGAAGACCGCCCGGCGGGTGGCCATGATCGCGGAGTCGACGGGGTCCTCCGGGTGGTAGCCGTCCTCCCACCGCCCGAACCTGATGTCGCGCCCGCCCCGGTCCCCCATGGAGGTCGGACCCTCCCGGTCGTAGACGTCCTGCACGTGCTGCAGCCACGCCTCCGGCACCGATGTCGTGAGGTCGACCGGTCGACCGGTCACGACCCCGATCAGGTGCGCCCAGGCCCGGGGCACGACGTCGACCAGCTCGTAGCCCCCGCCGCCGAGGGCGACCCACCTGCCCCCGGCGTGGTCCTCCGCCAGCTCGGCGACCCAGCCGTCGGCGACCGCCATCGCGTCCATCGACAGCGACAGGTGCGCGAGCGGGTCGGCGAAGTGACAGTCGCAGCCGTGCTGGCTGACGATCATCTGGGGGCGGAAGGCCCGCATCATCGTGGGCACCACGGCCTGGAAGGCACGCAGCCAGCCCTCGTCGCCGGTGCCCGGGGGCAGGGCGACGTTGACGGCGGTGTCCTGGGCCCTGGGCCCGCCGGTGTCCCCGGGGAAACCGGTGCCGGGGAAGAGGGCCCGGCCGGTCTCGTGGACGGACACGGTGAGCACCCGGGGGTCGTTCCAGAAGCACCGCTCGACGCCGTCACCGTGGTGGACGTCGAGGTCGAGGTAGGCGACCCGCTCGGCACCGAGGTCCAGCAGACGCTGGATGCCGACGGCGATGTCGTTGTAGACGCAGAACCCCGAGGACGCCTCGGGCATGGCGTGGTGCAGACCTCCGGCGATGTTCACCGCCCGGGCGGCCTCCCCCGACCAGACGGCCTCGCACGCCAGCAGCGTCCCGCCGACGGCCAGCGCGGACGCCTCGTGCATCCCGGCGAAGGCGGGGGTGTCGTCGGTGCCGACACCGTGCCGCCCCCGCGCGCCGGAGGGGTCGAACGAGACCCGGCGCACCTCCGCGACGTGCTCGGCGGTGTGCACGCTGAGCAGCTCCTCGTCCGTGGCCTGGCGGACGGGGCGGACCCGGACGTCGTCGTGGTCGAGCAGGCCCAGCTCCCGCGCGAGCCGGACGGTGAGGTCGAGCCGGGACGGGTGCATCGGATGACCCGGGCCGAAGTCGTAGGCCGTGTAGCGGTCGTCCCACATCACCCAGGGCACGCTCATACCTCCACGCTAGTCCACGACGGGGCGTCGTGGAGGTGCGGGTCAGAGGGAGGTGGGCACCCCGGCGGCGTCGGCCAGGGGGTAGACCATCATCATCTCCTCGGCCTCGGCGTCCTCGGCGTCCACGCCCTGCAGGCGCATCGGACGACGGGAGTCGGTGGGCCGGAACCCGAAGGAGGAGGCGAAGGCCACGGCGCGACCGTTGTCGGTGCCGACCCAGTAGAGCAGCTGCTTGAGCCCCTCCTCGCGGGCGACGGTGGCCGCCTTCTCCAGCAGCCGACGGGCCACCCCGGCGCCGCGCCGGTCGGCCTGCACCCAGAGCCCGAAGAGCTCGGCGGCGCCCTCGATCTTCGTGCGGTGGGTCGTGCCGAGGCTGGCCACCCCGATGATGTCGGACCCCTCCTCCGCCAGCAGCCTGCGCGAGCGCGCCATCCGCTCGCGCCACATCTCCTCGGGGTGCTGCTCCTCCTCGTCGACCGAGGCGGCGAACGCCTCGGGAGATTCACGCAGCGCACGGAGCCGGACGTCCTTGTAGGCCTGCCACTCGTCCTCGCCCAGGACGCGCACGTGAATCTCAGTCATGTTCCCTACTCTGTCACACGGGCCAAGGGTGCATCGCCGCCGGACTCGCCCTCCGACGGCCCACCGGCGCCGTCACTCCACCGGCGGTGACAGCTCCTTGGACCTGATGGCGGCGGCCTCCATCGCGGTGAGGAAGGCCGCCCTGACCTTGTGATCCTCGAGGGCCCGCAGGGCCGCCACGCTGGTGCCGCCCGGGCTGGAGACCTGCTCCCGGAGCACCGTCGGGTGGTGCCCCGTCTCTCGGATCATCGTGGCCGCACCATACAACGTCTGCACGACCAGCTCGGTGGCGGTGTCGCGCGGGAGCCCCAGCAGCACGCCCGCCTCGATCATGGCCTCCACCACGTAGAAGATGTAGGACGGCCCGCTGCCGCTGATCGCCGTGACCGCGTCCTGGTGCACCTCGTCGAGCACGATCACCCGCCCCACGTGCTCCATCAGGTCGCGCGCCTGGGCCAGGTGCTCGGGGGTGCAGTGCCGTCCGGGGCTCATCGCCGACATGCCCTGGTCGACCAGGGCGGGGGTGTTGGGCATGACGCGCACGACCGAGGTTCCCTCGGGCAGCCGGCGCTCCAGGTATGCGGTGCTGATCGCCGCCGCGATGGACACCACCAGCGTGTCCGGGCGGACCTCGTCGTGGATCTCCTCCACCAGCGCGGCCATGTCCTGCGGCTTGACGGCCAGGACCACGACGTCCGCGGACGCGGTGGCCTCGGCCGGCGGTGCGTGACGGGCACCGTGCTCGTCGGCCACCAGCGCCGCACGGGCGTTCACCTTGTCGGCGACGACGAGGTCGGTGGGCTCGTGGCCGGAGCGCACGAGGGCCGCGACCAGCGTCGAGCCCATCACCCCGGCCCCCAGGAGGGCGATCGTCATCCCAGCACCCTCAGCCCTTGGTGGCCAGGCCGCGCAGGAAGAACCCGAGGTTCTGGGGGCGCTCGGCCATCCGCCGCATGAGGTAGCCGTACCACTCCTCGCCGTAGGGCAGGTAGACCCGCATCCGGGCCCCGCCGGCCGCGATCCGCAGCTGCTCCTCGGGACGGATGCCCAGCAGCATCTGGAACTCGTAGGTGTCCGGGGCGCGCTGGGCCTTGGCCGCCAGCACGGTCGCGATCTCGACCAGCCGGGGGTCGTGGGTCGCGATCATCGGGTACCCCGCGCCCTCCAGGAGGATCTTCAGGCAGCGCACGTAGGAGCGGTCGACGTCGAGCTTGTCGGGGAAGGCGACGGACTCCGGCTCCTTGTAGGTGCCCTTGCACAGCCGGACACGCGACCCCTCGTGGGCGAGGTCACGGCAGTCCTGCTCGGTGCGGTAGAGGTAGCTCTGCAGCACCGCACCCACCCACGGCCAGTCCTGGCGCAGGTCGCGCAGCACCGACAGCGTGAGGTCGGTCGTGGTGTGGTCCTCCATGTCGAGGGTCACCGTGGTCCCGGCGTTGGCGGCGGCCTGGCAGATGGCCCGGGCGTTGTCCAGCGCGATGCGGTTGCCGTCCCGCCCCAGGGCCTGCCCGAGCGCCGACAGCTTGAGACTGACCTCCACCGTGCCGTCGGCGGTCAGGCCGGCCTCGGCCAGGTGCTCCAGCAGGTCCAGGTAGGCGTCCCGCGTGTGCGCCGCCTGGGCGGGGTCGAGGGTGTCCTCGCCGAGGTAGTCGATGGTCACCAGCCGACGGGTGTCCACCAGCTCCGTCGCGGTGCGGACCGCGTCCGAGCTGCTGACCCCGCCGACGAAACGCTTGACGATGTCCCTGCTCACGGGGGCCTTCTCGATCGCCGACCGGAGCTGGTCGTTGCGGCTCATGCCGAGGATGGTCTGGCGCAGCACCTGGGAGGGATCGAGGTTGGCGAGGACCATGGGGGCTAGGCTACGCCCGGTCACGAGGCGCGCGGCCGGGCCCCTGGCAGGTCGTGCTGGCCCAGGTGCTCACGGGCGAAGGCGAGCGACTCGGCGAGGGCCTGCTCCCGGTCGGCCGGCTTCATCCGGCGCGTCCCCACCTCCAGGCTGACCACCCCGGTGAAGTCCCGCTCCACGAGCAGCTCGAGCACCTCCCGGCACTTCTGCGCCCCCCGGCCGGGCACGAGGTGCTCGTCCTTGAAGGAGCCGAAGGAGTCGCCGAGGTGGACGTGCCGGATGCGGTCGGCCAGGTCCCGGGCGAGCTCCAGCGCGTCGGTGCCCGCGGTCGCGGCGTGGCTGATGTCGAGGGTGACGTTAGCGTAGGGGTAGTCCCGGGGGTCGGGCCCCGGGAGGTAGGCCTGCATCGCCGACGCGCCCGTGCGCCAGGGGAACATGTTCTCGACGGCGATCGGCACGCCCCACCGCTTCTCGCGCTCCGCGACGCCCTCCACGAACCCCTCGGCATACCCCTGCTGCCAGCGGAAGGGCGGGTGCACCACCACGCACTGGGCGTTGACCTCCGCCGCGAGGTCGAGCGCCCGCTCGATCTTGCCCCACGGCTCCCAGCCCCACAGCCGCTGGGCGAGCAGCAGCGTGGGCGCGTGGATGGCCCCGATCCTGAGCTCGTGCAGGTTGGCCAGCGCGTTGAGGGCCCCCGCCTCCTGCGTGACCGGGTCGGTCCAGACCATGATCTCCACCCCGTCGTAGCCCAGCCGCTGCGCGAGGTCGAACGCGTAGGCGGCGTTCTCGGGGTAGACCGACGAGGTCGAGACGTGGACGGGTATGGGGCCGCTGGCCCCCGGCGCCGGGCCGGTGCCGGCGGGGGTGGTGTCGAGCCCGGTGGTGCCGGTGTCGTCGAGCGGGGACGAGGGCGCGGGATCAGTCATCGGACAGTCCGTCCAGGAAACGAAGGATGAGCCCCTCACGCAGGGCCCACGGGCAGATCGCGAGCTCCTCGACGTCGGCGAGGTCGAGGACCGCCTCCAGGACCACGGCGCCGGCCAGCAGCTGGGTGGCGCGCTCGGCGGACACACCGGGCAACGACGCCCGCTCCGCGGCCGTCATCCGCGCCAGCCGCGGCGTGAGGTCGGCCAGGTCGGCGCGGCGCAGCGACCTGGGGTGGTAGAGACCCTCGGCCCGGGGCGCCGCCCCGCACGCCCGGGCCAGGGAGCGGATGGTCTTGCTGCTGCCGGTGGCCAGCTGGGGGACCCCGACCCGCGCGAGGGTCGGCAGGGCCGTCGCCACCTGCGACCGCACCCGTTTGCCCAGCGCCCGCAGCTCCTGCTCGCCCGGAGGGTCGGCCGACAGCTCGCGCGACAGCCGGCCCGCCCCCAGCGGCAGGGACACCGCGACGTCCGGCTCCTCGTCCAGCCCCGCGGCGAGCTCCAGGGAGCCACCCCCGATGTCGACCGTGAGCAGCCGGCCGGCGGACCAGCCGAACCATCGCCGGACCGCCAGGAAGGTGGCCCGCGCCTCGTCCTCCCCCGGGAGCACCTCGAGGGTGACCCCGGACTCCTTCCTCACGCGCGCCAGGACGTCCTCGGTGTTCCCGGCGTCCCGGATAGCGCTGGTGGCGAAGGCCATGAGCTCGGAGGCCCCCCGGCTCTCGGCCACCTCGACGCAGTCGGTGACGAAGCGGGCCAGCGTCCTGGCACCCTCCGCGCTGATGTCCCCCTCCGGGGTCAGGTGCTCGGCCAGGCGCAGGGTCGCCTTGTGCGAGAAGTCGGGCATCGGGTGGGCGCCCGGGTGGGCGTCGACGACCAGGAGGTGAACGGTGTTCGAACCGACGTCGATCACACCCAGGCGCATGCTTCCAGTATCCCACCTACGCTGGGCCGGTGACGCAGACCCCGTTGGACCGTCCGGGCCTGTGGGCCGAGATCCAGGACCCCGACGAGCCGGCCCAGCGGGTCCGGGCCGACCTGACCTGGCTCACCTCGAGGTGGCACTGTCTCTACGCCGAGGGCCGGTGCCCGGGGATCGACGCCGGGGCGCCGGACGCGGGGTGCTGCACCCTCGGGGCGCACTTCACCGACGCGGACGACCTGGCCCGGGTGACGGCGGTGGTGGAGTCGCTCGGGGCCGACGAGTGGCAGCTGCGCGGCACCGGCCGGACCGAGGGGTGGTGGGTCACGGACGAGGACGGCTCCACCAGCACGCGCGTGGTCGACGGCGCCTGCGTGCTGCTGAACCGCGGGGACTTCCCCGGCGGACCCGGCTGCGCCCTGCACCGGCACGCGGTCGACCGCGGGCTGGAGCCGCTGACGACCAAGCCGGACGTGTGCTGGCAGCTGCCGCTGCGGCGGGAGTACCGGGAGGTGAGCAGCGCCGACGGCACCTCCCACCTGGAGATCTCGGTCGGGGAGTACGACCGGCGGGGCTGGGGCCCGGGCGGGCACGACCTGGACTGGTACTGCACGAACGCCCCGGAGGCGCACACCGGGTCCGAGCCGGTGTTCGTCTCCCTGCGCGCCGAGCTGGTGGAGTTGCTCGGCCCGGCGGCCTACGCGGAGCTGGCGCGCGCCTGCGAGGTGCACCTGGCCGCGGTCGAGGCCCTGGGCGGGCCCGGTGGTCGCCCGCTCCTGCCGCTGCACGTGCACCCGGCGACGCGGGCCGCCCAGGGTGGGAGCCCGCGCCCCCGGTGAGGACGGCACGGGCCTGTCGGACCCGCCACCTACCCTGGGGCGTGTGGCGAAGGCGAGAGGTCCGGCATACCGGTGCGGCGAGTGCGGGTGGCAGACCGCGAAGTGGGTCGGCCGGTGCGGCGAGTGCCAGGCCTGGGGCACGGTCGCGGAGGTGGGGGCCGCGTCGGCGGTCCGGACCAACGCCGTGCCCCCGGTCCGCCCCGCCGTGCCGATCGCCGAGGTGGACGCCCAGCAGGCCCGGGCCCGCCCGACCGGGGTCGAGGAGTTCGACCGCGTCCTGGGAGGCGGCCTCGTCCCCGGCGCCGTGGTCCTCATGGCCGGCGAGCCGGGCATCGGCAAGTCCACCCTGGCCCTGGACGTCGCCGCCCGGGCCGCCCGGTCGGGGCTGCAGGTGCTCTACGTCTCCGGCGAGGAGTCGGCGGCCCAGGTCAAGCTCCGGGCCGAGCGCATCGGCGCCGTCGCCGACCAGCTCTTCCTCGCGGCCGAGACCGACCTCGCGACGATCCTCGGCCAGCTCGAGCGGATCGCCCCCACCCTGCTCGTCGTCGACTCGGTGCAGACGGTCGCGAGCGCCGAGGTGGAGGGGTCGCCGGGCAACGTCAGCCAGGTGCGGGAGGTCGCGGCGGCGCTGATCCAGGCCGCCAAGTCGCGCGGGACGGCGACCATCCTCATCGGGCACGTCACCAAGGACGGCGCCATCGCCGGGCCACGCCTGCTCGAGCACCTGGTGGACGTCGTGGTCGGCTTCGAGGGCGAGCGGCACTCCCGGCTGCGGCTGGTGCGTGCGGTGAAGAACCGCTTCGGCCCCACGGACGAGGTCGGGTGCTTCGACCTGGGCGACGCGGGGATCACCGGGCTGGCCGACCCCAGCGGCCTCTTCCTCACCAGCCGCGACCGGCCCGTGCCGGGGACCTGCGTCACCGTCACCCTCGAGGGGCGCCGGCCCCTGGTGGCGGAGGTGCAGGCGCTGGTGGGCGGCGAGGAGGTCGGCAGCCCCCGCCGCACCACGAGCGGTCTCGACTCGGCCCGCCTGGCCATGGTGCTCGCCGTCCTGTCCCAGCGGGGCGGGGTGCCGTTGGCCCGCAACGACTGCTACGCCTCCACCGTCGGTGGCGTCCGGCTGTCCGAGCCCGCGGTCGACCTGGCCCTGGCCCTGGCCCTCACCAGCGCCAAGGCCGACCTCGCCCTCCCGGTGAGCACCATCGCCGTGGGGGAGGTCGGGCTGTCGGGCGACCTGCGGCCGGTCACCGGGCTCCCGCGCCGGCTCACCGAGGCGGCCCGGATCGGCTTCACCGAGGCGGTCGTCCCCGCGGGCTCGCTCAGCGAGGGCGGGCCTCCGACCGGCATGCGCGTCCACGAGGTCCCGACGCTCGCCGACGCCGTGGGTCTGGTCGTCGCGGCGGCCGAGTCCGCGGCCGCCCGCCTGCCGGCGACCGCCCGCGCCCGGCTCCACCCCGCAGGCTGAGGCCCGCCACCGGGCCGGGGCCCCCGGTCAAGAATGGGTAACGACTGTCCCGCAGGAGGACAAGAACGCCGCAGCCCACCCGTATCCTGTGCCCGAGCGGGACGTCGGACGGCCCGCACCCGCCGGGTCCCTCCCCGGGCAGGGTGAGGCGGATCTGCGGGGAAGGGGCACAGGCGTGGCTGAGCGCTCCGACGAAGACGTGCTGCGGGCGACCATGGCGGCCGTCGCCCCGGGCACCGAGCTGCGCGACGGGCTGGAGCGCATCCTGCGCGGCCGCACCGGCGCGCTGGTCGTGCTGGGCAGCGACCGGGTGGTCGACTCCATCAGCACCGGGGGTTTCGACCTGGACGTGGAGTTCTCGGCCAGCCGGCTGCGGGAGCTGACGAAGATGGACGGCGGGGTGGTCCTGTCCCGGGACGGCACTCGCATCCTGCGCGCCGCCGTGCAGCTGGTGCCCGACCGCTCGATCGAGACCCGCGAGAGCGGCACCCGGCACCGCACCGCCGAGCGGGTCGCCAAGCAGACCGGCTTCCCCGTCATCTCGGTCAGCCAGTCGATGTCGATGATCGCCATCTACGTCGGCGACCTGCGCCACGTCCTGGAGGACCGCACCCAGATCCTGGCCCAGGCCAACCAGGCCCTGCGCACCCTCGAGCGCTACCGCGCCCGCCTCGACGAGGTCGCGGCCACCCTGTCGGCCCTGGAGATCGAGGACCTGGTGACGGTCCGTGACCTGGTCACCGTGCTGCAGCGGCTGGAGATGGTGCGCCGCATCAGCGACGAGATCGACCACTACCTGCTCGCGCTCGGCACCGACGGCCGGCTCATCGGGCTGCAGCTCGAGGAGCTGACCGGCGGGGTCGCGGCCGAGCGGGAGCTGGTCATCCGGGACTACACCCCCCCCGAGGACGGCGCGCCCGCACCCGCGGACGTGCTGCTCAACCTGGCGGTGCTCGACTCGATCGAGCTGCTCGACCTGGCCGCCGTGGCGCGCGCCCTGGGCATCCACGTGGTCGGCGACGGGATGGACCACCAGCAGCTGAGCCCCCTGGGCTACCGGCTGCTGCACCGCATACCCCGTCTGCCCGGCGTCATCGTGGACCGGCTCGTGGACCACTTCGGGAGCTTCCAGGCCCTGCTGTCCGCGGCCTCGAGGACCTGATGCAGGTCGAGGGCGTCGGGGAGACCCGGGCCCGAGCCGTGCGCGAGGGCCTGTCCCGGCTGGCCGAGAGCTCCATCCTTGAGCGCTACACCTGACCGGCGGCGCACCCTGCACCGCCGCCTCGGGCAGTGGTATGCCGCGTCCCGCCGCGCGACCTGCCCTGGCGCACCGCCGGGTGCTCCCCCTGGGGGGTCCTGGTGTCCGAGGTCATGCTGCAGCAGACGCCGGTGGCGCGGGTGCTGCCCGTCTGGGAGCGCTGGATGACCCTGTGGCCCGCCCCCGAGGACCTCGCCGCGGCCCCGGCGGGCGAGGCGGTGCGGGAGTGGGGACGGCTGGGCTACCCCCGGCGGGCGTTGCGTCTGCACGCGGCCGCGACCTCGCTCCGGGACCGGCACGGGGGCGAGGTGCCCGCGGACGAGACCGCCCTGCGCACGCTCCCGGGGATCGGTGACTACACGGCCGCCGCGGTCGCCGCCTTCGCCTTCGGCCACCGGGCCACCGTCGTCGACACCAACGTCCGGCGGGTGCAGGCGCGGCTGGTGCGGGGCGCCGCGCTGCCCGCGCCCGCGCTCACCCGCGACGAGACGGCGCTGGCCACGGCACTGCTGCCCGGGGACGGCCGAGAGGCCGCGACCTGGAGCGTCGCGGTCATGGAGCTCGGGGCGCTGGTCTGCACGGCCCGCTCACCCCGCTTGGCGTGCCCCGTCGCCGACGTGTGCGCGTGGCGCCTGGCCGGCTCCCCGCCCTACGACGGACCGCCGCGACGCGGGCAGGCCTGGGAGGGCACCGACCGGCAGTGCCGCGGACGGCTGCTGCAGACCCTGCGCGAGTCTCCCGGCCCCGTCCCCGGGACCCGCCTGCGCGCCTGCTGGCCGGACGCGCTCCAGCGTGAGCGCTGCCTGGACGCGCTCGTCTCCGACGGCCTGGTCGAGCCCCTGGATGACGACCGCTTCCGGCTCCCCGCCTGAGCCGCGGGGCGGGAGGGGTCCGTGCCCTCAGGAGGCTCGCCGGGCGGCGATCGTCTTGCGTGCCTGGGAGACGGTGGCCGCGGCTGCGCGTCGGGCCCGCTGCACCCGCGGCACGAGACGCTGGAGCACGGCGTAGACCGCCCGGCGGTGGACGACGTCGACCTCGCCGATGAACTCGGTGGCGCCGCCGTCGGCCTTGCAGAAGGCCCGCTTGAACAGGTAGAGACCGTCGGACTCGTCGAGCGCGAAGACCCCGCCCATGTCGTAGCTCTCCGCACCCGTGGACAGGCCCCACACCATGAGGTCGTGGTTCATCACCTGGTTCGGGCTCAGGTTGCGCTTGGTGTCGTTGGAGCCGGCGTAGAGGTAGTAGAGCTTGCCGTGGTAGTCGATCGTCACCGACGCGGCTAGCACGTCGTCCTCGTGGACGGCGTGCACCACCCGCATCCGCTCCCCGAAGGCCTCCCGCATCCGGTGGAAGTAGGGCAGGCCGCGCGCGGTGATCTCGTTGCGCCGGGCCATGAAGGTGTAGATGTCGTGGAAGGTGGACAGACCCTCCTCGGTGTCGGCGACCACCGTGCGCACCCCCCTCCTCCGGCCCGCCCGGACCCGGTTGCGCGCCTTGCCGTCGTACTTGGCCAGGAGCGTCTCCTCGTCGAGGGGCCTGCCCTCCTCGTCCCGGAGGGAGACGATCATGCAGTAGCGCGGCTGCACCAGGTCGTCCTTGTCGGCACCGACGTTCTTGACCACCCAGCCGGGCTGCGCCCGGAGCCAGGCGTCGAGCTCGGTCGACCAGGTCACCTCGGGGTCGAACTTGGTCATGACGGCCCGGTGCTTGCGCACGAGCGGGGCGGCCTGCTCCAGGATCTCCAGGACCAGGTCGTGGTCGTCCCAGTCGACCAGCGGCCCGCGCGGTGCGTAGAGCACGGAGAAGCCGCCGGGGAGCCGGCGGACCAGCAGCGACATCGCGGCGACGATCTGCCCGTCCCGCTCGACGTAGACGGCCTCCTGGCCCCAGTCGTCCTTGACGATCCCCCACCGGGGGTCCTGGCTCAGCGCCCGCAGCGGGTGGGCCCGGACGAAGGCGGCGTAACGGTCGACGGCGACCGGGTCGGACAGGTCGAGGACAGGCACCGGGTCAACCTACCTGGGAGCGGACGACGTCGACGGCAGCCCGGGCCGCCTCCTCGGTGACGAAGGGGGCGGTCTGCAGGTTGAGGATCCGCGCGCTGGCGTCCTCCGCCACCGGGCACGATCCGGGGGCGTGGGCGAACGGCGCGGGGTCGGTCGGACCGGGGAACAGCAGGGGTCGGTACCACCGCCCGGGCACGAGCCCGCGGGCCGCGAGCGCGTCGAAGGTCGCCTCCGCCTGCGCGGCGTCGGCCAGCAGCAGGGGGTAGCGCACGAGGGAGCGGCCCTCCTCGTCCAGGACCGCGGGGCGGGTGACGTCGGCCAGCCCGGCCAGACCCTCCCGGTAGATCGAAGCGATCCGGCGCCGGTGGCGCCGGGAGGCCGCCAGGTCGGGCAGCTCCCGCGCGACGGCCGCCAGGGACCGACCGGTGAGGGCCGCCGGCTCCCCGGCCACCATGCCGGAGAGCTCGGAGGGCATGATCGCCTTGTCGACCAGGCCCGCGGCGGCGGCCCGGTCCACGAGCCGGGCGGCGGGCCCTCCCAGCCGTCGGCCCGCCCGCAGGGCCGTCGGGGAGAGCACCTCGGACACCGCGCCCCGCAGGCCGGTGCCCGGCAGCCCGGCGAGGGCGTGCATCAGCCGGGTGTGCCACGGGCGGCCGGCGGCGGACGGGTCCACCCACAGGGCGGCGCCGGCACGGGTGGGGAGCATCTTCTCGACCCCGAAGCTGTGCACCGACACGTCGGCGACCGGGCGGCCGGAGGCGTCGACGGCCATCTCCCCCAGGCAGTGGGCCGCGTCCTCCACGAGCACCACGTCCTCGTCGAGCGCGGCGCGCACCCGGTCCAGAGGAGCGGCCGCACCGAACGTGTGCTGTCCGATGACGGCCCTGGTGCGTCCGGTGACCGCCCGGCCGACACCGCGTGGGTCCATGGCCAGGGTGGCGCGGTCGATGTCGGCGTAGGTCGGGACGTGCCCGGCGGTGATGACGGGGGCGACCGCGGTGAGGCAGGTGAAGGGCTGGGTCAGCACCTCCCCCGGCTCCAGCTGCGCCAGCACGAGCTCCAGGGCGTGCCGTCCCTTGGACAGCAGGTGCCAGTCGGTGGCGTCGGTGCCGGTCGAGGCGGCGAGCCGGGCCCGGACGTCGGCCGAGAGACGGTCGTGCGTGGCGGCGCTCACGCGCGTCAGTCGTTCCGGTGGAGGCGGGTGCGGGCCGCGTCCAGGTAGTAGAGCCCGGAGCGGTGCAGGGGCCGGTAGACCAGGTCGCGCGCCCGGACGTACTCCACCTTGTAGCCGCCGAAGCTGCGCTTGAACTCGGAGTAGCCGTGCCGGGGGTGCCCGGGGTGGCGGTTCTCGTCGCTGACGATGCCCCAGAAGTTGTAGCGGGTGATCTCCGGGCGGTGCTCGGCGAGCCACCCCATGGTGCGCAGGTGCATGAGATAGCTCGGCGAGAGCTTGCGGAAGTCCTCGTCGGCCGAGCTGGCCCCGTGCAGGAAGCTGGCCTCGGTCCCGTAGAGCGCCATGAGGGACGCGGCACCCACCCGCCCCTCCATCTCGGCCAGGAACACCTTCTGATGACCGGCCGGGGCGAGGTGGGCGAACTGCACGCGGTAGTGGTCGTCGGTGTGCATGCCGATGCCGCCCTTGCGCTGGTCCATCTCCCGCAGCATCGCGATGAGGATCTCCAGGTCGGCCGGGTCGTCGCTGGCCCGGACGGTGACGCCGGCCTTGCCCGCCTTGTTGAACAACCGCCGGGTGTTGCCCTTGAGCCCGTGGTCCTTCAGCCAGGCGATCTGCTCCTCCTCGGTGGGGCGGACCTCGGCCATCCAGCAGCGCTCGACCTGGGTGAAGATGGCAGCCCGCTTGGCGCCCACGGCGTCGATCGCGGCCTCGGCCGGGTCGCCCTGGACCACGTTGGGGTCCACGCGCAGCAGGGCCGCGCCCTCCCGTCCCCGGAAGTGGTCGCGCAGGGCCGCGTGCGCGGCCGTCACCAGCCCGGGGTCGGCATAGTCCAGGGCCAGCCCGCGGGGCGAGTACCAGTACGCCACCCCCTTGTCCCGGTGCAGCCCCACCTGGGCCACGGCCACCACCGCGCCGTCCTGCTCCAGCGCCACCCGCTCCAGCAGGTGGGTGCGCTCGGCCATCACCTCGCCCCACTCCCAGGAGTGGAAGAAGGTCAGGTGGGGGGAACCGGCCAGCCCGGCCAGGACCGTCTCGTAGACCTCCCGGTCGGTCGGGGCGAGCTGGCGGACGACGATGGGATTCACGCGGGCGAGTCTAGCCACCGGCTCGGGGCGGGAGCGCTCACGTTCCGGGCTCAGCGGCGCCGGGAGGTCCGGGCGGTGGCGGGGGCCGTCCAGGGGTCCTCGGGCCACGGGTGCCTGGGATAGCGGCCGCGCATCTCGGCCCGCACCTGGGCGTAGGGGCCGGACCAGAAGGAACGGAGGTCGTCGGTGACGGCGAGCGGGCGGCGTGCCGGGCTCAACAGGTGGAGGAGCACCGGCACCCGCCCGTCGACCAGGGTCGGGGTCTCGGCCAGCCCGAAGCACTCCTGCAGCTTGACCGCGAGGACGGGCCGGGCGTCACGGTCGTCGTGCGGCGGGTAGTCCAGGGCGACCCTGGACCCGCTGGGAACGGGCAGCCGCTCGGGGACCAGCTCGTCGAGCCGCGCGGCCTCCGGCCACGGCAGGAGCCTGCGCAGCGGCTCCGCCAGCTCGAGGCGGTCGACGGGGGTGCCCGCGGCCAGCCGGCGCAGCTCGGGCCCGAGCCACTCCTCGGCGCGGGCGGCCAGCGCCTCGTCCGACACGTCCGGCCAGGGAGCCCCGAGGGTGCGGTGCAGCAGCGCCAGGCGGCGGCGCAGGCCGGTGGCGGTCGCGGACCAGGTCAGCAGACCCACCCCGTCGCGTGCGAGGGCGGCCGCCACGGCCCGGGCCCCGTCCTCGGGGGTGGGCCGGACCGGGGTGGAGGTGACCTCGATCGCCCCGACGCTCTCCACCTCCCGCGCCGTCACCCTGCCGCCCCGGAGGCTCACCCGCACCTCCCGCCCGAGCAGGGGGCCGGCCGCCAGCTCCAGGGAGGCCGGGCCCAGGGGTGCGGCCAGGCGGATGACGGCCCCGGTGCCGGCGGCGTCGCGGCCGCCGGACCGGGTGACGTCGGCGACCGCGACCCACTCCGAGCTCGCCACCGGGCTGCCGGCCGCCAGGGCGGCCCGCGTCCCCGAGGCCAGCAGCCAGGTGCCGCCGGACCGGCGGGCGACCCGCGAGGGATGGGCCAGCGCGGTGACCAGGCCGACGACCTCGCCGTCCGGGACGACGCCCCGGGGCGGGTCGCCCGCGGGCACGGACCGACGGGCCAGGCGTTCCAGCCGGGCCACCTCCGCACGCCACCGCGCCACACCGGGTGCGTGCCCCGAGCGCAGGGCCGCGACGAGCGCCCCCAGGTCCGCGTCGGGGCGACGGTGGTCGCCGGCCAGCGCGGCGACGACCTCGGCGGCCGCCCGCGCGCCGACCACGGGGGTCCCGACGAGCAGGGCGCGGGCCTCCCGGGGGTCCGCCGGCACGTCCGCCGCCCTCGCGCCCAGGTCGGTGACCCGGCCGTCCGGTCCGACCAGGCCGAGCTCGCGCAGCCGGTCCTCGCCGGCCTGCACGGCGCCCGCCGGGGGCGCGGTGAGCAACGGCATACCCTCGCCCCGGGGTGAGCCCCACGCCGCCAGGGTGAGCAGGGCTCCCGCGAGGTCTGCGGTGGCGATCTCGGGGGTGGCGTGCTCGGGCGCGAGGGCGAAGGTGGTCTCGTCGAGGCAGCGCACGACGGTGCCGGGGCCCAGCCGGGCCGCCCGTCCGGCCCGCTGGGTCATCGCCGCCCGGGACGCCTGGACGGTGACCAGCCCGCTCATGTCCCGACGCAGGTCCTGCCGCGGCTCGCGGGACAGTCCGGCGTCGACGACGAGGCGGACGCCGGGCACCGTCAGCGAGGACTCTGCCAGCGCCGTCGACACCACCACCCGCGGGGCGCCGCCGGGCTCGCGGCCGCCGACGGCGAGGTCCTGCTCCCCCGGCCCGAGGCGACCGTGCAGCGCGAGCACCCTCCGGCCCGGGACGAGCCGGGTCAGGCGGTCGACCACCCCGTCCACCTCGCGGACCCCGGGGAGGAAGACCAGGGCGTCAACGTCGGGGTCGACGGCGAGGGCCCTCGTATGGTGCTCGGCCGTGGTGCGCGCCACGTGGTCCAGCAGGGCGTCGGTGACGCCCCTGGCGTCGGTGCGCGGACCGCCCGGCGGGGCCCAGACGACGTCGAGCCGGTGCTGGGCGGAGCTGTGGTCCAGCACCGGCGCCGGAGCGTCCGCGTCGCCCAGGGCGCTCGCCAGAGCCGGCACGTCGAGGGTCGCCGACATCGCGACGAGCAGCAGGTCCGGCCGCAGCATCCTGACCTCCGCGAGCATCCCCACGAGCAGGTCGGTGTCCAGGCCGCGCTCGTGCACCTCGTCCAGGACGACCGCTCCGGTCCCGGCGAGCTCGGGGTCGCGCAGCAGGCGCCGGAGGAGGACCCCTGCCGTGACGAACTCCACGACCGTGGCCGGCCCCACCCGTGAGTCGCCCCGGACGGTGCTGCCCACCAGCCCGCCCACCTCGGTGCCGGTGAGGGCGGCCAGGCGGCGCGCGGCCGCCTGCACCAGGACGCGCCGGGGCCCCGTCACCACGACCCGACGCGGGCCCGGTCCCCGCGCGGCCAGGGAGCCTGCCACCGCCGGCGGCACGAGCGTGGTCTTGCCCGCGCCGGGACGCGCCTGCACGACCACGGCCCCGCGGCTCGACAGCCCTGACCGCAGCTCCGGCAGCACCTCCGCGAAGGGCAGGCCCCGACCGATCCGGACCAGGTCGAACCCCGCGGCGCCCGCGCCGCTCAGAAGAACATCCCGGCCGGTGTGCGCTCGGCCAGCCGGCGGTGGACCGGCATGCCGACCAGGTCCCAGGCGCGGACGACCCGCGGCCTGAGCACCAGCTGCATCGTGCCCACGTGGTCCACGATCGGGGCGAAGGCGGTCTTGAACTGCACCAGCGGGTGCGCCTTGTGACCCGGGTCGTCCGCGAGCCAGCTGGGCGGCGTGCTGTACATGTCGTAGTCGGTGACGCCGCGCTCCCGGCACCAGCGCATCGCCTCCCACTGGACGCGGTACTGCAGCCCGTTGGAGTCCTGGGTGCGCAGGGACCCCCCGTCCTTGTAGTAGCCCAGCTCCCGGTGGTGCACGACGAAGGCGCCCGCCTCGACCTCCCCGCCCGGGCGGGGACGGGCCAGCACGAAGTGCCCCATCCCGGCGTCGATGTAGTCCCGCCAGATGCCCTGGTGGTACTCCCGGCTCCGGAAGTCGACCCCCGCCCGCTCCATCGTGTGCGAGAACAGGTCCCACATGATCGCGAAGGCCTCGGCGTCGGTGCGGTGCTCCACGACCGCCTCGGCCGTCTTGCGCAGGTGCCGGCGCGCCCGCTGCCGGAAGCCCGCCAGGATCTCCTCCTCGGAGGGTCGGAGGTCGACGACCACGGTGTGCTGGCCCTGCTGCAGGTCCGGGACGGACCGCATACCCGGGATCGAGGCGATGAGACGCTCCCGGTCCTGCGGACCGGTCGCCGGGACCGACGGCTCGAGCACGACGAGGAAGGGCCGGCCGACCTCCCCCGTCCGCAGGTCCTCCACGCAGCGCCGGGCGTGGTCGGCGTCCGGGACCCGGGGACCCATGGGGCAGTACCAGAGCTCGCCGAAGGGTGGGAGGCGCCGCACGAGGTAGAGGGCGTGGACCGGCGGCAGCCCCTCGTGCTCGTGGACGAGCCGCCGCGCCCGCCAGGCGGGGGCCTTGAAGCGGGCGTAGCTGTCCAGCTGGTACAGGTCCGGACCCCCGGGGTTGGCCCAGACGAGGTCGTCCCAGGCGGCCAGCTCGGTCGGGGTCGCCTCGCGCAGGGTCACCGGGTCAGGGTATGCCGCACGTGGCCGGAGGGGCCGTGGCACCAGGTGCCACGGCCCCTCCGGGGACTGCTCGGTCGGGTCGGTGACCCGCGACGCGGACGGTCAGCCCGCCTGCTCCTCCACGGGCAGGGTGTCCGGCACCGCGGACGGCTTCTCCTGGCCGGCGAAGGTGAAGACCTTGTCGCGGCTGCGGCCCTCGCCGACCGGGTCCTCGACGTCGACCACGACGATCTGACCAGGGCCGATCTCGCCGAAGAGGATCTTCTCCGACAGCTGGTCCTCGATCTCGCGCTGGATCGCCCGGCGCAGCGGACGGGCGCCCAGGACCGGGTCGTAGCCGCGCTTGGCGAGCAGCTCCTTGGCGGCGGGGGTGAGCTCCAGCGCCATGTCCTTGTCCTTGAGCCGCTCGTCGAGCCGCGCCGCCATGAGGTCGACGATCTGCACGATCTCATCCTGGGTCAGCTGCGGGAAGACGATGGTGTCGTCGACGCGGTTGAGGAACTCGGGCCGGAAGTGTTGCTTGAGCTCGTCGGTGACCTTGTTCTTCATCCGCTCGTAGCTGCTCTGGGTGTCCGGCCCGGCGGAGAAGCCGAGCGAGACGCCCTTGGCGATGTCGCGGGTGCCCAGGTTGGTCGTCATGATGATGACGGTGTTCTTGAAGTCCACGACCCGGCCCTGGCTGTCGGTCAGGCGACCGTCCTCCAGGATCTGCAGCAGGCTGTTGAAGATGTCGGGGTGGGCCTTCTCCACCTCGTCGAAGAGCACGACGGAGAACGGCTTGCGCCGGACCTTCTCGGTGAGCTGCCCGCCCTCCTCGTAGCCGACGTACCCGGGGGGCGAGCCGAACATCCGGGAGACCGTGTGCTTCTCGGAGTACTCGGACATGTCCAGGGTGATGAGGCTGTCCTCGTCCCCGAAGAGGAACTCGGCCAGGGCCTTGGCGAGCTCGGTCTTGCCGACCCCGGTGGGGCCGGCGAAGATGAAGGAGCCTCCCGGGCGGCGGGGGTCCTTCAGGCCGGCGCGGGTCCGGCGGATGGCCTGGGACAGCGCGGTGATCGCGTCGTCCATGCCGATGATCCGCTTGTGCAGCTCGTCCTCCATGTGGAGCAGGCGGCTGGACTCCTCCTCGGTCAGCTTGAAGACCGGGATGCCGGTCGCCGCGGCGAGCACCTCGGCGATCAGTTCCTCGTCCACCTCGGCGACGACGTCCATGTCGCCGTTCTTCCACTCCTTCTCCCGCTCGCTGCGCGCCTGGGTGAGCTTGTGCTCCTCGTCCCGCAGCCGCGCGGCCTTCTCGAAGTCCTGCGCGTCGATCGCGGACTCCTTCTCCCGACGGGCGTGCGCGATCTTCTCGTCGAACTCGCGCAGGTCCGGCGGAGCGGTCATGCGGCGGATGCGCAGTCGCGCGCCCGCCTCGTCGATGAGGTCGATCGCCTTGTCCGGCAGGAAACGGTCGTTGATGTAGCGGTCGGCCATGGAGGCGGCGGCCACGAGCGCCTGGTCGGTGATGGTCACCCGGTGGTGCGCCTCGTAGCGGTCGCGCAGGCCCTTGAGGATCTCGATCGCGTGCTTGAGCGTGGGCTCGGCGACCTGGATCGGCTGGAAGCGACGCTCCAGCGCGGCGTCCTTCTCGATGTGCTTGCGGTACTCGTCCAGGGTGGTGGCGCCGATGGTCTGCAGCTCACCCCGGGCGAGCATCGGCTTCAGGATGCTCGCGGCGTCGATGGCGCCCTCGGCCGCACCGGCACCGACGAGGGTGTGGATCTCGTCGATGAACAGGATGATGTCGCCGCGGGTGCGGATCTCCTTGAGGACCTTCTTGAGCCGCTCCTCGAAGTCACCGCGGTAGCGGCTGCCCGCGACGAGCGCGCCGAGGTCCAGGGTGTAGAGCTGCTTGTCCTTCAGCGTCTCGGGCACGTCACCGCGCACGACCGCCTGGGCCAGACCCTCGACGACCGCCGTCTTGCCGACACCGGGCTCACCGATGAGGACCGGGTTGTTCTTGGTGCGGCGGGACAGGATCTGCATGACCCGCTCGATCTCCTGCTCGCGCCCGATGACCGGGTCGAGCTTGCCCTCGCGGGCGGCCTGGGTCAGGTTGCGGCCGAACTGGTCCAGGACCAGCGAGCCGGCCTGCTGGCCCTCCGCTCCGCCGGACGGTCCGACGCCGGCCGCGGCCGTCTCCTTGCCCTGGTAGCCCGAGAGCAGCTGGATGACCTGCTGGCGGACCCGGTTGAGGTCCGCGCCGAGCTTGACCAGGACCTGGGCCGCGACGCCCTCGCCCTCCCGGATCAGGCCCAGGAGCAGGTGCTCGGTGCCGATGTAGTTATGGCCCAGCTGCAGACCCTCGCGCAGCGAGAGCTCCAGGACCTTCTTGGCGCGCGGGGTGAACGGGATGTGCCCCGTCGGGCTCTGCTGCCCCTGGCCGATGATCTCCTGCACCTGCTGGCGGACCGCGTCCAACGAGATGTCGAGGGACTCCAGCGCCTTGGCGGCGACGCCCTCACCCTCGTGGATCAGCCCCAGCAGCAGGTGCTCGGTGCCGATGTAGTTGTGGTTGAGCATCCGCGCCTCCTCCTGCGCGAGCACCACCACCCGTCGTGCGCGGTCGGTGAACCGTTCGAACATGTCGGTCTCCTTCGCCGATAGCTCCTGCAACCTCACTCTACGGTGCGTCTGCTCCGCTCAACGCCGTCGTCCACCGCCGATGTTCCGCACCGGCCTGGTGTTCGCCCCCGGCGCAACGACACGGCCGCCCCAGCCGCGGCCTCTACCATGTCCGCCCATGCGCACCCGCTCCTCGCTCCTGCCGTCCCTGGCCGTGTCCGCCCTCCTGCTGTCGGGGTGCACCTCGGGGCCGGCCCCGGCCGGCCCCTCGCCCAGCCAGCCCGCGGCGGACGACGCTGACGTCACCGCGGTGGTGGGCGTCGAGGAGCCACCGGCCGCCAACGGCTTCCTGTGCCGCTACATCAGCCCCAGCGTCCAGCGGGCCGTCACCGGGGCCGACTGGACCGAGCCGGTCCAGGTCACCGTGCAGGACGACCGGACCACCTGGGCCTGCGAGGGCCGTGACGGGGACCAGCCGCTCCTGCGCCTGGTGATCGACCGGGGTGAGGAGCTGCCTGCCCAGGACCGCCTGGCCGCCCAGGAGGCCGGCATCGCCGAGGGCGGTCCCGACTACCTGGGCGAGGCCTACCTCGGCCCGCGCAAGGTCACCACCCTGACCATGTGCCGGGTCCCCGACAGCGAGGGCTCGCAGGGCTACGAGCCCTACTCCCTCGTGGTGGAGGCCCTGGCCGAGGGCGAGGAGGACCTGCAGCGCGACCTCGTGGTGGTGGCGGGGACGGTCGCGCGCAGCCTGGACCAGGCCGTCGGGTGCAGCCCGAAGATGGCGGCCCAGCAGGCGGCCGAGAACGCCGCCGCCACGACCGCCCCCTGACGCTCGGCCCTGCCGCTCCGGCCGGTCAGCCCGCCTTTTTGGGGGCCGACCTCCGGGTGGTGCTGCCGGTCCCGGTGCGCTTGGCCGTGTCATTGGCAGCCGTCTTCTTGGCGGTGGTCCTCTTGGTCGTGGTCTTCTTGGCGGCGGCCTTCGTGGCCGTGGTCTTCCTGGCGGTGGTCTTCGTGGCCGTGGTCTTCCTGGCGGCGGCCTCGTCCTCGCTGCCATCGTCGGAGTCGTCGGAGTCGTCCGACCGGCCGTCGGCCTCCTCCGCGGTGCCGCCGCCGCGGCCCTGCTTGGCCCGCTCGACCGAGCGCTGCAGGGCGGCCAGCAGGTCGACCACCTCGCCGGAGTCGGCGTCGTCGTCGACGGCGTCCGGGCTCTCGGTGACGTCGCCGCCCTCGATCTTGCTCGCGACCAGCGCCTCGACGGCCTCCTTGTAGTCGTCGACGTGCCCCTCGGGCTCGAAGTCGCCGGCCATCGACTCCACAAGCATCCGGGCCATGCCCACCTCCGCCTGCTTCGGCTCGCTGACCTCGTCGAGGTGGTCGAGCCGCCCGGCGTCGCGCACCTCGTCGGGCCAGAGCAGCGTCTGCAGCACGATCGCGTCACCGAGGACGCGCAGGACGGCCATGGTCATCCGGGTCCGGACCGACACCGTGACCACCGCGACCCGCTCGGACTCCCGCAGGGCCTCCCGCAGCAGGCCGTACGCCTTGGCGCCCATCGCGTCGGGCTCGATGTAGTAGGCCTTGTCGTAGAGGATCGGGTCGATCTGGTCGATCGGGACGAACTTCTCGACGGTGATCTCCTTGCTGCTGCGGCTGGGCAGGCTCGCCAGGTCCTCGTCGGTGAGGATGACCGTCTTGCCGTCCTCGGTCTGGTAGGCCTTGGCGATGTCCTTGTACTCGACCTCCTCGCCGTCAGCCTGCGCGACCCGCTTGTAGCGGATGCGGCTGCCGTCCGAACGCCGGACCTGGTGGAAGCTCAGGTCGTGGTTCTCGGTGGCGGAGTAGAGCCGCACGGGCACATTGACCAGCCCGAACGAGACGGCACCCTTCCAGATCGCTCTCACACCCCCCAGGATGGACCCATGCGCCCCATGCTCGCCACTCCCGGCGACCCGAGCGTGGGTCCACCCTCTGGTGAGGGGTGGGTGCACGAGATCAAGTGGGACGGCGTGCGGCTGCTCGCGGACGTGCGGGACGGCCGGCTGCGGCTGCTCACGCGCGGGCAGCGGGACGTGGCCGTGGCCTTCCCCGAGCTCGCCGGCCTGGCCGACCTCGCCCCCGACCTGCTCCTGGACGGGGAGGCGGTGGCCCTGCTGGACGGTCGCCCGTCCTTCTCGCACGTCGTGGACCGGGTGCACCTCACCACCGAGGCGGCGGCCCGCCGGGTGGCAGCCGCCCGCCCGGTCACGTACCTGGTCTTCGACCTCCTGCGGCTGGACGGTCTCGACCTCACCCCGCTCCCGTGGAGCGCTCGTCGCGGCGCGCTGGAGGACCTGGTCCAGGACCTGCCCCACACCCAGCTCTCCCCGGTGTTCGAGGACGGGGCCCAGCTGCTCGCCGTGACCCACGAGCAGGGCCTGGAGGGGGTGCTGAGCAAGCGGCGGTCGGCGCCCTACCTCCCGGGCGAGCGCAGCCCCCACTGGCTGAAGTTCCCCCACCGGGACCGGATGAGCGTCGTGGTCGGAGGCTGGAGGCCGCAGACGGGCACGGCCTCCCGGCTCGGGGCCGTGCACGTCGGCGTGCCGGTCGACGACGGCCACGGTCGACCGCGGAGGGACGCAGCGGGGCACCTGCGCCTGGCGTACCTCGGCCGGGTGGGCAGCGGGCTGGCCGGGCGCGCCGGGGCCACCCTGCTCGAGCGGCTGGCCGCGCTGCCGGGCACCACATACCCGTTCGTCGACCCCATCCCCCATGCCGAGGCCAGGGGCTCGGTCTGGGTGGCGCCGGAGGTCGTCATCGACGTGGCCTCCGCCTCTGGGACTCACCCCGGGGGACAGCAGGCTGCGGCAGCCTTCCTACCAGGGGACCCGGGCCGACCTGGCCGCGGCCGACCTGCTGGAGGCGCAGTGAGCAGCCAGAGCGTCCGAGTGGCAGGACGCACCCTGCGGGTGAGCAACCTGGACAAGGTGCTCTACCCGTCCACCCGCACAAAGGGTGAGGTGATCACCTACTACGTCACCCATGCCGAGCAGATCCTCCCCGAGCTGCAGGGGCGGCCGGTGACCAGGATCCGGTGGCCCGAGGGGGTCGAGAAGGGGCACTTCTTCGAGAAGAACCTGCCCTCTGGCGCACCCGACTGGCTGCCGCGGGTGACGGTGCCCACCCCGGCTCCTCGCGCGGACGGGACACGCTGACCTTCCCCCTGGTGCCCGACGTGGCGGCGCTGGTCTATCTCGTCAACCTCGGCAGCCTGGAGCTGCACGTGCCGCAGTGGCAGGTCGACGAGGCGGGAGAGCCTCAGCCGCCGGACCGGATGGTGATCGACCTCGACCCGGGGCCGGGCACCGGGCTCGCCGAGTGCTCGCGGGTGGCCGTGCTGGTGCGGGACCGGCTCGAGGCCGCCGGGTTGCGCGCCCGTGCGGTGACCAGCGGGTCCAAGGGTATGCAGCTCTACGCCCCGCTGGAGGGCACGCGCACCTCCGAGGAGGTGAGCGCCGTCGCCAAGGCCCTGGCCGAGCAGCTGGCGGAGGAGCACCCCGACCTAGTCACCGCCAGGATGGCCAAGGCGCTCCGCCCGGGGAAGATCTTCCTCGACTGGAGCCAGAACAACGCCGCCAAGACCACGATCTGCCCGTGGTCCCTGCGCGGGCGGGACCGCCCTCAGGTCGCCCGTCCCCGAGGGTGGGCGCAGGTGGAGGCCGCGGCCTCCGGGGACCTGCGGCTCACGCAGTCCACGATCGACGAGGTGTGACCGGGGGCCGGGCGACGCCAGGGCCGGCGTCCCCACGAAAGGGGAGGCCGGCCCGGTCGTGCCGTGCTCGCGCTCGCGCTCAGTGCGCGGCGGCGTAGGCGTCCTGCAGCTCCTGCGAGACGCGTCCGCGCGAGCTCACTTTGTAGCCGTTCTCCCGGCCCCACTCGCGGATCTTGGTCAGGTCCTCGCCGCGGGCGGAGCCCGACGCCGAGCCGGAGGTGCGGCGACGCGACGAACGACGGCCGCCGGACCGGCGGGCCTGGCCGATCCAGGGAGCCAGGTCCTCACGCAGCTTGGCGGCGTTCTCGTCGTTGAGGTCGATCTCGTAGCTGACGCCGTCCAGGGCGAACTCGACCGTCTCGGACGCTTCACCACCGTTCACGTCATCCACCAGAATGACCTGCACGCGCTGTGCCATCTTTTCTCCCATCATTGGCTCTCATCATGCTCTGCTGACGTACGAGAAAAGAGTATCCCCTTCCGGCCCGACACTGCCAAACGGCGTCCGACATTAATCGGCCGCCGGCCGGAAATCATCCTGCAGACCTACGCCGAAAAGCCTTCTCCGGCGGGCCCGGGGGAATCGGCGCGGGCGGCCTCCTGCCTGTCGAGCTCGCGCTGGGCGGCGCGCTCACGACGGTCGCCTTCGACCATGTGCTTGATGATGACGAAGAACAGGTAGAGAAGACCGATCGAGGGCAGCAGGGCCGCCAGGATCATCCAGCCTTCGTGGAGAACCTCGGACATCACGCCTCCGGCTTGAGGAAGGGAAACAGAATGGTCTCACGGATCCCTGAGCCGGTCAGCAGCATGAGCACGCGGTCCAGCCCCATGCCGAGGCCACCCATGGGCGGCGAGGCGTACTCGAGGGCCCGCAGGAAGTCCTCGTCCAGCTGCATCGCCTCGACGTCCCCGCCGGCCGCCAGCAGGGACTGCTCGGTGAGCCTGGCCCGCTGGACCTCGGGGTCGACGAGCTCGGTGAAGCCCGTGGCCCGCTCCACCCCGGCGATGATGAGGTCCCAGGCCTCGATGAGACCCGGGACGGTCCGGTGGGGCCGCGCCAGGGGCTGGGCGAGGGCGGGGTAGTCGCAGACGAAGGTGGGCTGGACCAGGGTCGGCTCCACGACGTCACCGAAGATCTCCAGGGCGATCCTGTCCGCACCCCATCCGTCCTTGACCGGCACGTCGTGCGCCTGCGCCATGGCGATGAGGTCGGCGCGGGACGTCTCCAGCGAGACCTCTTTCCCCATCGCCCGGGAAAGGCCGTCGTAGAACGACAGCCAGGCCCACTCCGCGTCCAGGTCGACCGTCCCGGAAGGGGTCGCGACCTGGCGCCCCCGGCCGACGGCGTCAGCCGCAGCGAGAATGAGACGGCGGGTCAGATCGGCGACGGTGCGCTGGTCCCCGTAGGCCTGGTAGGCCTCGAGCATGGTGAATTCCGGGGAATGGGTCGAGTCGATGCCCTCGTTGCGAAAGATCCGCCCGATCTCGTAGACCCTCTCGATCCCGCCGACGACGGCCCGCTTGAGATGCAGCTCGAGGGCGATCCGCATGGTCATGGGCAGGTCGAAGGCGTTGAGATGGGTGCGGAAGGGACGGGCGTTGGCGCCACCGTGGACCAGCTGCAGGGTGGGGGTCTCCACCTCGACGAAGCCGTCGTCCTCGAGCACCCGGCGCACCGCCCGGGTGGCGGCGGCCCGGTCGCGCACCATCTGCCGGGCCTCCTCGCGGACGATGAGGTCGACGTAGCGCTGCCGGACCCGCTGCTCCTCGGAGAGCTCCTTGTGCAGGACGGGCAGCGGTCGCAGCGCCTTGGCCGCCATGGTCCACTCCTGCGCCATGACGGAGAGCTCGCCGCGGCGCGAGGAGACGACCCGGCCGCGCACGAGGACGTGGTCGCCCAGGTCCACCCAGGCCTTCCACCGGGCCAGGGACTCCTCCCCGACCTCGGCCAGGGAGAGCATCGCCTGCAGCCGGGTGCCGTCCCCGGCCTGGAGCGTCGCGAAGCAGAGCTTGCCGGTGTTGCGCACGAAGACCAGCCGCCCGGCGACGGCGACGACGTCCTGGGTCTCCTCCCCGGTCTCGAGGTGACCCCAGCGCTCGCGCACCTCGGCCAGGCCGTGGGTGACCGGCACCTCGACCGGGTAGGGCTCCACCCCGGCGTCCAGCATCGCCTGCCGCTTGGCGCGCCGGACCTTCATCTGCTCGGGCAGGTCGGTCTCGGGAAGGGCGTCGGCAGGGGGGTGGCTCACACCTTCCAGGGTAGTCGCCGGGACCACCCTGTCGGACACGCGCCACCGCGACCGTCGTCCGCCGGTCGGGGCTCAGAAGAGCTGACGGGCGTCGGCACCGGCCTCCAGGTCGAGCAGCAGCTGCTTGCGGGCGACTCCTCCGCCGTAGCCGGTGATCGACCCGTCAGCCCCCACCACCCGGTGGCACGGCACGACGATCGACACGGGGTTGCGGCCGTTGGCCAGCCCCACCGCCCGGGCCGCGCCGGGGCTCCCCACGGCGTCGGCGAGCTGGCGGTAGGACCAGGTGCGCCCGTACGGGATCGTCCGCAGCGCCGCCCAGACCCGCTCCTGGAAGGCGGTGCCCCGGGTCGCCACCGGCAGCTCGAAGACGGTGCGCTCGCCCGCGAAGTACTCACCCAGCTGGTGCGCCGCCGACTCCAGCACGGCCGGGACCTGCCCTGGACCGGCGGCCGGCCCGACGTCGCCCGGACCGTGCCGGTGGTCCTCGAACCAGACGCCCGTGAGGTGCTCGCCGTCGGTGGTCAGGCGCAGCAGCCCCATGGGGCTGTCAACGCGCAGGTGGGGAGGGACGGAGGTCATGGGGTGCTCCTTCGGGATGGGCGGGGTGGAGGTCGCCCCTCGGGCGCGAGGTCTGCGGCAGGCGTGCGGCCGCGTGGGTCGAGGACGCCCAGAGCAGGGCGGTGGCGTACCCGCGCCAGGGTCGCCACGACGCCGCGCGGTCCTGCAGCGGCACGGGCGCGTCCGGCAGGCCGACGGTCCGGGCCACGGCGCGGATGCCCAGGTCGTCCCGGGGAAGGCGTCGGGATCGCCCAGACCCCGGAGCAGGACCATCTCGGTGCTCCAGGGCCCCACCCCGGGGAGGGCGAGCAGCTGGGCCCGCGCCCGGTCGCGGTCCGCACCGGGCCCCAGGTCGAGCTCACCGTCGGCCAGGGCCGCGGCGACGGTGCGCAGCGTGCGTCGCCGGCTCGCCGGCATACCGGGGAGCTGGTCGTCGCGGCGCCGGGACCGCGTCCGGGGTCGGGAAGCAGAACCGGCCCGGCCCGAAGACCTCCGGCAGCGGCCGGCCGACGGCACGCACCAGACGCCCCGCCTGGGTGGCGGCCGCAGCCGTCGAGACCTGCTGGCCGAGGACCACCCGCAGGGCCATCTCGGCCGGGTCGGGGCCGCCGGGCAGGCGGACGCCGGGGGCGGTCGCCACGAGCGGGGCGAGCGTGGCGTCGCCGGACAGGTGACGGTCCACCGCCTCGGGGTCGGCGTCGAGGTCCAGCATGCGACGGACCCGTGCGATGGCCGCGGCCAGGTCCGCCACCTCGGCCAGCCGCAGCGTGAGCTCGACGTGCCGCGCGCCCGCAGCCGGGGGCCGGAGCACCGCCACGGCAGGGCCACCCGGCAGCGCGAGGTGGCGCTCGAGCGCGTCACCCGTCCACGCCTCCACCCCCGGGACCGCGGTGGCGGCGAGGTGGCCGAAGAGGCTGGCCGTGTGCAGCGGGCCGCGGAAGGGCAGGCGCAGGCTCAGCGACGTCGGCGCGCCGGACCGTGCGCCACCGGCGACCCCGGGCCGGGCACCCGACGTCGTGCTGCTCCCCCGGCCCGTCACGGACGCGCGGAGCTCGGTCGGCGTGGCGGCGTAGACCCGGGAGAACGTGTCGTTGAAGGACCTGATGCTCGCGAAGCCCGCGGCGTGGGCCACCTGCGCCATCGGCAGGTCGGTGCGCTCCACGAGCAGCCGGGCCGCCTGCGCACGCTGCGCCCGGGCCAGCGCCAGCGGACCCGCCCCCAGCTCGGCCCGGACCAGACGCTCCACCTGACGGACGGAGTAGCCGAGCCGCCGGGACAGCCCCACGACCCCTTCCCGGTCGACGACGCCGTCGGCGACGAGCCGCACGGCGCGGGCGACCAGGTCGCTGCGCGCCCCCCACTCCGGCGAGCCGGGGGTGGCGTCGGGCCGGCACCGCCGGCAGGCACGGAACCCCTCACCCTGGGCGGCCGCGGCGCTGGGGTAGAAGCGCATGTTGCGGACCTTGGGGGTGATGGCCGGACAGCTGGGGCGGCAGTAGATGCCGGTCGAGACCACCCCGGTGACGAACCAGCCGTCGAACCGTGCGTCCTTGCTGCGCACGGCGGCGACGCAACGGTCGGGGTCGAGGTGCATCGGGGTCACGGTCCCATCCTGCGCCGCTCAGGGTCGGGGGTCTAGCAGGAAAACGACGTCGATCTCAGTCGGAGGGCTGCGCCCGGGCAGCCAGCCGCCGCTCCTTGCGGCGGCCCAGGTCGTAGGCCACGGCACCGACGAGCGCCAGGACGACCAGCGGCAGCACGAAGATCACCATGATGGTGGTGAAGCCCTCGAGGGCGTCGTGGCTCGTGGCGTCCAGCACGACGTAGCCCACGTAGGCGGCGTAGAGGAGCAGGAAGAGACCGCCCTCGCGCCGACCCACCCGGTAGCCGGTGAAGACGACCGGCGCCAGCGCCACGGCGGTGGCGATCATGAGCGGCAGGTCCAGCGCGACGGCCGCCGCGGGGACGGCCAGCCCGCCGGGGGCGAGGAGCGCCGGAAGACCCAGCACCATCCCGAGGTTGAAGATGCAGCTCCCGACGATGTTGCCGACGGCGAGGTCGCGCTCGCCGCGGATCGTGGCGATGACCGAGGTCGCGAGCTCGGGCAGGGAGGTGCCGACGGCCACGACGGTCAGCCCGACGACGAGCCCGCTCACCCCCAGCCCGGTCGCGATGCTCACCGCACCTGCAACCAGGACGCGAGCACCCAGGACCAGCAGCCCGACGCCGATGACGACCAGAGCGACCGAGACGAGGACACCTGGCCCGGAGGAGTCCTCGGCAGCAGGCTGCTCCCCCGCCACGATCGGGTCCCGTCGGCTCACGACGATCGCCACCGCCGCGTGGGCGACGAGCAGCACCAGCAGCACCACCCCGTCCCCCCGGCCGATCTCGCCGTCGAGGGCCAGCACCAGGGTGAGCAGGGACAGCCCGACCAGGACGGGGACGTCCATACGGACGAGCACCCTCCTCACCACCAGCGGGGCTGCGAGGGCAGAGATCCCCAGGATGAGCAGGACGTTGGCGATGTTGGACCCCACGACGTTGCCGATCGCCAGGGCCGTCTCGCCGTCCAGGACCGCCCCCGTGGTCACCGCGAGCTCAGGGGCCGAGGTCGCGGCCGCGACGACGGTGAGTCCCACGACCAGCGACGACATCCCCGCCCGGACGGCCAGGGACGACGCCCCGCGCACCAGCAGCTCTCCGCCGCCGACCAGGAGGATGACACCGAGCACGATCCGGCCGACGTCGAGGAGCTCCACGGTGATGCACCCTAGTGCCGTGGACGGACGAGTGCAGACCTGGGAGCGCGCCTGGCGCGACGCGCTCTACGGCCAGGAGGGCTTCTACCGCCTGCACGCCCCGGCGTCCCACTTCGCCACCTCGGCCCAGGGGGTCCCCGGCGGTGGTGAGGTGCTCGCGCAGGCCGTGGTGGCCCTCGCCCGCCGGCACGGGTGCACCCGCCTGGTCGACGTCGGCTGCGGACGGGGTGAGTTCCTCCGCCACGTGCGGGACCTCGACCCGGCCCTCCGGCTGACCGGTGTCGACGTCGTGCCCGCTCCCCCCGACCTGGACGTCCACGAGTGGCTGGTCGCCCCGGGCGGCGGTTCCCTCCCCCACGACCTGCACGACCTCGAGGACACGCTGGTGCTCGCCCACGAGTGGCTGGACGTCGTCCCGTGCCCGGTCGCGACCCGGGACGGGCAGGGGGTGTGGCGCACCGTGAGGGTGGACCACCGGGGACGCGAGACGGCCGGACCACCGCTGGTCGGCGCGGACCTGGGGTGGGCGCGGACCTGGCTGCCGGAGGAGGTCGAGCGGGCGGAGATCGGGCGGACGCGCGACCTGGCGTTCGCCGACCTCGTGTCCCGGGTGCGCTCCGGGGTCGTCCTCGCGGTCGACTACGGCCACACGCTGACCGACCGCCCTCGGCACGGGACCCTGACCGGCTTCCGCGGCGGTCGTGAGGTGCCGGCCGTCCCCGACGGGTCCTGCGACCTCACCGCGCACGTCGCCGTCGACTCTCTGGGCGCGGGCACCCCGCGCGGCGGGACGGACGCCTGCCGGCTCCTGCTCCAGCGGGAGGCCCTGATCGACCTGCTCCCGGACCCGCCCCCGGCGGCACCGGTGCCGCACGAGCTCGCGCGGCTCGAACCGGCCGCATACCTGGCCGCCCTGGCCCGGCGCGGCGCCCTGGCCGCCCTCACCGCCCGGGGCGGACCCGGCGACTTCTGGTGGGTCGTGGCCCTCGTGCGTCCGGACGCATAGGGTGGCGGCGTGAGCGCCGGAGAGCTGGACGTCACCCTGGGCGCCGCCGGGGTGGGTGGTCTGCAGACCACCGAGATGGTGCTCAACATCGGGCCGCAGCACCCGGCCACCCACGGGGTCCTGCGCCTGCGGATCACCGCCGACGGTGAGCGGATCACCGCCGCCGAGCCGGTCATCGGCTACATGCACCGGGGTGCGGAGAAGCTCTTCGAGGTCCGCGACTACCGGCAGATCCTGGTGCTGGCGAACCGGCACGACTGGCTGTCGGCCTTCAACAACGAGGTGGGCGTCGCGCTGACCGCCGAGCACCTGCTCGGGCTCGAGGTGCCCGAGCGGGCGACCTGGACGCGCACCCTGCTCAGCGAGCTCGGCCGGGTGCTCAACCACCTCATGTTCCTCGGCTCCTACCCGCACGAGCTCGGCGCGATCACCCCCATGTTCCACGCCTTCCGCGAGCGGGAGGAGCTGCAGGCGGTGATGGAGGAGTTCTCCGGCGGGCGCATGCACTACATGGCGACCCGGATCGGCGGCCTGCTCCACGACCTGCCGCAGGGATGGCTGGACCGGGTCGACGCCGCCGTCGAGACCGTGCGCGGGCGGATGCCGGACCTGCTGGGCCTCACCCTCGGCAACGAGATCCTGCAGTCCCGCACCCGCGGGGTGGGCGTCCTGCCGCTGGAGCAGGTGCTCGCCTACGGCGTGTCCGGCCCAATCGCCCGCGCGAGCGGTCTGGACGTCGACCTGCGGCGCGACGAGCCCTACCTGGCGTATGCCGAGCTCTTCGCCGAGGGCGGGCCCGGCCGGGTCGTGACCCGGGAGGCGGGCGACTGCTACGCCCGGCTGGAGGTCCTGGCCGAGCAGATCGAGGTGAGCCTGGACCTCGCGCGGGCCTGCACGGCGCGGCTGCGCGAGCTGCCCGACGGCCCGGTCAGCACCAAGCTGCCGAAGGTGCTCAAGGTGCCCGAGGGCAGCCACTACCTGGCGACGGAGAACCCGCTGGGGTTCAACGGCTACTACCTGGTCAGCCGGGGGGAGAAGGCGCCCCACCGGCTCAAGCTGCGCTCGGCGTCGTTCAACAACGTGCAGGTGCTCGGCCGGATGCTGCCCGGGACCGTGGTGGCGGACATGGTCGCGATCCTCGGCTCGATGTTCTTCGTCGTCGGGGACGTCGACCGCTGACCTGCCGGGACCTCACACGAAGATGACCTGCGCGCGGCCATCGTGCCAGCGGTGCCCGCCCCCAGGATGAGGAGCGTGTTCATGACATCCACCATACCCCCTACGGTATGTAGTAGATGCCTCTTTCGGGCGCTCCGGGCCCGGATGTGACGCAGCAGACAGGCCGGGTCACGAAGCCCGGCCGAGGACCCTCAGCACGCTGACGGAGAAGTCGGACCCCGGTCGCCAGGGCTGCAGGTCCCAGGTGGCGAACCGGTGCTCCAGCACCAGCCCCGCCCCGGGCAGCACGGCGTCCAGGTCGGCAGAGGTGAAGCCGCGACCCACGCGGCAACCCACGAGCACGAACCCGCCAGGACGCACGTGGGCGGCGACCCGACGGACGGCGCCGCCCCGGTGCTCCTCGGGCACGAAGTCGAGCACGTTGCCGGCCAGCAGGGCCCCGTCGAACGGCTCGCCCTCCCCCTGGGCCGCGAGGTCCAGGGTGGTCAGGTCCCCCACGAGCCAGGTCGCGCCCGGGTGGTCCTCCCGGGCCGCCGCGACCAGGACGGGGTCGACGTCGATCCCCACGACACGGTGCCCGAGCCGCGCGAGGTGACCGCCGTGCCGCCCGGGTCCGCACCCGGCGTCAAGCAACCTGGCCCCGCGCGGCGCCAGGACGTCGACCAGGCGCGACTCCCCCTCCAGGTCCTCCCCGCGCCGCCCCATCTCCCGGAAGCGGGCGGCGTACCACCTCGAGTGCTCCTCGTCCCGCAGCCCCGGCCACAGGGAGGTGGGTGTGCCGTCGGGGAGCGGGTCGACCGGTGCACGGTAGGGGTGGTCGTTCACCCGGCCACTGTAGGGCGGGTCTACCCTGGGCCGCCATGACCGATCTGGTGGGCCGCTGGCGGTCGCCGGACTTCCTCGACGAGGTGACCCGGTGGGTCGACGCGGCGCTCCTGATCGCCGGGTGGCGACGCACCGGGCCCCTCACCGAGCGCAAGGTCCGGTTCTGGGCCGCCGTGCACGAGGTCCCGGTCGTCCGCGCCGACCAGGAGGGGGTCGACCTCCCGGCACGCGCCTTCATCAAGGTGGCCAACCCCGGGCAGGCCTTCGAGGGGGAGCTGCTCGCCGCGCTGGACCGGATCGCACCGGGGCTCACCGTGCCGCCGTGGGCGGTCGACCCGGGCCGGGGGTGGTGGCTGCTCCCTGACGCCGGACCTCATCCGGAGCCGTCCGGGAGCGCCTGGACGGAGTGCCTGGACCTCGCCGCGGATCTGCAGCGGGCGTGTGCGCCGCACCTCCACGAGCTGGCGATGGTGCCGCTCCTGGACGCCCATGACGCCGTCGAGCACGCCGTCCGCACCGTCGAGGCCCTGTCCGGGCTCCCGCCCGGCCATCCCCAGCACGTGGACGCCACGCGGGCCCGGTCGATGCTCACGGGGGTGGGGCGGCTCACCGCCCGATGGACGTGCTGTGCGGGACCGGGCTGCCCACGACGCTGCAGCCGAACGACGTGCACCTCGGCAACGCCGGCCGGGGAGCCGACGGCCGGCTGCGCCTCTTCGACCTGGGTGACGCGTTCCGCTCCCACCCGTGGGCCGTCCTGTCCGCCCCGTTGCGCACGGCGGGCGGGACCCGGCTGCGGGACCCGCTGCCGGGGACCGCGACGGTGCACGGACTCCTCGACCGGTATGCCGAGCACTGGCCCGAGGTCGACCGGTCCGACCGCGCGGAGGTCCTGCGGGCGGCGGACCGCCTGGGGGCGCTGCACCGGGCCGCCTCCTGGGACCGGCTGCTGGCCCCGGTCGACCCCGACCGTCTCGGGGTCCCGACGCCCGTCGTCGCCGACTGGCTGGCCCTGGCCCTGGCCTGAGCGGGCGGACGTCAGCCGTAGGCCAGCCCGCGCTCGGCCGCCCCGTCACCGTCGTCGTCGTCCTCCCCGGGCGGGACGCGGCACCACGCCTGACCGACGTAGCCCGAGACCGACAGCGCCAGGGCCAGGGCGGCGTGCAGCAAACCCCACCCCAGCTGCAGCCGTTCGCTGGGCACGTCGGCGTGCGGCAGGTGGACCAGGGCGTTGGCGGTGTACCACCCCACCAGCGCGGCACCGCCGAGCGCGGCCGCCTGGGCCCCCACCAGCGTCCCCCTCCCGCGCTGCGGAGTGGGTCGCGCGGTGCCCTTGCCCCGGGCGTAGCGGCGGATCTGCCAGCACATCCCCAGGACGAGGAGCGTGACGGCGACCAGGGGGACCACCCCGATCCAGGAGATCACCGGGTAGTTGGCGCCCAGGGACCTCGCCACCTGGAGCAGCAGCCAGCTGGCCATCCCGGCCAGCACGGCGACGACCAGCCCGGCCGAGGGACGGACCCCCTCCGCCGGGTTCACCGGGGGTCCTCCCACCGGCGCACGGCCTGGTCCGACAGCGCCGGGACGAGGTCGCCCACGGCCACCACCTCCTCGCCCACCCGCAGCCGGGCGGCGGGGTCGACGTCGAGCCAGGGGACGAGCACGAAGGCCCGCTCCCGGGCGCGCGGGTGGGGCAGCGTCAGCTCCTCGGCCGTGGAGCGGACGTCGGTCCCCTCGAGGGGGTCGCCGTACTGGACGAGGTCGAGGTCCAGGGTCCTAGCTCCCCAGCGGGCCGTCCGGGTCCGGCCCAGCGCCGCCTCGACGTCGTGCAGACGCGCGAGGAGACGACCGGGTGACAGGCTGGTCCGGGCCACCGCGACCGCGTTGACGTAGTCGGGCTGCCCGGCCACCAGGTCGCCACCGACCGGGGCGGTGACGAACGCGTCGGACACCCTGAGCCGTCGCAGCCCCGGCGTCCGGCGCAGCCGGGCCACGGCCTCGCGCAGGGTCACGTCGGGGCCCGCGCCGTCCCGCTCCAGGTTGCCCCCCAGTGCCAGGACGACGGGGAGGTCCTTGTCCCTGCGGACGACGACCTCGACGTCCCCGAAGGGCACCCCGACCGGCGCCTGCGGCTTGTGGACGGTGACCGTGACCGACTCCACGAGGGGCCGGGCGAGGACCCGGTCGGCGATCTGGCTCGCGACGCTCTCGATGAGGTCGCGGGGCTCCCCCTCGACGACGGCCACGACGTCGGCGGCCACCTCGCCGTAGTGGACGGTGTGCGCCAGGTCGTCGGTGCGCCCGGCCCGGGTCAGGTCCACGTGCATCTCCACGTCGACGACGAAGTCCTGGCCGTCCCGCCGCTCGTGGTCGAAGACACCGTGGAAACCACGGGCCCGCACGCCGGTGAGTCTCACGAGGTCGCCGCGCCGCGTCATCGCCCCGCACCCCCGACGGGTCCTCGCGTATGGAGCGCGGTCGGATTCGGGTGCGTGCGGGCGTGACGCCGCCGCATCTCCTCCACGCCCAGCGCGTCGCGCGTCGCGGCGACGTCGTGCACGCGGACCGCCCAGCACCCCGCCTGGGCCGCGAGGAGGCTGGTCGCGGCCGTCGCGGCGTCCCGCTCCGGTGCCGGTGTCGGTGTCCCGCCGGGATTCACGGGGGCCCCGGGCCGGGCCGGGAGCCGGCCGAGGAAGCGCTTGCGGGAGGCACCGAGCAGGACGGGGAGGCCGATCGCCAGGATCTCCTCCATCCCCGCCAGCAGGGTCCAGTTGTGCCCGGCGTCCTTGGAGAAGCCCAGCCCGGGGTCGAGGATGATCTGCCCGCGCGACACCCCGGCCGTGGCCAGGGCGTCCACCCTCTGCTCCAGCTCGGCGCGGACCTCGGCGACGACGTCGTCGTAGTGCGGCTCGGCGGAGGGGTCGGTGAGCAGACCCCGCCAGTGCATCACGACGAACGGCGCACCCGTGCTCGCGACGAGCTCCGGCATGGCCTCGTCGGCCAGCCCGCCGGAGACGTCGTTGACCAGCACCGCCCCGGCCCGGAGCGCGGCAGCCGCGACCGCGGCGCGCATCGTGTCGACCGAGACCAGCAGGCCGTCCCCGGCCAGCGCCTCGACGACGGGCACGACGCGGTCGAGCTCCTCGGCCTCCGAGGGGCGGGTGCTGCCCGGGCGCGTGGACTCGCCGCCGACGTCGAGCAGGTCGGCGCCCTGGGCCGCGAGCGCCCGTCCGTGGGCGACGGCCGCGGTCGGGTCCAGCCAGCGACCCCCGTCGCTGAAGGAGTCCGGGGTGACGTTGACGATCCCCATGATCCGGGTCACCCCCGGGAGCACCAGGTCGGCCACGGTGCGCGGTGCGCTCACGCCCCGGCCCTCATCCGGCCGATCGGCTGATCAGGCTCATCGCCTCGGCGCGGGTGGCCGGGTGACGCAGCTGTCCACGGACGGCGGACGTGGTCGTGCGGGCTCCCGGCTTGCGCACGCCCCGCATCGACATGCACAGGTGCTCGGCCTCCACGACGACCAGCACGCCGCGCGGGTCCAGGTGGTCCATGAGGGCGTCGGCGACCTGGGTGGTCAGCCGCTCCTGCACCTGGGGCCGGCGGGCGAAGACGTCGACGAGCCGGGCCAGCTTGGACAGCCCGGCGACGCGGTGGTGCCGTCCGGGGATGTAGGCCACGTGCGCCATCCCGTGGAAGGGCAGCAGGTGGTGCTCGCAGGTGCTGTAGACGGCGATGTCGGTGACGAGCACCATCTCGTCGTGCTCCACGTCGAAGGTCGTGCCCAGCACCTCCCTCGGGTCCTGGTGGAGCCCTCCGAAGACCTCGGCGTAGGAGCGGGCCACCCGGGCCGGGGTGTCGAGCAGGCCGTCGCGGTCCGGGTCCTCACCGACGGCGAGGAGGATCTCCCGCACGGCGGCCGCGATCCGGTCGTGGTCGACACCCTGGAGGGGACGGGCACCGTCCACCGCCACGGCGGCGTCGGCCAGGTCCCCGTGGCCGGCGGCGTAGGGGTCGTCAGGGCCCGGGGTCGACACGTCCGCCCTCGGGCACCTCGATCACCTTGGCCGGAGGCTTCTCCCGCAGGGCGTCCTCCAGCGGGTTGTGACCGTTGGCCATCGCCCGCTTCTCCGCCTCGGTGAGGACCGGGCCCTCCTGGTGGACGGTCCGTCCGTCGGAGGAGAGCCAGACCGGGCGCACCGGACGCTTGCGGACGTCGGTGAAGATCTCCGCGATCGCCGCGGCGTTGAGCGTCTCCTTCTCCAGCAGCTCCAGCACCAGCGCGTCCAGGATGTCGCGGTTGTCGTTGAGGGCGTGCCACGCCTCGTCGTGCGCTGCCTCGATGAGGCGGCGCACCTCCTCGTCCACCACCCCGGCGAGGTTCTCGGAGTAGTCCCGCTCGTGGCCCATGTCGCGGCCGAGGAAGACCTCACCCCCGGCGGAGCCCAGCTTGACGGCACCGATGCGCTCGCTCATCCCGAACTGGGTGACCATCTTGCGGGCGAGCCCGGTGGCCTTCTCGATGTCGTCGCGCCGCGCGGTCGTCGGGTCGTGGAAGACGAGCTCCTCCGCGACGCGTCCGCCGAGGGCGTAGGCCAGCTGGTCCAGCAGCTCGTTGCGGGTGGTGGAGTACTTGTCGTCGGCGGGCAGGACCATCGTGTAGCCCAGGGCCCGGCCGCGCGGCAGGATCGTCACCTTGCTCACCGGGTCGGTGTGGTTCATCGCCGCGGCGACGAGGGCGTGCCCGCCCTCGTGGTAGGCCGTGATCTTCTTCTCCATGGCGCTCATGACCCGCGTGCGCTTCTGCGGGCCGGCCATCACCCGGTCGATCGCCTCGTCGAGGTCGGGGTCGTGGATGACCTTCTCGTTCTTGCGGGCCGCGAGCAGCGCCGCCTCGTTGAGGACGTTGGCCAGGTCGGCCCCGGAGAAGCCGGGGGTGCGCCGCGCGATCGCCATGAGGTCCACGTCGGCCAGGGGCTTGCCCTTGCCGTGCACCTGCAGGATGTGCAGGCGCCCCAGCATGTCGGGGGCCTCGACCGCGATCTGCCGGTCGAAGCGGCCTGGGCGCAGCAGCGCCGGGTCGAGGATGTCGGGCCGGTTGGTGGCGGCGATGAGGATGACGTTGGTCTTGACGTCGAAGCCGTCCATCTCCACCAGCAGCTGGTTGAGGGTCTGCTCCCGCTCATCGTGGCCCCCACCCATGCCGGCGCCGCGGTGGCGACCGACGGCGTCGATCTCGTCGACGAAGATGATCGCCGGGGCGTTCTCCTTGGCCTGCTCGAAGAGGTCACGCACGCGCGAGGCGCCGACGCCCACGAACATCTCCACGAAGTCGGAGCCGGAGATGGAGTAGAACGGGACGCCGGCCTCGCCGGCCACGGCCCGCGCCAGCAGCGTCTTGCCCGTCCCGGGTGGCCCGTAGAGCAGGACGCCCTTGGGGATCTTGGCCCCCACCTCGAGGAACTTGCGGGGCTCGGAGAGGAACTCCTTGATCTCCTCCAGCTCCTCGACCGCCTCGTCGGCCCCGGCGACGTCGGCGAAGGTGACCTTCGGCATGTCCTTGGTGGCGAGCTTGGCCTTGGACTTGCCGAACTGCATGACGCCGCGCCCGCCGCCCTGCATCCGCATCATCAGCCACAGGAACAGGCCCAGGATGAGCAGCAGCGGCAGGAAGCTGGCCAGGATGGAGACGAAGAAGTTGGGCTGGGCGGGGTCGTCGGTCCACTCCCCCGCCGGGACGTACTCCTCGACCAGCTCGATGACCTGGTCACCGCGGGCCTCGACGTAGTAGGCCATGACCTGGTCGGTCTCGCGGACCCGGTTCTCCTCGTCGGAGTAGGGCTCGGTGAGGGTGAGGTCCATCCGGTCCGGGGTGATCTCGGCCGAGGCGACCTTGCCGTCCCGGATCAGCTGCATCGCGTCGGCGGTGTCGATCCGGGTGAAGGGGCTCTGCGACAGCAGGGTGTACCAGAGGATCCCGAGCGCGAGGAAGAGGAAGATCCACATCCACGGGCTGGGCTTGCGGCGCTGCGGCCGCGTCGGCTTGGCGGTGCTCATGTCTGACGCTGTCAGGCCTCCGCCCCAGGGCGGCGGCCCGGTCCTCCTGCTCGGTCGGTCCGGATCGTTCCTGCTCGCCACAACGCTCGGACGGGTGCGGCTGTTCCGTCGGTCTGCTCCGGTCAGGAGTAGACGTGCGACGCCAGCGTGCCGATGACCCGCAGGTTGCGGTACTTCTCCGCGTAGTCCAGACCGTAGCCCACCACGAACTCGTCCTTGATGTCGAAGCCGACGTAGCGCACGTCGATCTCCACCTTCGCGGCCGTCGGCTTGCGCAGGAGGGTGCAGATCTCCAGGCTCGCCGGGCGGCGCGAGAGCAGGTTGGTGCGGATCCACGAGAGCGTCAGGCCCGAGTCGATGATGTCCTCGACGATGAGCACGTGGCGGTCGGTGATGTCGGTGTCGAGGTCCTTGAGGATGCGCACGACACCGCTGCTCTTGGTGCCGGAGCCGTAGCTCGACACGGCCATCCAGTCATCTCCGCCGAGCCCGGCAGCGCCCGCATGAAGTCGGCCATCACCATCACCGCACCCTTGAGCACCCCCACGAGCAGCACGTCCTTGTCGGCGTAGTCCTGCCAGACGGCGTCGGCGAGCTCCGCCAGCCGGCCCTGGATCTGCTCCTCCGTGAGCATGATCGAGGCCAGGTCCTCACCCATGTGCTCGGCGTCCACGCGTGCTCCTCGTGATGTCGGTGCGGCAGCTGCTCGTCCGCGCGCCGGGCCGGCGCGACGAGGTGCGGCACGGACCATTCAACTACGCCGGCCCCCGCAGCCACACCCGGTCCCCCGAACGGCCGGCCCGCACGCGCCCGGGCAGGTGCAGGGGGCCCTGCCCGCGCCACCCGGTGACGAGGTCGTCCACCGCGAGCAGGTGCTCGCGGGTGAGGTCGGTCCCAGGGCTGCCCGCGCCGAGCGCCAGCCGTCGCCACAGGCGGGTGCGGACGGCGCGGGGCAGGGCCGAGAGCTCGGCCACCGGCCAGGGCGGTTCCCCGAGCCCCCGGTATGCCGCCTCCGCGGCCTCGTCGAGGGCGTCGGCGTCGTCGCGGAGCAGGTCGGCGGTGCGTGTCAGACCCCGCACGACGCCCCGGCCGAGCTCGGCCCCGAGCACCGCCAGCACCCGGCGGGCCCGCACGCGGGTGTAGCGCGGGTCCTCGTTGTGCGGGTCGGACCACGGCTCGAGGCCCAGGTCGGCGCAGGCCTGCACCGTCTGCGCCCGCGAGACCCCGAGCAGCGGCCGACCCAGCAGCGGCCCACCCCCCACCGGCCGCGCCGTCTGGTTGCCCTTAGCCCCCACCGGCCGCCTCGCCTGGTTGCCCTCAACCCCACCGAGCGCGCGCCGTGGCGGCATACCGGCCAGCGACCGGGCACCGGACCCCCTGAGCAGGCCGAGCAGGACCTGTTCGGCCTGGTCGTCCCGGGTGTGACCGAGCAGCACCACGTCGGCACCCAGGTCCTGCGCGGTGGCGACGAGCGCGCCGTAGCGTGCACGCCGGGCGTCGGCCTCCGGCCCTGCGGCGGTCGGACCGACGTCGCACCGCACGACCTGGACGGGCAGACCCAGTCCGGACACCACGGCGGCCGTCCGGTGGGCCACCTGCCGCGAGCCGTCCTGCAGGCCGTGGTCGACGACGACCGCCGCGGCCCGCCAGCCCTCGCGGGGGGCGACGTGGGCGATGGCGGCGGCCAGCGCCAGCGAGTCCGCTCCTCCTGAGCACGCGACCAGGACGAGCGCGTCGGGTGCGAGCCCGACCGAGCGCAGCCACCGGCGCACGGCGACGCGCGTGGAGGCGACGGCGGCTGGAGGCCCGGGCACGGGATGGCGGCGTCCGGCGGGAGGGGTCAGCCGTGCACGCGTCGGACCCAGGCCTGCGGGTCCGGGATCTCGGTCGCGCGCGGCAGCGCCTCGGGGGAGGTCCAGACCACGTTGAAGCCGTCCACCCCCACCTCGTCCACCACGGCGCGCACGAAGACGGCGCCGTCGCGGTACTGCCGCATCTTGGCCTCCATCCCCAGCAGCCGGCGGAGCAGCTTGTCGACGTTGCCCGCACCCTGGCGACGCTGGGTGAACTTCGCGCGGATCTCGGACACGGTGGGGATGACGCTGGGCCCCACCTCGTCCATGACCACGTCCGCGTGCCCCTCCAGCAGCGACATGATCGCGGTGACCTCCGCCAGCCGCTCGCGCTGCTCGGGAGTCGCCATGACCTGGGTGATGTCCTCCTTCCCGGTGATCACGCCCGGCAGCCGGCCGACGATCTCGGCCAGCCGTCGGCCCAGGTCGTCGGGCTCGGGCATGATCTGGGTGCCGACCGCACGCGCCGTGTCGATCATGTGCTGGCGCAGCCACGGGACGGCGGTGAACTGCACCCGGTGGGTCTCCTCGTGCAGCGCCACCCAGAGCCGGAAATCGCCCGCGTCCACCCCGAGCTCCCGCTCGGCGGTGAGGATGTTGGGCGCGACGAACATCAGCTTCGGGGTGCCCTGGGGGGCCAGGTCGTACTGCCCCAGCACCTTGGTCGAGATCCAGGACAGCAGGCCCGCGACCTCGGTGCCGGTCACCTTCCCCGAGATCGCCTGGGAGGTGGGGCCCAGCTCGGGGGCTGTCCGGCCGGTGCGCTCGGCGTGCTCGCGGTCCGAGACGCGCTTGCGGGCGACCACGTCGTCGAGGACGGGGGCGAGCATGGCGCCCATCGACTCCGCGTTGGCGCGGATCCACCCGGCGCGGTCGACGACCAGCGCGGGGGGCACCCCCGGGGGCGTCTGCATCCGGGCCGTGGTCGCGACCGGGTCGACCGCCCGCTCGCCGGCGGAGCGCAGCTCCTCGACCAGCTGGGTGATCTCGGCCCGGGAGGCCTTCGGCCCGGCCGGTGCCAGCCGCGCGGCCGCCCCGGCGGCGAACTCCCAGTCGACCAGGGCGCTGCCCGGGACGTCGCGGGCGGTCGTGGGCAGGGTCGGCGTCGGGCCCTCGGGGGTCTGGGTCATGGACCCACGGTATGCGGTCGGCCCGGACCCGTCCCCCGCACCGGGGTCAGCACCCGCAGCGGGCGAGCTGGGCGACGATCTCGTCCAGCATCGAGGCCGCCTCGAGCGCGGCGGCGTCCTCACCGATCCGGTCGGCGCCGACGGCGTAGACCAGGAGCCTCCCGTCGGCGGTGACGACCGACCCGGCCAGGGAGGTGACCCAGGGCAGCGTCCCGGTCTTGGCCCGGGCGTTGCCGACGGCCTGGGCGTGGACCGGCAGGTGGAAGCGAAGGCCGTTGCCCAGGGTGCCGGTGTAACCGGCGATCGGCAGCCCCCCGGCGGCCAGCACCTCCTGGAGGGCGGGGTGCGACCCGTCCGACCCGGCCACCAGGACCGAGGCCACCGCAGCCATCGACAGCCGCGTGCCGTCGGACAGCCCGCTGCCGTCGACGATGCGCATCCCGGTCAGGTCGACCCCGTAGCGCTCGACCAGGGTGCGGGTGATCCAGGCGGTCACCGACTCCTGCTCGGGACTCTCCCCGGCGGCCGCGGCGGCCTGGCGCGCGAGCTGCTCGATCATCGCGTTGTCACTGGTCGCCAGCGCCAGCGCCAGAGACGTCGCGACGGCGGCGGACTCCACGAGGCCAGCTCGCCGCGTCCGGCGCGATCTGCACCTCGGCGGCCCTCGCGTCCTCGTCCTCGGCGCCGACCACCTCGATCCCCTCCTGCGCCAGCGCCGCGCGGAAGACGCGCGCGACCTCCTGCTCGGGCCGCTCCGGGGAGGGGTTGAAGGGCAGGGCCCGGTCGGAGGCACGGCCCAGCTGCACGATCCGGCCGGTCCAGCCCTCCTGCACCCAGTGGTCGCTCCAGGTCGGCACCGCGTGCGGCCCCGCCACGTGGGAGAGATCCAGGGCGACGGTGACCGGGCCGGGGTCGGTGGGTGCGTCGGAGGTGGTCGCCGCGTCCTCCGGGAGGACGGCACCCGGCCCCGGGGCACCCGTGGACGCTGCCCCGTCGCCGCGGACCCCGTTCCGCAGGGCCCGTGCGGTCTGCGCCGCGAGATCGGCGATGCCCGCGTGCCCGGCCACGGCCTCCGGGTCTCCCGCCGCGTCGCCGAGCAGCATGTCCCCGCCGGCCACGAGCACGACCTGCCCCGGCTCCGCCCCGGCGACCACCCGGGTGGAGAACCGTGCCTCCGGGTCCAGCCCGACGACGATCGCCGCCGCCGCGAGCAGCTTGGTGGTGGAGGCCGGGGTCATCAGCCGGTCGGCGTTGACCTCCGTCAGCACCTCGCCCGTCAGGGCGTCCCGGACGGACAGGCCCCGGCGGTTGCCCGGGCCGAGCCACTCGCTCTCGAGCTCATCCTCCAGCTCCTCCCGCAGGGCGGCCGGGTCCGGCGCCGGTGCGGCGGCGACCTCCCCCAGCGGGTGCTGGAGCGCGGCGATCCGGGGACGCACGTCCGAGGGGGCGGTCGGTGTGGACGACGGGCCGGTGACCTCGCTCTGCGAGGTGCTCGTCGCGACCGCGTCCTGCTCCCCGCCGGCCGAGGCGGCGGGGCCGGGCAGGCCCGCCCCGGCCGGGGGGAGGAGCAACGCCACGGCGAGCGCCGGGGCGACGGCATACCGCATGAGCACCTCCGGATGGATTCACGACACCCCGATGGGGGACACTGGAGCCGAGCCTAACGCCGTCCCCCGACCAGAGAGAGCCGCCGCAGATGCAGTTCGACGTGACGATCGAGATCCCGCAGGGAAGCCGCAACAAGTACGAGGTGGACCACGCGACCGGACGCATCCGGCTGGACCGCATGCTGTTCACCGCCACCCGCTACCCCGCCGACTACGGCTACATCGAGGACACCCTGGGCGAGGACGGCGACCCGCTGGACGCCCTCGTCCTCCTCGACGAGCCGACCTGGCCCGGGTGCCTCGTCGCGGCCCGCCCCATCGGGATGTTCCACATGAGGGACGAGGCGGGGGGTGACGACAAGATCATCTGCGTCCCCGCGGAGGACCCGCGCAAGCTGGCCATCCAGAGCCTGGACGACATCGGGACCCACACGCGGCTGGAGATCCAGCACTTCTTCGAGGTCTACAAGGACCTCGAGCCGGGCAAGTCGGTCGAGGGCGCGCACTGGGCCGGGCCGGAGGAGGCGCAGCGCGTCTACCAGGAGGCCGTGCAGCGGGCCAAGGACGCCGGTCTGTCCACCGCGCGCTGGCCGATGCCCCAGCACTGAGCACGACCGGGTCTCTCCCCGGCCCGACGCCCCGGACGGGAACCGACCCGACCGGGGCGTCGTCGTATCCCTCGTGCGGGGCCGGCGCCCAGGTTGAGTGGATACGCTGGGTCCGGCCGGTGCCGGGACTCGGCGCCGCACCCGTGGGACTGCAGGGTCGCGCGGCCGATCGAGGGGAACGGAAGGCACCATGACGACAGTGACCGAGACGCCCGGGGGCGACCTGACCGAGGGTGGCCGCAGGGCTCCCTGGCTGCTCATCGGGGGCGGGGTCGCCGCCGCGGCGCTGCTCGGTGGCGGGGTCTACGCCGCGCTGGCGATGAGCGGTGGCGGGGACCAGCCCGACAGCGTCCTGCCGGCGACGGCCGCGGCCTACGCCCAGGTCGACCTCGACCCGAGCGCCGGCCAGAAGGTCACGGCGGTCCGTTTCTTCCAGGGGCTGGACCCCGAGGTGCGGGCCAGCATCGACCGCGACTGGCGCGCCTGGGTGTGGGAGCAGCTCCAGGAGGAGGGCGACCTGCCCCCGGAGGTGAGCTACGCCGAGGACGTCGAGCCGTGGCTGGGCGACCGGGCCGGCGTGGCGCTCATCCCGACCGGGGAGGGCGAGGAGCCCGTGGCGGCCGTGGCCCTGCAGGTCAAGGACGGCCAGGCCGCCCTCGACTTCCTGGACGGGCTCGACGCCGAGGGGAGCGAGGACCTCGCCTACTACCTCGCGGACGACTACGTCGTGCTGACCCAGCAGGGGTCGCTGGAGCTGGTCCGGTCCGCCGCCGAGGCCGGGACCCTCGACGAGCACGAGCCCTACACCTCCGACATGGACGACCTCGGCGAGGCCGGGATCGTCGCGATGTGGGCGGATGCGGCCCGGGCCTCCGAGATCGATCCGTCCGCCTTCGACGCGGACCTGGGGCTGACCGAGGAGGCGCTCGGTCTGCCCGAGCGTCCCGACGTGACCGGTCGGATGGCCGGCACCCTGCGCTTCAGCGCCGACGCGATCGAGCTGCACGGCATCACCCGCGGGGTGTCCGGCGTCGCCCTACCTGCGTCGACCGGCGCGACCCGACTCGTGGGCGAGCTGCCGGCGGACACCGCCGTCGCTCTGTCCGTGGAGAACGGCGCGCAGATGGTGCAGGCGACCTGGGACTACTACGCCGATCTCTACCCCGACGAGGTCGCCGAGGTGTCCGGCCAGGCGGAGGAGGCAGGTTTCACCCTTCCCGACGACCTCCGGACCGTGCTCGGTGAGTCGATGACGCTGTCCGTCGGGCCGGGCATCGTGGACGCCGTGACGGGGATCAGCCCCACCGAGCCGTCCGTGCCGGCGCTGCCGCTCGGCTACCGCGTGACCACCGACACCGCCCGTCTGCAGACGATGCTGAGCGAGAACGGTCTGGGAGCCGGGTTCCTCACGGTCCGTGAGGACGACGGGACCCTCACCGTGGGCACCGACCAGGCCTACGTCGACTCCCTGGCCGACGGCACGGGCGAGACGCTCGGCTCCACCGCGCTCTTCTCCGCCGCGGTGGCCGACTCCGGCAGCAGCGACACCGTCTTCTTCGTCGACGTCGCCGCCTTCGAGCAGTACTACCTCCCCGAGGTCACCGACGAGGACGCCCGCGCCGCGCTGGAGCAGCTGGGCGCGGTCGGAATGTCCGGCACGACCGAGGGCGAGGGCGCCGGCCGCTTCACCCTGCGCCTGGTGGCCGACCAGGAGTGAGCCGCTCGCGAAAGGCCCCCCACCGTGACGGTGGGGGGCCTTTCGTGTCGGAGCCGCCTAAGGGAATCGAACCCTTGACCTATTCATTACGAGTGAATCGCTCTGGCCGACTGAGCTAAGGCGGCGGGCAACCCGCACGAGGATACCCGACCGGGCTCGCCGCCCCCAAACCTCAGCAGCGCAGCCCGTCCTGCGGCACGACACCGTCGAGGAGGTAGGCGTGCACGGCGTCGTCGACGCAGTCGTTCGATCGCCCGTAGGCCGTGTGCCCGTCGCCGTCGAAGCTGATCAGGACGCCGGAGTCGAGGGTGTCCGCGAGCTGGACCGCCCACTCGTAGGGGGTCGCCGGGTCCCGGGTGGTCCCGATCACGACGACCGGGGGCGCCCCGGGCGCCGAGTAGTCCTCGATGGTCTCGGCCGCCTCCACCGGCCACGACGCGCAGGCGCCGTCACCCGCGAGGTAGCGGCCCCACGTGGGGGCGACCTTCTCGAACTGCGCAAGGACCGCGTCCTCGTCGAGGTCGGCCGACGCCTCGCCCCGGCGGTCCAGGCAGTTGACCGCCCGGATCACCTGCATCGTGTTGCCGTCGTAGGTCCCGTCGCTGCTGCGCGAGAGGTAGAAGTTGGCCAGGAGCATGAGGATGGTCCCGTCCCCGTCGAGCGCCTGCGCCAGGGCCTGGGTGAGGACCGGCCAGTTCTCCTGGCCGTACATGGCGGCGATCACGCCGTAGAGGCCCCACCCCTCGGTCAGCTCCCCGGCGACGTCGCCCGTCACGGGCAGGGGGTCGGAGTCGAGCCGGTCCAGGAGGTCGCCGATGGTGCTCAGCACGGACTCGACGTCGCTCCCCAGCGGGCAGCTCCCGCCGGCCACGCAGTCCTCGGCGTAGGCGCGGGTGGCTCGCTCGAAGCCCTCGGCCTGGCCGAGACCCAGCTCCATGGCGGTGAGGGTGGGGTCGAGGGCGCCGTCCAGGACCATCCGGCCGACGTTCTCGGGGAAGAGCACGGCGTAGGTGGTGCCGATGAAGGTGCCGTAGGAGGCCCCGAGGTAGGTGAGCTGCTCGTCACCGAGGGCCGCGCGCAGCACGTCCAGGTCGCGGGCGACCTCGACCGTCGACAGGTGACCGAGCAGGTCGGGGGCGGCCTCGACGCAGGCCTGCGCGAACTCCTCGAGCTGGGCCTCGAGCCGGGCCTCCTCCTCGGCGTCGTCCGGGGTCGGGTCGCTGGCGATGAACTCGTCCATCTCGGCGTCGGACAGGCAGGTCAGCGGTGCGGACCGACCCACGCCCCGGGGGTCGAAACCGACCACGTCGTAGGACTCCAGCAGCTCCGGCCCGAAGCCGGGCCCGGCCAGCCTCGCGTAGTCCACGCCGGACACGCCAGGCCCGCCGGGGTTGACCACGAGCGACCCCCGGGCCGTCCCGGCGGCGGGCACCCTGAGCAGAGCCAGGTCGAGGGTGGCGCCGTCGGGCTGGGCGTAGTCGACCGGGACCGTGAGGCTGGCGCACTCGAACGCCCCCTCGCAGGCGCTCCAGTCCAGCGGCTGGGAGTAGTAGTCGTCCAGGCCCTCGGGGACCGGGCCGGGGGCTGCGTCGGGAGCCGTCGAGGGCGCGGCGGAGCGCGCACCCCCCTCGGTCGTCGCCGCGTCCTCGTCGGTGCCGGCGGCCCGGTCCTCCGCCTCGGCCGCGGTGCCCGCCGCGCTGGTGGGGGGTGGGGTCGCCTCCGGGGCAGACTGCCCCCCGGCGCAGCCGGCGAGCAGGGCGAGGCTCGCCACCGTCGCGGTGATCACCCGCGCTCGGGCGGTGTGGGTGCTGGCCACGTGTGTCCTTCCGGTCGTCAGTCGCTGCCGGGCAGCGTCAGGCCGATCATCATCGCCTCGAGGACGAGCAGCGGCGCGCCGTTGGCGATGAGCCGCTGCCGTGCGAGGCCGATGGTCTCCAGCGCCCCCAGCAGACCCTCGGGGGAGAAGGCCCGCGCGAGGCGCTCGACCTGCTCGGGGTCGCTGGTGTTGATGCGCTCCACCGGCGCCCCCGTCGACACCATGAGGGCGTCCCGGTAGGCGGAGGCGAGGTCGGTGAGCGCCGCGTCGATGCTGTCGTGCTGCTGGCGCCGGGCCTCGGCCCGGAGCCGCTCGTCGAGGCGCTTGAGGTGCGCCCGCACCGAGGGGGGCTGCGACCGGGCGGAGGGGTCCGCGCCGATCTGGGCCAGGAGCTCGTGCCGCTGCTCCTGGGCGTAGTCCTCCGACGTCGCCCGAGCCCCGTCCCCGGCCTCCTGGACGAGATCCTGGGCGGCGCGCAGCGCATCGCCCAGGGAGTGCAGCGACAGGGGGATCGAGACGATCTCGCGCCGCCGGGCGCGCGCGTGCTCGTCGGTCGCGAGCCGGCGCGCGATCCCGATGTGGCTCTGGGCGGCCCGGGCGGCGTAGTGGGCCATCGAGGGGTCCACCCCGTCACGCCGGACCAGCAGCTCGGCGACCGCGGCCGCCGGCGGGGTGCCCAGGCGCACGTGCCGGCAGCGGGACCGGATGGTCACCAGGACGTCCTCGAGGGTGGGGGCGCACAGCATCCACACCGTGCGCGCCGTCGGCTCCTCGAGCGACTTGAGCAGGGTGTTGGCGGAGTGGTCGTTGAGCCGGTCTGCGTCCTCGACGACGATGACCCGCCACCGGCCGATGCTGGGCCGGGCCTGGGCCTCGACCACCAGCGCCCGGGCCTCCTCGACCTTGATGAAGGTCTGCTCGGTGTCCACGATGCGCACGTCGGGGTGGCTCCCGGCCAGGACCATGCGGCAGGGCTGGCACCGCCCGCACCCCGGGTCGTCCTCCCGCTCGCACTGCAGGGCCGCGGCGAAGGTGCGGGCGGCCACCGACCGCCCCGACCCCGGCGGGCCCGTGAACAACCAGGCGTGAGTCATGGCCCCCGCCACGGACGCCGCGCGGTGCAGCGTGCCCACCACCCGGTCCTGGCCCACCAGCTGGTCGAAGACCCCGGTGGCGCTCACGGCGCACCCGCCAGCAGCTCCGTGACCCGCTCGCGCACCACCGCGGCGAGGTCCTCGACCCCGCCGGTGGCGTCGAGCACGACATACCGTCCGGGCTCGCGGGCCGCGAGGTCGAGGAACCCTCGCCGCACCCGGTCGTGGAAGTCGTCGGCCTCGCGCTCGAGCCGGTCGTGGACGGCGCCCCGGCGCTCCCGGCCCACCCCCGCCGGGACGTCCAGAAGGACCGTGAGGTCCGGCACGAGGCCGTCGACGGCCCATACCGACAGCTCGCGGATCTCCTCGTGGCCCAGGTCGCGGGCCGCGCCCTGGTAGGCGACGGAGGAGTCGAGATAACGGTCGGTCAGGACGACCTCTCCGCGCTCCAGGGCCGGCCTGACCAGCGTGGCCACGTGATGGGCACGGTCCGCGGCGAAGAGCAGAGCCTCGGCCCGCGGGCTGACCGAGCCGTCCTCCCCGTGGAGCAGCAGCTCGCGGATCCCGCGCCCGAGCGCCGTGCCCCCGGCTCGCGCGTGTGGCGGACGGCATACCCCCGCTCCTGCAGCCACTCCCCCAGCAGCCGGGCCTGGGTGGACTTCCCGGCCCCGTCACCCCCCTCGAAAGCCACGAACAGACCCCGCCCGACGCCGCGCGGGGCGGCGGAGGGCGGGGTCTGCTCGATCACAGCGGCAGCCTACGTGACGGCGCGGACCGACCCGGTGCTCGTCCACACCGCCCCCGGGACGGTCCTCAGCCGCGGGCGGCGTTGGCGACCACCGCGTCGTGCACGTACTGCGCCAGGCCCTCGTGGACGTCCTCGTAGGTCTTCCGGAAGCGCGGGTCGGAGACGTACATCGCGGCGATGCCCGCGTGCATCTCGCGGGGGCAGTCGTAGAACCAGCGGCAGATCTGCTGCCGGGCCTCCTCGGCCACGTCCATCGCCTCGGTCGACGCCGCGGGCACGCCGGAGCCCATCAGCTCCACGTAGCGGGCGTTGACCGCGTCCCCCTCGTCCTTGATCTGCTGCCACTGCGCCTCGTCGTAGCTCCGGGCCCGCCGCTGGGACTGCTCCCAGGCCTCGGTCCCGCCCCAGCGCTCCTCCGCCTCCTGCGCGTAGCTGTCGTCGAAGGTGTCGCCGAACAGCTCGCGCTGCTCCTCGCGGGTGATCCTGTGGTCGTTCATCTCTGCCTCCAGGGCTCGGTCGATGGCCGTCACGAGCTCGGTGAGCTCGGCGACCCGGGTCGTGACCGTCTCCCGCTGGCGGCGCAGGTGCTGCACGATCGTGGCACCGGCGTCGTCCGCGAGCATCTCGCCGATCCGCTCCAGCGGGAGGCCGAGCCGGCGGTAGACGACGACGTGCTGCAGCCTCCGCAGGTCCTCCTCCGTGTAGAGGCGGTACCCGGCGCGGCTGCGCTCCGACGGGACCACGAGGCCGATCTCGTCGTAGTGGTGCAGGGTCCGCACCGTCACGCCGAGGCTCTCGGCCACCTGACCCACGGTCAGCATCTCGCCCGTCATCGCCATGCTCCTGGTCACGCCTCCCACGATGAGACCTCACGTCGCGTGAGGGTCAAGCGGGCAGCTCCGGCGCGTCCTCCGTCCGGGTCATCGTGCCGCGTCCCCGCAGGCTCTCGAAGATCAGCGAGGTCTCAGCGTGCAGCACGCCCGGGCGGTTGGTCAGGTGGTCCAGGACGAAGTCGCGCAGCGCGTCGGCGCTGGGGCAGGCGACGTGCACGTAGTAGTCGATGGCACCGGACACGTGGTAGGCGCCCAGCACACCCGGCAGCTGGGGGACCTCCTCGGTGAACTGCTCGAAGTGACTGCGCCGGTGCCCCCCGAAGCGGACCGCGATCATGGCCTCGACCGGTCGGCCGACGGCGACCGGGTCGATGTCGGCGTGGATGCCGCGGACGACCCCGCGCTCGCGCAGGCTCCGCACGCGGACCAGGCAGGTCGACTCGGCGATGCCGACCTCGCGGGCCAGCATGGCGTTCGACATCCGCCCGTCCTGCTCCAGCAGCCGGACCAGGGCCAGGTCGGTCGGGTCGAGCGGCTTTTCGTCACGAGGATTCTTCGGCACGAGGACAGGGTATGCCGAAGCGGCCCGGTGACGCCTGCGCGTCACCGGGCCGCCTCGGCCGGGGTCACCGGCTCGAGGTCACTCCAACGTGCGGAGCTGCTCCACGACCTCCTCGGAGACCGCGACCGGGCCGCCGAGGACCGTGATCCGACCGGGCTCCAGCCGCTCCAGCGAGGACCAGGTCACCCCCGGCACCGAGGTGCTGCGCACCAGCAGGATCGGCACGTCCTCGCTCCCGGCCCGAGCCGCGCCGGCGAGCGCGTCGGGCCAGTTCTGGCCCGAGGCGACGTAGAGGCTGTCCACCGTCGGGTAGGCCTCCGCGACGGCCACCGCGGTGGCGTAACGGTTGGCCCCGGCGACGCGGGTCACCTCGCCGTACGCCTCCAGGGCGGTCTCCACGGCCGTGCTGACCGCCCCCGTGCCTCCCAGGACGACGATCTCGTCGGGGTCGAGCCGTTGCAGCTGGGCGATCGTCGCCGACGGCAACGAGTCGGTCCGGGTCAGCAGCACCGGGGCGTCCAGGGCCCCGGCCCGGGCCGCACCGGCGAGCGCGTCCGGGTAGTCCTGACCGGTCGCCACGAAGACGACGTCGGAGGCCTCGACCTCCGCGGCAATCAGGGCTGCCGTGCGGTAGCGGTCCGTCCCGGCCAGGCGCCGGGTCGGTGCGCCGCTGGCGGTCTCGATGGCCCGGACGACGGCGTCGCTCACCGCGGCCTCGCCACCGAGGACGACGACCTCCTGCGGGTCCAGCCGCTTGAGTTCCACCGAGGTGGCCGACGGCAGGGACCCGGGTCGGGTCAGCAGCACCGGGGAGTCCAGGCTGCCGGCCCGTGCGGCCGCCGCGATGGCGTCCGGGTAGGTCAGGCCGGTGGCGACGAAGACCGTGTCCACGCCTGGGGCGTAGGTCTGCGCGAGCGCCGCGGCGGTGCCGTAGCGGTCCGTGCCGTAGACCCGACGCACGTCGGGGTGGATCGGGCCCGGAGGCACCTCGCAGGTGGCGTGGAGCAGGGTGAAGTCCTGCTCGGTCATCTGTCCGCGCGGCGGGGTGACGAGCGCGCTGTCGCTCAGGTGCATGGCCGCCGAGGCGATGAGCTCCAGCTCGCCGACGCGCGTGTCGATCCACCGGGCGTAGCGCCCCTCCCCGTCGGTGACCATCCGCCAGTGCGGCTGGTCCATGCGGGTCGGGCTGGCGTCGACGCCGGCGCCGGGGATCGGGTAGATCTCCCCGATGCAGCTCTCACCGTCGACCAGACCGGTCAGCTTGCCCCAGGTCGCCGGGGGGGTGACGGTCATCGTGACCGGCACCGTCGGCTCGCTCCCCGGGACGCCGCCGACGACCTTGACCCCGGCGGAGTAGGTGCCGGGCTGCGCGACGTCGCCGTCCGTGGTCACCTGCACCGTGACCGACTCGCCCGGTGCCAGGGTGGCCTCGGTCCGGCTCAGGGAGAGCCAGGGCACGTCGGTCCCGCTGTCGCCGCAGTCGTCCAGGCCGGGCAGGTGCTCGACGACGTCCGTGGGCATGAACCCGCCCTGGTCACCGCCGACCCGCACGAACCCGCAGGCGGCCCCGCCCCGGTAGGTGGGCGTGTTGGGGTTGGGCAGGTCGAGCCAGGTGTCGGCCGTGGGGTCGTAGCCCCAGGCCTCGTTGGAGACGTTCTCGTCCACGATGCCTCCGGTGATGACCAGCATCCCGTTGGCCGCGGCGTAGGAGCTGCCCCACGTGGTCGCGGGGGCGTCGGCCACCTGGGTCCAGGTGTCGGCCGCCGGGTCGTAGGCGAAGGTCTGGGCGGACGTCCCCATCTCGTTGACGCCGCCGGTGCAGTAGAGCTGACCGTCGATCGCGCCGCACGAGGGGAAGGCCACGTCGAGCGGGTAGTCGGCCAGACCCTCCCAGCTGTCGCTCGCCGGGTCGTACGCCGTCACCGAGGACGACATCGGCACGCACTCGCCCGTGCTGCAGCCACCGACCGTGTAGAGACGACCGTCGAGCACGGCCTGGCCGGCCGCGGAGACCCCCCAGGGGGCTTCGGCCACCTGGGTCCAGGAGTCGGCCGCGGGGTCGTAGACGAAGGTCTCCGTGGCGGTGCCACCCTCGGGGGTCCATCCGCCGCTGACGACGATCTGCCCGTCGACGGTCCCGGCCTGGACCGCGTGCCGCGGGACGGGCAGCGGGGCGACGTCCGACCACGTCATGGTGTCGTTGTCGTAGACGCGGACCGCTCCGGTGCCCTCCATGCCGTCGCTGCCGCCGATGGCGTACCACCGTCCGTCCAGCGTGACGACCCGGCCGTCAATGACCGGCATCGGGTGGGGAGTCAGCTCCACCCACGGCTCCTCCGCAGGACCGACGGCGGCGGGCCGTTGGTCCGAGGCGCGCCCGGGGAAGGCGACGATCGAGCTCTCCGCGTCGGACCGGCGGGGCTCGGCGCCCCGCATACCCAGCGCCTCGGTCGTCGCCATCCGGGTCCCGTCGGCCCGCTGCATGACGAAGTCACCGCGGACCTCCTTGAGCTCGACGTCGACGGTCCCGTCGCCCTCGTTGGTGACGGTAAGGTCCTCGGTGGCCGAGGCACCCAGGACCACCTCGGTGTCGATCGAGGTCGGGTCCACCGTGAGCAGACCGCCGCCGAGCACGAAGTCGGCGCGGACCGCACCACCGTCGGGCACCGCGACGTCCTGCACCTGCGAGGTGTAGAGCCGGGCGCTGGCCTCGAACGGGTGGGTGCCGGCCAGGTTGCTGAAGAGCCAGTAGAAGCCGTCGTCCTGGCCCTCGTCGGCGGGGGTGTCACGGGTGATGCCCGTGTCGGCCGGGTTGTCCAGGCTGGTCACCCGCGCGCCGCGGATCGGCTGGTCCTGCAGCGAGGACCAGACGTTGCCGACGACGTAGCCGCCCTCACCGACGGGGTCGCAGGTGCGGTCCCCGAGGAAGACGTCGTCGACCTGCCAGAACCACGACCAGTAGGCGTCGTAGTAGTGGAAGCGGACCTTGACGTCGGGCTCGGCGGGCAGCGGCACCAGGTCCAGTCCCTGCGCCGAGCCGCCGTAGCTGACCGAGGTGGTCCAGGTGGCCCCGCCGTCCACGCTGACGTCCACGTCGGCCCGGTCGCCCAGCGACTCGTAGTAGTGCTGGAACGTCAGCACCGGGTTGGTCCGCCCGCTCAGGTCGAAGGAGGGGCTGATCAGCGAGGTGTCCTGGTAGCCCTCGGGGCCGTACCAGTCACTGTCGGCGATGGCGAACCCGCCCTCGCCACCGGTCAGGTTGCCCCGGCCGGCGGGGTCGTCGAAGGTCCACACCTGACCGGTGCCCGCGTGGTCCTCGACCGCCCACCCGGCAGGCAGGGTGAGGTCGTCGAAGGTCTCGGTGACCCCGTCGACGTTCACCTCGTAGCCGTTGGCGATGCACGAGAAGGAGTCGACCGGCACGGCGAAGTCGTGCTCGCTGTCACCCGTGAGCTGCATCTCCTCCGAGGCGAGCTGGTACCCGGGGTACTGCACGGTGACGTTGACCAGGACGTAGGTGTCCAGCGGGATGTCGAGCGCGTAGCTCCCGTCGACCGGGTCGGTGTAGGTGGCCAGGTCGGTGCCGGCCACCGACACCCGTGCGTACAGCGGGTAGCCCTGGCCGGACCCGTCGGTGACGGTGCCGGTGAGGGTGCCCGACGGCGCCTGGTCGAGGGCGAAGTCCTGGACCACGGTGGTGTCCACCGGGACGTTGACCGATGCAGAGTCCGTGACCCACCCGAACTTCGAGGCGCTCACGGTGTAGTCACCGGCCATGACCAGCGCGCGGTAGCCGCCGTCGGCGCCGGTGCGCAGGGTGCGGTCGAGGGGACCGTCCAGGACGACCTCGACAGCCGGCAGCGGGTCACCGGAGGCGGCGTCGGTCACGGTGCCCTCGAGGTAGCCGATGTCACCACGGGGAGTGGCGGCCACCAGCGCCAGAGCGTCCAGCCGGCCCTCACCGAAGACGTTGTTGTTCTCGGCGGTGCCGCCGCACTGCAGGTCCTCGGTGTCGATCGCGGTCCCGTCCAGCAGGCTCCTCGTCGTCCCCACGTCCCCGACCAGCGCGGGAGCGCTGGCCCACATCAGCGCGACCGAACCGGCCACGTGGGGTGCGGCCATGGAGGTCCCGGAGTAGATGTCGTAACCGTTGCCCGGCACCGAGGAGCGGACGCCGTCGCCCGGGGCGGCGATGTTGGGCTTGACCTCGCCGTCCTGGCCCGGACCGCGGGAGGAGAATCCGCTGATCGAGCGGGAGCTGTCGTAGCTGCCGACCGAGTAGGTCAGGATGCGGCTGCCGGGGGAGCCGGAGGTCTCGCAGCCCGGTCCCTCGTTGCCGTTGGAGAACACGCTGAACTGCCCGGCGGCGTGCCAGGCCTCGATGATGTCCTCCATGAAGGGGTCGTTCGTCGGCATGCCCGAGCCCCACGAGTTGTTGATGACGTGCGGTCGCATCGCCGGGTCCGGGTTGGCGCCGCCCACCTCGGTGGGCGCCAGCAACCACTCGCCGGCGGCGAACATCATCGCGTCGCTCAGGTCGGTCGAGGCGGCGATCCACCTCGCCCCCGGGGCGACGCCGATCTGGTTGTCCCCGCCGTCGTCACCGGCCATGGTGCCCATGGTGTGGGTGCCGTGCCCGGCCCAGTCCCACGGCGCGGGCTCGTTCTCCGGCGTTCCGTCGAACCAGTTGTAGTCATGGTCGGCGGTGGCGCCGTCCCACCCTCGGTACTGCTCGATCAGGGCCGGGTGGTCCCACTGCACGCCGCTGTCGAGGTTGGCGACGACGATGCCCTCGCCGGTGACGCCGAAGTCGGCCCAGACGTCGTCGGCGTTGATGTCGGCGATGCCCCACTCGACCGCGTCGGGGCCGACGTCGCGGAGCTCGACCGGCGTCGGGTCGGGCTCCTCGTAGGTCTTCGTGGGGTAGAGACCCTCCACCTGACGGTCGGCCGCCAGGGCGAGCGCCAGCTCCCGGGTGCCCCCCTCCACCCGGATCGCGTTGGTGATCCAGAAGGACCGGTGGGCGACGCCCTCGTCCCTCAGGGTGGCCAGGGCCTGCTGCTGGCTGGACCGGGCCGAGGCCGTCAGCGCGTCGTGGACGGCCCGGCCCCGGGCGTCCCAGTCGGCGATCCCGGCGAACTGGTCCAGGTCGGGCCGGTCGGCGAAGCGGAGCCAGAAGTCGGTGCGCCCGTCCTCCTCGAGGGTGTTCGCCAGGGTCTCGTCGATCTTGTCGACCGCCTCCGCCGCCGGCTGGGCGCCCGCGGGGACGGCCGCTGCCGTCGTGCCCCCCGCCAGGAGCGCCGCCCCTGCCAGCCCTGCGACGATCCGCCGCCACCTGTCCCGTGCGTTCATTCCCACGACCCCCTTTGGTCGATGCAGCTCTCCCGGGCACGACGCGGCCCGGACAGTTCTGAAACTAGGCCTCGCACGGCAGCGGGGACAACGACCGGACCGGGGCAGCTGTGGGGCAATCGGGTCGACCGGGGACGCGGGGCGTCGACGCAGGTCAGGACAGGGCGGGGGTGCGTCGTCCGAGCCTCAGGCCCGCCGCCCGCACGGTCTCGACGCACACGGGCGCCTCCGCCTCCGCCAGCTTGCGCCGCAACCTCTTGACGACGGCCCGCACCTGGGCACCGTCGCCGACGTAGCCGGTCGCCCAGACCGTCCGAGCGAGCTCGGGAAAGGCCCACACCCGCCCCGGCTCGGAGGCCAGCACCCTGAGCATCGCGAACTCCAGGGGCGTCAGTCGGACGTACCGGTCCCCGAAGGTGACCGTCCGCTCGTCCGCACGCAGGGTGCACCCCAGGATCGGGTCCGTCGCGACCGACGGGAGGGTATGCAGCAGCTCCTGCGCGTGCTCCAGGGTGGGGGCCAGCAGGACGGCGACGTCCGGAGGCAGTCCGGCGATGAGCCGGGCCTGCTCCTCCCGGCACGGGCTGACCACCACGACGAGGCTCGGCGCGGAGGACGATGCGGGCACCCCGGCCGCGGTCGACACCGCCGCCTCCCCCGTGGAACGCGGTCGCAACTGCCTGATCTCCTCCGTGTTGCCCGTAGGGGGAGGATAGGACAGCGGCCGCAAGAGAAGCCAGACCTTCGGCATATTTGACCCGGAGCCGAAGCCTCAGCAGAATTCAGGGATGAACTCCGAATCTTTCAGCGTCGAGACCCGGGCCGTTCACGCAGGACGCGCCGATCTGACCGCTCTCGGGGTGCACGTCCCGCCGATCGACCTCTCCAGCACCTATCCGCTGCCCGACGTGGAGGCCGGGGGTGCGGCCTACGACCACCTCAGCGGTGGGTACGACCGCGAGGAGGGACAGACCGCGGTCTACCAGCGCCTGTGGAGCCCGGGGGTGGCCCGCTTCGAGGAGGCGCTGGCCGAGCTCGAGGGCGGGGAGGCCGGGGTGGCCTTCGCCTCCGGGATGGCGGCGCTGTCCGCCGTCCTGCTGGCGTGCGTGGGTGCCGGGACACCGCACGTGGTCGCGGTGCGTCCGCTCTACGGCGGATCCGACCACATCCTGGCCACCGGTCTCCTCGGGACCCGCGTGACGTGGACCACCGCGGACGGCATCGCCTCGGCGGTCGAGCCCGACACCGGCCTGGTCGTCGTCGAGACCCCGGCGAACCCGACCCTGGACCTGCTCGACCTGCGGGAGGTCGTGGCGGCCGCCGGGTCCGTGCCGGTCCTCGTGGACAACACCTTCGCCACCCCCGTGCTGCAGCGACCCCTGGAGCACGGGGCGACCCTCGTGCTGCACTCGGTCACCAAGTTTCTCGCCGGGCACGGCGACGTGCTCGCCGGCGCCGTGGTCACCGATGCGGGGTGGGCGCGCCGGATCCGCCCCGTGCGGGCCATCACCGGCGCGATCCTGCACCCGCTGTCCGCGTACCTGGCCCACCGGGGTCTGCAGACCCTGGCCGTGCGCGTCCGTGCCCAGCAGGACTCGGCCCAGGTCGTGGCCCGCTGGCTGTCGGAGCACGACGCGGTCGAGCAGGTCTTCTACCCCGGTCTGGAGGGCGCGGACCCCCGTGGTCTCGTCGGCACCCAGATGGCTGGCCCCGGTGCGGTGCTCTCCTTCGACCTGGGCTCCTACGAGCGCGCCGCCGCGGTCGCCACGGGGTGCCGGCTCATCACCCACGCGGTCTCCCTCGGCGGCGTCGACACCCTGGTCCAGCATCCCGCCGCCCTCACCCACCGGGTGGTCGCGGACGAGGCGAAGCCGGGCCAGGGCATCCTGCGGCTCTCCGTCGGCCTGGAGAGCCCGCAGGACCTCATCGCCGACCTCGGGCAGGCCCTCCGCGCCTGAGGGTCAGGGGCTCTTCGGGGCGGCCTTCCTCGCGGTCGCCTTCTTCGCCGTCGTCTTCTTGGCCGCGGTCTTCCTCGCCGGTGCCTTCTTAGCCGCCCGCTTGCGGGTGGTCGGACCCTTGGCCCGCTTCTCGGCCAGCAGCTCGAAGGCGCGCTCCTCGGTCAGGGTCTCGGGGTCGTCGTCCTTGCGCAGGGTCGCGTTGGTCTCCCCGTCGGTGACGTAGGGCCCGAAGCGCCCGTCCTTGACCACGACCTTCTTCCCGGACACGGGGTCCTCGGCGAACTCCGCCAGCGGCGGCTTCGCGACCCCCCGGCCCCTCGTCTTGGGCTGGGCGTAGATCGCCAGCGCCTCCTCGATGGTGATGTCGAAGATCTGGGCCTCGGTCTCCAGGGAGCGGCTGTCGGTGCCCTTCTTGAGGTAGGGCCCGTAGCGGCCGTTCTGCGCCGTGATCTCGACACCCTCGGCGTCGACGCCCACCACGCGCGGCAGGGACAGCAGCTTCAACGCGGTGTCCAGGTCGATCGTGGCCAGGTCCATGTCACGGAAGAGCGAACCGGTGCGGGGCTTGATCTTCGCGGCCTTCTTCCTCGTGCTGGCCGCCGGCTCCTCGTCAGGGACCACCTCGGTGACGTAGGGCCCGTAGCGCCCGGCCCGGGCGACGATGTCCCGTCCGGTCTCGGGGTCCTGCCCCAGCACGCGCCCGTCGTCGGCGGCCTGGGCCAGCAGCTCGGTCGCCTTCTCGGCGGTCATCTCGTCCGGGGCGATGTCGTCCGGGACGGTCGCCCGCCTCACCTCGCCGTCCTCCTCGACCTCGACGTAGGGGCCGTACCGGCCGACGCGCACCGTGGTGCCGTCGCGATGTCGATCGCCGACACGGCCCGGGCGTCGCCCAGGTCGTCCAGGTCGTCCACGAGCGAGCGCAGGCCCTCGGCCCGGGTCGCCTCGTCACCGAAGTAGAACCGGTGCAGCCAGGACACCCGCTGCTCGTCACCCTGGGCGATCCGGTCCAGGTCCTGCTCCATCGCGGCGGTGAAGTCGTAGTCCACCAGGCGGGGGAAGTGCCGCTCGAGCAGCTGGGTGACGGCGAAGGCCAGCCAGGTCGGGATGAGGGCGGACCCGCGGCTGCGGACGTAGCCCCGGTCCTGGATGGTGCTCACGGTCGCGGCGTAGGTGGAGGGCCGGCCGATCCCCTTCTCCTCCAGCGCCTTGACCAGGGTCGCCTCGGTGTAGCGCGCCGGCGGGCTGGTCCGGTGCCCTTCGGCCTCCGCGCGCAGCGTCTCCAGAGCGACCCCCTCGGACAGCTTGGGCAGTCGCTTGCCCATCTCGCCGTCCTCGCCGTAGCGGGACTCGTCGCGTCCCTCCTCGTAGGCGGCGAGGAAGCCGCGGAAGGTGATCACGGTGCCGGAGGCCGCATACTGCGCGGTCCGGTACGCGGTGCCCTCGGGCAGCCGCGCCTCGAGCCGGACGCTGGCGGTCGAGCCGCGCGCGTCGGCCATCTGGGAGGCGACCGTCCGCTTCCAGATGAGCTCGTAGAGGGCGTACTCCTGGCCCCGCAGCTCGCCGGCGACCTGGGCCGGGGTGCGGAACCGGTCGCCCGCCGGCCGGATGGCCTCGTGCGCCTCCTGGGCGTTCTTGCTCTTCTTCCCGTAGGACCGGGGGGCCTGGGGCACGTAGTCGGCGCCGTACATGTCCCGGGCCTGCTCCCGGGCCGCGTTGACCGCCGAGCTCGACAGCGTCGTCGAGTCGGTCCGCATGTAGGTGATGTAGCCGTTCTCGTAGAGACGCTGGGCGGTGCGCATCGTGCTCTGGCTGTTCAGCCGCAGCTTGCGGCTGGCCTCCTGCTGCAGCGTGGAGGTCGTGAAGGGGGCCGAGGGGCGGCGGGTGTAGGGCTTCTCGGAGACCTCGGTGACGGCCACCTCGGCCTCGAGGGTGCCCGCGGCGACGGACTGCGCCGCCTCGGCGTCCAGCTGCACGGCCCCCTGGGTGCGCAGCGTGCCGTCGTCGGCGAAGTCCCGGCCCGTCGCGACCCGGGCCCCGTCGACCGCGCTGAGCTTGGCCTCGAAGGCCTGGCCGGTGTTGCCCCCGGGGGCGAACTCGCCCTCCACGTCCCAGTAGGAGGCGGACCGGAAGGCCATCCGCTCCCGCTCCCGCTCGACGACCATCCGGGTGGTGACCGACTGGACCCGCCCGGCCGACAGCCCTTGACGCACCTTGCGCCACAGCACCGGCGAGACCTCGTAGCCGTAGAGCCGGTCGAGGATGCGCCGGCTCTCCTGCGCGTCAACGAGGTCCATGTCCAGCTCCCGCGTCTCGTGGACGGCGCGCTGGATGGCCTCCTTGGTGATCTCGTGGAAGACCATCCGGCGGACGGGGACCTTGGGCTTGAGGACCTCCAGCAGGTGCCAGGCGATGGCCTCGCCCTCCCGGTCCTCGTCGGTGGCGAGGTAGAGCTCGTCGGCGTCCTTGAGCGCACGGCGCAGCTCGGCGACCTTCTTCTTCTTGTCCGCGTCGACGACGTAGTAGGGCTCGAACCCGCCGTCGACGTCGATGGCGAAGCGCCCGAAGGGGCCTTTCTTCATCTCCGGGGGCAGCTCGGAGGGGTTGGGCAGGTCCCGGATGTGGCCGATGCTGGCGTCGACCCGGTAGCCCGGGCCGAGGTACTCCCCGATGCTCTTGACCTTGCCGGGGGACTCGACGATCACCAGCTTGGTGCCTGCGGCCATGTTCACGCTCCTTGACCCCGTGTGCCGCGGATTCGTCGCGGCTCCGACACGGGACCTCGGGCGCAACCGTAGCCGACGGTCCGGAGCGACTACGCTGCTGCCCCATGACGGTGCGACGAGGACCAGGTGTGCGGCCGCGCCGCCGGAGGGGCCCCGCGCTGGCCCTGGCGGTGGGCGCGATGCTCGCCCTGGCGGGCTGCGACGACGACCCGCAGGAGGCACCGGCCACCCCGACCGACGCGGCCGGCACGGAGGGTGCCGGGGGTGAGGACGCGGCGCGCAGCGCCGCCCCCGTCGCTCCCCCGACCGAGCCCATGGAGCTGGAGCTGGCCGCCGGCGAGCGCAGCGCCACCGCGGACGGCAGCACGATCCGGGTCGAGGGCGACCGGGCGGCCTTCGTGCTCCCCACCGGCAACATCGCGTGCGTGCTCACCGAGCAGAGCGCCACCTGCCAGATCGCGGAGAAGTCGTACACCGTGAGCGAGGCGGAGATGGTCCCGGACCTCGTCGGGCCGTGCAGCCCGGCGGACGCCAACGCCATGCGGACCATCGAGGAGTCCGGCGCCTGGACCTGCGTCTCCGAGGACCTGGTCAGCGACGCCGGGCTCACCGCCGGCGGCTGGTGGGAGCCGGAGGTCGACCGCGACACGCTGGAGGTCGACGGCGTGCGGGTCGCTGTCCTGCCCTACGGCCAGCGGATCGAGGTGGGGCCGGTGTGGTGCGAGTCGTCGGAGGCGGGCGTCACCTGCGCCAACCCCGAGCTCAACGGGCGCAGGTTCGTGCTGTCCCGCGGCAGCTTCGCCTACGACCGCAGCGCCTGACCCGGGGCGCTGACCCCGCCCGCTCAGACGAGCAGGCCGTCGGCGACGAGCTCGCGCAGCAGGGGCAGGACCTGCTGCTCCACCTCGGCGGAGGGCACCTGCGTGAGCACCGCGAGCCCGCCGCACAGCTGCCGTGCCGTGAGCTCCCCGTCGCAGGCGCCCACCAGACCCGCCCCCAGGGTGTCCAGGCGCACCACCCTGCCCAGACCGCCGCCCTGCCGAAGCTGGATCACCTGCGGGTCCGGGGCGCCGGGCCGACCGACCCGCTCCTCGGTGACGTCGTCGGCGACCGACCAGGCGACCTCCAGCAACTCGTCCTCGGAGTGCTCGGCGAGCCAGGTGCGGGCCCGGACCCCCCGGAGGACCACCGGGCCCATGGGGGTGGCTACCGGCGTGCGGACGTCGACGAGGTCCTGCCACGGCTCCCGCTCCTCGACCGGCCGCTGCAGCGTGATCACGCCGAACCCGACCCGCTCGACCCCCCGCTGGGCGAAGTCGTCGAGCCACGCGGCGTAGAGCTGCTCGAACCCGGCGGTCCCCGCCCGGTGACCGCCGTCGCGGACCCAGGTCTCGGCATACTCGGCGACGTCCTGCTCCTCGCGCTGCACGACCCACGCGTCCAGGCCGGTCCCGGCCAGCCAGCCCCTGACCCGGTCCTGCCACCGCTCGCCGGCCCTCAGCTCCCAGTTGGCCAGGAGCTGCGCGATCCCGCCCGGGGCGAGGTGGCGACCGACGTCCCTCACCAGCCCCGCGACCAGGGCGTCGCCCCCCTGCCGGCCGTCCCGGTACTCCAGCACCGGCACGTCGGGTCTGCGGGGGGTGATGACGAACGGCGGGTTGCTGACGACGAGGTCGAACTGCTCGTCCGCGACCGGCTCCAGGAGGCTCCCCTGCCGCAGCTCGGCCTCCACCCCGTTGAGCGCGAGGGTGAACCGGGCGAGGTCGAGCGCCCGTCCGGACAGGTCGGTCGCCACCCGGTATGCCGTGTGCCCGGCCAGGTGCAGCACCTGGACCCCGCACCCGGTCCCGAGGTCGAGGGCACGGCGGACCTGCGGCCGCGGCGTCCAGGTCGCCAGCGTCAGCGACGCGCCACCGATCCCCAGGACGTGGTCGGGCGGGAGCGGCCCTCCGGTCGCGCCCTCCCCCGGGTCCGAGGCGACCCACCACGTCTCGCTCTCGGTGCCGTAGGGACGCAGGTCGCAGGTGGCCCGCACGGACGAGCCGTCCTCCACCACGAGCCCCAGGCGCACCAGACCTGTGCTCCTGGTGCGGGGCAGGCACCGGTCGAGCGCGGCCGCAGGGACCGCCAGGCCGAGCACGAAGCAGCCCACGAGCACCCCGGCGGGGTCCTGCAGGTCGGTGGTGGCCCGCACCGCCAGCAGGGGCTGCTCGCGGTGCAGCGCGTCCGCCGCGCGGTCCCCCAGTGCCCGCCGCACACCGGCGAGGTCGTAGCCGGCCTCCTGCAGGTCCGCCCGCAGCGCCTCCAGCGCGACCGGGTCGTCGCTGCGCGGTGGCGTCCGGCCGGCGTCCGTCGCGGCGTCGGGCGCCAGGCTGTCGGGCTGGGGGCTGTCGGGCGAGGTCACGGCAGCACTCTCCCACGGCCCGCCCACGGGGCCGCGGGCCCACGGGACGGGCCCGCCCGGTCGAGGTGACCGGACGGGCCCGAGCGCAGGAGGTGGTCAGTCCCCGGAGACGACCCCGGCCGCCTCGACCTCGGGGGCGTCCCCGATGGCGATGTCGCGGCGCTTGGAGACCGTCACCGCGCCGATGATGACGACGACCGCCAGCAGGGCGATCCCCCAGCGGACGAGGTCGTTGGCCCCGTCGCCGTAGGTGAGGCCGACGATGGCCGGCGCGATGAGCAGGGCGACGAGGTTCATCACCTTGATGAGCGGGTTGATGGCCGGGCCGGCGGTGTCCTTGAAGGGGTCGCCGACGGTGTCGCCGATGACCGTGGCCGAGTGCGCCTCGGTGCCCTTGCCGCCGTAGTTGCCGTCCTCGACGATCTTCTTGGCGTTGTCCCAGGCACCACCGGAGTTGGCCAGGAAGACCGCCATGAGCACGCCGGTCCCGATCGCGCCGGCCAGGTAACCCGCGAGCGCGCCGACGCCCAGGCCGAAGCCGACCGCGATCGGGGCGAAGACGGCCAGCAGGCCGGGGGTGGCCAGCTCGCGCAGCGAGTCCTTGGTGCAGATGTCGACGACGCGGGCGTAGTCGGGCTTCTCGGAGTAGTCCATGATCCCGGGCTTGTCCCGGAACTGGCGGCGCACCTCGAAGACGATCGCCCCGGCGGCGCGGGTCACCGCGTTGATCGCCAGGCCGGAGAAGAGGAAGACCACGGCCCCGCCGATGAGCACCCCGGCCAGCGCGCGCGGGTCGAAGATGAGGAAGGACTGGAAGACGTCGGTCTCGGCCTCCTCGCTCACGTCGCCCAGGGAGTTGGTGATGGCGTTCCAGTAGGCCCCGAACAACGCGGTGGCGGCCAGGACGGCCGTGGTGATCGCGATGCCCTTGGTGATGGCCTTGGTGGTGTTGCCGACGGCGTCCAGCTCGGTGAGGATCTGGGCGCCGGCCTCGTCGACGTCGCCGGACATCTCGGCGATGCCCTGGGCGTTGTCGGAGACCGGGCCGAAGGTGTCCATCGCGACGATGACACCCACGGTCGTCAGCAGGCCGCAGCCGGCCAGGGCGACGTAGAAGAGCGCGACGATCATCGAGCCGTTGGCGAGCAGGAAGAGGCCGAAGATGGCGCCGGCGATGGTGACGGCGGTGTAGACCGCGGACTCCAGGCCGATGCCGATGCCGGAGAGGATCACGGTGGCCGGGCCGGTGAGGGAGGTGCGGGCGACGTCGTTGGTCGGCTTGGACTCGGTGCCGGTGAAGTAGCCGGTGAGCCACAGGATGAAGGCGGCGAGCACGATGCCGATGACGACGGCCGCCGCCGAGCCCAGGGCCGGGTTGAAGTCGAGGTCCCCCGTGTCGCCCAGCAGCGAGAGCATGCCACCGGTCACGGTGCCGGAGGCCTCGCCTCCGCCGAGGTCGGCGGAGTCGGTCGGCAGGAAGACGAAGGCGGCGACGACGGAGGCGACCGCCGCGACGGCCGCCGAGATGTAGAAGCTGCGGTTAATGGCCTGCAGGGCGTTCTGCCCCGCCTTGGCCTTGGTGATGTAGACACCCATGATCGCCGTGAGGACACCGATGGCGGGGATGACGAGCGGGAAGGTGAGACCGCCCTCGGCGCCCAGGGCCGCGGTGCCGAGGATGAGGGCCGCGACAAGGGTCACGGCGTAGGACTCGAAGAGGTCGGCCGCCATGCCGGCGCAGTCGCCGACGTTGTCGCCGACGTTGTCGGCGATGGTGGCGGCGTTGCGCGGGTCGTCCTCGGGGATGCCGGCCTCGATCTTGCCGACGAGGTCGGCGCCGACGTCGGCGGCCTTGGTGAAGATGCCGCCGCCGACCCGCATGAACATCGCCAGCAGCGCGGCGCCGAAGCCGAAGCCCTCGAGCACGGTCGGTGCGTCACCCTGGAAGACGAGGACGACGAGCGCGGCGCCGAGCAGACCCAGGCCGACGGTCGCCATACCCACCGTGCCACCGGTGCGGAAGGCGATCCGCATCCCCTGGTCCCGGTCCCCGTGGCGGGCGGCCTCGGCCACCCGCATGTTGGCGGCGGTCGCCAGGTTCATGCCCAGCCAGCCGATGGCGGCGGAGAAGCCGGCCCCGAAGAAGAAGGCCACGGAGCGGCCGATGCGCACGAACATGTCGTCGGCGGGCAGGACCAGCAGCAGCAGGAAGGCGACCACGGCGAAGATGCCGAGCGTCCGGAACTGGCGGGTCAGGTAGGCGGAGGCCCCCTCCTGCACGGCCGCGCCGATCGCCCGCATGCTGTCGGTCCCGGTCGGGGTGGCGAGCACCTGCTTGCGGAACATGAAGCCGAAGACCAGTGCGACCAGGGCGATGGCGAGCACGACGATCACGACGGCCGTATCGAATCCGGTGAGCGACAGATCGCTCGCCGCGGCTCGGACTGGGACCATGGACTGCCTCCTGAGGTGGCCCGCGACGGTGCGGGCGACGACGCGCGAGAGCTCGCGCGGAACTGCGTGGACGCAGGTCACTGTAGTGAGGGCCGCCACGCTTCCCAACACCCCCCGCGGCACGGCTGAGATTCGTGGGCCTGTCAGGGGCCGGGCGTAGCGTGGTCGCACCATGTCCGCACCAGCTCCTGCCCCTGTGCCGCCCCCGCCCCCCGGGGCGGTCGCCGCAGGCCCCGACGCGCCTGCCTTCGACCCGGTGCGCACCCTCGCCCACCTCGGCCGCGGGGCGCGTGCCGCGCGGCTGGTGCACACCCGCACGGTGCCCGCCCGTGAGGGGCGCACCGTGCCCTGGCCGGGGTGGGTCGCCCCGGAGGTGACCGCGGCCCTGCACGGGGAGGGGATCAGCGAGCTGTGGGAGCACCAGGGCGCCGTGGCCGAGCTGGCGCGCCGGGGGGAGCACGTCGTCGTGGCCACCGGCACCGCGTCGGGCAAGTCCCTGGGCTACCTGCTGCCGGTCCTCACGGCGTTGTCCGAGGGCGTCGGGGCGCCGACCGGCCGCGGCGCCACCGCCCTCTACCTCGCCCCGACCAAGGCGCTGGGTGCCGACCAGGCGGCGCGGCTGCACCACCTGGCCCTCCCCGGCATCCGGGTGGCCACCCTGGACGGGGACACCCCCACCGAGGAGCGGCGCTGGATCCGCGAGCACGCCCACTACGTGCTCACCAACCCCGACCTGCTCCACCACACGCTGCTGCCCGGTCACGAGCGGTGGCGGCCCTTCCTCCGTGCCCTGCGCTACGTCGTCGTCGACGAGTGCCACGTCTACCGCGGCGTCTTCGGTGCCCACGTCTCCGCCGTGCTGCGACGCCTCCTGCGACTGGCGTCCCGGTATGGCGCGCACCCCACCGTGGTCCTCGCCTCCGCGACGGTCGCCGAGCCCGCCGCCCTCGGTCGGGCGCTCCTGGGGCAGGACGTCAGGGCGGTCACCGACGACGCCTCGCCGCGCCGGGAGACGGTGGTGGCGCTCTGGGAGCCGCCGGAGCAGGACGACGGCACCCGCCGCAGCACCCTGTCGGAGGCGGCGTCGGTCCTCACCGATCTGGTCCGGACGGGTGTGCAGACCGTGGCCTTCGCCCGCTCCCGTCCCGGGGTCGAGGTCGTCGCGGCCCGGGCGCGTGAGGCCCTGGAGGCCGACGGCGGGCCGGGCGACGCGACCGCGGGCCAGGTGGCCGCCTACCGCGGCGGCTACCTGCCGGAGGAGCGGCGTGCCCTGGAGTCGGCCCTGCGGGACCGGTCCGTCCTGGGGCTCGCCGCGACGAGCGCGCTCGAGCTGGGCATCGACATCGCCGGCCTGGACGCCGTCGTGATGGCGGGATGGCCGGGCACCCGGGCCTCGTTCTGGCAGCAGGCCGGCCGTGCCGGGCGCAGCGGCGCCCCCTCGCTGGCCGTCCTCGTCGCCGCCGACGACCCCCTCGACGCCTACCTGCTCTCCCACCCCGAGCTCATCTTCGACGCCCCGGTGGAGGGTTGCGTCCTGGACCCGGAGAACCCCTACGTCCTCGGGCCGCACCTGGCCGCGGCAGCGGCCGAGCTCCCACTCACCCGGGCCGACTCCCGGTGGTTCGGCCCCACGGTCGAGACCCTGGCCGAGCAGCTCGTCGTCGGCGGGCTCCTGCGACGGCGCCCCACGGGGTGGTACTGGTCGCGACCGGACCGGCCCTCCGACCACCTCCGGCTGCGCGACGCCGGTCAGACGGTGCAGATCGTGGATGCCGCCAGCGGGCGGGTGCTCGGCACGGTCGACGAGGCCCGGGCGCTCACCACGGTCCACGAGGGCGCGGTCTACGTGCACCAGGGCCAGCCGCACGTCGTCACCGAGCTGGACCTCGAGGGCGCCGTGGCGCTGGTGGTCGCGGGCGATCCCGGCTGGTCCACCCGGGCCTTCAGCGAGAGCACGTTCGCCATCCGGTCGGTGGAGCAGGAGCAGCTGTGGGGAGCCGCGCACCTGTGCACCGGCCGCGTGGAGGTGACGACCCGCGTGACCGCCTTCCAGCGGGTGCTGCCGGACGGCACCGTCGTGGGCCACCACCCGCTGGAGCTGCCGGAGCGGTCGCTGCTCACCCAGGGCGTGTGGTGGACGCTGCCGTCGGAGGAGCTGGCCCTCGCCGGGATCGCCGAGGACGAGGTCCCCGGGGCGCTGCACGCGGCCGAGCACGCCGCGATCGGCATGCTCCCTCTTATGGCGATGTGCGACCGCTGGGACCTCGGTGGGGTCTCGACGGCGCTGCATCCCGACACCGGCCTGCCGACCGTGATGGTCTACGACGGGCACCCGGGCGGCGCGGGCTTCTCCCGGCGCGCCTTCGGCGTGGCCGCCACCTGGCTGGCCTCCACCCGCGACCTCGTCCAGGCGTGCCAGTGCCGGTCCGGCTGCCCGGCCTGCGTGCAGTCCCCGAAGTGCGGCAGCGGCAACGACCCCCTGTCGAGGACCGGTGCGGTGGCGCTGCTGGACCACCTCCTCAGCGAGCGGCCCGTGGCGGTGCCGACCGCCTGACCTGCTCCGGAGCGCTCGCTGGGCCCGTCCGACCGCGCTAGGCTCGAGGTCGGGCACCGACAGCGGGTGCCGGTCGCCACCGACTCAAGGACGTCACCGCACGCTCCGGAAAGAGGCCCCCATGGTCATCTTCGGCCTGATCCTCCTCCTGCTCGCCCTGGCGGTCATCGCCTATATGTGGTTCGCGACCGCCGGGATGTCCGCCGTCGAGATCGACTACGGCGTCCTCAACGTGTCGCTGGAGCCCTTCTGGCTCTTCGTCGCCGGTGGCATCGCCCTCGCCGCGGCAACCTCCGGACTGTGGATGATGGCGGTCGGGACCCGGACCAAGGCGCGCAAGGCCAAGGAGGTGCGGGAGCTGCGCCGGCAGGCCAAGGAGGCCGACCGTCGCGCCGAGCGCGCCCAGGACTCCTCGACGCTGGACCAGCGCTCCGCCCCGGCGGGTGCGCCCTCGTCGGGGGCGTCCCACCCTCGCGGGACGACGCCCTCCACCGGGTCGGACGCGCCGATCCTGCCCCGGTCCCCCCGGGGCGAGGGGCACACGACCCCGGGCGCCCCCGGGGCACGGAGCGACCTGGACGTCGACCCGCCCCGACGCTGACCGTCATCCGGTCAGGGCCGCTGCGCCGCCCACGGCCTCGGCCGTCGCCTCCCAGGGGGTCCCTGGCACCTCGCTCGTCACGGTGACCCGCACCCGGGGCCAGGGATCGGTGCCGACGAGCTCCGTGCGACAGGTCCGTAGGGAACCACCGTTGTGCCGTGCGACCGTGCCGGCCGCGGCGCAGGCCTCGCGCTCGCCCTCACCCCGGACGAGGCTCCCGGCCGCGGCGAGGGCCGAGAGGTCCGCGGCAGCCCGCGCACGTTGGCCCGCGGCCAGCACGGCCACGAGCAGGAGGGCGAGCACCAGGAGGGTGCTCACCCCCGCGATGACCCCGACCGCGAGCACGGTGCCGGACCCACGCTCGGTCGGCGACGGGGGCCGGTGTCCGCGCCCGGCCGGCGACGGCAACCGGCGCTGTCTCGCTCGCCGGACGCTCACGGTCCCGCCCCGGGCTCCCAGAGGGCCTGAGCGGACCCCTGCGCCCCTGGCACAGCCGGGAGCCAACGCACCCGGGCGGGGGCGGAGACCGTCACCACCACTCGGTCGTGGTCGACGTCGACGCTGACCATCGCCCCGTGGGGCGCGCGGGCACGGACGAGCCCCTCCACCACGGCGGGGTCCTCCCCGCGGGATGCGGCGCGCGCCCCGACGCGCGCCGCATCCACGACCCGGACCTGGTCGACGCCCAGAGCCAGAGCGGTGAGACAGATCGCGAGCACCAGAAGGACCGACGGGACGGCGAGGGCCAGCTCGGCGCTCACCATCCCCCGGTCCCTCGTCCGGTGCCCGCGCGGGCTCACAGCGACACCGACAGCGCGGTGGTGATCACCGACGTCACGACGCCCTTGACCGCACCCGACTTCAGGATCGCCAGCAGCACCGCGGCGAACGCGCAGGCGGCGATGGTCCCCACGGCATACTCCGCCGTCGTCATCCCCGCCTCTCCTCGGTGACGCAGCTCGCGCACCAGGGCGCGCAGCCTGATCGTGGACTTCTTCATGGTCCCCTCCTCTGGTCAGCACCCCCGGATGGGGCGCCTGTCGTCCTACCCTGCGGAGCCGGAGCCGCCCCGGGGAAGGGTCGGGCACCGTCTGTGGACGGGCCGGCCCCCCGCCGTGCAGGTGTGGAGGAGCATCCGCCCGGGGTGCCCGGGGTGCCCGGGGTGCCCGGGTTGCCCGGGCGGGTATCGGGCGCGCCCTGCGACACCTCACCAGGCCAGCTCGCGGGTGAGCGCCAGGACCAGGGGAAGCACGCTGATCAGCACGAAGGCCGGCAGGAAGGTCAGACCCAGGGGCAGGACCAGGCGCACGCCCAACCGGGCCGTGGCGAGCTCGACGTCCGAGACCAGGTCGCCCCGAAGGTCGAGGGCCGCCTGCCTCAGCGTCTGCGCCGGGGCCACGCCGGCGATCGCCGCCAGCTCCAGAGCGGTCCGGGCCGAGACCCAGTCCGGGCCGGCCTCGGCCCAGGCCTCGTCGACGTCCGCCCCGGCCACCAACGCCCGGCCCACCCTGCCCAGCTGCTCGCTGCGGCTCGACGGGAGGACGGTGGCCACCTGGGTCGTCGCCTCCCCCAGGGACACCCCACCGTGCAGGGCCAGGGCCAGCAGCTCCATCGCCTCGGCCACGACGGCTCCTCCCTCACCCGCCCGCGACGCCCTGTCCCGGCCGCGATGCTGCCGCGAGGGCGGCGGCCCGGCCCGCGCCGGCGTCCAGGCCGGGTCCGGCGGACGCCACCACAGCAGCACCGCGGCGGCGGCCAGCGCACCCGCCAGGACCGCCATCACACGGGACCGCCCGTCATGCGGAACCCCCCAGGACCGTGGCCACCAGGCGCCGCACCCAGACCTGGCCCGCCAGGAGCAGGACGGCACCGGTCCCCACCGAGGCGTGGGCCACGGGATGACCGTAGAGGGCAGCGGGGCCGACACCCAGCACCGCCGCCAGCCCCACCCCGGCCAGCGGGAGGGCGGTCAGGACGGCGACGGTGGCCCGGGGCCCGGCGACGGCGACCTGGAGAGCCCGCGTGAGTCGGGCGCGCTCCCGGCCTGCGTGCGCGCTGACACGCAGGGCGGCGGCCAGCGGCGCCCCGGTCAGCTCGGCGACCCGCCACGCCCGTGACACCGACGCGAGCGTGGGGCTTCCGGTCTGCCGCGCCAACCGCGTCCAGGCCGCTCCCAGCTGACGCCCCTCGGCGGCGGCGCCGGCGAGCTGCTCCCAGGCGCCGCCGGGGTCGCTCCCACCCACGGCGAGCTGGACGGCCCGGGAGACCGGGAGCCCGGCCTCGAGGGCAGCGGCCAGCCCGTCGAGCACCTGCAGCTCGGCCATCCGGGCCCGGCGGTCAGCGCCGGCTCCCCGCCAGCGGGCGAGGGCCGTGGACACCGCGCGGACCCACCGGGCCGTGACCCCCCGGCGCGGGTGACCCCGACCCCGACCCGACCCCGGCGCACCGGACCTCACCGGCCACACCAGGACGGCCAGCCCCACCACGAGCCCGACCAGCAGGGCGCCGGCCGGACCCGGTCCGGCGCCCGTCACGACCCGCCGCCCCCGGGCCAGGTAGCACCCACCCGTGCGGCGAGATCACCCCAGGCCGGTCCGCGGACCCAGGCACCGGGCCCCCCGGACAGGGCGGTCTCGCACCGTACGCGGCCCGTGGCGTCCTGGCGGAGCGTCCCGACCTCCCGGAGGCGCCGCCCGGCCACCCCGCGGTCCACGTGCAGGACCACGTGGATCGCGCTGGCCAGCTGGGCGTGGACGGCGGCCGGCGAGAGGTCGGCCAGGGCGCCCAGCGCCTCGAACCGCGTGACGACGTCCCCCGCGGTGTTGGCGTGCAGGGTCCCGCACCCACCCTCGTGCCCGGTGTTGAGGGCCGTGAGCAGCTCGCGGACCTCGGCTCCCCGGACCTCGCCGACCACCACCCGGTCGGGCCGCATGCGGAGGGACTGCCGGACGAGGGTGGTCAGCGGGATCTCCCCCCGCCCCTCGACGTTGGCGCTCCGGCCCTGCAGGTGCACGACGTGCGGATGATCGACGCGCAGCTCGCGCACGTCCTCGACCACGACGACCCGCTCCTCCCGCGGGACCAGACCCAGTAGCACCGCGAGCATCGTCGTCTTGCCCGTGCCCGTCCCTCCTGACACGACGAAGGAGGCACCCGATCTCACCACGCCACGCAGCACGGCCTCGGCGAGGTCGTCCACCGCCCCCCAGGCCCGCAGGTCCGCCAGCCCCGGGACGGCGCGGCGTGGTATCCGCAGGCTCAGGTGGGCACCTCCCGCCACCAGGGGCGGGAGCAGCGCGTGCAGACGCACGCCGCCCGGGAGCAGTCCGTCCACCCAGGGCGAGGACTCGTCGAGCCGCTGACCGGCCATCGCGGCGAGGCGCACCGCGAGCCGGCGCACGCCGCGCTCGTCCTGGAGCAGGACGGTGCTGGGCTCCACACCCCCGCCCCGGTCGACCCACACTCCCGTGGCGCCGTTGACGAGGACGTCGGTGACCCGCTCGTCGTCGACCAGCGGGCCGAGGGGGCCGAGGGCGGCCAGCAGCTCGCCGAGGCTCGCGGACCTGTCCATGGACCCGAGCGTGGCTGCAGGCACCGTCCTCCGGTAGTCCACGGGGCTGGCCTGTGGACCGCTCCCCCGACCCGCCGACCCGTGTGGGCGACCACCGCACCCGACGACACAGAGGGTCGCCGGTCGCCACGAGAGAAGGTCAAGAGTTGGTCAAGAAGCAGGTCAGCGCGCTCTGCCAGACCGCATACCCGAACGCGCCCTGGGAAAAGGGGACGGCCCCGGCGGGGGGGATGCCGGGGCCGTCGGTGCCCAAGGTCAGGGGGGGATGACCCTGTGCACCCGCGCTACAACTCTTGCGAGGAGCGCTAGGTGTGAGTATGCCCCATGCGATGGGTGCGACGCAAGCGATACCCGAAACTCGTCGGACCGGGTACCTCCGCTTGGACTTCCATCGCGTCACCGCTGCGGCAGCTTTCCCGCGAGCACCGCGTCCGCGACCCGGGCACCCTCCTCGGCCGCCCGACCCACGGCGTGCGCGCAGTGGATCAGCCACAGCCGGACCCCCTCGGGCCCTCCCTCGGCGTAGGCGGCCAGAGCGCCACGGTAGTCGGTGCCCGCACGGTCCGCATGTCCGGCCTCCGGCACCGCCACCCCCGTGGGGTCGAGACCCCCCACCCTGACGAGCACCCGGTCCAGGGCACGTGCGACCACGGCGTTGCCCGCGACGAAGGGCCGCCCCACGGCGATCTCCGCGTGCACCACGGCCGACAGCACGAGCACCGGGACGCGGCCTCCCGGGACCGCGGCGACCAGCTCGTGCACCAGCCTCAGCCGTTGCAGCGACTCCTCGACCGCCGGTGCGGCCCCGAGGACCTCGACGGCCTCCGGGCACCCGTCGGACGAGCGAGGACGCCCGACCTGGTCCTCGGGCAGCAGGCCCGCGGTCGCGGCCGTGTGCAGCGCGGCGAGCAGCTGTGCCGGCGCGCGCAGGTGCGTGGCGCCCACGTGCTCGGTGGCCGCTGTGGCCCGGACGACGCCGGAGAGCACCTGCCACACCGGGTCCTGGCCCCTCGCCTGCCACGGCACGGCGCCGCGCATCAGGTCGCGGACGAGCGGCAGGCTCGCCTCGGAACCGGCGGGCTCTGCCCCCTCGAGCAGCGCCGAGGCCGTCGCCCCGCGGACGCGGGACTCCGCGGCCGCCTCGGGCGTGCGACGCCGCAGCGCCTGGTGCCAACGTAGGCGGGTGCACGCGTCCCTGGCCTCGTCCACGGCCTCCTGCACGCCGGGGAGGTCGGCGAGCGCACGCAGGGCGTCCAGGGGGGGCGAGGTCATCCGCCCACCCTACGAGCGGCCCCCTCGACCCCCGGAGAGGCCCGGACGGGCCCGGCGAGGCGGGCCGATGTTACCGGCGGGTCCTTACCAAGTCTTGACCGAAACCCTCTTGGTGGCACCCGCGCGTGCTGGCAGGATGAGAGGCATCGACCTCGGTGGCCCCCGCTTCGGGTAGTGCCCCACCGGCTGTCACGGGACCGGTGAGTCGACAGGGTGTCCGCCCGGCACTCACAGGGGTGTGCCGGGCGGACATCCTTCTGCTGAGCCCCCGCCCCAGCGACCGTCCCTGCGCCACGGTGCACCGGTCCGCCCGAGCGCTGATCCTGCGACCGGCCCGCGCACGGGATAGCATCCGAGCCATGTCATCTCCTGTGAACGACGCCCCGCCGCCCCTGACCGGCGTCACCGGCGAGCGCACGCTGGGACAGTTGGTCTCCGACGTCTCCACCGACCTGTCGCAGATCATGCGCGGCGAGCTCGAGCTCGCCAAGGCCGAGATCAAGCAGGACGTCACGCACGCCGGCAAGGGGGCCGGCATGTTCGCCGGTGCCGCCCTGTTCGGTCTCTACGGCCTCGGCCTGCTCTTCCTCGGCCTGGCGGGCGTCATCGCGATCTGGCTGCCCTGGTGGGCAGGCCTGCTCATCATGGCGGCCCTGCTCTTCGTCGTGGCCGGTGTCCTCGCGCTCGTCGGCAAGGGTCAGGTCACCCAGGTCAAGGGCAAGCCGGAGAAGGCCATCGACCAGGGCAAGCAGACCGTGGAGAAGCTCAAGGCCTCGGCCCAGCCCCCCCACAAGGCCGGCATGCTCGCCCCCGGCACCGAGCACCTCAGCGGTTCCGGCGCCACCCCGGCCGCCAAGGCCCTGGACAACGCCCTCGACGTGGAGCGCCGCGAGGCCACCCGTAGCTGAGCCACCCGTCACCGGGTCCGACCGACCCGGCCGTGACCCGACGCCGTCCCCTCCAGGGGGGCGGCGTCCTGTCGTCCCGGCGGCCTCAGAGCTCCAGGTCGAGGGTGCGCACCGGGGACCACGACGGGGCGATGCCCGCCAGGTCGAGGAGCCGGTCGAGCAGACCACCGGTGAAACCCCAGACCAGGAGCCCCTCGACGTCCCAGGCCGGCCCCACGAAGCCGCTCGGGTGCCGCACCTGGAAGCGGCCCGCCGGGTCGGTCAGGGAGGACACCGGCGGTTGGAGCACCCGGGCGACCTCGCGCTCGTCCTTGGCCCACAGGGTGGCCGGGTCGGGCTCCCGCCACCACCCCAGCACCGGCGTGACGTCGTAGCCGCTGACCGGGATGTGGAGCGTCGGCAGGGTGCCCAGCACGTCGACGGTGGGAGGGTGCAGGTCGATCTCCTCCCACGCCTCGCGGAGCGCGGTCGCGGGCGCGTCGACGTCCTGCGGCTCGGTGCCCCCTCCAGGGAAGGCCGGCTGCCCGGCGTGCGAGCGCATCGTGTGGGCGCGCTCGGTGATCACGACCGTCGTGGCACCCGGGTCCTGCGGCTCGTGCACCCCGGGGGCGAAGAGGATGAGCACCGCCGAATGCCGGCGGCCGCCCTCGGGCGGCGGGAGGAAGCGGCTGAACCGCTCCCCGTCGACACCGGGCAGCGCCGCGGCCAGGTCGGTGAGCCAGGCCGGGGGGAGGTATGCCGTCACGCCGGCCCCCTCACCGGCGCGGCGCCGAGCGGACGAGGGCCTGGGCCTCGACCGGGTCGGTCTCGCCCGTCCCGTAGGACGGGCACAGGCGCGCCACCGGGCAGGCCCCGCAGGCCGGACGACGGGCGTGGCAGGTGCGGCGGCCGTGGAAGATGAGGACGTGGGACAGCCGGGTCCAGTCCTTGCGCGGGAAGAGGGCCCCCACGGCGTGCTCGACCTTGACCGGGTCCTCCTCCGCGGTCCAGCCGAACCGCCGGACCAACCGGCCGAAGTGCGTGTCGACCGTGATGCCCGGGACGCCGAAGGCGTCCCCGAGGACCACGTTGGCGGTCTTGCGGCCGACCCCGGGGAGGGTCACGAGGTCCTGCAGCCGGCCCGGGACCTGCCCGTCGAAGCGCTCGACGAGCGCCTGCGCCAGACGCAGCAGGGAGTCGGCCTTGGCGCGGAAGAAGCCCGTGGGCTGCACGATGGTCTCGACCTCGGTGCGGTCGGCCGTGGCCAGGGCGGCGGCGTCCGGGTAGCGCGCGAACAGGGCCGGGGTGACCCCGTTGACGCGCAGGTCCGTCGTCTGGGCCGACAGGACGGTCGCGACGAGCAGCTGGTAGGCGTCCTGGAAGTCGAGCTCGCACCCGGCGTCGGGGTAGCGCTGCTCCAGCAGCCGCGCCATGCGGCGGGCCCGCCGCGTCAACGCCAGGGGGGTCTCCCCCGCGGGTGTCCGGTCCGGCGTCGCACCGGGGGCGGGCAGGCCGGCGGGAAGGTCGGTGGGGAGGGTCACCCGTCCAGCGTAGACGTGACGTGCGACACACCGGCTCCCCCCGTTGCGCTGCTGGTCATGGCACGATGATGGTGTGTACCGGCCTGTCGTGATGAAAGCGCCGCTCTTCGCCGCCCTCGACGAGGAGACCGCGGACCGCCTCATGGACTCGATGACACCGCTGCGCCTGTCCCGGGGGGAGGTGGTCTTCCGGGAGGGTGATCCCGGGGATTCGCTCTACGTCATCGTCTCGGGCAAGATCAAGCTGGCCCGCGGCTCCGGCGACGGGCGCGAGAGCCTGCTGTCGGTCCTCGGTCCGGGGGAGATGTTCGGGGAGCTGAGCCTGTTCGACCCCGGCCCGCGTCTCAGCACCGGCTACGTCGTCTCCGACACCGAGCTCATCTCGCTGGGCAACGACGCCCTGCGCCGCTTCCTCGGCGAGCACCCGGAGGTGGCCATGCAGATGCTGGCCGGGCTGGCCCACCGGTTGCGCCGCACCAACGAGGGGATGTCCGACCTGGTCTTCACCGACGTGCCCGGCCGGGTCGCCAAGGCCCTGCTGGACCTGTCCGACCGGTTCGGCCGACGCACCGAGGACGGGGTGGCGGTCACGCACGACCTGACCCAGGAGGAGCTGGCCCAGCTGGTCGGCGCGAGCAGGGAGACGGTCAACAAGGCGCTGGCCGACTTCGCCCACCGGGGGTGGCTCACGCTGGGCGCCAAGTCGGTGGTCCTGCTGGATACCGACCGGTTGCGCCGCCGGGCCCGCTAGCCCGTCCGGGGCGCGCGGACGGGTGGGCTACAACCGTCCCAGGTAGTCCAGCTGCGCCAGCACCGAGAGCCGGGCCGCCGGCCACACCTCCCGGGGGACGTCGGCATACACCAGCTGCACGACCCGGTCGGCCAGATCCGCCCCGGCGACCGGGGCGGGATCCGCGCGCAGCCGCTCCACCGCGTCCCGCACCTGCTCGAGCCGCTCGTGGCGGTGCCGCCAGTAGTGCTCGACCGTCCCCGCGGCGTCGGGCACCACCGGCCCGTGGCCGGGGGCGATGCTCGTGGCGCGGCCCGACCCGGTCAGCGTCCGCAGCCGCTCCAGGGAGGCGAGGTATGAGGTGAGGTCGCCGTCGGGGTAGGCCACGACGGTGGTGCCCCGGCCGAGCACCGTGTCACCGGTGAGCAGGACCTGCTCGGCGGGCAGCAGGAAGGAGACGGAGTCGGCGGTGTGGCCGGGGGTGCGGACCGTCAGCAGCTCCAGCCCCCCGACCCGGACCACCTCACCCTCCTCCAGGTCGTCGTGCCCGCGACCCACGGCCCGGACCGGGGCACCGGTCAGCTCGGCCCAGCGGCCGGCGGACTCGGCGTGGTCGTCGTGGCCGTGGGTGAGAAGCGTGAGCGCGACCCGGGCCCCGCGGGACCCGACGTGGTCGAGCACCGCCTGCAGGTGCTCCTCGTGCAGAGGCCCGGGATCCACCACCACGACGTCGGTGCTGCCCGGCTCGGAGAGCACCCAGGTGTTGGTGCCCTCGAGCGTCATCGGGGAGGGGTTGGGGCACAGGACGGCGTGGGCCCGCTCGCCCCACGCCCCGCCCCGCCATCCCGGGTCGGCCGGGCCGGTCGGTCTCATCGGAGGTCCGTCCCGGGGACCGGCAGCCCGTGACCGTCGGGGCCGACCGGCGACCGCATCCAGAGCGTGCCCCCGTGCTCGACCGGCCAGGGCTGCACGGGGTGGACCGGGACCGGGCGGGCGAGCCAGTCGTCCAGGCCCCCCACGGGCACCTCCATCAGCTGCTCCACCATGACCTGCGTCGGGGGCAGGAGCACCTCCCGGCCCTCGGCCTGCGCCCGCAGGATGTCGGCGGGGGTGGCCCATCCCGCGACCTCCGCCTCCGAGCTGCGGTCGTCGGCCACCTGCCCGCCGGGCATGCGGGCGGCGAAGAACCTGGTGTCGTAGCGGCGCGGCTCGCAGACCGGGGTGGTCCAGTGGCCCCGCAGCGCCAGCAGGTCGGTGCGCAGCACGAGGTCGAGCCAGGTGAGCATCTCTGCGAAGCTCTGCGAGCGGTCCAGCAACGCCTCCCGCTCGCGGTCCCACGAGGGGTCGGTGAGGTCCGCGACGACCTCGTCGGCGCTGGGTCCGGCCAGCAGGACCCCGCACTCCTCGAAGACCTCGCGGGCGGCGGCGATGACCAGCTCGCGGGCGATCGGCTCCGCCACCTGCAGCCGGCGGGCCCACCGCGCGGGGTCGGGACCGGCCCAGGGCAGGCTCGGGTCGGCGTCGCGGGCGTCGACCCCGCCACCGGGGAAGGCCAGCATCCCCCCGGCGAAGGCCATCCCGGCGGCCCGGCGCAGGACGAACACCTCCACGGCCGACCCGGGGGCGACACCCGCCACCTCGGCCGCGGCCTCACGCGCGAGCAGCACGGTGGCCGAGGCCCGGGCCGGGGCGACCGTGCGCTCCTCCTGCGCGGTGTCCAGCCAGCGTCGGGTCTGCTCGGCGATGACGGCCGGCATCGGGAAGTCGCGGTAGGGAGCTCCGGCCATGGGGTCAGTCGCGCAGGGCGACCGTGATCTCGACCTCGACCGGGGTGTCCAGCGGCAGGCTGGTCACCCCCACGGCGGAGCGGGCGTGGACCCCGGCCTCGCCGAAGGCGGCCCTCAGCAGCTCGGAGGCGCCGTTGACCACGGCGGGCTGGCCGGTGAAGGACGGGTCGCTCGCCACGAAGCCGACGACCTTGAGGACCCGGGCCACCCGGTCGAGGTCGCCGACGACGGACCGCACGGCCGCGACGGCGTTGAGCGCGCAGATCCCGGCCAGCCGGTGGGCCTCCTCCGGGTCCACCAGGCCCGGGCCCTCACCGACCTTGCCGGTGGCGGCCAGGACGCCGTCGACCATGGGGAGCTGGCCGGAGCTGAAGACCAGGTCGCCGTGCTGCACGGCCGGCACGTAGGCGGCCAGGGGTGGGACCACCTCGGGGACGGTGTGGCCCAGCTCGGCCAACCGCGCCTCGACGGCACTCACGAGGACCTCAGCCCTTGGGACGCTTGAGGTAGGCCACGAGGTTGGCCCCCTCGCCCGGCCCGGGGACCACCTGCACGAGCTCCCAGCCGTCCTCGCCCCACTGGTCGAGGATCTGCTTGGTCGCGTGGATGAGGAGCGGAACGGTGGCGTACTCCCACTGCTGGTTCGTCATGGGGCCGACCCTACCGGCCTCTCACCGCAACGGGTCGAGCGGCCGCAGCGCCTCCGGCACCGTCCCGGTCATCATCTGCTCGACGAGCAGACGGGCGGTCGCCGGGCCCTGGCACATGCCCCACATCCCGTGACCTCCGTGCACCCATACCCCCGGCGTGCGCGCCGGACCGACGAGCGGGAGCCCGTCGAGGGTGACCGGCCGCGAGCCCACCCACTCGTCTTCGCGGGCGGCGGCCGACAGGTCCAGCGAGGGCAGCAGCGGCCGGCCGGTGGACACCAGCCCGTCGATCCGGGCCTGCACGAGGGGCGCGTCGGTGGGGCGGAACTCCATGGTGCCGCCGATCCGGATGCGCCCGCCGCCCAGGGGGGTGCAGACCAGCCGCTCGTGCGGGAAGTAGACCGGGACCGCCAGCTCGGAGTCAGGTCCCGGCACCGAGAAGGAGTAGCCGCGTCCGGCCCGCAGCGGCTGGCGGACGCCGTGCGGCCCCGCGAGCCGCGGCAGCCAGGCGCCCGTGGCCAGGACGACCTGGTCGGCGCGCACCGGCTCCCCACCGACCACGTCCACGAAGATCCCCCCTGCCCCGTGGCGCAGGCGGGCCACCTCGGCGCCCACCCGCACCTCGCCCCCCCGGGCCCGCACGGCGTCCGCGAGGGACTCCATGAACGGTCCGGGGTCGATGCGCCGCTGCCCCTTGATGACGACCCCGAAGCCCACGTCGGGCGACACGACGGGGGCCATCTCGCGCACCCGCTCGCCGTCGACCCGCTCGGCGTCGACGTCCTGCCCGGCCGCCCGGATGAGGTCGAGCTCGTGGAAGAGGGACGCGACGGCCTTCTCGGTGGTGAACGCCGCCACCATGGGACCGGGGACGGTCCGCACCTCGAGCCCGCCGGCCTCGAGCTGGTCGTAGGCCTCCAGCGCCATCGTGTTCAGCGGCACGAGGGCCGCCATCGTCCGACGCCACTGCGGCATCCGGCAGCGCGCCGCGAAGCGGGCGAGGAAGAGCGCGAGACCGAGGTCGGCCTGCGGCGGCACGGAGATCGGGGAGGCCGGGTCCAGGATCGCCCCGACGCCGTAGCCGAGGACGGCCGGGTCGGCGAGCGGCACGGCCAGGCCGGGGGTCAGCCAGCCGGCGTTGCCGAACGAGGCGCCGGCGGCCACGCCGCTGCGCTCGAGCACCGTCACCCCCACCCCGCGCTCGAGCAGGTGCCACGCGGTGGCCAGCCCGACGATGCCGGCGCCGACGACCGCGACCTTGCGGGGGCGACGCTGCCCCACCCAGGAGGGACGAGCACTCATGCGGGGAAGGTAGCAGCGTGCTAGGAAACGACCGTGAGCACCTCCCCCGACCGCGGCATTCTCGACCTCCGGGGACCTGACCCCTCCCGCACCGTCCCCTACGGCCCGGCTGCGCACCAGGTCTACGAGGTGCACGAGCCCCCGGGGGAGCCGCACGCCTGGGTGCTCCTGGTCCACGGAGGGTTCTGGCGGGCGGAGTGGGACCGCGTCCACCTGCGGCCCCTGGCCGCCTCGCTCGCCGAGGAGGGGTATGCGGTGGCGCTGGTCGAGTACGTCCGTCCCGGGCTGCCCGGGGGCGGGTGGCCGGCGACCGGGGATGACGTGGTCGCGGCGGTCGCCGCCGTCGGGCGGGACGAGGCCGGGGCGTGCCCCGTGGTCCTCGTCGGGCACTCCGCCGGCGGCCACCTGGCGGTGTGGACCCTGCACCAGGTCGGGGAGCAGAGGCGAGCACGGTCCCCGGCCTCGCCGGGGCGGTCAGCCTCGCGGGCTGCCTGGACCTTCACCTGGTCCACCGGCTGGGCCTGGACGGCGACGCCGCAGCCGCCCTGATGGGCTCGACCCCCGCCGCGGACCCGACCGCCTGGGGCGCGGCGGACCCGGCGCGGCTCGGGCGCGCCCCATACCCCGTCGTCGTCGTGCACGGGGACCAGGACGAGCAGGTGCCGCTCGAGGTGGCCCGCTCCTGGTGGGAGCAGGCGGGCGACCCCGGACGCGACCGTCTCGTCCTCCTGCCCGGGGTCACCCACTTCCCCCTCGTCGACCCCACGCACCCGGCCCGCACGGTCCTCCGGGACGCCATCGAGGGGCTGCTCGCCCCGCGATGAACGGGGTTTCCTCAGGAACCTCCCGTACCGTGGACCCATGCGCTCTGCTCTCACGGTCGCCAGGGTGACCTCCCTGCTCGGGGTCTTCCTGGCCGTCTCGGTGCTCATGGGGATCATCGGTGCGGGTCTGCTCGCCCCCGTCGTCGGGGCCGCCGGTTTCGCGGCCCGCGAGAGCGTGGGCATGTTCGAGCAGCTGCCCGGGGACCTCGAGCAGAACCCGCTGGCCCAGCAGTCCCGGATCCTCGCCGCCGACGGCAGCGTCATCGCCACCCCCGCCAAGCAGAACCGCATCATCGTGGCCAGCGAGGACATCTCCCAGGCCATGAAGGACGCCCAGGTCGCCATCGAGGACGAGCGCTTCTTCCAGCACGGGGGGATGGACCTGGAGGCGCTGGCGCGGGCCGTGGTGCAGAACGCCACCACCGACAACACCCAGGGCGGCTCGACGCTGACCCAGCAGTACATCAAGCTGGCGCTGGTGGAGCAGGCCGTGAAGGAGAACGACGCGGAGGCGTGGAACGCCGCCCAGGCCCGCGCGGGCATGGAGGGCTACATCCGCAAGCTGCGCGAGCTGAAGTACGCCATCACCCTGGAGGAGCGGCTCACCAAGGACGAGATCCTCACCGGCTACCTCAACCTCGCCTTCTACGGCAACAACTCCTACGGGGTCGAGGCGGCCGCCCGCAACTACTTCGACAAGAACGCCTCCGAGCTCACCGTCGCCGAGGCCGCGCTGCTGGCCGGCATCGTCCGCTCCCCCTCCACGACCAACCCGGTCACCAATCCCGAGGCCGCGCAGGCCCGCCGCGACCTCGTCATCGCCAAGATGCTCGAGCTGGGCATGATCGACCAGGCCGAGGCGGACGAGGCGTTCGCCGTCGAGGTCGAGGACCGGCTCCGCACGGACAGCCAGCGCTCCTGCCTGAACTCCCGCAACCCCTACTTCTGCGACTACGTGGAGGCGTGGCTGATGACCCAGCCCGCGCTGGGCGACACGCGGGAGGAGCGCTACGAGAACCTCACGACCAACGGGCTCACCGTCGAGACCACGCTGGATTTGGAGCTCTCCGACCAGCTGCACGAGATCCTGCTCGAGGCCACGCCCTACGACAACGACTACTACCTCGCCTCGGCCGCCTCCGTGGTCGAGCCCGGCACCGGCCACGTCCTGGCCTTCAACCAGTCCAGCGAGTACTCCTTCGAGGAGAGCACCGACAAGATCGAGAAGACCTCGGTCAACTGGAACGTCGACGACCGCTTCGGCGGCCCCGGTGGTATGGAGGTCGGTTCCGTCGCCAAGGCCTACACCATCGTGGAGGCCCTGGAGAAGGGCGTCCCCGTGGAGGCGGAGATCAGCATCCGCGAGCCGGGGAAGGCCACGTGGGGCAACGTCTGGCTGGACAACCCGGAGGACCCGGTCCCCCAGGAGGAGTGGCCCACCGACCCCGACGACGTCTTCGACGCCGCGGTCTTCCTGCCCGAGGACTTCGACGAGGGGTGCACGATCGGCGAGGAGTACTGGACCGTCCGCAACTCCGGGGACAACGCGATGCCCGAGGAGATGAGCCTGCGGGACGCCTCTGCACAGTCGGTCAACACCGCCTTCGCCTCGCTGGCCTCCCAGGTCGGCACCTGCGACATCGGTGACACCATGACGGCGATGGGCCTGCAGAACTCCCGTGGCGGGGTCTACGGCGAGGACCCCGGCAACGCGGAGAGCCGGCTCGCCACCTCGCTCGTCCTCGGCTCGGACTGGGCCAGCCCGCTGACGGTCGCCGCCTCCTACGCCACCTTCGCCTCCGGCGGCATCTACTGCCCGCCGGTGCCGGTGACCCGCATCACCGACGCCAAGGGCAACGAGCTCCCGCTCGAGGTGGGTGAGTGCGAGCGAGCCATCGACGAGGAGATCGCGCACGCCTCGATCGAGCTGCTCAAGGGGGTCGTCAGCCCCCAGGGGTCGGGTTACCTGGCCGTCCTGGACGGTGAGCGTCCCTCCGCCGGCAAGACCGGCACCAACAACAACGCGTCGCACACCTGGTTCGCGGGGTTCACCCCCCAGCTGTCCACGGCCGTCTTCGTCGGCAACGTCCCCGGCGCGGCCCGGTCCCCCGAGACGCTCGTCGACATCCAGGTCGGCGACCGCTACATCGAGGGCCCGCTCTACGGCTCGTCGCTGGCCGCGCCGACGTGGAAGCGGATCATGGACTGGGCGCTGCGCGACACGGAGCCGCAGGACTGGCCCGAGCCCACCGACGAGCTGCTCAACGGCAAGCGGGTCACCATCCCCCAGGTGGTGGGCCTGCCCGTCGAGGAGGCCCAGGACGAGCTGCGCGACGCGGGGCTCACCGGCACGATCGAGCGCGTCTCCTCCAGCCAGCCCGAGGGTGTCGTCGTCTACACCACCCCGGGGGTCGGCTCCTCGATCCAGACCTCGACCCCGGTGGTGCTGCACGTCTCGAGCGGCTTCGCCCCCCCGGTGGCCCCGCAGCCCTCGCAGCCCCCCTCGCAGCCGTCGCCGGCACCCCAGCCGCCCTCGCAGCCGGAGCCGCCGCCCACCACCGAGCCCGAGCCCGAGCCGCCGCCCACCTCCGAGCCGGAGCCGCCGCCGGCGCCCGCGCCGCCGCCCAGCCCGCCCGGCAACCCCGACCCCCCGGGGCAGGACGACGACGGGGACGACGAGGGCCAGGGCTGAGACACACGGGAGGGCAGCTTCCTCCCCGGGTGGCCGGCGGGTGACGATGGGTCATGCGCAGCGTGATCTGGGACCTCGGCGGAACCCTGCTGGACACCTACCCCGTGGTCGACCGGGCCCTGGCCCGGGCCGTCACGGGAGGCGGTGAGCCGGAGCCCTCCCTCCTGGACGAGGTGGCCCGGCTCACCCGCGTCTCCAGCGGCCACGCCATCTCCGAGCTCTCCGACCGCCACGGGGTCCCCGAGATGGCGCTCCGGGAGGCCTACGCGGCCACCCGGGAGACGTGGCGCGACGACCCGCCGGCCCCAATGGCCGGGGCGGAGGAGGTCCTGGCCGCGGTGCGGGCCGGGGGCGGGTCGAACCTCGTGGCGACGCACCGCGACCGGCAGAGCGCCCTCGAGCTGCTCTCGGCGGCCGGCCTCGAGGTCGACGACCTGGTCAGCGCCTCCGACGGGTTCCCCCGCAAACCGGACCCCGCCATGGTGGCCGAGCTCCTCCGCCGGCACGACCTCGACCCGGCCGACGTGCTCATGGTCGGCGACCGGCCCGCGGACGTCGAGGCGGCCGGGTCCGCAGGCGTCCTGGGGGTGCTGCTGGTCACCGCGGGCGTGGAGCACGGGCAGCCCGGTATCCGACGGGTGGGCGCGCTGGAGGAGCTGCTCGGGCTGATCGGCGCGGACCGGTCGCCGTGAGCGGCGGGGCGCGGCGCGTCGGGCCTACCGGTGCGTGCCCGGCGACCGCCCGCGCTCAGGCCCCCAGCGCCTGGCGCACCGCGGCGGCGATGCGCCCGCCCTCGGCCCGACCCGCGACCCGAGGCTGCAGCATCTTCATGACCTGCCCCATACCGCGCAGGTCCTCGACGCCGGCCTCGGCGACCGCGTCGCGGGCCATGGCCAGCAGCTCCTCGTCGGAGAGCTGGGCGGGCAGGTAGCCCTCCAGGACGACCAGCTCGGCCTCCTCCTGGGCGGCCAGCTCCGCCCGCCCGGCCCCGTGGTAGGCCTCGGCCGCCTCCCGCCGCTTCTTGGCCTCCTTGGCCACCACCTTGAGCACCTCGTCGTCGGACAGCTCGCGATGGGCCTTCCCGGCGACCTCCTCGTTGGTCACGGCCGTCAGCACCATCCGCAGGGTCCCGGCACGCACCTTGTCCTGTGCCCGCATGGCGTCGGTGAGGTGCTGCTGAAGGGTGGCCTTGAGTCCGGTGCGGTCAGTCATGCGACCAGTCTCCCATCCACCTGGGAGGATCCCGTCATGGTTTCTCCCGATGCCCGAGCGCGGTCGGTATGGCGTGCGCTCACCACCGCCGCGGCCGTGGCCGCTGGTGCGGGTGCCGCGGTGGCCGCCTACGCGACGTGGGTGGAGCCGCGGTGGTTCGCCCTGCGGCGGGTCGAGGTGCCGTGCCTGCCCGCGGGGTCCGGCCCGGTGCGCGTGCTGCACGTCTCGGACCTGCACCTGGTCCCCCGGCAGCGCCGGAAGCGCAGCTGGGTCGCCGGTCTGGCGGCCCTGGCGCCGGACCTGGTCGTCAGCACCGGCGACAACCTGGCCGACATGGCGGCCGTGCCGGCGGTGCTCGACACCTACGACGGCCTGCTGGACCGTCCGGGCGTCTTCGTCCTGGGGTCCAACGACTACTTCCCCCCGAAGCCCAAGAACCCGCTGCGCTACTTCGACGACAGCCACCGCAAGGGCGAGGAGCTCACGCCCGAGCGGCTGCCCACGCAGGACCTGGTCGACGGTCTGACCGACCGCGGCTGGGTCGACCTGACCCATCGCCGCGCCTGCCTCACAGTGGCCGGGGTCGCGCTGGAGCTGGTCGGGACCGACGACGCCCACCTGGAGCGCGACCGGTACGACGCCGTCTCCGCCCCGGCCGATCCGACCGCGGCCCTGACGATCGGCGTCACCCACGCCCCCTACCAGCGGGTGCTCGACGCGATGGCGGCCGACGGAGCGGGCCTGATCATGGCCGGGCACACCCACGGGGGGCAGCTCCAGGTGCCGGGCGTCGGGGCCCTGGTGACGAACTGCGACCTGGGGACCGACCGCGTCGCGGGGCTGTCCCGCTGGTGGCCCGGTGCCGGCACCACCCCCTCGCGCCTCGCGCCCGCCGATGCCGCGTGGCTGCACGTCTCCGCCGGCCTGGGGGGCAACCCCTACACGCCGTTCCGCTTCTGGTGCCGGCCCGGCGCGACCCTCCTGACGCTGGTCGAGCGCCACCCGGTCGGGACCCCGGGCTGACGCGGCCGGCCCGGATTTAGGTGCTGCCCCGACCGTGGTCTATTCTGGGCGCTGCTGTGCCGGACGGATCCCCGTCGGGCCGGTAGCCACGGGGTGTGGCGCAGCTTGGTAGCGCGCTTCGTTCGGGACGAAGAGGCCGCAGGTTCAAATCCTGTCACCCCGACCACACAAGAACCGGCCCTGACCTGCGGAAACGCAGTCAGGGCCGGTTTGCGTTGTCCCACTTGGGCATAAACTGGGGCATAACTGGACCGGCTGCGACCATGAATGACCCCCGCGAGGCGGCAACCTCCGGGGGTCGGACGACAGCAAAGTAGGTGCTGACGTGGCTCCTATCGTAGCCGCCATCGCTCCGCCCGTGAAGGGCGTAGAGCCCCTCCCTGTGGCGCCCCCGGCCTCCCGTCTTCACCCGCCCCTCGGCACGCGAGCAGAGAGGCCTGCAATGAGGTAGCTACCGACCCGCTGGACGCGGCGCTGGACACGGCCTCAGCCGCGTGAACAAAACGACGACGCCCCGGTGATTGACCTCCAGGCCTGTGAACCGGCACGGGCCGCCTCCCGCACAGCAGTGCACGGCTCGCGGTGGGTAGCGACAAGCTCGCCCTCGATTCGAGGGCGAGCCCCTCGGCGTGGGTTGGAATCAACGTGAGGTCGGCCTTTGGGGGGGATTCCCACAAGTGTGCCTTGAACCGGCCCCCATGCTCTCGCTGCTCCTCCCCCCCTTCAACGCCTGACATGTGGGGTGACGCCAGGCCAGCCAACCAAAGTGAGACCGCATAGTCCTGCCTCACTGAGCTTGAACCAAAGAGAAGCGGATCATGCCAAGAGCTGAGGCCGAGCAGGTCCCTGAGCAGCGTGAACGGCGTAGGATGGGGCGATCCTCAGACCCGACCGCGCAGGAGAGCCATCGGGGACTGCTGCACGGGTAGGTGACAGGTGGGGTCAGGCCGCCTGAGGGGCGGCTGCGGCCATGGTGGCCTCGTACTCGATGGGCGTCAACCGACCGAGGCGGTCCTGGCGTCGGCGGCGGTGGTAGGTGCGCTCGAGCCAGGTGACGATGCTGATGCGTAGGTCCTGCCTGGTGGCCCATCGGCGGCGGTCCAGGACGTTCTTCTGCAGGAGGGCGAAGAAGGACTCCATGGCGGCGTTGTCCGTACTCGTGCCGACCTGGCCCATAGACCCGACCAGGTGGTGGCGGCGGAGCGCGGCCAGGTACTTCCGCGACCGGAACTGGCTGCCGCGGTCGGAGTGCACGATGCAGCCGGCGACGTCCATGCCGTGCGCGGCGCGGGTCGCGACGGCGTTGTCCAGGGCCTGCACCGCCAGGCGTGACTTCATCCGGGCGTCGATGGAGTAGCCGACGATGCGGCCTGACCAGACGTCCTTGACCGCGCACAGGTAGAGCTTGCCCTCACCGGTGGGGTGCTCGGTGATGTCGGTCAGCCACAGCTGGTTCGGGCCGGCCGCGGTGAAGTCCCGCTCGACGAGGTCCTCGTGCGCCGGCAGCCCGGGCTTGCCGTTCTTGCCGCGCTTCTTGCCGAAGGCGCTCCACCAGCCGTTGTCCGAGCAGATCCGCCACGCGGTCCGGTCGCACATGCCCACCCCGGCCTCGCGTGCCTCGTCGGCCAGCAGCCGGTGCCCGAACTCGGGGCCGTCGCGGTGGGCGTCGAACAGGGCGTTCGCGCGGTAGGCGGCCGCCAGCTCGGCACCGGTGACCGGATCCCTCAGCCACCGGTAGTACGGCTGGCGAGCGATCTTCAGCACCCGGCACGTCACCGTGACGGGGATCCCGTCGCCGGCCAGCTCGCGGACGAGCGGGTACATCATTTTGGGGAGATGTTCGCCTGCGACAGGTAGGCAGCGGCGCGCCGCAGGACCTCGTTCTCCTGCTCCAGCAGCCGGATGCGCCGTTTCGCCTCGCGCAGCTCGGCCATCTCCTCACGGTCGGCGCCGGGTTTGATCCCGGCGTCGCGGTCGGCCTGGGCCATCCAGTTCGTCAGGCACGACTCGGAGATCCCGAAGTCCTTGGCCACCTGCTTGATCGTCACCCCCTCCTCCCGTTGACGGGCGACCCGGACGACATCGTCCCGGAACTCTTGGGGATAGGGCTTGGGCATGGTGCACATCCTTTCCTGCAGCGCTTCACAGCACCACAGACTCGGTGTCACCTACCCGTGCAGCAGTCCCGCACACGCTCGTCTTCACCAGCCACATCGACGGTGATGTGTCCGACCCGGCTCAGGCTGTGTATGCCGTGGAGGGTGGCACCGTGGTCAGGGACGGATGAGCCTCCCGATTCGAGGCTACGTGAGGCTGTGCCGAGGCTCAGCCACGCGCGGCGAGCAGCCCGCGGAAGACCTCGACCAGCTCCGGCTCGTCGCCCGCACGGCACCGTGCCGCCAGCGCGTCGGGCCGGGGTGACGGTCGCTCTGACGCTTCCCCCGGCCGTCCCCTGGCTCGGAAACGGTCGTCATTGAGTCGCCTACCCCTGGCTCCGCTCTCAGCATTTCGGCGGGGTGGCGGAAAGTGTCAAGGCGGGTGAGACAGATTCCGTCAGGCGGTCTGTATGAGGGCCTCCTGTGAGGGCTGGTTGATCCACGCCGCGGTGGGCAGGTTCGGCGCCTGGGGTCGGCGGTGGCTGAAGCGCTCGGGGCGGGCGGCGTAGGCAGCGTCCAGGGTGGCTTGGCGCTGGGCGCGGACCTGCCCGGCGGTGCCGAAGTGGACACTGGCGGGGGTGTGCAGCCCGATCCCGCAGTGGCGGTGCTCGTGGTTGTAGTAGGCGAAGAACGCCTCCGCGAACGCGCCGGCGTCGGCCAGCGACCCGAAGCGCTCGGGGAAGACCGGGGCGTACTTCATCGTCTTGAACGCCGCCTCGCTGTAAGGGTTGTCGTTCGACACGTGCGGGCGGGAGTGCGACCTGGCCACGCCCAGGTCCACCAGCAGCTGGGCCACCGGTTTGGAGGTCATCGACGTGCCCCGGTCGGCGTGGATCGTCTCCGGCACGCCATGGATGCCCATGGCGTGCTCGAGCAGGTTCTTGGCGATCTCGGCGTCCTCGCGGGCAGCGATGGTCCAAGCCACGACGAACCGGGAGAAGATGTCGAGCACGACGTACAGGTCGTAGTACACGCCCCGCTCCGGCCCCTTGAGCTTGGTGATGTCCCAGGACCACACCTGCCCCGGCGCCGTCGCGACGAGCTCGGGCCGCTGCCGGGGCGGGTGGGTCGCCTCCGGCGCCGTTCCCCGGCCATGTCGTGCTCGCGCAGGATCCGGTGCATCGTCGACATCGAGCACAGGTAGGTGCCCTCGTCCAGCAACGTGGCCCAGACCTGCGCGACCGCCTTGTCCGCGAACCGCTGACTGGTCAACACGGCCAGCACGTGGGCCCGCTCGGCCGGTGTCAGCTTGTTCGCCGGCGCCGGCCGCGGCGTCCGTGGACGTGGCGGTGGCGGGTTCTTGGCCCGGTAGTGGCTCGCGCGGGAGCGGCCCAGCAGCGCGCACGCCCTGGCGGTGCCGACGTGCTCGGCCACCTGCTCGACGGCCGGGTTGATCACCGCGGCGACCGCGGCGGCTTGTCCGCGCTCTCGGAGAGCGTCTCCAAGAGCGCGTGTGCTTTTCCCATCAAGTCCAGCGCCGCCCGGGTCCGCGCGAGCTCGGCCTCGGCCTTCTCCGCCCGTGCACGTAGCGCCTGCAGCTCCCGCTCGCGCCGGTCCCGCGGCTTGCTGCCCAGCCCGGCCTGCGCGCCCGCCGCGGCGGCCTTGCGCCACTCGGCGATGTGGGAGGTGTACAGGCCCTCCCGGCGCAGGATCGCGCCCCGCTCACCGCGGTCGGCCGCGTCGTACTCGGCCAGGATCGCGGCCTTGAACTCAGCGGTGAACTTCCGCCGCTTCGGCTGGTCAGCACGAGGGGACATGACCCCATCATCGGCGCCGACATCAGCAACCGTCATTGTCATCTCAATGTGTCCATCTCTCGCCCCGTGCGAGGTCAGTAGCAAATCAGCGGTGGTGTCTCACCCCATCCTGACGCACAGGGGTGAGCCGGTCCAGCCTCGCGCTGGTCCAGGCCTATGCCACCCAGCACGTCAAGGCGTGCCCCGGTGTCGGAACGGTGTCCACCCGGATCGGCCCTGCGGGTTGCGGTCGTGTGTAGTGCAAGCCCGGGGAGACGCGGTCGTGGCGTGAGTGGGGTGCCGCCCTCGGCACGCATCGGGTTCTCGGTCACCCTCTTTGCCGATCCTTGACCAGAAGTTCACCCGAGTAGTTATAGAAGTGGTTGCACTTGAGCGCGCGGGGGTGGACACTCTGTGCTCACAGGAGTCCGATGGGGTCAGAGTCGTGGATCTCCCTGGGTCGGCTTGTGTCTGGCGGGAGACCGCTGCACCCCCGTAGTTCTTAGCCTCGTCAGAACGGATCCCCTCATGAAACGTCCTCACTTCTTCACTCTTGCCACAGCAGCCCTCTTGGTCAATGGCATTCTGCTACCAGTGCCCGCTGTCGGTGTCGAGACGACGGCCCAAGAGGCGGCCTCCTACGAGATGATGGCGGTTCCCCCCCCGCCTGCGCCGGGGAACTGTGGGGCGCCTTACACCCTCAAGACCTCGGGAGCCGAGGCACAGGTCCGAGAGTGCCGTAACAGGAGCGGTGACATCCGCGTCGACGGCAATGTCATGGACACCGACAACGACGGTCAGTGCGCCCAGGTGTACGCGACCTACAACGTCTCTACGGCGACTGACTACAGCCCGCGCGCCTGTCCGAAGGGAACGCGCATCTACTTCACGTTCCCTTGGCGAGCTGGCTCGGACGCGTTCATTTATCTGCGTGATTTCGACGTCTGAGTTGCATGATTCTCAACAGCCGTCGGCAGGGGTCCATTGTCGGGGGGTGTCCAAGGCCTTTCGACAACGGCCCGTGCTGACCGGCATCTCCTTCTCAGTCGAGCCCGGGGAGGTGGTTGCCGTTACCGGCGCCAGTGGTTCGGGCAAGTCGACCCTCCTGCTCGTCTTGGCCGGGTTGCTGGTCCCGGACGGCGGGGAGGTCACCATTGACGGCACCGACATCTGGGGTCTCGGCGCGGACGAGCGCACTTCCTTCCGACTGGGCCACATCGGGCTGGTCTTTCAGTTCGGACAGCTCGTCGGCGAGTTGACGACGCTCGACAACATCCGACTTCCCCTCTTGCTCAGCGGCCGGGATCGGAGCCAGGCCACAGTCGCAGCCCAGGCACTGATCGAAGAACTCGGTATCGCGGAGGTGGCGGGGCACTATCCGCACCAGCTTTCGGGAGGACAAGAACAGCGAGCAGCTATCGCCAGGGCGCTGGTGCTGAACCCCTCGGTGGTCCTGGCCGACGAGCCCACCGGCGCCCTGGACTCCACAGCCTCCCAGGCCGTGCTAGGTCTGCTGTTGGATGCGGCCCGAGCGCGAGGCGCAGCGGTCGTCCTGGTCACCCACGACGACCGCGTTGCCAACACTGCGGACCGTCAGGTGCACCTGCTCGACGGGCGGCTCGTTCCGGTCGGCGGACGAAAATGACTGGCTGGCTGTTAACGCGATTGTGGCGGGGGTCCGGGCCGTGGCAGTGGGTGCTGGCTGGCATGCTCGTGTCGACGGTGGCGCTTGCGACCTTGGTCGTCCTCTTCCTTGCGAGCATCCCGGTGGCCCTGGACCGGCAAGAGAACCGTCTCGCCTGGACCCAGGCCGCGGACTGGACCCAACAGGCAGATCCGCAGCACAACTTGGACTACGTCTTCGTGCACTCCGTGCGGGACCGGGTAGGAGGGGAGGACGTAGTCGTCGTCAACACGGCCGTCCACGGTGCGGGCATACCTCCTCCGCCGGGCGTAGACGCTTTCCCTGCTCCCGGTGAGGTCGTGCTGTCGCCCGCGCTGCAGGGTTTGTTGCGGGAGCAAGACGACCTGGGACGCTACGGCCGCAGTGGCGGGACGCTCGGGCCCGAGGCGCTGGCGGGCCCCACCGCCCTGATGGCTGTCCGTGGCACAGAGACCGGTCAGCTTTCGCCCGTGGCTGTTCCGGTGCTCAGCCTGGCGGTGTCGCGTGCTTCGACTCTAGATGATCCCGTGCTGGCACTGCTGTTGGCGCTGGCCGGCGTGGCGATGCTGGCGCCGCCCCTGCTGCTGGCCTACGTGTCCACCAGGGCTGCGAGCCGGACTCGAAAACGCCAGGCAGCCGCGTTGGTCATCGCAGGAGCATCTCGACGTCTACTGACCCGAGTGGTTGCCATCGAAGCTGCCGTTGGTGCGCTGGTGGGCACACTCTTGGGTTTCGGCGTACTCCTGCTCCTGCGAGGGGCGTTGGCACCCCTTGTCGTCGAGCCGCCCGCGCCCTTCGCCTCCGATCTCAGGCCTCCCTGGGCGGTGGCCGTGCTCACGGTACTCGTCCTTCCGGTGAGCGTTGGGTTCATCGCCGTGCGCACAGCGCGGCGCACCGTCCGAGACCCGCTGGGGGCAACGGTCACCGCCCGCGAGGACGGAGGTACCTGGCGCTGGGCAGCACTGGGAGTGCTCTCCCTGCTCGTCGGCGTCGTAGCGGGCCTGTCAGGTGTGCTGTCAAGAAGCCAGGCCGTCGTAGCGGCGATGGTGACCGGCGCCGTGGCCCTGCTGCTGATAGGCCCTGCTGTGTGCCGCGTGATCGGCGCCGCCCTACTCAAGTCCTCGCGAGGATCGGTGGTGCTCGCGGGCGGGTCCTTGACAGCCGCCCCCCGGGCGGCAGCGAGAATGGTCTCGACCGCTGTGCTGGCCGTGTTCGTGGCAGCGACGTTCGTGATTGCCTTCCCGACGGCTGTCGAGGCGTCGTACCGCGACCAACCGGTGGTCGAGCAGTCGACTGGGGTAGTCGCGGTACGGCTGCCCGCTGCCCCGCCTGCGAAAGTAGAGCAGTTCGCAGACCAAATCACCGGTCTGCCTGGTGTCGAGGCCGTGGCGACGGTGCTGACCGGGGAGGTGCAAACGGGCAAATCCGCGCTAACTGTGTGGATCGGCGACTGCCAGGCGATCGTCGATGCCGCGGGCATGGATCCCTCGTCCTGCTCCGGCGGGCACGCGGTCAGCCAGACGTCATTGGCGGAGTCAGAGCTGGCCGGCGCGAGTGAACTGGCGATCACCGGCCTGCAACCTCGAGAGGTAGCGGCTTTCACCGACGTCCCAGACTTCGATGCACCCTCCTCCCTGGTCCTCCCGCAACACCGTGCGGTCACCTTGCGGACATCTCCCGCAGCCATCGACCGACCGCAGATCATCGTGGACGCAGCAGTTTCCGGCTTAGATTCCTCGGCCTTCCGGCCGACGCTCGTCAACGTCAGGGTGAACGCATCCGATGTGGTGGAGGAAGTCAGCGAACTAGCACTTGCCGCGGATCCCACCGCGGAAGTGGCCACACGGGAGAGTTCGCAACAGGGCTTCGATGGTGGACTGAGACGTTACTATTTACTGATGAGCTGGGGGGCTGCGCTCACTCTGCTCACGGCCGCGGCCTCCGTGTTCACCGGCGCTGTCTCGGGCCACCTGGAGCGCGCTCGCACGACATCGGTCCTGTGGGCCGCCGGTGCGCGCGTGGTCACTCTGCGCCGAGCATCTCTGCTGGCCATTCTGACCCCACTCGCCTCGTTGTCCACCCTGGCCTTGCTGCTCGGGGTGCTGAGCGCCCTGCTGATCATCCCGGGTGCGGCCCCTGCCTGGGTGGCCCTCGGAGGGTTGTGGCCGGTACTCCTTGGTCTGGGATTGACTAGCGTGGCTGCCGCGGCAGCCAGTTGGCTGGTCGGCGCCACTTCAACCACGACGCAGATCCGCCACGAGTAAACGGGGCGCGGACCGGGAGTTCCTGAAAAAAGCAGCGGCCTCTTCGTCACGGAGAACGCCTCGAACAACCCCAACGGGCGTTCGAGCTGATCCATACGGCAAGAAAAGCCAACCCGACTCCCCCCGCCAGACCCCCCGTCAGTCGTGTAAGAGTCCCGTGGAGTGGTGGGGTTTGGGGAGGCGGTGTGGCTCCCTGACGTGAGGGGGTCATCGGCGAGATGCTCGGTGTGTACCGCCAAGCACTCACCAGAGGAGATCTCACCGATGACCCTTCCCCAGTCTGCCGTGTCCGACCTGCTGGACGCACTTCGCGCCGGCGACGGCGTCGATCTCGTGCGCGAGTCCGTGCGGATCGTGCTGCAGGAGCTGATCGAGGCCGAGGCCACCGAGGCCATCGGCGCCGGCCGCTACGAACGCACGCCCGGGCGGGTGACCGAGCGCAACGGCACCCGGCCCAAGCTGCTGACGACCAAGGGCGGCGACGTCACCGTCGCGATCCCCAAGCTGCGCCAGGGCAGCTTCTTCCCCTCGATCCTGGAGCCGCGCCGGCGCATCGACCAGGCGTTGTACGCGGTGGTGATGGAGGCCTACGTCCACGGCATGTCCACCCGCTCGGTCGACGACCTGGTCACCGCGCTCGGTGGCACCGGCATCTCCAAGTCCGAGGTGTCACGGATCTGCGCCGGCCTGGACGAGGCGGTCGGGGCGTTCCGCACCCGCCGCCTGGACCACGCCCGCTTCCCCTACGTCTACCTGGACGCGACCTACCTGCACGTGCGCACCGAGGCCGCGATGGTGGTGTCCAAGGCGGTCGTGGTCGCCACCGGCGTCACCGAGCACGGCCGCCGCGAGGTGCTGGGCCTGGACGTCGGCGACAGCGAGGACGAGGTCTTCTGGCGCGCGTTCCTGACCGGGCTCAAGAAGCGTGGCCTGGGCGGGGTGCAGCTGGTCATCTCCGACCAGCACGCCGGCCTGGTCGCGGCGCTGACCCGGGTGTTCCAGGGCTCGGCCCACCAACGCTGCCGGGTCCACTTCATCCGCAACGTCCTCGCGCACGTGCCGAAGGCCGAGACCGAGATGGTCGCCGCGATCTTCCGCACCATCTTCGCCCAACCCGACCTGGCCGCGATCGACAAGCAGTGGGACAGGGTGCGTGACGACCTCGCCGCCCGGTACCCAAGGACGGGCCCGGTGATGGACGCCGCGAAGTCGGAGGTGCTCGCGTTCGCGGTCTTCCCGCGCGAGCACTGGCGCAAGATCTGGTCCACCAACCCCCTCGAGCGGCTGAACAAGGAGATCAAGCGCCGTGCCCGAGTCGTGGGCATCTTCCCGAACGAGGCCGCCGTCGTCCGCCTCATCGGCGCCGTTCTGGCCGACACTCACGACGAGTGGCAGGTCGACGACCGCCGCTACCTGTCCGAAGCCTCCATGGCCAAGATCTACCCCACCGGTGATACTGGAACCGTCGCCCTCGAGAAAGGCGACCGGTAGGCAACGAGCATCACCTCAAAGCCCACCACCCAGCGGGGCTCTATCTCAGTCGTCGCATGCGACGTACTCCAAGGGGTCTTCGGTGACAAACAGCTCTGGTCCTCCAGCGTCAGGACGTACCACGTAGGTGATCTGCTGGCGGTCCCCGAGCTCGCCACGGTCGGGCTTCACATCGTTGAACTCCACGTCCGACCAGTCCAAGCAGGCGGTCACCTCGTACCGTTCCCCCTCAGTGATCGTCTCGACCCCGGTGACAGTCACCTCCGTGTCACCGGACTGAACCGAGTTCCGCTCCCGACGCGACTGAACGTTGGAAACCCACTGGGCGACAGCCTGTCCTCGCGCCACCTTGGCCAGCTCACCCACCTCGAGCTCGAGGTTCTGACTCACCATGTCAAGCATCGCCCAGGCTTGCTCAACGGCCTCGGCGGCGTCCCGCTGCCCCTGGTCCTTGAGCTCGACGGCGGTGGGGCCGGCGGCGGCCTCTGTGGTCTGCACCGCGTCATCCACGGGCGGTGGGGCGGTCTCAGTCGTCGCAGTGCCCTGGTCAACGGTGCTCGGAGCCGGCGTGGGGCTCTCGGTCACCGGGGCATTGGAGCAACCGGTCAGCGCAAGCGTTCCCGCTGCGATCAGGCTTCCCAGTCGAACCCGAGTGCTCACCATGTCCTGTTTCCTTCCATACCTACCAAAGCGGCCGACTGGCTGTCTGGGTCTCACGCGCGGATAACTTGGCACATTACCGCTGGTTGGTGACGGCCAGTCGGCGCAGGCAAGGAGCCTGTGGATAACATGAACCCGCGCACCGGCGAACCCCCTCCTGACCTTGTCCGAGGCGAGCCTAGAGCCCGGATCTGGCCCCGCCGGGGGTTCTTACCAAACATTTACCAAGGTCTGTCCACGTGCTCCCGCGAGAATCAGGGCCGCCGGCTCGCGGCGTCGCGAGCATTCACCAACGCCTCTTCCACCCGTGCGGGCTGGACATCCAGGGCCCGAGCTAGAGCGCGAACAACATCCGGGCCTGGTGCCCTGAGGTAGCTGCCGCTTTCCCACCTCCTCAGGGTGGACGTCGACGTGCTGGCGGCAGCGGCGAGCTCTCTCAGGCTCATCCCTCGGACGACTCGCAACTCTCGTAGAGCCAGGGCCTCGAAACCGTCTCGCTGCAGCAGGTCGACGGGTTCCACCCCGAAGGCTCGCGCTATGCGCAGCAGTGTGGCCGGCCTCGGCACCGCGAGACCCCTCTCCCATGCCGAGACCGCAGCAGCCCCCCTGACGCCAACCATCATGGAGAGCGCCTGCTGCGTCCAACCGTTGCTGAGTCGCAGATCGCGCAGACGCGCGGCGCTCACCGGCACTCTCGCGTACGTAGGAGAGCTCTCGGCGGCCACGACGTCGTCCACGCGCTGCACTATAGGTTCCGATTGTCAGGCGACATTGGCTGTGGCCAGAGGGCGATCAGCCCCAGCATCCTGCAGATGTGCTGAGACCCTGAGCAGCAACCTGTCGCTTTTGGAGGCATGAGCACTCCAGGCAGACCTGAATCGACCCCCCGCCGACGCCTCCAATTCGAGTCGCTTACCGAAGCGGCCAGACGGACCGGCCTGAGCACCCGCACACTTCGCCGCAGGATCGCTGAAGGACGCTTGCCTGCCTACAGAGCTGGGCAGCGAGTCCTCCGGGTGAACCCCGAGGACGTAGATCGCTTGATGGTTCGCGTGCCGACGGTGTGAAGAGCACAAACTGCGGGGCTGCTGCCGGGCTAGGTGACGCGGGGAACGTCCTCTGACCCGTCCACCCGCCTGGCGCTGCCACGGTAAATCACCAACCCCGGCGCTGTCCCAGGGGCAGCGCCTCGGTCCGTAACAGGATGCGGCAGATGAGTACGTTTGATTGTCGGTGCGGGTGCTCTTAGCCTGGATCCACCGATCGGGTGAGCCGGTGAAGCGGCGTGGGAAAGCGAGAAATGCCCTTCTGACCTGGGAAGATACGACTTGTCTAGAGCACGTATCACCCAAACCGGAAGGGCATCTCGTAGATGCAACTCTCTCACACCCTCCCCGTGGTCTCCGCGACGTTCGATGACCCCAACCTCGTGTCTGCCGCCGGGCTTGTCCCGCTGATGACGCTGGCCGAAGAAGCCGGCCTGCACGCCCTGGGCGATGAGCACCTGAGCCTGCCGACCGACAAGGGCGCCAACGCCGGCGCCAAGCTGGCCGCCCTGGTGGCGGGTATGGCCGCCGGCGCGGACAGCATCGAGGATATGGGGCTCTTGCGCCACGGCGCGATGGGCAAGCTGTTCGAACGGCCCTATGCCCCCTCCACGCTCGGTTCGTTCCTGCGCACGTTCACCTTCGGCCACGTCCGCCAGGGCGACGCGGTCGCCTCCCGCTTCACCCTCGCCCTGACCGGGCGCACCGGGCTGCTGGGCCGGGCCGGCGACACCGGGACGGTGCTGCTCGACCTGGACGACACCATCGTGGAGGTCCACGGCTACGCCAAGCAGGGCGCCGGGTTCGGCTACAGCGGGGTCCGAGGGTTGAACGCGCTGCTGGCGACCGTGTCCACCGAGCAGACCGCCCCGGTCATCGCCGCCCAACGCCTGCGCAAGGGTTCCGTGGGTTCCTCCCGTGGCGCGGCCCGGTTGACCACCGATGCCCTGGCGCTGGTCCGGCGCAGCCACCTGGCCGGGCGACCGGTGCTCCTGCGCGCCGATTCCGCGTTCTACTCCGCCGCCCTGGTGGGCGCCGCCGACAGGGCCGGTGCACAGGTCTCGATCACCGTGCGGCTGGACCCGGCGGTCAAGCGCGCCATCGCCGCGATCGCCGAGGACGCGTGGACCACGATCAGGTACACCGACGCGATCTACGACCAGGCCACCGGCAGGTGGGTCTCGCGGGCCGAGGTCGCCGAGATCGACTACACCGCGTTCACCTCGGCCAAGAAGTCCGAGCAGGTCACTGGCCGGCTGGTGGTGCGCCGCGTCCCGGACCTGAACCCCAGGGCCAAGGACGGGCAGGAGTCGATGTTCGACACCTGGCGCTTCCACGCGTTCTTCACCACCACGCCCGCCACCGAGCGGGACACCGTGGCCGCCGACCAGGTCCACCGGGGCCACGCGGTCATCGAGAACGTCCACGCCGACCTGAAAGCCTCGGCCCTGGCGCACCTGCCCTCGGGCAAGTTCGCTGCCAACGCCGCCTGGCTCATCGCCGCGGTCATGGCGTTCAACCTCACCCGCGCCGCGGCCACCCTGACCGGCAGCACCCGCCTGGCGCGGGCGACGACGCCCACGATCCGCCGCAAGCTGGTCAACCTGCCAGCCCGGGTCGCCTCCTCCGCCCGCCGCCTGCACCTGCACCTACCCCGAGACTGGCCCTGGGAGCACGCCTGGACCGTCCTCTACGACGCGCTCCGCCCCGGCCGGGCCGCAGCACCCGCCTGACCCCAGCCCCCGTCCCTACCAGCAGGAACCCAGTGGAAAAGCCGGGCAGACCGGCAGTTCACGCGCGCCCTCACGACCCTCGCCCCGTCACAGACCTGACCCCGTCCTACAGCGGCCCATCCACCTGCCCATCGGTGGATCGAGGCTTAGGGGGTGCGCAGGACGCGGACGGGGTCGCGGGTGGCGGCGTAGAGGGCTGGGGGGATGGCGGCGGCGAGGGCTGCGAGGAGGGCGAGGGTGGCGGTGCCGGTGATGAACTGCCAGGGGGGTGTGGCGTCGAGGCGGTGGGTGAGGTATATGCCCAGCCCAGTGCCCAGGGCGGCGCCCAGGAGGGCGGGGCCGAGGGTGCGCAGGGTGACCAGGGAGATGATCGTGCCGCGGGTGGCTCCGAGGGCGCGGCGGCGGCCGAGGTCCTTGCTGCGCACGAGCACGTCGGCCAGGACCACGATGGCGGTCAGCAGGGCCCCGCCGCCGAGGACGGCGAGCAGGAGGGTGCGGCCGAAGCCGGCGAGGTCTCCGGTGACCTGTTCCTGGAGCTGGGCCAGGGAGACGGGGGAAATGATGGTCAACGAGTCGGGGGTGGGCGGGTCGATGAGGCGCAGCACCTGGCCCTGGGCCGCCTGGGCGGCGCGGGCGTCGGTGAGGACGACGTGCAGGCTGTCCAGGGCCCGACCTTGCGGGCTAACGTATAGGACGCCGGTGCCGTAGTCGCTGAAGGGTTCGCGGGGGGTGTAGGACCCGACGACGGCCCAGTCGTCCACGACGGTGGTGGAGGCCTGGGCGACCCACCCGACGGGCGCCTGCATGCCGAGGCGATCCATCGCGGTTTCGGTGACGATGGCCTCGCCGGGGCCGGGCCAGCGGCCCGAGGTCAGGGTGGCCACGTCGGCCAGGTCGCCGTGCACGCCCCACGCGGGGACGCGGGTGGCTCCTTGCCCGACGGCGCCGTTGACGACGTCGACGGGGATGATCGTGCCGATGGCCCGCTCCGTGGTGGACAGGCCGGCGGTCTGGTCCACGATCGTGGGGGAGATGAGCTCGTCGCCGCGGGCGTCGGAGACGACCAGGACGCGGGAGCCGGCGGAGTCGAGGCGGGACAGGAGCTGTTCCTCGGCGGCGGCGGTGCGTCCGACGGTGGCCAGGGTGGCGGCGCACATGGTCGCGACGAGGAAGGTGACCAGGGTGGAGGGGACCTTCGCGACCCAGGCGGTGGCGAGGGCCTCGCGCAGCATCAGCAGGATCCTCACAGCGACAGCACCTGCCCGGAGCGTTCGATCACGAACGGGTCGTGGGTGGCGATGACCACGGTCCTGGCCACGCCACCGTCCTCGGTGCCGCCGGCCGCAGCGGATAGGGCGGCCAGGACCCCGGTGGCGTTGTCGCGGTCCAGGTTGCCGGTCGGCTCGTCGGCCAGGATGACGGCCGGGTCGGTGACCAGGGCCCGGCAGACCGCGACCCGTTGGGCCTGCCCGCCGGAGATCTCCCCGGGCCGGTGGTCCGCCCGGGCCCCGACGCCCATCTGCTCCAGCAGGTCCCGGCCGCGGGAGCGGGCCCGGGACAGGGACCAGCCGGCATAGAGCGCCGGCTCGACGACCGAGTCCAGCACGGTGCGGGTCGGGTCCAGGGCCGCGTCCTGGAAGACGAACCCGATCCGATGCGCCCGCACCCGGGAGCGGACCGCGTCCGGGGCCGAGGAGACGGCCACGCCGTCCAGCAGCACCCGGCCCTTGGTCGGGGCCAGCATCAGCCCCAGCACGTAGAGCAGGGTCGACTTGCCCCGCCCCGAGGGTCCGGTCAACGCGGTCACCTCGCCCGGGACGAACTCGTGGGACAACCCGTCGAACAGCTCCTCACCACCACGGGTGTAGGCGAACGAGAGGTTCTCGACGGCCAGCGCCACGCCGCCTCACCCGTCCTGGGTCGAGCCCGACCCGTCCCCGGGCCCGGACTCCTCGCCCGACCCGCCCCCGGGCGCCGGTGCCGGCGGCGCACCGCCGCCGGGCTGCCCCATACCCGCACCCTGGCCGGTGACCTGCACCCGGGCGCCGGGCTCGATCCCCTCGACCACGGTCACCCCCTGGCCCGACCCTCGGACGGTCACATCGACCTCACCGGCGTCGGTCACCACGAACGTCCGCCCGTCCGGGGCGGTGCGGACCGCAGCCGCCGGGACCGTGGTGCCCTCGACCTTGGGCACGATGACCACCGCCGAGCGCAGCGTGACTTGGGCGTCGTTGGGCAGCACGCCACAGTCGTCCCCGCACACCTCGCCGCCGTCGGGAGCGGTGAGGGTGAAGGTGGTCGAGCCGTACTCGTCCAGGCTCGAGGAAGCGATCACCCCGGTCCAGGCATGGTCCTCGTAGGAGATCTCCACCGTCGCCTCGGCCGGGATCAACCGGGCCTGCTCCTGGGTGACGACCAGCACGAACTCCCGCTGACCGGTCGGGGCCAGCACCGAGTCCTCGCCCCCACCGAGGGTCCGCCCGACCGCGATCGCATCGCCCAGCTGCACCACCGCGGGCAGGTCCGTGACCGCGACCAGCTCACCGAGCGCGACCACACCGCTCTGGGGCCGGCCCTCGTCCTTCTGCCAGGCCTTGACCGCGCGCTCGGTCGCCGGCCCGAAGTCGCCGTCGGCCGTGCCGGTGAGGTAGTCGTCGCGGATGAGCAGCTCCTGCAGGGCAGTCACGTCCTCGCCCTTGGTGCCCCGCGTCAGGTCGCGCCAGAACGGCCGGTCCGCCTCGACCACGCGCACCGGGGTGTCACCGACGACATAAACGACGTCAGCGGGGCCGACCTCGCCCGGCGAGACGGCCGTCACCACCCCCGAGAGGGCGTTGGCCGCCACCGGCAGCGCCGGCTGCCGCAAGGTCGTCGATAACGGCAACGAGCGACCCACCGACCCCTGGCTCGCCTCGGCCCACACGACCTGCTCGGTCCCGGCCGTCGCCTCGTCCTGCGGCACCGAGGACGTCAACGTCGCACGGGAGGCCCACCAGCCCGCCGCCACCGCGCCGCCCAGCAGCACCAGCGCCAGCAGCACACCCAGCGCCCTGCGCGCCCCTGAACTCTTCGTCGGGTCCGTCATCACATCCCTCTCCACGCCGGACGGTGTCGTGACCCTAACGCGTCAGACCCCGGGTCAGGTTGGGAACCCGCCTCCTCGTCACTCAACCGTGACCTCCCCAGCCATAACCGCCGCAAGTACAGGCGCGCCCGGCTCAAGCAGGGCCAGGACGTCGCCGAACACATGACCAAGCCAAAACGACCGGCGTGCCGAAACCAGGAGATTCCGTCAGCGGCATGAGCGCCAGCACTTTGGAGGTCACTCGCGGCTGAACTCGACCCATCGTACGTCGCTGTCGATGGCGACGCGCTCGCTGGCACCAATCCACGCCTCCCGTGGAGCCCTCCGCCCCATGCTCATCTACAGGGTTACTCGCACCACAGGGTGTTCCGGGGTCGACCAACGACGAACCCAACCAGCGTCCACCTCAAAGGCCAGGTTCCGCAACGGCGACCACGGCGGAATCTTCGGGCACCACGGCGCGGGCCCAAGGCGCGCTGGACTGCTCATCTGCGAATAGCCCGGTAAGTAGACCCTCTCGGCATTGGCGGGTGCGATCACCACGGTGCCGACGTACCTCACTCGTCGCGGCATTGCGTTGACGTGGGCGGGGTCGAATGGTCGTAGATTGAGAACCGCGTACATCTAAGCCTCGATCCACCGATGGGCAGGTGGATGGGCCGCTGTAGGACGGGGTCAGGTCTGTGACGGGGCGAGGGTCGTGAGGGCGCGCGTGAACTGCCGGTCTGCCCGGCTTTTCCACTGGGTTCCTGCTGGTAGGGACGGGGGCTGGGGTCAGGCGGGTGCTGCGGCCCGGCCGGGGCGGAGCGCGTCGTAGAGGACGGTCCAGGCGTGCTCCCAGGGCCAGTCTCGGGGTAGGTGCAGGTGCAGGCGGCGGGCGGAGGAGGCGACCCGGGCTGGCAGGTTGACCAGCTTGCGGCGGATCGTGGGCGTCGTCGCCCGCGCCAGGCGGGTGCTGCCGGTCAGGGTGGCCGCGGCGCGGGTGAGGTTGAACGCCATGACCGCGGCGATGAGCCAGGCGGCGTTGGCAGCGAACTTGCCCGAGGGCAGGTGCGCCAGGGCCGAGGCTTTCAGGTCGGCGTGGACGTTCTCGATGACCGCGTGGCCCCGGTGGACCTGGTCGGCGGCCACGGTGTCCCGCTCGGTGGCGGGCGTGGTGGTGAAGAACGCGTGGAAGCGCCAGGTGTCGAACATCGACTCCTGCCCGTCCTTGGCCCTGGGGTTCAGGTCCGGGACGCGGCGCACCACCAGCCGGCCAGTGACCTGCTCGGACTTCTTGGCCGAGGTGAACGCGGTGTAGTCGATCTCGGCGACCTCGGCCCGCGAGACCCACCTGCCGGTGGCCTGGTCGTAGATCGCGTCGGTGTACCTGATCGTGGTCCACGCGTCCTCGGCGATCGCGGCGATGGCGCGCTTGACCGCCGGGTCCAGCCGCACGGTGATCGAGACCTGTGCACCGGCCCTGTCGGCGGCGCCCACCAGGGCGGCGGAGTAGAACGCGGAATCGGCGCGCAGGAGCACCGGTCGCCCGGCCAGGTGGCTGCGCCGGACCAGCGCCAGGGCATCGGTGGTCAACCGGGCCGCGCCACGGGAGGAACCCACGGAACCCTTGCGCAGGCGTTGGGCGGCGATGACCGGGGCGGTCTGCTCGGTGGACACGGTCGCCAGCAGCGCGTTCAACCCTCGGACCCCGCTGTAGCCGAACCCGGCGCCCTGCTTGGCGTAGCCGTGGACCTCCACGATGGTGTCGTCCAGGTCGAGCAGCACCGTCCCGGTGTCGCCGGCCCGGCCCAGCAGCCCGGTGCGCCCGGCCAGGGCGAGGGTGAAGCGGGAGGCGACCGCGTCGCCCTGGCGGACGTGGCCGAAGGTGAACGTGCGCAGGAACGAACCGAGCGTGGAGGGGGCATAGGGCCGTTCGAACAGCTTGCCCATCGCGCCGTGGCGCAAGAGCCCCATATCCTCGATGCTGTCCGCGCCGGCGGCCATACCCGCCACCAGGGCGGCCAGCTTGGCGCCGGCGTTGGCGCCCTTGTCGGTCGGCAGGCTCAGGTGCTCATCGCCCAGGGCGTGCAGGCCGGCTTCTTCGGCCAGCGTCATCAGCGGGACAAGCCCGGCGGCAGACACGAGGTTGGGGTCATCGAACGTCGCGGAGACCACGGGGAGGGTGTGAGAGAGTTGCATCTACGAGATGCCCTTCCGGTTTGGGTGATACGTGCTCTAGACAAGTCGTATCTTCCCAGGTCAGAAGGGCATTTCTCGCTTTCCCACGCCGCTTCACCGGCTCACCCGATCGGTGGATCCAGGCTAAGCTCCAGGCCGGACCGACACCTGCTTCACCCCGCCGCCAAAGACGTCTCGATGACGACCCCGGCGTCACGCGCCCGCTCGATACCTTGGATGGGCGGTCCCGCTGTGGTTGCCCCGTTCGCCGTGTCTTGGTATGTTGCCCGCGAATCTACACTCAGCTGGACGGGAGCTTAGGAGTGGTTCGTTCAAAGTCTGTCTCGCAGGTTGTGGCGTGTGGCGCGCTCGCCCTGGCCCTGGTGGTATCAACGGCGATACCGGGCAGCGCGTACGGATTCAAGGACGGGTACCGGTACCGTTCCTCATGCATTCAGCCGTCTGATCCGTGGGTGCGCGCACAAGGATCGGGCACCCTGAACATTGTTGGCCCAGGCCAGCCGTACGAGACCGAACGCAGCGGATCTCCGGGCTACTGGTACGTCGCTGGCACGTACAACGGTGGCTACTGGTCGGTTGAGGCGCCCGGATCCGGGACCGTCAGCAGCTCTGGCACCTACTCCTTCTGTCTCAATCCGTGAGCCTGCCCCGAAGCCGTGCAGTCATCCTCCTGGTGTCCGCTGGCGCGGCGCTGACGGCCTGCACCGACTCCGGTCACCCGGCCACGGAGTCTGCAACCCACACGCAGCGGGTAGCTGAGCCCGATCCGGGGCGAGGCCCAACGGCAGCCCCGCTCCGCGAGACTGCGTGGGGCATGGCCATCCCCGAGGCACCGATCGACCGGAGCAACGAAGCCGAGATGGCCAGGCAGTGGTGGACCGCCAAAGCTTCGTGCCTCACCGAGAACGGCTTCCCCGCCCACTACGACGGCGAGGGAATCACGATCACGGGCGGCGGATCAGATCAGCGCGAGGCTCGGCGGGCCCAGTCAGCCGCATGCCACGAGGCGATCACGGAAAGGCTCGGGCCCCTTCCCACCGAGATCCCCTACTCAGCTGACGAGCTCCGAGCCCAGCACGCCCTCCTGGTCGAGTCAGCAGACTGCCTCCGGCAGCGTGGCTACCCACCATCGACCGAGCCGCCGAGCGTGGACGCCTTCATCGCCAACGAGTACCTCGTCTACGCAGGGAATGAGCAGGCCCTTGACGACCGCTGGAGTCCCTACCCTGAAGATCCGAACGCCTATCTTCGGGCAGAAGTAGCGTGCCCCTACCCCATGGGCCCCGAGATCACCGCCTGGCTGGCGGACAAGTCGCCGTGAGTCCGCCGGGTGGCCCCGCCCTGGGACGCCGCTGCTTTCCGTGTTCCTTCTCGGGTGCGGTCAGGGTGGCGTTCCCGACCCTCTCCTACCGCTGGTGGCCCACAGCTTCGCCCTAACCGCCGGGCAGGCTGGGACTGGAGCGGGTTCCTCAATGTGCGGGCCGGTGTACCCGTCAGGGACTTGCGGCGGTGACGGACTGACCTCTGCGTCATTCGCTTCTGTCGGTGCCTCGACGTTGGGTGCGCTGGCGGCCGAGGCGGGATTGGGGGCCGAAGCCTGCTCAGCCGTAGTGCTGCCGCAGCCGCTGACAATCAGCAAGGCGGGGGACTGTCCGCTAAACGGTGTTTCTGGCCCGACGCGCCGGCACCGCTGGCGGGGAAGGTCATGAGATGACCGAGAAGATCTCGAGCATGAGCTCGATGCCGAAGGAAGCCAGGAAGACGGTCTCGCGCAGCGAGACCGAGCGCACCGCGGTCCGGGAGCTGGTCAGGGCTGCCCGTGCCCGTGGGGAGGACCTGACCGGCCCGGACGGGCTGCTCAAGGCGATCACCGCCACCGTCCTGGAGACGGCCCTGGAAGAGGAGCTGACCGAGCACCTCGGTCACGAGAAGCATCAGGCACCCACGTCCGGCAACGGCAACATCCGCAACGGCACGAGGCCCAAGACGGTCCTGACCGACGCCGCCGGGTAGGTGACCATCGCGGTGCCGCGCGACCGGGCCGGCACCTTCGAGCCGGTGATCGTCAAGAAGCGACAGCGGCGCCTCTCGGACGTGGACGCGGTCGCGATCATCCTGTTCGCCAAGGGCCTGACCACCGGTGAGATCTCCGCCCACTTCCAGGAGGTGTACGGAGCCTCGATCTCCAAGGACACCGTCAGCCGGATCACCGACAAGGTCCTGGAGGAGATGGCCACCTGGTCCTCCCGACCGTTGCAGGGCGTCTACGCCGCCATCTTCATCGACGCGATCTACGTCAAGGTCCGCGACGGCCAGGTCGGCAACCAGCCCTTCTACGCCGCGATCGGCGTCGACCTGGGGGGTCGCCGGGACGTGCTCGGCCTGTGGGCCGGGCAGGGTGGTGGGGAGTCGGCGAAGGTCTGGATGAACGTGCTGGCCGACCTGAAGAACCGCGGCGTGGCCGACGTCTTCTTCATCGTCTGCGACGGCCTCAAGGGCCTGCCCGACTCCGTGAACGCGGTCCCGCAGGCGATCGTGCAGGCGTGCGTGATCCACCTCATCCGGGCGACGCTGCGGTACGCCTCCCGGAAGTACTGGGACCAGCTGGCCAAGGACCTTCGTCGCATCTACACCGCACCCTCGGTCGAGGCGGCGTGGGCGGCGTTCGAGGAACTTGAGGAGAAGTGGGGCAAGCCCTACCCCGCGATCCCGAAGATGTGGAGAGCGGCGTGGGAGGAGTTCATCCCCTTCCTGGCCTACGACCTGAAGATCCGCCGCGTGCTGTTCTCCACCAACGCCATCGAGTCCCTGCGCGCGAGGTACCGGCGCGCGGTGACCGTGCGCGGGCACTTCCCGACCGAGCAGGCCGCCCTGAAGTGCCTGTACCTGGTGACCCGCGGGCTAGACCCCAAGGGCACCGGGCAGGCACGATGGACCATGCGGTGGAAGCCCGCGCTCAACGCTTTCGCCGGTCACCTTCGCCGACCGCATGCCGGCCGCGGAGAACCTCTGAGATGAATGCCAGAACCACCGCTCATCGGACAGACCCAACGGGGAACCTACCCCCTCGCTCGACGGGCCTGAGTCGGCGTGAACGCGGAGCTGCGCTCTTTTCTCGAGGTGTTGCGGAGCTGAGGCGACGACGGAGTGCTGACCGGTCGGCGGCAGGTCAGGTTGCCGGGAACTTGGCCTGGACCTGGCTTGTGGGGAAGCGCAAGCGTGGAACGACCATCGACGGGGATGTCAACCGGCATGGGCAGGTGTGCGGTCCGATGCTCCGTCCGAGCGGCGGGCGGCTCCTCGCCCTCGCCAGCACCCGATTCCTGTCAACGTCAGGAAGATAAGGGTCGAAATCCACCACCCGGGATGGCTCGGTTCCCAGTCCTGTGAGTACCCGGGATCGGCTAACTGCGATTGCAGGCGGGCCTGCTGTGCCCGGTATATCCGGTCACCGATCACTTCAACGAGGATGACTCCCACGCCGTATCCACCTAAACTCCAAGGCGCTGAACGGGGCACCATCATGACCGCGGTCAGAGCCAGGGGACCAAAGAAAACGGGGACCGCGTCGGCAGCCCAACGGGGCGTGTACAGCAGCGCAAGGGGTCCGGTGCCGAGCCAGAACACTACGCCGAAGCCGGCGGTGATAACGAGGACGGCGGTGGCCCGGTTGCGCATGCCTGAACGTAGCGCCAGTCCGGATCAGCCTCGATCCGCCGATGTATTGGGTGACCAAGCCGGGTCGTAACACACGAATGCCCCTGTGACCTGGGACGATTGGACTTGCGACAGTTCGATCGACCAGAAAACAGGAGCACCCGATAATGCGAGTCTGCCACAACATCTCCGCCGTGTTCGATGACCCGAACCTGATCGGCACGGCCGGCCTGGTCCCGGTGATGGGCTTGGCCGAGGAGGCCGGGCTGGAGGATCTGGTGGCCGGGCACGTCAGCGTGCCCGGCTCGGCCGGCGCCAACGCCGACCTCAAGGTCAGTTCGCTGGTCGCGGGCATGGTCGCCGGCGCGGACAGCATCGAGGACATGGACGTGGTGCGCCACGGTGGGATGGACCGGGTCTTCACCGGACTCCGGGCGCCGACCACGCTGGGCACCCACCTGCGCGGCTACACCTTCGGCCACGTCCGCCAGCTGGACGCCGTCGGCTCCCGTGTCCTGGCCAACCTGGCCGGTATCGTCCCGGGCCTGCTGGCCGGCGCCGATCAGGTCGCCTACCTGGATGTCGACGACACGATCCGCGCGACCCACGGGTACGCCAAGGAAGGGGTCGGGTACGGCTACACCGGTGTCAAGGGCCTGAACGTGCAGGTCGCGACCCTGTCCACCCCGACCGCGGCACCGGTGCTCGCAGCCACGAGGCTGCGCAAGGGCAACGCCGCCTCGGCGCACGGCGCGGCCCGGCTGATCGCCGACGCGCTGGCCACCGCCCGCCGGGCCGGTGCCACCGGCACTCTGACCGTCCGCGCGGACTCGGCCTACTACAACCACGACGTCGTCGCCGCGACCCGCCGGGCCGGGGCCCGGTTCTCCCTGACCGCCCGGATGGACCCGGCCGTGACCGCCGCGATCTCCCGGATCCCCGAGGACGACTGGGTGTCCATCAAGTACCCGAACGCGATCTGGGACCAGGCCGAGGACCGGTGGGTCTCCGACGCCCAGGTCACCGAGGTCGAGTACACAGCGTTCACGTCCCGGAAGAAGGCCGAGCACGTCACCGCCCGGCTCATCGTGCGCCGCGTCAGACGCCTGAACCCCAAGGCGACCAAGGCCGGGCAGGACGAGCTGTTCGCGACCTACCGCCACCACGCCGTGTTCACCGACTCACCCCTGTCCATGCTGGCCGCGGAGGCCTCGCACCGTGACCACGCGATCGTCGAGCAGGTCATCGCCGACCTGAAATCAGGGCCGCTGGCTCACGTCCCTTCCGGATCGTTCTCGGCCAACGGTGCGTGGACGGTGCTGGCCGCGATCGCCTACAACCTGACCCGCGCCGCCGGCGTCCTGGCCTCGACCCGGCACGCCTGGGCCCGACCCGCCACGATCCGCGACGAGCTGATCAAGATCCCCGCCCGGATCGCCAACCGGGCCCGACGACTCCACCTGCACCTGCCCACGAACTGGCCCTGGCAGCACCCCTGGCTTGGCCTCCACGACGCCGCCTACGCCCCCTCCTGACCCAGCCCCCTGACCCTTCGAGGAACGACCACAAGTGGAAAAGCCGGGCAGACCGGCGGACCTCCCACGCCCAGAACCCCGACCCGCTCCAAAAATCGTCTTCAGCGACGCGCGACCTCCTCACGAAACCCGCTCGGCGGATCCAGGATCAGAGGACCACGAGACGGACAGAACGCGATCGAACCGTGACCTTCCGGATCTACCCCAGACGCACCTCGAGGACGATCCGGATTCCCCTTCACCAGCAGCGGCATGTGAGTGCGTGATCGAGTGATCCCCGATAGTGTCCCGGTCATGGGGATGCGTACAGACCAGGGGGGCGCTGAAGGGGAGCACCGGCGGGAGCATCGATTCGAATCACTTGTGGACTCTCGATGACGGGGCAGGAAGCTGCGGACTATCTTCGGGCCGCTCCTCGAGCCCGGAAACGTAGAATGCGGCTGGGCTGGGTGTCTTTGTCATTCATGGCGTCGATCTTCACGACGCTGCTATCCGTTTGGATGTGGGACTCACCCCTGGAGCAGGCCACCTTCTTTGGCGCCGCGTGGCTTGTCACGGGTGTCATCGGGGGGTGGTGGATCACAGCTTCGGACTCACTTTCAGCCGCTGCTCCATCGGTGGACTCAACCGTCCCTGCAGTGCTGACGAAGGTGCAAGGCCAGAGGATCACCACGCGTCAGACCGACGGTACAGAACTTGTCTGGACCATCGAATCGCCTCGAAAGGCGTCCCTCGAAACTGGGCAGCGACTCTGGTTGGCTTCACCGGCGATGCGCGGGAAATACGTCCTTGGCGTCGCGGAGCCGCAGGCGGAAACCGACAAGGCACCTGCCGTCTTATGGCCAGCTGAAGTGGCATGAACTCCTGGGCGGTGGGACTGAGTGTTGCGCGCATGAGGCGTCGCCACCACCGAGTCTGCTTTCCCGGCGGCTGGGGCCAGCCTCGTAGGAGGCTTATGGAACATCCGGACGTCTGCGCGAACGGTCGCGCGATCAGCGGCAAGTCGGACGCGCCGCAGGCTAGCCCCGGTCTTTCATGAGGTCGGGCTGGTTGGCTCGGCGCGAGCGTGATGGTCATCGCCTTTCGGATTCGGCGCGTGGACGTGGGGTAGCGCCGGCTGGCGCTGCCGGGCTGCGGTTCTCCGGGTTCCTGGTCGTGAGCGGACGGGGCGGTCAGGGGTGTCGGGGGATGGCGGCGATGTTCGCGAAGACCGCGACGATCGCTGCCGCCCAGGGCCAGGACCTCGGGATCCGCAGCCGTCGGCGACGGGCGGCGTGGGTGAGCCGGGCGGGGACGTGCAGGAACCGGTAGCGCAGCGCCTTGGGCTCGCACGCGGCCAGGGGCTTGGCCTCACCGGTCAGGGCCAGCAGACGGGTCCAGGCGAGGAGGTCGGCGGCGATGCCGGTCAGCAGCAGCCAGGTCTGGTTGATGCCGAACTCTCGTGAGGGAAAGCGTCCCAGGCCGGAATCCTTCGCGTGCCGGATGCGGTCCTCCACGCGGGCATGGGCGCGGTGGCGGGCCTCCAGGAACGCCAGCTGCCCGACGGCAGTGTTGGTGACGAACGCCTGGTAACGCCACCCGTCTGCCTCCTCGAACAGGGACAGCTGCGCACCGGGGTGGGGCCGCTCACGGCGCACGATGACCCGCATCCCCTCGGGCCACGTCGCGAGCAGGTCCGCGTCGATGAGGCCGGTCAGCTCGGCGACGTGCCCGCCTTCGCGCACACCACCGTCGGCGTCCACCGCCGGGGTCCAGGTCTGCTTGGGCACCAGGACGATCGCGCCGCGGACCTGCTCGGTGAGCGCGAACCCGACGGAGTACTCCACCCGGCGGCCGCGGACCTTGCCCTGGCCGGTGAGCCAGTCCAGCAGGTCGTGCGAGGCACCGGCCCCGTCGGAGCGGACCAGCAGGTCCTTGCGGTGGGTGCCGGGGACCTGGGCGATCGCCGCAGCCAGGACCTCGATGTGATCGACGGCCGTGTTCGACCCGGCACGACCGGTGCGCAGCTTCGCGGCCAGAAACTCACTCGTGTTGTCGCACCACACGCCCAGGGGGTGGAACCCGAAGGTCCGCTTGAAGGTCGGCGCCGCCTGTTCCTTCTCACTGTGCGCGATCACGATCGTGGCATCCACATCGAGCACGACGACCTGTCCCAGGTCGCTCCCGGCGACCTTGCTGGCCGGCAACCCACCGGGGATCAGGGACCACACGTGGCGCCGGACCCGGGCCCGGCGGCGGCGATCTTCCTGGCCCGGGCCGGTGTGACCTCGTCCAGAGCACGCCACACCGTCGGTGGTGAGGCGACCGGCCCGAGCACGCCGCCCTGGTGGCGCAGCACGTCGACGTCGGCGATCGCCTCCCCGCCGTCGGCGAGCATCACCGCCACGTCGCTCAGCACCTGGCCGCGGTCGTGGACCGGCACGAACGAACGGCGGGCCATCGCCGCGGACAGCTCCGCCGTCAGCCCGGTGCGCTCCGCCAGCAGGCGCAGCCCCACACTGCCCGCGTGGGCCACCACGCCGACACCATCAGCAGAGACGGACAACCCCGACGACCACGACGTACGCTTCACTTACCGAGTGCTTCCTGCTGGGCGACCTGGGACCTTAGACAAGTCCAAGTCTTCCCTGATCAGGGAGCACTTCGGTGCTTCTACACGCCGATCACACCACCACCCCGTGAACGATCCGGGCTAGCGCCCTCCGTGCGGCAGGAGCGGATGGATCAGGTTCTGGTCGTCGGGGGCCTCGACCGGAGACAGCATGAGTCCTTCGTGGGTCACCGTCGATCCCAGAACTGTCTCGGAGTGGTCCAGGAAGGTGACATCCACTTTCCCCAGCCGGGTGAAGTTCACGCTGTCACCGGTGGGGGCTGACACGTACTCAAAGAGACCGCCGAGAGATCGTTAGTGCACGAAGGATGCCACGGTCGTACGGGTAACGGTGCAGGACGGCGGTCGGCTGCGGTCGTGGATAACCAGGACGCGCACCGACCCCGACCTGCCGAATGGGAGACAGCCACGCCAGCTCGTGCGTCAGCGGGTGATCGGTGTCATCGCCATGAAACAGCAGCTCTGCGGTTGGAGTTGATACCCTTCCTGGCCTACGACGTCGAAATCCGCCGGGTGCTGTTCTCCACCAACGCCATCGAGAGCTTGCACGCCAGGTACCGACGGGCGGTGACCGTGCACGGGCACTTCCCGACCGAGCAGGCCGCGCTGAAGTGCCTCTACCTGGTGACCCGCGGGTTGGACCCCAAGGGCACCGGGCAGGCACGATGGACCATGCGGTGGAAGCCCGCGCTCAACGCTTTCGCCGTCACCTTCGCCGACCGCATGCCGGCCGCGGAGAACCTCTGAGATGAACGCCGGAAACACCGTTCATCGGACAGACCCTCCTCGTCTTTGAGGGTGGGGTCATAGGTTCAGGCCTCCGCCGATGAGGCGGCATGCGCAGGCGGTAGTTCTCGAAGTTGGTCAGGCCTCGGGCGATGCGGCGGTGGAGCTCGATGAGGCCGTTGATGGCCTCGGTGCCGCCGTTGGAGGCGTTGGTCGTGAAGTAGGCCAGGAGGGCGTCCTTCCACTTGCGCAGGGTTCGACCAAGGCGGGCAATCTCGGGTATCGGGCAGGAGGGGAAGGAGGCGACGATGCGCTCGACGATCGCTCGGCCCTCGGCCTTGTCGGCGTGCTTGTAGGCCGAGCGCAGCTGCTGGGCGCACTGCCAGGCAAGGTCGACCTCATCGTGGGCCTCGTTCGCGGCGAATGCCCGCTCGATCCGGGCGCGTTGCTTGTCGGTGAGGTTCTCCGCGCCGGCGCGCAGGATGTTCTGGATCCCGTAGAGCGGGTCGCCCTTGCGCCCGCGGTGCCCCGTGGAGGCCTGCTGGACCCGGCGGCGGACCTCGTCGACGCACTTGGTGCCCAGGGCGACGACGTGGAAGACGTCGAGCACGGCGGTGGCCTCGGCCAGCTCCTCATCGATCGCGGTGTTGTATCCCTGGAACGGGCCGAGGGTGGCGACACGGATGCCGGCGGTGAAGTCTTTGCCGCGGGCCGTCAACCAGTCGGCGTAGGCGGCCCTGGTGCGGCCCGGGACGAGGTCGAGCAGTCGTGCCCTGACCTGCCCGTTCTTGTATCTGGTCAGGTCGACCATGCCGGTGAGCTCCTTCGGTCCGCGGCCACCGTCGGCGACGGGCTTGGTGGAGACGTGGTGCCAGTTGGGTCGGTCCGGGGCGCGGTGGCGGCATTGCTGTCGCTCCGTTTCCCCGGACCGCCCGCCGAACCCGGCGTGCGACTCTCACCGCACCGGGCTCTCCACGAGGTGGTTGTTGCTCAGCCGGTGGTGACTGTCGGTGTCCACGGGGTCGGGATCCGGTAGCCGCGGTAGCGGTACCGGACGACGGAGACGCTGGCTGCGCCCCGGAACCGTTGCCCGTCGACGGCGAGCCGCCAGGTCCCGGGCAGGCAGAACCTGCGCCGTAACTCTGGCCATCCGATCTTGTGCTTGTCCCGCAACCAGGCCGTGATCCGCTCCCACGCATAGGAGTCGACCGCGGAGAAGGTCGCTTTGGACACGCCGTGCCGGAAGTAGTTGGCCCACCCTCGCAGCACCCGGCCCAGGTACTCGAACAAGTACCCGGGATCGTGGTGCAGGGTCGCTCTGTACGTCATGGATTTCACCCGGCCCTTGATCGAGGCGATCGCCTTCTTCGAGGGCTTGGTGTACACGAACCACTTGTTGCTCCCTCGCCTGCGCATCCGACGGATGTTGAAGCCGAGGAAGTCGAACCCGTCCTCGATGTGGACCACACGGGTCTTCTCCGGTGACAGGCGCAGGCCCATCGGGGCCAGCACGCCTGCCACCTCCGTCCGCAACTGCTCGGCGTGCTCCCGCTGCCCGGTGACCAGGACGACGAAGTCGTCGGCGTACCGGACCAGACGGTAGTTGGGCCTGCCTTGTCGCTTGCGGCGCTGCCGCTGGACCTCGGTGCCCATCTGTTGCTCCCACGCGGTGATGAAGTGATCATCCAGCGTGGACAGGGCGATGTTGGCCAGCAACGGGGACAAGATCCCGCCCTGCGGGGTGCCGGTGTGCGTCGCCTCCCGCGAGCCGGTGGTGGTCATCACCCCGGCCTTGAGGAACGACTTGACCAGCCTGGTCACGCGCTTGTCGCCGATCCGCGTTCGGACCCTGTCCAACAGGGCGACGTGATCGATCCTGTCGAAGCACGCCTCGATGTCGGCCTCCAGCACCCAGTGGTAGGACTTGGTGGTGAAGTGATGGATCTCGGCGATGGCGTCCTGCGCGCGCCGGTTCGGGCGGAAACCGTACGAGCACGGAGCGAAGTCCGCCTCGAAGATCGGTTCCAGCACCAGTTTCAGAGCCGCCTGCACCACCCGGTCGGTCACGGTCGGGATCCCCAGCCTGCGGACCTTGCCGCTGGCCTTGGGAATCTCCACCTGACGTACCTCGACCGGGCAGAACGTCCGCGCCCGTAACTGCGCGCGGACGCCGTTCAGGAACTCCTCGACCCCGATCCGGGAAGCGATCCAGGCCACGGTGGCCCGGTCCACCCCCGGCGTCCGCGACCCCTTGTTCCCCGCGACGCGTTGCCACGCCACCACCAGGAACGCCGGGTCACAGACCAGGTTGTACAGATCGTCGAACCGGCGGCCGGGGTCCCCGACCGCCCAACAATGCAGCTTGGTCTGCATCCTCCGTACCGTCACCTGGGCCCACTCATGCTCGGGCCAGATCACGGCGCCGGTGTTCACCGACGCGTCTTCGGACATCACAGTCCCTCCTTGCTTCCTCTCGCTGCCGTCCTTCCCCATGCGACCGGCTCTCCCGGCCTCGGAGTACTACGACGGCTCCGCCCCACCCGCACCCTTCGGTCGGCATCGGACCTATCCCCGCCACGAGGGCGGGGAACGGACTACGGGCGGTTCCCACGTTCACTGTTGCTCGGTCAACGGGCGAGGCGCCCGGCTTTGCCCCTGCGGTCTCGTCGTGGCTACGCCGTAGACCTTCACCACGACCTGCCAGGCCCGACACATACAACCGTCCCGACAGTTCCCTGCCCCCCGACGGCCACCTGGCTGGCAGCCACCACAAGGGGCAGGTACGCACCGCTCACCAGCCCAGATCCACCGGGTTCGAGCTGGTCGACGATGAAGAGGCTTCACAACACCGGTTCCTTGCGTACACCTTCCCGTCTCGTTCACCAGGCACGGCCCGTCCGGTAGTGCCGAACCGCCCTGACTTCGTCGCGGCTGCTCCCACCCTCCCCGGCGATCCCCGGTTCAGGCTGCCGCCAACTTCACCCAGCCGCTACGACGACCAGGCGATGCAGGTCTCTCACCTCCATCCGAAACAACAGCGCCTCGTGGCGCACGATGTGCTCATCGACCCCGAGGGTGGACACACCGGCGAAGCGGGTCTCATCCTCGGCCGCGGCGGCCAGGATCGGCTTGATCGCGGACCAGACGGTGCGCCACCGCACGCCGAGCTGGCGGGCGATGCCCTGGACGCTGGCGTGCTCGCGCCGGATCTGGCCGATCGCCCACCGTGCCGCCCTGGTGATGAGCAACCCGCGAGGACGGGCAAGGTCCGGTTCCTGCTCGGTGAACGTGACCCTCTCGCAGGCATCCTCCCGGCAGCGGTAGCGGCGCTTGCGCCACAGCAGGACGACGGGTGTGGTGTAGCACGGCGCGTCGATCAGCCTTACCGTTCGTCGACCCACGGCCTCGGCGAGCACCCCGCAGGTGGGGCAACCGGCCGGGCCCGGCGCGGACTCCACCGTGACGGTGAGCAGGTTCGGGGACCGCTCGACGGCGAGCACGTGCAGGCCGTCGAGGCCCAGAAACAGGTCGCAGCTGTCGCAGTACGCGCTGCCAGCGCCCGGGGCGCGGCAGCACGACGTAGGGTGATTCACGTCGAGGTCCTTGGAGATCAGGAGAGGTAAGAGTCCTCTGATCATCGGGGACCTCGACCCCATCCGGCCTCACCCAGCGCATCGGCGCGCCGCCCTCACCCCACCCTCAAAGACGAAGAGCCGGATGTCTGCCGCATCCGGGTAGTCGCCAACCTGCCATGCGCGCAATAGAGGGCGGAGTAAGCCGTCAGCCTCCGTAGAGCACATCTTGGGGGGGCATGGGCGGGCAGGCGTCCAGAAAGTCTTGGTAGGACTCCCAACGGCCCGTCCGGATGGCGTCCTGGACCACTTGCGGTTCCAACTCCCCCAGCTCCTCCCAGGCCCCGTCCCGCTCCAGGAATCGCTCGCGGCTCGGTGGCTCCGGCACGTCGTAACCCAGCTCCCGGATGCAGGGCACCATCACCTCGACCTGGTGGTCGTACACCAGCTCCAGCTGCGCCCTCGAGAGGGATTCGCGATACCGGTGAGCCACTGGGTACTTCGCCTGGCAAACGTACAGCGCAGTATTCAGGCCGAGTAACTGCCCGTCCGGGGTCGTCCAGCTCATCGTGCCTCCCTGCCGGTCCGGCGGGAAGCCTTGCTCTGTCATGCACTCGGAAGTAACCTCATCTGACTCCTCAGGACTGATCTCGCGCACCACGTCCACCTGCGGCAGACTCCTCGGATCCAAGCCAAAATCGACGGCGAGGCGTTCCAACTCCTCCTCATGAGTGAGAGGCGCCAAGGCTGTGCCGCCCCCGTCGGCGCTTCCCTCCGGGCCCGAAGCGCAGCCAGTCAGAACTAGGGCAAGCCCTACGGTTGTTGCCCACTGTCGGCGCCTTCCGACCACGTCGACAGTAAAGGCATCGTCATCCGGCACAGTAGAACCGCTGGTGCCCGGGTGGGCTTGTCAGTATGTGCGGCGCTTCGATCTCGCCAGCCGCGACTCGCAACCCCGTCCAGGTTGCGGCCCTGGTGTTGCTCGGGTAAGGGTAGTCGCGGAAGCCATGATTGTAGGTCCTGGTGGAACCTGAACTGTTGGTGACCCGATGGTAAGTTTGACCAACCGTGTCCGAGGAGATGATCAGCTGCTGGCCGGCGCTACAGTAGACCGTGCCCGACCGGATCACAGCTGCCTGAGCGGGAATCGTGCCCAGCAGAGTGACAGCTAGCAACCCACCAAGTCCCGCAGCCGTCCACCGGCTCCACATCTCGCCCTTGAATATCCATTCACGTCGCATTCTGAACTCCGTCGTCCGGAAACTGCTACGGAAGCCCCGTGTTCCCAGCCAGAATGGTGCCCTCGCCTAGTTGATGCAACGCTTCGCGGACCACATCGTGACCACATCGTGACATCAGTCAGGTCGCGCCGCACCCGGCTTCAGCATTCGTGAGACGATCGTGCCCGAGACTGTCCGTGGCATAACCATCTCGCCCCGACCAACAGTTATCGGGCTCTTCGTCTTTGAGGGTGGGGTGAGGGCGGCGCGCCGACGCGCTGGGTGAGGCCGGGACGTGTCGAGGTCCCCAATGATCAGAGGACTCTTACCTCACCCTGATCTCCGAGGACCTCGACGTGAATCAGCCTACGTCGTGCTGCCGCGCCTGGAGCGCCGGCGGCGCGTACTGCGACAACTGCGACTTGCTCGTCGGCCTGGACGGGCTGCACCTGAAAGCCGTCCGGCGGGAACCGGACCTGCTTACCGTGACGGTGGAGTCGGCGCAGGCACCGGTCGGGTGTCCGACCTGCGGGAGGGTCGCGGAGGCGCACAGCCGGCGGGCGGTGCGGCTGGTCGACGCGCCCTGCTTCGACACCCCGGTCGTGCTCATCTGGCGCAAGCGCCGCTACCGGTGCCGCGAGGACGGATGCGCAGTGCGGACGTTCACCGAGCAGGAACCAGACCTGGTCCGCCCGCGCGGGCTGCTCACCACCCCCGCCGCGCGATGGGCCATCGGGCAGATCCGCAGGGAGCACGCCTCGGTGCAGGGCGTGGCCCGCCAGCTCGGTGTGCGGTGGCGCACGGTGTGGGCCGCGATCAAGCCGATCCTGGCCGCGGCGGCCGAGGACGAGTCCCGCTTCGCCGGCGTGTCAACCCTGGGCGTGGATGAGCACGTGGTGCGCCACGAGGCGCTGTTGTTTCGGATGGAGGTGAGAGACCTGCATCGTCTGGTCGTCGTAGCGGCTGGGTGAAGTTGGCGGCAGCCTGAACCGGGGATCGCCGGGGAGGGCGGGAGCAGCCGCGACAAAGTCAGGGCGCTTCGGCACTACCGGACGGGCCGTGCCTGGTGAACGAGACGGGAAGGTGTACGCAAGGAACCGGGTGTTGTGAAGCCTCTTCATCATCGACCTGAATCGCCCCGAGTTTGTCAGACGGTCAGTTCTGCCGCGAGCGGTTGCTCGGCGGTGTGGTTGTGACGGTAGTACTCAATCTCGATCTCTGCAGGGGTGCGGTAGCCGAGCGAGGAGTGGATTCTGGTGTGGTTGAACCAGTCGACCCAGCTGAGTGTGGCCAGCTCGAGATCGTCCGCGCCTCGCCAGGGTCCTTCCCAGTAGACGAGTTCGGCCTTGTAGAGGCCGTTGACGCTCTCGGCAAGGGCGTTGTCGTAGGAGTCGCCCACGGTCCCGATCGAGGCCTGGAGACCGGCCTCGATGAGCCGGTCTGTGTACCGGATCGAGGTGTACTGGCTGCCCGCGTCGGAGTGGTGTACGAGGCCGTTGACGTCGTGCCCGGCGCGGCCGCGGTGCCACAGCGCCATGTCCAACGCATCCAGCGGCAGGTCGGTCTTCATCGTCCTGGCCGCTCGCCAGCCCACGATCATCCGGGAGAAGACATCGATGGCGAAGGCGACGTAGACGAACCCGGCGAAGGTCGCCACGTAGGTGAAGTCGACCCCTTCGTCTGGACCAAGACCGCAGACGAGATCCTCAAGAAAGCCAACCGTCAAGCAACTGAACGCGGGCCACTAGTTTAACTACGAGGTGCACCTCTGACCGGTGCGTCGCAACTCTCTACCTACCCGGGGGTTGCGTATCGGGTGTAGACACGCCACTCTGTACTCAGAGGCGACGACGGCGTCGCACAAAACGAAGGGGTGGGACATGGAATCACGCTTGAGAAGCAAGGTGACTGGTTTAGCGGCTGGCATCGCGCTGACCGTCGCGATGGCTGGCCCCGCGTCTGCGGCTGCCGATTCGGGGATTCGGCATCATCCGTGTCCCAACAACAACACAGGCGTGATCACCCTGCAGTTGCGAGGCACGGGCAACACCTGGGGCCCGGGTGATTGGCAAACTGGGGGAGCTTACCCGGAGTGGCAGAACACCGGCGGCGTTTACAGGACGATCACGGACGGTGGTCGCATGACAGGTGGGGGCTACTACCGCGTCGTCGCCAATGACACCTACCGTAACTTGGTGCCTTCTTGCCGCTTGACCGGCTAGTCGCCGCAATCCTCCTTACGGTGTCACTAGCCGGCTGTTCGTCGGGTGCTTCACCGTCATCGGAGGAGACAGCCGGGTCGGCCCGAGAGGCATACGGCGACTACGTGCTGGAGCATCGACGCTGGGAAAGTGCCTTCGTCGAGTGCCTTCGCGATGCGGGCCTGCAGCCCATACATCGGCGTGGAGGCGGCTGGGAAGGTTTCAGTGTGCCGAACCGGCCCTCTGAAGGTGGCCTGGATTCTGAATGCCTGTCGGTGGCAGGGCCGGTACCTCTCAATCCTCCTTTCGATCGGGGAATGTTGGAAGACGTGTACGACGCAGAGTTGCGAGCAGCAGCCTGTCTGCGTGAGCACGGCTACCCAGTGGCGGAGCCGTCCAGTAAGGAGGCCTTTGTCGAAGGCTATGAGTCCGAGGCAGGGCCGCCTTGGCTCGCGCACTCTGAGGTAGTCCACGCGGTCTCTCCATGGGAGTGGGAGAACGAGGTGCTCCGAGACTGCCCTCAGATTGATCCGTGGGGGCTCTTTGCCCCCGAGGAAACGCCATCCCCACCCTCAGGGAGTTGACCTCAACCAGGTGGGCGGGCAGGCGCCAGTCCGACGGCTGAGGGCGCCTTGCAGCCCGCACAACATCTTCGACCGGTGGCCCAACGGCTGGGCGCCGGATTCTCCAATTCGTTGCGCCAGATCATCCGAGTCGATCAAGGACGCCTTCAAGGTAGAGCTCGACCCAGAAGCCACGGCGGACAAACCTCGCCGGCGTGATCGTTCGTATCTGGAGGTCTCCTCGCCCTCACTGTTGTCATCTTGCACGACGACCACACCGGCCGACCCGTGAAACGATCGCTGATCGCCTGCCACGACTAAAGGGCTTGAAGGCACTCCGGCTAGAACCCGGTCGCGTGGTAGCCCCCGTCGACGTGCACGATCTCGCCGGTCGTGGCGGGGAACCAGTCGGAGAGCGGCGCCACGCAGGCCTGGGCGGCGGGCACCGGGTCCTTGACGTCCCAGCCCAGCGGCGAGTGCTCGCCCCACTTGGCGAACTGCTCGAAGTCCGGGATCGACTTGGCCGCGGTGGTCGCGATCGGGCCGGCGGAGACCAGGTTGGAGCGGATGCCGAGCGGCCCGAGGTCGCGGGCCAGGTAACGGCTGGTCGCCTCGAACGCCGCCTTCGACACGCCCATCCAGTCGTAGACCGGCCAGGCGTACTGCGCGTCGAAGGTGAGCCCGACGATCGAGCCGCCCTGGCCCATCCGCGGCAGCCAGCGACTTCAGCGAGTACGCGCTCACCTGCATCGCGGTCGCGACGTCGGACCAGGCGGCGTTCATGAGGTCGAACGCGCCCCGGGGGGCGAAGCCGATTCGCCCAGAGGTTGGCCGATACCGAGGTCAGCTGCCGTAGAGCTGGTCGGCGGGCGGGAGGCCGGGGCAGTCCTGCTCCAACTCCCTGAACGACTGGTCGTCGGTCTGGCCGATGACCTCCCGGAGCGGGTCCCACATCGGCGTCATCCGCTCTGAGTACCACTCGACGTAAGCCGTCAGGGTCGGCGGTTCCCCGGCCTCGTAACCGCGCTCCTCTACGCAGGGCAGGGTCTGCTCGACCTGCCACGAGTAGATCTGCACCAGCTGCTCGGTCGAGTAGGGCTGGTAGTACTCCGGCGCGAGCGGATAGCTCGCGTCACAGGTATACATCGCCAGCGTGAACGCGTCCTGCTGCTCGGTGGGATAGCTCCATCTGGTCCCCCCGCTCTGGGCATCGTACTCACCGCTGAATCCCTGGTCGGCCATGCAGGCGATGATGACCTCCTCCTGCTCCTCAAGGTTGATCTCCCGGATCACGGCGACCTCGGGCAACTCATCGAGGTCGTAGTTCGACCAACTCAGCCAGTCCTCCCGGGTGAAGACCGGAGGCTCCCACTCAGGCAGTTCCTCGTCCACCGAGGAAACGTCGCCCGGCTCGTCATTGAGGTCGCCGGCCGCCTGCGTGGGCGGTGGCGAAGCCGTCTCTGTTTCGGGGGTCGTCGGTGTATCAGCGCTCGGCGGGTCGGTCGACCCGCGTCGCAGGCTGCGAGCAGAACGCTCGAGGCTATGGTCAGAACAGCGACGCACGTCGCTGTCCTCCCCGACCCTCGGCCTAGAGCGGGCGAGACACGCACCGGATCCACGGCGTCCGGTCCCACGCCTCCCACGAGTGATTGGTCGCCGTCCACCTGGTGTGAAGGAAAGGTGCCTGCGACGTGAAACGCAGCGTCCCTTGTCCTCTATACGTCTCGGTCCTGCCACTCGAGGACGTGTGCGTGTGGGTGTGCGTGAGGTACGACTGTGTGTAGGTCGTGAGAGCGGGCTGGAAGTTGGTCGAGCAGCCGAGTTGTCCAGAACTCGACGCCGCCGAGGCTCCAGCCGTTGGCAGGATGCTGAGAAGCAGCGCCACTGCCAGGCTAACAGCATAGAACTTCATCTTGGTCATCGTTGACTCCTTTGATGTACAAAAGAAGTTAGGCCTAGCGCCCGTGTTCGTCAAGGATCCGACGAGACTCACCTAAAGTGCCCGCGAAACGGGCCTGGTGCCTCAACTAAGAATGCCCGCGAAACGAGGGGGCTGCTGGGTGCCACCCTGGGACATGGATGGTGGGCTGTCGATGAGGTCTCGTGCCGAGGTGACGACGCGGTACGCCAGGACGTACGTGAGCGCGGGGAAGAAGGTGCGTGGCCAGATCCTGGACGAGGTGGTCTCGGTGACCGGCTGGTCGCGGGACAACGCCCGCCGCCGGCTGACCGAGGCGGCGAAGTCGCCGCCGGGGTCGGGCCGGCAGGTAGCGACCCGGCCCCGACGGCCGCGGGCACCGAAGTACTCCTACGACGCGACCAAGGTGCTGCAGCGGGTGTGGGCGGCCTCCGGAGGGCAGTGCGGGAAGTACCTGGCCGCCTCGATGCGCACCCAACTCGACGCCCAGGAACGCCATGGTGAGCTCGCCCCTGCAGGGATCGGGTCGGCTGGACCCGCAGGGCAGGTACAGCCCCGAGGTGCGGGCCGAGCTGCTGTCGATGAGCGCGGCCACGATCGACCGGTACCTGGCACCGGCCAAGGCCACGGAGCAGCTGCGCGGCACTGCCACGACCAAGCCCTCCCCGTTGCTGCGGTCCTCGATCACCGTCCGCAAGGCCGGGGACGAGGTCGAGGCCGGACCGTGAACACGTCGGCAGTGCGCCTCTGCCTTCTGGAGGTCCTGGTCCTGCGCAGCGTCCGCCTTGATCTCCATCCGGATCTCGTCCGGGTCGTAGGTCGTGGGGAACCCTTGGTCGGTAAGGCACTGAGCGATGTCCGCGTAGTACCCACGGGCCACCTCCTGGACTGTGCTGCGGGCCGTGTCCGGAGACGAGGTGTCACCGTCGGGACCGTTACAGGAAGCGAGCAGTCCACAGGCGAGCAGAGTCCATCCCACGCACGCTCCTCCCCGGGCCCTGCGCGCATTCACCCGCTAACTAACCTCATTCATGGGCGTGAAGCTCCACGTGCTGATGGCACATGGTTGGAGTCTGCCACGCATGTCGAAAGCGGGTCCCGACTGCTTACCAGTTGCGGCAAGAGCGGATGCCTCGGCGGGCGGAGCGAAACCTGGAGCGACACACACGACGGGCCAGGCGCACCCTCCCCCCCCGAGCCGGGGCCAGGGTTGACCCCGCGCGTTCCCATCCCATAGTGTCTGCGCTTCTGACGCTGCCATCGTGGGCAACCGTCACCTGGACTAGGGAGGCAGTCATGCAGGGGACAGGGCGGAAGATCGTAGGATCACTTCTGGGGGGATTACTTGTCGTAGGTTTAGCTATTCCAGCATTCGCTGCGCAGAAGGATGGGTACCTCTATCGGATCGACTGCATACAGCCGTCAGACCCCTGGGTGCAGGCCCGGACCTCGGGGACTACCCAGGTGAAAGGCCCGGGACAGAACTTCTATAGAGAGTTTGTCAACGGCACGCAGTATCAGACGCGATATGTGTACGGAACGTACAATGGCGGTTACTGGCATGTGACGACGCCGGCGAATCTCGACTCCAGCAACACGCGTGGCATCTGCCGCAATCCGTGATCGCCAGTGAAACTGAGAACGGCGATATTGGGTGCTGCCGCTCTCCCACTGCTTCTGGGAGCTTGTCTTGCTGGTCCAGAAGGTTCGGGGGAAGCTGGCGCGAACGCCCCTGTCCGCTCCACTGAGGTGAGCAGTGCAGACACTGCTTCCGCACCGGTGCCCGCTACGTCACCCGCGCACGGAGCCGCGCCGAGCGCTCCGGCCGCCCGGCCACGTAATCTGGAGGATCTGCAGCGCGCCTGGCTTCAGACCAAGGGCGAATGCCTGCGGGAGGCAGGATTTAGGGCGCAGATGGCTGGGGACGGGCTCGACATTTGGGACCCGCCTCCGGAGCAGCGGGCTGCTTTCGAAGAGGCCATCCAGGCGTGCGAAGCCGAGGCGGGGCCAGTCCCGGGTGGCGATCCGATGACTCGGGAGGAGCTCGGCACCCTTTATGATCTTCAGCTCCAGGCGAGGGAATGCTTGTTGGCGGGGGGATACCCGGTGACCGATCCAAGCAGTCGTGAGATCTTTATTAGTTTGTACCTCGCGATGTACGAAGGTGGCACCGATATCCAACCTCCGTGGTTCGCCCACGAGGCGACCGATGCCTCGGGAGACCTCTCCGCGCGGGAAGCCTGCCCTGAACCGACCATGGCCGACGTGTACAGGGCGAACGCATGACCTCCACTGCCCAACAGGATCAGTTGGACTGGGCGTCTCGAGCCTGCCCGTCCTGGCGTCGCCCGCGAATAACCCGGTGCAAGAATTGCGCGCGGAAAGCCCGGTCCGCGGGTCACGGGCTTACGCAGACCAGGACTGGAGACTCTGCGTATCCGAGTTGGTCGTATCCCCCTGACGAGGGCCCCTCCCGGACGGGCAGATCTTGGAGCCTCCCTCGCACCGGGGAGTGGGGTATGAACGCGCCACGCGGCTACGTGTTTCATAGACGGCAGGATTGGGCCGGCCAGGCTCGGTTCTAGGTGACCGGGACGGTCGTCCTCTTTGCGGCTGCCCACACCCCGGGTGTGAGGCTCACAATTGGCGTGCGTCGTCCCGGTCACCGCCAGGGCTGCGAGAGGCTCAAGAGGGGTATGCCCAGCCGTACGTAGCGGTGCCCTCCCAGCTCGACACCACCGTTGTTGTCGCGAGCAAGGGAGCACAGCATGGACGAGCAGTCACCGCGGGTCGTGATCGGGATGGACCCGCACAAGCCCAGCGTCACGATCGAGGTCATGACCGCCGACGAGGCGCTAGTGGGCGGTGGACGGTTCGGCACCGATGCCGACGGGTACGGCCGGTTGCTGGCCTACGCCCGGGCGTGGCCGCACCGGGTGTGGGCGGTCGAGGGCTGCGCCGGCATCGGCAAGCACGTCGCGGACCGGCTGGTCGCCGACGGTGAGGACGTGGTCGACGTGCCGGCGAAGATGTCGGCGCGGGTGCGGATCTTCACCACCGGGCAGGGCCGCAAGACCGACGCCACCGACGCCCACTCCATCGCCCTGGTCGGGGTCCGCATGACCGGACTGCGCCCGGTCGTCAATGACGAGCAGCTCGAGATCTTGCGGATGTGCGTGGACCGGCGCCGCTCCCTGGGCGAGGAGCACACCCGCAAGGTGTGCCAGCTGCACAAGCTCCTGCTCGAGCTCATCCCCGGCGGAGCCAAGACGTTCCTGTCCGCGGCCCAGGCCAAGGAGCTGCTCAAGAAGGTCCGCCCCACCACGGCGGCCGGCAAGGTCCGCAAGGCCCACGCCCTGGAACTGACAGCTGACCTGGCCACGATCTACGCCCGGACCAAGGCCGCGGACAAGGAGCTCAAGGCCCTAGGGCGTGTCGTCTCCAAAGGCTGAGGGTCGGGGTCGGGGAGTGTGGGGCTCGTGAATCGTGAAGCGTTTCTTGAGGACGAGCAGTGGGCGTTGATCGAGCCTCTGCTGCCGCCGCAACGGCCCAGGACGGGCCGTCCGATGCGTGATCACCGGCAGGTTGTGGAGGGCGTGATCTACCGATACCGGTGCGGCCTGGCCTGGCGTGACCTGCCGGCGTCGTTCGGGCCATGGCAGACGGTGTGGAAACGCCACCGGCGGTTCAGCCAGGACGGCACGTGGGACAAGATCCATCAGGCGCTGCTGGCGAGAGCCGACGCGGCCGGGGAGGTCGAGTGGACGGTCAGCGTGGACTCCACGGTCAGCCTGGCGCACCAGCACGCGACCAACCTGCCGCGCGAGAAGCCTGCCGATGACCAGAGTGAGCCCGTGGCGAAGGACGCGTCGACGCCCGCGCTGACCGAGGTCCTCGGTCAGGTCACGGGGGGCTGAACCGAATGACAAGAATGCTGGTCAGGACGGGTGGGGGAACCTGTACGAGGAGCCGTTCGAGCACGTAGGGCAGCTGACGGGCCAGGGCGAGGTCATGGTCGTCCTCCTGGAAGTAGAAGCCCTCGCGGTTGTGCGCGAAATCGATCCTGACCTTGCTCACCTTGGCCGCCGTGGTGTCCAGCATCCTGCTCACCGTGACCACCCCCAGCTCGGCCAGGTTGTCGGCCCATCCGAGGTGGGCGAGGCCCTTGAGCTCCAGCGCCAGAGCTCGTCGGCGGGACAGCGGCGGGTGGATCTGCATGAACCACGTCAGCGCAGCGGTCAGCAACGCGAAGCCGGTCAGGGCCTGCAGTGGCGTGGCGAGTCGGATCCACTGGTCGGTCGCGACCACGTCCCCGTAGCCCAGGGTGGTCAGCGTCACGGCGGACAGGTAGAGAGCCTGGGCGATCTCGGCGTAGTCCGCAGGGTCGATCCCTGACGCGTAGAGAAAGCCGCGCGGGACGTGCGGCAGGTAGACCAACGCCCACCCGAGGATCTGGAGCACGACCCACATCAGGATCACCCCCACCATGGCTGCCGGTCCCACCGCCGAGCCCAGGCGGTGCCCGGTCGCCCGGGATACCCGCCAGGTGCCCGCGAGCACGATCCGGGTCAACGCTCCTTGCCCGGTGGGGTGCAGGAGGGTGTGGAACATGTCGTGCAGCCCGACCAGGAGCAGAAGGACGCCGGCAAGCGTCAGGACGACCCCCATCACCACGCGCCTCTCACGGAGTGACCTGGAACTCGGGGACGGGGCGCTGCTCGGCCTCCTGCTCGGTCGTCACCACGCCGTTGATCTCGATGTCGTCGACGAGCCACGTCATTTCGGCGATCTCCCTGCGCTGGGCCTCGATGATCTCGTCGGCCAGCTCCCGGACCCGCACGTCGTCGATGTCGGCCCGCTCGCTGGTGAGGATGGCGATGGAGTGGTGCGGGATCATCCCGTTCATGTAGGCCTGATCGTCGACGAGCGTCTGGGAGCGGGCGAGCCACAGCGCAGTCAGCCCCACGAAGAGAGCACCAGTCACGATGGCGAGGTTGACCGCCACCTTCTTGTACATCCTCCCCCACATGAAGGCGAGCATGATGATGGCCATCGCCGAGCCCATGATGAGGGCCATGTAGACCCGCATTCGCTGAGAGCCACGTGGGCCCAGGCCCAGGTGTTGGTGTAGGTCAGCAGGAACATCGTCACCGTCGAGGTGGCGATCATGGCCGCGAACACGAGGTACATCTTTCGTTCGTGCCTGCGCTCCTGATCGTGCTGCTGCTCGGGGTGGACATGACCAACTCCTTCCGGGTGGTCGCCCTGCGACACTAGAAGGAAGGGTCCTGTCCTGCACGTCGGGACCCGACCGTCCCGGCGCGGTCGGTGCGGCGCCGGGAAGAACACGATCCCCGGCAGGAGCTCACCTCGATGGCCACCCAGCCCACGCCGCCAGCTCAGGACCCACCGGTCTCCTCCCGATCGGTGTCGAGGGCCTCACAGCCTGGGGGAGCCTGGTCCGACGGCATGGGCCGGGTGGCGTCACGGGCGGCGCAGACGCTGCTCGTCGCCGCCGTCGCCGTCGGGGTGCTCTGGCTCCTGCTGCGGATCAAGGTGGTCGTGGTGGCCGTCCTGGTCGCTCTGGTGCTGGGGGCGGCCGTGTCTCCCGCCGTGCGATGGCTCGTGGGCAAGGGGTGGTCGCACCTCCTGGCGACCATCGCGGCCTTCGTCGGGATCCTGACCGTCGTCGGGGGCGTGGTGGGTGGGGTCGTCCTGGCCATCCGCAACGAGTGGGAGACCCTCCAGTCCTCGGCCGTGGACGGCTGGCAGCAGCTGCAGGACTGGCTGCGCACCGGCCCCCTGCCGGTGGACACGACCGCCGTGGACGACCTGGCGCAGCAGGTCGTCGACGCCGTCGTCAGCGGCGACGTCGCGGGCATGGCGAGCAGCACCCTGACCGGCCTCTCGGCCGCCACGGAGTTCTTCGCCGGGGTCATCCTCATGGTCGTGGTGCTGTTCTTCTTCCTCAAGGACGGTCCGAAGATCGCCAACTTCACCCTGCGGTGGTTCCAGGGAGACACCCGGGCCAAGCTGGCCGAGTCCGCCGACCGCTCCGCGGAGGTGCTGGGGGGTTACGTGCGCGGCACGGCGATCGTGGCAGCCGTGGACGCCGTGCTCATCGGGATCGGTCTGGCGATCGTGGGAGTGCCTCTCGCCCTGCCGCTGGCGGTCATCGTCTTCGTCGGCGCCTTCATCCCGATCGTCGGCGCCACCGTCGCGGGCGTGCTGGCCGCCCTGGTCGCCTTGGTGACGACCGGGCCCGTCGAGGCGCTCATCGTCCTGGCCATCGTCATCGTCGTGAACCAGGTCGAGGGTGACCTGCTCCAGCCGGTCATCATGGGTCAGGCGCTCAGCCTGCATCCGCTGGTCGTCCTGCTCGCTCTCACGATCGGCACGATCGTGGGCGGCATCTTCGGTGCCATCCTGGCGGTGCCCTACACCGCCGTCGGGTGGACCATCATCCAGCTCTGGACCGATCGCTACCAGTCAGGGGAGGATCCCGTGCTCGGGGACGACCCGCTCGACCCGCAGAGCCACGCCAGGGCGAGGGCCTCGGGTGCGCAGCGCTGGCGCTACCAGCTCATGCGCGGGCAGTCGACCGCGCCCAGCGACGAGGCAGCGGACACCGAGCAGGGGCAGGACGGCAGGGGCACCACCTCCGCAGGAGCCCCGGACGGCCACGTCACGGCCGGCCCCGCCGGGCCTCCCCCAGCTCCGCCCGAAGACGGTGCCCCTCGGCCGTGAGCCGCTCGTTCTCCTCCCGCAGCCGCAGGATCATGGCGATGCCGGTGAGGTTGACGCCGGCGTCCAGCAGCTCGGCGATGGCTCGGAGCCGTTCCAGGTCGTTGATGCTGTAGCGCCGCGTCCCGCCGGGGGTCCGGTCCGGCTCGAGCAGCCCCTGGGACTCGTAGAGTCGCAAGGAGGGTGCCGCCAGACCGACCAGCTCCGCCGCGACGGAGATGCCGTAGACACCTCGGTCGGAGTCGTGGGGCCTGGAACCGTCCGTCATGTCGCCTCCTGCCAGTCGATGACCCCGTCCGTCGACGGACTTGCATCCTGTCACACACGGTGCTATGAAATCTATATCAGTCGAAACAGATTTACTCGACTGATCGTGACATCACCACAGCATCCAAGGAAGGAGCCCACGATGGTCTCGATGCTCATGCGCAGCGATCCGTTCCGCGAGCTGGACCGGCTGTCGCAGCAGATGTTCTCGGGGATGAACGGCACGGCGGCCCGCCCCTCGGTCATGCCCATGGACGCGTGGCGGGAGGGCGACACCTTCGTCATCGAGTTCGACCTGCCTGGCGTCCGGGCCGACTCGATCGACCTGGACGTGGAGCGCAACGTCGTCACCGTGCGGGCCGAGCGTCCCGTCCGCGACGACGAGCGGGAGATGCTCGCCGCGGAGCGGATGCGGGGCGTGTTCAGCCGCCAACTGGTGCTGGGCGACAACCTCGACACCGGGCGGATCGAGGCGAGCTACGACGCGGGTGTGCTGACGCTGCGCGTCCCGGTCGCCGAGCAGGCCAAGCCACGCAAGATCAGCGTGTCGACGGCGTCCTCCGACGGCTCCCAGGGGCCGCAGGAGGTGTCCCGCTCGACCGAGCGGCAGGCGATCGACGCCTGACCCGGGCGGGCCCGGACGGGAGAGCAGGCATGACCACCTCCGACCAGACGCTGGTCCGACCGGAGGACGAGGTCTTCTGGGACCTCGTCTGCGGCGAGGAGGACTGGCTGCGGGCGGAGTTCGACGCCATCATGGCCGCCGAGTACCCGTCGCGTGAGAGGCCGACCCCGCCGACCCTGTCGCCGCGACCCGGGCCTCACGGGGGACCGGGCACCCGGCGCAGCTGGGTCGACGGTCCCGGTCCGGCGACGACCGACGCCCCGCTCCACCCCCCGCCACGCCAGCGTTCACCCCCGCAGCGGGAAGGGCAGGACCACAGCGCGGATCCCCCGGGCCGGGCCCGGGGGATCCTCGTGCCGGTGGACCCGGCTACCGCCGGCGTCGACGAGCCACGCCCAGCACCAGGCTGGAGGTCGCCACCAGGGTGGCGGCACCGACCCCGACCTTGGCTGCGGCATGCTGCGGGTCGGGCGCCACCCCCGCCATGGCGCGCCGGACCGACTCGCGGTAGGGGGTCGCTCCCCCGGGCGGTGGACCGACCAGGCCCTCCAGGTCGTTCTCCTGGCACACGACCTCGTGGACCAGCGACCCCACGAGCGGCTTGGCCACCCCGGCGCCGACGGGTGTCACCACACCGACCCAGTGGCTGGCGAGCCAGGGGGTCATCACCGGCAGGGTGTAGATGAGCCGCCTGCGCAGCCCCGTCTCCTCGGCGAAGACCTGCATCATGTCGCGGTAGGTCAGCACGTCCGGGCCTCCGATGTCGAAGGTGCGGTTGACCTCGGCCGGCAGGTCCGCCGCCGCCACCAGCCAGTGCATCACGTCGTCCACGGCCACCGGCTGGATGCGGTTGGCCAGCCAGCGCGGCGCGACCATGACGGGCAACCGGGCCGTGAGGTAGCGCAGCATCTCGAAGCTCGCGGATCCGCGGCCGATGACGGTGGCCGCCTGGAGCACCGCGGTCGGCACCCCGGAGTCGAGCAGGATCTCCCCCACCTCCACCCGCGACGCGAGGTGGGTCGAGAGCTCGCCGTCCGGGTGCAGACCGGACAGGTAGACGATCCGGCCCACGGTCTCCGACGCGGCGGCGCGGGCGAACCCCTCGGCCAGCTCCCGGTCGCGCCGGGCGAAGTCGCCCTCCCCGTCCATGGAGTGGATGAGGTAGTAGGCCACGTCGACCCCGCGCAGCGCCGCCCTGAGGTCCTCCTCCTGCGTCGCGTCCCCGCGGCACACCTCCACCCGGGACACCCACGGCGCGTCGAGGGAGCCGGACCGGGTCAGGACGCGGACGGCATACCCGGCCTCGAGCAGGTGCGGGACCAGCAGCCCTCCGACGTAGCCGGACGCGCCGGTGACCAGGGCGGTGCGGGGTGTGTTCATGAGGCTCATTTCAGGGTCGAGAGGAGGGGCGGCAGGAGCAGGAGCATGCCGGAGGACCAGGTGATGTGCGTGATGACGGGGCCGAGCACGCCACCGGTGACCCGCCGCTGCAGGCCGCAGACCAGACCCAGGCAGACAGCGGCCAGCACCAGCAGCGGCACGCCCACGACGACGGTCGTCGCGGCGTAGACCATCGTGGTGGCGGCGACGGTCCACCGCTGCGGGATGGCGGCGTAGAGGGCACCCCGGAAGAAGAGCTCCTCGGCGATCCCGTTGACCATGGTGATGACGAGGACGAGCGGGAGGGACCCGAACCTCGCGTGGTCCAGCAGGTCGTCCACCGGCCCGCGCAGGAACGGCACCTGCGCGACCACGAACGCGCCGGCGAGGAAGACCCCGAGGAGCAGGGTTCCCAGCGCGAGGGACTGCACGACGGGGCGGGCGTATGCGGTGCCGTCCCGGGTGTGGGCACGACCCAGGTAGAGCGGCCCGGCCAGGAAGGCCCCGGCGAGCCAGATGCCTGCGAGCAGGGCCGTGCCGGCGTAGAACAGCGGGTCGCCGGGCTGGAGCTGCAGCGACCACCACAGCACGGCGGAACCGATCACCAGGGTGAGGGCCGAGACCACCCGGCGTCGCCGCAGCACGTGCGCCGGGTCCCGCCGGGAGCGCGGCACTTTCGTCACCAGGGATGCGCGCAGGAAGCTGCGCAGCTCGGCGACGGGGTTCACCCGGTCCACTCTGCCCTGCACGCACGACCTCCGCCAGATGAGTTGTGAACTAGTTGTGACAAACCCTTGACAAACATTGTGCAACAGATCCATGATGAGACCAATCCGGAGCCATCCCGGACCCGGCCCACTGTCCCCGGAGGAATCATGAAGAAGACCGCCCTGACCCTGGCCGCCCTCGCCCTGACCGCCTCGGTCGCCGCCGCCCCGGCCGCCTCCGCCGCCGGGCACCGCCCCGACACCGCCTGCATGCAGGCGGGCATCGCCTTCCTGAAGGACCAGGGTCTGTTCACCACCGTGGCCCAGGGCGGGCTGCCGATCGGCCTCGCCGTCGACGCCGGCGTCACCATCCGACCGGGTGCCGACATCTCCGGCGTGCCGGACCCGATCCCGCTGTCCGTGGTGCTGGCCGACCACCGCGCGGGTGACGACAGCCTGTTCGTCTACCCCTGGTGCTGATCGTCGCGGGCCCGGGTCACCGCGCGAGGCGGTGACCCGGGCTTCGTGCTGCTCTGACCCTGACCCCCCAGGCCGCCACCGCGAGCACGGCGGTGGCCACGGCGGCGTAGCCGACGACGTCGTTGGCCGGCTCGCCGGACAGGCGTCCCACGGCGACCCACGACACACCCCAGGTCACCGCCGTCACGAGCGCCGTGCCGAAGACCCGGTCGGCCCGGTGCAGCAGCACGGCGACCAGGGCGACGACGACCGCCAGGACCACGAGGGTCACGACCGTGGCCAGCTGCCCCTCGGCGGGCACGCCGCGGTCCACCAGCCAGAGCGCGACGTTCGCGCACGTCGCGACGCAGATCCACCCGAGGTAGAGACCGAAGGTGACCGAGACGAGGACCCGGGGCACCCGTCCCTCGTCGGGCAGGTCGGCGGTGCGGCGCAGGATGACGCCCAGCGAGACGGCGATCCCGGCGATGACCAGGACGGAGACGAGGAGCCAGCCGGCGAAGACGACGAGCAGCCACAGGCCGTTGAGAGCCAGCGACGCGGCGGCGGGGATCCTGGTCCGCGAGGCCCACACGGAGTCCCTGGCCCGGGGCAGCCACTGCCAGACGACGTAGCCGGCGAGGAAGAGGTAGATCACCGACCAGATGGAGAAGGCGGGTCCGTCGGGGGCGATGAGGGTCGCAGCATCGGAGAACAGACCGTCCCCCTGCTCCTCCACCCCGCCCTCGGCACCGACCAGACCGGTGCCGATGAGCGTGCCGACGATCCAGAGGACGGCGGCCGCGGTGACGACCAGCTGGTCCCGGCGGACAGGACTCACCCGACCTGCCCCCGGACCAGGCTGTCACCGCCGTGACCCGGGTCGCCGTCCATGTGCTCGCGCGAGATGTCCACCACGGGATACTCCCCCAGGTCCAGACCGTCCGGCAGCGCGAACTCACCGGTCTCGGCGTCGAGGACACCCAGCGTCACCATGCCGGAGACGTCCGGGCGCAGCAGCCAGACCTCGAGGTAGCCGTCCTGGGGGTCCGGACGCTCGGTGAGCTCCACCCGCAGGCGCTGGTGCCCCGAGACGGTCACGACCTCCGCCCGACCGTCCGGCGCCCCGGCCGCCAGGGCCTGGAGGTCGCCGCTGGCGAGCAGCTCCGGGGGCGCCTCGCGGCCGACCACCTCGACCCCGGCCCAGGTGACCAGGGCACCGGCAGCGGCGGCGGCGAGCAGCTGCACCGGGCCGACCCACCGGCGCCGTCGCCGGTCGGCCAGGGAGACGACACCCGGCCGGCCCAGCGCCTGGCGCACGGCCTCCCACACGTGCGGAGGGGGCGGCACCTCCACCTCGCCCCCCCGTCGCAGCAGCTCGGCGGCGCGCTCGTCCGGAGGACGCGGAGGCGTCGACCCGTCGTCGTCATCGTGCATCAGGCACCTCCCAAGAGGGTTCGGAGCCGGGCCAGGGTCCGGTTTGTGTGGGTCTTCACGGTGCCGAGCGGCAGGTCGAGCAGCTCGGCGATCTCTTTCTGCGTCTTGTCGTGCACGTAGGCCAGGAGCAGGATCCTCCGGGGCGGGTCACCGATCTTCTCGAGCTCCTCGTAGATCGCCAGCAGGTCGTCCCGGTCCACGTGCTCCCAGCGGTCATCCGGCGTGTCGTGGACCTCGTCGGTGTCCACCACCGGGGCGGTTCGCTGCCGCACGCGCAAGGAGTCGGCGACCGCCCTGCGGGTGATGCCGACCAGCCAGGCCCCGAGGGGCCCGTGCTGCGGGTCAAAGGTCGAGCGGGCCCGCCAGGCCGACAGGAAGACCTGCTGGGTGACGTCCTCGGCCTCGACCGGGCCCACGGCCTTGCGGGCGAGACCGTGCACCAGGGGGCTCCAACGCTCGTACGCCTGCTCGAGCGCCTCCTCCTCCCCACGGACCCAGGCCTCGCCGATGGCCGTGTCGTCGGCATGCGCTGAGGTCATGCCCGCAAGCCTAGGCGGTGGTGGCCTCAGCTCACGGGTACGGCGCTGATGACGAGGTTGTCGGTGTAGCTGCCGGCCCGCGGTGACCAGTCACCGGTACAGGTGACCAGGCGCAGGACCGGGTCGCCGTCGCGGCGGAAGAGGTCGTCGACGGGCAGGTCCGTCTTGGCGACCTGCTCGCCCCCGACGATGCGGTAGGTGACGCTCGTCCCGTCGGAGAGCTCGACCTGCACCTCGTCGCCCTCCGCCACCTCGGTCAGGGCGAGGAAGGCTCCCGGGCCGGTGTCTGTGTCGACGTGCGCGGCGACGACGACCGACCCCTCCGCAGCCCCGGGACGGGGTCCGTGGCGGTACCACCCGGCCCGGTCGCCCTCGTCCGGGATCTCCATCTGGCCGTCGGCGCGGACGCCGACGTCCTCGACGGTGACCTCGAGCCCGACGGCCGGCACCGCGAGGCGCACGGGCGTCGGCCGGGGCTCGATCTCGGGCAGGGCGGCCGAGCTGCGGCCCGGGGTGGGCAGGCTCCCCGCCGACGCGGTCGGGGCGGGCCGCGTCGGCGGGGAGGTCGCGACGGTGGAGCCGACCGTCGCTGCGGAGGGGTCGGCCGCGGCGGCGGCCGTCGTCGAGGGGTCGACGTCACCGGTCGCCGCGGCCGACCCGAAGCCGGTCACCGTGGGCACGGGCTCCTGCAGGACGCCACGCACCGCCCACCCCGCGAGCACGAGGCTCGCGATCGTCACAGCCAGCGCAAGGAGGGAGACGCGGCGTGACCGGTGGGCGGTGCGCGGGGTCATGGGGTCAGACCCGCTCGGAGCGCACGACCTGGCGACCGGCGATCACGGCGCCGGCCACACCGGCCAGCGCGAGGACGAGCATGGCGTTCGTGTCGACCAGACCACCCTGACCGGAGGGGACACCCTCGGGGGCGCTGTGCAGACCGTCGATGGTCTGGACGGCCAGCGCGAGGTTGCCCTCCTCGGCGGAGCCCCAGGCGTAGACGATGGTGTTGGTGCCCTCCACGAGGTCCACGTCGGCCGGGCCGAGGACGACGTCCTCGGTGCCGGCGAGCACCACATCGGCGGAGACGGTGCCGGCGGGCAGGTCCAGGACCTCCTCGTTGGGGTTGGTCAGGCCCTCGATGACGGGGGTGCCACCGGCGCGGACGTCCACGGCGGGGGCCGCGGCGGCGTGACGCACGGTGAGGCGGGCCTCACCGGCGGCGGTCTGCGAGATGTCGTTCACGAACGCGCTCAGCATGGGGGTGCCCTCGTCGCTCAGGTGGGCGGCGAGGGTCAGGTTGGCCCCACCGGGCACCTCGAGGCCCTCGGCGGACAGGGCCGGCTCCGCGGAGTCGGGGGTGTCGCCGTCCGCGTAGATCTCGATGTCGTAGCTGCCGGCAGCCAGCATGAGCGGGTCGGTGAGGGTCCCGGGCTCGAAGTCGGGCAGGGTCTCCTCGCCGTTGACGTAGACGTCGACGGTCAGGCCGGGCACACCGTGCAGCACCGACACGGCCGACTCGTGCTCGTCGGCGGCGGCGGGGGCGGCGAAGGCGGCGGCGGCCAGGCCGCCCATCAGGACGGCGGTGGTGGTCTTACGCATGAGAGGTGCTCCTCGTGTCTCTTGGGGTGGAACCGGTCCGACCCTCACCCAGCACTACGGCGTGAACCTCCCCGTTGGATTCAACCTTCGTAAAATGTTTGTCACGGGTTTGTCAGATGTGCGGACCTGGATGCTACGTCCAAGGTTTGTCACAACTTGGGGTATGCTCCGGCCACACCCTTTCGAAGGAGGTGGACCTGTGCCCTACACGGTCAAGCAGGTGAGCGCCCTGACCGGGATCGCCCCCGACCGGCTGCGCGCCTGGGAGCGCAGGTACGGCGTGGTCCGCCCGACCCGGACGGACGGGGGCTACCGCCTCTACGACGACGAGGACATCGCGCGCCTGCGGCTCATGATGCGCCTGGTGGACGGCGGCACCCCGGCCTCGCTCGCCGCCCAGGAGGTCAACGGCGCCACCTCGGCACCGACGGGTGAGTTCCGCCCGCCCGAGCCCCTGGGTGCCGGGACCGGCCCGGGGCTGGACGCCCTCGTGCGGGTCGCCGTGTCGCTGGACCGGGCCGAGGCGGAGCTCCTGCTGGACCAGGCCTTCGCCGCGGGGTCGTTCGAGTCCGTGGTGGAGCACTGGCTGCTCCCGGCTCTCGCCCAGGTGGGCAGCGCGTGGCAGGACGGAATCGTGGACGTGGCCGGCGAGCACTTCGTGAGCGCCGCGGTGCGACGTCGTCTCGGCCGGGCCTTCGACGCCTCGGGGACAGCCCTGGGCGGCCCGGTCGTCCTGGCCGGGCTGCCACCGGGCTCCCTGCACGAGCTGGGATCCCTGAGCTTCGCCACCGTGCTGCGCCGCCTGGGCGCCGACGTCCGGTGGTTGGGGGTGGACCTGCCGGTCGACAGCTGGGCGCACGCCGCCGACCGCCTCCGGCCGGCCGGAGCCGTGGTGTCGGTCCCGCTCGCCAGGGACGCACCTGCCGCCGCGGCCGTGTTCCGGCGCCTCACCCAGGACTTCCCCGGGCTCCGGGTGTACGTCGGAGGGCAGGGCGCCCCCGGGGTCCCGCCGCTCGTGGAGGACCTCGCCGGCCCGACCCTGGCCCCCCTGCCCCCCTCGCTCGTCGCGGCCGCCCGGACGGTCGCCGCGGAACTCCGTGGCGTCTAATGTTTGTCAAATCTTTGTCAATGCTGCATGCTGGTGCCTGCGGGACCACGCCCCCCAGACCGCCGAACGAGACGAGCCACCGATGACCACAGTCACCGAGACCCAGGGCCCGACCGTCGGGTCCGGCACCGCCGCTCCGCACGAGCGCTTCTTCTCCGCCGGTGCGGCACAGGTCCTCGACGACCACGACCGGGCCCTGTGGGCCGCGCTGCAGCAGGCCACCGCGCACGGCAAGAGGTTCCGCCCCGCGCTGCTCACCGGCGTCCACGCCGCCCTGGGGGGCGAGGACCACGCGCGGGCCGAGCGGGTCGGTGACGCGGTGGAGCTCCTGCACACCGCCTTCGTCATCCACGACGACGTCATCGACGGCGATCAGGTACGACGGGGACGGCCCAACGTCAGCGGCACCTTCGCCGCCCGCGCCGTGGCCGACGGGGCCGACCCCGCACGGGCCGGCCGCTACGGCGAGGCGGCCGGGATCCTGGCCGGCGACCTCGCCCTCGCGGGGGCGGTGCGGGAGATCGCGACGTGCGGGGCGCGTCCCGACGTGACGGTCGCCCTGCTCGACCTGCTCGAGGAGGTGCTCCACCGCAGCGCGGCCGGGGAGCTGGCCGACGTGCGACTCAGCCTGACCGGCGCCGCCCCCATGGCGGAGGTCCTCGACGTCGCGGAGTGGAAGACGGCCGCCTACTCCTTCGAGCTGCCGCTCCGGGCGGGCGCCCTCCTGGCGGGCGCCTCCGACTCGACGGTGGCCACCCTGGGGGCCGTGGGCCGGTGCATGGGGGTGGGCTTCCAGCTCCAGGACGACCTCGACGGCGTCTTCGCGCCGTCCGCGAGGACGGGCAAGGATCCCCTGGGCGACCTGCGCGAGGGAAAGTGCACGGCGCTGGTGGCCGTGGCGCGGACGACCGCCTGGTGGCCGGAGCTGTCCCGGTATGTCGGCGACCCGCACCTGACGCCGGAGGGCGCGGCGCGCGCCCGGGAGATCCTCCTCGCCTGCGGGGCTCTCCACGTCGTCAGCGACCTGGTGCGGGACCTGCGCGAGGCCGCCCTGGCGGGAGTCGCGGACCTGCCCGCCCCTGTCCAGGACTTCCTGCGCCCGATGGTCACCCTGCTGCTCAGGCCCGAGGAGGACCGGTGGACGGCGGCCGAGAGCCTGGGCCGGCCCGTCACCGGGGTGCAGGGGGCCGCATGATCTCCCGGCGTAGCGGTCACCCGCCGGTCTCGACCTCCTACGACGACGTCGCCCGCCGGAGCGCCGCGGTGGTCATCGCCCACTACTCGACCTCCTTCGGCTGGGCCACCCGGCTGCTGCACGAGCCGGTGCGCACTCACGTCCGGTCCATCTACGCGCTGGTGCGGGTGGCCGACGAGCTCGTCGACGACGCCACCCAGACCTGGGACCGTGACCTGCGGGCGGAGCTCGTCGACGGGATGCACCGGGAGACGTTGAGCGCCCTGCGGAGCGGCGGCAGCGCCAACCTCGTCGTCCACGCCTTCGCCCTCACCGCCCGCGAGCACGGGATCGGCCCGGACCTGGTCGACCCCTTCTTCGACTCCATGCGGGCGGACCTGTCGGTCCACGTGCACGACCCGGAGAGCCTGGCGACCTACGTCTACGGCTCCGCGGAGGTCGTGGGCCTCATGTGCCTCCGCGTATTCGTCGGCGGCGACCCGGCCGCCTACGACGAGCTCGCCCCCGGTGCGCGTCGCCTCGGCGCCGCGTTCCAGAAGGTGAACTTCCTGCGGGACCTGCACGCCGACCAGAGCCGGCTCGGGCGGGCCTACTTCCCGGGAGTGGACCTGAGCACCTTCACCGACCGCGAGCGCGACCTGCTCCTGGACGACATCGACGCGGACCTCGACGCGGCCGCGATCGCCGTCCGTCGACTCCCACCCAGCAGCCGGGCCGCCGTGCAGGCGGCCCACGGGCTCTTCCAGGAGCTGTCCGCCCGCCTGCGGACCACCCCGGCCTCACGGATCGCGCAGGAGCGCGTCCGGGTGCCCGACCTGGTGAAGGCCCGGATCGTCGCCCGCAGCATCGCAGGTGCGCGATGAGGGTCGCGGTCGTCGGCGGCGGGATCGCCGGGCTGGCCACCGCCGCGCTGCTGGCCTCCGACGGTCACGACGTCGACCTGTTCGAGCAGCGGGATGAGGTCGGCGGTCGGGCCGGCTCCCGGTCCACGGAGGGGTTCCGCTTCGACACGGGCCCGTCGTGGTACCTCATGCCGGAGGTGTTCGACCACTTCTTCGAGCTCCTGGGCACCTCGTCCGCCGAGCAGCTCGACCTGCGCGTCCTCGACCCCGCCTACCGCGTCTTCTACGAGGGCGCCCCGGGGCAGGACCCACCGCCCCCCCTCGACGTCGTGGCGGACACCGGGGCCAACATCGAGGCCTTCGAGGCCGTCGAGCCCGGAGCGGGCGCCGCCCTGCGGAGCTACCTCGGGTCGGCCCGGGAGGCCTACGACGTGGCTCTGCGGCACTTCCTCTACACCAGCTTCACCCGTCCGATCGCCCTCGCCGCCCCTGATGTCCTGCGCCGGCTGCCCCGCCTCCTGCCGCTGCTCACCCGCTCCCTGGAGTCCTTCGTCGGGTCCCGCTTCCAGGACGTCCGCCTGCGCCAGGTGCTCGGCTACCCCGCGGTCTTCCTCGGGTCCTCCCCCGACCGGGCGCCGAGCCTCTACCACCTGATGAGCGCCCTGGACCTGACGGGTGGGGTGATGTACCCGCAGGGCGGGTTCACCCACCTCATCGGCAGGATCGCCGACCTCGCGACCGCGCAGGGCGTCCGCATCCACCTCGGCGCGAGCGTCACCGAGGTGACCACCGCGCCCGTGTCCGGTCGTCGTGGTCGCCGACGCGCCAGGGCCACGGGGGTGCGGTGGCGGGACGGGGACGGGACCGAGCGGCTGCACCCGGCCGACGTCGTGGTGGGGGCCGGGGACCTGCACCACCTGGAGACCAGGCTGCTCCCCGAGGAGCTGCGCTCCTACCCCGAGAGCTACTGGGAGGGTCGCGACCCCGGACCCGGAGGGGTGCTGGTCCTGCTCGGGGTGCGCGGGGAGCTGCCGCAGCTGCCCCACCACTCGCTGTTCTTCACCCATGACTGGCGCTCGAACTTCGACGCCATCTTCGGCGGGAGGGTCCCCGACCCCGCCTCCGTCTACGTCTGCAAGCCCTCGGCGACCGACCCGGGTGTGGCGCCGGAGGGCCACGAGAACCTCTTCGTCCTCGTGCCCGTGCCGGCCGACCCCGGTCTCGGGCGCGGCGGGCGCGACGGTGGTGGCAGCCCCCAGGTCGAGGCGGTCGCCGACGCAGCCATCGCCCAGGTCGCCCGCTGGGCCGGTGTCCCCGACCTGGCCGAGCGCGTCGTGGTCCGCGAGACGATCGGACCGGGAGACTTCGAGGCGGACCTCCTGGCCTGGCGGGGCGGCATGCTGGGCCCGGCCCACACGCTGCGGCAGAGTGCCATGTTCCGCAGCAGCAACACCTCGCGCCACGTGGCGGGTCTGCACTACGCGGGAGCCAGCACGATCCCCGGCATCGGCCTGCCGATGTGCCTCATCAGCGCCGAGCTCGTCCTCAAGCACCTGCGCGGTGACACCTCCAGCGCCCCCGTGCCGGCGCCGATCCAGCCTCGTCGAGCACCCGCAACGAGCCCCGTCTATAGTGCTGAAAGCCCGGAAAACCCCCAATCCTGAGGAGAGATTTACCGTGAGCATCTACACCCTTCCCGACCTCGCCTACGACTACGGCGCGCTCGAGCCGCACATCAGCGGCGAGATCATGGAGCTGCACCACAGCAAGCACCACAAGGCCTACGTCGACGGCGCCAACCAGGCCCTCGAGAAGCTGGCCGCCGCGCGGGAGTCGGGGGACTTCGGCACGGTGCCGATGCTGGAGAAGAACCTCGCCTTCAACCTGGGCGGTCACACCAACCACAGCGTCTTCTGGCAGAACATGTCCCCCGACGGCGGAGGCCGTCCGGAGGGTGAGGTCGCCGCCGCCATCGACGAGCACTTCGGCTCCTTCGACGGCTTCAAGGGGCAGTTCGAGGCCGCCGGCACGACCATCCAGGGGTCCGGCTGGGCCGTCCTGTCCTGGGACGCCGTCAGCCAGGCCCCCCGGGTCTTCCAGCTCTGGGACCAGCAGGGCAACGTGCCGATCGGGCAGACCCCCCTCCTCATGCTCGACATGTGGGAGCACGCCTTCTACCTGCAGTACAAGAACGTCAAGGCCGACTACGTGAGCGCCTGGTGGAACGTCGTCAACTGGCAGGACGTCTCGCGCCGGCTGGAGGCCGCCCGGACGGCGACCACCGGTCTCATCACCCCCGCCTGAGCGGGACCACCGGGTCCCGCATGGTCCACGGCGCACGGGGCGGGGAGAGCTGCAGGCTCTCCCCGCCCCGTCGTCGTGCCCGGGCCTGGCCTCTTCTCCGGACGGTGCCTGCCGGCCCGGAGGCGCAGGTTGATACCCTCGTCCGCATGGTCATGCGGCGTCGCGTCCACGCGGACGCCGGTGAGGCGTCCGGGACGGTGGCGCCATGACCCTAGTCTGGACCCTCGCCATCTCGGCGGCGGCGGTGCTGGCCAGCTTTCCCCTCACCCGCCTGCTCGGCCGGCACGCCGGCTGGCCCCTGGCCGGTCTCTACCTCGCCGCCGCCGCGGCCTTCTGGCCGGCGGCCCGCGCCGTCATGGCCGGCGACGTCGTGGAGTGGTCGACCCCCTGGGTGCCCGACCTCGGGCTCGAGCTGGCGCTGCGGGCCGACGGCATCGGGGTACTCTTCACCTTCATCGCGCTGCTGATCGGCGCGGTCGTCCTGGCCTACTCGACCGCCTACCTGGCTGCTGGGCGCAACCTGTCCTTCTACCTGTTCATGGCGATCTTCACCTTCGCCATGGTGGGTCTGGTCCTCGCCGACGACCTGCTGCTGCTCTTCTTGTGCTGGGAGCTGACCTCCATGGCCAGCTTTCTGCTCATCGCCCGCTCCGGCTACAGCGGGGAGGGCGCCTCGATGCGCACCCTCCTCGTCACCTTCCTCGGGGGGCTGACCCTGCTCGCCGCGGTCGGGATCATCGCCGCGGTCACCGGCACCACGCGCATCTCGGAGGCCCTCGGTCACGAGGTGTGGACCACCTCGCCCGGGGTGACCACCGGCGTGGCGCTCCTGGTGCTGCTGTCCGCCTTCACCAAGTCGGCACAGTTCCCCTTCCACGTGTGGCTGCCCGACGCGATGGCCGCCGCCACGCCCGTGAGTGCCTACCTGCACGCCGCCGCCGTGGTCAAGGCGGGCATCTTCCTGCTGATGCGCTTCTCCCCGCCTTCCACGACGTCCTGGTGTGGAACGTGCTGCTCGTCGTGGTCGGCCTGGTCACCTGCGCCCTCGGCGCGTGGTTCGCGCTGCAGCGCACGGACCTGAAGAAGCTCATGGCCTACTCCACCGTCAGCCAGCTCGGGCTGATCGTGGCCACCATTGGGGTCGGCACCGAGACGGCCATGAAGGCCGCGACGCTGCACATCATCGCCCACGCCCTCTTCAAGTCCGGACTGTTCATGATGGTGGGCGTCATCGACCACTCCACCGGCACCCGCGACGTCCGGCGGCTGCCGCAGCTGCACGGGGCCATGCCCCTCGTCTTCTGGGTCACCGTGCTCGGTGCCGCCTCGATGGCGGGCGTGCCGCCGATGCTCGGCTTCGTCTCCAAGGAGGGGGTCCTGGCCGCCCTCCTGGAGTCACCGGGAGGGCCGCTGGCCGGCTGGTCGGGCTTCGTCTTCGCCGCCCTCGCGGCGGTGCTGACCTTCGCCTACTCCGCCAAGCTGATCTGGGGCGGCTTCCTCGACGGTCAGGGGCAGGAGCGGTGGCCCGAGGACCGACCGCTGCACACCACACCGTGGGCCATGGGGGTCTTCGCCGCCCTGCCGATCCTGGCCGGCCTCCCCCTCGCGCTCTGGGTCGGCGTCCTGGAGACCCCCGTCACCCGGGTGGTCGAGGCATCCCTGCCCGTCGAGAGCGTCGACCTCTACCTGGAGCTCTGGCACGGGGTCAACGCCGAGCTCGTCGCCTCGCTGCTGATCTTCGCGGTCGGTGCGCTCGTCATCGCCCGACGGCGCACGCTGTTCCCGGCGGCCGAACGCCTCACCGCGAGCTGGGACGGGGCCGACGTCATCGCCGCCCTCATCGCCCCGGTCGCCCGCTTCGGGCAGACGCTGGCCCTCCTCGTCCGCGCCGACAACCCGACGCGGCATCTGGTCCCCATCCTGGTCGCCGCCTCCGTGGTCCTCGGCGGGGGGAGCCTGGTGCTCCTGACGCGTGGGATGCTGCCGGAGCGGCACCCTGGTGCCACGGCGGGGGTCGACCTCGTCGTCCTGGCGATCATGCTCGTGAGCGTCTACGTCCTGTGCCGCTCGCAGTCCCGGCTCGCCGCCACCGTGGCCCTGTCCGCCATCGGCGTCGCGATGACCATCCAGATCTTCGGCCTGGGTGGCCCCGACGTGGGTCTCACCCAGCTGCTCGTCGAGGCCCTGAGCATCCTCATGATCATGCTCGTGCTGCAGAAGCTGCCGCTCCGCTTCGGTCGGGCCCCACGGATGGGTCAGCGCGGCGCCCTCGCCCTGTCGCTGGTCGCGGGCGTGTCGGCCGGCCTGGGCGTGTGGGCCCTCACCGGTCGACGTGGGCGCAGCGAGATCGCCGACTACTACCTGGCGAACGGTCCGGAGATCACCGGCGGGGACAACGTGGTCAACACGATCCTGGTCGAGTTCCGCGCGCTGGACACCTTCGGCGAGCTGGCCGTGCTCGGGATGGCGGGCGTGGCCGTGGTGGCCGTGCTGTCCACCGTCAGGGACCGCTACCTCGACCCGCCCCCCGAGGTCGACCGCAACTACGTCGCCCCTCCCCCGGTCCCCCTCCGTGAGCGGGGCACGACCGCATACCGCGCGCTCGAGGAGGCCTGGGGCAACGCCGTGCCGATGCAGCTGCTCGTCCAGGCCACGGCTCCGCTGCTCGTCATCATCTCGGCGATCGTCTTCTGGCGCGGTCACAACTCCCCCGGTGGCGGGTTCATCGCGGCCCTGATCGGCTCGTCCGTCGTGGCCCTCATGTACCTGTCGGCCGCGACCGACCGGCAGATCGGGCCGGCCCGGGCACCCATGTTCCTCATCGGTGGCGGGGTGGTCGTCGCCGCGCTCACCGGGGTCCTCGGGCTGGTGCTCGCCGGGTCCTTCCTGGAGCCGATCGCGGGCTACGTCCTGGGGATCAAGCTGACCACCTCGTTGATCTTCGACGTCGGTGTCTACGCAGCAGTCCTGGGTCTGGTCATGGCCGCCTTCAACCTGCTGGGTGCCGGTTCCGGCGTGGAGCGGACCCGGGAGCGGGCCGACGAGTCGTCCTACGGCGAGCTGCCCGGCCCGCTGGAGTCCTCCCGCGGGGAGTCGCCGTCGCAGCTCGCGGCACGCTCCCGGACGAAGGTGGGGGCCCGGACCACCTGGCTCGCCGACGGCGTGCCCCCACCCGCCGCGAGGCCCGCGGCGGACAACGCCGGCGAGCAGGCCGAGCGGACGGACGCACCCGTGAAGGAGGAGCGATGATCATCCCCCTCACCGTCGCCGCCCTGGTCGCGGGCGGGGTCTACCTCATGCTCCAACGAGGGATGGTCCGCATCATCTTCGGGCTGACGCTCTTCGCCCACGCGGCCAACCTGGCCATCCTCTCGGCGGGGGTCACCTCCTGGCGCGGGGAGCCGCTGCCGGACGTGGCGGACCCCGCCCTGTCCACGGACCCCCTGCCGCACGCCTTCGTCCTCACCGCCATCGTCATCGCCTTCGCCTCCACCGTCCTCATGCTCGCGCTCGCCGCCATCGGCCACGACGACGACACCAAGCGGATGCCCCGCACCGGGGAGGTGCGGGACCGGTGACGTTCCCCGCCGCCGCCCTGCCGCTGCTGATGGGGGGCCCGCTCCTGCTGGCCGGGCTCCTGGTGGTCGTGCGCCAGGCCCTGCTCGAGCGGATCCTGCTGCTGGCCGTGCCCCTCGTCTCCCTGGCGAGCGGCATCCTGCTGCTCCTGCAGCACCGCTCCGAACCCGTCCTGGCCCACCAGGTCGGCGGTTACGTCCCGGGCGTGGCCATCCCCTTCGTCTCGGACACCCTGGCCGCGCTGATGATCACGGTCACCGCGACCGCCGCGCTCGCCTGCGTGAGCTTCCTGACGGCGACCGGCGAGGACCGGTACCGCTTCGTGCCGCCTCTCATCCTCATGATGCTGGGAGGCGTGAACGGCGCCTTCCTCACCGGCGACCTCTTCAACTTCTTCGTCATGGTCGAGGTCATGGTGCTGCCGTCCTACGCCCTCATCGCGGTGACCGGCACGTGGCGCCGGCTCGGGATCGGGCGCACCTTCGTCGTCGTCAACCTGCTGACCTCCGGCCTGCTGGTCCTGGGCGTGGGCCTGGTCTACGGGACCACCGGCACCGTGAACATCGCCGAGCTGGCGGGCGCTGCCGCGGATCGGCCCATGGTCGCCGTCGCCACAGCGGTGGTCCTGCTGGCGATGGCGATCAAGGCCGCGGTGGTCCCGGTGCACGGATGGCTCCCTCAGACCTACCCCGCCACCTCCGCAGGCATCATGGCGCTCTTCTCCGCTCTGCACACCAAGGTCGCGCTCTACGCGATCTACCGGGTCTACTCCACCGTGTTCGAGGGCGCGGCCCCGTGGGCCCTGGTGCTGACCCTGCTCGTCGCGCTCTCCATCGTGGTGGGGGCCTATTCCACCTTCGGCGAGCACATCATGCGCCGGGCCCTGGCCTGGCAGATGGTCGCCGGGGTCGGCCACATCCTCGTGGGTGTCGTCCTCTTCACGGAGGTGGCCCTCGCGGCCGGGCTGTTCTACATGCTCCACCACATCGTGACGATGGCCTCGCTGCTGCTCCTGTCCGGCGCGATCGAGCAGACCTACGGCAGCGGGCGCTACGAGCGGCTCTCCGGCCTCATGCACCGGGACGGCTGGGTGGCCATCTGGTACGCCTTCGTCCTGCTGTCCCTGGTCGGCATCCCGCCCTCCGCCGGCTTCTTCGGCAAGCTCGGCCTCATCACCTCCTCCGCCTCCGCCGGGACCTGGGAGGGGTGGCTGATGCTGACCCTCGTGCTGGTCGCGGCCGTCGCCAGCCTGATCGCGATGCAGCGCCTGTGGGCAGGCGTGTTCTGGGGCCCCCCCATGGAGACCTACCGTCCGGACAGCCCCCGGACCGGCCGGGGCCGCAGCGTGCCCCTGCCGGACGACGTCCGGGTCACCCGCACCCTGATGGCACCCGGTGCTGTCCTGGCCGCGCTGCAGCTGGCGATGTTCCTCGGTGCGGGCCTGCTCCTGCCGCTGGTGCGGCGGGCGGCCGAGGGTCTCGTCGACACGGCCCCCTACGTCGAGGCGGTGCTGGGATGATCAACCCCCTGCGCGCGCTGCGCTACTCCGGCTGGCTGGGTGCGGAGATCGTCAAGGGTGCCCTGACCGTCGCGCGTGACGCGTTCACGCCCGGGACCGCGATCTCCCCCGCGATCATCGAGCTCCCGCTGCGCTGCGTCACCGACCTGGAGGTCAGCCTCATGGCGTCCTCGATCACCATCACCCCCGGCACCGTCACCCTCGGGATCGCGGCCGCGAGGGGTGAGACACCACCCACCTTGTTCGTCCACGCCATCTACGGGCAGGACCCCGAGGAGGTGCGGGCCGGTCTGCTCGACATGGAGCAGCACCTGCTCGCCATGACCCGGGGCAAGGACGCCCCGGGGCCGGACGACCCGCCCCGGCCCACCGCCGCACCTCCGGCCGGCGGCTCACCGGCCGCGGCACGGCATACCTCCGACCGGGCGCAGGAGGCCACATGATCACCTGGGTCGTCGTGACCACCATCGTCATCCTGGCCGCCACGGCGGTGCTGGGGGTGGTGAGGGTGCTCACGGCTCGGGACGACGCCAGCGTCGCCGCGGTGAGCGACCTCGTCTACTTCTGCGGCATCGGGACGGTCACCCTGGGTGCCATGCTCGCCGGGTCCTCCATCACCATGGACGTCCTGTCGATCGGTGCGCTGCTCGGCATCCTGGCGACGGTCGCGCTCGCGCGGATCCTCACGAGGGGGCGCCGCTGATGCCCGAGGTGGTCGTGGTCGCCCTCGTCGCCCTCCTCTGCGTCGGGGGAGCGCTCTTCGTGCTCGTCAGCGGCGTCGCGATGTTCAAGGCGCGCGACGGCCTGTCGCGGATGAACGTCCTCTCCGCCGCCACCGGTGTGGGGATGCCGTCGATCGCGGTGGGCGCCTACGTGTGGACCGTCCACGACCACGGCTTCCTGTGGGTGGACCTGGTCAAGCTGGGCGTCGCCGTCCTGGGCTTCATCATCATGAGCTCGGTCGCCTCGAACTCGATCACGCGCGCGGCCTACCGGTCCGGTGCGCCGCTGGACCCGGCGACCAGCCCCAACGACCTCGCCGAGCCCCCGTCGCGCTGAGGGGGTCAGGTCACGGCGTGCAGGGCGGCCATCTCGGCCTCCATGACCTGCTCGTCGTCCGCGTCGAGACGGACGTGCGAGAGCAGGGCCAGGACCACCCGCAGCGCCGACGCGGCGCGCTCCCCCCACGAGGACAGGTAGCTGAACTGCCACCACCACAGCGCCTCGGTCACCCGGCCGGTGAGGTAGTGCCTGTGACCGTTGCTGAGGTCGGCGGCGACCGCGACGAGGTCCTCCGACAGCGAGCCCTCCGACACCTCGCCCGAGAGCACCGGGTCCTCCAGGTCGCAGTAGGCGTCCAGGCCCCCGAGCAGCTGGTGCAGGCCGTCGCGGACCCGCTCCAGGTCGGGGTCGGGGCCGACGTCGGGCTCGAAACGCTCCTCCGGGACCACGTCGACCATGGCCCCCAGCCGCGCCCCGGACGCGCAGAGCTGGCCGAGGGAGAGCAGGAGGAGCGGAAGGGCCGACTCGGCCGCGCCCCCGGAGGACACCTCCTCCAGGCTGGCGAAGTAGGTCTCCACCTCGCGGTGCATCTCCTGGGCAAGGTCGTCCCAGCCGTCGTCGATGGGCTCGCTCATGGCCCCCACACTAGGGGAGCTCAGCCGGCCGTGCCGGTGGACAGCACGCGGCGTCCCTCGAAGGCGCGCCCCAGGGTGACCTCGTCGGCATACTCCAGGTCGCCCCCGACGGGAAGGCCGGAGGCGAGCCGACTCACCGCGACGCCCTCGTAGGGCCGCAGCAGGCGCGCGAGATAGGTCGCCGTGGCCTCACCCTCCAGGTCGGGGTCGGTCGCGATGATGACCTCGCTCACCTGCCCGTCGGCGAGCCGGACGACCAGCTCGCGCAGCCGCAGGTCGTCCGGGCCCACCCCGCCGATCGGGTTGATGGCCCCGCCCAGTACGTGGTAGCGGCCGCGGAACTCCCTGGTCCGCTCGATCGCGGCCACGTCCTGGCTCTGCTCGACGACGCAGATGACCGCGGGGTCGCGGCGCGGGTCCAGGCAGATGCGGCAGCGCTCGGCCTCGGCCACGTTGCCGCACACCTCGCAGAAGCGCACCTTCTCGCGGATCTGGACCAGGGCGTCCGCCAGCCGGGTGATGTCCTCCGGGTCCGCGGTCAGCAGGTGGAAGGCGATCCTCTGGGCACCCTTCGGCCCGACCCCGGGCAGCCGCCCGAGCTCGTCGATCAGGTCCTGGACCACGCCCTCGTACACAGTGATCGACTGTATGCGGTCCGCCTGGGTGCCGCGGCCAGGCGCACCGGGCGCGCTCAGGGGCTACGGGCGCGGTCAGGGGCCGGGGCGCAGCAGGGCCCGCAGCCGCTCGACGTCGTGGACGAGGTGGTCGGCGTCGGCGAGCTCCTCCCTCGACCCGGCACCCCAGGTGACCGCCACGCTGGCCATCCCGGCCGCCCGGGCCGCCGCGACGTCGACCCACGCGTCGCCGACGTAGACGCAGGACTGGCTGCTCACCTCCCCCGGGAGCAGACCGAGCCGCCGCGCTCCCTCCAGCAGCGGTGCCGGGTGCGGCTTGTGCTCGGTGGTCTCCCCGAGCCCGACGACCACCTCGACGTGGGGGAGGCCTGCGACGGCCATGCCGCGGCGCACCGTGTCGCCGACCTTGGAGCTGACCACCCCGACGGCCGTGCCGCCCGCGAGCAGGTCGGACAGGAGGAGGTCCAGCCCGGGGACGGGCTCGAGGAGGTCGTCGTGGTGCGCCAGGTTGTGGGCGCGGTAGCGGGCCACGAGGTCCTCCCCCCGTCCCGGGTGCCGCGACTCGAGCGTGTCGACGAGCGTGCGCCCGATCCAGGACCGGATCTCCCGCTCGCTCACCGTCGGCTCGAGGTCGGCGAGCGTGTGGCGGTAGGAGGCCACGATGAGGGCCAGCGTGTCGGCGAGGGTGCCGTCGAAGTCGAAGAGGACGACGGGCCAGCGGCTCACGCGGCGGTCTCCGGCGGGCGCTGGTTGTACTCCCCCGCCCACTCCTGGCCGGTCATCCCCAGGATCGCGGCCATGACCTCGTCGGTGAGCTCCCGGCGGGCGCGGCCGGACGGCACCCCGTCGAACCGCCCTGCCACGGGGATCGCCGGGCCGAACTCGACCCGGACCTTGGCGCGGCGGGGCAACCGGGAGCCCACCGGCTGGATGTCCTGGGTGCCGCTGAGGCCGACGGGCACGACGGGGCAGCCGGCCTCCAGGGCGAGCCAGGCCACGCCGGTCCGGCCGCGGTAGAGCCGCCCGTCCCGGGAACGGGTGCCCTCCGGGTAGATCCCGAAGGCTCCGCCGCTGCGCAGGTGTGCCAGGGCGAGGTCGAGCGAGGCCTGGGCGGCCCGCGTGTCGTCCCGGTCGACGGGGATCGAGCCGACCCCCTCGAACCACTCCCGGCTGATCCAGCCCTTAAGGCCCTTGCCCGTGAAGTACTCGGACTTGGCGAGGAAGGCGACCTGCCGGGGGGAGGTCAGCGGGATGACGACGCTGTCGGCGAAGGACAGGTGGTTGCTGGCCAGGATGACCGGGCCCGTCGGCGGGACGTTCTCCCGACCCACGACCTCCGGGCGCCAGATCGCGGTCGCCAGCGGCGTGACGATCGGGTGCAGCAGCTCGTAAATCATGGACGTCCTCTCAGCCGACCCGGTCCTCGGTGATGTCGATGACCGTACCTCCCAGCACCGTCTCGATGACCGGCTGCCCCACCGCCCCGGAGGAGCTGAGGTCCTCGTCGTCGGCGCTCGGCGCGTCCGCCCAGCTCGTCGCGGTCGTGGGTTGCGGCGCGGGCGGGGGCGCCTGGGCCGCGGCCCGGGTGCGCACCTGCCCCGGCCGGTGGCCCGTCGGGGGCGAGGAGACGTCCTCCTGGACCGGGGCGGAGGCCGGGCCGCGCTCGTCCCGCACCGCCTCCCGCTCCTCAGGAGGCGGACCACCCTCGGCCGGCACCCCCCGCTCCCGGTCAGCGTCCCGACCGGCGGGGGCGCCGTCGGACGACCCACCCTCGGGTGCACCTTCGGACGTGGCCCAGGCGGGGGCCGCGGCGCTGCGAGCGGTCTGCGCCCAGTCCGGCCCGGAGTCCGCCCCGGTGCGCCCGACGGCCCCGAGCTGCTCGGCCATCGAGGGCGCGGTCCGTTGCGGGTCCCCGGTGGGGCCACCCTGCGGCTGCCCCGCCGTCCCGCGGCCCCGCACCCTGACCTGCGGAGCGGCCGATGGAGCCGGGGAGGCGGACCGGCCGTCCCGGTCGGCCTCGTCGGACCGTCGACGCACCCGCCCCTGCTGGTGACCGCCCCCGACCGGGGGGTGCGGGGAGTCACCGGCGGTTCCGCTCGGCGGGGGCCCGGTCTCGCTCTGGGGCGGCGCCTGGTCCTGGGGCGGCGCCATGCGCTGGGGTCCGGTCTGGGTCCGAGGCTCGGGGTCGCGCTGGACCGCCGCCTCGATGCGGGTGTCCAGCGCCAGAGCGTCGAGGACCCCCTGGCGCAGCGCTTCCTCGTGCGAGGTCCCGGTGAAGTGGCGCACCCAGCTCTCCGCCGGGAAGCCGACCAGCAGCCGCCGGCCGTCGAAGTCCAGCACCTGGGCCTGCTCGAGACCGGCCGCCGTGCGCCGGCTGATCTCCCGCACCGCGGCCAGGATGTCCGGCCAGCTGCGGCGCAGGGCGGCGGTGTCGAGAGCACCTGGTCTGGCCGCCCCCTCGGTGTCCGGCCCGGTGGGGACGTCCTCCCGCGGGTCCGGGCGGCTTGGTCCCCCGCCGCGGGGGCCGGCGTCGACCGGGTCCCCCTGGGCGCCGGAGACGACCTCGCCGCCCTGGGGACCGGGGGCCCTCTGGCCACCCGGAGGCCCGCCGGTCGGCCCCTCGGCCTGGCCTGGTTGGGCCCGACCACGGACCGGACGGGCGGCCGGCGCGGGCACGTCCACCCCGGCCCCGGAGCTGAGGCGACGCTCGAGGCGGTCCAGGCGGGCGGCATACCCCTCCTCCCCGGCGGCCGCGGGCAGCAGCAACCGGGCGGCGAGCAGCTCGAGCATGAGCCGGTAGGAGACCGCGCCGGCCATCTCGGACAGGCCCCGGGCCACCAGGTCGGCGGCGTGGGACAGGGCGGCCGGGCCGTACGTCCGCGACTGCAGCCGCATCCGCTCCACCTGGTCCGGCGGCAGGCCCGGCAGCAGCCCGCCGGCCTGCTCCCCGACGGCGGCCAGGACGATGAGGTCGCGGTAGCGCTCCAGCAGGTCCTCGACGAAGCGCCGCGGGTCGTGCCCGGACTCCATGACGCGGTCGACCTGCTGGAAGACGGTCGCCGCGTCCCCCGCCGCAACCGCGTCGACCACCGAGTCCAGCAGCTCGACGTCGGTGAAGCCCAGGAGCGCGGCGGTCCGCTCGTAGGTCAGTCCCTCCTCACCGGCGCCGGAGATCAGCTGGTCGAGGACCGACAGGGAGTCCCGGACCGACCCCCCGCCCGCGCGTGTGACGAAGGACAGCACACCGGGCTCGAGCCGGACCCCCTCCTGCGCGCTCAGCTGCTCGAGGTAGGAGGTGAGCCGCTGGGGCGGCACGAGGTGGAAGGGGTAGTGGTGGGTGCGAGAGCGGATCGTCGCCAGCACCTTCTCCGGCTCGGTGGTGGCGAAGATGAACTTCACGTGGGGCGGCGGCTCCTCCACCACCTTGAGCAGGGCGTTGAAGCCGTTGGGCGTCACCATGTGCGCCTCGTCGATGATGTAGACCTTGAACCGCGACTGGGCGGGCCCGAACGCCGCGCGCTCCCGCAGGTCGCGGGCGTCGTCGACCCCCCCGTGGCTGGCGGCGTCGATCTCGATGACGTCGACCGACCCGGCACCGTCCCGGGCCAGCGCGACGCAGCTCTCGCACGTGCCGCACGGGGTGTCCGTCGGGCCCTGCTCGCAGTTGAGGCAGCGGGCCAGGATCCGGGCGCTCGTCGTCTTGCCGCACCCCCGCGGGCCGGAGAAGAGGTAGGCGTGGTTGACCCGTCCGGAACGCAGCGCCTGCATCAGCGGCTCGGTGACGTGCTCCTGACCGATGACGTCGGCGAAGGACTCGGGCCGGTAGCGGCGGTACAGGGCGGTGCTCACAGGACCGACCCTAACCGCCTCGACCGACACCGGGTGCGTCCGATCCACAGGGCCGGGGCGGGTGCGCCGGGCAGTCGGGGGTGGCCTCCCGGCCCTCCGTCCCCTCCCGCGCGCTCACCCGTCCCCACCGGTGAGCTCGGGCACCGGGAGCGCGTCCACCCGCTGCAGGATCGCCCGGCCGGGCGCCTCGGAGGGGTCGAGAGCCGTGGGCAGCCCTCGCTCGTCGACGAGGGCTGGGACCAGGCGCGCCTCCTCGACCGCCCGGCCCGTGAAGGTCACCACCAGCAGGCCGGCCTCCCTGCTCAGCGGATCCTCGAACCCGTCGAAGACCGTGTTGCCCAGCGACCAGGCCACGAGCCGTCCCTCCTGCAGGGACCACCCCTGCAGGACGTGCGGGTGGGCGCCGACGACCGCGCTCGCCCCGGCGTCCAGGGCCGCCTGGACCGCAGCCACCTGGACCGGGTCCGGCTCCCCGCTGCCCTCGGTCCCGGCGTGCAGGAGGACGACGACGTGGTCCAGCTCCGGCGCGAGGGCCGCCACGTCGGCGGCGACGGCGGCCGGGTCGGCCCAGGCGACGCCGGGCGAGCCGGCGGTGGCCGCCCAGGCCCGGTTCGCGTAGCCGGACCAGTCGTCCGGCGCGTCCACGTAGCCGAGGAAGCCCAGCTCGACCCCCTCCACCACCACCACCGGGGCGTGTGCGGCCTCGGCGTCGGCTCCCGCCCCGACGGTCCGGATCCCTGCCCCGCGCACCAGACGCAGCGTCTCCAGCAGGCCCTCGGCACCGAAGTCGTAGGCGTGGTTGTTGGCCAGGCTGAGCACGTCCAACCCGCCTGCCACGAGGGCGTCGACCGCCTCCGCGGGCGCCCGGAAGGTGTAGGCCTTGTCCTCCGCCTCGCCCGCAGCCCCGACGGTCGTCTCGAGGTTGCCGACGCGCAGGTCCGCCCCCGCGAGCACCTCGGCCACCCCCTCCCACGGCGCCGCCGGACCCTCGGCCAGGACCAGCTCGCCGACGCTGCGGGCCAGCATGAGGTCACCGGTGAAGACCACCTGCGCCCGGCCTTCCGCCGGCGGGACGCCGCCGGTGTCCTCGGGGTATGCGGTCCGCCTGCCGTCGCTCTTTCCGTCGGCCGACCTCTCCGCACCGGTCGAGGATGCATCCGCCGTTCGGGATCCTGGTCCGCCGGAGCGGGCCCGGGACCGGCCGCGGTGGGCGCGGGGGGCACCGCGCCGCCCCCGCCCGACGGGACGCACCCCGCGAGCGCCAGAGCGAGGAGCGCCACGACCGCGGGGAGGGCACGACGCCCCGCGTACCCGACCCGGTGACGCGCCACGGGCGGGCGCCTCAGACCGGGCGCAGGATCGAGGTGCGGTGCGCGGCGCGCGTCAGCACGACGTACAGGGCCCGCACCCCGCCGGGCGACTCGGCCACGATCGCGGCGGGGTCGACGACGACCGTCGCGTCGTACTCCAGCCCCTTGGTCGACAGGGGGTCGATGATCAGCACGCGGTCGGGCCGGCCGTCCAGCACCGGGGCGAGCCGCCGGTGCCAGGACCACGGCGCGACGACCGCCACCTGCCCCTCCACCTCCGGCAGCAGCCGGTCGAGCTCGTCGGCGACCCCGGCCACGAGGTCCCCGGCAGGCACGGCGGCCTCGACCGGCTCGATCCCGGTCTCGCGGACCGCGGCGGGATGTCGGCGTCCGGGACGTGCTCGCGGATCATCCGCGCGGCCAGGTCGAAGATCTCCCGGGCGTTGCGGTAGTTGGTGTCCATGTGGAAGGCCTGCCGGGGCGCACCGCCGAAGGCCTCCTCCCGCGCCTGGGCCGCCTCCTCCAGGTCGTCCCACGAGGCCTGGGCGAGGTCACCGACCACCGTCCACGAGGCCCACCGGCCCCGGCGGCCGAGCATGCGCCACTGCATCGGGGAGAGGTCCTGCGCCTCGTCGACCAGGACGTGCGCGTACTCCTCGGCCGGGGTGACGCGACCGGCCAGGAGCCGCTCCCGAGGGTCGTGCGACAGACGCTCCGCGGCCCGGGCGTCACCCAGGTGCGTGTGGTCGCCGACCGCGGTCACGTCCCCGTCCCCGGCCGATCCCACGCGGAGCGCCGCGACGCCGTACTGCGAGGCGTCGTCGAGCTCCTCGATCTCGTAGAAACCGCGCTCCTCGCTGGGCAGGTCCACCATCGGCCCGAGGCGGGCCTGCAGGTCGTCGACGAGCGCCACGTCGGCCACGCTCCAGGTGCCGGTGCGCAGCGCCTCCCGGTAGGAGTCCGCGACGATCCGGGCCGTCCGGGCATCGGCCCCCAGCCGGCGCACCATCGCCTCGTCGGCGAGCCAGAGCAGCATGTCGCGGGGGTCGACGGGCCGCCACCACTCGCGCATGAAGGCCTCGACGTCGCCGGAGTCGGTGAACCGGTCGACGAACTCCTCCCGCTCCCCCTGCCGGACCTGCTCCCAGGCGAGCTGGGCCAGCGCCGCGACGGCGGCGTCATACCCGGCGTTGCGGTGGTGGTGCCGGAGGACCTGCCGGCGGGCGCGCTCGAGGTCGGCCGCCTCGAGCCGGACCGCGTGGCCCTGCACGAAGACGCGCAGCAGGGTGGGAGCCCCCGGGGCCGGCTCGCGCACCAGCGCGGACAGCAGCTGGCGGATCCGCAGGCTGCCCTTGAGGGCCGCCGCCTCGGGCGCGTCCAGCCGCGTGGCGGTGAGGCCGCCGACGACGTCCCCGACCGAGCGCAGCACCACCGAGTCCTCCCCCAGGGAGGGCAGGACCCGCTCGATGTATGCGGTGTAGGCGGCCGAGGGGCCGACGACCAGCACCCCGCCGCCCTCGAAACGACGTCGGTCGGAGTAGAGGAGGTAGGCGGCCCGGTGCAGCGCCACGACGGTCTTGCCGGTGCCGGGGCCACCCGTGATCTCGGTGATCCCGCGGGCGGGGGCGCGGATCGCCTCGTCCTGGTGCTGCTGGATCGTGGCGACGATGTCCCGCATGCGGGGCGGCACCCCGGCTACGGGTGAGGGCCGCCATGAGGGCGCCGTCCCCCACCACGACCAGGTCGTCCGGGGCCTCGGTGACCATGAGGTCGTCCTCGACCCCGACGACCTCCTCGCCGCGGCACCGCAGGACCCGGCGGCGGACCACGCCCTGGGGGTCCACGGGGGTGGCGCGGTAGAACGGCGCGGCCGCGGGGGCCCGCCAGTCCACGACCAACGGCTCGTAGTCGTCGTCGCGCACCCCGAGCCGGCCGACGTAGCGCACCTCCCGGGTCTCGCCGTCGGCGTCGGGGCGCTCGTGGTCCAGGTCGAGACGTCCGAAGACCAGACCCTCGTGCTGGTGCTGGAGCGAGGCGCGCCGCTTGCTCGCGGTGAAGACCAGCGCGTCCCGCTCGAAGAGGCCGGCCAGTTCCTCCTCCCGGGGGTCACCGGTGCCACGACGGTCCGTCTGCCCCCGGGCCATCCCCTCGGCGTGCACCAGCTCCACCCGTTCCGCCGCCTTGGCGAGCTCGCCGTAGACCCTGTCCACGTGCGCCTGCTCAGCCGCGATCTCGGCAGCGACGAGCTCGCTCGTGGTCGCGGTCATCGGCCACCTTCCGTTCGTCCGGGTCCGGGCACGGCCCTGCACCCGCGCCCCCGCAAAGGCCTCATGCTATCCCGCGTCCGGGCTCAGACCCAGCCCCGGCGCACCGCCTGCACCCCGGCCTGGAAGCGGGTCGCGGCCCCCAGGTGCTCCATGAGGTAGCGCACCCTGCGCTCCACCGTGCGGACGGACACCCCGAGCTGACGGGCGGCGACCTGGTCGGAGGCCCCGACCGTGAGCAGGGCGAGGATCCGTCGGTCACGCTCGTCCAGCGGCGGGGCCGACCCGTCGGCGGCCAGCGCCTCCACCGTCTCCCCGTAGGGGGTGGACAGCGTGAAGATCTCCTCGGCCAGCCGGCTGACGGCGCTCACCGCCGGCGCCAGCCTGGCCACGAAGGACCCCTGGCCTAGCTCGTCGAAGGCGGACAGGTCGACCAGGGCGGTGTCGTCCCCGACGACCATGGAGAAGGGGATGCCGTTGCCCATCCTCACCTCGTGCCCGGCCCCGCGGCACCGGTGCAGGTGGGCCAGGGCCGCCTCGTCCTGCAGCAGCGAGGTGTCCATCATGAGCCGGCGCTCGACGTGGGCCCCTACCTCGAGCAGCCCCGGCTCGTCCATCGCCCGGTGCAGCAACGAGCGCGCGGCGGCGGAGCCGTCCACCGCCCACCACAGACGCGTGGTCGCGCTCTGGTGCAGGGTCAGCACCCGCTGGACGATGTCGTCGACGTCGACCAGCAGGTCGATGTCGGTGGGCATCTCCGTCACCCGACGCCGGCCGAGGGACCGGCGCCACATCAGCTCCATCGGGCCCATCGTCGCCCTGGTGAGGTTCATGCGGTGCTCCATCTCCGCGGCGTAGGCGCTGAACGCGGCGCGGGGCGGGACGACCGCCCAGGAGTCGGGGTCGTCGCCGGTCGTGAGGAACCCTCGTGCCACCAGCTCCGAGGTGGCGACGGTGATGTCCTCGTCGGAGTAGCCCGACTCCCTCAGGCCCTCCCGCGTCGGCACGCCCAGGGGGACCGCGGCGCGGTAGAACCGCCCCACGAAGTCCTCGTAGCTGAGCCCGAACGTCTGCCGGGTCGCCTGGATGTTGCTCGGCTCGGGACCGGTGATCACCCCCCGATCCTGACGGATGGGCGACAGTGGCGGCAACCCGCCAGCGCTCAGGATGACAAGACGCGGGCAGGTGTGTCACTGTGGGAACTGCCGGTTCGCCGGCGCAGGGATGTGCGAGTCGCGGGAGCAATGCCCCCCCATGAGCCCCCGCAGACCCTGCCCTGCATCGTGGCCCTCCTGGGAGATACCCCCCCTGCCTCCCAGGAGGGCCACACTTATGCCCCCGTCGGCCTGGGTAGGCTCGGTCGGGTGAAGGTCCTGCTGCTCGGCTCCGGCGCCCGTGAGCACGCCCTGGCGCGGGCCCTGTCCCTCGATCCGGACGTCTCGGAGATCCTGGCCCTGCCCGGCAACCCCGGTCTCGCCCAGCTGACCCGCTGCCTGCCGGGAGACCCCACGGACCCGGCCGCGGTCGTCGGGATCGCCCGGCGGGAGCAGGTGGACCTCGTGGTCGTGGGGCCGGAGGCGCCGCTCGTGGCCGGTGTCGCCGACGCCCTGCTGGAGGCCGGCGTCCCGTGCTTCGGGCCGACGGCCGCCGCGGCCCGGCTGGAGGGGAGCAAGGCCTTCGCCAAGGAGGTCATGGCCGCCGCCAATGTCCCGACCGCGGCGTGCCACGTGTGCACCACGCCGCAGGAGGTGGAGGCGGCCCTCGCGGCCACGGGCGCCCCGTACGTCGTCAAGGAGGACGGGCTGGCCGCCGGCAAGGGGGTCGTGGTCACCGCGGACCGGGAGGCGGCGACCGAGCACGCCCTCTCCTGCCTGGCCCGTGACGGCGGCCGGGTCGTGGTCGAGGACTACCTGGACGGCCCGGAGGTCTCGCTCTTCTGCCTGGCCGACGGGTCGACCGTGGTCCCGCTGGCGCCGGCGCAGGACTTCAAGCGGGTCGGGGACGGGGACTCCGGCCCCAACACCGGAGGGATGGGCGCCTACAGCCCCCTGCCCTGGCTGGAGCACGAGGCCCCCGACCTGGTCGACCAGGTCGTGGACCGGGTCGCGCGACCGACGGTCGAGGAGATGGCCCGTCGCGGCACGCCCTTCACCGGGGTCCTCTACGTCGGGCTCGCCCTGACCGCGGCCGGGCCCCGCGTCATCGAGTTCAACGCCCGGTTCGGCGACCCGGAGACGCAGTCGGTCCTCGCCCGCCTGGAGACCCCCCTGGCCGGGGTGCTCCTGGCCGCGGCCCAGGGCCGGCTGGCGCAGCTGCCCCCGCTGCGGTGGTCCTCGCAGGCGAGCGTCACCGTGGTCGTCGCCGCCGACGGCTACCCCTCCGCCCCGCGCACCGGGGACCCCGTCACGGGCCTGGACCGGGCGGCGGCGGTCGAGGGCGTCCACGTCCTGCACGCGGGCACCCGGGGGGTCGACGGCACTCTGGTCTCCGCCGGGGGGCGGGTGCTGAGCGTCGTCGCCCTGGGGCGCGACCTCGCCGAGGCCCGGGTCCGCGCCTACGCCGCTGTGCACCGGATCTCCCTCGACGGATCCTTCTTCCGCACCGACGTCGCACGCGCCGCCGAGCAGGGGCAGATCACCGTTCCCCGCGCCACCACGCCGGACCCCCGCTCGCCCGTCGACGCCCCCGTCGAGCTCCCGGGCCACGAGCTCGTGCACGTGGGCAAGGTGCGCGGCCTCTACGCTCCGCTCGACCCCGGCACCGGTCGCCGCGACGACAGCCGGCTGCTGCTCGTCGCCTCCGACCGGATCAGCGCCTACGACCACGTCCTCGACACCCCGATCCCCGACAAGGGCGCCGTCCTCACCCAGCTGTCCCTGTGGTGGTTCGACCAGCTGGCCGACCTCGCGCCGCACCACGTCATGTCGACGGACGTGCCGGCCGCGGTCGCGGGCCGCGCCGTCTCCGTGAAGCGACTGCGGATGCTGCCCGTGGAGTGCGTCGCCCGCGCCTACCTCACCGGCGGCGGCCTGGCGGAGTATGCCGCGTCCGGCACCGTCTCCGGGGTCCCTCTCCCCGCGGGCCTCGTCGACGGGTCGAGACTCCCCGAGCCGATCTTCACCCCGAGCACCAAGGCCGCGGTCGGCGAGCACGACGAGCCGATCACGTTCGGGGAGGTGGAGCATCTCGTGGGCCCCCGGCTGGCGGCCCGCCTGCGCGACCTCACCGTCGCGATCCTGGTGCGGGGCAACGACATCGCGGCCGACCGGGGCATCCTCATCGCCGACACCAAGGTGGAGTTCGGCGTCGACCCCCAGCAGCTGGCGACCGCCCTCGGCCTCAGCACCCAGGAGGCGCTGGAGGACGAGATCGACTGGGCCGCCGTGGATCCCGACGTGGTCGACGTCGTCCTCGCCGACGAGGTGCTCACCCCGGACTCCTCGCGCTTCTGGCGGGCGGGCGAGTGGGCGCCCGGGCGCACGCAGACGTCATACGACAAGCAGGTGCTGCGGGACTGGCTGACCTCCCCGGCGAGCGGGTGGGACCGCGCCTCCGACACGCCGCCGCCGGCCCTGCCGCCCGAGGTGGTCGAGCTCACCCGGGCGCGCTACGTCGAGGCGTACGAGACGCTCACGGGCACCCCGTTCCTCCCCTCCCCCGACGTGCAGGAGTCCTGAGCCATGGTCGTGCCCGACTACCGGCTGACCGCCTTCCCCGGCGGTTCCGCCCTGTCCGACTTCCGCACCGCCGCGCTCCTGCGCCGGCTGCGGGAGGTGGTCCCCCGGGTCACGGGTGTCGCGGCCCGTCATGTGCACTGGGTCGCCTCCGACGAGACGCTGGACGAGGCGACCACCGGCACGCTCGGCGCGATCCTCGACTACGGCGAGCCCTACGGTCGCATGCCGCGCCCGGACGGCCCCCTCACCCGGGCCGAGGCGATGGTCGTCGTCGCGCCCCGGCTGGGCACCATCTCCCCGTGGGCCAGCAAGGCGACCGACATCGTCCACAACTGCGGGATCGACATCCGTCGGGTGGAGCGCGTCACTGAGTACACCCTCGACCTCGAGGGGCCCGACGACCTCACGCAGGCGCAGTGGGTCGCCTGCGCGGCGGTGCTGCACGACCGGATGACCGAGTCGGCGCTGCCGTCGCAGGAGGACGCCGCGGCCCTCTTCGCCGAGCGCGAGGCAGCCCCGATGGAGCACGTCGACGTCCTGGGCCGGGGTCGCGCGGCGCTCGTGGAGGCCGACCGGTCCTGGGGACTGGCCCTGGCCGAGGACGAGATCGACTACCTCGTCGAGGCCTTCACCGCGCTGGGGCGCAACCCGACCGACGTCGAGCTGACGATGTTCGCCCAGGCCAACTCCGAGCACTGCCGCCACAAGATCTTCAACGCCGACTTCATCGTCGACGGGGAGCCGCAGGAGCGCTCGCTCTTCGCCATGATCCGGCACACCGAGCAGGCCAGCCCCCAGGGCACGGTCGTCGCCTACAAGGACAACGCCTCCGTCATGCGGGGCGGCACGGTGACGCGCTGGGCGCCCGAGGGCCGCCGGCACGGGCCCGCCGCGCTGGCCGGCCCCACCCGCTACGCCGCCGCGGAGGAGGAGGTCCACGTCCTGATGAAGGTGGAGACCCACAACCACCCGACGGCGATCTCACCCTTCCCGGGAGCGGCCACGGGCGCGGGCGGTGAGATCCGGGACGAGGGGGCGACTGGCCGGGGGTCGGCCCCCAAGGCCGGGCTCACCGGCTTCGTCGTCTCCCACCTGCGCCTGCCCGGCACCTCCGAGCCCTGGGAGGCGGAGGACTACGGCGCTCCGGCGCACCTCGCCACGCCCCTGGAGATCATGACCGAGGGCCCGGTCGGCGCCGCCGCCTTCAACAACGAGTTCGGCCGCCCGGCGCTGGGGGGCTTCTTCCGGGTCTACGAGCAGACCGTCGACGGGGTGCGGCGCGGCTACCACAAGCCGATCATGAGCGCCGGGGGCCTGGGGTCGATCAGCGCCTCGCAGACCGAGAAGGTCCGCTTCCCCGCGGGCACCCTCCTCGTCCAGCTCGGAGGACCGGGTATGCGGATCGGCCTGGGCGGAGGGGCCGCCTCCTCCATGGCCTCGGGGGCCAACGCCGAGGACCTCGACTTCGACTCGGTGCAACGGGGCAACCCCGAGATGCAGCGCCGGGCGCAGGAGGTCATCAACCACTGCGCGGCCCTCGGGGAGGACAACCCCGTCCTGGCCCTGCACGACGTGGGGGCGGGCGGGCTGTCCAACGCCTTTCCCGAGCTCGTGGACGACGCCGGCCTGGGAGCGCGCTTCGAGCTCGGCTCCGTCCCGCTCGAGGAGTCCGGGCTGTCCCCCAAGGAGATCTGGAGCAACGAGAGCCAGGAGCGCTACGTGCTCGCGCTCGACCCGGCCTCCCTCGAGGCGTTCGGCGCGCTGTGCGAGCGGGAGCGGTGCCCCTACGCCGTGGTCGGCGTCGCCCACGCCGACGGTCGGCTGGTCCTCACCGGAGTGTCCGAGGACGCCCGGGCCGTCGACATGCCGATGGAGGTCCTCCTCGGCAAGCCGCCCCGGATGGTGCGCGACGTGCGCCGGGTCCGGCGCTCCACCGAGGAGCTGGACCTGCACGCGGACGGGCGGGAGACCCTGCGGGACACCGCATACGCCGTCCTGCGCCACCCCAGCGTGGCCTCCAAGCGCTTCCTCGTGACCATCGGCGACCGCACCGTCGGCGGCCTCTCCCACCGCGACCAGATGGTCGGCCCCTGGCAGGTCCCGGTCTCCGACGTGGCCGTGACGCTCAGCGACCACGTGGGGCTGGCGGGCCAGGCGATGTCGTCGGGCGAGCGCACGCCGCTCGCCTCGGTCGACGCCCCGGCCTCGGGACGGATGGCCGTCGGCGAGGCGCTCACCAACCTCCTCGCCGCACCCGTGGCCGACCTGCGCGAGGTGAAGCTCTCCCTCAACTGGATGGCCGCCTGCGGCGAGGACGGGGAGGACGCCGCGCTCTACGACACCGTGCAGGCCGTCGCCACCGAGCTGTGCCCGGCGCTCGGGATCGGCGTCCCCGTCGGCAAGGACTCGCTGTCGATGCGGACGACGTGGACGCAGGACGGCCTGGCCAGGCAGGTCGTCTCGCCCGTCTCCCTCGTCGTCTCGGCCTTCGCGTCCCTGCCGGACGTCCGCGGCACCCTCACCCCGCAGGTGCGGGCGCGGGACGCGCTGGTGCTCGTCGACCTCGGCGCCGGTCGCGACCGGCTCGGCGGGTCGATCCTGGCCCAGGTCCGCGGGGAGTTCGGTGGGACCGTGCCCGACCTGGACGACCCCTCCCACCTCGCCCAGCTCACCGCCGCGCTCGCCGAGCTGCGGGGTCGCGGCCTGCTCACCGCCTACCACGACCGCAGCGACGGCGGCCTGTGGGCCACCCTGTGCGAGATGGCCTTCGCCGGGGCCGTCGGGGTGGACGTCGACGTCCCGGACGGGCTGTCCTACGCGGACCCCGTCACCGGGGGCGTCGCCGCGCTCTTCTCCGAGGAGCTGGGGGTCGTCCTGGGCTGCCGGGGCCACGACGTCGACGAGCTGCTGGCGGTGCTGGACCGGCACGGCCTGGGCGACCTCACCCACGAGCTGGGCGTCGCCACCTCCACCCGCCGCGTGGTCGTGCGCGCCGGGGAGATCTCCCTGGACGAGCCGGTGCGCGAGCTCGCCCAGGCCTGGGACGAGGTGTCCTGGCGCATCAGCACCCTGCGGGACAACCCCGCGTGCGCCGAGGAGGAGCACGCGGCGTTCGGCGCCGACGACGACCCCGGCCTGCACGTGGAGCCCACCTTCGACCCCGCCCAGGACGTCACTGCGCCCTACCTCAACCTCGGGGCCCGCCCCAGGGTCGCCGTCCTGCGCGAGCAGGGCGTCAACTCCCACGTCGAGACCGCCTTCGCCTTCGACCGGGCCGGGTTCGACACCTACGACGTGCACATGACCGACCTGCAGGCGGGACGCTTCGACCTCGCCGACGCCTCCGTCAAGGGTCTGGTCGCCTGCGGCGGGTTCTCCTACGGCGACACCCTCGGCGCCGGTGAGGGCTGGGCCCGCTCGGTGCTCTTCAACGAGCGGCTGACCGCCTCCTTCAGCGCCTTCTTCGCCCGGGAGGACACCTTCGGGCTCGGGATCTGCAACGGCTGCCAGATGTTCGCCGCCCTGGCCGAGCTCATCCCGGGCGCGCAGGCGTGGCCCCGGTTCACCCGCAACCGGTCGGAGCAGTACGAGGCGCGCCTGTCCATGGTGGAGGTCCTCGACAGCCCGTCCGTCTTCCTCACCGGGATGGCCGGCTCACGCCTGCCGATCGCCGTGGCGCACGGCGAGGGTCTGGCCGACTTCTCCGCCCGCGGGGACGAGTCACGGGTCCTGGCCGCCGCCCGGTACGTCGACAACCACGGGCGGGTGGCCACGGCATACCCGGCGAACCCGAACGGCTCCCCCGGCGGCCTCACCGCGGTGACCACCCCCGACGGCCGCTTCACCGCGATGATGCCGCACCCCGAGCGGGTGCTGCGCAACGCGCAGCTCTCCTGGACCGACGGCCCGGTCGCCCAGGACAGCCCCTGGCTGCGGATGTTCCGCAACGCCCGGGTCTGGGTCGACTGACCCTCCCCCCCGACCTGTGCACCTGAAGAGCCCTTCTGCACGTCAGCCACCCTGGGCCGATGGCAACGGTGGGGGAAGAGGTCCTTGCGCACCTGGCGGCGCAGGGTGGGTGACGACGACGCGGCGTCTGCAGGCGATGGGGGTGACACCGGCCCAGGTCGATCGTCTTCTCACCTCGGGAGTCCTCGTGCGGCTGCGGCGTTCCACCTTTCTTGACGGAGACCGGTGGCGGACCGCCCAGCCCTGGGAACGGCACGAGCTGCGCGCCCGGGCTGTCGCGGCAGCGATGTGCCACGGCGGGTCGCCCTTCACGCTGAGCCATCACAGCGCGCTCGTCCTCCGAGGGGTGGGCGTGTATGGCGTGGACTACCGTGTCCATCTCGTGCGGACCGACGGCAGGCGTGGCCGCAGCGGGACGGTGGTGCACGTGCATCCGCCCGTCCTGCCTCGGTGGGTGGGTGAGGTGGACGGCATACCGGCGGTCCTTCCCGAACTCGCCTGCCTCCAGGTCGGTGCCGCCTTCGGCATCGTGTCCGGTCTGGTGAGCGCGGACTCGGCCCTGAGGGGCGGAGCCACGGATCGGGCAGGTCTCGAGTCTGCACGGCCGTACCCGGTGCGCGACGCCACGGGAGAGCTCGTCGGGATCGTCGACTTCCTCCTCCGGGACCAGCGCTCAGCAGGATCGGCGCGGCCTTCGCCCGCGCCCGGGCCCGTCACGGCTCTCCCGTCTGAGCCACGCGTCCCCCGTGCCCGACCTGTGCACCGGAATCGGACATGGTGGCGGGCTGTAGCCCGTGCAGAAGTGCTCCTGGGGTGCACAGGTCGGGGTGGGGGGGTCGGCGCGGGGCGAGGAGCGGCGACGGGAGTGGGACCCGGTGTCCCGTCCTCCCCGGTTGAGCGGTTGACTAGGGACATGGTCCAGCGCATGAACCTTCGCGAGTACATCGACCAGCTGCGCATCGAGGGTTACTCCGTGCGGGACGCCACCGACGAGGACCCGGTGCTCATCGCCCCCGACGGCAACGCCGTGGAGACCTGGCGCGAGGGCTACCCGTACGACGAGCTCATGGACGACGAGATCTACCAGCACGAGAAGTACCTCCTGCAGGTCGAGCTGCTGAAGTTCCAGTACTGGACCCAGGACGTCGGGGCCAAGCACATCATCCTCTTCGAGGGCCGCGACGCCGCCGGCAAGGGCGGGACGATCAAGCGCTTCACCGAGCACCTCAACCCGCGCGCCGCCCGCGTCGTCGCGCTGAACAAGCCCTCCTCCACCGAGCAGGGCCAGTGGTACTTCCAGCGCTACATCAACCACCTGCCCACCGCGGGGGAGATCGTCCTGTTCGACCGCAGCTGGTACAACCGGTCGGGCGTCGAGCGGGTCATGGGCTTCTGCAGCGACGACGACTACGAGACCTTCATGCGCCAGGCCCCGCGGGTCGAGCAGATGCTCGTCGAGAGCGGGACGACGGTCACCAAGTTCTGGTTCTCCGTCACCCAGGACGAGCAGCGCACCAGGTTCGCGCTGCGCCAGATCGACCCCGTCCGGCGCTGGAAGCTCTCCCCGATGGACCTGGAGAGCCTGGACCGGTGGGAGGACTACACGGCGGCCAAGCAGGAGACGTTCAACCGGACGGACAAGAAGCACGCGCCGTGGACGGTGATCAAGTCCAACGACAAGAAGCGCGGCCGGATCAACGCCCTGCGCGCCTTCCTGCACCAGTTCGACTACGAGGGCAAGGACGACAGCGTCGTCTACTCCCCGGACCCGCTCATCGTCTCCCGGGCCAAGCACACCGACGAGGACTGAGGGCCGGCGTCAGACGCCGGGCCGTGAGGCGGCGTCGGCCTCCTCACGCAGCACCAGGCGGAGCCGCTCCAGGTCCCGCCGCATCGCGCGCCGCATCCCCAGCGTGACGGCCCCGGACCCGAGCGTCGCCATCACCGGTGGCCGGCCGGCGCGGCGCAGGGCCATCCCGGTGCGGGGGCCGGTGGACCCCGGCTCCTCGTCCCACCAGGTCATGGTCACCTCCAGCGGGTAGGCACCGCCCTCGACCCGGGCCACCAGGCGCTCCCCCGGGACGAGGTCCACCACACGGTAGGTGGCGGCCATCTCCCGCCCCAGCGCCCGGCTCAGCAGCTCGAAGGACGATCCCGCGGCGACGGTGGGCTCCCCGTGCCACCGGACGCCGTGGACGGTGCCGCTCCACCGCTCGGCGTGCGCCGGGTCGCCGGCGACCGCGGCGACCAGGGGCCGGGGAGCGTCGTAGACGGTGCTGACCGTGACGTCCATGGCGGGGCGACCCGTCCTCGACCGCGTCGCTCAGGCCTCGTCGCGACCAAGGAGGTCGTGACGCACGATGACCTCGTCGCGACCGGGACCGACGCCGATGACCGAGATGCGGGTGCCGATCAGCTCCTCCAGCCGCTCGACGTAGCGCCGGGCCGTGACCGGCAGGTCTTCGAAGGTGCGGGCGGCCGTGATGTCCTCGGTCCACCCCGGCAGCTCCTCGTAGACCGGGGTAGCGTGGTGGAAGTCGGACTGGCCGACGGGCATCTCGTCCACGCGGCGACCCTGCACGTCGTAGGCGACGCACACGGGGATCTTCTCCAGCCCGGTGAGGACGTCGAGCTTGGTGAGCACGACGTCGGTGAGGCCGTTGACCCGGGTGGCGTAGCGGCCGATGACGACGTCGGCCCAGCCGCAGCGACGCGGGCGGCCCGTGGTCGTGCCGAACTCGGCCCCGACGGTGCGCAGGTGGTCGCCGTGCTCGTCGTCCAGCTCGGTCGGGAACGGGCCCTCACCCACCCGCGTGGTGTAGGCCTTGAATACCCCGATGACGCGGTCGATCCGGGTGGGGGGCACGCCCGAGCCGGTGCAGGCGCCGCCGGCGGTGGCGTTGGAGGACGTCACGAACGGGTAGGTGCCGTGGTCGACGTCCAGCAGCGTCGCCTGGCCGGCCTCGAAGAGGACGGTCCTCCCTTCGTCGAGGGCGGTGCCCAGCTCCAGCACCGTGTCGGTCACCATCGGCCGGATCCGCTCCGCGTGCTCGAGCAGTTCGGCGAGCACCTCGTCCACCTCGATCGCCCGGCGGTTGTAGACCTTGAGGAGCAGCTGGTTCTTGCCCTGGAGGGCCGCCTCGACCTTCTGCCGCAGGATGGACTCGTCGTAGAGGTCCTGGACCCGGATGCCGATGCGGTTCATCTTGTCGGCGTAGGTGGGTCCGATCCCCCTCCCGGTGGTGCCGATCCGGCGCTTGCCGAGGAAGCGCTCGGTCACCTTGTCGAGGACGGTGTTGTAGGGCGGGATGACGTGGGCGTTGGCGCTGATCCGCAGCCGGGAGGTGTCGACCCCGCGCGCCTCGAGCCCGTCGAGCTCGGAGATGAGCACCCCGAGGTCGATGACGACGCCGTTGGCGATGACCGGGGTGACACCGGGCGTCAGGATGCCGCTGGGCAGCAGGTGCAGGGCGTACTTCTGGTCGCCGACGACGACCGTGTGCCCGGCGTTGTTGCCTCCGTTGAACTTCACGACGTAGTCGATCTGCGACCCCAGGAGGTCGGTCGCCTTGCCCTTGCCCTCGTCGCCCCACTGGGCGCCCACCAGGACGATCGCTGGCATGTGCCTGCCTCTCCGTCTTCGGTCTCGGAGGCCTCATCGTATCGGCGGGCCGCCGGGGACCGGTCGGCGCGCCCGCCGGACCCCACCGGGACGGCCCCTACCCGACCAGCCCCCGCCTGCTGACGGCCAGACCCAGCTGGAAGCGGGTGTCCGCACCGTGCTCCTCCATGAGCCCGGCGATGCGCCGACGGACCGTCCGCAGGCCGAGCCCCAGCTGCCGGGCGATCGCCTCGTCCTTGAAGCCGAGGGAGAGCAGCTCCAGCAGGCGGACGTCCCCTGCCCTGGCGTCCGGGGGGTGCACCGGCTCCGCCCGCCGCCAGAGCTCGTCGAAGAGGGTGGTGAGGACCTCGACGACGGGCCGGGGCCGCATGAGCAGGTAGTCGGCGTCCGGGGCCTCTCCCTCGTGGAGCAGGACGCCGGCCCGCCCGAAGACGGCGAACTCCACCCGCAGGGCCTCGTCAGGCAAGTAGCGCTGCTGCTCCCCCAGCTGGGCCCGTCGCTCGGCGAAGTCGTGCCACTGCGGGTCGGTGAGGATCGACAGCGGCAGGATGGTGCGCAGGACCCGCCCGGAGGAGGCGGCCTCCTCCCAGTGACGCCGGACGGCCTGGTCGTGACCGGGCCCGGTGCCGACGTCGCGGACGACCTGCAGCACCGGCCCCTGGGAGGTTCGGTGCAGCTGCTCGACGACGGCGGCGGCCTCGGCGGGCGAGACCTCCTCCCAGGGCGGTTGCCGCGGGCCGGAGAGCTGCAGCCCGCGCCGGTAGTCGAACTCGAAGTTCTCCAGCGACTCGCGCATGCGCAGGACCCGACGCCGCCGGTCGTCGAGCTCGGCCTCCTCGTGGTCCAGCAGCCGACCCACGCTCGCCCGGGGGTCGTCCACCCGCACCAGCCCGTCCGGGGCCTGCCGGGCGAGCCGCATCCGCTCCAGGTCACGGAAGACGCGTTGGGTCTGCCGCAGGGGCCAGCCGAGCGCGTCGGCGTGCTGCGCCAGGTCGGCCGGGGCGGAGCGCAGGACGTGGCGGTAGAGGAGCTCGGCGGGCTCGCTCAGGCCGGGCTGGGCTGCGAATTTCATCCTTGGCAGGTTAAGGCCACTGGCACGGTTCGGACAACGCGCAGGTGGCAGGTCGTGGTTATATAGGCCTCAGCCCGGGTCCATCGTCAGGGGACGCGCAGGCCCCGGGCACTGGGAGCGCGAGACGCTCCGGGCCACGGCCACGGAGCCTCGCGCGGAGGGGCCTCCCGGGCCGGTGGCACCGCGTCACGGACGGCGTCACCGCCCGGGGGCCAACCCCCCCCTCAGATCAGAGACCGAGCTCGCGGGCGGCGGTGGTGCTGGAGGCCCGGAGGAACTCGGTGCAGCGCGTCTGCTCCTCCGTCTCCCCGATCGCGCCGGCCGCCTTCGCCAGTGCCGCGAGCGCCCGCAGGAACCCGCGGTTGGGCACGTGCTCCCAGGGCACCGGCCCCTGGCCCCGCCACCCGGACCGGCGCAGCTGGTCCAGACCGCGGTGGTAGCCCGTCCGGGCGTAGGCGTAGGCGGCGACCGGCTCGGAGCCCGCCAGCGCCTCCTCGGCCAGCCGCGCCCAGGCCAGGCACGAGGCGGGGTAGGAGGCAGCCACCTGCCTCGGGTCCCCCGCCTCGAGCTCGGCGGCGGCGGGGTCCTCCGGCAGCTCGGTCGGGGGTATGCCGAGCAGGTCGCCCCCCGCGCCCAGGCTCACCGGCTGGTCCCGGCCGAGCGGAGGTGCTCGCAGGCCTGGACGACGCGCGCGCTCATCGAGGCCTCGGCCTCCTTGCCCCAGGTGCGCGGGTCGTACATCTTCTTGTTGCCGACCTCGCCGTCGATCTTCAGGACCCCGTCGTAGTTGGTGAGCATGAAGCCCGCGACCGGCCGGGTGAAGGCGTACTGGGTGTCGGTGTCGATGTTCATCTTGACGACGCCGTAGTCGACGGCGTCCGAGATCTCCTGCGCGGAGGAGCCGGAGCCGCCGTGGAAGACCAGGTCGAAGGGACGGTCCTCACCGCCCCGACCGAGCTCGACGGCCGCCGCCTCCTGGGCCGCCTTGAGGATCTCGGGGCGCAGCTTGACGCCACCGGGCTTGTAGACACCGTGCACGTTGCCGAAGGTGAGGGCGGTGAGGTAGCGGCCCTTCTCACCGGCGCCCAGGGCCCGGATCGTCGCGACGGCGTCCTCGGGGGTGGTGTAGAGCTTGTCGTTGATCTCGTGGGCGACGCCGTCCTCCTCGCCGCCGACCACGCCGATCTCGACCTCGAGGATGATCCGTGCCTGCTGGCACAGGTCGAGCAGCTCCTCGGCGATCTGCAGGTTCTCCTCCATCGGGGTCGCCGAGCCGTCCCACATGTGGGACTGGAACCAGGGGAGCCCACCCTGCTGCACCCGCTCGATCGAGGCCTGCAGCAGCGGCCGGACGAAGCCGTCCAGCTTGTCCTTGGGGCAGTGGTCGGTGTGCAGGGCGATGTTGACGTCGTACTTCTTGGCGACCTCGTGCGCGAATGCGCTGAAGGCGAGGGACCCGGTCACCATGTCCTTCACGCCCTGGCCGGAGAAGTACTCGGCACCACCGGTGGAGACCTGGATGATGCCGTCGCTGCCCGCGTCGGCGAAGCCCTTGAGTGCGGCGTTGAGGGTCTGGCTGGAGCTGACGTTGATGGCCGGGTAGGCGAAGTTGCCCGCCTTGGCCCGGTCGATCATCTCGGCGTAGACCTCAGGGGTGGCGATCGGCATGGGTCCTCCTCGAAGAGCAGCGGTGTCGGTGCACCACCCACTCTTCCACAGGCCCGCCGACCGCCCCACTAGGGTGTGCGCATGGCCGGCGCCTTCACGGACTACCCCACGTCCACCTCGACCTTCGACGAGGCCGTGGCCGCCGACGGCCGGGTGCGGGCAGCCTACGACCAGGTCGCCACCCAGTTCGAGGAGTTCGGCCTGGACGACGTCCGCAACCGGGCGGAGTACGTCAGCAAGAGCTACCACGACCAGGGCGTGACCTTCGACTACGAGGGCGAGGAGCGGCCCTTCCCCCTGGACATCGTGCCGCGGATCATCGAGGCCTCGACGTGGTCGCACGTCGAGGAGGGCGTGGGCCAGCGCGTGCGTGCGCTGGAGGCCTTCCTCGCCGACGTCTACGGCGCCATGCAGATCGTGACCGACCGGGTCCTGCCGCGGCACGTGGTCACCACGAGCAAGCACTACCACCGGGTCGCCTACGGCATCCAGCCGGTCAACGGCGTGCGGGTCCACGTCTCCGGCATCGACCTCATCCGGGACGCCGAGGGCACCTTCCGCGTGCTGGAGGACAACGTCCGCATCCCCAGCGGGGTCTCCTACGTCCTGACCAACCGCCGTGCGATGACCTCCACCCTGCCGGAGGTGGTGGGGACCCACCGGATCCGGCCGGTGGCCGCATACCCCGACCGTCTGCTCCGCGCGCTGCGCGCGGCCGCACCGTCGGGGGTCCAGGACCCCGAGGTGGTGGTCCTGACCCCCGGGCCCTACAACTCGGCCTACTTCGAGCACAGCCTGCTGGCCCGGCTGATGGGCTGCCGGCTGGTCGAGGGGCGCGACCTGGTGACCCAGGGCGGGCGAGTCATGATGCGCACCACGCACGGGCTGCAGCCGGTCCACGTCATCTACCGTCGGGTCGACGACGACTTCCTGGACCCGGTCGCCTTCCGCAACGACTCAGTCCTCGGCTGCCCGGGCCTGCTCAACGCCGCCCGGGCGGGCAACGTTACCATCGCCAACGCGGTCGGCAACGGGGTCGCCGACGACAAGCTGATGTACTCCTACGTGCCCGACCTCATCCGCTACTACCTCGGGGAGGAGCCGCTGCTGCCCAACGTCGACACCTGGCGGCTGGAGGACCCCGGGCACCGCGAGGAGGTCCTGGACCGGCTCGACGAGCTGGTGCTCAAGCCGGTGGACGGCTCGGGCGGCAAGGGCATCGTCATCGGCCCGCAGGCGGACGCCGCCGAGCTCGACCAGCTGCGCACCGCGGTGCTGCGCGACCCGCGGGGGTGGATCGCCCAGCCGGTGGTGCAGCTCTCGACCATCCCGACGATGGTCGAGGAGGGTATGCGGCCCCGGCACGTGGACCTGCGGCCGTTCGCCATCAACGACGGGGAGAAGGTGTGGGTGCTGCCCGGCGGGCTGACACGGGTCGCGCTCGGCGAGGGGGACCTCATCGTCAACTCCAGCCGCGGCGGCGGGTCCAAGGACACGTGGGTGCTCTCCGGCGACGGGCGGCGCAGCCGCTTCCAGCGTCAGAGCCAGCGCTCGCTCCCCCTGGGGACCGCCCCCCAGGTCGCCCTCACCCGCTCCGAGGCCGAGCCGGCCGAGCAGGAGCAGCAGCAGCAACAGACCGGAGGTATGCCGTGCTGAGCCGGATCGCGGAGTCGCTCTACTGGATCGGTCGCTACCTCGAACGGGCTGAGGACACCTCCCGGCTCCTGGAGGTGCACCTGACCCGGCTGCTCGAGGACCCCGTCGTCGACGAGGAGGAGGTCAGCCGGATCCTGCTGCGCGTCATGGGCATCGACGACGAGGCCAGCCCCGACCACCACACGGTGCTGCAGCTGCTCGGGTGGGACGAGTCGTCCTCCACGTCGATGGTCGCCGCCTTCCACGGTGCCCGGGAGAGCGCGCGACGCTCGCGGGAGACCGTCTCCACCGAGATGTGGGAGGCGATCAACACCACGTGGAACATGATGCGCGGCAACCGTCTCCAGCACCTCCCCGCCCACCGGGCCTGCCAGCTGGTCCGTGAGCGCTGCGCCGTGGTCGGGGGCATCGCGGACTCGACGATGAGCCACGACGAGGGATGGCAGTACCTCCTGCTCGGCCGCTCCCTGGAGCGGGTGGACATGACCTCGCGGATCATCGAGACCGCCGCCTACAGCGCGGACGGCCCCTACGCCTGGACCCAGACGCTGCGGGCGTGCGGCGCCCACCACGCGTTCGTCCGGACCTACCGGGGCGACGCGACCGACCAGCGGGCCGCCGAGTTCCTCCTCGTGGACCGGCTCTTCCCGCGCTCGGTCCTCTTCGCCCTGGACCGGGCGGAGGAGGCGCTGCAAGCGCTGGAGGGTGGGACGCGCGTGCCGTCCACGGAGGCGCTGCGGGCCCTGGGCCGGGCGCGCGCCCGCTTCGAGTTCGGCGCGCTGGAGGATCTCACAGTGGACCTGCCGACGCGGATGAGCGACCTGCAACGGACGTGCTCGGCCGTCAACGACGCCGTGTCCAGCCACTTCTTCGACGGTGCCGGTCAGACGGTGTGGCGGGCGGGGGTGCGCTGATGCTGCTGCGGATCGTCCACCGGACGGGCTACGAGTACACCGGCGCCGCCTCGCACTCCTTCAACGAGGCCCGGATGACCCCGATGTCCACCCTGCACCAGCAGGTGCTGCACACCAAGGTCGACATCGCTCCGGCGGCGTGGACCAACACCTACACCGACTACTGGGGGACGACCGTCACCCAGTTCGAGGTGCACGAGCCCCACCAGCGGCTGAGCGTGACCGCCTCGGCCACCGTGGACGTCCAGCGTCCGGAGGTCACGGGGCAGGGTCTGTCGTGGGAGGAGCTGCGGTCGGCCGAGGTCTTCGACGACCTCAGCGAGTACCTGCTGTGCAGCCCCTCGGTGGAGCCTCCGGAGGACCTGCGGGCCCGGGTGCAGGAGATCGCGGACCGGTCCTCGACACCCTCCGCGTGCGCCCGGGAGATCGTCGACCTGGTCCGGGACGAGATGACCTACGTGTCCGGCTCCACCGGGGTGCACACCCGGGCCTCGGAGGCGTGGGCGGGACGGGCCGGGGTCTGCCAGGACATGTCCAACCTCACGATCGGCTGCCTGCGGACCGTCGGGATCCCGGCGTGCTACGTCAGCGGCTACCTCCTGCCCGCCCGGGAGCCCGAGATCGGCCAGCCCTACAAGGGCGAGTCGCACGCCTGGGTGTGCTGGTGGGACGGGGAGTGGGTCGGCATGGACCCCACCAACGGCGTGCAGCCCGGTGGCCGGCACGTCGAGGTGGCCCGCGGCCGCGAGTACGGCGACGTCCCTCCGCTGCGCGGCATCTACACCGGCACCCGGAGCAGCGCGATGTTCGTCGAGGTGGAGCTCACGGCGCTGCGGGTCTGACCCCGGCGGCGTTCCGGGAGGGAGGCCCGCGGTGACGCCCCGCGGCCGTCCGCGTGCTCAGCCGATCTCGACGGTGCCCAGGTGGTCGTCCACCGGGAGGTCGGCGTCCTCCACGGCGGCGGTGACGGTGAGCCGCCCGAAGCTCAGGCCCCCGGTGTGCACGGTGAGGAAGCTGGTCTCGCTCGCGTCGGCGCCGGCCCCGATACGCACGAGGGAGGGCCGGGGCGCGAGCCGGGTCGGGTCGACGACGACCCAGCGGTCGCCGACCGCGGCCTCGACGACGGCGTGGAAGTCCATCGGGGCCAGGCCGGGGGCGTAGCAGGCGACCATCCGGGCCGGGACGCCGCGGGCCCTCAGCAGGGCCATCGTCAGGTGGGCGAAGTCGCGGCAGACCCCGCGCCGCGCGAGGTAGGTGTCGCTCGCCCCGTCGGTCACGCGGGAGCTGCCCACGACGTAGCGCAGGTGCTCGTGCACCCAGGTCGCGACGTCCAGGACCCCCTGCTCCCCCACCACCTCCCCCACCTCGGCGCGGGCGACCGCCTCGAGCCGGTCGAGGTCGACGTAGCGGCTGGGCCGCACGTAGTGGATGCGGTCCAGCTCGGTCACCGGCCGGCTGGCCCCGCCGTCCCGCACGAGCGCGGAGTAGCTGACCAGCAGCTGCCCCGGGGCCACGTCACGGACCACGTGCCACCGGGTGCCCGACGCGTCGTCGAGCACGTCCAGCACCTCCAGCGGCTCGCCGTCGAGGGTCACCGAGAAGCTCTCCTGCGCCCGGTCCACCTGCTCGGCGACCGAGGTCCCGATCGTGGCCACCCCGGCGCGGTGACGGTCATGGACATCTCGGACGTGAGGCGACGGAGCATGGGGCTCATCCTCTCAGGCTCACCGGGTGTGCTGGAGCGCCCAGTGGTAGAGGACGATCGCGGCCGCCGCCCCCGCGTTGATCGAGCGGGTGGAGCCGTGCTGGTGATGGCCAGCACGTCCTCGCACGCGGCGACCGCCTCCGGGCTCAACCCGGGGCCCTCCTGGCCGAGGAGGAGTATGCAGCCGCGCGGGAGGGGGAAGTCCTCCAGCGGGCGGGAGCCGGGGACGTTGTCCACCCCGAGGAGCGGGAGCCGTCGCTCCTGGGCCCACGCGCCCAGGCCCGCGACGTCCGGGTGGTGGTGCTCGTGCTGGTAGCGGTCGGTGACCATGGCCCCGCGCCGGTTCCAGCGACGGCGCCCCACGATGTGGAAGGCCGCGACGTTGAAGGCGTTGGCGGTGCGGACGACCGAGCCGATGTTGAAGTCGTGCTCCCAGTTCTCCACCGCGACGTGGACCTCGTGGCGGCGGGTGTCGAGGTCGGCGACGATGGCCTCGTGCCGCCAGTAGCGGTAGCGGTCGACGACGTTGCGGGTGTCACCGTCACGCAGCAGGTCGGGGTCGAGGTGGGACGGCAGGGACCCGTCCGCGTCCTGCGGCCGGTCGCCCTCCCAAGGCCCGACCCCCACCGCCGGGCGCGACGTCATACCTGGCCGTCGCGGGAGGCCCCGGCGCGGTCGCGGACGGTGCGGACCCGCCGGACCAGCCACCACGCGACCAGGCCCAGGACCACGACGATGACCACCTTCTGCAGGACACCGGCGTAGGACTCGACCAGGTGCCAGTTCTCCCCCAGCTGGTATCCCGCCACCACGAACAGCGTGTTCCAGATGCCGCTCCCGGCGGTGGTGAGCAGCAGGAACTTGGGCAGCGGCATCCCCTCGATGCCTGCGGGTATGGAGATCAGGCTGCGGAAGATCGGGATCATCCGCCCGAAGAAGACGGCCTTCCCACCGTGGCGGGCGAACCACGCCTCGGTCCGGTCCAGGTCGGTCATGTCGACGAGGGGCAGCCGTCCCCAGAGGGAGCGGAACCGGGCCCGCCCCAGGGCCGAGCCGAGGAGGAAGAGCAGCATCGCCCCGACCACGGACCCGGCGGTCGTCCACAGGATCGCCCGGTGAGGGTGAAGGTCCCCTGGCTCGCGGTGAAGCCGGCGAGCGGGAGGATCACCTCGCTGGGCAGGGGCGGGAAGAGATTCTCGAGGGCGATGATCAGGCCCGCGCCGGGACCTCCCAGGGTCTCCATGACGGAGACGGCCCACCCGGCGACACCGGTCAGGTCGGACGAAGTACTCACACGCGATTGTCCCAGACGCTGCCGCCTGCTCGGCCCTCACGGCGTCCTCGACCTGCCGGAGCAGGGCGAATCCCACTACGGTGGTGCCCAACCGGTGCACCCGCGTGGTGCCCGACCCCATCGCGACCGACCTCCGGTCGCCTGACGGAGGGACCAACATGGACAACTCGACGACCACGTGGATCATGGTCGCGCTGCTGCTCCTGCTCATCGGCGCCGCGATCTTCATGCTGCTGCGCCGGCCCGGTGGTGGCGACACCGCGGTGGACAGCCGTGACGACTCCGCCGTGGGCAGCCGTGACGTCGTGGCCGAGGGACGAGACCTGGGCCCCGGCACTGCCGCCCCGGGGTCGACGCCCGGGCACCACGCCCGCCGACGACCGGACGGACGCTCGCGACCAGCCCTTCGACCAGCACGCCGACGACGACCTGCGGGGAGACGACGACCAGCGGGTCGACGACGACGCGGACCGGTGGCGCGAGGCCGAGGCCGTGACCGCTGTCGGCGCCACGGGGCGGGGGCCGGTGACGCTGCGAGCGAGCGGGGCCACCGGGCCGAGGAGACCGACTACGTCGTGCGTGAGGACGACCACGAGCCCGTCGCCGGCGGCGCGTACGCAGACGACGCCTCCGGGGCGACCGTGGACCACACCGTGGTCGACGACACCCACCACGCGGACGTCGAGCACACGCACACACGTGGACGACTCCCACCACGCGGACGTCGACACCCGCGCGAGGGGGACGGGGACCAGATGCGGCAGGCGGCCGCGATCGGCGCCATGGGAGCCGCGGCCACCGGCGCCGCCACGACCGATCGCGCGCCCGACGGTGAGGTCCGCGACGAGCCGGTCCACGAGGAGCAGTCCCGCGAGGAGCCGGTCCACGAGGAGCCCGCGGATGCCTACCGGTCCGAGGACCACCACGCCGGCCACGACGAGCACGCGGACGCCTACCTGTCCGAGGACCACCACGCCGGCCACGACGAGCACGCGGACGTGCACGCCCTGACCAGCGAGGAGATCGACGCCGGGGCCCGAGACGAGCCGCTCCCCGCCGACGACCAGACCCCGGGTGAGACCCCCGAGGAGGTGACGGCCCACGAGGGGTCCTCCGACTCGCCCGTCGAGGGGTACGACCGCTCCGGCGTCGACGACCACGACCGCGGCACGGACCACGAGCAGCCGCTCGACGACTCCGCCACGACGACCTACCGCGGCGACGGCGGCGAGGCGGTCGTCGTCGAGGACGTGGTCGGCGAGCCGGGCATGCAGGAGCACGGTTACCACGACGACACCACCCCCGTCCGTGGCGACGACGGTCCGGCCCTGTCCAGCGCCACGACCTACCCGCCGGACACGACAGCCGCCGCCGGTGAGCGTGTCGTCGCCGACGAGCCGATCGGCACGGGTGCGCAGGGCACCGGCGCCGCTGCCGGCGCCGGGGCAGCGGCGGTCGGTGCGGCCGGAGCCGCCCACACCGACCGCACCTACGCCGGCGAGGACACCGACGGTTCCTACGACGACGCCTCGGCCGCCCGCACTGCCTATGGCGAGCCCGACCTCGCGACCGGCGGCACCACCTACGGCGAGCCCGACTCACCACCGGCGACACCACCTACGGCGAGCCCGACCTCACCACCGGCGACACCACCTACACCGAGCCCGACCTCACCACCGGCGACCCCGCCTACACCGAGCAGGACCAGGCCACCGGCGAGACCGCCTACACCGAGCAGGACCAGGCCACCAGCGAGACGGCCTATGCCGAGCCCGACCGCTCCTACGGTGACGCCGACGCTCCCGCTGCTGCGGGCGGGGCGGTGTTCTCGGAGTCCGTCTACGGTCCCGGCTCGGCCGACCCGGCCGAGGACGGCTCGGGCCCGGAGGGCTGGGTGGTGAAGGGCAACTCCGGCTCGATGCTCTTCCACACCGAGGAGTCGCCGAGCTATGACGCGGTGCGTGCCGAGGTTGTGGTTCGAGAGCGAGGAGGCCGCGCGCGCGGCCGGCTTCGCGCACTGGGACCGGCGCCGGCGCTGAGCCGCAGCCACGAGGCAGCAGAAGGGGCGCACCGGGAGGTGCGCCCCTTCCGCGTCCCGGGCCTGGCAGCCCGCGGCCCGCTCGGCGATCATGACCCCATGGATGCCGGAGAGCGGGGCAGGTCCGCGCCGACGCTGTTCCTCACCGTCGGGCTGCCGGGCACCGGGAAGACCACCGCCGCCAGGCAGCTCGAGCGGCAGGGGGCGCTGCGCCTGACCAAGGACGACTGGGTGAAGGCCTTGTACGGGACCGAGAACCCTGCCGCCGCCCAGGCCGTGATCGAGGGCCGGCTGGTCGAGATCGCCCTGCGCGGTCTCGAGCTCGGGATCGACGTGGTGGTCGACTTCGGCCTGTGGAGCCGGGACGAGCGGACGGCGCTGCGTCACGCAGCCGCGGAGCGCGGGGCTCGCGTCGTCCTGGTCCACCGTGAGGTCGACCCGGCGGAGCAGCGCAGACGGCTCGATCGGCGCCAGTCCGAGGCTCCGGGGGCCAGCTGGCCGATGTCGGACGAGGAGCTCCGCGACTGGGCGGCGGCGATGGAGACCCCGTCGCCCGGCGAGCTCGACGGCTCCGATCCCGTCGGCGCTCCCCCCTCGGGCTTTGCGACCTGGGACGACTGGCGGCGGCACCGTTGGCCACCGTCGGTCCCCTGAGGGAACGTGCGGGGTGCGACGCAGCGGGTCACCCGAGCCCGAGGTCGTCGAGACCGAACGCGGCGCGGTAGTCCAGGCCCTGGGCCTGGATCTTCTCCCGGGCACCGCTGGCCCGGTCGACGATGACCGCGACGGCGACGACCTCGCCGCCGGCCTCGCGGACCGCCTCGACCGCGGTCAGCGGGGAGCCGCCGGTGGTGGAGGTGTCCTCCACGACCAGCACGCGACGACCGCTCACCGCGGGACCCTCGATCCGCTGCTGCAGGCCGTGCGCCTTCTCGCTCTTGCGCACCACGAACGCGTCCAGCGCCCGACCCCGCCGCGCGGCGGCGTGCAGCATGGCGGTCGCCACCGGGTCCGCACCCATCGTCAGCCCGCCGACCGCGTGGATCTGCAGGTCCTCGACCAGGTCCAGCATCACCTCGCCCACCAGCGGGGCGGCCTCCCCGTGCAGCGTGATGCGACGCAGGTCGACGTAGTAGTCGGCCTCCCGCCCCGACGACAGGGTCACCCGGCCGTGCACGACGGCCAGGTCCTTGATCAGCTGCAGCAGGCGGTCGCGGTGGCTCATGGCACGCACCCTACTGGCGCGGCTGCCCAGGGGTCGGCGACACCCGGACAAGGCTGTGCACGTCAGACGAGCCGGGCATCGTCGTCTGGCGTGCACAGCCTCGTCTGCGCCACCGGCGGGACCTGGCGTGGTCGGGCAGCCCGCCCTCAGCGGCCGCGCGCCCGCCCTCGGCGACGACGGTCGGCCAGGCCGCCCGCCACCCGCCGGGTGAGGCGGCGCGGGGCGACCCGCAGCAGCCCGACCAGGCCCTGGTAGGTCACCGACGGGACGCAGACGACCGCACCCCTGGCGACCGCGTCGAGCGCCTCCCGGACCACGTCGCCCGCATCCAGCCACAGGGCCTCGGGGAGCCGCGACATGTTCATCTCGGCCCGCTGGTGGAACTCGGTGCGGACGAACCCCGGGCACAGCGCCGTCACCGTGACCCCGTGGGGGGCCAGCTCGGTCGCGAGCGCCTCGGAGAGCACCGTGACGTAGGACTTGATCGCCGAGTAGTGACCCATGACGGCATACCCGGCGACGGAGGAGACGTTGAGGACGGCACCCCGTCCGCGGCCGCGCATCGCCCCGGCGGCCGCGTGGCTGAGCACCATGACCGCACGGACCATGACGTCGAGCGCGCGCTCCTCCTCCTCGAGACCGCCGGAGACGAAGCCGCGACGCGAGCCGAAGCCCGCGTTGTTGACGAGCAGGTCCACCGGCCGGTCCTCGTCGGCGACCCGCGCGGCCACCGTCCCCAGCTGGGCACGGTCGGCCAGGTCGGCGGCGAGCACCTCGACCTGCACCCCGTGCGTGGAGCGCAGCGTGGCGGCGACGGCCTCCAGACGCCCGGCGTCACGGGCGACCAGCACCAGGTCGTGCCCCCGGCCCGCCAGCTGCACCGCGAACTCACGGCCCAGCCCTGCCGACGCCCCGGTGATCAACGCTGTGCCCATCCGTTCAGCCTACGCGGCGGTGCCGTGCGGCCCGGGCCTCAGGGCGGGGCTCAGAGACGCTCGCGCAGCCACGCGAGGTCCGCGGCGTGCAGGTCCTGGCCGGGGGTCTCCAGCATGACCGGGGCACCCGCGGCCCGGAGGACGTCGGCCAGCTCGTCCTCGGGGATCTGCCCCGCCCCCAGGCTGGTGTGCCGGTCGGCCCCCGACCCGGCCGCGTCCCGGGAGTCGTTGGCGTGGACCAGGTCGATCCGGCCCGTGATGCCCCGGATCTGCTCCACCACGTCCCCGAGCTCGATGCCGCCGGCCCAGGCGTGGCAGGTGTCCAGGCAGAAGCCGACCATCTCGGCCCCCTCGGCCGCCTGGATCGCCTCCCACGTCCGGGCGATGCGGTCCAGGTGGCGGGCCATCGCGTTGTCCCCGCCGGCGGTGTTCTCCAGCAGCACCGGGACCAACAGGTCGGTGGCCTCGATCGCCTTGCGCCAGTTGTCGAAGCCCTTCTCGGGGTCGTCCTCCACCCCGACGTGACCGCCGTGCACGATCAGGGCCTTCGCCCCGATCTCGGCCGCGGCGTCCACGTGCTGCTGGAGCAGCTTGCGCGAGGGGATCCGGATGCGGTTGTTGAGGGTGGCGACGTTGATGAGGTAGGGGGCGTGGACGTAGAGGTCCACCCCCGCCGACTCCGCGGCCGCCCGCAGCCCCTCGGCGCCACCCTCGTGCGCGACCTGGGGACCCTTGTAGCTCTGCGGGTCCCCGAGGAAGAACTGCACCATCGAGATCCCCCGGGCCTGCGCCTCGGCGACGGGGTCGGTCTGGTCGACATGGGCTCCGAGGGCGAGGGTGGTCATACCGGCCATCGTAGGCAGCGTCCGCCACGGGCGCGTGCCCTAGTCTGCGGCCATGGCCACCCCCGCGTTCGAGATCGACCTCCTCGCCCCCGGCCCCCCGGAGGCGGTCTGGGAACGGTTGTGGGACCTCGACCGGCACACCGCCGCCATCCCGCTCACCACCGTCCACGGCGGGACCCTGCGACCGGGGGCCAGCTTCACCGCCCGCACGGGGGTGGGGCCGGTCGGGTTCGACGACGACATGGAGGTCGTGGAGTTCGACCCGCCCCGGCACGCCGTCATCGTCAAGGTCGGCCGCGTCCTGCACGGACGGATCGAGGTCGACCTGCGGCCCGCCGGCCCCGACACCCGGGTGCGCTGGCGGCAGACCTTCGGTGCCGCCGGCGTGCCGGACGCCCTGGCCCGGTATGCCGCTCCCGCCGTCCGGGCGGGGTACCTCACGGCGCTGCGGCGGCTGACCCGCCCCTGACTCGGACCCGCTCCCGGGGTCCCGGAGGCACGCCCCCGCCCTCTCGTAGGGTGGCGGGATGCGCATCGCCACCTTCAACTGCAACTCGGTCCGCAGCCGGGTCGACCGGATCCTCGCCTTCCTGGACCGGCACGAGGTGGACGTCCTGGCCCTCCAGGAGACCAAGTGCAAGGACGAGCAGTTCCCCCTGCTGCCCTTCGAGGCGGCCGGCTACGAGGTGGCCCACGTCGGGCACTCGCAGTGGAACGGCGTGGCGGTGGTCAGCCGCGTGGGGCTCGAGGACGTCGAGGTCGGCTTCCCCGGGCAGCCGGGGTGGGGCGAGCCGGCCGAGGCGGAGGCCCGCGCCCTGGGCGCGACCTGCGCGGGCGTGCGGGTATGGAGTCTCTACGTCCCCAACGGTCGCTCGCTGGCCGACCCGCACCTGCGCTACAAGCTCGACTGGCTCGCCGCCCTGAGGGAGGCGGGCGCCCGCTGGCTCGCCGAGGCGCCGGACGCGGCCATCGCGCTCATGGGCGACTGGAACATCGCGCCCACCGACGACGACGTGTGGTCGGTCGAGTTCTACCAGGGCAGGACGCACACGAGCCCGCCGGAGCGCGCGGCCTTCGAGGAGGTCGTGCGGGCGGGGTTCACGGACGTCGTGCGACCGCACACGCCGGGGCCCGGGGTCTACACCTACTGGGACTACACCCAGCTCGCCTTCCCCAAGCGCCGCGGGATGCGCATCGACTTCTGCCTGGGGTCGCCGGCCCTCGCCGACCGGGTCGAGCACGCCTTCATCGACCGGGAGGAGCGCAAGGGCAAGGGCGCCAGCGACCACGCCCCCGTCGTCGTCGACCTCAGCTGACCTGAGCGGGCCACTCAGGAGCGCGGGCGCAGCGCGAGGGGGACGGCCAGCAGGCACAGCGCCGCGGTCAGGGCCATCGCCCACCCGAAGCCGGCCACCACGGCGACAGCGCCGACGAGCAGCGAGCCCACCGCGGTGCCGGTGTCGTAGCCGGCGTTCCACACCGCGCTCGCGGCCCCCACCCGTCGGGGCCCGGCGGCGGCGAAGGCCTGCAGCATGGTGAGGTTCTGCAGCGCGCCGTAGCTCACCCCCACCGCCGCGCACGCCAGCACCCACCAGAGGGCCGAGCCCGGTCCCACGGGGTCCCGCACCAGCCAGGCCAGGGCCAGCAGGCTGAGGACGAGGAGGCCGAGGAAGGGCAGGAGCAGACGCTGCCCGCCGATCCGGTCCGCGACCGCCCCGATCCGCCAGCGGGTGAGGGTCGAGGTCAGGCCGAGCGCGAGCAGCCCGACCGCGGACAGCCAGGGCACCTGCACCAGCTGCGGCGCGAAGGTGATGATCGCCCCGCCGGCGAGGGTGACCGACAGCAGGACGGCCGTGGGCGCCAGCAGGGCCAGGTAGGTGGTGCGGGTGGCCGCCGTCGCGGTGGACATGCCCGCCGCGGTCGTGTGCGTCCCGGTGGCGGGCGTCCCGGTGGGTCCCGTCGCGGCCACCCCCGGCCCGGCGGCGTGCGTGGAGCGCTCCGGCAGGTGGCGCGCCAGCGCGAGGGCCGCCGGCACCCCGAGCAGGGGCAGGGCCCCGACGCCGAAGACCCACCCGAAGCCGAGCGTGTCGGCGACCCATCCCCCGGTCGGCATGAGCAGCACGTTGGGCAGCGCCAGTGCCAGGGAGTAGGCCCCGATCGCCGCGCCCCGGCGGGCCGGCTCGACGAGCAGGACCGCGGCCGCGCTGGCGGCCACGGTGAGGACGCCGAAGCCGACGCCGCGGACGGCGGACAGAGCCAGGGTCACCCCGAGGTCAGCGGTGAGGACGTGCAGGAGCGAGGGCGCACCCAGCAGCACCAGCCCGCCCGTGAGCGCCGGCCCCCACCCCAGCCGGCGGACCAGGGCGGGCACGGCGAACTGGGTGGCCACGGTCGCCGCGAGCAGGACGAAGTTGACCAGACCGGCGCCGGCGCTGTCGGAGCCTCCGCGGACCACCCAGAGCGGCGCGACCGGCAGGAGCGCGGCATACCCGGCGAACCCGCAGAACGACAAGGCGGCCAGGGTCACCATCCCCGGGGTGGACCACACGCCGGGCGCGCGCTCGCGCGCCGGCGACCGGCTCACGCCGACGAGGCCTTGGCGGCGGCCTTCTTCTCCTTCTTCCAGGCGCGCACCTGCTGCAGCGTCTCGTCGCTGGTGACGTCGGCGATCGACATGCGCACACCGTCCCGGCCGTAGTCGCCCGCCGCCTCGCGCCACCCGTCTGCGGTCAGCCCGCGCTGCTTGCCGAGCAGGGCGAGGAAGATCCGGGCCTTCTGGTCACCGAAGCCCGGCAGGGCCTTGAGCCGCCGCAGGACCTCCTTGCCGTCCGGGTCGCCGTCGGTCCAGATCGCCGCGGTGTCGCCGTCGTAGGCCTCCACGACCGCGGCGGCCAGGTCGTGGACCCGCTGCCCCATCGAGCGCGGGAAGCGGTGGACCGCCGGCGGGGTCGCGCACAGCGCGATGAACTCCTCGGGGTCGGTCGAGGCGATGGCGGCGGGATCCACCGACCCCAGCCGGTCGAGGATCTTGCGCGGCCCGTCGAAGGCCACCTCCATGGGGATCTGCTGGTCGAGCAGCATGCCGGTGAGCAGGGCGAACGGGTGCTCGGACAGGATCCGGTCGGCCTCGGGCTCGCCGACGAGGTGCAGCGTCTGGGTCATGACCCCAGGGTAGGCCGCGCGCCGGCCCCCGAACACGGGAGACGCCCCCGAGCAGCTGCTCGGGGGCGTCTCCACGACGTTCGGGTGTGTCAGCTCAGAGAGGAGTGACCTTCTCCGCCTGGGGGCCCTTCTGGCCCTGGGTCACGTCGAACTCGACCTTCTGACCCTCCTGGAGCTCACGGTAGCCGGAGCTCTCGATGGCGGAGTAGTGGACGAAGACGTCAGCGCCTCCGCCGTCCTGCTCGATGAATCCGAAACCCTTCTCGGAGTTGAACCACTTCACGGTGCCTGTAGCCACTGATACTGCCTCGTTCTTGATCGCTGTCGAAGCCCGCGTGTGCGCACCTCAGGGAGAACACTAGCACGGGAGCCCGCCGTCGGCGCCAGTCCCGGTCGACGCAGACCGAGCAGCAGCGCCACGACCGCGGCCACCCCCGCGGCCAGCCCCGCGCCCGTGAGCACGGTCTGCACCTGGACGACGGCCGCGTCGAGCAGCGCCTCGGTGTCGGTGGGGTCGGGCAGCGCCCCCACCTCCTGGTGGAAGCGCCGCAGGCCCAGGGAGGTCAGCAGCGCCAGACCGACGACCATGCCGACCATCCGGGCCACCACGACCAGCGAGCTCACGGTGCCGTGCCCGTCGTCCACCGCGTCGGCCAGGGCCGCGTCGTTGACAGGCGCGATCGCCAGCCCGACGCCCAGCCCGGCCCCCACCAGCGGCAGCGTGGTGGCGACGACAGCGTCGAGGGTGCTGCGCTCCCACTGGGCCATGGCCAGGATGGACACGGCGGCGAGCGCGAGGCCCGGGGCGGCCACGACGCCAGGGCCCACCCGGCGGAGCAACCAGCCGCCGAGCACCGCCCCGACGGGCACGGCCACCAGGAACCGGACGAGGACGAGGGCCGCGTCCGTCTCGTCCGTGCCCTGCGTGAGGCGGGACAGCAGCGGCACGTCCACGACGACGGCGACGATGGCCGCACCCACGAGCAGGCTCACGAGCAGCGCGGGCCAGACCCGGCCCCGGACGACCCCCTGCGGGACCAGCGGGTCCCGGGCGGTGCGCTGGCGGACGAGGAAGCCGAGCGCCGAGGCCACCCCGAGCGGGAGCAGCCACAGACCCCAGGGCCCCAGCACCTCGGTCTCCGGGTCCGCGGTCGAGAAGGTGAGCACCAGGCAGGCAAGCGCCAGCGCGAGGAGGCTCGCGCCGAGCAGGTCGGCGCGCAGGAGCAGGGGGAGCCAGCGCGGCGAGGTGACGCCGACCAGCAGCAGCGTGACCGCCGCGGCCGTGAGCCCGACAGGCGTGAGGACCCTCGAGGTTCCTCCGTCGAGGGGCACGAACGGGCTACCGAGCTCGATCGAGGTGGTGAGAGCCTCGGGGGCCCACAGGGTCAGCGTCCAGAGGACGGCCGCCACCGCCGCCAGCAGGTATGCCGTCGCCGTCGCCCAGGACCGGCGGCGTGCCCGCCGGGGCGGTCGGACGCCGGCGTCCGGTGCTGAGCTGCCCGGCCCGGGTCGCAGGAGCCAGATGCCGGCCAGGCAGAGCGCACCGAGGACGACGTTGAGCCAGAAGATCTCGCGCCAACCGGCGACGGCCAGGACCACCGCGCCCAGGAGCGGCCCGAGGACCGAGCCGAGCTCCTGCACGCCCCCGACCACGCCGAGCGGCATACCCCGTCGGTGCGGGGGCCACAGGTCGGCGACCAGGGCCAGGGTGGCGGGCACCAGACCGCCCCCGCCGAGCCCCTGCAGGAAGCGCCCGGCGACCATGACCGGCAGCTCGACCGCCACCGCGGTGACCGCCGAGCCGACGATGAAGACGACGAGGCACCACAGCAGGATCCGGCGTCGGTCCACCAGGTCCGACAGCCGCCCGATGAGCGGCAGGACCGCGATGTAGCCGAGCAGGAACCCCGAGATGATCGGCGTCCCCCGCTGCAGCGACTCGATGCCCACACCGACGCCGGCCATCATGTCGGTGAGGGCCAGCACCACGACGTAGGTGTCCGCCGCGGCCAGCGCGACGGCGAGCGCCGCGACGGTCAGCAGCGCACGCGCCCCCCGCGGCACGGTCGGCCCCTCCCCCGTCCCCATGTCAGGGTCGCGTGACGGTGACCGGCACGCCGTAGCTGTCGAGCGTCACGGTGTAGGTGGAGGTCGCCGGCGGGTAGAACGGGCCGGTGATCTCCACCGTGCGCACCTCCCAGGTCTCCTCCACCAGGCCATACGTCACGTCGAAGTCGGCGCTGTCGTCCCCGGCGTGGAGCAGTGCGGTGACGACCTCCCCCGGCAGCGTCCCCACGACCTCCTGGACGATCTCCTCCCCCGCCCGGGCGCGGGGCCCGAACTCGGGGTCGACGGTGTCCTCCAGGAGGGAGACCAGACCGGTCTCGGGGTCGAAGAGGGTGGCCGGGTCGGGCACGCCCAGCTGGGCCGGGTCGGTCTGCACGTGCGCCGGCACGTAGGGCAGCTTGACCCACAGCTCGCCGTCCAGCGCCACCGTCGGGACGTCGGCCTGCACCCCCGCCAGCCGGGCGGTGATGGTGCCGTCGAAGGCGGGCGGCTCCATCGTGCCGCCACCGGTCGCGCTGATGATGTAGGAGTTCTCGCTCTCCGGCAGGTCGGTCCCGGTCAGCGTCAGCTGGAGGGACCCGGCCTCGACGACGACGTCGTGGGCCTGCTCGAGCCGGTCCTGCGCCGTGGGGGGCGGCGGCGTCGAGGTGGTGGCCGCGTCGTCGTCCCCACCGCCGCTGCAGCCGGACAGGGCGAGGGCGGCGGACAGGGCGAGCACCAGCCCCGCCGGTCGGGTGGGGCGGGAGCCGGCGCGCGTCATACCGTCAGTATGTCGTGCCTCACCCGAAGCGGCCGGAGATGTAGTCCTCGGTCGCCTTCTGGGCGGGGTTGTTGAAGATGGTCTGGGTCGTGTCGTACTCGACCAGCTCGCCCGGACGGCCCGTCGCCTCCAGGTTGAAGAAGCCGGTCCGGTCCGAGACGCGGGCGGCCTGCTGCATGTTGTGGGTGACGATGACGACCGTGTAGTCGGTCTTGAGGTCGTTGATGAGGTCCTCGATCGCCAGCGTGGAGATGGGGTCCAGGGCCGAGCACGGCTCGTCCATGAGGATGACCTCGGGCTGGATGGCGATGGCGCGGGCGATGCACAGGCGCTGCTGCTGACCGCCGGACAGGCCGGCACCGGGCTTGTCGAGGCGGTCCTTCACCTCGTTCCACAGGTTGGCGCCCCGCAGCGCGCTCTCGGCGAGCTCGTCGGCGGCCTTGGCGGAGATGCGCCGGGAGTTCAGCCGCACCCCGGCCAGGACGTTCTCCTTGATCGACATCGTCGGGAAGGGGTTGGGGCGCTGGAAGACCATCCCGACCTGCCGCCGCACCTCGACCGGGTCCACACCCCTGGCGTAGAGGTTCTGCCCGTCGATGAGGACCTCGCCGTCGACACGGGCCCCGGGGATGACCTCGTGCATGCGGTTCAGGGTCCGCAGGAAGGTCGACTTGCCGCAGCCGGAGGGCCCGATGAAGGCGGTGACCGAGCGGGGCTCGATGGTCATCGTGACGTTCTTCACGGCGTGGAAGTCCCCGTAGTAGATGTCGAGGTTCTTCACGTCGATGCGCTTGGACATGGGTGATGCTCTCCGATGCAGGGGGTCAGCGGCCGGTCTTCGGCGCGAAGATCTTGGCGATGAGCCGGGCGGTGAGGTTGAGGGCGACGACGATGAGGACGAGCAGCAGGGCGGCGGCCCAGGCCCGCTCGAGGCTGGGGTCGCGGACCGCCGGGCTGAGCGGCTTGGTGAACATGAAGTAGGCATAGACCGCCAGCGTGTTCATCGGGCCCTCGAGCGGGTTCCAGTTCAGCGCCCGGGCGTAGCCGACCGCCACGAGGAGCGGGGCGGTCTCCCCGATCACCCGGGCGATCGACAGGGTGATACCGGAGGCCAGGCCGGAGGCCGCGGTGGGCAGCACCACCTTGGCGATCGTGCGCCACTTGGGCACGCCCAGGGCGAGCGCCGCCTCGCGCAGCTCGGCCGGCACGATCCGCAGCATCTCCTCGCTGTTGCGCACGACGGTGGGGATCATCAGGACCGAGAGCGCCACGGCGCCGGCCAGACCCATCTTGGCGTCGCGCAGGCCGAAGACCGAGGCGAAGAGGGCGAAGGCGAAGAGCCCGGCCACGATGGAGGGGATGCCGGTCATGACGTCGACGAAGAAGCGGATCCAGCGGGCCAACGGTCCGCTCCGGCCGTACTCCACCAGGTAGATGGCGGTGAACAGGCCGATGGGCACCGAGATGAGCGTGGCCAGCCCGGTGATGACCAGGGTGCCGACGATCGCGTGGAAGGCGCCGCCGACGAACGGGGCGGACCCCTCGGCGTAGGCCTGGTCGTGCACCCCGGTCACGCCGTTCATGGTCTGCCACAGGAAGGAGAGGTCCAGGCCGCGGCCCGACCCGAGGGTGATCACGGTCCACAGCAGCGACAGGAGCGGCAGGACGGCCAGGGCGAAGGCCAGGTGGACCAGGCCGCGCATGAGCTGGTCGACCGCCACCCGGGGCCCGCCCAGGGCGCGGTAGACGACGTACACCCCCAGGAGGTAGGCAGCGCAGCCCGCGGCGACCGCGGCCCCGACGTGCACGTCGAGCAGCCGGAGCACCACGGCGAGCAGCACGGCGCCGCCGGCCAGGACGAGGGCCGGACGACCGGTCGTCGGACGGACGGACGAGGCGACGACGCCCTCGTGGTCCTTGCGGCGGGAGCGGGGACCGGAGGGGGTGACCTGCAACGGGGTGCTCATCAGCTGGCTCCTGAGAAGGCGGCGCGGCGGGCGACGATCCACCGGGCGAGCATGTTGACCGCCAGGGTGATGACGAACAGGACCAGACCGGCCGCGATGAGCTCGGACAGGCGCAGCCCGGCCGCCTCGGGGAAGTTGAGGGCGATCTCGGAGGGGATCGTCTTGTTGCCGCTGCCCAGCAGGTTCCAGCTGAAGGCCCCGGGCGCGAGGATGATGGCGACGGCCATCGTCTCGCCCAGGGCCCGCCCCAGTCCGAGCATGGTGCCGCCGATGACCCCCGGCATGCCGAACGGCAGCACGGCCGTGCGGATCATCTCCCACTTGGTGGCGCCGAGCGCGAGCGCGGCCTCCTCGTGCAGCCGCGGGGTCTGGAGGAAGACCTCGCGGGAGACCGAGGTGATGATCGGCAGGATCATGACGGCCAGCACGAGCGAGGCGGTGAGGATGGTGCGCCCGGTCGCGGAGGCCTCGCCGAAGACGGGGATGAAGGACAGGTTGCGCTCCAGCCAGCCGTAGAGCGGACCCAGCATGGGGGCGAAGACCGCGAGTCCCCACATACCGAAGACGACCGAGGGCACGGCCGCGAGGAGGTCGACCACGAATCCGACGACCGCACCCACCCGGCGCGGCGAGTAGTGGGAGACGAACAGGGCGATCCCCACCGCGACCGGCGTCGCCACGAGCATGGCGATGAGGGAGCTCACGACGGTGCCGAAGACCAGCGGCCAGATGTATCCGCCGAACCCGGCCTCGCCGGTGACGTCCTCGGGGTCGGCCGTGAGCGCGGGGATCGCCTGCTGGACGAGGAAGAAGGCGACGCCGGCGAGCGCGAGCAGGATGAGGATGCCGGAGCCCAGCGAGGCGCCGGAGAACAGGACGTCCCCTGGCCGGCGGGGCGCTCGGGGCGGTATGCCGCGCCGCTCGCGCGCCGGGGCGGTGCCTGGTGCCGGAGCCATCGCTCAGCCTCCCTGGATCGTGTCGACGAGGGCGAGGGCACGCTCCCGGAGGGAGTCCGAGATCGGTGAGGACCCGGCCGCGTCCGCAGCGGCGCGCTGGCCCTCCTCCGAGACGATGTAGGACAGGAAGTCCCTCACCAGCTCGGCCCGCTGCGGCCGCTCGTAGTGCGTGCAGGCCACGAGGTAGGACACCAGGACGATGGGATAGGCACCGGACGCGGTCGTGTCCCGCGCGAGCTCCAGGGCCAGGTCCCCCTCGAGCCCGGTGTCGACCGGATCGGAGGCGTCCACGACCCGGGCGGCCGCCTTGGGGGAGAAGGTGACGAACTCCTCCCCGACCCCGATCGCGACGGCGTCCCCCGTGACGACCGAGGCGTCGGCATACCCGATGGCCCCCTCGGTGGCGTTGACGACCTGGATGACCCCGGTGTTCTGGGGGGCGGCCTCGGCCGGGACCGGCCACGCCTTGTCGACCTCGTGCGGCCACTCCTGCGGGGCGGCCGCGGCGAGGTACTCGAGGAAGTTCTCCGTGGTGCCGGAGTCGTCGGACCGGTGGACCACGGTGATGCGCGTGTCCGGCAGGTCGGCCTGCGGGTTGTCCTGCGCGATCGCCGGGTCGTCCCACGTGGTGATCTTCTGGTCCAGGATGCGGGCGAGGGTGCCCGGCGTGAGCTGCAGGTCGTCGACGCCGGGCAGGTTGTAGGGCAGCGCGATCGGGGAGATGTAGACCGGGACGTGGAGCGCCCCCCGGGGGCCGCACCTCTCCTTCACCGCCTCCCGCTCCTCCTCGTCGAGGAAGGCGTCGGTGCCGCCGATGTCGGTGGCCCCGGCGATGAGGTTCTCCCGCCCTCCGCCGGACCCGATGGCGTCGTACTGGACGAGGACACCGGGCTGCTCCCCCTGGTAACCGGCGATCCAGGCCGTCATGGCGGCCTCCTGGGCCGAGGAGCCGGACGCCTTGATGTCGCCCTCGAGGCTGCCTCCGCCACCCTCGGCGAGCATGCCGGTCGGGTCGTCGTTGCCGCAGGCGGCGAGCAGGGTCAGGGGCAGGATCGCGGCGAGAAGCCGGGCCCGGGCGCGACGCTCGTGGAGCACGCAGGTCCTCTCCGGTTGCTGGACGGCGGTCGGACGCGCGCCAGGCCTGTGCCGAGGCGCACGACGGACGTCGCTGGCCGCCGCTCACCGTAGGACCCGATCGTGTCAGGCAGGAGACACCGAGGTGAACAACAGGTGAAGCCCGACCGTGCGGGGTCCCGGCACGGTCGGCTCGGTGGTGACCACCCCTGACGTCAGCCGAAGCGGCCCGAGATGTAGTCCTCCGTCCGGCTGTCCGAGGGGTTCTCGAAGATCGTCGAGGTCTTGTCGTACTCGACGAGCAGCCCGGTGCGGTTGCCCGTGGTCTCGTCGGGTCGCGCGGTGAAGAAGGCGGTCCGGTCCGAGATGCGGGCCGCCTGCTGCATGTTGTGGGTCACGATGATGAGGGTGTAGTCCTGGCGAAGGTCGAGCATGAGGTCCTCGACCGCCCCGGTGGCGATGGGGTCCAGGGCCGAGCACGGCTCGTCCAGGAGGATGACGTCCGGCTCGGTGGCGATGGCGCGGGCGATGCACAGGCGCTGCTGCTGACCTCCGGAGAGGGAGTAGCCGGACTCCTTCAGCTTGTCCTTCACCTCGTCCCACAGGGCGGCGCCCCGCAGGCACCTCTCCACGTGGTCGTCCATGCTGTCGACCTTCATACCGGTCACCCGTGGGCCGTAGGCCACGTTGTCGTAGATCGACTTGGGGAAGGGGTTGGCCTTCTGGAAGACCATCCCGATCCGGCGGCGCACCTCGATCGGGTCCACCTCGGGGGCGTAGACGTCCTGGCCGTGGTAGAGCACCGAGCCCTCCACGCGGGCTGCGGGGACCAGGTCGTTCATCCTGTTGAGGCAGCGCAGGACCGTGGACTTGCCGCACCCCGACGGGCCGATGAGGGCGGTGATCTCGTGCCGGCCGAAGGCCAGGTCGACGTCGTGCACGGCGTGGAAACCGCCGTAGTGGACGTTGAGCCCGCGGGTCTCCATGACCGCCGCGGGATGGTCGGGGGTGTCGCGGCCCGGCAGGCTGCGGGGCGGGGTGACGGTGCTGGCGCTCACGGGAGCGGCTCCTTCCGGTCGGGACCGTCGGCGGAGGCCGACGGGAGGGCGCGGGCCTCTCACAGCTCGCGGGTGAAGCGTTGGCGGATCCAGATGGCCAGCGAGTTCATCGCCAGCAGGACGCCCAGCAGCACGATGATGCCTGCGGCCGCGAGGACGCGGAACTCCTCCTGGGGGCGGACGGCCCACTGGAAGACCTGGACGGGCAGGACGGTGTAGGCGCCGTCGAAGAAGCCGTCGGGGTTGTACGTCACGAAGACGGTCGCGCCGACGAGCAGCAGGGGTGCCGTCTCGCCGATCGCACGGGACAGGGCCAGGATGGTGCCGGTGACGATCCCGGGCACCGCCGCGGGCAGCACGTGGTGCCAGATCGTCTGCCACTGGGTGGCTCCCAGCCCCAGGGAGCCCAGGCGCAGGCTGTTGGGGACCGCCCGGATCGCCTCCCGGGCCGCCAGGATGACGGTAGGGAGCACGAGGAGCGCCAGGGTGAGGGAGCCGGCGTAGGCCACCGGCCCGAGGCTGAGCGGGCCGCGCACGATGAAGGCCAGGCCGAGGATCCCGAACACGATCGAGGGCACGGCCGCGAGGTTCTGGATATTCAGCTCGATGAAGCGGACCCACCACCGGGAGTGGTCGGCGAACTCCTCGAGGTAGATGGCGGCGGACACGCCGATCGGGACCACGGTGACGATCACGCCGGCCATCACGTAGATCGTGCCGAAGATCGCGGACTGCATGCCGGAGGTCTCGCGGTCCAGCGTCGAGGGCATCCCGGTGATGAGGTCCAGGTCCAGCCTGGGCAGCCCCCGGACGAAAGCCTGGACGATGACGGCCAGCAGGGTGACGAAGGCCAGGATCAGGCACAGCACCAGCAGAGCGCGGAAGGCACCGCCCTTCCACGAGCCTCTGCGGCCGCTGCCGTCCAGACCGAGCTCGGTGGCGCGCCGGGCGGCCGCGACCCCGGTGCGGTTGGGGCCGTTCAGCCTGGGTGTGGTGGAGGTGCTCACTCGTAGGTCTCCCGGAACCTGCGGACCAGGGCGATGCTGATCATGTTCATGACGAAGGTCATCACGAAGAGCAGGGCGCCGACCGCGAAGATCGTGTAGTAGGTCGTCGTGCCGTGCCCGATGTCCCCCGTGGAGGTCCGGGCGATGAAGGTCGTCATCGTCAGCACCGAGTCGTTCGGCCAGAAGGTGAGGTTGGCGGAGGCGCCCGCGGCCAGCAGCACGATCATCGTCTCGCCGATGGCCCGGGAGATCCCGAGCACGAAGCTGGCGACGATCCCCGACAGCGCCGCCGGCACGACCACCCTGGTCGCCACCTGCATCCGGGTCGAGCCGAGCCCGTAGGCCGCCTGCCGCAACCCGGAGGGCACGGCGCTCATGGCGTCCTGCGAGATGGAGGCCACCGTGGGGATGATCATGACCCCCATGACCAGTCCCGCCGACGCGGCCGAGAAGATGCCGGGCGGCTCGCCCAGCTTGCGGGGCAGGAAGGTCGGCCAGAACTCTCGCAGCAGCGGGGTGACGAAGGTCATGGCGAAGAAGCCGTAGGCGACCGTCGGGACGCCCTCCAGGACCTCGAGCACGGGCTTGAGCACCCGCCGGGACCGGGAGCTCGCATACTCGCTGAGGTAGATGGCGGCCCCGAGGCCTGCCGGGATGGCGATGAGCAGGGCCCAGAACGTCACGTTGAGGGTGCCGACGACCAGCCTGAGCACCCCGAAGCCGGGGTTGCCGGCGTTGGTGGGGGCCCAGAAGTCGGTGGAGAAGAAGTCCCAGGGGGCGACCCGGCGGAAGAACTCCACCGTGGGCGGGACCAGGGACAGGACGATGCCCACCGTGACCAGGACCGAGAAGGCGGCGCAGAGCAGGAGCCATCCGACGACCGCCTTCTCCCCCCACCGGGGCGAGCTCGCCCGGAGCGAGAGCCCCGTCCCGGCCCGTCCTCCGGGGACGGGTCCGGGTCGCGTGATGGTGCTCATCCTGGTCCTTGCGCGGTCCTGGTCGCGGGCGGGTGACGCGAGGGTCAGCGACCGCCGAGGGAGGCGATCTGCTCGAGGGCGGCCTGCTTCTGCTCCTCGGTCAGCGCGATGAATCCGGCCGCGTCGGCGATCTGGTCGGAGTTCTCGACGTAGAACTCGGCGAACGCCTTGACCTCGGGCTTGGTCGAGACCGCCTCGCCCTTGGGGTAGATGAACAGCTCGCGGGCCAGGGGGTGTAGTCGCCCGCCTGCACGGTCTCGGCGGAGGGGGCCACGCACTCGCCGGTCTCGTTCTCGATCTCCAGGATCTTGACGCTGTCCCCGGCCTCGAGGGCGAAGGTCAGCGGGATGAAGGCCATCGCGCCGGTGCCACCGGCGACGCCCTGGATGGCGGCGTTGTCGTCCTCCCCGATGTCGTTGTAGTCCTGGCGGATGTTGCCCTCCTCACCGTTCACCGCCTCGGTGAAGTAGTCGAAGGTGCCGGAGTCGGTGCCGGGGCCGTAGAGCTCGAGCTCCTCGGTGGGGAAGTCGGGACGGATGCCGGACCAGTCGGTGACCTCGGAGCCGTCCTTCCAGGCGGCGTTGAGCTCCTCCACGGTGAGGCAGCCGGCCCAGTCGTTCTCCGGGTTGACCACCACGGCCAGCCCGTCGTTGGCGACGCCCAGCTCCTCGTACTCGATCCCGGCCGCCTCGCACGCCGCGACCTCCTCCTCCTTGATCGGTCGTGAGGCCATGGAGATGTCGGTCTCGCCGTTGCAGAACTTCTCGAAGCCTCCGCCGGTCCCGGAGGTCCCCACCGCGATGCGGACGTCGGCGTGCTCCTGCATGAACAGCTCGGCGGCCGGCTCGGTGAGGGGGGTGACGGTGGAGGAGCCGTCGACGGCGATGTCGCCGGACAGCGCCCCGCCGTCCTGGGACCCGTCGTCCCCGGCGGCGACGGCGGTCCCGTCGGCCGCTGCGGCAGCCTCGTCACCGGTGGTGGTGTCGTCGCCGCAGGCGGCGAGCGCGAGCGAAGCGGTCATCGCCAGGGCGACGGCCGGTGCAGAACGGTGCAGCTTCACGGGTGGAACCTCTCTCAGGGGTGTCTGGATGGCGGTGGCGCGCTCCTGCCGGGAGGACCCGGCAGTCGGCGGGTGCCGGCCGCGCTGCCAACCACCGGGAACGCTAGGGAGAGAGGGTGTCCCGCCGAGGCGGGTTGGGTGAAGGAGGGGTGAACGTGTGCCGAACCTCAGGAGGTCTCAGCCGCGACCGTCCCACCAACGCAAAGCGCGCAGCCCCGCGTGCGTCAGCCACGGCGAGGGGTTGCCCACCGGCACGTCGACCGGGAACCACTCCTGCCCCTCGTGGTGGGCCTGCTGGACCCATCGCCCGTCCGGCCCCTGCAGCGATCGCAGGGCGTCGACCGCCTCCTGCAGCCGCGGGTCGGGCGCCGTGCCGTCCAGGACGGCCGCACGCCGGAAGACGTCGAGGGCCCGCAGCACGTTGTAGCGCCAGCGGGGAGGGTAGCCGAGCTGGGTGACCCAGTCCCCGACCAGCTCACCGGTGGAGCGCCGGCGCAGGAGGCGTCGCTCGAGGAGGTACTCCTGACCGCGGTGCCGGGCCGGCCGGAGCTGCTCCCGCTCCTGGGGCGGCGCGCCCCGCTCCTCGCGCTCCAGCAGACCCTCGAGCGCGTTGAGGGTGGAGTGGAAGGAGGACGCCGTGGCACCCTCCACCCACTCGCAGTTCCAGCCGCCGTCGGCCAGCTGGTGCTCGGGGAACCAGGCCGCCAGGGAGCTGACGTCGGTGCCCAGCCAGGTGCCGTTCGCCAGGGTCCAGGCGTTGATGCAGACGTCGACCTCGCCGCCCCAGTAGGGCAGGTCGTCGTACTCCCAGCGCGCGTGCTCCCGCAACCGCTCCGCGGTGTTCCCGAGGGCCTCGGCGGGCACCCCCCACTCGCGCAGCGCGCTGAGCGACCAGGTGGTGGCCACCCAGGGCTGACCCTCGTTGGCGTCCCCGACCTCCGCCCGCGGGTCGTTCCTCGTGGGGAAGTAGGCGCCGCCGGCCCACTGCCCGTCCTCGTCCTGGAGCGCCAGCAGGCGCGCGGCATACCCCTCGGTGGTCACCCGCGCCCGGGTCGCCCGCCAGACCTCCTCGGGGGCGTCGAGCAGGTCACGCTGCACCTGCCAGCGCAGGGCCGGGTCGGTGCCCAGGAGCCACCTGCCGAGGTCGCTGTCGGGGTCGAGGGGTGCGCGCGTGTCCATGGGCCCACGCTAGGGGCCGTGGCGGACAGGGGACGTCCGCCACGGCCCCGGGCCGGGCTCAGCGCAGCGCGAGCTCGTCGGCGGCCTCGTCCAGGTCGACGACGACCTGCTGACCGTCCCGCACCTGCCCGGCCAGCAGCGACCGCGCGAGGCGGTCACCGATCTGGGTCTGCACCAGCCGGCGAAGCGGGCGCGCGCCGTAGGCCGGGTCGTAGCCGCGCCGGGCCAGCCAGTCCCGGGCCTGCTCGGTGACCGAGAGCGTGATCCGGCGGTCCGACAGCCGCCGGGCGAGCAGGTCGACCTGGAGCCCCACGATCGTGGCCAGCTCGTCCTGGCTGAGCGGGTCGAAGACGACGACCTCGTCGAGCCGGTTGAGGAACTCCGGCTTGAAGGTCGACCGCACGGTGGCCATCACCTGCTCCCGCTTGGTCTCGGCGTCCGCGAGCGGGTCGATGAGGAAGTGGCTGCCCAGGTTGGAGGTCATGACGAGGATGACGTTGCGGAAGTCCACCGTGCGCCCCTGGCCGTCGGTGAGCCGACCGTCGTCCAGCACCTGCAGCAGGATGTCGAAGGTCTCCGGGTGCGCCTTCTCGACCTCGTCGAGCAGGACGACCGAGTAGGGGCGGCGCCGCACGGCCTCGGTGAGCTGACCGCCCTCCTCGTAGCCGACGTAGCCGGGGGGCGAGCCGATCAGCCGGGCCACGGCGTGCCGCTCGGAGTACTCCGACATGTCGATGCGGACCATGGCGCGCTCGTCGTCGAAGAGGAAGTCGGCGAGAGCCTTGGCCAGCTCGGTCTTGCCGACACCGGTGGGGCCCAGGAAGAGGAAGGACCCCGTGGGCCGGTCCGGGTCGGAGATGCCGGCCCGGGCCCGCCGCACGGCGTCGCTCACCGCACGCACGGCCTCGCGCTGCCCGATGAGCCGCCCGCCGATGACCTCCTCCATCCGCAGCAGCTTCTCCGTCTCCCCCTCGAGCAGGCGACCGGCGGGGATGCCGGTCCAGGCGGAGATGACCTCGGCGATGTCGTCGGCCCCCACCTCGTCCTTGACCATCGGGCCTCCGGCGGCGCCCGCCGAGCTCGCGGCCAGGTCCTCCTGCTCCTGGGCCTGGGTGAGCTCACGCTCGGCGGCCGGGATCTCGCCGTAGAGCAGGCGGGAGGCACTCTCGTAGTCGCCCTCGCGCTGGGCCTTGTCCGCCTGGGTGCGCAGGTCGTCCAGCCGGGCCTTGAGCTCGCCGACCCGGTTGAGGCCGGACTTCTCCGCCTCCCACCGGGCGTTGAGCGCGGCCAGGTCCTCCTGCTTGTCGGCCATCTCGGCGCGGAGCCGGGCCAACCGGTCCCGGGAGGCGTCGTCGGTCTCCTTGGCCAGGTGCATCTCCTCCATCCGCAGTCGGTCGACGGCCCGCTGCAGCTCGTCGATCTCGGTCGGGCTGGAGTCGATCTCCATCCGCAGGCGGGAGGCGGCCTCGTCGACGAGGTCGATGGCCTTGTCGGGCAGCTGGCGGCCGGAGATGTAGCGGTCGGAGAGGGAGGCCGCGGCGACCAGCGCGGAGTCGGCGATGGCGACCTTGTGGTGCGCCTCATACCTCTCCTTGAGCCCGCGCAGGATGGCGATGGTGTCCTCCACCGAGGGCTCGCCCACGAAGACCTGCTGGAAGCGGCGCTCCAGCGCCGGGTCCTTCTCGATGTTCTCGCGGTACTCGTCCAGGGTGGTCGCGCCGACCATCCGCAGCTCGCCGCGGGCCAGCAGCGGCTTGAGCATGTTGCCGGCGTCCATCGAGGAGTCGCCCGACGCGCCGGCCCCCACCACGGTGTGCAGCTCGTCGATGAAGGTGACGACCCGGCCGTTGCTGGCCTTGATCTCGCCGAGCACCGCCTTGAGACGCTCCTCGAACTCGCCGCGGTACTTCGCCCCCGCCACCATCGCCGACAGGTCGAGGGCGATGAGGGTCTTGTCGCGGAGGGACTCGGGCACGTCGCCCGCGACGATCCGCTGGGCCAGGCCCTCGACGACCGCCGTCTTGCCGACGCCCGGCTCGCCGATGAGGACCGGGTTGTTCTTGGTGCGGCGCGAGAGCACCTGGACCACGCGGCGGATCTCCGCGTCGCGGCCGATGACCGGGTCGAGCTTGCCCTCCCGGGCCATCGCCGTGAGGTCGGTGCCATACTTCCCCAGGGCGTCGAACGTGGCCTCCGGGTCGGCGGAGTCGACCTTCTTGCCCCCGCGCAGGGTGGGGATGCGCTCCTCGATCGCCGCCGCGTCCAGGACGGGGAAGGAGCCGGTGCGGGCGAGCGCCAGGAGCAGGTGGTCGGTGGAGACGAAGCTGTCACCCATCGCCGACATCGCCTGCTCGGCGTCACGGACGACACCGTGCATGGCCCGGGAGAACTGCGGGTTGCCCATCGTCGACCCGCTCGCCCGCGGCAGGGACGCCAGGGCGGTCGCGGCGGCCTGGGCGGCCGAGCGCGCCGACGCCCCGGTCGCGTCCAGCAGCGGGGCGGTGGTGGTCTCGGGCTGGCCGGCGAGCGCCATGAGCAGGTGCGCCGGCTCGACCTGGGCGTGCCCGGAGGCGGCGGCGTCGCGGATGGCGGCCTGCAGCGCCTCCTGGGCCTTGGTGGTCAGCTCCATGGGTATGTGTCCTCCTCCGGCCGCGGAGGCGGCCGCTGTCGCGTGGTGTGAACTCTACGATGGACAACAGGAAGGAAGTTGAGTCTGTTCCGCTCAACCCTGAGCGGGTGACAGCTGGAGCAGCTGGAGCGAGAGGACCATCACCACGGCCCCGAGGAGGAAGCCGACGAGGGTCTGGGAGTAGTGCGTCTCGTACCGACGGGCCGAGGGCAGCAGCTCCAGGAAGCTGACGGCCAGCATCATCCCGGCGACCAGGGCCAGGGTGAGGACCAGCCAACGGTCGGGCAGCACGGCGCTGAGGAGGAGGTAGCCGAGGACGGCCCCGACGGGCTCGGCCAGCCCGGAGAGCGTGGCCCAGAACAGCGCCTGCAGCTTGGACCGGGTCGCCGCGTAGATCGGCGCCGCGACGGCCAGCCCCTCCGGCACGTTGTGGATGGCGATGGCGACGGCCAGGGTGATGCCGCCCGACGGCCGCTCCAGGGTGGAGATGAAGGTGGCCAGCCCCTCGGGGAGGTTGTGCAGCCCGACGACCGCGGCGAGCAGCACGCCGCTGCGCAGGAGCCGGGGGTTGACCTCACCGGCGTTGATGCGGTCCAGCTGCTCGCCGCCGGCGATCTCGGCCGGGTTGATGTCGTGCGGGATGGCCTTGTCGATCCCCAGCACGGCGAGCGCCCCCAGCACGAGAGCCCCGCCGACCCACAGCAACGCCTCGGTCTCCCCCAGGTGGTCGCTGAGGTCGGTCACGGCCCCCGGGGCGATCTCGACCACCGAGATGGTGATCATGACCCCGGCCGCGAAGGCGAGCGCCGCGGCGAGCACGTCCCGCCGCAGCACCCGGGTGTGCGTGCCGAGCCACCCCCCGACGACGGTCGACAGGCCGGCGAGCAGGGTGACGACGAAGGCCAGCGCCACCCGTACCTCCTCGCCTGCAGGACCGTTGGCCCCCGATTGTGCCGCACCGGACGCGGATTCCTGCCAGCCTGGGGGGTATGCAGATCTCCGCCCACCTCGGCGACATCACCACCGAGCGCGTCGACGCCGTCGTCAACGCCGCCAACTCCTCCCTGTCGGGCGGTGGCGGGGTGGACGGGGCGATCCATCGCGCCGCCGGACCGGCGCTGCTGCAGGAGTGCCGGCAGGTGCGGGCCACGGTCTGGCCCGACGGGCTTCCCGTGGGCGAGGCGGTCGCGACCGGGGCGGGCGACCTGCCGGCCCGGTGGGTGGTCCACACGGTGGGACCGGACCGGCACCGCGGTCAGACCGATCCGGAGCTCCTGGCCTCGTGCTTCCGCCGCAGCCTGGAGGTCGCCGACGCGGTCGGGGCCAGGTCGGTCGCCGTCCCGGCCGTCAGCGCGGGGATCTACGGGTGGGACCCCGCCGTCGTGGCCGACGTCGCCGTGGCGGCCGTCCGCGCGTCCGCGGAGCGGGCCCGGACGGTCCAGGAGGTCCGGTTCGTCCTGTTCAGCCCGCAGGTCCTCGCCGAGTTCGAGCGGGCCCTCGACCCGGACTAACGTGCCGACGGGTGGGCACGGGCGCCGAGGTGGGCCAGCCGGCGCCGGGGAGCCACGGGCGCCGCGGGCAAGGGTGTGCACGAGAGACACCTCGGAGGGCGTCGCCTCAGGTGCACAGCCTTGCCTCGGACGCCTGGGACGCCCCCGTCAGAGGAGGGCGTCGTCCATCGCCCGCTCCCCGTCGAGCGCGGCACGCTCCTGCGCCTCCAGCTCCCGCCCGAGGAGGACGGCGTAGGTGAGCGTGGGCTCGCCGGCCTCCTCCGCGTCCTCGACCAGCTCACGCAGGCGGGCGGCGGCGACGCTCGCGTCCTGCATCGCCCCCAGCGTCTCCGTCACCTGCTCCCAGGCCTCGGCGTGCTCGGTCGCCGACCCGCCGAAGACCGGTGCGATCGCCTCCCACCCGTAGCGGGCGGCCTTGGCCCGTTTGCGCGTCTCGTGGAGCAGGTGCAGCCGGTCAGCGCCCTCCGCCAGCCCCGCCCGGCCGTGCTCCTTCGCCGCGCGCTCTGCTGCCTTCTCCACCAGGCCTGGGAGCACCGCGCGGGCCGACCGACGCGCCCTGCCGCGCCACGGCGGCTCGGCGACCAGGTCGACCAGGGCGTCGGTGAGCGCCAGGTAGCGCTCCCCGTCCAGCTCCTCCACCAGGACGGCGTGACCCCGTGCGTGCCGACCGGCCAGCTCCCCCTCGACCCGGCCCACGACCGGCCCTCGGACGAGGTCGGACGGGAGGGACCGGACCCGCTCGCCGACCCGCGCCCGCAGGACCTCCACGTCCCGGGGCGCGCCGAGCACCTCCCCCCACCACCTCAGCTCCTCGCGCACCGGGTCGGTGACCTCGCGGTCGAGCAGTCGTCGGAACGTCCGCAGGGCGCTGCGCAGCCGTCGTGCCGCCACCCGGGACTTGTGCACGGCGTCCGGCGCGTCGACCCGCAGACCCGCCTCCCGGCCGAGGATGACCGACACCTGCTCGAGCAGGTAGGCCCGCACCACCTCGCCCGCGCTGTCGTCCGGGGTGGGACCCGCACCGGCCTCGGCGCGGCGGGGACGGTCGCCCAACGCGCGGGCCAGCTTGGACGGCGAGGGCGACGCCGCCAGCCCCTGGGCCAGCAGCGCGGTCGCGATCCGGTCGAGCAGCGCCTCGTCCCCCGGACCGCCCTCCACGAGCTCGACCTCGACCTCGCGCCACCGCCGGCCCTCGGGCAGCGCGCTCACGTGGTCGTCGCACAGCTGGGCCACGACCCGTCCCCGCTCGTCGAGCAGGTCGGTCTCCTGCCGGACGGTCCGCAGGACGGCCGCCGGCACCAGCGTCCCCGCCGCGCCCTCGGGCAGCCCGTCGGGCAGGGCCTCGGCCACCGCCTGGCGGTGCCGCTCCGGCACCCGCATCCGGCCGGGGCTTTTCCCCAGCGGCGCGTGCAGCTCCAGCCGGGCGGACCCCCGCGGGAGCTTGAGGTGCCACCCCTCGTCCGCGCCCCCCTCCCGCCGCCGCAGGGTGATGCGGTGCCGGATCAGCAGGAGGTCCACCGTGTCCAGGTAGACGGCCCGCATCCGGTGCGTCCGAGTCTGCCCCACACCCACCACGCCGTCCAGTGACGGCGGGGGTGCGTCCGGGGCGATGTCGAACTTCCGCTCGACCTCGAGCTGCTCCATACCCCCATCCTGGCCTGCCGGCCCGGCGGTCACTCGGAGGGCTCGGCCTCCGGCGCCTCCTCGTCCTGCGTGGGCGCCGGTGAACCGCCGCTGCCGCTCGGGGTGGGACTGCTGCCGTCGACGATGATCGCCGGGCTGTCGCCCGACCCGGTCATCGCGCAGTTGAAGGTCGCCGGCAGGGGGCCGTTCTGGGCCACGTCCCAGGCGTTGACGATCTCCAGGCAGTAGCGCTGGTTCGCGGCCGGGGACAGCGCCCCTTCCGCCTCCCGGATCCGGACCGTCTCGGCGTCGATCTCCGCGCGGCGCTGCTCGTTCTGGGCCCGCTTGATGTCCTGCTGGGTGGTGAAGAGCCGGTCCACCGCCGCCTGCGTCGAGTCGTCCAGGTCGATCGCGGGGATGGAGACCGAGTCGATGACCACGCCGTAGGGGTCCAGGCTGCGCTCGACCTCGGTCCGCACCTGCTCGGCGATCTCGCGCTGGGAGATGATCGCGGTCGCGGCGGGGTAGGCGTTGGCGATGTTGATGACGGCGTCCCGGGCCGTGCGCTCCACCAGCGAGGCGCTCACCGACTCGAAGGTGCGGTAACGCTCCCACAGCAGCCGGGCACCGTCCTCGTCGCGCGACATCTGCCAACGGACGGTGGCGTTGATGAGCCCCTTGCCGCCACCGATCTCCTCGATCCCCTCGACGCCGCCACCGTCGCTGAAGCTCACCGAGATGCTCGACAGGTCGACGGTCTGGATCGTCTGGTCGAACTTCTCGACCGAGCTCCAGGGCGACTTGTAGTGGATGCCGCCGGTGTTGAGCGTGGAGATGTAGCGTCCCAGCGCCGTCTGGATCCCCACTTCGCGGTGGTCGAGCGTGACGAAGCTGTTGAGGGCCGTGTAGGCCACGAGCAGCACGGCGGCGACCGCACCCACCCAGCGCGAGCTGCGGACCCACCGCCCGGCGACGAACGCGACGAGCGCGATCACGGCCAGGGTGGTCGCGACGGTGAAGAAGGCCATGGGTGTCCCCCCGGGGTCAGGTCAGGTGAATCGTGTCGGGTCAGGTCAGGGTGCCGGCGGGCGGTCGTCACCCGGCTCGTCGTACCAGCCGCCGTTCTGACGGGCGACCTCGGTGAACCGTTCCCGCAACCCCTCGTAGGCACCGCTCCCGGACGTGTCGGGCAGCCGGGTGTCCTGGACGTAGACCGCCCACTCGTGGTCCTCGTCATCCTCCTCGGTCCGCGCGGCCTCGCGGACCACCCGCACCTGCTCGAACCCCTCCTCGCGCAGGTCCTCCGCCAGCTCCTCGGCGACCTCGCGGTCCGGGAGGATGATGAGGTGCTCGCTGCCGGGGTGGGGGGTGGTGCTCACGCACCCGAGGGTATGCGGCTCATCGGCTCCGGCGCCCGTAGCCACGCCAGTAGCCCCACGACGCACACGGCGCCGGTGACGGCGAACGCGGCGGGGAAGCCGAGCCGGTCGGCGACCAGCCCGATGAGGATCGGGCCGACGATGGCCCCACCGTCCTGCGCCATCTGGAAGGTCGAGAGCACGCGCCCGCCGCTGCGTTCGTTGCCGACGACGTCGGCGACCGTCGCCTGCTGGGCGGGGTTGACCATCCCGGCGCCGACGCCGGAGAGGAGGGAGAGGAGCACCAGCAGCCCGAGCGCGGCCTGCGTCCCGAGGCCGTCGAGCACGACCAGCCCCATCGTGCCCATCGTGGCCGCCATGACGCCCATCCCCGTGAGGACGAGCGGCCGCCGCCCCACCCGGTCGACCATCCGGCCGGAGAACTGCAGGGTCACGGCCGTGCCGACCGCACCGACTGCCAGCACCACCCCGGCCACCCAGGGCTGGTCCAGCACCGCCGCAGCCAGGAGCGGGAGCACCGCCATCCGCACCCCGAAGTTGTTCCACCCGTTCGCGACCCCCGAGACCAGCACCGCCCGGTAGGCGCCGTGCTGCCAGGCCTCCGCCAGGGTCATCGGCGCCGGCCGGGACGCGGCGTCCGGCGGCGGGCGCAGTCGCGCCCCACCGAGCCCGACGGCCACCACCGCGGCGGCGACCAGCAGGGCCACGGCATACACGACGAAGGGGGCCCGCAGGCCCCACTGCGCCACGAGGCCGCCCAGCAGCGGCCCCGCCATGCCACCGATGAGGAAGGCCGACCCGTAGGCCGAGGAGACCCGCCCGCGGGCGCTGGGCGGGGCCAGCCGCACCAGCAGCGCCATGGCCGAGATGGTGAACATCGTCGACCCGATCCCGCCGAGGCCGCGGAAGAGCAGCAGCTGCCAGTAGGACTGGGCGAAGGCCGTGGCGAGGGAGGAGACGGCCACGACGAGCAGCCCGGCGAGGTAGACGGGCCGCTCCCCCAGGCGCTCGACCAGGGCGCCGCCGGCCGGGGCGAAGACGAGGCGGAAGAAGGCGAAGGCGGAGACGATGACCGAGGCCGCGGCCACCCCGACGTCGAAGGAGCGCGCGTACGCCGGCAGCACGGGCGAGACGATGCCGAAGCCCAGGGCGATGACGAAGGCCGCCCCGACGAGGATCCAGATCTCCCGGGGGATGGTCACCCGCGAGGACGAGGCGGTGGTCGACACGCGTCCAGTGTCGCAAGACGGTCGGACCGCGGCGCCGCCGGGCGAGCGGGCCAGCGCCGGGCGCGCAGGATCCGGCCGGGCGAGCAGGTCCGGTATGCGGTCAGCGTGCGGCGGTCGCGTCAGCCCCGGGGGAGCCGGCGCAGGTGCTCCCGCAGGTAGGGCAGGGCGAAGTCCACGCGCCCGTGCCCGGTGGCGACGACGAGCTCGCGCTCGATGAGACGGGTGCGCTGGACGTTCTGGTGGCCCTTGGTGACACCCAGCCGGGAGGCGATGTCCGCGGTCGCCGACGGGCCGTCGTCCACCGCCATCGCGCGCAGGTAGGCCAGCTGACCCTCCGGGACGCCGCGCAGGGCCGGGGCGTGCACCAGCCGGCTCATCCGCTCCTCCACGACGGGCAGCGTGGCCTCCACGTCCGCGGCGGTCAGGACGCCGTCCTCGCCTGCGGCCCGCCACGCGTGGTAGCCGACGAGCTGCAGCAGGTAGGGGTAGCCGTGGACCAGCTCGACCAGTCGCGCGGTGGCCTCCTCGCTGATGACCCGACCCGCGTCGCGCACCGTCTGCACCGCCGCCGCGGCCACCTGCTCGTCGGTGAGCGGGGCGAGGTGGATCCGCTCGGCCCGCCGCAGGAAGGTCGTGCCCCGCTGCTCCAGCAGGGCGTCGATGCCGGTCGGCAGACCGGCTGCCGCGAGCGCCACCTCCGCGTCGTCACGGACGAGGTGCTGGTAGCCCGAGGCGAGCCGGGCGAGGTCGTCCGGCGGGGCGGCCTGCACCTCGTCCAGCGACAGCAGGAGACCGGACCCGTGCTCCTGGACCAGCTCGGCCAGCCGGGAGAGCATCCCCGTCAGCGACTCCGTCACCGGGAAACGCTCGGCGACCTGCGTCGACACCGACCCCAGACCGCCGACCCCGCCTCCGGTGAGTCTCCGTCGCAGCGCCTGCGGGTCCCGCTCGGCGAGCAGCGAGGGCAGGATCGCCTCCTCGAGCTCCTGCACCAGCCGCGGCCCCTCAGGCAGCCTCAGCACCAGCCAGCCGCGGGTCCGCGCCCGTTCCTCCAGCTCGCCGAGGAGCACCGTCTTGCCGATCCCGCGCGCGCCGCTCACCAGGACCGACCGCATGGGGGAGCCCGGGCCCTCGTCGAGCCCGACGTCGAACTCCTCGATCACGTCGTCACGACCGGCGAGCACGCGAGGGCTCACGCCGAAGCTGGGGCGGAAGGGGTTGGAGGTCGGCACGCGCACTCCTCTCGTGCGGTCGGACGGGGTGGTGCAGGCGCACCGGCCTGGCAGGAGTCACTCCACTGCCAGTCGGCGTTATACCTGTTATACCTGTCGAGACTGTTATACCTGTTATACCGCCGACGGCCCTGCGGCGGCCGCCCTGCTCACACCGACAGCCACCCGGACGTCATCCCCTGGAGCGCGACCCCGGCGGTGACGACGAGCAGGGCCAGCAGCCCCCACTCGACCGGGCCGGCGAAGACGGGGCGGCCCTGCTCGCGGCGGCTCCAGGCGTGGACCGCCAGCCCGACGACGTAGAAGAGGGCCGTCATGAGCAGGTACTCCAGCCCGCCGGCGTAGATGAGCCAGACGGCGTAGACGGTGGCGATGAGCGTCGCGGACACCGCGAGCGCCCTGTTGCCCCGCCCCCGGAGCGCGAGCCGCAGTGCGTAGGCCGCGGCGAGCAGGTAGGGCACCAGCATCGTCGAGCCCGCCATGAGGATGACGTCGTAGTAAGAGGACCCTCGGAAGTGGGCCCAGACGAGAGCGACCTGCAGCACGACGGTGGTGAGCAGGATCGCGGTCCGCGGCACCCCGGGGCGCGGCTCGTCGCCGAGGACGCGGGGCATGGCGCCCGCCCTGGAGGTGGCCGAGAGGATCTCCGCGCACAGCAGCAGCCAGGCGAGGAACGCGCCCCCGACCGACACGAGCAGCCCGACGGAGATGAGCAGCGCACCCCACCGGCCCACCGCCGCCTCGAGGATCCCGGCGAGGGAGGGGTCCTGCAGCTCGGCCAGCTCCGGCCGCGTCAGGATGCCGGCGGAGAGCAGGTTGACCGCGATGAGCATGGTGATGACGAGCAGGAAGCCGCCGACGGTCGCCTTGCCCATGTCACCGGGCTTTCGCGCCCGCCGCGCGTAGACGGCCGCTCCCTCGATGCCGAGGAAGGCCCAGACGGTGACGAGCATCATGGCCCGCACCTGGTCGAAGACCGGCCCGAGCCCTCCTGCTGCCCCCACAGGTCGGCGGTGAAGACCGCCGGGTCGAAGTGGACCGCGGCGAGCACCACGAAGATGAGCAGCGGGATGAGCTTGGCCGCCGTGACGACCGTGTTGACCCCGCCGGCCTCCCGCACGCCGCGGAGCAGCAGGAAGGTGTAGAGCCACAGCAGGACGGAGCCCGCGGCGATCGCCGGCCAGTTCGTGCCGTCCCCGAAGACGGGGAAGAAAAGCCCGACCGTGGAGAAGATGAGCACCAGGTAGGCCAGGTTGCCCAGCCAGGCGCTGATCCAGTAGCCCCAGGCGGCCAGGAACCCGGGCAGCGGCCCGAAGCCGTCCCGGGCGTAGCCGTGCAGACCGCCCTCGGGGTCCTCGGCATACCGGCCCAGGAACTGGAAGGTGAGCGCCAGCGCGAGCATGCCCACCCCGGTGACGAGCCAACCGATGAGCAGGGCCCCCGGCGCCGCGGGGCCGGCCGCCATGTTCTGGGGGATCGAGAAGATCCCCGCCCCCACCATCGAGCCCACCACCAGGGCGGTGAGCATGAAGACACCGAGGCGAGGCTCCTGCGACCCACCTGGGGGCGGCACCTGCCGGGAGCGGACCTGCTGGGTCATGCGAACCCCTCCTGCCGGGCCACGAGGGTGGCGAACCGCTCCAGGTCGACGTTGCCGCCGCTGAGCACGACCCCCACGCGCCCGCCCGGCGTGCACGGGACGGCGCCGGCGAGCACGGCGGCCAGCCCGAGCACCCCGGTGGGCTCGACGACCTGCTTCAGCGTGGTGGCCATCACCCGCATCGCCCCGACCAGCTGGTCGTCCGACGCGGTGACGACCCCGGTCACCCGGTCCCGGATGATCGGGAAGGTGAGCTCGCCGAGGGCGAGCGTCTGGGCCCCGTCGGCGATGGTCCGGGGCGTCTCGATCCGGACGATCTGGCCGGCGGCGATCGACCGACGGGCGTCGTCGCCGGCCTCCGGCTCGACACCCCACACCTCTGCCTCGGGCGCCAGTGCCGCGACCGAGAGCAGCGAGCCGGCGAGCAGCCCGCCCCCGCCGAGCGGGGTGACGACCGCGTCGAGGTCCGGCACCTCCTCGAGCAGCTCCTTGACCGCCGTGCCCTGGCCGGCGATGACGTCGGGGTGGTCGTAGGGCGGCACCACCGTGGCCCCGGACTCCTGGGCGATCCGGCGGCCGATCTCCTCGCGGTCCTCGCGGTAGCGGTCGTAGCGGACGACGGCGGCGCCGTAGCCCTGCGTGGCGGCGACCTTGGCCGCCGGGGCGTCGTGGGGCATGACGATGGTGGCGGGTATGCCGAGCTCCCGGGCTGCGAGCGCGACGGCCTGGGCGTGGTTGCCCGAGGAGTAGGCGACGACGCCCGCCTCGCGCCGGGTCCCGGCGAGCCGCGACAGGGCGGTGTAGGCCCCGCGGAACTTGAAGGCGCCCACCCGCTGCAGGTGCTCCGCCTTGAGGAAGACCTGGCACCCGGCCAGCTCGTCCAGCCGCCGGGAGGTCACGACGGGGGTGCGGTGGGCGACGCCGTCCAGGAGGTCCGCCGCAGCCTGGACGTCGGCCCAGGTCGGAGGCTCGGGAACGGGCGCCGCGCGGGGGGTCGTGCTCACGTGTCCAAGAGTGCCACCAGCGCCGGGAGCGCGGTGGCCGCCGTCGTACGCCAGACGTGGTCGGCCGCCTCGGTCACCTCGGTCTCGCGGGGGTTGACCTCGACGACCGGCACGCCGCGGGCCCCGGCGAGGTGCGGCACGGTGGCCGCGGGATGGACCAGCCCGGAGGTCCCCACGACCAGCACGAGGTCAGCCTCCTGGGCCGCCTCGACCCCGGCGAGGAAGGCCTCCTGCGGCAGCGCCTCGCCGAACCAGACCACCCCCGGGCGCACCGGCTCGCCGCACCGGTCGCAGGGCGGCGGCTCCAGCGCCGCGACCGGCTCCTCCAGCTCGGGGTAGGCAGCCCCGCTGGACGCCCCGCACCGGCTGCAGCGGAGCGCGAAGAGGTCACCGTGCAGGTGGGCCAGGACGTGCGCACCGCCCCGTTCGTGCAGGTCGTCGACGTTCTGCGTGACGACGTCGAGCCGCACGCCCTGCCGCCGCTGCCACTCCCCCACGGCGAGGTGACCCGCGTTGGGCTGCGACCGCCGCACCAGGGTGGCCCGCCACGCGTACCACGCCCACACCTGCTCCGGGTCGTCCTCCCACGCCGTGGGCGTGGCCAGCTCCATGGGGTCGAAGCGCTCCCACAGCCCGACCTGGACGTCGCGGAAGGTGGGGATGCCGGACTCCGCGGACATGCCGGCCCCGGTGAGGACGCAGACCCGTCGGGCGGACCTGGCCAGGTCGAGCACGGGCTGGGGCACCTCGACGGGGGAGGGGGACGTCATACCCCCAGTCTCGCGCCCGCCGACGCCGGTCCGGCACCGGGCCCCGCTCGCGGTGGGAGCACCGTCGGCGGGTGTGGTTTCCTCGAGGTATGACGTCCCGCCGGCCCCGCTCCCGCCCCCCGCTCCCCCTCCTCGCCCTGGGTGCGGTGCTGCTCGCCGGGTGCGCCGGTCCGGACGGGGAGGACGAGCCGACCGTCGCGCTCACCGCGACGAGCCCCGCCGGGACGACCGCCACGGTCACCGCGACCGAGACGGTCAACGCGACCGGGGCGGGCACCGACGCGACCGTCGCCCCCACCTCCAACCCCGACGCGGCCGTCCCCGAGGGTTCCGGGTGCGCCCCCGGGTCGGAGGACCTTCCCGACGGCCGGTGGTACGGCCAGGTCGAGGAGGTCGACGACGGGACCCTGGACTTCAACCTCATGTGCTGGTTCGTCGGCGAAGAGGCCTACCAGGCCGCGGAGGAGGACGGCCTGGACGCGCTCGAGGTCCCCAACGACTACTACGTCCGGGACCAGAACCCGGCGTTGCGCGAGGTGGCCTGGGACGCCGACGCCACGGCCCTGCACCACCCCACCGGTGACCCGGCCGACACGCAGGAGCTCACGGTCGCGGAGTGGGGCGAGGCCCTGGCCGCCGGCGACGTGTACTTCAACGTCTGGCTGACGGTCGAGGGCGGTGAGGTCACCCGGCTCGAGGAGTTGTGGGTGCCGTGACCCCGGAGGCCCTGGAACACCCGGAGGCCCTGGAGCCGACCGTCACCGGGACCGCCCTCATCTTCGAGGGCGGGGGCATGCGGGCCTCCTACACCTCGGGGCTGGTGGTGGCGCTGCTGGAGGCCGGGCTGCACCTGGACTGGGTGGGCGGGATCTCCGCCGGGTCCAGCAACGCCGTCAACTACCTCTCGCGCGACCCGTGGCGGGCACGGCACAGCTTCACCGACTTCGCAGCGGACCCCCGGTTCGGCGACTGGCGCACCTTCGCCCGCGGTCAGGGCCTGTTCAACGCGCAATACATCTACGAGGAGACCTCCCTGCCCGGCCAGGCGCTCCCCTTCGACTGGGAGACCTTCCACGCCGGCCGGCAGCGGTTGCGGATCGGGGCGTTCAACGCCACCACCGGCGAGCAGGTGCACTGGGGCCGCGAGGACGTCCCCACCCTGCGCGACCTTATGGTCCGGGTCCGGGCCTCCTCGACGATGCCGGTGGTCATGCCACCGGTGACCATCGACGGGCAGGTCTACGTCGACGGCGCGCTGGGACCGGCCGGCGGGATCGCGCTGGACGCCGCCCGGGCGGACAGCTACGAGAGGTTCCTCGTCGTGCTCACCCAGGAGCGGGGCTACGTCAAGACCCCCCAGCGCGGTGACCTGGTGCTCCGGCGCTGGCTGCGCTCCATGCCCACAGTGGTGGAGGCCCTGCGGGAGCGCCCGGCGCGCTACAACGCCACCCGCCGGGAGCTCCTCGAGCTCGAGCGGAGGGGTCGGCCTACCTCTTCGTGCCGGAGCGGATGCCGGTCGGCAACGGCGAGCGGTCGGTCGCCCGGCTGCGCGCCAGCCACGAGGCGGGGCTGGCGCAGGCGCGGCGCGAGCTGCCCGCGATCCGGGCGTTCCTGGGGGCGTGACGACGGCGGGCCGGCGGGGCACCGGGCACCCGCGGGGCGCCGGCCTCAGGCCTCAGGCCTCGCGCTCGACGATCCCCTTGATGGTCTCCAGGGTGCGCGGGATGCTCGCGTGCGCGGACTCGGCGCGGTGGGCCAGGACCTCCTGCGCCTGCTCGCCGTACTTCCGGGCGAAGTGTCCGTGGAGCGGGGGCAGGACCTCCCAGGTGTGGGTCAGCCGGGTGCCGCCCTCGACCGGGGCCATCAGGTAGCCCCACCGCACGAAGCCGTCCCCGACCTCCCAGACGAATTCCTCGCCCGGCCGTGCGCTGACGACCGTTGACGTGGTGGTCCACTCCTTGGTGCCGTCGTCGTTGTGACCGAGGAACTGCGCGCCCTCGCCGGTGCGCTCCGGGTCGACCCACTCGGCCCGGCGGCACACGGGTGACCACTCCCCGGTCCTCATGATGTCGCTGACGACGTCGTAGACCTGCTGGGGGGTCGCCGCGACGACCAGGGAGCCTTGGGTGGCGAGCTGCTGCATACCGCTCAACCTAACGGGGGGCGGGTCAGACGGTGGCGGGCACCATGGCCTCGAGGGCGGCGTAGAGCTCGACCAGCTCACCGGCCGGGGCCGCGTCGAGCATCTCGCCCTCCGGGGTGAGGTGGGTCGTGAAGGACAGGCCCGGGCCGACGACCGGGACGGCCTTGACGTGCGCGAGCACCGGCACGAGGGCGGTGACGGCACGGGCCGCGCCGCCCCAGCCGTAGCCCACGACCCCGATCGGCTTGCCGTCCCACTCGACGTAGATGCTGTCGATGGCGTTCTTCAGCGGCGCGGGGTAGCTGGCGTTGTACTCCGGGACGGCGACGATGAGCGCGTCGTAGCGCTGGACCGTCTCCGACCAGGCGATCGTGCTGGGCTCGGTGTAGTCGGCCAGCTTCGGGTGGTTGAGGTCGGACAGGAACGGCAGGTCCAGCTCCGCCAGGTCCACGATCTCGGCCTCGACGCCCTCCGGGGCGTGCTCGGCGACCCAGGCGGCCACCCTCGGGCCGATGCGGGTGGGGCGGGTGCTGCTGACGACGATGCCGATCCTCATGCTGACGTCAATCAAGGTGAAGCGTCACTTATTCCCGGCTCCACCCCATCCGACCGGCGCCGCCCGTCTGCGCCAGGATGGGGCCCATGAGCGAGCCCGAGGACCAGGACGAGCTCGGCGCGCTGCCCCAGACCCGCTCGATCAGCCGGTGGGACCGGCTGTGGCGCCCCTTCTGGGTCCTGCCCACGGTCATCATCGTCCTGGCCACCCTGGCGGGGATCTTCATGCCGGAGCTGGACCGGGGCCTGGACGACGAGCTGCCCTACTTCTTCCCCGGCGGCGCGAGCGGGGCCCGCGACATGCTCGGGAACATCGCCGGGGCGATGATCTCGGTGACCGGCCTGGTCTTCTCCATCACCATGGTCGTCATCCAGCTGGCCAGCAGCCAGTACAGCCCCCGCGTCCTGGGCGACTTCCTCTCCAGCCGCGTCACCCAGGTCACCCTCGGGATCTTCGCGGCGAGCTTCACCTACGCGCTCACCGTGCTCCGCTCGGTGCAGGGTGAGTCCGGTGAGGGCGGGTCGTTCGTGCCCCAGGTGTCGGTCACGCTGGGCTTCCTGCTGGTGCTGGCCAGCGTCGGGATGTTCCTGGCCTTCATCCACCACATCACCAACTCGATCCAGGTCTCCTCGATCGTCTCCCACCTCGGTGACGCGACGGTGGACGTCGTGGACCGCTACCTCCCCCACCCGGACACGCCCGGGTCCCGGCTGGGACTGAGCAGCTGGGAGCCAGGGCCGGATCTCACCGCCCAGACGCTGGAGGCCGTCGAGCACGGTGCGGTGGTCGAGGTGGACCACCGGCGGCTGGTCTCCTGGGCGGCCGAGCGGGACGTGGTCGTCGAGATCCTGCTGCAGGTGGGTGACTTCGTGCCCGAGGGGGCACCGGCGGTGAGGGTATGGCCCAGGGCCGGGGCCGAGGAGGTGGACGAGGACGACCTGAAGCCGCTGCGCGGCATGGTCGTCGTGGAGAAGGACCGCTTCTTCCACCAGGACCCGTCCTTCGGGGTGCGCAAGCTCGTCGACATCGCCGAGCGCGCGCTGTCCCCCGGCATCAACGACCCGACCACCGCGATCCAGGTCCTCGACGAGCTGCACCGCATCCTCCGCATGGTCGTGCTCCGTGCCGAGCTGCCCGCGCTGGTGACCCGGGAGGGCACCGTGCGCCTGGTCCACCGGCCGCAGCGCGTGGAGCAGCTGGTCGACCTGGCCCTCGCCGAGCCGCTGCACTACGGCAAGGACACCCTGCAGGTCCCCCGGCGCGTCGTGGCGATGCTCGAGGACCTGCTCACGGTCGCCCTGCCCGACCACCGGCCCGGGCTGCGCCGGTGGCTGGCCGCCGCCCGCGCACAGGTCGGGCCGGTCGGGGAGGTGGGGGAGGGATGAGCGACGCGCTCGAGGGTCTGGAGCTGCCGCCGGTCACCCTGGTGGGGGTCGGCCTGGGCCTGACCGTCCTCGTCGTCGGGATCCTCCTGGCGCAGCTCGTGCGGGCGCTGGTGACCCGCACCCTGTCCTGGCGGGGGCGCAGCGAGAGCTCGGCCCGGGTCTTCGGCCGCCTCGTGTCCTGGCTGGTCACGGCGCTGGCGGTCGGGGCCGCGGTCACCGTGACCTTCCCGAGCATCCGTCCGGTCAACCTGCTGGGCGGGATCGGGGTCGTCTCCATCGCCGCCGGCATCGCCTTCCAGACGGTGCTGGGCAATATGTTCGCCGGCATCGTCATCCTCACCCGTGACAAGTTCCGCGTCGGTGACCAGATCTCCGTGGGCGAGCACCGCGGCACGGTCGTCCACATGGGTCTGACCAGCACGTCGGTGCGGACCTTCGACGGCCGGCTCGTGCTCGTGCCGAACGGCACCCTCCACTCGGAGGTCGTCACCGTCCAGACCGGCTTCGAGCACGTCCGCAGCTCGGTGCTCGTCGACGTCGCCGACACCGCGGACCTGGACCGGGCCGCGAGGGTGGCGGTGGACGCGATGCGGGCCCTGCCGCAGGTCCTGGACGACCCCGGCCCGGAAGCCTTCCTCACCTCGATCGGGACCGCCACCGTCCAGCTGGAGCTGCGCTTCTGGTCCGGAGCCCGTCAGCTGGAGACCAAGGAGGCCACGCACGCCGTGGTCATGGCCGTCCTGGACGCCTTCGCCGAGCACGACGTGGAGGCCGGCTCCGACGTGGTCACGATCGACGCCGGTCCGCGCCTGACCCGGCTGCTGGTCCGGCCCGAGGACCGGGAGGGCGGCGTAGCATCGACATCGTGAGCCAGACCCAGGACGAGATCCGTGAGCAGGTCCGGCAGCGGTACGCCGCGGCCGCGCAGGGAGCCACCGGCTGCTGCGGGGGTGGTGCGGTGCCGGTCGAGCTGACGACGGACCGGACCGGCACCCAGGTCTTCGGCCGCAGCCTCTACGGGGAGGAGGTCGCCGGCGCCGAGGACGCGGTGGCGGCCTCGCTGGGTTGCGGCGTCCCGACCGCCGTCGCCGACCTCCACCCGGGCGAGGTCGTGCTCGACCTCGGGTCGGGAGCCGGCGGGGACGTGCTCATCTCCGCGCGCCGGGTCTCCCCCGGCGGGCGCGTCATCGGCCTGGACATGACCGAGGAGATGCTGGAGCTGGCCCGCCGCAACGCGGCCGCGGCCGGGGTCGACAACGTCGAGTTCGTGCAGGGCTACCTCGAGGACGTCCCGCTGCCGGACGACTCGGTCGACGTCGTCATCTCCAACTGCGCGATCAACCTGGCCGCCGACAAGTCGGTCGTCCTCCGGGAGGCGGCCCGGGTGCTGCGCCCCGGAGGCCGGTTTGCCGTCTCCGACGTGGTGGCCGACGCAGGGATGGACGCCGCGACCCGGGCCGACATGGAGGCTTGGACCGGGTGCATCGCGGGGGCGCTCACGGAGAGCGACTTCCGGTCCGCACTCAGCGACGCCGGGTTCGTCGACGTCGAGATCAGCCCCACCCACCGCGTCCACGAGCACGCCGCCGCGGCCATCGTCCGGGCCCGCCTGCCGCAGGGGTGACCGGCTCGATCGGCGTCCGCGGGGCGCGCCTGCACAACCTGCGCGACGTCGACGTCGACCTGCCACGGGGCGCTCTCGTCGCCGTCACCGGGGTGTCGGGCTCGGGCAAGTCCAGCCTGGCGTTCGGCACGATCCACGGCGAGGCGCAACGCCGGTACCTGGACTCGGTCGCGCCGTTCGCCCGCCGGCTCATCCACGCGGCCGTCGACCCGCAGGTGCGTGACGTCACCGGCCTGCCCCCGACGGTGGCGCTCGAGCAGGGCCGGGCGGGGGGTATGTCGTCCCGCTCCTCGGTCGGCACCGTCACGACCGCCGGGAGCACGCTGCGGATGCTGTGGTCGCGGTGCGGGGACTACCCGGCCGGTGCGCAGCCGATGGACTCCGACCACTTCTCGGTCAACACGGCCCTCGGCGCGTGCCCGGCGTGCGGCGGGCTCGGGACGCAGCACGTCCCGACCGAGGCCTCGATGGTGCCGGACCCGACCCTCTCGATCGCCGAGGGCGCCGTCGCCGCGTGGCCCGGGGCGTGGCTGGGCAAGAACTACCGCGACATCGTCGCCACGCTGGGGCACGACGTCGACGCACCGTGGCAGGACCTGCCGGCGCGGACGAGGGACTGGATCCTCTTCACCGACGAGCAGCCGGTGGTCACCGTCGTCCCGACGCGGGACCCGGAACGGATCCAGCGGCCCTACCAGGGCACCTTCTCCTCCGCCTCCCGGTACGTGCTGCGGACCCTGGCGGAGACGCGGTCACCCAGCCAGCGGCGCCGGGCCCTACGTCACGTGGAGTCCCGGCCGTGCGAGGTGTGCGACGGGCGCCGGCTGCGGCCCGAGGCGCTGGCCGTCACCTGGTCGGGCCTGGCGATCGACGAGGTGGCCGTGCTGCCGGTGTCCGCGCTCCTCGGTCCCCTGGAGCGGCGCCTCACCTTCCTGGCGGGACAGCAGGTGGGGCTCGAGGCGCGGGCCCAGGCCGAGCGGGTCCTGCTCGACGACCTCTGCGGGCGGCTGCGGCTGCTGGTCGAGCTCGGGCTCGGGCACCTGGCGCTCGGACGACCGACGTCGACCGTCTCCTCCGGGGAGCTCCAGCGGCTCCGTCTGGCGACGGCGCTGCGCTCAGGCCTGTTCGGCGTCGTCTACGTGCTCGACGAGCCCTCGGCCGGCCTGCACCCCCGGGACACCGACCGCCTGGTGCGTCTGCTGCGCGACCTCGTCGGCGCCGGCAACACCGTGCTCGTCGTCGAGCACGATATGGCCGTGGTGCAGCGCTGCGACTGGGTCGTCGACGTCGGCCCGGGCGCCGGCACCGGGGGTGGGCGGGTGCTCTGGTCCGGACCGCTGCCGGGGCTGGCCGCCGTCGAGGGGTCGGTCACCGCGCAGTACCTCCACCGGCCCGTGCACCCGGAGGAGATCCGCGGCTCGGCACCCCGCGCCGGCACCGGGGTCCTCACGCTGACCGGTCTGTCCCGGCACACCGTCCGCGGGGTGGACGTCGACCTGCCCCTGGGCGCCCTGACGGTGGTCACCGGCATCTCCGGCTCGGGCAAGACGAGCCTGCTGGACGCGGTCCACGACGTGGTCGGCGCGGAGCTGGCACGGGTCGAGGACGAGCCGGAGCTGGAGGACGAGGCGGACGCGACCGACGACGGCGTCGATCCGGCGCGGCCGGGCGGGGTCGGGACGGCCGGGGACGGCGAGGGACCTTCACCCGCCGCGCGGGCGAAGGCCCGCGGCCACGGCATACCCGGTCGGGTGGTGCGGATCACCCAGAAGCCGATCGGACGGTCCCCACGTTCGACCCTGGCGACCTACACGGGGCTGTGGGACCACGTGCGCAAGGCCTTCGCCGCGAGCCCGGAGGCCCGGGCGCGTGGCTTCACGGCGAGCCGGTTCAGCTTCAACACCGCGGCGGGACGGTGCGCGACCTGCCAGGGGGAGGGTGCCGTGGCGGTGGAGCTCCTCTTCCTGCCCGGCACCTACTCCGCCTGCCCCGACTGCGCCGGCGACCGCTTCGGCCCCGAGACGCTGCAGGTGCGGTGGGAGGCACCGGACGGGCGGCTGCTCACCGTGGCGGACCTGTTGCGGCTCACCGTGACCGAGGCCCGGGTCGTGCTGGCAGGCCTCGCCCCGGCGCGTCGGGCGCTGTCCGCCCTGGAGGCGCTGGGCCTGGGCTACCTCACGCTGGGTCAGCCGGCCACCGAGCTCTCCGGCGGAGAGGCGCAGCGGATCAAGCTGGCCACCGAGCTGCAGAAGGAGCGCCGGGCCCCCACGCTCTACGTCATGGACGAGCCCACGTCCGGCCTGCACCCGGCCGACGTGCACCGCCTGCTGGCCCAGCTGCACACCCTCGTCGATGGCGGCCACACGGTCGTCCTCGCCGAGCACGACCCGGCCGCGGTGGCCACCGCCGACCACGTGGTCGAGGTCGGTCCGGGCGCCGGGGACGACGGCGGGCGGGTGGTCCGCGCCGGGCCGCCGTCGCGTCCACCGGGCTGAGTCGATCACCGGTCCGGGGTCCGGCCCAACCGGCAGGCGTCAGCTCTCCGCGTCGTGGACGAGCAGCGCCACCTGCACCCGGTTGGTGAGGCCGAGCTTGGCCAGGATGCTCGAGACGTGCGCCTTCACGGTGGGGACGCTGAGGTAGAGCTCGCGCGAGATGTCGGCGTTCGAGCCTCCGCCGGCGACGGCCCGGGCCACCTCGACCTCACGGTCGGTGAGCCGGGCCAGCGCGTCCCGGGCACGCGCGGCCCGCTCGTCCCGGGGCGAGCCGTCAGACCCTCCCGCCCCATCGGCCACCTGGCGCACAAGCAGCGCCGCGACCGACGGTGACAGCGCATGGTCGCCCCCGGCCACCTCGTGCACGGCCGCGACCAGCCGGGGTGGAGGCGTGTCCTTGAGCACGAACCCGCGCGCCCCCGCCCGCAGTGCCTCCAGGACGTAGGCGTCCGCGTCGAAGGTCGTCAGGATCAGCACCTTGGTCCCGGGATAGGTCCGGAGCAGCTCACGGGTCGCCTCCAGCCCGTCCACCCGAGCCATCCGGATGTCCATGAGCACCACGTCGGGCCGGTGCCGACCGACCAGCTCGACGACCCGGTCGCCGTCGTCCCCCTCGGCCACCACGTCGACCCCGTCCGGTCCGCCGAGCATCATCCGCAGCCCGGCCCGCACCAGGGCGTCGTCGTCCACGAGCACGACCCTGGGTCGCGCCATACCCTCGCTCACCGCGTCCTCCTCCCACCGTCCGGCCAGGGCAGCGACGCGCGCACCACGAAACGGCCCGCCTCGGCACCAGCCGAGAACCGCCCGCCCGCGAGCTCCACCCGTTCAGCCATCCCGGTCAGACCGCGACCGCCGGACCGCAACGTCCCCTCCCCCACCGCAGCCGTGGGGTTGGTCACCTCGATGCGCAGCCCGTCGGCCTCCCCGCCGTCGATCTGCACCGTCACCGGTCTCCCGCCGGCGTGCTTGCGCGCATTGGTGAGTGCCTCCTGGACCACCCGGTAGGCGTGCCGGCCGGCGCTCGCCGGCAGCGTCACCAACCGGGGCCACAGGTCCTCCTCGGCCAGGAGACGGACCTCCTGACCGCTGCTGGTCACCTCGGCGACGAGGAGGGGTATGTCGCTCAGCCCCGGCTGGGGCGCCTCGACCCGGGAGCCCCGGACCCCCTCTCCGTCCTCCCGCAGCAGACCGAGGACCTCGCGCAGCTCGTCCAGCGCCTGGTGCGCACCGACGCGCACGACCTCGGCGGCCTCGGCCCGCTCCGTCTCGGACAGGTCGGGTCGGTGCGCCAGCACCCCGGCGTGCATCGCCACGAGGGAGAGCCGGTGCGCAAGCACGTCGTGCATCTCCCGGGCGATCCGTGCACGTTCCGCCAGCTGGGCCTGGGCGACCCTGGCGGCCTGCTCGCTGAGGGAGGTCTCCGCCTGCCGCCGCCAGCTGGCGACCAGCTCGCGGCGTGAGCCGATGTTCCACCCGACGAGCACGATGACGCCGTACATCAGGATCATGAAGGCCGCGTAGACCAGGTTGTCGAGGAGCCATCCCCGGCCGGTGAGGCTCTGCCCGAACTCCTGGGGCACGGTGACGCGGGCGATGGTGTTCTCGTGGAACATCCCGGCGGCCAGGTTGAGGACACCGAGCCAGACGATCGGCGCCAGCCGCCGGCGGGTGGCCAGCGAGAAGGCCACGAGCAGCGCCGCAGGCGCGCCCATGAGAGAGACCGCCGACAGCACCACCGTGACGACCCCGATCCACACCGGCGCGCGGCGGCGGAAGGCGGCCAGCACCAGGATCACGTGGCCGACCGCAAGGTCGAGCAGGAGCAGGGCGACGACCCGCCCTGTGGCCGGTGTCTCCCCGGGCCCGTCGGACATCATGACGACCGGGGCGGTGTAGGCCAGGAAGAGGAGCATCCCGGCGAGCCAGGCCACGAAGAGGCGCCAGCCGTTGCTCCACAGCGGCAGGCGCTCGAACGGTCGCGCCGCGCCACCCGACACCCCCAGCGGCGCCGGGGGCGCAAGGGTGGACACCCGGCCCGTAGGGTTCGACATACCGCAAGGGTAGGTGCCAGGTCCGACGGGACCCACCACCCATCGTCGCGTGCACCCCCTCCTTCGGTATGCCGTCCGCAGCCCCTGCCGCCGACCATCGACCCCCTCGGTGCCGACCGGCGGCCGATGTAGGGCCGGCTCGGTGGGCGTGAGGCTGAGGCCATGATCACGATCGAGAACCTCACCAAGCGCTACGGCTCCTTCACGGCCGTCGACGACATCACCTTCACCGCCCGACCCGGGCGGGTCACCGGCTTCCTCGGACCCAACGGGGCCGGCAAGTCCACCGCGATGCGGATGATGGTCGGCCTGACCTCCCCGACCGCGGGGACGGCCCGGGTCCTCGGCCGCCCCTACCGCTCCCTGCCCACCCCGACCCGCCATGTCGGGGTCATGCTCGACGCCACCGCCCAGCACGCCGGTCGTACCGGTCGGGAGACCCTGGCCCTGGCCGCGGCCATGGCGGGGATGCCGCGGTCCGCGGTGGACGCCTCGCTCGAGCGGGTCGGCCTGAGCCGACGCGAGGCCGGCCGCCGCGTCGGCAACTACTCCCTGGGTATGCGGCAGCGCCTGGGCCTGGCAGGTGCGCTGGTCGGCGACCCCCAGGTCCTCATCCTCGACGAGCCCGCCAACGGGCTGGACCCGGCCGGTATCCGCTGGATGCGCGGACTGCTGCGCGACTACGCCGCCGACGGCGGCACCGTGCTCCTCAGCTCGCACCTGCTGCACGAGGTCGAGCAGATCGCCCAAGACCTGGTGCTGATCGGCCGCGGTCGGATCGTCGCCCAGGGCACCAAGGAGGAGCTGCTCCGCAGCACCGGCACCGTCGTCGGGTCCCCGGACCTGACCACGGTGGGACAGGCACTGCGACGGGCCGGCTTCGAGGTCACGCCACGGTCGGCCGAGCTGGTCACCAACGCCACCGCGGAGCAGGTCGCGCGGCTGGCCCTCGCCGAGCAGCTGCTCGTCACCGAGCTGCGCACCAGCCCCGGCGGCGCGCTGGAGGACATGTTCATCCAGCTCACCGCCGACGATGCCCGTGAGGACGTCACCGAGGGCGCGGCGGCATGAGTCACCTGAGGTCAGCCGCGGCCGTCGGCCACCCGTCGACGGAGTCGGCACCAGCCCCGCCCACCCGACCACTCACGTCCAGGAGGACCCCCATGACCACCACGACAGATCGAGTCCGAGTCCCGAGCCCTTCCACCGACCGAGCAGCCCACCCCGCGATCGAGAGGGTCGGAGGCGCGTCCTTCGGCCGCCTGCTCGGCACCGAGCTGCGCAAGCTCGTCGACACCCGGAGCGGGCGCTGGGTGCTCCTTGCCATCCTCGCCCTCACCGTGGTCGCGATGGCCGTCCCCCTCTGGCTCGGCCGGGACACCGGGAGCGGGATGCTCAGCCTCCTGGTCGCCGCCAACATCCCCCAGGCCATCCTCCTCCCGGTCCTGGGCATCCTGACGGCGGCCAACGAATGGAGCCAACGCACCGCACTCATCACCTTCACCCAGGAGCCCCGGCGGGTCCGGGTCATGGTCGCCAAGACGGTGGCCGTCGTCCTGCTCGGTATGGCGGTGCTGGCGTTGTCCATCCTCGTCGCCGGCCTCGCCCATGTCGCCTCCCGCGCGGCCGTCGGCGGTGAGATCGACCTGTCCCTCGGCTGGACGCTGCTCGGACACCTCGTGGTGATCCAGGCCCTGGGCGTCCTGACCGGAGTTGCCTTCGGCGCTCTCTTCCTGAGCGTCCCCCTCGGCATCGTCGCCTACGTGCTCGTGCCCACCCTGTCCCCGCTGGTCTTCATGACCACGGCGTGGCTGCGGGAGCACGCCGCCTGGTTCGACCTGGCCACCGCCCAGGCTCCGCTCCTGGGCAGCCAGGCCCTCACCGGCGAGCAGTGGGCCCAGGTGGGCACCACCGGTGCCCTGTGGATCCTGCTCCCCCTCACGGTCGGCTTCTGGCGGGTGGTCCGCAAGGAGGTCAAGTGAGCGGACCGGTCGGCTGACCCGTGGGTCTGCCCGGACCAGAAGGGCCCTTGTGCACCTGCCGATGAGGTGCACAAGGCCCGCTGCTCGCTGCCGGCGTCGCCTCAGTCCTCGAAGGGCCAGCCCTGCGGCCGCCAGAGCGTCAGCGAGGTGCCCGGCGAGGTCGCCCGCGGGCGGGTGCCGGCGCGCAGCGCCACCACCTCACCGTGGCGGCCGGCCGCAAAGACCCGGGGCAGCCGGCCGACGGCCTCACGCAGCGCGTGGTTCTCGGCGGTGAGCCGGGCCACGCGCGAGCGCAGCTCCTCGACCTCGTTCTCCAGGTCGAGCGTGCGGCGGATCCCGGCCAGCCCCACGCCCTCGGCGGAGAGCCGCTGCACCTCGCGCAGGCGGTCGATGTCTCGCGCGGAGTAGCGGCGGCCACCGCCGCGGGTGCGGGAGGGCACGACCAGGCCGAGGCGGTCGTACTGCCTCAGGGTCTGGGCGTGCATCCCGGCGAGCTCGGCCGCGACCGAGATCACGTAGACGGGAGTGTCACGGTCGACCATCGCTCATCACGCCCTCGCTCGCTGCAGGAGGTGGGCCCGCGGGTCGACCCCGTCGGCCTCGGCCTGCAGCACCTCGACGGCCTCGCGGGCCTTGTCGCTGAGCCGCTGCGGCACGACGACCTGCACCTTGGCCAGCAGGTCCCCGGCGCCGCTCTTGCCCTGGATGCCCCGGCCCTTGACACGCAGGACCCGCCCGGAGGGCGTGCCTGGCGCGACCTTGACGCGCACGGTGGACCCGTCGAGGGTCGGGACCTGGACGGTGGCACCGAGCGCCGCCTCGGCGAAGGTGACCGGCAGGTCCACGGTGAGGTGGTTGCCGTCCCGGCCGAAGACGGGGTGCGGACGGACCGTCACCGTGAGGTACATGTCCCCGTGTTCACCACCCTGGACGGGCGCGGGCATCCCCTTGCCCCGGAGCCGGATCTTCTGGCCGTCCTTCACACCGGCCGGGATCCGGGTGGTGATCGTGCCGCCGTCGGGCTTGCTCAGGGTGACGGTCTCACCGTGCGCGGCGGCGCGGAAGTCGATGGAGGTGGTGGCCTCCACGTCCTGGCCCTTCATCGGCGCCCGCCGACCGCCGCCGGGGAAGCCCTGCGCCCCACCGGGGAAACCGCCCTGCCCACCGCCGGGCTGGAAACCGCCCCCACCGGCGAACGCGCCGAGCAGGTCCTCGAGATCGATGCCGCCCTGGCCCCCGGTCGAGAAGCGCACGTTCTGCGCCCCGCCCCCGGCACCGAACATCTGGGCGAAGACGTCCTCGAAGCCGCCTGCGCCACCGGCACCACCGGCCCCCGCGGTGAAGCGGGCCCCGCCGCCCATGGCGCGGACGGCGTCATACTGCTTGCGCTGCTCGGGGTCGGAGAGCACCGCGTAGGCCTCGCCGACATCCTTGAACCGCTGCTCGGCCGCCTTGTCACCCGGGTTGGAGTCCGGGTGGTGCTGGCGCGCCAGCTTGCGGTAGACCTTCTTCAGCTCCTTGGCGTCCACGTCCTTGCTGACGCCGAGGATCGCGTAGAAGTCCTTCTCGAACCAGTCCTGGTTGACCATTGCGTGCTCACCTCCTTGAAGGTTGATTGTCCCCCACCGGGGCGCGCGGCGTGGGTGGCTGCGAATCCGCCGCGCCACGCGCCCGGTGGGAGGGTATGCCGCTCAGCTCGGGTCGGCGACCGCCACTCGGGCGGCGCGGACGACCTGGCCGGCCACGGTGAAGCCCGGCTGCACGACCTGCACGACCGTCATCTCCGTGGCGCCCTCGGGGAGCTCGACACCCGGGCTGTCGGCCGGCAGGTGCATGAGCGCCTCGTGGACGTTCGGGTCGAAGACGTCGCCGACGTTGCCCGTGCGCTCGACGCCGAAGCGGGCGAGGATCTGCTCCAGCTTCTCGGCCATCGCCGCCAGGGGAGTGCCCTCCTCGAGCTCTCCGTGCTCGCGCGCGGAGTGGATGTCGTCCAGCAGCGGCAGCATGGCTTCAACGACGGCACCGGTGGCTCGGGTCCGGTCGGTCTCCCGCTCCCGCTGGGTGCGGTTGCGGAAGTTGACGAACTCGGCCTGCATCCGGCGCATCTCCTCGAGCCGCTCGGCGGCCAGGAGCGTGTCGGGGTGACTGTCGCCGTCACCGCTCCCGCCCCCGGGCACCTGGCCCCCGTCGCTCTCGACGGACGTGTTGACGGCAGCCTCAGCCGGGGCACCTTCGGCCCCGGCCGAGGGCGGCTGCTCCCGCTGCCGCGGCTGACCGGTCTCGGGGTCGATGCGCCGCTTGTCGCGGATCACCGGTCCGCGGCCGGTGGCCTCCTCCTCGGAGGGGCCACCGGTCGCGGTCCGGTCGGCGTCGGTCACTTGGTGTCCTCGTCGTCGACGACCTCGGCATCGACCACGTCACCGTCCTGGTCGGAGCCGCCCCCGGCCGCGTTCGGGTCGACGTCGGCCGCCCCGGTCGCGTCCTGGAAGCCGGCGCCGGCGCCCGCACCCTCGGCCTGCTGCGCGGCATACAGGGCCGACCCCATCTTCTGGGACTCGGTGGAGAGGGTCTCCATCTTGGCCTTGATGTCGTCCAGCGACGCGCCGCTGTCGGCCTTCAGCGCGTCCTTGAGGTCGGTCAGCGCGGTGTCGACCGGGCCCCGCGCGTCGGCCGGGACCTTGTCACCGGAGTCGGCGAGGAACTTCTCGGTCGAGTAGACCAGCTGCTCGGCGGTGTTGCGGAGCTCGGTCTCCTCCTTGCGCGCCTTGTCCTCCTCGGCGTGCGCCTCGGCGTCCTTGATCATCCGCTCGATCTCGTCCTTCGGCAGCGCCGAGCCGCCGGAGATCGTCATCGACTGCTCCTTGCCCGTGCCACGGTCCTTGGCGGAGACGTGCACGATGCCGTTGGCGTCGATGTCGAAGGTGACCTCGATCTGCGGCACGCCACGGGGGGCCGGGGCGATGCCGGTGAGCTCGAAGTTGCCCAGCAGCTTGTTGTGCGCGGCGATCTGACGCTCACCCTGGTAGACCTGGATGCCCACCGACGGCTGGTTGTCGCTGGCCGTGGTGAAGACCTCCGAGCGCTTGGTCGGGATCGCCGTGTTGCGCTCGATGAGGGTGGTCATGATGCCGCCCTGGGTCTCGATGCCCAGGCTCAGCGGGGTGACGTCGATGAGCAGGACGTCCTTGCGGTCACCCTTGAGGACACCGGCCTGCAGGGCGGCGCCGACGGCGACGACCTCGTCCGGGTTGACGCCCTTGTTGGGCTCCTTGCCGCCGGTCATCTTCTTGATGAGCTCGACGACGGCCGGCATGCGGGTGGAGCCGCCGACGAGGACGACGTGGTCGATCTCGGACACGGAGATGCCGGCGTCCTTGATGACCTGGTCGAACGGCGCCTTGGTCCGGTCCAGCAGGTCGGAGGTCATCTGCTCGAACTGCGCGCGGGAGAGGGTCTCGTCCAGGTGGATCGGGCCGTTCTCACCCATCGACAGGTACTGCAGGTTGATGTTGGTGCTGCTCGAGGACGAGAGCTCCTTCTTGGCCTGCTCGGCGGCGTCCTTGAGTCGCTGCAGGGCGATCTTGTCCTTGGCCAGGTCGACGCCCGACTGGTTCTTCACCGTGGTGACCAGGTGGTCGATGATGCGCTGGTCCCAGTCGTCACCACCGAGCTTGTTGTCACCGTGGGTGGCGCGGACCTGGATGGTCGCGAAGCCGTCCTCGGCGTCCTTGCCGACCTCGAGCAGGGAGACGTCGAAGGTGCCTCCACCGAGGTCGAAGACGAGGATGAGCTCGTCCTCCTTGCCCTTGTCCAGACCGTAGGCGAGCGCCGCGGCGGTGGGCTCGTTCACGATGCGCAGGACATTGAGGCCGGCGATCTCACCGGCGTCCTTGGTCGCCTGACGCTCGGCGTCGTCGAAGTAGGCCGGCACGGTGATGACCGCGTCGGTGACGGGCTCACCCAGGTAGGACTCGGCGTCGCGCTTGAGCTTCATCAGCGTGCGGGCGCTGATCTCCTGGGGGTGTACTTCTTGTCGTCGATCGTGGTGCTCCAGTCGGTGCCCATGTGGCGCTTGACGGAGCGGATGGTCCGGTCGACGTTGGTGACGGCCTGCCGCTTGGCGACCTCACCGACGAGCACCTCGCCGTTCTTGGCGAAGCTGACGACGGACGGGGTGGTGCGACCGCCCTCGGCGTTCGCGATGATCTCCGGCTCGCCGCCGGTGAGGACGGCGACCGCCGAGTTGGTGGTGCCGAGGTCGATGCCGACTGCACGTCCCATGCGGGTTTTCTCCTTCGGTATGAGGTGCGCCTCACCCGGGCGGGCGGCGACGCGGTTGACACGGCTGCACTCAACTCTGCGGAGTGCGCCAGTCATTGTCAAACCAGCGCTCATGCAAGTTGAGTTCACCAGGCTCAACCTTGCGCTCACGCCGTTTGTTCCCCGCTCGCTTCCAGCTTGGCAGCGTTGCCCAGTGTCGGATCCCATCTGAGATGTCGGAGTCCCACTTAACTGGCGGACGCGTGTCGGTCGTCCCAGTTAAGTGGCGGAGTGTCACGCTGAGTCTCGTGACAGCGGAGCAGCTGCTGAGCACCGAGGTCCGGTATGTCGATGCCGACGGCCAGGAAGTCGTGACGGCGCTCCGGAAGGTCGACCCCGCGAGATTGGCTCGCGCGCTGCCGGTGCGACGCACCTTGTCTCGTGCCGGGCAGCGTCACTACTCGGGGTTGTTCTGGTCCGCCACGACCCGTGGCCATGTCCCTTACGAGAGTCGGCTGGAGCTGGATCGCCTGTGGCTGGCGGACTTCGACCCGGATGTCACCTGGGTCGCGGCACAACCGTTGTGGTTCGCGGGCCGTGACGGCGACAAGGTGCGGCGTCATGCACCTGACCTGCTGCTCACTACGCGGGACGGTGGGATCTGCCTCGTCGACGTCAAGCCGGCCGTGTTCGCCGACCTGCCCGAGGTGGCGGCTGTCTTCGACTGGACCTCTCGACTCTGCCGTGCCCGAGACTGGAAGTTTGAGGTGTGGACCGGTGGTGATCCCGTTGTGCTGGCCAACATCCGTGCCCTGGCCGTCGCTCGACGCTGGGCGCTGCCGGAGCTGCGCATGACCGGAGCAGGGACAACGATGACGAAACTCGGCCAGACGTGGTCGGGCCGACGCAGCGTGGACCTCTCCACTCCACTGTCCGCTGCTGCGTTGATGGAAGCGGGGAGCAACTGATGACTGTGGTCGAACTGAGGCCCGGGGCACACATCTGGTTCGAAGGCGACATCTGGCTGATCGAGGAAATGGGGCCGAAGCAGGCCACGATCAAGCGCGGCACGCGATTCCGCGCCGTGGCCCTCGGTGCCATGGTTTCGGCAGCGCAGGTGGTCGGCGAACCCCAGGCCGGCGAACCCCAGGCCGAACCGGTCAACGTCGTCCTGGCTGCACTGACGCCGGCGCAACGAGCCAAGGTGGAACACCGGGTCCAGGTGGTGCTGACGCTGCTGTCTGACGACGGGCGACCGATGCAGGAGCGATTCCCCGAAGTCGCGCAGGCCGAAGGCACGTCGGTGCGCACTCTGGAGCGATGGTTGCAGGGATACCGCGCGGCGGGGCCTGCCGGGCTGGTGAACAGCCGCGTCCTGCAACAACGATCTACCACGGTTGATCCTCGCTGGGACGCCGCCTGCTTGGCGGTGCTGCGGGATTACGTCTCCTCCTCAACCCCGACGATGAACGTCGTGATCGACCGCGTCCAGCGACGGGTCGAGGAGGAGCATGGTCCGGGAGTGGTCGTCTGCCCGCCGCGGACCACGGCCTACCGGCGCCTGGGTGAGCTGTCGAAGGGGCGGCACGCGTTCGGGTCCGGGAAGGCTCGCCGGTCGGTGGCGAACCGTCCCGGTGGACCGTACGGGCGGTTGCGGGCGACCCGTCCGGGTGAATACGTAGTGCTGGACACGACCCCGTTGGACGTCTTCGCGATGGAGCCGGTGACGTTGCGGTGGGTGCCGGTGGAGCTGACGATCGCCCAGGATTTGTTCACCCGGTGCCTGCTGGGTCTGCGGCTGTCGCCGGTGTCGACGAAGTCGGCGGACGTGGCGAACGTGCTGTACCAGTGCGTGACGCCGCAACCGACGGGGGCCGATGACGGGTGGTGGCCTTTCCACGGCGTCCCGGCCAATCTGCTGGTCGGGACCGAGGAACCGGACGGGGTGTCCCAGGAGCGGGTGGCCGGGCTGCCGGCGGTCCTGCCGGAGGCGATCGTGGTCGATCACGGCAAGACCTACCTCTCCGATCATGTGATCGCCGCCTGTGCCCGGTTGGGCATCACGGTGCAGCCGGCGATCCCGTACAAGCCGACGGACAAGCCGACGGTCGAGCGGTTCTTCCGCACCCTGAACCAGGGGCTGCTGCAGCACCTGCCGGCCTACAAGGGACCCGATGTGTTCCACCGCGGCGCCGACATCGAGGACCAGGCGTTCTTGTACGTGGCCGAGCTCGAGCAGATCATCCGCGAGTGGGTCGGGCAGGTCTACCACCACACCAAGCACGAGGGCCTGTGCGTGCCCGAGATCCCCGGCATGGCGATGTCGCCGGCGGAGATGTTCGAGGTCGGGCTGGCCAAGACCGGCGGGCTGATGGTGCCCTCCCACCCGGACTTGCCGTTCCTGTTCCTGGACCTGGCCTGGCGCACGGTCCAGCACTACGGCGTCGAGGTCGACGGCCGCCGCTACGACGGGCCCGCGCTGAACGCCCACCGCAACCGCAAGTCGCCCTACGGCGGTGCCCACGCGGGCAAGTGGCCAATCTTCGTCGACGCCCACGACGTGCGCCGCGTCTGGTTCCAAGACCCCGACACCAAGGCCTTCTCGCCCCTGGAGTGGGAGCACGCGCCCGGGCTGGACCAGCCGTTCTCCAAGGACGCCGCGGAGTACACCAAGAAGCTCGCACTGCGCACCGGCCGGCACGTCGACCCGCTGACCGCGGTCCAGGACCTGCTGGGCGCGTGGTCGAAGCAGGAGGTCACCACCCGGCGGGACAAGTCGCTTGCCCTCAGGCTCGCCTCCGTCCGTGCCCACACGACGCCGGGGGCCGAAGGCAGCCCATCTGGTGAGGCGGCGCAGGTGGCGTCGCTGCCGGGCGTGATCGACCTGCTGGCCGAGCGGTCGAAACGGCAACCTCAGGAGGTCGTTGACGACGTGGACGACGTCTTCGTCCGGTACTACGAGCAGTTTCCGGACGCCGACGGGTTGGAGGTGTTCGACGAATGACGAACGCGTGGGCGGCGTGGTTGGCCGACTACGACACGGTCGGGTACCAGCTGGCGCGCAAGGCCGGGTGGGACGCGTTCGTCAACGCCGCTCCGCGCCCGAGGTTCGAGGTGCTGTCCCGGGCACAGATGGCAGCGCTGGATGAGGACGCCCGGGCCGACTACGACGAGGCGCGGCGGGTATGGAACGCGAACCCGCCGACGATCAAGACCCAGCAGCTCACCCGCGCTTTCGAGATCCTGGACCAGGTGATGGCCTCGGCCCGCCGCGATGGGGACAAGCTGCGCGGCTCGGCGGTGATCGATGCCGAGCCTGGCCTGGGCAAGACCACTATCGCGACCAGGTACGCACGTCAGGTTCACCGCCGCGAGTACCGCCGTTACGGCCCGTACACGGCCGATGGCTCACAGCGGTTGCCGGTGGCGTTCATCCCGCTGAACGCGGGCGCGACGCTCAAGGGCATCAACCAGCAGATCCTGGAGTTCTACGGCCACCCGCAGAAGGATAACCATGGCCCGGTACGCCGTCCGACCCGCTCGACCCGCAGCCAGCTGACCGAGTTCGCCGTCGATGTGGTGATGTCCTGTCAGACCAAGCTGATCATCATCGACGATCTGCACTTCGTGGACTTCCGGCACAGCAACGGCATCGAGGTCTCCAACCACCTCAAGAGCCTGGCCAACGCGCTGCCAGTCACGTTCGTGTACGTCGGGGTGAACCTGGCTGCCAAACGCTTCTTCGACGAGGGCCTGGCGGGTGAGCAGGCCGTCTACGCCCAGATGAGCCGCCGGGCGACCAGGTGCCCGGTGGCCCCCTTCAGCATCGAGGGCGACGCCGGCGCCCGCGCTTGGAGCGACCTGCTGACCACCCTGGAGAAGCACCTCATCCTCGCCGACGCCCAGCCCGGCATGCTCCTGACCCACGCCAAGGAGCTGCACCGACGCACCCAGGGCCGGATCGCCTCGCTGACCAACCTCATCGACCGAGCCGCCCACCTGGCCATCGCCACCGGGGCCGAGACCATCACCGGGGACATTCTCGAGACGGCCCTGGTCGACAATGCAGCCCAGCACCTCACCGGCACGGCCTGACCGCCCACGCGCTGCCCCGCCCGGGCTGCGGGAGGTCCCCGGTGGGTACGACATCACCCGGTGGCCGATCGCCGTGCCACCAGTGGAGGACGAGCACGTCCTGTCGTGGATCTGGCGGGTCGCCCACCGCTACGGGATGTCCGTCCACGCGGCCCTGTCAGCGCTGGGCGTGCCGAGCAGGTCGTCCTCGACCAGGCGGGTCCAGGCAGCCGTGGAGCCGCACGCCGACCTGCTCACCAGCCAGCTCGGCCCCACCCCGCTCTCCGTGGGCATGCGCTCCCCCACCTCCGGGGCGGTGATGCTGGAGAAGGAGCTGGACCGGTACCTGACCTCGTATGCCACCGGCCGCGTCCCGGCGCCGACGTTCGGGTACTGCCCGGCCTGCCTGGCGCAGACCGGCGCCTGGCCGCGTGCGTGGCAGACGCGTCTGCCGGGGATCTGCACCACCCATGAGGTGTTCCTCCTTGACCGCTGTCCCGACTGCCGCCACCGGCCCTTCTCCACCCCGTCGTGGATGTCGGTGACCACCGAGCCATGCGTCTGCCCGCAGGTCACCGCCACCGGGACTCGGCCGCGCACCACCCGGCAGCGGTGCGGGACCGACCTGCGCACCCCGCAGGCCGCCCCGGCCACGCCGGAGCAGATCGCACTGATGATCCGCCTGCAGGCCGCCGCGCGCAGTTCTGCCTGCTACCCCGTCGACGCCGTCACCGCCGCCGGCTTCGAAACCACCGTCGAGGAGTACTTCGACGCCGTCCTGGAACTGGTCGATGAGCGGGTCGGGCTGACGAGCCTGCTGAACGCCGACCCCCGCACCCCTGGGAAATTGCTGGCCGCGCTCAGGACTGCGTTCGCCGTGCTCGACCAGGACGACGCGCACCGGGCCGCCGCGATGGCCGAGGACCGCGGGCTGCTCGACCCCCAGGGGCCGCATACTCCGATCATCACCGGCCACAAACTGCGCCGACGTCGCCATAACCGGCTGCTCGGCGCCATCCGCCTGCGCTCCCTGGAGGCCCACCTGTCCCCCACAGCGCAGCTGACGTTCCGCACCGCGTCGTCCATGCCGCGCTACCCACAACACTTCGACGGCATCCCTGCAAAGTTCTACTTCACCGCGCTGCCGGGACAGGTCGCCCTCAACCAGGTCCCGCAGCTCATCTGGCCCGGCGCCCTCACCCCGTGGATCAGCGACGATGACCTGCCCGCCCGCGCGGCCACGTCGATGCTGCTGGCCAAGGTCGGCAGCACCCGCCCCTGGTCCCTGATCGCCCTGGACCTGGGCCTGCCCGCCCGCCTTGCCCCCGTGCCCACCGCCCTGATCACCCGGCTACGCCGGAACGGGGAATGGGATGCGTTCCGGCAGGCCCTGGAGGACCTGGCGACCACCCTGGAGCGCGATCCTCCACCGATCGACTACTCCCGCAGGAGATGGGCCGCCGCCGACCGAGGCCGCCTCCTGCAAGCCGTGGAACTGGCCCGGGCAGATCAGGCTCACGACCTCCCCTTCAGCCTGGACCCCCTGACCGTGGCAGCGCTGACGTGGCAGACCTATACCGGCGGCAGCCTCACCCTGCACCCCTACCTCCACACGGTCCGGGCACCAGCCGAAGCCGACGCCGCGACCCTCCAGCTCGTCCGGTCCACCGCCGTGTGGGTGCACGAGCTGGCCGGCTGCCCCGACACCGGCCCACTGCAGTGGCAGCCACCTTGACTGCCCGGCCCCGAACCCTCACGAGAAGGGCTCGAGACATCCCGAGCACCACGCTCGCTGAGCAGCACCGAGACCAGCCGCCTTATGGCATTGGCCGTCGCCGACCTCGGGATCAAGCCCCACCCTGAATGGGTCGAGCAGTGGTTGATCGAGGAGGGTCACCTACTCCGCGATGCGGACCCCGTCAGGTGGATGTTGCCCATCCGTGAACAGCTGCGGTGCCTCAGACCACGACAAGACCGCCCCGCCAGCCGAGACGATGTCCTCGAGACGTGGATCAGCCACACCTTCTACCACCAGCCCCTGCCCGAGCTGGAGAAATGGGCCAGCCCAGGCGAAGAACGACCCGCCTTCAGGTTCAACGACCTTTTCCGGCGCCGCCCACAGCCCGGGTGATTTCGTGGAGGTCAGGTCGGCTCGCAACGCCCGCGGCGCGGCTACTAGTTCTATTGACCTCAGGATCGGTGCCCGGCCAGGCTCGGTCCAGGTGGTCGGGGTGGTCGCTCGTTCGCGGCTGTCCATCCTGGTGGTGTGACTCTCTTTTGGCTTGCGCTGCCCCGGCCACCGCATGGTCGGGAGAGGCTGAAGAAGGGAATGCTCTGCTGGTAGTAGCGGTGCCCTCCTGACCGACCCAACATGTCGAGGTCGTCAGGAAGGAACAGCTCATGGGCGAGCAGGAACCGGGTCCGGTCGTGATCGGGATGGACCCGCACAAGCGCACGGTGACGATCGAGGTGATGACCCCGACCGAGCAGGTCGTCGGCCATGGCCGGTTCACCACGGATGAGGCGGGGTTCATCGCGATGCTGGAGTACGCCCGGCGTTGGCCTCAGCGGACGTGGGCGATCGAGGGTTGCGAGGGGATCGGGCGGCACGTCGTGGCCCGGTTGCTGCCGCTGGCCGAGCAGGTGGTGGACGTGCCGGCGAAGCTGTCCGCGCGGATGCGGATCTTCGCCACCGGGCAGGGCCGCAAGACCGATGACACCGACGCCCACTCCATCGCCCTGGTCGGGGTGCGGATGGCCGGGCTGCGCAGCGTCGTCCACGACGAGCAGCTGGAGGTGCTGCGCCTGCTGGTCGACCGGCGCCGCCGGATCGGTGAGGACCACACCCGGGTGGTGTGCCAGCTGCACGCGCTGCTGCTGGAGATCGTGCCTGGTGGGGCCAAGAAGAACCTGTCCGCGGCCCAGGCCCGCAAGATCCTGACCGGCGTCCGACCGCGTGACGTCGTGGGCAAGACCCGCAAGCGGGTGGCGCTGGAGATGGTGGCCGATCTGGAGAAGACCTATCGCCGTAAGAAGGAAGCCAACAAGGAGCTCAGCGAGCTCGTGGCCGCGACCGGCACCAGCCTGCTCGGGCTGCACGGCATCGGTCCCTCCGGTGCTGCTCGGCTGCTGGTCGAGATCGGTGACATCACCCGGTTCCCCACCAAGGCCCACTTCGCGTCCTGGACCGGGACCGCGCCGGTGGACGCCTCCTCCGGCGACAACGTGCGCCAGCGACTGTCCCGCGGTGGGAACCGGCACATCAATCAGGTGCTGCACATCATGGCCACGGTTCAGCTGCGCACCAGGACGACCCAGGGGCGGGCGTACTACGACCGGAAGGTCAACGCCGGCAAGACGCCCAACGCGGCGATGCGCTGCCTGAAACGGCGCCTGTCCGACATCGTCTACCGGACCATGCTCAACGACATCATCACCGCTTCGGGGACGGGCCCGGGAGGACACCGGGGCGCGTCACTGTCATCCAGCGCGGCCGGCTCACAGCCCCACACCGACACTTCGGATCAGTCACTTCCCGGACCCGCCACCGCCAAGGATAGAACCCCTCTCAAGACCCCGCTTGACACAGAAGGGAGCCATGAGAGTGCGCCCCGACCCGTCTAGTCGTGCTGACCGGTGGTCTCTGCGGTGTGCTTGATGTGGGCCGCACGTTGTCGCAGCAGGCGGTCCAGGTAGGGGGCTAGCAGCAGGTGCGTCAGCGCTGCACCCAGCGGTACGCCCGGTGCGCTGATGTACATGCGGTCGGTCATGCGGGTGCCGTCGGTGCCGAGGGCTGTGAATAGGTGCTCGTGGTGCAGGGTCCTGAAGGGGCCGCGGATCTGCTCATCGACGAAGCGGTGTGGGCGGTCGTAGGAGGTGATGCGGCTGCTCATGCGCCACGGCACGCCGAAGTGGCGGGCGTGGAAGGTGACTTCGTCGCCGAGCTGCAGAGTGCGTCGGCCACTGCTGGTGCTGGCGCTTTCCCTGCTGCCCGGCAGGGATGCCGCGTGAATGTCCACGTCGAGCTCTAGGTCAAAGACGACGACGGGTACGGCGGCGATGTCGGTCACGACCTCGATTACCGCAGCCATGGCGCGATCCTAAGGCAACGTCCGGGGCGATACGCGCGGTGATGCGCGCTCTGCGGCGAAGATGCTCCTACTGGTGTCAAGCGGCGTTTAGCCATTCGCGGTAGGTCTGGGCGAGTTGGTCGTCGCGTCGTGTGCCGCGTTCGATCTGGGAGGTGGCGGTGGGCAGACGTGCAGGTCGGTGGTGGCTGCGGTGAGGGTGAGGTTCTTGGTGTGCCGGGCGGGGCGTAGGTCGCTGTAGTCCGGGACCGTGCAGCGGCCGACGAGGGCCTGGTAGACCTCGCGGGCGACGGCGCGCTTGAGGGAGCGGTAGACGTCCTTGTTCGTCCAGTTCTGGGCCAGGTGGGTGTCGCGTTAGGCCCTGGTGCGGGCGTCGTTGGACATGCGGTTGTTCACGATCAGGTGCAGGGCGCTGCTCGCCGCCCGGTCCCCGCCGCGCGGGAGAGGCGGTGGCGGTCGGTGCCTCCGGAGCTAACCGGGAACGGTGCGGTCCCGCAGAGGGCGGCGAAGGAGGCGCCGGAGCGCAGCCGCTCGAGGTTGTCGCCAGCGGTCAGCAGCAACTGGGCGCCGATCACGGGGCCCACGCCCTTGATCGCGAGCAGTCCCGGGTTCGCTGCTGCCAAGCGGGTGCCGATCCGTGCGGTCTGCTCGTCGATCTCGGTGGTCAGGTCGCGGTGGATGCGGGCCAGGGTCCGCAGGGAGTAGAAGGTGTCCGCGTGGTCGGCGTCGGCGACCTGCGCCGGTCGGCAGCCCATCAGGGCGGCCGGCAGCCTGGCCGGTGGCAGGTCTCGGTGGCTGTCGCGGATCCTGGCGGGGGCGTTGATGAGCAGGGCGCCGATCTGCCGCCGCGCGGCCTGCTGAGCCTTCAGCGCGGAGCGGCGGGCCGCCTGGGCCGCCGGTCTTACAACGACGGTTCGAGCGGCTTGGTGTAGCCGTCGAAGCGCGCCACCCGTCGGGATATCCACCAGACGGGGTCGACCTCAGCCGCAGCTGTGGGGTTCCGCCGGGACTGTCTAGTCCCGGCAGCCCTCGCCCCGTACACGAAGCGGTGGCTGGTAGCCAGAACAACGAGCGCGCGTCAGTACGATCCGCTCACAGAAATGGGAGCGTTGGCGCAGGCAGGCTGAAAGAGGCATCTGGGAGAGGCGCCGTTGCGCCTATAGGCAGCTGTCATGTTCTTCGTGCCGTTATAGTGGCGCTGTATGTTCAACTCGATGTGCGGAAACTGCTTATGAATGCCAGACACTGTGTAACTGCCTGTGCGTGTAAGTGTAACCGTCGCGTTCGCGCCTACTGCACCAATAGAGCAGAAGGGGTCACTGGCGTCTTGAATAAGTCGCATCCCGACATAGGTGTTGCTCTGGACAGGAGTCGAGAAGACATCTTCGTCGTCGTCGCTTTCTTGCGGGTCACCTCGGTGTTGGACTCGTTGAAAACAATTGTAGTGCCGGTGTTCACGTAAGGGGTGAAGGTTTTTGACTCCCAGGCATAGGAACCTTGGGAATTCGTCTTATATGATGCAGACTCGGCCAGGGAATAGCCTCTATTGTTTCCATTGAAGTGATATTTAGGCGGCAAGTAGGTGCACCCAGTTCCGCCGTCGATGTACTTAGTAGGAATGAAGGCACGAAAACGTGCTATACTCCTTGTGTATTGCGCGGCTGTTGCCTCGAACTGACGCTCGGCCAGCCAGGAGTCAACACCGGCTGTAGAGAAGTCGCCAGGTGTCTTGACTTCGAACACCCAAGAGTATCCATACGGGTCATCCGCGTCTGCCCATTCAGGGATCTCTTCTCCCGGCGGGAAGGTTCCGGTACCGTTGACGATGACCTCGGTGGAGACACCCGGAGCGAGGTTCTGCAACGCTATGAAAGGATAGGGTGTGGTGCGTATTTCTCCGTTGAAGTGAACTGGCTCTTCACAGTTGAGGGTGTAGAGGGCGCTGGCGCGTCGGTCACGGGGTAGACGTCGAGGTCTTCCGATGATGGAGGTTCCTACGCCGCCCATCCGAAAGACCTCGACATGTCCGACGCTACCTTCACGCGCCCCGACCTGACTACCTTCGCCGGCCTGGACGACCTGGGTCTGGTGGTCACCGGCCAGCTGCTCAAGCCTGACCGTGCGGTGCTGGCCTGCCGGGTCCTCGAGCCGGACGACTGGTGCAAGCGGTGCGGCTGCCATGGCGTTCCGCGGGACACCGTGACCCGACAGCTGGCGCACGAGCCGTTCGGGTGGCGTCCCACCACACTGTTGCTCACCATCCGACGCTACCGGTGCACCGAGTGCAGCCACGTGTGGCGTCAGGACACCACGGCCGCGGCCGAGCCACGGGCGAAGATCTCCCGCGCCGGGCTGCGGTGGGGCCTGGTCGCGATCGTGGTCGGCCACCTGTCGATGTCCCGGGTCGCCGAGGGCCTGGCGGTGTCGTGGAACACCGCCAACGACGCGGTCCTGGCCGAAGGACAGCGGCTGCTCATCGCCGACCCGACCCGGCTGGATGGCGTCCGTGTCTTAGGCGTGGATGAGCACGTCTGGCGGCACACTCGGCGTGGTGACAAGTACGTCACCGTGATCATCGACCTCACCCCGGTCCGCGACGGCACCGGCCCCTCCCGCCTGCTGGACGTCGTCGAGGGGAGGTCCAAGGCAGCGTTCAAGGACTGGCTCGCGCAGCGGGACCAGGCCTGGCGCGACGGGATCGAGGCCGTGGCCATGGATGGGTTCGCCGGCTTCAAAACCGCCACCACCGAGGAGCTGCCCGAGGCTGTGACGGTCATGGATCCATTTCACGTCATCCGGTTGGCCGGTGACGCCCTCGATGAGTGCCGCCGTCGCGTGCAGCAGGAGCTGCACGGGCACCGCGGCCGCAAGGGCGACCCCCTCTACTCCGCCCGTCGGACTCTGCACACCGGCGCCGACCTGCTCACCGACCGTCAGCACGAGCGTCTCGACAGGCTCTTCGCCGGCGATGAGCACGTGCAGGTCGAGGTGACCTGGGGCATCTACCAGCGGATGATCCACGCCTACCGCGACCCCGACCGCGCCGGCGGCCGGACCGAGATGAGGTCCGTGATCGACGCCCTGACCGAGGGCGTCCCGGGGCCGCTGGTCGAGCTGCGCAAGCTCGGCCGCACCCTGGCCCGACGAGCCAGCGACGTTCTGGCCTACTTCGACCGGCCCCGCACCAGCAACGGCCCTACCGAAGCCGTAAATGGACGGCTCGAGCACCTGCGCGGACTGGCCCTCGGGTTCCGCAACATCACCCACTACATCGCCAGAGCTCTCCTGGAAGCCGGCGGCTTCAGACCCCAACTACACCCTGGATTGTGAAGAGCCAGTGAACTTCGTATTGATTGACGCCTGGGGCTGCCTCCCATTGCAGGGTTACCAGGGTTGTTCCTTTGGAGCCTTGGGTGGCTGTCCACGATGAGTCTGCGAACGGTATGTCTGTCTGTGCGAGGGAGACATCGCCAACTACTAACGCAGCTCCCGGCTTTCTGCTGTAGTTGCGACTGCGTAGTCGGCTGCGCCTGATTGATGGAACGTAGTCGGTAGTGGAGAGTCATCGCCGTCGGGCGAGGAGAATGCTCCTCGCGTCTGAATAGATTCCTCTTCCTGGACCGCAACGATGGCTCGATGATCGGGAGAGAAGATGTAGGCGACTTCGGTCGCATCTTCATGGTGGGCGATGGTCGGAGTTCCAGAGAAGCTCGCACCCATCATCCCCATTGCCGTCGCAGCAACGACTGCCTGTCCGCGCGAGCCCGGCGCGATGAGTACCTGCTTAGCCAAGTCCGCCGGGTGCACGCTGCCAACTACGGCGTCTACCGCGCCCACAGGGTCTGGCTGGCCCTCAAAAATTTTCCGGCAGCCTCCGGATCCGGGTTTCGGTTGATGGCGAACTCGACGGGAGGGACGCCCTCGCCCTGGTAGTGCTTACTGAGCACGGCGCAGATCGGCTCGAGGCCCCAGCGCAGGCCATCAGGGTCACGGTGGTCGGCGTGCTCGCGGATGCAGTCCACGACCACCTCGAAGGCCGGTCGAGCTCGGCCGCCAAGAAAGCCGAGGCGCCCTTCAGGATCGCGTTCGCGGGGCGCAGCTCGGCGTTCTCCCTTCTCAGCCGCTTGACTTCAGCCGCCTCCTCGGTCGTGACGCCGGGCCGGGCGCCGGCGTCGACCTGCTCCTGACGTACCCACTTGCGCACGGTCTCGGCCGAGCCGACACCAAGCAGCTCGGCGATCCGCCGCATCGCTCCCCACTCGGTCTCACCGCCCTCCACGGCCTCGGCGACCATGCGAACCGCCCGCTCCTTCAGCTCAGCGGGATACCCCTTGATCCCAGACATGACTCCACCCCTGCCCGAGGTTCGGCGTCCCCGGACATGCCGGAGCGGTTCACAGCTGGGCTTGCTGGATCGCGACACCGACGACCGGCGGGACGTCCCGGATGCTCGCCCGAGACGCTACTCCAGCTCATAGGACTGGGTCGAGGGTGGTCGACGGAGCCGTTCGGCTGCCCTCGGGAGGGCTACACCGAGGACGACGGATGCCGGTAGGGCGATCGCCGCCGAGTAGGCCCAACCTGTGCGCGAGAACGCCGTGAATAAGGCCCCTAGAGCCATAGCAGTTATCAGCGCCACGGATGCACTGAGGAGGAAATGCGGGAGCCGACCCCACTGGGAGGTGTACATCGAGCCCGCCACTCCCGCTGCGCCACCACAGACCGCGCCCACCAAGACCCCAAGCAGTGGCAAGGCGAGCAGCAGGGACGCGGACGTGTACTCCGCGGACGACCCAGTGCCCATGTGCAGCGCGACTCCGATTCCGGTCAGCCCGCCAAGGGCGGTGCCGAGTAGCAAGCCTGCGGCACTGGACTGCCAGTAGAACTGCGCCTGGTTCTCGCTACGCGTCACATGATGATGTTGCCTCACCGGCATGGGGAAACGGTTGCGCGACAGGCAGGTGGGAGGTCGAACATGTGTGGCTGCTTGACCTCCCAGCGGACCCGCCGGCGCGCGCTTTGTGTTCATGTGATGGGCCCGGTGTGTCGGGGACATGTCCACATGGCCGGCACCGCGTGGCCCCCTGGCGGCCGCTGGAATAATGTGAGCGAGCTCGCCAAAATCTACGTCTGCGTCCTCCACAAACAAGTACTCCGCGTCAGTGGAGTTTCTGCAATAGCCACCTGAGTCGGTCCAGACGACGCTTCGTCGCAGCATCGAGGTTCACTCTGCAAAATACGTCTACTATCAGCGCCCTCGCTTCTCTTGGGCTCGACTAAGGGCCCTGGTCCTCGGGCATCTTGCTTCGAAGTGGCGCGTGCGACCCCGCAGTGAGCTCCGCGGCGACCGTCAAGGCGCCAAACTGGGCGCACAGCTTGGCCAAGGGACTGTGTCTAGAAGCGACGACGGACTGCTTAGGCGCCGATGCACCACACAGTCGCCTGCATGTTGAGCCCTCCCAACGCCAAGGAGGCCAGTCGCAGTGATGTGTGAGTAACAGCGGCCGCCCACCAGCGTTGGTCCCGTCAGGAGGCGGGGGGCAGCGGGCAAGCGTCCGACTCTCGGCGTGAGAGTGCTGTCACGACCATCAGCACCACGTGACCGTCCCAGCCCCCGCTCGGAGGTCATCGGCTGAGGCTTCCGACAAGTTAGCGAGACCGCCGGCGTCTCATCAACATGTCGGTCCGCAGGTCACGCACCTGCTCCCCCGACAGATCGGCCGAGAACCTACACCCAGCGCTCGGCCAACCACGTCCGACGACGGACCACACCGACAGGTCGACCAGCAGGAACCGCCAGCCATTGGGGGCCAGCTGGTCGCCGACGTCTTTGCCCTCGAGGGCGTCGTCGAGGGGATCAGCCAGGTGTCACCGCCGAGCTGGCTGGTGTCCTGTCCGTCATCGAGGAGAGCCTGAACTACGCGCGCGCCCGCGCCTGACAGTCACTGGGGACACGCGCGTCGCGGCAAAGGGGTGCATCCCATTATGGGATGCCCGCTGGTATGCTCACGGCGTGACGACACAGATCGCGGTACGGCTCCCTGACGAGATGGTTCGCTTTCTGGACCGGAGCGTCGCCAGTGGCAAGGCTGCCAGCCGAGCCGCGCTGGTGGCCGCGGCCCTGGAGCGCGAGATGCGCGTGCAGGCCGCGCAGCAGGACGTCCAGACCCTGAAGAAGAAGGGCACGGCCGATGACCTCGACGAGCTCGTCGCCTGGTCCGTGGCCCACGCGACACTGGACGACTGACCTTGCGCGAGATCTGCCTGGCGAGGCTGGACAAGACGCGCCCCGTCCTGGTGCTCACCCGTGACACTGCCCGCGCCGTGATGACCAAGGTGACCGTGGCTCCCATCACGTCGACTGTCAAGGGGTTGTCCAGCGAAGTACCGGTAGGCCGTGCTAACGGGCTGGACCACGACAGTGCTGTCTCGATCGACAACGTCCTGACCATCCCCGCCGACCTCCTGGGCAGGACGCTGGGGTTCCTCACGCCCGAGCAGGAGCGCCACCTGGCAAGAGCCATCGTGCTGGCGTACGACCTCGAGGTGCCGCTGCTCGAAGAGCCGTGATCGCCCCCCCCCTGAGCGACCCAGAGACAGCGTCTTCCGATCGAGCTCGAATGGAGAGCGCCCCGCGGCAAAGGCGCGCGTGTCTAGGATCGAACACGTGACCACTCGCCCCGAGATCGTGTGCATCTGTGGGTCCGCGAGATTCGTGAGCGAGCGGCGAGCGGCGAGCTGGGAGATGAGCTGCAGGGGAGTCATCGTCCTCGCCCCCAGTGAGACCGACCAGGCACCCACCCCCGAACAGAAGGCCGTCCTAGACGATCTCCACCTGCGCAAGATCGACCTGGCCGACCGTGTCCTGGTCGTCAACCCCGGAGGCTACGTCGGAGAATCGACGCGAAGGGAGATCGACTACGCCCAATCGGCTGGCAAACCCGTCACCTTCACCGCCCCCGTCTGACGATCAGGGTCGCGGTCCTGAGCAACTGGAGCGTCCCATCATCGGCATCGCTAGACCCACGACGGGCGGCAAAGGAGTGCGTTCGGTTTAGGGCAGAAGGTCCCAGAACTGACGACGGGCCGGCATCGCGTGGATGACCATCTCCTCGCCGCTGCGAAAGACGAGCACGACCGTCTCCAGCAACCGTGCCTGGGTGTCGAAGCCGAGCCGCAGCTCGCGGTGGGGCCACTCGTCTTCCTCCAGCGGCTCGACCCACAACGACAGGTCCGCAGCCTGGACCGCGTCCTCGGGAACGACCCCGTGCTTGAGCGCGCTGCGGTGGACCTTCACGCGGCGTAGCCGGCCAGCGCACGTCGGATCGCCTCGGAGCGGGACAGGTGCTCCCGGGCGGCGTACGCGTCGAGCGCCGCGATCTCCTCGGCCGTGAGCCGCACGGCGATTACCTGCGTTGGTTCGGCCCCGCGCCCGGGACGGCCCCGGCCGCGGCGTTTGAGCTCCTCGACGTCATAGCCAGCCTCGGCCTCGTCAGCCCACTTCTGGATCTGCTCGTCCGTCACCTGGTCGTCATCTGCCATGGCAAAATCGTATAACGAAAACCCGGCATCAGGAAGATGCCCTCCAGCACGACGGTGCGGCCAGCGGCAGATCCGTGCGCTTGGTCAGGTGCCGGATGCCATGTAGGCGGCAAGGATGTAGTTGGGGTGACGGTCTAGGTTCTTGCGCGCTCGGTCGTAGCGCATGGTGGTGCGGGGGTCGGCGTGGCGGGCCGCGATCTGGACGTCGCGCAGGTCCACGCCGGCATCGAGCATGGTGGTGACGAACGTGTGCCGGAGCATGTGGGGGTGCATCCGCGGCAAGTTGACGCCGGCGTCGTCGGCCAGGTGGTGCAGGCGACGGGTCGCGGCGTGCCGGTCCATCCGACCTCCCTGCTGGTTGCGCAGGATGGGCCCGTCCTTGCGTTGGTCGACGGCGCGTTCGATGGCGCGCTGCACGGCGGGGGGCAGGGGTGTCAGGACGACCTTGCCGCCCTTGCCGCGGACCTTCAGGACCCGGTGGCCGTGCTCCTCGCGCAGGTCCTGGATGTTCGCGCCGCAGGCCTCGAAGATGCGCAGGCCGAGCAGCCCGAGCATGGTGACGAGGGCGAAGTCGTTGATGTTGACGCTGGCCCGACCCGCCTGCAGCATCGCTTCGAACTGCAGGTGCGACAGGCCCAAGGTGGGTGATTCGGGTGGAACATGGGGGCGGCGGACGTGGTCGGCTGGGGAGGCGGTGAGGACACCGTCGATGACGGCCGTGCGGTAGAACCCGATCACGACGGACAGCCTCCGGGAGATCGTGGACGGTTTGTACCGGCGGGTCTCCTGCATCCACCGCACGTACAGCTCGACGTGCACCCGGTGGGCGGTCAACGGGTCCAGTCCGCGTTCGCGGCACCAGTTCAGGAAGGCACGCAGGTCGGACTCGGTGTGGGTACGGGTCTGGCCGGTGTAGCGGGCCAGGTGGGCTGCGACGGCCTGGCGCAGCGCAGCATCTGCGGGGTCGCTGACGCTCACGGGGACGAGGGCAGCGGAGGGCTGGGTTGTGGTCATGAACCATCGTGCCGCCACCGCGTCACCCGCCGTCAAGGACAGCTTGACGCCCCGGCGTCGTCAAGAGCACTTGACGGGTGGAGGTCACGCCGTCGGCTCGCAAGCACGAGGTCGAGGACGCGGACATCCAGCACGCTTGGAGGAACGCCATGCGCCTGGTCGAGTACGAGTACCTGGGTGAGGACCGCCTCCTGGTGATCGGCCCTGACCGTCACGGCCGGCTGCTGGAACTGGTCGCTCTGCCCGCTCAAACACCGGTCCGCATCATCCACGCCGACTACGACCGAAGTTCTACGACTACCTGAGATGAGGTGAAGCAGCACATGAGCACAAGGACCCGCCCCGAGGAGACCGGCCTGGACGAGCTGGACCCGGGCACGAACCCCGCCCGCGACGCCGTCCACTTCCGCCGCATCCAGACCGCCCACGCCAACCTGAGCGCCGCCGAGGAGGACCTGCGCGAAGCCGTCCAGGCCGCCCGCGCCGCAGGTGACTCCTGGACCATCATCGGCGCCGCTCTGAACATCACCCGACAGGCAGCCCAGCAACGATTCGGGGGAAACTGACCTACTCGGGCAGCGGCAGATGAGTGATAAAGATTGAGGTTGCCGCACGTCGGGATCGTCGCGCACACTGGCGCCTCTCCCACCTGAGAGGTACAGCTTGAGCTACGACGATCCGCGCCTGGCCGTGCTGTATGACGTCGACAACCCCGACGGCCCCGACCACGACTTCTTCCGAGGGTTCGCAGACCACCTCGGTGCGAACCGCATCGTTGATCTAGGCTGCGGCACCGGTCTGCTGACGGTGACCCTGGCGAGGGCTGGGCGCACCGTGACGGGGATTGACCCCGCGCCGGCGATGCTCGAACGCGCAGCAACCCGGCCCGGAGGTGAGGCTGTCCACTGGGTCCTGGGCACCGGCGACGTACTCACGCCTCACACGACCGACCTCATAATCATGAGCGGGAACGTCGTCATGCACATCATCGGAGACGACTGGCACACCACGTTGGCAGCGATCGCTCGTGCCCTCACGCCCAACGGGCGCCTGGTGTTCGAGGCACGAAACCCTGCAGCGCACGCGTGGAAGAGTTGGAACGACCCGGTGGGAGAGCGAGACACACCCGTTGGTTTGCTCCGCGAATCCGTTACCACCGAACCGCCGGACGAGGATGGTGTCGTTCGCATGCACTGCCACAACGAGTTCGTCGAGACCGGCGATGTCCTCGATGTGGAGCAGTCCTTGCAGTTCCGCGACCGCTCGCAGATCGAGGCCGACCTGCTCGCCGCCGGCCTTGTGACGCTCAACGTGTGGAGCGACTGGGCAAGGACGCCGTTCGGTGGCACCGAGGCAGAACCACTGATGGTCTTCGACGCAGCCCTCCCTGGCTGAGGGGGAACGGCGCCACTTGACAATCGGCGCGGCCGACCAGCGGCATGTGAGTGCGTCTGGTGTTCCTGGCGTGAGGGCAGGAGGGCTCGGTAGCGTGACGGCGTGATCCGAGACGTGTTCCTTGAGGCCAGGGCCGGGATGGCGTTCGACGAAGGGGCCGCCGCTTGGTCGTTCGATCTTGATCTATGGGGTCGTTGCGTCCAAGGCGAAACTCGCGAGCGCGCAATCTCGGCGTTCATGTTGGCCTACGGTTCCGTCCAAGTCGTGGAAACAGTACAGGGCGACGAGCAAGCGTTCGCGCGCGACATGGAGCCGCTGCGCGACGAGGAGCTTGACGCCACCCTCGCCATCCTTGCCAGCCAGCGCCAACGCGCAGTGCAGTTCCTGTCCTCCCTTCCCCCTGAGGTGCTCGACTACGACGATCCGTCACGGGAGTTGCCGTCCTATGCCCGCTGGCGCACCATCCGGCAGATGCTTTGGCACATCACGGACACCGAGTCGCGCTACTACCTTCCCTCGCTCGGCCTTCCGGCCAAGCCACGAAATGCTCATCTGTCGACGGAGCTCCTCGAATCCAGTCGCCATGTCCGCTCCTCCATCACAACGATGCCAAGGAGCGTCATCGCACAAGACCGGGGGCAGGTGTGGACCGCGACCAAGGTGGCCCGGCGACTAGCCTGGCATGAGCGTGGCGAGCTCGACGCGATCGACGAACTTCTGGCTCGTTGGGGCTACCGCCGCGGCTGAGACCGGCGCTCGCGTGACGATCCAGATGCGGCAGAACAGGATGTCGAGGGAGCGCACGACGGCGGTGGAGCCATACTGGCACCGTGACGCGCCGCTTCCGATTCTTCGCTGAGCCGTGGCCGCACGACGCCCGTCTCGATCCCTACCGCGATGCGGTGTTTGAACTTCGCAGCGGCGGCCAAGTGAACGGGTATCTGACTACACCCGTGGGTCCTATGCGCTCGTTCCCTGCCTTATGGATCAAGCAGCAGTGGCTCAGGGCTCAACCGCACGGGCTCGACGGCCACCACCAAGAAGCGGAGGAGGATCAGGGTCCGGGTGGTACTTGATCGACCAGCTTCGGTCCGGTGCGTTCGAGGACCTCGACGCGCAAGATCACCTCTGGCGTCAGTACGGTTCCGTGGACGTCGTCAACTGAACAAGTGCGTCGCGGCCGATGGGCAAGTCTATAGTAGAACGCGACGGGCAGAAGGGAATTCTGGACAGTGCGACGACGAACGGAAATCTGGTTTCGGAACTTCATCTACTTCTGGATACTTCTTGCCGTGGCTATTATTGGCCTGCTGACGGGCGCGGGCCTGCTAGTCTTGGTTTTACCGCTGCCTCTTCTAGTCGCAATGTTCTTGTGGCCACCCCCGGCTGGCTGGCAAGAGGAGCTACCCAGGATCGCATATGTACTTCGAATGCGGAGAGGCGGTTCAAGATAACCCAACCGAAGAGCGAGGATGTAGACGGGCACGAGGCATGAGCTTCGTGGCACGGGCAAGGCGGGGCGTGCCTGGAGGTTGGTGTGCCGATGTCCACCTTGGCGTTGGGTCAGTCATGGCATTCCTTCTAATCGAACCCAGCCGCGCGCCCAACCTGAGACCTCCACCACCGAATCCGGCCCTTCCCAGTTGCGGTGGAGTTAGGGGCAGGCGCTACTCGGCACGAGCGACCGGCGGCAGAACAGGATGCCTACAGCTCGTCAAGTACGGCAAGGTCGTGGAGGTCTACGGCACGCATGGGATAGCCCCTTCGAAGCTCGCGGGCTCGCCCGGCACTGGCCACGACGACCGCTTGGCCGTCGATTAGGCCGGTAACTCTCTGCTCAGAAGGGTGGAGGTACACCTCGCCGTCCAGACCTTGCTGGACTCCGTTGCCGGCCGGGTCCAAGCGCATTGCATGGACGTCTACTTGCCCTGAGTGACTCGATAGCTGCACGCGGACTGGTCGCCAATCCTCGGTGACCCGATAGCCGCGGGAGGTGAGCCAGGCCATGAACTCGGCCTCGTGATCTTCGTCGATGAACACGTCGAGATCTTGGTGGGAGCGAGTCTGTCGTCCGACCAACGCATCGACACCCCATCCGCCGTTGACCTGATAGACCACCCCGTTGGCGTGAAGCCAGGCGACGATCTGCACCACCTCGGCGGCGGTCATCCGGGAGGAGTTCTTCATAGGAGAAGTCTCCCTTCCCGTGTACCAGGGTCCGTACGACCCGCGGCATGACAGTGCGTTCGGCGTCACGTAGTCGCGGCGCGGTGGTCAGTCGCGGGAGACTCTGGGTCGGTGAGCTCCACCGTCTGCCCGTCGGGGTCCAGGACGACGAATGACCAGTAGCCGACCCAGAATGGTTCGGCTCTGAGTGCCTGCACGCCGGCGGTCTGGAGCTTTGCTGCAGCGGACTGGAACGCGGCGGGTGGGAGGGCAATGGAGATGGATCTGACCTGTTCGGTCGTGGGCGCCTCGGGCAGTTGACCGTGGCTCCAACCGGGTTGAAAGGCCCAACCTTGGGGCCGGCCAAGGGTGTCGACACGGTGGAACGACAGCTGCACGCAACCGTGCCGAAAAGCGATGTCGTCCGGCTCATCCCAGATTAGAGTCAGCCCCACCAGCTCTCCGTAAAATTTGCGGGTGGCGGTGATGTCGGTGCAGTACTCGTAGGCGAACCATGTAGCCATGCCGGTGACGCTATCGCAGGCGGTATAGCAAGCCTGCGCCTTATCCGCCGGCGCGACCCAAATGGGCTCTTCACAGTTGAGGGTGTAGAGGGCGCTGGCGCGTCGGTCACGGGGTAGACGTCGAGGTCTTCCGATGATGGAGGTTCCTACGCCGCCCATCCGAAAGACCTCGACATGTCCGACGCTACCTTCACGCGCCCCGACCTGACTACCTTCGCCGGCCTGGACGACCTGGGTCTGGTGGTCACCGGCCAGCTGCTCAAGCCTGACCGTGCGGTGCTGGCCTGCCGGGTCCTCGAGCCGGACGACTGGTGCAAGCGGTGCGGCTGCCATGGCGTTCCGCGGGACACCGTGACCCGACAGCTGGCGCACGAGCCGTTCGGGTGGCGTCCCACCACACTGTTGCTCACCATCCGACGCTACCGGTGCACCGAGTGCAGCCACGTGTGGCGTCAGGACACCACGGCCGCGGCCGAGCCACGGGCGAAGATCTCCCGCGCCGGGCTGCGGTGGGGCCTGGTCGCGATCGTGGTCGGCCACCTGTCGATGTCCCGGGTCGCCGAGGGCCTGGCGGTGTCGTGGAACACCGCCAACGACGCGGTCCTGGCCGAAGGACAGCGGCTGCTCATCGCCGACCCGACCCGGCTGGATGGCGTCCGTGTCTTAGGCGTGGATGAGCACGTCTGGCGGCACACTCGGCGTGGTGACAAGTACGTCACCGTGATCATCGACCTCACCCCGGTCCGCGACGGCACCGGCCCCTCCCGCCTGCTGGACGTCGTCGAGGGGAGGTCCAAGGCAGCGTTCAAGGACTGGCTCGCGCAGCGGGACCAGGCCTGGCGCGACGGGATCGAGGCCGTGGCCATGGATGGGTTCGCCGGCTTCAAAACCGCCACCACCGAGGAGCTGCCCGAGGCTGTGACGGTCATGGATCCATTTCACGTCATCCGGTTGGCCGGTGACGCCCTCGATGAGTGCCGCCGTCGCGTGCAGCAGGAGCTGCACGGGCACCGCGGCCGCAAGGGCGACCCCCTCTACTCCGCCCGTCGGACTCTGCACACCGGCGCCGACCTGCTCACCGACCGTCAGCACGAGCGTCTCGACAGGCTCTTCGCCGGCGATGAGCACGTGCAGGTCGAGGTGACCTGGGGCATCTACCAGCGGATGATCCACGCCTACCGCGACCCCGACCGCGCCGGCGGCCGGACCGAGATGAGGTCCGTGATCGACGCCCTGACCGAGGGCGTCCCGGGGCCGCTGGTCGAGCTGCGCAAGCTCGGCCGCACCCTGGCCCGACGAGCCAGCGACGTTCTGGCCTACTTCGACCGGCCCCGCACCAGCAACGGCCCTACCGAAGCCGTAAATGGACGGCTCGAGCACCTGCGCGGACTGGCCCTCGGGTTCCGCAACATCACCCACTACATCGCCAGAGCTCTCCTGGAAGCCGGCGGCTTCAGACCCCAACTACACCCTGGATTGTGAAGAGCCCCCAAATGTGCCCTGGTTCGGGCTCCCCGCGGACTCGGTAACACGTGTTCACTGACCGCAGACAGTGTTTACGGCATCAGGTCACGAGGCGGGCGACTTCAGTGTGGTCGACTGTCTCCTCCATACCGAGTTGCGTGGCAACAGTTAGGAGATGAACTGTCAGCACGACCGCACGGAGCATCTTGTCGTCGGCGCCGACAGCAACCATGCGAACGACGACGTTCTGGCCGCGGAGCTAGAGGACAGGCGGCGGGTCAGCGGCTCTCGCAAGCACGTGCCAGCAGATTGAGCGAGGCCGCTAGCCCGTGTTCGTCGGTGAGCGGCGCGCCGAATCGCTCGACGTTCTCGGGCGGTGCCTCGGCCCAGTCGTAGGTGAGCCTCACCCTGGTGTTCGGACCCTCGGGGATCAGGTTGTAGGTCCAGGTCCAACCCAACGGCTGCTGGCCGGGAAGCGCGGTGGCCCAGGTGATCGTGCGGAAGGGCACGAACGTGGTGACGAGGTTGTCGGACTGGTAATGCTCGACGTTGTCACCGCTTCGCCAGACCATGTCCATAGTGAACACGTCGCCCACGGCCTCTGGTGTGTCTGAGGAGAGACCTACAACCATGCCGGTGGCGTCAAAGAGGTGGTGGTGGGCCGGGTCACATACCAACGCCCACACAGTTTCGGGCGGGACGGTGATGAGCAGATCGCTGGTGCAGGAGGCGGCAGCCATGACGATGATCTAAGCCAACACTGGCACACAGGGCAAGGCCCATCCGAACGACCGCTCATCGGCGGAGTCGTGATGTCACGACCCTTAGCAGCCCGTCCTGTTTCCAACCCGCTCCGGTCCACCCGCCGAGGGTTCCGACAAGGTCGCAAGATCTAAGGCGTCGCACAAAGATGCGGTTCGCAGGTCAGGCGTCTGCTTCTCCCGACAGAACGGCCGAACCTACAGCGTCCAGCGCGACGGACTCGAGGCCCAGGGCCTCGCCGACCGGACTGCTGGTCAACTGACCGGCATGGGTGTTGAGCCCCTTGGCCAGGCTGGCGTCGGCACGCATGGCAGCCTCCCAGCCCTGGTCAGCCAGCGCGGTCAGGTAGGGCAGTGTCGCGTTCGTGAGCGCATAGGTGGAGGTGTTGGGCACCGCACCCGGCATGTTGGCCACGCAGTAGAAGACGGAGTCGTGGACCTCGTAGGTGGGGTCGGAGTGGGTCGTGGCGTGGGAGTCCTCGAAGCAGCCACCCTGATCGATGGCGATGTCGACCAGCACCGAGCGTAGCTTCATCCGCGACACGAGGTCGTTGCTGACCAGCTTCGGCGCGGCAGCACCGGGGATGAGCACCGCCCCGATGACCAAGTCGGCCTCCATCACCTGCTGCTCGATGGCCAGCTTCGAGGAGGCCAGACCGTGGATGCGGTTGTTGTAGCGTCAGAACGACATACGCAGCTTGTCGAGGTCGGTGTCCAGCAGCGTGACGTCGGCGCCCATGCCCAGGGCGATGTTAGCGGCGTTCTGCCCGGACACCCCGGCCCCGATGATGACGACCTTGGCGTTGGCGACGCCGCCCACGCCGCCGAGCAGGACCCCACGACCGCCGTTCGCCGTCATCAGGGCGTGGGCGCCGACCTGGGGCGCCAGGCAGCCCGCGACCTCCGACATGGGGTAGAGCAGCGGCAGTCCTCCCGAGGGCAGCTGCACCGTCTCGTAGGCGATGGCCGTGACCTTGCGTCGGAGGAGCTCCTCGGTCAGCGGCTTGTCCGCGGCAAGGTGCAGGTAGGTGAAGAGAGTGAGCCCCTCACGCATCCGCGGGTACTCCTCCGGCACGGGCTCCTTGACCTTCAGCACCAGGTCGACGCCGCCGTCGGTGCCCCAGGCCTGCTCCGGTGCCGCCACGATCTTGGCGCCGGCGCCCACGTACTCCTCGTCGGGAATCTGGGAGCCCGCTCCAGCCCCCTTCTCGATGACGACCTGGTGGCCTCGTTCGACCAGCTCGTGCACGCCGATGGGCGTGATGGCGACGCGGTACTCGTGGTTCTTGACTTCCTTGGGGACACCGACGATCACGGTTCTACCCTTTCGCAGGAGCCGACCATGTATCGACAGTACCGAAGCGCACGGGGTCGGCCACGTCAACGAGCCTTCAACCTCGCCACGCCCCGGACGCCGGCGGCAGGTGATGCACCTCATACCCCCTAGGGTATTCTGGAGGGCATGATCCGCGACTCCTCACCGCAGACCTCCATGGCCCGCCGTCGAGGGCTCCTCGTGACCGTCCCCGCGATGGCGTTCGTCCTCGCCGGCTGCGGGGGCGGTGCATCGAACACCACCGACAGGGTGACGCTCGGTGCGCCCGCCGTCGAGGCGACCGCACTCCCGGCCAACGGCGCCACTCTCGGTGTCGAGGACTTCGCCGCGTCGGTCACCGTGCCGGGCACGGTGGTCCTGGACGTCCGCACCGCCGCCGAGTTCGCCACCGGGCACCTCGAGGGCGCGCAGAACCTCGACGTCTCCTCACCCGCCTTCCCCGCCGCTCTCGAGCAGCTGGACCGGGACGCCTCCTACGCCGTCTACTGCCGCAGCGGCAACCGTTCCGCGGCGGCCCTCCAGCTCATGCTCGGCGAGGGTTTCACCTCCGTCTACCACCTCGACGGGGGCATCGGCGCCTGGACGGCGACGGGGCGCCCGACCGTCACCTGACGGGCGCGCAGGGCGACCCGGATCAGGGGCCACTGGATCGGCAACCGGCCGACCGTGGCCAGGAACGCGAGGCGATGGACGGGGCGTCCGGTCCGGGCTGCACGACGGCCGAACGACACGGACATCTGGACGTTCGCCGGGAGGACCCCGACCAGGAGCCAGGCGCTCGCGGTGCCTGCCAGGGCGCGGGTGGAAGGAACGAGAAGACCGGCGCCACAGGCCAGCTCGGCCACCCCCGACCAGAGGACCAGATCCCGTCGCCGGGGCAGGACCCTCGGGACGATGGGCTCGAAGAGCTGCGGCCGGATGAGATGCAGCGCGCCCGAGGCGAGGAACAGCGCGGCCAGCGCCGCGACGTCTGCAGGGGGGCGACGTGAGGGGGTGGTCACCGACCCATGGAAGCACGGCGTGCGCCTGGGGCGCCCTCGACAATAGTGTGTGTCACACACTAGTGTGGGAGCAATGAAGGACGACGCCCTGTCGACGCTCAGCCAGGAGCTGCGCCGAGGCACCGTCGTGCTCGCGGCCCTGGCCAGCCTGGACGCCCCGCGCTACGGCTACGCCCTCCAGCAGCACCTCGCCGAGGCCGGCGTCGAGGTGGAGGGCAACACGCTCTACCCGCTGCTGCGGCGGCTCGAGAAGCAGGGGCTCCTCACCAGCCAGTGGAACACCGACGAGACCCGACCGCGCAAGTTCTACACGCTCACCGACACCGGCCACACCGCCCTCACCGCCCTGACCCGCGAGTGGCACAGCCTCCACACCGCACTCACCACGCTGACCTCCGAGGGGACGTCATGAGCTCACTGACCGACCGCTACGTCCACGCCGTCACGGCGCACCTGCCGGAGGGGCAGCGCGCCGACATCGGCCGGGAGCTGCGGGCGACCGTCGACGACGCCGTCGCCGCCGCCCCGCCGGGCTCGGACCCCGCCCAGGTGGAGCGCCAGACCCTCCTCGACCTGGGGCACCCGGTGGCGCTGGCCGACAGCTACCGCGGCGAGGGCCGGGCCCTCATCGGCCCCCGCCTCTACCCCGCTTGGCTACGCACCCTGCAGACCCTGCTCTGGGTCGTCCCGACGCTCGTGGCGACCCTGCTCCTCATCCTGGGCGCCCTCGACGGGCAGCCCCTCCTGGAGATCCTCGGCGGGGCCCTCAACGGCGCCTTCTGGGCCGCCGTGCAGGTGGCCTTCTGGGTCACGATCGGCTTCGTCATCGCCGAGCGCACCGGCTCCGGCGTCGACGAGCTCGAGGCCCTCACCCTCGGCACGTCCGCCGACTGGACCCCCGAGGACCTGCCCGAGCCCCGGCGCCGCCAGGTCTCCTGGGGCGACGCGATCGGGTCCGTCCTGGCCAACGCCTTCCTGCTCGCCCTGCTGCTCCTCCCTGGTCGGATCGGCGGCCGCGTCGAGGGGCTGGAGTGGGGCCAGATCTTCACCGACTCCGCCTACGCCCTGCGGTGGGTCATGGCCGCGGGTATGGCGGTGGGCCTCGTGGCCAGCATCTCCGTGCTGACGCGTGGACGCTGGACGTGGCCCACGGCGGGCCTCAACCTGCTCGGTGGTCTGCTTTTCACCGCACCCGTCGTCTGGCTGGCCGCCCGCAACGATCTCATCGCCTGGGACACCCTCCCTCTGAGCTGGATCGGGGACGGGAACCTGCGGGTCAATGAGAGCCTCACGCTGTCAGCCACCGTCGCGGTCCTGCTGGCCATCCTGCTGTGGGAGACCGTGGACAGCTTCCGCAAGGCCGCCACGGCCGACCGGCTCTAGCCGCGACCCTCCTCGAGGAGTCGCAGCAGGTACTCCCCGTACCCGGACTTGCGCAGCGGCTCGGCCCGCGCGGCCAGCCCGGCGTCGTCGAGGAAGCCCATCCTCCAGGCCACCTCCTCCGGCGCCCCGATCTTGGTCTCCTGCCGCGACTCGAGCGTGCGGACGAAGTTGGACGCGTCGTTGAGGGAGTCGAAGGTGCCGGTGTCGAGCCAGGCCGTGCCGCGCGGGAGCACCTGCACGGCCAGCTTCCCGGCCTCCATGTAGAGGCGGTTGAGGTCGGTGATCTCCAGCTCCCCCCGGGCCGAGGGCGCCAGCCCCTTGGCCATCTCGACCACGTCGTTGTCGTAGAAGTAGAGGCCCGGCACGGCATACGGGCTGCGGGGGTGCTCCGGCTTCTCCTCCAGGGAGATCGCCTTGCCGGCCTCGTCGATCTCGACCACGCCGTAGGCCCGGGCGTCGGCCACCCGGTAGCCGAAGATGAGCGCCCCGTCGAGGTCCTGGTGGTGCCGCAGCTGCGTGCCCAGGCCCTGCCCGTAGAAGATGTTGTCGCCCAGGACCAGGGCGCTGGAGTCGGAGCCGATGTGCTCCTCCCCCAGGACGAAGGCCTGGGCGAGGCCGTCGGGCGAGGGCTGCTCGGCATACGTCAGGTTGACCCCGAACTGCGATCCGTCACCCAGGAGGCGGGAGAACTGCGGGGCGTCCGCCGGGGTGGTGATGACCAGCACGTCCTGGATGCCCGCGAGCATCAGGGTGCTCAGCGGGTAGTAGATCATCGGCTTGTCGTAGACCGGGACGAGCTGCTTGCTGATGCCCAGGGTGATCGGGTGCAGGCGGGAGCCGGTGCCCCCGGCCAGGATGATGCCGCGCATGACCTCACTCTAGGGTGGCCCCATGCGCCGACTACTCGTGACCGGCGGAGCAGGGTTCATCGGCTCCAACTTCGTGCACTTCCTCGTGGAGCGGACCGACGTGCACGTCACCGTGCTGGACAAGCTGACGTATGCCGCCTCCCCGGAGGCGCTGGAGGGGTTGCCGTCGGACCGGGTGGAGCTCGTGGTGGGGGACATCACCGACGCCGGGTTGCTGGACGAGCTGGTGGGCCGGCTGACCGGGGAGGGGGACGCCGTGGTGCACTACGCGGCCGAGTCGCACAACGACAACTCGCTGCGCGACCCCTCCCCCTTCGTGCGGACCAACATCGTGGGCACCTTCGAGGTCCTCGAGGCGGTGCGGCGGCACGGGGTGCGCCTGCACCACATCTCCACCGACGAGGTCTACGGCGACCTGGAGCTGGACGACCCGGAGCGGTTCACCGAGGCGACGGCATACCAGCCCTCCTCGCCCTACTCGGCGTCCAAGGCCGGTGCCGACCACCTGGTGCGGGCGTGGGTGCGTTCCTTCGGGGTCGCGGCGACCCTGTCCAACTGCTCCAACAACTACGGCCCGTGGCAGCACGTGGAGAAGTTCATCCCCCGTCAGATCACCAACCTGCTGGACGGTGGGCGGGTCAAGCTCTACGGCTCCGGCGCCAACGTGCGCGACTGGATCCACGCCGACGACCACTCCTCGGCCGTGTGGACGATCCTGGAGCGGGGCGAGATCGGGCAGACCTACCTCATCGGCGCGGACGGGGAGCGGTCCAACCTGCAGGTGGTCCGGTTGATCCTGGAGCTGCTGGGGCACGACCCGGACGACTTCGACCAGGTGGCGGACCGGCCGGGGCACGACCTGCGGTACGCGATCGACTCGACCCGGCTGCGGACCGAGCTGGGGTGGGAGCCGACATACGGCGCCTTCGAGGAGGGGCTGGCCCGCACGATCGAGTGGTATGCCGAGCACGGCGACTGGTGGCGGCCCAAGAAGGCGCAGATCGAGGCGGCCTACGCCGCGAAGGGGCAGTGAGCGCCGGTGGCGGGCGGGGCTGACGGGTTGGCGGTCACCGGGGTCACCGGTCCCCGGGCTGCTCGTGGTGAGGCTGCCGGTGCACGGGGACGCCCGCGGGTGGTTCAAGGAGAACTGGCAGCGGGCGAAGATGGTCGCCGCCGGGCTGCCCGACTTCGGGCCCGTGCAGCACTCGGTGGCGCACAACGGCCCCGCCGGGGTGACCCGGGGCATCCACGCCGAGCCGTGGGACAAGTTCGTCTCGGTCGTGCACGGCCGGATCTTCGGCGCGTGGGTGGACCTGCGGGAGGGCCCGACCTTCGGGGCGGTGCACACCCAGGAGCTCGACGAGTCGACGGCGGTCTTCGTGCCGCGCGGGGTCGGGAACAGCTACCAGACGCTGGTCGACGACGTCGTCTACTCCTACCTCGTCAACGACCACTGGTCGCCCGAGGCGGAGTACACGATGCTCAACCTGGCCGACGAGAGCGCCGCGATCGACTGGCCGGTCCCGCTGGAGCGGGCCGAGATCTCGGACAAGGACCGGGCGCACCCGCGGTTGGGCGACGTGGTCCCCGTGCGGCCGCGGCGGACCCTGGTGCTCGGGGCCGGCGGGCAGCTGGGGCGGGCGCTGGCGCGGCGCTTCCCGGACGCGACCCTGCTGGGCGCCGACGACCTCGACCTGTCCGACCCGGCCGCGGTCGCGGCGTTCGACTTCTCGGGGGTGGGGGTGGTCCTCAACGCCGCGGCCTACACGGCCGTCGACGCGGCCGAGACCCCGGAGGGTCGTCGGGCGGCCTGGGCGGTCAACGCGACCGGGGTGGCGGCGCTGGCCCGGGCTGCGGTGGAGCACCGCCTCACCCTCGTGCACTACTCGAGCGACTACGTCTTCGACGGCGCCGACGAGGAGTCGGGCGAGGAGAGCCCGCTCGCGCCGCTGGGGGTCTACGGGCAGTCCAAGGCGGCCGGTGACCTCGCGGTGTCGGTGGTGCCGCGCCACTACCTGATCCGCACCTCGTGGGTCGTCGGGGAGGGCCGGAACTTCGTGGCGACGATGCGCTCGCTGGCCGAGCGCGGGGTGTCGCCCCGCGTGGTCGACGACCAGGTCGGGCGGCTCACCACGACGGCGGAGCTGGCCGAGGCGACGGCGCACCTGCTCTCGACGGGCGCACCCTTCGGCACCTACAACATCACCGGCGCCGGGGCGCCCCGGTCCTGGGCCGCCATCGCCGCCGACGTCTTCGCCGACGCCGGACGGGAGGCGGGTGACGTCATACCCGTGACGACGCAGGAGTATGCTGCCGCCCAGGACGGCCCCGTCGCCCCCCGCCCGGCCCGCTCGGTCCTGTCGCTGGCCCGGATCGAGGCCACCGGCTACCACCCCCCCCCCACCCCCACCGGACGCGCGTTCCTGACAGACCGGACGCGCGTTCGTGACAGACCGGACGCGCGTTCCTGACAGACCGGACGCGGGTTCGTGACAGACCGGACGCGGGTTCGTGACAGCCGCCTGTGGACAACCGTCACGAACGCGCGTCCGGTTGCAGGGAGTGGGCGGGTCCGGGGCAGCCGCCTGTGGAGAACCGTCAGGAACGCGCGTCCGGTTGGGTCAGCGGGGGCCCCTCCGCCGCGCCTCGGCGGCGAACCACTGCGCCACGTCCTCGACGAGGTCCGTCGGCAGCTCCCGGTCGTGGGGGAAGCGGAGGGTTCCCTTCCCGGCGACCCACGGGGCCACCCGCTCGCGCAGGGCCTCGTCGTCGGGGACGGGGTAGAGGCCGGTGTGGGCGGCATACCCGCCGAGGTGGAAGGCCGTCCGCCCGCCCACGGTGAACGTCAGGACGCCGTAGGCGATCCTCTCCCCCAGGTCGGGGACCGCCGCGTGCACCGCGGCCCGCACCTGGTCGAGGCGGGCTCTACCCTGCGGGGGCAGCTGCTCCAGGTAGGCCAGGACCCTGGCCTCGTCGTCCTCACCGGCGCCCATCCTCCGACGGTAGCCGAGGCAGCCCCGCCGGCGCGCGGATCCGCCCCGCGAGGACGCGCCGGGGCCTGTGGACAACCGTCACGAACGCGCGTCCGGTTGCGCGGGGGGACGGGGCGCCGCCTACGGTGGGGAGATGTCACGCATCCTGCTGATCGGCGGCCACGGCAAGGTCGCACTGCTCACCGCACCCCTGCTGGTCGCGCGCGGCCACGAGGTCAACTCCGTCATCCGTAACCCTGACCAGGCCGACGACGTGCGCGCCGTCGGGGCCGAGCCGGTCGTCGCCGACGTGGAGTCCATGGACGTCGAGGCGCTGACCGACCTCGTCCGGGACCACGACGCGATCGTCTGGTCGGCCGGGGCCGGTGGCGGGAGCCCGGAGCGGACCTACGCCGTCGACCGCGACGCCGCGATCCGCACCATGGACGCCGCCGAGGCCGCCGGCGTGCGCCGCTACGTCATGGTGTCCTACGTCGGCTCGGGGATCGACGACGTGCCGCAGGACAACCCCTTCCACCACTACGCGGTCGCCAAGGCCGAGGCCGACGACCACCTGCGCGGCACGGGCCTGGACTGGACCGTCCTCGGGCCCAGCGCCCTGACGAGCGACGAGGCCACCGGCCAGATCGAGATCACGCAGGACGCGGCCACGGAGGTCTCGCGCGCGGACGTCGCCGGGGTCGTCGCCCCCGTCCGAGGTGCTGGAGCGTCAGGACACCGTCGGCCGCACCATCCGTTTCAACGGCGGGGCGGCACCCCGATCGCGCAGGCCCTCACCGCCTGAGGGCGGTCCCGAAGGTCGCCGCTGACCGCGTGCGGCCGATCTCAGTCGAGGAACTCGCGCAGCAGACCGACCAGCCGCCCGGGGCCTCCTCGTTGAGGCGTGACCCGCACCCTGGACGACGCGCAGCCGCGCGGACGGTATGCCGTCGGCCAGGCGCCCGGCCCCCGGCTGGTTGCCCTTGTCCTTGGCGCCGACGAGCACGAGCGTCGCCGCCTCGACGAGCGGGAGGGCGTCGGTGAGGTCCGCGTCGCGGGCGGCGCCGAGCACCTCCAGCAGCCGCTCCTTGGAGACGCCGGCGTCGGCGAGCCGGGACGCGGGCACCATCCGCAGCGCGGTCTGCTGGGCCCGCATGAGCAGCCGCGGCGGCCGCACCTGACCTGCGATGAGCACCAGCCTGCGCACCCGGCCGGGGAAGTCGGCGGCGAGCCGGGTCGCGACCATCGCCCCGTAGGACAGCCCGCACAGGTCCACCTGCTCCAGACCCTCCAACATCAGCTGCTGGTCGAGGACGGCCCCGGCCTCGGCCAGGGGCACGACCCGCTTCTCCGTCGGCCGCAGCCCCGGCACCCACGGGGTGAGCAGCTGCCGGCTCCCGTAGAGCTGGACCACGACGTCCTCCCACGCCATGGGGGCCTGACCCACCCCGTGCAGCAGCACGAGCGGGGTCGGCGCGGACTCGGACGGGGACGGCGTGGGGACTGGCTCGCTCACCCCGCCAGCGTAGGCGCAGACTGACGGTATGCGGATCGCGATGCTTGCCGCCGGCAGCCGGGGCGACTACCAGCCGGTCCTGGCCCTGGCAGCGGGCCTGCGGGCGCGGGGGCACGAGGTGGGGGTGACCGCGAGCTCGGACTACGTGGACGACGTCCGAGGGACAGGTTTCGCGGTCGAGGAGGTCGAGGTCGAGGCGCTGCGGATCTACAACGAGCAGGTCGCCCCGGGGATGCCGCCCACCCTGCCCGGGCAGCTCGACCGCCTGGGCCGGTGGGCGGCCGAGCTCGCCCCCGAGGTCGGTCGCACGGTGAGGGGCCTCTGGCCGCGCTACGACGCCGTCGTCAGCACCGCCCTCACGATCTCCTGGGCCGCCGTCCTGGCCGCGGTCGACCCCCGCCCGCACGTCACGGCGCTCTTCGTGCCGGCCTTCCCCTCGACCTGGGGGGACGCCAGCATGCTGTCGGTCCGGGAGGGGCGCTCGCTCACGAACCTCGTCGCCGGCCGGCACGCGCTGGGCCCCGGACGGTCGCTGTCGACCGTCGCCCTGCAGCACCTGGGACCCGGTCTGTCCCGGGCCCAGCGGCTCCGGGCGGTGCGCAACCTGGTCACCACCCCGACGTTCCTCGCCCACTCGCCCCAGGTCATCGCGGAGCGGCGGGTCATGGGGCGCCAGATCCGTTGCACGGGCTACCCGTTCGCGACGTTGCCGGCGGGGACGCGACTGTCCGCCAGGACGGAGGCCTTCCTGGACGCCGGGCCGGCGCCGGTCTATGCCGGCTTCGGGTCGCAGGGGTCGGCGACCACCCGGGACGCCCTGCGCCACACCGTGTCCGCCGCCCGGTCCCTCGGCCACCGCGTGATCGTCCTGCGTGGGACGGGGCTGGAGGAGCAGGGGTGGGGTGACAGCGTCCTCTTCGTCGACGGGGAGCCGCACGAGCTCCTCCTGCCGCGCGCGAGGGCGGCCGTCCACCACGGTGGCGCGGGCACCACCGCCGCGGTGCTGCGCAGCGGCATACCGCAGGTCGTGGTCCCCTTCGTGCTCGACCAGCCGTTCTTCGGCCGCCGGGTGCGGGAGATCGGCGTGGCCGGGGACCCGGTGCCCGTCGCCGGGGCCACGACCGGGCGCATCGCCGCCTCGCTGCGCCGGACCGAGGACGCGGGCGTGCGGCGACGGGCGGCGGAGGTGGGCGCACTGGTGCGCGCCGAGGACGGGGTGGCCCGCGGGGTGGACCTGATCGAGAGCACCCTGCGGCGGCACCGGTGACGTCGCGCCCCGCACGGGGCGCGGAGCGCCTACCGTAGGACGGTGACCAGCCTCCCCACGGGTCTTCGCACCCTCGCCGTCGTCCAGGCCGGCGGCCAGGGCAGCCGGATGGACGTCCTCACCCGCGAGCGCGCCAAGCCGGCGCTGCCCTTCGCGGCCACCCACTCCCTCATCGACTTCCCCCTGTCCTGCCTGGCCGCGTCCGGGATCTCCGACGTCTGGGTGTCCGTGCAGTTCCAGTCCAGCTCGCTCGACACCTACCTGGCGGGCGGGCGGCCGTGGGACCTCGACCGGACGCGCGGCGGCTTCCGGCGGATCACACCGGAGGAGGGTGCGGGAACGGCCCACGAGACCGGGTTCAGCCACGGCAACGCCGACGGCCTGTTCCGCATGCGGGAGGCCATCCGCGTCTTCGCCCCCGACGTGCTCGTCGTCATGTCGGCCGACTCGATCTTCAGCCTCGACCTGCAGCCGGTCATCGCACGGCACCTGGAGCGAGGCGCCGAGGCGACCCTCGTGACCGCCGAGGTCGGCGTGCAGGAGGCGGCGCACCAGATGGTGGTCCACAGCGCCGACGGGCGGGTCGGCAAGGTCGACTACAAGCCGGACGGCCAGCCCGAGATCGGCACCGTGGCGACCGAGATCTTCCTCTACCGCCCCGAGGGGCTGCTCACCGAGCTCGAACGGCTGCGCCGCGAGGTGCACAGCGAGGCCGAGGAGCCGGGCGACACCGGGCTCGGCGACTTCGGCGACCACCTGCTGCCGGCGCTGGTCGCGCGGGGCCGGGTCTACGCCGAGCCGATGAGCGGCTACTGGAAGGACGTCGGCCGCCCGCAGGCCTACCTGCAGGCCCACCGGGACCTGCTCGCGGGTCGGGTCGACGTCTTCGACCACCCGGGGCGGCCGGTCCTCGGGCCGGCGATCGCGGGGCGGCCGGGGTGGATCGGCGAGGGGTCGGAGATCGTCGACGCCATGCTGGGGCCGGGCTCGCGCGTGCGTGGGCGGGTGGTCAGGTCGGTGCTGGGACCAGGCGTCGAGGTCCAGGCCGGCGCCGTGGTCGAGGACAGCGTGCTGCTCGAGGACGTCCTGGTCGAGGCGGGCGCGCAGGTGCGGACGGCCGTCGTCGACCGGGGCGCCCGGATCGGGCGCGGGGCGCAGGTCGGGGCGGCACCCGCAGGCACCCGCCTGACCGACGAGGCCATCGCCCTCGTGGGCCAGGACAGCGTCGTCGGCCGCGGCGCGAGGGTCGAGGCCGGGGCCCGGCTGGAGCCTGGGACGAGGGTCTGACGGGCCCTCCCGTCCGGTGGGGCCGGGTCTGACAGGCTGGGGGTATGCCGACCCGGACCACCTCATCCCCGCCCTCCGGTCACCTCGACGTCCGGGTCGAGGACGGGCTGGCCCACGTGCGGCTGGCGCGGCCGGACAAGCTCAACGCCCTCACCCTGGGGATGCTCGACGACCTCGTCGGGGCGGCCCGCCTGCTGCGCCGGGTCGACGGCCTGCGCGCGGTCGTCGTCTCGGGGGCCGGGGACGCCTTCTGCGCCGGGCTGGACCTGGGGTCGGCCCTCGCGCAGCCGGTGGGGATCGCCCACCGCTTCGTCCCGCGCCCGTGGTGGGGGACGAACGTCTTCCAGGAGGCCTGCTGGGGGTGGCGTCGCCTGCCCGTCCCCGTCGTCGCCGCGGTGCACGGCCACTGCCTGGGGGCAGGGCTGCAGCTGGCGCTCGGCGCCGACGCCCGGGTGAGCACGCCGGACGCGCAGTGGTCGGTGCGTGAAACCCGGTGGGGGCTGGTGCCGGACATGTCGGGCGCGGCGACCCTCCGGGAGCTCGTGCCCGCCGACGTGGCCAAGGAGCTCACGCTCACCGCGCGGACCCTGACGGGGGCCGAGGCCGCCCGTCTCGGCCTCGTCACGCGGGTCGCCGAGGACGCGGTGGCCGGAGCGGTCGAGCTGGCCCGGGAGCTCAGCGTCCACGACCGGGCCGCGGTCGCGGCCGGCAAGCGGCTGCTCACCCCGGTCGCGGATCCTGGGTCGCGCCGGGTCCTGGCCCGGGAGCGGCGCCTGCAGCTCCGGCTGCTGGCCCGGCTCGCGACGTCGGACCGGTCCCGGCTGCCGGGGAGCGCGCGGCCCCCCGGCTGAGGCGGGAGAGGGCGGGCCGTCCGGCCGGTCCGAGGGGAGCGGCGGGCGGGGCGACACGCGGCGTCCACGTGTCTAGTCTCTGGGTATGAGGTCCGCGCCCGCCCTGGTCCTGGCCGGAGCCCTGCTGCTCGCCGGGTGCACCGGGGGGACGGGTGACGGCCCGGGGTCCGGCGACCCGACGACGGGCAGGACGGACGGGACGGGTGGGACGGAAGGAGCGCTGCCCGGGACAGCGCCTGAGGAGACCGGGCCCGAGGAGTCCGGGCCCGAGGAGTCCGGGCGACCCGAGGAGTCCGGGGTGGCCACGACGACCGGGGCGCAGGCGGACGGCATACCCGAGCTGGACGTGGAGGTAGTGGCGAGCGGGCTCGACATACCGTGGGACGTCCAGCTGCTGCCCGACGGCGCCGCCCTCGTGGGTGAGCGCGGCGGGCGGCTGCTCGTCGTCCCGGCCGGCGGCGAGCCGCAGGAGGTGGGTCCGGCGCTGGACGACCTCTTCGCGCAGGGGGAGGGCGGGCTCATGGGGCTGGCGGTCTCGCCCACCTTCGCCGAGGACGGGCGGATCTACGCCTGCTACGCCAGCCAGGGCAACGGTGGGGCGCCACGGGACGTGCGCGTCGTGCGGCTGCGGCTCGACACCGCGGGCCCGTCGGCGGAGGTGGAGGACGTCGTCGTCGAGGGTCTGCCGATCACGACCGGCCGGCACAGCGGCTGCCGGCTGCTGCTGTCGGAGGACGGCCAGGTGCTCCTCGTGGGGACCGGGGACGCCGCCGACGCCGACACCTCCCAGTCCCTGATCTCGCTGGGCGGCAAGGTCCTCGCGGTGACTGCCGACGGCGACCCGCTGCCCGAGGCACCGTTCGTCGAGGGTGCCGACCCGCGGGTGCTCACGACCGGGCACCGCAACGTCCAGGGGCTCGCCGCGCAGCCCGGGGTCGAGGACGGCGTGCCCGGTGTCGGCGTGGTCTGGTCGGTCGAGCACGGCCCCGACGTCGACGACGAGGTCAACGTGATCGTCCCGGGGGCGAACTACGGCTGGGACCCCGGCCCCGGCTACGACGAGGGCGTCCCGATGACCGACCTGGACGCGTTCCCCGACGCGGTCGAGGCGGTCTGGAGCAGCGGCCGGCCCACGCACGCCACCAGCGGCGCCGCGTTCCTCGAGGGTGGGCAGTGGGGCGACTGGGAGGGCTCGCTGGCCGTGGCCGAGCTGAAGGGGTCGGGGGTGAGCGTCCTGCGGGTCGACGGTGAGAGCGTCACGGGTGTCGAGCGGATGAGCGAGCTAGACGGCACCCACGGCCGGCTTCGGTCGCTCACCCTCGCCCCGGACGGTGCCCTGTGGGTCACGACGTCCAACGGGGACGGCCGCGACGAGGTCCTGCGGGTCACCCCCGCCACCGGCTGACCCCCCTCCCCCAACCGGACGCGCGTTCTGGACGGTTTTCCACAGGCCAGGGGACGGCATACCTGTGGAAAAGCGTCAGGAACGCGCGTCCGGTGTGGCAGGAACGCGCGTCCGGTCGGAAAGGAGGGGGAGGTCGGAAAGGAGGGGGAGGTCGGGGATGAGGGGGAGGTGCCAGCCGTCGGTGGCCCAGGCCTGCTGGTCGGCGGCGTCCCGGGCCACCCAGACCGGCGGGACGCCGATCCAGTCGCGGACGGTGCGGCCCGCCTCCTCCAGATCCCGGGGCGGCTCACCCGCGCCGGGGAGCGTCGCCACGACGAGCACCTCGCCCGCCGTCACCGCGGGCAGCGGGAGCGCCGGGAGGGCCAGCAGGGCTGCGTCGGTCACGACGAGCACCTCGGCCCGGACCGGGTCGGCGTCGGTGACGAGGTCGACCACGCCGTCCCGCCCCGCGCCACGCGGGCACGTCGGGTGCCACGCGGGCACGTCCTCGACCCCGCGCAGGAAGCTCTCCCGCCCGAGCACGGCCACCGTGCCGGGCCCGCCGCTCGCCGCCGCCGCCGCGACATGGGGCAGCGGCGCAGAGAGGTCGGTGAGCACCACCACGGGGTATGCCGTCCGCGTCACCTCCTCCCCGGGCAGCCCGCGCCGGAACGACCTCGGCACCGGGAAGGGCCGACGCCCGTCCCGCTCCACCCGCAGCGCCTCCACACCTGGGGCCTCGCCACCCGGCACCACGACCCCCGGCAGCCTGGCACCCGGCACCACGTCCACCCCCGGCACCGGACCCGCCCCCTCCCGCGAAGCGACCTGCGCGTGCCACCACCGGAAGGCGCTTCGGAAGAGCACCCGATCGGGGCTGTGCCGCCCGAGGCTGAAGTCGGCCCGCGACAACGACCCGTCGGCCAGCCTCGTGACCGCCAGCGGCAGCGCGACGTCGACCAGCGCGCCCTCCCCCAGCAGGCGGAGCCGCTCGATCATCTCGCTGTCCGCCCCCTTGCGGATGCGGTCGAAGCCACCGAGCCGCTCCAGCACCTCGCGCCGGACCATGAGCGAGCTCGCGTTCATCCGCTCCGGGCTGTAGCCGAACCACTGCCGGGTCAGGTCCGGCCGGCACCGGATCGCCGCGCTCCGGCTCGCCACGGCACCCGGCGCCCCCTCCATCGCCGCCACCTGCGCGGCCAGCCGCTCCGGGTGGCTCCAGTCGTCGGCGTCCTGGGTCGTCACCAGCTCGCCGGCCGACTGCTCGAGCGCGGCGTTGCGGGCCAGGTAGGACCCGCCGTTGCGTTCCATCCGCAGGAGCCGCACCCGCGGGTCCAGCGCCTCGGCCCGGGCGAACAGCTCGTCGAACTCCTCGCCCGAGCGGTCGTCGACGAGCAGCACCTCGAGACGGGTGTGGCTCTGCGCCAGGACCGAGCGCACGGAGGTGAGGAGCCCCTCGTCGGGCCGGTAGGCGGGCACGACGACGCTCACCAGCGGCCCGTCGACGGTCCTGCCCGGCTCCAGCCCGAGCCCGTCGAAGAGGCATGGACCGTCCGCCGCGACCCGCGGCGCCGCCAGGCCCCGCCGCACGAAGCGCTCCCCGAAGAGCTCGACCCACCGGGCGTGGGGCAGCGCGCCCGCACCGCCGACGGCCGGGTTCGCCAGGTCGGCCCGCAACCCGGAGACGACCGCGTCGGTCAGTCGCGGCAGCTCGGCCAGCCCCCGCTCCACCAGGTCGTGCCGGCCGGCCAGGAAGGCCGCCTGCACCAGGTGCCGCTGGTCCACGGACGGCAGCGCCCGCGGGCCCTCGACGTCCAGCACCTGCTCGTAGATCCCGACGGCCTCGGCGAGCTCCTCCCCGGACCGGCCCATCCCGGCCAGCGCCGCCGCGAGGGACAGCCCGGCGGCGACGGTCGACCGCCCCCGCAGCGCGTCGAGCACGACGTCGTGCCGGGTGCGCAGGGCCAGCGCCCGCAGCAGGGCGGGGTCGGCGTGCCGCAACCGGTCCCCCACGAGCGTCCGCAGGCCGGTGCTCGTGCCGATCGCCGCGGTCATGGTCAGCAAGTAAACCCCACGCAGGGCGGGGCCGGGAGCGACGCGGGGAGGCCCCGGTCGGTCGGCACCGCATACCCTGTCTGTCCGTGAGCACCCACATCGCCGCCCAGCCCGGCCAGATCGCCCCCCGGATCCTCCTGCCCGGCGACCCCCTGCGGGCCCGCTGGATCGCCGAGCACTTCCTCGAGGACGCCGAGTGCTACTCCGAGGTCCGCGGCATGCTCGGCTTCACCGGCACCTACCGCGGCGAGCGGGTCTCCGTGCAGGGCACGGGTATGGGGCAGCCGTCGGCCTCGATCTACGTCAACGAGCTGATCCGCGAGTATGACGTGCAGCAGCTGATCCGGGTCGGCTCGTGCGGGGCGCTCACCGAGCGGCTGGCCGTGCGCGACGTCGTCATCGCGCAGGCGGCCGCGACCGACAGCTCGATGAACGCGCTGCGCTTCCAGGGCTACCAGTACCCCGCCACGGCCGACTTCGCGCTGCTCCGCGCCGCGGTCGAAGCGGCGGAGCAGGCGGGCGCGCGCCACCTCGTCGGCACGGTCTTCAGCTCCGACAGCTTCTACCACGCCCGCCCCGAGCTGACCCAGAAGATCGTGGAGTACGGCGTCGTCGCGGTCGAGATGGAGGCCGCGGAGATCTACACCCTGGCCGCACAGCACGGCCGCCGGGCGCTGGGGATCATGACGGTCTCCGACCACATCGTCACCGGTGAGGAGACGAGCGCGCAGGAGCGCGAGCAGACCTTCGGCGACATGGTGACCATCGCGCTGGAGGCCGCCCTGGCGACGCCGCTGGACTGACCTCGGGAGCCCTGCTCAGTCCCGCTGCAGGAAGGTCCGCACGTCCGCGGCGAAACGCTCGCGCTGCTCCAGGTGCGGGCTGTGCCCGACACCGGGGAGACGACCTCGGTGAACCGCCCGGCCCGCTCCAGGACGGCCCGGGTCTGGGAGACCATCGGCTGGGTCGGGCAGACCTCCTCGCCGGGGTAACCGGGCACGGCGCCGAACTTGCCCAGCTGCGCCAGGTCGAACATCGAGGTGTCGGAGACGATCTGGTCCTCCGCGCCCCGGATCCACAGCACCTCCGGGGCCGGGTCGCGGTCGCCGAAGGCCCCCTGGTCGAGGTACTTCGGGGACAGGGCGTTGTTCATGCCCGTCCGGCCGGGGGCGACACCGGGCCAGTGCGGGCTCTGCGTCAGGTCGCCGGGGTAGATGTCGTCCCCGACGGAGGTCGTGAGCATGGCCTCGACGTAGGCCTCCTCGTCCGCCGCGTCGAAGGTGAAGCCCGGCCGGACGTAGAACGCCTTGAGCGTGGCCCGGGGGCTGGTGGGCTCGTCACTGCGGTCCCCGGTGGCCAGGGCCTGGCAGAACTGCGGGTTGGCCGTCCCGCCGCCGCTGCCCGCGAAGTCGTCGGCGACGGGGCGACCGTCCGGCCCGGTGGTGCCGCCGAAGCCGAAGGGGCTCCCGGGAGCCTCCAGCACGAGGCGGCGGACGCGATGCGGGTGGTCGAGCGCCAGCTGCATCGCCACGTTGCCCCCCGCCGACCAGCCCAGCACGTCGACGGGTCCCTCGACCTCCAGCGCGTCCAGGAGGGCGGCGACGTCGTCGGACAGGTCGGCCACCCCCCGGGTCGCGTCGATGGCCCGCCGCTCGGAGTCGCCGTAGCCCCGGAAGTCCGGGGCGACCAGACGGAAGTCGTCGGCCAGGTCGCGCATGAGGTGCTCGAAGAAGGCGGAGGACGAGACGTTGCCGTGCAGGAGCACGAGCACCGGCCGGTCCGGCTCCCCGGCAAGGCGCACGGCCACCCGGAGCCGCTCCATGGGGACGGTCGTCAGCTCGATCGGGGCGCGTTCGGTCGTCATGACCGCATCCTGGCAGAGCCCCCCGTCAGCCGGCGGCGCGGCGGGCGACGACGTCGACGAAGACCTGCGGGAGCTCGCGCGGGTCGCTCAGCACGAAGGACTCGCCGCCGGCCGCGGACGCGAGCCGGGCCAGCGCCTCCTCGTCGACGTCGGGCCCCATCCCGATGAGCACGACGGTCACCGGCCGGTCACCGCTCTCCCGCGCCTGGGAGAGCAGCTCGACGACCTCGTCGTCGGACAACCCGCCCGTGGAGTCGTCGTTGATCCCGTCGGTCAGCAGCAGCACCGAGCTGATCGAGGAGGCGTCCCCCTCGGCCTGCATGTGCTGGTAGGCGGCCCACAGCGAGTCGTTGAGGCCGGTGTCGCCCCGGAGCGAGTCGACGGTGAGGTCCTCGGTCTCGGCGAGGAGCGCCTCCTGCTGGGTGACCCCGCTGCGCACCTCCTGGTTGAGGGCGCGCATCGGCACCGCCTCGACGTGGTCGGTGTCCCCGTCCAGGGAGGTCGCGAACCACCACAACCCGATCGCGGTCTGCTGCGGGATGACCGACAGCGCGGTCTGCGTCGCGGCCCGCGTCAGGTCGATCCGGGTCTGGCCGTCCCCGGCTTCGGCCGCCATGGAGCCGGAGACGTCGATGAGCGCCAGGATGCGGGACTGCGGGGCGACGACCGTCCAGGTCCGGGCCAGCGCCAGGGTCTCCTGCGGGTCGGCCTCGGCCTGGTCGGTGGTCAGGTCCTCCGGGACACCCCGCACGCCCGGGGCCGGGCCGTCCGCCCCGGCCCGCAGGTGCAGCTCGGCGAGGTCCTGGGCGGCCTGGTCGCCGGTCAGCTCGCGCTCCAGCGCGTCGACCGCGTCAGCCAGCTCACCCGGGTCACCCAGCCGGACGAAGGGCATCCGGACCACGCCGGACCCGCCGGCGAGGGCCAGGCCCTGCAGCGGGGCTCCCTGCTCGACGGCCGTGCCGATCTGCTGCTCGGTGGCGGGGACCAGGCTGCGCGGGTCGGCCCGCACGGCCGACAACGGGTCTCCCTGGACCGCGGTCTGGGCCAGGGTCACCAGCAGCCGCCGCCCCGGTCCTTCGCCGGACGTCCACCCGCCGAGCTGGGCCGAGGTGCTGGCGAGCAGGGCCATGGAGGCGGGGTCGACGCGCGGGTCGCCGACCCGCAGCGCGACGGGGGCGTCCGGGCCGGCGGCGGCGAGCTGCTGGTACTGCCCCAGGAGGTCGGCCCACGTCGACCCCTCGTCGATCCCGAGCCCGGCCAGCCCCTCGACCGCCTCCGGCACGCCGGTGAGCAGGACGGGGCTGGAGGCGAGCATCGGGCCGACCTCGAGCTGCACCCCCTCCGCCGCCACCAGGGCCGGCCAGGCGAGCGAGTCGGGCACCCAGACGTCGGGGGCCGTGCCGGCGCGCAGCTCGGACTGAGCCGCACCGGAGCCCCGGGCCACGACCGCATACTCCAGGCAGTCGTCCCCGACGCGGGTGGCGGCCGCCTCGACCGCCGGCAGGAGGGCGGGGGCGGCCCACACGGTCACCAGCCCGCAGGCCGGGTCACCGGCCAGGACCGGCTGCTGCGTCGGTTCGCCCGTCGCGTCGCCGTCGTCGCCGGCAACGACGGCGACGCCCCCCGTTGCGCGGGCGTCCTCCCCCGTCGCCGACGCCTCGTCACCCCCGGCGCCGGAGGCCGTGGGCCGGGCCTGCTCGACCCCGGCACCCGCGTCCGTGAGCAGCCGCCAGGCCCCCACCCCGGCGGCGAGGACCACGAGCGCGAGCAGGGCCAGCAGGGCGCGCTGTCCCCACCCCACCGTGGACGGGCTGCTGTGCTTCGACACGCCCGGCACCCTACTCCAGCAGAGGGTCCGGCGGACAGCCCCGCCTCGCCCTCACGCCCCCCGGGGCAGGCCGTCCTCGAGGAAGAGGCAGCCGCCCGGCGGCAGGTCGGACAACGAGGACAGCAGGCGCGCCACGTAGGGGGCGACGTAACCGGCGGCGTCCTGGGGACGGACCCAGTGCACCCCCTGGATCTCCGAGGGCTGCAGCGTCATGCGCCCGTCCAGGTCGGGGTGGGTGCCGACGTCGAAGACGAGCAGGACGGCGTCCTCCCACTGCCGGTAGGGCGGGAGCCAGTCGACGGCCACCAGGTCCCCCACGCCCAGCTCGACGCCGAGCTCCTCGACGAGCTCCCGCTCCAGGCTGGTGACCGGGGACTCGGCCGGCTCGGCGACCCCGCCGGGCAGGTCCCAGTCAGCCTTGTAGGTCAGCTCGCACAGCAGGATGCGCCCCTGGCCGTCGCGGACGATGCCCTGCACGATGACCCGCTTGCGCGGCAGGGTCGCGTTGAGCATCGCCAGGAAGGCACCCGGCTCCCCCGGGGCCGGGTCGTCCCGCAGCCGCGCGAGGCGCAGCAGGTCCTGGGGTATGCCGTCCACCGCGCCGCGACCCCGACCGGTCCCCTCGGGCCGCAGGCCGGCCCGCTGGAGCACCCGGCGGACGTGCACGTCGTGCGGGTCGATCTCGGCCTCGACGCGGTGGGCGCCCTCCGCGAAGACGTCCCGGGCCAGGGTGCTCACCACGACCCTGGCCCTGTCCTCCTCCTCCGGCAGGGCGGCCAGCCCGGTCAGCGCCACGACCCCGGGGGCGACCTCGCGCACGCCCGGCCCGACGCCGGGGGCGACGGGACCGTCCCCGGCGGGGGACGGCATACCGGACGCCCCGTCCTGCACCATCAGACGTGGCGACGGCTGGTGATGACCCGGAACCGGTTGGCGACGAAGGCCGCGTCGGCGTAGGCGGCGTTGGCCGCGGGGTTGGCGCCGGTGCCGTGCAGGTCGCTGAAGGCGGCGGTCTGGTTGACGAAGACCTGGCCGGTGAGGTTCTCGGACAGGGCGACCCCGGCCTCCACGGCCGCGTCGCGGGCGGCGTCGAGGACCTCCTCGGAGGTGGAGTAGACGGCCGCGGTCATGCCGCCGTGCTCCCGCACCGTCTCGGCGAAGCGGCGCAGCGACTCCGCCGTGTCCGCGGTGCGGACGACGAAGGCGACCGGGCCGAAGCACTCCTGGGTGTAGGCGACCTCGTTGCCGGCGTCGGTGGCGACGAGCGCGGGGGTGCGGACGACGGCGTCGGGATAGGTGGGGTGGGTCACGGCGCGGGAGTCCAGGACCACCTCTCCGCCCAGCCGCGCGGCCAGGGCGGGCACGTCGGTGGCGCGGCCGCGCACGTCGTCGTTGACCGTGGCGCCGAGGATCTCCACGGCCCGGGCGTCGTCGGCGGTGAAGCGGGTGATCGCCTCGCCCAGCCGGCCGGCGAACTCGTCGGCGCTCAGGTGCCCCTCGTCGGTGTCGACCCCCGTCTGCGGGACGTAGACGTTCTGCGGGGCGGTGCACATCTGGCCGGAGTAGAGGGAGAACGAGAACGCGAGGTTGCCGAGCATCCCCCTCAGGTCGTCGGTGGAGTCCACGACGACGCTGTTGAGCCCGGCCTTCTCGGTGTAGACGAGCTTGCCCTGGGCCGCGGCCTCGGTCTCCAGCCAGCGGCCGAAGCCGGGGCCGCCGGTGTAGTCGATGATCTTGACGGCCGGGTCCAGCGCGAGGTCCTTGGCGAGGGTGCCGCCGTCGTCCTCGGGCGCGAGCTGCACGAGCGCCTTGTCGAAGCCGGCCTCGGCCAGCACCTCGCGGGCCACGGCCACGGTGACCGCCAGCGGCAGCACCGCCCGCGGGTGCGGCTTGACGATGACCGGGTTGCCGGTGGCGAGGCTGGCGAAGATGCCGGGGTAGGCGTTCCACGTCGGGAAGGTGTTGCAGCCGATGACGAGCGCGAGGCCGCGGGGCACGGGACGGTAGTCCTTCTGCATCCGGATCGGCTCACCCTTGGCGGGCTTCTCCCAGGTGACGGAGGCCGGGATGCGGCGCTGCTCCTCCAGGGCCGCCACGATCGCCTCCAGGGCGCGGTCCTGGGCGTGCGGCCCGCCGGCCTGGAAGGACATCACGAAGGGCTGGCCCGAGGTGTGCATGACGGCGTGCGCCATCTCGTGGCAGCGGGCGTTGATGCGCTCGACGATCTCGGTGCACACGGCGGCCCGGACCTCGGGGCCGGCGTCGCGCCAGGCGGGGATCGCCGCCCGGGCCGCCAGGACCGCGGCGGGGACGTCGAGCTGCGGGTAGCGCACGCCCAGCCGCGGGCCGTAGGGGCTCACCTCGGAGCCGACGACCGCCCCGGTCGAGGGCTGGTCGGCGAGCGCCGAGAAGTCGCTGTTGAGGGACTGCTCGTGGGCGGCCTGGCCGCGCTCGGCCGAGCCCTCGCCGTAGACGCGGGGGCTGGGCGACTCGGGGTAGCGGCTGTAGTAGCTGCGCTCGCGCAGCGCCCGGGCCGCGGCCTCCAGGGTCTCGCGGTGCTGCTCGAGCAGGGGGTGCGACGTCGTCGTGGCGGTGTCCGTCATGCCGACCAGCCTAACGACGGGTCGCCCCGGGAGGACCGCCCGGCGTCGCGGGGTGGTCCGCGCCGGATGAGAGGGTGGAGGGGATGGGACGGAGGTATGAGGTGTGGACGGATGACTGAGCAGGCCGGAGCGGGCGGAGCCTCGCCGCAGGCGGGCGGCGGCGCGGACCAGGACCAGCTCGTCTACGGGCTGGAGACCCGCTTCGCCCCGCACCTGGAGGCGGCCGCGTCGGCGGTGCGGGACGCGGAGCGCGAGCTGACTCAGGCCCGGGAGCAGCTGGGGCGGGCCGAGGAGGAGGCGGCGAGGGCCGGCTACGTCTCCGACCCGCTCATCTTCATGCGGCAGTCGGTGGCGGAGGAGGTCGACGCCCTCACCCGCAAGACGACGGAGAAGAAGGTGCGCGTCTCCTACCGCTTCCTGCTGGACCGGGCGGTGGAGCTGGCCGCGGCCGAGGTCCAGGGCTTCCACGACGAGCGGGCGGCCGAGGAGCGCGAGCGTGAGCAGGGCGTGGCGGCCTGCCGGGCGGCCGAGCGGCGCGCGGTCGAGGCGCTCGCCGCCGCCGAGGAGATGCTGGCGCGGGTCCGCGCGGCCGAGCAGTCCGCCCGGGAGGGCCTGCGGACCATGGTGGCCAAGCTGACCGCACCGGAGGCCTGAGCGACCCCTCGGGCCTCGCCTCATCCGAGGTGCGAGACGGCGGCCTCCGGGTCCAGCACGACCCGGAAGAGAGCCCGGGGGTCCTGGAGGGTCGCGGGCGGACGCGCCGCCCCCCGGGGCACGACCCCGGCCCAGCGCATCGCCCGGCGGTGGGGCAGGACGCCTCTCCCGGCGTGGGCGTAGTCGCCCGTCACCTCACCCAGCAGCAGCCCGGTGCCCTGCTCGACCGGCACCGCCACCGGGTCCCCGATCCGCACCTCGTCGAGGAAGGCCGACAGCTGGCGCAGCGCCTTGGCCGGTCGCCGACCCGTCCGCGCCCGGGCGAGCGCCGTCAGCTCGGCCGGCGTCAGGCCCTCGGCGTCCACGTCGACCCCGGACTGGTCGCCGAGCCCGACCACCCCGAGCTCCAGGCACACCCCGAGCTCCTCGTCGTCCTGCGGCCTGACGACCCAGGCCCGCACCCCGTCCGGGGCGGGCCTGGCCGGGAGGTCGTCCGGCTCGGGCCACAGGTAGGGCAGGTCGTCCGGCTCGGTCCCGAACAGCTCGTCGAACAGCGGCCGGTAGAAGTCGGGGTCCTTGGCGAGCAGGTTGGAGCGGTGCGAGCGGTGCAGGGCCTCCTCCCCCAGCCAGCCCGGGAGCAGACCCGCGGCGGCGAGGTCGCGCTGCGACATACCCTCCATCTCCGGCGCGAACTCGGCGATCTGCGGGCCGGTGGTGTCCGCGCGGCCGGTCGCCGTCCACACCCGGACCGTGGCCAGCCCGTAGGCCACCAGGGCCGGGGTCCGCCCCCGCCACATCCGCGTCACCGGGTGCGACACCCAGCCGTAGTCCTCCAGCTCCAGGGCCCGCAGCACCTGCAGCGTCTCCACGCGCTGCTTGCCGAGCCGGGCCTGGTCCAGCAGCCGCGCACTGGCCTCGAAGTCGGGGACGGGGAGGAAGGTCTGCACCGGCCCATCCTCGGCCAGGTCCGGACCGGCCGCGCGCCGGGCGCCTCAGTGCCTGCGCCGCACCCGCCGCTCGTCCCAGACCGGCTCGTCCGCCTCGTAGACCTCCCCCTCCGCGCCGAGCACGAGGAAACGGTCGAAGCCGCGGGCGAACCACCGGTCGTGCGTCACCGCCACGACCGTCCCGTCGAAGGCGCGCAGCCCCTCCTCCAGGGCCTCGGCCGAGTCCAGGTCGAGGTTGTCGGTCGGCTCGTCCAGCAGCAGCAGCGTCGCGCCGGACAGCTCGAGCAGCAGGATCTGGAAGCGCGCCTGCTGCCCGCCGGAGAGCGTGTCGAAGGTCTGCTCCGCCTGCCGGGCCAGCTCGTAGCGGTCCAGCACCCGGGAGGCCTCGTCGCGGGTGCGGCCCCGTCGGTGATCGTCCCCGCGGTGCAGGATCTCCAGCAACGTCCGGCCGTGCAGCCCGTGGCCCTCGTGGGTCTGGGCGAACCACCCGGGGCGCACCCGTGAGCCCAGCCGGGCGGTCCCGGTATGCGGCACCGCCGCCGGCGCCGTCTCCCCCACCGGCAGGTGCTCGGGCCCGGGGCCCGAGCCGCCGGCCGCGAGGAGCCGCAGCAGGTGGGACTTGCCGGAGCCGTTGGAGCCCAGGACGGCGACCCGCTCGCCGTACCAGACCTCGAGGTCGAACGGCCGCATCAGCGCCTCCCCGTCCCCGCCGGGGCTGAGCAGGTGCAGCTGCTCGCAGACGACGGCGCGTTTGGCGGTGCGGCCGCCGGTCAGCCGCATGGTGACGTGCTGCTCCCGGGCGACCTTCTCCGGCGGCCCGGCCTCCTCGAAGCGCCGCAGCCGGGTCCGCGCAGCCTGGTAGCGCGCGGCCATGTCGGCGTTGTAGGCGGCCTTGTTCTTGTAGAGGAGCATGAGCGCCCGCAGCTTGGCGTGCTCCTCCTCCCACCGCCGCAACGCCTCCTCGAGCCGGGCGTTGCGCTCCTCCCGGGCCTGGTGCCAGGTGGCGAACGACCCCGGGTGCGTCCAGGCGGCCGCGCCGGCGGCCCCCGGCTCCAGGGTGACGATCCGGGTCGCGGCCTGGCTGAGGAGCTCCCGGTCGTGGCTGACCAGCAGCACCGTCTTGGGGGTGGACCGGAGCTGCTCCTCGAGCCAACGCTTGGCGGGCACGTCGAGGTAGTTGTCCGGCTCGTCCAGGAGCAGCACCTCCTCGGGCCCGCGCAGCAGCGCCTCGAGGACGAGGCGCTTCTGCTCCCCGCCGGACAGGGTGGTGACCGCCCGCCACTGGGCGCGCTCGAACGGCATACCCAGGGCGGCGGTGGTCACCTCGTCCCACCGGACCTCCTGCTCGTAGCCGCCGGCGTCGGCCCAGTCGGCGAGCGCCTGCGCGTAGGCCAACTGCGCGGGCTCGTCGTCGACCTCCATGATCGCCAGCTCGGTGTCGTCCAGCGTGCGGGCCGCCGCCCGGACCCGCTCGGGGGCCACCGAGACGAGCAGGTCGCGGACGCTCGAGCCGTCCCGCACCGATCCCACGAACTGCGGCATGACCCCCAGCCCGCCGGTGCTGACGACCGAGCCGCCGTGCGGGTCGAGCTCGCCGGCGACGATCCGCAGCAGGGTGGTCTTGCCCGTGCCGTTGGGGCCGACCAGCGCCACCACCGCGCCGTCACCGACGCGGAAGCTCACCTCGTCCAGGAGGGGACGCCCGTCCGGCAGGACGAAGGAGACCTGGCTCAGCTCGACGTGCCCCACCCCCGCAGGCTCCCAGGCCGGGGTATGCCGTGTCCACGGGTTTGGGGCCGCCGCCGGTGCCCGTGCCAGAGTTGGGCCATGACCCCGCCGCAGGACGACCGCTCCCCCCCGCGCCCTCCGGGGCGTCGGCGCTCGCCGTGGCCGTGATCGGTGCGGGCACCATGGGGTCGGGCATCGCCCAGGTGGCTGCCGGGGCCGGGCACCCCGTCACCCTGGTGGACAGCCGGGCGGGGGCCGCCGACGAGGCGGTCTCCCGGATCGCCGCCGCGCTGGACCGGCTGGTCGCCAGGGGCCGGCTCGGGCGCGAGGAGGCCGACGCGGCCGTGGGTCGGGTCACCCCGCACACGACCGCCGACATGACCACCGTGCCCCCGGTCGGGCTGGTGATCGAGGCCGTGGTCGAGCACGCCGACGTCAAGCGCGCGATCTTCCGCCAGCTCGAGGCGGGCCAGCCCGCCACCACGGTGCTGGCGACCAACACCTCCTCGATCGACATCGACGCGATCACCGGGGACGCCACCACCGGTCACGACGCCGCCTCCCACGGCGGCCACTCGCCGGCGATGGCACGGCCCGGCCGCGTGGTGGGTCTGCACTTCTTCAACCCCGTGCCGGTGATGCGGCTGGTGGAGGTGATCGCCGGGAGCGCCTCCGACCCCGCCGTCCTCGACGACGTGACCGCGCTGATGCGCAGCTGGGGCAAGACGCCGGTGCGCTGCACCTCGACGCCCGGCTTCATCGTCAACCGGGTGGCCCGGCCGTTCTACGGCGAGGCGCAGCGGATGGTCGCCGAGGGCATCGCCGACCCGGCGACGGTCGACCTGGCCCTGCGCGGGGCCGGCTTCCGGATGGGCCCCTTCGAGCTGACCGACCTCATCGGCCAGGACGTCAACCTCGCCGTCGGGGAGTCGGTGTGGCACCAGACCCAGGAGGACCCCCGCTACGAGCCCACCGACTGGCAGCGCGACCTCGTGCGGTCCGGCCGGCTGGGGCGCAAGACCGGCCGGGGGGTCTTCACCTACGACGGCGAGGACCCGAACGTCCCGACCGACGCCCGTCCGGACGAGGAGCTCGCCGGCCGGCTCGTGGGTGGCCCGCTGGCCACCGACCCGGTCGCCCGCACCCTGGCGATGCTCGTCAACGAGGGCGTCGACCTCGTGCACCGTGGCGAGGCGAGCGCGGAGGACGTGGACACCGCGATGCGACTGGGCACCAACTACCCGCAGGGGCCGTTCGACTGGCTCGCGGAGATCGGCGCCGACACGGTGCGCCGACAGCTCGAGGAGCTCGACCACCTCTACCCGGGCGGCCGCTACCGACCCAGCGAGGGCCTGTGAGCGCGACGCCGGAGCCGGGCCTGGCCCACGTGCGGCGCATGTGGGAGGAGGACCGGGCCTCCGCAGCCCTGGGCATCGAGGTGCTCGACCTGGGGGTCGACACGTCCGTGGACGGGCCCCTGGGACACGCGCGGACCCGGATGACCGTCACCGAGACGATGGTCAACGGCCACGGCATCGCCCACGGCGGCTACCTCTTCACCCTCGCCGACTCGACCTTCGCCCTGGCCTGCAACGCGACCGGCCGACCCACCGTCGCCGCCGGCGGTGACATCACCTTCATCTCCCCCGTCCGCCTCGGCGAGGTCCTCGAGGCCTCCGCCCGCGAGCGGCTCACCTACGGTCGCTCCGGCCTCACCGACGTCACAGTGCGCCGTGCGGCGACCGGCGAGGTCGTCGCCGAGCTCCGCGGTCGCTCCCGCTCCCTCCCCACCCCCTCCCCCCTCCCCCCTCACCCCTCCCGACCGGACGCGCGTTCCTGACAGACCGGACGCGCGTTCCTGACGCTTTTCCACAGGGCCCGGGGCGCTCTGACACCCGCTACCGATCCGATCCTGACACCGGCCGGGCAGCCCACGTGAGGAGTGCCTTCCCTGCATCGATCCCAGCCGGACCATCTCCTTCACCGGTATGGGGCGCGGCGTGGCACTCGGAGACGGGTCGGGCCAAGAAGACTCTAAGGACGCCATCACGCCGTCGCCTCGCGCGCTGCCCCAGACCAATCCTCCTGCAGGGCGTGATCCACCTGGAGCGGGGAGTCTCACGCTAGTTTACAGGCGGTCGTGACAGACCGGATCCGCCGATGTCCGGATGCTTGTGCGCGTTAACCGCGACGTCGCCCAGGTGCCCGCGCGAGTGGTCGCCGTAGTCGAGCAGAGTTCAGGTTTCTCAACTGGCTGCACCGGCCTATAAGGGGTGCACCGTCACAACCCTCATCTGCGCTACCGTGGCCCCCACACAGGACCGCGGAGGCACTGCGGTGGGCCGATACTACGGGAGGGAAGATCTGGTGGAGAGGACTTATACTGTTCCACTAATTGGGGGCGACAGCATTGACCTGGACCTTTCCTCCGGGCACACCACTACGATAGTGGGACCAAATGGATCCGGTAAGTCAGCTCTAAGTGCCTCAATCGCAAACAGACTCTCCGGGCAGAAAAATTAATCGGATATTCGTCCCCATCGTCGAATCTGGCTAAGCTCTTCTACCCCGATATCTCTGCAGCTCAACGTGTGCAGTATGAGCGAAGCTTCGACTCCTGGGATGCGAGCGTGGACTCTCGATGGCGCGACCATGGCGATCAATATCGCGCTCCCGCAATCATCGTGGATTTGATCGATCGACAGAACTCGCGCAACGCCGAAATAGCTGACCGGGTCCGCGCTGGTGAGACGACAGAAGGTTTGCGAACCGACGGCCCGCTGCAGCTTCTGAATAAGCTCTTGAGAAGTGCGGCCCTTAATGCGCAGATAGAGATTGGCGCGAACTCGGAACTGATCTGCACTAACCATAAAGGACAGTCGTACCCTGCGGCCGAGATGTCCGATGGTGAAAAATCAGCACTTCTTTTGCTCGCTGACGTCCTCGTCTCAGATGATGGTTCGATTCAGTTGATCGATGAACCGGAAAGACATCTCCATCGGTCCATCTCCGCCCCGCTAATTGTCGCGCTAACGCAAGTCCGCCCGAAGGACTCTTTCGTCATCTTCACCCATGACCTGGACTTGGCTCAAGAGCTGGGTGCCACTGGATCCACGTACGTCGTGTCGGAGTGCCAGTGGGCTGACAAGGAACCCCAGGCTTGGGCGTTGGAGGTAGTGCCCGCCACTGGAGAACTGCCAGAGCATCTGCGCCGCGCGGTGCTAGGGGGGCGCGTACGATCCTTTTTCACGAAGGAGTATCAGGCGGCATTGATCAGTTGCTCTACGAAGCGTTCCTGCCAGGGAAGAACGTCGTGGCCGTCGGTAGTTGCACATCTGTCCTGCGTGCCGTGGGGGATTGCGGGACTCCGGGGAGCTGCACTGGCTGGAGGCCATGGGCGTGGTCGATAAAGACTTCCGTCGCGAGACCACACCGGACGGCGTTCGGCACCTATCGGTGCATGAAGTCGAGAATGTGTTCTACTTGCCGGATGTCATCAGCCACATGAGCGCGGTGCAATCGGAGCACCTCGGACAAGATGCCGCGGCACTTGAGACTGCGGCTCTATCAGCGTTAAGGGAATCTCTTCAAGGACGCAGGAGTCAAAGGAAACATACTCCGGAAGAAGCGCTTGCAGGATGTAAGAGGTGAACTCCAAGATCAGGCGCAGTCGTTGACTACTGTGGAGGATGGGTCGACAGTCAGCCTTAGCGCAAGCGTAGCCGGGGCCGAACTGGAGGCGAAGTATGATCGCCTGCTTAAAGAAAGCGTGGGTGAATTTCTCGGCGTTTTCCCCATCCGCGAGTCAAGGGCGCGCGACACGACATCTAGGGCCTCCTTATATACTCAGCTGACCTGTACGAGAGAGCGGGCTGCAGCAATTGCGAGCAGACGACTCTCTCCGGTTTCAGGTTCGAAGCGCCATCGGTTTGGATGGCATGTAGGGGCGCGGGGTAGCCGCCACGCCTCTAGAGCGGATCTTGCGGGCCGCCTTCGAAGCCCTCTTCTCGAGCTCGCTCATGCCGCCGTGGTCGCGAGCGTCGCTCCTTGGCCAGGCAACACCCAGGCGCCAGGATCAGATAGTGCAGATTCGGCCCATGACCAACTCCGCACACTCGACAGGGCCTAAGCACCCAGGCAATTCCCAGCACCCCGAGCACGAGCAGTGGCTCCTAGAGTTGGGCCGGGCCACCTACGCCGCGTCGCGGGTCGCCGGCATCTGCTTCGACCTCGCACGTGTATTCGGCAACGTGGACTCAGCCGCCATGTATAGCGATCCGCTTGGCGCGCTGATCAACCGGTTGCAGCCCCTCGGGAAGCGGGGCTCGGTGCCAGGGCTTGACCCATTCATCGCCCAGCTCGAATCGGCCCGGGACGACCGGAACGATCTCCTGCACGCATTGCCGGTTGCGGACGGACTGCACCGTCGCAAGTCCAAGGAGCCGTATTACGTGCGGAACTTCTTCGATGTTGCAGAGCTCCAGCAGGTGACTCGATCGCTGTCAGAGGCGGCGCACCGTGGCAACGAGCTGCTCTATCACGATGGTGGCGCCGCCGTTCAGGCCTGGTATCAGGGGCAGCTGTAGGGGCGGAGGCCAGGCGTCCAACAACGATCCGCAACTGGCACCCCTCTATGTCAAGACGCCGTCGGGAGTGTCGTTCTAGGCTCGGTGGTGGCGGGTCCGGGAAGTGGCTTGTCCGAAGAGCCGGTGTCGGGTTGTGAGCCGGTCGCGCTGGAGTCAGAGTCGTCACCCAGGTGCCCTCCCGGGCCCGTCGCTGTGTGCCCGGCAAGGTCGTTGAGCATCTGCTTGTACACCAGGTCGGACAGGCGCCGTTTCAGGCAGCGCAGCGCTTCCATGGACGTCTTGCCGCCGGCTTTCTTCCGGTCGTAGTAGGCGCGGCCCTCGGTGGTCCTGGTGCGCAGCTGAACGATGGCCATGACGTGCAGCACCCGGTTGATCTGACCTGAGTTTGGTCATTTCGTTAGTGCGTGACCTCACCGGTGATGGAGGGCGTCGAGGAGGGCCTGCTTGTCGGCGGGGATCTGGGGCGGGAAGGTCTGCCGGCTGGCGTTGATCGCGATGGTGGCCGAGCGCAGCGGCCGGAGCTGGCGGATCACGTTGCGGATGGCCAGGCCGGTTCGGTTCTGGATCTCGCGTGAGATGGCCAGGGCGGTGAAGACGATGGTCAGGTGGGCCTCGATCGCGTCGCGTTTTCTGGCGAACAGTGGGCGGGCGCGAAGGTCTGTCTTGGACATCCGGAAGGAGGTCTCGACCTGCCAGAGGTCGTGGTAGGAGGAGATGACCTCGCGGGCGGGCATGATGCTGGCCGGGATGTTGGTGACATAGCCCTTCAGACCGACCAGGCGGCGGGCCCTGGCCAGGGCCGCCTCGTCCAGCCTGGGGGCGCCCTGGCCCTTCTTCACGAACCGCGGGGTGCGGGCGGCTTTCTCGCCGGCGACGACGGCTTTGGCCTTGTTCTCCTGGAGGGTCAGGGTCTTCGTATCCCGGGCAGCCCGTTTGGCCGAGTAGGCCCACACGGCCCGCCAGGAGACCTCGTGCTCGGCGGGGTCCCACACCGGCTCGGCCCGCTTCTTGACGTCGTTAACGGCCCGAGCGCGCGTGGTGGACACCCGCGGGGTGATGGTGTCGATGACCTGGCCATCGGTGAACGCATCGCCGTGCCAGCGGAAGTGGGAGGCCAGGTCGATCGGTGCCTTGGTCATCCTCGAGCCGACGATGAACCGCAGGTTGGCCGCGTCCAGTTCTTTGAGGTTGTCCGCAGAGAGCATCCCGGCGTCGGCGACGACGACCATGTCGGCCACGGAGTGCCGGGCCTGGAAGGCCTTGACGATCGGCACGATCGTGGCCGTTTCTGCCTTGTCTCCCTCGAAGCAGCCGATCTCCAGCGGGAACCCACCCCGGTCGACCAGCAGGCCGACCACGATCTGTGGGTCCACCCTGCGTTCCTTGGAGTAGCCGACCTTGCGCAGGTCGTCCTCCTTCTCGGCCTCGAAGTACAGGGTCGTGACGTCGTACATGATCAGCGAGACGTCCCCGGTGCTGACCGCGTGCTCGAAGCAGGCCCCGGCGACCAGGTCGCGGTACCCGCGTTCCTGCGCGCGGGCCAGGGTGCGCCCCATCGTCTTGTAGCTCGCCGCTTCTTGGCCCAGGTCGCCCAGCACCCGCGCGACATCCAGCAGCGAGGTCGGCTCCACCACCCGGGCGATCACCAGATCGGCGAACACCTCATCACCGACCACGTCGAACCCCAGCTGGGCGTACACCGCGGTCAGAGCCTCGAAGAGCACCCGGCTGTCCGTGCCGACCACCCGGCCAGAAGCATCCCGGACCTTCGGCGACGCTGGGGCGGGCGTGTCGAACAGCGCCGGTTCAGGAGCCGGTCGCACCAGCGACGCCGCCACCGGCGCTGGTTCCACGTCCAGCTCCAGAGTGCCCTGCGCAGGGTTCTCGAGTAGCTCCCGGGCCCGGGCCAGCAGCACCCCAAGCTCGGCCTCGGTGTGCGCAGACCCAAGGTGCTTGACGATCCGCTGCCGCCCCTGGGCGTACTCGGCGATCTGCACGGCCGTCGCCCCCGACTTGGTCGGCACCCGCCTGATGAACGCCACACCAGGAGGCTAGACGCATCCGATTAGTGCGTGAAACACCACCACCCGAAACACAACACCGCAGGTCAGCAGCCCGAGGCCCTGCGAGGACGCACTACCTGTCCAAACTCAGGTCTGACGGTTCCCGCCCCGGGAGAGGCGGTGACGGACGTGCTCGCCGGAGGAGGCGTCGATCGGGGCGGTACCGGTCCAGGACGCGAAGTGGTTGCGGTCGGGGAAGCGGGTGATGTCGCCGACCTCCACCAGCAGCCGCGCGGCGCCGGAGGGTCCGATGCCGTGCAGGTCCATCAACGAGGACCCCGTCTCGGCGACGAGGGCCTTGAGCTCCTTGTCGGCAGCCTTGGTGCGGGCGTAGATCGTGGCCAGGTCAGCTGTCAGCTCCAGGGCGTGGGCCTTGCGGACCTTACCGGCCGCCGTGGTGGGGCGGACCTTCTTGAGCAGCTCCTTGGCCTGGGCCGCGGACAGGAACGTCTTGGCCCCGCCGGGGATGAGTTCGAGCAGGAGCTTGTGCAGCTGGCAGACCTTGCGGGTGTGCTCCTCGCCCAGGGACCGGCGCCGGTCCACGCACATCCGCAGCACCTCCAGCTGCTCGTCGTTGATGACCGGGCGCAGCCCGGACATGCGTACCCCGACCAGGGCGATGGAGTGGGCGTCGGTGACGTCGGTCTTACGCCCGTGCCCGGTGGTGAAGATCCGCACCCGCGCCGACATCTTCGCCGGCACGTCCACGACGTCCTCACCGTCGGCGACCAGCCGGTCCGCGACGTGCTTGCCGATCCCGGCGCAGCCCTCGACCGCCCAGATCCGCTGGTGCCATTGGCGGGCGTAGGCCAGCAGCCGTCCGTACCCGTCGGCGTCGGTGGGAAACCGGCCCCCGCCGACGATGCTCTCGTCGGCGGTCATGACCTCGATCGTGACGCTGCGCTTGTGCGGGTCCATCCCGATCACGACCCGCGGTGACTCCTGCTCGTCCATGCTCTGCTCCCTTGCTCGTGCCAACCCTGGTGGTGTCGAGCTGGGAGGGCACCGCTACGTACGGCTGGGCATACCCCTCTTGAGCCTCTCGCAGCCCTGGCGGTGACCGGGACGACGCACGCCAATTGCGAGCCTCACGCCAAGGGCGTGGGCAGCCGCAAAGAGAACGACCGTCCCGGTCACCTAGAACCGAGCCTGGCCGGGCCCGATCCTGCCGTCAATGAAACACGTAGCCGCACCGCGGACGCGGGACCAGACTAGGTTGTCAGTCAGTGTCACCTATCGGTGCAGCAGTCCCATGTCTTGTCCGTTCCGGCCAGACGGGGCGTACCCATCGGAATCGCGGGTGATAGAAGGTGTCCTATGGAAATCAGTTGGGACGCGCTAGCTGCCGTGCTCACCGGGGTGGCCACGCTCGCGACCGTGGCTGCAGCTGGGCCAGCTGCCAGTCGCGGTGCCCGGCTTCGGCGCGACGAGGCCCTATGGCGGCAGATCCTGGAGGTCGAGGATGACACGCTGCCGCCAGGGCGCCACCGGATCGTGCAGGACCTGCACCGGCACGCCGTGGCCCAGCTTGTTGGACGCCGCCTCGCACCCACCGAGAGCACTGTGGGAATCGTGCTGGCCTTGGGGCTCTCGACCATCTTTCCGATGGCGCTGGGAGTACTGGTGGGCTATGTCGGCGTTCGTCTCGAGGACATGACCCCGAGCGACTGGACCCTTCTCGGACCGCTCGGAGGGCTGCTCCTCCTGATCAGCGCTGTTCTGACCACCGGGACGGCTATGCAGCTCGCCTTCGACATTTCCGCCCGCAACGCCCTCGCGGCGAAGGTTTTTAAGGGCGAGTTTCCAATCGTTGTTCCCACAGGCGGCAGCTCAACCGACAGGCTCGCCAAGTATCACCACAGACACCAACCGTTCCTCCGCCTAAGACTCCTCCTTCTGGGGCTCGCCGCCTCCGTTGCACTTGCAGGAGCAGTCGGCGCCTTCTGGGCGAACTTCAGTGGTGGAGGGCCGCATTACGAGGTCGTCGCGGTATGCCTGGCAGCGTATACCGCCGGGCTCTTCTTCATAGTGCCACTCTGGGTAAGTGTCGTCGTGAAGAGCACGGACTTTGAGTCCACGACCTACGAGGAGCGTGTGGTGAGCGTTGACCGAGCCCTAACACGTAGGTGGCTGCGGTTTGTAGGGCTGATCCTGGGTGCTGCAGCCGGCGTCCTGATCGGCGGCATACTCGGTGCTCCGATCGGTGGAGTCCTGGGCGCGGGCATGGGATACGGGTTTGGGGCCGCAGCGTATGATTCACGACGCCCCGTCTGAAGCTTCGCAGCTCTGCGGCCGCAGACCCCCTTTCCGTCCAGCAGAAAGGAACGGCTGTGTGAGTATGGGAGCGGGTATGTCACGGCCACGTATATACTTTGTTGAGCGCATAGCGGTTAAGCTGTCGCGGTCGAACTGCTGGGCACACGCGCCACAAGGAACGAGCCCTATCGCGTGATGGCGCCGCTCCCCCCGGACTGATCGTCCGCATCTAATGGGTTGTACCGATCCTCTGGCAGGCTCGGTTCCGGTAGCGGCCGGCGGGTCAGCACTCTCCGAATCTGATCGTTGAGGTCTTGCGGCAGACCGTGCGCCCGCCGGTCGTGAGGAGGCGTGACCGCTGCTGGGATGACGTGCCCCCAGATCATTCGGGTGAGCACTTGACCATTAGATCGCCGGGAGTCCTCCTCCACGCTGCTGAGCAAGGATCGCAACGAGGCGAAGGAGGGCATTAGCGGCTCTTCACAATCCAGGGTGTAGTTGGGGTCTGAAGCCGCCGGCTTCCAGGAGAGCTCTGGCGATGTAGTGGGTGATGTTGCGGAACCCGAGGGCCAGTCCGCGCAGGTGCTCGAGCCGTCCATTTACGGCTTCGGTAGGGCCGTTGCTGGTGCGGGGCCGGTCGAAGTAGGCCAGAACGTCGCTGGCTCGTCGGGCCAGGGTGCGGCCGAGCTTGCGCAGCTCGACCAGCGGCCCCGGGACGCCCTCGGTCAGGGCGTCGATCACGGACCTCATCTCGGTCCGGCCGCCGGCGCGGTCGGGGTCGCGGTAGGCGTGGATCATCCGCTGGTAGATGCCCCAGGTCACCTCGACCTGCACGTGCTCATCGCCGGCGAAGAGCCTGTCGAGACGCTCGTGCTGACGGTCGGTGAGCAGGTCGGCGCCGGTGTGCAGAGTCCGACGGGCGGAGTAGAGGGGGTCGCCCTTGCGGCCGCGGTGCCCGTGCAGCTCCTGCTGCACGCGACGGCGGCACTCATCGAGGGCGTCACCGGCCAACCGGATGACGTGAAATGGATCCATGACCGTCACAGCCTCGGGCAGCTCCTCGGTGGTGGCGGTTTTGAAGCCGGCGAACCCATCCATGGCCACGGCCTCGATCCCGTCGCGCCAGGCCTGGTCCCGCTGCGCGAGCCAGTCCTTGAACGCTGCCTTGGACCTCCCCTCGACGACGTCCAGCAGGCGGGAGGGGCCGGTGCCGTCGCGGACCGGGGTGAGGTCGATGATCACGGTGACGTACTTGTCACCACGCCGAGTGTGCCGCCAGACGTGCTCATCCACGCCTAAGACACGGACGCCATCCAGCCGGGTCGGGTCGGCGATGAGCAGCCGCTGTCCTTCGGCCAGGACCGCGTCGTTGGCGGTGTTCCACGACACCGCCAGGCCCTCGGCGACCCGGGACATCGACAGGTGGCCGACCACGATCGCGACCAGGCCCCACCGCAGCCCGGCGCGGGAGATCTTCGCCCGTGGCTCGGCCGCGGCCGTGGTGTCCTGACGCCACACGTGGCTGCACTCGGTGCACCGGTAGCGTCGGATGGTGAGCAACAGTGTGGTGGGACGCCACCCGAACGGCTCGTGCGCCAGCTGTCGGGTCACGGTGTCCCGCGGAACGCCATGGCAGCCGCACCGCTTGCACCAGTCGTCCGGCTCGAGGACCCGGCAGGCCAGCACCGCACGGTCAGGCTTGAGCAGCTGGCCGGTGACCACCAGACCCAGGTCGTCCAGGCCGGCGAAGGTAGTCAGGTCGGGGCGCGTGAAGGTAGCGTCGGACATGTCGAGGTCTTTCGGATGGGCGGCGTAGGAACCTCCATCATCGGAAGACCTCGACGTCTACCCCGTGACCGACGCGCCAGCGCCCTCTACACCCTCAACTGTGAAGAGCCGCATTAGCGATGTTGTTCATAGGTGATGACTGGGCCGAGGACCACCACGACGTCGAGCTCGTCGACGGCCAGGGTCGGATCCTCGCGCGAAGACGCCTGCCCGAGGGGCTGGGCGGAATCACCCGGCTGCATGCCTTGGTCGCCGAGCATGCCCCCGAGGAGTGGGCGGACCTAGACCCGGCCGAGGCGGCCGCGCAGGTGCTGGTCGGCATCGAGACGGACCGGGGCCCCTGGGTCGGTGCCCTGGTCGCGGCGGGATACACCGTGTACGGGCTGAACCCCAAGTCGGTCGCCCGGTACCGGGAGCGGCACTCCACCTCCGGGGCGAAGTCGGACACCGCGGATGCCCACCTGCTGGCCGAGATCGTCCGCCTGGACCGGGCCCACCACCGCCCGGTCGCCGGCGACAGCGCCACCGGAGAGGCGGTCAAGGTCACCGCCCGAGCGCACCAGTCGATGATCTGGGACCGGACCCGCCACGTGCTGCGCCTTCGCGCCGCACTGCGGGACTTCTTCCCCGCGGCTCTGTCCGCGTTCGAGGACCTGGACGAGCCGGACACACTCGTCTTGTTGGCCCAGGCACCCGACCCGGACAGCGCCTCGAGGCTGTCTAGGGCCAAGATCGTGCGTGCGCTGACCGCGGCGAACCGGCGCGACGTCACCGCTCGCTCGGAGAAGATCCGGCAGATCCTGACTACCCCGGAGCTGCGGCAGCCGGACCCCATACAGGACGCCTACGCGGCGATCGTGACCTCAGAGGTCGCGCTCATCACCGTGCTGAACGCCCAGGTCGAGGCCCTCGGGCAGGTGGTGGCCGAGCATTTTGGCCGGCACCGGGACGCTGACATCTACACCAGCCTGCCCGGCCTGGGTGTGATCCTCGGTGCCCGGATCCTCGGCGAGTTCGGCGACGACCCCCACCGCTACGCCGACGCCAAAGGCCGCAAGGCCTACGCCGGCACCGCCCCGATCACGAGAGCGTCAGGGACCAGACGCGTGGTCCTGGCCCGGTACGCCCGCAACCGGCGCCTCGGCGATGCCCTGCAGCAGTGGGCCTTTTGCTCCATGCGCGGCTCCGCCGGTGCCCGCGCCTACTATCAGGCCCTCCGCAGACGAGGCGTCGGGCACCAAGCCGCTCTACGCCAGCTGGCCAACCGCTGGGTCGGCATCCTCCACGGCTGCCTGCGCTACCGGACCTTCTACGACGAGAACACTGCCTGGCAGCAGCACCTCAACAAGGCCGCTTGACAGAACCAGAACCTGGGATGTCTGCCGCTGTGAACGCGTAGCGTCCGACCATGCCGCTGTGAACGCGTAGCGTCCGACCATGCCGCGAGGCGCACCAAGTTGACGAACTTCGGTTCCTGCAGAAGAACTTTGATGGTGCACGGTTTGCCTGGACGGCGCCGTGCCGTCTCCTCTGCATCTCGTCACCAGGCGGGCCGCCAGCACCGTCAGGAAATGTAGACCGGCTTGTCAGACACGGATACGGTGAACGAGGGGCCAGGTTCTTGCTCCCCTCCCCAGGACTCTCCCTCAGTGTCAGGGTCGAAGTACCAGTAGTCGACCACGAGCCATCGCTGCTCGCCTGCCGGCAGGTCGAAGGCCTGCTCGACTACAGTTCCGCTGTCGGAGACCACGGTAAGCGTGTGCGACCCCGGTTCCACGTCGACGCCGAACAAGGTGACCGCGTGCTGACCCTCGACCGCGAATACCTCATCGAACAGGGCCACACCGTCAAGAGTCGCGCTCAGATTCACGTCCGGGTCGTCGAAAGACTGATTGCTGACCCTCACGATCAGCGGTTGCACTGCCTTGTCCCAGGACTCGCCAGGAGAGACTTTCTGGACTGTGAAGTCACCCGCAGGGCTACCGGTGGCCGTCGGGACGTTCTCGTCCGCGACGGTCTGCACTACCGGGTCGGAGATGTTCGCGGACTGCGGGGCGTCGCACCCGACCACGAAGATGAGGATGCCAGCAACACCCAGGACGCAAGGAACGCGCACGTTCGTCGTCACGCAGCTCCCCTCCTATCGCTGTGGGGGTTCGCGAACTCAGACGCCCATCCGGCTGCAATGGGGCTCTTCACAGTTGAGGGTGTAGAGGGCGCTGGCGCGTCGGTCACGGGGTAGACGTCGAGGTCTTCCGATGATGGAGGTTCCTACGCCGCCCATCCGAAAGACCTCGACATGTCCGACGCTACCTTCACGCGCCCCGACCTGACTACCTTCGCCGGCCTGGACGACCTGGGTCTGGTGGTCACCGGCCAGCTGCTCAAGCCTGACCGTGCGGTGCTGGCCTGCCGGGTCCTCGAGCCGGACGACTGGTGCAAGCGGTGCGGCTGCCATGGCGTTCCGCGGGACACCGTGACCCGACAGCTGGCGCACGAGCCGTTCGGGTGGCGTCCCACCACACTGTTGCTCACCATCCGACGCTACCGGTGCACCGAGTGCAGCCACGTGTGGCGTCAGGACACCACGGCCGCGGCCGAGCCACGGGCGAAGATCTCCCGCGCCGGGCTGCGGTGGGGCCTGGTCGCGATCGTGGTCGGCCACCTGTCGATGTCCCGGGTCGCCGAGGGCCTGGCGGTGTCGTGGAACACCGCCAACGACGCGGTCCTGGCCGAAGGACAGCGGCTGCTCATCGCCGACCCGACCCGGCTGGATGGCGTCCGTGTCTTAGGCGTGGATGAGCACGTCTGGCGGCACACTCGGCGTGGTGACAAGTACGTCACCGTGATCATCGACCTCACCCCGGTCCGCGACGGCACCGGCCCCTCCCGCCTGCTGGACGTCGTCGAGGGGAGGTCCAAGGCAGCGTTCAAGGACTGGCTCGAGCAGCGGGACCAGGCCTGGCGCGACGGGATCGAGGCCGTGGCCATGGATGGGTTCGCCGGCTTCAAAACCGCCACCACCGAGGAGCTGCCCGAGGCTGTGACGGTCATGGATCCATTTCACGTCATCCGGTTGGCCGGTGACGCCCTCGATGAGTGCCGCCGTCGCGTGCAGCAGGAGCTGCACGGGCACCGCGGCCGCAAGGGCGACCCCCTCTACTCCGCCCGTCGGACTCTGCACACCGGCGCCGACCTGCTCACCGACCGTCAGCACGAGCGTCTCGACAGGCTCTTCGCCGGCGATGAGCACGTGCAGGTCGAGGTGACCTGGGGCATCTACCAGCGGATGATCCACGCCTACCGCGACCCCGACCGCGCCGGCGGCCGGACCGAGATGAGGTCCGTGATCGACGCCCTGACCGAGGGCGTCCCGGGGCCGCTGGTCGAGCTGCGCAAGCTCGGCCGCACCCTGGCCCGACGAGCCAGCGACGTTCTGGCCTACTTCGACCGGCCCCGCACCAGCAACGGCCCTACCGAAGCCGTAAATGGACGGCTCGAGCACCTGCGCGGACTGGCCCTCGGGTTCCGCAACATCACCCACTACATCGCCAGAGCTCTCCTGGAAGCCGGCGGCTTCAGACCCCAACTACACCCTGGATTGTGAAGAGCCTGCAATGGTTCCCCAGGAAGCTGAAGGACGCACGTAGCCTGCGCCACGATCAAGAGAACGCCCGCGGGCGACGTGCGCATCAGTTGTGCGCGCTCATGCCGCGATCCGCACGACGTACGGTCAGAGAATTGGACCGCTCTACTTCGAGGCGTTCTGCGCAATCTTGTGCCAGCAGGTTTCCTCGTCGTTGGACCAGAGAACCCTGAAGCCCGCCTTGGCGGCAACCGCCTCCGAGGCGCGATTACCCTGCTCGATCCGCGCAAAGACCTGCAGGAAGCCGGCTGCCAGAGCAGCCTCAGTGAGCCCGACCAGCGCGGCGGTTGCCAATCCTCGTCCCCGACGATCAGGGCGGATCAAGTACGACACGTGGGTCGCGACCTCGCTTGAGGCGAGGTCGTGCAGGTATGCAGACCCCACAACCGTGTCGGCCCCGGGCACGGTCACCGCATAATGGAACGCGGTCCCTGCAGCGCGTGACCGAGCGGCTCGTCGCACGAACTCGGTCGCCTGCGCCGCGTCGTACGGTTGAGGGACTTCGATGAACTGGGCCGACAGCGGATCACTGTAGATCGCGGTCAACGCTTCAACATCACCCGCGCACCACGGCCGCAACACCACCGTGTCGGTGGAAATCACAGGCTCTGGCTCGATCCGCACGACTACATGCTAAGAGCTATCAACCGGCATCTCGCCTAGCGAAAGCGCTTCGAGCGCGACACACTCTTCTGCCGTCCGGGCCGACGGTCCTGAAGCTGTTGTACTGGTAAACGTAGGTTGGCCGCATGGCGTACGACGCGGTAGGCGAGAGCCGTCGACTCATCGCGTCGCGTGAGCTCACGCCGGCGACGAGATTGAGCCGGCGCCGGCGCTACGTTCCCATGGCCGTGGATGTCTCCGATGACATCGCGGTCACGATGTTTGCTCGCAGAAGTGTGGGGTGCAACGTCGAGGAGACCTACGTCCTCGCTCGGCGCGGAAGCGAGTGGACGATGCTGGGAGGTGGCGGTGGACCACTGGATGACGACGCTCTTGACGACCGACCTGCAGTGCTGCCTTCGGGGCCGAGCCCGCGCCCCGATGCCCAACCGCGGATCGTGAGGACAGAAGGCGCTGGTGGCGTCCTGGACAGCGGCGCGAGGAAGTTGTGGCCTGGCCGTGGAAGGTGGATCAATTACTGCATGGTCCGGGTCAGCGCAGAGGTCGTTCGCCTCGTTGTCGATGAGCGACACATTGCCGTTCCGTGGCACGGTCGATGTGTCGTCGGATGGGCCGGGCGAGGGCCCAAGGATGTAGCAGCCCTGGCTCATGACGGCAGACAACTGGAGCAAATCGCGTTGAGGCCGGTGCCTGAGCACCCGTCCGCTCATGCCGCATGGAGCGTGGGACGTCGCTAGGCTGCACACCCATTAGCGCCGCCGGTCGGCCCCTTTGGACTGGGTGGGCAGGCAGCCTCACGCTGCAAGCCAGTCAGCGAGTCACGCTGGAATGCGGGGTCTGCCGCCCTCGAAGGAAGACCGCGATTGCCCAGCAGAGGCCGGCGAGGATAAGGAAGCTGCCCCCAACCACGCTCTGGGGCAGCGTGATGTCCCCCAGGATGAGAGCAACACCGAAGAGCACGGCAGCCAACGCGATGAGCAGTCCCTGAATCAGATCTACGGCCCGTGGGTTCAAGGCAGACACGCAACCCCTCTAGTTGGATGAATCACAGCCGGCCGGGCCCGTCACATGCACACTAGCCCGGATCGTTCACGGGGTGGTGGTGTGATCGGCGTGTAGAAGCACCGAAGTGCTCCCTGATCAGGGAAGACTTGGACTTGTCTAAGGTCCCAGGTCGCCCAGCAGGAAGCACTCGGTAAGTGAAGCGTACGTCGTGGTCGTCGGGGTTGTCCGTCTCTGCTGATGGTGTCGGCGTGGTGGCCCACGCGGGCAGTGTGGGGCTGCGCCTGCTGGCCGAGCGCACCGGCCTGACCGGGGAGCTGTCCGCGGCGATGGCCCGCCGTTCGTTCGTGCCGGTCCACGACCGCGGCCAGGTGCTGAGCGACGTGGCGGTGATGCTCGCCGACGGCGGGGAGGCGATCGCCGACATTGACGTGCTGCGCCACCAGGGCGGCGTGCTCGGGCCGGTCGCCTCACCACCGACGGTGTGGCGTGCTCTGGACGAGGTCACACCGGCCCGGGCCAGGAAGATCGCCGCCGCGAGGGCCAGGGTCCGGCGCCGCGTTTGGTCCCTGATCCCCGGTGGGTTGCCGGCCAGCAAGGTCGCCGGGAGCGACCTGGGACAGGTCGTCGTGCTCGATGTGGATGCCACGATCGTGATCGCGCACAGCGAGAAGGAACAGGCGGCGCCGACCTTCAAGCGGACCTTCGGGTTCCACCCCCTGGGCGTGTGGTGCGACAACACGAGTGAGTTTCTGGCTGCGAAGCTGCGCACCGGTCGTGCCGGGTCGAACACGGCCGTCGATCACATCGAGGTCCTGGCTGCGGCGATCGCCCAGGTCCCCGGCACCCACCGCAAGGACCTGCTGGTCCGCTCCGACGGGGCCGGTGCCTCGCACGACCTGCTGGACTGGCTCACCGCCCAGGGCAAGGTCCGCGGCCGCCGGGTGGAGTACTCCGTCGGGTTCGCGCTCACCGAGCAGGTCCGCGGCGCGATCGTCCTGGTGCCCAAGCAGACCTGGACCCCGGCGGTGGACGCCGACGGTGGTGTGCGCGAAGGCGGGCACGTCGCCGAGCTGACCGGCCTCATCGACGCGGACCTGCTCGCGACGTGGCCCGAGGGGATGCGGGTCATCGTGCGCCGTGAGCGGCCCCACCCCGGTGCGCAGCTGTCCCTGTTCGAGGAGGCCGACGGGTGGCGTTACCAGGCGTTCGTCACCAACACTGCCGTCGGGCAGCTGGCGTTCCTGGAGGCCCGCCACCGCGCCCATGCCCGCGTGGAGGACCGCATCCGGCACGCGAAGGATTCCGGCCTGGGACGCTTTCCCTCACGAGAGTTCGGCATCAACCAGACCTGGCTGCTGCTGACCGGCATCGCCGCCGACCTCATCGCCTGGACCCGTCTGCTGGCCCTGACCGGTGAGGCCAAACCCCTGGCCGCGTGCGAGCCCAAGGCGCTGCGCTACCGGTTCCTGCACGTCCCCGCCCGGCTCACCCACGCCGCCCGTCGCCGACGGCTGCGGATCCCGAGGTCCTGGCCCTGGGCGGCAGCGATCGTCGCGGTCTTCGCGAACATCGCCGCCATCCCCCGACACCCCTGACCGCCCCGTCCGCTCACGACCAGGAACCCGGAGAACCGCAGCCCGGCAGCGCCAGCCGGCGCTACCCCACGTCCACGCGCCGAATCCGAAAGGCGATGACCATCACGCTCGCGCCGAGCCAACCAGCCCGACCTCATGAAAGACCGGGGCTAGCGCCCGGAGCGCGCCCGACAGAGCAACCCAGACTACGCGTGCCCAGACGGCCCCACCACACGATGGAGGACTTCCCAGCCAGCCGTCTCGGCGTGCGAATCTAATGGGTTGTACCGATCCTCTGGCAGGCTCGGTTCCGGTAGCGGCCGGCGGGTCAGCACTCTCCGAATCTGATCGTTGAGGTCTTGCGGCAGACCGTGCGCCCGCCGGTCGTGAGGAGGCGTGACCGCTGCTGGGATGACGTGCCCCCAGATCATTCGGGTGAGCACTTGACCATTAGATCGCCGGGAGTCCTCCTCCACGCTGCTGAGCAAGGATCGCAACGAGGCGAAGGAGGGCATTAGCGATGTTGTTCATAGGTGATGACTGGGCCGAGGACCACCACGACGTCGAGCTCGTCGACGGCCAGGGTCGGATCCTCGCGCGAAGACGCCTGCCCGAGGGGCTGGGCGGAATCACCCGGCTGCATGCCTTGGTCGCCGAGCATGCCCCCGAGGAGTGGGCGGACCTAGACCCGGCCGAGGCGGCCGCGCAGGTGCTGGTCGGCATCGAGACGGACCGGGGCCCCTGGGTCGGTGCCCTGGTCGCGGCGGGATACACCGTGTACGGGCTGAACCCCAAGTCGGTCGCCCGGTACCGGGAGCGGCACTCCACCTCCGGGGCGAAGTCGGACACCGCGGATGCCCACCTGCTGGCCGAGATCGTCCGCCTGGACCGGGCCCACCACCGCCCGGTCGCCGGCGACAGCGCCACCGGAGAGGCGGTCAAGGTCACCGCCCGAGCGCACCAGTCGATGATCTGGGACCGGACCCGCCACGTGCTGCGCCTTCGCGCCGCACTGCGGGACTTCTTCCCCGCGGCTCTGTCCGCGTTCGAGGACCTGGACGAGCCGGACACACTCGTCTTGTTGGCCCAGGCACCCGACCCGGACAGCGCCTCGAGGCTGTCTAGGGCCAAGATCGTGCGTGCGCTGACCGCGGCGAACCGGCGCGACGTCACCGCTCGCTCGGAGAAGATCCGGCAGATCCTGACTACCCCGGAGCTGCGGCAGCCGGACCCCATACAGGACGCCTACGCGGCGATCGTGACCTCAGAGGTCGCGCTCATCACCGTGCTGAACGCCCAGGTCGAGGCCCTCGGGCAGGTGGTGGCCGAGCATTTTGGCCGGCACCGGGACGCTGACATCTACACCAGCCTGCCCGGCCTGGGTGTGATCCTCGGTGCCCGGATCCTCGGCGAGTTCGGCGACGACCCCCACCGCTACGCCGACGCCAAAGGCCGCAAGGCCTACGCCGGCACCGCCCCGATCACGAGAGCGTCAGGGACCAGACGCGTGGTCCTGGCCCGGTACGCCCGCAACCGGCGCCTCGGCGATGCCCTGCAGCAGTGGGCCTTTTGCTCCATGCGCGGCTCCGCCGGTGCCCGCGCCTACTATCAGGCCCTCCGCAGACGAGGCGTCGGGCACCAAGCCGCTCTACGCCAGCTGGCCAACCGCTGGGTCGGCATCCTCCACGGCTGCCTGCGCTACCGGACCTTCTACGACGAGAACACTGCCTGGCAGCAGCACCTCAACAAGGCCGCTTGACAGAACCAGAACCTGGGATGTCTGCCGCGTGCAGCGTGGACGCACGCTCGCGCCGCAGGGTGATAGCGGGTGTGACCGGTGTGGCGGACTACCGACAGGTCGACATGCGGGGGTCGGGATACCTGCCGGGATCCTGACCTTGGGCTAGGTTGAGCTGCTCACCCAGTCAGGCCCCGTTCACTCCCTCTACTCGGGTGAAGACTTCCTCCGTGAACTCGACATGGTGCGGAAGTTCGGCGAGTTCTTCTGCGGTGATGGCCACGTTCCGGTCCCGTGCTTCACGCTCCAACATCTTCCAGTAGCCGCGGGCCATCTCCTCCTCGGTGTGGTCATCGAAGGGGGCGTCAGGCCCGACAACCGTCAGGGCGTCGGTCTCCATCTCCTCCATGCTGGTTTCGGTCCACGACGCGGTTGACCCCCATCCTCGATCGGTGAGCAGCGGAACGCGCTCACCATCATCCAACTCGATGGAGAGCAGGCACTTGGCATCCACCCGGGTCCGTCTCGGGTCCCCGACATCGACCCGCGTAACGAGTTCCATCACATCTCCTTGCTTCCCTGGCTTCAACTTTCGTCCAAACGAAGGGCGCGGCACGAAGACGCGCGCACGGACACACCGGTATACGGGGCAATCCTCCCGCACTGCCGTCCAGGGGTGGTCGCGGTGGCCAGCCGCCCCGCCGACCGAACCACCAAGGTCTCCCGATCCGGAGTTGTTGCCTCGCGCACAGCGTCATCACCCTTCCCCGTTTGCGATGCCCAGCGCCGTCTGCATCACCCCCATCGCAACTCGGCTAGACGTCCTGTCATGCCGCATCGCGCGAGGGCCGGACACCCCGCTGCGGTTGGGCTCAGCAATGAACGGTCAGCGGGCCTTCGTCGTCCGTGGGCGGCTGGAAGTGGACGAAATAGTGGGCCGCGATGTCAGGGTCCAGGATGAAGTCGTCCCCGTGGTCTTGTGCTCTCGTTCGTAGGCGCTCCAGACAGGTCTCCCTGTCGGTCGTCATGTAGATGGTCTCCGCAGTGATGCCGTACTCAGCCACAAGGCGACGCCAGTCGTCGCGCATAGCGCGCGACCAAACTGAAAAGTCCAGAACGACGTCGCGGCCATGCTCGAGGAGCTGGATCAGACGTCGGCGAAGGTGCCTCTCGATCTCCTCGTGCGTGGCCTGCGGCAACGGCATCACCAGTAGTCCTCGATTCCAAGCTTCCTGGTCGTATGAGAGCCGGACCATGCCGCCAGCCTCAAGCCGGCGGGCAACGGTCGACTTTCCGGACCCGGCGGGGCCACACATGAAGACGACGCGAGGCATGACCGCAACCCTAGGACGACCAGCATCTCGAACGTACAGTCTTGCTGCATTCCTGACGATGAGGGCGCCGTGCCAGGCTGTCTTCATGGGAGTCGAACCAGTGGTGACTGGACCCTGGTCGCCCCTGTCCCCGGCAGGTGTCAAAGTATTGCTGGGAGGAGCGGATCGCCCCTGGCTGGTGGCGGGCGGTTGGGCCATCGACCTGTTCGTGGGTCGACAGACCCGCAGACACGCCGACATCGACGTTCTCGTCCTGCGTGCAGACCAGCAGCTGATCCAGGAACGCCTGCACGACTGGCAGATCTTCGCAGCCGACCCACCTGGAACGCTGCGCCGCTGGCGACCCGGCGAGACTTTGCCGACCAGCGTGCACGACATCTGGTGCCGTGAAAACGCCGAAGGCCCGTGGCGGGTGCAGTTCATGATCGACGATTCCGACGGCAGCCACTGGGTGTCTCGCCGAGACCCGCGGATTCGCATGAGCCTTGCGGACACGCGTCGGGTGTCGCCCTCGGGCATCCCCTACCTCGCGCCCGAGGTGCAACTCCTCTACAAGTCCCGATCACCTCGCCCCAAGGACGAGCACGACCTCCACGCCACCATCGCGCACCTGGGGCCCGCCCAGCGCACGTGGCTCCACGACGCCATCGCACTAACCTCTCCGACACACCCCTGGCTGGAACGGCTGACGTCCTGATCTGGCACCCCTCTGTGTCAAGACGCTGCTGGGAGGGTGGTTCTAGGCTTGGTGGTGGCGGGTCCGGGAAGTGGCTTGTCCGAAGAGCCGGCAGCGGGTTGTGAGCCGGTCGCGCTGGAGTCAGAGTCGTCACCCGAGTGCCCTCCCGGGCCCGTCGTCGCGTGCTCGGCGAGGTCGTCGAGCAGCGCCTTGTAGACCAGGTCGGACAGGCGGCGTTTGAGGCAGCGCATCGCTTCCATGGAGGTCTTCCCGGCGGCTTTCTTGAGGTCGTAGTAGACCCGGCCCTCGGTGGCGTTGCGCAGCTGGACGACGGCCATGATGTGCAGCACCCGGTTGATCGCTCGGTTGCCCTTGCGGGAGAGCCGGTGGCGGGTGTGGTCCCCGGAGGAGGCGTCGATCGGGGCGGTGCCGTTCCAGGAGGCGAAGTGGTTGCGGTCGGGGAAGCGGGTGACGTCACCGACCTCGGCGAGCAGCCTGGCGGCGCCGGAGGGACCGATGCCGTGCAGGTCGAGCAAGGTGGTGCCGGTCGTCTTCACCAGCGCCTTCAGTTCCTTGTCCGCGGCCTTGCTGCGCGCGTAGATCGTGGCCAGGTCGGCCACGAGTTCGGCGGCGTGAGCTTTGCGGACCTTGCCCACCGTCGTGGTCGGGCGGACCGTCTTCAGCAGTTCCTTGGCCTGCGCCGCCGACAGCGACCGCTTGGCCCCGCCAGGGATGAGCTCGAGCAGGAGTCTGTGCAGCTGGCAGACCTTGCGGGTGTGCTCGCGGCCCAGCGAGGCGCGCCGGTCCACGCACATCCGCAGCAGCTCGGCCTGCTCGTCGGCGAGGACCGGGCGCAGCCCGGCCATCCGCACCCCGACCAGGGCGATGGAATGGGCGTCGGTGGCGTCGGTCTTGCGACCCTGCCCGGTGGCGAAGACCCGCACCCGTGCCGACATCTTCGCCGGCACGTCGACCACCATCTCACCGTCGGCGACGAGGCGGTCGGCGACGTGCTTGCCGATCCCGGCGCAGCCCTCGACCGCCCACACCCGCTGCGGCCAGGACCGGGCGTAGTCCAGCAGGCGGGCGTACCCCTCTGCGTCGGTGGCGAACCGCCCGCCGCCGACGATGCTCTCATCAGCGGTCATCACCTCGATCGTGACGCTGCGCTTGTGCGGGTCCACCCCGATCACGACCTGGCCGATCTGCTCATCCATGCCCTTGCTCCCTTGCTCGTGCCAACAGGTGGTGTCGAGCTGGGAGGGCACCGCTACGTTCGGCTGGGCATACCCCTCTTGAGCCTCTCCCGGCCCTGGCGGTGACCGGGGCAGCGCAGGCCAAATGTGAGCCTCACACCAACGGCGTGGGCAGCCGCACTGAGCCTCGATCCGCCGATGTATTGGGTGACCAAGCCGGGTCGTAACACACGAATGCCCCTGTGACCTGGGACGATTGGACTTGCGACAGTTCGATCGACCAGAAAACAGGAGCACCCGATAATGCGAGTCTGCCACAACATCTCCGCCGTGTTCGATGACCCGAACCTGATCGGCACGGCCGGCCTGGTCCCGGTGATGGGCTTGGCCGAGGAGGCCGGGCTGGAGGATCTGGTGGCCGGGCACGTCAGCGTGCCCGGCTCGGCCGGCGCCAACGCCGACCTCAAGGTCAGTTCGCTGGTCGCGGGCATGGTCGCCGGCGCGGACAGCATCGAGGACATGGACGTGGTGCGCCACGGTGGGATGGACCGGGTCTTCACCGGACTCCGGGCGCCGACCACGCTGGGCACCCACCTGCGCGGCTACACCTTCGGCCACGTCCGCCAGCTGGACGCCGTCGGCTCCCGTGTCCTGGCCAACCTGGCCGGTATCGTCCCGGGCCTGCTGGCCGGCGCCGATCAGGTCGCCTACCTGGATGTCGACGACACGATCCGCGCGACCCACGGGTACGCCAAGGAAGGGGTCGGGTACGGCTACACCGGTGTCAAGGGCCTGAACGTGCAGGTCGCGACCCTGTCCACCCCGACCGCGGCACCGGTGCTCGCAGCCACGAGGCTGCGCAAGGGCAACGCCGCCTCGGCGCACGGCGCGGCCCGGCTGATCGCCGACGCGCTGGCCACCGCCCGCCGGGCCGGTGCCACCGGCACTCTGACCGTCCGCGCGGACTCGGCCTACTACAACCACGACGTCGTCGCCGCGACCCGCCGGGCCGGGGCCCGGTTCTCCCTGACCGCCCGGATGGACCCGGCCGTGACCGCCGCGATCTCCCGGATCCCCGAGGACGACTGGGTGTCCATCAAGTACCCGAACGCGATCTGGGACCAGGCCGAGGACCGGTGGGTCTCCGACGCCCAGGTCACCGAGGTCGAGTACACAGCGTTCACGTCCCGGAAGAAGGCCGAGCACGTCACCGCCCGGCTCATCGTGCGCCGCGTCAGACGCCTGAACCCCAAGGCGACCAAGGCCGGGCAGGACGAGCTGTTCGCGACCTACCGCCACCACGCCGTGTTCACCGACTCACCCCTGTCCATGCTGGCCGCGGAGGCCTCGCACCGTGACCACGCGATCGTCGAGCAGGTCATCGCCGACCTGAAATCAGGGCCGCTGGCTCACGTCCCTTCCGGATCGTTCTCGGCCAACGGTGCGTGGACGGTGCTGGCCGCGATCGCCTACAACCTGACCCGCGCCGCCGGCGTCCTGGCCTCGACCCGGCACGCCTGGGCCCGACCCGCCACGATCCGCGACGAGCTGATCAAGATCCCCGCCCGGATCGCCAACCGGGCCCGACGACTCCACCTGCACCTGCCCACGAACTGGCCCTGGCAGCACCCCTGGCTTGGCCTCCACGACGCCGCCTACGCCCCCTCCTGACCCAGCCCCCTGACCCTTCGAGGAACGACCACAAGTGGAAAAGCCGGGCAGACCGGCGGACCTCCCACGCCCAGAACCCCGACCCGCTCCAAAAATCGTCTTCAGCGACGCGCGACCTCCTCACGAAACCCGCTCGGCGGATCCAGGCTGAGAGCGGCAACCCCGGTCACCTAGGACCGAGCCTGGCCGGGCCTGATCCTGACGTCAATGAAACACGTAGCCGCGCTGAGGACGGCTACGCTCGTCCGATCATGCCGGGCTGAGGACGGCTACGCTCGTCCGATCATGCCGGGCTGAGGACGGCTACGCTCGTCCGATCATGCCGGGCTGAGGACGGCTACGCTCGTCCGATCATGCCGGGCTGAGGACGGCTACGCTCGTCCGATCATGCCGCATTTGGCATAGGGAACCATCGGGCTGCCTTCGTCGTCGGAGGCTCACTCGACCAGTGGAGGAAACTGTGAGCCGTAGCAGCGTGGCTGGGCGAAGCGGACTCCGGTGGCCTGTCCTAGGGACGGTCGTCGCCGCCGTCATCGGTTTGGGTCTGACGAGCTGTGGCAATCTCGAAAGCACGGTGGGCAGCCCTACAACCAAGACCGAGATCCCCCAAGACGCCGCGACCTGGCAGGTGATGGCGGCACCTGAACCGACCCCTAGGGGTGCGACCGTTCACCTGGGCGTCACCCGGCTTGGCTGCGCCAACGGCGTGACGGGGGAGGTACTGGAACCGACGGTCCTGGTGGAAGAGGAGCGGGTCGTCATCAGCACCCCGGTCGATCACTTTCCGGGTGGCGCGGACTGCCCGGCAAACGACGTGGAGTACCTCGATGTGGAGCTCCCGGCGGACGCTCTCGGCAAGGACCTGGTCGACGCGGCCTGCCTGAATGGCGGCGAGGCCTCCAGTACGGCTGCATGCTCGCTTGGGCCCGCCCGCTGGCACCTGCCAACGCTCGCTGGTGTCAACGAGGTGGTCGATTGGACAGCGCCAGCCGACTACAACTTCCAGGTCACCAGCCTGTGCGGTGAACGCGCCTTCCTGGGTACGTTCGATATCACGGTCTCAGCCGACACGGTCGCCAGCGTCGAGTCCCTGGACGGGCGGTCGCCCGACCTGACAGAGGACGACGCGATGACCGTCCAAGACATGCTGCAGGAGGCGAACGCGCGGCTCAGGGGTGGGGGAACAGTCAGGCTGTCGCTCGACGAAGAAGGAAATCCCCGATATATCTCCACTGGCGACAACCTCGCCCAATCAGATGGGGCCTCGTGCTACTTCATCCACAAACTGTCCGCTCCATCCTCCTGACCTGAGAGCCCAGTCCAAAACACCCTGTACTGCCGCGTGCCGTTTCGTAGGCCGGAGCGCTTGTTAGCACAATCAGTGAGACCGGCTCGAGCGATTGCCGGCACCGATTGCCGGGCACTGGGCAGGCCGTGGCGATGCATCTGCTCAGGCGGGTTGCCAGTGCGGGTCGCGGCCAAGCCGAGCGAGGAGTCGGTCGGTTGCAGAGGCATCTCGGGCGACCTCGACAGGTGCGGCGCATATGCCCTCGGAGTACAGGGCTTCGCCCCAGCCGTCGGCCGTGGTGTGTAGTGCCTGTGCCTCGTCATCGCTGATCGACCATTGCTGCCCAGTGGCTCGAGCCACGTCAGAACCGTGCACGACCAGGTCCCAGCCGTAGAAGTCCGCCATCGTGGCGCGGATGGTGGTGCGGCCGAAGTAGCCGTCGTACTCCCTCTCCGCGACACGGTCCTTTCCCAGCACGGCCCACCACGTGGTCGAGGTGGGCGTTCCACGCGGCGGCGGGGTCGGCGAGGTCAGTTACAGGTCCGGCGTCCAGGCCCTGACCGGTCAGGAAGTCGCGCTGCGTGTCGATCACGTGAGCGACGACGTCTCGGACGCTCCACCCCGCGCACGGTGTCAGGGCGTCCCAGGCCTCGGCTGCGGCGGCGAGAATCCTGGTGAACCGGGCGGCCCGGTCAACGAAAGTCGGGGCGTGCTGATCCGGCGTGGTGGCCGATGTCGTCTGGGTCATAGGACAACCGTGACAGGACAGACGTCTCCGCCGCTTGTGATAATCCGACACATGCCTGCGCCCGAGATCCCGCGACCGGTCGACCCGGTCGATCGGGCACACCTGACGGGAGTCAGCCGGCCCTCACCACCCATACACCGCTACGCCCCGAGCGAGCATCTCGCCGACCTGGTCGCTCGTTACTGGATCCCGGTGTGGTCGCTAGCTGAGCCCTCCACGCAGAGCACCCTGCAGCACCCCGTCTGCCTTGTCGTCGTCAGCGACAGCTACGCCAGGCTGTACGGCGTGGCGCGGGGCAGTTCCAGCGTGACGCTCGATGGTGAGGGCTGGGCCGTCGGCACCATGCTTGAACCGGCCGCCGGACGTCTGTTGCTCGGGCGGTCCGTCGCCGAGCTCACCGACAGGTGGGTCGACCTGACCGGGGTCGACGGCGTTCCCAGCAGTCTGGTGCCCGACGTGCGGGCCGCGATGGCGGCCTCCCCGCGCGATCCGGCCGCCCACGCAGCGGCGATCGCAGTGGTGGAGCGGTGGCTCACGGCCTACCTACCGGTGGACGAGCAGGGACTACTAATCAACCAGATCGTCACCTGGCTCCGTCACAACCCCGACGTGACTCGGGTCGAGCACGTGGCCCGCGAGTTCGGCCTCACCGAGCGCAGCCTCCAGCGTCTGGTGGAGCAGCGGGTGGGGCTGACCCCCAAGTGGCTGGTCAAGCGCCGGCGCCTGCACGACGCGGTACAGGCGCTCAAGTCCGGGAACACCACTCTGGCCGACGTGGCGGCCGAGCTCGGCTACAGCGACCAGGCCCACTTCACCCACGACTTCCGCGCGGTCACCGGGATGACGCCGGGGCATTTCCTGCGCGACCAGCGCAGCACGCCCCCGCACACATGAGCGCAAGCTCGACTGCGACCACTCCCGCCATGCCAAGTTCATCCCGTCAACGACGCGGTAACGCAGCGCGTATCCCGCCGGGACATAATTCGGCCTGGCTGTCGTGAGGGAAACACTCCTGCGGGCGCTCTCGGCCCAATCCTTTGTGCGCCAACTTCGTCCGTCAAGAACTGCCGGCATTCCGAGCCCGCTGCCCGGGAGCCCACAGCGGTTCTGCGACTCGGGAAGCACGGCCGTTCACCATCCGGTACTGCCGCCTTTAGGGTGACTCACCCGGCGGATCGGCACCGTTTCGCCGTTGGCGCGGGCGGGAAGAGATGAGGATGCCCGTGATCTCCGATCGCGACACATACGGCTGCCTCCAGCTGCGGGAGTCGGTGGAGGCGTCGCGGTTGTCGCCGAGCAGGAGGTAGTGCCCGGCCGGCACACTGAAGGTTGCCCGGTGGGTTGCAGCCGAGGCGTACGGCTCGTCCAAAAGGTGGTTGTTGACCCAGACATGGCTGCCGTCGAGGCGAACGCGCTCGCCGGGGAGGCCGATGATCCGCTTCACGATTCGTTGCCCGATCTCTCGGGAGTCGACCGCAACGATCGCGCCGCGGCGGAAGCTGTGCTTACGTCGGGGCGCGATCGTCAGGACCAGCTGCCCATGACGCAGACCCGGGACCATCGAGTCCGACTGGACCCGGGTGAACCATGCCGGGAGAGCTGCCATCAGTGTTGGTGGACGGCGTGCTCGTGTGAGCCGTGATGGCCGCCCTGGTGGCGGTGCTCGTCCTCACCCTCGGCGTACTTGAAGAACTGCACGTACGCCGCGACGTAGTCCCTCGCGGCGTCCAGGTCGTCGACCTCGAACCGCTTCTTGGCCAGCGCCAGCGTGAAACGCTTCTCCAGCTCGCCCCAGCGATCGTCGGGGATGAGCCCACGCAGCGGTTCGATCGTCCCCGCGTCCAGCGCGGCGTCCGCTGCCACGACCTCGGGCGGCAGCTCGGTACCGGTCGGCTGGATGCCGTCGAACCCGGCCCCCTCACCGGCCCGGTGGACGCGAACGAGCGTTGCCAGGAATGCGCGCGCGGCCTGGGCGGCGTCCTGACCGCCGCGGGCCGCCTGGGCGGCGTCGAACGCGGCACGCACTTCCTCCTCGCCTGCGGAGTGGACCCACTTGAGGGCGTAGTTGGGGTTGCCGGTCTCCAGTGCCCTGCGGCCGTCTTGGACGGCCGGACCGTCCTCGGTGTCGCAGTGGGCCGAGGCGGGCTGGATCAACGCGACGGTCAGGGCGCGGGCGGCTGTCCGGAGGGTGAGGATGCTCATGGTGACTCCTTCTCGAGTGCTGCGGCGGGGTGCCGATGAGTTGAAGCTACGGGGCTGACGGGCACCAGCGCCTTGACGCACGTCAAGGTCCTCGATCGGCTTCGTTGGTTGACTCCAGGCATGACCCACGAGACTTCGTCCATAGCCGCCCCCATGGCACCCGACCAGACCATGTCCCTCTCACTGGACGACGGCCGTCGACTGGATGCCGCTCCCAGCCACGAGTGCACAGGACCGGTACCCGCGCCCGACCCTGGTGAAGGCCTCAACACGCGGTTGAACGCGCTGCGCGCCGGTGTGATGGGCGCCAACGACGGCATCATCTCCACCGCAGGCATCGTCGTCGGCGTGGCCGGGGCCGCGGTCAGCGATGGGGCGCTCTTCGCGGCAGGTGTCGCGGGAGTCGCCGCCGGCGCCCTGTCGATGGCGGTCGGCGAGTACGTCTCCGTCTCCAGCCAGCGTGACGCGCAGCGCGCCGTGCTGGTCCGTCAGCAGGCCCAGCTCAACGCCGACCCCACCGGCGAACTACACAAACTGGCTGGCGTGATTGCACAGGAGGGGGTCGAGCCCAATGTCGCCTGCCAGGTGTCGCAACAGCTCACCGGTGCCGACGCGACACGAGCCCATGCCCGATTCAGGCGGGGCATCGACCCCGACGAGCTGAGCAATCCCTGGCATGCGGGGCTGGCATCCATGCTCGCCTTCCTCGCAGGGGCACTCATCCCGTTGGCCGCCATCCTCCTGTCGCCGAGGGAGGCCGCGATCCCGATCACCGCCACGGCCGTCATCGTGGCGCTCCTCATCACCGGCGTGACCTCCGCCCAGTTGGGCCGCGCTCCGAAGCAGCGAGCCGCCCTACGCAACGTCGCCGGCGGCGCGCTCGCGATGACGATCACCTATGTTATCGGCGCGCTGATCGGTACCCAGCTCTGACAGCCGAGACGCCCGGGCGGCCCGGCCACCCTCAAGAGCAACCCCGGTTCGCGCACCCACCGGAGGGCAGGGCGCAGATCGCACGCTTCTGCCGCATCCCGCCCCTTGGACCACCGACTTCGTGACCATGAACGATGGCTCTGGGATGCCAGGATGGCGTTTTGACCCTGAGGTCGTCTTCTGACCTGACGGCTGTTGAGTGGTTGACGGTGCACGCTGAACCTTGGTCGTGACTACCGCTCTTCGGCCGGCTACACCCCACCGTCGGGCCCGTATTCGATGAGGTCGCGGCTGGATCAACCGAAGGATGGATGCTGGTAGGGCGAGACGGACCCCGAGCCCGGCCTAGCGTCGAAGCATGGTCACCCGCACATTCTTCCCGGCGCTGCCGCACCTGCTCACCGGGCGCCGTGGCGCCTGGGTCACGCTCCTGCTCGCTGTCCTCGTCTCGGTCGGTCTCGTGGGCGCGCTGCGGGGTGCTGAGGTTCTCAACGACCACGGGTCGCCGCCGCCGGGCTCGGAGTCGGCCCAGGTCGACGACCTGCTCTCGGAGCTGCCCGGGCAGGACGTCCAGCAGCTCGTCGTGGTGCTCACCCGCCAGGACGGCGCCGTCCTGAGTGACGCCGACCTCGGCCAGCTCGCCGGCCTGGGCGCCGCGTTGCCGGCGGCTGCCGGACACGCAGTCACGGGTCCGGTCCCGGCTGAGGATGGTGGCGCAGCCCTCCTGCGGGTACCTGTGAGGGTTGCCAGCACGGACACCGGCGCGATGCGCGAGGTCGTCGGCGAGGTCCGGGGCACGGTCGCCGCCGAGCTGCCGCAAGGTCTGTCCGTCCAGACCACCGGGGGCCCCGCCTTCGGCGCGGACCTCGCCGCCTCCTTCGACGGTGCGAACCTGCGTCTGCTGCTGGTGACGGTCGGCGTGGTCGGTCTGCTGCTGCTGCTGACCTACCGTTCGCCGATCTTGTGGCTGGTCCCGCTGACCGTGGTCGGAGTCGCCGACCAGGTCGCCGGCGTCCTGACCCAGGCGGCCGGTGAGCGGCTTGCGCTCAACTTCGACTCCGGCATCATCAGCGTGCTGGTCTTCGGCGCCGGCGCCAACTACGCGCTGCTGCTCATCTCCCGTTACCGAGAGGAGTTGGCCAGGTATGGCGACCACCGCCAGGCGCTCGTCAGCGCCTGGCGCGCCACGCTCCCGGCGATCCTGGCGAGCAACGTCTCGGTCGTGCTGGCTCTGGCCACCCTGACGCTCGCGGTGATCCCGGGCACCCGGGGCATCGGCGTCGCCGCGGCCGTCGGGCTGCTCGTCGCCCTCGCCTTCGCCGTCCTGGTGCTGCCGGCGGCGCTGGCCGTCGTGGGCCGGGGCGCCTTCTGGCCGTTCGTGCCACGCCCGGTCCAGGAGGGTGACACAACCGTCCGTGAGCCGGGCCGTGACCCGTGGGGTGCGGTGGCCGGCCTTGTCGTCCGCCGGCCCTGGCAGGTGCTGGCAGGCGGGACCGCCCTCCTTGCGGTGATGACGACCGGCCTGGTCGGGACCCAGGTCGGTCTGAGCCAGACCGAGCGCTTCCGGGTCGCGTCGGAGTCCGGTGCCGCGTTGGAGGTGCTCGCGGAGCACTTCCCCGCCGGCAGCGGCGCCCCAATGACCGTCGTGACGACGCCGGAGGAGCTCCAGGAGGTCGCGGCTGCGGTGACGGCGGTGCCCGGAGTGGCGTCGGTCCGCCCCGCAGGCACCGGGTCGACGTCCGCCGGTGAGATCGCCACCCTCGTGGTCACCGGGGATGCCTCACCGGGCTCGCAGGCCGAGCGCGTGCTGGTGCAGGGTGTGCGCGAGGCGGCGCACGGCGTCGCGGCCGCGGAGGCGCTCGTGGGTGGTGCCCCTGCCGCCGAGCTCGACGCCCGTGACGGGGCGCTGGAGGACCTGCTGCTGGTCGTGCCGCTGGTGCTGGCGGTCGTCGCGGTCGTCCTGGCGTTCCTGCTGCGCTCGGTCGTCGCGCCGGTCGTGCTGCTCGCCGTCAACGTCCTCAGCACGCTGGCCACCATCGGTGCCGGTGCCTGGCTGGGGCTCACCGTGTTCGGGTGGGAGGCGCTGGACACGCCGGTGCCGCTGCTGGCCTTCCTCTTCCTGGTAGCGCTGGGCATCGACTTCACGATCTTCCTCGCGCACCGGATCCGTACCGAGGTGCCGCACGTCGGAACCCGCGGCGCCGTGGTCCGCGGCGTGAGCACCACCGGTGCGGTGATCACCAGCGCGGGAATCGTCCTGGCCGGTGTCTTCGCGGCGCTGGGCGTGCTTCCGCTCATCACCCTCGGTCAGCTCGGGCTGATCGTCGGCCTCGGGGTCGTCCTGGACACGATGCTGGTCCGCACCCTGCTCGTCCCGGCGGTGATCGTGCTGCTCGGCGACCGGTTCTGGTGGCCGGGCGAGCCCGGCACCGCACCCGTCGCCGACCCTTCCCCCGCCGCGTCCGCGGTGCCGGAGGACAGTCCCCAGGCAGCCCTGACACGATGAGGGCGTGAGCCGAACCCGCGTGATGATCCGTCGCCTGGCGGGTGTGCAGCACCTGCTGCTCGCGGTCCTGGTCGTGGTCGGTGTCGGCCGCGGGCTGGGGGCCGGCGACGCCGCCGGTCCGCTCCTGGGAAGCACCGCCCTCTTCCTCGCCTGGTATGCCGTGGGCGCGCGGCGTGCCGCGTCCGGTCGCGACCTCGCGGACGGGCGGGGCCGCCCCGGGCGGGGACTGCCCGTCGGCGGGTGGTGGCTCCTGGGGCTGGTGGGCGTGTGGCTGCTCACGGTAGTCGCGTCCCCGGAGATGGTGTGGGTCGCCTTCTCCCTGTGGTTGCTCGCCGGCCACCTGCTGCCGCTGGTCCACGCGGTCGTCGTGTCGGTGCTGGTCCTGGCGGTGGTCGTCGGTCGCGGCGGTCACGCCGAGGGCTGGTCGACCGCCGCGGTCCTCGGGCCGGTCATCGGCGGAGTCTTCGCGGTGGCGCTCTCCCGTGGCCTGCAGGTCATCGTGCGTGACAGCCAGCAGCGCGAGCAGCTCGTGACCTCCCTCGTCGCTGCGCAGGCGGAGGCCGAGGAGCTGCACGCCGAGCTGGCCCAGACCCAGCACGCCGCAGGGGTTCTGTCCGAACGGACACGGCTCTCGCGCGACATCCACGACACCCTCGCCCAGGGGTTCTCCTCCATCCTCCTGCTCGCCCGGGCCGGTGCCGCCACCGGGGAGCCGGCGGCCAGGACCCGCCTCCTGGGACAGATCGAGGCCAGCGCGGCCGAGCACCTGCAGGAGGCCCGCCGTGTCGTCGGGGCCCTCGCCCCGACCCCGCTGGAGTCCGGGCTCGTCGACGCCCTCGGTCGCATCAGCGCCCGCTTGGAGCAGGAGAGCGGTGTGCGGACCGAGGTCCGGGTCGAGGGGGAGGTCACCTCGCTCCCACCGGGGATAGAGGTCGCCCTGCTGCGCACGGCCCAGTCCGCCCTGGCCAACGTCCGGCAGCACGCACGGGCAACCTCGGTCGTGCTCACGCTGGCAGAGGCCGAGGACTCGGTGCGCCTGGACGTCGTGGACGACGGGCGCGGGTTCGACGTCGCGACGCTGGGCGCTGCGCAGGGCAGCCCGGCGGGTGGGGGGTACGGGCTGCGGGCCTCCCGGGAACGGCTCCTGGAGCTTGGTGGTGGGCTGGACGTCGAGTCCGAGCCAGGGCGCGGCACCGCGCTGAGCGCGCACCTGCCGCGCAGCGCGGGGGGAGGGTGGCGGTGAGCGGCCCGGACACCGGCGCGCAACGGCATACCCCTGTGTCGGTGCTCGTCGTGGACGACCACCCGGTCGTGCGCGCCGGACTGACAGCACTGCTGTCGGTGCAACCCGGTCTGCTCGTGGTCGGCGAGGCCGCCGACGGGACGGAGGCGGTGCGCCTGGCCGCGGAGCTGACACCTGACGTGGTCCTGTGCGACCTGCGCCTGGGGGACGGGCCGGACGGGGTCCAGGTGACCCGGGCGGTGGACACGGCCGTCCTGATCCTGACGACCTACGACCACGACTCCGACCTGGTGCGAGCCGTGGAGGCCGGCGCGGCGGGGTACCTGCTCAAGGACGCGGCCCCGGCCGACATCGTCGCCGCGATCCAGTCCGCCGCCCGCGGTGAGACCGTGCTGGGCCCACACCTGACCAGCCGGGTCGTGGCCGCCATGCGGGTGCGTCGCACCGAGCTGTCGGCCCGTGAGCTCGAGGTCCTCGGCCTGGTCGCGCACGGGCTGTCCAACAGGGATCTCGCCCGCCGGCTCGTCGTCAGCGAGGCCACGGTCAAGACGCACCTCAACCACGTCTTCGGCAAGCTGGGCGTCGACAACCGCACCGCCGCGGTCGCAGCCGCGCGCGGGGCCGGCCTGCTCGACTGAGCAGCAGGACGCCGCGGCGTCCATGAGCGCCTCACCCGCACGCGGAGGACGCCTCGTCCACCTACTCCGCGTCCTGGAATAGATCGGACCGTGTGCTGGCGTCGCGGCCAAAGGGCGAGGTGACCCCCCGTGTCGGGGCCGCGCGCGCGAAGGAGTTGAGCTCCTGCCCCCAGATCCCCCTGACGACGACCATGTGGCAGCGCGCCCGCTCTGTTTAAGGACGCAGGACTCAACCGAAGGATTGATGGCGGCGGCGCGCGAACGGCACCTGGTGCTCCGTACCGTCGAGGACATGCTTCGTTACCTGTTCCGCTCCGCCGTCACCTGGACGGTCCTCGGGCTCCTCGGAGGCCTGACCTACCGCGAGGTGACCAAGGCCTACGACTTCACCGGTCGTACCCAGTTGGCCGTCGTCCACACCCACGCGCTCATCCTGGGCACCCTGCTCATGCTCCTGCTGCTCGCACTGGCGGCCGCGCTGCCCGGCCTCCGCGCGGACAAGCACCTGCGGTGGGGCGCCCACCTGCTCAACGCCGGCCTCGTCCTGACCGTCGGCATGCTGGCCTACAAGGGAACACTGCAGGTGATCGGGGCCTCGCACGCCGACCACTCCGCTATCGCCGGCGTCTCCGGCCTCGGACACATGCTGCTCACCGGGGCGCTTGCCCTCGTGCTGCTCGCAACCGGCCGAGCAGTCAACGCCGCCGCGGTTGATGCCTCGACGGCAGACACTGCCGCCGTCCGCGTCCAGCCCCACGAGCCGGTGCAACCCCGATGAACTCGACCCATCACGCGGCCGACACCATTCGGGTCATCGATCGACCAGCCCCTGCCGATGCAGTCTCACCCGAAGAGAACGACATGAGCCCGACCACGCTTCGCGTAATGGTCGCCGGTTCAGGCAGCGAGGTCCTGAGCCGCATCACGGTTCTCCTGACGAGCCGGGCGGTGTACACCCTCTCCCTCTGCGCCACCTGCGACCCGGCCGCCGGCGTGACACTGGTCCACCTGGTCGTCGAGTGCGCCCCGGCCAGGACCCCCCTGATCTGCAGACAGCTGGAGCGCCTCGTCCAGGTCAGGTCAGTAGAAGTGCTGCTGCCTCCCCAGACCGATGGTGAGTTTGCCCTAGCACACTGCTGGTCGCCCACGTCAACTGAGCCGGTGAGCGCCTCGACGTCCGTCCGAATGGAGTGACGGGCTGCCGCATGTGACGGCAGTTCCTTCACCCATGGCAAGACGTGAGGTATCACCCCCGCCGGCGTCTGCTGAACTGCGCTCATGGCGAGAAGGTGGACCGGGCTGCTCACATGCAGAAGGCCCTCGCTGGCAGCAGGCGCTGATCCCAACGTGTCGTACCCGGAAGGGGAGACTCGAATGGGCGTGTGCAATCGAGCCAGCGCCCGAACTGCTGTCCTGCTTCTTAGCTTAGGCCGGGTGGCTCGACCAGGTCCGAGCCTGGTAGCGGGGCCCCGCGCCCGCTGACCGGTGACGCTGACCCCGCAGGTGAGTACCGTGGTCCGGGTGACCCGCTCTCCGTGCGGGTAGAGGGCCCAATCCTCTGTCACATCTGACGGCGGTCTGTTTCGTTACCAGAACCCCGACTGCTCCCACGGAGACTTGCAGTTGCGCACGAAGGATGGGCAAGCCTACGCCACGTTGACCGAGCAGTGGTGCCCGGGTCAAACCTGGACAATCACTGGCAAGAACGCAATTTCTCTAATAGACGACTGAGGAAGTGGGCGGCTCGATACCCTCGAGGATCTGAGGGAAAACGACCAAGGCGGGCCGCCAACCTGAGTAGCGAGCAACCACACGCACATGCCGCTGGCCGCGCCTTGCTACCGGGTCGTTCCAGACCGCGTGAGCCTAGCGAAGCCGCTCGGACGACTTCTGATCACGGAGTTCCTGTAGCTCCTCGTCGAAGAAGCGACCTAAGACTGCGACCTGCTGGTCGACATAGCCAAGCCGCTTGTAGAACTCGATCACAGCGCTGTTGTCTGCACGGACCATGAGCTGGAGCTTGGGAACGCCCTGCTCGCGCAGCCATGACTCAGCAGCGCTCATCAGCTCACGCCCAAGCCCGTTCCCGCGATGGTCCGGCTGGACAGCCAGGTAGTACACCCAGCCGCGATGCCCATCATGCCCGACCATGACCGTGCCGAGAAGCTGCTCGTCAGCCACCGCCCCAAGAACCGTGGAAGACGGTCCGTCGAGCGCACGCGCAAGGTCTGCGTCGGGATCGTTCCACGGGCGGACCAGTCCGCAATCACGCCAGAGTCGTACTGCCTCGTGTTCCAGTGCGGACGGGATCGGAGCGATCAGCATGCGCTGATTCTCCACGGGCGGCACAGGTGTCAAACGTCCGGTCATGCCGCGAGAGGCAAGGCGGTCACCGCCGAGGCACCCGCCCGCATGACGTGCCATCGCAGCCGGACTTCCAGTCGTGCCCCTAGGCTCATCGTCATGGCCATGAACACAGGAACGCTCCTGGCTGAGCAAGTTGCTCTGCTCGAACGCGGCGACGCTGCTGGACTCGCGAGCCGCTATCACCCCGAGGGGGTTATCCTCCACGAAGGGGGCGCAGTCACGGGTGGTGCCATCTTGGAACTTTTCACCGAGGCCGTCACACCGCCACGGCGAGTCATCATGGCCTCCGAGGTATGCCGCACGGAGGACACGCTTCTTTACGACGTCGTTCAAGACGTCGCCGGTGACACGGTGCGGGTCGTCGGCTCGTTCGTGCTCCGCGACGGTCTCATCTGGCGGCATACCTCGCTCGCAGTGCCGGTCGACAGCTGACGGCGGGGTCTACAGCCCCATCCAGCACCCCGGCTGCTCGTCCAACGTTGCCGCACTCGGACCGGCTGCGTCTCCTACCGATCCTTCCCTGAGCGTTGGGCGTTCCCTCTGGCCAACTCTGCTCATGCCGGGCCCACTCTCGCGGCTCAGCGGCCAGGGCGTCCACATGAGCACCACCCTGCAACGCGGCGGTGCCTGGCTCAGCGCGGGTGCGCCCCTTTGTAGGACGGAGTTCGGGCGGAACGGCCAGGCCAAAACAGCATCGGGTGATCGCGCATGCGCCCGGGAACGATTTCTGGGACAGCCCGGGAGCTGGACATGGCGCCCGTGGTGGCGCACACGACCGTGCGTCCCAGTCTTCGGGCGTTGTTGGGAGAGTAGCCTCCCTCCGCTGCACCCTCGTTACATGTAACGTGGTAGGCATGACGGTGAAGCATCGAGTCAGCGAGTACCGGCGCAGGATGCGCGCACGCGGCCTTCGACCCGTGCAGATCTGGGTGCCGGACGTGCGTAGCGAGCGCTTTGCACAGGAGGCCGAACGTCAGTCGGCCCTGGTCGCGAGGGCGGACGAGCAGTCCGATGACCAGGAGTTCGTCGAAGCCGTCACCGCCCCCTGGGACGAGGAGTGAGACGCGGTGAGCTGTGGACCGTCGCCGGGGGTGTCTACGCCTCCAGGCCAAGGCCCGCACTGATCGTGCAGGACGACCTCTTCGAGGGCACTGCCTCCGTGACCGTGGCGCCCCTGACGACGACGCTGGTCGATGCCCCTCTGCTTCGCGTACGCGTCGCCGCCGATGATCTCACCGGTCTGCAGCACGACAGCCAGGTCATGATCGACAAGGTCACCACAGTTCGCCGCCAGAACGTCGGTACGCACGTTGGCCGCCTGGCGCCCGAAAGTCTCGTGGAGGTCGAACGCGCCCTGATGGCTTTCCTCGGCCTGGCAGGGTAGCGGATGAGAGAGCCCTGCCGACATCCGCCTGTGCCGCTGGTCGCGCGGGTCATCGTGCCGACGGGCGGGGTGGAGAGCGTGCATCCCTCAGCTTGCCAACCTTGCGGGCCCTCCCAGCGTTGAGTCACTGAGCCCAGGTCAGTCGGTCGAGCCGGTGTGAGGAGGGTCGCGTGAGCGAGGAGCGGTTGATGGCACAGCCTTGCCGCGAGGCTCGGTCAGGTGGACCCGACCTCGGTGAGGACCGGGTTCTGACAGTAGTGCTCCGGGGGCGGCCGCTGCGACCAGGAGAGTGACTCTGACGCTGCGATAGAGTTGGTCGGTGCAGCGACGGCAGGCCGCCGTCGCTTTCCTGTGTCCGCAGACCCGGTCGGTCGTGCTCAGACACCACCCTTTCGGCGGTGCCGCCACCCAGTAGTTCCAGACGTTGCCCTTCCTGTTGCTGAGGGGTCCCATGACCGAGCCCACCACCACCGTTCCGACGGAACCCCGCATTCCGGTGGTGCCCGAGGCCGGCGAGCGGGAGACCTCGACCCGGGCCGCGTTCCGCAACCCGAGGCGGCTGCGCACCGAGGTCCTCGCCGGTCTGGTCGTGGCGCTAGCCCTCATCCCCGAGGCGATCTCGTTCTCCATCATCGCCGGGGTCGACCCCCGCCTGGGACTGTTCGCCAGCTTCATCATGGCTGTCACCATCGCCGTCGTGGGCGGTCGCCCGGCGATGATCTCGGCCGCCACCGGCGCGGTCGCCTTGGTCATCGCGCCGGTCGCGCGGGAGTACGGGCTGGACTACTTCCTGGCCACCGTCATCCTGGCTGGCGTCCTGCAGATCGTCCTGGCGCTGTTGGGGGTGGCCAAGCTCATGCGGTTCATCCCGCGGATGGTCATGGTCGGCTTCGTCAACGCCCTTGCCATCCTCATCTTCATGGCCCAGCTGCCCTACCTGCTCGGCGTGCCGTGGCTGGTCTACCCGATGGTCGGGCTCGGCCTGGTCATCATGATCGGGCTGCCGCGCCTGACCACGATGGTCCCGGCGCCCCTGGTGGCGATCGTCGTGATCACGACCCTGGTCTGGGCGGCCGGATGGGACCTGCCGGACGTCTCTGACCAGGGCGAGCTGCCCACCTCCCTGCCGGAACTGCTCATCCCCAACGTGCCGCTGACCTTGGAGACGCTCCAGATCATCGGCCCTTACGCCCTGGCCATGGCCCTCGTCGGGCTCCTGGAGTCGCTGATGACCGCCAAACTCGTCGACGGCATCACCGACACCCACTCCAACAAGACCCGGGAGTCCTGGGGTCAAGGGGGTTGCGAACCTGGCCTCGGGCTTCTTCGGCGGCATGGGCGGCTGCGCGATGATCGGCCAGACCATGATCAACGTCAAGGTCTCCGGCGCCCGCACCCGCATCTCCACCTTCCTCGCCGGAATCTTCCTGCTCGCCCTCGTCCTGGGCGCCGAACCGGCCGTCGGGATAATCCCGATGGCCGCCCTGGTCGCGGTCATGGTCATGGTCTCGGTCGCCACGTTCGACTGGCACAGCATCCACCCGGCCACGCTGCGGCGGATGCCGCACAGCGAGAACATCGTCATGCTCCTGACGGTCATCGTCACCGTCCTCACCCACAACCTGGCCTACGGCGTCATCGTCGGCGTCAACGCCGCGATCATCCTCTTCGCCCGCCGGGTGGCCCACTTCGCCTCGGTCGACAAGGTCAGCGAGACCGACGTCGACGGTGACGGCCAACCCGACGTGCGCACCTACAAGGTCTCAGGCGAGCTGTTCTTCGCCACCAGCAACGACCTCGTCTACCAGTTCGACTACGCCGGCGACCCGCCCAAGGTGGTCATCGACCTCACCGACTCCCACATCTGGGACGCCTCCACCGTCGCCGCCCTCGACGCCGTCAGGACCAAGTACGCACGCCTCGGCAAGCAGGTGGACGTCGTCGGCCTTAACTGGTCCTCCGCCGCACGCCACGACCTACTCACAGGCCGACTCGGCGAAGGCCACTGAGCCCCAACCTCGGGTGCGCCCGCCGCATCACAGAACATCCTGTCCTGCCGCCACATCCCCAGCGCCCGTCGGGCTACGCCCTCTCGTCGCCCTCAGACACCGACGCCTCCCGCTCCAGCAGCCGCAGCTCGTCCTCGACGTAGGCGTCACGCTGCCCCACCGCCTCGAGCTCGGCCTTGAGCGCGCGCTGCATACGCCTGGCCTTGTCGGAGCGACCCACGTTGCGCAGCGCCCACGCCACCATCCACCGCGCCACCCTCGTCGCTCCTTGGTCACCGGTGCGTTCGCGGGCCGCGAGGGCGTCCCGGAAGACCCCCAGCGCCTGCTCGAAATCCCCTCGTCGGCATGAATCATCCCGAGATTGTTGAGCAAGGAGGCCTCCCAACCGCGGGTCCTGGGGTCAGTGACGGAACGGGCCAAGGCAAGCGCCTCCTCGGTGGCCGCGAGCCGCTTCTCCCGCGGCAGCACGAGCGCCCGCATATGGAGCGCGTCGACGTGCAGCTCCTCCAGCCCTGCGTCCTGGGCCCGGTCGGCGGCGGCCTGGAAGTGCGACAGCGCCGCCTCCTCGTCACCAGCGAAGCGCAGCAGCCGGCCCCGCTCCGGCTCATGGCGCGCCTTGACCTCGACATCGTCGCAGGCCAGCGCGTCGAGCACCTCGTGACCCTCGGAGAACCGATCCTGCAGTCCGAGGGCGCGAGCCACCTGCGTGAGCGCCAGCTCGCGCTGCACGGCATCCTTGGCCGCCCCGGCCGCCACCCGGAAACGCTCCTCGCTGCCTGCCGGGTCGTCGAAGTCCCACAGGTCTCTCAGCTCGGGCCCTGTGCTCATGGGTCACGACGCTACTCAGGAGCGACGGGAGGAGCAGCGGCAGGCCCATCACCACGGACTGTGTCGTGGGCGCGGCCCCATGGCTCACTGTTCGATGCCCAGGAATCGCCGCAGCGCCTCAGCCCCCTCGACGACGAGGCGATCAGCCGGTCGGACGTAGGTGGCCGGCGTGACGAGCACGCGTTGCTCGTCGACACCGGCCTTGCCTTCTGCCGTGTGTTGCACGATGCGGCGGCGGCCGTTCTCGACGTATCCCGTCTTACGGCTCACGGCCGCCGAGGCGTGGTTGCCGACGATGTACCCCGATCCGCAGTCCAGCGCGCCCAGCTCGTCGAACGCGAATCCGACCACCATCTGCCGCATCAGCGTGCCGGTTCCTCGTCCCTGGTGAGCCAGCCCGAGCCAGGAGCCGGTGTCGACGTGTCGCGTCTGGGCGAAGTCCTTCGCGTGCAGGTCCTGCATGCCGACGAGCTCGTCGTCGCGGTGCACCGTCAGCGCCAGCCGCCAGTCATCAGCCCCGAACGTCGCCCTCTGGCTCCACCACCACGCCAGCGAGGTGGTCGGGAAACCGTCGGGCGACCCAGGCGCGAATGGCCGTGTGTGCCAGTCCTGGAGGAAGGGCATGGGCAGATCGGGCGCCTCGATGCCACGACGCACCAACTCGACGAGCTCAGGAAGGTCGTCGTCGCGCAGAACGCGCAACTCGACGGGGCCGCACGTGATCCGAAGCGCGAACGGCGGGAAGATGTCCTCCAGGCTGAGCATCTCTACAGCACATCATGTGAAGCCGTCTCCCACCACGGCAGCACGAGTGCTGCGATGATCCACCGATGAGGATCGCTGCCGTTCTCGTCGCGACCGCCTCGGCGCTGCTCGTCGCCTCGTGCGGGAGCCAGACCGAGCCCGTCGCTGACGGTCCGGCCGTGACCGGGTCGGCACCCAACGCCTCCGGCACGCCGACGCCACCCTCGGCCGGCGAGTCCGACGTCGTGGACCTCTCGAAGGAGGTCGTCCTGGCGGCCAGCCCCTACCAACGGTCGGAGGGGGACCCGGTGGTCCTCTGCTTCGGCCCGCAGGCAGCGATCTACCCACCGGACTGTTCCGGGCCGGAGCTGGAGGGGCCGTTCTCCTGGGCGGATCACGACGTCCGACGGGAGAACGGGATCACCTGGACGGACACCACCCTGTACGCCATCGGTCATTACGACCCCGAGGTCGGCGAACAGGGGAGGTTCACCCTGACCGTGCCACTGAGCCCAGATCCTCCCCCCGGGTACGACACCACCGATCGGCTCGGGACGGCCTTCACCGCACTCTGCGAGGACCCGACGGCCGATGTGCCCGACGTCGACCAGGCCGACCGCACCCGTGGACCGGCCGGGATGGATGAGGAGCAGGCGCTGCTGGCCCTGGTGCGCGAGGACCTGCCCGGGTATGCGGCGTCCTGGGTCTCCGACGGAGGGGTGATGAACGTGCTGCTCGCCGAGGACGCCGACCTGGACGCCTCGCGGGCCGCGATCCGTGACGTCTACACCGGGCCGCTGTGCCTCGAGGCGCGGGACGTGCCCTCCGACGAGGCTCTGCGGGCGGCGCAGGACGCCGTGGCTGCACGGACGGACCTCAGGTTCCTCAGCGTGGGGGTAGGCGGGACCGAGCCCCGCCTCTACGTCGAGGTGGTGGTCGCCGACCGCGCCACCGTCGAGGCCATCCACGAGGCGGCCGGATCATGGCTCGCCCCCGACCACATCGTCATCCTCAGCGCTGTGCAGGAGCTCCAGCCCTAGCGAGGCCGAAGCTCGGCCGAGCCCTAGCCAGGGACTTCTTCCGGTGGGGCACCCACCCCGTCCGGCTCAGGCACAAGGTGGCCCTGTGGCTGCTGCACCACACCATGAACCGTCCCATCGCCTGGATGTGGCGACGCGACCTGGACCGCTTCGCCCTCGCGGGGACCGGGGCCGACGGGACGTCGACGACCTCCTGACGCTCTGCTCCCCCGACGACCGCGGGCGCGGCGTCCGCTACCGCGTCCGCAGGTAGCGCAGAGTCTCTCTCGACCCCTGCAGCTCGAGCCGCCGCCACAGCACGCTGCCGGGCACGGCCTGGCTGGCGTGACAGGCGATCGCTGTGCGCTGCGCGGTGCGGTCGACCTCCACCTCGAAGTGGTCGGCGCTGCCGCACCCGGCGAACGGCACCCCCGTCTCCGCCAGCAGCGTGCCGGCGAGCTCGCCGGTGAGGGTCCAGGCCAGCACGGGCAGGTCCAGCTCCTCGGCCGTGGCCACCGCCGCCGTGGTCGCCGCGACGTGGTCGGGATGCCCCGAGATCCCGGTGGTGTCGAAGACGAGCAGGCCCTCGGGCCGGCCGTCCTGCACCGCCTCGGCCACGACGGCCTGCAGCCGCGCGGGCTTTGTGGCGGCCAGCCCCCCGTCGGGGAGGTCGTGCAGCCGGGTCGACCGGACACCCAGGGCCCGCCCGGCTGCGGCGAGCTCCTCCGCCCGGACGGCGGCCAGGTCGGGGGCGGCCCCCAGGGTGGACGCCTCTCCCCGGGTCAGGCAGAGCACGTCCACGTCGGCACCCGCGCGGGTGAAGGAGTCCAGCACGGCGCCCAGCCCGAAGGACTCGTCGTCGGGGTGGGCGACCACGACCAGCACCCGGCTCCAGGACGGGAGCGATCCGTTCGGGGCGCCGGTCACCTCGTCATCGTACGACCGCTCAGCGGGGCCTGATCCGGCGAGGGCGACCGGTCCACGCGAGGTAGGCGCTCCCCACGGTGAGCGCGGCCCCGCCTCCGGCGACCAGCGGACCGGCATACCGGCCCAGCCGGTCCTTGTAGGCCACGAGCACGTTGGTGCCACCGGTGATCATGGCCGCCACCACGAGCGCGGCGACGACCCGGTCGCCGGTGCGCTCCATCCGCCCCACCAGCGGCTCCAGCTCGGCGGTGCGGATCGTCACGTCCACGCCCCCGCCGTCGATCCGGTCGAGCAGCTGCCGGGCGTAGGTGGGCAGGTCCACGCCGAGCTGGGCCGCCGCCACCGTCGCGTCCCGCAGGCGCCCGGCCACCTGGGCGGGGCCCAGCTGCTGCTGGATGAGCTGACGGGCATACGGGTGCAGCACCGTGGTGATGTCGAAGCCGGGGTCGATCCGCAGGCCCAGCCCGTCGACGATGATGAGCATCCGGAACAGCTGGACGACCTCGGGCGGCAGCGAGAGCCGGTGGTGCTGCACCACCGAGAAGATCTGATTGGCCACCCGGTCGAGGTGGATGTCGGCCAGGGCCCGCCCGTCGAGCCAGCTGGTGATCCGGGCGACCTCGCTGCGCATCCGCCGCCGGTCCAGGGGGCCCCGCGGAGGGGCGATGTCGAGCAGGGTGCGTAGGAGCCCGTCGGTGTCCTGCTGGACCAGCGCCACGACCCCTGGCGAACTGACGGCGCATCTCCGGGCTGATCCGCCCGACCATCCCGAAGTCGATGACGCCGATGGTGCCGTCTGCCTCGACGAAAAGGTTGCCGGCGTGGGGGTCGGCATGGAAGACCCCGTCCTCGAACACCATCCGGATCAGCACCTCGACCGCTCGGTGGGCGAGGTCCGGGCGGTCGATCCCGGACGCGTCCAGGGCGGCGACGTCGTCGATCCGGATCCCGGACAGCTCCTCCATGGTCAGCACCCGGGATGTGGTGGTCTCCCAGTGGATCCAGGGTATGTGGACACACCCGGCACCCCCAGGAAGTTCTCACCGATCTCCTCGCACGCCCTGGCCTCGGTCAGGTAGTCGAGCTCGGAGCGCAGCGAGCGGGAGAACTCGTCCACCAGCCCGACCAGATCGATGTCGGCCAGCAGCTGGGAGTTGCGGGCCAGGTGGCCGGCAAGGTTCTTGAGGATCTCGAGGTCGTCGTGGACCTCCTCGACCACCCCCGGCTTGCGGATCTTGACGACGACCGGGCGACCGTCGTGCAGCCGGGCGCGATGGGCCTGGCCGATGGAGGCGGTGGCGACCGGGACGGGCTCGAACCAGGAGTAGAGCTCCTCCACCGTGGCGCCGAAGTCGTCATGGACCACCGTGGCCAGCCGCTCGAACGGGACCGGCTGGGTGGAGTCGGTGAGCCGGGCGAAGGCGCGGCAGTAGGCCGGGGGAAAGACGTCGGGGCGGGTGGAGATCAGCTGGCCGAGCTTGATGAAGGTGGTGCCGGCTCCTCGAAGGTCTCGACGAGCAGCCCGGGAAGCACGTCCCGGTCACCACCCGCGCCGGGGTCGGGCCCCGCCCCGCCCGGCGGGTGGGGGAGCCACCGGCCCAGCCCGGCCTGCACCGCCGTGGCGTGCAGCCCGTGCCGCGCCAGGACGCTGGCGATCTCCCGGTAGCGCTTCAGGTGGCCAGCCATGTCAGCACGCTACAAGCACCCGCGACCCACCGCCCCGCTGGTGGTGCGCACCTGCGCGGGGCCCCGCGCAGAACCGGACGCACGGCGTACTACTATAGGTTGTAGCAGCCGGAAGGGCTCCGGCTCCGGAAGGGGTCAGGTCGATGACTGAGACAGCCCGCCTCGTCGAGCGCATCCGTCTCGAGGACGGCACCACCACGGACGATCTCGGTTTCCTGGAGCGCGCGCTCACCCAGCTCTTCACCCAGCTGGGCCGCTTCGACCCCTCGCAGGTCGACATCGCGATCCGGATCAAGGACCGGGAGAAGCCGAGCATGACCACCACCCTGGAGGTCAACGTCCACGGCCTGCCCCGGATGATCGGCACCTCCGTCCTCACCGACACCAAGGATGCGGTCAACGAGGCCGAGACCAAGGTCGTGAGCCAGCTGCAGCGCGCCGTGGACCGGCGCAACGAGCACCGCTGACCGACCTGCCACGCGCGCGCGACCGGGAGTCGGTCCCGTCCCTGACCTGCGGGCTCGCCTAGGCTGGAGCGCATGACCTCGTGGGCGGGCATCGTGGCTGCGCGCGCCCGCGCATCACAGGGGCTGCTGCTGACCCTGCTCTGCCTCGTGGCCGTCACCACGGCCATCATCGCCGGGACGGTCGGCTACTCCCAGGCGGCGGCGACCACCGCGGCCCGGGGGGCCCAGACCCAGGGGGAGCCCACCGAGGCCGGTGTCCAGGTGCAGACCCGGCTCGCCGTCGACGACCCGACCACCCAGGACCGGCTGGCGCGGCAGGCCATCCTCGACGCCTTCGCCCCCGCACCCGTGACCGTCGGTCGGCTGGTCCTGAGCGAGCCCCGGCCGGTGAGCTCTGGAGGATCCCCGCTGGACGGACGCGTCGTCCTGCTCGGTTCGCCCGAGCTGGAGGCAGGGGCCGAGGGGCTGGCCGGGCGGGTCACGGTCGTCGAGGGCGCCTGGCCGCAGGGTGGGCAGGTGCCGCAGGACGCAGCGGCCCCGGGAGCCCTGCACGTCGGCGCCGCCAGCGCCTGGGGCGTCGGCGTCGGTGACGTGCTCACCGTCGACGACCGGGCGGTGGAGGTCGTGGCCACCTGGTCCCCCGTGGACCCGGAGGCGGCCTTCTGGTTCGGCGACGACCTGGTGCGCAGCGGGCAGCAGGAGGCCGACCACGGCCCGCTGGTGGTCGCCGAGGACCTCGTGCGCCAGGTCGGCGACCCCTTCGTCCGCTGGCCCGTGCAGCCCGACCCCTCGAGCATCACCCCCGACGACCTGGCCGGTCTGTCGAGCAGCGCGGAGGAGCTCCGGGAGGACCTGCGGGACGTCCAGGGGGTCAGCGTGCGCGGCATCACCGTCGACGGCGACCTGGCCCCGACCGCCGCGACCGCCGCCACCAACCTGGCCACCGCCCGCGCCCTCGGCGTCATCCCGCTCTCGGTCCTGGTGCTGGTCACCGGCCTCGCCGTGGTGCAGCTCGCGCGCCTGCTCACCTCGACCCGGGAGCCGCAGGTGCAGCTCCTGGTGGCCCGCGGCGCAGGCCGAGGTCAGGTCCTGGCGACCGGTCTGGTCGAGTCGGCGGCGGTCGCGGTCGTGGGCGCCACCCTCGGCGGCCTGCTGGCCCGGGCCGGTATGCAGCTCGTCCCCGGTGGCGAGCTCGTGGGCACGTCCGTGCTCGCGGTGACCGGTCTGGTGCTGCTCGGCATCCTCGTCGTGCTCGCGGTGGTGGCGGTCGGTCAGGCCCGGCGGCTCGCCGGCGGCCGTTCCGGGGCCGACCTCTCCGGTCGCGCCCGGGCCGCCACGGCCCTGGCGACCGTCGTCCTCGTCCTCGGGGCCGCCGCCCTGTCCTGGTGGCAGCTGCGCCGGGCGGGCTCACCGCTCGTGGCCCGCCCGGACGGCGCCCTGGCCACCGACCTGGTCGCCGGCGCCGCCCCCGCCCTGCTGCTGGCCGCCTCCGCCGTCGTCGCGCTGGCCCTGCTGGGCCCCCTCACCCGCGCCCTGGAGCTCGCGACCCGACCCGCCCGCACCGCCACGGGCCACCTGGCCTCCGCGCAGGTCAGCCGCCACCTGTCGGTGTATGCCGTGCCCGTCGTCCTCACCGTCCTCGCCGTCGGGGCCACCACCCTGGCCGCCCTCTACGCCGGCACCTCCGCCCAGCTGCGCGAGGATCTCGGCGCCGTCTCCCGCGGGGCCCCCGTCCGGGCGGACGTCGTCCGGCCTCTCGTCCAGGACACCCCCGGTGTCGTCCCCCCGGCCGCCCCCGACGTCACCACCGACCCCTCGGTCACCGGGGCCGCCCTCGTCTGGCTCGAGCCCAACGCCCGGGTGGGCGACCTCCAGGTGCCCCTCGTCCTCGGGAGCTCGGGCGCCCTGCGCGCGGTGACACCGGCGGTGGCGGACGAGTCCCTCGTCCCGGACGGCCTCGACCAGCTCCTCGACCCCGACGGGACGCCGCTGCCGGACGGGTCGGTCGCCGTGCCCCCCGGCACGGCCGAGCTGGAGGTGCGGATCGAGGCGGAGCTCGACCTGGACGCCTGGCAGCTCTCCCGTCTCGACTCCCTGGCGCCGTCGCTCCTGGAGCGGCGGGAGCGCCTCGACGAGCTGGGCATCGACCTCTCCGGGGGCCTGCCGCCCGACTCGGTCCCGACGCCCGAGGAGGAGGCCCGTGCCGCCCTCGACCAGGAGGTCGCCGCCCTCCGTGCCGGGCGTGAGGTGACGGTGAGCGTCCTCGTGCGCGACACGGACAGCGGCCTCACCCACCTGCTGCGGACGCAGCCGCTGCCGACCACCGGCCCGGAGGTCACCTACGACGAGGACACCCTGAGCGGCGCTGCAGCCACCCCCGGCACCACGACCGGCGGGCTCGGCATACCCCTGGACCCGGAGCGGTCGTGGGCCCTGGAGTCGGTGGTCCTCGACGTCTCCGGCGCCGGGCCGGGGGTCACCCTCGCCCTGGACGTGGCGGTCCGCGCCGACGGTCGGGACCTCCTGGACGGCAGCGACGCGTGGGGGAGCACCGACGCCGCGACGCCGGAGCAGGCGGCGCCGGCGCGCGCGGAGGCGGAGGCCGTGGCGGACCCCTACGCCCGGATCGTCTGGGAGGTCTTCGGCGACAGCACGACCTGGTCCATGTCCCAGGGGGAGGAGTCGAACCGGCCCTTCATACCTCCCGTCCTGGACACTTCGTCCTCGACCTGGCGCCTGGAGGTGGTGACCCGGGGCGGGCCCCTCGGCGCTCCCGACCTGCAGGGTCAGACGGGCCTGCAGTTCGTCGTGGCCCCGGGCCTCACCTGGGTGGAGGACCGCGGCCTGGCCCTCGACGCCGCCCCGACGGCCCCGACCCCCACCGCGCGCGTCCCGGTGGCTCTCACCGCGGCCGCCGCCGACGCCGCCGCCCTGCGCCCGGGGGACGACTTCGAGCTGGCCTACGCCGGGGGCCTCGTGCCGGCCCGGCTCACCACCCTGGTCCCCGCCGTGCCCGGTCAGACCGGCGAGCTGGGGGCGCTCGCCGACAGTCGTGTCCTCGCCCGGGCCCTCGTCGCCGACCAGCGCACCCTGCCCTGGCCGAGCCAGGTGTGGGCCACCCCGGCGGGCGACCCGCAGGCCGCCGTCGCCGCCCTTTCCACCCGGGAGGACCTCCGCGGGGCGACCGGGCCGGGCGCGGTGGCGGTCACCGACGCCACCAGCGCCGCCCGGCTCGTCTTCTGGGTCGCCTCGGCCGGGGCGGTGCTGCTCGCCCTCACCGGCATCGCGGCCGTGGCCGCGACCCTGCTGTCGGCCCGCCGGCCCGAGGTCGCCGTGCTGCGGGCCCTGGGTATGCCGCCCGCCGCCCAGGCCCGCTCGCGGGCCCTGGAGCTGGCCGGGGTGGTGCTGGCGGCGGTCGCCTTCGGCCTGCTCGCGGGCTGGCTGGTCGGCACCGCCGTGGTCCCCGAGCTGGCGTCCACGAGCATCCGCCCGGGTGGGCTCAGCCTTCCGACCCGTCTGCGGCTGGAGGCGACCCCCTGGCTGGTGCTCGTGGGGGCCGGTGGCGTGCTGGTGCTCGCGCTCACCCTGGTGCTGGCGGCGCGGGTGCGGCGGCAGGCGCTGGACCGCAGCTACCGGGAGGAGATCCGGTGACCGGTCAGCACCGCAGGCCACGGGGCCGCGCCGGGGGTCCGAGCGCCGCCGGGATGGCGCGGCGCCAGTTCGCCGCCGACCCGTGGATGTCCGTGGGGCTGGCGCTCCTGGTCGGCCTGGTCGCCCTCCTGCTCACCGCCGTGCCCCGCGGTCTCACCGACGTGCAGTCCCGGCAGCTGGTCCAGGAGGTCGACGGGCTGTCCGCGATCCAGCGCGACGTCATCGGGCAGTGGGGCCGGTCGGTGGTCTTCCCCACCCTCGCGGTGCTCGGGTCGGGCGAGCTCGTCGGGCTGGAGCAGGACGAGTACGACGCCCAGCTCGAGGACCCGTGGCGGCCGTTCCGCGAGGGGGGCGAGCGGGTGCGCGCGGAGCAGCCGGAGCCGCTGCGCAGCGCCCTGGGCGAGCCGCAGATGATCGCCCGGCTGCAGCCGGAGGTGGCCACGCGTCCCGCGGAGGAGACCGGTTTTCGCGAGGTGACCTACAGCCGCGCCGTGGATCCCGACCTCCGGCAGCACGTCGAGCTCGTCGAGGGCGAGTGGCCCGAGCTGACCCTGGAGGCGGGGCTGCGCGACGACCTGCCCGGCTCCGGCGCCGGGTCCGGGATCGAGACCGGCGAGGTCGACGTCGTGCTGTCCCGGGACGCCGCGGACCGGTTGCTGCTGGAGGTGGGTGACGAGGTGGCCGGCGCCATGGTGCTCTCGGGGGTCTACGAGCCCCGGGACCCCGACGACCCGCGCTGGCAGCACGTCGACAACGGTGCGACCCTGGGCGTCATCCCCGACCCCGACCGGGGTGACACGGCCTACGCCACCGCCTTCCTGTCACCGGACAACCGCGGCAGCACGGGCCAGCCGGCGTCGGTGCGCATGCGCCTGTGGTATCCCGTCGTGCCCGACGCCATCACCGGCAGCACCGACCAGGTGCAGCTGCTGCGCAGCCAGCTGACCGGCTTCGTGGCCCAGCAGCACGAGCTCGCGGACGCCACCACCGTGCCCGACAGCTCCGGGCCGCAGGTCCCCGTCTTCACCACCGAGCTGAGCTCCACCCTGACCCGCATCGTCGCCCAGCAGCGGGCGAGCGCCTCCCTCCTCGCGGTCGTCGCGGCCGGACCGCTGGGTGTCGCCCTGGCCGTCGCGGGGCTCGGCGCGCGACTGGTGGTCCACCGCCGCCGACCGGCGCTGGCCCTGACCCTGGCCCGGGGTGCCGCCCCGCAGCAGCTGCGGCGGCTCGTGGCCGTCGAGGGGCTGGCCCTCGGGGTGCCCGCCGCCCTGCTCGGCCACCTCGCCGCGACCCTCCTGCTGCCGGGCCCGACGCCCTGGTGGCAGTGGCTGGTCACCGGGGCCGTGGCCGTGGTGCCTGCCCTCGCGCTGGCCGCCTCGCTCGAGGACGCCTCGCTGCTGCAGGGCCGCAGCGACCTGTCCGGGCGCAGCACCAGCCGGTGGCGCTGGGTGCTCGAGGTCGCCGTCCTCGCGCTGGCCGCCGTGTCGACCTGGCGGCTGCTCGACCGCGGCACCCGTGGCGGCGACGACAGCGACTCCGGGATCGACCTGCTGGCCGCGGCGACCCCGGTCCTGCTCGCGCTGGCGGCCTGCGTCGTGGCCCTGCGGGTCTACCCCCTCCCGCTGGCCGCGCTCACCCGCGCCCTGCGGGGGCGGGCGACCCTCACCCCCTTCCTCGGCGCGGCCCGGGCCCTGCGCGACCCCGGCGGGGGGCTCGTCCCGGCGCTGGCGGTCGTCCTCGGGACGACCATCGCGCTGGTCAGCGCCGTCCTGCTGTCCACCGTGACCCGCGGGGCCGAGGTCGCGGCCTGGGAGTCCAACGGCGCCCCGATCAGGGTGAGCGGCCCCGCCCTCACCGACGGCCTGCGCGAGCAGCTCCTGGCCGTGGACGGTGTCCGGCACGTCACCGGGCTGGCCACCGGCAGCGCCAGCAGCGCCCTGGTCGTCGACGGCCAGCGCACGTCGGTGCGGGTCTGGCTCGTGGAGCCCGAGCTCGCGGACCTGCAGCGGGAGGCGCCCGTCACACCGCTGCCCCGCGACGTCTTCGCCGAGGGCGACCCCCCGGCCGTCGTGACGCTGGGCGGCACCACGGTCGACCCGGACGCCGGGAGCGTAAGCCTGGGCCGGCTCGGCACCGTGTCGGTGACCGGCCACCTCGACCAGCTCCCCGGCGCCCAGGTCCCCTCCGGCGTCGTCGTCAGCCGCGACCGGTGGGCGGCCGCGCACCCGGACACCCCGCCCGCGCGCATCGTCCTCGTGGACACGAGGAGGGGGCCGACCTCGACGAGGTCGTCTCTGGCGTCACCGAGGCGTTGGACGGGGTCGGCGTGGTCACCACGGTCCAGGAGCGCCTCGACCGCTTCCGCGGCGCACCGGTGACCGAGGGCCTGGTGCGGATGTTCCTCGGCGCGACGGTGGTCTCCGGGCTGCTGACCGTGCTGGCGGTCGTGGTGGTCCAGCTCATGGGGGCGGGCGCCCGCGCCCGCCTGCTCGCGGTGCTGCGGACCCTCGGGCTGGCCCCCGGCCAGTCCCGGGCGCTCACCGCCTGGGAGCTGGCGCCCCTGCTGCTCACGTCCGTCGTCGTCGGCACGCTGCTCGGTCTGGCCGTGCCGTGGGTGCTGCTGCGGGGCCTGGACCTCACCGGTCTCACCGGCGGCGTCACCCAGCCCGCCCTCGTGCTGGACCCCCTGACCATCACCGCCGTCCTCGGCGCCGTCGTCCTCACGGTCGCGGCCGCCGTCGTCGTCAGCGCCTGGCTCGCCGGGCGCACCAACCTCGCGCAGGCGCTGCGCGTGGGAGAGGAGCGTTGAGCATGTCCGACACCACCACCGACCGGTCGCCCGGTCTCGCCGCGGTGCGCGAGCACCAGGGCCCGGACATCTGGTGCGAGGACCTGGTGCGCATCTACTCCACCGAGGGGGTCGAGGTGCAGGCCCTCCAGGGCCTCAACCTCGTCGTCGACCCCGGGGACGTCGTGGCCCTCGTCGGCGCCTCCGGCTCCGGCAAGTCCACGCTCCTGGGCATCCTGTCCGGCCTGGACCGCCCGACCGGTGGTCGTGCCCGCGTCGCCGGCGTCGACCTGCTGACGATGAGCCGCGCCCAGCGCGTCGACTACCAGCGGCACACCGTCGGCTTCGTCTGGCAGCAGACGTCCCGCAACCTCCTGCCCTTCCTCACCGCCGCCGAGAACATCGCCCTGCCCATGGTCATCAGCGGCCGCCGCGAGCGCGCCCGGCGGGTGGCCGAGCTGCTCGAGCTGCTCGGCATCGGCGAGGTCGCGTCCCGCCGCCCCGCCGAGCTGTCCGGCGGGCAGCAGCAGCGGGTCGCCATCGCCACCGCCCTGGCCAACTCCCCCGCCGTCCTGCTGGCCGACGAGCCCACCGGCGAGCTGGACGACGCCGCCTCCGAGCAGGTGCTGGAGGCGATGCGCCAGGCAGCCACCGAGCTGGGCACGACCGTGCTCGTCGTCACCCACGACCCCACCGTGTCCGACCACGTCCGGCGCACCGTGGCCATCCGCGACGGGCGGACCTCCACCGAGGTGCTCCGCTACGTCGTCACCGACGAGGACGGCGTCGAGCGCCGGGTGGCCAAGGAGTACACCGTCATCGACCGGGCCGGCCGGATCCAGCTGCCCAAGGCCCACGTCGAGACGCTGGGCCTGCGCGACCGGGTCCGCCTGGAGAAGGAGCCCTCGCACGTGCAGGTGTGGCCCGACGACGAGCACCACCTGACGCGGCCCGGGCCGACCGAGGGAGACTCATGAGCACGACGACCGGTGAGCGCACCGCATACCCGCCGCCCGGGGGTCGCCCGGCCGTCCTGCGGGCGGAGGCCCTGCACCGCACGTTCGGCACGGGCGCCGGCGAGGTGCACGCCCTGGCCGGGGTGAGCCTCGACGTGCCCGCGGGGCAGCTGACCGTCGTCCGGGGGCCGTCCGGGTCGGGCAAGACCACCCTGCTCAACCTGCTCGGGGGTCTGGACCGGCCGACCGGCGGGCGCGTCCTGCTCGACGACGGTCGGGTGCTGTCCGAGCTGCCCGAGAAGGACGTGCTGGCGGTCCGGCGGGAGCGGATCGGCTACGTCTTCCAGAGCTTCGGCCTCGTGCCGGTGCTGTCCGCGGCCGAGAACGTCGAGGTGCCGCTGCGGCTGCGCCGGGTCCCCGTCGCCGAGCGCGCCGAGCGGGTCGCGCGGGTCCTGGAGCTGGTCGGCCTGACCCGGCACGCCAAGCAGCGGCCCTACGAGCTGTCCGGCGGCCAGCAGCAGCGGGTCGGCATCGCGCGGGCGCTGGTTGGTGACCCCGACATCCTCATCGCCGACGAGCCCACCGGGCAGCTGGACTCCGAGACCGCCGCGACGATCATGGACCTGCTCGTCGCGCTGACCCACGAGCGCGACATCGCCTCCGTCGTCGCCACCCACGACCCGGTGCTCATGAGCCGGGCCGACCAGGTCGTCGAGCTTCACGACGGGCGGCGCGTCGGTCGCGGCTAGGCTCGGGGTATGCGCGTCCTCGTCACCGGCGGAGCCGGCTACATCGGGTCGCACACCGTCGTCCAGCTGGCCCGGGCCGGCCACGAGGTGAGCGTCGTCGACGACTTCTCCAACAGCCGCCCGAGCGCCATGGCGCGGGTGAGCGAGCTGGCGGGGCGCGACATACCCCTGGAGTCCTTCGACGTCGGCGACGTCGAGCGCCTCGGCGACCTGATGGACCGAGGCCGGTTCGACGCGGTCGTCCACTTCGCCGCCTACAAGGCCGTGGGCGAGTCGGTGGAGCGGCCGATCGCCTACTACCGCAACAACCTCGGCGCCACGCTCGCGGTGGTCGAGACCATGGTCAGGTATGCCGTGCCGCACCTGGTCTTCTCCTCCAGCGCCACCGTGTACGGGGCGGACGCCCCGGTGCCGATGACCGAGCAGCTGCCGACGTCGGCGACCAACCCCTACGGCTGGACCAAGGTGATGAACGAGCAGATCCTGCGGGACGCCGTCGTCGCCCACCCCGAGCTGCGGGTCGCGCTGCTGCGCTACTTCAACCCCGTCGGCTCGCACCCCAGCGGCCGGATCGGCGAGGACCCCTCCGACGTCCCCAACAACCTCATGCCCTACCTGGCCCAGGTCGCCGTCGGCCGGCGGGAGAAGCTGTCGGTCTTCGGCGACGACTACGACACCCCGGACGGCACGGGCGTGCGCGACTACATCCACGTCGAGGACCTCGCCGCCGGCCACCTGGCCGCGCTGGACCGGATCAGCGCCCACGACCGTCCGCTGTCGGTGTGGAACCTCGGCACCGGGCGCGGCACCTCGGTGCTCGAGCTGGTGCACGCCTTCGAGCGCGCCAGCGGTCGCCCGGTCCCCTACGAGGTCGTCGACCGCCGACCCGGTGACGTCGCCGCGTCCTACGCCGACCCCACGCTGGCCGAGCGCGAGCTGGGGTGGCGGGCGACCCGCTCGGTGGAGGACATGTGCGCCGACACGTGGCGCTGGCAGCAGGCCAACCCGGACGGCTACCCGGTCTGAGCGACGCCGTACCGCTGCCGAGGAATCCCTGCCCGGTCCTCCGGTGTGATCTACGACATGTCCGTAGTAGAATGGTGCCATGGCCCTGCGCAGCACCTCCCTCGGCGACCTCGAACGCACCGTGATGGACACCCTCTGGACCCACGGTCCTGACCTGTCGGTCCGCGACGTCATGGACCACCTCCCCGACCGGGAGGACAAGGAGCTCGCCTACACCACCGTCATGACGGTGCTGGACCGGCTGACCAAGAAGGGCATGGCCTCCCGCACCCGAGACGGCCGCGCCTGGCGCTACACCGCCGACGCCTCCCGCGAGGAGCTCGCCGCCACCGCGCTGCGCTCGGCCCTGGACAACGTCCAGGCCGACCGCAAGCTGGCGATGCTCCACTTCCTCGACGACGCCTCACCCGCCGAGCTGGACGACCTCAAGGCCGCCCTCGCCGAGGTCGAGCGCCGACACACCTGAGCCCGTGACGGCGCCGGTCGTCACCGCCGCGATCATCACCGGGGCGCTGCTCCTCACCCTCGTCGCCCCGCGGGCCCTCTCCCGCTGGGAGCTGCTCCGGAGGGATCCCGCCGCCGGGCTCCTGCTGTGGCAGAGCGTGAGCATCTCCGGCGTGCTGCTCGCTCTGCTGGCCGCACCCGTCGCCGCGCTCACCCTCGAGCTCGACCGTCGCCCGGTCCTGCTGGCCACCGCCTGGACCCTCTCCCTGCTCATGCTCGCGCGGGTGCTGTGGTCGGGCCACCGCGTCGGGTCGGACCTGCGTCGTCGGCGGGCCCGCCAGCGGGAGCTGGTCGACCTGGTGGGTGAGCGCCTGGACAGCCTGGGGTCGGTGCAGCGGCACGACCCGATCTCCGTCCTCGCCTCCGCCAGCCCAACGGCCTACTGCCTGCCCGGCCGGCGCGACCGGATCGTCCTGTCCCGCGCCGCCGTCGACCGGCTGGGCGAGGAGGAGCTGCGGGCGGTCCTCGCCCACGAGCAGACGCACCTCGACCACCGGCACGACCTGCTGCTCGAGCTCTTCACCGTGCTGCACGAGGCCGTGCCGGCCCCCGTCCGTGCCCCCACCGCGATGCGCGAGGTGCACCTGCTGGCCGAGCTGCTGGCCGACCGCGGCGCCGTCCGCCGCTCCAGCGCCCCCGCCCTCGGTCGGGCCCTCGTCGCCATGGCGACCCCCGCCCCGCCGGTCGACCCCGGGCCCGACCGCACCGGTCTGCTCGAGCCCGCCCTGACGGGCAACGGTCAGCACGGCCAGGTGCGCACCCGTCTGGGCCTGCTGGCCACCGACCCCGCCCCCACCTGGGTGCGGGCGGGGCTCGTCGGGGCCTCGGGCGTGGTGCTGGCCCTGCCTCCGGCGCTGGTCGTCACGCTCGGCTGGTGACCGTGCGACCTCGTGACCTGGTGACCGGGCAACCGCCCCGGACCGCCGTCACCGACCACCTCCCCTTCGGGTGTAGATTCTCTACGTAAAGTAGTACGTACTACAGCACCCGGGAGACGCGATGGACGTTGTGGACCTGGCCCGGTGGCAGTTCGGCATCACGACCGTCTACCACTTCTTCTTCGTGCCGATCACGATCGGCCTGAGCCTGCTCGTGGCGGTGATGCAGACCGCGTGGATGCGCACGCGCAACCCGCAGTGGCTCCGGCTGACGAAGTTCTACGGCAAGCTCTTCACCATCAACTTCGCGCTCGGCCTGGTCACCGGCATCGTCCAGGAGTTCCAGTTCGGGATGAACTGGTCGGACTACTCGCGCTTCGTCGGCGACATCTTCGGCGCTCCGCTGGCGATCGAGGCGCTGCTCGCCTTCTTCCTCGAGTCGACCTTCCTCGGGCTGTGGCTCTTCGGCTGGGGCCGCATCCCGGAGAAGCTGCACGCCGCCTGCATCTGGCTGGTGCACATCGGCACCATGCTCTCGGCCTACTTCATCCTGGCCGCCAACTCCTTCATGCAGAACCCGGTCGGCTACCGCGTCAACCCTGACTCCGGCCGGGCCGAGCTCACCGACTTCGTGGCCGTGCTGACCAACAAGGTCCAGCTGGTCACCTTCCCGCACGTCATGACGGCGGCCTACATGACCGGCGGCGCCTTCGTGCTCGCCTTCGCGCTGTGGCACCTGTGGCGGACCCGGACCCCGCAGACCGACAAGCCGATGTATCGCAAGGCCGCCAAGCTCGGCGCCTGGACCCTGCTTGTCGCCTCCCTCGGCGTCATCCTCACCGGCGACCTCCAGGGCAAGATCATGACCGAGGTCCAGCCGATGAAGATGGCGGCGGCCGAGGGGCTCTACGAGGACGTCCCCGAGGGCGTCGGCGCACCCTTCTCGATCATCACCGTCGGCACGCTCGACGGCCGCGAGGAGGTCTGGGCGCTCACCGTCCCCAAGCTGCTCTCCTACCTCGCCACCGGTGACCTGGAGGGCGCGGTCGAGGGCATCGACCACATCCAGGAGCGCTACCAGCAGACCTACGCCGGCAGCGACCTCACCGAGGTCGACGACTACCGCCCGGTCATCCCCGTGACCTACTGGAGCTTCCGGCTGATGATGGGCCTGGGCTTCGCCGGCATGGCCGTCGCGCTCGCCGTGCTGTGGCTGTTGCGCGATGGGGAGCCGGACTCCGAGACCCGGATGGAGGGCCGGGCCTGGGCCGGCTGGGCGGCGGCGGTCGTGCTCTTCCTGCCGCTGTTCGCCAACAGCTTCGGCTGGATCTTCACCGAGATGGGCCGTCAGCCGTGGGTCGTCATGGGCCTCATGACCACCCAGACCGGGGTCTCCCCCGGGGTGGGCGTCGGCTCGGTCGCGACCTCCCTGGTCGTCTACACCCTCCTCTACGGCGTGCTCGCGGTCGCCATGGTCGGGCTCTCGCTCCGCTACGGCCGGGCCGGGGCCGAGATGGTCCCCGAGGACGCCTCCTACGACCCGAAGAAGCGCTCCGACGACGACGAGCTCGTCTTCACCTACTGAGCCGCCGCGGACGGCATACCCGAAGGATCTGGTGGAACATGGAACTGACGACGATCTGGTTCGTCCTCATCGCGGTGCTGTGGATCGGCTACTTCTGCCTCGAGGGCTTCGACTACGGCGTGGGGATGCTGCTGCCGGTGCTCGGGCGTGACGAGGAGGGGTATGCCGCCCGCGAGGCTCTCCCCGCGGCCGGCGGTCCCTGGTCCGGCGAGACCCGCAGGCGGCAGATGCTCTCGGCGATCGGCCCCTTCTGGGACGGCAACGAGGTGTGGCTGCTGACCGCCGGCGGCGCGATCTTCGCCGCGTTCCCGCACTGGTACGCGACCCTCTTCTCCGGCTTCTACCTGCCGCTCCTGCTCATCCTCGTGGGCCTGATCATCCGCGGCATCGGCCTGGAGTACCGCGGCAAGGTCGACTCCCGCGCCTGGCGGGCCCGAATGGACGCGATGATCGTGCTCGGGTCCCTCCTGCCTGCCCTGCTGTGGGGCGTGGCCTTCTCCAACATCGTGTCCGGCGTGCCGATCGACGCGCAGATGGAGTACGTCGGCGGCTTCTGGAGCCTGCTCAACCCCGTCGCCCTGCTCGGCGGGCTGGTCACCCTCACGCTCTTCCTCACCCACGGGGCGATCTTCGTCTCCCTCAAGACCGACGGGCAGCTGCGCCACGACGCGCGGGCGCTGGCGCTGCGGACCGGGGTCGTGAGCGCGGCGCTGGCCGTGGTGTGGCTGGGCATCCTGCACGTCCGCACCGGCAGCACGCTGTCCTGGCTGCTGGCGATCCTGGCCGCGCTCGCCCTCGTCGGCGGCCTGCTCCTGACCTGGCGCGGGCGGGAGGGCTGGGGCTTCGCCGGCACCTTCGGCGCCATCGCCCTGGCGACCTCCTCGCTGTTCGCCGCGCTCTTCCCGGACGTCATGCCCACCACGCTCGCGGACGGCCTGTCGCTGACCAAGGACAACGCCTCCTCGACCGAGCTGACGCTGACGATCATGACCTGGGTCGCGGTGATCTTCGTGCCCGTCGTCCTGCTCTACACCGTCTTCACCTACTGGACCTTCCGCCGGCGGGTCTCGGGGCACCACATACCGACGGGGGTGCACCACGCCGCGGTGACGCAGGAGACCCGGGCGGCCGTGCGGGAGCCGGCCGACTCCTGATCGCGTGCGTCCCTTCGACCCGGCCCTGCTCCGTGCCCTGCCCGCGACCCGGGGACCGGTCGGCCTACTGACCGCGCTGGGGATCGTCTCCGGGGGGTGGCGATCACCCAGGCGGTCCTCCTGGGGGTGCTGGTGGGGCGCGTCGTGACCGGTGACGCCTTCGCGGACGTCCTGGGGTGGCTGGTCGCCTCGCTGGGGCTGCGCGGGATCCTCGCCGCCGCGACGGAGCAGGCGGCCCGTTGGGCCGGGCTGCGGGTCGTCGCCGTGGTGCGGCTGGCGACCCTACGCCACTGGCTCGCGCTGCCCGAGGGGCGCCGACCGGGCACCGACGCCGCCGTGGCGCGGGCGACCGAGGGGGTCTCGGCCCTGGAGGCCTACGTCTCGCGCTACCTCCCGGCGCTGGTGACCGGGGCCGTGGTGCCGGCGCTGACGGTCGGCACCCTGCTGGTCATCGACCCGTGGAGCGCGCTCATCGTGGTGCTGACGCTGCCGCTGCTGCCGCTCTTCGCGGCCCTCATCGGCCAGCACACGCAGGCCGAGACCGAGCAGCGCTGGGGGGCGATGGCGCTGCTGGCCGGGCACTTCCTCGACGTGGTCCGTGGCCTGCCGACGCTGGTCGCCTACGGCCGGGCGGACGCCCAGGTGGAGGTGGTGCGCACGGTCGGGGAGCGCCACCGCAGCGCGACGATGCGGACGTTGCGGACCGCCTTCCTGTCCACCGCGGCGCTGGAGCTGCTCGCCACGATCTCGGTGGCGATGGTCGCGGTCGCGGTGGGCCTGCGCCTGGCCTACGGCGCCATGGACCTCACGGTCGGGCTGGTGGCCATCCTGCTCGCACCCGAGGCGTACTGGCCGGTGCGGCGGGTCGGCCAGGAGTTCCACAACGCGGCCGACGGTGCGACGGTGCTCGCCGAGCTGGGCGCCGACGGGGTGCTGGGCGGGCCGGCGGACGTGGCGAGGGCTGGTGGGCTGCGGCCCGGGAGGGGCCTGGCCCTGGAGCACGTCAGCTACGCCCACCCCGGCCGCGAGCGCACGATCGTCGACCTCACCCTGCACGCCCCCGCCGGGCCCGGTCTGACCGCCCTCGTCGGGCCGAGCGGTGCGGGCAAGACCACCGTGCTGGAGCTCCTCGCCGGCCTCCGCGTGCCGGACGTCGGCCTGGTCAGCGCTCCCGACGCGCACCTGGCCGGGCAGCGACCGGTCATCCTCCCCGGCACCGTCCGCGACAACCTGCTCCTGGTCGGGGGTGCGGCCGCCGAGGAGGGCGCGGAAGGTGGCCGCGAGGACTCACGCGAGGCCGTGGACTCGGCTGGCGCCGTCAACGCCCGAGGGCCCGACGACGCACCTGGGGCTGTGGACGCACCCCGACCCTCCTCCCGCACCCACCCCGGTGACGACGAGCTCGTCGCGGCGCTCCGCCAGGTCGGGCTCTGGGATCAGCTCGCCGAGCGCGACGGGTTGAAGACGCCGCTGGGGGACGACGGCTTCGGGCTGTCGGCGGGACAGCGCGCCCGCCTGGCCCTGGCCCGCGCCCTGCTGTCACCCGCTCCCCTGGTCCTGCTCGACGAGCCCACGGCCAACGTCGCCGCCGAGGCCGTCCCCGCGCTGCACGCTCTCATCACCGGCCTGGCCCGCGAGCGCCGCGTGGTCGTCGTCACCCACGACCCCGACCTCGCGGCCAGGCTGACCAGGTGTGGCGGATCACCGCGGCCGAGGATGGTGGTGCAGCACTCTTGTGCCACATTCATCGTCCGGGCGATGAATGTGACACAAGAGCCGTGCACATCGATGGGGTGGATGCCTCCGGTCCGGCTGAGCACCCCCGCATTTCCGGCGAGCGCCCGCCCGGTCCGGAAGAGCACCCATCCGCCCACGGAGAGCGCGCGCACGTCCCCGGGCAGGTCGAGCCGCTGCCGCTGCCGACCGGGCGCCGCGGGCTGGTGGTGGCCTGCCTCCTGGGCGGGGCCTCGGTCGGGTGCGGGGTGGCGCTGACGGCCACCTCGGGCTGGCTGATCGTCCAGGCCTCGACGATGCCGGTCATCCTCACCCTCCTGGTCGCGATCGTGGGGGTGCGGGCGTTCGGCATCTTCCGCCCGGTGCTCCGGTATGCCGAGCGGCTGGTGAGTCACGAGTCGGCCCTGGGCGAGCTGGCGGCCCGGCGGGCGGAGGTCTTCGCCCGGCTCGTCCCGCTCACCCCCGCGGCGCTCGGGCGGCGCAGCCGTGGGGAGGTGCTCACCGCGGTCGTCCGCGACCTGGACGACGTGGTCGACGAGCAGGTCCGGGTCGTCGTCCCGGCGTGGTCCGCGGTGATCGCCACCACCGTCGGGGTCGTCCTGGCCGCCTGGCACGTGCCGTCGGCCGGGGTGGTCCTCATCCTCGGCGGGGCCCTCGTCGCCGTGGTCGCCGCCGCCGACCGCGTCGCCGAGCAGGTGGCCCAGGCCGAGTCGGTCGCCCGTCGCGGCGAGGTGCAGCACCGCACCACCGCCCTGGTGTCCCGGCTGCTGGCTGTCCAGGCCGTCACCGGGCTTCGGGCGGACCGCAGCCACCTCCTGGCACCGGTGGCGCAGGCCGAGCAGGCGCAGCGTCGGGCGGAGCAGCGCCTCATCACCGCCCGCGCCACCGCGCTGGCCCTGCTGTGGATGGTCGTCGCGGGCACGGTGGCCGCCGTCGTGGGCCTCACCTGGCGCGCGCTGACCGCCGACGCGATCACCGCGCCGGTGGCGGCGATGGTGGCCCTGATCCCGATGGCCCTGGCCGACACCTGGGTCGGCGCGGCCGACATCGCCGGCGCCCGCGCCCGCGCCCGCGCCGCCGGTCACCGCCTGGAGCAGGTGCTGGGGCGCACCCCCGCCGTCGCGGCAGCAGCATCGGTCCAGCTGACGGCGGGCCGGCGGGGCACCGCCCCCACCGACCACCGGACCCCTGAGGTGGGAGGCCACGGCCCGGGCACGCCCTCCCTGCGCCTGGACCGCACGGGGGCGCACTGGCCGGCCCCGCCGCCCGCCGTCGATGGCGACGACAGACCCGGCGACCTCCAGGGCCTTGACGCCCGCCGGGTCGACCAGCCCCTCGACCTCCACCCCCTCGACCTGGACCTCCCCCCGGGCAGCCGCGTGGCGCTCACCGGCCCCAACGGCGTCGGCAAGTCCACCGCCCTGGCGGTCCTCGCCCGGTCGCTGGACCCGGCGGTCGGTCGCTACGAGGTCGACGGCACCGACGTCCTCGACCTCGACCTGCAGCAGGTCCGCGCGCTGGTCGCCCTCGTGGACGACGAGCCGCACGCCTTCGCCGGGACGGTGCGCGCCAACCTGGCCCTCGCGGCCCCTCACGCCCGCGACGCGGACCTCGTCGCCGCCCTGGACGCGGTCGACCTGGGCCGCTGGTTCGCCACCCTCCCGGAGGGACTGGACACCCGCCTCGGCGGGCTGTCCGGGGGTGAGCGCGCCCGGTTGTCGATGGCCCGGGCCCTGGTCTCCGGACGGCCCGTCGTGCTCCTCGACGAGCCCACGGCCCATCTCGACGACGCCACCGCCGAGCGGGCGATGGGGGGTCTCCTGGCCTCACGGGATCCGGGGACCGGGGTGGTGGTGCTGGTCACCCACCGTCCCGCCACCGCCGCCGGCTGGACCGCGGTCGACCTCGGCGCCACCCTCGCTTCCGGCGGCGCGAGGGCGGACGATCGGCTACCTTGCCCGTATGGATGACTCGCTGTGGCTGTGGGTGCTGCTCCTGATCGTCGTGGTCGCCGTCGCGGCGATCGTCGTCTGGGCGCTGATCGCGCGGCGCAAGCGGCTCGAGGCGGCGCGCGCCGAGGCCCAGGTCATCCGACAGCGCGCCCAGGGCGGCTCCGCGGTCGCGGCCTCCGCCGAGGAGCGTGCCCGCGACCTGCAGCAGCAGGCCCGGGAGGCGCAGCAGCAGGCTGACCAGCTGCACGAGCAGGCCGAGGACGCCACCCGCGTCGCCCGTGAGGAGCGTGACCACGTCACCGGTGAGCTGCTCGAGGCCGACGCCGTGGACCCCGACGTCAAGAAGCGCCGCTGACGGGACCGGCAGGACCGTCCCCGTCCCGGTCCCTGCCGGTGCGCGAAGATAGGCGTATGCCGCTCCCCGCCGCCCGCACGTCCCTCGCCGACCTCTCCCCCACCATCGCGCTGGGGGCCCTCGACGGCCGGTACCGGAGTGCCGTCGCCCCGTTGCTCGACCACCTGTCGGAGGCCGCCCTCAACCGGGCACGCCTGCACGTCGAGGTCGAGTGGCTGCTCCACCTCACGACCACCGCCGTCGTGCCCGGTGCCGACACCCTGTCGGAGCAGGAGGCCCAGGAGCTGCGCGCGGTCGTCACCGACTTCGACGCGGCCGCGATCGAGGAGCTGAGGCAGATCGAGGCCGAGACGGTCCACGACGTCAAGGCGATCGAGTACTACCTGCGCCGCCGCCTCAGCGAGGTCGTCGGACCGCAGCGCGCAGGAACTCTCGGCGAGCTCGTCCACTTCGCCTGCACGAGCGAGGACGTCAACAACACCTCCTACGCCCTGATGGTCCAGGGGGCCGTCGAGCAGGTGTGGCTCCCCCGGGCGCGGGCCCTGGTCGACCAGCTCTCGACGATGGCGCACGAGCTGGCCGAGGTGCCACTGCTGGCGCACACCCACGGTCAGCCCGCCACCCCGACCACGATGGGCAAGGAGCTGGCCGTCCTCGCCGCCCGGCTCCGGCGCCAGCTGGACCGGGTCGGCCGCGCGTCATACCTGGGCAAGCTCAACGGGGCGACCGGGACCTACGGCGCGCACGTCGTGGCGCTGCCCGACGTGGACTGGCAGGACGTCAGCCGCACCTTCGTCGAGCAGCTCGGTCTGACGTGGAACCCTCTCACCACCCAGATCGAGAGCCACGACTGGCAGGCCGAGCTCTACGCCGACGTCGCCCGCTTCAACCGGGTCCTGCACAACCTCGCGACGGACGTCTGGACCTACATCTCGATGGGCTACTTCGCCCAGGTCCGGGGGCAGGGCACCGTCGGGTCGTCCACGATGCCGCACAAGGTCAACCCCATCCGCTTCGAGAACGCCGAGGCCAACCTCGAAGTGTCCAACGCCCTGCTCGACGTGCTGGCCTCCACCCTGGTGACCAGCCGCCTCCAGCGCGACCTCACCGACTCCTCCATGCAGCGCAACATCGGCACGGCGTTCGGCCACAGCCTGCTGGCCCTGGACAACGTCAGCCGGGGGCTGGCCGGGCTGGACGCCGTGCCGGAGGCGATGGCCGCCGACCTCGACGCCAACTGGGAGGTGCTCGGCGAGCCGGTCCAGTCGGTGATGCGGGCGCTGGCCGCCCGTGGCGTGGAGGGGATGAGCAACCCCTACGAGCGGCTGAAGGACCTCACCCGCGGTCGGCGGATCGGGCGGGCCGAGCTGGTCGACTTCGTCCGCGGGCTGGGCCTGCCGGCCGCCGAGGAGGAGCGCCTCGTCGCCCTCACCCCGGCCACCTACACGGGCCTGGCCGCCTCCCTCGTCGCGCACCTGGACGACTGATGCACCTGCTCCCGGCCGACCAGCTCACCCCCGTCCTGGCCCACCTCCACGACCACGGGTATGCCGTCGCCCGCGCGGCCAGTCCGCCCGACCCCGGTCTGCGCCCGGCCCAGGCCGAGCTGGCCCGGGCGCTGCGGCTGCCGGGCAACGCCGCGACCAACCTCGACGCCATGGTCGACGCCCTGCGCGACCTGCCGCAGATCTGGGGCTCGGAGCGGGTGGCCCTGGTGTGGGAGGACGCCGGTCGGCTCGCGGCCAGCGACGGCCGGGCCTGGTGGCTGCTCGGGGAGATCCTCGACGACGTCGACGGGCTGACGGTCCTGGCCCTCGGCGAGGCGCGGATCGGCTCCCCCGGGGAGGTGTCGTCATGAGACTCAGCCGACCGGTGGCGCTCGTCCTCCTGATCCTCTGCTCGCTCGTCGTGCTCTGGTTGGTCGCCCAGAACCTGCCGGCGGAGGACTCCTCGGCGACACAGCACCCACCTCGACCGGTGCCGCCTCGCCGAGCCCGACCGGTGCCGCCTCGCCCAGCGTGGCCCTGCCCACCCCCACCGGTGCCGCCTCCCCCACCCAGGAGGCCGGTGCGGACGGGCCGACGGGGACGGACACGCGCGCCTGGGACGACATCGACGCCTGCCGGGACGACGTGCTTCCGCCGGAGCTGGAGGAGGTCGCCGACGACGTCGCGTCGGGCGGGCCCTTCGACTACCCGGACAAGGACGGGTCGACCTTCGGCAACTACGAGGGCTACCTTCCCGACGAGTCCCGCGGCTACTACCGGGAGTACACCGTGGAGACGCCGGGGCTGGACCACCGCGGCGCCCGTCGGATCGTCACCGGCGGTGGGGGTGGCTCGCCCGAGGTCTGGTACTACACCCAGGACCACTACGAGAGCTTCTGCGAGTTCGCCCCCTGAGCAACCACACCACGCGCTCGGTGGGGACAGGAGCAACCACACCACGCGCTCGGTGGGGACAGGAGCAACCACACCACGCGCTCGGTGGGGACAGGGAGCTCGTGGCGTGACGAAGGGCCCCTCCCGCCGGCGCGGGAGAGGCCCTTCGTGGTCGACGGATGAATCCGTCGGATCGGTCAGGGGCGGCCGTAGCCGGAGACCGAGCCGTAGATGCTGGAGATGGGCATGTAGTTGGACACCGAGCCGGGGTTGGTGGCCTGGTAGATCATGCCGTTGCCGGCGTAGATGCCGACGTGCCAGGCGGGGTTGCCGAAGAACACGAGGTCACCGGGCTGCGGGTTGCTCACCGGGGTGACAACGGCCTGCTGCAGCGACGCCTTGTGCGGCAGCGAGATGCCGAGCTGGGCGTAGACGTAGCTGGTGAAGCCCGAGCAGTCGAAGCCGACGGCGGGGTCGGAGCTGCCCCAGGCGTAGGGGATGCCCATCAGGCCGGAGGCGATACCCACGGCACCGCCGTAGGACGGGGCCACCGGCTGCGGGGCCGGCTGGGGGGCCGGCTGTACCGCGGGCTGGGTGGCGACCCGCTGCTGCTGCACGGGAGCGGTGCGCTCCTCGGTGCGGCTGGCGGTGGTCGGGGTGCGGGTCTCGACCGCGGCCTGGGCCTGGGTCTGGGCCGCAGACCCGGCGGTCTCGGCCTCCGCGGTGGCCTCGGCCTCCGCGGTGGCCTCGGCCGGAGCCTCGGTCTCGGTCTCGGTCTCCACGTCCACCACGGCGGCGAAGGCGGTGAAGCCGCTCGTGCCGAAGTCGGCCGGGGAGGTCTCCGGGGCCGGGACGGCCTTGGCCGGCCGGTCGGCGAGGAGGGTGCGGTCCGCCTGGACGGTCTCACCGAGACGCACGAGCGCCTCGACGGCCTTCACGGGGGCGTCCTCGGTCACGGGCTGGGCCCCGGCACTCACGGCAGTGCCGGCGAGGAGGCCGGAGGAGGCGGCCGCGACGGCGGCGGTACGGGTCAGGGAGGTGCTGGCCGCACTGAGGCGACCGGGACGCCGGTGGCGACCAGGGGTGGTGAGCTGCATCAAGAATTCCTCCAACGCCTACGAGGTGAGCTGTCGGGCTCGAGGTGGAGAACCTCCGACCCGTGAGGGTCGAGCGCCCCGAGGCACCTGTGGGACCAGGTGCCGACGGTGGTTCCCCCGCTCCTGCTGAGGTGTGGTGATAGGGACAACCTCGGACGCACGGCAGGACTCGGCGTAGAGCGCGTTGAGGACCTCTCTCGGGTAAGAGCGGCGAGAAAGACCATACACACGCCGTCCGGCAAATGTCACGTTCTGGTCACGAAAACGACCCCGACGTGGCGAAGCACACACTCGCCCGGTTGCGACCACATACCCAGGGGGGGTATGTTGTCCGGCATGGCTACGCAGGGTTACACGGGCTCCAAGGACGACTATCTCAAGCGTCTGCGCCGCATCGAGGGACAGGTGCGGGGAATCGCCCGTATGGTCGAGGAGGACACCTACTGCATCGACGTCCTCACCCAGGTGAGCGCCGTGACCAAGGCGCTCCAGGCCGTCAGCCTCGGCCTGCTGGAGGACCACATCAGCCACTGCGTCGTCGAGGCTGCGGCCCAGTCCGAGGAGGCCAAGGACCTCAAGGTGCGCGAGGCCTCCGACGCGATCGCGCGCCTGGTGCGCAGCTGACCGGCGCCGACCCGGCGCCGCACGACATACCGTCGCACGACAGACCCACCCAGAAGGAGCAGGCATGACCCAGCACGAGCACACCGACCCGGCCGCCGTCGAGCGGGCGGAGGAGACCGGACAGGTCCAGACCACCAAGATCGTCGTCACCGGCATGACCTGCGGCCACTGCGTCGCCTCGGTGACCGAGGAGCTCAAGGAGGTCGCCGGCGTCCTCGAGGTGCGCGTCGAGGACCTCGTCAAGGGCGGCGACACCGACGTCCTCGTCGACTCCGACGGCCCGCTCGACCTCGACGCCGCGCGCGCCGCGGTCGAGGAGGCGGGCTACACCGCCTCCGTCTGACCCCCTCCCACCGGACGCCCCGGCCGGGTCCCCACCCGGCCGGGGGGTCGAGGAAGAAGCGATGAGCACCACCCAGCAGCAGACCAGCACCGACACCCAGCACGTCGACCTCGCCATCACCGGCATGACGTGCGCGTCCAGCTCGGCCCGGATCGAGCGCAAGCTCAACAAGCTCGACGGCGTCGAGGCCAGCGTGAACCTCGCGACCGAGAAGGCGAGCATCACCTTCCCCTCGGCCCTGTCGGTCGCCGACATCGTCGCCACCGTGGAGAGGACGGGGTATGGCGCCACCCCCCTGGAGGAGGACCGGGCCCGCGGCCCGGTCATGACCCACGACGTCGTCGGGCACGATTCCCTGCGGCTGCGGATGATCGTGGCCGCGGTCCTGGCCCTGGCCGTCTTCGTCCTGCACATGGTCCCGCCGGTCCGGGACGCGCTGGGGATGACGGGCCACTGGCTGCAGCTGGCCCTCACGGTCCCGGTCTACCTGTGGGCGGCCTGGCCGTTCCACCGGGCGGCCTGGGTCAACGCGCGCCACCTGTCCTCCACGATGGACACCCTCGTCTCGGTCGGCACGACCGCGGCGATGGGCTGGTCGGTCGTGGCCCTGCTCACCGGCTTCAGCCACGACATGTACTTCGAGGTCGCGGCCGTCGTCATCGCCTTCCTCCTCATCGGTCGCTACATCGAGGCCCGGGCCAAGGCCCAGGGGCGCTCGGCGCTGACCTCGCTGATGGAGCTGGGCGCCAAGGACGTGGCGGTGCTCCGGCACGAGACCGTCAGCGGCGCCTGGACCGAGCACCGCGTGCCGATCGAGGAGCTCGAGGTCGGCGACCGCTTCGTCGTGCGCCCCGGGGAGAAGCTCGCCACCGACGGCGTCGTCGTCGACGGCGCCTCCACCATCGACGCCTCCATGGTCACGGGCGAGTCGATGCCCGTCGAGGCCGCGGTCGACGACGAGGTCGTGGGCGCCACCGTCAACGGTCACGGCCGCCTGGTCGTGCGCGCCACACGGGTCGGCGCCGAGACGACGCTCGCGCGGATCACCCAGCTCGTGGAGCAGGCCCAGACGGGCAAGGCCCCGATCCAGCGGCTCGCCGACCGCATCTCCGCGGTCTTCGTGCCCGTGGTCCTCGTGCTGGCGCTGGTGACCTTCGTCGTGTGGCTGCTCGTCACCGGCGGCGACGTGGCGCGCTCCCTCATGCCGGCCGTGGCGGTCCTCATCATCGCCTGCCCGTGCGCCCTGGGCCTGGCCACGCCGACCGCCCTGCTCACCGGCACGGGCCGCGGCGCCGAGATGGGGATCCTCATCAAGGGCCCCCAGATCCTGGAGTCCACCCGCCGCGTCGACACCGTCGTGCTGGACAAGACCGGCACCCTCACCACCGGTGAGCCAATCCTCACCGACGTCCTCACCGTCGGCGCCCTCGCCCCGGACGCCGCGCTCAAGGCGGCGGCGAGCGTCGAGGCCGGCAGCGAGCACCCGGTGGCCCGCGCCATCGTCGACGGTGCGCGCGAACGGGGCGTCGAGCCGGCCGGCATCACCGACTTCACCAACCTTCCCGGCCGTGGCGTGCGGGCGCGCATCAAGGACGTCGAGGTCAGCGTGGGCAAGCCGGACCTCTTCGACCGGGTGCCGGAGGAGCTCCGGGCGGCCCTCGCGTCCGCGACGGGCACCACCGTCCTCGTCGGCTGGCAGGGCACCGCCCACGCCGCCGTCACGGTGTCCGACACCCCCCGGGAGAGCAGCGCCGCCGCCGTGGCGCGTCTCAAGGAGCTCGGGCTGACGCCATACCTGCTGACCGGTGACAACGAGCACACGGCGACCGTCGTGGCCCAGCAGGTCGGGATCGACCCGCAGAACGTCACGGCCGGGGTGCTGCCCCAGGACAAGTTCGCCGAGGTCCGGCGCCTGCAGGACGCCGGTCGCGTCGTCGCGATGGTCGGGGACGGCGTGAACGACGCCGCCGCGCTCGCGCAGGCCGACCTCGGCATGGCGATGGGGTCGGGCACCGACGTGGCCGCCGAGTCCGCCGACATCGTCCTCGTGCGCCCCGACGTGCAGACGGTCGCGGACGCGATCGGGCTGTCCCGCAAGACCCTGCGGGTCATCCAGGAGAACCTCGTGTGGGCCTTCGGCTACAACACGCTGGCGATCCCCCTGGCCGCCCTCGGCCTGCTCACCCCCCTCATCGCCGGTGGCGCGATGGCGATGTCCTCGGTGCTCGTGGTGCTGAACAGCCTGCGGCTCAAGGGGTACGGCCGCGGCACGCGCTGAGCGGCCCGCGACACGGACGAGGCGACGTCGGACGACGTCGCCTCGTGCTGTCGTGGGGCCCGACCCCGCCGGCGCTCAGACCGTGACCGGGCCGTCCGGGGTGTCGAAGGAGACCTCGTAGAGGCACGGGCACGGGTCGTCCTCGACGAAGCCGAACTCGATCTGGCTCTCGAAGGACCCCCTGGGCGCGTCGGCGAGCCCCAGCCACTCCCGCACCGCCTCGAAGTCGCCGCCGACGGTCAGACCGGTCAGCCGGCTCGGGGACTCCTCCAGCCGGGAGGGGTGGGCCTGCGCGTCGGAGATCCACTGCACGAAGAACGGCAGGTGCCCGTGGTCGATGACGTTCTTGACGCCGATCTGGCGCCACTGCAGGTCGTGCCCCTCCGGGGTGGTGCGGTGCCCGTCCGCCGCCGAACGCCCCAGCCGCTCCTCGACCGGCCCAAGGTCGTCGACCGCGACCACCCAGGCCATCCACCCGCCCCCGCGGGCCGACCGCGCCCTGACCGCCTGGCCGAACGGGGCCTTGTCGGAGGCCGGGTGGTCGAGGGCCTCGACCACCTCGACGTAGCGGTTGTCCGCCAGGGGCAGGATGACGTTGCGCGTGCCGAAACGGGGGTGCACCCCGCCGTCGCGGGGGGTGACGCCGAGCATCGTGGCCAGGCGCCCGGCCGTGGCCTGCAGACCCTCGGGGCCGGCGGCATAGCTCACGTGGTCGATACGCATGCCGCCATCGTGGCACACCGGCGTGGCGCTCTTGACACCCCCCTCAGGGGCGTGGATCGGCGGCTCGCTGGCGCACGGCCTCGTAGACGATCACGGCGGCGCTGGTGGCCACGTTGAGCGAGTTAGCCAGCCCCACCATGGGGATCCGAACCCGGTGCTGCGCAGCCGTCAGCACCTCCGCGGTCAGGCCGGTCTTCTCCGTGCCGACGACGATGGCGACCGGTCCGCGGTAGTCCACCTCGGTGTGCGTGACCTCGGTGTCGGGGGTCGCCGCGACCAGGGGTATGCCGCGCTCCCGCAGCCACGCCAGCGTCACCGCGGTGGGGTCGCTGGCGACCGGGACCGAGAAGACCGTCCCCTTCGAGGCGCGCACGGTGTTGGGGTTGCCCCAGTCGGTGACGGGGTCAGCGGCGACGACGGCGTCCACCCCGGCCGCGTCGGCGGTGCGCAGCATCGCGCCGAGGTTGCCGGGCTTCTCCACCGCCTGGCAGACCAGGACCAGCGGGGCGTCCGGGAGCCCGGCCGTCAGGTCCTCGCACCGGCGGTCGACGGTGGGCACCACCGCGAGGACGCCGTCCGGCCCCTCCCGGTAGGCCGCTTTCTCGAAGGCCGGCCGCGACAGCCGCACGAGCTCACCACCCAGCGCCCCCACCCGGGCGACCAGGTCGTCGGCCCGGGCCGCCCCGCCCATGAGCTCCGGGCAGTAGAAGAGCGTCTGCGGCACGACCCCCGCCTCGAGGGCCAGGCCCAGCTCGTCATACCCCTCCACCAGGGTGCGTCGCTCCTGCTCGCGGGTGCGTCGGCGCCGCAGGGCCGCGAGCGCCTTGAGGCGGGGGTTGGCCGGGGAGGTGATGAGGTGCGGAGTCGGCACGGGGACAGTCTGTCGCACCGGGCGGGCCGACTAGGCTGCGAGGGTGAGCCTCGACGAGCGCGTGTCCCCCGTCCGCCACCCGATGCGCGACTGCGACCTCCTCGTGGCCCTCGACGTCGACGGCACGGTCCTGCACCACGACGGCCACCTCGCACCCGCGGTGCTCGACCGGGTCCGCGCCCTCGACGCGCTGCCGCACGTGCACGTCGTCATCGCCACCGGCCGCTCGGTCCTCTCGACCGTCCCCGTGGTGGAACAGCTCGGCCTGGCCCGCGAGGGTCGCCCCGCGGTCTGCTCCAACGGGGCCGTCACGGTGCGGACCGACCTGACCAACGGGACGGGCTACCGCCTGGTCGACGTCGTCACGTTCGACCCGGCGCCCGCCGTGGCCCTGGTCCGCCAGGAGCTGCCGGACGTCCTGGTCGCGGTCGAGGAGATCGGGGTGGGCTTCAAGGTGAGCACGCCCTTCCCGCCCGGGGAGCTGTGGGGCGAGGAGATCGTCGTGCCGGACGAGGAGCTGCTGGCCCACCCGGCGACGCGCGTCACCTTCCGCGACCCGAGCTCGACCTCCCAGGAGTTCACCGAGCTGGTGGAGCGCATCGGTCTGCACGGCGTGTCCTACGCCGTCGGCTACAGCGCCTGGCTCGACCTGGCCCCCGAGGGCGTCTCGAAGGCCTCCGCGCTGGAGCAGGTGCGGCGCCACCTCGGCGTCGAGCCCCACCGGACCGTCGCCGTCGGCGACCAGCGCAACGACATCGAGATGCTCACCTGGGCCGCCCGGGGCTACGCCATGGGCCAGGCCCCCGCCGAGGTCGTCGCCGCTGCCGACCGCGTCACCGGCACCGTCGACGAGGACGGCCTGGCCGAGGCCCTGGACGAGGTGCTCGCCGAGCTCGCGTGAGGGCCGGCGGCGCCGGGTCCACGCAGCGCCGCCGCGCCATGGACAGTGAGGACGCGCACGGACGAGGTTCTCGACGTTGTCCATGCGCGTCTTCGTTGTCCATCGGGGAGATCCGGGGCCGATAGCACCGGGGAAGGGCGAGCGTTCCGCCACGCGGCGCCCGGCGCGCCGCCACGCGGCGCCCGGCCGGACGCCCCGCACCCGGTCAGTCGGCCCGCAGGGTCATGGCCTTGCGCCAGGTCAGGCTGCCGGAGGTGTGCAGCAGCGCCCGCTCGTAGAGCCGGGCACCCAGCCAGATCGTCAGCGCGCAGAAGGCCAGCACCAGCACGAGCGCCAGGATCGGCTCCCACAGCTCGGTCCCGCCCTCGATGATGCGCATCGGCATGAGGAAGGTCGAGGCCAGCGGCACGAAGGACAGGATCTCCCGCACCTGCCCCTCCACGTTGATCGAGGCGATGAAGAGGATGACAAGCAGCATCGTCAGCGGCATGGACGTGGACTGCACGTCCTCCGTGCGCGAGGCCAGGGCGCCCGAGGCGGCCCAGACGCAGGCGAGGGCCAGGAAGCCCAGGACGAAGAAGGGGACGTACCAGCCGATGGCCTGCGCCAGACCCGGCAGCGCGACGTCGAGGTCGATGAAGGTCAGCCCGACGAGCGAGACGGCGGCGATGAGCGCGATCTGCCCGAAGGCGATCGCGGTATTGCCCAGGACCTTGCCCAGGAGCAGCTGGCGCACCGGGATCTTCGCGGCCAGGATCTCGACGATCCGGTTGGCCTTCTCCTCCACGACGCTGTTGGCGATCTGGTAGCCGAACATGATCGAGGTCATGTAGAAGAGGAAGGCGAAGACGAAGCCGAGGATGAACTTGACGAACGACGGCATACCCCCCTCGGCCTCGGACAGGTCCACCGGCGTGAGGGTCGTGCCGGCCGTGAGCTCCTCGACGGTGGTGCCGGCCGCCGCGGCGTTCTCGGCCATCGCCGAGCTCCGCACGGTGTCGGTCAGCAGGCTGGTGAGCCCCGACGAGGGCTCCCCGTCGGTGACCATCTCCCACCCGGCCTCGCCCTGGACGAGGGCCGCGTCGACGTCCCCGTCGCGCACCTGCGCCTCGGCGGCGCCCCGGTCCGGGACGGTCGTCGCCGTCACGGTGCCCTCCGGCTCCTCGAGCTGGAGGAGACCCTGCGCCTGCTCGACGACGGCCGCGCCGTCCCCGTCGGTCACGGCGACCTCATAGCTGGAGCTCCCCCCGGTGAACAGCTGCGGGAGCAGCATCGCGCCCACCAGCAGGACCAGCGTGAGGGCCGTGCCGATGAGGAAGTTGCGGTCGCGCAGCTTGACGGTGATCTCGCGGCCGGCGACGAGTGCCCAGGCGGCGCGACGGGTGGTGCGCTGCTCGGGGCGGGAGGGGCCGGGTCCGGCGGTGCGCTCGGCCCCGCCGGTCGACGTGCCTGCGGAACGGTCGGTGAGAGTGCTCATGCGACGGCCACCTCTCGGTAGATCTCGGACAGGGTGGGACGCATCCGGCTGAACTCCCGGACCCCTCCTCGGGCGACGGCGTCGGTGAGCAGCCGCTCGGCCAGCTGCTCGTCCTCGGGCTCGAACAGCACGCTGGGGCCGTCGAGGTCCACGACGGTGATCCCCGGGACGTTCCGCACCCACCCGGTGTCCTGCCCCATGGTGAGGCGGTAGCGCAGCGGGGCGTTCGCGCGCAGCTGCTCGGAGGTGCCGCGCGCCACGACCTTGCCCTCGTGGAGGACGACGATCGCGTCGCAGAGCCGGTCCACCAGGTCCAGCTGGTGGGAGCTGAAGAGGACGGGCACCCCGCGGACGGTGTGCTCGCGCAGGAGCTCGCTCATCTGGTCGACCGCCGCGGGGTCCAGCCCGCTGAACGGCTCGTCGAGCACGAGCATCTTGGGGTCGCCCAGGACCGAGGCGATGATCTGGGCGCGCTGCTGGTTGCCGAGCGAGAGCTCCTCGAGCTTGCTCCTGAAGCGCTCACCGAGGCCGAAGCGGGTCAGCAGGTCGGCGGACCGGTCGCGGGCGGCCGCACGGGACATCCCGTGCAGCTGCCCCAGATAGGTCAGCTGGTCCAGCACCTGCTGCTTGGGGTAGAGACCCCGCTCCTCCGGCATGTAGCCGAACCGGCTGCGGTCGGCCCGGGTCAGGGGCTCGCCGTCCCAGAGCACCTCCCCGGAGGTGGGGGCCAGGACGCCCATGATCATCCGCATGGTCGTGGTCTTGCCGGCGCCGTTGCCGCCGACGAACCCGACCATCTGTCCCTGCGGGACGGTGAAGCTGGCGGCGTCGACGGCGACGTGGTCGCCGTACCTGCGGGTCAGCTGCTGCAGCTCGAGCACGATTCCTCCTCGGTGTCGTGGGTGCCACGCTAGACGGGGGGCGAGCCGGCCCGCATCGGCCGACCAGGTGATTGCGCCCTCCCCCGCAGGAGGGAGAGCCTCACGGCTCAGCGGCCGTGGCGGCCCTCCGGGAGCACCAGCCCGGAGTCGTAGGCGGCGATGACGGCCTGGACCCGGTCGCGGACCCCGAGCTTGGCCAGGACGTTCGAGACGTGCGTCTTGACGGTCGCCTCGCCGACGAACGCCTCGGCGGCGATCTCGGCGTTGGACAGCCCGCGGGCCATCAGCGCCAGCACCTCCCGCTCGCGCCCGGTGAGCTGGGGCAGAGGTATGCCGTCCTCCTCACCGGTGGTCCCGCCCCCCGGCCGGTCCCCCGCGCCGTCGCCGCGCGCCATCCGGCGCAGGACCCGGATCGTCACCTCGGGCGAGAGCAGGGCGTGGCCGTCGGCGGCGGCCCGGACGGCGTCGACGAGGTCGTCGGGGTCGGCGTTCATGAGCAGGAAGCCGCTGGCCCCGGCCTCGAGGGCGTCGAAGATGTAGTCGTCGTGGTCGAAGGTCGTCAGGATGACGACCTTGACGTCGGGGTGGTCGGCCACGATGCGGCGGGTCGCTTCGATGCCGTCGAGCACGGGCATCTGCACGTCCATGAGCACCACGTCGGGGCGCAGCGGCTCGATGGCGTCCAGCGCCTGCTGACCATCTCCCACCTGGCCCACGACCTGCAGGTCCGGCTCGGTCGACAGGATCATGGAGAAGCCCTGCAGCAGCAGCGGCTGGTCGTCGACCAGGAGCAGCCGGACCATCACGCGCTCACCGCCGGGTCCGGCACGGCGACCCCGGTGACAGGGTCCTCCCGGCGGGCACGACCCTCGAGCGGGAACCAGGCGCGCACGCGGTAGCCGTCGACCCCCGCACGCGGTCCCGCCTCGACGGCGCCGCCGAGGTGCTGGGCGCGCTCGCGCATCCCCCGCAGCCCCAGCCCCGTGCCGGACGTGCCCCAGCGGGGGTGGCCGTCGTCCACGACCTCGAGCTCGATCCGACCGGTTCCCTCGTCGATCCGGACGGTGACCCGGGCGTGCCGGGCCGTGGAGTGCCGCCGCACGTTGGCCAGCGCCTCCTGCACCACCCGGTAGGCGGACAGCTGCACGGGCGTCGGCACGCGCCCCGCGGCCCCGGCCGTCGACTCGACGACGTCCAGGTCCACCGTGCACATCGGAGTCGTCGCCTGCTCCACCAGGCCGGTCAGCGCCGCGAGCGTCGGCTGGGGCGCCCGGTCGGTCGGGCCGCCGCCGGCCGCCGGGCCCGGGAGCACGGCCGGCTCGCCGGATCCTGCCGGGCCGCCGACCTCCCCCCGCGCCTGCGGCTCCTCCAGGTCCTCGCTGCGCAGCGTCCCGAGCAGGTCCCGCATCTGGCCCACCGCGTCCCGCGAGGACTGCTCGATCGCCCCGAGCGAGGCCCGCGCCGCGTCCGGGTCGCGGTCGAGCACGCGGCGCGCGGCTGCCGCCTGGACGCCCATGACCGACACGTGGTGGGCGACGACGTCGTGCAGCTCCCGGGCGATCCGGAGCCGTTCGGCGACGACGGCCTGGTCGCGCAGGCGGCCCCCCTGCTCCTGGGTGGTGAGCAGGAGGTCGTCGGCCCGGTGCCGCTGCAGCGCACCCCGCCAGGCCACGAGCCCCAGGCCGATGGCGAAGCCGAAGTAGATGAGGTTGCTCAGCACGACGTAGAGCAGCAGGGCGGTCACCGGCCCCACCGGCCCCGTGCGCGCCAGGACGTCCTCCCCCAACGACTCGCGGATCGTGTCCAGGCCCGAGCCGAGGGCGAACCACCAGGCCAGCCACAGCGCCATGACGAGCAGGACCGCGAGGGTCGCGTAGGCCACCGCGCGCCGGTCCTGGGCCCAGGCGATGCCGGAGAAGAAGAGGAAGAAGGCCAGCAGCTGCATCGGGAGGGAGGACATCGTCACCGGCATCAGCTGCCCCGCCACGACGAAGTGGGCGGCGGCCAGCAGCATGACCGTGACCGGGGCGACCCGGCGGAAGGCGACGAGCAGGCTCCCGCTGAGGACCGCGGCATACTGCCAGCCGACCCCGAGCTGCTCCTCCTCCATCCCCCCGGCCGCCCGGATCAGCTCCACGCCGATCGCGGCGATGACGAAGGCCACCACGGCCCACTGCACGTCACGACGACGCTGGTCGGCGGTGGCGACCCGCTCCCAGCCCTCGTCCGCGCCGAACCAGCGCTCCAGCACCTCCATGACGCACCAGCCTAGGCGGGCGCACCCACAGGCACCCTCCGCCGCAGGACGGAGATCGGGCCGGGCGCGACCACCGCGTCCCTCCCGCGACGGAGCCGCCCCTCAGCGGGTGAGTCGCTCCCGACCGCCGAGGAAGGGCCGCAGCGCCGCGGGCACGTGGACCGACCCGTCGGCCTGCTGGTGGTTCTCCAGCAGCGCGACGATCGGGCGGGTGTTCGTGACGGCCGTGCCGTTGAGGGTGGCGACGACGCGGGTGCCGGAGCCGTGCGGGTCGCGCTCGCGCACCCCCAGCCGGCGCGCCTGGAAGGTCGTGCAGTTGGAGGTCGAGGTCAGCTCGCGGTAGCGGCCCTGGGTGGGGACCCACGCCTCGCAGTCGTACTTGCGGGCGGCCGGGCCACCGAGGTCGCCGGCGGCGACGTCGATCACCCGGTAGGGCAGCTCGAGGGCGTCCAGGATGCGGCGCTCCACCCGCAGCAGGTTGGCGTGCTCGGCCTCGGCGTCCTCGACCCGGCAGTAGACGAACATCTCGGTCTTCTGGAACTGGTGCACCCGGAAGATGCCCTTGGTGTCCTTGCCGTAGGACCCGGCCTCGCGGCGGTAGCAGGTGGAGGTCGCGGCATACCGCAGCGGCCCGCCCGACAGGTCGAGGATCTCCTCGGCGTGGAGGCCGGCGAGCGCGACCTCGGAGGTGCCGGTGAGGAAGAGGTCGTCCGCCTCGAGGCGGTAGACCTCGTCGGCGTGCGCGTCCAGGAAGCCGGCGCCGGCCATCGTCTCGGGCCGCACGAGCGTCGGCGGCACGACGGGGACGAAGCCCTCCTCGACGGTGATCTCCCGGGCCAGGGCCATGAGCGCGTGGTCCAGGAGCGCCCCGACGCCGGTGAGGAAGTAGAAGCGGGCGCCCGAGACCTTCGCGCCCCGAGCCATGTCGATCGCCCCGAGCGCCTCCCCGAGCTCCAGGTGGTCCTTGGGCTCGAAGCCCTCGGCGGCGAAGTCCCGGGGCGTGCCGACCTCCTCCAGCACGACGAAGTCGTCCTCGCCCCCGACGGGGACCCCGTCGACGATCACGTTGCCGATCCGGCGCATGGCGGTGTCGCGCTCCTGCGCCGCGGCGGCGGCCTCGGCCTCCAGCTGCTTGACCCGGGTGCTGAGGTCCTTCACCTCCGCGAGCAGCGCCTGCTTCTCCTCGCCCTGGGCCTGCGCGACCCGCTTGCCGAAGGTCTTCTGCTCCGCCCGGGCCGACTCGAAGGCCGACAGGGCGCTGCGGTGGCGCTCGTCCGCGGACAGGACCGCGTCCACCGCCGACGGGTCTTCCCCGCGAGCCACCTGGCTCTGGCGGACGCGGTCGGGGTCGTCACGGAGGTCGCGGAGATCGAGCATGGCGTCAGCCTAACGGGGCTGCGGCACGGTCAGCGGTTGATGCGCGGCCAGTCGACGGGGCGGGCACCGGCACCCTCGAGCTGGGCGCTGATGGCCGACAGCACGTGCGGACGCTCCCGCCCCCGACGCGGCTGGGGCAGGCGCACCAGCAGGCTGCCGGGCTCGACGTGCACCCGGAGCGCGATGACGGTGCCGAGGGGGTCGCCGTCGAGCTCGACCTCCACCGGCTTGTCCGAGAGCACCTGGATCTCCCGGGCCTGGACGTACTCGACCCGCGAGTGCCCCACCCGCTGCCGGGTCACCAGCTGGCCGAAGGTCGCCATCCACCCCACGATCCCGTCGGGCGACAGGAGCACCGCGTCGAGCTCGCCGTCGTCGGCCTCGGCGTCGGGCAGCAGCTCCATACCCCCCTGCAGCTTGCCGACGTTGCCGATCATCACGCTGCGGACCCGCCGCCGCCTCAGACCGTGGCCGTCGGTGCGGAAGTCGACGGTGAACTGCGGCCCCTTGAGGTGCTGCAGGCCCGCCACGACGTAGGCCACCCACCCCACCCTGGCCTTGAGCCGCTCGGGGGCGGCAGCCATGACCTCGGCGTCGAAGCCCAGCCCCGCCATGACGAGGAACCGGTGCCGCTCACGGACCTCCTCCGAGCCCCGGTCGTCGACCGCGTCGGAGAAGTCGACCACCTTCGCGGGGTCCTCGTCGTCCTCCAGACGCCCCTGGAGCTGGCCGGTCGTCGGCCGCACGAACTCCACCACGCAGGTGTCGATCGCGGCGTCGCGCCCGGTGAGCGCCACCTCGAAGGCACGGTCCAGGGAGTCGATGGGCAGCTCGAGGTTGCGGGCCAGCAGGTTGCCGGTGCCACCGGGGAGCAGCCCGACGGGGATGCCGGTCCCCACCATCTCGGCCGCCACTGCGCGGACGGTCCCGTCACCGCCGAGGGGGCACACGAGGTCGACACTCGCCGCGGCGGCCTGCCGCGCCTGGCCCGCACCGGTGTCCTCCGCCGTGGTCTCGATCCACAGCGGCTCCTCCCAGCCGTGCCGGGTGCAGGCCCTCGTGGCCCGACGACGGACCTCGTCCAGGTCCTCGAACTTCGTCGGGTTGACGATCACGGCCACGCGTTTCGGCATGCCCCCACGCTATCCCGGCGTCGCGGACGCGCGGGACGCCGCGGCGGGTGGGGGAGGGGGACGGCATACGCTCGGGTCGTGGACCCCGAGCTGCTTCCCTGGATCGCCGGTGGCGTCGCCGTCCTCGCGCTGCTGCTGGCGCTCGCCGCCTGGCAGCGGCTGCGGGTCGTCGACCGTCGCCTGCGTCAGCTGGTGGCCGCCGGGGCGCCGACCTCGCCGCAGGGCGCGCGGCTGGACGCCCTGGAGGCGGACGTGGCCGGCGTCCGGTCCGACCTCGCGCAGGCGCTGCGGCACGTGGCGGTCGTGCGGTACGACGCCTTCGGCGACATGGGCGGCCGGATGAGCTTCTCCGCCGCGATCGTCGACGACACGGGCGACGGCATGGTGCTCAGCTCGATCCACGCCCGCGGCGAGAGCCGGACCTACGCCAAGGGCGTCGTCGGCGGGGACTCCGAGATCGTGCTCACCCCCGAGGAGCGCCAGGCGCTCGACGCCGCCCGCACCGGCCGCGACGACTGAGGTCGGCTCCGGTCCCCGCCCGGGGTGACGTGCGACGATGCCGACCAGGAGGTGGGGTATGCAGGTAGCCGAGCGACCCGGTGGCGGCCCTGGCGCCGCGCCCCGTGGCGTGCCCGGTGCCGGTGCCGACGCCGGTGGCGGTGGCGGCTGGGTCCGGGCGGTGGTCCTGGCCGTCCTGCTCGCGTGGGCCCTGGCGGGGCTCGCCGCGTGGGCGGGGGTCGCCCCGTCGGCCGGGACGATGTCGGGGGCGCCGGTCCCCGGGGCCGGCGAGGTCGCCGACGGGGACCGCCAGGTCGTGCTCGTCGGGGTCCCCGGACTCACCTGGGACCTCGTGGACGAGGAGCGGACGCCGACCCTGGCGCGGATGGCGCGGGACGGCGGGGCGGCGGCGCTGGTGCCGCGGGGGCTGCGGGAGATGACGTGCGCCGCCGACGCCTGGCTGACCCTGGGTGCCGGTGAGCGCGCGGGCACCGACCTCGACGAGTGCGCGGCGACCGGGGGGCGGGAGACGCCGCTGGCGGACCTGGTCGACGACCGGGGGGTCGCGGACGAGGCCTGGCGGGTATGGCGTGAGCAGGCCGAGGGCGGGGCCCTCGGCTCGCGGCTCGGCACCCTCGCGGAGGTGGCCGAGGCGGCGGGGACGTGCGTCGCGGCCCACGGTGCCGAGGCGGCGCTCGGCGCGGCACGACCGGACGGGAGCGTGGCCGCCACCCCCGAGGAGGTGCTGGGTGACGGCTCGTCGGCCTGCCGGATCCACCTCGTCAGCGGACCGGTGGTGCTGCCGGGCGATCGTTCGGACCAGCTCCCGGCCGTGGACGCCGCCCTGACCGCGCTGCTGGAGGAGGTGCCCGACGGCACGGCCGTCGTGGTGGCCGGGATGGGGCAGACCGGCTTCCGTCTCGAGGCCCAGGTGCTCGTCCTCTCCCCGGGGCAGGTTCCGGACGGGGCGGGCGGATGGCTGAGCTCGGGCACGACGCGGCAGCGCGGCCTGGTCCAGCTGACCGACCTCAGCCCCACCCTCCTGGCGCTGGCCGGCGTGACCCCGGACGAGGCGGGGCGGGACCTGGGCGGGGCCTACCGGGAGCCGGGCGGGGCCGGCCCGTCCGACGCCCTCGCCGGGGAGCAGGTCACCGTCCTCCCGGAGGCCGGTGACCACGTCGCGGGGGTCCAGGACCTCGCCCGGGCCGTGACGGTGGCCAAGTGGCAGGCCCCCTACCTGCTCGGCACGCTCGTCCTCGTCCACCTCGCCGCGCTCGGCGCCGCCGTGCTGCTGCGGCGACGAGCGGTGCGGCACGGCATACCGGGCGTTGCCCTGGCGGGGACCGCCCTGCTGGCAGCACCGGTCGCGGCCTTCCTGGCGGGGCTGGTCCCGTGGTGGCGGGCGGGTCAGCCCTGGGTGGCAGGGCTGGCCGTGACGCTGCTCGGCGCGGCGCTGGTGACCGCCGTGGCGTGGGCCGGTCCGTGGCGGCGTGACGTGCTCGGGCCCCCGACCGTCGTGGCGGCGCTGTCGGCGGTGGTGCTCGGCGTGGACGCGATCTGGTCGGCACGCCTGGGGCTGGTGTCCGTGCTGGGGCTGCAGCCTCTGACGGCGGGGCGGTTCTACGGGCAGGGGAACGTCGGGTTCGGGGCGCTGCTCGGGGCGGTCCTGGTCCTCGTGGCCGCCGTGCTCGCCCGGGTAAGTCCGCGCCGGCCCGCCGTCGTGGCGGTGGCGGCGCTGGGCCTGGGGGCCATGCTCATCACCGCGGCCCCGGGGGCGGGCGCCGACTTCGGCGGGGTCCCCGCGCTGGTGGTGGCGACCGGACTGCTCACCCTCACCGCCCTGGGACTGGGCTGGACCGCGCTGCGGCTGCTCGGCGTGATCCTTCTCGGCGGGCTCGTCGGCGCCGTCGCCATGGTGCTCGACTGGCTGCGCGGCCCCTCGGCGCGCACCCACCTGGGCGACTTCGTGCAGGCCGTCCTCGACGGGGAGGCGACCGGCATCGTGGCCCGCAAGCTGGCGCAGAGTCTCTCGATCCTCGTCGACTACCCCCTCAGCTGGCTGGCGGTGATCGCCCTCGTCGGGGTCGCGGTGGTGGCCCTGCGTCGCCCGGCGTGGTCGGCACCCCTGTGGTCCGTGCCCGGGATGTCGGCCGTCGTCCTGGCATCGCTCGTGGCCATGGCGCTCGCCTGGGTGCTCAACGACTCCGGCATCGCCGCCGTCGCGCTCACCCTGACGATGCTGCTCATGACGGGCGTGAGCGTCCTCGGTCGCGCCGTGCCCGCACCCCCGCCGTCACCCTCGCCCTCGCCCTCGCCAGGGAGCTCCGCGAACGGCTCCTGAGCTGGTCGGCATACCCCGAGGCGGTCGCCCGGGCCCGTTCCGCCGTCGTCGACCGGTCCGCCAGCGCGCGGGTGACGTCGGCCAGCTGGCGGGCACGGTGCACCTGGGAGGCCAGGTCGCGGCCGGTGACGCGGTGGTGCAGCTCGCAGGGCACCTCGAGCACCCGGCCCCCCGCGCGGAGCACGTCGACCGTGAGCCCGACCTCGACCCCCCAGCCCGGGGCCAGCGGCAGGGCGGCGTCGAGCACGGCCCGGCTCAGGCAGCGCTGCCCGGACAGCGGCTGGGTCGGCCGCCACCCGGTGAGCCGGCGGATCCCCTCCCGCGCGGTGCGCACCACGAGACCCATCCCGCCGCCGCGCCGCAGCTGCGCGGGCAGCACCGCGATGGTCATGTCGGCCACGCCGGACAGGACCGGGCCGACGAGCGGCCCGAGGTTCGCCGCCGAGCCCTCGAGGTCGGCGTCGACGAAGAGCACGGGCGCCCCGGGGGCCAGCTCGGCCGCCCGCCGCGCTCCGGAGGTCATCGCGGCGGCCTTGCCCCGGTTGCGGGCGTGGCGGACCACCTCCACCCCGCCGGTCCACTCCGCCACGGCGGCGGTCTGGTCGGTGGACCCGTCGTCGACGACCACCACCCACCCGATCGACCCCACCTGCTCCAGCGCGGCGATCGTGGCCCCGATCCGGGCCTCCTCGTCCTTGGCGGGGATCACCGCGACGACCTCGGGAGGCGCCCCCCGCCCGTGCGGGCCGTCGTCGACCACGATCGGGTCCAGCCCGTCCCGCTCGCCCACCGGGCCCGGCTCCGCACTCATCCCGACCTCCTCCGCCACGGCGGCACCGGCCGCCGCGTCCGCACCGACTCGTAGGCCGATCGTAGGGCCACCCCCCGACACGCCCCCCCCACCCCCGACCGGACGCGCGTTCCTGACAGACCGGACGCGCGTTCGTGACAGATGTCCACAGGTGGGCCACGCCATACCTGTGGAAAACCGTCAGGAACGCGCGTCCGGTTGCCTCAGGGGCGGCCGGGGACACCCGCCGGGCGACGAGGAGGGGATCAGCGCAGGGTGACCTGGCGGGAGACCAGACCGTTGCGGGCCCGGCGCTCCTCGGGGGTCAGCTCCTCCTGGGAGGCCAGCGCCTTCTCGTAGCGCGCCTGCAGCTCGGCCAGCGCAGGCGCGTGGTCAGCCGCCGCGGTGTCGACGGGGACCTCGATCACGGGCACGACCAGGCCGCACGCCCGGAAGGCGCCGAGCATCTCGGTGCCCTCGCCGAAGGTGTGCTGGCCCTGCGCCGCGAGGCGGGCCAGCGCGTCCACCGCGGTGTCCTCGTCCTCGCCCAGGATCCAGCGGACGTAGGACCGGCCGCTCATGTGGCACCAGTACGCCGACGGCGCGCCCTCGACCCGCTCCATCGGCACGGCCGTGTCGTTCATCTGCTCCAGCGCGGCCTGCTGCTCCTGGGTCGCGTCCCCGGAGATCCAGAAGCCGAAGTCCTGGTGGACCGCGACCTCGAGCCGCTGCCCCTCGGCCAGCAGGTCCTGCAGGCGGGGGGTGTCGGCGGTCGCGGGGCGCACGGAGTTGACGGAGCTGCCGGGCTCGCTGACCAGGGCGGTCAGGATCGACTGGGCCACGTCGCGGGAGGCGTCGCCGCTGGAGGTGCGGGACTGCAGGGCGACCAGCACCTCGCCGGTGTCGCGGTGGACGGCCGGCATCGCGGCCGGCAGCACGGTGACGAGGGTGACCTCGCGCTCCCCGGCGGGCACGTCGACCCCGGCGACCTGGGTGCCCTCCGGCACGGTCACCGTCACCGTCGCCGTGGCGGCCGGGAGGATCTCCCGCATCGCCACCCAGTCGGTCTCGTCGGCGAGCCCCTCGAACGGCCGGGCGACGAACGGCGCGCGGGCCGCCCGGGTCTGCGGCTGACCGGCCGTGCTCTGCCGCTTCTTGCGTGATGCCTTACCCATGGGCGGAGAGTCTACGTGCGCCTGAGAGAGTGTCGTGCCATGAGCGAGGACGTGGATCAGCTGTCCTGGGCACCTGCGCCGGGCCACGGCGAGGAGGTCCTGTATGCCGTGGACGGGCCCCTCGGTCGCGTGCGCCTGAACCGTCCGCGGGCGATCAACGCGATCGACGGACCGATGATCGGCTCCCTGCATGACCGCCTCCACGCCTGGGCCGGGGACGTGTCGGTCGCGGCCGTCGTCATCGACGGGGCCGGCGACCGTGGCCTGTGCGCCGGGGGCGACGTGCGGGCCGTCCGGGAGTCGGTGCTGGCCGGTCGGCCGGAGGAGGCGTCGGGCTTCTGGCGCACGGAGTACGCGGTCAACGCCCTCGTCGCGGCCTACCCCAAGCCCTACGTGGCCTGGATGGACGGGATCGTCATGGGCGGCGGGGTCGGGCTGTCGTCCCACGGGTCGGTCCGGCTGGTGACCGAACGCACCCGGCTGGCGATGCCCGAGACCATCATCGGGCTGTTCCCCGACGTCGGCGGCACCTATCTGCTCTCCCGGGCCCCCGGCGAGCTGGGCACGTATGCCGCGCTCACCGGGGCGTCACTGTCGGGCGCCGACGCCGTCCTGCTGGGTCTGGCGGACGCGGTCGTGCCCTCCGGGGCGAAGGCGGCGGTCCTCCGCGCCCTGCGCGAGGACCCGGCTATGGAGGCCGAGGGGCTGGCCGCGGCTGCGTGGGAGGAGACTGCCGGGGCGGCGGCAGGAAGAGCCGAGGGGAGCAGGAGCCCCGGTGCCGACGACCTCTCGGCTCCCTCGGAGCTCCTGGATGAACGTGCCTGGATCGACGCGTGCTTCGCCGGGGACGACGCCCCCACGATCCTCGCGCGCCTGCGGTCCCGCACGGAGCCCGCCGCCGCCGAGGCGGCCGAGGCCATCGCGGCCCGGTCGCCGCACTCGGTCGCGGTGACGCTCGAGGCGCTGCGCCGGGCGGCGGGCCTCACCGTCGAGCAGGTGCTCGAGCAGGACCTGGTGGTGGGCAGCCACCTCGCCGTGCACCCGGACTTCGCCGAGGGCGTTCGCGCCCAGCTCGTCGACAAGGACCGTCAGCCCCGGTGGGTCCACGCCTCGCTGGAGGACGTGACCCGCGCGGAGGTGCTGGCCGCGTTCGGCGAGGGCTGACCCCACCGGCCGCCTCGTCTGGTTGCCCCCGACCCCACCGGCCGCCTCGTCTGGTTGCTCCCGACCCCACCGGCCGCTTTGTCTGGTCGCCCCCGACCCCACCGACCGCCTCGTCTGGTTGCCCTCACGCCCACCGACCGCGCGATGTGGTTTCACTACGCCACGGGCGGCGGACTGACTCGGGACCTTACCGGCGCCAGGGCGAGCCTGATCGGCGTGGATGTGCAACCACACGGCGCGGCCGGTCGGACCCAGGGCAACCACACGGCGCGGCCGGTCACACCCAGGGCAACCACACGGCGCGGCCGGTGGGGTCAAGGGCAACCACACCAGGCGGTCGGTCGGGTAGGGGCGGGGCGGTTATACTCGAGTGGTGCCCATCGTGCCCCTCCTGACCACTCCCCTGACCGACCTCGCCCTGGGCGCGACCGGCCTGACCGACCTCGACCTGGGCGCGACCGGCCTGACCGACCTCGCCCTGCGCGCGACCGGCCTGACCGACCTCGCCCTGCGCGCGTCCGGCGCGAGCGACGACGTGCTGCGCTGGGAGGACCTGGGGCTCGTCGAGGGCATCTCGATCGGTCCGTTCACGCTGCGGTTCTACGCCTTGGCCTACCTGTTCGGGATCCTCCTGGGCTACTGGCTGCTCGCGCGGATGTCGCAGCGCCCGGGGAGCCCTCTGACCCGCGACCAGGTCGACACCCTCATCTTCGCGGTGACGATCGGCATCATCGCGGGCGGACGGCTGGGGTACGCCACCTTCTACAACCCCGAGCTGTGGACCTCGCTGGACGTGCTCAAGGTGTGGGAGGGCGGGATGAGCTTCCACGGCGGCCTCATCGGCGTCCTCCTCGCCGTCGGGTGGGTGGCCTGGCGGGAGAAGCTCGACGTGCTGCGCGTCACCGACTACGTCGCGACCGTGGTGCCGATCGGTATGACGCTCGGTCGGCTGGCCAACTTCATCAACGGCGAGCTGTGGGGACGGCCCGGGGACGTGCCGTGGGCCATGGTCTTCCCCGGCGCGGGACCGGAGCCGCGGCACCCGAGCCAGCTCTACCAGGCCGGGCTCGAGGGCCTGACGGTCCTGGTCGTCGTGACCTACCTGTTCTGGCGCACGCGCGCCCGGTGGCGCCCCGGTCTGCTGGCCGGCGTCTTCGCGATCGGGACGGGGCTCGGCCGCTTCGTCGTGGAGTTCTTCCGCGAGCCGGACGCCCAGCTGACGTGGCTGGTGGACGCGACCGGGCTGTCCATGGGCCAGTGGCTCACGATCCCGCTCGTTCTCCTGGGCGTCTTCCTCGTCTGGCGTGCCCTGCGCCGACCGGAGATCACGCAGGCCGGTCCCGCTCACGGTGAGGGGCCGGGTGACGGCGCGCGCGCCGGCACCGTGGACCCCGTGGCGCGGGACGACGCCGGCGAGGCGTAGGCCCGCCCCGGCCGAACGACGACCGGGCAGGTCGGCGTCACCCTCCTACCGACGCCCTTCCAGCCCTTCCCTGTGCCGGCGGAGGTCATCCGGACAGACAAGGAAGATCCGCACGGACCAGGTCGAGAACCTTGTCCGTGCGCAGGTTTCCTGTCCATGCACCGACGTGGGCCGCCGGCCCCCGCAACGGTGGGGCCCAGCATGCAGCGGGACGGTCGGCGCCGCCCTCAGGCCTCCCCGCGACGTGCGGCGAGGGCGCGGCGCGCCTCCTCGATCTCCTCCCAGGGGAGGAGCTGGGTGCCGCGCTCCATCGTCGCCTCGGGGCCCTTGCCCGCCAGCACGACCGTGTCGGCCGGGGCGGCCGAGCGGACGGCATACCGGATGGCCTCGGTGCGGTCCCCGATGGAGACGAAGTTGGAGCGGCCGGCCTCGCGGGCACCGCGCTCCATCTCCTCCAGGATGTCCTGCAGCGGCGTGGTGCGGTGGTCCTCCTCGGTGAAGACGGCGTGGTCTGCCCTCGTCGTCGCGACCCGGCCCAGGGGCGCGCGCTTGGAGGGGTCGCGCGGGCCGCCGGCCGAGCCGATCACGACCCACAGCTCACCCTGCGTCGTGACCCGCACGGTGTCGAGGGCCTTCTCCAGGCTGGGCGCGGTGTGGGCGAAGTCCACGATGACCCGGGGCTCCCCCTCGCGACGTTCCACCATCTCCATCCGCCCGGCGACCCCGCGGAAGGTCCCGAGCGCCGCCACGAGGTCGGGCAGCGCGACCCCGGTCGCCGCCACCCCGGCCATCGCCGCGAGGGCGTTCGCCACGTTGAAGCGCCCGATCATCGGCAGCCGCGCCTCGGCGGTGCCCTCCGGCGTGTGCACGGTGAAGGTGATCGCCTCCGCGCCCTCCTGCACGTCGGTGGCCCGCCAGTCGGCGTCCGAGCCCTCGGCGGAGTAGGTGCTCACCGCCGCGCCCGTCTCGCGCGCGATCGCCAGGAGCTGCTCGACCCACGGCTGGTCGTCGACGTTGAGCACGGCGTGGCGGGCGCGCCGGACGAGCTTGGCCTTGTCCGCGAAGTACTGCTCCATCGTGCCGTGGAAGTCGAGGTGCTCGCCGGTGAGATTGGTCCACACCGCCACGTCGTAGTCCACGCCGCGCACCCGGTCCATCGCCAGCGCGTGGCTGGAGGACTCCACGACCGCGTGCGTGGCCTCGTGGGCCACCATGTCGCGCAGGATCTGCTGGACCTGGGGGGCCTCCGGGGTGGTGAAGTGGGTCGGGGGTTGACGCAGCACCCCGTCGGGCAGCTCGTAGCCGATGGTCGACAGCAGGCCCGTCGCGTGCCCGCTCTCGCGCAGCAGGTGCAGCGCCAGGCAGGAGGTCGTCGTCTTGCCGTCGGTCCCGGTCACGCCGATCACGGTGAGGCCGTCGCTGGGGCGACCCAGGATCTCGGTCGCGGCATCGGCGAGCGCCGCCCGGGCGTCAGGGACCAGCAGGTAGGGCACGTTGCACGTCGTGTGCTCCGGCAGCCCCTCCCCGATGACGGCGACGGCGCCCCGCTCGATCGCGTCCCCGATGAAGCCGTGCCCGTCGAAGCGGGCACCGCGGATCGCGACGAACGCCTGGCCGGGTCGGATCCAGTCGGCCTGGTGGCTCACCCCGGTGACGCTCAGCCCGCTCGGGTGCGAGACGGTGTCCGCCAGCTCGGCGTTGAGCGCGGCGACGAGGTCCAGGAGCTGCATGGGCACAGCCTAGCCAGCAGGGGTATGCCGTGCTCAGGGCCTCGGGGTCGTCCACCCGTCCGGGTCGCCCGGGTGCGCCATACCGGTGATCTCCTCCTCCACGACGTGCCCCTCCTCGTCGACCTCGACCCGGACCAGGCGACCCTCCTCGTCCTCGACGAGCTCGGCGTCGTCGAGCTCGCTGCCGGCGAGCTTGTCGATGAGCAGCGCGATCGCACCGTCACCGGTGACGTTGGTCGCCGTCCCGAAGGAGTCGATGGCGATGTAGGTGGCGATCATCAGGCCCACCTGCGGCTCGGTGAAGCCGAGCATCGAGGACAGCAGCCCGGCCGCGGTGACGATCGCGCCGCCGGGCACCCCGGGCGCGGCGACCATCGTGATGCCGAGCATGAAGATGAAGCCGACGAAGACCGCGACGTTGATCTCGATCCCGGCGAGCAGCATGACGGCCAGCGAGAAGGAGACGATCTTCGTGGTCGAGCCGGCCAGGTGGATGGTCGCGCACAGCGGGATGACGAAGGACGCGACCGGCCGCCGCACCCCCATCGCGATCGCCTGCCGCAGGGTGACGGGGATCGTGGCGGCCGAGGAGCTCGTGCCGAGCGCCGTGGCGTAGGCGGGCAGCATCGTGAGCAGGGACCGGACGGGATTGCGTCCGGCGACCAGGCCCGCGAGGGTGAACTGCAGGAGCAGCAGCACGACCGTCAGCGCGAAGACGACGAGGATGACGCCGATGAAGGTGGTGATGACCTCCCACACCTGCCCGGCGGCGGTCATGTTGAGGAAGATGCCGAAGATGTAGAGCGGCAGCAGGGGGATGATGACGCCCGCGATGACCTTCTCGATGATGGCGCGGAACTCCACGAAGCCCCGCTCCAGGGTCTCCCCCTCGATGATCGTCAGCGTGATGCCGATGACGAAGGCCAGGATCAGGGCGGTCATCACGCCGAAGGCCGGGGGCATCTCGACGGTGAAGTATGAGGTGAGCAGCCCCTCCTCCGGGTTGGCGACCTCGCTGAAGGACCCCTCCTCCAGCATGAGCGGGAAGAGGGCCATCGACACCGCGAAGGCGAGCAGGCCGGCCGTCACCGTCGAGGTGTAGGCGACCCCGGCCGTGATCGCGAGCCACTTGCCCGCGCCACGTCCCAGCTCGGAGATCGCCGGGGTGATGAGGCCCAGGATGAGCAGCGGGATGATGAACCCCAGGAAGTTGCCGAACAGCCCGTTGAAGGTGACGAAGACCCGCGTCACCGCGTCCGGCAGGACGAGCCCGAGGACGATGCCCAGGACGATGGCGATCCCGATGCGGGGGAGCAGTCCGATCTTGCGCACGAGCACGTCCTTCCACCGAGGTGATGAGGCGCACTCTATGCCCGCCGGGAGCACGATGGGGGCGGCGATAGCCTGGGCACATGCCCGCCCGCTCGCGCACCCGCCTGGTCGGGGGGCTCGTGGCCGTGCTGGCCTTCCTGCTGCCGCTGGTGCTGGACGTGCCGGGGCTGGAGGAGCCCGGGGAGCGGATGCTGGCCATCTTCCTCATGGCCATCGTGCTCTTCGTCACCGAGGCGATCCCGCTGGTGGCGACCGCGGTGCTCATCATCTTCCTCGAGGTGCTCATGCTCACCGAGCAGGCCCTCGTGCCGCTGGGCGAGCCGCCGGCGACCTCCCGGGAGTTCTGGGCCGCGCTGGCCGACCCGGTGATCATCCTCTTCCTGGGCGGTTTCCTCATCGCCGACGGGGCCGCGAAGTACGCCCTGGACAAGAACCTGGCGGCGTTGTTCCTCACCCCGTTCCGCGGGGACGCCCGCCGGGCGATGCTGGCGCTCATCCTCATGACCGCGGCACTGTCGATGTTCATGTCCAACACGGCGACGACCGCGACGATGTTCGCCGTCCTCCTGCCGGTGCTCGCGGGCCTGCCGAGCGTGGCCGCGCGCACCGGTTTCGCCCTCGCCATCCCGATCGCGGCCAACGTCGGCGGGATGGGCACCCCGGTGGGCTCACCTCCCAACGCGATCGCACTGGGGGCCCTGGCCGCGCAGGGCGAGAGCATCTCCTTCGTCGGCTGGATGGCGGCGACGGTGCCGCTGGTCCTGTTCCTGCTGCTGCTCGGCTGGGCCTTCCTCAGCTGGCGCTACGTGCCGGCCCGGACCCCGCTGGACCTGCAGCTGGAGGCGCGCTTCTCCCGGAGCCCGGCGGCCGTCGTCTTCTACGTCACGGCCGGGGCCACGGTGCTGCTGTGGCTGACCGAGGCGCTGCACGGCATACCGTCCACCACGGTGGGTTTCCTGCCGGTGGTCGTGCTCCTGGCCACCACCGTCATGACCGGGGACGACCTGCGCGCGCTGCAGTGGCCCGTGCTGTGGCTGGTCGCGGGCGGCATCGCGCTGGGGCACGGCGTGGGGGCCAGCGGTCTCGACGCGTGGCTGATCTCGCTGGTGGACTGGTCGCAGCTGCCCGGCGTGGTGCTGCTCCTGGCGCTCGCGGGCGTCGGGGTGGCCCTGAGCGCGGTGATCTCCAACTCGGCGACGGCCAACCTGCTCGTGCCCATCGCCCTGGCCCTCGCCGGCACGCTCGGCCTGGACCTGGCCGTCGTGGCCCTCGTGGTGGCGGTCTCGTGCGGGCTGGGCATGTTCCTGCCCGTCTCCACCCCGCCGAACGCCATCGCCTACGCCACCGGCACCATCACGACCCCGCAGATGGCCGTGGCGGGCATGGTGGTCGGGCTCACCGGCCTGTTCCTCACCGCGCTCGTGCTGCCCCGCTACTGGGCGCTGGTCGGGTTGTGACCGTGTCGTCCGACGGTCCGGGCCCCGGGGTGACCGTCACGGTCGTCGTGGGGCGGGGGGAGCTGGCGGCGCTGGCCGCGGAGGAGCTCGCGGGGGTCGGCGGCCCGGTGCACCGGGTGCCCACGGCTGCGGAGCTCGCCACCTGGTCGCCTCCTGCTGACGCGTGGGTGCCGCTGGTCGTGCTCGTGGACGACGCGGGGGCGAACTCCGTCGACGTCGACGAGGTGGTGCGGGCGTTGGACCGGGTGCCGGCGCTCGCCCGGGCCAGGTTCCTCCTGGTGACCACCCGCTCCTCGCTCTCGGACATGTCCGCGAGCGTCGACGCGGGCCGGGTCGACGGGGTGGTCGCCGCCCCGTGGACGGCCGGCAACCTGGCCCGGTATGCCGAGGCCCAGGTCCACCGCGCCGCCCACCTCTTCGGTCGGCCGGCCCCGGGGCAGCGCGGTGACAGCGCCCTCCTGCGACACCTGGGGACCGACCCGCGGACCGCGGCGGCCGAGCTGCTCGAGGCGCTGGAGTCGGTCCTGGGACCCCGGCCGCGCGTCTACGTCCGGGCCGGGGTCCGGATCGCCGGCCCCGACGAGCGGCTCACCCAGGTCTTCCTCGTCCTGCGGGGGCGGGTGGCGCTGACGGTGCGGTCCGGAGCGGGTGAGGTCGTCCTGCACCACGCCTCGACCGGGCCGCTCGTCGGGCTGATGGCCCTGACCGAGATGCAGGACAGCGCCGTCACCGCCCGCACCACGACGGACTGCGAGCTCGTCTCCCTCACCCTGGAGCAGCTCGACCGCGCGCTCACGCTCGACCCGCGGGTCGGGACGATGCTCATGGCCCTGTCGGTGCGCGCACTCACGCGACGGCTGCGTCGCTCGGAGGAGCTGCACCTGCAGAACGCCCTGCTCAGCAGCCAGCTGCGCGAGGCCAACGAGGAGCTCCGGGCGGCGCGGGCCGGGCTGGTGGAGCAGGCGCGGCTGGCCACGCTGGGTGAGCTCACCGCCGGGATCGCCCACGAGCTCAACAACCCCGCCGCGACCGTGACCCGGGGGGTGGACCACCTGTCGGCGGACCTGCGCCGGCTGCTCGGGCCGGACGGCGAGCGCTCGCCCGAGCTGCAGGCCCTGGTCACCGCCGAGGAGCGGGACCACCTCCCGGCGCGCGAGGAGCGGGCGCTCCGTCGAGGGCTGGCCGAGGTGGTCCGCGACCCGGCCACCGTCCGCCGGCTCGTCGCCGCCGGGGTCCGCACCCCCGCGGAGGCCCGGCGGCTGCTGCAGGGACCCCCGCAGGCCCTGGCGCGCGTCGAGGCCGCCGCCGCGATCGGCAGCACCCTGCGCGGGGTCCGGGTCGCCGGGCACCACATCGCGACCCTCGTGTCGACGCTGCGCACCCACGCCCGGCCCGGGACCCCGGAGGACCGGCTGACCGAGCCCACCGACGTGGGCGCCACGGTGCAGGACGCGCTCCGTCTGCTCGAGCACCGGCTGCGGGGGCTGACGGTCGAGGTGGAGATCGAGCCCGGGCTGCCCCTCGTGCCCAGCGGCCCCGGCCTGCTCACCCAGGTGTGGACCAACCTGCTCTCCAACGCCGCCGACGCGCTGGCGGCGGAGGGCGAGCCGGGGAGCCGGGAGAGCGGGGGCAGCGAGCCGGGGCGCCGGGAGAGCGGGGGCGGTGGCGACCATCGGCAGGGCCACGTCACGGTGCGGGTCGAGGGCGTCCGGACCCCTGACGGCTCCCGCGCTCCGGCGCCGGTCGAAGGCGCTCGGACCGTTGACGGCTCGCCCGCTCCGGCGCCGGTTGAGGGCGCTCGGACCGTTTGCGGCTCCCGCGTGCCGGCGCGGGGAGCCGGACCGCAGGAGCCCGGACCGACCACGGCGGTCCGCGTCCGGGTCGAGGACGACGGCCCGGGGGTGCCGGATGAGCTGCGCGGGCAGATCTTCACCCCGCGCTTCACGACCAAGCACGGCGTGGTCCGCTACGGCCTCGGCCTCGGGCTGGGGATCGCCAGCAGCATCGTGGCCCGTCACGGCGGGCGGATGTCGCTCGACACCGTTCCCGGACGCACCGTCTTCAGCGTCGAGCTCCCGGTCCACCCCGGGCCTCTCCTCGGCGCGGAACCCACCGACCCGCAGGAGGACCGATGAAGCTCGCCGTGCTGGTGCTCGAGGACGAGCCGGACGTCCGGGAGGCGCTGGAGCGCGACCTGGAGCCGCTGGCCGCGACGGTCCGCGTCGAGCCGGCCCAGGACGTGCCCGACGCCCGGGAGGTGCTGGAGGAGATCGCGAGGGACGGTGACGTGCTGGCCGTGGTCCTTGCCGATCACCGGCTCCCGGGGACGTCCGGCGTCGACTTCCTCGTCGAGCTGGCCTCCCGGCCGGAGACGGCACACGTGGCCACCGTGCTCGTCACCGGCCAGGCCGACCACCAGGACACGATCCGCGCGGTCAACCTCGGCGGCCTGGACCACTACCTGGCCAAGCCGTGGGACCCCGAGGAGCTGCGGGCCGTCGTGCGCACCACCTTGACCGACGTGGTGGAGCGGCAGCGCCTCGACCCTCTCCCCCACCTCGCCGCTCTCGACCAGGTCCGCGCCATGGACCTCGTCCGACGGCGCAGCGGCTGACCAGCCGGGCCGGCAGCCCGGCCGCATGGACCACGACGATGCGGATAGACAACGCTCTCGACCTGGTCCATGTCGGTCTTCCTTGTCCATACGGTGAGGGGACGGTGGGGAGCCGTGAGGGGACGGTGGGGAGGCGGTGGCGCGGCGGGGACAGCGGATGCGACGGCCGCACGGGAGCGCGCGAACTTGCACCCTGCATACCCCCCTGGGTATATTGGACGAAACGTTCCCCACGCGGAGGAGATCCATCATGTGCCGAGCCACCACCTGTCGCACCTGCGGCAAGACGACCTGGGCCGGGTGCGGCCAGCACGTCGACCAGGTCCGCCGCGGCGTGCCCGCCGGCCAGTGGTGCAGCGGCCACGAGAGCGCCGAGGTGGGCTCTCAGCCTGCGGAGGGCGGCTTCTTCGCCAAGCTCTTCGGCCGCTGACCCGGCCCCTCACCCCCTGGACGACCGGGACCCCCTGACCCGGTCACCCGACCGGCGCGCTGCGCCGGTCACCCCGACCGGTGGTCGCGCATCCGTGAGTGCGCGGCCGCCGGTCGGTCGCGTCCAGGACCGTGGACCCCGGCGAGGAGGACGGTGGGCCACGGCGGCCCCGACCGCAACCGGGCTCAGCGCTGGACGAGCCAGACCGGCTGGTAGGTCGACAGCCAGACGGAGCCGTCGTCGGTGCGGTTGGGCGGGTAGCCGTTGAGGGCGTCGACCGTGGCCTCCGCAGGCATGCCCTGCTCGCGGATCCACCAGCCCGGCACCGCCCGGGGCGTCTCGGTGATGTTGTAGAGGCCGAGCATGGGGCCCAGCGCGTGCCGCCGCAGCACCGCGAAGATCCCGGGGTCGGGCGCCGCCACCAGCTCGGCGTCGACCCCCGCGTGCAGGTGCGGCAGCGACGCGCGCACCCGGGCCAGGTGCCGCATCCCGGCGAGGACGCGTCCGACCGGCGACGTCGGGTCCTCCTCCGCCTCCCGGACCCGGCTGTCCTCCAGCCGCGGGCGGTGCACCCAGCGGTTGTCCTCGGCGTGCTCCGGCACGGCGTCCCAGCCCCGGTCGTTGAGCGCGGCCACCTCGTCCCCGGACCAGATCACGGGGACCCCGCCGAAGCCGAAGACCACGGCGTACCCCAGCAGCAGGCGGGCCACCGCGTCGTCGACCGCGCGGCCCGCCTCCTCCTGCTCCTCGAGGTTCACCGCCTCCTCCTGCTGCTCCAGCGCCCGCTCGAGACCGGCCAGGCTGGCCGCGGAGCCGGAGATGCGGGCGTCGCCGGTCGCCGGGTTGTGCTGGAAGATCAGCCCGCGCGCGGGTGACCCCTCGAACTCGCCGGAGTAGTAGCGCGACAGGAAGGACCGGTGCGCCGGCCCGTCGATCATCACCCGCCGGGCGTCGCCGTCGTCGATGGCCCAGCCGATGTCGTCGTGGCAGCGCAGGTAGGTCACCCAGGCGGACGATGGCGGCGGCGGCGGGAATCGCCCCAGCGCCTGCGTGGCCAGCCGGCTGTCCCGGGTCGCGAGCATCGACCACACCTGCACCATGAGGCTGTTGTGGTACGCGAGGTCGGACACCTTGCCCCGGTGCCGACCACGGCCCAGGTAGTCCACGACCTCGTTCGGCCCGACGATCGCCTCGGCCTTGAAGATCACGGCCGGCGCGGCGATCTTCGACACGGCGCGCAGCGCCTGGGTGAGCTGGTGGACCTCCGGCTGGTTCTGGCAGCTGGTGCCCATCCGCTTCCACAGGAAGGCGATCGCGTCCAGGCGCAGCACCTCCACGCCCTGGTTGGCCAGGAAGAGCACCACGTCCGCGAGCTCGCAGAAGACGTCGGGGTTGTCCCAGGCGAGGTCCCACTGGTAGCTGTTGAAGGTCGTCCAGACCCAGCCGTCCAGCTCGTCGTCCCAGGTGAAGTTGCCCGGCGCGAAGTCGGGGAAGACCTCCGGCAGCGTGCGCTCGAACCGGTCGGGCTCGGTCCGGTCGGGGTAGACGTGGAAGTAGCGGCGGTAGCGCTCGTCGCCGGCCCGGGCGGCCTGCGCCCACGCGTGCTCCCGGGCCACGTGGTTGAGCACGAGGTCAAGGCACAGGCTGATCCCCTCCCCCCGCAGGGCCCGGGCGAGCTCGCGCAGCTCGTCCATGGTGCCGAGGTCGGAGTGCACGGACCGGTAGTCGGCCACGGCATACCCGCCGTCGTGCGGTGCCGGCCGGGGCTGCAGCAGGGGCATGAGGTGGAGGTAGCCGACGCCGAGCTCCCGCAGGTGCGGCACCCGCCGGGTGACTCCCTGCAGGCCCGCACCGTCGGGCGCCAGCCGGTCCGCGTAGGCGGCGTAGCCGATCATCTCGGGCCGCTGGAACCAGTCGGGCATCAGCGAGCGCCGCTCGTCCAGCAGGTGCAGCTCGTCCTCGCGGTCCCGGTATGCGGCCGCGGCCAGCTCCAGGACCCTGGCCGCCACGGCGGCCGGGTCGGGGTAGGGCTCGAGGCCCTCGACGAGGTCGGCCCACCACCGGTCGACACGCAGCGCGAAGGTGGTGCGCCGGTGCTCGGGCAGGTCGTCCAGGATCGCCTCGATGCGACCCCGTGCCGCGTCGGGGAGTGCGGCGGGCCAGGGGAGCCGCCGCCGGGACGGGGTGGTCACGACCCCATCCCACCACAGACCACGGCCTCCCGGCAGGTCGGAGCGCACCTGCCGAGGACGGGGGCGCCCCGCCCGGTATGCCGGACCGGCCCGGTCCGCACGGGGAGCGTGCGGACCGGGCCGGTCCAGGTCGAGCGAGCGTGCGGTCGGGTCAGCCCTTGACCGCGCCGCTGGTCATCCCGCGCACCAGGAAGTTCTGGAGCACGAAGAAGACGATCATCGGCAGGATGATCGAGATGAAGGCGCCCGCGGTGAGCAGCTCGGCGCCCTGACCCTGCGTGCCCAGCAGCTGCTGCAGCTTGACGATCACCGTGGTGTTGTCGTTGGACAGGAACAGCTTGGCGATGAGCAGGTCGTTCCACACCCACAGGAACTGCAGGGTCGCGAACGCCGCGATGGCCGGCATGGCCATCGGGGCGATGAGCTTCCAGAAGATCTGGAAGTTCGAGCAGCCGTCGATGCGCGCCGACTCGACCACGCTGAAGGGCAGCGAGGCCATGTAGTTACGCAGGACGTAGATGCACAGCGGCATACCGAAGCCCGTGTGCAGCAACCACACCGCGAGGTACTGCCCGGAGATGCCCAGGCCGTTGGGGCCGAGCAGGTTGAGCAGCGGCTGGAAGGCCACCTGGATCGGCACGACCATCACCGCGACGATGGTGATGAAGAGCACGTCCTTGCCCCGGAAGTCCATGAACGTGAAGGCGTAGGCCGCGAACGCCGCGAACATGATGGGGATGATCGTGGCCGGCACCGCGACCATGATCCCGTTGAGGAAGGCGTTGCCCAGGTCGGCCTGCTCGAAGACCTGCCGGTAGTTGCTGGTGGTCCAGCCGCCCTTCCAGAACGCCTCCCACCACCCGGAGGTGGCGGCCGCGTCGCGGGTCCGGAAGCTGGTGATGAGCAGACCCAGGGTGGGCAGGCTCCAGAGCACGGCCAGCAGGAGCATGACCACCATCGAGAAGGGGCTGCGCTGCCGCCCGTCCTTGAGCCGGCCGGCAGTCCTCGGCTTGCGCGAGACGTCCGTGGTGGGGCGGTCGTCCGCCGTCGTGGCGCTCATCGCATGGCCTCCTGCTCGCGGAACTGCTTGACCTGGTAGATGAGGATCGGGATGACCGCGACCAGGAGCACGACCACCAGGGCGGTGGCCCGTCCGGCCTCGGCCCGCGCGAACAGCTCGTTGAAGAACATGTTCGCGATGACATCGGTGTTGTTGCGCCCGTTGGTGAGGACGTAGACGATGTCGAAGACCTTCATCACCAGGATGAGGACGGTGATGAACACCGTGATGATGGTCCCGCGGATCTGGGGCAGGACCACTTTCCAGAAGATCTGCATCTCGGTCGCCCCGTCGATCCGGGCCGCCTCGATGGTGTCCTCCGGGACACCCTTGATGGCCGAGGACAGCAGCACCATGGCGAAGCCGGTCTGCAGCCAGATGAGGATGACCATGAGCAGGATGCTGTTGAGCCGCCCGGTCTCGATCGCCAGCCAGTTCTGCGGCTGCCCGCCGAACTGCTGCACGATCGCGTTGAGCGCACCCGTCTGCGGCCGGCCCGGGGCCTGGTAGGCGTAGACCGAGGTCAGCCAGATCGCCGAGGCGGCCACGAAGCTGATCGCCATCGGCAGGAAGATGAAGCTCTTGGCCCACTTCTCGCTCTGGGCGGACAGCTTGTCCGCCAGGACGGCCACGACCACACCGAGGGCCACCGTGATGGCCGGCACGATCGCGATCCAGAGCACGTTGTTGATGACCGCCGACCAGAACGCCGAGCTGCCGAAGAGCTCGGTGTAGTTGGCCCAGGGCGGGTCGCGGTACTCGGTGCTGCTCCGGTTGGCGAAGCTGTAGTGGATCGTCTGGAAGGTCGGGTAGAGCAGCATCAGCCCGATGAGGGAGAAGCCCGGGATCAGGAAGGCGTAGGGGATGAGCCCGTGCTCCAGCCTGCGGGGCAGCGCCTCGACGGCCTGGTTGATGAACCAGAACAGGATGGCCGCGCCACCGACGCCGACCACCAGCCCCAGGACCCCCATGAGGATCTTGGAATCGAAGAACCAGTTCGGGTAGTAGGCGAAGGCCAGGAACAGGTTGAGCATCAGCCACAGCGTGACGGCGACGCCCAGGACACCGACGAGCAGCTTGACCGGCTGCAGGCCCTGGTCGCTGGGGACGGTGGCCTGCGGCCCCTGGCCCTCGACGCGTTCGTCGTCCTGCGGGACGTCCTGCCCCACGGGTGGGGTGGAGTGGGAGGCAGTCATGTCAGCGACCCTCGGTCTCGGCTGCTTCGTCACCCGTCTGCTTGAGGTCCTCGGGCCAGCTCGCCCACATCTCCTGCGTCACCTGCTCCGCGGTCTTCGCACCGTCCTGGAACTCGACCATCCCCTTCCAGAAGGAGTCGGAGCCGACCTCCTTGGGCATGACGTCGGAGCCGTCGTAGCGGAAGACGTCGGCGTTGTAGGCCATGTCGGCGATCTGCCGGGTGAGGTCGTCCACGTAGAGGCTGGTGTCGAAGGTGGAGTGCGGCGAGAGCCACCCACCGCCCTCGGCCCACGGCCCGCCGAACTGGTCGGAGGTGAGGAACTCCATCACGGCGATCGTGTCGTCGTCGTAGGAGAAGGCCGCCGCCAGGTCGCCACCACCGAGGATGGGCTGACCCTCGTAGCCGCCCTCGATCGGCGGGAAGACGAAGATGCCGATCTCCTCGTCGAGGTTCTCCTGCACGTCCGCGGGGAAGAAGGAGGTGGCGAAGTTACCCTGGCGCATGAGGTAGCAGGCGGGGTCCTCGTCGAAGGCGGGCGCCATGGCCTCGTCGAAACCGGTGGTCAGGATGCCGGTGTCGCCACCCAGCACCAGGTCGGAGTCGACGAACTCGTCGTACGCCTCGAACGCCTCGACCACCCGCGGGTCGTCGAAGGCCATCCGGCCGTAGATCCAGTCGTCGTAGACGTCCGGGCCGTGCAGGCGGAGCATGAACTCCTCGATCCAGTCCGTGCCGACCCAGCCGGTGGCCTGGGCCGACTCCCAGCCGATGCACCACGGGGTGGCTCCGGTGTCGTCCTTGATCTGCTGGGCCACCTGGGCCAGCTCGTCCATGGTGGCCGGCTCGGTGTTCCAGCCGCCCTCCTCATAGGCCGCCTTCGGGTACCAGACGATCGACTTCACGGCCATGCGCATGGGGGCGGCGTAGACCCGGCCCTGGTAGCGGGCCGAGTCCAGGAAGCCGGGGACCAGGCTGGAGTTGAGGGCGTCGTAGTCGAGGTACTGGTCGATCGGCACGACGTCACCCTCGGCCGCGAGCTGCATCACGCCACCGGGCTGAGGGAAGAGCCCGATGTCCGGGGCGTCGCCGGAGTTCACGCGCAGCAGGACGGTCGTGGTGAAGTCCTGGTCGGAGGTGTACTGGATGTCGATGCCGGACTCGGCCTCGAAGTCGGCCAGGGACTCGAGGAACAGCTCCTCCTCCCCGCCGCCGAACGCCCCGAGGATCGTGACGACACCGTCACCCTCCTCCGGCTGCGCGTCCGCTCCGAAACCGCCCTGTCCGCTCCCGGCGTCAGGGTTCTGCAGGCACCCGCTCAGGGTCAGGGCCGCCGCCGCTGCCATCGCCGGCGGCGCGAGGCGCCGCCACCGTGAGTTCGCCACCATTGGCTCCTTCCGTCACGGAGCGGGCGTCACCGACCACAGGTCCTGGGTCGGCGCATCGGCCACACTCCTCGTTCAGCACCCTAGGACATCGTGACCTGCGCCACACCCCGAGGAATGGTCACGCTTTGGTCACGACGCCCGCTCCTGCCGGCGCAGCCCGGCGAGCACCCGCACCACCCCCTGACCCAGCTCGGCCTCGGCGACGGCCCTGCCGTCGTGGGTCCACCGCAGCACCCGCGACAGGGTCCCCCGCCCCGGGCAGCGGGTGCACAGCAGCACCCTGGTCGGCCTGCGGTGCCGGTGCACCACGTGCCCGCCGGAGCACCGGCCCTGCCAGCGGCCGGGCACGACGGGCGCCTCACCCCCGGCGTAGCACCGCTCCCCGCTCGCGCCGATGGACCGCGCCCGCGCCCGCCAGACCGCGTCGTGGGCGTGGCGGGGCCCCACCAGGGCGTGGGCGATCTCGTGCAGCACCGTCTCGCGGACCTGCCCCCGGTCGTGCGCGGCCGTGATCCACGGGCTGAGGGTGATCGTGCGGGTGTGGTGGTGGCAGGCCCCCGCGCGCACCCGCGCGCGGTCGAAGCGGAACGACCACCCCCGCAGCCCGTGCTCCGCCATCAGCTCCTGGGCCATCCCGGCCGCCTCACGCAGATCCATGCTGCGCATCGTAGAAAGCCGCCCTGACAGACCCGCGGCGTTATGGTCGGTCCTGTGAACCTGGAAAAGGTCGTCTTCGGCTTCTTCGTGCTGCTCGCGGCCACCCTGAACTTCGGCTACGTGCTCGGCGACATCGACAACCCCCGGCTGCACAACGTCTACGAGCTCTACGCCGCGGTCGTCGTCAACATCATCGCGACCATCCTCAAGTTCGGCGACCGCACCCAGATCGGCGCGGTCCACCTCGCGACCAGCCTGGTGGCGACGATCCAGCTCATCATCGCCGCCCTGGTGTGGATCTGGGCCCGGCACATCGACCCCGCGGGCCTGACGGGCGAGCACATGGCCAGCGTCGTCTCGATCGCCGCGGGGGCGCTCCTGGCCAACATCGTCTCCATCGTCCTGCTCGTGGTCGAGACCGTCTCCTACCGGCGCCGCTGACACCGGTGAGCTGACGACCCGACCCGGCTGACGGCATACCCCGATGGCGAACCTCCTCCAGCTGCTGCGCAGGGGAAAGCCGGCGCGCATCCGGCCCGACTCCCTGCGCCGGATCCGGGTGGAGGTGCCCGCCGAGCCCCCGACCACCGACGCCGCCTTCCTCGTCCTGCGGCGGATGCGCACGCCCCTGGTGGTGGTCGTCTCCGTCTTCGCGGCGATGACCTTCGGCCTCTCGCTCATGCCCGGGAGCGTCGAGAACCCCGAGCGGCTGTCGGTCTTCGACAGCTTCTACGTCATCTCCTACACCGGTCTCACCATCGGCTACGGCGAGGTGCCGCACGCCTTCAGCTACGCCCAGCGGATCTGGGTGACCCTGACCATCTACGCCTCCGTCATCGCCTGGTCCTACAGCCTGGCGGCGCTGCTGGGCCTGGCCAGCGACCACACCTTCCGGCAGTCGATCGCGCTGCAGCGCTTCAGCCGTCGCGTGCGCCGGCTGCAGAGCCCGTTCGTGCTCGTGGTCGGCTACGGCCAGGCCGGGGAGGCGGTGTGCCGCTCGCTGGAGGACCAGGGCCGGGACTTCGTCGTCCTCGACGTCGACCAGACCAGGATCCAGCAGCTGGCGCTGGGCGGCTACAGCAGCGACCACCCCGGGTATGCCGCCAGCGGGCGCGACCCGCGCGTGCTCGGCCTCGCGGGCCTGGGGCACGACATGTGCGAGGCGGTCCTGGCCCTCACCGACGACGACGAGACGAACCTGTCGGTGGTCATGTCGGTCAACCTGCTGCGGCCCGAGCTCATGGTCATCGCCCGGTGCAGCGACCGGGAGAAGGCCCAGCAGATGCACGACTTCGCCGCCGACGTCGTCATCAACCCCTTCGACCGCTACGGCGCCTACCTCGTCATGGCCCTGCGCCGCCCCTCCGGCTTCCGGCTGGCCTCCTGGCTGATGAGCCCTCGCGGCTCGGAGCTGCCGGACCGGCTCGAGCACCTCACCGACGGCCACTGGGTCGTCTGCGCCGACGGCTCGTTCGGCTTCGAGGTCGTCCGCGACCTCGAGAGTGCCGGGCTGGACGTGCTGCTCGTCGACCCCGCGGACGGCCGGCCGGACGTCTCCGGGGCGGTCGGCTTCATCGCCGGGGCCGAGTCGGACATCGTCAACATGGCCAACGCCGCCCACGCCCGGATCGAGAACGACGAGCTCTTCATCGCCGTGCGGCAGAACTCGACGGTCAACGAGGCCCCGTTGCGGGCGTTCGACCCCGACTCGGTCTTCGTCCCCACCGAGCTGCTGGCCCGCGAGGCGGTGGCCCGGATCACCTCGCCCAACTACTGGAGCTTCATCGACCACGTGCTGCACGAGGACGACGAGTGGGACAGCCAGATCATGGACGAGATCGTGGCCGCCGTCGGTGACGAGACCCCGGTCTCGACGAAGGTGGACCTGGACTACACCCACGCGCCCGCAGCCCTGCGCTTCATGCAGACCGAGAAGCTCACGGTCGGCGACCTGCTGCGCGACCCCGACGACCGGTCGGTGCGGCTCGCGGTCTACCCGGCCGTCCTGGTCCGCCTCGGCCGGCGCACCTTCACCCCGCCCCCGCGCACCCCACTGCAGGAGGGTGACGCCCTGCTGCTGCTCGGCCGCGAGGACGACCTCGCGGTCCTGCAGTCCACGCTCTTCCACGACTCGGCGGTCGAGTACGTCGCCACCGGTCGTGACGTGGCCACCGCCTGGGTCTTCCGCCAGCTGCAGGAGTGGCGCTGGCGGCGGCGGGGCAGCAGGAGCCGCCTGTCCCGACCCGACCGCTGAGCGGCCAGGATCGCTACGCTGACCCCCATGGGTCTCCTCGACCGCTTCCGCCGTGACCGGGACGACGCGCCGGGTCCGCCGCCGCCCGAGCCCGAGCACCTCCGTGACAACAGCCCCGCCATGCCGCTCGCGCCCGAGTCGCGGCGCATCGGCGAGGAGGAACGGGCGCGGATCGACACCGCGCTCGAGGCCCTGGCCGCCGAGGACGTCGACGTGGACGACCTGGCCTCGATCGGCGGCGGGCTCGACCGGGCCCTGGCGCGCTGGACCCAGAAGGGCGGCTCGGGTCACGACGCCATCGTGGAGCGCTACGGCGTCGGGATCGGGGAGCACCTGGCCCGCACGACCGACCTGGCCTGGGAGGTCGTCACCGACTCCTTCGGGACCGACCTCGCCGTGGCCGCCGGCGACTTCGTCGTCGTCCCGCACAACCTGGTGGCCGTGCGCTGGATGCGACGCGAGACCGGATGGGTCCCCTCCGTCGTCGGCCACCTGGTCACCCTGCGCACCCGCTGACCCCTCCCCGACCGGACGCGCGTTCCTGACGTTTTTCCACAGGGGCTCGGCTTGCCCCTGTGACCGGACGCGCGTTCCTGACGCTTTTCCACAGGGGCTCGGCTTGCCCCTGTGACCGGACGCGCGTTCCTGACGTTTTTCCACAGGGCTGACCGCGTCACCCAGACCTGTGCACCCGGAACGACCTGTGCACCGGCTATACCCCGTGCACACGTGCTGTTGAGGTGCACAGGTCCGTGGGACGGGGGCGGGGGTATGAGGCGAGGCGGCACAGGCGTGCGTCGAGCCACCACCGGGGAGCCGGGGCGCCCGGGGGACTTGATCTGCGTCAAGGAACGGCGGGCGACTGATCCGTACGGTCGAAGAACACCGGCCCACACAGGGCTCGGACCGACGGAAGGACATCTCCATGAGCACCACCGCCAGCACCACCACCACGATCCTGGGCCGAGGGCTTCTCCTGCCCCAGCTGCGTGGCCAAGATCGAGAAGCAGGTCGGCCGCCTCGCAGGGGTCGAGTCGGTGACGGTGCACTTCGCCTCGGCCCGGGTCGAGGTCGTGCACGACCCCGCGCGGGTCACCGCCGACGACCTGGTCGCCGCCGTGGCCAAGGCCGGCTACCGGGCGACCCCGCCGCCTTCTGAGGCCACCGGCAGGCCGCGGGCCGCATACCCGGCCCTCACCCGCCCCCCGAGCCTCCGCCTGCAACCTCCGACCCCTCCTGGAAAGGACTCACGTGAACCCCACCCCCTCGTGGCTCGCGCTGCGCGGCCGCTGGGCCGTCCCGGCCGCCTCCGGCCTGCTCATCCTCGCCTCCCTCGCCGGCAGCCGTCTCGCCGGGAGCGAGACCTGGGGCGACCTGCTCATGGTGGCCGCGGCGGTCGTCGCCGGCGCCCCCGTGGTGCGCAAGGCCCTCAGCGCCCTCACCGCCCGCGTGATCGGCATCGACCTGCTCGTGTCCGTCGCGGCCGTCGGGGCGGTGGTCATCGGGGAGTACTGGGAGGCGGCCGCCGTGACCTTCCTCTTCACCGTCGGCCACGCCCTCGAGGACGCCACGCTGAGCCGGACCCGCTCGGCCCTCGCCGAGCTGGTCGCCGTGGCCCCGGACGTCGCCGTCGTCCTGCGCGACGGGGAGCAGGTCGAGGTCCCGGCCGCCCGGGTGGGCCTGGAGGAGACCGTCCTGGTCAAGAACGGCGCCAAGGTGCCGGTCGACGGCGTCGTGACGGGTGGGACCGGGGCGCTGGACGAGGCGTCGATCACCGGGGAGTCCATCCCGGTCGAGAAGACGGCCGGCGACCGGGTCTTCGCCGGCACCGTCTCCACCGGCGGCTTCCTGCAGGTGAGGGCCACGGGGGTCGGTGCGGACACGACGCTGGCCCGGATCATCCACCGGGTCGAGGAGGCGCAGGACGCGAGGGCGAGGACCCAGAAGTTCATGGACCGGTTCTCGGCCTGGTACACCCCCGCGATCATCGTGCTCGCGGTCGGCCTCGGCCTGCTCACCCGGGACGTCGTCCTGGCCCTGACGCTGCTGGTCATCGCCTGCCCCGGCGCCCTGGTGATCTCCATCCCCGTCTCGGTCGTCGCCGGCATCGGCCGCGGTGCCAAGGACGGCATTCTGGTCAAGGGTGGCGAGTTCCTGGAGACCTCGGCCCGCATCGACGCCGTGGCGCTGGACAAGACCGGCACCCTGACGCAGGGGCGCCCGCGCGTCACCGACGTCGTCGTGCTCGACGCCGCCGGTGGACCGGGGTCGGTGGACGAGGACGAGGTGCTCCGGTATGCCGCTCGGGCCGAGGCCGGCTCCGAGCACCCGCTCGCCCGGCCCGTCCTGGAGGCCGCCGCCGCGCGGGGTCTGGGCACGCCGGGTCTGCCGACGCGCACCGAGCCGGTGCCCGGGCAGGGCATCGTCGCCCATCTCGACGGTCACCGTGTCGCCGTCGGCAACCTGGCCCTGCTGCGGGCCGAGCAGGTGGTCGGCAGCGAGGAGGACGGTCAGGCCGCCCGGGTCGTCGCCGACCTCGCCCGGAGGGGCCGCACCCCCATGGTCGTGGCCTGCGACGGGCACGCCGTCGGCGTGGTCGCGGTCGCCGACGAGATCCGCCCGGACGCTCCCGAGATGGTGCGGCGGCTGCACGCCGCGGGGGTCCGCAAGGTCGTCATGCTCACCGGGGACGTCGAGCCGGTGGCCCGGGCGGTCGGGGACGCGGTCGGCATCGACGAGGTCCGCGCCGGGCTCCTGCCCGAGGACAAGCTCGAGGCCGTCGAGGCGCTCCGGGCGCAGGGGTACACCGTCGCCATGGTCGGTGACGGCGTGAACGACGCCCCGGCCCTGGCCACCGCGGACATCGGCGTGGCCATGGGCGCGGCCGGCACGGGCGTCGCGATCGAGACCGCGGACATCGCCCTGATGAAGGACGACCTGCTCAAGCTCCCCGAGGCGCTCTCGCTGGCCAGGCGCACGGTCACCACCATGCGGCAGAACATCGCCATCGCCCTGGCCACCGTGGCCGTCCTCATGCTGGGCGTCCTCCTCGGCGGGGTCACGATGTCGGTCGGGATGCTCGTGCACGAGGCGTCCGTGCTCGTCGTCATCGCCAACGCGATGCGGCTGCTGCGCAGGCGGGCGTCCGCGGCCCCCGGCGGCCCGCGCACCCCCGCACCGGGCGGGGACGTCCCCCGCGGCCCGAGCCGGAGGACGGGGCACCCTCAGCACGTCTGATCCCCCCAGGACGTCTCGTCGATGCGGCTGTCTTCCCCTGTCTCACCAGGGAGCAAGACAGCCGCAGACGACGCCATCGACGGGAGCGGTCCGGGCTGCGACACTCGGGAGCATGGGCATGCCGTCCTCCGAGATCCCGCTCACCGTCGAGGAGCTGCGCGCGGTGACCGGGTATGCCGTCAGCTGCGCCGAACCCGTCCAGGGGATCTTCGCCCGCGCCTGCCCGCAGGACGGCCGCCCGGCGGCTGCCCTCGACGCGGCGCGAGCCTTCGCCGGTGGCGCGCCCCGCTCGCGCCTCCAGCGGGAGGCGGCGACGCACGCTCACCGGGCCGCGCGCGAGGCACCCACCGAGGCGGCCCGGTATGCCGCGAGCTCGGCCGCCCACGCCAGCGCCTCCGCATACCTCCACCCGCTGCCGCGGGCGACCCAGCTGGGGCACATCCTGGGGGCCGCCGCGCACGCGGCGCGGGCCGCCGAGCTGGCGACCGGCGAGGACGCCGTGGTGGCGGAGTACCTGCTCGACGGGGCGGCCCGCAGGATGCCGCCGGAGGTGCTCGAGGTGCTGGGCCGCTACCCGCGGGCGCCGGGTGGCGGTGGGCGCGTCGACGAGCTGCTGGCCCGGCTCGACCGCCTGCTGCGCGACCCGCCCCCGTCGCCCCGGGTGGTGGACGACCCCGGGCCGTTCTTCCACGGGACGCGGGCGGACCTGCGCCCCGGAGACCTGCTGACGCCCGGTCGACGCTCCAACTACGGCTCGCGGCGTCGGGCCAACCATCTCTACCTCACCGCCTCCGAGCACGGGGCGCCGCTGGCGGCGGAGATGGCGCACGGCGAGGGACGGCCGCGGGTCTACCGGGTGGAGCCGCTCGGGCCTCTCGAGGACGACCCCAACGTCACCGACAAGAAGTTCCCCGGCAACCCGACCCGGTCCTACCGCACGACCGAGCCGCTGCGCGTGCTCGAGGAGGTCCTCGACGCCCCGCCGCCCTCGCCCGAGGTGGTGCGCCACCTGCGGGCACGGATGGCCGAACTGGCCGAGCTGGGGATCGAGGCGATGGACTGACCCGTGGCGCCGTGGCGCCCCGGCCAGGCCTTGGCGCCATGGCGCCCCGGCCAGGCCGAGGTCGTCCTGCCCGCGTCACCCGTCCCCGTCAGGCTCCGCACCAGCGGCGGCGAGGGCGTCCAGGTCACGGACGGCGTAGCGGTGGTGCTCCCACTCCTCCTCCAGGATCGTCCGCAGGCAGGACAGGACCGTCTCCGGGTGCTCGGGGGCGTGCGGGTTGGCCCGCCCCTCCGCCAGCACCTCCGGCGTCACCCCGTCGAGGACGTCGCGCACCAGCCGCTGCCGGTCGGCCCGCGCGGCGAGGACCTCGGCGTAGGTCGGGTCCGACCGGGAGAGGTCGGCCTCCTCGAACGCGCTCGAGCCGCTGCTGTCGGCCAGGCCCAGCGGGTGGAACGGGTCCGCCTGCCGCAGCACCGCCCGGCCCAGCCAGGTGTCGGTGGCCAGCACCAGGTGCCGCAGGGTCTGCGCGAAGGACCACTCCCCGTCGACCGAGACGTCCACGGTGCCGACCGGCATCGCCTCGACCCTGGCCAGCGTCCGGCCCCAGGTCCGCTGCAGCGCGCTCCAGGCTGCGCGCAGCCCGTCCGGGTCCCCGGCGTGGCGCAGCTCCCGACCGGGGAAGCGTCGGTCGAGCTCGGCGTCCACCAGCGGCACGACGTCGACGCCGTTGACGAGCAGCCGGCTGCCCCCCTCCAGCAGCCACGGCGAGTCGAGCTCCATCCCGGCGATCTCGCTCCCCCGCACCACCACCCCGCTCAGGTCGCACCCCACGAAGCGCGACCCCCGCAGCGTGCGGTCGACGAACGTCCGCCCGGCCAGGGTCTCCGGCTCGGTCATCCCTTGACCTCCTCATACCTCGCCAACGCCTCGCGCCGCTCCTCGGCGTGGTCGACGATCCGCCGCGGGTAGTCGTGCGCGTAGCCCTCGTCGTGGTCCCAGGGCCGGTGGACCGCCGCACCCGGGAGGTGCCGCAGCTCGGGGACCCAGCGGCGCACGTAGTCGCCGTCGGGGTCGAACTTCTCGCCCTGGCTCACCGGGTTGAAGACGCGGAAGTAGGGCGCCGCATCGGTGCCCGTCCCCGCCACCCACTGCCACCCGTGGTTGTTGGACGCGAGGTCACCGTCGACGAGCCGGTCCAGGAACCACCGGGCGCCGACCGGCCACCAGACGTGCAGGTCCTTGGTGAGGAAGCTCGCGGTGATCATCCGGACCCGGTTGTGCATCCAGCCCATCCCCAGCAGCTGCCGCATCCCCGCGTCGACGACGGGATAGCCGGTCCTCCCCTGCTTCCACGCCTCGATCGCGTCCTCCGGCTCGTCGTAGCGCATCCCCGACAGCGCGGGCCGCAGGTCCTGCCAGGCGGTGGCCGGCTGCGCGTGCAGCACGTCGGCGTAGAACTCCCGCCAGGCCAGCTCGGTGACGTAGGTCTGCGCTCCCTCCCCCCGCCTCCGGGCGAGGTCGGCCAGCAGGGTCCGCGGGTGCAGGGCGCCGATCTTCAGGTATGGCGACAGCCGGCTCGTCCCGTCGGCCGCCGGCCGGTCGCGGTCGCGCCGGTAGGACGTCATGCCACCGTCGAGGAACTCCCGCCAGCGCGCCAGCGCGGCGTCCTCCCCCGCCCGCGGCAGGGCGGGCAGGTTGGGCCCGGCGAGCGCCTCGGACAGCAGCCGGTCGGCGTCCTCGTCCCGGCCGAGCTCCACCAGGTCGAGCCGCTCGGGCCGCGGGGCGGGTGCCGGCCAGCCGTGCTCGCGCCAGGCGCGGGAGAAGGGGGTGAAGACCTTGTAGGGAGATCCCTCCTGGGTGCGGATCGTCCCGGGGTCGACGGCGTAGGGCGTGCCGGTCTCCACCCAGGCCACCGTCGGGTCGTCGGGCCGGCCCGGGCCCTTCCCCCCGTCGCTCCTGCCTGACCCGGCCGTGGAGTGATCCCCCTCGAGGGCGGCGCGGACGCGCCGGTCGCGGCGCACGCCATACCCGGTGGTCTCGCGGGTGAGGTGCACGCTGCCGGCTCCGACCTCGCGGACGACCGCCGGGACGACCTCCTCAGGACTCCCCACCCGGACGACGAGCCGCCCGTCGAGGTCGGCGTCGAGCGCCTGCAGGCTGGCGGAGAGCCACGCGCGCCGGACCGGGCCGGCACCGCTCCACAGCGCCGGGTCGAGGACGAAGAGCGCGACGACCCCCGCGTCCGCCCCCGCCGCGGCCTCGGCGGCGGCCGCCAGCGCGGGGTGGTCGCCGGTGCGCAGGTCGCGGCGCAGCCAGAGGACGGACGGACCGCGCCCCGCGCCCTTGGTCGTCGAGGCGTCGGGCCGCGGTGTCTCCATGGAGCGACCCTAGCGACCGGCACATCGGATCCGCCCGCTGCGCGTCACGGCGGAGGCGCCCGCCCGGGCGTAGCCTGCGGCCATGCGACGGAGCGTACGGACGTGGGGCGTGAGCCTCGGGGTGGGCCTGTCCCTGGTGCTGGCCGGCTGCGGCGGGACCTCCGTGCAGGTGACGGTGCTGGGCGGGGGGCAGGCACGGACGGTCGTGGACCCCGCCGAGGCGGAGGCGCTGCCGGACCTCGTCGCCGCCGCCGACGCCCTGGCACTCGACCTGCTGGCCGGGGCCGGCGACGGGACGACCGTGACCTCCCCGGCGAGCCTGCAGGTGACGCTCTCGATGGCCGCGGAGGGGGCCGAGGGTCCGACCCTGGCCGAGCTCGAGGCGCTGGTCGGCGCCTCGGGACAGGCCCGCACCGACGGGATGAACGCGCTGACCGGTGCGCTCGACGACCTGGGCGGCGACCCCGCCGTCGTGCAGGAGGACGAGCTGCCCGACACCCCGGTGGTGCACCGGGCGAGCCGGCTGCTGCTCGACGACTCGATCACCGTGGAGCCACCCTTCGTCGACGTCCTCGCGAGGTCCTACGGCGCACCGGCCCAGACCACCGACCTGGCCGACGACGGCGCCCAGCAGGTCCTCGACCTGTGGGTGGAGGAGCAGACGGGCGGCCTGGTCCCGCGGTCGGCCATCACCCCGGGCCCGGACCTGCTGCTCGTGCTCCAGGACGCCATCGTGCTCGCCGCCCGCTGGGAGCAGCCGTTCGCCGCGGAGCTGACCCAGCCGCACCCCTTCACGCTGGGCTCCGGCGAGGAGGTGGAGGTGGACATGATGAGCACCGGGGGGCCGCAGTCCCTCGCCTACGCGGAGCTGGACGGCTGGCAGGCCGTCCGCCTGCCCTACGCCGGCGGACGGCTGGCCGCCGACGTGGTCCTGCCGCCCGAGGGCGGCGCACCCACGGACCTGGCCGCGCCGGTGCTCCGGGAGATCCTCGACGGCCTGGACACCGAGGAGCCCACCGACCTCCTGCTCCGGATGCCGACCGTCGAGGCCCGGTCGACCCTGGACGTGCTCCCGTTCCTGGCGGAGCGGGCCCCCTCTGCTCTCCAGGGCGGGTTCGGCCGGATCACCGACAGCCCGCTGAAGATCAGCCAGGTCGTCCAGCAGGGGGTCCTCGTCGTCGACGAGGACGGCACCCTCGCCGCGGCGGTGACCGAGATGGGCATGGCCGGCTCGGCGCCCTCGGAGCCTCCGGTGGAGCTCGTGGTCGACCGGCCCTACCTGGTCCGGATCGCCGACGGCCGGACGGGGTGGCCCCTGTTCGTGACCCACGTCGCCGACCCCCGCGCGCAGGGGTGAGGAATCCGCTACCCGGGCATCAGGTATGCGGTGCCCCGCCGTCTCACATCTCGTCCACGAAGGCCCGGGCGACGTCCGCCGGGTCCTGACCCTCGCTGACGACCTCGACCATCATCGCCGTGAGGTTGTCGGTGGTGAGCGCCGCCGACACCGCGTTCAGCGCCTCCTCCACCGTCCCGTTGACGACGTCGGTGCTGATGAGCGGCACGATGTTCTGCGCCGCGAAGAGCGACTCGGGGTCCTCCAGCACCACGAAGTCGTTCTCCCCGATCGCGGGGTCGGTGCTGAAGATGTTCGCCACGTCCACCTGGCCGTTGATGAGCGCCTGCACCGTGAGGTTGGAGCCCGCCGCCAGCGACCGGAACGAGCTGAACTCCAGCCCGTAGGTCTCCTGCAGCCCGTCGACGCCGTTCGGTCGGCTCTCGAACTCCGGCGGGCCGCCCAGCACGAGCTCACCCGCGTGCGGCTCCAGGTCGGCGATCGAGGCGAGCCCCAGCTCGTCCGCGGTCTCGCGGGTGACCACGAGGCTGTCCTTGTCCTCAGCCTCGCTGATCTCGAGCAGCTGCAGACCCTCCGGCAGGTTGTCCTGGGCCTCCGCGAGCACCTCCTCCGAGGAGGTCACGGTGATCTCGGGGTTGAGGTAGGTGGCCAGGCCGCCGGTGTACTCCGGGATGAGGTCGATGGAGCCGTCCTCCAGGCCGGCCATGTAGGCCTCCCGGCTGCCGATGTTGAGCCGGGTCGTCACGTCCACCCCGGCGTCCGACAGGGCGGCCGCGTAGATCTCGGCCAGCAGGACGTTCTCCGGGAAGTTGGCCGAGCCCACGATCACCTCGCCACCCTCGCCGCCACCGTCGGTGGCCGAGCCCTCGTCCTGGGTCGGGGACCCGGCGTCGGTATCCAGGGGGTCGCCGCCGCCACCGCAGGCGCCGAGGGCGAGCGTGGCGGTCAGGGCGAGCACGAGGGCTGGGGTATGGCGCATGCGTCTCCTCAGGTGGGTGGTGGTGCAGGTCAACGGTGCCACGTGCGCGCGCCGGGCGCGACCCGGCGCGCGTCGACGGCCCTCAGCGGGCCGCCGCCGCGTGGGCCAGACCCGGGGAGACCACGAGCCGCTGCACGAGCGCGAGCGCCTGGTCCACGAGCAGCGCCAGGAGCGCGACGGCGATCGCGCCGCCGGCCATCTGCTCGAACTGCCGGCTGGCCTGACCGTCGATGAGGAAGCGGCCCAGCCCGCCGAGGCCCGCCACGGCGGCGATCGTGGCGGTGCCGATGATCTGCAGCATGGCCGAGCGCAGGCCGGACATGATGAGCGGGAGCGCCCCGGGGATCTCGACCTGACGGAGCACCTGGCCGCCTGTCATACCCACGCCCCGGGCGGCGTCGCGGGCGGCCGCGTCGGTGGCCTCCACGCCCGCGTAGGTGCCGGAGAGGATCGGCGGCACGGCCAGGAGCACGAGCACGATGAGGGCGGGCAGCTCGAAGGCGAGGTCGCCGCGCAGCCGCGGGAGCAGGAGCAGGAAGGCGACGAAGAGCACGCCCAGGCTCGGGATCGCGCGGAAGCCGCCCGCCAGGTTGATCGCCAGCCACCGGAACCGGCCGGTGTGCCCCACCCACAGCCCGGCGGGCACGGCGATCGCGGCGGCGACCAGGAGGGCGACGAAGGACAGCCGCAGGTGCTCCAGCGCCTGGGCCGGGATCCCGCCCGAGCCCTGCCAGTTCGCGGGGTCGGTGAGCCACTCCCAGGTCAGGGCGAGGGTGTTCACGCCGGGGTCCTCCTGCTCAGCCAGGGGGTGAGCACCCGCGCCACCAGGGCGATCGCCGCGTCGAGGGCCACGGCCAGCACCACGCAGGCGAGGATGCCGACCAGGATCGGCCCCATCGCGTTGCGGTTGAAGCCGTCGGTGAAGAGCTGCCCGAGCTGGCTGACCCCGATGAGGGCCGCGATCGAGACGATCGAGACGTTGCTGACGGCCGCGACGCGCAGGCCGGCCGCGATGACGGGGATCGCGAGGGGGAGGTCGACGGCGCCGACGCGGCGCAGCTCGCCGTAGCCCATCGCGGTCGCGGCCTGCCGGACCGGGCCGGGCACCGAGCCGAGCCCGTCGGCCACGCTGCGGGTGAGCAGGGCGACGGTGTAGATGGTCATGGCCACGAGCACGTTGACGTCCGACAGCACCCGGGTGCCCAGCACGAGGGGCAGGAGGATGAAGAGGGCCAGGGAGGGGATGGTGTACATCAGCCCGGTGCCGGCGATGATCGGCGGCCCCAGCCAGCGGACCCGGGTGGCCAGCCATCCGAGGGGGAGGCTGAGCAGCAGACCGACGAGCAGCGGCAGCCCGGCGAGGTAGAGGTGGCGCAGGGTCAGCTCGCCGAGCGTGGACCAGGCGACCCCGAGGATCACGGGCGGTCCCCGAGCGCTGCGAGCACGTCCTGGGCGGTCACCGTCCCGACCACCCTCCCGTCCGCGACGACCACCCCGCGACCGCTGGGCGAGGACAGGGCAGCGTCGAGCAGCGCCCGGGCGCTCTCCCCCGGCGCGGCCAGCGCACCGACCCGGTGCAGCCGGTCCTCGCGGGCGGGGCCGCCCCAGGAGTGCGCGTCGACCCAGCCGAGCGGCATACCGGAGTCGTCCGCGACCAGCACCCAGCCGGACCCGGCCGGGATCTGCTCCCCGATCCGGACGGTCGCCTCGCGGCGCGGCTCGACGGCGACGTCCGCGAAGCCGAGGGCGCGGTAGCCGCGGTCCTTGCCCACGAAGCTGGCCACGAAGTCGTCGGCGGGCTCGGCGAGCAGGTCCGCCGGGCTCGCGAACTGCGCGAGGTGCCCGCCCTGGCGCATGACGGCCACGGTGTCGCCCAGGGTGAGCGCCTCGTCGATGTCGTGGGTGACCAGGACCACCGTGATGCCCAGGTCGCGCTGGAGGCGGCGCACCTCCTGCTGCAGGTCGGCACGCACGAGGGGGTCGACGGCACTGAAGGGCTCGTCCATGAGCACCACGTCCGGCCCGCTGGCCAGCGCCCGGGCGACCCCGACCCGCTGCTGCTGCCCGCCGGACAGCTGGGCGGGGTAGCGGCGTGCCTGGTCGGCCGTGAGGCCGACCTTCTCGATCGCCTCGAGCGCGGCGCTGCGGGCCCGGGCCCGGTCCCAGCCGAGCAGCCGCGGGACCGTCATGACGTTGGCCAGGACGGTCCGGTGCGGGAAGAGCCCGGCGTGCTGGATGACGTAACCGATCGAGCGGCGCAGCTGGGCGGCCGGGCGGGCCGTGATGTCCTCGTCGTCCAGGGTGATCCGGCCCTCCGTGGGCTCAACCATCCGGTTGATCATCCGCAGCGTGGTCGTCTTGCCGCAGCCGGACGGGCCGACGAGCACCGTGATGCCACCCCGGGGGATGTCGAGGGTCAGGGCGTCCACGGCGACCGTGCCGTCGGGGTAGCGCTTGGTGACGCTCTCGAACCGGATCACCCGGCCCACCCTAGGCGGACGGGCGATGATGAGCCATGACCACACCCTGGCCCGACCTGACCGTGTCGACGAGCTCGCAGGCCCTCGGGGGCGACGGGAGCTTCCGGATGATGCCCACCGACGCCTTCGCGGCCGGCCCGGCGAGCGGCCGCGTCGAGGTCCACGCCGGCGGCCACGCCCTCCTCGCGACCTACACCTGGACCCACCCGCAGGACGGCCCGCAGGAGGGCGTGCTCCTCGTGGGGTCGCCGGAGGAGGACGGCACGGTGCGGGCCACCTGGCTGGACGGGTGGCACCAGCAGCCCGGGCCCATGCACCTCTCGGGCTCCCTGGAGGGGGACACCGTCCGGCTCGGTGCGACGTATGCGGACACCTGGGGCTGGCAGGTCGACCTCACCCTCGGCCGGGGGACGGTGCGGATGGTGATGCGCAACGTCGTGCCGGAGGAGGCCGTGGCGCAGGCGCCGGAGGGGACGAACGCCTCGGCCGGCCCCTACGACGTGATGGACCTCCGGCTCACCTGCGGCCCGCCCGGGTGAGGTCGGGGTAGCGGGACCGGGCTCCTACCCCAGCGGGACGACGCCGACGGGGTCGGTGGTGGGCTGCGCCGAGCCACCGTCCGGCTCGACCGTGAGGCCCACCACGGCCGCGCCGGAAGGGGAGCCGTCCAGCAGCACGGAGCGCTCCTGCGCCGCCTCGGCGTCGAGGACGCCCGCCGAGCGGGCCTGTCCCTCGTTGTCGATGAACCAGGCCTGCAGGACCGAGCCCGAGGGCGGCAGCTCCAGGTCCTCGGGCAGCCGCAGGACGGCCCGGTCGGCCGCCTTGGAGGTGACGACCGCCAGGCCCGGGGTCTCCTCGGACTCGTACTCCTGGGCGTCGTCGGCGCTGACCACCTGGTCGAGGGGATCGGGCGTGAGGGTCTGGGACACGCCCCACCCCCCGACCCCCACGACCACGGCGGCTGCGGCGGCGGCCCACCAGCCGCGACGGTGCCCGCCCTCGGCCCGCCGGTGCCTCCGGTCGCGGGTCAGTGGCACGACGTCCCCGCGGGGGGCACCGTCGGGATCCGGGTCGCCGGAGGCTCGGCGCGGCCCGGCCGCCTCCGCGGCGACCGCTCCCAGGACGCGGTCCCGCAGCTCCGGCGGCGGCGGCACCTCGAGACCCTCGGACAGGGTTGCTGCCGCGTCGGTGAGCTGGGCCACCTCCTGCCGGCACGACTCGCACGAGGGCAGGTGCGCGGCGAAGGCCTCCCGCTCCTCGTCGTCGACGGCGTCCACGGCGTAGGCCGCCGCGAGGTCGTGCAGATCCCGCTCGTTCATCCCTGCTCACCTCCTACCATCTGGACCCTCAGCTTGTGCAGACCGTCCCTGATCCGGGTCTTCGCCGTGCCGAGGGGTATGCCGAGCCGCCCGGCCACCTCACGGTGGGTGAGCCCGCCGAAGTAGGCCAGCTCGACCGTGGTCCGGTGAGGCTCTCCGATCAGCTCGAGCGCCTGCTGGAGGCGCTCCGCCTCGACCCGTCCCAGCGCCTCCTCCGCCGTGGAGTCGTACTCCGGTGTCGTCTGCTGGAGTTCGTAGCGGCGGAGGCGATCGGATTGCGCCTGCTCGGAGCGGACCCGGTCGACGGCCCGGCGGTGGGTCAGCGTCATCAGCCAGCCGAGCGGGGACCCCCGCTGCGGGTCGACCTCCCCGGCCTGGCGCCATACCTGGACGAAGACGTCCTGGGTGACCTCCTCGGCGAGGGCGCGGTCCCGCACGATGCGGAGGGCCAGCCCGAAGACGCGCGGGGCCACGAGGTCGTAGACCTCGGCGAGGGCGTCCTGGTCCCCGGTCGCGACCAGGGCCAGCAGCCGACCCAGGACGGGCGCGGTCGGCTGCTCGGCGGACCGCACATCGCCTCCCGGGGGATTCACTCGAGGTGGCCCTGGCATCGCCACGACCTCAGCGTAGTCGGTGGGCACGAGGTGACCCGACCTGCGCACCGCGGGGTCAGGGGCCGGCGCGGACGCGGAGGGTGTCGGGCGAGCGACCGTCGGCGGAGCCCCCGGCCCGGCTCACGAAGTCGTAGTCGCCCGGCTCGGCGGGAGCCACGAAGGTGAGGATGGTCCGGGGCCGCACGTCGACGTCGAAGCTGCCGTCCACCGCGCTGATGGTGGCGGCCGACGTGCTGGGGTTGTGCACCGTCACCGCCTGGCCCGGCCGCACCGTGCCGGCCACGTGGAACCGGTCCTCGTCGACGAGGATGGCGACGGACAGCTCCCCGTGGTCGTGGCCGCTCATGTCCTCGGTGGCCCCCGCGGTGGGCGCGGGAGACGCGGCCAGGGCCACGGACAGGGTGACCGTCAGGCCCATGAGGACGACCTCCGCCACGCCGAGGCGGACGAAGGCACGCGGCGCACCGTCGGCCAGGGCCGGCATGGTGCGTCGACGGTGCCACCATCCGACGGCCGTCAGGAGCCCGAGCAGGACCGTCTTGAGCAGGAGCAGCCGGACCCACCCCTCGCCGGCCCACGACGCCGCGGGCGGGCCGGCCACCAGCAGCGCGGACACCATGCCCGAGGTCAGCAGCAGGACGACGCAGGCCAGCGCCAGGGCGCTGAACCGGCGGACGGCCGCCACGGTGTCCGGACGGTGCCGGCCGTGCAGGAGCAGACCGACCAGGCCCCCGACCCACAGGCTCGCGGTCACGACGTGGACGACAGCGCGACCACCGCAGGGAGGTGGTCGTCCGCGGCCGCGGGATGACCGGCGAGCACGCCCGGCAGGACGGCGGCGGCGAGCGCGACCAGCAGCAGCGCGACCGCCCCCGTGCGGGTCCGGCCCCGACCCTCCCGGGCTCCTGCGCGCACCGATCGGGCGCTGCCGGCGACCACCAGGGTCAGCAGCCCGACGACCCAGGCCGCGGACCGGCCGGCGGGGAGCTGGGTGGGCAGGAGGAGGACCGCCTGCGGCGACAGACCCGTGACCGGCACGCCGTGGACGGAGCTGACGGTGAGCACCAGGGCGGTCAGCTCGGCGACCAGCCAGGCGCAGGTGGACCAGGTGGCGCCCCGCAGCGCCCGGGCCGTCGCGGTGCCCGTGCCCGTCGGGGAGAGCAGGGCGGCGTAGGTGAGCTGCCCGATCGTCAGCACGGCCAGGCCGCGGACGACCAGGTCGACGAGCGGACCGCCCCAGCCCGTCACAGCACCCGCGTCCGGCAGCCCCGGGAGGGGTGCCTGCGGCGCGCCTCCCCCCGCCAGGAGGGCGACGACGAGGATCCCCGCCAGCAGCAGGACCGCAGGCAGCCCCACCCCGAGCACCCGCATGGTCGGGCCCTGGGACGGGGTCGGCATCAGACCTCGCGGGCGAAGACGATGACGTTGTCGGCGAAGCGGCCCGTGCTCTCGGCGATCGTGCCGCCGCAGGTGATGAGCCGCAGCTCGGGTCCCGCCGTGTTGCCGTAGACCTCGACCGTGGGGAAGTCGTCCTTGGGGAACTGTCGGAGGTCGTACACCTCGAAGGTGGCGACGGAGCCGTCCTCGCGGGTGACCTCGACCGTGTCGCCGACCTGCAGACGCGCCAGGTCGAAGAAGATCGACGGACCCCGCCCGATGCTGCTGACGTGCCCCTCGATCACCGCCGGACCGGTCTCACCGGGTCGTGGTGAGCCGTCGTACCAGGCGGCGGTGTCGAAGTCGGGGCCCTCGGGCACCTGCAGGGTGCCGTCCGGGTTCAGCCCGAGATGGAGCAGGTCGGACGTGACCCCGATGGCGGGGATGGACACCGAGACCGGGAGCGCGACCGGGACCGCTTGCTCGGTGGGCTCGGCCGACGTCGCCTCGGGCGCAGCCGAGGCGGCACCGGTCTCGGCCGAGGACGGCGTGGGCGGTGGCGGGCCGGAGGTGGCAGCAGGGCCGGTCACCGGACCCGGTGTCGGCTCCGCCGTCGTGCCCTCCCCCGCCGCGGGGACGGAGAGGGCGGGTGGGGTGGGTGTCCCCCCCTGGGCGGACCAGCCCACGGCCACTGCCGTCCCGCCACCGAGCAGGAGGGCGAGCGCGGCGGCCGTGCGGAGGGCCGGACCGGGACGTCGGGCGGCGGGACCGGAGGTCCCCGTCCCCGTCGCCGTCCGCCCGACGTCCTCGGTCATCAGCAGGCCCGGCTCAGCCGGCCGCGGTGCGGCGACGGGCGAGGACCAGCGCGCCACCGACGAGGGCGACGCCGCCTCCGGCAGCCAGCAGCAGGTTCTGGCTGCCCGGGGCCGCCTCACCGGTGTCGACGCCCCCGCTGGGCACGCCGCTCATCTGCGAGGCCTGGACCACACCGCACAGGGCGGGGTCGGTGGCCTCACCCGGGAGCGAGGGGTCCAGGTCGGAGGGACCGCGGTCACCCTCGTCATACTCACCGTTGCCGTTGTGGTCCACGCCGTGCACGACGACGACGGCCTCACCCGCCAGGATGGCGTCGGCCGTGGCCTGGTCGACCTCGATGCCGCCGCGGGCGTAGCTCACGTCGTCCCCGACGCCGAAGCGGTCGATGGCCAGGCCGGAGTCCGCGCTGGTGTCGCCCTCGGTGGTCAGCGAGATGGCGATACCGCCGTAGGCAGGCCCACCGTCGCTGGTGCTGAGGAAGCCGTCGCCGTCGGCGTCGTCCTCGGCGGTGGGGCACGCGTGCCGTGCATCCGCCCCGAAGTGGACGTGCGCCGCGTGGGGCGCGTCCGCGAGGAGCCCCTGGTAGGCCAGGGTGAGGTCGACCATGGTGCCGTCCACCTCGAACATGGCCGACCCGGTGCCCGGGGCGTCGTTGAGCGGGACGGGCTGCAGGTCGGCCATCGCCGAACCCGTCGCGGCGACCGCGGGCGCACCGGCCAGGAGCATCACGGCGGCACCGGCGGCGGGGAGGGCCAGGAGTGTGCGGGAGATGTGCATCGGGTAGTCCTTCTGTCGGGACCCGGGGGGACGCTGCACGCGCACCGGCCGGGTCGGGCGATCCCCACCGTCGGTGGGGCTTCCCCAGGCATTCGTCACCGGTCGAGGATCGGATTGGACCTCCCGGGGACGGCGAAGGCCCGGATGATGATCAGCGACCGCAACGAGAAGGCCGAGTCGCAGAACCGTGCCGAGTCCCTCCTGGAGGCCAACGCGCTTATCCAGATCGACCCCGTCGAGGGGACGGTGTCGCTGAGTGCCCCCTACGGCCCGCGCAAGACGTGGGGCGAGAAGGGGCGGCAACGCCAGTCCGGTCGATGACGCGACCGACAGCGACGGTGGCGTCGACGACGGCAGCACCGGGGTGTCCCAGGGGCCGGTGTCGCCCAGCGTCTCCGACAGCACCGGGTCCGACGCGGGCTTCGGGTCGGACTCCCACGCAGACACGGGCCCCGGCTCGGTCAGCGACAGCGGCCAGCGGCAGTCCCCGGTCGACCCGGCGGAGTCGAACTCGCAGAACTGAGGTGCGGGAGGAGAACTTCCGGGCTGTGGTGGCCGGGGGACCTCAGCGGTGGCATACCGCCTACCCGTCGGGGACCTCGGCCCCGGTCGCGCCTTGATCGCGGTCTTCGCGATCGCGGTCGACCTGCACGATCGCCCCGCTGCGCAATCTGGCCGCGCTGGAGTGCACCGGCACCGCGGGGGTCGCGTCAATTCGCCCAGAATGACGCGGCGGTGGACGTCAAAGAGCGTGGCGAGAATTGCTCACATTCAACGTGGCGTCGATCTGGGATTGACGACAACTACCGGAAGGGAGATGCGCTATGCGTAGGGTCGAAGTCCAATCCCGCGCGTCGAAGGAGTTGGCTGGCTCCGTGAAAAGCTGGTTCCCGATGTGGGGTAGGTCCGATCATTACGTGGTCTGGAAGGTAGGGGTCGCATAGCGGCGCAGTCCAGACTCTGCCCTCAGCCTCTGGCGGCGGGACTCCGAGAGAAACGAAAGGGGTTACGCCGAATCGTGACTGTCGAAATTCTACGGCGCGACTATCTGGTGGCGACGTTGCCACAAGCCGGACTTCCTGCTCATCCGCGAAAGACGGGTGCTTGCAAAAAACCAAGAGTGACATGAGAGTTGCTGCCGCGTTCTCAGGACGATAACCACCGTAGACATCCTCCGCTCCTGAAGCATTCGTGGGAGGGACCGGAGGTTCCGAGGTAGCGGGTGAACCGTTAGAATCATCCCTTGACGCCGCTGCTGCACAGTAACTCAAGCCGCGAAGCAGCAGCTGATGCTGCGCGTTTTTCTCGTATAGCACTCGCCCCCACCGGGGAGCCAGATGCGGCAGCGGGTCGAGGGACCGAGGCGGGCTGTGCCTGTCCAGCACAACCAGATCTTGGACGCTGAAGCCAAGCGAGTATCCGGGGTCTGCGCTGTATCCACGCCATTGTCCCAAAGAGTCCTCCGCTTCAGATGCGCAGAAGATGAACAGGGGGTATCGGTCGAGAACACTCTTGAGGCTGCTTTCAACCTCCACTAGATGGGCCTCCTGGTAGGGCTCCAACTGCCCGCTCCCTAGGATACCTTCGATCAATTCATGCACGAGCCTTTCGCCGTAGTGGAACTCGGCCTCGTCGTTAAGACACAGGACCGAGGTTGCACGCACCCTGCCCTCGGTCATCATCCCAATCGCGCCAGCGGCGTCGGTGTAGTGCCAAACGGTGGTCCCGCCTGGCACTGGTTCGATGACCGGCGCTAGCAACCGCGTGGGGACTCCCGATATTGACACCGGTGGGTCGAGTAAGGGTAGAGGAAGCTGTATTCCTGAGACCCTTGAATCCACCTCACGGTCAGTCATCCTGATCGTCTCCCCGCATGGACCGAGCCAGAAGATCGGCGATCTCATCGAGGCCATGATCTGCGGTGCTCAGTCCGCTGCGGTCTCCAAGTAGAGCGCTAAAGTCCTGCATCTCGGAGAATGAAAGTCCGGCAAGCACCGGAATGACGCGTTTGCGACCGTTGATCAGAGCTGCAAGTTCGTGCTTTGTCCAAAACCGATTAGGCTCAATGTAGGCCGGTGTTACGAAACAGAGACCCACGCGCGCCCGCCCGATGCCTTCGTCGATAGCGATCGTCTGTGACGAGCCAAGGGTGATTTTTTCGTCGGCCATCCAAACGTCTAGACCGCGCGCCTTAAGTTCGTCGCGAAGTCGACTAGCGACAGCCTTGTCGGGGCTAGCGTATGAGAGGAAGACGTCCACGTCGCGAGGGACAGGGTCGGTGGCAACCGCGGTTGCTAGCGATCTGAGTGCGACGGACTCGAGGTCACTGACTCGCGAGACTAAGTTGTCGGTCGATTCAGAGAGCGCCTCCAACTCGCGCGTAACCCGCCGGTCTTGCCGAGTTCGCTCCTGGGCGGCCCTCAATTCAGCACGCCGTCTCGCTTGAACAGCGGAGGCCTCTTCACGGTCAACCTTCTTCTGCAGGTTGGCGACCACCCGGTCTTGTTCGGCGACTTTCCCCTGGGCCCGAACCAGGTCTTTCTCGAGCCGCGCGACCTGTAGCTCCTGTGTTCGTCGCGCCGCTTCACTACTCGCTCGGCTAACCCTTGGGCGCTGCTCACTAAGTCGGCGAGCAATGGACTGAGCATCCTTGATCAAGCGGATCCGTTTTTCGCGCTCTCTAACCAATTGTTTTTGGTGCTGTTCAAGCATGCTCATTGTGGTCACCTTAGTCGGGAATCATCTTGACGCAGCCTACCCCACTGAACGCTAAGAGCGCCTACGTTCGGCCCCTCTCCGTTCGATGCAACGTTCCGAAGGACATAGGCGCGATCCAGAGCTGCCCGCCCGCGTCATTCCGGCTCCCTTCTGTTGTCAAGGGGTCGGGATCGGCTCTTTGGAGTGTGCGTCGACGTTTGTCGCCGTCAAGGTCGTTCGTCCGGTGGGGCGCTGCATCTTGACGGCTCCGGCACGTCGGCGCGGGTGCTGAGGAGCCGGTCCCGGACGGGGCTGGGCAGGGGTCGCGATGAGCGGTAGCGTCGTGGGTGCGGGTCCGGGAAGTGGCTGATCCGAAGTGCCGGTGTGCGGGTGTGAGCCGGCCGCGCTGGATAGCAAAGACGCCCCGCGGTGCCCTCCCGGACCCGCCTCGAGGTGTTCGTTGCCCACGCCTTGGGCGTCGGCGACCAACTGACGGTAGATGGCATCAGAGATGCGGCGCTTGAGGCAGCGCAGTGCTTCCATCGGCTTCTTGCCCTCGGCTCGCTTGCGCCGGTAGTAAGCCCGGCCGTCGGTGTCCAGGCGGAGATGGGTGACCGCGCCGATGTGGATCATATGGTTCATCCGACGGTTCCCGGCCCGGGAGAGGCGGTGGCGGTTCTGTTCTCCGGAGGAGGCATCTAGGGGTGCGGTGCCGGTCCAGGACGCGAACTGACGCCGGTCGGCGAAGCGGGCGATGTCCCCGACATCGGCCAGGATCCGCGCGGCTACCACGGGCCCGACGCCGTGCAGGTCCATCAGGTGAGAGTCCCGGGCCAAGACCAAGGTCTTGAGCTCGGCGGTGGCCTTCCTGACCTTGGCCTCAACAGCTACCAGCTCGGCCAACTCCTCGGCCGCGATGCGGCGACAGGTCTTGCCGGCGATGTCCCGTGGACGCACCGAGGCCAGCAGCTGTTTAGCCTGTGCCTGTGGTGATGTCCTTCTTGGCCTGTCCGGGAAGCAGCTCGGCCAGCAGCGCCTGCAGCCGGTTGACGCTGGCAACGCGCCTGCGGGTGAGTGCCTCGCGCCGGTCGGCCAGCATCCGCAGTGCCTCCAGTTCGCCGTCGACCTTCAACACCCGCAACCCTTGAGTGCGGACCCCCGCGACGATCGCGATGGAGTGCGCATCCAAGGCGTCCGTCTTACGGTTTTGCTCGGTGTCAAAGAGCCGGACCCGTGCGGCGAGCTTGGCCGGTACATCCACGACGTTCTCGCCGGCCTCGAGCAACCGTTGCGCCAGTGGATGGCCAGCACCGTTGGCGCCCTCCACCGCCCAGAGGCGCTCGGGCCACGACCTCGCGTAGAGGCGCATCGCCGCGTACCCAGTCTGGTCGGTGCTGAACCGGCCCGCGCCGAGCAACTGCTCGTTCTGGTCGACAACCTCGACGGTTGCCGACAGTTTGTGGGGGTCAACCCCGATGATGACCTGTCCCATGTTCTTCATCCCAACCTGACGCTCGTACCGATGTGGACGGCGAGGTGGGCAGTGCTACTACGAGCAGGGCAGTCCCTTCTTGAGCCACGCCTCGTCAGCAGTGCCCGACGGGCAGCAGACCGAAAGTGAGCCACACCCCCATAGCAGCGAGGGTGTGGGCAGCCCCAAAGAGAGCGCCCCGCCGAGCACCTGCATCGAGTCTTGCCAGACACCGACCCTGCGTCCAGTGTCTAGTAGCCGCGAGCGGACGCGAAGTCGGGCGGCGTGGCGTCGTTGGGGTCAGTGCCTCGTCGCGCTGCCGGTGGGCGTCGACAGTGGCCCTACAGGGTCGCCGCAACACCCGACTGGGACCGTGACGCCGTCACCCTCCGCCAGCGGCACCCGGTGAAAGATCGAGGCTAACGATCGCCGCGGGTCGGACCTTTCAGGGCTCTTCGAGGTTGAGCGTGGTGGGGCTCTGATGTGAGGGCTCGTGGCCCTGCGCCAGCATGGGTGTTGTCAAGGCATCCAGGTGGGAGGACCACGAGCTTGTTCAAGCCTACGCATGACGCTGATGCGGCGTCGATCTTGTTCAACCTGCCCGGCTACCGCGTGCTGTCAGCGGTGCGCGGTCCGGACGGTCGTGAGGTGCTCGTCGAGACGGTCGCCGACGAGGGCGCCTGTCCAGAGTGCGGGGTGGTCTCGTCCCGGGTGCAGGCCCGGCCGGTGCAGACCGTCAAGGATGTCCAGTGCGGCGGAGAACCAGTGCTGGCGCGGGTCCGCAAACGCCGCTACGTCTGCACCGAGGAGATGTGTCGCCGGCGCACGTTCACCGAGGTCACCGACCAGCTCCCGGCCCGGGCCAGGCTGACCACCAGGTTGGCTGCACGGGTGATCGCCCAGCTGCGGGCCGAACCGCGGGCCGTCTCGGCGGTGGCGACCGAGCACGACCTGTCCTGGCCCACCGTGATGAACCTGCTCACCGGCACGGTCGACCTGGCCGGGCCGGACCCGCGCCGCCTGGTGCGCCGCCTCGGTGTCGATGAACACCGGTTCCGCCGGGTCCGGTACGTCCGCGAGGAGGACGGGTCGGTCCGCAGGGTCGAGCCGTGGTCGGTGATGCTGACCGACCTGGACACCGGCGCCATCCTCGACGTCGTCGACGGTCCCCGCGGCAAGGCGGTCAAGGCCTGGCTGCTGGCCCGGCCGCGGTGGTGGCGCCGCCGCATCGAGTACGTCGCGATCGACATGTCGGCCGAGTTCCGGGCCGCAATCCGCACGGTCCTGCCGTGGGCACGGATCAGCGTGGATCACTGGCACGTGGTCCGCCTGGCGAACGAGATGGTCACCACCGTGCGTCGCCGCCGCGCCTGGGAGGCCTGGGGCCGGCGCGGGCGAGCGATCGACAAGCCCTGGCGCTACCGACTGCTGCTGCTGGCCGCCGGCGACCGCCTCACCACCCGACAGCGCGAGCGGCTGGGAGAGGTGCTCGAGGCCGATGTCGAACTCGCGGTCGCCTGGGGCATCAAGGAACACGTGCGCCAGCTGCTCACCGCCACCGACACCGACTCCTTCCACCGGCACTGGTCCGCGCTGACCAAGGCCGTGCGGGCCACTCGACTGCCGGAGCCGGTCCGGCTGTACAAGACGCTGTGCGCCTGGCGGCGCGAGCTGCTCACGTTCTGCCGGACCCGGATCACGAACGCCCGTACCGAAGCGGCGAACCTCAACGCGAAATCGTTCAAGCGAGCCGGACGGGGGTACCGCAACCACGACAACTACCGATGCCGCATCATGGCCTACACGTCGACTCCAGCGGCGTGAACACCCAGCACCACGCTGAAGTTAGAAGAGCCCCTTTCAGTCTACGCGATGTGGATGGGGTGCGACTAGGTGGATGGGCAGGTTGGTGTTACCCCCCTGGGAATCGCCCGGAAGCCGCCGTACTGTGCCAGCGAAAGTCGGGAGGACTGTCGCCCACGTCCTGGTACGGGCATCATTGGTGTACCGGCGAGCGGCGGACCACCGAGGGGCGGCGAGATGACAGCGGCAGAGGAGCAGATAACGGCGGAGGTTGCCGCCGGCCACTCTTGGGTGGATCTGGCGGATCTTCCGTTAGCTGACCGGATCGTGTCGGCGGAATTTCTCGACCACCTACTTAGCCCTGACGGCGGGCTGGGTCGCATAGTGGCTCTTCATCTGAAGGCGGCACGAGTTGTAGGAACTCTCGATCTCAGTTTTCGACGGATCGAGACTGCGTTGGATCTGCGCGAGTGTGACTTCGAGCAGGTCCCGCGGTTTGGACGTACGACCATCCCAGCTTTGGATGTTGTCGATTGCCACATGCCTGGACTGTGGGCGAACGCCCTCAAGGTCGAGGGCTCCCTGTGCCTGGACCGCTCGGTGTTCGAGGGGCCGATCTCCCTCATCGGGTGCGAGATCGGTGACGACCTAATCCTGAATGACGCGACGGCGACGACATGGCAAGACAACCCCGTCGTCTCCCTCTACGGGGCGAAGATCGGATGCAACCTGTCTCTTTCGGACGTGACTTTTCGCGGGCTTCTCCGGCTGGCACAGGCCACCGTGGGAGCGACCGTGCTGCTGGACCGAGCGCGCCTCTCGGGACCGGAATCCCTCAAGGGTGCTCTACGCCCCGCGTTGGACGCAACGGGGCTCAGCGTCGGAGGGCAGTTGGATATCCGTGGCGCCACAGTGCAGGGCGAGATGCTGCTCTCAGACATTTCAGTCGGCCGTGTGGTGGACCTGTCCGGCACCAAGATCGACAACAGCTTGGGCGACGCTGTCACCCTCGACGGCTCGCGCGTCCGTGGAGACGTGTTGCTTGCCGGTGCCACGCTCGCTGGCACTACCCGCCTTGTGGGGGCCGATATCGCTGGCTCAGTGCACGTGAGCGATGCCCACCTTTGGTCCGCCCAGGGCGAGTCACTGATCATGGATGGCGCCACAGTGCATGGCGTCCTTTCTCTGCACCGGACGCACGTGGGGGCAATTCGGCTGTTCCAGACGCACGTCACTGGTCTAGATGACGACCTCGGCGGAGGTGAGGACGGGCTGGGGAGCTGGTCCTCGGCGCATCCCCTGGACCTGCGTGGATTCACCTTCCAGCAACTCAACGACGAGCCTGAGAGCTCTGTCGCATTGCGTGAGAGGTGGTTGCGTGGAACCGCGTCCTACGATCCTGCGATCTGGCGCACCCTGTCTAGGGTCTATGCGTCGTCCGGACAGGACGCGCTGGCCAGACGAGTCAACATGGCCCAGGAAGATGACCGACTGGCGCGCATGCCACGGGGACCTCGCAAGTTTGGACGGTGGTCCCTGCGACTGCTAATCGGCCACGGGTACCGCCCGGAACGATCATTCATATGGGGCGCCCTTGTCGTGGCGGCATTCACCCTGCTGGTATCGCTGCGATCCCAAGAGCTCACGCCAAAGCCTCCGACATCACGCGACGCACAACCGCTCATCTACGCCACGGATGTATTCCTGCCCATCATCGACTTCGGCGAGGCCAGTCGCTTCGAGGCAGTCGGAGCCGTCCTGGTTGTCCAGTGGGTAGTCATCGCCCTGGGATGGGCCCTCTCCTCGCTGTTTGTCGCGGCCTTTAGCCAGACCGTGCGTAAACCCTCCTGACGCCTCAGACGAATGAGCCGAGTGGTACGGCCCTTGTCTCCGCGATCGCCTTTGAGCAGATGCTCGGGCGTGGGCTAGACAGCTAGGGCGCCGGAGCCCGAAACGCGTGGGCGCGGGGTGGCCAGGAGGGCGCGTCAAACCGCCGCCTGAGTTTGGTCATTTCGTTAGTGCGTGACCTCACCGGTGATGGAGGGCGTCGAGGAGGGCCTGCTTGTCGGCGGGGATCTGGGGCGGGAAGGTCTGCCGGCTGGCGTTGATCGCGATGGTGGCCGAGCGCAGCGGCCGGAGCTGGCGGATCACGTTGCGGATGGCCAGGCCGGTTCGGTTCTGGATCTCGCGTGAGATGGCCAGGGCGGTGAAGACGATGGTCAGGTGGGCCTCGATCGCGTCGCGTTTTCTGGCGAACAGTGGGCGGGCGCGAAGGTCTGTCTTGGACATCCGGAAGGAGGTCTCGACCTGCCAGAGGTCGTGGTAGGAGGAGATGACCTCGCGGGCGGGCATGATGCTGGCCGGGATGTTGGTGACATAGCCCTTCAGACCGACCAGGCGGCGGGCCCTGGCCAGGGCCGCCTCGTCCAGCCTGGGGGCGCCCTGGCCCTTCTTCACGAACCGCGGGGTGCGGGCGGCTTTCTCGCCGGCGACGACGGCTTTGGCCTTGTTCTCCTGGAGGGTCAGGGTCTTCGTATCCCGGGCAGCCCGTTTGGCCGAGTAGGCCCACACGGCCCGCCAGGAGACCTCGTGCTCGGCGGGGTCCCACACCGGCTCGGCCCGCTTCTTGACGTCGTTAACGGCCCGAGCGCGCGTGGTGGACACCCGCGGGGTGATGGTGTCGATGACCTGGCCATCGGTGAACGCATCGCCGTGCCAGCGGAAGTGGGAGGCCAGGTCGATCGGTGCCTTGGTCATCCTCGAGCCGACGATGAACCGCAGGTTGGCCGCGTCCAGTTCTTTGAGGTTGTCCGCAGAGAGCATCCCGGCGTCGGCGACGACGACCATGTCGGCCACGGAGTGCCGGGCCTGGAAGGCCTTGACGATCGGCACGATCGTGGCCGTTTCTGCCTTGTCTCCCTCGAAGCAGCCGATCTCCAGCGGGAACCCACCCCGGTCGACCAGCAGGCCGACCACGATCTGTGGGTCCACCCTGCGTTCCTTGGAGTAGCCGACCTTGCGCAGGTCGTCCTCCTTCTCGGCCTCGAAGTACAGGGTCGTGACGTCGTACATGATCAGCGAGACGTCCCCGGTGCTGACCGCGTGCTCGAAGCAGGCCCCGGCGACCAGGTCGCGGTACCCGCGTTCCTGCGCGCGGGCCAGGGTGCGCCCCATCGTCTTGTAGCTCGCCGCTTCTTGGCCCAGGTCGCCCAGCACCCGCGCGACATCCAGCAGCGAGGTCGGCTCCACCACCCGGGCGATCACCAGATCGGCGAACACCTCATCACCGACCACGTCGAACCCCAGCTGGGCGTACACCGCGGTCAGAGCCTCGAAGAGCACCCGGCTGTCCGTGCCGACCACCCGGCCAGAAGCATCCCGGACCTTCGGCGACGCTGGGGCGGGCGTGTCGAACAGCGCCGGTTCAGGAGCCGGTCGCACCAGCGACGCCGCCACCGGCGCTGGTTCCACGTCCAGCTCCAGAGTGCCCTGCGCAGGGTTCTCGAGTAGCTCCCGGGCCCGGGCCAGCAGCACCCCAAGCTCGGCCTCGGTGTGCGCAGACCCAAGGTGCTTGACGATCCGCTGCCGCCCCTGGGCGTACTCGGCGATCTGCACGGCCGTCGCCCCCGACTTGGTCGGCACCCGCCTGATGAACGCCACACCAGGAGGCTAGACGCATCCGATTAGTGCGTGAAACACCACCACCCGAAACACAACACCGCAGGTCAGCAGCCCGAGGCCCTGCGAGGACGCACTACCTGTCCAAACTCAGGCCGGAGCCCGAAACGCGTGGGCGCGGGGTGGCCAGGAGGGCGCGTCAAACCGCCGCGATCCGGGCGCTTCTGCTCGATGGCGTCGTGATCGCCGCTGGCCGGCGAGCCGCCGTGTAGACGGAATCATCTACGCGGCGTAACGTCGCCGTATGGCCGAGACGACGACGATACGCATCAGCCGGGACACCCACGCCCGGGTCACCCGCTTGGCGGCCGAGCGCCACGAGACGATCGATGAGTTGGTGAGCAGCGCTCTGCGAGCGCTGCGCCAAGACGGCATGGGCCACGACCTGTCCGAAGAGCTCACAGAGGATGAGACGGCCTGGCTCGATGCTGACGCCGGGTGACGTCGTCGAGCTCGATCTCGGCACTCCGGCCGGTAGCGAGGCGGGGCTACATCGTCTCGCGGTCGTCGTCACTGCCGCACGGGTGCTGGTGGGTGGACCGAACGTCGTGCAGGTAGTGCCGCTGACCCGCACCATCCGGGCCAGCAGCACCGAAGTGGTCATCGACCCAGATCACGGCAACCGTCTTGCAGAGCGTTCCTCGGCGCAGTGCCAGCACGTGCGATCTGTGGCCACCACGCGTATTCAGCACCGCATCGGAAATGTCGGCCCTGTAGTACTCGGCGAGGTCCGAGAGACCCTCGCGCTGCTGCTGGACCTCTAACGACCCTCGGCGCGGGCCCTCGACGAGAGTCCAGCGCATCGACATAGCCCCTTCCGCCGCGACGTCCTGCCCGCCAGTAGGGTCGGGACGCCATCGGTCGACCAGTCGTTAGAGTCATGCCTGTCCTTACCCGGGCACATCGCAACCAGAGCCTTGTGACGTCGAAGAGAGCCCGACCGGATGACCGACACGTGGCCAGCCTCAACGAGATGGTGCGTGACATCAACCGGGAGCGCGCCGACGACCACGCAGCTCCGTGGTTCGATCCCGCCGACGGCGGCGCGGACGCCGACGTGCTCCTGCTCCTCGAGTGCCCGGGGTGAGGTTGTCGGATCGGTGACGGGCCGTTCGTCGACCTGTCGGACCCGCCCATTCCGGCCGGCGGGTCGACCTACGACAGGAGAAGGTGCTCTCTATGAAGTACTTGATGCTCGTCTGCCAAGACGTCGACGACTCCCCTGCGCCGCCCACGCAGGCCGACCGCGACGGTGCGCCCGACGTGGGCCGGTGGTGGCAGGAAGTGAATGATGCCGGCAAGTACGTCATAGGAGACCGGCTGCGCCCGGCCGCCGAGGCCATGACGGTGCGGGTGCGAGGGGGCGAGATGCTGGTGACCCAGGGGCCGTTCACCGAGGCCAGCGAGGTGGTGGCCGGGTTCGACGTCCTGGAGTGCGCCTCGATGCAGGAGGCCGTCGACGTCGCCTCGGGGCACGCGATGGCCCACGCCGGCGTCATCGAGATCCGGGCGATGTGGCCCTTCGACGGGGAGTAGAGGGCACGCGGTGAGCGCGCGCCCGGAGTCCTCGCTCGAGGCGGCGGTCCAGGCGCAGTGGTCGGTCATCGTCGCCAGCCTGCTGCGCACGACCGGTGACTGGGACCTGGCAGAGGACTGCGCGCAGGACGCGACCGAGCGGGCGCTGCTGACGTGGCCTCGCGACGGGGTCCCGGACAACCCCGCCGCCTGGCTGACGTCGGTGGCCCGGCGACGCGCCCTGGACCTGCTGCGCCGGCGGAGCATCGAGTCCAGGGCGCTGCAGGCGTGGACGGCCATGACCGAGGACACTGCTCCCACGTTCGACGCCGGTGGGGGGTACGCCGACGACCGGCTGCGACTGCTGTTCACGTGCTGCCACCCCGATCTGAGCATGCGTGACCGGGTGGCGCTGACGCTGCGGAGCGTGTGCGGCCTGTCCACCCGGGACGTGGCGCACCTCATGCTGGTCAGCGAGCCCACCATGAGCCAGCGGCTCCGGCGGGTGCGCAAGCAGATCGTGCAGCAGGGGCTGGCCATGACCGTCCCCCCGGCGGACCAGGTGCAGGACCGGGTCGCCGCGGTGCTCGCCGTCATCTACCTGCTCTTCACCGAGGGATACTCCGTGACCGACGGCACCGGACTGCGCGACGAGCTGGCCGAGGAGGCGCTCACCTTGGCGCAGCTGGTCACGTGGCTACTCCCAGGGCACGGGGAGGCGCACGCCCTGCGGGCCCTGGTCCTGCTCCAGCACGCCCGCCGGCCGACCAGGACGACGCCCGACGGCACCCTGGTGCCGCTGGACGAGCAGGACCGTACCCGCTGGGACACAGCGTTGCTGGCCGCGGGTATGGAGTCGCTGCGCCTGGCACGCGAGGCACCGGACTCCACGGACGGGTTCGTCGGCGTCTACCGACCGCAGGCAGGGATCGTCGCCTGGTACGACCTGCTTCTGGACGCCACCGCCTCACCCGTCGTGGCCATGAACCGCGCCGTGGCCGTCGGCATGCGCGACGTCCCCCACTCCGGCCTGGTCGCCCTCGAGGAGGCGGTGGACCACCACGGCCTGCACGACGTCCCGGAGGTGCCTGCGATCCGCGCTGACCTGTTGCGCCGGGCCGGGGACCGGGCGGCTGCTCACGAGGCCTACCGGGCCGCGCACGAGGTGGCCCGCACCGAGGCCGTGCGCGCCTACCTGCGACGCCGCATCGCCGAGCTGAGCTGAGCTGACGACGGACCATGGCGGACTTGTGATGGCGAAGTTCATGCTGCTCATCCACGGCGACCCCGAGGCCTGGGCGGACATGTCCCCCGGGCCGGGCGCCGTGCGACACATCCCCCGCAGCACCGAGGAGACCCAATCTTGCAGTATGCAGTGCTGATCTACGACGTCGACTCCGCTCACTCACCCGGCTCGACCGCCAAGACCTCACCTGAGGTCGCCACCTGCGACGACCACGCCCAGGCCCTGGCCTCCACCGCGGTCATGACGGCCGCATGGGCCTTCACCCCTCGGGACATGGCCATCTCGATCCGCGCCGGGAGCATCACCCCCGGCCCGCGGCACCGCTCACGCCTGCGAGCGAAGGTACCTCCCGAAGTGCGGCACGGTGAAGGCGATCCGGCCGCGCTCGCCGGAGTAGATCAGCCCCTTCTTGAGCAGGGCGTCGCGGGCCGGGGACAGCGACTGGGGCTTGCGGCCCAGGTGGGTGGCGATGTCGGCGGTGGCCACCGACTCCACCTCGTCCAGCTCCTCGCCGGCCTCCAGCCGCTGGGCGGCGAGGTCGGCCATGGCGCGGAGGTACTCCCGCTCCCCCGGCGTGGCCCGCTCGTAGCGGGAGCCGAAGAAGCCCACGGCCAGCTCGTTCTCCGCCGCGGGTGACCCCACCGCGACGTCCTCGGCGGTGATCGGGGAGGCGGGCGCCAGGTCCCAGACCTCCTTGCCGTAGGCCTGGATGAAGTAGGGGTAGCCGCCGGTCGCGGCATACATGGCCGCCAGGGCGTCGTCGGCCCACTCGGCGTCCTCGTCCTCGGCCGGCAGCTGGAGGGCGCGGGCGGCCTCCTCCCGGGAGAGACGGTCGATGCGGCTGTAGCGGAAGAGGCGCTCGGAGTAGGACTTGCTCGCCGACAGCACCGCCGGCAGGTGCGGCAGGCCGGCGCCGACGACGATGAGCGGCAGCGCGGTCTGCGACAGCTCGTGACAGGCGGCGCAGATGGCGGAGACGTCCTGCGGTTGCAGGTCCTGCATCTCGTCGACGAAGACGGCCACGCCCTTGCCGACGTCGGCCGCCAGCCCCCCGACGTCGGAGAAGAGCTCGACGAGGTCGATCTCGATGTCGCCGGAGTCGGCCCGGCCGGTGACGGCCGGCGCGTCGATGCCGGGGTTCCACCGGTCGCGGAGCTTGGCGTCCGGCTGGTCCTTCTGGGCGAAGGCCTTGATGACCCCCAGCACGTGGTCCACCTCGCTGCCCTGCGGGTGCCCCAGCTCGCGCACCGCGACGTGCAGGGCGGCGGCCATCGGGCGGCGCATGCCCTGCTCGGGTCGCGCCTCGTACTTCCCCGTCCCCCACCGGGACCGCACGGCCGTCGAGCGAAGGGCGTTGAGCAGCACCGTCTTGCCCACACCGCGCAGCCCGGTGAGGATCATCGAGCGCTCCGGACGGCCGCGCTGGATGCGCTCGAGCACCACCGAGAAGCGGTCGAGCTGCTCGTCGCGGCCAGCGAGCTCGGGCGGGCGCTGGCCGGCGCCGGGGGCGTAGGGGTTCCTGATCGGGTCCACGCTGGGACTGTATGCGGCTCTCTAGCCTGATCGTGAGAGGCGCGCAGAGAGGGCGAGCCGGGTGGGCGGACCGCGTGGGGGCTGCCAGACTGGGGCCATGACCGACCCCGCCCGGCTGCGCGCCCAGGCCGAGGACCTGCGCGACGCCGCCCGCACCCTGCGCACGAAGGCGCCGCAGCTCGACGACGACACGCACGGCGTGCTCACCCACTACCCGCACACCAGCGACGGGGTGTGGTGGGGCCAGGCGGCCGACGATTTCTACACGCTCGTCCAGGGCGTCCGGACCTCGCTGCGCGAGCTCGCCGGGGACGTGGAGGGGTATGCCGCGCGCTGCGACACCCGCGCCACCGAGCTGGAGGACGAGGCGGACCGGCTGGAGCGGGAGCAGGCGGCGGGCTGAGCCCGGCGGGAGCAGGCGGCGGATCGGCTGGAACGGGACAGTCGGCGGGCTGAGCCCCGGCGAGACCTCCCCGGCTCCCCGCCGCGGTGGCCTCACCCGAGTTGCGGGCGTCCGTCCTTGCGCAGCGACCCGAAGCGCTGCTCCCGCTCGCGCAGGAGCCACCGGGGGGTCAGGGCCCTCGTGAGGGCCGCGGGCCGGTTAAGAGCGAGCGCGACGAGCGCGAGCAGGAGCAGGGCCATGACCCCCAGGGCGGCCACGTGCAGGCCGCTCAGCCCGCCGTCCGCCGCGGGGTCGGTGAGCACCAGCGCCGCCGCCGGCAGGCCGAGCAGCCCGAGCCACAGCGACCCCGCCATCCGGTGGCCCTCCGGGTCACCGGTCATGGCCCGGCGCAGCGGTGCCCAGGTGCCGGTGTAGGCGAGCACGCCTCCCACGACGAACCCGACCAGGACCAGGGCGGTCACAGCGGCGGCGGCCAGCTCCATACCCGACATCTCCGTGCTCATGACGCCTCCTCCTCCGGCGGACCGGACCACGTCCGCGCCGGGTCGACGACCAGCCGCACCAGCTCGTCGAGCAGTGCGGCAGCGGGCATGGCGTGCAGCGCGAGCGTGCCGTCCTCCTCGGCCGCGCCCAGCTGGTAGACCCCCCGGTCGGCGGCATCCACCACGGCCGTCCCGGCCGATGCCCCCGTGGGCACGTCGTGCGCGCGCAGCGTCCACAGCGCCCCGATCCGGGACCACACCTGCTGCAGCTGCGGACTCGCGCTCCCGGGTGCACGCGTGCGCGGGTCCTGCACCCGGCCGGTCAGCAGCTCGCGGGGCACCCGGTCGTCGACGGCGAGCGACCACGCCGGCCCGGCCCCCAGCCAGGAGGCGAGCGTCCCGAGCGCACCGACGGTGGACAGGTCCATGACGTGGACGCGGGTCGGCACCTGCTGCAGGACCCGCCCGTGCGGGTCGGTGCCCACCCACTGGGAGACCCCGTCGGTGCACACGACCACGCTGTCCCCGCCCCGCCGGTAGAGGGTGAACGACAGGGGCAGCAGGCCGACGGCGGCCTCCACCTGCAGGACCCGGTCGGCCTCCCGGACGATCGTCCGCAGCCGCCGCCCCGCCTCGGTGGGCCCCTCGGCCGTGGCCAGCCCGACGTCGGCCAGCTCGGCGGTCAGGGGGAGGCCCTGCCCGTCACCGGTGAGGAAGGCCACCGCGGGCTCCCGGTCGAGGGTGACGCCGCCGGGACGGAAGCGCTGCTCGCCGAGGACGCCGGAGAGGTCCTCGAGGTTCTCACCGAGCTCGACCAGGTCGTGGTCCCGGCGGGGCTCGGCCGGGCCCGGGCCGAGGCGGGCGCGCCGCCACCGACGCTCGTAGGGGAGCTCCTCGGCCGGCTCGTCGGCCCAGCGCACCTCGCGGACCACCGCCTCCATCAGCTCCCGGGTGCTGCTCCAGCGCTCCACGTCGACCGTGGCCGTCATCGTCACCACCCGGGCGCGACGCGCCAGCACCCACGAGACGACGACCAGCTGCTCGCCCCCCACCCAGGACAGCCGGGTCAGCCGCCGGCCGGAGGGCCACACGTCGTAGGCCGCGACGTGCGTGTCCGCGTCGGTGAGGACCAGGGCCAGCGCCTCGGTCCCCGCCCGGTGCGGCGTCAGCGGCGGCGCGCTCTCCACGGCGGTGACGGTGAGGTTGGGACGGAAGCCGCGCTCGGGGCCCCACGGCTCCGGCGCGATCACCACGACAGAGCCATCGCCCGCCGGCACCGTGCCGACCTCCCACCCGTCCGGGACGGGCAGGGTGAGGTCGAGGTCGCTGAGGGTCACATCACGGGTCATGGTGGGTCCCAGTCTGGCATCCGGCGGTCAGCCGAAGAGGGAGCTCCAGACCCGCTCGGCGCCCTCCCGCAGGCCACGGCCGACGGCCTTGCCCGCCTTGCTGCCGACGAACCCACCGATCGCGCCCCCGAGAACCCCTCCGACCACCGCGCCCACGCCCGTGCCCAGGCCCGGGACGACGGACCCGATGGTCGCGCCGAAGGCCGCCCCCACCTTGGCGCCCGCGATCCCGCCGGCGACCGCTCCCCCGCCCTCCGTGGCGACGTTCCACCCGGTGGAGGCCACCCGCTGGCCGGTGGAGTACTCCGGGTGGTAGCGCTGGTCGTGCTCCCACTGCGAGGCGCCGGCGTCGTAGAGCGAGAGCGCGGTCCCGACGACGACCAGGCCCCGACCGGTGTGCCGCGCCCAGGCCGGCGGTCGGCCGACGGTGGGGTCAGGCACGAGCTGGCGCCCCACCGGGTGGACCGCGTCGTCCGAGAGCTGGAGGATCCGGGGCGTCACCGCGTCGACCACCGCCCGGCGGTCGACGCTCTCGGCCCAGGAGGCGGGGACGAGCAGCCCGTTGCGGGTCACCCAGCGCTGACCGCCGACCACCTCGCCCCCACGGACCTCCACCCGGTCCGCCAGCTCCACGAGGGCGCTGATCTCGCCGAGGGCGCGGGTCGCGGCCGGCCCGGTGCGGGGCATGTGCACCTGCCAGTTGCGGTAGCGCTCGAGCAGCGCCTCCCCCGTGCCCAGCACCCCGGCCCCGAACTCGTCGGAGCGCAGGATCCGGTCGACGTTCTCCCCCAGGGTCCGGTCCCCGGACCACCCGAGGTTGCCGGGGTCGGGGAGCCAGTAGCCGGCGGTGAGGAGCTCGCGCAGCGGACGGACGTCGTCGACGTAGCGCAGCGCGTGCTCGCGGGCCGCCCCGGCCGCGGCCGCCAGGTCAGCCGCGGCGCCGGCGACCCGGCGGCGGGCGGACGGGGCACCGGGCACCAGGTGGTCGACCCGGTCGAGGGCCGCCTGGAGGTCCTCTCCGACCCCGGTGGCCGTCCCGGAGGCCACGAGGGTGGCCGCGGACATCGCGAGCACACCGTCGGGGTCGATGCGGACGGTCATGGGGCTCCCGCCTCGAGGGGTGATGCCGCAGGCCGGGTCGCGCTGGTGCGCGACCCGGCCCGGCGGTGGGGGTGGATCAGATCCGGTCGGGCTCGCCGGTCGCCTCGGCGAGCTGGTTGTGCTGGATCTGGATGTCGCGCTTGGCGTCCTCCAGGGCCTCGACCAGACGCGGGGTCAGGGTGGGCTTGAAGTCCGACCACTGGCCGCGGAACTTCTCCGAGTTAGCGCCGGTCCAGATGGTGTTCTCGAGCGAGCTGTCGATGTCACCCGCGATGCGGGTGATGTCTGTGGCAGCGTTGCCCAGGGTCGTGTAGAGCGTGTTGAGAGTGCTGAGCTCTCCTCCGACGGCACCAGCCATGATTGTGTCCTTTCCGAGGGTTGATCGATGGTGGACCGCACCCCCCACATCACCCTCGGCGGTGCGATCTGCGGACCACCCTAGGCACGCGCCGGCGCCCCTGTCCACCGGTGGGCAGGCAACATCGGGCCATCGTGCCGTCTGGCACCTTGCTGCCTCTCCGGCGCCGGTCAGTCGGGCCAGATCACCTGCACCCGCTCGGGCTGGCCGCCCGAGACGAGGTAGCCGGCCCCCGGGGGCAGGCTCTGGCCGAAGACGGAGCGCGGCAGCCTGGTCCCGAAGAGGTCGGACTCCTGGCTGCTCTGGGGGCTGAGGAGCACCCCGCTGCCCGACTTCTTGAGCACCGAGGCCGGCCCCCGGTAGTGCGACTGCAGGTCACCGGGGGTGCCCGCACCGACGAGCATCTTCGGCCGGTCCCGCATCCCGTCCAGGGCCTTGACCAGCGCGTCGGCGAGCCAACCGTCGGCGCCGACCAGCTCGAGGTCGTCGACCACGACGAGCAGCGGGTCCTCCCCGGAGACCAGCTCGGCGAGCGCGGCCGTGGTCGCGGCCTGGTCGCTGGCGAGGTCCCACGGGCCGTGCACACCGGCCGTGCCGGCGAGGTCGCGCAGCGGGCTGGTGCGGGGGGTGACCACACCGACCTGCCAGCCCCTGGCGAGGGCCTCGACGGCGAGCTGGCGCAGCACCGTCGAGCGGCCTGTGCGCCGCCCGCCGGTGATGAGCAGCCCGGGGCCGTGCTGGAGCGCGTCGAGGTGGCGCACCCCCAGCGTGTCGCCCCCGACCGCCACCGGCAGCGAGGTCTCCGGCACGAGCACCCCCTCGGCCCGCTCGCGCTCGGCCATGGCGGCCGCGGTCGCGGCGTCGACCCGCACGGGCAGCACGTCGACGTGGAAGGGTCGCTGCGTGCGGGGCAGGTCGGCATGGCGCTCCTGGGCGGCCCGGGCGAGCTCCTGCAGCGCCCGCACCTGGGCGGTGCCGGCGGGGTCCTCGGCCAGGAGCGCGACCTGGGTCTCGCGCAGCCCGTCGGCCCGGAAGCCGCGCCCCTCCACCATCGACTCCGGCACCTTCTTGCGGTGCATCCCGATGATGGTGAAGTCGTCGGGGTCGGTCATCCTCAGCATGAGCTTGTCGTCCAGCAGCGTGCCCAGCCGCCCGACCGTGAGCGTGCGGTCGCCGGTCGCGACGACCCGGACCCCCACGGCGCCGCCCTCCTGGAGCAGCTGGTGGAAGGCCTGCACCAACCGGCCGCCGTCGAGCGCGTCGTAGACCTGGAAGAACCCCTCCCACCGGTCGAGGAGCACCAGCACGTAGGGCAGCCGGTCCTCGGGCGGCACCGCCGCCCGCTGCTCGGTCACGTCGGCGAAGCCGGCCTCGGCCAGGGCGGCCTGGCGGGCGCTGACCAGGCTGCGCAACCGGCTGAGCAACCGGTCCATGCGGTCCGTCTGATCGCGGGAGACGACCGCCCCGACGTGCGGCAGCGCCACCAGCGGCAGCAGGGCGTTGTTGCCGCAGTCGATGCCGTAGACGTGCACGTCGGCCGGGGAGACGTCCCTGGCCACCGCCCCGGCGAGCTCGCGCAGGACGGTCGAGCGCCCGGAACGGGCACCGCCGATGACGGCCAGGTGCGAGCCGGTGGCCAGGTCGAAGGAGGCGACGTCGCGCCGCTGCTGGGCGGGCACGTCGACCAGGCCCAGCGGCAGCCGCAGCGACTCGGCGTCGGGGCGGGCGTCGGGGAACTGCTCCAGGAGCTGGTCCAGGGTGAGGACCTCCGGCAGCGGCGGCAGCCACGGGCTGGGCGGGGCGACCACCCCGGTGGCCTCGCTCGCCCCGCGGCAGGCCAGCACCAGGCTGGCCAGGTCCGTCGGCACGGTGGCGTCCTCCTCGCCGGCCTCGGCGCGCGGGGGGGCGACCCCCAGCTCGGCGAACGGCATACCCCGCAGCCCCACCTGCGCGGTGCGTCCCTCCCCGCGGGGACGCCCGCCGACCCGGGAGGACTGGAAGAGGGCCAGGCTGCTGTGCCCCAGGCGCGCGTAGGCCCGGCCGGGGGCCGACTTGGCGATCCGGGCGGCCTCCTGGGACTCGATGACGTCCTGGGAGTCGTTGCCGTCGGTGACCCGCAGGGCGATCCGCAGGTTGGTGTTGGACTTGATCTCCGCGCTGACCACGCCGGCCGGCCGCTGGGTGGCCAGGATGAGGTGGACGCCGAGGGAGCGGCCGCGTCGGGCGATGTCGACCAGCCCGGTGACGAAGTCGGGGAGCTCGGCGACGAGGGCGGCGAACTCGTCGATGACGATGAGCAGGCGCGGCATGGGCTCGTCGTCCGGGGACCTGGCCGCGAGGTAGTCCTCGATGTCCTTGGCGTCGGCGGCCGCCAGCTGGTGCTCCCGCCGGCGCAGCTCGGCGCCCAGCGACTCCAGGGCCCGCCCCGTGAGGTGGCCGTCCAGGTCGGTCACCATGCCCACGGTATGGGGCAGCCGGTTGCAGTCCTTGAAGGCGGCCCCGCCCTTGTAGTCGACCAGGACGAAGGTCATCTCGTCGGGGCGGTTGTGCACCGCGAGGGAGGCGATGATCGTCTGGAGCAGCTCGGACTTGCCGGAGCCGGTGGTGCCGGCGACCAGACCGTGAGGGCCGTCGCGGACCAGGTCGACGGCGAACGGTCCGTCGGCGCCCTCGCCGATGACGGCCTGGGTGGTGCGCCCCACCTGCTCCCAGCGCTGCTGGACGGCGGCGGGGGTGGGCGGGTCGAGGCGAAGGACGTCGAGGAGCCGGCTGGAGCCCGGCACGGAGGCCTGCGCGTCGGGGGCCGAGACGTCCCGGACCGGGGCGACGGCCCGGGCGACCCGCTCGGCCCACGCCGGGCCGACCAGGTCGGGCCGCACGCCCTCGATGACGCTCTGCTGGGTCTGGCGGACCGTCATCAGCGGCTCGGAGGCCTGGACCACGGCGCGGCACTCCTCCGGGAGCAGCCGCTCGTCGTCGTCGAGGCACAGGAAGGTGATGCCGACCCCCGGGCCCTGCTGGAGCAGGGCGACCATGCCCGGCAGCAGCCGCAGCCGGCGGGACCCGTCGAGCACGACGAGCAGCGGCGGGAAGGCGTCGCCCGACCCGGCGAAGGAGCGGTTGGCCAGGGCCTGGGTGCGGGCCTCGAGGATGCCGACCAGCTCGGCGATCCGGGCGGCGGTGGACTCCTCGTCGACCCCGACCTGCGCCAGCTCGGCGTCCCCCTCGTCCGAGCGCAGGTGCGGCAGCCACCGGGCCCAGTGCCAGTCGGCCTCCCCCTCGGGGGAGGTGAGCAGGGTCATCCGCAGGTCGACCGGCGAGTGGAGGACGGCGAGCTGGGCCACGACCCAGCGGGCGGTGGCGCGGCGGGTCGGGCCGGCGACCCCGGTGACCCCGGCGGCGGCCAGGTCGACGGTGACGGGGACGTCGGGGACGGTCCACACCAGGTCGCCCTCGTGGTCCTCCCGGAGGGAGGTCTTGACCGTGACCCCGGAGGCCTGGTCCGCGGTGCCGAACCGGGCCATCAGCCAGTCGGGGTCGTGGCGGCGACGCTCCCAGAGCCGCGACCGGGGACCGATGGCGGTCATGAGGATCTCGCCGGGGTCCGCGAAGTCACGCCGCCGGGCGGCCCGCTCGTCCCGCAGCCCCTCCAGGGCCGCCTGCTGCACCTTCCGGGTGCGGCGGGTCCACTCGGCGAAGTCCGCCCGGTAGCGGCGACCCTCGTTGGAGCGCATCATCATCCAGTTCGTCAGCGCCATGAGGGGGGTGAGGGCGATGAAGATGAGGACGGTCGGCCGCTGGGTGATGGCGTACATCGCCAGCCCAGCCACGGCGGGCAGGAAGATCATCGGCCAGGGGATCTGCTGGCCGGTCGACCGCTGGGGCTCCCGGGGCAGGGTGAAGTCGGTCTCCCGGGCCGCCGGCAGCAGCCGGGGCGGCCGGTTGTAGTCCAGGGTGGCCCCCTGGGGGCTGGGCGACAGGGACGCGTCCGGGGGGCTCGGGACGGTCAGCTCGAGCAGGCAGGGCCCCACGACGAGGGCCTGCCCCGGCTCCCAGACCGAGCCGGGCACGAGCTCCTCCCGGTCCAGGTGCAGCAGCGGCGCGGGCTCCTCCGGGCTGGCGGTCCGCGTGCCGGGCGGCAGCTCGGCGTAGGTGCTCTCCCCCACGCGGCGCTGCTGGAGCTCCCCCTCGGCGTCCAGGACGATCGGGCCGGGCAGGGGCCGGTGCCGCCAGACGGGCTGCTGCCGGACGCCGAGCAGCTCCTCCTCCGGGTGCAGCTCGACCCGGCCGTCGGGCCGCACCCGCAGCAGGAGGCAGGACCCCGGCAGCCCGACGGGCGGGAGCGCCACCGAGGCCTGGGGGTCGGTCCCGACCACGTGGTCGCCGACGCCCAGCCGGGTGACGAGGCCGGCGCCGGGGCCGGAGGACACGCGGACCTCGACCAGACCGACGGGCTCGGCGAGCAGGTCGGCGAGGGGGCCGCCCACCCCCACCAGGCTGCCGTGGCGCACCGGGCTGGCGACGAGCGGCTGGGCCGGGTCCAGCCGCTCGTCGCCCAGGTAGAGGTCGGGGGCCGCGGCGGGGGGGTCGGCCGGGGCGGCGGCTCCAGGTGCGCCAGGTGCGCCGGGGGACGCCGTGGCGCCGTTGCCGCCAGGCCCCGCCGGGACGCTGCCCACGAGGCGGAGCTGCGCCCTCGACGGTGTCGTCGTGTCGAGCCGGCGGCCCAGGGCGGCGGCGAGGTCGCCGACGGTCGCGTCGTCCTCGGTGTCGACGACGAGGTCCTGGGGTGCGGCCGCGGCTCCCGGGGCGGTGCGCGCGACCGCCGTGATCAGCAGCCGCACCCGCTCATCCGAGCTCGCGGGCGTCGGGGGCGAGGTGCTGGACGAGCGCGAGCGTCTCGGGCTCGAACCCGTCGGGGCGCACGGCCTGCTGCAGCTCGGCCACCACCGCACCGACGCTGCCAGGGTCCCGGCCGCCGGTGAGCCGGAGCAGGTCGCGCCACAGCGCCTGCGAGCGCGGGACGAGCGTCAGCCCGGAGCGCAGCGTGCCCTCGGCCCGCGCGGGGTCCCCGGCGGAGGCGTGGGCGGCGGCGGCTCGCCGCGCGGTCGCGGTGATGACCACCCGGGCGTCGCGGGCGGCCTGGTGGAAGGCGAGCCAGCGGTAGCGCTGGGCGGGGAGGCCCGAGAAGGCCTCGCCGCGGGCCAGCGCGAGCAGCTCGCTCACCCCGTGGGGGTCGTCCCCGCGACGGGCGAGCGCCGTCAGCTCCAACCAGTCGACGTGGACGGCGGGGTGCAGCCGCCAGCGACCCGTCCCGTCCTGGGCCAGCAGCGGGGTGCCGTCCTCGGCGGTGCCCAGCCACTGGACCGCGGCGGCCAGGGTCGAGGCGACCACGTCGTCCTCAACCCCGCGGGGCCACAGCGAGACGCGCAGCACGGAGTCGTGCACGCCCTCCGGGTGCAGCGCCACGACGGTGACCAGCTCGGTGAGCAGCTCCTCCCGGGCGGGGTTGAGGTGCCCGGGGGCCTGGACGAGGACGGGGCCCAGGAGCCCGACGTGGACCAGCGCGCGGTCCCGGCCGAGCATGGCCCCGGCGGCGCGCACGTGCTCGCTCCCCTCCGCGGGCAGCGTCCCGACGGCCCCGGCCGGGTCGAGGACGGAGGCGAGCTCGGTGGCCGCCACGGAGTCCGCGGTCGCCTGCCGCACCCAGCCCGCGACCGTGGCCAGGTCGTCGTGCCGGAGCCGGCGGGCGGTGCCGGACAGCCCGAGGACCCCGAGGTCGAGCCCGCCGTGGCCGTCGACCGCGAAGCGCCAGCGGGCGGCGAGGGTCTGCCCGACGCACAGCGCGGCGAGCCCGTTGCGGCCGCCGGCGAGCAGGCGGGTCAGGCGCTGGGCCTGCTCGGGGGTGGGGCTGCCGGAGAGGACGACGACGTGGGGCTGCAGGTCGCGGCCGGACCCCTGGGCCCGTCCCGCCAGCACGCCGTCGACCCCGAGGCCGCGCAGGAGCTGGGCGTGCCCCTCGGCGTCCTGCTGGGCCGCGTCGAGAGCCTCCTCGATCGTACGCACGTGCCGGACCCGACCGGGGGCGAGGTCGGCGAGCGCCTCCTGGCCGGCGAAGCCGACCAGGGTGACCTTCACCCCGTCCGACCAGGGGTGGGTGACCAGGTCGACCACCGTCGACAGCGCCACCTCGCGTGCGACGTCGAGGTCCCCGCCGATGCTCACGAGGCCGGGTGCGAACTCCAGGTCGACGAGCAGGTCGAAGCCGTGGGAGACGGCCACGTTGACCAGGCCCGGCCACGGCGCGGAGGCGGTCGAGGTGAGACCGGCCACGTCGGCCGCGCGCAGCACCCAGACCCGTCCCTCCTCGGCGGACTGCCACGGCGCGGGCGGCGGGCCGTGGTCGGCCCCGGCAAGGTGGACGATGACCTGCTCGTCGTTGACGTAGATGGCCGACGGGTCGGGCAGCGGCAGGTGCTGGGAGGACCGCCCCTCCGCGAGCAGCCGCAGCGAGAGGTCGAGCAGGGCGGCCCGGCCCGGGGTCCCCGCGAGGCGCAGCGCGTGCTCCTGGACCGACGGGTCGCCGTAGGGCCCACGGCGGCTGGACAGCGCCAGCGCCAGACCGGCGAGCACCATGCCGCCGCCGAGCGTGAGCTCGCCCAGGTCGACCTGCTCCGCCGCGCCGGTCCCGGCCTCGACCTGGGGAGCGTCGGCGCCGTCGGTGACGGTCGCGTCGGTGGCACCGGTGGCGGTGGAGGCACCCGCACCGAGCACCCCCGCGGTCGCGCCCCCGGCCGACCCCGCCTCGGTGGCGACGTCGGCGGTGCGCTCGGCGGCCTGCTGCATACCCTGACCCGCGGTGTCCTGCGGCGTGGCCGCGACGGGCACGTGGGCCCGGACGCTCGTGATGTCCGGGCCGGAGGCGTCGGCCGGCATGACGAGCTGCCAGCCGGGCTGGATCAGGTCGGCGTCCACGAGCCGGCGCCCGTCGGGCTGCACCCGGTCCTGGTTGAGCGCGAAGATCTCCTTGTAGCGGAAGGGGTCGCCCAGCGCGCGGTCCGCGATGTCCCACAGGGTGTCGTAGTGGCGGCCCTGGGGCGGCTTGACCTCGTAGAACTTGGTCACCGTGGCCTCGGACCGGGCGCTCACGGCTCCCTCGGCGGCGTCCTGCACCAGCCCGCCGGTGGCGAGGCCGGCCCGCTCGAGACCCGCCCCCCTGTCGCCGGGGGTCGCAACACCGGTGCCGGCGTGGTCGCCGGCCGTCGCGGTGCTCACCACGGCGGCGACGGGCGCGCCCGTCTGGCCGGGCGCCTGGCCGGTCAGGGTGGCGCTGCCGGCGAGCAGCAGGATGCCGGCGACGAGACGGCGGGCGAGCAGCTGAGACCCCAGGCCGCCGGGCACGAGCGAGGGCAGACGCCCCGCCCGGGCGGCGCGCCACTCCGCGACGAGGCACACGACGAAGTGCGCCCAGACGATCCACACCAGGACCGCCACCAGGTTGATGAGCGCCTCGGAGGTGATCGATGCGGTCAGCCAATCGGCGCTGGGTGCCGAGCTCGGCAGCGGGTTGCCGACGAAGCGGAGGAGGGCGGCGGGCACCCCCACGAGGAGCAGGAGCGTGCCCAGCAGCCAGAGCAGGCCCTGGCCGACCGAACGCTCCTCACCTGCCGGCCGGGGGAGGTGGTCGGCCGCCGTGCGGGGACGGTATGCGGTGCCGCCGCCCGGACGGGGACGCTGCGGTGCTGCGGTGCTCATGGGTGGTTCCTCTCCCCCTCGTCGGCGGCCGCCCGGCTCAGGGCCGGACCAGCGCCTGGACCTCGTTGACCTGCACCATGGCGGGAGCGCCCTTGGAGAACTCGTGGAACGGCTGCCAGGTGCCGCCGATGCGCACGTCGATCTGCCACTTGGCGTAGATCTCCGCCTCGAAGTGGTCGTCCTCCAGCGCCAGGCTCGACTGCTCGTAGGCGTGCCAGCAGGCGTCGGGCACGCTCCGGGGGGTGTCGTCGGCGTCGACCTGCACCCCGGACCCGGGGCAGGTGATCGCGGGCCCGTCGGGACCCTCGGGGTAGACCATGATCTCGGTGATCCGGCCCCGCATCTCCACCCCGGGCGCCGCGAGGCTGACGGACACCTCGTCGTCGCCGTAGTTGAAGAACGCCACGTCGTCGTTGACCCACGGGACCGGCGAGGGGGAGGCCACGAGCACCGGGGCGGGGACGTTGCCGCGGTGGACGAAGCGCTCGACGAAGGCCTGCTGGTTGGGCGTGAGGAAGGTCAGCTCGGGGTCGCCGTCGGCGAAGGGCCAGATACCGACCTCGAAGTGGAGGCCGTCGGGGCCGATCTCGAAGGTCTCGGGGTCGATGCCGCGCAGGCACCGGTGCCAGTACCACGCCGTGCCCTCGCCGTGGACGAGGTTGATGTCCTTGAGCTCCTCGTCGCTGAGGCGCTCGTCCCAGCACTCGGGCAGGGGGTCACCGCCGAGGATCTCCTCGATGGTGACGCCGCTGAAGGCGTTGGCCCGCACGCACACGCCCCCGATCGAGTTCGGCGAGGCGATGAAGGAGCACGCGCTCCCGCCGCCGGTCTGCATGGTCTTCACCTTGACCGCGCCCCCGGTGCCCCAGGTGATGCCCTCCCCGGGCCGCACGGGCGGGTCGTTGAGACCGGCCTGGGCCGGCAGCGCGGTCGCCAGCGACAGCCCGGCGGCGGCCAGCACCGCGGCCGACCGGCGGCGGGAGCGTGCGGTCGTGGTCATCGTCGGGTCCTCCCCAGGTCGCGTCACCATGCCCGTGCCTCCACGGTCACCGTCGAGCAGTCGTAGGCCCCGGCCCAGATGGCCTCGACGAGCCACCCCTCCGTGGCCGGGTCCGTCACGAGAGCGTACTCGATCGGGGTGACGGTCTGCCCCGTCACGCCCTCGGTCCCCAGCGCGAAGCCCGAGGAGACGATGCAGCCCTGCACCGAGGCGGTGCCGTCCTCCGGCCCGTCGGCGACGTCCAGGAGGGTGAAGGGCAGCGGGCCGGGGTAACGCTTGCCGAACTCCTCCCCGAGGTAGTCCAGGAGAGCGTCATACCCCTCCGGGGCGACGAGCGCCACGAACTCCGGACGCTGCGGGTCACCGGCGGTCGCGGCCCGGGCGAACTCCTCGTTGAAGGTGCGGACGGCGGCCACGCGCGGGTCGTCGGCGAACGCCTCCTCCGCGTCGCGCGGGGGCAGCCGGCCGGGCTCCTCGGTGAAGGTCGCCCACACCTCCGGCTCGTCCTCGGACGCCCCGGTGGCGGCGGACGACTCCTCCGCGGCCCCCTCGTCGGCCGACGACTCCTCGGCGGCGTCCTCGCTCGCCGCGGGGGCGCTCGGGGTGGGGGTCGCCGTCTGGGACGGCAGAGCCACCGGACCGGAGACCGGGTCGTCCGAGGCCGCGGACCCGCCGCCGCAGGCGGCGAGCAGCAGCGTGGGGACCAGCAGGGCACCGGCCCGGGTCAGCAGGCGGTGCCGGACCGGTCCGGCGCCGGACAGGCTGCTCACCACCGGCTCAGGGCTGCTCGGGCGGCGCGACGGGGTCGGGCGCAAGGAGGTCTCCTTCGACGGGTTCTGCGCGGCCCTCGCCGGCAGCGGACAGGGTGCGGACGCCCACCATCCCCAGCAGGGTCGCGGGGATCTGGGTCTCGACCCGCACCACGACCACGAGGGGGCGGGGCGGGCCGGTCGGGGCGGGCTCGAAGCCGGTGATCGCGCAGGAGCGCACGCGGGGCTGGCTGAGGACGCGGTCGCAGTACTCACCGACCAGGGTGGTGGCTTCGGCCCGGTCCAGCGCGACCGGCAGGGCGGGCTCGACCGCCTGCGCCCCCGCACGGGCGGCCTCCTCGGCGTAGGCGACCGCCTGGCTGCGGGCGTTGAGCTGCCGCGAGGCGTCGATGACCAGCCCGGCGATGAGCAGCAGGGAGAGCGCCATGACGGGGATCATCGGCATGATCGAGCCGCGGTCCCCGCCGGACCGGAGAGCGCGCACGAGCCGGTCGACGCCCGTCACGGGGTCACCGCCCGGCGCAGGTCGATGACCGAGGAGAAGGTCGAGCTCGGGCTCAGCGACCCGGCGGCCCCGGGCAGCCCGATGTCGGACAGGGAGTAGGTGCAGGTGGCCCGGACGGTGAGCGTGCCCCCCGGCTCGAACCGGCCGGAGATGGTCAGCGCGGCGCTCTCGGCGCAGCCGTCGACCGGGTCGGTGTTCTCCCGCAGCACGGCCATCGCCCGGACCCGGGCGTCGTCCAGGGAGCGCGCCTGGGTGGCGACCCGGGCGGCGTCGCGTGCCCCGGCCTCGAGGTGGCCGTTGGCCCAGGCGACCCGCCCGTAGGTCCACGCCAGCGCCAGCATGAGCAGCACGATCGGCGCCGCGAACGCGAACTCCAGCGCGACCGACCCGCGCTCGCCGCAGCGCGCGCGCAGCCGACGGCGCAGGGTGCTGGGGCGGATCACCGGGTGCTCCTCTCCGGACGGGGCGGGGTATGACGTGGGCGGGGGTGACGCGGTCTGGTGCGGTGGGGGGTGTCAGGGCGAGAGCTCGGGCTCCAGGAACCGTTCGACGGTGCCCGAGGCGTCGGCCGAGGCGGTGAGCCGCAGCCCGGGGACGAGGGTGATGACCCGGCCGGTGACGGTGACGCTGACCCGGGCGGTGCCGTCGCCCTGCTCCTCGTAGGTGCTGGTGGCCTGCGGCTCGACCAGGCCGGCCCCGCCGACGCTGGCCGCGAAGCGCTCGGTGCGCTGCAGCGCCGGACCCTGCAGGTCGGCATACTGCCCGGCGTCCTCGGCCAGCCGCAGCTGGGAGACGCCCTCGCGGGCGGCGTGGGTGGCGGCGGTCCGGCCGTAGAAGAAGAAGGCCGCCTGCAGGCTGAAGAAGATGAGGGCCAGCAGGGCGGGGGCCACGATGGCCAGCTCGAGCGCGGCGCTGCCGCGCTCCCGTCCCACCCCGCGTCCGACGACCCCACGGCCCACGACCCGGCGCCGGGCGCGGTGCCCGCCTGCACCCCGGGGGGTGCGGCGGGTCATCAGCAGGTGCCGCCCGGGCCCACCCCGCCGCAGCGGGTGACCTCGGCCGCGCGGGTGTCGATGACGTTCCACACGGCGGCGCCGATGAGCGCGGCCGCCGCGACGACGACGGCGGCGATGAGGGCCCACTCCAGCGCGGAGGCACCCCGGTCCTTACGGGCCAGCAGTTCGGACTGGACGCGGAACAGGTACCACTTCATCGACTTCATGAGTTCATCCCCTCGGGTGTCAGACGCCGGCACGGATTCCCTCCCGTGACCGACCGAGGATCGATGCTGCCACAGGATCGCCCGGCGGGCCAATCATCCGCGGCCCGGTCGGCGGCCCCGCTCACATCGCCTGCTCGCTCATGAGGGCCATGAGCGCGGGGTAGGCGAGGTAGACGAGGAAGCTCACCACGAGCAGCATCTGGGCCACGAGCATCGACTGCGAGCGCTCCCCCTCGTCGCCCTCGGCCTCCGAGAGCTCCTTGCGGCGCATCGTCGTCGCGCGGGCGGTGAGCGAGGCGCGGATCTTGGCGCCGTCGTCGGCGGCGAGCAGCAGCGCCCCGGACAGACTCTCCAGCTCCTCCAGGCCGATGTCCTTGCCCAGCCGCCCCAGGGCCTCCCACGGGGTGGTGCCGAAGAGGCGGGCGTTGGCCAGGGTCTGCCGGATCCGGACGACCGACCAGTGGTCGCTCACCGAGCTCGCGGCGAGGAGCGCCTCGGGCAGGCCGCGGCCGCCGGCGAGGTTCATCGCCACGAGGTCGAGGAAGATGCCGACGGTGCGGCGGAACTCCCGGCGTCGCTTGTCGGCCTCGCTGCGCAGCGACAGGTCGGGCAGGAAGAAGCCGCCGAGCGCCAGGAGCAGGCCGAGGGCGAGCGGGACGCTCGGGCCGACCTCGAGACCGCCGAGCCGCAGCGCCCCCCAGACCAGGGGCGCGGCCAGCAGCATGATGAGGCCGCTGGCGATCTTGGTGGCGAGCATCGCCCCGACGGACCGGTTGAGGATCGTCAGGTCGGCCCGGTGCCGCCGCATCTCCCAGCCGCGGCGGGCCGCCACGACCTCGAGCCGGTCGGCCAGGGCGGTCATGACCGAGCGGCCCCTCGCGCTCATCTCGGCGAAGGAGGTGTCGAACTCGCTCAGCGTGTGGGTCTGCATCGAGCGGGACCCGGCGTCGATGCGCGCCACGACCGTCGCCACCCCGGGCCGGGGCCGCATCCACGCCCGGACGAACAGGTAGAGACCCAGCCCCACGAGGCCGCCGGCCAGCATGGGCCACAGCAGCGGGCTCACCGGCCCGACCCCCGGGTCGGCCCGGCGTCACGGACGTCCTCGAGCATCGCGTCCATGTCGCGCCGCCGGGCGCTGCGGTCGACGACGAGGAAGCGGCTGAGCTTCTGCGGCTGGGACAGCTTGCGCATCCACAGCAGACCGGCGGCGAAGAGCAGCCCCACGACGACGAGGACCAGCTGGCCCTCCCAGCTGGTGTAGGGCTCGACGTAGCGGTCGTTGAAGACCGCCAGGCCGCCCATGACGGCGAGGACGATGATGGTGATGAGCTTGACCGAGCGGCGGATGGAGCGGCGGCTGGCCGCGATCCGGCGGCGCATGTCCAGCTCCTCGCGGGTCGACTGCGCCAGCGCACCGAGCACGTCCCGCAGGCCGGGGCCGCGCAGCCGCGCGTTGAGGACGAGCGCCGAGCAGATGACGTCGGCCGACGGGTCGTCCAGGTCGTCGGCGAAGTGCAGCAGCGCCTCGGGGAGCGGCTCGCGGATGCGCAGCCGGTCGACCAGGAGGTTGAGGGAGGAGCGGATCGAGGGCCCGGCGTTCGCGGCGGTCGCCGGGATCGCCTGCTCCAGGCCGACGGCCCCGGCGATGGTGTCCCGCAGCGACTCGGTCCACGTCGCCAGCGCCTCCAGCTGCGCGATCCCGACGGTCTCGGCGCGGGCGTCGCCGGTCAGCTGGTCCCAGAAGGCGGCGAGCAGCCCCAGCCCGATCCCCGCGACCACCCACTGGGTGAGCAGGATGGTGACCAGCGCCACCCCGACCCCGAGCCCCAGCCGGCCGCTGGCGCCCTTGAGGGTGACGTCGGCGAAGCGGCGGGGGGTGGCGGCGTCCCGCTCGGGCAGCCCGACGACGGCCAGCACCGCGACGAAGATCCCCAGGCCCACGACGGCCCCGGTGAGCACGGGCAGGAGCAGCGCGTAGAGCGAGCCCATCAGTCCCACCGGGCGAAGGGCGTCGGCGTGTAGCCGTAGGGCACGAGGTCGTCGATGCACTCGATCGGCGCCTTGGCCCGGGCGATGCCGTCGGGGCCGGCGGCGAAGACCTCGGAGGAGAGCACCCGGCCGTCGATGCCGGTGACCTCGCGGATGGACTCGACCCCGCGGGCCATCCCTCCCCCGGTGGCGTGGTCGTTGCGCTTGCGCATGAAGACGACGAAGTTGATCGACCCGGAGATGAGCATGTGGGTCGCCTCGACCGGGAGGTTCTCGGCCGCCTGCAGCGCGTAGGTCGCGATCCGGTTGAAGACCTCCATCGAGGAGTTGGCGTGGATCGTGGACAGCGAGCCGTCGTTGCCCTGGCTCATCGCGTTGAGCATCGTGACGATCTCGTCACCCAGCACCTCGCCGACGATGACCCGGGAGGGGTTCATGCGCAGCGAGCGGCGCACGAGTTCGGCCATCGTCACCGCGCCCATGCCCTCGGAGTTGGGCAGCCGCTCCTCGAACGCGACGACGTTGGGGTGCTGGTCCTCGAACTTGTCCAGCCCCAGCTCCAGCGCGCGCTCGACGGTGACGAGGCGCTCGTGCGGCGGGATCTGGGCGGCGAGGGCCCGCAGCATCGTCGTCTTCCCGGAGTTGGTCGCCCCGGCGATCATGATGTTCTTGCGGGCCGCGACGGCGGCCTTGAGGAAGTGCATGACGTCCTCGGAGAAGGTGCCCGTGGCGTGCAGGTCCTCCAGGCTCACCTGCCCCAGGCGCGAGCGCCGGATCGACAGGCTGGGCCGCTGGCAGACACCCATGACGGCCGACAGGCGGGAGCCGTCGGGCAGCCGCAGGTCGAGCTGGGGGTTGGCGGAGTCGAAAGGGCGTGAGGTCAGCCCGACGTTGGCGGCGAGGATCTGGATGAGCTCGATGAGCTCCTCGTCGCTGTCGGCGACCGGCGGCGCCATCTCCTCCCGGCCGTCGGCATACCCGACGAAGACACGGTCGTGACCGTTGATGTCGATGTTCTCGACGTCGCGGTCCTCCAGCAGCGGCTGGAGCCGCCCGACGCCGAAGAGGGCCGCGTGGATCGCCCCGGCGATCTGCTCCTCCTCCTGCGCCGTGGGCGGGACCTTGCCCTCGCTGATCTGGAGGGTGGCGTGGTCCTCGAGCACCTGGACGATGAGGGAGCGGGCGAAGTGCCGCTCGTCCTCGCTGGTCATCGGCGGGCGGCCGGAGACCTCGTCCCGGCGGCGCTGCTGGTTGAGCCGGTCGGCGACCTGCGCCCGCAGCGTGCGAACGAGGGTGTTGAGCGCGGCCAGCTCCTCGGCGGAGCCGGCGCGCATGATGCTCGGCGTGGGCAGGCTCATCGGCCGATCCTCCACTTCCTGCGGGCGCTGCGGCGCTCAGCGCGGGTCTCCTGCGCGTCCGTCCCGGCGACGTCCGCGGCGGGTGCCGCGTCGGCGGCGGGGTCGGTGGCGGTGCCGGGTGTCGCGTCGGCGGTGGTGGTCGGCGTCGCATCGGGGGCGGGGACGGCTGTCGCGTCGGGGGTGTCGGCGGCGGGGCGCTCCGCGCTGCCGGGTATGCCGTCCGCCGGCGCGCTGCGCACGGGACCGACCGCGGCGACCAGGCGCTCGACGAGGCTGCGGCCCGAGCGCACGAGCATGGTCGTCTCGGGTCGGCGGACCGGCTCGCCGTGGAACATCCGCTCGGCGCGGGGGTCCAGGGCGACCTGCCCCAGGTCGAGCACGCCGCGGAGCTCCCCGCGGGCGGTCTCGACGGCGGCCGCCGCCTCCTGCTGCTCCTGGACGTCCCCCAGGGTCACCAGGCCGACCTGCGGGGCGTCCTCCCCCAGCGCGGCGAAGGTCTGGGTGAGCACCGTCAGCCGGTCGCGCATGTGCATGACGCTGGCGGGGGTGGGGCGGACGATCCCGACGACGAGGTCGCTGCGCTGCGCGAGCGCGAACTGCCCGGCCCGGGGGTGAGCTGACCGGCGTCGACCATGACGTCGGCGTCCGGCAGCTCGCGGAAGGCCCGGGCGAGGGTGGGCCAGAGGGCGCCCGCGGCCTCGGACTGCTCCGCGGACTCCAGGCCGACGAGGACGCGCTGGCCGCCGTGGACGACCTGGCTGTGGTCGAGCACCACGCCGGGCGCGAGCCCGTGGCGGGCCAGGGGCAGGAGGGTGAGCAGGCCGGGGTGCTGGGTGAGGGCGACCCCCTGCTCGTCGGGGAGCCGCATGAGCAGGTCGCCGCCGCTGCCGTCGGCGTCGACGAGCAGGGTCTGCCGGGGCCACAGGGCGGCGACGAGCATGGAGGTGCTGGTCACGCCGGGGGCGCCCTTGGCGCTGAAGAAGGTGATCAGGGCCATCGGCGGCTCACTCCGTGCGCCAGTCGACCACCGGCGCGGTGTCCGGCGGCAGGATCGCCAGGGCGGCGGTGCCGGTGGCGCTGGCGGTGATGACGTCGGCGGCGGAGGCCTCGGGGAGAAGCAGGGTCACGTGCAGGGTGTCGCGGGTCTCCGAGACGGGGGTGGCGGCGACGATCTTGGCCGCGGCGACGACCTCCTCGGTCCCGGGGTCGTCGGTGCTGCTGCCCGGCCCGCTCGTGCGGTAGACCCGCACGATGTCGTTGACCTCGAAGCCGTCCGCGGGCCGGCCCACCGTCGGCACGACGACGCCGACCAGCTGCGAGCCCTCGGGGGCCAGGACGGTGGGGGTGAACATCTGGGGCGACACGATCGACCCGGCCGGGATGTGGGTGACGGAGTTGGAGCCGACGAACTGGGGCAGCGAGCTGGAGGGCACCAGCTGTGTGCCCTCCTCGTAGGCGACCTCGATGACGTCGAAGTCGTCCGCCGTCACCGACTGGCCCTGGCGGATGGTGCTCCCGGCCACGAGGACCTCGGTCCGGTCGGCGGTCCGGTAGACCAGCAGCGCGCTGCCCAGCGCCCCGAGAAGGACGAGGAGCAGGGCCAGCAGGGCCAGCGCGGGCCGCCTGTCCCGTGGGCGCGCGGGCAGGCGGTTGCCGGGCGCGCCGGGGCGCGCAGGAGTGGTGCTCATCAGTGGTGTCTCTTCTCCCCCTCCGGCTCAGCGCCGGAGAACAAACCAACTCGGTCCTCGGCCCACTCTAGCCGCCCTCCCGCACGGGTCCGGCCGCTCGCTCACCCCGGCCGGGAGACGTCCTGCCCCTGGGCGAGGAGGGCGAGGGCGGCCATGTGCTGATCCAGCGCCCTCCTCCCGGCCGGGGTGATCTGCACCCAGGCCACCCGTCGGGCGTCCGTCCGCTCGGCGGACGGTGTCTTGCTCACCGTGACGTAGCCCGCCTCCACCAACGCCTTGAGGTGCCGGGAGACCTGCGGCGCCGGCAGCTCCAGGGCGTCCTCGAGCGTCCGGAAAGCGAGCGCGTCCGCGGACCGCAGCAGCCCGCAGATCCGCAGCCGCGCCGGGAAGTGGATCAGCTCGTCGAAGAGCGGCTCCGGCGAGCTCACGCCCCTCGGGCCTCTCGCGCCCACCGGTCCGACACCCGCACCGTGAGGGAGGTGAGCCCGGCCGCCGCCAGCGCCGGCACCATGGCCCAGGCCGCCTCGCCCAGCGACCCCAGGGCCAGCGCAACCGAGTAGAGGACCAGCGTCGCGAGCAGCCACAGGATCGCGAGCGACCACTGCCGGGCGCCGGAGCGGCGCAGCCTGATCCCGGTCCGCGTCCGCACCAGGGAGGCGACGAGGAGGGCCGCGACGAGGGCCAGCAGGTAGCCCGTCGTGCGGTCGGTGACCGGGGCGGACCCGACCCAGAGCCCGACGACCAGGCCCAGTGCGACGGGCGCCCACCAGGGCGTCTGGGTCAGGGACTCCAGGCGCTCGCGGTCGTCCTGCAGCTGCTGGAGGGTGGCGGTGGCGTGCTCGGGGGTCGGTCGGCTCATGGCTCCACCCTAGGCATTTACTTGCATCGTATGCAAGTCACCTGACGCAAGACATTTCTCGGCGGTGGCCGGTCGCCGGGCCCAGGACACAGTGGCAGGATGAGCGGCATGGACGAGCTCCCCGCCACCTCCGTGACCGACCTGCCCGACGACGCCCTCGTGCTCGACGTCCGTGAGCCCGACGAGTGGGCGGCCGGCCACGCCCCGGGCGCGATCCACATCCCCATGGGCGACATCCCGGCCCGCCTGGACGAGGTGCCGGCCGCCGACGAGACCCTGCCCGTCATCTGCCGCAGCGGTGGCCGGTCCGAGCGGACGGTCCAGTGGCTGGTGCAGCAGGGCTTCGACGTCGCGAACGTCACGGGCGGCATGCGCGCCTGGTCCGCCGCGGGCAAGGCGATGACCTCCGAGAGCGGCGAGGAGCCGCGCGTCCTCTGACCTGGTCGATGCAGATGTATCCACTGATCTAGGGAAAACCTGATACATCTGAAGATCTCCGTATCGGGAGGCAGGGCGTGAGTCCGCGCCCTCACGGCGGCGTGAGGATGCGGCCCTGCCAACCGGAGGCCCGTGCCGCCTCCACGGCGGCCGCCCGGTCGCTCGTGTAGTGCACCGTCCCCCGCCCCACCGTGCGCCCCAGTCGCCGCTCGATCTCGTCGTGGACCCGATCAAGGGCCGCGGGGTGGTCGGCGTGCAGCAGGGAGGGAGCGAGCCCGCCCAGGCCGATCCTGGCGAGCTCCGCCCGGGCCTCCTCCACCCCGCCGGGAAGCCCTCGCGCGAGGACGACGACGGGGACGCCACCGGACGCCAGCTGCTCGACGAGCCCCTCGAACGCCGCAGCCGCGCTCCCCGGGTCGTCCCCGGACCCCAGCACGCGCACCAGGGCGTCCAGGTCGAGCACGGCGACCCCGGCCCGCCGGAGGAAGGACGCGACGCGCCAGCGGGGGCCGACGGCCGGCACGACCTTGGCCACCACCACGTCAGCGACCTCCACCCGCACCGGGCCCCGCCGGCCGGTGACCGTGAGCGAGGTCGCGTCCCTCGCGGTGAGCTCCCCGACGACGTCGGTGGCGCGCTCCCCACCCTCGATGAGAGAGCGCACGACGACCCTGGTGCCCAGCGCCACGCCGCCCAGCACCTCGTCCTGCGGCACCGAGCCATCCGACACCTCGTCCTCCGACACCGGACCCTCCGACGGCCCGTCCGGGGGCCGGCTCACTTGAGCAGGCGCGACATACGCCGGTCGGCGAGCAGCTTGCCGCCGGTCTGGCAGGTGGGGCAGTACTGCAGCGAGGTGTCGGCGAAGGAGACCTCCCGCACGACGTCGCCGCAGACCGGGCACGCCTCGCCGGTGCGGCCGTGGACGTTCATCCCGGCCCGCTTGGCGTCCTTGAGCTCCGCGGCGGGCTTGCCCTCGGCCGCCATGATCGCGGCCTCGAGGGTCGTCCGCAGCGCCTCGTAGAGCTCGCCGACCTGCTCGGGGGTCAGGGAGGCGGCGAGCGTGTAGGGCGAGAGCCGGGCGGCGTGGAGCACCTCGTCGCTGTAGGCGTTGCCCACCCCGGCCAGCACCGACTGGTCGCGCAGCACCCCCTTGATCTGGGTGCGCCGACCCTCCAGGATCCCAGCGAGGACCTCCTGGGTGAAGTCCTCGGCGAGCGGGTCCGGGCCGAGGGAGGCGATGCCGCGGACGTCGGAGGGCGAGCGGACGACATACGCCGCCAGGCCCTTCTTGGTGCCCGCCTCGGTGAGGTCGAAGCCGGAGCCGTCGTCCAGCCGCACCCGCAGCGCGATCGGGCTCCGGCCCGGGCGCACCCGCGTCGCGGGCACCTCCTCCATCCACCGCAGCCACCCCGCGCGGGCGAGGTGGAAGATCAGGTGGGTGCCGTCGGCGTCGACGTCGACGAACTTGCCGTGCCGCACCACCGCGTCGACCGGGGCGCCGACGAGGGCGTCCGGCGGGGGGTCGAAGGTCTTGAGCACCGCGATCGAGCCCAGCTCGACGTCGGTGACGACCCGCCCGACCATCCGCCCGCCGAGGAAGTCGACGAGGGCCTGCACCTCGGGCAGCTCAGGCATCCTGCTCCCCCTCCTCGTCCCCACCGGGTATGAGGTCGCCCAGCCCCTCCTGCCGGGGCACCCGGGCGTGGGCCGGGTCAGGCGGCACCGGGCCCTCGGCCTCCGCCCGCCGGGCCTGCGCCCCGACGAGCAGCTGGTGCAGCCCGAAACCGTTGGGCGCCTTGAGCATCGGCACCTCGACCCGCTTGCCGAGCAGCTCGTCGGTCGCCACCGGCAGACCGCTGGACAGCAGCTGCTCCGCCGGGGTCAGCTCGCGGATGCAGATCGCCTCCACGGCCTCCGGGAACTCCTCGGCGAACTGGCCGTAGATGACCGGGTCGTGCTGCCCGTCGTCGCCGACGAGGATCCACCGGACGTCGGGGAAGGTCTCACGAAGCCGGCGCAGCTCCCGCTCCTTGTGCTCCTGCCCGGAGCGGAACCAGCCGGTGTTGGTCGGGCCCCAGTCGGTGAGCAGCAGCGGGCCGACGGGGTAGTCGTGCCGGCGCAGGAAGCGGGTGAGGGCCGGTGCGGTGTTCCACGCCCCGGTCGAGAGGAAGAGCACGGGCATGCCCGGGTGCTCGGCGACGAGCGCGCGGTACATCGCGCCCATCCCCGCGACCGGCTCGCGGACCTGCTCGGAGCGGACGAAGGTGTTCCACCCCGCGATGAGGATGCGGGGCAGGTGGGTGACCATGACGGTGTCGTCGATGTCGCTGACGAGCCCGAGGGGGGTGTCGTCGGCGACGACGAAGACCGAGACCGTCAGGGTGTCGCCGTTGGCCAGCCCGACCTGCACCTCCTGCCACCCCGGCTCCAGCCCGTGGCCGGTGACCTCCACGTCGACGTAGCCGCCGCGGTCGGTCGTCGCGACGTGCTCGGCCTGCCCCGCGCACACCCGGACGGGGACCCCGACGGCGGGGGCGGACAGGAAGTGGCGGAAGCCGCGCTGGGCGATGTCCAGCAGGGAGTCCTGGGCGTGGGTCAGGGCCGTGCGCGTCTCCTCCGGCTCCAGCCGGGACAGCGTGACGCGGGCAAAGACGCGCACCTTCTCGGAGGTGCCGTAGCCGGTGTAGCCGAGCAGGCGCTCATGCCAGCCGCGGCGGCGCAGCTGGGAGTCGATCCGACGACGGACCCCGTCCTCGAGCCGGGCAGCGATGTGCGGGCGCGCCATGACGCTCACCCTAACGCCCGGCCAGGCCCCACGCGGCGGTCAGCAGCAGCACCCCCGCGAGCACCGACCCCGCCCGTTCCAGGAGCCGGGTGTGCCGGGCGAGGAAGGCCTGCCACCCGGGGGCGCCGAGCAGGACGTACTGCAGCACCGCGATCGAGCGGGCCGCGCCGAAGACGGCGCCGAGCAGCACCGCCCAGCCCAGCGGCGGCACGAGCAGCAGCACGAAGGCGGCGGCGAGGTATGACGCGGCGCTGGGCACGAGGGTCCGCCACCCGCAGCCGTACTCCAGGCCGAAGCGGAAGCCGCCGCGCGCCATCCCCTGCTGGAAGACCTCCTGCGGGATGAGCTCGGAGCGCTGCGGCAGCGGCAGCCTGGCGGTGGCCAGGTCGAGGACCACGAGCCCGACGACGACCGCGACGAAGCCCCCGAGGCGGACCGGCTCCGGCACCGGGCTGAGCAGACCGGAGAGGACGCCGAGCGCGAGCCCGGTCGAGAGGCCGCCGAGCGTCGTGCCGGCGGCGAAGGCTGCCCAGAGCGGCAGCTGCACGTGTCGGCCCCGGACCGAGGCCACCAGCGCCCAGGCGCTGTTGACGCCTCAGGTGGAGCCGGACAGCGCCAGGCCGGCGACGACGACGGCGAAGAGGGCGGGGACGACCCAGGCGACGGTGCCGGTCAGGCCGCCGGTCGCCGCGAGGACCGCGACCCCGAGACCGACCCCGCCGAGCAGGAGCAGCAGCGGCAGGGGGTCGGCCGCCCAGCGGCGGGCCACGGGCACGGCCCCCGCGTCCCCGGGGCGGGGTGCGGGCCCGTCGACCTCGTGCTGCCCGGGGGTCAGACCGCCCACGGGCAGATCGTCTTGATGCAGGTGCCGCCGCTGCAGGTCCAGCCGTCGGAGCAGCGCCAGGTGCGGCCGTCGCTGAACTTCCAGTGCCAGGAGTCGTAGATCCCCTGCCAGCACTCGTCGGGCCGGTGGGTGTAGTAGCGCCCGATGCCGGGGGCGTGCTTGTGCCAGGCGACGACGTTGCCGGCGCCGGAGCGGTACTTCCAGCAGCAGCCCTGGTCGGACAGGCACATGACGGACTCGCCGCACTGGATGCCGCGCTCGGTGTGGTCGCGGGCGTAGGTGGCGCACGGGCCGTTGACGGTGTCGGTCCAGTCCTGGAAGAACGCGGCCTGCGCCTGGTCAGTCCCCCGGTTGACCAGGGCGAGCGACCCCAGGCCGACGACGGTGCCGGCGCCGAGCACCCGGGTGAGGAAGCCCCGGCGCGTGGGGCGGCCCCGCAGCCGGTCGCGGAGCCGGCCGGTGTCGGCCTCCGGCAGGTCCTCGAAGCGGATCGTCATGACCTCTCCTCGGTGATCGTCAGCGAGCCGCGGGTGCTGCGCACCCAGCCGGCCAGGTCGGTGTCCTCGTCGGGCAGCAGCGCGGACACCAGGGTGCCCCGCGGGTCGAGCGCGACGAGGTAGGGGGTGGCGGGGACGGCGAGCAGGTCCATGAGGTCGCGCCCCTGCGGCACGCAGGCCACCCGGCCGGCGCCCTGCGCGTCGTCCAGGCCGGGCTCGCAGGAGCCGGTGGAGACCAGGGTGAGGCCGACCGAGCCGGCGGCGACCGACTCCTCGGCGGCCAGCGCGCGCAGGGTGAGCGAGCACGAGGAGCACCCCGGGGAGACGAAGGCCACGACCGTGCGGTGCGCGCCGTCGTGCAGCACCCGGTCGACCACGGTCTCGGGGGCGCGGAAGCCGACCAGCTCGCGGGTGGTGCGGGCGCTGCGGCGGCCCGACCCGCCCGCCGCCGCCGCGCGGTCCCCACCATGCTCGAGCTGACGGGTCAGCAGCGAGACCTGGCGCAGCAGCCCGGCGAGGCCGAGCGCCAGCAGGACGATGGCGACCCAGGCCAGCACGAGGGCGGAGGCGGTGAAGGTCATCACGCACCCCCGGGGAGGGGGAGGACGCTGGCGAGCGGGCTCATCGCGCACCTCCGGGGAGCGTGGTGAGGCTGGCCGGCACGGCTCGGGCGGCGGGCAGGGCGGCGGTGGCGACGGCGAGGGTCAGCCCGGCGGCACCCACGAGCAGGGCCGTCGCCCAGACGGGGGCCGACAGGTCGCTGCCCCCGCCGAGCCGGACGTCGGCCGCCGACCACCCGGGCGTCCCGCCGACCACGGCGAGGCCGGCGAGCCCGGTGAGCAGGGCGGCCCGCACGACGGCCCACGGCCCGACCGGGGTGGTGCCGAGGCCGCACCCGCAGGGGATCTCCTCCTCGCCGCGGGTGCGGCGCACCACGACGAGCAGGTATGCGGTGAAGCCGGCGGCCAGCACGGCGGCCGCGAGCGCGGGCACCAGGACCGGGCCGGCGACCAGCGCGGCCAGCAGGGCCAGCGCGAGCACCACCTCGACCGGGCCGAGGAGGGCGGTGACGGCGCGCCGCGCACCGGCCGGGAGCACGCCGTGGGCGGCCAGGGCCGCGCGCAGCGCCGCCCGGTCACGGAGGTGGGCACCCCCCGAGACCAGCAGGACCAGAGCCACCGCGAGCGCCCCGGCGCCGCCGAGCAGGCTCACGGGACGAGCTCCACGACGACCTCGGAGAGCGAGGTGAGGACGGCGTCGACCGCCTCGTCGGACCCGGGCAGGCCGTAGCTGACGAAGTCGGCGCTCTCGAGGATCCCGTAGCGGTGCATCTCCGCGTCCCCGCTCCGGGTCAGCAGCCCGCCGCGCACCTGCAGGCCGGTGCTCTCCCGCTGCGGGGCGTGCCCGCTCCTGGTGCGGCGCACGTCCAGCAGGTAACCCATCGCCTGCGAGCCGTCGGGGCCGAGCGGGCCGGTGAGCTCGACGACCTGGGCGACGGTCTGGGTGCGGTGCGAGGCCCAGGACGTGCGACCCGTCGGGGTGAGGACCGGCCCGAGGGTGTCGACCTGGACGTCGACGTCGGCCAGGAAACCGGTGAGCTCCTCGACGTCGAGGACCGGCACGGTGTGCCCGAAGAGCACGTGCCCGCCCTCCAGCGCGACCGCCCACCCCAGCCCCTGGGCCGGGTCGTCGTGGAAGCGGCCGTAGCGCAGGGTGCGGCCGCCGCGCAGCCCCACCTCGCGGGCCAGGCCGGTGCCGGTGACCTCGAGGAAGAAGGCGAGGTCGGCCTCCCGGCCGCCGGTCACCTCCATCGCCCCGGCGCCCTCGAGGGACAGGACCCCGATCGAGGTGCCGCCGGGCAGCCCGCTGGCGCCGGGCACGTCGATCCGGACGGCCTCACCGGCGAGCAGTCGGTGCGTGGTCTGCATCTGTCTCCTCCTCAGCCGACGCGCGCGCCGACCTGGTCCATGACGAGCGCGTTGAGTGCCCCGTCGCCGCCGAGCAGCACGCCCGCCCCGGCCTCGAGTCGCGTCAGCGCGGTGGCGGCGGCGCCCGGCAGGCCGTGCGGCCGGCTGAGCAGGACGGGCACGCCCTGCGAGCCGGCCCGGGCGGCACCGACGAGGGCGTCGGGGAAGCTGGCGCCGGTGGCGACGTAGGCCCGGGGGCGCCCCGGGGCGAACTGCTGCGCGACCGCCGCGGCCACGGCATACCGGTCGGTCCCCTGGATCCGGGTGACCCCGCCGGCGGTGCGCCCGCGCAGGTCGGTCACGACGGCCTCGGAGACGGCGCCCGGGCCGCCGACGACGACGATCCGCCCGGGCCGGAGCCGGTCGACCTCGGCCGCGACCACGCCGGAGAGCCGGTCCTGGGGCGTGATGAGCACGGGGGCGTTCTGGGAGCCGGCGAGAGCACCCACGGCCAGCGCGTCGGGGAAGGCCTCCCCGCTGGCGACGTAGAGCACCGGCACGCCGGGCTCGTAGGCCCGGGCCACGCCGGCCGAGACGTCGTAGCGCGTGGCACCCCCGATGCGGGTCGTGGCGCCGGCGTAGGCCGACGCGTCGTCCTGGACCGCCTGCGAGACGGCCCCGGTGCCCCCGAGGACCACGAGCCGGGCGGGCTGCAGCCGCTGCAGCTGGGTGCGGGTCGCGGTGGGCAGCGAGTCGGGTCGGGTCAGCAGGACGGGGGCGTCGAGCCGGCCCGCCAGGGCGGCGGCGCTGATCGCGTCGGGGAAGTTGGCGCCCGTGGCGAGGTATGCGGTGCCGACGCCGGCGGGGTAGGTCGCCGCGATGCGCGCCGCGGAGGCGTAACGGTCGGAGCCGGAGATGCGCGAGACCGGGGCGGTGCGGCAGGTGTAGATCTGCAGGTTGTCGATGTCCCAGGTGGTGGCGGCCCCGGCCTTGGAGCGGTGCTCGAACCAGGCGCCGAGCCAGCCGTTCTCGTCGTCGGTGGCGGCGGTGATGTCGTGCACGCGCCCGCGCCACGAGCCGGACGTGCCGACCCGCAGGTCCACCGAGTTGACCTGCAGCCGGGTGTAGGCCGAGTCGCCCTGGGTGCTGCGGGTGGCCAGGGCGAACATCGTGCGGTCGCCCACCCGGCCCTGGACGTAGGGCAGGAAGAGGTGGTCGGCGACGTCGCCGGAGCTGACGGCGGCCCGGGCCGCGCTCCCGCCGTCGAGGCCGGGCGCGGACACCCACCCGTTGTTGAACTGCGGCATGGGCAGACCCTCGTCGAGGGAGTTCGAGGCGACCCGACGCAGCCGGGTCATGCCCTCGGGGCAGGGAGCCTGGCCGTTGAGGTCACCCGTCCACGTCACGGCGGTGGCGGTGGCCGCCGGGGCGTGGGAGGCGGCCATGCTGCGGCCCGCTGCGTCGTCCGCACCCGCGCCGGCCCCCGGCAGGAGCGTCGCGGCTCCGAGGGTGAGCGCAAGCGCCGAGCCGAGGGCCCACCGGAGGCGGGCACCGGGCGGCACTGCCCTGGTCCTGGTCATCTCGTCCCCTCGCATCCCGGCGCAGCCCCTCGACCGCGCCTGCAGAGGGAACGTTACGGGACACCTCCGACGTTGCCTAGACCTGCGCGGTGTGTCCTGCCGATCTGGTGGGAGGTCGATGGTCCTGGGTCGGCGTCGGCGGGTGGTCGGGCGTCAGCGGTCGGCGTTGGCGAGCGAGGCCTCGAAGGCGGCGGCGTCGGCGGCAGCCTTGTCCGCTGCAGCCTCCTTCTCGGCGGCCTCCTTCTCGGCCCGCTCGCGCTCGCGCTGCGCGGCCAGGCCCGGCGCGCCGGGAAGGATCCCGGCCTCGATCGCGGCCGCCTCGACCGCGACCCAGGTCGGGCCGTCGACGACACCGGTCGGCTCCAGCCCGGCCGCTTCCTGGACCTCGCGGACCGCGGCGGCGGTCTTCGGCCCGAAGTCGCCGTCGACCTCCACGTCCAGCAGCCGCTGCAGCACGGTCACCGCCCCGCCGGCGTAGGGCAGGGTGCCGTCCTCGGCGGGGGCGAGCCGGACCTGGTCGGGGTCGGCGGCCAGGTCGAGGTCTCCCTCGGCCACCTCCACGTGCCGCACGGCGATCGTGGGGTGCGTGGCCCGCTCGAGCATGAGCCAGGTCAGCGGGGTGACGGCCGCGGGGGCGTCCTCGCCGCGCCGCTCCGCCTGGGCGGCCAGCACCGGCACCGTCTCCTCCCACTCGCGCAGGGCCTCCGCGGTCAGGGGGCCGAAGGCGCCGTCGGGCTCGGCGCCGAGGGCCTCCTGCAGCACGACGACGGCCGGGCCTTCGTCACCCTCGGTGAGCGTGGTGCGCAGGTAGGGGGTGAAGGGGGTCAGCTCCCACGGCTGGGGCAGGGCGGCCCGCAGGTCCTCGGGGACCGGGTCGGTCTCCCAGCCCTGCAGGGCGGCGGTGGTCCAGGTGTCGGCGAGGCCGGTGACGGGCAGCTCGTTGGCCATCTGCCAGGCGACCAGCCCGGCGCGGGTGTCCTCGTCGAGCTCGCCGGTGACCTCGACCCCGAGCATCTGCTGGACGGCGGCCAGGCCGCCCTCGGGGTTGCCCAGCGCACGGGGGGCGCCGGTGGCCGGGTCGCAGGTGTCCATGCGCAGGTAGGCGCGGGGGGCGGCATACCCCTCGGGTGTCGGGCACGGACCCAGGTCAACGTCGGCGTCGTCGAGGGCGACGCCGGTCCACCACGAGGTGCGCGCCTGCGCACCGTCGAAGGTGAAGGCGAAGTGCACGTGGTCGTCGTGCGGGTGGCCGGCGTAGTGCTGCCAGCCGTTCCACCGGTCCCAGACCTGGAAGTTCCAGATGATGTTCTCGATGCCGAAGCGGGCGGCCATCTCACCGTCGTTCTCGGTGAGCCAGAGGATGGCCGAGTCGGCGATGCGCCGGTCCATCGGGTCGTAGGCCGAGACCGGCCAGTCCAGGGCGCGGCCGTCGTGATGGAAGCTCATGTAGTCGACGCAGGGCCGGGAGCCGAAGTAACCGGGGCGCTCGTAGTGGGTGAACACGAGCATCGCGAAGGCGGTGATGCCCGGCTGGTCGGCTGGGTCGCAGGAGACCTGACGCACGAAGGGGCCGAGGTCGTCGACCTCCTCGGGAAGGTTCTCGTTCTCCGGCGGCGCGGGCACGGGGTAGGTCTCGTCGCCCAGCAGGGGGAGGAAGGTGGCCGGTCCGGTGCCGTGCCCGCCGGCGATGAAGCCGTCGACGACGTAGAGACCGTTGTTCGGCGGGGGTGCCGCCGGCTGGGCCGCCCCGCCGTCCACGGGCCCGGGAGCCGGTGCGGGGGTGCCCACGGGCGGCGCGGGAGCCGGGGGAGCCGGGACCGTGGCCTGGTCCGCGGGCACGCCCTGGGAGGTGTCGGCCGGCGCGCCCAGGCCCCCCGGGGTGGTGCTCGCCTGGGCAGGGGTCCCCACCGCGAGCAGGACGGCGGCCAGCGCCATCGCCGAGCCTCGTCGCGGACCGAAGCCCCAGCGGTCCGCGCCCCCTGGCATACCCATCCTGAACCTCTCACGACCATCGTGGACGACTGACGGGCGCTCACGTCGCACCCGGTACGGACCGACACTATGCCCCGGTCCCGCGATCCGCCATACCCGAGACGAAATCTTCACCAACTATGGGCGAAGTGTCAGTGATCTGTCGCCACACGAGCCACATGCGTGCCACCAGCAACACCCCCAAGGGTGAAGTGTCCACGGACACCGGACCGTTCACCGACCAGACCCCCAAGGACTGTTCCGTCCTGTCGGGGGCATGGGCTAGGTTCGATCGCGCACGACCCCCGACCCCCAACCCGTGTCCTCCAGAGGAGACCTGTCAATGAAGACACCCCCAGTCGCGCGACGCCGCGCGATGGTGACGGCGTCCGTGGCCCTGGCGATGATCGGCAGCAGTGCCGTGACGCTCAGCGCGACGGCGGCCCCGGCACCGACCGCACCCCCCGAGACGCAGGCCCTCACGGCCGACCGCATCTTCGGCTCCGACCGCTACGCCACCGCGGCGGCCGTGGCCCGAGCCTTCCCCGGCAGCACCGACACCGTGGTCGTCGCTACCGGCCAGGACTTCGCCGACGCCCTGACCTCCCAGGCCGGCCCGGCCGCGCTCGGCGCCGCCAGCGCGCTGGAGCCGGCGTCGACGCCCTCCGCGGGTCTGCCCGTCCCCAAGCTGCTGACCCGCACCGACAGCCTGCCCTCGGTGACCGCCGACGCCCTGGCCGACCTCGCGCCGACGACGATCGTCGTCGTCGGTGGCACCGGTGCCGTCTCCGCAGCCGTCGAGGCCGAGCTCGCGGGCTACGCCGACGAGGTCGTCCGCATCGGTGGCGCCAACCGTTACGAGACCTCCGCCATGATCGCCATGGGCTACCCCGTCGGGCTGCCGGTGCTCTACGTCGCCACGGGTGCGGACTTCCCCGACGCACTGGCCGCCGGGGCGCGTGCCGGCCGGGACGGGGCCCCGGTCCTGCTGACCCGCCCCGACCGGCTCAGCGGCGTCACCGCCGAGGCCATCGAGGCGCTCGCCCCGCAGTCGGTCGTCGTGCTCGGTGGCTCCGGTGCCGTCTCCGACGCGGTCGTCGACGCCATCGCCGAGCTGGTCCCGGAGACCAGCCGCGTCGCCGGCGTCAACCGTTACGAGACCGCCGCCATGGTGGCCGCGTCCTACGAGTACGACACGGACGCCTTCGTGGCGACCGGCCTGGACTACCCCGACGCGCTCACCGGTGGGGCGCTCGCGGCCCACTTCGACGCCCCGGTCGTGCTCTCCCGCAAGGAGTCCCTGCCCTCCGTGTCGCACGGCGTGCTGGACATCCTGTCCCCCGAGGCGGTCACCCTCCTCGGTGGCACCGGCGCCCTCAGCGCGGGTGTCGAGCAGAGCCTCGACGGCCAGATGCCGCTGTGGCAGGACGAGATGATCGTCCAGATGCTCTCCTTCAACGACTACCACGGTCACATCGAGGAGGAGGACGGCAAGCTCACGGCGACCCAGGACCCGGAGCAGAACCTCGTGGGCGGCGCGGTCAACCTGGCCACCACCCTGGAGATGCTGCGCACCCGCTCCTACGACGACAAGACGCTGACCGTCGCCGCGGGTGACCTCATCGGTGGCTCCACCTTCATCTCCGGCCTCTTCCAGGACGAGCCGTCCGTGGAGACCCTCGAGGTCGCGGGCCTGGACATCTCCAGCGTCGGCAACCACGAGTTCGACGAGGGCGTCGAGGAGCTGCTGCGTATGCAGCACGGCGGCAACCACCCCGAGCTCGGCCAGTTCGGCGAGGAGCCCTACGACGGCGCCGACTTCCAGTGGCTCGCCGCGAACGTCGTGGACAAGGAGACCGGTGAGCCGATCCTGCCCGCGACCGAGGTCCGCGAGATCGAGGGGGTCAAGGTCGGCTTCATCGGCATGACCCTCGAGGAGACCCCGACGCTGGTCTCCCCCGCTGGGGTGGCCAGCGTCGACTTCCTCGACGAGGTCGAGACCGCCAACGCCCAGGCGGCCGCCCTGCTCGAGGAGGGTGTCGAGTCCATCGTCGTGCTCGTGCACGAGGGCGGTTACCAGACCGGCACCTACTACGGCTGCGAGGGCATCTCCGGCCCGATCGTCGAGATCGCGGAGAGCCTCGACCCGGCCATCGACGCCGTGGTCACCGGGCACACCCACCAGCCCTACGTCTGCGACATCCCGGACCCGGAGGGTGCGTCCCGCCTGGTGACCAGCGCCAACCAGTACGGCCGCGTCGTCACCGAGACCGCGCTGTCCGTCAGCCGCACCACCGGTGACGTCCTGCGCGACCGGGCGTGGGCCGACAACAACCTCGTCCTCCAGTCCGTCCCCGACCACCCGCAGATGGTGCAGGTCGTGGAGAAGTGGGCCGCGATGGCCGAGGTGCTCGCGGGCCGCGTCGTCGGCACGGTCGCCGAGGACATCACCGGTGACGCCGGTGGTGACCGCGGCATCGAGACGCCGATGGCGAACCTCGTCGCGGACGCCATCCTCGCCGCCACGGAGGCTCCTGACGCCGGTGGTGCGCAGATCTCCTTCATGAACGTGGGCGGTGTGCGCGACAGCCTGCTCGTCGACGAGATCAGCAACGACGAGGAGGAGGGCGAGGTCACCTACCAGGAGGCCTACAACGTCATGCCCTTCGGCAACATCCTGGTGTCGATCGACATGACCGGCGCCCAGATCAAGACCGCGCTGGAGCAGCAGTACATCCCGGAGCGGGGTCGTCAGTACCTCGCCCTGGGCGTCAGCGAGGGCTTCACCTACACCTGGGACAACAGCCAGCCCCAGAACGAGAAGGTGAGCAACATGCGGCTCGACGGTGTCCCGCTGGCGATGGACACCACCTACCGCGTCTCGACGCTCAACTTCCTCCAGGAGGGCGGCGACATGTTCACCGGCTTCACCGCAGGCACCAACCTGCTCAGGGGTCCGGAGGACCTCGCCGCGCTGGTGGCCTACCTCGAGGCCAATCCGGGTCTCACCGCTCCTGGGGACCGCGTCGCCGGTCTCTGAGCCGATCGGTCACCGGGCCCGACAGGGCCTGACGACCTGACGAGGGGCCGCTGCCTACGGGCAGCGGCCCCTTCGTTCTGGGCGAGGGTCCTGCGGGTGGGTCCGCGGCCGGCCGCGGAGCTCAGGCCTCCTGGAGCGCCTCGCGGTGCATCGTGGCCAGGCCGGGGTAGTGGCCGATCCCCTCCCGCAGCCCGGCCCGCTCCTCCTGCGTGAGCTCACGGCGGACCTTGGCCGGGACCCCGGCGACGAGGGAGCCGTCGGGGATCTGCATACCCTCCAGCACGACGGCCCCGCCGGCGACCAGGCAGGAGGCGCCGACCGACGCGCCGTTCATCACGACCGCGCCCATCCCGACGATGGTGCCGCTGCCGACGGTGCACCCGTGCAGCACGGCGCCGTGACCGACCGAGACGTCGTCGCGGATCACGGCCGGGAAGCCCGGGTCGGCGTGCACGACGACGTTGTCCTGGAAGTTCGCGCGCTCGCCGACGGTGATCTGCTCGCGGTCGCCGCGCAGGGACGCGCCGTACCAGACGCTGCTCCCCGCCCCGATCGTCACGCTGCCGCTCACCACGGCGTGCGGGGCGATCCAGGCGTCGGGGTCGATCTGCGGGCGTCGGTCGCCGAGGGCGAGCACCAGGCCGTGGTGGGTGGACACGTGGTTCCTCCAGTGGGTTGTGCGGGGCGGCGGTCGCGGCCGACGACCTGTGCACCCCAACCTGACATATGCGCGGGCTCTATCCCGTGCACACGTCGGTCTCGGGTGCACAGGTCGGCGAAGGCGGGCGCGCGCGTCGGACCCGGTGTGACCTTGGCGACACGTCGCCCGCCCCGCCCGGAACCATGCCAGGAAACGTCCAGCGATGACCTAGGATTCAGACAGTCATCGGCTCGGCTGGTCCGGTGACCTGCAGGGGTGGGAGCACTCGCGGGACACGAGACGTCCTGCCCTGCACGATCCTGGTTGGGACAACGGGATCCCAGCACGTCAACGAGCCCCCGGCGCCTCATGGCCCGGGGGCTCGTTCGCAGGGCGGTGTCGGCCGCCTCGGCCGTTCCCGCGGCCACCCGGCACCCCCGCGCGGCGGCGCGGCTACGGTGCAGCCATGGACCTCGCCCGCCTTCCCGCCACCGAGCTCTCCGCCCTGTATGCCGCGGGCGGGACCACCCCGCTCGAGGTCCTCACCGCGGTCGAGGAGGTCATCGACGAGCGGGAGCCCGAGCTCAACGCGCTCTGGGTCCGGGACGACCCCGCGCAGGTGCTCGCGCAGGCCCGGGCGGCGACCGACCGCTGGCGGGACGGCGAGCAGCTCGGGCCGCTGGACGGCATACCCCTCACCCTGAAGGAGAACGTCGCGCGGGCCGGGGTCCCCATGCCCGCCGGCACGGCCGGGGTGGAGCCCGTCGTGCCGACGACCGACGCGCCGGTCACGCGGCGGGCGCGCGAGGCGGGCCTGGTCGTCGTGGGTTCCACGACGATGCCGGACTGGGGCATGCTCTCCTCGGGCCACTCCAGCCGGCACGGCCGGACGATCTCGCCGCTGGACCCGGCATGGGGGACGGGTGGATCTAGCTCGGGGGCGGGGGTGGCGGCGGCGGCCGGCTACGGGCCGTTGCACGTCGGCACCGACATCGGCGGGTCGATCCGGCTGCCCGGCACCTGGCTGGGGCTGACGACCCTGAAGCCCAGTGCGGGCCGGATCCCGTTGCACGCTCCGTACCTCGGCCGCGTCGCCGGGCCGATGGCGCGCTCGGCCGCCGACTGCGCCCTGCTCCTGCGGGCGCTGGCCGGCCCGGACCCGGTGGACTGGACGAGCCTGCCGGCCCAGGACCTCGACCCGGACACCACGCGGCTGGACGTCTCCGGGCTCCGGGTCGCGGTCTGGAGCGAGCCTGGCTGTGGCGTGCCGCCCGAGGACGAGGTGGTGGGGGTGGCGCGGTCGGTGGCGGACCGGTTCGCCGACGCCGGGGCCGAGGTCGTCGAGATCGGGCCGTGGCTGACCCAGGACGTGCTGGACGGGATCGACCTCTTCTGGCAGGCGCGCAGCTGGGCCGACCTGTCGCGTCTCGACGCGGACGTGCAGGCACGGGTGCTGCCCTACGTCGCGGACTGGGCACGACGCGCGTCCGACGCGACCGGCACGGACGTCGTCGACGCCTACCACTGCTTCGGGCAGCTGCAGGCCGCGACGGTCGCCGCCTGGGCCGCGGCCGGTGACCCGGACCTGCTGCTCTCGCCCGTTGCCCCCTGCGCGGCGCCCCCGGCCGAGCTGATGATGCCCTACCCCGAGCAGGGCATGGGCCACATCAACTTCACCGTCCCGTGGAACATGACCGGTCAGCCCGCCGGCACCGTCGACGCCGGGCGGATGCCGGACGGTCGCCCGGTGGGGGTGCAGGTGGTGGGCCGCCCGTTCGACGACATGGGGGTGCTGCGGGCGCTCGCGTGGCTGGAGCAGGGCTGACGCTCATGTGCCGGTATGCGGGTCATGTGCCGTCGAGAACGACGCATGGCCCGCACAGGGGCACATGGGCCCCTCAGCGCGACCAGCGCTGACGCCAGCGCTCGACCATGACCTCCCGCGGGACGGGCTCGGTCCAGTCGGCGGGCAGCCACTCGCCTGCTGCGCCGGCGGCCTCGCCCGCGCCCTCAACCTCCCCCGCGGCGGCCTTGCCCGCCGGACCGCCGCCCGCCGCCATCAGCCGGCTGCGACCGGCCGAGCGGGTCCCCGTTACGCGCACCCCCGAGGCACGATCGGCGACCAGCGGTGAGGCGCCCGGCTCCAGAGTGCCGGTGAGGTCGCCCGGGTAGGGCGTCCACGGGAGCCTGACCACCGCCGTCGGCGCGGTGACCTCGACGAGCGCGCGGGCCCGGGCCAGGACGAGTGCGGGCGGTTGACCGGCGTGCACCCGCGTATCGGCGGGCAGCGCCGGGGACCCCGCCGTCACCCACACGCCGACGTCCCCCTGCCGCAGCAGCGACTCCACGACGACGGTGAGCTGGCCCTCCGTCCACCCGGCCGCGTGCACGACCACGACGACGTCCGGCTGCGTGTGCGTCCAGCCCTCGCCGCGCACGAGCGGGTGCGGGAGGAGCGGGGCGAGCCGGGTGGTCTCGCCGTTCTTCACCTCGGCCACCCGGGCCGGGTCCGCCCCCGCGCGGCCGGCGAGGTCGAACCCGTCGTGCCAGGCGACGGCCTCGGGGACGTGACGCAGGTCGGCGCCGGAGAGCCAGCAGCGCCAGCCCAGCTCCCAGTCCTCGCCGCCGTACCCGGTCAGCGCCTCCTCGAACCCCCCGAGCACGTCCCACACCGCACGGCTCAGCGCCATCACGGCCGAGATAATGAAGCGGTAGGACGTGTCGTCCGCGGCGCGCAGGTCGTCGCTGGCGCGGTAGCCGTCGGCCAGCCACGCCGGCTCCTCCAGCGGCTCGGCCGGCGGCCAGGCGCGGACCTGGCCGGCGCGGCCACCCTCGCCGGTGAGCACGGCATGGCGACGGCGACCGAGAGCGAGGGCCGGCGAGGCGAGGCAGACCTGCTGGAGGGCGGCGACATACCCGTCCTCCGGCACCGTGTCCCCGTCGAGGAAGCACAGCACCCGGCCGTGCGCCGCGCGGGCGCCGAGGTTGCGGGCGGCGGCGGCGCGGAAGCCGGCCCGCTCCTGGCGGACGACGCGCACCGACGCCACCGCGCCCCGCGCGTCCGGGCGGTCGACGCCGGGGCCGGCGCCCACGTCCGGGGGCTCGGGCGACCCGTCGTCGGCCACGACGACCTCGAGGCCCCCGGCGACCCCGGTCTGCGCTGCCAGACGGTCGAGGATGAGGTCGAGCAGCGCCTGGCCGCGGTAGTACGGGACGACGACCGACACCGCCGGCCGGTCCGCGACCTCCCGCAGCGCCTGCGCCGACTCCGCCCAGCTCGGGCCGAGCCTCACCCCCGGGTCGAGCCACGTCGGGTCCCCCTCATCCCCGCCCCCCTCAACTCGACCGGACGCGCGTTCCTGACGGTTTTCCACAGGGCCCGACCGGGTGAGGGCGTCGGTGATCGCGGCGGCGAGGGCGGGGACGACGTCGTCGGACGGACCGACGGGTATGAGGTTGAGCGCGCCGGGGAGGCGCTCGGCCAGCTCGTCGGCGTAGCGGGAGGACAGGACGAGGGGGCGGCGGCGGGCGGTGAGCCAGGTGGCGATCGAGCCGGAGGCGGACAGGTGGCGGTGGGCGGCGACGGGCACGCTCGCCGCGGCCAGCAGCCCGGGCAGCTCGGCGTCGTCGACCCACCCGCTGGTCGACCAGCGGATCCCTGCGGCCTCGGCCCGCGCGGCGAGCGCGTCGATGAGGTCCTCGTGCCCGTCCGAGGCGCGACCGAGGTTGCGCACCTCCAGGCGCCGTCCTGCCAGCCGGGGGTCCCGCGCCGCGAGGGCGGTCGCGTCGATGACCTCCTCCAGGCCCTTGCCCGGGTAGACGAAGCCGAGGGTGACCACGGTGAGCGGCTCCGCGGCCGCCTGGGCCTGTGGAAAACCGTCAGGAACGCGCGTCCGGTCGGGGTGGGGGGCGTCGGTGGCGGCCTGGGCCTGTGGAAAACCGTCAGGAACGCGCGTCCGGTCGGGCTGGGGGGCGTCCTCGATGGGCAGGGGTATGACGTGCGTCCGGCTCAGCACCACGCCGGCCACCTCGGGGCGCGCCCACCGCAGGACCGCCGCGAGGAGGAGCCGCTCGTGCCGGCTGGCGACGACCACCTCGTCGGCGGAGGCGGCGAGCGCGGCGTAGAGGGAGGAGCGGGCGCGTCGGGAGCGGCCGTCGGAGCGCTGGGGCAGGTCGTGGAGCACCACGGTCAGCCGGGCGACGCCCCCGGTCACGCGCCGCCAGGCCGCCAGCGCGGCATCCGCGTCGCCGGCGAGCACCCGGTCGGTGACCTGCACCGCGACGACACGGCCGGCGAGCGCACCGTCATCGAGCTCGTCGAGCCGCTCGCAGCGCAGCACCTCGACACCGTCCCGGGCCAGATGCTCCTGCAGCGCCGTCCCGTGACGCACGACCCCGTGCCGCTCCGGCCCGGGGACGACGTGCAGGAGTGTGCTCACGGCGTCCATCCCAGCCGCCGCAGCACCTCGCCCTTCTTCTCCACCCCGACCTCGACGACCCGGGGGTGGGTGGCGTAGAACTCCTCGTGCGCCGCCCCGACCTCCTCGTCGGAGACCTCCTGCCCGCCGACGACCCAGTGCTCGCGGGCGCCGGTGACGTCGAGCCCGAGGGCGTCGAGCACCCCGGCCCGCAGCGGCGTCCTCACCTCGGGCAGCAGCACCCGCCCCGGCTCGGCGACCCGCCCTCCGGCGCCGATCTCGTCGAGCACCCGCTGGGCGAGGGCGAGCAGGACGGGGTTGCCGGGGTGGTCGACGGTCCAGCCGGCCTCCGGGCCGACCTCCCGCACCACGTCGCTGATGACCAGCGACCCCTGCTCGCGCTCGCGCCGCCCCAGCTCGGCCAGCGACGCCTCGGCCCCCTCCCGCACCGCCTGCGCCGGCACCTGCGCCGGTCCGGTCCAACCGGCGGCGGCGCCGAGGCGGCGGACGTCGTGGTACGGCACCACGGGCGGGTCGCTCACCCCCTCGTCCTCGTGCCGCACGAGGACCTGCTCGGGGTAGAGGACGGTCGAGAAGTAGTTGGGCAGCCGGACCACCCGGGCGTCCGCCCGCATCCGCGCGCCGATCTCGCCCGTCCCCAACGGCAGACCGCGGTAGCCGTCAGCGACGGCCTGGGCGGCCACGACCTCGGCCCACCCCAGCAGTCGCTCCAGGTGCGGCAGGTCCTCCTCGGTCAGCTCGTGGACCGGGGGCATCCGGACCGACCGGACGGTGCCGGCGGTCCCGAGGCAGACCCGCAGCGCCTCCGCCTGGCAGTTGCCGTAGACCGCGAGGCGCGGTCCCTCCCCGGACGCGGGTATGCCGTCCCCGCCCGGCCCGGCGGCGCCATACCCGTGCTCCTCACCCGGGAGCGGCTCCAGCCCGTAGAAGACCCCGTAGTGCCGACGCCGACCCTCGTCCACGGTGCTACACCCTCTCCTCGAGCGAGGCGTCCCCCCCGAGGGAGGCGTCCAGGCGGTGCCCCGCCGTGACCGCAGCGTAGACCTGAGCGTGGGTCGCGGCGATCTGCTCACGCTGCGCCCGCCGCCACGCCGCGGTCACCGGCGGCGGCGGGCTCCCCGCGGCCCGGCCGAGCAGGTGGACCAGCGTGGCCGCGGCCGGGGACGCGTCCGGGTCGCCCCAGGTGAGCACCGACCCGGCGCCCTGCTCCAGCAGGTGCCCCACCTCGGGGGCGAGCACCCAGGTCCCGAGGTCGCGGCAGGCCTCGACCCAGCCGGAGTGGGTGCCCCAGGCGTAGGGCAGGACCGAGACGTCCAGCCCCTCCAGGTAGTCCCACAGCGCGTCGTCGCCCAATCGCGGCGCGACCAGCAGGTGCACGCCGGCGGGCGCGTCCTGCTCCACGGACCGCCACCAGATCTCGGCGTGCCCCTCGGTGTCCTTGCCGAGCAGGTCGGGGTGGGCGCGCACCTCGAGCTCGACCTCGATCCCGGCGGCGCGCAGCTCCGCGACGGCCTCGACCAGCGCCGGCAGCACCCTCATCGGCGCGAGGTTGGTGCGCAGGCTCTTGAGGTGCAGCCCGACCCGCAGCGGCACCGACGCCTCCCGCTCAAGACGCCGGCCGATGCGCTCCAGCGGCGCGATGTGCGGGTGCGGCACGACGAGCGGGCGCCGCCCGTGCTCGCGCTCGACGACCGCGGCGGCCCCCTCGGTGAGCGTGAGCAGCCCGTCGGCCTCGGCGACGAGCAGCGCGAGCTGCTCGCGGTGGGGGGCCTGGTCGACCAGGTGCGGGTGGTCGATGTCGTGCACCGTGTGGACCAGCGGCAGCCCGAGCGAGCGCAGCGCCCCGAGCCACTCGGTGAGCTGGGCCAGCGTCCGGCCCTCGGTGCCGAAGTGCACGTGCAGGACGTCCTGCTCCTCGACGTGCTCGTGCACCCAGTCGGCCGCGAGCGCGGGGTGCGGCCACCACTGGCCGGGCGGGGCGCCGGGCACGGGCGGGTCGGGCAGGTGGACGACCGTGGCGGAGCCGTCGACGGGCAGGAGGTTCTCGACGTACGCGTGGGCCGACGGGACCTGACGGACCCGGATCGGGCCGGCGCCCTCCGGCACGCTGCTCACCGGGTCACCCGCCAGCGCCCGGTCCCGTCCGGCGCCGCGAGCCCGCGCTCCCGGAACGCCTCGAGCCAACCCCCCATCGGCCACCAACCCCAGCGATCGGCGAAGACGCCGGCGTTGCGGACGATGTCCTCGAGGTGATCCACCGGCGGCGACGTCGAGGCGTGGTGCTGGTGGTAGGCGGTGGCCCCGCCGACCCAGGTCAGGCTCCCGCCCCGCTCGCCGACGACCTGGGCGAAGTCGGTGTCCTCCCCGCCGTAGCCGACGTAGTCCGTGCAGAAGCCGCCCGTGGTCCAGAAGTCGGCGACGGTCATGGCGAAGGACAGCGACCAGAAGCGGTTGAGGTCGGGCTCGGGCCGGCTCTCGCCCGGCGCCAGGCGCACCCGGTCGGGCCGGTGCTGGCCCACCTCCGGCAGCCGGGCCAGGTCGGCGGGGGCGGTCCAGTCGCGCTGCCCCTCGGGCAGGGGCGGGAGATAGGCGACGTCGCCGCCGAGCACGGCCGGGGACACCCGCGAGGTATGCGGCTCCGCCAGCTCGCGCGCGTACGTCGCCACCGTCCCCGGGCCGGGGATGCAGTCGACGTCGAGGAAGACCAGGGAGTGGGCCCCCTGGGCGGTGGCCTCGCCCGCGGCCAGGTTGCGGGCGCCGGCCAGCGGCAGGCCCAGGGGGTCGGCGGCGACGTCGACGACGACGAGGCGGGGCGTCGTCGAGGGCCCGGCCTCGGCCCAGGCGCGGGCGGCGACGTGCACGATCTCGGGGTCGTCCATGGCAGCGACCACGTGCAGGTCCGGGAGGCGCTCGCCGTGCGCCAGGCCGACGATCTGGCCCCGCAGGTGGTCGTGGCGGCCGGAGGCCAGGGTGACGACGGCGACTCCTGTCACGAGGTCCGTCCCACGCGGGCGGCGAGCTGACGGATGAGCAGGGCCGCGCGGCCGGCGCCGTCCCCGCCCCACGCGGACCAGCCGTGACCGCCGGTCTCCAGCGCCCGCTCGAGCAGGGCGGGCCAGCGACGCGCCTGGGGCCAGCCCAGCGCGGTGGCGGCCAGGCCGAGACGCTCGAGGGCCCGGACGGTGGCGTCCTGCTCGTCGAAGGGCCGGGGCTGGGCCAGGACCACGGCGGGGCGGCGGGCCCAGGCGACGTCGGCGACGCTGCCCTGCCCGGCGTGGCAGACGACGACGTCGGCGGCGGCGAGCTCGGCGGCGAGGTCCTCGGCGGGCGGGAAGCCACCGCCGCGAACGGTCCACTCCCAGCCTGGGGTGTGCTCGCGGGCCTGGTCGAGGTCGTCCTGCGACAGCGGGTCGCCACCGTTGCCCCAGAGCACGAGGACCCGACGGGTGGCCCCGGGGTCCTCGTCGGGCTCGGCAGGCGGGGGCGGCTCCGCCCCGGTCCCGGCGAGCGCGCTGATGCCGCCCACGTGCCAGGTCTTCTCCCACCAGTCGGCGCGCCAGCCGGCGTCGGAGTGCGCGGCGTAGGGCCAGGGCGCGAGCAGGGCCTCGGCGACGTCGTAGGCGAGGCAGTGCACGGGGTCGGTGCGGTCGCCGGGCATGGCGCCGACGACGACGGGGATCCCGCAGATCCGCGCGAGCAGGGTCACCTCGACGGAGACGTCGACGACGACCAGGGAGGGCCGCTCCTGGGAGAGCCACCCGACGATCTGCCGGTTGCGCTCGAGCAGACCGGGGTGGTGGCGGGGCGCCCAGTGCAGGATGTCGCCGGCGGTGACGTCGGCGAAGGCAGGGTCCTTGACCTCGGGGTCGTCGTCCGGCGCGAGCGAGAGCCACTCCCCGGGCCACCCCTGCGGCGCGTCGCCGGTGCCCAGGCCGGTCACGGGGACGCGCAGCTCGCGCGCGACGGCGGTCGCCCGCCTCCGGTGCCCCTGGCCCTGGTGGTGGACGTAGTAACCGATCATGCGACCCCTTCGATCTGCCGCGGCACGCGCCGCGACGGGAGGGGGCGGCGCAGGGCCTCCCCGGGTGGGCGGTCGCCGGGGTCGGGCGACCGGACGCCGATCGTCTCCTCGTAGAGACGGACGTACCCGTCGACCATGCGGTCGAGGGAGTGGTGCTGCACGGCATACGCCCGGCAGTCCTCGCGGGAGAGGGCGACGACCTCGGGGAGGGCGGCGGCGCCGCGCGCAACGACCTCCTCCTCCGGGACGGCCACGCCGTCCTCCCGCACCGGGACGAGCCGGCCGGTGCCCGGGCCGACGACCTCGGGCAGGCCGCCGCGCTCGAGGGCGAGCACGGGCGTGCCGCAGGCGAGGGCCTCGGCGGCGACCAGGCCGTAGGGCTCGTCCCAGGCGGGCGTCACCAGGGCGGCGGCGCTGCGGCCAACGAGCTCGGCCAGCTCGGAGGCGCGCAGGTGGCCGGCGTACTCGACGTCGCCGGTGCACAGCGGCATCACCACGTCGCGGGCGTAGGCCTCGTCCGAGACGGGGCCGGCGATGGTGAGCGGCATACCGGCGGCGCGGGCGATCTGCACGGCCAGGTGCGGAGCCTTCTCCGGCACGATCCGCCCCGACCAGATCAGCCGGTCGCCGCCGGGGCCGGGGCGCCACAGGTCGGTGTCGATGCCGTTGGGGATCACCGTGGCGGGCACGAGGTGCGACCACGCCTGCGCGGTGTAGGAGCTGACCGCGCTCGCGCGGACCGCCTGCCCGGGCGTGGACTGCGCGACGGTGAGCGCGGACTCCAGCCACGGGGTGGGAGGGGTATGCAGCGTCAGCAGGGTCGGGGCGCGCAGCGCCGGGGCCATCGCGGTCGGGAGGTAGTGCAGCGAGTGGGTGTTGACGAGGTCGATGTCGCGGCGGGAGGTGAGGGAGAGCATGAGGCGCAGGTAGGCGTGGTGGCGCTGCATCCAGCCCGCGTCCGGCATGGACACGTCGGCGAGGGCCGCCTCGGAGAGCGAGAGCCGCTCGGGCCAGAGGTGCTCGACACCGGGGATCGGCTCGGTGCCGCGGGCGGAGAAGACGCTCACCTGGTGCCCGCGGTCGACCAGACCGTGGATGAGGTGCCAGGTCAGCGACTCCAGACCCCCGGCGAAGGGCTGACTGATGGGGTGACGCGTGTGGGCGATGACGAGGACGTGCATGATCGGTCCACCTCCCTGCCCGCCGCCGGACGACAATGGTGCCCCTGCAGGCGGCAGAGCAGGAGCACCGTTCCACGCTATGGACTCCCAGTGTGCGCCGCTACCTCCCCAAGGGTCCATCTGAACGCCTCCCCCTGCCCTCAGGCCGGTCGGACCGGGCTCGAGGTCGGTCACCGCTACGATCAGGGGCGTGACCCCCGTGACCGTCGCCCTCTCGAACGACTACGACGTCGTCGTGCACGGGCTGGAGGCGATGCTCGCCCCCTTCAGCGACCGGGTGCGGGTGGTGGAGCTCAACGTGGACACCGAGACGATCTCGCACGTGGACGTGACGCTCTACGACACGTTCTCCCGCATGCAGGACGGCGGGGAGGCCATCGACGAGCTCGTCTCCAACCCGCGCAACGGCCGGGTCGTCATCTACAGCTGGAACGTGCAGAAGGAGCTGGTGGAGCAGGCCCTGTCCCGGGGGTGCAGCGGCTACCTCGACAAGTCGATGAGCGCCGAGGACATCGTCTCCGCGATCGAGCGGATCGCCGCGGGCGAGACCGTCGTGCCGCCGCCGGGTGCCGAGCAGGGCACGGATGAGCCGCGCGGCGCCTGGCCGGGCCAGGAGCACGGGCTGTCGGCCCGCGAGGCCGAGATCATGGCGCTCATCACGCAGGGCTGGACCAACGAGGACATCGCCGAGCGGGTCTACCTGTCGATCAACACCGTGAAGTCCTACATCCGCACGGCCTACCGCAAGATCGGCGTCACCCGGCGCAGCCAGGCGGTGCGGTGGGGTATGCAGAACGGCATGCTGCCGGACCACGAGCGCGAGCTGCGCTGAGGGCGGCGACCCTATTTACGGACGAGCGGTACTGAGCCGATCAGATGATCAGCCAGTGCAGGGCACCGAACAGACCTGCTTCAGGAACTGACCACAAACGGCGACGGTTCCGCATCCAGCAGTTGTGAGCGAGAGCGAGAACGTCTGAAGGTTGGCCGAGTTGGCTGCCGCGACGTTGAGAAACGCACTGCCGACCGAGGCTTCGTTGCGAGTCAACGTCACCCCCGTCTTAGTTCCGTTGCTGAATCCCGCCCCGTTTGTCGCGGTGAGCCTGTTGATGTTGATGCCCTGGGTATAGGAGAACGTGAAATCCAAAGTGTCCGGGACACTCGATCCAGTCGCTCCACCCCAGATGAAAGACAGTGAGCCATCACCGTTACATTGGGCCGTCACGAGGACCGAGCAGGCAGAAGGGCTCGAGGTCACCGCGTGCACGGGAGCCCCCATCGCCACCACCGGCACGGACCACGCGGCACCCTTAACGAGCGTCCTACGGGTGGGCTGCGAAACACCGGACATGAAGGACTCCCCCACGGTTGGGCCAAAGACGAGGTGGCCGCGGGGACGCGCGGCCACCCACATCAGACAGGACTGAGGGGGAGGCTGTCAACGGCGAAGCCGCAGGTCACCCCTAGGGGTGAGTCAGCGACGGGCCGATCGGGCCCCTACCGGGCGCCGCGGGCGCCCCTCTACGACCGTGGAGCGTCGGCTGGCCGGCGTCGCGGACTCGGGCGACTGGTAGCGGTAGTAGTAGGACCCATCCTTCTCGGCCGCCGTCTTGGTGAGGACAAACCCGTCCACGTGCGCATCGCCGGTGTCCAGGGTGCGCAGCGCCTCCTGCAGGTGGCGGCGGCGGGTGAGGGTGGAGACGACCATGACCAGGCCACCGGTCAGCTTGCTGAGCACAAGCGAGTCGGTGACCGGAAGCACGGGCGGGGAGTCGACCAGGACGAAGTCGAACTCGTCGGCCAGCCGGTAGAAGAGGTTCTCCATCGCCTTGGAGCCGAGCAGCTCGCTGGGGTTCGGCGGGACCTGGCCGCCGGAGAGCACGTAGAGCTGGGTGTCGCCCCAGCGCTGGATGACGTCCCGCGGCTCCGCGTCGCCGGCGAGCACGGTGGTCAGACCGACCGAGCCCTCGAGCCCGAGCTTCTCCGCGACGGTGGGGCGACGCAGGTCGGCGTCGATGACGAGCACGCGCCGCTCCGCCTCAGCGACGGCCAGGGCGAGGTTGACCACGGTGGTGGTCTTGCCCTCCCCCGGCATGGCGGAGGTGACGACGAATGAGTGCGCGTTCTTGCCCGCCACGTCGACGAAGACCAGGTTGGTCCGCAGCTTGCGCACCGCCTCGGCCTGCGGCCCGTGCGGGTCGTCCACGACATACAGGCTGCGCTCGCCGCGCTTGCCGCCCAGCATCGGGATGGTGCTCAGCACCGGTCGGTCGGAAACCCGCTCGAGGTCGGCCGGGGTGCGCAGGCGGGTGTCGAGGCTGCCCCGGCCCACGGCATACGCGACGCCGAGCATGAGCCCGGCCAGCGCCGCGATCATCAGGTTGCGGATCGGGTCGGGTGCCACCGGGGTGCTGGACCTGGTGGGCTGGTCGACGAACTGGGCCGCTACCCGCGCCCCGCTCTGCGCGAGGGTGGGGGCGTAGCTCCGGGCGTTGAGCGCAAGCTCCACCGGGACTGCGGCGGCGGCCTGGCTGGCGTGCTCGGGGCTGTCGCTGCGCACCACGAAGTCGAAGAGTGCGGTGTCCTCCCCGCCGGAGCTGGCCTCCACCGAGATGGGGACGCTCCCGTCCCAGCCGAGCGTCTCGCGGACCGGGTCGAGGATCAGGGGTGACCGCGCGATGCGGGTCAGCGTCGACCGCTCGCCGCCGGGCATCTGGTAGAGGTTGCCGGTGCTCTGCCCGTCCGCGTCGGTCGCGGCGAAGTAGATCGTCGTGCGCGACTCGTAGACCGGCGTCTGCCGCATCGTGGCGAGGGCGGCGCCGAGGACGACGAGAAGCAGGATCGCCAGAGCACCGCGCCAGTGGCGCGCGAGCATGAGGAAGAGATCGCGGACGGTCACGTGGGACAGACCCCCAAAGACATTGATCGGACGGACCACTGTAACGCCGATGGCGCACGGGCTTAGGGTCGAACGGTGCGGAGCCGCAGCAGGGACCCCGAGACTGGTCGGGGTTGGCGCCGGGCGCTGACCGGTATGTCGATCCCCACCGGGCTGCTGGCCGTCTGGCTCTGGGTGGTGGTCGACCACGTCGCCCACCCCGAGGTCGACCCGCGGCAGGAGGTGGACGCCGTCTACGTGCTCGGCCCGGTGGAGACCCGCATCGAGCAGACGCTGGCCGTCATGGACAGCGGCGTCGCCCCGGTCCTGCTGGCCACCACCTCGATCAACCAGGAGACCGGCGACGCCTACGCCACCGACCACTGCGGGCTGGTCACCGACCGCTACCGGGTGGAGTGCGTGGTGCCCGAGCCGTACAACACGCGGGGTGAGGCCGCGGTCCTCGCGGCGGCGGTCGAGGAGAACGGCTGGGAGCGGGTCGCCGTGATCACGAGCACTCCCCACACGGCCCGTGCCCGGATGCTCATGGAGCGGTGCGTGGACGCGGACATCCTGATGTGGCCGGTGGAACGCGACGAGCGACGCAGCTGGTCGGCGTGGCTGGGCTCGTTCGTCTACGAGTCGGGCGCCTGGGTCAAGACGCAGGTGGTGAAGGACTGCTACGCGGGCAGAATGAACCAGTGACCGCCCCACGCCCCTTCGACCACGTCCTGCTGACCCGCTTCAGCGCCGTGATGGTGCCGGGCGCCCCGCCGGCGACCGAGGAGTGGCTGCACTACCGGCTGGGGTTCTTCTACGACGCCTGCCTGCCGTCGGTGACGCGGCAGCGCGGGGCGCAGCCGTTCGACTGGCTGGTCCTCTTCGACGACCGGTGCAGCGACGACTTCCGGGCGCAGGTGGGGGAGCTGGCCGAGGGGGCGTTCACCCCGATCTGGTCGAGCGAGCCCTTCCGACGCGACTCCTTCGCCGGCCCCGTGGCCGACCGAGCGGACGCGGCATACCTCATCACCACCCGGATCGACAGCGACGACGCCATGGCGGTGGACTTCATGGCGCGGGTGCAGACGGAGTTCGCCGGGCAGGAGCGGATGTTCGTCAACTTCCCCCGCGGGGTGCAGATCGACCGCACCGGCGCGGTCTACCGGAGCAACATCGTCTCCAGCCCCTTCCTGTCCCTCATCGAGCGGCGGGAGGAGGGCCGGCCGCCGGAGACGGTCTTCGTGGCCAAGCACGCGAGAGCCCGCGGGCACGCGCCTGTGCGTCAGGTGCACGCGCCGGTCATGTGGGCGCAGGTGGTGCACGGCACCAACGTCTCCAACATCGTCAACGGGAGGCAGACCGCCCCGACGGTCGTGCGCGAGCGCTTCGACCTCGATCTCACGTATGACGCCACCCTGGGCGGTGGACGGCTGTGGCGGGCGCAGGTCGGACATGCTGCACGCCTGGTCAACCTCTGGGCACGGCACCCGGGCGAGCTCGCCAAGTGGGCGGAGGCCACCGCGGTCACCGCCCGGGGCACCCGGACGTGGGGCCAGGACGCGGGCGTGCCCTTCGCCGAGCGGCTGGATCTCGCCACCAAGGCCCAGCGACGGCGGCTGCGGGACGGCCGGTTCGCGCTCAAGGAGAAGGTCAACAGCCTCGGACGTGGCTGGCTGCGCGTGGTGGCCGGGGACGTGGAGCAGGTCCTGGCCGGCGACCGCGTGGTGGTCATGGCCGAGTGGTCGCCGGGTCGTGACGTCCGCTCCAGCGCGCTGCGGGCGGCGCAGGCGTATGCCGCCGCCGGCTGGCCGACGCTCGTCGTCGCCGCCCGGGACCCGTGGACCCGGCTGCGCGCCCCGTCCGTGCCTAGCGGCGTCGCGGTCGTGTCTCGGCCCAACTCGGCCTACGACTTCGGCTCCTGGCGCGACGCGCTGAGCGCCTACCCCCAGATCGCCGGCAAGGCGCGGGTCATCCTCACGAACGACTCGCTGGAGGGCCCGGCTGGCTCCCTGGAGGAGCTGACGCGGCGGATCACCACCAGCGACGCGCAGGTCTGGGGAGCGACCTGGAACCGAAGACCTCGACCGCATCTTCAGAGCAGTCTGATGGTCTTCTCCGGAGGCGTCCTGGGTCTGCCGGATCTGCAGCGGTTCTTCGCAGATGTTGCACCGCAGCAGTCCAAGGAGGACGTCATCCTGGCTTACGAGATCGGGCTGAGTGCGCTGGTGCGTGAGCTTGGACTCTCCACGGCCACGGGGTGGAGCCAGGACGAGCTGGGGATGCCCCCGGATGCCAACGCCCTGCTGGCGTGGGAGGTGCTGCTGGACGCCGGATTTCCCTTCGTCAAGCGTGTGCTGCTCACCGAGCCGCGGTTCGCCGCCTGGCGGCCGGCGATCGAGGCACGCCTGGCCGACGTCCACAGGATGTACCCACGATGAAGCAGCAGCCCTGATTGCACGAGCTGGAGATCGCGGTGGACGGACCGTCGACCGTGCTGAGTGCCCACGACGGTCAGATCGCCCGGCCGGGCACCGGGTGGTTCGTCGACGACCGGCGGGTCGTGTCGGTCCTGCGGGTCCGCTGCGACGAGGAGCCGGCGACGACCCGACCGTCGAGGTGCATCGCACGCGCACACTGTCGGGTGGACAGGGGGGCGAGCACGTCATGACCGAGGCCGTGCGGGTCGTCTCCCGGGCCATGACGGACGTGCGGACCACCCTCACCGTGCAGGTGGGCGGCGACGGGGCCGAGCTGGCGTCGGTGAAGACCGGGCTGGCCGACGACCCGGTCCTGTTGCCCCCTGCGACGACCCCTGCGCACCCGGGGGTGGGCGAGGGCAGCGTGCTCGTAGCCTGGGCCGACGACCGCCACGCCACCACGGTGAGCGCCTCGGCAGGCTGTCGCGCGCACGCGGCATACCCCGCAGGGCACCGAGCTCGACTGGGACCTGGATCTGCCGCCCGGCACGGAGCGGACCGTGACGCTGACCTTCTCCGCCCGGCGGCTCGCACCCAGCGCGTTCGACGGCGGGGCGGGGTCGGACCGGTGCGACTTCGCCCGGGGCCCCGCTTCGTCGGCGACCCCGTGTGGGAGCGGCTCCTGCGCACCAACCTCACCGACCTGCAGCACCTGCTGCTGACCGACCCCGAGGACCCGCAGGACGTCTTTGCGGCGGTCGGCAGCCCGTGGTACCTCACGCTCTTCGGCCGGGACGCGCTGTGGACGGCCCGGCTCATGCTGCCCTTCAGCCAGGCCCTGGCCCGCGGGACGCTGCGCGCTCGCCCGACGTCAGGCGCAGGTCGACGACCCGGCGCTGGCCGCCGAGCGGGGCAAGATCCTCCACGAGGTGCGGCGCGCCACCTACTCCGGGGGGAGCCTCGAGCTGCCGCCGCTCTACTACGGCACCGTCGACGCGACCCCGTTGTGGGTCGTCCTGCTGCACGACGCGTGGCGCTGGGGCATGCCCGAGGATGAGGTCCGCGCGCTGCTGCCGACGATGCACGCCGCGCTGGGGTGGATGCGACGGATGTGCGAGGAGTCGCCCGACGGCTTCCTGCGCTATCTCGACGAGGCGGGCACCGGCCTGTCCAACCAGGGGTGGAAGGACTCGGGCGACTCGATGCGGCGGGCGGACGGCACGATCGCGCCCGCGCCGATCGCCCTGCTGGAGGCCCAGGGGTATGCCGTGGAGGCGGCCCGCGGGGCCGCGGACCTGCTCGAGGCCCTGGGTGAGGACGGCGGCGAGGAGTGGCGCTCGTGGGCCGACGACCTATCCGCCTGCGTGCGGGACCGCTTCTGGGTGGGTGAGGGCGCGGACCGCTACCTGGCCATGGCCCTCGACGCCGACGGCCGTCAGGTCGACGGGGTCGGCTCCAACATAGGCCACGTGCTGGCGAGCAGGATGCTCACCGAGGAGGAGTGCGACCTCGTGGTGGGGCGCCTGACCCGGCCGGACATAGTGCGCGAGTTCGGGATCGCCACCCTGTCGGCCGACAACCCGGCCTACAACCCCGCGGGCTACCACACCGGGTCGGTGTGGACGCACGACACCGCGATCGCCCTGCACGGTCTGCGGCTGCGGGGCTACCGCGCCGAGGCCGACCTCCTGCTGCAGGCGATGGCCCGCCTCTCCAGCGCCGTGCACCACCGCTTCCCCGAGCTCGTCGCCGGCGACCCCGTGGGTGGTCGCCCGGTGCCCTACCCGGCGTCCTGCCGGCCCCAGGCGTGGTCGGCCGCGAGCGCGGCCGCGATGGTGACGGCCCTGGTCGGGCTGAGCGTGGACGTGCCCGCCGGCCGGGTCAGCACCGACCCGTCACCCCTGCTCCGGAGCGGGTGGGAGCTGCACGGGGTGCGCGTCGGGCCGGCGGGCGACCCTTTGACGCTACGGGCCTGACCGCCCCTGCAGCTCCTCCGACGGCAGACCGACCCGCACCGGGCCCGGCGTGGTCCGCCCGTCGACCGGCACGCCCTTCTGCGTGACCACGACGAGGCCCTCGTCGGCCAGTGTGCACGCCACCGCCCGGGCGACGTGGGTCAAGGCCTGGCGCCGCGTCGGGTCCACCGCACCGGCGGCCTCCGACGGGCACAGCGTCTTCTCCGGCCCCCGCTCGTCGGCCAGCCGCAGGATCTCGACCCGCAGCCGCTGCTCGAGCTCCTGCGTCGCACCGAAGGTCTCGACGGCGTCGTCCAGCCGCCGCAGGAACCGGGCGAACCCCTTCCCGGCCCGCCCCTCCCGCCGGGACGAGGTGAGGACACGCGCCCGGTCGGTGCTGGTCCACGGCAGACCGTCGACGTCCCGGACCGCGTGCACGAGCCGCATGTCCTCCCCGTCGTCGACGTCGGGGAAGCCACCGGCTACGTCGTAGGCGGACAGCCGCACCCCCAGGTTGGCCGCGTGAATGCCGAGGTGACCCTCGACCAGGTGGTGCTGCGCGTGCCACAGCCGGGCGGACTCGGACCCGTCGTCGCGCGGCTCCACCGAGCCCAGGACCAGGTCCAGCCCGCGGTCGGCCAGCTCGGTCTGGACGGCCAGCCAGGTATGCGGCACACGCGAGTCCGCGTCGGTGCTCGCCAGCCACACGACCCGCGGGTCGAGGTGGGCGAGTGCGTCGTGGTGCCGCGCGGCCAGCACCCCCTCCGCCCGGGCACCGCCGAGCGTCCCCGCCCCGCTGTCGACGACGAGCCAACGGACATCCGGGTGCCCGCGGACCACGTCGTCGACCCGGTCCGCGGTGCTGTCGGTGCATTGGTGCAGGATGACGCTCACCACGACCGGCAGGTCGACCTCCCCCACTGCGGCAGCCACGGCTGCCAGACCCCGGCGACCTCGTCCTCCTCGTCGCGGGCGGGCACGACGACGAGCAGCCCGGCCAGGGCCGGCCGGTCGTCGGTCTGCTCGCGGGGGCGCACGAGCGCATCCTCACACGCGTCGCCCGCGCCCGCGAGCGCGTCCTCGCTGACCCGGGCAGGACCGCGACACCTGGGACTAGGGTGACCCGTGGGTCACCGCAGACCCGACCACTCGACGAGGGGACAGATCATGGAAGCCATCGAGCCGGCATACGGAGCCGGGGTCCTGCTGCTCATCGCCGCGGCGGCGGTCGCGCTGCTGCTCTTCCTCATCATGAAGGTGAAGCTGCACGCCTTCGTCTCGCTGGTCCTGGTCAGCCTGCTCACGGCAGTGGCGGCCGGGATCCCGCTGGCCGACGTGCCGATGGCCCTGATGAGCGGCTTCAGCAGCACGCTGGGGTCGGTCGCCCTGCTGGTGGCCTTCGGCGTGATGCTCGGGCGCCTGCTCGAGCACACCGGCGGCGCCCAGGTGCTGGCCGACACCCTCATCAACCGCTTCGGGGAGAAGCGGGCGCCGCTGGCCCTGGGCATCGCCGCCCTCATCTTCGGCTTCCCGATCTTCTTCGACGCCGGCCTGGTCGTCTTCCTGCCGATCATCTTCACCGTGGCCCGGCGCTTCGGCGGGTCCATCCTCAAGTACGGCCTGCCCACCGCCGGTGCGTTCGCGGCGATGCACGCCATCGTGCCCCCGCACCCCGGCCCGGTGGCCGCGGCCGACCTCATGGGTGGCGACATCGGCGTCACCCTGCTGCTGGGTATCCCGGTGGCCATCGTCGGGTGGTACCTCGGCGCCTACCTCGTTGGTATGTGGCTGGGCAAGCGCTTCGACGTGTCGATCCCCGACCTGCTCTTCGGTGAGGAGAACGCCGGCGTCGACCCCGAGGCCGGCGACGGCACCGGTGGGGGCACGGCCGTGCGGACCAGGGCGCCGGCCTTCGGCGTCGTCCTGGTGCTGCTGATGCTCCCCTTCCTGCTCATCGCGCTCAACACCGTCGTCGGCACCCTCAGGACCGACGGCCGGATCGCCGACGACGCGGCCTGGGCCAGCGGTCTTCAGCTCATCGGCCAGACCCCGGTCGCGCTGCTCATCACCGTCGTCGTCGCGGTGATCGTGCTCGCCCCCGGCCGCTTCAGCATCCCCGCCGCGACCAAGCTCATGGACGAGGCGCTGGGCCCGATCGCCGCGATCATCCTCATCACCGGCGCCGGCGGCATGTTCGGCGGGGTGCTGCGCGCCAGCGGCATCGGCCAGGCGCTGACCGAGTCGCTCTCGGACGTCGGGCTGCCGCTGCTGCTGCAGGCCTTCCTCATCGCGACGGCGCTGCGCGTCGCACAGGGCTCGGCGACGGTGGCGCTGACGACCACCGCCGGCCTGATCTCGGCCCAGGTCGCGGCGGAGGGCCTGAGCGACGTCAAGGTCGCTCTCCTGGTCTTCGCGGTCGCCGCGGGGGCCACGGTGCTCTCGCACGTCAACGACTCCGGCTTCTGGCTGGTGAGCCGCTTCTTCGGGATGGACGAGAAGACCACCCTCAAGACCTGGACGGTCATGGAGACGACCCTGGGCCTGGCCGTCTTCGCGATCGCCTCCGCGCTGTGGCTGATCCTCTAGTGGGCGCGCCGCAGCACGTCGTCGTCATGGGGGTCTCCGGGACTGGCAAGACCACGATCGGGAAGGCCCTGGCGGAGCAGCTGGGCGCCGTCTTCGTCGAGGGCGACCAGTTCCACCCCCCGGCCAACGTCGACAAGATGTCCTCCGGTGTCCCGCTCAACGACGACGACCGGCGCCCCTGGCTGCAGGCCCTCGCCGCGCGGATCCGCGAGCTGGACGAGCAGGGCCAGGCCTCCGTCACCGGCTGCTCGGCTCTCCGGCGGATCTACCGCGACTGGCTGCGCCAGAGCGGGACCGACCCGTTCTTCCTGCACCTGCACACCGACTACGACATCCTGCTGGACCGGATGAGCAAGCGCGAGCACTTCATGCCGCCCTCGCTCCTGCAGTCGCAGTTCGACACCCTCGAGATGCTCGAGCCGGACGAGGCCGGTGCACTGGTCGACGTGCGCGTCGGGATCGAGGAGGTCACCGAGGCGTCGATGACCGCGCTGCGGGAGACGGCGGGCTGAGCCGTCAGCCGACAAGCGTGCCCGCGAAGATCTGCCAGGCGAGGGCCGACTTCGCGGTGAGGCTGAGCACGATGTAGGCCGTCTCACCGGTGAGGTAGTTGCGGAACCGCCCGACCGGCTTGTACTGCAGCCACTGGACCAGCGCGAAGACGTTGAAGAAGAGGAACAGCGAGACGATGATCCCGTAGACGAAGCCGGGCGGCTCGGCCCCGGACGTCGACCCGGGCGCGATCGTGTAGAGCACGACCCCGATCCACGGCACGGCCCCGGCGACGCAGCCGAAGATGAAGGGCAGCCACCCGCCGGCACCGGGCTGGTGGTACTTCTCCTGCAGCCAGCCGAAGAGGATCATCGAGGCGTTGACGCCGAAGAGCGCGAGCAGCGCGACCACGTCGGAGATGCCGACCAGTTGGGCGATGATGACGATCATCAGCGAACTGGACAGGGAGTACTCCACCCACCGGAAGTAGTTGTGCCCCTGCGCCAGCCCGGCGCGGTAGCGGTCGAAGATCCCGGGAGAGGCGACGATGATGTGGAAGATAGCCGACAGCGCCAGGAAGGCCGCGATCGCCAGAGGGGTCGAGACGTCCCAGAGGGTGACCTGGTCACCGGGAGGGGTGCCGGGCGGGCCGGAGAGGTAGGTCGCGGTGACCGGCAGGGTGAAGTCGGTCGCCAGGAGGACGACGGCCACTGCCTGGGCGGCGTGCACCGCCGCGGCGATCCAGTTGAACGTGCGCAGCCGCGTGTAGCGCGACTGATCGGTCTGGGTGGTGCTCACGGGCGCTCCGTCGGTCGATTGGGACTGAGAGACCAGCCTAGGCGGAAACCGGCCGGGGTATGGAGCGTCAGGCGCGGGAGGCCCACACCGCAGCGTGACGTGCGGCACTCGTATCCCAGGTTAAGCCTGCTGCCTGCTGACGGCCGACGTCTACGATCTCTGTGACAGCAGGACCCCTCGGGGCGACGCGCTCCACGCCCTCGCCGTCGCGCCGACGAGAGCGCCGGCGTTTGGCCACGACCTCAGGCAAGGAACTCCGCATCGTCATCGTCACCTGGATCGAGCGCACCTACCACCGGCACCCACGCCAAGACGCCCCGGGCCGTTTGACCCCCATCGAGTGCGCGAGCATCATGACCGCACCGGCAGCTCAGGCAGCCTGACCGCCCTGTCACCTACCCGTGCAGCAGTCCCGACTGACCAACTATGCGAGTGTTGACCTGTGCACCACATCCACGTGCTGACCCCGGGCGACCATTACTCACCGCGCACTGGGAGCGCGATCGCCACTGTTGTGCACGGGCTGTGCAGTCACCGCGTCAGCGAGCCGCGCCCGATCGTAGCAGTGGCCAAGGGTACGTATTCTGATCGCTACCCAAGTGCTGACATCGTCGAGTACGAGGAAGCACGAGCGATACGCTTGCCGGCCCATGTCTCTCCCGGAATGGTTGATGCGGGGCTAGCCAGACTCCGGCTGCCTCGCATCATGGCCCGAAGAAGACTGGCTGCGGCAGTGAGCCACCAAGCCGACTGGCCCGAGTCCGTCCTTTTTGGCCACAATGCACCCCAATTGGTCCGACTCGTCGACTCAAGTCGGCACCACCCCTTCGTGTACGCCCACAATGACGTCCTTAAGACCTACCAAGCGCGGCAGGCGGGCCTTGATCTCTCCCCGGCCGTGGGCATCATCTGCGTGAGCAAGTTTCTCGCGAGTCAAATTGCCGAGAACATCCCAACACGCATGTCCGACCGAATCCGCGTGGTGCCCAACGGCGTAGACGTACAGTTTTTCCGCCGCGATAGCCCTCTTCGTCGCTCCGACTTCCTTCGCGTAGTCTTCGTAGGCCGAATGATTCGCGACAAAGGCGCTGACATCTTACTCAAAGCGATAGCATCCCTCAACCGGCGAGACATCCACCTCACCCTTGTGGGATCGCGCGGATTCACCGCCTCAGACCCGCTGACGAAATATGAAGTAGAAATTCGCCAGATGGCAGCCAGCCTGGGCAATCGCGTGTCCATTCGGCCCTTCTTGGCCCGTAGTGAAGTGGCCAGCATTCTGTCACGCTCCGATGTCTTAGTCGTCCCCTCTCGCTGGGCCGAGCCCTTCGCGCTTACCGTCCGCGAGGGACAAGCGGCAGGCCTGGCCGTGATCGCATCCAATATTGGGGGTATACCGGAGGCGCTCGGTGGCCACGGCGTGCTAGTCGAGCCTGACGACCCTTCCTCCCTCGCCGAGGCGCTGGAGGCGCTCGCCGAGGATGAGGACACCCTCAAGTTAATCGGCGAGCGTGCGCGAAACTTCGCGGAACTGCATGACTGGAGCGTATCCGCAAGAACCCTAGAAGCCGCCGTCGCCGAACTGACGAACTGACGCGCAATGACCGCGATGTAGCAGTACAGCAGGCCGGATGGTTTAGCTCGGATTCTGTCCCGCGTCAATCGTTCCGACCCTGCCCGTCACCAACGGCCTGCTAGCATCCACCGAGGTGCGCCACGCTTGAAGCGGACGTGGAATAATGGCATGCCCCCCAGCGTCCAAGAGCGATTTTAACCCCGCACACGGACGTTTGCGAGATATGGCACCCAAGCCCGCCGTGGCCTTCCTCTTGGCAGTCATTCGTTGATGCGCGCGCCAAATACGACGCAGCAATCGCCTCTCGCCTGGCTGGTTCTCAGCGGAATAGTAGACGTTGGCCCAGAGCGACCTTATCTCGCGTATATTGAGATCGGTGTTTGAAGACGCGTTCACCTCGTGCCGACGATAACCAACCAGAATCTGATTACAGGGAACAATGGCGCCCCGCCTGGCGACTCTGACCATGAGATCCCAGTCGTCCGCCACCGTATACGTCGTATCGAATCCGCCTACGCTGAGCACCACGTCACTACGGAGCAAAACGGCACTTGGGGGATACAGATGGTTGGATATGAAGAGATCATACCAGCGAACGTCTTCTGTCTCCGAGACGCCAACCATTTTTCCCCCACGGTACCCTTGTCGATTCAGCATGTGACCCGCGAACTGACCCGGGAGAAACGGCTTTCCATGCTCATCAATGTAGTCAGCTATGACATACGCGCCAACGGCGTCGTACCGGCGATTCAATATGCTGACGAGACGGGCTGAGCACGGTGGGTTGAAGTATGTCGTCCTGGTCCAGAAAAAGGACGTAGCGACTGGTTTCACTCACCCAGGATAGGCCCGCATTTCGCGTCCCAGCGATACCCACGTGCGGCTTTTTCACCAGTATAATCCGCGCGTCCCCCTCACCAATACGGCGTACTAGCAGCGGACTTTCGTCATTCGAGCCATCGTCGATGACCAAGACCTCAAGGTGGGTGTGATCTTGCTGGAGTAGAGAATTCATGGTATCCACAATGAAGCGACCACCGTTATATAACGGAATGATTACAGAAACCAGCGCGTCTTGTTCTGGGTCCACCCTGCCGCACCTCTTGGTCCTCGTTCGATCGGGCTTCAGTCGACCAGTCAAGCCTTTGCGTGCCTGAATGCTCGTGGCCTAGCATGCCCGTCCACTTCTGTGTGAAATGGCCATTGCCCCGGCTGCCCACGCCTAATTCAGACGAGACTACCCCACACTTCAGCATGCTGACGAGCGCTCCGCTCCCAGGTGAACGTCGTAGCACGCCCGCGCGCCTTCTTCACCATAGCTGTGATCGCCATGCCCCCACCTGCTGCATACTCCAGTCCCTCGGCGAGACTGGGCCCGAACGGGTCCACGAGGGTTCCTGCGCCCCCGACGACTTCTGGCAGAGAGGCGCGGTTGCTCGCCACAAGGGGGACGCCCGCCGCCATCGCTTCGAGGGCTGGTAGACCAAAGCCTTCGTAGAGAGAAGGCACCACCACGACCGCGGCAGCAGCGACCAGCCCCGGCATGAGCGGGTCCGGCAGACGACCGAGGTGGACGATCCTGGGCAGGCCGGCGAAGAGAGCGTCACGTGCCCGGTTTCGGGGACCGGCGAGGGCCAGTGAATGCTCCGGTAGACGATCGTGAACCAAGCGCCACGCCTCCGCCAGACCAGGCAGGTTCTTCCGGGCGGCCGACCCACCGGCATACAGCAGATAGGGCTGTCGCAGCCCCACATCGGTGAGTTGTTCCGGACTGAGCGGGACGGCCGAGAAGTACTCCTCGCCGACGCCGTTCGGGATCACGACGGCGTCCTTGAGCCCGAGCAGCCGCTCGGCCTCCCCTGCGGTGAACTGAGAGACGCATATGACCGCGTCAGCAGCGCGCAACTCCGATGCCGCAGCCGCTACGGGGGCAGACTCGTCCTTGAACTCCCACGCCACCACGTCGTGCAGCGTCACGACGTCCGGCCCCGCAGGCGGTGGCAGGATGAGGTCCATCCGGTGCACGACGGCGGACCAGGGCCACAGCACCCGCCCCAGTAGCCGCCGCTCCCGCTCAGAAGCCGTGAAGAGGCGTCCCATCGGCAGTCGCCGGTTCCCAGGAAGGTCCGAGCGCAGTGAACGGGCCACGAGCGAGCGGACCGTCCATGGCTCGGGGCTCGCCGTTGCGAGGGCCTGCTGAGCGCGGTCAGTGATGGCCGCCTGGTACGCCTGGGCACCCATGGGGGTGGAGGTCGCGGTGGTCGCGATGGCCAGTTCGGGCAAGACTCTCCTCCTCGAGCAACTCCCTGAGAGGCTAACGTGCTCGATGGGCGTGCCTGACACCCGAAGCAAAGGAGGGCCGATGGACCCGAGCCGGATGAGGATCGCGCTCGTCTCCAGTTCCTACCACCCGCACTTCGGCGGCGTCGAGGAGCACGTGCGCCACGTGGCCAAGGCACTGCAAGAGCGTGGTCACGTGGTTGAGGTCTGGACGGTGGACCGGGGTGACGGCCTGCGGGACGAGGTCGTCGACGGGTGCCGAGTGCGTTACCTCCCCACCCCACTGCCAGCTCGATCGGCGCGAGCAGTGGCTTCGCTAGCTTCGCGGGCTCCCCGGGCACTGACGCGATGGGTCAGGGCCTATGCGGCTTTCCGCCCCGACGTGATCAATGTGCAGTGCTTCGGACCCAACGGCGTCTACGGCCTGGCACTCGCCAAGCTCACCGGCACTTTCCTGGTGGTGTCGTCGCACGGAGAAACCTTCATGGACGAGCACGGCATCTACGACAGGTCCGCACTGCTGCGCACGGCGCTTCGTCGCGCCATTCGTTCCGGCACCGTCACGGCATGCTCCGCATACGTGGCGGACGACCTCCGGTCTCGATTTGGGGCTGGCGATGTCTGGGTCATCCCGAACGGCGTTCGTTTGGGCCGCACCGCGGACGCGACAGCCGAGCCATACGCCCCATTGGCTGACAAGGACGAAGGCCAGCCCGTGCTCCTGGGGGCAGGCAGGCTCGTCCGGCAGAAGGGCTTCGACGTTCTTCTTCAGGCGGCCGCCCAATCCCATTGCGAGCCCCGGGTGTGGATCGTCGGGGACGGAGCAGAGCGGGCAAGGCTGGAAGAACTGGCCGGATCGCTCTCGATCTCGCACCGAGTCCACTTCTTGGGACGCCGTACGGCCTCGGAAGTTCAGGCGCTCATGGCGGAGGCCGACGCGGTCGTCGTCCCCAGTCGGGTGGAGCCTTTCGGGATCGTCGTGCTGGAGGCCTGGGCCGCCGGCACGCCCGTGCTTGCCACACGCCAAGGCGGCCCGGCGGGGTTCGTCGCGGACGGCCGCGACGGCCTGTTGATCGATCCCACAGACCTCGACAGCGTCGTATCGCGTATTGATCGAGTCCTTGAGGACGACAGCCTCGCCGGGAGTCTCGCAGCGGCAGGCAGGCTATCCGTCCGACGGTTCACCTGGAGCCGCGTTGTCGATGCGTACGAGAAGCTGTACGCACGCATGGCTTGAACTCGTCAGAGGCGGAAGGTCCAGGGCCATGCCACAATCTGCTTTGTGCTCGGGTTCGTCACTTCGCTTCGCCATCCACTCAACAGCACCGACTACGCCCGTGTCGAGGCACTCCTGCGAGGGACGCTGACATCATGGTCCCGTCAAGACACGGCGACCTGGCTCGGTGTGGTCGTGGGAAATAGGAAACCCAGCTTCGATCTACCCCCTCAGGTGGTGTTCGTCGAGGTCGATTTTGAGCCCCCGTCACCGTTGCAAGGACCCCGGACTGGGATTCCCGCGGTACTACGGGACAAGGGCACCAAACTCGCGGTGGGGTTGAACGTTGCACAGCAAAGCGGCGCGTCACACGTCATGTTTGTCGACGCCGATGACTTTGTCAGCAAGCGAATTGCGTCGTTCGTGAGCGGGGATGGAGATGCGCCCGGTTGGACCGTTACGCATGGCTGGCGCTACAACGCCGAACGTCGGGCGGTCCGAGAGCATGCGGGCGACTTTCACCTCAATTGCGGCAGTTCGCACATCGTGCGGGCTGACCTATTTCCGTCCCCCGAACTAACTACAAACCCTTCACAGGACGATCTATATGTCGGTTATGGAGACAAATTGGAGCGTTGGATCGGGTCCCACATGCATATCCACGATGACCTAGCCTTGGCTGACCTGCCTTTCCATGGAGCCCTGTACCAGGTTGGAACCACCGAGGCTCATTCGGGCAATAGCCTGGGCGGCTGGACAAGACCGATATCAAAAGCCCTGGGTTCGGAGTTCGGCGTACCTCCGACGGGAGGCTCACCGCGGCGTCTTATCAAGGCTGTGTTGCCATCTCGGTCTGCCCTCCGGCACCTGTCGACACGCTTCAGGAAGGCGCTCGACGAGTAACCTCGCGAACCCGCCGTCTCGCTAGTCCGGCCATGCGTTTGCCCTGCTCAGTCGCTCGGTACAGCCGCGCCCTCTGGCGGACTCCGTCCGGCCATACAAACCCTCGGTCGGCCGCGAACTCGGTCGTGCCGAAGCCAGGACCTCCACCATGAACGCATCGCGATGAGCCCTGTAGACCTGCAGATCAAAACGTTGTGGGCAAAAAGCGGAGAGCTCACCCCCAATGTCCAGAGTCAGCAACGTACGCATGCACTTGGAGCACTTGGAGCAATTCTGTAAAGAGTTCCAATCGGTGTCGATGCACACGGTTAGACCGGCACGCGCGCTTTCGAGTTGCGCCACCTGAAAAGTCTTCTGCACACGAGTTCGCTCATGCCCGACGGCTTTCAGTCGCAGACTCGCCGTCGACAACAGCGGAAGGCTGAGTGGATCACTGGTCCCCATGTGCTCGCTCTCCCGCCCATGAACATCCTTGAAATGAACAGCAGAGGCATACAGCCACGTCCCAACTCCGGCACCGAGGAAATGAGCGACACTCGCATTCCGAACCGTATGCGTATTGTGGAACGCGGTATGCGTACCCAAGGGAACGAGATGGTCATCCAGATTGGACGTCACATCGACAACAGGAATTCCCCAGCTCGACGAAACGTTTCGGGCATTAGCGGCTCTTCCCAGTTGCGGTGGGGGTCATAGGTTGAGCCCTCCGCCGATGAGGAGCATGCGGAGCCTGTAGTTGGATCGGTTCTTGAAGCCTCGAGCCAGGCGACGGTGCAGCTCGACCAGTCCATTGATGGCCTCCGTCCCGCCATTCGTGGCCCCGGTGGTGAAGTAGGCCAGGAACGCCTCTCTCCACTTGCGCAGGGTGCGGCCGAGCCGGGCGACCTCGGGAATCGGGCAGGAGGGGAACGAGGCGATGATGCGCTCGGCGAGCTTGCGGCCCTCGGCCTTCTCGGTCTGCTTGTACGCGGCGCGCAACTGCTGGGCGCACTGCCAGGTCAGGTCGACCACCTCGTGGGCCTCGTTGGCGGCGAACGCCCGCTCGATCCGGGCGCGCTGCTTGTCGGTGAGATTCTCCTCGCCGGCGCGCAGGATGTTCTGGATGCCGTACAGCGGGTCGCCCTTGCGGCCGCGGTGACCGGTGGTCGCCTGCTGCACCCGCCGTCTGACCTCGTCCACGCACTTCGTCCCCAGGGCGACGACATGGAAGACGTCGAGCACAGCGGTCGCCTCGGCCAACTCGTCGTCGATGGCGGCCTTGTACCCGTGGAACGGGTCGAGCGTGGCGACCTTGACGCTGGCGGTGAAGGCGTGGCCCCGTGCGGTGAGCCAGTCGGCGTACGCCTTCTTCGAGCGGCCCGGTACCAGGTCCAGCAGACGTGCCCTGACCTGCCCGTTCTCATCGGTCGTCAGGTCCACCATCCCGGTCAGCTCCTTCGGTCCGCGTCCACCGTCCTCGGGCGCCTTCGTCGAGACGTGGTGCCACACGTGCTCATCCACGCCTAAGGTCTGCACGCCCGCGAAGCGGGTCTCGTCGGCTGCTGCGGCCGTCAGGATCGGCTCGATCCCGGACCAGACGGTGTCCCACCCCAGGCCCAGCTGGCGGGCCAGGCCGTGCACGGTGGCGTGCTCACGGCGCAGCTGCCCGACCGCCCAGGACCTCGCCCTGGTCGTCCACGTCGAGCGTGGTGGAGCCAAGGTCTCGTCGGTCTCGGTGAACGAGCGCCTCGGGCACGACGCCTCCCGGCAGGCCCAGGTCCGCTTCGCCCAGACCAGCCGCACCGGCGTCCCGAACGCCGGGATGTCGACCAACCGGTGCTCGCGCCGACCTCGCGAGGCCGCGCGCACTCCGCAGTCCGGGCACCCGACCGGACCCGGCGGTGACTCCACCCTCACCACCAGCCCGTCCGGGCCGCGCGCCACGTCCAGGACGTGATAGCCGTCCAGGCCCACCAGCAGGTCGCAGTTGTCGCAGTACGCGCTGTGTGCGCCGAGCGCAGCGCAGCACGACGTAGGGTTGTCCATCGTCGAGGTCCTCGAGGTCTTCGGAGTGCTTGGTCGCCTCCGATCTTGAGGGCCTCGACCCTTCTCAGCCCGGCACCTGCCTCGCCCGGCGCGTCACACCCCTACCCCCACCGCAACTGGGAAGAGCCGCATTAGCGAGCTCAAGGGCGGCGCGCCTCATATGCGGCGCATCCTGGGAGCCCACGTTGTTGAAGAGTAGGTGGGTCACTCGGAGAGTCTTGGGAACGTCCGCGCCGAAGAAATAGTCGCCAAGGGCGCTGAACGAGTCGACGCCAGCAGAGAAACCTGTGGCGACGCCCGTAGGTGGGGAGCCAGGAGTTTGGACCCAAGCTGCGCTGACTCGGACCTGCTTGTAGATGGGGAGGATCGATCGGATCCAGGCCTGGACGGGGCCGTTCAGATTGAAGAGTAGCTCGTCCGTGAGCGGGCCCTCGAGGTGCAGGTCCTGGCCGCTGCGCATGGCGGGAAGGACGAGAGCCAGAGCGAAGTGGTCCACGGTAGACGAGACCATGTGGGCGAACTCCTGCGGCACGTCGAAGTACAACGTGGGCTCGGGAATCCCGTCGACGTCGAACTTGGTGCCTGACATGCCCGTGCTGGATGTCGGATGTGGGCGAACGGACTAGGCTTATCGGCCCATTATGACCGCCCCGCCCTGGAAGCCGAGCTCCCCAGGGTGAGCCTGAGAACGAACGTTGCCCAGGGGCGGATCTGGCTCGGAAGCGCGCGGCCGATTGCCGTGATGTCCTTCGGTTCAAGCCCACCCCGTACCAACATCACCAGCAGCACGAAGAGCGTGCCTCCCAGAAGGAACGCCGTTCCTGCCCCCCAGAAGGGCGAGTTCAACTCCGCGGCCGCTGCGGTTCCGCCAGCGAAGGCCGCCAGCCCCGCGACGGACGCGGCGGCCACCGATCGGAAAGAGGTCACGAACTCCCACCGCCCCACCATAAAGCTCTCCGGCTCCCTCCAACCGAGCCAGGCCACCCGTGTCAGGACGACAGCGAACTTGCCCATGACCGCCCCCCATGCGCCGACGGCGGGTATGAGGAGGAGGGCCACGACCACGGTGGCGACCAGCGATAGCGCGTTGACTGTAAGCGCACTGCCAGCCCGGAGCCGAGCGCTGACGAAGGTCTGCATCGGATAGGTGACGATCAGGAATCCCGAGACAACGACCAGTGCAAGAACAAGGCGGCTGGCTGAGGCAAAGGCCTCTCCATATAGAACCGGGACCAAGAGCGCCAGCACCGGTCCACCCACCGCGATGATGAGCCCCGCGATGGCACTGCTCATCCGCACCGTCCGCCGGAAGGCTTCCTTGATCGCGGTGACGTCGACCTCGCGAAGTGCTGAGATTGCCGGTGTCAGAGGGTTGAGGAGGGCTTGAGCGGGTGCGAAGAGGTGCCCTGCTAGACCGAAAGCCATGGCGTAGAGACCGACCTGCTCCGCGGTGGACAGGTGCTCCAGAAGCACCACCTCCGAGCGGCTCAGAGCGATGGTAGAGAGGATGCCCGACAGCCCCATGGGCACGGCATACCGCCAGAACCCCGCGGGCATGCCCGAGGGCCACCTGGGTGTGAGAACAGCACGACGGTAGCGGCGCTGCACTAGGAAGATCGCGACGATCACACTCACACCGCCCACCACCATGCGGGCGCTCCATACGACATCCGGCTGGGGGATGGACAGGACCGCGGTGACCACCACGGCCTGGGTGACGAGGTTCATCACCATGGCCAGACGCGCGGCTCGCGCAGTGTCGTTCTGGATCGTGAGGGCTGCGGGGGCTCCACCAAAGCCAGCCGGTACCCAGATGCCGAACAGGATCGCCAGGACCAGCAGCGCCACTGGCACGTCGGCCAAGAGAAGCACCACACCCGTGAGAATCGGGGCGCCGACAAGGACACGGAAGCCCTGGGTCCGACGCAGGAGTGACTTGACGGTGTCGTGATCACCCCGCGAGTGGGCCTTGGCCCCGAACTGGATGAGCCCGTTCCCGACCCCGACCATGACGATGACGCCGACGATCTCCATCACCATCGTCAGGTAGGCGAGACGCCCGTAGTCAGCAACCCCCAGGACACGGGCAAGCACGATGTTCACGACGAACGCTAGAGGCAGTGAAACAGCAACATGGAGCAACGTCCACATAGCCCCACTGACGGCGCGGGTCTGTAGCTGGGCGCGGTCCAGCCGTTCCGGCGTTGGATCCCCCGCGCTCACTGTGCGGGATCCCTACGGGCTCCGCCTTCGTGCGGACCAAACCGCGCGTCTAAGACGGCGAGGCTTGCGGAGTCAGGCGCAAACTTGCGCGCGAACCAGCGCCCCGAGGCCAGAGCATCGGGTAGAGCACTCTCCTCGAGATCGAGCGGATGGTTCCCCTCCCAGACGGAGTAGTGTAAGAGTTCTGATCGCACCACCAACGGACCGTTGCGAAGCACAGTATGGGGAAAGGCCTCACTGGGTATTCGCGTCCGACGAAAATATTCCAGCAAGGACGCGGGAGCAGACAGCAGGTGCGCCAAAGCCCTACCATTCAGGGCGAACAAATCGTTCCCCTTGTGCAACTGGAGACTCTTGCCGAAGGGTGTCTTCCGACGGCGAACATCTATACGCGGCGATAACCCGTGAGGCTGCGGGTGGATGGTGATGCCGGGAATCCGGTGGATGACCTTTGTGGTCATTCGAAGCACGGCCGGCCTCTTGACAAAATCGGGGGCTGCGAAACTCCGGCTTAAGTACCTCTGCAGGACGAACTCATAGTCGGCGCCCTGACCAGGGGCCTCCATCAGTGCGTCTGCTCCCACCTTTGCCAGGTGCAACTCGTAGTCGGTGAGGGGATGCAGCGGGTAGTCCTGAGCCGTCAGCAAGGTGTACCAATCATTGGGCCGCCCCGTGTTGGCCAATGCCAGAGCAGCCAATAGAGAGTCAAGGTAACTACCGTCCCCCCATATGACCGCGCGGGGGGTCCGTACCCACTGAGCACCCGCCGCTGCGAGGACGCTTGAATCCAAGGGGTCCGCTTTGCGGTCATGACTCACAAGAATATGCCCATCGGGACTCAGCGAACGGATCCGCTCCACCAGGCGATACGTTTGCAGATTGTTCTTGTAACTGGTCACGATGTAGGTGAAGACTGGGGCCTCTGAGAGGTCCATACTTTCCCCCTCACCCTCATGCCCGTCTCGGGCCCTGTGCCCCGTCATCGACTCTTGAACATTCCCGTGACCCATATCCGCCCAGAGGTGCGAAGAAATTTGCGTGCCCGCCAGCGAACAGGGGGCGGCAGAAGAGCGGAGCGCCGCAATCCTCTAGATGGGATGAACCTTGCGGTTCGGCGGTAGATCTCCAACGCCTCTTTCCACTCATGATCCTTGATGGCCTCCCAAAGCCAGCGGTGAGACTCCGCCGCATACTCATCCGAGTAGTCCGTGAGTCTGAATCCCCGAGGGGACCCAGCGTTCTCCCACGCGTGACTCCACGCACTCACTCTGTGGCGCCACTTCGCGGGGTCCCTCGTCGTGGTCAGTTGTGAACTGTGAACCCGATAGAAGAACCAACGTCCGGGGACGAGGTGCCACTCGGTCAACGCAGAGATGTAGACGAACAGCAGCCAGTCCTCCGCGGTTCGCAGTTCCGGCGCGATAGCCGGAATCTGCTCGAGAAGCTCCCTTCGAAACATCGTGGACGACGTAACGCCGCAGTTTTTTCGAAGCATGGCTTCGAGACTTGCACCTTCGATATCGAGGTACTCAAAGTCATTTGCTGGTGTCGCGGAGATGGCTCGCTGCTCCAAGGTCTCTCTAGCGCCCGGAGCAAAGATCTCGGTGACGAAACCGTTGAGCTCCCTCTCCGCTTCTTTCTCTGAGAACTGCCAGAAGGCTGAACGGAGGGCCTGACAGGAGGGGTTCTCCGCCAGATAGCGGTGGGCCGCTTCCTGCTTTTCGCTGTGCCAGATGTCGTCGTCATCCAGCAGACATACCCAGTCGGACCTCGCGGCTGCGAGGCCCTCAGTCCGGGACTGGGCCGGCCCTAAAGGTTCAGCGTGAACGATGATCCGCACGTCGGGATAGGTGGCCGCGACTGCGTCAGCCGACCCATCCACATCGCCGTCGAGGACCACGATGACTTCGCTGGGGGGAAGGGTCTGGGCGAAGACACTCTCCAACGCCGCCAGTAGCATGTCGCGACGAGCTCTACTGGGGATGATAACGCTGTAGTCCAAGAGTTCCGCGGATCCGCGTTGATACATCACTACCAACTCGTCCACGGCCGTGAAACGGTGTGCGGCGCATTAGTGAGAGCCCTCAGCAGTTGGTCTTGGGTATCCCTGACAATCTCAGCGTCCACGGTCGAGGCCTTCTCGTCTATCTGACCGAGCACCTGAGTGGCGCTCTCAGCGACGAGCCGCCTGTTGCGAGATGGCAGGACCACGCTCTCGTAGTCACGAAACTTGAACGCGCCACCGGCCAGCGTCTGCGTCGGCAACTCGACCCATGAGGCCGGTATCCCGTAGGCATCTGCGGTGATGAGACCGTGCAGCGAAGAAGTCAATATCCGCTTGCATCTCGAGATTTCTCCGATGACTTTAGTCGGCGACCCGACAGGGTCGATGAGTAGTGAGCCTGGGCTAGCTTGCTGCAACTCTTCCCAAATGTTAGCGGTCTTTTGTGCGTGGTGGGGAATGATGCCGAGCTCGACACTGGGACGACGTTTCGGCAGAAATTTTGAGACCAGAAGCCCTGGGTCTCCCAGCGCGATATCTCGCTCCAACCCCTGCGTCTCCATGGTGAGCACGCCCCTGACCGCTAGGTACTTGGCGTAAGGTAGCGGCACGGATCGACCTTGCAGGAGGCCGGACCCCCACACGGCCCCCGCGTAGTCTCGTGGCACCATCTCCAGCAGGCTGCCCACGCCGATGAGCTGTGCGTCACGAGCCGTCGACAACCGAGGCATGAAGCCCGCCCTGGCGAGCAACCATGGGGTGAGCGCGTCGCCGAAGTTGGGGAACTGATCGAACCAGAAGGCGCGCACCGCCAAGCCCGCCGGGTAGTTCGAGGGTCTCAGCGCAGCGGTCGCATACCTACCGGCTCGACGGAGCGCCCTACGTGGTCGGTTCCCGTAGTACAGACCGTCCCTGATGACATCCCGAACTCGTGACCCGTTCATCCGGCATCGAATTCACGGTCCAGGGCGTCACACAACTCTTGGCCGGTTGATGAGGACACTTTGCGACACAAGATGGCTGGAGATGCGAGCAGTGCCGGTAGATCCGCGCTGTCAAGGTAGCGACAGCCATCACTTGCTTCATCCCAGCCGATGAATGTCAGCTCCATGTCAGATCTCGGTGGCGTCTGCCACGAGAGCAGTGTCTGGATCAGTGATTCATCTGGGATCACGCTGCGCTTGTAGTGCCGCACCAGCCCAGTCTGCCCTTCTGTCTCGGACAGCACAACATCCGACAGCGGACGGTCCAGCGCAAGCATCTGCTGCCCCTTGTAGATGGTGCGTCCGTCGAGCGGATGTACTCGTCGGACTCCGATGAGACGGCGACCAGCGCGCGCCATCACCCTGTGGGCGATCAGAGGTTCGGCTCGGAGAAAAATGGCGTCTCTCACGCGTCGGGCCAGAGGACGCGCTGCTGGGGGCAGCCGGCTGGAAAGCGACGGAACGTCGAACCAGCGGTACTGGTATCGGGTCCAGTTGTCATCTCCGACGCCGCGTGTCCGCCCCCACCTCGGCGCGTAATCGAGCGGATAGGCGGACCCGACCCATCCCCCACCCCCCGCGACGAACCGACGATGCCATGCGTTCAAGTCACCGCACACGTAGTCCTGGCCGGAGGCGAGGATGGTCACGTCCGGGTCGATCCACTCCCTTAAGCGGCGGATGCCCTCCAGCGTCACAGCCACCAACGCCCACGACCCCCAGTCCGTCTTCTGCCCATGGATCCACACCCGAGCGCGGTGGTCGGCCAAGTGTGGAGCGGGGGCCTGCCGATCGTCGTGCGCGACGAGAACCCGCGACTCGGGGCTTCGGTCCAGGATCGTCCTCACGAGCCGTTCTACCCTGGGGGGAGTCCTGATGGCTGAGATGATATCCAGCCCGCGGCTGCATGCCGTTTCAGGACCTCCCCTGCTCAAGCGAGGCCCGGACTGCCTCGCCACTCTCGTCGTGCCGCTCCGGTTGGGCCGGTCTGGCTGCGACGTCCCGTAGTACTGCCAATGCGCCCCACGCTACGCCTAGTGTCGTGACACCAAAGCGTTCTGCCCGTCGCCGCAGGCCGGAGACCCCGCCGACGTCCCGATACTGGCCAGCGATCCACCGCCTCAGGAGTGGCGATGCTGCACCTGAGTGTCGGGCGAGCAGCACCATGTGATTCCGTCGCCCGTACAACTTGTACCGGGTGTCGAACCGTCTGCCATGAACATGGGGTGCCGGGAGGTGGTCCACCGCAAGCAGCCGGGTCGTAGAGCACAGCTTCCGCCGAGTCGAGCGATCCGGAGGAAGATGTCGGTGTCCTCACGAAGGGCTGTGCCGGGGTAGTCGTCCCGGAAACCGCCCAGGCGCTGCAGCACCTGGCGAGTGAACGACATGTTGGCCCCGATCCCGTGGGTAACGGGAACCCGCCCCTCAGTTGCCGCGCCGAACCCAGCGGTGAGACGGCCGTCCGCCGTCAGGGTCCCGATCGGTTCATCAGGCAATCCTCACCGGGATCCGTTGAGGGTCCGTCCCGCAAGCGCGTCAATATTCTCGTCCTCGAAGGCTTTGACGGACTGCGTCAGCCCAGCCGCTGCGTACCACCACATCGTCGTCGATGAAGGACACCACGTCTCCTACCACGTGGTGCAGTGCGCGGTTTCGCGACTTCGTCATGTGGCCGGCGAGCTCGGGGGCATGGATGTAGATCGCTGTTGGCAGAGTCCTGAGCGCATCCTCCTGGGGCGCCGTGCGGAAGCGTCGACGACCACGACCTGATCGATCGATGATCCTTCACTCGCCAGGGATGCGAGGCACCGCTCGAGAAACGCCGGGCGTTCGTAGGTCACACTACGACCGACAACGGCAGACCAGGGCGCCCCATGTGCTCAACGGTAACAGGGCATCTCACATGGTTAGAGCGATGAGGGTCCGGTCCAGCTGCTCCCTGAGCAGGTCGTCGTCGAATGAGGCGGCCCGCTCATGACCCCACGCACTCACCTCCGCGTAGCTGGCGACCGCACCCTCCACGACGCGGGCTAAGCCAGAGTGGTCACCCGGCGGATAGAGCAGGCATGCTGGTGCATCCCGCAGGATCTCGACCGGCCCCCCGTGGTTGGTGGCCACCACGGGCATCCCCGATGCCAGTCCCTGGACGATGACCTGGCCGAACGGTTCTGGCGTGGTCGAGCAGTGGACGAGGACGTCGTGATCTCGCAGCAAGGAAGGCACGTCATCCACGTGCCCTACCAATGTGGCGCCCGGCTCCGCATCCACCAGAAGTTGCAGTTCCCGCCAGTAGGTGTCCTCCCCAAAGTGCGCACCACCAGCGATCGTCAACCTCGCCTCGATACCAAGTCTCTGCAGCTCGGGCAGCGCTCGGACGGCCACGTCCGGGGCTTTCCAGGCCGCGATCCGACCGAGGTACAGCAGCCGTAGCGGGGTATGAGGTTGGATCCGAGGAGGTCCGAGTGCCGCGGCCCTGACCCCGCTCATGCTGGGCACCACGGCGATCTGGTCAGGTTCCACCCGGAGCACCTGCTCCACGGTCCTCGCGGTCCAGCGGGAGTTGGCGAGATAGTGGCTCACCCGTCTGGCCGTGACCACCCCAGTGAGGGTCAGGCCCAGTCTCGACATCGCGCTGTCCGTCAGGCCGTCGCGCACCCAGTAGACGAGACGTGCCTGGCGAGGCAGCACCAGTGCGGTGAGGAAGGCGGAGCGCATGGAGTTGGCGACGACCAACTTCTCGCCCCGGAGGGCTCGCGCCAGACCACGAACACCCTTGACCGCCACCACGTCCGCCGTGAGACCAGCCCACACGCCTTCACCCTCCAACGCCACCAGCCGCACCGGGAGAGTCGTCGCCCCGAGGTAGCGTCGCAGGGCGAGCTCGCCGCCGCCCGGCTTGTTCGTGTGCGAGACGAAGGTGACCCGCTGAGCCTCGGTCATGGGTGGGCCGCCTGCACTCGCTCGAGGACGCCGGCCATCTGCTGGACCCTCTGCGACCAGGTCGGTATGTCGTGGGGAATGTCGGGCGACCATGGGGTCGACCGCCCAGCCGCCACCGCGACGGCCTCCGGGAACTCCTCCGCTCCGACCGCGGTGACGAGGGGGTCCGTTCCGCTTTCGAAACCGGGCACCGGGGTGGACACCACCGGGCGACGCGCCGCCCGGTACTCGTACGCCTTGATGGGGTCGAGGGACGCGGTGAACTCGGTCAGGACGTGCGGCACGATGAGGACGTCGGCGTGCTGCAGGTATGCCGGGACCATGTTGCTGGGGCGGGGGCCGAGGACGCGCACACCGGCGGCCTGCAGGCGCACGAGGTCGTCACGCGGCAGAGGGGCAGGGCCGGCGAGCACCACGGTGCCACCGACGGCACGACCCAGGTGGAGCGCTGTCCTGACGAGCAGGTCCACATCGACGCGGTCACGGTGTGCCGTGCCGAGATAGAGGGCGACCGGCCCCTCACCCAGGTCTGCCGGTCGAGGCTGTCGTGACCGGTAAGGGCCGACGTCAACGGCGTTGGGGATCAGCGCCACGTCCCGATGCTGGGACTTCGTCCGCACCAGACCCTCGGAGCAGACCACGACTTCTCGGCAGTCGGCGAAGAGTGAGGTCTCCTGCCGCCGGAGACGGGCCAACTCGGGCTCGGGGCGGTCCGCGACCAGCCAGTCGTCGGTGATGTCGTAGAGGGCGGGCCAACCGGACGCCGCCAGCACCTCCCAGCCACCGGGGTCGTTCACCCAGAGCACGGGGTCCCTCAGGTCGAGGCGCTGCGCGGTCCGGACCACGGTGCGGGCACGCCGGCGGTCCCCCGCAGGATCGACCCGGCGAGGGAGCGTCTTCTGAGGTCGGAGTGCCCACAGCCTGCCCTCGGCGCCCTCGAGATCGACGCTGCGCATCCCCGTGGACGTGGGTCGTCTCCGGCTCCGCAGATCATGCAGGACGTCGACCGGGGGCTCGACGAAGAGGGCACGCCGGACCTCTCCCGACCGGAGCAGCCCGGCCACAAGGTGCTGGTTCCTGCGCCACACCTCGTCCCAGGGCTCCAGGGAGATCACGACCAGGTCGGTCATCCCAGTACCTCCTGATAGACCGCCTCCGTGCCCTCCGCCTGGGCGCGGGGGGTGAAGGTCGTCCGCTGGACCGTCTGGAGCTGCTCCCCATACCGTGCCCGCAGGTCAGCGTCCTCGCACAGCCGAGCCAACATCGCCCCCGCCTCGGCGACCGCACCCGGCCGGAAGAGTTGAGCCTCAGTTGCTCGTCCGACGGTCTCGGGGTGGGCGCCCGCGTCACTGGCCAGGACGGGCAGACCCTGGGCCATGGCTTCGAGCACGCTGAGGCCCAGGCCCTCGATGTCGCAGGGCGCGATGAGCACAGCCGACGAGCGCATGAGCTGGGCGACGTCATCACGAAAGCCGAGGAAGGTGGTGCGCTCCGCAATCCCCAGGTCGGCTGCCGCTCGTTGCAGTCCGGCCAACTCGGGTCCCTGCCCCACCACCTCGAGGCACCAACCCTCCGGAGCACCGGCTGCAAAAGCCCGCAAGGCAATGTCCGTCCGCTTCTCCGGCTGTAGCCGCTGCACGACGAGAACCACGGGGCGACGAGCTACGTCTTGTGTGGCCACAGCCTCGACCCCGGGGTAGACCACAGTGGAGGCACCGTCGATCGCTCCTGCGACATAGCAGCTGATAGAGATCTGGGCGTCCACCCGCGGACCCAGCAGCGAGCGGACCAGCCGACCCTTCATGCCAGAGCCCCGCGGCGCGGCGAAATGTCTCGTGGCAACCACGGGCGTCCCGCGGAGGGCGCGGGTCGGCAGCGCCGCGGCCTCGGCCGCAGTCATGTGCGCGTGGACGAGGTCCACGGGGGAGGCCAGCACGAAGCGAAGCGCGGTCGCCGGCAAGCCGGAGGCCGCGCTTCGCTTGACACCTCGATGCAGGCGTAACCGCATGGCCGCTGGGTCCCCGCCCAACACCTCGACAGTGTGACCCATCCGCGCTTGCTCATTTGCGAGGACGGCGACGTGACGCTCGACGCCGGCGAAGGCTGACGTCAGCACAAGATGACGCACCTTCACCGTGTGACCATTGGCTCTCTACGGCGCTCGGGCACAGACTCCCTGGCGGTATGAGCGGCGAGTCCCAGCAGCACGCCGATGAGCAAGAATGGCGCAGAGACGGAGATGGACACCCAGAAGAGGTCCAGCTGCGCCTGTGCCAGCCGGGAGAGTCCCAGCGCCAGGGCCAAGGTCCCGAACGCGGGGTCGGCTCTATACAGGACAGCAATCGCACCGACCCACAGCACCAGGAATCCAAACAGACCGATAAGACCGGCCGAGGCCATCACCTCAAGGAAGGCGTTCGGTGGCTGGAAAAACCCTGGTGCGTCGGCCTGAGTCCAATATCGAAGCCCATGTCCGAAGAATGGTGCATCTAGCCAGATGCGGAAGGACTCGGTGTACCACTCAAGTCGCTGGAACCAGGAGTTGTGTACGTTGCCCGAGGCGATCTGGTCTCGTGCCATGGTGAGCACGAGATAGATGATCGGTGCCACCACGATGAGGGCCACGACGCCACGTCGCCGTTCGGCGTGCCTGCGAAATGACACCACAAGGAGCCCAACAGCCAATCCGACGAGTGCCTGCCGGGACTGCGTGACGGCCAACGCGGTGACCACGACGACCAGAGCAGGCACGGCCCACCGCTTCGTCCACCCCAGCCAGGTCGGGCGGGCATAGAGGATCAGCGCCGCGATCCCCATCAGGTTGCCCATGAAGTTCTTATGCATCCCCCAGGGCCAACTCGGGTAGACGGCGCTGAAGTTACCCCGTGCGTAGCCCAGCAGCCCTTCGGCGATGGTCGGAAGGGCGAGGGCCACACAAGCCAGAAGGAAGAGCGAAACTCCCAGACGAGCGTGCCCCGTCGCTCCCACAGCCCACCCGACGACCAGCGCGCCGGAGACGAGCAGCCACGCGTGGAACCACTCCACGCCATTGGCGACGAAGGGGTTGGCGATCACTGTGAAGAGAGTGGCGGCCTGGTAGATCGCGTTGAGCCAGAGGAGCTTGCGCAACTCGGGACTGAAGGGACGAGGCGCGAAGAAGACAGCAGGCCAGAACGCGAGGGCCAAGATCCAGTCGGCGATGGTCATGTCGACGGGACCCGCACCGAAGCGGAGGACGACCACGATGAGGGGCATGGCCAGGAGGGGCAGCAGGACAGGCTGGGTGAGCGCCACGACTGCGAGGAGCAGGAACACCACTCCGCCGACGACGAGGAGGGGCATGTCCGGAATGGCGTACCCCACCAGGACCGCGAGCGCGGTCGCTGCACCGGCGAGCAGCACCAGTGCTGGGCCCCGGAGCCGATCCCAACGTTCCGGGGTCATCCCGCGGCTCCCATCAGATTGGTGTCTCGGGGTCGAGGGAAGCGGGCAGTCTCGACAGTGCGCGGGCCTCGGATCAGCAACTCTGCCCGCGATCGGGCGCGCTGACCACGGACTCCTCGCAGCACCGCCGCCCGGGCCACCGCGCCGATCAACTGGCCGATCCGCGCGTACTGCCAACCGACCGCGCCGAAATGCTTGCGGAAGTACCGCTCCTGCCCGGCGTGGAAGTGAACCTCCCGACGCTGCGGGTCAGTCGAGGTGGCAGCTCCGACGTGCACAGCAGTCACCTCGGGCACCAGCCGGTGATGCCAGCCCATGAGCGAGGCCCGCTTGGCCCAGTCTGTCTCCTCTGCGTAGAGGAAGAAGTCCTCGTCGAAACCGCCGACCTGCTCAAGCGCCTCGGTCCGCAGCAGCAGCACTGACCCGATGACGTAGTCCTCATGCCGGTCGTTGAGCCGGCCCAGGCCTTTGGCCTCGATCCAGGACCGCACCGGGGTGGGGAAGGGCCAGGCGACCCTCGACGGCTGGGCGTCAGCGTCGACCTGAGCCGGTGCGACGCTGGCCAGGTCGGGGTCCGCACGCAGGGCTCGGTAGAGCTGGCGCACACCGTCGACGTCGACGATCGCGTCGGGGTTGAGCAGGAGCACGTCGGTGCCGGGGGTCTGCCGGTGGGCCAGGGCGTGGTTCACGCCGGCGGCGAAGCCGCCGTTCCACCCCGGGTCGAGGTAGCGGACCCCCAGCTCGGCGCACAGGTCGCGGATCTCGGTCATGGAAGAGTTGTCCACGACCGTGACCGGGAGCTCCCGGACCGGCTCCAGCGCCGAGCGGAGCAGCTCGGGCGAGCCGTAGGCCACGACCACCACCTCCGGGTCGGTCGTGTCCGCGACCTCGCTGCGGGTCGAGTGCGTCATCCGGCGGTAGACCTCGTCGTAGCGTCGGGCCACCTCCTCCCACGAGCACTCCTGGGCCCGCTCCAGCCCCGCCTGACGCAGGCGCTCCCAGAGGCCGGGCTCACGGCATACGCGCTGCAGCGCCTCCCCCAGTGCCACCGGGTCACCCTCGGGCACCAGCAGGCCCGCCTCCCCGACGACCTCGGGCAGCGCACCGCTGTCGCTCGCCACGACCGGGACCCCGGCAGCCATCGCCTCGACGACCACCCGGCCGAACTGCTCGACCCACCCTGGCGTGGTCCGCGACGGCACGGCGAGCACGTCCATCTCCCGCAGCAGACCTGGCAGCTGCTCCGGGGTGGCGGAGCCCGCAAAGCGCACCCGTTCGCTAAGACCAGGCACGTCGGCCCGCCCCCTCAGCTCGTCCTCCTGGGGCCCGGCACCGACGACGGTCAGCTCCAGTTCATGCTGGGTTGCCGCGGCGTCGAGCAGCACGTCGACCCCCTTGTGCGGGGCGAGACGCCCGACATACCCGACCTGCACCGGAGCGTCGGCGGCCGGGGGCTGCCGGTCGGCCGGGGAGAACCGCTCGACGTCGACCCCCAGCGGGATGACGTCGGGCACCCCGGGGAAGCCCTTGCGCCGGCAGATCTCACCGGCCTCGGTGTTGCAGACGATGAGGGCGCGCGCGTGCCGCAGCGCCCAGCGCTCCCACCAGCGGAAGGGGATCGGGTAGCGCTTGTGGAGGTTCTGCGCCGAGTAGAGGGCGTAGGGAGCGGGATTGCGACGCAAGGCTCGCAGGACCAGCGCCTCCAGGGTGGCGACCGCGAAAGGCTCCTCGTGCAGGTCGATGACGTCCCAGCGCCGGCCCAGCGCCCGCCACAGCGGCCGTGCGTCGTAGGCGAAGAGGGCCGGGTGTTTGCCGACGGTGGCCACCGGCTCGACCGAGCGGTCGGGCTCGGACGGGTCGGGCGTGAGGGTGACCACCGAGCCGCCCTCGTTCCAGCGCGCGGCGGAGAGCAGCGTGACGTCGTGCCCCTGCCGGCGGAGCTCCCCCTCACGGGCCCGCCACGCTGTCACGACGCCGCTGTGGAAGACCCGCAGGACGCGCATGCGCTCCAGCCTACTTGCCGTGAGGGCGAGCGATCCTGCGCGAGCCCGGCCTCAGCGGGAACGGCCGGACCCCAACGGCTTGCCGCTGTCGAGCAGGCTGTCCACCTCGGACCGAATCTTCTCGATGAAGCTCGGTTCGTCGAAGGTCGCGGCGTGCGCCTGGATCGCCTCGGCGTCCCAGTCCCGGGCGGATGCCTCCTGCACCGCCGCGCGGATGGCCTCGGGGGTCACCTCGCCGAAGAAGATGCCGCTCAGACCGTCGTCGACCGTGTCGAGGTAGCCGCCCGCCCGCAGCGCCACGACGGGGAGGCCACGGGCGTTGGCCTCCAGCGGCGTCAGGCCGAAGTCCTCGTGGCTGGGGGCCAGCAGACCCGTGGCGTGGGCGTAGATCCAGCGCAGCTCGCCGTCGGGGACGTCGGAGACGATCCGGACGTTCTCCGGCGCCTCGGCCACGAGCCGCTCCCGCTCCGGGCCGTTGCCGACGATGACGAGCCGCTGGTCGGTGCCGCGGAAGGCCTCGATCGCCACGTCGACGTTCTTGTAGGGCAGCAGCCGCGACACCACCAGCCAGAAACTGTCCCCGGCCCACTCCTCCAGCTCGGGATGCGGGTGCTCGTCCCCGGCCGTCGACAGGCCGGGCGGCGGGAAGAGCACCGGCGCGGTGATGCCGTAGGCGCTCATGATCCGTTGCCGCACGACCGACGAGTTGGCGAGGTAGCGGTCGGCCTGCCGGGCCGCCTCCCGGTCCCATCCGCGCAGCGCGGGGCCGAGCGCCGTCACCGCCAGCCGCTTGAGCGACAGCCTGCCGGCGTCGCCCAGGTAGTCCTCGGTCTGGTAGAGCCAGCGCGCCGGGTTGTGGCAGTAGACCAGCAGCTTGCCCGTCGTGTAGAAGCCGTGCGCCCAGCCGCTGCTGGACGCGATCGTCACGTCCGCGTCGATCCGGATGCCGCTCGAGGCGGGGGCGAGCACGGGCAGGGCCCGGCGGTGGTCCGACCTCAGGCCGGGCCACTTGTTGATCCCGCTGGTGATGACCGTGCGCTCCCGGAAGTCCGGGTAGGTCGCGTCCGGGTTGTAGAGGGTGGTGTAGATCGGCGCCTCCGGGTAGGCCCGGCTCAGCGCGAGGACCACCCGCTCCGCGCCCCCCCGCTGCGTCAGGTAGTCGTGGGCGATCGCCACCGGCACCCGATCCTCCGACCCCATACCTGCCTCTCTCGACGCCTCACGGACGCCAGCACGCTATCCCAGCAGTGTCGCACCGTTCCGGTGCCGCGGTCTTGTCCGGTATGCCGTGCGCTACCACCCAGTAGAGTGGCCAGGGACAGATCTCTGGCAGGGGAGAGCGACCGTGACCATCTCAGACTTCCTCTCGGCACTGCAGCAGCGGTGGCGGATCATCGTGGCGACCCTGCTCATCGTGGTGTCGACCACGGCGATCGTCACCATGCAGACCCCGCTGGTCTACCAGTCGAGCACCCGGGTCTACCTGCTCGCCAGCGGCGAGGGCGGCTCCGGCAACGCCTACAACATGCCCGGCTCGGAGAAGGAGACCCTCGTCCAGGTCGCCAGCTCACCGGTCGTCCTCGACGCGGTCCGCGAGCAGCTGGGCCTGCCGGCCGGCACCCCAATCGACGTCAGCGCCAGCACCTCGGGCGACACCAACCTCATGGACGTCACCGCCCGCTCCGACACCCCGCAGGGTGCCCAGCAGATCGCGACCGCCGTCCCGCAGGAGCTGGCGGCCGTGGCCCGCAACTTCGCCCCGTCCCTGGCCATCAGCGGTCAGACCGTCGAGGCCCAGGTCATCGCCCCGGCAGGCACCCCCGGCTCGCCCGTCGAGCCCGACATCGTCACCAACCTGCTGCTCGGCGCCCTGGCCGGACTGCTGCTCGGCATCGCCTTCGCGGTGCTGCGCCACAACGTCGACAACCGGGTGCGCACGCAGCGCGACATCGCCTCGCTCTCCGACCGCCCGCTACTGGCCTCCATCCCCGTCACGGACAAGAGCGAGGCCGGCCACGAGCTCTACGTCGAGAGCGACCCCTTCGGCGCGCAGGCCGAGGCCGTTCGCCAGCTGCGCACCAACATGCTCTTCGTGGACGTCACGACCGGCGGCCACTCCTTCCTGCTCACCTCCTCCCTGCCGGGTGAGGGCAAGACCACGACGACGGTCAACCTGGGCCTCTCGCTGGCCGACTCCGGCCTGAAGGTGCTCGTCATCGACGCCGACCTGCGCCACCCCACCGTGGCCAAGACCCTTGGCCTGGAGAGCGCCGTCGGACTCACGACCGTGCTGGTCGGCGCGGCCGAGCCTGACGACGTCATCCAGCAGTGGGCCGGGACCAACCTGCACATCCTCGCCGCCGGTGAGGTGCCGCCCAACCCCAGCGAGCTGCTCGGCTCCGGCGCGATGCGCACGCTCTTCCACCAGCTCACCGAGCAGTTCGACTTCATCCTCGTCGACACCCCGCCCGTGCTCCCCGTCACCGACGCCCTCGTCGTCAGCCGGCTCACCAGCGGCTCGATCATGGTCGTCGCCTCCGGCACCACCCGCAAGCGCCACCTCGCCGAGGCGATGCGCGTCCTGGGCACCGCCGACGTCGAGCTCGGCGGCTTCGTCCTCACCAAGGCGCCGGCCGCACCCACCGCCTACTACTACTACGGCGGCGGCACCCAGACCTCGGAGTATGGCGAGACGCGCGCCTCCCGTAACGGGACCGGCCGCGACAGTGGAGGGGACGGCGGGGGCCGGCGGCGCCGAGGGCGCAGCCGCGGCAACACCGTGACCCGCGCCCGGCGCACCAAGCGCGTGGAGAAGCAGTTCCCCAACGCCACCCGCGCGGCGGAGGAGCGGAAGACCCGCAACGAGACCCGTGCCGCGTGGCAACCGGCGGTCGTGGCTCCTGCGGCTGACGAGCAGGTCGACCCGGGCTCCGACGAGCAGGCGACGACCGCAAGCCGCCGAGGCAGCTGACGGCAGGCTGCGCCAAGGAGCGCGGGCCTGCAGCTACTCAGCCCCCGCTGAGCAGTCCTTGGCCCACCCACTCGGCCAGCAGATCCTCCACGCCCTCCCTGTCGATCTCCTCGTCCTCGACCTCCAACGCCACCGCGAGCGCCGGCACCGGGTCCTCCCCCGTCTCGGCCGCGCGGTAGAGCGCGGCAGCAGGCCCGCCCAGCACGACGATCGGCCCCTCGGGCAGCCGCGCGAGGTAGAGGTCGGACGTCGGTGCCTGCCCGCCGTCGACGCGCGCGACGGTCGCCGGCCGCGCATACCCACGGTTCACCTCGACCTCCACCGCGCCCACTCCTCCCGGACGCCCCGAGCCGGCCGCGCGACGAACTCGCGGGCGACCTCGGCCCGGCTCGGCGGATGCCCCAGCTGGTGGCTCAGCCGATCCACGTTGACCAGCGGCGCACGCAGCGCCACCCGCAGAGCACCCCGCACCGTCCCGGCCGCGCGCATCCGGGCCAGCCACTCCTGCACCCGTGTGGAGTCCTCCACCTGGATCTTCCACAGCCAATAGGTACGTCGCCCCCGGTAGCGTTCCAGCTCCCCCATCGCCGCACCCATGGCGACGTGCGCGTCCAGCGCGTCGACCAGGCCCGGCAGGTCGTGACCGTCGGGGAGGAGTGCGTCGATCTCCTCGCCCGTCCAGCGGCGGCGTCTGCCGCTGCGGGTCTCGTTGAAGACGCGCACCAGCACCTGCCCGGCCCTGTCGGGCACCCAGCAAGGGTGACCGGCGATCTCCCGTTGCTCCCGGCGATTCCACAGCGTCTCGAAGGCTGCCTCCGGGTCCGCGTCGAAACCGGGCACGATCCGGTGGAGGTCGGCGTAGACGAAGTCGGGGTGCTGCACGGTCGTGGCGTGCTCAAAGGCGCTGCCGGTCTCGAAGACGCTGTACCGGCTCCACCCATGGGCGCTCATCGCCGCCAGCAGCCCGGGCATGTGGGCGGGGCGGACCAGGACGTCCGCGTCGCTACCGCCCTCGGGACGGGTACGCAGGTCCAGGTCGGTCGCGGCTCCTTTCAGGTGGAGCACGTCGACGCCGATCTCGTCGGCGAGGTGCTGGACCACCGCGTGCCCGAAGGCGGCCCGCACCCACACGGGGACCTCGACGGTCGGGTCAGCGGGGGGCACGTCCCGATCCTATGCATCCACGGTACGACCGAATGGACTGTGGCAGGCCGGTGTCCCGGGACATGCGAATGGTGCCGATGTCAGGAGGGGCCCGAACGGTCCGTGGTGAACGGAGCTGCCCCTGGTGGCATCATGGACCCGCGTCGCCCGGCAGCAGGGAGTCCGTGGTGTTCGACGTCTTTCCCCGTGAGCCAGGAGGGTGGCCCCATGAACGAGCGTGCGCCGGAGCGTGACCGGCGAGAGGACGTCTTCGTCGTCGAGCGCCCGTGGGGCCGGTTCCGGCAGTTCACGCGCCACGAGCCGACGACGGTCAAGACCATCACCGTCGACCCGGGTCAGCGCCTCTCCCTGCAGCGGCACGAGCACCGTGCCGAGCTGTGGCACGTCCTGGCCGGCCCGCTGGACGTCACGGTCGACGGTCGCTCCTGGGTGGCACAGGTGGGGGATCTCGTGTGGGTGCCCCGCGGTGCCGTTCACCGGATGGGCAACCCGGGCGAGCAGGAGGCCGTGGTGCTCGAACTGGGCTTCGGCCGCTTCGACGAGGACGACATCGAGCGGTTAGAGGACGACTACTCCCGTCGCTGAGCAGGTGCCACCGGAGATCACTCGACGAGAGCATGCTGCGCCTGCTTGGTGAGCTAGCCCGTCCACGACCCAGCGCGAGCCCAAAGCCAGTGTGACCTACCCGGTCGGCGAACCGCCTGACGAAAACTGACATTGCGTATTGCCCCCGAACCGATACAGCGGGATCATCGTGGAGACGGCTTCCAGCTATCTCCATCGAACGGGGGAAGGCGCATGGCTGCGGCATTCATTCTCGGGTTCGGTCCACTCTCGCTGCGGGGGGCGTCGCCGGAGCCGGGGTGGTGGAGGGCGTCCCATCAAGGCTTCTTAGATTTTTTCGACGTCGAGCGGCTCCGTAACACTCTCCTGGTCGTGCTGAGCGTCCTCGCCTTCCTGTGGCTGATCAGACAGGTGATGGAGAAGATGCTGCTCGCCCCGATGCGGCGGGTGCTGATCGAGGAACTCAAGAGCCTGCACCGCTCCGGTCTCGCCATTGCAGGACTCGACGAGGGCACCATCGACGATCTTGACGTTGACGGAGGTTCCGCGCAGGAGAAGGAGCAGCGCTTCTACCGAGCGCTGCTCCTGCTGCGCGACAGCACCGTGTCGTTCCGAAAGAATGAGCTGGACAACCTCTCTGGGCCCGCTCTCATCTGGGCGGCGGCCGCCGTCAGGGACAAGCTCACCCCTCCGGTCGACACGTATCTCGAGGCGACCGAGCTCACCGACCCAAAGAGCCGGGCCCTCCGCGAGGTTCTCCTCGAGATCAGCAGGGAGCAGGCCTCCAACACGGCGATCGAGACCAGGTTGTTGCTGCGCCGCCTCCGGAAGAGCCAGGCCCTCAGCACGGCAGGTGCCCTGCTTCTTATTCTCCTCGTCGTCCTTTTCGGCAACCCCGCACTGGTCGCCTTCGGTGTGCTCGGGGCGGTCGTGAGCCGAATGATCTCTTTCTTTGCGTCGTCGACTGACGAGGGTCAGAAGTACCACTGGGCCGTCCTCATGCTCACGCCGGTGGTCGGAGGACTGTCGGGCTTCGCAGGGGTCCTGCTGGTCGACGCCATGCGGACGTGGGAGGTTCTGGGAGACGTCTTCAAGGACGTGCACTTTGGCGCTGAGAGCGCAAGCATGGCGACGTTGGCGGCAGCCTTCTTGTTTGGCTTCACAGAGCGGTTGCTGGACTCCGTAGCGGGCAAAGCGGCGGACGGTCTGGCACCGATCATGGCCGAGGACCCGACCCCCGGGGGTGGTGGCGGGGGCACAACTACCGACGCGCCTGAAGGCGGCGGACATGCGGTCGAGCCCAGGGGAACGCCCGCCGACGCAGAGACCCAGGAGGTTGTCGAACAGCACACCGATGACAGCTCACCAGGCCTGACCGACCCCGGCCGGACGACAGGTCCCTGAGCGACGCTGCAGGGTCCCTGCGGCCGCGGCCCGCCGCATACCCTGACCCCATGTCCCGCATCCTCGTCGTCTGCACCGGCAACATCTGCCGCTCCCCGCTCATCGAGCGGGTGCTGCAGGGGGCGCTGGACCAGGCCTACGGGCCGGGGGCGGTCGAGGTCAGCTCGGCAGGGACGATGGGGATGGTCGACAGCCCGATGGACGAGCGGTCCGCCGCGATCCTCACCGAGATGGGTGGCGACCCGGCCGGCTTCGCCGCGCGCCGGCTGACCGAGGCGCTGCTGCGTGACACCGAGCTCGTCGTCACCGCCACCCGGGAGCACCGGGCCGCGGTCGTGCGGATGCACCCCAAGGCGCTGCGCACCGCCTTCACCGTGCGCGAGCTGGGGCACCTGGCCGACCAGATGGACCCGGCCGCCCTGCCGACCGAGCCCGGCGAGCGCCTGCGGGCCGTCGCGGCGCAGGGCGTGGCGCTCCGCGGCACCAACGCGCTGCTCGACCCGGCGGACCTCGACGTGGCCGACCCCTACCGGCGCTCGGACGAGACCTACGCCCTCATGCGCAGCCAGCTCGAGCCCACCCTGGAGAGCATCCTGGGCGTGCTCGTCCCCCGGTGACACCACAACGAGACGCACGCCCCGGCCACGCCTAGGGTGGGTGCCATGTCGGGACCCGAAGTCGTGATCGTGGGAGCCGGCCTCGCCGGACTGACCTGTGCCCTCACCCTCGAGGCCGAGGGCGTGCCGGTGCGCGTGCTCGAGGCGTCGGACGCCGTCGGTGGACGCGTGCGCACGGACGAGGTCGACGGCTTCCTGCTGGACCGCGGCTTCCAGGTGCTCAACCCCGCATACCCGATGCTGCAGTCCGACCTGGTCGACCTCGACGCCCTCGACCTGCAGCCCTTCAAGAACGCGGTGGCCGTCCGCAGCCCCCGACACTCCGACTTCGTCGTGCTGGCCGACGTGCGCCGCGAGCCGGCGCTCATCCCCCAGACCTTCGCCTCCGGCAAGCTGCACCCGGCGACGATCGCGGCCCTGGCGCGGTGGTACGGCCCCTCCCTGCTCGAGGGCTTCGCCCCTCGGGCCGAGGGTGACGTCACCCGCGCCGAGGCGATGGACCGCGCCGGCCTCACCGGGCCGCTGCGCAAGGTCGTCGACGGCTTCCTCGCCGGTGTGCTGCTCGAGGACGACGGGTCGACCTCCAACGCCTTCACCATGGCGCTCGTGCGCCACTTCCTACGCGGCACGGCCTCTCTGCCGAGCGGGGGTATGCAGCGCCTCCCCGAGCAGCTCGCCGCCGGTCTGCGAACCCCGGTCGAGCTCAACACCCCTGTCGAGTCCGTCAGCGGCGGGCGTGTCGTCACCGCCGGGGGCGAGACCATCGAGGCCGGGCTCGTCGTCGTCGCCACCGACCCGCAGTCCGCGCAGCGGCTCACCGGGCGCCCGGTGCCCGAGGGCAAGGGTGTGACGACGCACTGGTTCGCGGTCGACGAAGCCCCCACCCCGCGGGCGAAGGTCATCATCGACCAGTGCGAGCGCCCGGTGAAGCCGGTCGTCTCGACCGCGGTCATCACCAACGTTGCGCCGAGCTACGCCCCTCCCGGGCGCCACCTGGTGCAGGCGTCGTCGCTGCTGCGGGCGGGCGCAGAGCCGGTGTCCGACGCCGACGTGCGCCAGCACGTGGGTCAGATCTACGCCACCGACGCGGCCGGCTGGGAGCTGCTGCGCCGCGACGACATCCCCTACGCCCTGCCCGTGCAGCCCGTGCCCTTCGTCGAGCGCTGGGACCTTGAGGTCGAGCCCGGCCTCATCCTGGCCGGCGACCACGTCGACACCGCGTCGATCGAGGGCGCGATGGAGAGCGGGCGCCGGGCCGCCGAGGGCTGGCTGCACCGTCAGCGCGAGGGCGTGCTGGCGGACTGACGGCGGGCCCGACGCGGGCGCGGACCTCTGGCCTGTGTCGCCGCCGTGTCGTAGGGTCGTGCCCGAGCGATCGGAGGGGACATGCCGCACGTCGACATCGCCGCGACCCGACGGTCCGCGCGGCAACTCGAGCAGGCCGGGGACACCGCGCGGGAGGCGATCGCGGACGGCCGGGCGACCAGCTGCGCGGACGAGCTGGCCGGGTCGGCGACCCTGCCCGTCGTCTACCCCCTGACCGGCGCCCTCGCGCTGCGGCTCGGGCAGGTGGCGACCGAGCTGGAGGCCATGGCCAGGGGTATGCGGTCGCTCGCCGACCACACCTCCACCGCCACAGGGTCCGGCTGATGTCGGCGGCCTCCGACCTCGGCGTCTCCGCCTGGATGACCCAGGACGGTGACACGGTCCGCACGGCCGGCCGCAACCTCTCCGGGGTCGCCGAGACCGTCTCCACGCTCACCACCACCCTGCGCGGCACCCTCGGGGACGCCGCCACCGCCCTGGGTTGGGAGGGCCGGATCACCGACCGGGCCGACGAGGCCGCCGACGCCGGCACCGTCCTGCTCTCCCGGCTCGAGGCGTCCTGCGAGCCGCCGGCCAGGCGCTCGTCAGCCTCGCCGCCGCGATGACCTGGCGCGGCCCGCGCCTGAAGGACCTGCTCGCGCAGATCGACGCGCTCGAGGCGGACAAGCCGACCATGGAGATCCCCACCGACAGCGGCGTCGGCACCCAGGTGGTCACCGACTTCGCGGCATACCACCGTCAGCGGGAGGCGCTGGAGCGCCCGGCGAGCGAGCACCGGGACGAGCTCGCCGCCCGGGACCGCGCCTGCCGCGACGCGCTCGCCCGCGTCGACGACGACCTCGAGGCGCTGGTGCCGCCCGGCACGAGCCCGCAGTTCCTGCGCAGCCTGGTCCCGGGCGGAGCGTGGGGCGCCTTCCAGGAGAGCGGCGTCGTCGACACCAGCGCCGAGGCCGCACTGGCCGCCCGGATCACCGAGCACCTAACCGCCACCCAGCTCCGCCACCTGCTGGCCGGGATCCCGGTCGACCGGCTGGAGAGCTTCCTCGCCCGGCACCCCCTCGCGATGGGGATCCTGGCCGACAGCTACCTCCCGCGCGACGGGAGCGACGCGACCCTGACCCGGCTGTGGGAGATCGTCGGGCCGGTCAGCGACAGCGGCCAGGTCGGCGACCCGGCGGTCATCGCCGACATCCGCGCCTTCTGGCAGGGCCTGGACGCCGACGAGCAGCTGCGGATGCGCCTGCTCTACCCCGGGCTCGTCGGCCGGCTGGACGGCATACCCGTCGCGCACCGGGCGGCCGCCAACCGGCTGCTCGTCGCGAGCGCGCTGGAGCAGGAGCGCATCCACCTGGCGTGGCTGGAGACCCTGCCCGACAACGCCACCCAGCTGGAGCAGCTGCGCGCGACGCTGCCCGGCGACCCCTTCAGCCGATGGGTCGCCGGCAAGGTGATGGACGGACTGGCCTCACCGCCCTCGCAAGGGCTCCTGCACGACTTCCGTCTGCGGGACGGGGAGCTCGCCCGCTCGCGGTCGCGCATCGCCTTCTACACCGACCTGCTCGCCGCTCGGCCCGGCCTGCGCGCCCAGGACGTGACCGACGCCTCCGGGATGCTGCTGCCCTCCGACCAGCGCGCCATCCTGCTCTTCGACCCCCGCGGCGACGGCCTCTACGCCGAGTGGCACGGCGACCTGGAGGCCGCGAACGTCGGCATCTTCGTGCCCGGCACGACCACCGACATGGCCGGCATCGAGGTCTACGCGCGACGCATGGCAGGCATCCCCGCCGCCGTTGAGACGACCGCCATGGTGACGTGGATGGGCATCGACCTGCCCAACGCCGTCGTCGCCGACGCGACGCAGACGCGCTACTCCAGCGACGGCGGCGCCGCCCTGCTCCGCTTCGTCGAGGGCCTCGACCTGCGCGACCGCACGGTCACCGCCGTCGGGCACTCCGCCGGCGGCGGCATCGTCGGGTATGCCGACGTCCTGGGCATGGTCGTCGACCGCACCTTCCTCGTCGCCCCGTCCGGGTCGGGCCTGGGCATCAACACCCCCCTGCCCTTCCCGTTCGGCGAGTGGGGGGCCGAGCCTGACACGCCGAGCCGCTACCCCGCCGTGGCGTGGGACGGGGAGACCGTGCGCTCGACCACCCGCTTCACGATGACGGCCCCGGGCGACGCGATCCTCGTGGCCCAGGCCTCGGAGGACGTCCGCTTCTGGGTCGGCGGGGTGCCGGACGACTGGGGCCACGGGCTGGACCCGAACGACCACGAGCAGTTCGTCCGGCTCGAGACCGGTCGCTGGACCGGAGGGGACCGGCTGGAGGGGATGGAGTCGCACAGCTGGGTCGTCACCCCCGGCAACGACGCGTGGAACAACATCGTCGGCGTGGTCTCCGGCGGTCAGGTCATCCCCTACCGCGAGGAGCGCCGGTGGTGGGGATCGTGGCACAACGTCTACGACGACCCGGACTACCAGGGCACCGACCCGGTGCCGATCGACGCCCTCTCCCCGGAGGCACCATGAGGTCGGCCCTTCCCGCCGCCGCCGCGCTCGCGCTGCTGCTGCCGGGCTGCACCCTCCAGACCGCTCCGGAAGGAGACACGCAGATGACGACACCAGCGCAGACGGGTGACGCGGCCTCCCACCAGGGGCGCACCCTGGAGATCCTGGCCGCGGCCTACGAGCGGATCGAGGTCGCGGACCGGCCCGCCCTGGAGGACCAGAAATGGCCGGGGGGCGAGATCGCCTGCACGCTCGGCGGGCCTGACCCAGTCCTGGCGTGGAGCGAAGAGGTGCGGCTGCGGGTCGACGACGAGGCGGCGCAGGCGGAGCGCATCCGGTCCTGGCTCGACGCCGAGGGCTACGAGCGCCTCGACCTCCCCAGCACCGCGACGGCGACCGGCCACCAGCGCGACGGGTTCACCGTGATGGTGTCCACCTGGTCCGACGGGCGCGTGGGCATCTCGGTCGAGTCGCCCTGCGACACCGGTGCCGAGGGCGCCGAGGCCTGAGGCGTCATACCTGTCGGGTCGCTCGGCACCAGGGCGGCCGGGCGCGGAGGTCGGGCGAGGAACGGTGCGGCGGCAGCGCGGTGCGGGCGGCGGCCCGGTGCGGGCGGCAGCGCGGTGCGGGCGGCAGCCCGGTGCGGGCGGCAGCCCGGTGCGGGCGGCAGCGCGGGCGGCACCGCGCAGCCCACCGCGGCGCCCGAGCCGATAGACAAGGAAGACGCGCATGAACCACGTCGAGAGCGTGGTCCATGCCCGTCTTCCTTGTCCGTACGCCCCTGTGGACAACTTCTGCGCGACGCGCGCCGGACCGGGCACCATGCTCGGCATGGGAACGCAGGGGGGTCAGGGTTCGACGGCCTTGGCGCACGTGATGTCCGTCCTGGTCGGCCAGGAGGGTGTGGCGGACGCCGCGCAGCTGATCGCGGCGGGCGCGAGCCGCGCGGAGCTGTGCAGGATGGTCCGGCGGGGTGAGCTGGTGCGGGTGCGCCGCGACACCCTCGTCCTGGCCTCGGCGTTGCAGGACAGGACCCCGTGGGAGCGGCGCGCGGTCATCACGCGGGCGGTGGGCCTGAGCCTCGCCCCGGCGTCCGGCCGCCCTGCAGGACCTGCTGGGCAGGAGGGGACGGCTGGCCCGGAGGACGTGGTCCACGCCCTGAGCCATCAGAGCGCGCTGGTCATCCACGGGCTCCCGCACCTCGGCGGCGAGGATGAGCTGGTCCACCTCTGCCGGACGGACGGCGGAAGGGGGCGGCGGGACCGCACCGTCTTCGTGCACACCCCCGTCGTCGAGGAGTGGGTCACGGTGGTCGACGGGTTGCGCGTCGTCGCTCCCGCCATGGCGGCCCTGCAGGTGGCAGCGCACAGCGGGGTGGAGGCCGGCCTGGTGTGCCTCGACGGTGTCCTCAACCGCGCCGAGGAGCAGGACCTCCGCCAGGTCGGACGCCGCGACGGGCCCGCCCGTGCCGACGTGCAGGAGCAGATCGACCGGGCCGTGGCCCAGGGCTTCCCCAGGGCGGACAGGGTCGTGCGGCAGGTGGTGCAGCTCGCCGACGGCGGCAGCCAGTCGGCCGGTGAGAGCCGCACCCGCTGGCTCCTCCACGGCCTCGGGTTCGGCCCCTTCATCACGCAGTTCCAGGTGCGCGAGCGTGGGGTGCTGCTCGGGGTGGCCGACCTCAAGCTGAAGGACGTCATGGTGCTCGCCGAGTTCGACGGCCAGCTCAAGTACTCCGACCCGGCGGCCTTGTTCGCCGAGAAGCGTCGTGAGGACCGGATCCGCGAGATGGGCTACGAGGTCGTGCGCCTCACCTGGGCCGACCTGGCCCACCCGGCGCGCGTCCGTCAGATGATCCTCGCGGCCATCGCTCGTGCGGAGGCACGCTCCCGTCTCGGCGCGTGAACCTGCGGCGCGAAGGGGCACGTCGTCGGCGGGCCGGAGGCACACGTGGTCGGCGGGCCGGAGGCACACGTGGACCGGCGACGCGAAGGGGCACGTGACCTCGCGACCCTCCTCCTCGCCGACGCGCATAGACAAGGAAGGCGCACATGGACGAGGTCGAGAACCTTGTCCATGTCGATGTTCCTGGTCCCTACGGTGGCGATCGGTGACCGGCCTCAGCACCCGCCGGCCCCAGCACCCGTCAGCACCCGCCGGCCCCAGCACCCGTCAGCACCCGCCGGGCCCAGCACCCGTCGGGCCGTCCCGCCGCCCGCCAGCCGGCCCGCCACTTACCCCTCCCGACCCGTCAGCGCTCGCGCAGCTCCCGCTTGAGGATCTTGCCGGTGGCGCCCTTGGGGAGCTCATCGATGAGGTGGACGGTGCGGGGGTACTTGTAGGGGGCGACCTGGGACTTCACGTGCTCGACGAGGTCGGCCTCGGTGGCGGTGGCTCCTGGCTTGAGGACGACGTAGGCGGCGATCTCCTCGCCGAGCTCCTCGTGCGGCACCCCGATGACGGCCGCCTCGGCCACGGCCTCGTGCTCGTAGAGCAGCTCCTCCACCTCGCGCGGGTAGACGTTGAGGCCGCCGCGGATGATCATGTCCTTCTTGCGGTCGACGATGAAGTAGAACCCGTCCTCGTCCCGCCGGGCCAGGTCGCCGGAGTGGAACCAGCCGTCGGCGTCGATGGCCTCGGCGGTGGCCTCGGGGCGCTGCCAGTAGCCCTTCATGATGTTCTCGCCGCGGATGCAGATCTCGCCGACGCCGTCCGGGTCGGCCGGGTCGACGTCGGAGCCGTCGGGGGCCGTCAGCTTCATCTCCACCCCGCGGACAGGCACGCCGATCGAGCCGGGCTTGCGGCCGACGTCGGGCCGGTTGAAGGAGGCGACGGGGCTGGTCTCGGACAGCCCGTAGCCCTCGAGGATCTCGCAGCCGAAGGTCTGCTCGAAGCGCCGCATCAGCTCCACCGGCAGGCTCGCCCCGCCGGAGACGCAGGTGCGCAGGGAGGACAGGTCGGGCGGGGACGTGCCCGCGGCGGCGAGGAGCGCGCCATACATCGTCGGGACCCCCTCGAAGACCGTGCACCGGTCGCGCTGCAGGATCTCCAGCACCTTGCCCGGCTCGAACCGTGGGATGAGGGTGAGCGCGGAGCCGGCGGCGAAGGCCGTGTTCATCCCGCAGGTCATGCCGAAGACGTGGAAGAGCGGCAGGCACCCCATGATGACGTCGTCCGGGCCGAGGTGGAGCAGGGTCTCGTTGACCGTCTCCAGGTTGGTCTGCAGGTTGTCGCAGGTCAGCTCCGCCCCCTTGGGCCGGCCCGTCGTGCCGGACGTGTAGAGCAGGACGGCGGTGTCGTCGCCGGCCCGGTCGACGATCTCCTCGACCGGCTCGGTCGCGAGCTCGCCGTGCACCCAGGCGGACAGCCCCTCCGGCCCGATCTCCATCAGCTGGGTGCCGACCTGCTCGGCCGCGGCCCGCGCGTCCTCCCCGGGGAGCGCCACGAGGAGCCTGGCCCCGGAGTCCTCCAGGTAGAAGGAGATCTCGCGCTTCCTGAACAGCGGGTTCATCGGCACCACCACGGCGCCCAGCCGCAGGGCCGCGTAGTAGATCACGGGGAAGCTCGGGACGTTCGGCAGCATCAGCGCGACCCGGTCGCCCACGCCGACCCCCTGCCCCCGCAACCACCCGGCCAGCTGCCGCACCGACTGCTCGAGCTCGGCATACGTGAGCACGAAGTCGTCCAGGATGACCGCGGGGCGGTCGGGGTGCTGCCCGGCGGTGCGGGCGAGGTTGGCGGCCAGGTTGGTCATCGGGTCTCCTTCGACACGGACAGGCGGGTATGCCGTCCCATCCTCACCCCATCCCCGACGCCCCACAAGAGCAGGTGGGCGAGCCGGCCGGGGCGTGGCAGACTGTCCCGCGACCACGTCAGACTGGGGAGGAAAGTCGATGGCCTTCGCCGGGGGATCACCCAGCACGCTCGCGACCGGATCGCGCAACCTGTCCACCCTGAGCTCGGACCTCGCGGGGGACGCCGCGACCGCGCTCGCCCAGGGCAAGGCCGCCGCGGCGGCGGCCGGCGGGGGCATGGTGAGCGAGGCCGCCGAGCTCGCCATGGCCGCGGTCTCCGGCGCGCTCGTCGCGTCGTCGACGATCGTCCGCGCGCTCTCCGACGCGACGGACACGGCGGGCGAGCAGCTCACCATCGTCACCGGGGGACCGCGATGAGCGTCTTCGCCCGCCCGCCGGGCAGCCCGGACCGCCTGCAGGAGGTCGCCGCCAGCATCTCCACGCTCGCCGAGACCGTCGGCGGGACCCGCTCGGACCGGCTCGCCGCGATCTCACGGAGCGTCGTCAGCGGCCTGCCCACCGCCCGCGTCCCGGACTACTCGGGCGCCAGCGGCACGGTCAAGGACGCCACCCAGGCGGTCGGTATGTCGTTCAGCACCATCGCGCGGGCGCTCGGCGACTACGCGGAGGGGCTGCGGACGGCCCAGCAGCGCGTGACGCAGGCGTCCGCCGCCTACGGCACGGCGCAGGACCGGTGGCGGATGGCCCGCTCGATGGGCGAGGAGGAGCTCGCGCAGGACTACCAGCAGGCGATGACCCGCGAGCGGGGCAGCGCCGAGGACGCGCGCAGCGACCTGGCCGAGGCGGAGCGGCGCGCGGCCGGCACCCTGTCGGGCGAGGTCGACGTCTGGGTCCCCGACCTGTCCTCCGCGGACCCGGCCAGCGCCTGGGCCCAGGCCAGCGCCAACCTCCTGCCGCAGGACATCTCCATCGACCCGCAGGAGCTCAAGGACTTCTACGCCGACATCGACCCGGCGCTGGTCGCCGGCGGCCAGCTGCTGATGAAGACCGTGACCTCCTCGCTCAAGGGCAAGCAGATCTACGAGGTCCTCAGCTTCGCCCGCGCGGCGGGGCTGGCCCGGCGCTCGGAGGACAAGTTTCTCCAGGCCCGGCAGGCCTACCAGGCCATCAAGGGCGGGGCGCCGGGCCTCAGCAACCGCAGCGTCTACCGGCAGTACATGAAGGCCGAGCGGCAGATGCTCAAGGCCTACGCCGGCCGCAACCCGGCGGATGTCCGGCGGGCCCAGCAGCACTACCGGTGGTTGCGGGGCATGCGTGGCGATGCCCGGGCCCTGGAGATCCTGCAGCGGAAGTACTACCCCCACCTGCCCCCGCGCCAGATCACCGGCCCGGCACCGACGCGCTTCGCGGGGGTCAAGGGGCTGATGGGCAAGGCCCTGCCGATCTTCAACAAGGTCATGGGGCCGGTCGCGATCATCACCGGCGGGCTGGACGTCTACGCCGCCTTCACCGACGACAGCCAGTCCACCGGCCACCGCTGGGCCCAGGGGGCCGGAGGCCTGGCCACGGTGGCCGGTGGTGCCACCACGGTGCTGATGGTCGCCGGGCTGGTCTCCAACCCGGTCGGCTGGGCCGTCCTGGCCGGCACCGGGGCGGTCGCCGTCGGCACCTGGGCCTACCGCAACTGGGACACGGTCACCGAGACCGGCAGCAAGCTGTGGGAGGGCGCCAAGGACGTCGGCTCCAAGGTCGGGGGCTTCGTCAAGGGGCTCTTCGGATGACCGCTGCACCTGGCGGCGCCACCCTGGTCGCCCTGTCCGACCTCGTCGCGCTGGACGACGAGGAGGTCCTCGACACCCGGTTGAGCTGGCTCGGGGACGCGGTCGACGGGCCGCAGCGGCTCGGCATCTTCACCGACGAGGAACTGCTGGTCCTCGACGGCGCGCCCGAGCCGGCCACGGTGCCGACGCCATGGACCTCCCGCCTGGAGCAGGGGCATACCGACACGGCGCTGAGCACCGCGCTGCGCGGCCTCATCGCCCGGGGGATGGTGCACGTCGAGCAGCAGACGGACGGGGACGGGGTGGTCGTGCACGCGGCCCCGGAGCTCTTCGCCCTGCTGACCATGCGCCGTCACGTCACGAGCGTCGTGGTGGGTGAGCGGCACGTGGACGGCACGGACGACTTCGCGGTCCTGCACGAGCAGCGGGCCGGGATGTGGCTGATCGAGTATGTCGACCACCGTGGGCTGCACGAGTTCGTCCTCGCCACCGCCGAGGTGGCGGCGGAGGCGATGACCCTGTGGTGCGGGGCCCAGCCCGACCGTCCTGTGCCGGACCTCGACGTGACGCTCACCCGCGAGCAGCTGGCCGACCGGCCCGCGGAGCTGGAGCCGGTGGCGGCGGCGACGGCCGCGGTGACGATCACCCGCATCGACCTGTCCGACCCTCCCGTCGCCACGTGGTCGGGCGTCTACAGCGGTGCCGATGGCCACTACCTCTCGCTGGGCACGCGCGAGGACGCGCTGCGCTACGTCGGGGCCGACCACGCCGCCGTGCTCGACCATTGGGCGACCACTCTGGGTGCGCCGGCATGACCAAGCCCTTCCTCGAGATCCGGGACGTCGAGGACGACGACCAGCTCGAGCCGCTCGCCGACCTCGCCGGGCTCGACTCCGACGACATGGGCCCGGTGCTCGCCTCCTTCCGACCCTGGCCCTCCCCCCGGGTCTGGCTCGTCCAGCTGGCGCTGTCGGCGCTCTTCCTCCTCCCGTGGCTCCTGCCCGGCGAGAACAGCTGGGCGCTCAGCGCCACCCTGCTCGTCTGCCAGTGGGGCACCCTGCTGATCTTCCTGCTGGCGGGGGTCGTGGACCGGCACCGCGTGTGCGAGCACGGGCTGGTGCTCGGCCTCCGCCGGCGCAGCACCCTGGTGGTGCCGTGGTCGACCCTCGACCCGGGACGGGTGCGCATCGTCGAGCGCTCCTCCCTCCTGGGCCGCTACGACCGGGTCCCCGCGACCGGGCCGCACTTCCGCCAGGGCTTCCTCACCACCCGGTCGCTGGCGGTCAACGGCCTGGACACCGCGCCCTTCGGCGCGCTGCACCTGCCCCACCTCTACAGCAGCACGGACGTCGCCGACGTGCACGGCACCCGCGCCACCCCCTTCGTCTGGTGGCTGATGGGCTCCCCGCAGCCGGAGCGGATCGCCCGGGCCATCGAGGAGGCGATGATCGCGGACGGGTATGACGCGGCCGGGCTGGCCGAGCGTGCGGTCGCCAACAGCGTGCAGCTGCGCTGGAACCCCGACCAGTCGCTCGACCCCCTCCCGCCCCGGGCCGCCACCGACCCCGTGCTCGGCGCTCGGGGGCCGCTCCTGCCGCGCATCGAGGGCTGAGCGAGCACCCAGGCTCATCGGCGCCGCGCGGTCTCACTTGAGTCTGTCCAGGGTGTCCACCTCCTCCGGCCCCTTGTCGTCCCGGTAGCGCAGCACCCTGGCGAAGCGCAGCGCGATCCCGCCGGGGTAGCGCCGGGAGGTCTGCACCCCGTCGTAGGCGATCTCCACCACCTGCTCCGGGCGCACGTGGACGACGTGCCCCTCCCGTGAGGTCTCCAGCGCGAGGAACCGCTCGGTCTGCCAGGTGAGGATCGCGTCGGTCATGCCCTTGAACGTCTTGCCCACCATGACCAGCTCCCCGGACTCCGGGTCGCGCGCGGCGAGATGGATGTTGGACAGCCACCCCTGCCGTCGGCCGCTGCCCCACTCCACGCCGAGGACGACGAGGTCGGCGGTGCGCCGCGGCTTGACCTTGACCCACCCTGCCCCGCGGCGGCCTGCGGCATACACCGCCTGCGGGTCCTTGACGACGACCCCCTCGTGCCCCTGGGCCAGGACGTCGTCGAAGAACGCCTGGGCGCGCGCAGCGTCGGTCGTGGTGATGCGCTCCACGCTCAGCCCCGGCGCGAGTGCCTGCAGCACTGCCCAGCGCTCGGAGGCCGGCTCGTCCACGAGGTCGCGGCCGTCCAGGTGCAGCAGGTCGAAGAGGTATGTCGTCACCGGGGTCCTCGTCGCCAGCGTCGCGGGGTCGGCACTGGAGGCGGTGCGTGCACCGGTGACCTGGAAGGGGTGGGGGCGCCCGTCGTCCTGGAGGGCGATGACCTCCCCGTCGAGGACGGCCGTCGACGCGTCCAGGCCCGCGATCGCCTCGACCACCTCGGGCAGCCGGTCGGTGATCTCGTCCAGGCTGCGGGTGAACAGTCGCACGGGGACGTCGGCGGCGCGGTCGAGGTGGGCCTGGAGGCGGATGCCGTCGAGCTTGGCGTCGAGCGCGACCTCGGCGCCGGAGGCCGCGGCGAGCGCGGCCCCGACGTCGGGCTCGGATCCGGCCAGCATCGGGCGCAGCGGCCGCCCCACCTCCAGCCGGATCTCCTCCAGGGCCTCGGCCCCGCCGTCGAGGGCGGCCCGGGCGACGGGCCCGGCATACCCGGCGAGCATGACCGCCCGGCGCACGAGCACCTCCGGCACGTCCGCGGCCTGCGCGATCGCCGGCATCAGCACCCCGTCGCCGGCGCCCTGACGGAGCTCACCGGTGATGAGGCCGACGAGCCAGCGTTGCTCGTCCCCCGTCGCCCGGACGAAGAGCGCCCCGACCGCGGCGCTCCGGGCGGCGGCCGAGCCGGAGCCGGCCAGGCCGCGCAGGGACTCCAGGGCGGCGTCGACCTCCAGCACCTCCAGGGTGGACTCCTCCGCCGGGTCGGGGAGGGCGCTCAGGCCGCGGTAGCCGACGCCGACCGTGCGCTGAGGGAGGACCCCGGCGAGGTAGTCGGCCACCACCTCCGTCAGCCGGGGGTCGCCGCCCTGGGCCGCCTCGCGCAGCGTGTCGGCGAGCAGGGCGGTCTTCGCCGTCCGGGAGCGGGTCGCGGCGACCGCGGCGGAGGTCTCGATGACGCGGGCGAGCTGCATACCGAGGAGTCTGGCAGCGGGCACCGACAGGAGCGCGGCGGCGGGACGGGTGGAGGAACGCGCGTCCGGTCGCCGAGGGGACCGACACCTGTGGATAAGTGTCACGAACCCGCGTCCGGTCTGTCAGGAACCCGCGTCCGGTCGCCGAGGGGACCGACACCTGTGGACAAGTGTCACGAACCCGCGTCCGGTCTGTCAGGAACCCGCGTCCGCTCTGTCAGGAACCCGCGTCCGGTCAGTCGGTGAGGGTCTCGAGGAGCTGGTCCTCGGTGCGCTCCGGGGCGATGCCGTCGACGCCGGCGCCGTCGAGGACCCGGCCGAGGTCGGTGCCGTCGGGCAGGACGACGGGGTCGGAGGCGTCGGCGGGCTGGGAGCGGGGCACGACGTGGTCGCGGCGGTAGACGAGGTCGCCGGGCTGCATGTCCGGGACGAGCTCCTCGACGGTGACGAGGGTGTAGCCCATCGAGTGCAGGTCGCTGATGATGCCCGGCACCGCGTTGACCGAGTTGATGTGCAGGTCGTGCTGGAGCACGATCGAGCCCGACCGAGCGTAGGTGGCGACGTGGTTGCGGATGTAGGCGGAGCTGTAGCCCTTCCAGTCCTCGGGGTCCACGTCCCACAGGATGAGCGGGTAGCCCAGGGTGCGGGTGTTGGTGTTGTAGGACCCGTAGGGCGGGCGCAGCAGGTCGGTGCGCTGGAGGCGCCACGTGCCGAGCTCGGTCTCGACGCGCTCGGTCTGCTCCTTCTGCTGGGACCACGTGAGGGTCGGCAGCTCGGGGTGGCTCCACGTGTGGTTCTCGACCGCGTGGCCCTCGACGTGCGCGCGTCGGCTGTAGGCACCGTTGGCGTCGACCTGCTGCCCCACGACGAAGAAGGTGACGGGCACCCGGGCCCCCGCGAGCGTGTCGAGCAGGATCGGCGTCGGCCACGCCGGGCCGTCGTCGAAGGTCAGCGCGATGCACGCGGTCTGGGCGCAGTTCACCGCGGGCCGCGACGCGATCGAGACACCCACCAGCGTCGAGCCGCACAGCGCCGCCGGGCCACCGAGGGCGACCACGCGGCCGGGGTGCCGCTGCTCCAGGAAGGCGTCGGTCGTGCCCCGCACCCGCTCGCAGGTGCCGGGCGTGAGCAGCACCGGGCCGTCGGTGAGCATCCCGGAGGCGACCGCGTCGACGAAGTTGGAGCCGTCACCGCGGGCGAGGTAGACCCGCGTGGTGCGGGAGGGGTAGGCGTGGCGGGCGATGGCGACGGCGGTGCCGTAGCGGTCGCTGCCGGCCAGGCGCGCGGTCGGGCGTCCCTCCGCGGCGGCCTGCAGCGTGGCCTCCGGCACCGCGGCCGTGCCGCCCAGAGCGACGACGGCGGACGGGTCGAGCGCGTCGATGGCGGAGGCCGTGACCGCGGGGACGGAGGTGGCGGTCGACGACAGCAGCAGGGTCGGGCCGTCGCGCAGCGACCCGGCGGCCACGGCGTCCGGACCGATGGCACCGCGCGTGAGGTAGACCCGGGCGGCGCCGTCGGGGAACGCCCGCTGCGCGATCAGCGCGGCGGTCTCCTGCCGGTCGGCGCCCGCGAGGCGGCCGGTCGGTCGGCCCTGGGCGGCGTCCGCGAGGGCCTCGTCGCACACGGCGGCGGTGCCACCGATCGCGATCACGGCGTCGGGGTCGACCCGGTCGACCTCGGCCAGCACGACGCTCGGCACCGGCTGGCAGCCGCCCCTGGTCAGCAGCACCGGACCGTCCGACAGCGTGCCCGCGGTGAGCGCGTCGGCGAAGACGTCACCCCGCGCGAGGTAGACGACCTCGGCGGCGGAGGGATCGGCATACGTCCACTGCGAGATGGCCACCGCGGAGGCGTAGCGGTCGGCACCGCTCAGCCGGCTGGTCGGCGGCCCCACCACCGCGGTCGTGCCCTCCTCGGCGGCGACGACCGGGGCGACGGCGCCGAGCTCCACCCCTGCGGACGCTGCGCCCACCGACGCTGCCACGACCGGCGACGCGTCGACCCCCGCCCCCGGTGTCACGGCCGGTGCTCCCTGCGCGGTCAACGTCAGCGCGGCGAGCGCGGCCCCGGTGGCCCAGATGCGCCCTGCTCCCATACCTCGACGCTAGGCCTGCGCGACCCGCGACGCGTCACGCGGAGGGATGATTTCTTGACCAACTCCATACCCGACGCATACCCACCCTTGACCGACCGCGGTCTAGGCTCGGACCAGAGATCGTCGGACGGGGTGTTCTACCCCTTCACTCCCGAAGATGGTCCCGTTGCACGCCGGCTGGCCTCGCGCCCCGGGAGCCCCCCTGCAGCTCCCGGCGTAGCGCGACCGGCCTCGGTTGTCGACGTGCGGCGCCGAAGGGCGCGCCGGCTGTCACGGGTCCGGCGCGCCCTTCCTCATGCCCTCAGGCCCCCGGACCGGGTCGGAACCGCACCCGCTGCCCTGGCCTCGCCTGCGCCAGGCGGTCGACGTCGGCGTCGAGGACGACGGCCACCACCGGGTACCCACCCGTCACCGGATGATCGGCCCCGAAGACCACCGGCCGTCCGTCCGGGGGCACCTGCACCGCACCGCGCACCATCGGCTCGCTCGCGAGCTCGCGGTCCCGGTATGCCGCCGCCCGGGTGAGTCCCGTCCCCTCGAGGCGGGTGCCGACCCGGTCGGTGTGCTCGGAGACGGTCCAGGTCGTGTCCAGCAGGGCGGCGGGTGTGCCGTGGCGACCGTCGGCCCGGTCGCCCCGCGCGCCCGCCTCGACCCAGTCGGCCCGCGGACCGGCGCTGACCCGCAGGGTCAGGACGGAGTCCAGGTCGGGGACGGGCGGGGTCGGGGCGACGTCGACGTGCGGGTGGGACGGGGGTGGGTCGCCGACCGGCAGCAGGTCGCCCGGCGCGAGCGGCGGCGGGCCGAGACCGGCCAGCGTGTCGTGAGAGCGGGAGCCCAGCACCGAGGGCACCGCGACCCCGCCGCGGACGGCGAGATAGGTCCGCAGCCCCGCGGTCGGCACCCCGATGGACAGGACCTGGCCCGGGTGGAGGAGGAGGGGTGCCCCGAGCGCCACGGGCCGGTCGTCGACCGTGGCGGGCGCCGGGGCGCCGGCGAGGCAGATCGTCAAGGGGGTGGTCCGTGACCCGGACGTCTCCACCCGCACGACGAGCCCGCCGAGCAGCACTTCCAGCCCCGCGACCGAGGGGTCCTGGGCGAGGAGCCGGGCGGCGAGCGCGTGGGCGGCCCGGTCGGCGGCGCCGGCCCGGCCCACGCCGAGCGACGCGAGGCCCGGACGGCCCAGGTCCTGGACGAGGGCCTGGGTGCCGGTGGCCAGCACCCGCAGGAGGGACCGGCCGCGGTCGGTCATGGCGCACCCGGCGCGGAGGCGCGGTCCGTCATGTCGCCTCGAAGCGCACGCGTGCCCCCGGGGTGAGCAGCGCGGGCGGGTCGCGCTCGACGTCCCACAGCACGAGCTCGGTGCGGCCGAGGAGCTGCCAGCCCCCGGGCGAGGGGCGCGGGTAGATCCCCGACCACTCGCCGGCCAGGCCCACCGCCCCGGCGGGGACGGAGGTCCGCGGGCTGGGACGCCGTGGGACGTGCAGCCGGGGGTCGCCCCCGGCGAGGTAGGCGAACCCGGGTGCGAAGCCGATGAAGGCCACCGTCCACACCACGCCCGTGTGCGCGAGCACGACCTCGTCCTCCCCGAGGCCGGTCAGCCGGGCGACCTCCTCGAGGTCCGGGCCGTCGTAGCGGACCGGGACGACGATGACGTCGAGGTCTGCGCCCGCGGAGACCGAGGGCCCGGGCGGTTCATCGGGGTCGCCGGGGCCCGACGGCCCGATGGCGGGGTCGGGGCGCTCCGAGCCCGTCGGCCCGGACCGTGCGTCGGGGCCTGACCCACCGTGTCGCGCCGCATCGGGCTCCACCACATCAGCGACCTCCAGCACGGAGGCGACCGGCGCCAGGTCGGCCGGGTCCTCGGCGCGCACCATGACCGTGCGCGCGGCGGGCACGACCTCCAGCCTCCCCTCCGCCACGCCGGGCAGGCGGTGCAGCCGCTCCGTCACGCGGAGCACCTCCCGGGCGCCGGCCACCTCGACGAGCACCGCGTGCTCACCGAGACGCAGCAGCCGGAGGGTCATCCGGGGCCGCCTGCGACCGGCGGCGACGACTCGCGGGGCGCCGCGGCCGGTGAGGACCCACCCGGCTCCCCCGCGACGGGCGGAGGGGCGAAGGAGGCGAGCTCGATCCCCTCCCGCTCCAGCGCGGCCCGCACCTGCCGCGCCATACCGACCGCGCCCGGGGTGTCGCCGTGGACACAGATCGACTCCGCCCGCACCTCGACCTCGGTCCCGTCCACCGCGGTGACGACCCCCTCCACCGCCAGGCGCACCAGCCGCTCGGCCACCTCGTGCGGGTCCTCCAGGAGGGCGCCCGGCTCGCCACGCGGGACGAGCCGGCCGTCGGGCCGGTAACCGCGGTCGGCGAACGCCTCGGTCACCACCGGGATGCCCTCCCCCTGGGCCACCCGATGGGCCAGGGAGCCGGCCTGGTGCAGCAGCGGCATGGACCGGTCGCCGTGGGTCCGGCCCCAGTCGTGCATCGCGCGCACGAGGGCCCGCGCCTGGCGCTCGTGGTGCGCGACCGCGTGGTAGAGCGCGCCGTGCGGCTTCACGTAGGTCACCCGCGTTCCCATCACCCGGGCCAGCCCGTCCAGCGCGCCGAGCTGGTAGAGCACCTCCGCCTCCAGCTCCTCGGGGTCGACGTCGACGAACCGGCGCCCGAACCCCCCGAGGTCGCGGTACCCGACCTGGGCACCCACGGCCACCCCCCGCCGCGCGGCGTGCCCCACGGTGCGCAGCAGCGTGCCGGGGTCCCCGGCGTGGAAGCCGGTCGCGACGTTCGCGCTCGTCACCACGTCGAGCATCGCGGCGTCGTCGCCGAGCACCCAGGTGCCGAAGGACTCGCCGAGATCGGCGTTGAGGTCGATCCGCATACCTCCCAGCGTAGAGAGCCTCCCCGGCCCGCGGGACGGCTCGACCCACCAGGGGGCCGAGGCGCTTATGGGTCGGTGTCCTGACCGGGCGGGCGGAACGGCCGGCCGGGGCCGGACTGCCGGTGCGGGCGACTCAGCCTGACCGGCCTTCCAGAAGGGCCGGGCCTCGGGCCGGACTGGCGGCTCAGCCTGACCGGACAGGCGGAACGGCCGGCCGGGGCCGGACTGCCCGATGGGTGGGGCTGCGACGGCCCGGACTGCCGGATGGGCGGATCGGTGCCACGATCGGCCGATGACCACACCGGCCTTCCCCCCGCCCCCCGACCAGGACCCCGGGCGAGAGCCGCTGGACCCGTGGGCCGAGGACGAGGCGCAGCGGCAGGCTCAGCATCCTGAGGGGTGGACCTCCCAGAGCGGCGGTATGGGGCCCCTGCCCAGCCGCACCTGGAGCCGGGGCAACACCCGGGTCACGGTGGGCGGCTGCTGCCTCCCGCTCCCCATCGGGTGCCTGACCCTCGTCGCGGCCGGAGTCGCCGCGGTCGTGGTGCGCCGCACCCGGTAGGGCCCTGGATAGGCAAGGAGGATCGACATGGACAAGGCTCTCGACCTTGCCTATGACGATCTTCCTTGTCCATAGGGGAACGCGGGCGGGGCGGGGCGCGACGGGCGGCGGCGCGGCGCGCGGCGGCGCGGCGCGCGCTCACGGGGCGCGGCGCGGCGCGCGCTCACGGGGCGCGCGCGGCGCGCGCTCACGGGGCGCGGTGCGGCGCGCGCTCACGGGGCGCGGCGGGGCGCGACGGCGGGCGGTCGCGGGGCGGGCGCGGCGATACAGGGCACGCGGGGGCCGCATACATCACGAACGGGTAACTTTCTCGCCGAACGGGAACTTCCTGTGAGGCGGCAGGGAAGTGCGGGGCTAGCGTGACAATTCACACCCGTCTCATCCGTCACCGGGAGCCACCATGAACTCGCTCGTCCTCGCCCTCGTCGGCGTGGCGATGATCATCGCGGGGTACGCGCTCTACAGCAAGTTCCTCGCGGAGAAGATCTACGCCCTCGACGACTCCATCCCGACCCCGGCCCACCAGCTGCAGGACGGCGTCGACTACGTCCCCACGAACAAGTACGTCCTCTGGGGTCACCACTTCACCTCCGTCGCGGGCGCCGCGCCCATCGTGGGCCCGGCCATCGCCGTCATCTGGGGCTGGCTGCCCGCCTTCCTCTGGGTCACGATCGGCACCGTCTTCTTCGCCGGCATGCACGACATGGGTGCCCTGTGGGCCTCCATCCGCAACAAGGGCCAGTCGATCGGCGCCCTGTCGGGCCGCTACATCGGCGCCCGCGGCCGCAACCTCTTCCTGGTCGTCATCTTCCTGCTGCTGCTGATGGTCAACGCGGCCTTCTCGGTCGTCATCGCCAACCTGCTGGTCTCCACCCCGACCGCCGTCATCCCGACCTGGGGCGCGCTCCTGGTGGCGCTCCTCGTAGGCCAGGCGATCTACCGCTTCAACTGGAACCTGCCGCTCGTCTCGGTCGTGGGCGTGGTCGCGCTCTACACCCTCATCTGGATCGGCGACAACAACCCCATCGAGCTCCCGGACACCGTCCTGGGCCTGCCGGAGCGTTCCTTCTGGATCGTCATCCTGTTCATCTACGCCGGCATCGCCTCGATGCTGCCGGTCTGGATGCTGCTCCAGCCGCGTGACTACATCAACGGCCTGCAGCTGTTCATCGCCCTGGGCATCCTCTACGGCGCGGTCCTCATCGCCCGGCCCGAGGTCGTCGCCCCGATGTACAACTCCTCCCCGCCGGAGGGCACCCCGTCTCTGGTGCCGCTGCTCTTCGTCACGATCGCCTGCGGCGCCATCTCCGGCTTCCACGGCATGGTCAGCTCGGGGACCAGCTCCAAGCAGCTGGACAAGGAGAGCGACGCCCGCTTCGTCGGCTACTTCGGCGCGGTCGGCGAGGGCCTGCTGGCGCTCGGCTCGATCATCGCCACCACCGCCGGCTTCGCCTCGCTGGCGGAGTGGGAGGGCGTCTACCAGAAGTTCAACGACGGCGGCGTGGTCGCGTTCGTCAACGGTGGCGGCGCCATCGTCGAGGCCGGCATCGGCCTGCCGCAGTCGCTGTCGGCCACCATCATGGCGACGACCGCGATCCTCTTCGCGGCCACGACGATGGACACCGGCGTGCGCCTGCAGCGCTTCGTCGTCCAGGAGATCGGCGAGATCGCCGGGGTCTCCCTCAACAAGATCGTCGCGACGGTCGTCGCCGTCGGCATCGCGCTGGCCCTGACCTTCGGCGCCGGCGCAGACGGCTCGGGCGGTCTGCTCATCTGGCCGCTCTTCGGCACGACCAACCAGCTGATGGCCGCCCTCACGCTGTCGATCCTGGCGATCATGCTCCTGCGTCGCCGCCGCTCGCCGCTGCCCGCGCTCATCCCGCTGGCGTTCGTCGCCTTCATGACGATCTACGCGGCGTTCATCCAGCTCGGGACCTTCTGGGAGGCCAGGAACTGGCTGCTCCTCGTCCTGGACGTCATCATCATCGTGGCGGCCGTCTGGGTCATCGTGGAGGCGATCAACTCCATGCGCACCGCCCGGGACTACCCCGGGGACGACGACGCCGAGCTGCGTGAGCTCAGCGTCGCCGAGATCGCCATCGGGCTGGACAGCCCGGCGCCGCACGAGGACACCGACGCCGGCCACCACCACCAGCGCCACCGGGACGACCAGCCGCCGACGCGCGACTGACCGACCCGCCCTCCCGACCGGTCGCCGAGGCAGGCACCGGCCGGGAGGGGCACGGCATACCCTGGTCGTATGACCGACTCCCCGCAGCCCCGCAGCCGCCTGTCGAAGGTGGCGGCGGGGCTGCAGGAGTTCTACAGCGGTCCCTACCGCCGCACCTTCGCGCGCGCCCGCCAGGACGAGGACGACCTCTTCCTCGTCATCGTCATGGCCGAGGCGCTCGGGGTGCCCAACCCGGCGAGCTACTACACGGTCGAGCTGCTGCCGGTCGTCTACGAGCAGTTCCACGACTGGCACCGGCGCATGGGGATGGACCGCAGCCCGCTCGACCACTTCTCCTGCTGCTGAGCCCGGGCGCTCCCCGGACGCCCACCGCCGCACCGAAAGGACCCCCGTGACCCTGTCCGAGCTGGCCGCCACCCGCGAGGTGCTCTTCGTCGGGGGCAAGGGGGGCGTCGGCAAGACCGCCGTCGCCTCCGCCCTGGCGCTCGCCCAGGCTCGCGGCGGGCGGCGGGTGCTCCTCGTCTCGACCGACCCGGCGCACAACCTCGGCCACCTGTGGCAGCGCCGCATCGGCGACCGACCGGTCGAGCTGGCGCCGCTGCTGCGCGGCGTGGAGATCGACCCGGCCCGCACGACCGACGAGCACCTGGCCGCCGTGCGCACGACGATGCGCAAGCTCATGCCCGAGCACCTGCACAAGGAGATCGGCAAGCACCTCGACCTCGCCCGCGACGCCCCCGGCACCCACGAGGCCGCGGTGCTGGAGCGGGTCGCCGAGGTCGTGGAGGGGCGGGAGCGCGACGAGCTGGTCATCTTCGACACCGCCCCCAGCGGGCACACCTCCCGGCTCGTCGCCCTGCCCGAGCTGATGCAGGCGTGGACGGAGGGCCTGCTGCGCCGGCAGGACCGGTCGGCACGCTTCGGCGCCGCGCTGCGCGGGCTGGAGGGCGACCGCGGCGACGGACGGGCGGCGGGCATCATCGGGATCACGCCGAGGTATGGCGCGGAGCCGGGCTCGGCCGGTGGGCCGGGGTCCGGTGCCGGTGGGACGGGGGACCCCTCCTCCGGTGGACCGGTGGGCGGCCCCGACCGCCGCGCCCGGCGGGACGCGGAGATCCGGGCGATCCTGGACCGGCGGCAGGAGCGCTTCCGCGCGCTGCGCGAGGTGCTGCAGGACCCCGTGCGCTCGGCCTTCGTCATCGTGCTGGCGGCCGAGCGGCTTCCCGTCCTCGAGACGATCGAGCTGCACGAGCAGCTGGGCCGCTCGCGGATGAGCGTCGGGGCGCTCGTGGTCAACAAGCGCTCGCCCGGCGACGCCGGGGACCTGCTGGCCGCCCGCCGCGAGGTCGAGGACGGCTACCTCGGGCAGCTCGACCAGGCCCTGCCCGGCATCCCCCGGGTCGAGGTCCCCCTCCTGCCCGGCGAGGTGCTGGGCGAGGAGGGCCTGGCCAGGCTGGCGGCATACCTCGGCTGATCTCCCACGACGACGCACCGGCCGGCAGGGGCCCGGGTCCCGGGCCACGGCCCGGGGGGAGCTCCTGCCGACCGGTGCGTCGGTCGGCCTGTGGGCGATCGGCTAGTTGCCGTTGCCCACGTAGCGCGGCTGGGTCTGCGGGTTGAGGGTGTCCATCCGCACCTTGGCCGCAGGGTCGGTGCGCTCGTCGTCGATCGCGATCACGTCCAGCCCCCGGGTGATGTCCGAGGAGTAGATGTGGCCGTTGTAGTAGTACGCCGACCACGACCCGCCGAGCACCAGCTCGTCCTCGTCGATCGGGCCGCGCTCGAAGTGGGCGAACTCCTCAGGGGCCTGGCTGTCGGTGAAGTCCCACACGGAGACCCCGCCCTGGTACCACGCCTGCACCATCAGGTCCTTGCCCTTGACCGGGACGAGCGAGCCGTTGTGGGCCACGCAGTTCTCGGTGTCGGTCTGGGTCCGCGGGATCTTGTAGTAGCTCTGGTGGTCGAGCTGGCCGCGCGAGTTCATCGAGTAGATCGCGTTGGCGCCCTTGGTGTCCGGCACGGCCTCGACGCACGTCGCGGCACCCCCGCCACCGAGCTCGTCGGTGAAGACGACCTTGTCGGCCTTCTGGTTGAACGTGGCCGAGTGCCAGAACGCGAAGTTCTCGGTGTCCCGCACCCGCTCGATGACCTTGGGCTTCGTCGGGTGCGTGATGTCGAGGATGATCCCGTCACCCATGCACGCGCCGGCGGCCTTGTTGATGTTGGGGTAGGCCGTGATGTCGTGGCAGCCGGCGGTGGTCGACGAGCCGTTGCCGCCCGGGTTGCCGCCCTCGTCCTCGGCGAAGAGGTTCGGGGTGGCCACGATCGCGGCGGCGGCCGGGTCGGCCACCGGCACGTCGATGATCGAGATCTTGTCGTGCGGCGGCTGGCAGTTCGGGTAGTTGCTGCGCGGCCCGTAGCTGCTGACGTAGACGTAGATGTTCTTCTTGTTCTTGCTCGGCACCAGCGTGTGGGTGTGCGAGCCGCAGTCGGTGCGGACCGCCGCGACGTACTGCGGGTCGCTCACGTCGCTGATGTCGAAGATGCGCATCCCCTCCCACGCGTCCGGGTTGGCGGCGCTCGAGGAGGTGCTCGCGCAGGTGTCGTCGCTGCGCGCGGCGTCGACGGACAGGAAGAGCAGGTCACCCTCGACAGTGATGTCGCCCTGACCGCCCGGGCACAGGACCTGGGCCACGACGCTGGGGTTGGCCGGGTCGGAGATGTCGGCGACCCAGAAGCCGGCGTAGCTGCCGATGAAGGCCAGGTCGTCCTGGAAGGCCAGGTCGGAGCCGATCGCGTTGTCGAACGCGGCGGGGATCGGCAGGTTGGCCAGGTGGGTCATGTTGTCGCTCGTGGAGACGTCCTCGGAGGCGGTCGCGAGCTGTGCCGAGGTGGCCCGGAGGCTCTCCAGGGTGTCGTCGGGCGCCTCGGCGACGGCGGCGGGAGCCCGCCGCCAGGCCGGCGCCCACGGTGAGGGTGAGCGCACCGAGCACGCCGGTGAGGACACGCCCGGGACCACGTCGTCGTGGTGTAGAGGTCATGGTGGACCTTCCGTTCGGAGGGACTGGTCAACGGCGAAACTAACCCCGGGTCCAGCCCCGCGGCAGGGGTTCGGCGCATTCTTTGCCAAACTCTTGAGGTCTTGACCAAAGGCGCACGCATTCTTGACCGAATGCAGAGACTTCCCTTGCTGAATCTTGACCGTCCTCTGTGCTGAGGTGGGAGGTATGCCGTTCGCCGCCCCCCGGGTCGCCCTCGCCCCCGTCCTGCTCGTGCTCGGTCTGGCCATGTCGGGCTGCACCGCCGAGGACCCGGCGGCGAGCGCGATGGCGACCGTCACCCCCGACGGACCGGTCCTCCAGCCGGGTCGACCGGGGGAGGCCAACACGACCCACACCGGCCCGGTCGAGGTGCCCGCACCGCAGCACAACGACGCGGACGCCCGCTTCATGGCGGAGATGATCATCCACCACAGCCAGGCGATCGAGATGGTGGAGCGCTCGAGGGAGGGGTTGCAGGACGAGCAGGTCCGGTCACTGGCCGCCCGCATCGAGGCCGCCCAGGGTCCCGAGCTGCAGGCGATGGCCACCTGGCTCGTCCAGCACGACCGCCCGGTGCCGCAGGAGGCGGTCGACGCGGGGGTGGACGTCGCGAGGATGGGCGGCCAGGTGGCGCGGGCGGTCGACGGTGGCGCCGGCACCGCGGGGTCCGGGCACGCCGGACACGGGTCCGACCACGCCGACATGCCCGGTATGGCGTCCCCCGAGGAGCTCGAGGCCCTCGCCGCCGCCAGCGGCCGGGAGGCGGACCTGCTCTTCCTGGACCTCATGACCCGGCACCACGAGGGCGCCCTGGCGATGGCCGAGACGCACGGCGTCGAGGGGATCGACGTGCGGGCCGTGGAGATGTCGAGCGACGTGCACGTCGAGCAGAGCGTGGAGATCGACCGGATGGCCCAGATCCGCGAGCGGCTCACGGGCTGACGGCGGGCGGCGCCTCACGGGCTGACGCCGGCGGCGTCGCACCGGCTGACCCGGCGGCGCCGCAGACCGGCGGACCCGGGCGGCGCCGCAGACCGGGTGCAGCGGGAAGCCCCCCGGACCGAAGGGTCCGGGGGGCTTCCTGGTGGATCACCCGAGGGGCGGGTCACCCGTGGAGGTTCGACCTCACGGGTAGACGTGCCGCTCGAGGGTCTCCTGGACCTCCAGCGAGATGGCGCCGAACCCACCGACCAGGGTGATCGTCTGGGCGCGGATCGCGTCCAGGGCGGTCACCGTGGCCGAGGGCAGCGAGGCCGGGCGGGTCAGCAGGACCGGTCCGCCGTTCATCGCGGCGGCCGGAGCCGCGGCGAGCGCGTCGGGGAAGTCCATGCCGGTGGCCAGGAAGGCCTCGTTGGTCGGCGTCGGGAAGAACTCCTGCGCCACGTGGGAGGCGGTGCGGTAACGGTCCGCACCACCCAGGCGGACGACCTCGTCGGCGTACCAGCCGGCCTCCTGGGCGGCCTCGTCGGACACCGCCGCGTCGCCACCGATGACGTAGACCGTCGACGGCGCCAGCCGCTCCAGCTCGGCCATGGTCGCACCCGGCAGACCGTGCTGACGGGTCAGCAGGACCGGGGCGCCCTCGACGCCGGCGGCGGCCGCCGCGGACAGCGCGTCCGGGAAGTCCTGCCCGCTGGCGAGGAAGACCACGTCGCTGGCGGCCCACTCCTGGGCGATCGCCGCCGCCGTGCGGTAGCGGTCGCTGCCGGCGACCCGCTCGACCTCGTCGGCATACCCGCCCAGCTCGGCCATCACGGCCTCGCTGACGACACCGTTCCCGCCCAGGACGACGATCCGCTCGGGCTGCAGGTCCTGCAGCGCCAACCGGGTCGCACCCGGCAGGCTGCCCTCGCGGGTCAGCAGGACCGGACCCTCGTCCTCCACCGCGAGCGCGCCGCCGCGCGACGGCGTCCGGGAAGTCCAGGCCGTTGGCGACGAAGACCGTCCCCACACCGGGCTCGAAGCGCATGACCGCGAGCTCGGCGGCGGTGGCGTAGCGGTCGTGACCGGCGACGCGGTTGACGTCGGGGCCCTGACCCGGCCACATGATCGAGAAGCTCTGGCTGGAGTAGGACTCCACCCCGGGCTCACGGTCGTCGTTCCAGGCGCTGGCCTTGGTGACGTCGATCTCCATCACGTAGTCGCCGGCGGGCACGCGGTGACGAGCACCGGTGGCCTCGTCGACCACCATGCCGTCCCAGCTCCAGGCCGAGAAGCCGTTGCGGGTGGCGGTGCGGGCCAGATAGTCCACGGCCGCGACGGTGCCGAGGGACTCGCCCGCGGTGCCGTCCTCGTTCGCGGCGAAGACCTCCCAGCGCATGTGCCGGGCCTGGTGCTCGAAGTGGATCAGGAAGACCGGGTGGTCACCCCGACCCATCGTGTACTCGGCGTCCTCGTCGGCGAGGGCGTAGCTGCCGCCGGCGACGCAGTCGATGCCGTCCCAGACCTCGCACGCGGTGACGTGGGCCAGGGCGGGCAGCTCCAGACCGGTGGTCATGTCGGCCAGCACCTCGATGTCCTGCAGGTCGAAGGCCGAGCCCCCGTAGGCCACGCTGTAGACCGCACCGTCCTCCTCGGCGGGGCTTGCACGTAGCCGCCGAAGTTCGGGCTCATCTCCTCCTCGTCCGCCTCCGGAGAGGTGATGACGAGCGGGACGTCGACCGAGCCACCGGCCGGCACCGTGACCGTCTCGGGGTGGGTGACCTCAGCCGGCCAGAGGGTGTAGAACCAGTCGTTCGCGGTGCCCGAGGTGGACACGGCGGGCGTGTGGCTGAGCGTGAAGACCTGCGCGGCGTCGGTGCGGTTGGAGACCGTCACCGTGCTGGTGCTGGTCTCGCCGGCCAGCTGCTGGCCGAGCTGGACCAGACCGGGCTCGATCAGGACGTCGGCCAGGATCGAGTCGTCGATCTGGATCAGACGCCGCTGCCCTGCCGGTGCACGACCTCCAGGCCGACGGACGGGGCGATGTTCAGCGGGACCTGCTCCGAGCTGTTCTGCAGGCGCAGCTTGACGTCCTCGACGGACAGACCGGGCTCGGCCTCGAGCATGAGCGCCGCGGCGCCGGCGACGTGCGGGGACGCCATCGAGGTGCCGGAGAGGGTCGCGTAGGCACCGTTCTCCAGCGGGTAGGGAGCGTAGATCTGCCCACCGGGAGCGGACAGGTCCGGCTTGTACCAGAGGTCGGCCGTGGTCCCGAAGGAGCTGAAGGAGCTCATCAGGCCGCCCGTCGGGCTCGGCGAGGACAGCATCTCGTCGGTCCAGGTGATCTCGATCGGGTCCTGGTCGGGCCAGAGCGCGTCGTTCACCATCCGCTGGCCGTCGGCCTGCGGAACCATGATCACCGGGATCGTGACCGGAGGGTCGCCGGCCACGCTGGGGGTGAGCAGGCCCGCGGTGTTGTTGTAGATGATGACGCCCGCGGCACCGGCGGCCTGGCCGCGAGCGGCCTTGTCGTAGAAGGAGCAGCCACCGCGCTCGATGAGGACCCAGTTGCCCTCGATCGCGGCTGCCTGCTCCGGCGTGAAGGGGACGGGGATCGTGCCGTCAGCGTTGCAGGTCCGCGCTGCGTCGGAGCCCGGCTCGGCGACGGCCACCACCGTCGAGGTGCCCTCGGTGGGCGGGGCCGGGACAGAGGTGCCCGTGACGTAGGTGACCTCGTTGCCCTCGTGGTCCACGAAGTAGTTGGCCATGAAGAAGGTGTTGTCGACCGAGCCGACGCCGATCGTGTCCCGCCCGACGCCGGGGGCGCCGCCGGAGTAGAGCCCGTTGGCGCCGGAGTTGCCGATGGAGGCGGCGACGACGACGCCCTCGCGGGCGAGCGCGTCGGTGGCACGTGCGGTCGGGTACTCCGACCACGAGGAGAAGGCCGAGCCGATGGACAGGTTCACGACGTCCATACCGTCCTCGAGGGACTTCTCCATGGCGTGCAGCATGATCTCCGCGGTCGTCGAGCCCTCGCAGCGCGAAGACACGGTAGGCACCGATGATCGAGTCGGGGGCGACGCCGGTCACCTCGCCGTCGGCGGAGGAGATGCCGGCCACGTGGGTGCCGTGGCCCTGGCAGTCGTCCGGTCCTCGTCCGGCATGGGGATCGGCTGGTAGGCGTCCCCGTCCGCGGAGCTGGCGTTGAAGCTGTCGCCGACGAAGTCGTAGCCGAAGGCGACGCGCTCGGTCGGGAAGGTGTCGCCGTCGGGAACGCCCCCGCCACCGAAGTCGGGGTGGTCGTAGTCGACACCGGTGTCGATGATGCCGATCCTGATGCCCGCGCCGGTGATGCCGAGCTCGCTGTGCACGATGTCCGCACCGGTCATGCCCTTGGCGGTGCCCATCTGCGGGGCGTAGTCCTCGCCCTCGGGCCGGACGGGTGCGTCGATGACACCCATCGGGAAGATGGCCTCCACGACGTCGGAGCCGGCCAGGGTCGTCAGCGACCCCTCGTCGGTGGTGACGGCGAGACCGTTCCACAGGGTGGAGTACTCGCTCGTGACCTCGACGTCCACCCCGGCGGTCCGCGCGTCGGCCAGGAACTGGTCGCGCTGGGTCTCGATCCGCTCCGCGGAGCCACCGTCGGTGGTGGCGGGCGCGGCCAGCTGGACGAAGTAGCTGTTCGGGACGAAGTCGGCACCGGTCAGGGTGCCGTCATGAATCTTGCTCTCGGGGGCCGGTGATCCCGGCGCGACGTAGGCGTCGTCGTCGGCGGTGGCGGCGAGCGGGGCCAGCATGGCCCCGGTCAGCGCCACGACGGCGACACCGGAGAGAGCACGTCGTGGGGAGGGTCCCCCAGGCGTACGTGAACCCATCGAATCCATCTCCTTTGATGAAGGGCGCACCCGGGACGGCGCACCACCCCGACCCTAGGCTGGACGGCCCCTGGAAGCACCGGGCCTACATCACGATCCGATCACGATCTGATCACGCTCCTATCACGTATCCCACCCTCAAGGGTGAACGGACGCCCCACATCTCCCGTCCGTCACACCCACCCCATACCACCGTGGGCCAACACCGTTCCCGTCTCCCTGGTCGGCGGAGCACAATGGGCGGGTGCTGACCCGACTGCTGCGCCGCCAGCTGCGGCCCTACACCGGGCTCATCGTGGGGGTGCTGGTGCTCCAGCTCGTCGCGACGATCGCCTCCCTGTGGCTGCCCACCCTCAACGCCGACATCATCGACGACGGCATCGCCCGCGGCGACACCGCGACGATCTGGCGGCTGGGCGGGGTCATGCTCGCCGTCAGCGCCGTCCAGGCGGTCGCCCAGGTGGGCGCGACGTGGGCGGCGGCCCGGACCGCCATGTCGGTGGGTCGCGACCTGCGGGTCCGGGTCTTCGACCGGGTCCTCAGCTTCTCCTCGCGCGAGCTGGGGCAGTTCGGCGCGGCGACCCTCATCACCCGCAACACCAACGACGTGCAGCAGATCCAGCAGATGACCTTCATGGCGCTCGTCATGCTCGTGGCCGCACCGATCACCGGGGTGGGCGGCGTCTACATGGCGATGCGCCAGGACGTCGGGCTCTGGCCGCTCATCGCCGTGGCGGTCGGCGTGCTGCTCCTCGCCATCGGCCTGGTCATCTGGCGGATGGTGCCGCTCTTCCGCGCGCAGCAGAAGCAGCTCGACGCGGTCAACCGCATCCTGCGCGAGCAGATCAGCGGCGTGCGGGTCGTGCGCGCCTTCACCCGCGAGCGCGAGGAGACCGAGCGCTTCCGGCGGACCAACACCGAGCTCACCGGCATCGGCCTCAAGGTCGGTGACCTCATGGCGCTGATGTTCCCGATCGTCATGCTGGTGATGAACCTCTCCAGCGTCGGCGTCATCTGGTTCGGCGCCCAGCGGGTCGAGGCCGGGCAGATGGAGGTCGGTGCGCTCACCGCCTACATCAGCTACCTCATCCAGATCCTCATGTCGATCATGATGGCGACGATGGTGGCGACGATGATCCCGCGGGCGTCCGTCTCGGCCGAGCGGATCGGCGCCGTCCTGGAGACCGACTCCACCGTGGTCACGCCCGAGCACCCCGTCCGGCCCGACGCCGACCACGTCGTGGGGACCGTCGACCTGGAGGCCGTCGACTTCACCTACCCCGGGGCCGAGGCGCCCGTCCTGCACGACATCTCGCTGCGCGCCCGGCCGGGCACGACCACGGCGATCGTCGGCGGCACCGGCTCGGGCAAGACCACGCTGCTGCGCCTCATACCCCGGCTCGCCGACGTCACCGGGGGGACGGTGCGCGTCGACGGGATCGACGTGCGCGACCTCGCCCCGCGCGACCTGTGGTCCCGGGTGGCCATCGTGCCCCAGCGGCCCTACCTCTTCTCCGGCACCGTCGCCTCCAACCTGCGCTTCGGCAACCCCGATGCCACCGACGACGAGCTGTGGGAGGCGCTGCGGGTCGCCCAGGCGGAGGACTTCGTCAGCCGGTATGCCGACGGCCTCGAGCACCCGATCGCCCAGGGCGGCACCAATGTCTCCGGCGGGCAGCGGCAGCGGCTGTGCATCGCCCGGGCCCTCGTCGCCCGGCCCGACATCTACCTCTTCGACGACTCCTTCTCCGCGCTCGACGTCTCGACCGACGCGCGGCTGCGGGCGGCGCTGCGGCCGGTGACCCGCGCGGCCACGGTCATCGTCGTCGCCCAGCGGGTCAGCACCGTCGTCGACGCCGACCAGATCGTCGTGCTCGACGAGGGGCGGGTGGTCGGCCTCGGCACCCACGACGAGCTGATGGCGGGCAACGAGACCTACGCCGAGATCGCCCGGTCCCAGGAGTTCGCGGCCGCGGGGGAGGTGGCCTGATGAGCGAGCGCGACACCGCGGACGAGCGGGAGCACGAGGCCCCCCGCCCCGTGCCCGTGCGCGGCCCCCGCCCCGGCGGTCACGGCAGCTTCGGCGTCCCCGTGGAGAAGCCCAGCGACTTCAAGGCGTCGGCGCGGCGCCTCTTCGGCCGGCTCGCGCCATACCGGATGCTCGTCGGCCTGTCCGTCCTGCTGACGATCGGCGCCGTCCTGCTGTCGACCCTCGGCCCGCGGGTGCTCGGCCGGGCCACCGACTACGTCTTCGCCGGCCTGCTCGGCAACCGGCTCGGCGACACCTTCCCGGCCGGGACGCCCCCCGAGGACGTGGCGGCCATCCTGCGCTCGCAGGGGCAGGACACCTTCGCCGACATGATCGAGGGGACACCCCACCTCGTCATCGGCCAGGGGGTGGACACCGGCGCGGTCGGGCGCACGATCGCGCTGGTCATCGCCCTGTATGCCGTCGGCGCCCTGCTCATGTGGATCTCCACCCGCCTGGTCAACCGGATCTCGATGTGGACGGTGCGCGACCTGCGCTCGGACGCCGAGGACCAGCTGCACCGGCTGCCGCTGTCCTACTTCGACCGGCAGCCGCGCGGCGAGACCCTCTCCCGCGTCACCAACGACCTGGACAACCTGCAGCAGACCCTGCAGCAGACCTTCGGTCAGCTGCTCAACGCGCTGGTCACCGTCATCGCGATCCTGGGCATGATGCTGTGGATCAGCCCGGTGCTGACGATCATCGCGGTGCTCACCATCCCCGTCTCGGTGGTGGTGACGCTGCTCATCGCCTCGCGGAGCCAGAAGCTCTTCAAGGCGCAGTGGGCGCACACCGGCACCCTCAACGGGCAGATCGAGGAGGCCTTCACCGGCCACGAGCTGGTCACCGTCTTCGGCCGGCGCGAGGAGGTCGGGGCGCGCATGCGGGAGACCAACGAGCAGCTCTTCGACGTGACCTGGCGCGCGCAGTTCATGAGCGGCGTGATCATGCCGGCGATGTTCCTCATCGGGAACCTCGGCTACGTGCTCGTGGCGGTCGTCGGGGGGCTGCGGGTGGCGACCGGCACGCTGTCGCTGGGCGACGTGCAGGCCTTCATCCAGTACTCCCGCCAGTTCACCCAGCCCGTCACCCAGGTCGCCTCGATGGCCAACCTGCTGCAGTCGGGCGTGGCCTCGGCCGAGCGGGTCTTCGAGCTGCTCGACGCCGAGCAGCAGCGGCCGGACCCGGAGGGGGTCGAGACCGCCGGCCGGGACGGCGGCCCGGGGCGGATCGCCTTCGAGGACGTCAGCTTCTCCTACGGCGAGGAGCCGCTCATCGAGGACCTGTCGCTGGTCGCCGAGCCGGGGCAGACGGTCGCCATCGTGGGGCCCACGGGGGCGGGGAAGACGACGCTGGTCAACCTCATCCTGCGCTTCTACGAGCTGGACGGCGGGCGGATCACGCTGGACGGGCGGGACATCACGACGATGACCCGCGAGGACCTGCGCTCCCGGGTCGGGATGGTGCTGCAGGACACCTGGCTCTTCGAGGGCACGATCGCGGAGAACATCGCCTACGGCCGGCCGGGTGCGACCGCGGAAGAGGTGCAGGCGGCGGCCGAGGCGGCCTACGTCGACCGCTTCGTCCAGCACCTGCCCGAGGGCTACGACACCGTGCTCGACGACGAGGGGTCGACCGTGTCGGTCGGTGAGCGTCAGCTCATCACCATCGCCCGCGCCTTCGTCTCCCAGCCCTCCCTGCTCATCCTCGACGAGGCGACCTCCTCGGTCGACACCCGCACCGAGCTGCTGGTGCAGGAGGCGATGGCGCGGCTGCGGGCCGACCGGACCTCCTTCGTCATCGCCCACCGGCTCTCCACGATCCGCGACGCCGACCTCATCCTCGTCATGGAGTCGGGGCGGATCGTCGAGCAGGGCACCCACGAGGAGTTGCTCGCGCAGGACGGGGCCTACGCCCGGCTGCACGCCTCGCAGTTCAGCGGGGCGGCGGTCAGCCTAGAGGAGCCGGACGGGCAGCCGGTCGGCTGACGACCGGTATGGCGTGGCCCGCCGGGAGGCGGCCCTGCACCGGTGAGCGGTGCGTCATACCCGGGCGAGGACGCCGTAGAACTGGCCGAGCCGGCGGAACGGGTCGCGGCGGGAGAGTGCCAGCTCGAGGCGTTCCCAGCTCGCGTAGAAGTCCGGGTCGTGCTTGGGGTCGTTGTCCAGGAGCAGGTCGCCGACGATCCGGCCGCCGACGACCTCGACCACCTGCGCACCCAGGTCGGTGAGCACCTGCTCGACGCGCGGGAGGGGGATCTTGCGGACCTGCGTGCCGAACGTGAGGGTGGGCGCCTCGGACCGGTCGATCTCCGCGAGCGCCTCCTCGGGGCCGTCGCGCAGGAACGCGGTGAGTACGCGGTGGTCGGGGTTGGGCAGGACGACGGAGATCAGGCCGCCGGGCCGGACCGTGGCGACGAGGCGGGCCAGGTCGGCGTCCTCGTCGGGGCGGTACTGCAGCACGTAGTGGCAGAGCACGGCGTCCACCGGTCCGAGGTCGGGGAGGTCGGCGGGGTCGGGGAGGTCAGCGGGTTCCCGGGCAGTGGTGAGGTCGTGCAGGTCGTCGAGGCCACCGAGACGGGTCCGGAGCCCGCGTGCTCGCGCGTCCGCCAGCAGCTCGGGTGCGGGGTCGAGCACCGTCACGTCGTGCCCGAGGCGGGCCAGGGGCAGCGCGTCCAGGCCGTCTGCGCCACCCAAGTCCAGCACCCGGAGCCGGGGCGCGCCCGCGGTGGCGTCGCCGAGGTGGTCGGCGAGGACCTGCCGGACCAAGGCATACCGGATGCGGCTCCAGGGGGTGGCGGCGTAGGAGCGCCAGTCGTCGCGGTGCTCGTCGAAGCCGGAGGTCACCCCCACAGTGTGGCCCGCCGACCCACCTGCCCTCGTGGCCGACCCCTCCGGTGTCGAGCGGTGCCCACGACGGCGTGTCACGGAGGGTCTGTCGGTCATGTTTCGTACACTTGTTCGCATGAAGGGGACGTGGGGCGGTGACATCCTGAGGCTCGGGGCAGCGGAGCTCGCCGAGGGAGGGCTGCCCGCGGCACGGACCCCCGGTGAGGTGGTGACCTCGCGCCTGCGCGGCGCCGGGCGTGACGCGATGATCGCCGAGACCGCGGTGCGCGGGGTGGCGCTGCTGCAGGACACCCAGGTCGCGGACGGCTTCGACCAGGTCGGGCACGTCGGCGCGACGCTGATGCGCACCCGGGTGCGGCTGGCGTGCGAGGCGGCCCAGCGCGGGTTGCACCTGGGCAGCGGCTTCGGGCTGGTCGACTGGCTCGCGATGCGCTGCCCGGACCTGGACGGCCCGGCGGTGCGGGACCTGGCGAAGGTGGCCTCGGCCGGCAGTGAGCCGGTCCACGCGGCCGTGGTCGGGGCGGTCCTCGAGCGGGGCCTGGGCCTGGCGCGGGCGGCTCGGCTGCTCCGGTCGCTGCAGCGCGTGCGGGGAGCGATCACGACCGAGCTGTATGCCGATCTGGTGACGACGCTGGTCGACGCCGCGTGCGACGACGGGGTCGACGACGCGGCGCTGGGGCGCACGCTGACGGAGATGGTGCGGCGCTGCCTGCGGGAGAAGGACCACGACGAGGCCAACAAGGCCCGCCGCTCGCTGCGTGACCTGCACGAGTCCAGCCTCGCCGACGGGTCGGTGAAGCGGATCATCATGACCTTCGGCGACGACGGTGACTACGAGGCCGTCCGGGCCATCCTGACCTCCCCGCTGGCCGCTCCCGCCTCCCAGGAGGAGCAGGAGGCCACCGGCGTGGTCGACACCCGGACCCCGGGGCAGCGCCGCTACGACGCCTTCCTCACCGTGCTGCGGCGGGGCGTGGCCGGCACCAAGGGCGAGCCGACCACGTCCAAGGCCGCGCTCGTCGTCTCGCTGGACTTCGAGGTGCTCCGGCGCATGCTGTCGGAGACCACGACGCAGGCCGGGTGCGGCAGCACCCTCGACGGCGCCACCGTGACCGCGGAGACGATCCGTCGGCTGGCCTGCGAGGCCGACCTCATCCCGGTGGTGCTGGGGAGCGAGGGCGAGGTCCTCGACCAGGGCCGGGCCAAGCGCCTGGTGACCCCCGGGCAGCGGATCCAGCTGGCGAGGCGCGACCAGTGCTGCACCATCCCTGGATGCTCCGTACCCGCGACCTGGTGCGACGCCCATCACGTCGTGTGGTGGTCCCGGGGCGGGAAGTCCGACGTGTCCAACTACGCGCTCCTCTGTCCCCGGCACCACACGTGGGTCCATGACAACGACCTCACCGCGACCGTGACCGCCTTCGGCGTCACCTGGCACCTCCGATGACCGCGCCCCGCACCCGGCCCTCACGGGCCGGGACAGAGGCCTGCCGTGAAGGGTGTCCGCCGCCCGGGGGCGGGCTCGCCCCTGGGCACCCTCACCTGCGGGGCAACCTCACCGTCGAGCCTCCACGGCCGCTCAGCACAGCCGGACGCCGACCTCTGCCGCCACGGCCTCCACCATCCGGGTGAGACGCGCGGTCCGCGCCGGCATGACGTCGCGGTAGCCGGCGATCGTGCGCAGCCCCGGGCCGACGAAGGCCCACGCCCGCGCCCGGGTCCACGTCGCCTCGTCGGCCCCCGCCTCGACCCGGAGCTGCTCGCGAGCCGGCGCCTCCAGGAGGCTCCACGCGTACAGGAGGTCGACCGACCTGTCGCCGACGCCCGTCCCCCCGAAGTCGATGACCCCCGCCAGACGCCCGTCGGCGTGGGTCAGGACGTTCTCCGCCGACACGTCGGTGTGCACGAGGCACGGCGGTCCGGTGGCGGGCGGCACGTCGCGCAGCCGCCGCCACGCCTCACGCACCGCCGCCTCGTCGAAGACGTCGGTGAGAGCTGCCGCAGCGTGCTCCGCCCACGCGTCGATGGTGTCAGTGACCGGCTCCCCGCACCGGTAGCCCCACGACGCAGCCCCGGCGGGGGCTCCATACGTGTCGAGCTCGTGCAGGCTCCTCAGGAAGCGCCCGAGGGTCCGGGCGAGCCGGCCCTGCTGATTCGGATCGAGCTGTCGGGGAGGGTCCCCGGTCACCCACGAGACGACGGTCCACGGGCGCGGGAAGTGTTCCGTGGGTTCTCCGACGGCGACGACCCGGGGTATGACGACCGGCAGCCGGTCAGAGAGGTGGGGGAGCCAGCGCACCTCGTTCAGGAGGTCCGGGACGTTCCCGTCGGACCGCGGCAGCCGGACGGCCAGCTCGTCGCCCAGGCGGTAGACCCAGGTGCTGCTGCCGGAGGTCGGGGTCGGGCGGACCGGGAGGTGCGCCCACCGGGGTGCCTGCGCGCGGAGGAGCTGGGCGACGACCGCAGGGTCCGGGCCGGTCTCCCGCGGCACCCCGGGGGCGGAGGTCACGGCACCCGGCTTCGCGCGTCTCCTCGGGTGAGCCCGGTGAGCCCGGTGAGCCCGGAGCAGCCGGGTCGACCGCCGGCCGTCACCAGAAGACGGCGATGGCGATGTTGATCAGCGCGAGCCCGCCGACCGCGTGGGCCATGCCCACCGGGACCGAGGCGCCCCGCTTGACGGCCCGGCGACCGAGGAAGGCGGCGACGAGGACGCCGATGAGGACCACGAGCTTGATCCCGATCTTGACTTGGTTCACCTCCGCGTCGTCCATCTCCAGCAGGCCCACCAGGAGCAGACCCGTCACGAGCTGCACCCACGCCCCGACGTGCTGCCAGAACCCGACGGTGGGCGTGCGGAAGGTCATGAGCCACCCGCCGACGAGGGCTGCGGCGCCGACGATGTGCAGGAAGACGAGGAACGAGTACACGAAGGTCATGGGCTCCACAGTAGTTTCCCGACACTGTGTCGGTAAAATCCGTGCGCGGCACCGAGCCGACGCGGATCCGCATACCGCGCCGGTCGGCGGCCCCGTCGCCCCGGGACCGGCGGAGGCTGCTCGTCGTAGGCTGATCGCGCGGGCCCCCCGGCCCGCAGGCATCGCCCGGCACGAGGCAGGGTGCGGACGGGACCGGGAGGAGGGACTCGTGCCCCGGATCACCGAGGCCACGGTGGCTGAACATCACAGCGCCCGCGAGCGCCAGCTGCTGGACGCCGCCCACACGATCCTGCTCGAGACCGGACGAGCCCCGACCATGGCGCAGGTCGCGGCGCGGGCGGGGTTGGCCCGCTCCAGCGTGTACCAGTACTTCGCCTCGACGCCGGTGCTCCTCCAGGCCATGGTCCGGGACATCTACCCCCGGTGGACGGCGCACGTCGCCGAGGTGATGGACGCCGCCCCGACCGACGCCGACCGGGTGCTCGCCTACGCCGTCGCCAGCGTCGAGCTGGTCGCGCGCGGAGCCCACGCGGTGGCCGGGGCGCTCGTCAGCGTCATCCCGACCGACGACCCGGGGGAGCAGGCGGCGCGCATGCACCAGGAGGTCCAGGAGCCGCTGGTCCGCACACTGGAGACCCTGGGCGTCGAGTCGCCGCGGGAGGTGTCCGAGCTGGTGAACGGTGTCGTCCACGCCGCCACCCGGCTGCTCGAGTCCGGCACGGACCTCCCGGCCGTCCTCGCCCAGCTGGCTGTCGTGCTCGGACCGCTGGTGAGCGAGCTCGGCGGAAGTGGCGACCTGGCCTTCCGGGGGGAGGCATGAGCGCGGACGGCCCGCGGCGCGGCGGCGCCACGCCGCGCCGCACCCCCGACCGGACGCGCATTCTGGTCAGACCGGACGCGCGTTCGTGACAGTTATCCACAGCCACCTGGGGAAACCGTCAGGAACCCGCGTCCGGTGTGGCAGGAACGGACGTCCGGTCTGGCAGGAATCCGCGTCCGGTCTGGCAGGAACGCGCGTCCGGTTGCAGGGGGGTCAGATGGCGCGCGCCAGGCTGCGGCGCAGCGCGACGGTGCCCACGGCGAGGACGACGAGCGCCATCGCGGCGAGCACGCCCAGCTGGGGGAGGACGTCGAGCAGGCCGCCGTCGCGCCGCTGGATCTCGGCGAGGGCCTGGTAGGCCCAGGCGTGGGGGGTCACGTTGGCGACGGCGCGCATCGTGTCGGGGAAGAACTCCAGCGGGACCATGCACCCGCCGAGCGCGGCGAGGATCAGACCCGCCCCGACGGCGATGCCGCTGGCCGGGCCCTCGGCGTCCAGCAGGACCCCGATGAGCAGCGCCAGCCCGGCGGAGATGAGGCCGAAGACCGCGAGCACGACGACCACCGCGCCAAGGTCGCCCCAGTCCACCCCGAAGAGCAGGCTGCTCGCCCCGATGATGTAGACCCCCTGGAAGAGCGCGATGACGAAACGCCCCAGCGCCAGCCCGGTCACCGTCTGCGCGCTGGTCACCGGCGCCCCCATGACCCGCCGCATCGCGCCGGACCGGCGGGCCTTGATGGTCGACGCGGCCGCGGTCATGGTGTTGAGGAAGACGAAGAGCAGCAGCTGCCCGCCGGCGCCGAGGTCGAAGCGCCCCATCGAGGCCAGCTCGGCCCGCACCGGGTCACCGTCGCTGACGACGACCTGCGCGTCGGTCCACCCCTCGGGCCCCGCGGACGCCACCCGCTCGGCCTCGACCGGGTCGACCCCTGCCTCCTCCAGCGCGGCGGCGTGCTCGTGCGCGAGGACGACCTGCTCGGCGGCGGTCCGCACGACCGGCTCGAGCAGCGGGCTGGGCTCGGCGCCGACGGCCACGAGCTCCAGGGTCACCGGCTCGCCCTCGGCGCCGCCGGCGACGACGCCGAGGTCGAAGGACCCCTCCGCGACCCCGTCGTCCACCGCGTCGCGGTCCGGGTATGTCGTCACCTCCACCCCCGCCGCCTCCAGCCGGTCGGCGAGCTGGCCGAGGGTCGGCTCCTCACCGGTCACGGCCACGCGGCCCTGGCCGCCGCCGCCGGACTGCAGCCCGAGGACCCCGACCAGGACCAGCGGGAGGACGAAGACGAAGAAGAGGTTGAACCGGTCGGCCAGGAAGCGCTTGAGCTCCAGTTCGACGAGGGCGAGGACAGGTCTCACAGCGCGTCCTTCCGGCCGGGCAGGATCCGCGCCAGCAGCAGGACGACGACGGTGAAGCCGGCCAGCACGAGCAGGACGGGCGCCAGGTCGACCAGGCCGCCGCCGCCGGAGGTGATGCCGAGACCGCGGCCGAGCGCGGCGACCGGGTTGACCGAGAGCAGCTGCCCGACCCAGCCCTCGGTCGGCACCCGGAAGAAGGTGCCACCCCCCACGCCGAGCGAGATCGCGATGACCGACATCGCCAGGCTCGCCTGCTCCGAGGTGCGCGCCACCCGCAGGATGAGCGCCATGACGGAGGTCGCCGCCGTGACGGTGGCGACGACGAGGACCAGAACGACCGCCCAGTTGCCGAAGTCCACCCCCTCGAAGAGCAGCTGACCCGACACGAGCAGCACCGTCGTCGAGATGACCCCGAGCACGATCCCCACGACCCCCTTGGACAGCGGCACCATCCACCGCGGCAGCGGCATCGTCCGCAGGCGCGGCAGCGTCCCCCACTCCCGCTCGGTGAGCAGGGTGAGCACGGCGAAGCCCACGGTGAAGAAGAGGAACATCCCGGCCTGGCCGGCCACGATGCCCGCCCCCAGGGACAGCTGCTCGCCGGAGACCCCGCTCACCTGCGTCGGCACGTCGGTCGGGGCGGACCGCACGCGCTCGACCAGGGCGCCGAGCTCCTGCTCGCCCAGACCCGCGTCCGCCCCGCCCGCGATCGTCGCCGCGTCGGTGTCGAGCCGCGCCAGCGTCGAGCCGACGATCCCCACCACGACGTGGCCGGTGATGCCGGCGTCGGCCCCCTGGCTCACCTCGACCTGCGCCCCCTCGCCGGCGGCCAGCGCGTCCTCGAACCCCTCCGGCACGACCACGCCGACCCCCACCTCCCCGGAGTCGACCAGGCCGGCCACCTCCTCGGCCGGCACGCGCCGCACGGTGATGGGCACGTCCCCGCCCTGCGCCATCCCCTCGAGCACGTCCCCGACCGCCTGCCCCGCCCGGTCGCCCTCCGGGGCCGACAGGGCCACCGTCTCGGGCTCCAGCTCCAGGTCCCCGACGCCGGAGAAGGCCATCATGAAGACGAAGGACAGCGCCATCGGGATGACGACCGCGAAGAGCACCACCGACTTGTCCGTCGCGTGCTGGCGCAGGTCGCGCAGCACCAGGGTGAGGAACGCGCGCACCTCAGTCCCTCAACGCCTTGCCGGTGAGGTGGAGGAAGACCGACTCGAGGTCCGGGCGCTGGATCTGGACGTCCGCGAGCGTCATACCGGCCCCAGCCGCGGCGGTGACGATGCTGGTTACGGCCGTGGGTGCGCCGACGACCGACAGTCGCAGCCCGTGGTCGTCGTGGGCGGTGCGCTGCACGGCCGGGATCGCGCTCAGCGCCCGCTCCGCGGCCTCGAGGTCGCCGCGCCCCGAGAGGATCACCGTGTCGACCCCGCCGACGAGGGCGATGAGCTCCTCCTGGGTCCCCTCGGCCTGGATCGAGCCCGCGTCCATGATGGCGACGCGGTCGCACAGCCGCTCGGCCTCCTCCATGTAGTGGGTCGTGTAGAGGACCGCCATCCCCTCCCCGGTCAGCGCCTCCACCGACTCCAGGATGGCGTTGCGTGACTGGGGGTCGACCCCGACCGTCGGCTCGTCGAGGATGAGCAGGTCGGGCTGGTGCAGCAGGCCGACGGCGATGTTGAGACGCCGCTTCATGCCGCCGGAGAACGCCTTGCTCGGACCCTTGGCCCGGTCCGACAGCCCGACCACCTCAAGGACCTGCGCCACCCGGTCCCTGAGCGCGGCGCCGCCCATCCCCTGCAGTCGCCCGAAGAAGGTGAGGTTGTCGCGGGCGGACAGCTCGGGGTAGATCGCGAGGTCCTGCGGCACCAGCCCGAGGTGACGCTTGGCCCGGATCGGCTCGCCCGCCATCGGCACCCCCGACACGTGCACGGTGCCGCCGTCCGGGGTCAGCAGCCCGGCCATCATCGAGATCGCCGTGGTCTTGCCGGCGCCGTTCGGACCGATGAGCCCCACGGTCTCCCCGGGGTCGATCCGCAGGCTGACGTGGTCGACCGCGGTCAGGGCCCCGAAGCGCCGCACCAGGTCGACCGCCTCCAGGACCGGGGTGCTCGTCATACGCCCACCGTATGGGGTGCCCCCCGCCGCCGTGGGGACCGGCCAGGGTGCCGGATCTCACGTCGGTCGGGGCCGTCCCAGAACGTAGGGTGAGGGCGTGTCACGTGACTCCTCCGCCGCCGCCGACCCCACCGACGGGCACGGCGTCCAGCTCGCCGACGAGTTCGACCGGGCCTCCGACCGCTACGACCTGCTGACCAGGCTGAACCCCGGCTACCACCGGGCGCTGCGCACCGCCGCGCGCGCCCTGGTGGAGCGGCTGCCGCAGACCCCGCCGGAGGCCCGGGTTCTGTGGGACCTCGGCTGCGGCTCGGGCCTGTCCACCCGTGCCCTGCTGGACGCTGCCGGGGAGGGGGCCCGGATCGTCGGGCTGGACGCCTCGGCCGGGATGCTCCGCCAGGCCCGCGCCAAGACCTGGCCGGCCGGCGTCAGCTTCGTGCAGGCCTTCGCCCAGGCCCTGCCCGACGTGGCCCGCGAGCAGGTGGGAGGACCTGCTGACGGCGCGTTCGCGGCATACCTGCTGCGCAACGTCCCCCCGGAGCAGCGGGACGAGGTGGTCGCCGCGATCCACGACCAGGTGCGCCCCGGCGGCTGGGTCGCGCTGCAGGACTACCACGTCAAGGACGACCGGGTCGCCTCGGCCGTGTGGACGGCCGTCTGCTGGGGGGTCGTCACCCCGCTGTCGTTCGTCGTGCGCGGCAACCCGGCGATCTACCGCTACCTGTGGCGCAGCGTCCTCGACAACGACAGCACCGCCGAGCTGCAGGCGCGGCTGGAGCGCGCGGGCTTCACCGACATCAGCTGGCGGACCGGCACGGGGTGGCAGCGCGGCATCCTTCACACCGTCCTGGCCCGCCGACCCGAGAAGGACCTGACATGAGCCGACCCGTCCCTCCCGGCCGCGACCGCGGCGCCGTCCTGCACCCGGCGGCACCCGGGGCCGACCGTGCCACGGGCGAGCAGCACGTCGTGGTCGTCGGCGGCGGCATCGCCGGCCTGGCGGCCGCGACGATCCTCGCCGAGCGGGGCGTGCGGGTGACCCTGCTCGAGGCCTGCGACCAGCTGGGCGGCCGGGTCCGCGCGTGGCCCCTGGCCGACACCGACGGCGCCCCGGGCGCGGCCTCCGACGCCGCGCAGGACACGGTCGACGGGACTCCCGCCCGCACGATGAGCCGCGGCTTCCACGCCTTCTTCCGGCAGTACTACACGCTGCGCGCCCTGCTCCGCCGCGCCGACCCGGACCTGGACCACCTCGTCCCCGTGCCCGACTACCCCCTGCGCCGCGGCGACGGCCTGACCGACAGCTTCGCCGCGCTGCCGCTGACCCCGCCGGCCAACCTCGCGGCCTTCGTCGTCCGCAGCCCCACCTTCCCGCTGGCGAAGCTGCCGACGGTCCACCTGCCCAGCGCGATCGAGCTCATCTCGGTGTCCTACCCCGAGAGCCACGAGGCCTACGACGGGGAGTCCGCTCAGGCCTTCCTGGACCGGCTGCGCTTCCCCGAGGGTGCCCGCCACCTCGCGCTGGAGGTCTTCGCCCGCTCCTTCTTCGCGCACCCGACTGACTTCGGCGCCGGCGAGCTGGTCGGCATGTTCCACAGCTACTTCGCCGGGTCGTCCGAGGGGCTGCTCTTCGACGTCCCCGACGACGACTACGACACCGCGCTGTGGGCCCCGCTGGGCCGCTACCTCACCGGGCTCGGCGTCGACGTGCGCACCGGCACCCGGGTGGAGGCGCTCGCCCGCGACGAGGACGGGGTATGGCGCGTCCGCGCCTCTCATGAGGAGCTCACCGCCGACGCCGTGGTCGTCGCGACCGACCCGCGGGTGACACGCGAGCTGCTGGCGGGGCTGGCGGGGAGCGCCGTCGACACCGAGAGCGGGTGGGACGCCGAGGTGGCGATGGACGACGCGGAGCGACGTCTCTGGCACGAGCGGGTCGCCGCCGGCCGCAACGCGCCGCCCTTCGCGGTGCTGCGGCTGTGGCTCGACGGCACGGTCGCGCCCGAGCGGGAGGCGTTCCTCGGGACCAGCGGCTACGACCTGCTGGACAACGTCACCGTGCTGGAGCGCTTCGAGCAGGGCGCGGCCGACTGGTCCGCCGCCCACGGTGGCTCGGTCGTGGAGCTGCACGCGTACGCCGCCGACCCGCAGCGTGACCCCGACCTGGCCGAGGACGGGGCGTGCGGCCTGGACCTCGCGCGGGTGCGCCGCCGGCTCCTGGACGCCCTCCACGAGGTCTACCCCGAGACCCGCGGGCTCGAGGCGGTCCACGAGGAGCTGCTCGTCGAGGACGACTGCGGACTGGTCGGCACCGGGCCGTGGCGGGACCGGCTGACGGTGGACACCCCATACCCCGGGCTCGTGCTGGCCGGCGACGGCCTGCGCGTCGACTGGCCGATCGCCCTCATGGAGCGGGCCAGTGTGACCGGGGTGCTCGCCGCCAACCACCTGCTGCAGGGCTGGGGCGTGCGCGGCGAGGACATCTGGACCGTGCCCCTGCAGGGTGTGCTCAAGCGCCGCCCCGACCTCTCCGGGGCCGGAGCGGCGGCGGGAGCCGCCCTCACCCGGGCTGGTCGTGCAGCCGGCGCGGTGGTGCGACGGCTCCCGGTCCCCGGGCGGCGATGACCTCCCGACGACGGGCCGTGCGCCCGGGTGAGCCGACCGCTCCCCGGGTCGAGCGGCAGGGGGCCGACGGCAGCCGCGGCGTGAGCACGGTGTGGCGGATCCGCTCGCTGGAGACCGCCCGTCAGGTGCTGCGGGCCCGGCACGCGACGACGCAGGCCGGCTTCACCGCGGAGGCGATCCCCAAGGGACGTCTCAAGCACCACCCGATCCTCGTCTCCGACGGGCCGCTGCACGACGAGCAGCGCAGCAAGGTGGCGCGGTTCTTCGCCCCCGTCGTCGTGGCCCGCTACGTCCCCCGGATGGAGGAGTGCGCGGAGCGGCTGATCGCGCAGGTGCGGGGGCGGGACCGGTTCGCGCTCGACGAGCTGGCGCTGCTCTACACCGTGGAGGTGACCGCGGAGGTCGTCGGGCTCACCGCCTCCCCGGTGCCGAGGATGTCCAAGCGTCTCGTCAGCTTCTTCCGCCAGCCGCCCTTCGACATCACCCGGCGCGACCTGGGGCGCACCGGCCGGCAGTGGGCGCAGGCCGCCGTCAACGGGCTCCTGCCGGTGGGACGCTTCTACCTCGCCGACGTCCGCCCGGCCATCCGCGAGCGCCGGCGCACCCCGCGCGAGGACATCATCAGCCACCTTCTCGCCGAGGGCTACACCGACGTCGACATCCTCGTGGAGTGTGTGACCTACGGGACGGCCGGCATGGTGACGACCCGCGAGTTCGTGACCATGGCGGCCTGGCACCTGCTGCAGGACGAGCCGCTGCGCGAGCGCTACATCGTCGCCGGCCAGGAGGAGCGCTTCGCCATCCTGCACGAGATCATCCGCCTCGAACCCGTCGTGGGGCACCTCTACCGGCGGGCCGTGGAGCCGATCGAGATCACCGACGGCCCGCAGTCGTGGACGATCGACGAGGGCGACCTCGTGGACCTGTGCATCCGCCCCGCCAACGCCGACCCGCACGTGGCGGGTGAGGACGGCCTCGACCTCTGCCCCGGCCGCGAGCTGCCGCGCGGGGTCAACGCCGCAGGCCTGAGCTTCGGCGACGGGGCGCACAAGTGCCCCGGTCAGCCGCTGGCGATCCTGGAGTCCGACGTGCTGCTCACCCGGCTCCTGGCGCACGCGCCCCGGATCGTCCGGGAGCCCGAGGTGGGCTGGGACGACCTCATCGAGGGGTACACCCTGCGCGGGCTGGAGCTGGAGCTGGGTGGCGAGCCGGGGCTGGCTGGGGAGCCGGCCCGGGACGGTGAGCCGGACCGGTCCGGCGAGTCCGGGCTGGGCGGGGAGCCGGCGACCGGGTCGCCATGAGGGTCCTTCCCGGCCCCGACGGCGCCTTCCGCGAGCGGCGGGCGCGCACCGTCGAGGCCCCGGCCGAGGTCGCGTGGACCTGCGTCGCCGACCTGGGCGGCGAGCCCGGCTGGTATGCCGTCGACGCCGCCTGGCGGCTGCGTGGCGTGCTCGACCGGGCCCTCGGCGGCCCGGGCAACCGGGGCGACCGGACCGCGCGCTGCGCGCCGGTGACCCGGTCGACGGGTGGCGGGTCGAGGCCGTCGACCCCGGCCGCAGCCTGACGCTCGTCTCCGAGCACCGGATGCCCGGCACGGCCCCCTCACCCACGAGGTGCTGCCGCTGCCGGCCGGGTCACGGCTGGTCCAGCGGCTGGAGTTCCGGCCCCGCGGGTGGCCCGGGCGCGTGATGTGGTGGGTCGAGCTGCCGGGCCACACCGCCGTGATGAGCGCGATGCTGTCGAGCATGGCGCGGGAGGCCGAGCGTCGCGCCCGTGCGGACGGCACGATAGGCCCGTGATCGGTCTCGACCCCTGGTCCCCGCAGGCTCCCGACGACCGCGGTCTGCCCGCCCTGCTCGAGTCCGCCCGCGCCGCCGCCGGGGATCCCGTGGCCGCGCTGGCCCTCGCGGACCGCGCGGCCGAGGTCCTCCCGCTCCCCGGCACCGGCCGCACCGCCGAGCTGTGGCGGGGGCTGGCCGAGCTGGCCGCGGTCGACCTCACCGTCGCCCGCGCCCTGGAGCCGCACCTGGACGCCGTCGCGATCCTCGCCCAGGCCGCCGACGACGGGTATGCCGTCCCCCCGCCCACCGGGACCTGGGGCGTCTACGCGGCCGAGGGTCCGGGGGCCCGGCTGGACGCGCGCCCCGCCGACGAGGCACCAGCCGGGAACGACGAGCGAGCCGAGGACCAGGCGCGACCCGGCGACCGCACCCTCCTGCTCTCCGGCCGCAAGCCCTGGTGCTCGCTCGCCGAGCACGTCGACTCCGCGCTCGTGACCGCCTGGGTCGACGCCGGGCGCCGCGTCCTGGTCGCGGTCGACCTGTCCGCGCCGGGCGTCGCGCGGGTCGAGGAGCCCTGGGTCGCCCGAGGTCTGCCCCGGGTCCGCTCCACCAGCCTCGACCTGACCGACGTGCCGGGGGTGCCGGTGGGCGAGCCGGGCTGGTACCTCACCCGTCCCGGCTTCGCCTGGGGCGGCCTGGGCGTCGCCGCCTGCTGGCTCGGCGGGGCCGTCGGCCTGGCCCGGCGGATGCGGCAGGCGACCACCGGGCGGGAGCCGGACCAGATCGGTCTGTCGCTGCTGGGGCGGGCGGACCTCGCCCTGACGGCCGCCGGCGCCGTGCTCACCGACGCGGCCGCCGCCGTGGACGCCGGTCTGGTGCAGGGGGAGCACGCCTGGCCCCGCTGCGTCCGCGTCCGATCGGTGGTCCACGACGCCTGCGAGACGGTGCTCACCGCCGCCCTCCACGCGCTCGGCCCCGGCCCGCTGGCCGGCGAGGAGGAGCACGCCGCCCGGGTCGCCGACCTGCAGCTCTACCTGCGCCAGCACAAGGCCGAGCGGGACGCCGCGCTCGTGGGCCGGGCGGTGGCCGACGGTATGCCGGTGGCCTGGGCGTGAGCGGACGGCGCGCGCAGACCCCCGGCGACCCCCGGTCGGAGACCGCCGGGGGCGAGCCGGTCCGGGACGCCCCCGGCGCCTCCGGGCTGACCCCCTCGGGCGACCCCCCGACCGACGAGACGAGGTGGGCCGAGGACCCGCGGTGGCGCGACGTCATACCCCTCGACCTGTCCGGGACCACCCACCTGGTCGTGGTTGCCGCGCACCCCGACGACGAGACCCTGGGCCTGGGCGGGCTGCTCGCCGGGCTGCCCGCGGACGTGGCTCTCGACGTGGTGGTCGCCACCGACGGCCAGGCCTCCCACCCCACTCGACGACGCACACGCCCGCCGACCTGGCCCGCGTCCGTCGCGCCGAGGCCCGTGAGGTCGTCGCCGGTCTCGCCCCGCACGCCCGGCTGCACCTGCTCGGGCTGACCGACGGAGGTCTGGCGGCAGAGCAGGACGACCTCACGGCCGCGCTGGTGCGGCTCGTGCGGCCGGGGGAGAGCGTGCTCCTGGCGCCCTACCGCGCCGACGGACACCCCGACCACGAGGCCGCCGCCCGCGCGGCCGCCGCGGCGGCGTGGCGGACGGACGCCGGGCTGATGGAGTACCCGGTCTGGCTCTGGCATTGGGACGGCCCGGACGCCCTGCCGTGGGCCCGCGCGCGCCGGATCGACCTCACCCCGGAGGCGCGGGAGCGCAAGGCGCGGGCGGTCGTGGGCCACCGGTCGCAGGTCGAGCCGCTCTCCGACCGGCCCGGGGACGAGGTCCTGCTGCGGCCAGACATGCTCGCCCACTTCGCCCGGCCGTGGGAGACGGTGCTGGTCGCCGAGCCGGGGGACGGCGACCCGTTCGACGAGCTGCACGCCCGCGAGGAGGATCCGTGGGACGTGCGGACGAGCTGGTACGAGCGCCGCAAGCGCGCCCTCACCCTCGCCGTCCTGCCGCACGAGAGGTATGCCGTCGGCCTCGAGGTCGGCTGCTCGGTCGGCGCGCTCGCCGAGGACCTGCTCGGACGGTGCGACGCCGTCGTGGCGGTGGACGGGTCCGTGGCGGCCCTGGAACGGGTCGCGGGGGCGGAGGGGTTGCGCACGGCGCACGCCTCGCTGCCGGAGGACTGGGCGCGGCTCGAGGAGGAGCTCGGGGACGGGCCGGTGGAGCTCGCGGTGCTCTCGGAGGTGGGCTACTTCCTGTCGCCCCGCCGGCTGGCCGAGCTCGCCGACCGGGTGGGGGCGCTGGTCGCCGAGACGGAGACGGCCACCGTGCTGGCCTGCCACTGGCGGCACGAGATCGTCGGCTGGCCGCTCACGGGTGACCAGGTGCACGCGATCGTCGGGGACCGCCTGGCTGCCCACGGCCTGGAGCGCCGCAGCCACCTCGTCGAGGAGGACGTCGTGCTCACGGTGTGGGCAGTGCCGGACCGCTGACGCCGGGCCGCTGACGCCGGTCAGTCGGCGAAGCGCTGCTCCACCGACCCGCCCAGGACGTCCGCACCGGTGCGGGTGCGGGAACCGTCGACGAGGACGAGGGGACCGGGACGGCCGAGGTCGACCCAGCGCCGCTGCCACCGGCCCAGGAGGTGGTAGGCCGCGTCGGAGAGGGGCTCACGGGCGGGGGACACGACATACCCCCACTCGCGGCGGGGGTCGCCGGTGCAGGGCGCGAGGTCGTCGACGAGGACTCGCGGCAGGAGCCGGCGCAGCACCTCCGGATCGCCCACGTCCAGGCCGTCCTGCCAGTACGCCCGCAGGAGCAGGTCCAGCACCTGGGGGCCGCGGCCGAGGGTGACCGCCTCGGCGTAGGCCGCCGCCACCGGACGCGGGTGCGGCAGCACGGCGGGGACGTCGTCGGGGATGTCCTCGCCGTCGAGCGCCAGGTCGCGCACCGCCGCCAGCTCCTCGCGCAGCCGCTCGCGGTCGGGGCCACCGGTCCGCAGTCCGCTCCGGGGCAGGGTCGTCGCGGCCTCGACCGCCCACCACACGGGGCCGACGGTCGGGTCCTGCTCGTCGTCCTCGCCGCCCTCGAGACGCAGGTGCGCCAGATAGGCCCACGGGGAGGTGAGGTCGGCCAGCATCACGCAGGCGTCCGCGCCGGCGACGACCTGGAAGGCCGGGGCCGGGTCGAAGGACCCGAGGTGCCCGTGCGCTGCGGCATTGGGGCCGAGGAGCCCGGGGAGGCCAGGGTCGCCCGGTGGCCGCAGCGGCGGCATCGGGACCCGCGGCATCGTGTTGTGCCGCCGGTGGAACAGGTGCGGGAGCCAGGTCTGGGTCATGGTCATGATCTAGTTTCTACAGTAGGATTCGTAAAAAAGATAGACCCCGACCCGAGGAGACCGTCATGACCTACGTCATCGCCCAGCCCTGCATCGACGTCGTCGACCGCGCCTGCGTCGAGGAGTGCCCGGTCGACTGCATCTACGAGGGGGAGCGCGCGCTCTACATCCACCCCGACGAGTGCGTGGACTGCGGCGCCTGCGAGCCGGTCTGCCCGGTGGAGGCGATCTACTACGAGGACGACCTCCCGGCGGAGTTCACGCCCTACCTGAAGGACAACGCGGACTTCTTCCTCGAGACGCTGCCCGGGCGGGACGAGCCCCTGGGGTCACCGGGCGGGGCCGCCGGGGCGGGGCCTCTCGGCGTCGACACGCCGCTCGTGGCCGGGGCCCCGCCTCAGGAGCGAGGCTGAACGGTGCCGTCGCCAGCGGCTCGGGCGTCGTAACCCGTCCGCTCAGGCGTCGTGACCCGGGGCGAGGTGCGCGACGCACAGCGTCGGCGTGACGAAGGGCTCCAGCCGCTGCACGACCCCGGCGCTCCCGAGCACCCCCTCGATCAACCCCAGGTGGACCGAGCAGGGCAGTGTCCGGTCCTCGCGGGACAGGGCCAGGAAGGGGCAGTGGTGGACCCGCAGGACCGTCGCGTCCTCCCCGCCCAGCAGCTCGGGGGAGAACCCCTCCGACGTCTGCAGCGCAACCAGACGGTCGAGGGCACCCTCCCAGTCCTCCGCGCTGGCGGAGCCGGCCGCTCGTCCCCACGCACGACCCGCCTCCCGCGCCACCTCGGCCGCGTCCTGCGTCGACCCGGCCAGTGCGGTCCCCAGCACCCGGGCGATCAGTGCGTAGTTGTCCCGTGCCTCGTCCGGCTCACGCCGCGCCACGTAGGTCAGCGGCGGACGCCCTGGGCGGTCGGGCACCCCCGGCTGCTTGTGGACCAGCCCGTCGGCGAGCAGCTGGTCCAGGTGGAAGCGGACCGTGTTGTCGTGGAGCCCGGTGAGCCCGGCCAGGTCCTTGATACCCAGCCCGTGCCGGGTCGCCCGCAGCGCCCCCAGGATGCTCGCCCGGCGCTCACCCGCCCGGCCACGAGCAGGACGGGAGGGTTCGCTGGCCGACATTTGTCCAGCATACGTCGGGAAAACCCGGACGTTCAGGCCGAGACGGGAGCTCCACCCTCCTCCGGCATCCGGTGCCGGTAGGTCCACGACGTGAGCGCGGTGCCGAGCATGGTGAGGAGCACCCCGAGGAAGATGTGCAGCGCCCGGTGGCCGCCGAGCTCGCCGAGGGTGGCCTGCACGGTCACCGCCACGGCGACGGCGAGTGCCAGACCGACGTTGACCGGGCCCGCGGAGCGGCGGAGCACGACATACACGATCGCGGAGAGCACGGCGACGACCAGCGTCACCCAGGCCCCGACCCGGTGGTGGTCGAGGTAGCGTCCCTCCCCGCCGAGGAACGCCGAGGCCCAGCCGGCCTGGGCGATGAGGCAGCTCAGCAGGACGGTGGCGGCGCTGCGCAGCCAGATGAGGTGGGGGTGCGGCAGGGCGGGGAGCCGCGTCCGGAGTCCGTGGTTCATGCTGCTCCTTCCGGGACGTAGGGTCGGGCCAGGAGGTGCCCATGGTGGACGTGGCGGTGGTCGGGCTGGGCCCGGCCGGTCGGGCCCTGGCCTCGCGCTGCGCCGCGCGGGGCCTGTCGGTGCTCGCCGTCGACCCGCGCCCGGAGGCGGTGTGGACCCCGACGTACGGCCTCTGGGTCGACGAGCTGGGCCCGTTGCCCGGGACGGTCGTCCGGGCGCAGGCCGCCGAGCCGGAGCTGCGGGCGCGGGGGGTGCACCCGCTGGGGCGGGGGTATGCCGTGCTCGACAACGCCGCGCTCCAGGCGGCGCTGCCGCTCGAAGGGGTGGAGGTGCGCACCGGGCGGCTGGACGACGCGGAGGTCTCGGCCCTGCGGGGGGAGGCCCGGGTGGTGGTCGACGCCCGCGGGGCCCGGCCGGAGGGGCTCTCCGCGGACGACCCGGCCCCGATGCAGACGGCCTACGGGATCGTCGTGACGGAGCACGACGCGCTGCCGGCCCTGCAGGGGGCCGAGGCGCTGCTCATGGACTGGCGCACCGACTGGTCGGCGGAGGACGAGCCGCGGCAGACCCCGACCTTCCTCTACGCGATCCCGGTCGGGCAGGGTCGGGTGCTGCTCGAGGAGACCTGCCTGGCCGCCGCCCCGGCGCTGCCCGTCGAGGAGCTCAGGGTGCGCCTGCGTCGGCGGCTCCTGGCCCGCGGCGTCGACCCGGGTGCGATCGACCGGCCCCTTGACCGCGAGATCGTGCGGATCCCCATGCGCGGGCGCGACCGCCCGCCGCCGGACGGGGTGCTGGCGGTCGGGACCGCCGGCCGGGGCGGGCACCGGGTGACCGGTTACTCCGTCGCGCACTCGCTGCGGCGGGCCGACGAGGTGGCCCGCGCCCTGGCCGCCGGCGAGCCCCCCGCCGAGGTTGACCCGATGGACACCGCCGAGCGGATCCGCGAGGTCGGGCTGCGGGCGCTGCTGCGGCTGGACCCCCGGGGCACGCTCGAGCTCTTCGAGGCCTTCGGGCGCCTGCCCCGGGAGCGGCAGCGCGACTTCCTCTCCCGCGACGCCGGGCCGGCGGGCCTGGCCGGCGCGATGTGGGGGATGTTCGCGAGCATGCCCGCCGGGGCCCGGGTCGAGCTGGCGCGCGCCTCGCTCGGGCCACCTGCCCTGCTGCGCCGCTGAGCACCGGCCGGTCGCGCGGCTCACGACGAGCGCCAGGCCACCTTGCGGGCGGTGCGGCACAGGCCGTCGATGCCCTCCGGCGTCAGGGTCGACCCGTCGAGGGCCGCCTCGGCCGCCTCGATCTCGGCCGCGATCCGGTCCTCCACCTCCTGGCGCACCCCGGCCTCCTCGAGGGCCGCCTGCAGCAGCGGCACGTCCTCCTCGCGGGCCTCCGGGGTGCCCACGCGCTCCATCGCCGCCGCGGGCGCGCCGGTGAGCCGCTCGGCGCCGAGCACCCAGATGAGCGTGGCCTTCCCCTCCCGCAGGTCGTCCCCGGAGGGCTTGCCGGTGAGCTCGTGGTCACCCCATACCCCGAGCACGTCGTCCCGCCACGCGAAGGCGCGCCCGAGGTGCCAGCCGAAGCGGGCGAGCGTCTCGCGCTGGTCGGGGGTCGCGGCGGCGGCCAGGGCGCCCAGCTGGAGGGGTCGCTCGATCGTGTAGGAGCCCGACTTGAGGGCGGCCACCGACTCGGCGTGGGCGAGGTCGGTGCGCCGGCCCGCCGCGCCGGTGAGGTCGGCGCGCTGCCCGACGATGAGCTCGAGGTTGAGCTCGTACCAGTAGTCGCGCATCTCCGGCGGCAGCGTGTGCACGAGGCGGTCGGCCTCGCTGTGGGCCAGGTCGCCGAGCAGGAGCGCGATGTTCTCGCCGAAGCGGTCGGCGTCGCCGTGCGCGCCGGTCGCCCGGTGCCGCTGGGCGGCGACGACGTGCGCGGAGGAGCGGCCCCGGCGCTCGTCCGACTGGTCCATGACGTCGTCGTGCAGCAGCGCGAAGACGTGCAGGGTCTCCAGGGCCGCCGCGCGGCGCGGACGACGTGCTCGTGGTGACGGGTGCCGAGCCGGCCACCGCCGGCGACGAAGCCCCAGTGGCACATCTGGGGGCGCAGGCGCTTGCCGCCGCCGACGAGCAGCCGCTGGAGCCACTCCGGGAGGTCGCCGGGGTCGTCGCCGAGCACGTCCGGGCGACCGGCGGGGGCCATCGAGCCCCAGACCTGACGGATCCAGGTCAGCTGGGAGGTGAGCAGGTCGTCCACCGCCTGCAGGGTCGCCTCGGGCGAGGTGGACGCGGTGGACGCGGTCGCCGGTATGGCGGCCCGGTCGCCGGAGGTGCCGGGCGTGGTCGCGGGGGGCGGCAGGAGCACCGGCGCGGCCTCCAGCCGGGGGACCTGCAGGGCCGACCAGGGGCTGAAGACGCCCGGGGTGGAGCGCATCGAGGTGACCAGACCCTCCCAGGTCACCCAGGCGTGCTCGCACACCTCCTCGGGGTCGGGCCGCAGCTCACCCTCGATCCGACCGACCAGCACGGGGCACAGCTCGTGCTCGACGATCCCGCTGGCGTCGACGGCGCGGTAGCGGAAGTTGGGCAGCACGACCTGCAGGTCGCGCACCTCGACCCCGAGCTCCTCACCCAGCCGCCGGCGGACGGCGTCGGTCAGCGGCTCCCCGGGGCGCGGGTGCCCGCAGCACGCGTTCGTCCACACCCCCGCCCAGGTGACCTTGCCCAGCGCCCGCCGGGTGATGAGCACCCGTCCCTCGTCGTCGAAGAGGTAGAGGGAGAACGCCTGGTGCAGCGGGGTGTCGGTCGTGTGCACGGTGGTGCGGGGGGCGGTCCCCAGGGGCGTCCCGTCGTCGTCCACGAGGACGACCTCGTCCACCGTCATCGTTCCTCCGCGTCCCTGTCTCGTCAGCGCCGTCATCGACCTGATCGCCCGCTGCCGTCCGCGGTGCCGCCCCGAGCTCGTCCGTCCATGTCGCCCTTCGTCTCCGCACCGGCCGCGCCGGCCTCCTCGACCGTGCCGGTCGCCCGGTCGCGGCGACGACCCTGCCTGGTCGCCTGCTCCTAGACTTTCACAGCCGCCGCCACGAGCGCGGCACCGTCCCGGCCCGGGTCGCGGGTGGCGAGCGAGGCGGCGATCCGGGCGGCGCCGGCGCGCAGGCCCGGGTCCGAGGCGGCGCGCTCCACGGCCCGCCGCAGGCGGCGGGGGTCGCGCGCCGGTCCTGCCGAGGGAAGGTGCAGCCCCGCCCCGGCCCACTCGACCCTACGGCCGATGTCGGCCTTCTCCTCGGTGCGGCCGACCTGGACGACCGGCACACCGTGCGCGAGGGCCAGGAGCGACCCGGTCCAGCCCCCGTTGGTCACCATCACCCGCGCGTGCCGCAGGACCGGCTCGTAGGGCACGAACCGCTCCACCGCGACCCGGCCCCCCACCAGGCCGGGGCCGCCCAGGTCGGCCGGGTCCCCCGCACCGGTCGTCACCACACCGGGGAGCCCGGCCTGCCGCAGCACGCTCACCACCGGGGCGAGGAGCTCGGCGGGGTCGGCCCGCAGCGTGCCCTGCGTGGCGAGCACGAGACCGCCACCGGGGGCGGTCGTCCCCGCACCGTGCGTGCTCGTGCCGGCGCTGGGGGCGGTCGTCCCCGCACCGCCCGAGTCCTCGCCCACGACCTCCCCCCACCACGCGGGCCGCACCCACCCCGCTGGCACGGGCGGCCGCAGCGCACCGACGAAGTGGACGTGGTCGGGCAGCGCGACCCGGGGGTACTCCAGCTCCGGGGCCCCGCAGTGCAGGTGCAGGAGCGGGGAGAGGGCCGCCTCGAGGACCGGCCGGGTGCTGACCGGGAGTCCGAGCTCGGCGCGGAGCGCGGCATACCGTGCCTGCGCCCGGCCCATGACCCCCCGGCGGCTGGCGGCCTGGACGACGGTGTTGCGCCAGACCCACGGGCGCGGCGTCCGGTAGGGCAGGCCCGCGCCGAACGGCGGGGTCAGCTCGTCCGGGAAGTGCAGCGGCCCGTCGCCGAAGGTCACCCACGGGACGTCGAGGCGCTCGGCGGCCAGGGCCGCGGCATACCCGAGGGAGTCGGTGAGCACCCCGTCGGGGCGCAGCGTCCGGACCAGCTCCAGGGTGGGGGCGAGGCGGGCGCCCGCGTCCTCCAGGAGCCACGCGTAGCGGCCGGCGACCTCCCGCAGGCGTCCCCGCGCGGGGACGAAGGGGCGGGTCGGGCCGGTACCCCAGCGGCGGGCGGGGGCGTGCGCCGCGACGTGGCTCAGGTCGTCGGCGACGCCCCAGTGCACCTCGGCCCCGCGCGCGGCGAGGCCCTCGAGGAAGGGGACGGTGTTGACGGTGTGGGCGTAGATCGGGCTGCTCAGCGCCAGGATCCTCACCGGGCCGCCCCCGCTCTGTCCCCCGTCGCCGCCAGCTCGTCCACGGCCCGCCCCAGGCCGTCCTCGGCCGCCAGGAGGTGCGCCGCCCCGGTGGCGGCGCGGGCGTAGGAGGGCTCGGTCAGCACGTCCAGCAGCGCCTCGGACAGGGAGCGCACGGAGGCCCGGGTATGCGGCACCGCCAGCGGCCCGAGCCCGGCCCGGTGGACCTGGCGGCCGTAGTGGGGCTGGTCGCCCAGGCGGGGCACGACGAGCTGCGGCCGCCCCGCGGCGGCTGCGGCGTGCGTGGTGCCCGAGCCTCCGTGGTGGACCACCGCGCGCACCCGGGGGAGCAGGGCCCGGTGGTCGACGTCGCCGACGACGAGGACGTCCGGGGGCGCGACGTGGTGGGACGAGCCACCGGCTGGCGGGCGGGGGCCTGGGGCGGCCTCGTGCACCTGCACGACGGCCGGGGAGCCGACCCGGGCCGCGACGGCGGCGAGCTGGGCGACCTCCTCCTCGGGGTCGACCTGGGCCAGGCTGCCCACGCTGAGCAGCACGGCGTCCGGGTGGTCGTCCAGCCAGCGGTCGACCTGCTCCGGCAGCGGCCGGACCGGGTGCGGGTCGTCCCACCACCCGGTCTGCACGACGTCCGGGGAGGGGTCGGGGTCCAGGACCGGGCTGGTCGAGAGCAGCGGGGGCGCGGGCGGAAGCGGGGGGTCGGCGGGCGCGACGTCGGCCCACCGGCGGGCCTGGGCGCGCCCGAGCGCCGACGACAGCCCCTGGGTGAGGCTCCACATGAGGCTCTGCCGGCCCGCCTCGACCGGCTCGGGGAGGAGCGCGGAGATCCCGGTGCGCCAGGCGGAGGTGCCGGCGGTGTGCGGGAGGAGCGGGGCGTGCAGGGCGAGCCGGGCGGGGAGGCCGGCCCGGCGCAGGACGGGCACGAGACCGGCGGCGGCCAGACCGCATACGACCAGGTCAGCGGTGTCCTCGGGCGTCGCGCCGTCCGCCGCGGGAGGGGCGAGCAGCGGCGAGAGCCCGGCGGCGATCTCCTCGGCGTGCCGGGCCAGACGGGTGCGGGTCTGCTGGTACATCGCGCCCGGGTGGGTCAGCGCGAGGCTGCGGGCGAGCGGGGACGGCCACCACATCGCCTCGGCGGCGGGCGGGCCGACGACGAGCGGCCGCAGACCGGCCGCCGCCACCACGTCCTCCCCGTCGGCCAGCACGGCCACGACGGGGTCGTCCCCGCGTCGCCGCAGCGCCGACCCGAGGCGGACGAGGGGCTCGACGTCACCGCGGGTCCCGATGCCGACGAGGAGCACCCGACGGCCGACGCCGGCCCCGCCCGGATCGTCGACGAGAGTCACCGTGCGGGGCCGGAGGTCGTCTGGGGGAGGGGCGTCAGGGCAGCTCGACGACCGTCGAGGAGCCGCCGTCCTGGTCGTCCTTGCGCCCGGTGAGCGCCTTGACCGTGCTCACCGCGGTGCCGACGAGCGACTCGCCGCCCCAGTAGTGGGCGGTGTCGCCGTTGACGCGCAGGACGACGTTGTCGGGGTTGTCCGGGCCGCCCTCCATGAACATGTCGGCGCCCTTGGACCACAGCCGCTCCACGAGGGCGCGGTCCTCGACGAGGGTGGCCGTGCCGGCGAGCGAGACCCAGGCCTTCATCGAGGAGTAGGCGACGTTGACGCGCGGGTCGGCGCGGACGTCCGCGGCCACGGGGCTGCTCCGGCGCACCAGGAAGAGGACGTCGCCGTCCTCCTCGGCCACCTGGGTCGAGAGGGGCCGGCTGGTGAGCCGCCCGCCGGCGTCGCTGGAGTCGACGGTGGTGACCATCGCGATGTCCATGCCCGAGATGAGCTCGTGCACCTTCTGGACGTCGGCCGGGTCGTCGCTGACGCGCACCGGGTCGGCGGGGCTGGTGTCGTGCTCGTGCTGGCTCATCGCTCTCCTGGTGCCGGTGACCCGCGGCGCCGGGGGTGGCGCTGGGGTAGATCCCCAGGCTAGTGCCCCGGCAGGGGGCACGCAGGGCCGGTCGGACCGCGGGTCGTGGTGGGGCCGCGGGTCGTCAGACGCCGCCGTCGAGGACGTCCCGGTCGGCGGGGATGGCGTCGGGGTCGTCGCCGCCCACCATGTCCCGGTCGTCCGGCCCGCGGCCGTCCACCCCCTCGCCGCTCAGGTCGTCCGCGCCGCCGAGGATGCCCTCCGGCTCGGGCGCGCCGTACGCGGTGCCCTCCTCGGGCTCCTCCTGGGCGATCCGCTGGTCGATCGTCTCCTCCTCCCGCTCGTCCGGGAACTCGGAGTGGATCGGCATCTTGTCCGGCGGGCTCCACGGGACGTCGTCGGTGGCGGTGGGGTCGTCGAGGTTGACGTCCGCGACCTCGCGCTGCTCCTCGGTGCGGTCCAAGGCACCGAAGCCGTCGCGGTCGGGCTGGTCCTCCCGGTGGTGGTGGTGGGTGTCGGGCCGGTCGTCGAAGGGCTGGTCGCTCATGGCCCCCACCGTGCCCCCTCGCGCCCCCCGCAGCAACCGGACGCGAGTTCCTGCCACACCGGACGCGCGTTCCTGACGGTTCTCCACAGGCCCCGCCACCCCCACCCCGACCGGACGCGCGTTCCTGACGCTTTTCCACAAGCGGGCCTCAGCCGTCCCAGGCGTAGTCGACCGTCACCGCCCCGTGGTCACTCATCCGCACCCCGGTCGCGGACTCCCGGTCGACGTGGGTCGAGACCGCACGCCGGGCCAGGCCCGGCGTCGCCAGCTGGTAGTCGATGCGCCACCCCTGGTCCCGCGCGTAGGTCCCCCCGAGCCAGCTCCACCAGGACCACGGGCCGGGTCGGCCGGGGTGGAGACGACGGACGACGTCCACGAGCGTGCGGGGACCGAGCTGGGCGTCGAGCCAGGCCCGTTCCTCGGGCAGGAAGCCCACGGCCTCCCGGTTGCGGCGCCAGAAGAAGAGGTCGAGCTCGGTGTGGGCGATGTTGAGGTCCCCCAGCAGGAGGAACTCCCGCCCGCGCGCCCGCGCCTCCCGTCGGGACCGGGCCAGCTGGCGCCCGAAGGAGTCCAGGAACCGCATCTTCCGCGCGTGCCGCGCCCCGCCGTCCGGGGCCTCACGCATCCTCCCGGCCTCCTGCAGGTGCGCGGGCAGGCCCCCCTTGGGCAGGTAGAGGCTGGCGACGGTGACCGGGCGGTCCGCGAGGTCGACCTCGAGGTAGCGCCCCTCCTGCGCGAACCGGGCCAGCCCCCGCGCCAGCCCGGGTTGCGCGCGCGGTGCGGGCGGACCGGCGGGGGACGGCATACCCGCCTCGTCGTGGGACCGCCCCACGTGCACCGACGGGCCTCCGGGTGGGCGCAGCACGACCGGAGCCCCCCAGGTGCGGACGGCCGCCGGAGGCTCCCGGGTCAGGACGGCGACGCCGTTGCGGCCGGCCAGGGTGCCGGGGTCGTAGGCCAGGTGGCGGTCGCCGAAGACGCCCTCCGGCAGCGCCTCGGGCGGGCAGCGGACCTCCTGCAGCGCCACGACGTCCGGGTCGGTCGTGGCCAGCCAGCTCTCGAACCCCCGCCGCTGGGCGGCCCGGATCCCGTTGACGTTGAAGGTCGCGATCCGCAGCACCGGGTCAGGGTATGCGGCTCCCCGCCGCGGGCGGGCGGCCGCGTCATACCCCATCGGGGCACTTCCGGTCTGCGCCTGTGGACAACCGTCACGAACCCACGTCCGGTCCGTCACGAACGCGCGGCCGGTGTGGCAGGAACGCGCGTCCGGTCAGCCGGCGGTGAGGTCGGAGATGTCGTCGGGGACGTCGACGGCGAAGGGGCGGAGCACCTCGAGGGGGACCACCGCCAGCACGGACTCGTGCGTGCTGGCCAGCACGACGGGGGCGGCGGCCCCGGCCTGGTAGGCCTGCAGCCAGCGGACCGCGACGACGCACCAGCGGTCGCCGGGCCGCAGGCCGGGGAAGGACCACTCCGGGCGCGGCGTGACCAGGTCGTTGCCGACCGCCACCTGGTGGCGGAGGAACTCCTCGGTCATCACCGCGCAGATCCCGTGCACGCCGTGGTCCTCCGGGGTGACCTCGCACCGCCCGGCGCGGGTGAACCCGGTCATCGGGTCGGTGCTGCACTCCTGGAGCTCGCCGCCGAGCACGTTGCGCATGGCGCCGATTCTGGCAGCCCCGGGCCACCCCGGGAACCCCTGGTCGTCGACCACCGCCCCGCTCAGCAGGTGGCGAGCAGCGCCGGCACCAGCAGGTCGCCGACGTCCCACCGCGGCACCAGCGCCGACAGGTCGCGTCCGGTCGCCCCGATCGCGATCTGCCGCGTGCCGTCCGCCGACCCCAGGACGATGCTCAGCGTGCCGAAGCTCGCGCCGTCGTGGCCCCACAGCAGCTGCGGGTCCTCCGGGGTGGAGCAGGGGTCGAGGACCGCGTAGACCCCGAGCCCGTAGAAGCCGCTGGCCGCCGTGGGCGTGAGCATCTCCTGCAGGACCTCCGGCCCCACGAGCTCCCCGGTGAGCAGCGCCTCGTTGAACGCCGCCAGGTCCGCCGTCGTGCTCACCACCGCGCCCGCGTGGGAGAAGACGTCCGGGTCGAAGCCGTCCAGGTCCCACCAGCCGCCCTCCCAGGTCTCGCCGACCCACGCGTCCTCGCGGAGCACCGGCCCGTTCAGCCCCGGCTCGTCGGGGTAGGACGAGTGCCGCATCCCGGCCGGGCCGAAGACGCGCTCGCGCAGCAGGTCCTCCACGCTGCGCCCGGTCGCCTCCTCCACCAGCATGCCGAGCGCGACGTAGCCGGCGTTGGAGTAGACGAACTGGCCCGGCGCGGTCCAGGGCACGTCGTTGATCGCGTCGATGTGCTCCTGGTCGGCGTAGTCCCGGCCCAGGGCCTCGAGCTGCTGCTCCAGCGAGGTCGGGTCCTCGATGTGGCGGAGCAGCAGCTCGAGGGAGCCGTTCGGGGCGCCGGAGGTGTGCTCCAGCAGCTGGCGGATCGTCACCCGCCGGGTGGTCCGGGAAGAGCCCGGGTATGACGTCCTCCACCAGGGTGTCGAGGGTCCAGGTCCCGGCCTCGACCTCCTGCAGGGACCAGGGTGGCGACCATCGTCTTGGTGTTGCTGGCGACCCGGAAGCGGTCCTGCCAGCCGGCGGGGGCGGCGCGGCCCCGGTCGCGGACTCCGGCCGAGCCGCGCCAGCTCAGCTCGGGGGTCTCGACCCGCACGGTCACTCCGACCGCGCCGTCGGCGACCGCCTGCGCCATCCCGGCGTCCAGCGCGTCGGTGACCGGCGTGGACCGGCCGGGCGGGGTGCCCTTGACCCGCAGCCGGTCCTTCTGCTCGCTCGCCTGCTCGACGGCACGCCATACCTGCTGGCGCAGTTCCTCGTCGGTGTGCCCGGCGGCCCCGGGGCGCCCGGGGGCCGCCCCCGCGGTCGGCGCGAGCAGCGCCGCGGCGAGCAGGCCGGTGATCCCGGTGACGGACACGGTGCGGGCGGTGCGGTGCATGACGATGTTCCCCTCGGAGTCGGACGTCGTGCCCCCATCCTCGGCAGGGCCGGACGCCGCGGTCATCCACCGCGGGGGCGAGATCGCGCCTCCGTCGCGCGGGGGAGAGGCCTCACCCGGCGAGCCCACCTCCGGCGGACCGGCCCGGAGATGGGTATGCCGTCAGGCCCGCGCCCGCTCCAGCCCGGCCCCGTGCACCCTCGCCCGGTCGACGGGCCGGCCGCACAGGAGCAGGAGCAGCTCCTCGGCCGGGCCCTCGACCCGCGGGCCTCGCTCCGGCCCGATCGACCAGTCGGTGTCGGTGGCGACCAGCCGCAGCCGGCGCACCGGGGCCCCTCCCATGAGCGCCGCGAGCGTCCGGGCCCGGCGCCCGGCGACCGGCACCGCCTCCACCGGCATCGCATGGTGACGACCGACCGGCCGCAGGATGTCCTGGGTGTGGACCAGCACGTCGATCAGCGGCTCGACGTCGGTGACCGTCGCCGGCCCGCGCCGCACCGGTGCCCACCGCTCGAAGTCGGCGAGCAGCTGCTCGGTCGGCACCGCCCCCCGCCGCAGCGCGTCCCGCAGGATCATCCCGTTGTAGCCGTGCCGGACCATCGAGGGCAGCAGCCGCGCGGTCGCGCGCCAGGTCATCTGGGGCGAGGAGATGACGTGGGCGGCCACGTCCTTGACCGTCCACCCCTCGCACAGGGAGGGCGTGGCCCAGTCCTGCTCGGTGAAGGTGGCCAGCTCGGCGGCCAGGGCCTGCCGTTCGCCGACGATCGTGTCCCAGAGCTGCTCGCGGTCCATGGCTCGACCTGCCTGTCGTACGATAATCTGACCATTATATGGTCAGTCTGACTGACCATCCCTGTCAAGAGTCCGGTGCCAGGGCCCCTCGCCCGAGCCAGCGCCAGGACCGTGCGCCGAGGAGGAGACCGTGCCGCTGGGGACCCCGATGCTGATGTTCGTCGCCTACCGGCACGCCGAGCAGCGCATCCTCGACCACCTGCACGAGCGGGGCTTCGCCGACCTCACCCTGGCGCAGCTGCGGATCGCCGCGCGGCTCGACGAGGGGGGCAGCCGGCTGACGACCCTGGCCGCCTCCGCGCAGGTCACCAAGCAGACCGCCGGCTTTCTCGTGGACCAGCTGCAGCGGGCGGGCTACGTCGAGCGCCGGCCCGACCCGACCGACGCCCGCGCCCGTCTCGTCGTGCTGGCCGGGCGCGGACGGGCGGCGGGGGCCGCGGCCCGGGAGATGGAGGCGCGGCTCGACGCGGAGTGGACCGCGCACCTGGGCCCCGCGCGGATGGCGGCGCTGCACGAGGCGTTGGGCTCGCTGCGGGAGATCACCGACCCGTTCGCCGGCACGCGCGCCGACTAGGTCCACCCCGGCCCGGCGGGCAGGATGGGGCCATGAGCTACGACATCTCCCTCTACCCGCGGACCCCCGGCCAGGACTGGGACAGCGTGATCGAGGCCGACCAGCAGGAGGGCCCGGAGATGGACCGGGCCCAGCTGGACTCCGGGGTGGCGACCTTCCGGCGGATCGAGGCGCGTCTGCGCGAGCAGCTGACCGAGCCGGTCGAGGTCTGGGTGGCCGAGGAGACCGACGGCGACGTCGTCGGCGAGCTCACGGCGCTCGACAGCGGCATGCAGGTCGAGCTCTACGACCGGTCCGCCTCCGTCAGCTTCCCCTACTGGGGGCGCGAGGACCTGCCCGCCTTCCACGACCTGGTCCGCCGCACCGTCGCCATCGTCGCCGACGAGACCGGCTACCAGGCCTACGACAACCAGACCGGGTCGACCTTCGACGGCACCTTCGACGACCAGGCCGGTCGCGAGCTCACCCGTCGGCTGGGCGCGGAGGGCGCCGGACCGGGGTCGGGCGGCATGACCGAGGGGTATGCGGCGGGCGCCGGTGACGGAGCGGGGCCGGGCGGGGCGGGGTTCGGCGCGACGGGCGCCGGCGAGGGCGGCGCCGACGGCGCGACGGACGCCACGGCTCCCGGTGCGGCGCCGGCGCAGCCCGACCCACGACGTTCGCCGAGGACGCTGCGCCGCCGGGGCTGGCTCTACGTCATCATCGGCCTGGTCCTCACCGTCTTCGGCCTGCAGCGCTGGCTCGCGGGCGACACCGGCGTCCTCACGTGGTTCGTCCTGGGCATCGGGGCCTTCGACCTCATCGGTGGCTGGCTGATGTTCCAGCTCGCACGTCAGGCCGCCCCGGAAGAGCCCGGTGCGAGCGCCGGCGGTCCCGATCATGGTGGTCCCGACACCCCGGGCCTGAGCCGGCCCTGAGCCGGTCCTGACGGGAGCCGGGGCGGCCATCCACGACTGTCCCGGGTGGGTCGCCCCACCGACCTCTTGACAACATACAACCACTCGGTTGTATGTTGTCCCCGTGGACGGGACGAGCGAGGAGCGCGCGGACGCGATGTTCCACGCCCTGTCCGACCGCACCCGGCGCGACATCCTGCGCCGCGTGCTGGCGGGCGAGCACTCCGTCTCCGCCCTGGCGGCGCGCTACGACATGAGCTTCGCCGCGGTGCAGAAGCACGTCGCCGTGCTCGAGCGGGCCGGCCTGATCACCAAGCGTCGCGCCGGCCGGCAGCAGCTGGCCAGCGGCGACGTGGAGGCCGTCCGCTCCGTCACCTCGATGCTCGCCGAGCTCGAGGACATCTGGCGCGGTCGCATCGACCGCATCGACGCACTCCTGGAGGAGACCTGACATGCCCGTCACCGACGTCACCATCGACCCCGACACCCGCACGATCACCATCACCGCGCACTTCGCCGCCCCCGTCGAGCGGGTGTGGGCCCTGTATGCCGACCCGCGTCAGCTCGAGAAGGTGTGGGGCCCGCCGACGCACCCCGCCACCTTCGTGGACCACGCCCTGGAGCCCGGCGGCCGGATGACCTACTACATGACCGGCCCCGAGTGGGAGCGCTACGGCGGGTGGTGGGAGGTCACCGAGGTCGACGCGCCCCGCCGCTTCAGCTTCCGCGACGGCTTCGCCGACGACGACCTCCGCCCGGTCGAGGACATGCCGGTCTCCGTCAGCACCTACACCTTCGAGGAGGCCGACGGGGGCACGCGGGCGGTGTACGTCTCGGTCTACGACAGCGCCGAGGCGCTGCAGCAGGTCGTGGACATGGGCGTGCAGGAGGGTGCCACCGGGGCGCTGAACCAGATCGACGACCTGCTGGCCGCCTGACCCCGGCGTGCGTGGCGGGCCCGGGCAGGGCAGCATCGCCCCCATGACCGACAGCGCACGCGACACCGACCCGCCGGAGCACGAGGTGGTCGTGGTGGGCGGCGGGCCCGCCGGCCTGCAGGCCGCCCTCACCCTCGGCCGCGTCCACCGCGACACCGTCCTGGTGGACGCGGGGCAGGGCCGCAACGCCCCCGCCTCCCACCTGCACAACCTCATCACGAGGGACGGCACCGACCCCGCGGAGTTCCGGCGGCTGGCCCGGGAGGAGCTGCGGGCCTACCCCACCGTCGAGGTCCGGGAGGGCCGGGTCACCTCGCTGCGCCCTGCGGAGGGGACGACCGGGGAGAGCGGGCGCACGGCATACCTCGTCGAGCTCGAGGACGGGACCAGCCTGCGGACCCGGTGCGTGATCCTGGCGACCGGGGTGCGCGACAGGCTGCCCGAGATCCCCGGGATCGCGGAGCTGTGGGGCGACCTGGTGGCGCAGTGCCCGTTCTGCCACGGGCACGAGTTCGCCGGGCGACGGGTCGCGATCCTGGGCGCGGAGCCGGCGACCCACCTCGCGGGGATCCTGCGCCCGGTGGCCGCCGAGCTCGTGGTGCTCACCCACGGCGAGGAGCCGCCGGCGGACCTGCCGTCGTTCGTCACGACCGTGCGGACCGAGCGGGTCACCGGCGTCGGCCGCGCGGGCGACGGCCTGGAGGTGCGGCTGGCCGCCGGGGACCCCGTCCGGGTGGACGGGCTCTTCACGCCGACGACGATGCGCCAGGCCGCGCCCTTCGCCGAGCAGCTGGCGCTGGGGCTCAACGAGTCGGGCTGCACGCGCGTCGACGAGAGCTGCCGGACCAGCCTGCCCCGGGTCTACGCGGCCGGCGACATGGCCCACGTCGAGGCCCTGCCGATGCCGATGACCTCAGTGGCCCAGGCGATCGCCTCCGGGATGCTGGCGGGCTCCACCGCCGTCAAGGACCTCGTCGAGGACGAGATCGGCTAGTCAGCCCACCCGGGCGCCCTGCCACAGGTCGATGCCGGCGTCGACGGCGTGGGCGTCGATGCGCTCCAGCTCCTCGGCCGACAGCTCGAGCCGCTGCAGGGCGGCGACGTTCTGCTCCAGCTGCTCGGGGCTGCTGGCCCCGACGAGCACCGAGGACATCCGCGGGTCGCGCAGCGTCCAGGCGAGCGCCAGCTGGGCGAGGGTCTGCCCCCGCTCGCCGGCGATGGCGTCCAGGGCGCGCAGGTGCTCGACGACCTCGTCGGTGATGAGGTCGGTGGACAGGCTCTTGCCCTGGGTGGCGCGGGAGCCCTCGGGCACCCCGTCGAGGTACTTGCTGGTGAGCATCCCCTGCGCCAGGGGCGAGAAGGCGATGCAGCCCGCCCCGACCTCCTCCAGCGTGTCGAGCAGCTCCTCCTCCTCGGTCCAGCGGTTGAGCATCGAGTAGGACGGCTGGTGGATGAGCAGCGGCGTGCCGAGGTCGGCGAGGATCGAGGCCGCGCGGCGGGTGTCCTGCGCCGAGTAGGAGGAGATGCCGACGTAGAGCGCCTTGCCCGAGCGCACGATCGCGTCCAGCGCCCCCATCGTCTCCTCGAGCGGGGTCTCCGGGTCCGGCCGGTGGTGGTAGTAGATGTCGACGTAGTCCAGGCCCATCCGGCGCAGCGACTGGTCGAGGCTGGCGACGAGGTACTTCCGCGAGCCGCCCACCTGGCCGTACGGGCCCGGCCACATGTCCCACCCGGCCTTGCTGGAGATGACCAGCTCGTCCCGCAGCCCGGCGAAGCTCCGGCGCAGGTGACGCCCGACGTTCTCCTCCGCGGCGCCGTAGGGCGGGCCGTAGTTGTTGGCGAGGTCGAAGTGCGTGATCCCCAGGTCGAACGCCGTCCGCAGCACCTGCTCCTGGCGCTCGAAGGGCACGTCGTCGCCGAAGTTGTGCCACAGGCCCAGGCTCACGGCGGGCAGGTCGAGGCCGGAGCGGCCCACCCGGCGGTAGAGCATCGAGTCGTAGCGGGAGGGGGAGGGGGTGTACGTCATACCTCCCAGTGTGCCGTGGCCGGCCGTCGCCGGCCCCGTGACGGGGGCGGGGCGTAGGCTCGGTCCGAGGCTGCACCTGGAGGCAACGTGAGCACCGACCGCCCGGTCCTGGTCCTGGCGAGCCCCGGTGCCGGCACCGCGCACGACGACGTGGTGGACCGGGTATGCCGTGCGCTCGCCGCGCGCAGCCCGTCCGGGACGCAGGTCCTAGCGCCGGCGACGGACGAGGAGTATGCGGCGGCGGTCGCCTCCGCCGAGGGCCGGGACGTGGTCGTGCTGGGCGGGGACGGCTCGGTCCACCGGCTGCTCCAGCAGCTGGCCGACCTGGACCTGCTGAGCCGGTGCGGGGCCGTCGGGGTGGTGCCGATGGGCACGGGCAACGACCTGGCCCGCGGGGCGGGCCTCCCGCTGTCCCCGGACGCGGCGGCGCAGGTCGCGCTGTCGGGGCGCCCGGCGGCCCGAGGGCTGCTCCGGGAGCCGGGCGGGGCGGTGGTCGTCAACGCCGTCCACTGCGGGGTCGCTGCCGAGGCGACCGCGCACGCGGCCGAGGTCAAGGGGGTGCTGGGGCGGGCGGCGTACCTCGTCGGTGCGCTGCGCGCGGGTCTGACCTCGACCGGCTGGCAGCTGCGGGTCGTGGTCGACGGGGAGGTGGTGGCGGACGGGTCCGAGCGCGTCCTCATGGTGAGCGTGGCGGTGGGCTCCTCGGTCGGGGGCGGCACCCCCATCGCGCCCGGCGCCGACCCCGGGGACGACGAGGTCGAGGTCGTCGTGGCGCTCAGCGCCACCCCGTGGGCCAGGATCGGCTTCGCCCGGGACCTGCGCAGGGGCCGGCACACCCGCCGGTCCGACGTCGTTACGACGCGGGGGCGGGAGGTCCGCGTCGAGGCGCGCACGCCGCAGGACGCCTTCCGGGTCAACGCCGACGGCGACGTGGAGGACGACCGGTCGCTGGACCGGACGTGGCGGCACGAGCCGCGCGCCTGGACGCTGCGGGTGCCGGACGGCCGGCACCCCCACCGACCGGACGCGAGTTCCTGACGGACCGGACGCGAGTTCCTGACAGACCGGACGCGCGTTCCTGACAGACCGGCGGCGATTTCGGGGCCAGGTCGCCCCCGTGCTAATGTTGCCCGGCACTCGCGCGAGTGGCGGAATAGGCAGACGCGCACGGTTCAGGTCCGTGTGCCCGAAAGGGCGTGGGGGTTCAACTCCCCCCTCGCGCACACAGGAACGGTCCCGGTCAGAGCACTCTGACCGGGACCGTTCGCGTTGGTGTCGAGGCCGGTCCACCGCCCGGGCCCGCCCCTCACCGGGCGGGGCGGGGCGCAGGTCGGCCTGCAGGCTTCTGCCAGCGCCGGACAGTACGATCCAGTGGGGCAGGAGTGACGCCCTGCCGGCACCAACCGACCAGGAGGAGCGCCGTGGGAGTCTTCGACAAGCTCGAGCGGGGGCTCGAGCGTGCCGTCAAGCAACCGTTCGCGCGGGTCTTCAAGGCCGAGGTCCAGCCGGTCGAGATCGCCTCGGCGATGCGCAGGTCGATGGACGACCGCGCCGCCGTCCTGGGCCCGGGCCGCACCATGGTCCCCAACGTCTTCACCATCGAGCTGGCCCCCACCGACTTCGAGCGGCTGGACTCCTACGACCGCGCGCTGACCGACGAGCTGGTCGCCGCGGCGGAGGACCACGCCGACGCCCAGCGGTATGTCGCGCCCGGCCCCTTCGAGGTCCGGCTGGTCTCCGGCGACGACCTGGAGACCGGCATCTTCCGCGTCCGCCCGGCCGCCAAGGACGGTCGCCAGGGACGGGGCGGGGGCAGCGCCCGGGAGTATGCCGACGCCTCCCGCGAGCTGGACCGCCGCCGGCAGCAGGGCGGGCCCGCCGACCCGCGCGGCGCGGCCCGGGGTGCGGACCCGATGGCCGCCTACCGGCCCGAGCGCGGCGCCGCCGCGGCCGGTGCGGCAGGTGCACCGCTGGTCGAGCGCACCCGCGCCGTCGACGCCGGCGGTGACGCCGCCCCCCGCCGCCGACGTTCCTCCGGCAGCTCGCCGGTGACGCTGGAGATCGAGGGCAGGCGCATCCCGCTGACCGGGGCCGTCACCACCCTGGGCCGCGACGAGGGCTGCACCGTCGTCGTCGACGACGCGGGCGCCTCCCGCCGGCACGCCGAGATCCGGATCAGCCACGACGGTCCGCACCTGCAGGTGGTCCTGCGCGACCTCGGCTCCACCAACGGCACCTACCTCAACGGCGAGCAGGTCGGGAGCGAGGAGCTGCGCGACCGCGACCGGATCACCATGGGCCGCACCCACATCGTGGTCCATTTGGAGGGGTGATGGGCGAGCTCACGCTCAACCTCATCCGGCTGGGTGTCGTCGTCCTGCTCTGGGCCTTCGTCTTCTCGGTCGTGGGTGTCCTGCGCGGCGACCTCTACGGCACCCGGGTGCTCAGCCGCAACGCCGGCCCGCCCCGCTCCCGGGAGTCACGGGGGGAGCGACGCCAGCGCCGCGACACCCCCACCCGCCTCGTGGTCACCGAGGGCCGGCTGCGTGGCACGACCGTGCCCCTGCACGACGCCGGCGTGCTCATCGGGCGCAACCCGGAGTGCTCCCTGGTCCTCACCGACGACTACGCCTCGGGGCGGCACCTGCGCATCTACGCGGGGGCCGGCGCGTGGTACGCCGACGACCTGGACTCGACCAACGGCACCGAGGTCGACGGGCGGCGGATCACCACCGGCGCCCGCCTGGACCCGGGGGCCCAGATCCGGATCGGGCAGACCGTCATCGAGCTGCGCCGCTGATCCATGCCGACCTTCGTCGCCTTCCGCTACGCGGCCCGCACCAACGTCGGGCTCGGCAGCAAGTCCCGCAACGAGGACTCCGCCTACGCCGGGCCCGAGCTGCTGGTGCTGTGCGACGGCATGGGCGGGCACGCGGCCGGCGACGTCGCCTCCTCGCTCGTCATCGGCGAGCTGGTGCACCTCGACGGGGAGTCCCACGGCGCGGACGACGTCCTCGACGTGCTGGGGCAGGCGCTGGAGGAGGCCAACGACCGGCTCGCCGACGTTATGGAGGTCTACCCCGACTCCGACGGCATGGGGACGACCTGCATCGCGATGGTCCGCAGCGGCAGCAAGCTGGCCGTCGCCAACATCGGGGACTCCCGGGCCTACCTGCTGCGGGCCGGCCGGCTGACCCGGATCACCAAGGACCACTCCTTCGTCCAGAAGCTGCTCGACGAGGGCCGGATCACCGAGGACGAGGCCCTGCACCACCCGCAGCGCTCCCTGGTCACCCGCGTCTTCACCGGGCGGCCCGAGGACCAGCCGGACCTGTCGCTGCGCGAGGTGCGCACCGGCGACCGCCTGCTGCTGTGCAGCGACGGCCTCACCGACTACGTGACGGAGGAGACCGTCGGCGAGCTGCTCCGGCACCCCGACCGCACCCCCGGCCAGGTGGCCGACAGCCTCATCCAGACCGCGCTGCGGGCCGGCACGCGCGACAACGTGACGGTCGTCGTCGTGGACGTCGTCCCCTCCGGCGACGGCACCACCCGGCCGCAGGTCGTCGGCGCCGCGAGCGAGCGCCGCGGCACCCAGGTCATCAGCCCGCCCACCCCGGCCGAGAAGGCCGCCCAGCTCACCCGGGAGGCGAGCGGCCGGGCCGAGCCGCCCGACGCCCCGCTGCTGGCGGAGGAGCAGACCCGGCCCTGGGTGCGGGCGCTGCGGGCCTCCGTGGTCTCGCTGGCGGTGCTGGCGGTGCTGGGCGCCGGTGGCTGGGCGGGGTGGACCTGGAGCCAGCAGCAGTACTTCGTCGGTGAGGACGAGGGGCAGGTCACCGTCTTCCGCGGCCTGTCCCAGGACCTGGGGCCGCTGTCCCTGTCCACCGCCGAGGAGCGCACCGACATCCGGGTCGAGGCCCTGCCGGCGTACTACCGCGACCAGGTCCGGCGCACGCTCAGCGCCGACGACCGCGCCGGCGCCGACCGCCTCGTCGAGGACCTGCGCGCCCTCGCCCGGGGCGCCTGCTCCCCGATCGTGCTGCTGCCCGACGGGTCCACCACGACCGCCATCCCCGACGACCTGGCCCTGCTGACCGCCGACAGCCTGGCCCGCGCCCGGGCCCTGCAGGAGGAGGAGGACGCCGCCCGCGACGACGTGGCGACCACGACCGGTGCCACCGCCGGCGACCTCGCCGCGGGCACCGCCGACGTGGACGAGATCATGCGCCGGGCGCTCGAGGTCGGGCTGGGGCCCCTGGCCGGCGACCTGGGCACGGACCGGGCCGGCGGCACCGCATACCCGACGCCGTCGGCGACCACCGACGCGGCGACGCCGACCCCCACCTCGCCCGTCGGCACCGCCGTCGTCGTCTGGCCGGAGGGATGCCCGTGAGCACCGCCACCACGCCGTCCCCGTCGACGGTGACCAGCTTCCGCGTCCGCAGCGGCCGCACGCTCGAGCTGGTGCTGCTCCTGCTGGCCGTGGGCATCGTGGCGCTGGCCTACGCGAACGTCAACCTCGCCGTCGACGGGGTCATGCCCGCGGACGCCTGGTGGCACGTGGGGATCTTCGGGGGCTTCGCCCTGTTCCTCCACGGGGTCCTGCGCTGGCGGGCCCGGTATGCCGACCCGCTCCTGCTCCCGCTGGCCACCCTGCTCAACGGGCTGGGTCTGGTGATGCTCCACCGGATCGACCTCGTCGACGTCGCGGGCGGCACCGAGGGGGTCGCCTCCCGGCAGCTCATGTGGACCGGCCTCGCCGTCGTCATCGCCGCCGCCGTGGTGGTCGTGGTGCGCGACCACCGGCTGCTGCGGCGCTACACCTACATCGCGATGGCCGCCGGTTTCGTCCTGCTGCTCCTGCCGATGCTGCCCGTCATCGGGCGGGAGGAGAACGGCTCCCGGCTGTGGATCAGCGTCTTCGGGTTGTCCTTCCAGCCCGGTGAGCTGGCCAAGATCGCGCTGGCGATCTTCTTCGCCGGCTACCTCGTCACCACCCGCGACGCGCTCTCTCTCGTGGGCCGGCGGATCCTGGGGCTGCAGCTGCCGCGCGCCCGCGACCTCGGCCCCATCCTGGTCGCGTGGGCCCTGTCGGTGCTCATCCTCGTCCTGCAGCGCGACCTCGGCTCCTCGCTGCTCTTCTTCGGCCTCTTCGTGGCGATGCTCTACGTCGCGACCGAGCGGACCAGCTGGATCGTCATCGGGATCTCGCTCTTCCTCGGCGGGGCGGTGCTCGCCTGGCGGCTCTTCGACCACGTGCAGCGCCGGGTGACCCTCTGGCTCGACCCCTTCGCCCCCGAGCAGTCCGACCAGATCGCCAAGGGGTTGATGGGCCTGGCCCACGGCGGGATCTTCGGCTCCGGCCTGGGGCAGGGGTATCCCTACATCACCTACTTCGCCGGGAGCGACTACATCGTCGCCAGCTTCGGCGAGGAGCTCGGGATGATCGGGCTCTTCGCCCTGCTCGCCCTCTACGCCCTGCTCGTCGAGCGCGGGCTGCGGACGGCCATCGGCTCCCGGGAGGGCTTCGGCAAGCTGCTCGCGGTCGGGCTGTCCTTCACCATGGCCCTGCAGATCTTCGTCATCGTCGGCGGCATCACCCGGGTCATCCCGCTCACCGGTCTGACCACGCCCTTCCTGTCCGCCGGGGGGTCCTCGCTGCTGGCCAACTGGATCATCGTGGCCCTGCTGCTGCGGATCAGCGACCACGCCCGGCGCCCGATCTCCGAGCGCCGGCAGGACGCGAGCATCGACCGCGCCCAGGCCGCGGAGGGGGGCGATGAACACCCCGATCCGTCGCCTGGCCGTCGTCGTGCTGGCCATGTTCACCGCCCTGATGGTCGCCACGACCTGGATCCAGTTCGTCCAGGCCGACGACCTGCGGGAGCGGCCCGGCAACCGGCGCACCCTCATCGACAGCTACAGCCGCGACCGGGGGGCCATCCTCGTCGACGGGACGGCCGTGGCCCGCTCCGAGCGGGTCGACGACGAGCTGGAGTGGCTGCGCGTCTACGACAGCCCCAACCGCTACTCCCACGTCACCGGCTACCACTCCTTCACCTACGGCGCCGGCCAGGGGTTGGAGCGCGCACGCAACGCCGTGCTCGCCGGCACCGACGACAGCCTCTTCTACCAGCGGCTCGTCGACGTCGTCACCGGCCGCCCCACCGCCGGGGCCACCCTGGAGCTGACGATCGACCCGGCCGTCCAGGACGCCGCCGTGGCCGCGCTCGACGGACGGCGCGGCGCCGCCGTCGCCATCGACCCCCGGACCGGCGCCATCCTGGCGATGGTGAGCCGCCCGGCCTACGACCCCAACGCGCTGTCCAGCCACAACCTCACCGCCGTGGATGAGGCCTACCGCGCGCTCGAGGCGGACCCGGAGCGTCCGCTGGTCAACCGCGCCATCGCCGGCGACCTCTACCCGCCCGGCTCGGTCTTCAAGCTGGTGACCGCGGCCGCGGCCCTGGAGAGCGGGGACTTCACCCCCGACACCGAGCTCGAGGGCCCGGTCACCTACACCCTGCCGGGGACCAGCACCACGCTGCCCAACTTCGGCGGGGCCGCCTGCGACCCCGAGGACCGACCCACCCTGGCCGAGTCGGTGCAGGTGTCGTGCAACACCTCCTTCGCCTGGCTCGCGGGCGAGCTCGGCGCCGACGCGCTGCGGGAGCAGGCCGAGGCCTTCGGCTTCGGCCAGACCCTGCAGGTGCCGATGGACGTCACCGCCTCGTCCTACCCCGAGGGCATCGACGACGCGCAGCTCGCGCTGACCGGCATCGGCCAGCACGAGGTGCGGGTCACCCCGCTGCAGGTCGCGCTGATCTCGGCGGGCATCGCCAACGACGGGGTGGTCATGACCCCCTACCTCGTGGACACCACCCGCAACGCCGACCTCGAGGTCATCGACCAGACTGACCCGCGCACCCTGGGCCGGGCCGTCTCCGGGTCGACGGCGCAGGCGCTGACCGAGATGATGCAGCTGGTCGTTGAGCGCGGCTCCGGGCAGGGCGCCGCGCTTCCCGGGGTGCCGGTGGCGGGCAAGACGGGCACGGCCGAGTTCGGCACCAACGGCGCCGCCCACGCCTGGTTCACCGGCTTCGCCCCGGCCGACGACCCGCAGATCGCGGTCGCGGTCGTCGTGGAGTCGGCCACCGACAACTGGACCGGCGAGACCGGTGGAAGCGTCGCCGCACCGGTGGCGCGGGCCATGCTCGAGGCAGGAGTGGACCGATGAGCGACCCGGACCGGACGCAGGCGACCCCCCGCCTCGAGCCCCAGGAGCCGCGCACGCTCGGCGGCCGCTACGAGGTCGGCGAGCTCGTCGGCCGCGGCGGGATGGCCGACGTGCACGTGGGCCACGACCTCCGGCTCGGCCGCACGGTGGCCATCAAGATCCTGCGCACCGACCTCGCCCGCGACTCCTCCTTCCTCGCGCGCTTCCGCCGGGAGGCCCAGGCCGCGGCGGGCCTGTCCCACCCCTGCATCGTCGGGGTCTTCGACTCCGGCGAGCAGCTCGTGGCCGACCAGGGCGGGGGCGCGCCCCTGCACGTGCCCTACATCGTCATGGAGTTCATCCACGGGTCCACCCTGCGCGAGCTGCTCAACGAGCGCGGCCCGCTCGACCCGGACGAGGCCGCCCGCATCACCGCCGCGGTGCTCTCCGCCATGGAGTACGCCCACGAGCGCGGGCTGGTGCACCGCGACATCAAGCCGGCCAACGTCATGGTGACCGAGGCCGGGGCCGTCAAGGTCATGGACTTCGGCATCGCCCGGGCGCTGGCCGACACGGCCGCGACGATGACCCAGACGCAGGCGGTCATGGGCACCGCCCGCTACCTCTCCCCCGAGCAGGCCCAGGGCCTGGACGTCGACGGCCGGTCCGACCTCTACTCCGTGGGCTGCCTGCTCTACGAGCTGCTCGCCGGGCGCACCCCCTTCCAGGGCGACCCGGTGTCGCTGGTCTACCAGCACCTCGGGGAGGCCCCGAAGGCCCCGTCGACCCACGCCAAGCTGCCCCAGGCCCTCGACGCCGTCACGCTGCACGCGCTGGAGAAGCGACCCGAGGACCGCTACCAGAGCGCCGCGGACTTCCGCGCCGACCTCAACGCCGCCCGCGCCGAGGAGCCGGTGTCCGACGCCGCGCTGGCCACCTACCAGCGGGTCCTCGGCATCGGGGCCGCGGGGGCCGGGGCGGCGGCGATCGCCCGCTCCCAGGACGCCGGGGCCACCCAGGCCGTCCCCGCGGGCGGGGGCGGGTGGGCCGAGACGCCCAGGACCTCCCCGGCCGACCAGCTGGACGCGACCGGCAGCCCGCTGGCGGGGATGGGGGCCGCGCCGGTCGCCCGCCCGGCCGTGCGCGACGACGGCTACGAACGCACCGACGAGCTGCCGGTCCGCGAGCGCCGCCACCGGGGGGCGCTGCTGCTCCTGGGGGCCATGACCCTGCTGGCGATCGCCGGTATGGCGTGGGTCCTCTTCCTGGTCTTCGGCCCGGACGACGACCCGGGGCCCGACATGGTCGTGGTCCCCTCCACGATCGGGCGGCCGGAGGCGCAGGCCCGGACCGTCCTGACCAGCGCCGGCTTCACGGTGGACGCCTCGGAGCGGGCCAGCGACGAACCGGTGGGCAACGTCGTCGAGCAGGACCCGCCCGGCGGGGAGGCGCCCCGGGGGTCCGAGGTGCTCCTCGTCATCTCCTCCGGCCCGGACGCGCGGGCGATCCCGTCGGTGCAGGGCATGGAGGAGCAGGCGGCCCGGGACACCCTGGAGCGGGCCGGCTTCACCAACGTCCGGGACGAGGCGGAGGAGGAGGACGACCCCGGCTGGGAGGAGGGCCGGGTCATCTCGACCGACCCCGAGGCCGGTGAGGAGGTCCGGCTCGACGCGGAGATCGTGCTGACCGTCTCCTCCGGCCAGGTGGAGGTCCCGGACGTCGTCGGGGAGGACCAGACGACGGCCGCGATCATGCTCGACGAGCAGACGCTCACCTTCACCATGGAGCAGGTCCGGACGTCCGAGGCCGAGCCGGGCACCGTCATCGCGCAGTCGATCGACGCGGGGGAGGTCGTCGACCAGGGCACCGAGGTCGTGCTGACCGTCGCCCTCGAGCCGATCCAGACGGCGACCGAGACGGTCCGGGAGACGGTGACCCAGCCGGCGCCCGAGCCGACCCCGGACCCCACGACCCCGGAGCCGACGACGCCGGAGCCCACCACCCCGGAGCCCACGACCCCCGACCCGACCACGCCCGAGCCCACCACCCCGGAGCCCACCACCCCCGAGCCGACGGATCCGGACCCCACCATCCCCGAGCCGCCGCCGGACGACGAGTGAGGTCGGCGCTCAGCCCTCCCGGATGACCCGGGCGTGCTGCGGCCGGGACGTCCCGGCGAAGGCGGGGAGCTCGGTCTCGCCGAGCTCCTCCACGGCATACACGAGCCCGACCGCGTCGGCCCACGCGCGGTAGGTCGTGACGACCGGGTCCGCGTCGAGGGCGGCGAGCATCTCCTCGGGGTCGCCGACGGCGGTCACGGTGTAGGGCGGGGAGTAGACGCGGCCCTGCAGGTAGAGCGTCGCGCCGACGCACTGCACCGAGCTGGTCGAGACGATCCGCTGGTCCATGACCATGACGGCCTCGGCGCCCCCGGCCCACAGCGCGTTGATGACGCCCTGGAGGTCCTGCTGGTGCACCACGACGTCGTCCACCGAGTAGCCCTCGGGGATGGTGGCGAGGGTGTAGCCGGCGTCGTCGAGGGTCACCGACACCGCCGGGCCGCTCACCCTGGCCAGGCCCACGCCGGCGGCCAGCTCGTCGGTCTGCTGCAGGATGCGGCCGGTCCGACTGCTCGCCCACTCGGCCCGCAGGGCGGCGACCTCGTCCCCGATCCCGTCCGCCTGCTCGGCCAGCTCCTGGACCTGCTGGTCGCGCTGCTGGATGAGCTCGACCAGGTCGGTGGGCGAGCCGTCGCGGTCCTGCCGCGCCAGGGCCGCGCTCGTGCCGAAGAGGATCCCGGCGAGCAGGCACACGACCGTCACCCCGACGACCCGGGCGCGCTGGCGCCCGGTCCTCGGGGCCCGGTCGGGAGCGTCGGAGTCCATCCGGGCCAGCGTATCCGCGTATCCTGACCGGAACCACCGACCGGCGTTCCAAGGAGATCCCCCGTGCCCGAGTCCCGCGGACGAAAGGGTGCCCGTCAGCGGGCCCAGCGCACCAGCGAGGTCGCCCCCCAGACCCAGAGCCTGCCGAGCAACCCGTCGTGGTACGTCCCGGTCATGACCGGGCTGATGATCCTCGGGGTGCTGTGGGTCGCCACCTTCTACATCAGCAGCGGAGCGCTGCCGATCGGGTCCATCGGCTACTGGAACCTCGGGATCGGGATGGGGCTGATCATGGTCGGCTTCGTCATGGCCACCCGTTGGCGCTGAGTTATCCACAGGTTGTCCCCAGTATGGGGATAACTACACGGGTGTAACTCGCACCCTGGGGACAACCCCGGGGTGCTCAGAGGGAGAGCGAGAAGGCGTCCGGCCCGAGCACGGCGAGCAGCCGCCAGACCGCCAGCCCCACGAGCACGACGGCGACCCCACCCAGCGCCGGCCAGATGAGCCGGCGGCGTCGCTCGGCCTGCGCCGAGCGGCCCGTGGCGGCGAGCAGGGTGAGCAGGCCGCCGATGGCCGCCCCGGTCACCGCCCCGCCGATGTGCGCCTGCCAGGCGATGCCGCCGACGAAGAAGGGCAGGGCCAGGTTGATGCCGATCATCACCAGCAGCGCGGTCGGCACCTGCCCGCGGCGCAGCGCGATGACGACGTAGAGGAAGAGCAGGCCGAAGATCGCCCCCGAGGCGCCGACGACGCTGACGAACCAGCCGGGCCGGGGCGGGGCCAGCAGCAGCACGCCCACCGACCCGCCCACGGCGCACAGCAGGTAGGCGGTGAGGAACTTCGCCCGACCCAGCGCCTGCTCCAGCACGGGGCCGAAGGCGTAGAGGATGTACATGTTGAAGGCGATGTGCAGCAGCTGGGTCGGGGAGTGCACGAAGGCCGAGGTGAGGAACCGCCACGGCTCGGAGCCGGCCAGGACCCCGATGAAGGACAACCGCTCGGTGACGCCGGACAGCGAGACCTGCCCAAGGAAGACCGCGACGGACAGGCCGATGAGGGTCCACGTGACCAGCGGCCGGCCGTCCGCCCGGGCGGGAGCGCCATACCGGGTCCGGGGCGTCGGGGTGGAGCGCCCCGCCTCCTTGACGCAGTCGACGCACTGGATGCCCACCGCGGCCGGCCGCTGGCAGTCGGGACAGGTCGGGCGGTCGCACCGCTGGCAGCTGACGTAGCTGACGCGGTCGCGGTGCCGCGGGCACACCGGCGGACCGTCCGGCGGGGAGCCGGACGGCCCGGGTGCGGGGGCGCTGCTCACGTGCGAGGGGTGAGCGCTCGGGTCAGGAGACCGAGACGCGCTCGATGACGACCGGCTCGACCGGCTTGTCGTTGCGGCCGGTCTCCACCGCGGCGATCGCGTCGACCACGTCGCGGGAGGACTGGTCGGCGACCTGGCCGAAGATCGTGTGCTTGCCCTGCAGCCAGGTGGTGGCGTCCACCGTGATGAAGAACTGCGAGCCGTTGGTGCCCTTGCCCATCCGCTTGCCGGCGTTGGCCATGGCGAGCATGTAGGGCTGGTTGAAGTTGTGGTCGGGGCTGATCTCGTCGTCGAACTGGAAGCCGGGGCCGCCGAAGCCCTCGCCCAGCGGGCAGCCGCCCTGGATCATGAAGCCCGGGATGATCCGGTGGAAGGTGAGGCCGTCGTAGAACGGCTGGGGGTTGGTGCGGCCCGCCTCGTCCTTGTACTCCTTCTCACCCGTGGCCAGGCCGACGAAGGTGGCGACGGTCTTGGGCGCGGCGTGCTCGAAGAGCTCGACGTTGATGTCGCCGTGGTTGGTGTGCAACGTGACGTTCATGCCCTCATCCTCGCACGCGCGGGTGGATGGACCGGGCGGGGCGACCGGACCCGGGTATGCGGTCACGCGGGTCCCCCGGTGGTCCTGCGCTGGTGGGAGTGCGAGGATGGAGCCAACCCACGAAGGAGGGACAGACGTGTTCTTCAAGACCGATGCCGAGCGCGCCGCGGCCCAGGCCGCCAAGGCCCGCAAGGATGCCGGAGAGGTTGGCGCCAGCGCCGCCTCCGGCGCCCGTAACCTCGGTGCCGCGGTGCTGGCGACCCTGGCCGAGGTGACCGCCCCGCAGGACGACAAGAGCGGCAAGCGCCACGCCCGCAAGGCCAAGGCCAAGGCGCTGCGCGCCGCCACCAAGGACCGCGACACCGCCGCCAAGGCTGCGGAGAAGGCCCGTGGCCACAGCCGCAAGGCGGCGGGGCTGGGCCGCAAGGACCTCGACCGGCGTGCCGACAAGGCCGGCGGCGCGGTGGCCGCGCTCGCCGGCGTGGCCGGGGGCAAGGCCGCCGAGGCCACCCACAAGGCCTCCGCCCGGGCGGGCGAGGTGTCCCACAAGGCGTCCGCCCGCGCGAGCGAGCTGTCGCACAAGGCCGCCGAGGAGGCGCGCGCGCAGAGCGCCCACGCCGCCGAGGCGCTGCGCGAGGGCGCCGACCTGCTCCGCGAGAAGACCGGCCCGCTCGGCGAGCGCGCCGGCGAGACCGCCGGTGCCGGTGCTGCCCTGTTGGCGGCGCTCGCGGCGGCCGCCCGCGACCGGGCGACCGAGACCCGCGACCGCGCCGTCGCCGGTGTGGACCACGGCATCGACTCCGCCGTGCCGCGCGCCCAGGAGGGTGTGGCCGCGATGGCGCCCAAGGTCGACCACCTGCGCGACGTCATCAACGAGGAGCTGCTGCCGAAGATCCAGGCCATGCTCGGTGACGTGCAGGCCGGCAAGGACCGCGTCCTCACCCGCGACGAGGGGGTCGTCGCCGCGATCACCGGCTCCCCGAAGAAGCGGAAGAAGAAGGGCGGCGCCCTGATCACCCTGGGCCTGCTCGCCGCCGTCGGCGCGGGCGTGGCCTGGTGGCTGTCGCAGCAGCAGAAGGCTCCCGCGACCGACCCGTGGGCCACCCCGGCCCCGGCCGCCGACCCGTGGGCCAGCACCGCCGCGGCCGACACCACGGCCGTGGGGACCACCCCGGTCGGGACCACGCCGGTCGCGACCGAGATGGCCACCACCGACCCCGTCGTGCCCGCCACGACCGGGTCCGCGGCCACTGACGCCGGTGTCGATGCCGGTGTCACCGATGCCTCCGTCACGGACGCGCCCCTGGCCGGGGCCGCCGCGGGCACCGGCACCGCGGCCACCGACACCTCCGGCACCACGGGCACGCCCGCCGCGGCGGGCGACCCGGGTGACGTGCGGATGCTCGACTCCGAGGAGATCGACGAGCTCGGCGCCGAGGAGCCCCCGGCCATCGAGGAGCAGGGCGAGGGCGAGTCCCCCACCGAGGAGATCGAGGCCGCCCGCGAGCGCGGCGACGGTCCGATGCTCGGCTCCTCGGACCGCACCGACGAGGACGGGTCCCGGGCCTGACCCCGTGACCGGCTGACCCACGCGCCACCTGCGGGCGCCGTCCCTCCGGGGGCGGCGCCCGTCGGCGTGTCACAGGCCGGTCAGCCCCTCCCTCCGCGGTGGCACCCCCAGGCGTCGGTACCGCCGCCCCACCCAGGTCACAAGCGTCTCGGGCGACACACCGACGACCTCCCTCGACCAGCCCGGACGCCGACCTACCCTGACGTCGAGACCTCGACCTGTGGGTGAAGGAGGTGGGTCCGCCGATGTCCGTGCCCGCGCACCGTGAACACCTCCCGCTCCCGGAGGAGCCCGAGCCGCACCACCCGCCGCACCACGCCGGCGACGAGCGGGCCTTCGTGGACCCGGGGCGCACGGCATACGAGGTGAGACCGCCGGCCGCGACGCGGCACGAGGGCACGACGACCCTCCTGGAGCGCCGCCCCGCCCGTCGTCCCCGCCGGGGCGGCCGCGGACCCACCGGTGTCTCCCCGCGTCCCGGGCACATCCCCGGGCTGGACGGCCTGCGGGCCCTGGCGGTCATCGCGGTCCTGCTCTTCCACTACTGGCCGACCTCCCTGCCCGGCGGGTTCCTGGGCGTCGACGTCTTCTTCGTCGTCAGCGGCTTCCTCATCACCACCCTCCTGCTCCGCGAGGTCGACCAGCACGGCCGCGTCGACCTGCTCGGCTTCTGGCGACGCCGGGCCCGCCGGCTCCTGCCCGCCCTGCTCCTGGTCGTCGTCACCAGCGTCGCGGTCGCCCGGCTCGTCGGCGGCGACCTGCTGGTCGGCATCGGGCGGCAGACCCTCGGGGCCCTCACGTTCACCAGCAACTGGCTGGAGATCGCCGCCGGGGCCAGCTACTTCCACAGCACCTCGCCGATCCTCTTCGTCAACTTCTGGAGCCTGGCGGTCGAGGAGCAGTTCTACCTGCTCTGGCCGATCAGCCTCATCCTGGCGCTGGCGCTGACCCGCACCACCAAGCAGCGCGTGCTCGCCGTCGCCGGCATCGGTGTCGCCTCCACGCTGCTCATGGCGATCCTGTCGCTGGGCGGCGCCGACACGACCCGCGTCTACTACGGCACCGACACCCACCTCATGGGGCTGATGTTCGGGGCGGCACTCGCGCTGTCCTGGGCCGACCCCGAGCACCGGGCCGGCCTGCGGACCCGGGTATGGCGCCGCTGGCGGGCCCCCGCCGTGCTCGCCGCGCTGCTCGTCCTGGTGGCCCTCATGCGCTGGCTCGGCGACGGCTCCGCCTTCACCTTCCGGGGCGGCATCGCCCTGGCCAGCCTGGCCACGGTCGTGCTCATCGCGGGGCTGCTGGAGAGCCCGTCCGGCTGGCGGCGTCTGATGTCGCTGCGGCCGCTCGCCTGGATCGGCGAGCGCTCCTACGGCATCTACCTCTGGCACTGGCCCGTCATCGTCATCGCCGGCGCGCTCGTGCCGTACGCCCCGGGCACGACCCGCGCGGTCATGGTCGTCCTGGGCGCGCTGACGGTGACCCTCGTGCTGTCCGAGCTGTCCCTGCGCCTGGTGGAGCGGCCGGTGCGCCGGCGCGGCTTCCGCGCCAGCATCCGGGCCTTCTCGTCCTGGGTGACCACCCCCTGGGAGCACAGCCGGCTGCCCCGCCTGGTCGCCGCCGGCCTCGCCCTGATGCTTCTGGGCACCGCCGTCGCGCTCGCCACCGCCCCCGAGAAGTCGCAGACCCAGCGGCAGATCGAGCAGACCGAGGAGCGGCTCGGCCTCGGTGCCGGGTCGGGTGAGGACGGTGACGCTGGCGCGGAGAACGGGGACGGGGAAGGCGCCGACGGGGAAGGCGCCGACGGGGCGAGCGCCGGTGCCGAGGGCGCCGGTCGGCCCGCCGCCCAGCTGGGCTCGCTGCTCGGCCTGGGCGCCGCCGCCGACGGGGCCGCCGCCGACGGGGCCGCTGGAGACGAGGCTGCCGGCGAGGGTGAGGCTGCCGGGGACGGTGGCGACGCCGCTCCGGACAGCGACGGTGGTGAGACTGTCGCCGAGGGTGAGGCTGAGGCCGGCACCGAGGGTGACACGACGGATGACGAGGCCGGGGACGACGGCTCCGAGGACGCCGCCGAGGCCGACCCGCCCGCCGACGTCGAGGGCGCGGTCGAGATCAACGGCTCCACGTTCGCGCCGGACGCCGACGGCCTGCTCGTCCCGGAGAGCAGCGCCATCACAGCCTTCGGGGACTCGCTGGTCGTGACCAGCGCCGACGGACTGGCCTTCCGCTTCCCGGAGATCGGCTTCGTGGCCAAGTCCAACCGGCAGTGGGGTGACGCCCCCGCGATCCTGAGCGAGGCGCTGGCCGCGGGCCAGGTGCAGGACAACGTGGTGCTCCACCTCGGCACCAACGCCGGGGTCGACGAGCAGGGTCTGCGCGACGCGCTGGACGCGCTCGGCACCGGCCGCAACGTCGTCGTCATGGACCTCTACGTGCAGGCCTCCTTCCTCGAGCCCTCCAACGAGACGATCCGCGCGGTCGTCGCCGACTACCCCAACGCGGTCGTCGGCCAGTGGAACGCCACGATCTCCCAGCAGCCGCAGGCGCTCCAGAGCGACGGCGTCCACCCCGACCTGGACGGCATGCACGTCTACGCCGAGGTCGTCGCCCGGGCCTTCGACGAGCTCGCCCGCCGCTGACGTCACGCGCCGGCCGCTCCCGGCCGATGCACCGAAATGCACCACATGCACGCACGACAACCGTGCATCACGTGCATCACCGTGCATGGGCCTCGCCCCCGCCGACCCTCCCTGCCCGATGCACCGAAATGCACCACATGCACGCTGGACAACCGTGCATCACGTGCACAAGCGTGCATGGGCGCCGCCGGTGCCCGTCCGCACAGGGTCATCCGTAGGGATCGCGAGGGCGACCCCCTCCCGGGCGCACGTCGGGCGCGTGGTGGATAGCGGTGCGACACCTCCCTGTGGCAGGCTCGGCGGCGTGAACATCGTCTTCGTCGAGCCTCACTTCCCCAAGAACCAGCGCGAGTTCCCGCGGGCCCTGGCGGAGGCGGGGGCGAACGTCATCGGCATCGGCGAGACCCCCTGGGACTACCTGGACCAGCAGCTGCGGGACTGGATGGTCCACTACGAGCAGGTGGGGTCGGTGACCGACCTGCAGCAGATGACCGAGGCGGTGCGCAAGGTCCAGGGGATGGTGTGGGTCGACCGGCTCGAGTCCACCATCGAGGCCCACCAGCTGGTGGCCGCGCAGGTGCGCGAGGCGCTCGGCATACCGGGCACGTCGGTGCGCACGACCTGGCTGTGCCGCGACAAGCCCTCGATGAAGGAGGCGCTGCGCCAGGCCGGGGTGCCGACAGCCGCGTCGACGGGCGCCGACAGCGCGGAGGAGGTGTGGGCGTTCGCGCGGGCGGTGGGCTACCCGCTCATCCTCAAGCCGCGTGACGCCGCCGGGGCCGCCGGCACCAGCCGGGTCGACAACGACGGTGAGCTGCGCGAGGCCCTGGACCGGATGGGCGGCTACCGCTCCATCGCGGTCGAGGAGTTCATCGAGGGGCACGAGGGCTTCTACGACACCATCAGCATCGACGGGCAGATCGCGGTCGACTTCGCCTCCCACTACTACCCCGGGGTCCTCGAGGCGATGCGCACGCGGTGGATCAGCCCGCAGTTCATCGCCACCAACCGGATCGACGGTGGCGGGCTCTACGACGAGATCCGGGAGATGGGCCACCGGGTCAACGCCGCGCTCGGGATCGGGACGTCCGCCACCCACATGGAGTGGTTCCACGGGCCGAAGGGGCTGAAGTTCTCCGAGATCGGGTGCCGGCCGCCGGGCGTCGGGTGCTGGGACCTCTACTGCGCGGCCAACGACATGGACGTCTACGCCGCCTGGGCCGACGCGATCGTGCACGGCGCGCTGCGCCGTCAGCCCTCCCGCAGCCACAGCGCCGGGATCATCGCCCTGCGGCCCGACCGGGACGGCGTGATCAAAGGCTACAGCGGGCTGGAGGAGATCGAGAACCGCTACGGCCGCTGGATCATGGACGCGCACCTCCCGCACCCGGGCACGGGCACGCAGCCGATCGAGGCGGGCTTCATGGCCAACGCGTGGGTCCGGATGCGCCACCCCGACTACGACACCCTGCGCCACATGCTCGACGACGTGGGGCGCACGGTGCACGTCCATGCCGGCTGAGCCCCGCATCACCCTGCTGGGCCCGCAGCGCAACCCGCGCCTGCCCCGTGTCCGGCAGCAGCTGGGGCTCCGGGACGCGCGCTTCGCCACCGTCACCGCGGGCTGGCGCGACCGGGAGAACGACGACGCCCTGCTGTCCGAGCTGCTCGGCGGCAGGACCGTCAACCTCCAGCTGTGGAGCCGGATGCAACAGCTGTGGGAGGCCGACCCCGAGCTCGCGCACGGGGACCGCGAGCGCCGGCGCCGCCTGGCCGAGATGCAGGAGCTCTACGTCATCGGGCTGCAGCAGGCGGTCGAAGCCGCGCACCGGATCACGGCCCGCCGGCCGGTCCTCCCGGAGATCCAGCAGATGGCCCTGCACGACGTGCTCGACATCCTGCGCGACATGGACGAGCGGCACCGGCAGCGGGTCCACGAGGTGCACCTGGACTTCTACGCCCGCTACGAGCCGCAGCACCGGCCCGCGGTCCTGGAGGGCCGGGCCCGGTGGGGCAGCTCATCGCCGAGTGCGACGCCGTGGCCATCCCCGGCGGTCACGTGGGTGTGCTGCTGGGGGCGATGCACATCTTCAACCTCGCCCCGGCCCTGGCCGCCCCGCACGAGGAGGAGCAGGACGGCGAGGTGGTGACCACCGCCCGGGTCTACCGCCCGGTCCTGGCCTGGGGGGCGGGCGCGATGGCGCTGACCGAGCGGGTCGTCCTCTTCCACGACTTCAGCGTCGTGGCGCCCGGCATCTCCGAGCTGCTCATGGACGGTATGGGGCTGACGCGGGGGCTGGTGGCCTTCCCCAACGCCAAGGACCGGCTGGACCTCACCGACCTCCCGAGCACCCGGTCGCTGGTGAGTCGGTGCACCCCCAGGGTGCCCGTCCTGCTCGACGAGGGGGCCCAGGTCACGCTGACCGCCGACGGCGAGCTCCCCGGGACCGGCAAGGCCCGGGTGCTCACCGCGGACGGGCGGGCCACCAAGCTCACGGAGGTGGCCTCGTGAGCCAGCCCACCCCATACCCCATGACCCCGCGGCACAAGGGCAAGCTGGCCATCAACGAGCTGCGCGCCCGGTCGGTCACCGCGGAGGAGGTCAGCGCCTTCCTCGCCCAGCACGAGGTGCCGATCGTCGAGGGGGCCAAGTGCACCTTCCTGCACCGCGGCGAGGCCGACGGGGTCGCCGTCCGGCACCGCATCGTCAACCAGCCGCAGCACGTGCCGATGAAGCGGATCGAGGGGACGGACCTGTGGTACGTCACCATCGAGCTGCCCGCGGCAAGCCGGGTGGAGTACCAGATCGAGGTGCGTTTCGGCGCCGCGGTCGAGACCTTCAACGACCCGCTGAACCCGCACGTGGCGCACAGCCCGGTGGGGTCCTCCAGTGTCTGCCAGGCCGCAGGGTACGAGGTGCCGGAGTGGGTCTACCCGCAGGCCGACGCCCGCCCCGGCGAGCTGATCGACCTGATCCTGCCCAGCAAGGCGCTGCGGCGGACGACGCACAACCGCGTCTACCTGCCCGCGCGCTTCCGGCGCAGCAGCACCTACCCGCTGCTGGTGGTGCACGACGGCGACGACTACCTCACCTACTCGGCGATGCGGACCGTCCTGGACAACCTCATCCACGAGCTCGACATGGCCGAGACGGTCGTCGTCTTCTCCAACCCCGGCGACCGGCTGCGGGAGTACCCGAACTACGCCCCGCACGCCCGGCACCTCACCCGCGAGCTGCTGCCGCACCTGGAGGAGAGCCTGCCGCTCGTCCGGCGCCCCGACGCGCGCTGCCTCATGGGTGCGAGCTTCGGCGGGGTCGCGTCGCTGTCGACGGCGGCCCGCAGCAAGGGCACGTGGGGCAACCTCTTCCTGCAGTCGGGGTCGTTCGTCTTCACCGACATCGGCAGCGACCACGGCGGCGGGCCGGCCTTCGACCCGGTCGTGAAGTTCATGAACGCCTACCGCGCCAAGCCGAAGATGGTGGCCGAGCGGATGTTCATCACGTGCGGGGTCTACGAGCCGCTCATCGTGCCCAACCGCTCGATGGTGCCGGTCTTCGAGAGCACGGGGGCGCAGGTCCGGTATGTGGAGTCGCGCGACGGGCACTCGTGGGAGAACTGGCGCGACCGGCTCGGGGACGGCCTGTCCTGGATCTTCCCCGGCCCGCAAAAGCTGGTCTACGAATAGGCTCTGGGTGATCGCGGTCTCTCCCGCGGTCTAGCGACACGTTAAGACACGTAGAGAAAGTAGAAGCACATGAGCGGCACGTCATACCTGCTGGTCGACGGGGAGAACATCGACGCGACCCTGGGTAACTCCATCCTCGGGCGGCGCCCGCACCCCGACGAGCGACCGCGGTGGGACCGACTGCTCGGGTTCACCCAGGACGTGTGGGGCCAGCCGGCCAGGGGCCTGTTCTTCCTCAACGCGAGCTCGGGGCTGCCGATGGCGTTCGTCCAGGCGCTGCGGGCGCTGGGCTACACCCCCGTGCCGCTGTCGGGGTCCTCGGACGAGAAGGTCGTGGACATCGCGATCCAGCGCACCCTGGAGGCGCTCGGGCAGCGCGACGACGACGTGATGCTCGTCAGCCACGACGGCGACTTCCTCGAGGCGATCACGCCGCTCATGGACGGCGTGCGCCGGGTGGGGCTCATCGCCTTCGAGGAGTTCCGCAACTCCGGCTTCCACGAGCTGGTGCGGCGAGGTATGGAGTTCTTCGACCTCGAGCACGACACGAAGGCCTTCAACACGCCGCTGCCGCGCCTGCGGATCATCCCGATCGAGGAGTTCGACCCGGTCCAGTTCCTCTGAGGAGCGGCGGCCGGCGGGCCGGCGCGACCGCATCGTGACCTGCCGGTGCTTCCCTCCGGGCCGCCGGCGTGGCAGGCTGTGAACGACCAAGAGGTGACCTGCATCACACAAGGTGGCTGAGGAGGTCGGGATGTCGGATCGTGAGGTGCCGCCCGTCGAGGTGGCCCCGTGCACCAGGGGCGGCGAGCTCATGGGCTTCGTGATCTCCAACCGGTGGCCGGACGACACCCTGGAGTGGACCAACTTCCTGCTGCTCGCCGTGCGGATGGCGGCCGTGCCCGGCCTGCTGGGCGGCAGCACCGTCTTCCGCGTCATCGAGGAGCCGCCCGAGGGCGCCGAGGGTGCGGTGGGCCTGGTGCTGGCCGAGGTGCAGGTGGCCGACGCGGCGCAGATGGTGCCGGGGCGGTATGCCGAGCACCCGCCGCCCGGTCTGGCGGTGCTCCACCCGCCCGGCCTGACCCTGGCGTCGGTGCCGGAGTATGCGACGGCCTCCGGGTGCCTGCTGCTGCCCGGGCTGCCCGACCTGGGGCTGGACCACCGCGCGGCATGGGTCGAGGCCGACGCCGCGGGTCACGTCACCCGGATGACCAGCCGGGGCAACGTCGACCCAGCCGGTGACGTCGACACGGCCGCGCTGGCGCTGCTGCTGGCCGCCTGAGGTCAGCGCGGCTCGACGCTCAGCAGGTCACCGACCTGGCAGTCGAGCACGTCGCAGATAGCGGTGAGCGTGGAGAAGCGGACGGCCCTGGCGCGGTCGTTCTTGAGCACCGAGATGTTCACCGGAGTGACCCCCACGGCGTCGGCGAGCGCCGCCACGGTCATACCCCGGGCGGCCAGGAGCTCGTCGAGGTGGCAGACCACCCGGTGACCGTCCTCGACCGGCATCAGACCAGCCCGTCGACGTCGTCCTGCAGCCGGGCGCCGGCGGCGAAGGCCTGGGCCACGGCAGCCACCAGCAGGCCCGCCACCAGCCAGGCGGGGGTGACGGTGACGAGGAAGCCCGGGGCCCCCGCCTGGTCCATGATGAGCGCCCGGGCCGCGCCGTAGACGGCACCCGCGACCGGCGGCACCAGCAGGAGCAGCAGGGCGATGACCCGTAGCCGCCTGACGTTGGCCCGGGCGAAGGGGGTGCCGGCGGCCAGGTCCTGCAGGAACCGGCTGAGGAGCACGGCGCCCCAGACGGCGGCAGCGACGGTGAGGACGGGCGCCAGGAGGAGCAGGGCGAGGTGGGCGGCGCTCACCCCGCCGACGAGCACGTGGGCGTCCGCCACGCCGCTGACGACCTGGCCGGCCCCGGCCGCCCCCGGGTCGACCTCGACCGGGACGCCGGTGAGGGTGACCTGACGACGCAGCGCCCAGTCGAGCGCAACGAAGAGGGGATAGGCGGCCGCCGCGCCGACCACGAGCCAGAGCAGGACGATCGTCACCCAGCGGTCGGCCCGGTCGAAGCGGAGACGGTCGCGGTGCGGAGTGGTGGTCATGGTGGCCCCCTGGTCGAGAAACGCAGGACCGGACGGCCCTTATCGTTTGTCGATGCTATCGAAAAACGATGGGCCTGGCAAGACCCTGCCGAGTGCCTGTGCCCGACCCACCGCCGGGTCGCGCCCCGTGAGGCCTACAGCGCCGACTCCGCGAGGAACTCCGCGACCCGCTCCTTGGGCCGTCCCACGATCGCGTGCTCGCCGCGGACGAGGACCGGCCGCTGCATCAGCCTGGGGTGCTCGGCCAGCAGCGCCACCACCTGGTCGGCCGTCCGCACGTCGTCGTCGGTGAGTCCCAGCGAGGTGAAGTAGGCGTCGCGGCGCACGAGGTCGGTGACGGGGTCGTCCAGCCGGTCGACCAGCTCGAGCAGCTGGTGGTGGTCCAGCGGGTGGTCGAGGTAGCGCACCTCCTGGACGGGCACGCCCGCCCGTGCGGCCTCGTCCATCGCGGCGCGGGACGTCGAGCAACGGGGGTTGTGCAGCACGGTGACCTCAGGCATGTGGCCGAGGCTATCGCGGCACAGAGGCAGCCACCCCGCTCGCAGGCGGCGAGCAGCGCCCCGCTGAGCGGTCCCCGGGCCGTCGGCCACGCCGGGCGGGTTTCGGCGCTGGGTCATGTGCCGGACTGTCACCTGGTCGGCGTGCGAGCGCACCAGGTCCGCCGGCACAGGATCGCTGGGACGACTGACGTGGGTATACCGGTTAGGCCCGGCCGTCGCGGTAGGCGTCGACGGCGTCCTTGGCCTCCTTGAGGCCGGCCCCGGTCCGCTGCCGGTAGGCCTTGATCGCGGCGATGTGCTCCCCGTCCTCGACCAGGCGCCGGATCTCCGGGGTGATGCCCGGTTGTGTGCTCCCGCGGAGCTTGGCCAGCTCCGCGGCGTCCACCCCTGCGCGATCTGCCAGCTGGCCGACCATCTCGTCGAGGATCCGCACCTCCTGCTGCAGCGTGGTGACCCGTTGCTGCAGTTGCCTGGTCCGTCCGAACACCCGTTGATCCTCCTGCTCGACGATGCTCCCGGGCGGTCCTCGCCGCCGGCGGGGTGGCGATAAGGAGGACACTTTCCCCGGCCACCAGGAGGCTCTCATGCCCCGGTGGAGCCGATCAAACTTGACGGACAACCCCCTGCAGGACCGAACGGTTCGTGACAGCGGCGGGCCTCGCCGTCCATCGCACGTGCGAACGTAATCTGAGGTCTACGCCCCGGTCTCGTCGCAGGCCACGCGTGAAGGCACTGCGGCAGCTCGGTGGACGGTGGGTAGACAGACCACGCCCGGGCCGGAGTGGGGTCAGCGCAGGTGGCTGGCCCCGTTGAGGTCGAGCACCGCCCCCGAAGCCCACTCCACCCGCGGGTCGGCCAGCGCGAGCACGGCATCGGCCACCTCGTGGGGCCGGGCGACCCGGCCGAACGGGCTCTGCGCCCGGGTGGCCGCCCCCCGGTCCCCTGTCAGCGCCTACCCGGCCATCTCGGTCTCGATGAACCCCGGTGCTACCGAGGTCACCGCGATCCCGTACCGACCCAGACGCAGCGCCATCGACTGGCCGAAGGAGTGCAGGCCGGCCTTGCTCGCGCCGTAGGCCGGGATGTCCGGTTCGCCGCGGTAGGCGCGCGGCTCCCGACGTTGACGATCCGCCCCACGGGGACGCCGTCCGCGGGCGGCACGTCGATCATGTGGCGGGCCACCTGCCAGGTCAGGTTGGCCGGGCCGAGCAGGTTGGTCTCCAGGGTGCGCCGCCAGATCTCCACCCACTCGGGGTAGGAGGTCTCCTCCAGCGGGTGGTCGCCGCGCCGGCCTCTGCCCTCCCACGGGGCGGTGAGCATCGCCGCGTTGTTGACCAGGACGTCGACCCGGCCCAGGGCCGCGATCGCTTCGGTCGCCAGCCGCTGAACGGCGTCCGGGTTGGCGAGGCCTGCTTGGACGACGCGATGCCCGTCGCCCGGAAGAGAACGGCATACCCCGTGCGCGGCCGCCTCGCTGCCCAGGTAGTGGACGACGACCCGGTCGCCCCGCGCCGCGAAGGCGCGGGCCACCGCGGCCCCCACGCCCCGGGAGGAGCCGGTGACTAGGACGCCGCGGGAGGGATGGGAACTCATGCTCCCATCCTGGCACCCCGGCGGGGCGCGAGAGTTGCGCGACCTGGCGCACGCGTGTGGGCGATCCGCGAGGACCGCATCCCGATGCGTCACACTTGCGCGTCCAACGCGAATGTCATGGTTCGACGACAAACTAGAATGTCGTGGTACCGTGACATCCATAAATGTCACACGAACGTGACATCCAAAAGCTTAGAGGTGGTCCCATGCTCAGCACGGTGCGAGACCTGGGCGCCGCCGTGCGCCGAGCACGCCGGGTGGCTGGGCTCAGCCAGCAGGCCCTTGCGGATCGGGCGGGGGTCTCCCGCCAGTGGCTGTCCCGCCTGGAGTCGGGGAAGGGCCCGTCGGCCGAGCTGGGCAAGGCGCTCGACGTCCTAGCCGCACTCGGCCTCGCGGTCGACCTGGTCGCCGCACCCCGGCCCGAGGCCCTGGACGATGACCCGTTTGCCGGTCTCTTCGAGGACGGCTCATGACGGCATGCCTGAACGTCTACCTCGACGGCATCCTGGCCGGACAGCTGGCGCAAGCCCCCGGCGGGGCGCTGGCCTTTGCCTACGATGGGGCCTACACCGCCCGTGCCAGCCCCACACCGCTCTCGCTGTCGATGCCACTGAGCGGGTCGCGGCACTCGAACCGTGTCGTCTCGGCCTGGCTCGAGGGGCTGCTCCCGGACAACCTTGCCGTCCGGGAGGAATGGGCGCGCAGGTTCGAGGTGTCACCGCGCAACCCGTTCGCCCTGCTTCGCCACGTGGGGCGCGACGCCGCCGGGGCCGTGCAGGTGTTCCCCGTCGACGTCGAAACGCCCGATGCAGCTCAACGCACCGGGGACGTCCGCCGGCTGACCCACGACGAGCTGTCGGACCTTCTCCTGCGGCTGACGGTCCGCAACCACGGCTGGGAGGTCGGTGCCGGCTCTGGGCGATGGAGCCTGGCGGGAGCGCAGAACAAGGTGGCGCTGCACCGCCTGGACGACGGCGGGTGGGGTGTTCCCCAGGACGCGACGCCGACGACGCACATCCTCAAGCCGACCCGCGCTGACACCCGTTTCGAGGACCTGCACGTCAACGAGTTCGTCTGCCTGCGCGCCGCTGGTCTCCTGGGCCTGCGCGTCGCCCGGGTGGACCTGGTCGACGCCGGTGGGGCCAAGACGCTGGTCTCCACCCGCTACGACCGAGGCCGCGGGCAGGACGGGGTGTGGTTGCGCCTGCATCAGGAAGACCTGCTGCAGGCCATGAGCTACCCACCGACCAGGAAGTACCAGTCCGACGGCGGCCCCAGCGTCAAGAACGTCGCCTCGCTCCTGTCGACGCTGGCCCTCGCGGACCGCGATGCCGTGCGGTCGGCCTTCTTCGACGCTTTCGCCTTCAACGTCCTGGTGGGCGGGACCGACGCCCACGCGAAGAACTACTCCCTGCTCCTGCGCGGGCAGCGCGTGGCCATGGCACCCCTCTATGACGTAGCGTCCTACGCCCCGTACCTCAAGAAGGGCGAGGCGGTGCGGAGCTCGATGAAGGTGGGGCGCACCTGGCTCGTCCGCGACGTGACCGTCGAGGACTGGGTGACTGTCGGCCTCTCCCTGGGTCTGGAGGCGACCGAGGCCGTGGATCGCGTGGAGCGCCTGCGCACGGGCCTGCACGAAGCAGTCCTCGCAGCGGCTGAGGAAGCACCCGCACCCTTCGCCGAGGATGCCCGCCGTGTCGCGACCGCCGTCGCTGAGCAGGGCCACCTGCGGGCTTCGCGGCTTACACGCGCCTCCCAGGCCACCCGGAACTCGGCTGACTAGGGTTGTGAACAGGACTCTTGCTGGGAACGCCCCGATCACTGCTGCTGTGGGCGAGACATGTTCGCTTACTGCACATCACACCGACGAAGTTGCTGTGAAGTCCGTGTAGATTGACATTGTGGACATCGCCATGTTCGGAACCAAGAGAACCGGGACTCTCGTGCCGATCTCGGGTGTCCACCCACGATCCGGGGAGTGGACACACTCCGCCTTCGTTCCCTCGCCCCTGACGGAGGACCTGCCCGCCCTGAGCTCTCAGACCTGGATGCGAGTCGCCGACGCGCGCGCCGCCCTCGCGGCACTGGACAGTACGGCGCGTCAGCTGCCCAACCCCCAGCTGCTCCGGCGACCCTCGCTGCAGAGGGAGGCCCAGAGCACCTCGGCGCTAGAAGGCACGTATGAGCCTCTGCACGCGGTGCTGACCGCCGACGATGAGGGTCCGGTGAGCCTCTCGATGCGCGAGGTGCTCAACTTCGTGAGGATGGCCGACCTGGCCTTCGGCTGGGTGGGCGAAGGGCGCACCTTGTCCGTCCCCATGCTCGCCGAGCTGCAGCAAACGCTGGTCCGCGGCACCCCGGCGGAGAGCCCCTCGTCCGGGCAGATCAGGACGATCCAGGTCGTCATCGGGCAACGCCGGACGGCCGTCGTCGGGGAGCTCCCGGTCAAGGCCGCCAGGTTCGTCCCCCCTCCTCCCGGGTTGGACCTCGAGGCGAACGTGCGCGACCTGGTGCGTTGGATGACCGCGAACCACAAGGACACCATGGACCCGGTGGTCGTCTCGGCGCTCTCGCACTACCAGTTCGAGACCCTGCACCCCTTCCACGACGGCAACGGACGCATCGGCCGCCTTCTCATCGTCCTGCAGCTCCACGCCTCTGGGCTCCTCAGCGAGCCGACCCTCACGGTGTCGCCCTGGTTCGAGGCACGCCGCACCGAGTACTACGACCGCCTGCTTGCGGTGAGCTGCGCCGGCGAGTGGGACCAGTGGATCTCCTTCTTCGCCCAGGGACTCGAGGAGTCGGCCCAGACCACCCGTGGGCAGATGCTGAGGCTCGTCGACGTCCAGTCCGAGCTGAAGGAGACGATCCGCGCCTCGTCTCTCCGCGCGGACAAGGCCCACACTCTCGTCGACTACGCGGTCGCACACCCCTCCTTCACGGTGCGGCAGGTCCAACGCGACCTAGAGCTCTCCTACGGCCGAGCCAACGGCCTCGTCGGTCAGCTGGTCGACCTCGGCGTCCTCTCGTCAACGGGTCAGACCTACCGCCGCCGCTTCTTCGCCCCTGCCGTCCTCGACGTCCTTCTCAGCGCCTGACGGCGTTGCAGCCCTTTCGCGTAACCACATACCTGCAGGTCACGGCCACAATCGACGCGTTTGCAGCCGTACTTTCCTGGGGTACGGGGCACGAAAGAGGCCCCTCCCGGATGCCGGAAAGGGCCTCTGACCTGGGGTGGAGGCGAGGGGACTCGAACCCCTAACCCCCTGCTTGCAAAGCAGGTGCGCTACCAATTGCGCCACGCCCCCGAGGGGTGTTCAGTTGTGCGACCGCCCACCATACCGCGCGTCCGGTGCCTCCGAGGGCAACCACTCGAGGCGGTCGGTGGAGAAGGCGGTCGGTGGTGGAACTTGGGTGGTTACTGGCCGGGCGTCGTGGGGACGTCGTCGGTGGCCTCGGCCCAGAGCTCGCGCTCGGCCTGCTGGGCCTGCATCTTCTTCAGGGCAGCCAGGCCGGCGGCGGCTGCGGCCAGGAGAAGGAAGCGGTTCATGTCGATCAGCTCCTCGGAGCCTCGTGGTGGTCGGGGACGACACGCCTGCGGTGGTGGGCCTAACTGGACTTGAACCAGTGACCTCTGTCTTATCAGGACAGCGCTCTAACCGACTGAGCTATAGGCCCGCGATGCGCAGCCTCACCGGAGGCTCGCGACGCCCGAGATTACCTGATCGCGGGGACACGACCAAAACCGCGCCCGGCCCGCACCCGCCGGACCGCCGCACCTCTTGCACATTCGATAGCAGACCTACTACGTTCAGAGGTATGGACGCTGACCCTCTGATCATCCGTTGTGCCGGGCTGACGATGGCCTACGGCGACACTTTGGTCCTGGACGGCATCGACCTGGAGGTCCCTCGCGGGCAGGTGGTGGCCCTGCTGGGGCCCAACGGTGCGGGCAAGACCACCACCGTGGAGATCCTCGAGGGCTTCCGCCGCCGCTCGGGCGGTGAGGTGCAGGTGCTGGGGCACGACCCGGCGACGGCGCCCGAGGCGTGGCGCTCCCGCGTCGGTGTCGTCCTGCAGAGCTGGCGCGACCACGGCACCTGGCGGGTCCGGGACCTGCTCGAGGTGATGGGGCGCTACTACGCCCCCTACTCGACCGAAGGGGTCAGCCGACCCTGGGCCGCGGACGAGCTGCTCGAACGGGTCGGGCTGGGGGCTCACGCGGGATCCCGCATCGACAAGCTCTCGGGCGGCCAGCGACGCCGGCTGGACGTGGCCATCGGCCTCGTGGGCCGCCCGGAGCTGCTTTTCCTCGACGAGCCCACCACCGGCCTGGACCCCGCGGGGCGACGGGACGTCCACGACCTCCTGGCCGACCTCGTCGACCTCGACACGACCATCCTGCTCACCACCCACGACCTGGCCGAGGCGGAGAAGATCGCAGACCGGCTGCTGATCCTCGCCGGCGGTTCGATCGTGGCCGACGGCAGCCCGGACGCCCTGCGTCTCCAGCTGTCCCGGATGAGCGAGGTGCGGCTGCGCGACACGGTCACGGGCGAGGTGAGCGTCCACGCCGAGCCCGACCCCACCGCATACCTGACCGAGGTGCTGACCTCCCGCCCCGGTGAGGTGCAGGTGGTGGAGGTGCGCGCGGCCTCGCTGGAGGACGTCTACCTCGACATCGTCCGCCGCGCCGAGGCCGGCGAGGACCTCGGCGACCTGACGAGCCTGCAGGAGGTGGCCCGATGAGCGCCCGCAGCATCCCCACGGCCGTGGTGCACGCCGCGCTGCGTCAGGCGCGGACCACCCTCGTCCGCAAGTACACCTCCGCGGGCGGCCTGAGCACCCTCTTCTTCTCGACGGTCTTCCTGGTCGTCCTCTTCTTCCTGCGCGACCTCGAGTTCGCCGACGGGATGGTCGCCGCCGGGGGGTGGATCTTCACCGGGTTCCTCGCCTTCGGGGTCATCGCGGCCGCGGTGCTCGGGGTGGCCGGCGAGCTGCAGACCGAGCGGGAGGACGGCACCCTGCTCCGCGCGAAGGCGGTGCCCCACGGGATGTCGGGCCACCTGCTGGCCAAGCTCGTGGTGGCTCCCGTCGACGCCGTCGTCCCCATGGTGCCCGTCGTCGTCGGGGCGGTCCTGCTGCTGCCGGGGACCATGCCCACCCAGCCCGGGCGGTGGCTGCTGCTGGTCGTGGTCTTCCTGCTCACCGTGGCGGCCATGCTCCCGTGGGGCGCGGTCCTGGGTGCCGTCTTCCGCTCCATGATCACCTTCGCCTGGGTGACCCTGACGATCTACGCCGTCGCGGTCGTCTCCGGGCTGTTCTACCCGGCGACGGCGATGCCGACCTGGCTGCAGTGGCTCGCGCAGGCCACCCCCCTCTACTGGATCGGTCGTGCCTTCCGCGGTGTCCTCCTGCCCGAGTCGGCGGCCGCGGCGGAGATCGGCGGGCAGTGGTCCCTCGGCCTCACCCTGGCGGTGCTGCTCGCGTGGGCGGTCGTCGGTCTGCTCGTGGCGCCCCTGCTGCTGCGCCGGATGGCCCGCCGGCAGTCCGGCAGCGCCGTGGCCGCCGCCCGCGAGCGCGTGCTCAACCGGGGCTACTGACGTGCCCGCACCGACCCCTGCGGAGACGATCCACAACCGGATTGCGATGCTGCGAGCCGAGCGCGGCATCTCCCGGCGCGAGCTCGCGCAGGCCCTGGGCGTGCACTACCAGACGATCGGCTACCTGGAGCGGGGGGAGTACAGCCCGTCCCTCCACCTCGCGCTGGCGATCGCACGCTACTTCGAGGTGCCGGTCGAGGTGGTCTTCTCCCTCGACCCCTTCCCTCGCCTGGGGAGCTGAGTTCCGGCAGTGGGTGCTCGGGGGCGGAGCCCCCGAGGCGGGACTCGGGGTCTGGGGCGGAGCCCCAGCGGGGGTGCTCGGGGGCGGAGCCCCCGAGGGTGCTTACTCGTCGGAGAGGGTCACCTGGGCGCCACCGACGAGGGCGGCGCAGATGTTGTAGAGGAAGGCCGTGAGGGTGGCGAGCGCGGTGAGCAGGAAGACGTTGAGGACACCGAGGACCGCGGAGATGGCGACGACCCGGCTGAAGCCGAGGTAGTCCTGCAGGTCGATGCTCGGGCCGCTGGTCTCCCCGCTGGTGACCTGGGTGATGAAGTCGTTGAGGGTGGAGAAGACGTTCATCCCCGACAGCACCGTCCACAGCACCGCGACCATGACCACGCCGGCGATGCCGAGGGCGACCGAGACCAGGAAGCTGATCTTCAGCACCGACCACGGGTCGATGCGCTGCGCGGTCAGGCGGACCCGCCGCGGGCCGCCGCGCCGGGGGGCCGGGCGGGGCTGGCCGGTGCGGGCGGTCGTCTGGGGGGACGTGGGCCGGGATGAGCTGCGGGTCGGGCCGGCCGAGGAGCGGGCCGGGGCACCGGCACCGCTGCGGCCTGCGGTCGCCCCGGCGGCCGAGCCCGAGGCCAGGCCGGCGGTCGCGCCGCGCAGGGCCCGCGCCTTGCGGGCCGCGAGGTCACGGCCCTGGGCGGTGCGGGCCATCGCGCCGTCCCGCATCCGCTCGGCGGTGGAGCGCGACCCCTCGCCCTTCTCCTCCGGCGTTCCCGTGGGATGGACCTGGGTCTCGTCACCGGAGGACGAGGGCCGGCCCGAGGACGAGTCCTGGGTGGTGCTCATGCTTCGTCTCCTGGGGCCGTGTCGTCAGGGTCACCGGCGGTCAGGTCGTCCGCGGGCTCCTCCGACGGTACGCCATCGTCGCTTCCCGCGCCGTCATCCGCGCCGTCGGTGGCGAGGTCGTCCGCGGCAGCCTCCGCCTCCTGGACGGCGGCCTCCAGCTCCTCCTGCGCCTCCTCGGCGGCCTCGGGGTTGACGGCCACGGCGACGATGGAGTCGTTCCGGCCCGGGGTGGCGAAGATGACGCCGGCGGTGTCGCGGCCGGTGACCCGGACCTGGTCGATCGGGGAGCGCACGACGTTGCCGCGCTCCATGACGACCATGACCTCGTCGCCCTCGTCCACGGTCAGGGCCCCGACGAGGGTGCCGCCCTTGCCGTTGGTCTTGGCCACCTTGATGCCGGTGCCGCCACGCCCCTGGACGCGGTAGTGGTCGACGGGGGTCCGCTTGGCCATCCCGGTCTCGAAGACGACGAAGACGAAGGGGTTCGCCCCCGCGGGGACGACCCGCATGGCGAGCAGCTCGTCCTCGCCCTTGAACTTCATACCCGTCACGCCCGAGGTGGCACGGCTCATCGGCCGCAGCGCCTCGTCGGTCGCGGTGAACCGCACCGACTGCCCCCCGCGGGAGACCAGGAGCACGTCGTCGTCGGGCGAGGCCAGCGCCGCCCCGACCACCTCGTCGTCGTCGCGCAAGTTGATGGCGATCAGGCCGCGCGAGAGCCGCGAGTCGTAGTCGGTGAGGCGGGTCTTCTTCACCTTGCCGCTGCGGGTGGCGAGCACCAGGTAGGGCGCCTGCTCGTAGCTGCCGATCGTCAGGACCTGGCGGATCCGCTCCTCGGGCTGGAAGGCCATGAGGTTGGCCACGTGCTGGCCCTTGCCGGTCGGCCCGCCCTCGGGGAACTCGTAGGCCTTGGCCCGGTAGACCCGGCCCTGGTTGGTGAAGAAGAGCATCCACTCGTGGGTGTTGGTGACGAAGAAGTGCTCCACCACGTCGTCGGCCCGCAGCGAGGCACCCTTGCGGCCCTTGCCGCCCCGGTTCTGCGCGCGGTACTCCCGCACCGGGGTCCGCTTGACGTAGCCCCCGGTCGTGATCGTGACGACCACGTCCTCCTCGGGGATGAGGTCCTCCATCGACATGTCGCCGCCGAAGGGCACGATCTTGGAGCGCCGGTCGTCGCCGTAGCGGTCCACGATCTCGGCGAGCTCCTCGGAGACGATCTGCCGCTGCCGCTCGGGGGAGGCCAGGATCGCCTGGTACTCCTCGATCATCAGCTGGAGCTCGTCGTGCCGGCTCTGGATCTCCTGGCGCTCCAGCGCGGCCAGGCGGCGCAGCTGCAGGTCGAGGATGGCGCGCGCCTGCACGTCGTCGATGTCGAGCAGCGTCATCAGCCCCGCGCGGGCCTCGTCGGCGCTCGGGCTGCGGCGGATGAGGGCGATGACCTCGTCGAGCTGGTCCAGGGCCTTGAGGTAGCCCCGGAAGACGTGGATGCGCTCCTCGGCGTCCCGCAGGCGGTAGCGGGTGCGCCGGACGATGACCTCGATCTGGTGGTCCACCCAGTGCCGGATGAAGGCCGACAGGGGCAGGGTGCGCGGCACCCCGTCGACGAGCGCCAGCATGTTGGCGCCGAAGTTCTGCTGCAGCTGGGTGTGCTTGTAGAGGTTGTTGAGCACGACCTTGGCCACGGCGTCCCGCTTGAGGACGATGACCAGGCGCTGGCCGGTGCGGCCCGAGCTCTCGTCCCGCAGGTCGGCGATGCCCGACATGCGGCCCTCCTTGACCAGCTCGGCGATCTTCTTCGCCAGGCTGTCGGGGTTGACCTGGTAGGGCAGCTCGGTCGCCACCAGGCACGTGCGACCCTGGATCTCCTCGACCTCGACGACGGCCCGCATGACGATCGAGCCGCGGCCGGTGCGGTAGGCGTCCTCGATGCCCTTCTTGCCCATGATGAGCGCGCCGGTGGGGAAGTCCGGGCCGGGGATGAGCTCGAGCAGCTTCTCCAGCAGCTCCTCCCGGGTGGCCTCGGGGTGCTCCAGCAGCCACTGGGCGCCGGAGGCGACCTCGCGCAGGTTGTGCGGCGGGATCTGGGTGGCCATGCCGACGGCGATGCCGGCCGAGCCGTTGACCAGCAGGTTGGGGAAGCGCGCCGGGAGGACGGAGGGCTCCTTGTTGCGCCCGTCGTAGTTGTCGACCATGTCGACGGTGTCCTCGCGGATGTCGCGGACCATCTCCATGGCCAGCGTCGCCATCCGCGCCTCGGTGTAGCGGGGCGCGGCCGCGCCCTCGTCACCCGGGGTGCCGAAGTTGCCCTGGCCCTGGATGAGCGGGTAGCGCAGCGACCACGGCTGGACGAGGCGCACCATCGCGTCGTAGATCGCGGAGTCGCCGTGCGGGTGGTAGTTGCCCATGACGTCGCCGACGACGCGGGCGCACTTGGAGAAGCCGCGGTCGGGGCGGTAGCCGCCGTCGTACATCGCGTAGAGCACCCGCCGGTGCACCGGCTTCAGGCCGTCCCGCACGTCCGGCAGCGCACGCGAGACGATGACGCTCATCGCGTACTCGATGTAGCTGCGCTGCATCTCGGTGTTGAGGTCGACGATGTCGACCTTGTCGGTCTCGCCGGGGGAGCGGTCGACCCTGGCCGTCGTGGGGTCGGGGTTCTCGGTCTCGGGCAGGTCGGGGGTCTCGTCGTCAGCCACAGTTCACCTTGGGAGTCGTCTTCGGGGGTATGCCGCGAGCCGGTTCAGATGTCGAGGAAGCGCACGTCGCGGGCGTTGCGCTGGATGAAGCTGCGCCGGGACTCGACGTCCTCGCCCATGAGGATGGAGAAGACCTCGTCGGCCTTGGCCGCGTCGTCCAGGGACACCTGCAGCAGCACCCGGCTGTCCGGGGCCATCGTGGTCTCCCACAGCTCCTGCGCGTTCATCTCGCCCAGACCCTTGTAGCGCTGCACCGGCGAGTCCTTCGGCAGCCGGCGCCCGGCCGCCAGACCGGCCTGGACCAGCCCGTCGCGCTCCCGGTCGGAGAACGCGAACTCGTGCTCGGCGTTCGACCACTTGATCCGGTAGAGCGGCGGCTGGGCGAGGTAGACGTAGCCCGCCTCGATGAGCGGCCGCATGAAGCGGAAGAGCAGCGTGAGCAGCAGGGTCCGGATGTGCTGGCCGTCGACGTCGGCGTCGGCCATGAGGACGATCTTGTGGTAGCGGGCCTTGTCAAGGTCGAAGTCCTCGCCGATCCCGGTGCCGAAGGCGCTGATCAGCGCCTGGACCTCGAGGTTGGCCAGCACCTTGTCGATGCGGGCCTTCTCGACGTTGAGGATCTTGCCCCGGATCGGCAGGATCGCCTGGTGGAAGGGGTCGCGCCCGGACACGGCGGACCCGCCGGCGGAGTCACCCTCGACGATGAACACCTCGGACCTCGCCGGGTCCTTGGTCTGGCAGTCCTTCAGCTTGCCCGGCAGGCCGCCGGACTCCAACAGGCCCTTGCGCCGGGTCGCGTCGCGCGCCTTGCGGGCGGCCATCCGGGCGTGGGCGGCCTGGACCGCCTTGCCGACGATCTCCTTGCCCTCGCGCGGGTGGGCCTCCAGCCAGTGGCCGAACTGGTCGGTCATCGCCGACTGGACGAAGCCGCGAACCTCGGAATTGCCCAGCTTGGTCTTGGTCTGCCCCTCGAACTGCGGCTCTCCGAGCTTGACCGAGATGACCGCGGTCAGCCCCTCGCGCACGTCGTCGCCGGTGAGGTTGACGTCCTTCTCCTTGAGCAGCTTCTGCTCCCGGGCGAAGTCGTTGACCAGGCGGGTCAGCGCCGCGCGGAAGCCCTCCTCGTGGGTGCCCCCCTCGTGGGTGTTGACCGCGTTGGCGTAGGTGTGGACCGACTCGGTGTAGGCGCCGGTCCACTGCATCGCGATCTCGACCGAGAGCATCCGCTCCTCGTCGGTCGCCTCCAGGGCGATGACCTCGGGGTGCACCGGGTCGGTGCGCTTGCTCTTGTTGAGGTGCGTGACGTAGTCGAGCAGGCCGTTGTCGTAGCGGTAGACCAGGGTGCGGGACCGCGGGCGGGAGGCCTCGCCGGCCCCCTCGGCCCCGTCCTGCTCGCCGTCGGCCTCCAGCCCCTGCGTGGGACCGTCGACGTCGTCCTCGCCGAGCCCGTCGATCGGGTCGTCCTCGATCGCGTCGACCGGCGCCGCCTCCCGGGGCCGCTCGTCGGTGAGGGCGATGGTGAGGCCCTTGTTGAGGAAGGCGTACTGCTGGAAGCGGGCGCGGATGGTCTCGAAGTCGTAGACGACGGTGTCGAAGATGTCCGCGCTGGGCCAGAAGGTGATGGTCGTGCCGGTCTCGTGGTCGCGCTCACCCTCGGGGTCGGACTCCGCCAGCGGCGCCTGCGGGACGCCCAGGTGGTAGGTCTGGCGGTAGACCTTGCCCCGCTGGCGGACCTCGACGTCGAGCCGCTCGGAGAGCGCGTTGACGACCGAGGAGCCGACGCCGTGCAGGCCGCCGGAGACCTTGTAGCCGCCACCGCCGAACTTGCCGCCGGCGTGCAGCTGGGTGAGGACCAGCTCGACGGCCGGCTTCTTCTCCACGGGGTGCAGGTCGGTGGGGATGCCGCGCCCGTCGTCCCGGACCCGAACACCGCCGTCGGCGAGCAGGGTGACGTCGATCCGCTCGGCATACCCCGCCAGCGCCTCGTCGACCGAGTTGTCGACGATCTCCCACACGAGGTGGTGCAGGCCGCGCTCCCCGGTGGACCCGATGTACATCCCCGGGCGCTTGCGGACGGCCTCGAGGCCCTCCAGCACCTGGATGGCGGAGGCGTCGTAGGCGGTGGCGGTGGCCAGGGACTCCGGCTGCCCCTCCTCGGGGCTCACCTCGGGCAGCTCCGGCATGGCCGGGTCGCCCGGCTCGAGGGTGGGTCCGTTGTCTGGTCCGACCGTGGACAAGGGGTCTCCTCACGAGGATGGGCAAAGACGTCTCAGTCTACCTGTTCGGGCGCCGATCTCCGACTTGCCCACAGGGGTGCCCGGCCGTCTGCGGCCCGTGAGGGCGGCTCTGCCGCCGCGCACCCCCGCACAGGAGTCCCCCCTCGCGACCCAGGGTCCGGCCGGGATGCGGCGCCTCCCGCCGGGGGCGGCCCACCGATCCACCCGTCAGGCTCAACCGTCGGTGTCGCGCGGGCTCATCCGTAGGTGTCCCGCGGCCCCCGGCCGCCCGCCGACAGCGGGCCCTTGCGCCAGCTCGGCCCGGCAGGCCCCTGGACGACGATCTCGGTCACGACACCCTCCCCGACCTGCTCCTCGATGCGCGCGAGCACGGTGGACAGCAACAGCCGCATCTGCGTGGCCCAGGCGGTCGAGCGTGCCCGGACGGTGAGCACGGTCCCCTCGAAGGAGACGATCTCGACGTTGGCGGCCACCTGGTCCCCGACCAGGGCCTGCCACCGGCCGACGACCGCCCCCACCTGCACGTCGGCGTCCCACCCGCGGCTGGCGACGAGCTTGGCCACCTCCTCGCCGACGAGGTGCGGGTCGCGGTCCTGGCGGGAGGACGAGGGCTGGGCGAGCTCGCGCCGACGGCCCCGGCCGGCGGGCGACCCCGGGCGCAGGCCCTTCTCGCGGGCCGCCCGGCGCGCCCGCGCCAGCGCGTCGTGCGCGGCCTCCAGGGGGTCGGGCGCGGTCTCGAGGGGGTCTGGTGCGGCCGGGTCGGGCGCGGTCTCGAGGGGGTCGGGCGCGGCCCCGAGCGGGTCGGGTGCTCGGTCCTGGCCCGGGAGCTCGTCGGGGCGCTCAGCCACGGGCGGTCACCGCCCCCAGCACCACGTCCAGGACCGTCCCGTCGGCCTCGAGCAGCCGGGCCGGCACGTCCTCGGCCACCGCAGCCGTGACGAGCACCTGCTCGCAGTCCGCGACGAGGTCCGCGAGACGCTCGCGGCGCCCGACGTCCAGCTCGGCGAAGACGTCGTCGAGGACGAGCACCGGGTCGGTGCCCAGATCGTGCCGCAGCAGGGAGAAGCCCGCCAGCCGCAGGGCCAGCGCCAGGCTCCAGGACTCGCCGTGGCTCGCGTAGCCCTTGGCGGGCAGCTCCCCGAGCGTGAGGTGCAGGTCGTCACGGTGCGGCCCCACCAGGCACACGCCCCGCTCCTGCTCCTGGGTCCGGACCCGCTCCAGGGACGCCAGGAGCGCCTCGACCAGCTCACCCTGCTCCGGCACCTCGCCCTCGGCCACCTGCCGCGCGGCCGGCAGGTCCTCGGCCAGGCTGCTGCGGTATGCGGCCTGCGCCACCATGTCGCTGTCGCTGATCGTCCGGTAGGCGTCGGCGAGGTAGGGCCGTAGGTCGCGCAGCAGCCGGAGCCGGGCGTAGAGCAGCGCGCCCCCGATCTGCGCCAGCTGCTCGTCGAAGACGGCGAGCGTGGCCAGCGCCCCCGCCCGGGCCTCCTCCAGCGTCTCGCCGGGGGCCAGCCGCGGGCCGCCCCCGCGCGCCGGGCCGCGGCGGGCGTCCCGCCCGCGCCACAGGTGGGACGCCGACTTCAGCAGCGCCCCCCGCTGCCGCACCGCCCTGTCGTAGTCCTGGCGCACCGCGGCCCACCGTGGCTGGCGGGCCACGAGCAGCTCGTCGAGCAGGCGCCGCCGCTCCGACGGGTCGCCCTTGACCAGCGCCAGGTCCTCGGGCGCGAAGAGCACCGTGCGCAGCGTGCCGAGCACGTCCCGCTGGCGGGGGACCGGCTGCCGGTTCAGCCGCGCCTTGTTGGCGCGGCCCGGGACGATCTCCAGCTCCACGAGGGACTCCCGGCCCTCCCGGACCACGGTTGCCCGCACGATGGCCGAGCTCGCCCCGGCCCGCACCAGGGGGGCGTCCTGGGCGACCCGGTGGGAGCCGAGGGTGGCGACATACCCGGCGGCCTCCACGAGGTTGGTCTTGCCCTGCCCGTTGCGCCCGAGCAGCACCGTCACCCCGGGGGTCAGCTCGACCACGGCGGAGGGGTAGCTGCGGAAGTCCGTGACCTCCAGGGCTCGAAGGTGCACCGGGGCGGGCGAGGGGGCCGGGGGTCCGGCTCAGCCCCGGTCGTCGACGTCGCCGCTGCCCGAGGTCGGCCCCTCGGGGCCACCGGTCGAGCCGCTGCCCGAGGAGGGGCCCGCGTCATCGGCGTCCGGCGCCGCGCCACCCTCGTCGCCGACCCGCTTCTCGCCTGTGTCGTCCTTCGGCTCCGCCGCCCGGTGCACCTCGACCTGGCCCTCGCCGAGGTCGTCCTCGAGCATCCGCACCGCGTGCCCGCCGAACTGGCCGCGCAGGGCGGCGACCATCTGCATGGCGGGGGAGTTCTCCTGCCGGGAGGCGAAGCGGGCGAAGAGCGCCGCGGCGAGCACCGGCATCGGGACGGCCATCTCGATGCCCTCCTCGAGGGTCCAGCGGCCCTCCCCGGAGTCGGTGGTGTACTCGCTGATCCCCTCCAGCTCCGGGGTCTCCTCCAGCGCCTTGACCGACAGGTCGAGCAGCCACGAGCGGACGACCGTGCCCCGGCTCCACGCCTGGAAGCAGCCCTTGACGTCGGTGACGATGTCCTTGGCCGCGAGGAGCTCGTAGCCCTCTGCGTAGGCGTGCATCAGGCCGTACTCGATGCCGTTGTGCACCATCTTGGCGTAGTGGCCCGCGCCGACCTCGCCGGCGTGGACGAACCCCTCCTCGCGTGGCCCCTCGGGGCGCAGCGCGTCGAAGATCGGCATCGCGACCTCCACGTGCTCCGGCCGCCCGCCGCACATCAGGCCGTAGCCGTTGTCGAGGCCCCAGATCCCGCCCGAGACGCCGCAGTCGACATACCCGATGCCCTTGGGGGCCAGGATCGCGTCCAGCTCGACGTCCTCGGTGAACTTGCTGTTGCCGCCCTCGACGACCAGGTCGCCCTCGGACAGCAGCTCGCCGAGGGTCTCGACGGTCGAGCGGGTGGGCTTGCCGTGCGGGACCATCACCCACACCAGCCGCGGGGGCTCGAGCGCCTCGACCATCGCCTCGACGGAGTCGACGTCGCGCAGGGACTCGTCCAGGTCGAAGCCGACGACCTCGTGGCCGGCGCGGCGCAGCCGCTCCCGCATGTTGCCGCCCATCTTGCCCAGGCCGATCATGCCGATCTTCATCGCGTGCTCCTCCTGCGTGGGTGGGTATGACGTTCGGCGGCCGGGGGCCACCAGGTGGTGGTGCCTGTCGTCAGCCGGCGAACCGCACCGGCATCAGGACGTAGCGGTAGGACTCGTCGGACTCGCCGTCGGCCTCCGCCTGGCCCGAGATGACGGCCGGCCGCGAGGCCTGGGTGAAGGCGAGCCGGGTGAAGGGCGCGTTGAGCACGCCGAGCCCGTCGAGCAGGAACTGCGGGTTGAAGGCGATCTCGATCTCCGGCCCGGTCAGGGTGGCCTCCACCGCCTCGCTGCCCTGGGCGTCGTCGCCGGTGCCCGCCTCGATGGCCACCTGCCCGTCGGTGAAGCGGAGCCGGACCGGGGTGTTGCGCTCGGCGACGAGGGCGACCCGGCGCACGGCCTCGACCAGCGCCTGGGTGTCGACCACGGCGACCGTGTCGACCGAGGTCGGGAAGATCGAGGTGACCTTGGGGTACTCACCGTCGAGCAGCCGCGTCGTGGTGCGCCGCTGGCCCGCCTCGAAGCCCACCAGGCCGTCGCTGCGGGAGGCGTCACCGAAGGCGATGTCGACCGAGCCGGCGGCCCCGAGCGACTTGGCCGTCTCGGACAGCGTGCGCGCCGGGATCAGGCAGACGTGGCTGGCGTCGGGGGAGCCGGGGCTCCAGGTCAGCTCGCGCAACGCCAGGCGGTAGCGGTCGGTCGCGAGCATCGAGACCTTGTCGCCGTCGATCTCGACCCGGACCCCGGTGAGGATCGGCAGGGTGTCGCCACGGTCGGCGGCGATCGAGACCTGGTGGACCGCCTGGGTGAAGGTGTCGCCGGCGATCGAGCCGCTCGGGTCGGCCTGGCTGGGCAGCTGCGGGTAGTCCGAGACCGGCATCTGGATGAGCGAGAACCGGCTCGACCCGCAGGTGATCTGCACCTTCGCGCCCTCGGTGGCCACCTCGACCGGCCGGCCCGGGAGGTTGCGCGCGATGTCGGCCAGGAGCCGCCCCAGGACGAGCACCTGCCCGCCCTCCTCGACGTCCGCCTCGACGGTCACCGTGGCGGAGACCTCGTAGTCGTAGGCGGAGAAGGTCAGCGTGCCCTCCTCGTCGGCCGTCAGCAGGACACCGGCCAGGACCGGCACGGGGGGACGGTTGCTGAGGCCGCGGACGACCCAGGCGACCGCCTCGGAGAGCACATCGCGCTCGACACGGAACTTCACGATCTTCGGCCCTTCGGCGTATGCGGACATGGGGATGGGAGGACAACAATGCCACGTCCTCCCTCCAGGTGCTCCGGGGCGTGCGCTCCCTGTGCAGAAGGGTCGTCGTGCTCCTGGTCCGGGATCGAGGGGGTCGGCCCGCAGGGATGTAGGACGAGCTGAATCTGGGAGAGAGAGGTTAGTCGTCGTCGTAGGGCCTGTGGATCCTGTGGACAACCGGGGGAGAAGAGGGTCGTCGGCGCAGGTGGGACGGCGTGGCGCACCCTCCCGTCATCCTGTGTGCACGCGGGGGACATCCCGGTGGACGAGCGGGCCCCGGCTGTGGACGGCGCCGGCGGATCCCCAGCAGCGTGGCGTCCGCCCACCGCTCGTCCCCATGCTGACCTGCACGGATCCGCAGCCCGCCCACAGGGTGTGCACAGCCCCTGCGGGCGTCCCGGGCAGCCCGGAGCGACGCCGGCGGGAGTGCCGGATGTGACGAAGGTGAAGGATGGGTGACAACCCACAGAGTTATCCACAGCTGTGGACGACGGAGGGGGACCGCTCAGCGTGCGGAGGCCTTGCGGATGTGGCCGGTGAGCTCGGCGATCTGGTCGTAGAGAGCCCGTCGCTCCCCGATCTGGGCCCGGATCTTGCGCTCGGCGTGCATGACGGTCGTGTGGTCCCGACCGCCGAACTCCTGGCCGATCTTGGGCAGGGAGAGGTCGGTGAGCTCGCGGCAGAGGTACATCGCGACCTGGCGGGCGTTGACCAGGGTGCGGGAGCGGGACTGCCCGCACAGCTCGTCGGCCGTGATCTGGAAGTAGTCGGAGACCTCGCGGATGATCGTCGGCACGGTGATCTGGGCGGTGTCGCCCGGCACGATGTCCTTGAGCACGTGGGCGGCCAGGTCGGTGTCCGCGGTCTGGGAGGACAGGGAGGCGAAGGCCGTCACCCGGATGAGCGCGCCCTCGAGCTCGCGGATGTTGGTGGTGATGCGTGTCGCGATGTGCTCCAGCACCTCGTCCGGCAGCTGCATCCCCTCCTGGGCCGCCTTCTTGCGCAGGATGGCGATCCGGGTCTCGAGGTCGGGCGGCTGCACGTCGGTGAGCAGCCCCCACTCGAAGCGGGAGCGCATCCGCTCGGGCAGGCCCAGCCGCTTGGGCGGCTGGTCGGAGGTGATGACGACCTGCTTCTCGCTGTTGTGCAGGGCGTTGAAGGTGTGGAAGAACTCCTCCAGCGTCTGCTCCTTGCCCTGGAGGAACTGGATGTCGTCCACGAGCAGGAAGTCGACGTTGCGGTAGCGGCGCTGGAAGGCGCCGGCCTTGTCGTCGCGAATGGAGTTGATGAAGTCGTTGGTGAACTCCTCGGAGTTCACGTAGCGCACCCGCACGCCGGGGTAGAGCTTGCGGGCGTAGTGACCGATCGCGTGCAGCAGGTGGGTCTTGCCCAGGCCCGACTCCCCGTAGATGAACAACGGGTTGTAGGCGCGGGCCGGCGACTCGGCGACCGCGAGGGACGCGGCGTGGGCGAACCGGTTGGAGGCGCCGGAGACGAAGGTGTCGAAGGTGTACTTCGGGTTCAGCCGGGCCTCGTCGGCGATGCCGGTGACCGCCGGACCGGCCGGGCCCGCGGGGGTGGTGGGGATCGTGGGGGGGCGCAGATCGGAGCCAGCCTCGACGGCGTCCGGGGGTATGCCGTTCCCGTGCGGCTCCGCCTCGCCGCCCGGCAGCCCGGGCTCGGCGGCCTCGTCCTCCACCGTGCGACGCAGGTCCTCGTCGACGGTGATCGCCAGCCGGACCTCCTGGGCCATCTCCCGCGACAGCGCCTCCGTGATCGGGGCGCGCAGGGTGGTCTCCAGCATGTCCTTGGTGTGCTCGTAGGGCACGGCCAGCAGGGCGGTGGAGTCCAGCAGACCGACCAGTCGCGTCAGGCGGAGGAAGGCCCGTTCCCGAGCGGGCAGGCCGTGCCGTGCTCCTCGAGCTCG